>CAVVRG010000007.1:0-545923 GCA_963750595.1 uncultured Actinomycetes bacterium | reverse complement strand
ACATTGGCCGGTACAGAGGGCTGCAAACTTGCGAGAGTGAGCGAATCCCAAAAAGCCGGTCCCGGTTCGGATTGAAGGCTGAAACTCGCCTTCATGAAGGCGGAGTTGCTAGTAATCGCGGATCAGCAACGCCGCGGTGAATACGTACACGGGCCTTGTACACACCGCCCGTCACACCACGAAAGTCGGCAATACCCGAAGCCGGTGAGCTAACCCCTCGGGGAGGCAGCCGTCGAAGGTAGGGTTGATGATTGGGGTGAAGTCGTAACAAGGTAGCCGTAGCGGAAGCTGCGGCTGGATCACCTCCTTTCTAGGGAATGTCGGAGCACTTACTCCGGCAGGCGTCGGGCTCGTTCGATGGTCGCCGTGCTCGTTGGCATTGCCAGCAAGCGCATGACCGTCCGATGTCCCGGCTCGCCTGGAAACAACGTCGACCTCGACCGATTCCACGCTGTTGAGTTTTGAGAGACCGTCCGGTCGGGCGGGTCTTCTCGTGGGCTCGAGCTCACGCGCACCTTGAAAACTCCATAGCGGCAGTAAAACGTGTTCTTTCGAGTCAAGTGACGAAGGGCACACGGTGGATGCCTTGGCGCCAAGAGCCGACGAAGGACGTGGGCGGCTGCGATAAGCCCGGGGGAGGTGCTGACCAACCTTTGATCCCGGGATCTCCGAATGGGGAAACCTACGCGTGGTAATGCGCGCGTACTCCTGCCTGAATACATAGGGCAGGAAGAGGCAAGCCGGGGAACTGAAACATCTTAGTACCCGGAGGAAAGGAAAGAAACCTCGACTCCCTGAGTAGTGGCGAGCGAAAAGGGAAGAGCCCAAACCCGTGCGATGTGATAGACGGCAGTCGTTGTCGTGCGGGGGTTGTAGGGCTCGTCTTGATCCGTCTGCCGGCGGGTCGGGAAGTTACAAAGCCGCGTGTTAGTCGAATCGACTGGAACGTCGAACCACAGCGGGTAACAGTCCCGTAGGCGAAAGCATGCGACCTTCCTGGACGAGTACCTGAGTACGGCCGGGCACGGGAAACCTGGTCGGAACCCGCGGGGACCACCCCGCAAGGCTAAGTACTCCTTGGCGACCGATAGTGAACTAGTACCGTGAGGGAAAGGTGAAAAGTACCCCGGAAGGGGAGTGAAATAGCACCTGAAACCGTGTGCTTACAAGCGGTCGGAGCAGGCTTTGTCCTGTGACGGCGTGCCTTTTGCATAATGAGCCAGCGAGTTGCTCTTCAACGGCGAGGTTAAGGAAACGGAGCCGTAGCGAAAGCGAGTCTGAATAGGGCGCTTTAGTCGTTGGAGGCAGACCCGAAACTGAGTGATCTACCCATGGGCAGGTTGAAGCGGGGGTAAGACCCCGTGGAGGACCGAACCGACGTCGGTTGAAAACGGCGCGGATGACCTGTGGGTCGGAGTGAAAGGCTAATCAAACTCAGAGATATCTGGTTCTCCCCGAAATATATTTAGGTATAGCGTCACGTGTTCACTGCCGGTTGTAGAGCACTGTTTGGTCTAGGGGGCTTACCCGCTTACCGAAATCAGGCAAACTCCGAATGCCGGCAGTCCAGAGCGTGGCAGTCAGACTGTGGGGGATAAGCTCCATGGTCGAAAGGGAAACAGCCCAGACCGTCAGCTAAGGCCCCAAATTCTCGGCTAAGTGGGAAACGATGTTCGATTGCCCAGACAACCAGGATGTTGGCTTAGAAGCAGCCACCATTCAAAGAGTGCGTAACAGCTCACTGGTCAAGTGATCGAGCGCGGACAATGTAACGGGGCTCAAGCCGAGAGCCGAAGCTACGGACTTCCTGCTTGCAGGGAGTGGTAGGGGAGCGTTCCCATGCCCGCGAAGCGGCGGCGGAAGCCAGCCGTGGAGGCGTGGGAAGTGAGAATGCTGGCATGAGTAACGAAAGAGGGGTGAGAAACCCCTCCGCCGAATGCCCAAGGGTTCCTGAGTAAAGCTAATCTGCTCAGGGTTAGTCGGGACCTAAGCCGAGGCCGAAAGGCGTAGGCGATGGCCAACCGGTTGATATTCCGGTACCACGTACCCACCGCTATCACCGATGGCGGGACGGGGTAGGATAAGGGATCCCAGGCGATGGTCGACCTGGGGCAACCGCGTAGGGTGGGCGATTGGGAAATCCGTCGCCCGTTAAGCCTGAGACGGGAAGCCCACCCCAGAAATGGGGGAAGTCCCTGAATCCATGCCTCCTAGAAAAGCGTCTAGGGAGGTGGGGCGTGCCCGTACCAAAACCGACACAGGTGGGCAGGTAGAGAATACCAAGGCGATCGGAAGAACCCTCGTTAAGGAACTCGGCAAAATGGCCCCGTAACTTCGGGAGAAGGGGCGCCCCGGTAGAGTGAGCGGACTTGCGCCGCGAGCTCGAGGGGGCCGCAGTGAAACGGCCCAAGCGACTGTTTACCAAAAACACAGGTCTCTGCTAAGTCGTAAGACGACGTATAGGGGCTGACGCCTGCCCGGTGCCGGAAGGTCACGAGGAGAGGTTAGTCTTCGGACGAAGCTTTGAATCCAAGCCCCGGTAAACGGCGGCGGTAACTATAACCGTCCTAAGGTAGCGAAATTCCTTGTCGGGTAAGTTCCGACCTGCACGAATGGCGTAACGACTTGGGCGCTGTCTCAACGAGGGATCCGGTGAAATTGTAGTCTCGGTGAAGATGCCGAGTACCCGTGGCTGGACGGAAAGACCCCGTGAACCTTTACTGCAGCTTTGCGTTGAAGTCTGGTATTCGTCGTCCAGGATAGGTGGGAGACTGTGAACCGGGGACGCCAGTCCTCGGGAAGTCACCCTTGGGATACCACCCTTCGGGTTCTGGGCTTCTAACCCGGTGCCGTTATCCGGGCCGGGAACAGCGTGAGGTGGGCAGTTTGACTGGGGCGGTCGCCTCCTAAAACGTAACGGAGGCGCGCAAAGGTTCCCTCAGCACGGTTGGAAATCGTGCGTAGAGCGCAAAGGCATAAGGGAGCTTGACTGCGAGACTGACAGGTCGAGCAGGGACGAAAGTCGGCCTTAGTGATCCGGCGGTGGAGAGTGGAATCGCCGTCGCTCAACGGATAAAAGGTACTCCGGGGATAACAGGCTCATCCTTCCCAAGAGTCCACATCGACGGAAGGGTTTGGCACCTCGATGTCGGCTCGTCGCATCCTGGGGCCGTAGCAGGTCCCAAGGGTTGGGCTGTCCGCCCATTAAAGCGGCACGCGAGCTGGGTTCAGAACGTCGTGAGACAGTTCGGTCCCTATCCGCCATGGGCGTTGGAGGTTTGAGAGGAGTCGTCTCTAGTACGAGAGGACCGAGATGAACGGGCCTCTGGTGTATCAGTTGTCCTGCCAAGGGCATCGCTGATTAGCCACGCCTGGATGGGATAACCGCTGAAAGCATCTAAGCGGGAAGCCCACCTCGAGATGAGACCTCCCATCTCCTAGAGAGAGTAAGGGCCGTGGTAGACCACCACGTCGATAGGCGGGACGTGCAAGCGCAGCAATGCGTTCAGCGGACCCGTACTAATTGCCCGAGGTCTTGACTTCGAACACCGACGACTGCTGCTATGGAGTTTTGAGGGTGAGCGTGCGACCGAGCCCGGTCACGCCGAGACCTCGACAATTTGGGCGGTCATAGCGGCGGGGATACACCTCTTCCCATTCCGAACAGAGAAGTTAAGCCCGCCAGCGCCGATGGTACTCGGGGCGCAAGCCCCCGGGAGAGTAGGACGCCGCCCACCTTGATTCGTGGGGGAACCCAGGTTCCCCCACGAGCCCCCTCCTTCGCCGCACGTCCCGCTGGGACGGCGCTTGGGCTCACGCCGGGCACAACCCGGCTCCGGCCGCGAGTCGCTCGCCCCGCCTCCAACGAACACTTGCTCCTACACTCGCCGCATGGAGCTCCGCGATGGCGATCTCGTATTGCGACCTTGGACGGAGGACGACGTCGACGCGCTTGTCGCTGGGTGCAACGACTCGGAGATCGCGCACTGGCTGCCGGCGATCCCATCGCCGTACACGAGCGAGCACGCACGTGCGTACGTTCGAGGTGAGGTGCGCCCCGAGGAGCGGTCACTCGCGATCACGCTCCAGGGTGAGGTCGTCGGCTCCATCGGCCTGACGCTGAACTCGCACGAGTACCGAGGGACGATCGGGTACTGGGTGGCCGCGACGGCCCGAAACCGAGGCGTCTGCGCACGCGCGTTGCGGACGCTGTCGCGCTGGGCGCTCGACGAGCTCGAGCTGCAGCGCCTCGAGCTCATCACCGATCCGGACAACCTCGCCTCCCAGCGGTGCGCGGAGAAGGTGGGCTTTCGGCGCGAGGGAGTCATGCGTTCTCACCTCCGCCACCCGGACGGCCGCCTGCGCGACTCGGTGATGTTCGGGCTGCTACCCGGCGAGCTCGTCGACTGAGCGCCGCCCGTTCGTCGACGCGCCCAGCTCTCGCAGTCGCCGCACGCGATCCTCCAGAGGCGGGTGCGTCTTGAACATGCGCGCGACCCCCTCGCTCTCGAAGGGGTCGATCGGGTACAGCGGCTCCGTCGCCGGCGACGCAGCGAAGTCCACGAGCTCGGAGGCACGATCGAGCCGCATGAGCGCGTCCGCGAGATCGTGCGCGGTGCCGGTAGCCCGCGCCGCGAGCTCGTCCGCGCGGAGCTCCCGCTTCTGCGAGAGGAGGACGTGGACGAAGGCCGCTGCGATGGGCGCGAGGACGTAGAGCAGGACGCGGGAGAGCCAGCCGCCGATCCGGCTCGTCTCGACGAGGGTCGCGGCGAACAAGACGACGAAGGTCTGCACGAGGACATCGCGCCGCTTGACGTGGGCGAGCTCGTGCGCGACCGCGGCCTGGAGCTCCTCGGGGCGAAGCGACTGCAGCGTTCCCGCCGAGACGGCGAGCGTCGAGCTCGCGGGGCCACGGCCGACCACGAAGAGGCGTGGGAAACCGTCGGGGATCAGGTAGAGCTGCGGCGGGCGCACGCCGAGCTTGGCGGCGACGGTGTCCGCGGCCGAGCGCAGGAACGGGTCCTCGGCCAGCGCGTATGGCCGCGCTCCGAGCATCCCGAGCAGCGCGCGATCGCCGTATCGGTACACGCCTGTCGACGCGAGGAGCGAGCAGAACACGAACAGCAACGCCGTCGTCGCCCCACCGATGAGCCACCCGAGGCCGCCCAGCAGGCCGGCGAGGAAAGCGACGAACAGCCACGCCTTCACCAGGTTGAGCGCGACCGCTCCGCGCGGCGCGGGCAACGGCGCGTTACGTCTCGCCGCCGTCCTCCTCGGCGAAGCCGCGTGGCGGCCAATCCGGCTCGGGCGCGTCGCACCGGCTCGAGCAGTGGAGAGACGCGACGTTCTGGAGGGGAATGAGGATGTGCCCGTTGAGCTCTACGTGGGGGACGTCCTCGATCGAGCAGTAGGCCGTGAGCGTGCCTTCCTGGTACTCACCGCCGAAGAGCGCGACCTCGACCTGCTCCCCCTTGTACTTGTTCGTGTAGTCCTCCAAGGGTCGGAGGGTAGCCGAATGCCGCATGGTTACGTGGTCGCCCCTGTCGTACATGTCGCAAAGTGCGGTGCTGGTGTGGTCTCGGTGCGCTCTGGGATTCGTTGTCCGTTCAGGACACCGCGGGAACGGCCATCTTGCGCCCGCGCTCGAGGCGCGTCATCGTGTCGACGGGCCGGGTGCATAGGAGAGATCCGGCGCGTGACGGAGTTCGAGACGCCGCGCGGCCCACGCAGGCTAGATCCTCAAGCCGCAGATCCAGCTGCCGGTGATCCTCGCTGGATGGCCAGGTTTCCCAATCGAAAACGTCGCACGCTCGAGGTCCTTGGACCTGAGCGCCGTACCGGTGACCGGGGTCGTAGCAAGGCTGACTCCGGGCAGCTGGACGAACCCATCGATGATGGCGTTGCGTCCGGGCACATTGTGGTGATTCAGGACGAGCGAGAAGCCTCGCGCGTGCGGGCCGCTTCCGAGTACGCCGAAGCCCACCCGGCGCGATGTACAGCGGCCACCCTTGATGGTGATCGACTTCCCCGCCACCCGCACCACGGCTCGGCCAGACCCGCAATACCTAAGGTACGAACCCCCATGCACCAACGCGCCAGGACGCTGCGCATCGGCCGGGGAGCACTTCGGTGGTAGCGGAGGGGAAGCCCCAGCCGCCCATCCCGCCAGCATCAGCAGGGCAGCAAGGCTGGTCGTGACGATAGCCACACGCATTGGAACGCGAGTATGAGTGCGTGTCTCACCTAGCGTCAACGCCGAGGAGCGCCACCGGGGTGGGAGATCCGGCGCGCGACGAGTTCGAGGCGCCGCCCGGCCCCATCGTGCGGATCGATTGGATGGAGCCCGTAGCCGCTGCTCGCGGTTACGACCCGCCACAGGGCAGGCGACGACCGCAAGTTGCAGCAACAAGAGCGCCTACGCGCGGAGCTTCGGCGGTGCTTTCCGGCGGTACAGGGACACAAGATCCGCGCGGCCACCTGGGTCGAGAGCGTCGGCGACAAGCTTGAGGGGATCCCGGTAACGACCGTTACGGGGAACGGCGTGGATCCGACGTTCTTCCCACGTGCGCCCAAGAATCATCCTGGCGGGACGGAAGCTGTGGATCGTCCGCGCTGAGCGGGATGGACGGGCAAATGACCCCTTCGTCGAGGCGAAGTGCGAGCCGTTGCTGAGACCACACCGGGACTACCGGGGGCGCATTTGGCGACAGCTGCGACCTAGACAACCGCTTGTCTACGCGAAGACGTGGATGGCTGCTCGCGTCCTGGACTGGTTCGTGTAGTCCACGGGCCGTTCAGTCCAGTCGCTGCACCGCATCACTTCCGACCGCGACGCGGACGATCTCTCCGTTCGCGAGGAAGGGGAGCTGCGGTCGAGCGGTCTCGAACGAGAGGCCGAGGGAGGCGGCGATCGCTGACCGGATCGGCCCTCCGTGCGTGACGACCGCGACACGCTCGTCGTCGTGTGCCGCGGCCAGCGCGAGCAGCGCGGCGACCACGCGGCGGTCGAGGTCGTCGTACGTCTCGCCGCCCGCCCAGCCCGCGCTCCAGGCCGTACGTGCGTCTTGCGGAAATCGCGTACGCACCTCCTCGATCGTCAGGCCCTCCCACGAGCCGACGTCGATCTCGCACATGGGCTCGCAGGTCAGGACGGGAAGACCGAGTCTCTCGCCGACGATGTCCGCCGTCTCGGCCGCGCGTCGAAGCGGGCTCGTGTACAGCGCGCTCACCGGCTCCGATCGCAGCCGGCCCGAAAGCTCGCGGGCCTGCTCCCGCCCGACCTCGTTCAGGGGGACGTCCGCGCGGCCCTGGAAGCGGTGCTCGCGGTTCCAATCGGTCTCCCCGTGACGGACGAGGACGATGGTCGTCGGCATGCGGGATACGCTAGCCACGCCGTGGACCTGGGACTCTCGGGGAAGAAGTGCCTCGTGACCGGCTCGACCCGGGGGATCGGCCTCGAGACGGCACGGCTGCTGGTGGTAGAAGGAGCGCGCGTCGTCACGTGCGGGCGCGGCGGGGCGCCCGGCATCGGCGAAGACGCGCACGTCACGGCGGATCTCGAGCAGCCGGAGCTGCCCCGGAGGGTGGTGTGCGACGCGGTCGCGGCTCTCGACGGGCTCGACGTGCTCGTGAACAACGTCGGCGTCGCCCGGCACGCGCGGTTCGAGGACGTGCCGGACGAGGAGTGGGATCTCTACTGGCAGCTGAACGTCATGGCCTACGTGCGGGCGATCCGCGCCGCGCTCCCGCATCTCGGGAGTGGCAGCGCGATCGTCAACGTCTCCTCGACCGCCGGCAAGCGACCGTCGACCGGGATGCCCCACTACTCGGTCACGAAGGCGGCGGTCCTCTCGCTCTCGAGGCTCGTCGCCGATCTCTACGCGAAGGACGGGATCCGCTGCAACGCGGTGAGTCCCGGGCCCACCGCGACCGATGCGTGGCTGGGCGAGGGCGGGCTCGCCGACCAGCAGGGGGGCGATCGCGAGGAAGTGCTCGCGAAGGTGGGCGCCGGCCGCCCGCTGGGACGTCTCGCGACGCCGGAGGAGATCGCATCGGTGATCGTGTTCCTCTGCTCCGACCGGGCGTCCTACGTGACGGGGGCCGCCTGGAGCGCGGACGGGGGCACCGTCCCGATCATCCTCTGATGGCGTCGTTCGACGAGCGGATCGCGAGACTCGAGCAGAGCCTGTCGCCGTTCGCCGTGCGCTCCCTCGAGACTCGCGGACGAGCGCTGCCCGAGGAGTCGTGCGGCGTGCGCACTGCGTTCCAACGGGACCGGGACCGCATCGTCCACTCGAAGCCGTTCCGGCGACTGAAGGGGAAGACGCAGGTCTTCATCGACCCCGAGGGCGACCACTACCGGACGCGAATGACCCATACGCTCGAGACCACGGCGATCTCGCGCGTCGTCGCGCGGGCGCTCGCGCTCAACGAGGACCTCACGGAGGCGATCGGGCTCGGGCACGACATGGGCCACACGCCGTTCGGTCACGCGGGCGAGGATGCGCTCGACGAGGTGCTCCGCGAGCGATTCGGGCGCCGCTTCCGGCACAACGAGCACTCGCACCGGATCGCCCTCGCGCTCAACCTGACGCACGAGGTCTGCGACGGGATCCTCACGCACACCGGCGAACGTCGGCCGGAGTCGCTCGAGGGGAGGATCGTCCGCCTCGTCGATCGCGTCGCGTACATCAACCACGACATCGACGACGCCGTCCGCTACGGCCTGCTCCACGACGACGACCTGCCGCGCGAGGAGATCGCAGTCCTCGGGCCGACCGGCTCGGCGCGGATCGACCGGCTCGTCCACGACATCGTCGAAGTTTCCACGGGGATCGACGACATCCGCCAGTCGTCCGAGGTGGGGGAGGCGATGCTCTCGCTGCGCGCGTTCATGTTCGAGCGCGTCTACCTCGGGCCGCAGGCGGAGCCCGAGCACGAGCGTGCGCACGAGGTCGTGGGGCGCATCTTCGAGCACCTGGTGGAGCGCGGCGACCCGGTCGACGAGGTCGTCGACTACATCGCTGGGATGACCGACCGCTTCGCGCTCGACTACGCTGACTCGCTCTGAAACCCAGCGAGCGAGCGCTCGATCTCAGCGACGTAGGCCGAGGCGTCGACCGAGCGATAGAACACGAGCGCACGCGCGAGCTCTACCTCGGCGTCACTTGTTCGCCCCGCGGCCAGCATTCGTAGGCCGGCGTGCTTGCGCAGGTCCGCTTCGACCGTCGGGTTCCCCGCCGACGCCATCATGTCCGCGGCCTCGCCGAGCTCGCCCGCCAGGATGTGGTCGATTACGCCTCGCCACATCGGGTAGAACGGTCCTGGTCCTGCGGCGACGGCGTCGCGGAGCTCGTCACCGATGCCGAGCTCCTCGACGAATGGCCCGAGCCGCGTCAGCGCGCCGTGTATCCCGTTCTCGCGAACCAGTGGAGGGACCTGCACCGCGAGCCCGTGCGCTTCGTCGAGCTGCTCGAGCTCCGTGTAGAGCGCCGCGGTGAGCGCAAGCGAGCCGAGCAGATGGAACGGTTCGTTCCTTGCCTGCGCGTGCTCGAACGACTGGAGCTGGTCGCGAAGCGCACCGTCCCGATCCCCGCGGGCAAGCCGAAGTTCCGAACGCACTTCGCGCGCGAACTCTTCGAGCGTGTGCGGTGACCCCGCCTCGCATTCGGCGATGAACGTGTCAGCCGACTCGAGCGCGCGGTCCCATCGCCCGAGCATGAAGTCGAGCCAGATGCGGTTGCCGCGGACGAAGCGGACGCTCGAGGCATCTCCGTACCGCTCGCCGAGGCGCGTCGCCTCGGCGTAGAGCTCGTCCGTGCGTGGAAAGTCGCCCTCGAATGTCGCGTAGACGGCGAGGTTGTTGACGATCGACGAAGCGACCTGGGAGTCGGCCGCGAGCGCGATCTCGAGGGCACGCTCCATATCGGCGACGCCCGACCCGAAGTCGATGTCGTTCTTCGCCATGCCGATCGTCGTGAGCGCATGGGCACGGAGCTCCTCGAGCCCGAGCTCGGTCGCCGTCGCCAATGCGGCCTCGGCGAGACGTCGCCCTTCGTCCGTCTCGCCCGCGATCTCTCGGACCCGTCCCGCGAAGGCCAGGACCCGGGCCGCCGCGGCCGAGACCGTGTTGCCGGCGAGAGCTTCGGCGCGCGCGAGATGTTCGGGAACGAGATCGTGCTGACCACGCTCCCAGAACACGCGCGCGAGGAACGACTCCGCCTCGGATGCCCGCTCGGTGTCGCCGACCGCCAGCAATGCGTCTCGGGCGGTTTCGAGAGCTTCCTGCCGCCGCCCATCGTCATAGGACCGGTGCAGCGCAACGGCCAGCTGGAACAGCAGGGCGGGCCGCTCGGCGTCGTCGGGCCAGAGAGCGAGCGCATCCTCGTACTGCGCTGCGGCGACCGGAAAGCTGTTCAACCCGAACGCGCGATCGCCCGCCGCACGGAGGGCGCGTCGCGTTTCCTCGACCATCTCGTCGTCGTCACGACCGGAGGCCCGGACGAGCTCGAGTGCGGAGCTCCAGTGGTACGCCAGCATCTCGGCGTGGTCCTCGAGACGTCCGAGTCCGGCGATCCACTCCGCCACCGCGCGGTGCCTTTGCGCCCGGTCGGCCCGGGGGATCTGGCCGTAGGACACATCGCGGACGAGCGCGTGGGCGAACGCGAACTCGCTCTCGCCTTCGAGCGACGAACGGCGCTGACGGCGGACGAAGCCCTTGCGTTCGAGCGAGTGCAGGGATGCGCTCGTGGTGTCGGGATCACGATCGATGGAGCTCGTCCAGAACACCTTCCCGACGACGGCGGCATCCTGCAGCAAGCCCTTCTCGGGCTCGGGGAGACCGTCGAGGCGTGCCGCGATGATGCCCTGGAGCGTCTCCGGGAGCGCGAGCTCGTCGGTGGAACCCTGTTCCATGTACAGCTCGACGAACTGCTCGGCATAGAGCGGATTCCCGCCCGCTCGCTCGAGCAAGGTCTGCTGCGCGTCGGCCGCGAGCAGAGGCCGGGCGAGGAGGCGGGCGATGAGCTCTGCCGTCTGCTCGTCGGAGAGCGGCGAGAGCGCGAGCGTCGTCGCGTTCAACTTGCCGCCGCCCCAACCCGACCGACGCTCGAGGAGCTCCGGTCGAGCCGTCGCGACGACGAGCAGCGGAACGTCGGTCACCCACTCGACGAGCTCGTCGATGAAGTCCAGCAGGCTCTCGTCGGCCCAGTGGATGTCCTCGACCACGATGACGAGTGGGCGCTGCTCGGCCAGACCCTCGAGGAAGCGACGCCAGGCGGCGAATGCCTCGTTGCGGCGATCGCCTCCCAGCTGCGCTTCGCCGGCGAGCCCCAGGAGCGCGAGGAGATGGGCTTCGACCCGCGCCTCGTCGCCGGTGCCGGCGAGCGTGTCCTCGACAGCCTGGTGGATCTTCGCGGCGATTTCCTGCGGCGTGTCCTGCTCGAGGACGCCGGCCTGTGCCTTGACGATCTCGCCGAGCGCCCACAGCGTGATTCCGTCGCCGTACGCGAGGCAGCGTCCCTGGCGCCAGGTGATGAGCTCCGGGTCGGCCTCGACCATGCGATTCAACTCGTAGACGAGACGGCTCTTGCCGATGCCGGGGACGCCGACGAGCGTGAGGAGCTGCGGCGCGCGCTCGTGACGCGCTCGCTCGAAGGCGTCGCGGACGACGCCGAGCTCTCGCTCGCGACCGACGAGCTCCGAACGCGCGTCGTGCGCCACGTCGACGCCGAAGCGCGCGTGTGCGGCGATGGCCGTCCAGACGTGGAGCGGCTCGGACTTGCCCTTCGCGTCGACGGGCGTTGCCTCCGCGTAGTCGACTGCGGGCCGGGTTGCCCGGTACGTCGTCTCGTCCACGAGGATCCCGTTCACCGGCGCCCCGCTCTGGAGGCGAGCGGCGGTGTTGACGACGTCACCCGCGGCCATCCCCTCGCCCGCCCCGGGCTGGGCGTCGAGGCGGACGAGCGCCTCGCCGGTGGTGATCCCGACCCGGAGCTCGAGCTCTTCTTCGACCGCGAACTCCCGGATTGCGAGCGCCGCGCGCACCGCGCGCTCGGGGTCGTCCTCGTGCGCCACCGGCGCGCCGAACAGCGCCATCACGGCGTCGCCGATGAACTTCTCGACGGTGCCGCCGTGGCGCTCGAGCTCCGAGCGCACGCGCTCGTGGTACGGGCGCAGAAGCGCCTCGACGTCCTCCGGGTCCATCGACTCCGCGCGCGAGGTGAAGCCCACGAGGTCGCAGAAGAGGACGGTGACCACCTTCCGCTCGCGACGCGCCGCCATCAGGCACTTCTCGCGTTCCTGAGCAGCGCCTCGCCGCGCTCGACGAAGAGCGACGCCCCGACCGACCGGTAAAAGGCGAGTGCGCGCCCGAGCTGGGCCTCGCCCTCGCCGCTGCGGCCGGCGGCGAGAAGTCGCTCAGCCGCACGGAGACGTGCCTCCGCCTCGAAGAGGCGGTTGCTCGCCGACGCGTAGAGCTCGGACGCCTGCTCATCGTCACCGTCGAGCACTGCGAGCATCGCCCGCTGTCCCGTGCTCGGCGGCAGCGTGTCCAGGACTTCGCGAACACCGGCGGTCTCGCCGAGTTCGAGCGCGACCTCGGCCAGCGCCCACGGCCGGGCGTGCGGATTCTCTCTGAGCAGCGGTTGCGCCTCGGAAAAGAACGCTCGAGCCTCCGGGACCCGCCCCACCCGGAGGGAGGCCCAAGCGTTCCGAATGAGCGCCGCGACCATGTCTCCGGGGTCGCCGGTCCTCTCGCGCGCCCGCTGGAGACCCGTGGCGAAGTCCTCGAGCGCGTCGTCCCGCTGCGCGCGTGCCAGCTTCATGTAGCCACGGAACAGGCGGGTGGTGCCTTCCAGAATGTGCGGCGAACCGTCCTCGCACTCGGCGATGAACTCGTCGGCGATCGCCATGGCCCGATCCCAGTCGCCGAGAATCCAATACGCCGCGATCTGGTTTCCACGCAGGAATCGCATCAGGGGGGCATCACCGACACGCTCCGCCTCCGACAGAGCCTGGTCCTGCACCTCTCTGACGCGATCGATGTCGCTCATGTCGAGGACGACCGCGAGGTTGTTGAGGGCACCAGCGACCGTCACCGAGTTCGCGTTCCTTCCCACTTCGACTGCACGCTCGAGATCGCGTCGGCCGCTCGTGTCCCCCGAGAACTCCTTTGCCGACCCGATCGTGGTGAGGGCATGGACGCGCAGGTCATCGAGGCCCAGCCGGTCTGCCATCGCCAGTGCCTCCTCGGCGCGCCGCAAGCCGTCCTCGAGATCCCCAGCGAGGAACCGGTACCGAGCGGACCAGGCGAGCACGCGAGCCACGCCCGGGGAAGGCGGCACGTCTGCCACCAGCGCTTCGGCGGCATGCACGTGGGGGAACACCTTGGCTTGCTCGCCTCGGAACCAGTGGAGCTGTGCCAGAAAGGCCTCGGCTTCTGCCGCGTCCTCGCGCCGGCCGGCGGTGACGAGGGTATCCCGGGCAGCCTCGAGCTCCTCGACGCTTCGCTCATCGCCCGCGAGGAACAGGGCATGGGCGCGCTTGAACACGAGCTCCGGATGTAGCTCGTCGACCGGACAGAGCTCCAGCGCCTCGCTGTAGTACCTCGCCGCGGCCCGGAACGTGTTCAGCGAGAACGCACGGTCACCCGCTTCGTGCAGCGCCACTCGTGCGTGGCGCGCTAGCTCGGGATCATCCTTCCCGGAGGCCCGCGCGAGCTCGAGGGCCGAGCGCCAGTGGTGGGCGAGCATCTCGGCGTGATCCTCCGGGCGGCCGAGGGACTCGATCCACTTGGCGACATGTCGGTGCTTGTCGGCCCGCTCGGCTCGGGCGATCTGGCCGTAAGCCACGTCGCGGACGAGCGCGTGCGCGAACGCCAGTTCGTCCTCGCCCTCGACCGACGTGCGCCTCTGTCGGCGCACGAATCCCTTGCGCTCGAGCGCGTGAAGCGTTGCTCCGGCCTCCTCCGCATCGCGCGAGAGCGAACCGACCCAGAAGACCTTGCCGACCACCGCGGCATCCCGCAGGAGGTCCTTCTCCGCGGGAGTGAGCCCGTCGAGGCGTGCGGCGATGACTCCCTGGAGCGTTTCGGGAAGCGGGAGGTCTCCCGTTGCGCCGCGCTCGAGGAAGAGATCGGCGAACTGCTCGGCATAGAGCGGGTTGCCACCCGCGCGCTCCAGCAGCGACTGCTGCTCGTCCGCGGCGAGCACCGGGCGTCCGAGGAGCCTGGCGAGCAGCAGGGCCGTCTGGTCGTCGGAAAGCGGCCGAAGCGCGAGCGTCGTCGCGTTCAGCTTGCCGCCGCCCCAGCCGGGCCTGCGCTCGAGGAGCTCCGGACGGGCGGTTCCGACGACGAGCAGCGGGACCTCGGAGACCCAGTCGACGAGCTCGTCGACGAAGTCGAGCAGGCTCTCGTCGGCCCAGTGGAGGTCCTCGAAGACGAGCACGAGCGGCCGCTGCTCCGCCATCGCCTCGAAGTAGTGGCGCCAAGCGGCGAAGGCCTGTCCGCGCCCATCGCCTCCGAGCTCGCTCTCGCCGGCGAGGCCGACGAGGGCGAGGAGGTTCGACTCGATCCAGGGACCGTCCGTGGAGTCCCCGAGCACGTCTGCGACCGAACTGCGGATCTTCTCCGCCGCGAGCTCCGGAGGATCCCGCTCGTGAATGCCGGCCTGCGCCTTGACGATCTCGCCGAGCGCCCACAGCGTGACGCCGTCGCCGTAGGCGAGGCAACGGCCCTGGCGCCAGGTGATGAGGTCGGGGTCGGCGTCGACGATGCGCCGGAGCTCGTGAACGAGGCGGCTCTTCCCGATCCCGGGGACGCCGACGACGGTCACGAGCTGTGATGCCCGCGAGACCCTCGCCCGCCCGAGCGCGTCGCGCAGGAGGCCGACCTCCTGCTCGCGGCCGACGAGCTCGGACCTGGTGTCGTGCACGACGTCCACACCCGGGCGCGAACGCACCTGGAGCGCGCGCCGCACCGAGATCGGGCTGGACTTCCCCTTCGCCTCGATCGTGCGGGCGCCGTCGTACTCGACCGTGCCGCGCGTCGCCCGGTATGTCGTGTCATCGACGAGGATCCCGTTCACCGGCGCGCCGCTCTGGAGGCGTGCTGCCGTGTTGACGACATCACCCGAGGCCATCCCCTCGCCCTCCGAGGGGCTGGCGCCGAGGGATACGAGCGCCTCCCCGGTCGTGATACCGATGCGCAGCTCGAGCCCCTCTTCGGCTGCGAAGTCACGGATTGCGAGCGCTGCGCGGACGGCGCGCTCGGGATCGTCCTCGTGCGCCGTGGGCGCGCCGAAGAGCGCCACCACGGCGTCCCCGATGAACTTCTCGACCGTGCCGCCGCGGCGTTCGAGCTCGCTCCGGACGCGATCGTGGTAGGGGCGGAGCACCGCGCGGACCTCTTCCGGGTCGAGCTGCTCGGCCCTCGCAGTGAAACCGACGAGATCGCAGAAGAGCACCGTGACGACCTTTCGCTCCTCGCGCGCGGCCGGAGCCAGGGTGAGCGAGGCGCCGCACATCCCGCAGAGGCGGAATCCCTCCGGGTTCTCCTGGCCGCAGCTCGGGCAGATGACCATCGCCTGAAGCCTAGGGTCGCCCGCCTCGGAGTTCCAGGCGCCTTTGAGCGTGTCCCGGGCCTCGGCGATACTGTGCGCTCGTGGAACACGGGCGGTCGCAGCGGTGGAGGCCTGCTCTCGGGAGCGCCCTCCTCGTCCTCGGGATGGGCGGCGCGCTCGTGCTCGCCGCCGCCGCGCTCGCGGCCGCGTCGTTCTCCGACCCCGCGGGCGACAACAACGCGGCGCCCGACGTCACCGGCGTCTCGGTGACCGAGTCGGCGGACGGGATCCTCACGCTCTCGGTCGTGGTCGCGAACTACCAGACGCTGCCGGCGAGCAGCTGGTTCAACCTGTGGTTCGACCTCGACAACAACCCGAGGACCGGCGACGACGGCGACGAGGCTCTCGTCCAGTACTTCGACGACGGCGGCATCCGCTTCCACCGGTGGGTCGGCTCGGAGCTCGTTCGCCGGCCGGCGACCGGGATGACCGGCGCGTTCACCGCCGGAACGCTGACGCTCACGCTGCCGAAGGCTGCGCTCGACACCGTCGCGAGCTTCGGCGTGCTCGCAGTCGGGCTGCGGGCCCAGGACGACGGCGACGGTGGCGAGAACGTCGCCGCCGACTACGCGCCGAACACCGGCCGCAGCAGCTATGCCTCGCCCGGGCCGGTCTCGATCCCCGACGCGCCGGGCGACCACGATGCCGCACCAGACATCACGAAGGTCGACGTCAGCGACACCGGGTCGGGCAGGATCCGGCTCGCCGTGTCGACGCCGAGCCACGTGGCGCTTCCGGCGAGCACGTGGATCGAGGCCGACTTCGACATCGACCGCCGCCGCAGCACGGGCGACAACGGGGTCGAGGCATACGTGGCCTTCGGAGACGGGCGGGTCTACGCGGCTCGTTGGAGCAGCGACGCCGACGACTTCGTGCAGGTGCGCGGGTCCGGCGTGAACGTCCGCAGCGCCGGTGGAGTGGTCACCTTCGACGTTCCCCGGAAGTTCCTGAGCGACGTCGCGAGCTTCGGCTTCTATCTCGTCAGCGGAGACTCGTCGGACGACGAGGACAACGCGATCGACATCGCGCCGAACGGCAGCGCGTGGTGGAAGTACACGCTGACGAACAAGCCGGCCGTTCGCCTCGTCGTCGGCGAGCCCCGCGGGACGCCCGCGCGGCCCATCGCCGGTCGGCGCTTCGCGGTCTCGGTCCCCGTCGTGCGCTCCGACACGGCCCGCCCCCTCACCTCGGGCTCGGTCGCGTGCGACGTCCGCGTCGCGGGGGTGCGAGTGAACGCCACCGGACGCGTGCGGGCCGGCCAGGCCAGCTGCTCGCTGGTGGTGCCCGCGAGCGCCTCGGGCGCGCCTCTCCGCGGCACGATGTCCGTGCGCTCGGGTGGCACGTCCTCTCGCGCCCGGTTCGCATTCGTGGTGCGGCGGTAACGCTCGCCCACGGGCACGGGTACGACGTAACCGCCCAGTAGTCTCAGTCGCGTGGCCCGGATCAAGGACTCCTCCGTGCGCGACGTCGTCGCGGCGGCCGACATGGTCGAGGTCGTCTCCGGACGCACTCCGCTGCGCCGGGCGTCGGGCTCGCGCTTCACGGGGCGCTGCCCGTTCCACGAGGAGAAGACCCCGAGCTTCTCGGTGAACCCCGTGGACAAGCTCTACTACTGCTTCGGCTGCGGCAAGGGCGGGGACCTGATCTCGTTCGTGCGCGAGACGGAGAACCTCGATTTCGTGGGCGCGATCGAGTGGCTCGGCGATCGCTTCCGGGTCATGCTCGAATACGAGGAGGCCTCTCCTCGTATCGAGGCCGAGCGTAAGCGGCGGGACCGCCTGTACGCGCTCCTCGAGCAGACGACGACGTACTTCGAGCGGCTGCTCTGGGACGGCGACGCCGGTGCGCCGGTGCGCGCGTACCTCGCCGAGCGGGGGCTGAGGGAGGAGGTCTCCCGGGAGTTTCGCCTCGGGCTCTCGCCCGGCCGCGGGCTCGCGGAGAAGGCAGCCGAGAAGGGCTTCGGCCGCGACGAGCTCCGCGCAGCCGGCCTCGCGACCGTCCGCGGCGGCGACTACTTCCCGCCGAGGCTCATGTTCCCGCTGGCAGATGCCCGCGGACGGGTCGTGGGGTTCCAGGCGCGGAAGCTGAGCGAGGACGACCCTCTGCACGGGAAGTACGTGAACTCCCCCGAGGGCGACCTCTTCAAGAAGGGGGCGATCCTCTACGGCCTGCACCTCGCCCGCACGGCGATCTCGAAACAGGATCGAGCGGCCGTCGTCGAGGGCAACACGGACGTGATCGCCCTCAGGCAGGCCGGGTTCGAGCCGGTCGTCGCCTCCATGGGCACCGCCCTGACCGACCGGCAGCTCGAGGAGCTCGGGCGCCTGACGCGCAAGGTCTACCTCTGCTTCGACGCGGATGCCGCGGGGCAGGAGGCGACGCTGCGCGGCATGGAGCTGGCGGCGGCCAAGGGCTTCGACGTGAGGGTGGTCACGCTTCCCCGGGGACAGGACCCGGCGGACGCACCGGACGGCTTCGCCGAGCGGCTCGGGTCGGCGGAGAGCTACCTCCTCTACCGCGTGCGGCTCGAGCTGGAGCGCGCCGCCGACCGCCAGGAGGGCTTCGTGCGGGCGCGGGAAGTGCTCGCGAGGGCCGAGGACTCGCCGGAGCGCCAGGAGGCGCTCCGTCTCCTGGCGGACCGCCTCGACCTGCCGAGGGAGACGCTCGCCGGGCTCGCACCGGCACGGGGGGGCTCGCGGCAGGCGGTCGTCGAGACGCCGCGCCTGCTCCAGGCCGGCGATCGCCTCGAGCGCGAGACCCTCGCCGCCTGCGTGGCCCACCCTTCGCTCGTGCGTGGGTTGGCCGAGCTGACGCCGGAGCACTTCGACCTGGAGGTCCACCGCCGGTTCCGGGACGTCCTCGTCGCCGGGCGGGACGACCCCGAGCTCACCGAGCTCAGGGCCGAGCTCGACGCACGCGCGGCGCGCGAGGCGATCGACGAGCGAACGGGCGCGGAGCTCCTCCTGCGCCTTCGGGAGCGCAAGCTGAAGCGCGACCTCGCGGGCGCCGATCTCGCTCGCACCACCGAGCTCCAGGCGCACCTCTCCAAGGTCCGCCAGGCTCTCGCCGAGCTCACCTGACGCTCGAGGACGTCAGGCGTCCGGGAGATAGCCGAGCTCGCGGAGCAGGTCGCCTGCCTCCGCGACCACGTCCGCGAGCTGTTCCTGGCTCAGGTCGTCGCGGTGGCGGCCGACCGACGAGTCGTGTGCGCGGGCGAGCGCGGCGGCGAGCGCGTCCCGCGGTGCTCCGAGCTGCTCCGCGAGCTCGGTCGCGACCTCGTCGGGACGTTCCGCCATGCGCTCGTAGCGCACCTCGACGACCGGGACGCCCGTCGAGCGAACGGCGCCGACGTACCGGCGCCACGCCCAGGCCGCGCGCCGGGCATCGCTCACGGCCGGGAATTCCTCGATCCTCTCGGGCTCCACCCAGAAGCGCGCGTACGCGCCGTATCCGATCCCGGCGTCGTCCTGTCCCGCGAGCTCGTCGCTCAACCACTTCTTGGCGATCAGCGAGCAGGCGACGTCGCGGCCGTCGCGGACGATGTGGACGATGCCGGCGGAGGGATAGGCGATCCGGACCGCCTGCACGACGAACGCGGCCTCGGGCGTCTGCTCGACGGCACGAACCGCACCGACGAGCCCGACCCGCCGGGCGACCGCCAGGATCCGCCGGATGCGTCGAGCCGCCAGCTCCGGCTCGAGGAGCGACAGCTCGGGGATCGCCGCCTTGAGCGGTGCGACCTCGCCGAGGTCGACGAACCCGGGCAGCGATCCGATCGCCTCGCCGAGGAACGTCGTGCCGGACCGCGGCGAGCCGACGACGAACACGAGACGGTCGTCGAGGCGCCCCAGACGTTGCCCGAGGGTCGCGCCGCGACGCGGCGCGAGGCGCTTCGCCACGCGGAGCTGCAGCGCCGCCGACTCCAGGAGCCCTGTCACCGAGCGGATTCTCGCAGCACGTGCCGTCGCCGGGCGGACGCCACCAAACCGATCGTCGGCCGGGGATGGAAGAATGCGACGAACGTGACGAGTCTGTGTAGCCGAGCACACGAAAAGGGGGCGCCCGGTGTTCTCCACGTCTGTCCTGGCTTCGATCGGTCGTAGCGCGCGGACCTTCCTCCGGCGCGCGCGGGCGCTCGTGCTCGTCTCCGCTGCCGGGATCGCCGCGATCGTCGTCGTGGGCGCGTCCGCGAGCGCCTCGTTCTCGGACAGCGCGAGTGACGCGAACGAGGCCCCCGACATCACGTCGGTGAGCGTCGAGGACACCGGAGCCGGCCCGGTCACGGTGCGCGTGTCCATCGCGAACTTCCGGGTTCTCCCCACGAACTCGCGCGTCGTCGTGAGCTTCGACCTCGACCGCAACCAGGCCACGGGCGCGGGCGGGGACGAGATGACCCTGCGCTACTCGAACGACGGCACGCTCGACTTCTTTCGCTGGGACGGCTCGCAGCTCATCGCGCGTCCCCCGACCGGAATGAGCGCAGCGCTCGTCGACGGCGTGCTCTCGTTCACGGTCGATCGCGCGCAGCTTGCGGGATCGACGTCGTTCGGCATCCTCGCGGTCGCGGCGAGGACGCAGCAGGTGGCCATCGGGAACGTGATCTCCACGGACTTCGCTCCGAGCGCGGGGCGGAACGTGTACTCGGCGCCGGGACGGACGTCCTTCCCGGATCCCGACAACGACCAGGACGTGGCTCCCGACATCACGGCGATCGCCGCATCCGACTCCACGAGCGGGACGATCCAGTTCCAGCTCACGACGGCCAACTACCAGGCGCTTCCGCCCGACAAGCTGGTCGGCATCGGCATCGACCTCATCGGCCGGCCGGACTCCGAGGACGCGCTCTTCCTCGGGTACCTGAGCGGAACGCGGACCGTCGAGCTCGACCGCGAGATACGCGGCGTCTCGCAGCCCGTGGACCCGCCGCTCCGGGCCTCGGCGTCGCACGCCGACGGCGTTCTCACCTTCACGATCCACCGCAGCCTGCTCGACGGCGCCTCGGCGTTCGGCTTCGGCGTCGTCAGCGCCGACCTCGTCGGCCCGGGGGAGAGCGAGGGAGAGGAGTTCGAGGGCGAAGTCGAGGCGCTCGACACGGCGCCCGACGACCTCTCGGGGCGGCTGTACCAGTACCGGCTCGTGAACCCCGGCCCCCTGCGCCTGAGGGCGGGCACGGTGACGGGGTCGTCCGGCGGAGCGCGGGCGGGCAAGCCCTTCGTCGCCGCGGTCGCCGTGCGGCGGCTGGACACGTACCGGATCGTCCGCTCGGGCTCCGTACGCTGTACCGCGTCGGTGGCGGGCGGCCGCGCCGTCGTGACGGGTCGCTTCCGCGACGGGCGGGCCGAGTGCAGGTTGCGCGTCCCCGACGGGAAGGCCGGCGCGGTCCTTCGCGGGACGATCGCCGTACAGGTCGCCGAGACGACGCATCGATCGAGCTACCGCTTCGTCGTGCGCTGACCGCGCGCGGGCTGGCGTCGACTCCTGGGAGGGGAGGAGCCTCACTCCGTCTCGGCTGCGACGATGCGCCGTTTACCGACTCCCCTTGTGGGCGCTCCGGCATGCCGCACGGACCGAGACGGCCGCAGCGGGCGACGAGTGACCGCCTAGAGTTCGCAGGGTGAGCGGGCTCGGCGCCGAGATGCCAGAGGGCGGCCAGCCGGTCCTCGTGGTCTTGCTCGGGATCGAGTGACGCCGCTCGAGGCGACCCTCGAGGTCGCGGACGATCTGGGGTTGCCCGTGACAGCGCCGCAGGTCATCTCGGAAGGGTTCAACCTCGTGATCCACCTGGCGCCACTTCCCATCGTGGCGCGGGTGCCAAGGCTCTTCCACGACCACGACGAGGCCCGCGCGAGGTTGACCCGCGACGTATCGGTCTCGCGGCACGCTGCGTCGCTCCGCGCACCTGTCGTCTCTCCGTCGAACAGCGTCCCTCCCGGACCACATGCCCGAGATGGTTGGTTGATCGGCCTTTTCGACCATGCTGTCCATGAGCCGCGTGCGGTCGCCGAGCCGGAGGCCGTTGGGACGTCCTTGCGGACACTGCACGAGTCTCGTGCGAGCTACGAGGGCGCCTTGCCGCCCTTCGACCCGCTCGTGCAGCCGCTCCGTCTGCTCGCGCAGGCGGGCGAGACGCACGAGGTGGCCTTTCTGCGCGATCTGTACCCGTCGCTGGAGGTACCCGATGCATCGGGGCAGCCCCTCCACGGCGACGCGAGCTATCGCAACGTCCTCGTGACACCTGACGGACCAAGGTGGATCGACCTCGAAACCGCACTCCGAGGACCTGTCGAGTGGGATCTCGCCGAAGTCGTCACCGCCGTCCGCGCCTTCCACCGACCTGCGGACGAAGGCGAACGTGCGCTCACTGCCTACGGAACGCACGACCGCGAGCTGCTCGAGGAGCTCGTCGACCTCCGGGCCTTTCAGCACGCGTGCTTCATCGTCTGGTACGAGCACAGTCGAGGTAGAAGCGGCGGTGCAGCTGAGTTCATCGCCTGGCTTCGGCGGCGGATCACGACCTAGGTCGCTCACCGCCTCGAGCCCGCGCTCCTCGATCCGCAGCTCCCCGGGTTGGACTCGAACCGACGACCCTGCGATTGACAGCCGTTCTCGGTGCGGCGCTAACCGCCGGCGAGCCGGTCGAGCTTCTTCCGTGTCGAGGCAAGCGCGTTCTCGGCCCGAGCTCGCTCCTGGGCCACTTCGGCCTCGGCCACCCTCGCCGCGTCGAGGCGCTCCTGGGCGGCGTCTACCTCCTCGCGCAGCGCGCGTTCGCGCTCGCGTCTCCTCGCCGCGGCGGCCCCGGCCTTCCGGCTCGACGGCGCTCTCCTGGGCGTCGTTCCCTTCGCCGTCGACCGTGCCTGTGGCGATGCTTGCGGCGTCAACGCAGCGTATGCGGCGAAGCCCACAGGCTCGGGCTCGTCCGTGAGCACGCCTCGAGCCAGTGCCTCGCGAGCGTCGTCGTCGGCGACGGCGTTCCGCAGGAGGTCGCGCAGACGACGTCGTGTCGCCTCGCTCGGAACGTTCCCTTCCCCGACGAGGAAGGCGGACGCGACTTCCTCGAGGAGCGCGAGCTGGTCGTCGAGCGCTCGCTGCGCATCGGGGTCGCCGACCCGCTTCGTCATCCGGGATGCGGCGCTTGCCGCTGCCTTGGCGACCTTCGGGCGGCTCCGCGCGGCTCGGTTGGCTGCCAGCACGACGGGTGGAGGCTTGTGGAGTGCGGCGACTGCTGCCGCGTCCTCCTTACGCCCCTCGTCGCGCAGCTTGCGGGCGAGGCGCTTTCGCTCCTCGACGAAGTCTGCCGCCGGGGCCGAGAGGAGCGACTCGGCGAAGTCGGGAACGCCGCCCATCGGGGTCGAATGCTCGCACGAACATGCGGCTCCGTGGAGTACCTGAGCTTCACGCGACCGCGCTCGACGGCGGAGGTAGCCGCGTCGAGATTCTCATGGTTAGCTCGCCGGGAGCTCGCCACGGCTCCGGCGGTCAGGCGGGTCTAGGGGCTCGCCGCCAGGTCACGATGACGTGCCCGCTCTTGTCCACGACAGTCGTCGTGACGATCCACCTTCCGCTGCTCCGGCGCAGCATCTCCCCGCTGTTCGGGACCTTCGCCCAGCCGGTGACTTCCCATGCGCCGTCGGGGTAGCGAACCGTGACAAAAGGTGAGGACATAGCGCCTCTCTTTCCCGCTCTACCTGGCGCAATGGCTCAGGACTTCGGGTCACGACGAGAGGAGAGCTATGGAGTGCTTCAGTGTATCGCGGGCGAGGCGCGGACAGGCGGCGATCCCGAGACTCGCGAGCTGCCTGCGGATCCCCGGAAGAGCGGAAGCGGGATCTCGGGGGCGAGGCGCGTAGACTCGTTCCCTGGACGGCCCAGCATCAGGCGCTGGAAGACGCAGGTTTGCGTCGACCTGCGCGTCTCTCAATATGCGAGGACAAACCCCCACTCAGGAGGACGTTCGATGACGCTCAGGGTGCTGCTCGTAGGTATCGGCGCCGCCATGCTCAGCGTTTCGGTCGCGGTCGCGGCACCGCCAGCGGGCAAAGGCAAGCCGCCGGCCACCGGTGCGGGGTGCAAGCCGAGGGTGACGGTCGTACTCAAGGGCAAGCTCACCGGAGCCCCGTTGAACGTGGACGTGACCAGCGCCAATCGCTGGGGTCGTGCGTACGTTCCGGGCACTGCCTCGACCTCGATAGCCGTCAACGCGGAAACGAAGGTTCGCCGTCAGGGCAAGGCGGAGATCGGGGACCTCGAGGTTGGCGACCGCGTGCTTGTCCAGGCGAAGGTCTGCAAGGCCGACCTCAAGGACGACGTGAAGCCGCCGTTGACGGCACGGATGGTCGTCGCCCATCCCGCGAAGGCCGAAACCGAGGACGACGACTAGCGGTTCCTGTATGCGCCGTTTCCGGTCTCGCCGAGAGGCATCTCTCTCGGGCGGTTAGATCCAGTCCTTGGGAGGGGTCGTCAGCCGGGCACAGGAAAGCGAACCCTGGAGCCGCGCACGAATCAATCGAGGAGCCCGTCTCCGGCGCAACCGAGGCGGGCTCCCTCTTCTCCGCGGACTAGGGGCAGGCGGCGCTGCCACTCTCTCGAACGCATCCGAGGCTTCTGCGCCACCCGGTTGAAACTCCGGTGAGACGGCCCGCCGCAGGGTCGCGACTTCTGCGAGCCCGTCCTCACCGCTCTAGCCGTGCGGTTGACCGCCGATCTTCCCCTGCAGGGTCCCGGAAGCTCGGATTCGGGCGCCGTCGAAGAACTCACTGGCGATCACTGCAGACACAGCGATTTCAAACGCGCCGCCGCGCGCACAAGTCGTTCGCCGGAGTACGACGTGGCCACGGGATCCCTCCGCCGACTCCGATGCCTCGTTCTTGGTCTTCGCGTCGAAGACGAAGAGCTCGACGCCATGTGCGCGTCTCCACGTGAAGTCGATGGTTTGCCCGGAGTGCAGTGTCTTTCGCGCGAGACTGAGCTGCCAGCGCGATTCCCGGATACCGCCGAGCGTGATCACGTGGAGCGCATCTCGGTCGCACCACGCCCGAACAGCGCCGGGAAAGGAGATACGAGATCCGTCTTGTCGGTTGAAGGTGAGGCCGGAGCCCGTCTCCGCGCCAGCGGAGCCAGCCAGCCGGGCGCCCGCCATGACGAGAACGACGGCGACAACAAACGTGCGCACGCTCGGGGTATCGGCCGAACGCGCGACGCCCTACACAAGCCCCTCGCGCACCCGCCACTCGTGCTCGGTCACCAGAACGCCACGCGACCACCGGTCGGGCACTGAGCCGGCGGAGCATCGACCGATGTCGGCGAGCTCCCACGCCTCGACGATCGACCCGTCGCGGAAGTGAGCGAGACGACCTGATCGATATCGAAGAACCTCCCCGCGGCCGAGATCCCCGCGAGCCCTCCGCTGAGAGTGCCCGTGACGACGACTCGAGCCATTGCTCGTGACCCCGAGCCCATCGTTTCCTTACCTCGAATGTCAGGCATCGGGCACGCTTGGCGTCCGCCCACACGTCCTTCTCTGCCTCGACCCCCGTCGTCGACAAGCCGAGAGGGGCATGAACCACGACCTCCGAATGGAGGTATTGGTCGAACTCGTCGACGTCCCCGCGGTCTCCTGCCGCAAGCCAGGCCGAGGCGAGTCTGTTTACACACTCGCCGACGACTGACGCGGTACGAGGTTCGGTACGAAATGAGGGCGCCTCAACCGGGCCCCTCGTGGTTTCCGAGGCTTTGCAGGTACTTCGCAGCTCCCCGGGTTGGACTCGAACCAACAACCCTCCGGTTAACAGCCGGATGCTCTGCCAATTGAGCTACCGGGGAAGGCAGCGGCCGGATTGTACCCGGGCTCCCGCGGCGGCCAGGCGGGAGGACGGCGGCCGCGAACGACGAAGGAACGTCGGATGCGCCGCTTCGCCGCCATCGGCGTCGCGCTGTCCCTGTGCGTCCTCGCTCTGGCACCCGAGGCGCTCGCGGGCAGCGCGCGTGTCGCCGCGCTCCAGGTCGCGCTGCGCGCCCACGGGTTCGACCCCGGGCCGGTCGACGGCGTCCGCGGGCAGCTGACCGGAAACGCTCTCGTGCGTTTCCAGCGGGCGAGAGGGCTCGTGCCGGACGGCAAGCTCGGCCCGGCGACGAGGCGCGCACTCGGCAAGCGTGGCCGGCCGTTCCTCGGCCGGCGCGCGCTGTCCGTCGGCGCGCTCGGCTGGGACGTCGCCGTGCTCGAGTTCCGGCTCCGACGGAGCGGGCTCCCCCTCCGCGCAGTGGACGGGCGGTTCACGGCACGGACGGCGGCGGCAGTCCGGCGCTTCCAGCGACGGCAGGGGCTCGTTCCCGACGGGATCGTCGGACGAAACACCTACCGAGCGCTGTCCCGACGGGCGCCCGTGCGTCTCCACACCGTCAGTCCCGGCGAGAGCTTCTTCTCGATCGCCGCGCGCTACAACGTCAGCCCCTGGCTCCTCGCCCGGCGAAACGGCGTGCCGCTCACACGCGTCATCGTCCCGGGACAGCGACTGGCGCTTCCCGGGGGCGCGCGAACGCTGCCGCCGGCTGCCCGGCCCGCGTCCCGCGAAGCGGTTCGGGCGGCCATCGACTACTGGGCGCGGTTCTACGGCGTCGATCCCGCGCTCGCCAGAGCGCTCGCGTGGATGGAGTCCGGCTTCCAGCAGGACGTCGTGTCGAGCGTGGGTGCGATCGGCGTCATGCAGCTCCTGCCCGAGACGTGGGAGTTCGTGGACACGGTGCTGATCGGGAGGCGCACGCCTCGCGACTACCGGGGCAACGTCCGCGCAGGGGTCCGCTACCTGCGCTGGCAGCTCGACCAGTTCGGCGGGGACGTCCGCCTCGCGCTCGCCGGCTGGTACCAGGGCGCCCGCGCCGTGCGCGAGATCGGGCTGTACGAGGACACGAAGCTCTTCGTCCGCGTCGTGCTCGCCCTCTACGGCTCGGTCTGAGGCGCCTCCATCTCGCCGAGCACAATCGCGACGGCGTCCCAGAAGTCGAGCTGTCGACCCGCCGTAACCGCGCGCGAGAAAGTCGGGAGCGGATTCGTCCAGGAGCGGGCCTGCGCGTTCGGAGAGCGAGCGCTGCCAAACCCTGCTGGGCGAGCGCTCCGTCTCGGCCTCGACGGCTCCCCACAGAACACCGGCTCGCCGGCGATCGTCTCGGCTCAAAGCCACACGGGCGATGACGGTGAGCGGCGTGAGCGCCCCCCACCGGCTCTCGTCCGGTCGGATGAGGCGCAGCGCCTCCTGGCTGTCCAGCTGGGCGAGGTCGAGGTCTCCACGCTCGAGCTCGAGCATCGCAAGGGACGCGAGCGCCCCCGCGCGCCACCAGTGCCAGTTCGCTTCCGCCGCCATGTCGGCGGACTGCCGAAGGAGCTCGGCCCCCGCCTCGACGTCTCCCAAGCGGACGTGGACTCGCCCGAGCAACGATGTGTTGGCGATCTCGACGTAGGGAAACCGGCCGTGCGCGAGAGCCTGCGACTCTTCGATCAGCGCGCGGGATCGTTGGAGCTCGTCGCGCTGGAACGCGCTGTTGGCGAGGCGTTGCAGGAGCGAGGCGACCCCGCGCTCGCTTCCGAGCTGGCGATACAGAGCCAGGCTCTCTTCATACGGCTCGTCACAGGAGTCGAAGTCTCCGTCGACGTGGAGCGCGCCTCCACGCACCCGGAGGGCCGCGGCCCGCAGCTCCAGCGGGACCGTCTCTACGAACGGAAGCAGACGATCCAGCCGGCGAAGGGCCTCGAGATGCGAATGGACGTTCCAGAAGTTCTCGAGAGCGACGACGAGTCGGAGAGCGAGCTCGACGTCGCTCTCCGAAGCCCAGTCGAGCGCTGCGCGCATGTCCTGCTCCTCTGAAAGCACGAGCGGGAGACGGAACTGCTCGTCGTCGTCCTCCGTCAGATGTGCCGAGAGGGCGATCCCCAGCATCCTGTCCGCGTGGTGCCTGCGAATCGTCTCGGCCTCCCTGCAGACGTCGAGCTGCTCGCGTGCGAACGCGCGGATGGTCTCGAGCATCCAGTAGCGCTCCTCGCCGAGGCGGCCCGCGCGGCGGCGGACGAGGCTCTTGTCGAGAAGCGACGCGAGGACGTCGAGATCGGCGTCGCACACAGCCTCGGCCGAGTCCAGCGTGCAGCCGCCGCGGAAGACCGAGAGCCGTCTGAAGAGGAGCTGCTCGTCCTCGTCCAGCAGGTCGTGCGACCAGGCGATGGTCGCGTGGAGGGTCGCATGCCTCTCGTCCACGTCCCGCGCGCCCTTCAGGAGGTCGAGGCTCTCGCTCAGCCGAGCGAGGAGGGCGGCGGGGGAGAGGAGCTTCGTACGTGCGGCGGCGAGCTCGAGGGCGAGCGGGAGGCAGTCGAGGCGTGTGCAGAGCTCGGACACCGCGCTGTCCGCCTGCACGTCGGGACGTACGGCCTGTGCCCGCTCGCAGAAGAACGTCACCGCCTCGTCCTCGGCGAGCGGGGGGAGGTCGAGCTCGACCTCCCCCTGGATGCGAAGCGGCTCGCGGCTGGTCGTCAGCATCCGTAGCGCGGGTGCCGCCGCTGCGAGCTCGGCGAGCGGGCGCGCCGCTTCGGGGAGGAGGTGCTCGAGGCTGTCCAGGAGCAGGTGCGTGCGCTTGCCGCTGATACGAGCGGCGATCGCGTCGGGGTCGTCCGATCCCGCCCCCAGGCGGTCGCCGATCGCGGGGAGCACGAGCTCCGGGTCACGGAGCGGCGCGAGCCCGACGAACATCGATCCGCCATCGGCCTCGTCGGCGAGCAGGCGCGTGAGCTCGAGCGCAAAGCGGGTCTTGCCGGTGCCGCCCGGACCGAGCACCGTCAGCACCCGAGGGTCACGCTCGTACACGAGCGAGACCGCATCGAAGAGCTCGCGCTCGCGGCCGAGGAAGCGGGTCGCCGGCACCGGCAGCTCGACGCTGCCCGGCGTACGCAGCGGCGCGAAGACTCCCTCGCCGAGCTGGTAGAGGCGCGTCGCGCCCTCGAAGTCCCTCAGGCGATGAAGCCCGAGGTCGGCGAGCGGGCGACCTTCCAGAAGCGCGGCGCTCGTCGGCGAGAGGACGATCTGGCCCCCGTGCGCGAGCGCCGCCACGCGGGCTCCACGGTGCACGTCGACGCCGACGTATCCCTCGGGCGTGAGCTTCGGCGACCCCGTGTGCAGGCCCATGCGGACCGAGATCGGGCTTCCGGCCAGCGCAGCTCGTGCCTCGAGCGCGGCGTCCGCCGCTCCGTCGGCGGTCGGAAAGGCTGCGAAGAAGGCGTCGCCCTGGGTGTCCACCTCCACGCCGTCGTGCGCCGCGAACGAATGGCGGAAGGTGCGGCGATGCTGGGACAGGGCGTCCGCGTAGTCGTCGGGGCCCAGCGCGTGCAGTAGCCGCGTGGAGCCCTCGATGTCCGTGAAGAGGAACGTGACCGTTCCGCCCGGGAGATCCGCTCTCATCGCGTCGAGCCTAGGACGCGAGCACGTCTAGAGCAACGCGCTGGCAGCGGCATGGGCGCGCCGCGCGGCCTCTTCGACGGGGAAGCCCCAGAAGAGCTCCGGCGTGGAGAAGATCTCGACGTCCAGGTATCCGCCCCAGCCCGCGTCGCGCAGCGCTCGCACCTGCTCGCCGCTCCTCGTGCCTCTCTCGCCCGGTAGGACGCGGTAGTCGAGGTCACCGCCGGGGTCATCGGCCACGTGCAGGCCCGTCACGCGTGCCGCGACCGCAGCCAGGGCCTCGGGTGGCTCGTGCCACAAGTTGTACGTATCGGCCATGATCCCGACGTCGGGCAGGCCTGCCTCGTCCAGGAGCGCGACGGCGTCGGCGACGGAGTTGACGAAAGACACGGAATCCCGTTGACGGGGCGTCGCCGGCTCGAGCCCGAGGCGGACGCCCGCATCCCGCGCTGCCGCCGCGACCTCGCGCAGGCCCTCGACGACGACGTCTCGGGCACGAGCGGGCTCGAGGTCACCGACAGCGCCCGTGAGGCAGACGACGCACTCCGGCTCGTACGCGGCGAGGCGGCGGACACTCGCGCAGAGCGAAGCGACCCGCTCGACAGGAGCGCGGGGCTCCTCCATCCCCGGCAGGAAGATCGGTAGGACCGACGGCACGCTCGGGACGCAGCTCGCGACGCCGAGGCCGGCCTCACGGAGGAGCTCGCGATTCGCCGCGTCGTCCTCCGGGAGCTTGATCTCCCAGAGACCGATGCCGTCGAAGCCCGCGGCCGCGTACGCCGCGACATCCTCCGCGAACGACGCGCCGACCGTGGAGATCTCCGAGAGCGAGAGCTTCACGACCGCCCCGGGACTCTCGCGAGCAGCCGCCGTCGCAGGGGCGGCTTCGTGAGCTCCTTGTAGACGAGGTAGCCGGACCCGGCGCCCAGGCCCGGCCCGGGATGCGTGGAGGCGCCGATGTGCCAGAGTCCGTCCACCGGTGTGCGGTGCCCAGGCGCCTGCGGAAGCGGCCGGAAGAGGAAGTTCTGGTCGAGGGCGCACGAGCCGCCGTAGATGTCGCCGCCGACGAGGTTCACGTTCGTCGCCGCGACGTCGTCGGGGGAGAGCGCGACGCGCGCGATCGTCGCGCGCTCGAGGTTCTGGATGTGGCGGCCGAGCCGGGCGACGATGCGGTCGGCGTAGGCCTCGCGGAGGCGCTCCGTCCACGTGCCGTCGCCGACGTCGATCTCACCGGCGGCGTCCCCTTTCACGCGTCCGGCCGGAAGCTCCTGCAGCTGGATCCACACGATCCACGAGCCGTCCGGCCCGCGCGAGGGATCGACAGCCATCGGCTGGCCGCACACGATCGTCGCCTCCGCGGGAAGGAGTCCGCGCTCGGCCTCGTTCACCGCTCGGGAGACGCCGTCGAGCCCTGGCGTCACGTGGACGATCGCGGTGCGGGCGAGACGCTCGTCGCCGTACCAGTCGGGCGGCTCGCGAAGCGCGAGGTGGATCTGCATCTCGCCACGCCCGTACCGGTAGCCCATGGCCGCGCGACGGAGCTCGGCGGAGACGTCGCCCTCGCCGAGCAGGTCGGAGTAGAGCCGGGTCGGCGTCACGGAGGCGACGATCGCGCGGTCGGCGCGGACGGTTTCGCCCCCGACCAGGCGCACGGCGGTCGCTCGCCCGCCGGAGACGAGCACGCGCTCGACGTCGGCGCCTGTCCGCAGCTCGCCACCCGCGTCCCGCACGATGTCGGCGAGGCCCTCCACCAAGCCGGATCCCACCGCCTTTCGGAACGGGCATGCCGCCGAGCTGGAGCGCGCAGGCGATCACCTGGGTCATGAACCCGGACGTCGCCTGGTCCGGGCCCAGGCCGGTATGCAGGACCCAGGGGGCGAGAAGCCCGTGCGCGGCATCCGACTCGAACGTGTCGCCGAGCCAGTCGCGGCAGGTCACGAGCACCCCGCCCGCGTAGGCGAGGAGACCCCGGCGCCCGAACCGCCGGAGGGCCTGTCGTCCCAGACCGAGGCCCGCGGCCGACCACAGCTCCGTCCCGAGCACGCCGAACGAGAGGTCCGCGTCTTTCATGAACGCGTCGAACATCGTCTCCCAACGCGCCCCGTCCCCCGCAGCGTGGCGCTCGAGCTCCGCGACGTTGTCCCCGAGCGAGGTCGTCAGGAAGGCGCTCGAGCCGTCGGGGAAGGCCGAGCCCGTGGGGAGCTCGGTGTTCGGGTACTCGAGCCCGCGCCGGTCGAGCTCGTCCTTCAGCTCGGCGTACGCCGGCGAGCCCGTCCAGAGCGGGTGCCACGCCGCCAGGAGCTCGTGCGTGAACCCCGGAGCGGTAAGACCCTCGCGGGTCTTGATGCAGCCGCCGAGCTCGTCCTCCCGCTCGAGGACGCACACGTTCCAGCCGTCCCTGGCGAGCAGCGCGGCCCCCGCGAGGGAGTTGATGCCGGCGCCGACGAAGACCGCGTCGAAACCCGCCACGGGGCCGACTCTACCGCTGTCGGTTCGCGCTTGACATGTCAGTGCGGCGTATGACTGAATCTCGACATGCTCCTCCGCGAGGTCGAGTACGCGCGCCCGGCGACGGTGGAGGAGGCCGTCTCGCTGCTCGCAGCGCACGAGGGCGCCCGTGCGCTCGCGGGAGGGCAGACACTCGTCAACGTCATGAAGGCGCGCGCGGCGGCGCCGGACGTCCTCGTCGACCTCGCCGACCTCGACGAGCTGCGCACGATCGCGTTCTCCTCCGACGGGCTGCTCGAGATCGGGGCGATGGTGACGTACGCGCAGCTCGCGTCGTCCTCCGAGGTGGAGGTCGCGCGTCCGATCCTCGCCGAGGTCGCGGGAACGATCGCCGACGTGCAGGTCCGGGCTCGCGGCACCGTCGGGGGGAACGTCTGCGTGGCCGATCCCACCAACCACTTCCCGCCGCTCCTGCTCGCGCTCGACGCGACGTTCACGATCCGCGGCCAGGACGGAGAGCGGACGGTCGCCGCGGACGAGTTCTTTCTCGGCGTGTACATGACCGCGGTCGGCGAGGGGGAGCTCCTGACCAAGGTCTCGGTGCCGCCGTCGAGCGACTCCGGCGACGGGTTCTCGGGCCTCACGATCGGGAAGCACGGCACCTACGTCGCGAACGCGGCGGCGACGATCTCCGACGGCGGCCTACGCGTGGCGCTCGGCTGCGTCGACGCCGTGCCCGTTCGCGCGACGACGATGGAGGAGCGCCTCGCCGGCGGCGACTTCTCGGAGGCGTCGGTGCGGGCTGCGGCCGATGGGCTCCGCGCTACGCTCGATCCGCCCTCGGACGCCCACGGCTCCGGCGTCTTCCGGCGCCACGTCGCGGAGGTGTCGGCCGTCCGCGCGGTCCTGCAGGCAGCCTCGAGGAGAAAGGGGTCGTAGTGGCGGAGCCGGCGTCGGCACTGGGTATCTCGGTCGAGGTCAACGGCGAGCGGGTGGAGCTGGAGGTCCCCGCCAGGCGCTTGCTCGTCCACTTCTTACGGGACGACCTCGGTCTGACCGGGACGCACGTGGGCTGCGACACCGGCAACTGCGGCGCCTGCACCGTTCACCTGGACGGGGAGCCGGTGAAGAGCTGCATGCTGCTCGCGGTGCAGGTCGACGGCGCTCGCCTGACGACCGTCGAGGGGCTCGCGGCGAACGGCGAGCTCACGACGCTGCAGAAGGCCTTCACCGAGCACCACGCGCTCCAGTGCGGCTACTGCACGCCGGGAATGCTGATGAGCGCGACCGCGCTCCTCGAGAGGAATCCCCACCCGACGGAGGACGACGTGCGCTACGCGCTCCAGGGCAACATCTGCCGCTGCACCGGGTACGTGAACATCGTGGAGGCCGTCGTGGCGGCCGGCGCTGGGGGGCAGGCGTGACGAGCCCTGGTGACACGGTGTCACGAGGCCGCGGCTCGACGGCAGTCGAGGCGGGCACGCCGACCGTGCTCGAGAAAGGCTACGTCGGGCAGTCGATCCCGCGCAAGGAGGATGCGCGGCTCGTCCAGGGCCTCGGCACGTTCTTCGACGACGTCCGGCGGCACGGGATGGGCTACGTGCACTTCGTACGTTCGCCGTACGCGCACGCGAAGATCGTCTCGATCGACGTGTCGAAGGCGCTCGAGCTCGACGGCGTGTACGGGACCATCACCGGCGACGAGGTCGCGATCCAGACGGACCCGTTCTTCGAGATGTCCGTGGAGCCCGGAGGCAACATCAAGGACTATGCGCTCGCCGTCGGGCGCGTGCGCCACATGGGCGAGCCCGTCGCAGCAGTCTGCGCCGCGACCCGGGAGCTCGCCCGCGACGCCGCCGAGCTCGTCGAGGTCTCCTACGACCCGCTGCCGGTCCTCGTCGACGCCCAGGAGTCGGCGAAGGACGAGGTGATCCTCCACGACGACGCGGGCTCGAACGTCGTCTGGTCGGGCGTGTTCGAGTGGGGGGACGTCGACCAGGCGCTGGCCGAGGCCGACCACGTCGTGAAGATCGACCGGCTCCACTTCCACCGCTTCTCGTCGACGCCGCTCGAGTGCGCGGGCGCTCTCGTGGAGTACGACCGCGGGACAGGCGAGTGGACGCTGCACTGCAACCACCAGATGCCCGGGATCGGAGCGATCTGGATGGCGCCCGCGATGCGCGTCGGGATCGACAAGCTCCGTTTCGTCACCCAGGACATCGGGGGTGGGTTCGGCAACAAGATCTGCCTGCATCCCCAGTACGTGGTCCTCTGCCTGCTGGCGCGCAAGCTGGCGCGGCCGGTGCAGTGGACCGAGTGGCGTACCGACCAGCACACGGCGAACGCCCACGGGAACGAGCGCACGTTCCTCGACGTCGAGGTCGCCGTGAAGGCCGACGGGACGATGACCGGGTTCAAGGTGAGGGCGCTCGACGACTGCGGCGCCTTCCCGCGCTACGAGCCCCTCGGCTGCATCATCTGGGCGCAGGTGACGCCGGGCATGTACGGCTGGCGGAACATCAAGGTCGACTTCACGCAGGTGTGCACGAACAAGTCGCCCGTGTCGCCGAACCGCGGCTACTCGCGCATGCAGCACCTCTGGCTCACCGAGCGGATCGTCGACATCGTCGCCTTCGAGCTCGGGCTCGACCCGGTGGAGGTGCGGAAGCGGAACTACGTGAAGACGGAGCAGATGCCCTACGAGACGCCGAACGGATGCGTGTACGACTCCGGTGACTACGCGGCGGCGCTCGACATCGCGCTCGAGCTCATCGACCATGGCTCGATCGAGGAGCGGCGGAAGGAAGCGGCCGCGCGAGGGAAGCTCCTCGGGCTGGGCATCGGCTCGACGCTCGACTCCGGCACGAACAACTTCGGCCAGTCGACGCTCCTGAACCCCGATCTCCAGTTCTCGGGCAACAACGAGGCGGCGTCCGTGAAGCTCGACATCTTCGGCGAGGTCGTCGTCACGCTCGGCACCGTCCCGCAGGGACAGGGCCACGAGACGACCGCGGCGCAGGTCGTCGCAGACATCCTCGGCTGCTCGCCGGACCAGGTGAACGTCCGCCGTGGCCACGACACGTGGTTCAACTCGCATGCCGGGTTCTCGGGGACCTACGCCAGTCAGTTCGCGTTCACCGGGCTCGGCGCGGTCAAGGGCGCCTCGGAGCTCCTGCGCGACGAGATGGTTCAGCTCGCGGCCGCCGTCCTCCAGGCGCCCGCCGAGGCGATCGAGCTCGCGGACGGCATGGCCCGGATCAAGGACGGCCCGGAGGAGGCCGCGCTGCCGTTCATGGCGCTCGGCGCCATCGTGAACGCGAACAACGCGTTCCTCCCGCCCGACTTCAACCCCACGCTCAATCATCGCTACGTCTGCCGGCCGTACTTCGGGGTCGTCGACAAGGAGAAGAAAACCGGGCAGCTCACGCTCACGTACGCGACGCAGATCCACGCGGCCGTCGTCGAGATCGACGCCGAGACGGGCGAGGTGGACGTCGTCGGCTACGCGGCGGTGGACGACTGCGGCGTGCGCATCAACCCGCAGATCGTCGAGGGCCAGGTGCACGGCGCGACCGCCCACGCGCTCGGCGCGGCCCTCTCCGAGGAGTTCGTCTACGACGAGGAGGGGACGCTCCTCACCTCCAACTTCTACGACTACCACGTGCCGCACGCGCTGGACATGCCGCCGCTCAAGACCGGCGCCATGGAGTCGCGCTCGCCCGTCGCTCCCCTCGGCGCGAAGGGCATGGGGGAGGGAGGCGGCGGAGGCATCCACTGCATCTGCGCCGCGATCCAGGACGCGCTGCGCCCGGCCGGCGGCCCCGTCGTCTCGACGAGCTGCAACCCACCGCATCGCGTGTGGGCGATGCTCCAGGATCCCGCCGCGAGCCGGGCCAACGTCTCGGTGGAGTCGAAGTGATCGTCTCCGGCACGAAGGAGCTCTCGGCGCCGCGCGCGACCGTCTGGAGCGTCATCAACGACCCGGCGGAGATGGCGGCGCTCATGCCGGGCGTCGAGAGCTTCGAGATCCAGGACGCGACGCACTGGACCGCCAAGGTCAAGGTTCCGCTCGGCCTCGGTGGTCTCAAGATGACGATGGCTTTCGAGAAGCTCGAGGAGCGCGAGCCCGAGTTCGCCTCGATGCGGGCGAAGGGACAGGGCGTCGGGGCGCTCATGGACATGACCACCTCGTTCACGCTCTCCGAGGCCGGCGAGGGCACCTCGATGGCCTGGGAGGCGGACGTGAAGATCGCCGGCCCGGTCGGCGCGATGGGCCAGCGCGTCCTCCAGCCGATCGTGAACCAGCAGGTCTCGCAGGTGCTGGCGGCACTCGAGGAGCGTGTGTCGGCGACCTCCGGGGCGTCGGGCGCCGAGCAGGGGATCCACCCGGCCTCGCCCGAGGCCTATTCGCCCGACCCGCAGGGCCCCACGCAGTCCACCGAAGAGAGCTGACTCCCGATGCCGGCGCCGTTCCGCATCGGCGTGATGCAGCTGACCATGGAGCCGCTCGCGGAGATGCTCGAGTCGTCGCGCGTCATGGACAAGGCCGGGATGGACACGATCTGGCTCGCCGAGGCGTACCCGTGGTGGCGCAAGCACGGGATGGAGGCACGCTCGTCGACGGTCGTCTCGGCGCTCATGGCCCGGGACACGGAGCGACTCACGATCGGCTGGGGGATCATCTCGCCCTTCACCCGGCACCCGGTGCAGGTCGCGATGGACGCGCGCGTCGTGCAGGAGGCGGCGGGACCGGGGCGGTTCCTGCTCGGGTTCGGGACGTCGAAGATCTTCCTCAACAACATCCGCTCGCAGACGTCGAAGACTCTCGGGCCGATGCGCGATGCCGTGGCGATCGTCCGGGGCATGCTCGGCGGCGAGCCGTTCGAGTACGAGGGCGACACGTGGAGCGCATCCGTCCCCGGGCTCGCCGACGACGCCGAGACGCCGCGCGAGGTCCCGCCCGTGTACGTCGCGGCCACAGCGCCGAAGATGCAGGCCCTGGCGGGCGAGATCGCCGACGGCTGCCTCACCCCCTCGATCACCACTCCCGCGTTCGTCCGCTACACGCGGGAGAACGTGGCCGCGGACATCGACATCGGGTGCACGGTCGTCGCCTCGATCCACGAGTCCGACCGCGACGCGGGCCGGGACGGCGCCCGGGAGATAGCCGGCATGTACCTCGCGAACAAGTTCCAGAACATCCGCGGCTCGGCGGACACGCTCCTCGACCTCGCGGAGATCGACATGGACGAGCTCGCCCCGGTCGCCGAGGCGATGGAGCGCGGCGGCCGGCTCGCCGCGAAGGCGCAGGTGACGGACGCGCTCCTCGATCGCTGCAAGCCGATCGCCGGCACCCCGGAGGACTGCATCCGGGCGATCGGCGAGTACCGCGAGGCCGGGTGCACGCACGTCATGCTCGAGCTCTGGGGAGCATCCAGGCACGACCAGATCCGGCTCTTCGGCGAGAGGGTGCTTCCATACTTCAGGTCATGACCGAGTTCGACCCCGCCGCATTCGACGCGTTCGAGGAGGCTGGCTGGACGACGAAGACGGCGACGGCGTACGACACGCTCGCTGGCCGGGTCACCTCGCAAGTCGCGGAGCTGCTGCTCGAGGCAGTCGGCGCCGGGAAGGGGACCCGTCTCCTCGACGTCGCAACGGGGCCTGGTTACGTCGCAACGCGAGCAGCCGAGCGCGGCGCCGAGGTGGTCGGCCTCGACTTCTCGGACAGGATGCTCGCCTTCGCGCGCTCGCGGGCGCCCGACGTGGAGTTCGTTCAGGGTGACGCGACTTCACTCCCGTTCGAGGACGCGACGTTCGACGCGGTGACAGCGGCCTTCCTTCTCCTGCACCTCGGAGCTCCCGAACACGCGGTAGGCGAGGCTGCCCGCGTGCTCCGCCCCGGCGGTCGCGCGGCGTTCAGCGTGTGGGACGTTCCTGAGCGCGGTCGTTGGATCGGTGTCTTCTTCGACGCATTCACAGCGGCGGGCGCGCATCCGCCCGCCGGCGTTCCCGCAGGGCCGAACTTCTTCCGGCTTGCGGACGTGGCGCAGTTCACAGAGCTGCTCGAGAGAGCCGGACTCGCCGATGTCGACGTCAGTACGGTCGGGTTCGACCTCCATCTCGAAAACGGCGATGAGCTCTGGGACGGTCTGATCGAGGGGTCGGTGCGGGTTCGCCCGATGATCCTGGGCCAGACGCAGGAACTTCAGCATCAGATTCGAGCGCGCTACGACGCCCTCCTGGAGCCCTATCGCGTCGAGGAAGGATTCGACGTTCCCGTCTCCGCCAAGCTCGCCGTCGGAACGAAGGCGTGACCGTCGCGATCGACCACGACAGGCTCGTCGAGTGGGCGAGCCGGGCGATCGGCACGCCGAGCTTCACCGGCGACGAGCTCGCCATGGCCGAGCTGATGCGCGAGACCTTCCTCGACCTCGGCCTGCAGGTGCAATGGCAGCAGGTCGAGGACGGGCGCGCGAACGTTCTCGGCGTTCGCGAGGGCGCCGGGGGCGGTCCCAGCCTGATGTTCAACGGCCACGTGGACACGTCGTACTCGGGGAGGGAGCCGTGGCTCCGCCACGTGCCCGGCTTCCAGCCGAGCGCGTTCGTCGAGGACGGCCGTCTCTACGGGCTCGGGATCTCGAACATGAAAGGAGCGCTCGCGTGCTACGTCGAGGCGCTACGGGCTCTCGACGACGCGGGCGTACGGCTGCAGGGCGACCTGCTCGTCGCCGCGGTCTGCGGCGAGATCGAGAAGACGCAGTTCGGCGACGCGCAGGGGGCCGAGTACCGCGGCTACGCGGCCGGCTCGCGCTACCTCGTCTCGCACGGGGGAGTCGCGGACATGTGCATCCTCGGGGAGCCGACCGAGTCCAAGGTGGTGCTCGGGCACTACGGCTCGCTCTGGGCACGGATCTCGACCCAGGGCCCATTCGTGCACACGGCGTTCAGCGAGGGCCGCCGGGACGAGAACTCCATCGTCCGCATGCGGGAGGTCCTCGACGCCGTGCTCGAGTGGATCCCGACCTGGGAGGACGACCCCGCGAACGCGTACCGGGGGGCCAAGGCGATCGTCAACGTCGGCGCGATCTCGGGCGGGTTCGGCTGGCGCGTGTCGCGCACGCCGCACCGGACGGACCTGTTCCTCGACGTCCGCGTCCCACCGACGAAGCAGATGGCGGCGGCGCGCGCCCAGGTCCTCGACCTCGTCCGCTCCCTCCGCGAGCGCTTCCCGGAGCACGGGATCGAGGGCGAGGTGTACGTGACGGCGCCCGGAGCGGAGATCGACGAGGGTCACCCGCTGGTCGGCGCCCTCGACGACGCGCATGCGCAGGTCTTCGGCTCCGCGCCCGAGCGGGACGTCACGCGCTGGTTCTCGGATGCCTCCGTTCTCACGCGCTACGGAATCGCGACCGTGAACTACGGGACGTCGACGGGGCTCCTGGACACGGTCAAGGGGGAGAACCTCGAGATCGACGGGCTCGCGAGGACAGCGGAGGTGTACGCCCGCGCGGCGATGAATGTCTGCGGGGTCGCAGGGTGAGGCTGGTCACGTTCGGAGAGGGGGACGGCCGGGTCGGGTACGTCGACGGCGAGGAGATCGCGGTGCTCGACGCCCCGACGATGCGCGAGTACTTCGAGCGCGGCGGCGCGGACGAGACGGGAGAGCGCGCTGCGCTCGGGGAGACGCGTCTCCGCGCGCCGATCGTGCCGAAGAAGTTCTTCCACACCGCCGGCAACTTCCGCGAGCACGAGGCCGAGTCGAAGCAGGTCGGCTGGTCGCACGAGATCGCGCCGTGGATCGTGTTCTTCCAGAACGTCGACGCCATCGTGGGGCCCGACGAGGCGGTCGTGTACCCGGAGCACCTGACCGAGGAGCTCGACTACGAGCTCGAGCTCGCGGTCGTGCTCCGCAAGCCGGGGAAGTGGTTCCAGCCGGAGGAGGCGGCCGACTACGTCGGCGGCTACGTGATCTTCAACGACATCACGGCCCGCGACATCCAGCGCCGCGAGATGCGGTCGGGCGTCTTCTCCTTCTGCAAGGCGATCGACACGTTCTGCCCCCTGGGGCCGTGGATCGTCACGCCGGACGAGGTCCCCGACCCGCACGATCTCGCAATGGAGCTGCGCGTCAACGGCGAGTCGCGCCAGGTGTCCCACTCCGGGCGCATGAGCGTGAGCATCCCGCAGATCCTCAGCCACTACTCCGCGCTCGGGTATTCGGCCGGCGACGTCCTCTCGACCGGGACCGTGTCGGGGGTCGCCGGGTTCTCCCCGGACGCGGCGTCGCTCTACCTGAAGCCGGGCGACGTGATGGAGGCGGAGATCGAGCGCATCGGCATCCTTCGCAACCCGGTCGTCTCGTGGGAGGAGGCGCACGGCGATCCCGCCCCGCCGCGGGCCCGCTGGTAGCGTCGTCGCCCATGGACGACGGGTTCCGCGTCGAGGTCGAGCTCGACGACGACGAGCACGGGTACTCGATCCGCGAGCGGCTCCGCGCTCTCGACCTGGACGAGCGTGCGCAGGAGCGCCTCGGCCGGGGCGTGCTGGTCACGCGCGACGGGCCGCGGCTCTTCCTGTACACGGGGAGCGAGGCTCGCGCGCAGGAGGCGGAGCGCATCGTCCGCGAGCTCGTCGAGTCCGCCAGGCTGACCGCGGATCTCCGGGTGACGCGCTGGCACCCGGTCGAGGAGGACTGGAAGGACCTCTCGGTCCCGCTTCCGGTCACGACGGCCGAGGAGGACGCCGAGTACGCGGCGCGCGAGACGTCCGAGCGAGCGGAGGCCGAGCGCGAAGGGGTCTACGACTGGAGCGTCATCGTCCACCTCCCGGGACGCGGCGCTGCCACGGCGCTCGCGAAGGACCTCGCCGCCGAGGGCGTCGCCGTCACACGGCGCTGGCGCTACGTCGTCGCCGGCGTTCCGACCGAGGAGCGAGCGCAGGAGCTGGCCGAGAGACTCCGCAGCGAGCTCCCCGAGGAGTCCGACGTGCGGATCGAGGTCGACCTCTCCGACGTCGAGCGCTCGCCGCTCCAGTTCCTGCCGTTCTGAGCGTGCCCGCGAGCTCGTGAGCTGGACGCGCGACGACGAGAAGCTCGGCCGCGTCCGGGCGCTCATGGGCGAGCACGGGCTCGACGTGCTCGTCGTGCGGGCGCCCGACAACGTCCTCTACCTGACGAGCTTCTGGGGCATGAAGGGGTACGACGCGTGCGTCTTCCCGCGCGAGGGCGAGCCCGTGCTCGTCTGCCTGGAGGCGTCGGCCGACGACGCCGCCCGCACGTCTTGGACGGAGGACATACGCCTCTTTCGCGGCTACGACGAGACCGATCCGCGCCCGCCGACGGCGCGCGTGCTCGAGCTCGCCCGCAAGGTGGCGGCCGGCTACGAGCGTGTCGGTCTCGAGCTCTCGCTCGGGACGCAGGCCGCAGACCGGATGGTGGGCGAGCCGACGACGTTCACGGCCGAGTGGTTCGGGGCCTTCGGAGACGTCGAGGACGCGACGCCGGTCCTCGCCGCCGCGCGGGCGGTGAAGACGCCGCAGGAGATCGAGCGCATGCGCCTCGCGAACGACATCGCGGCGGCGGCGATGGAGCACTGCCGGCTGATCCTCGAGCCCGGGATGAGCGAGGCGCAGATCGCCGCGGAGTGGGAGGGATTCGTCCACGGCGAGGGCACCGGGTGGGCGGGGAAGGTCGAGCTCGCGCTCGGCTTCTCGCTCGTCTGGTCGGGGCCGGGGATCAGGACGTTCACGGCGACCACCTCGCGCCCCGTCGTCGAGAGCGAGCCGACCCTCTTCGAGATCTGGGTCTGCGCGGACGGGTACTGGTGCGACCACACGAAGAACCTCGTCGCGGGTGAGCTGACGCCGCGCTACCGCGAGCTCGAGGCCGGGCTCATGGCCGTCTACGACGACGCGATCGGCTACGCGCGTCCCGGCGCGAGCCTCGCGGAGCTCGACCGGAGGATCCGCGCCGGGATCGAGGCGCTGGGCTTTCCGGGGCAGCCGTCCCACCCGGTCTGCCACGGCGTGGGGGCCCGTGCCCACGAGCCGCCGTATGCGCACCAGGCCGGCGAGGGCGAGGTTCCCGAGGGAGCAGTGCTTGCGATCGAGCCAGGATGCTATATCGAAGGAGGCGGGGGATTGCGCGTGGAGGACAACTTCCTGATCACGACCGACGGCGCCGAGAAGCTCTCGCCCTTCCCGGATGGGATCGTCCAGGCATGACCATCGACCGCTCGAAGGTGTGGACCGGCGACCTCAACGCACACGCGCTCGAGCCCCAGCCGCGCGTCACGGTCGGGCTGTACGACACCACGCTCCGCGACGGGGAGCAGACCGTCGGCGTCGTGCTCTCGCCTGAGGACAAGCTCGCCATCGCGACCGCGCTCGCCGATGCCGGCGTCGACCGGATCGAGGCGGGCTTCCCGAGGGTGTCCGAGGAGGACACGAGGGCGATCGAGCTCATCCTCGAGGCCGGTCTCGACGCCGAGATCTGGGGGTTCTCGCGCGCGGTGCGCGCTGACGTGGAGGCGCTCGTCGAGCTCGGGATCGCCGCGTCCGTCGTCGAGAGCCCCGTCTCGGACGCAAAGCTCGCCGCGCTCGGGGTCTCGCGGGAGACGATGCTCGAGCGGATCCGGTCTGCGGTCTCGTTCGCGACGGCGAGCGGGATCGAGGTCGCCTACTTCGGGGTGGACTCGACGAGGGCGGACCTCGGGTTCCTGCGGGCCGCGTACGCGGCCGCCGTGGACGCCGGGGCGACGGAGGTCGTCGTCGTCGATACCCTCGGGATCGCGACCCCGGAGGCGGCCGCGTTCCTCGTCGGGGAGGTCGCCGAGCACCTCGACCACGAGGTGCCGATCCACTGGCACGGTCACGACGACTTCGGTCTCGCGACGGCAGCGGCGGTGGCCGCCGTGCAGGCCGGGGCGACCTGGGTGCAGGGCACGGTCAACGGCATGGGGGAGCGCGCCGGCAACGCGGACCTCGTGGAGGTCGCGCTGGCGCTCGAGGCGCTGTACGGCATCCCGACGCGACTTCGCCTCGATCGCGTGCGCGTCCTGGCAAACCTCGTCCAGGAGATCTCGGGCACGCCGCTGCCGCCCTGGAAGCCCGTGACCGGCGCGAACCTCTTCACGAGGGAGTCCGGCGCGGTCGCCGCGCAGTTCCACGATCCGTCGGCGATCGAGCCCTACTCCTCCGAGCTCGTCGGCGCGGAGCGTGGCATCGTGCTCGGGAAGAAGAGCGGGCTCGACTCGATCCGGATCAAGGCCGCCGAGCTCGGGCTCGACGTCGCCGAGAGCGACTACCCCGCGATCCTCGAGGCCGTCAAGCGCGCCGGTGTGAAGAAGCGCGGCCTCGTGACGGACGCCGAGCTCCGGCGGATCGTGAACCGCACGCGCGGGAAGACACGTAGCAGTTGACTGACATGTCACAGCGGGGGATGATCGCGGAGCGGTGATCGAGCGCTTCTGCATCGTCGGAGCCGGGGTCATCGGGAGCCTGTTCGCGGGGCACCTGGCCTCGGTCGCCGACGTGTCGGTCCTGACGCGGCGGCGCGAGCACGCGGAGGCGCTGAACCGCGAGGGCCTCCGCGTGACGGGGCGCAGCGAGCGCCACGCCCGGGTCACGGCGACAGCCGAGGCGTCGGCGCTCCCTCCGTTCGACGTCGCGATCGTTGCGACGAAGGCGGCCGGGCTGCGAGCCCGCGGCTGCGGCGCTCGAGGGGCTCCACCCGGACTCGACGGTCCTGACGGTGCTCAACGGCATCGGGGCGGAGGAAGTCGTGCGCGCGCACGGGGCGTGGCCGATCGTCTCCGGGGTGACCTTCATGAGCGGCACGCGCCACTCGGACACGCACGTGGAGTACATCCTCGACACGGAGACCTGGCTCGGGCCCTACGAGGACACGCCGTTCGCACACGTGCAAGAGATCGCGGACACGATCGTCGCCTCGGGCCTGAAGGCGGAGGCGCTGCCCGACCTCCGCCCCGCGCAGTGGTCGAAGCTCATCTTCAACGCCGCGGTCAACCCGGTCGCCGCGCTGACGCGCCTCTCCCATGACCCGCACTTCGCGGCCGAGTCCGAGCCGACGGACCTCGGTCATCTCGTCCACGGGCTCGTGGACGAGGGGAAGGCGGTCGCTGCCGCGTCCGGGATCGAGCTGCACGACGATCCCTGGGAGATGAACGTTCTCGCGACGCGTCGCGGCTCGGCGCACTACCCGTCCATGCTCGAGGACGTCGAGGCCCGTCGTGCGACCGAGATCGACCTGATCACGGGCTCGCTCGTGCGAGAGGCCGAGAAGCGCGACGTTCCCGTTCCCCTCCACACGGCGCTCTACGCGCTCGTGAAGGGAGAGGAGGCGTCGTGGCAGCAGGACACACCCGTTCGAAGGCAGGCAACCCCGACAGGAGGGCAGTGATGAAGGGACGAGGGAAGGCGGTGCTCGCACTCGCCGTCGCCGCGGCCGTGGCGACGGTAGCCGTGACGGCGGGCTCGGCGTCGTCGCAGCAGAACACGGTCGTGATCGGCTATGCGTACGACGCGATCGGCGCGATGGCGCCGTTCGACGGCCCGGCACTCGCGACGGCCCGTGACCGCATCAGACAGGTGAACAGAGGAAGCGGCGATCAACGTCAGGCTCCTGACCTGCAACACGCAGGGCAACAAGGCCGCCGTCGCCAAGTCGTGTGCCGCCCGGCTGCTCGGCCAGGGGGCGGACGTCATCATGACGACGTGCGACGTCGACCTCGCCGCACCGGTGGTGCAGGAGTCGATCAACGCCGGGAAGCTGACGGTCGCGCCGTGCATCGGCACCGACCAGATGGGCCCGAAGCGCTTCGGCGCCAAGGGACGCCTCGCGTTCTCGTTCGGCAACGTCGCCCAGGACGAGGGCTCGGCGATGGCCGAGTACGCCTGGAGGCGGGGCTGGCGGAACGCTGTCGCTCGCGACCGACACGGTCATCGTGTACTTCCGGAACGTCGTGCAGGCCTTCAAGGCCCGCTGGCAGGAGCTCGGCGGCAAGGTCGTGGCCGAGGAGACCTACCAGTCGGCCCCGGCGGCGGCGGCAACCCGGCCTCGTGGCAGAACGTCGTCACCCGGCTCAACTCGCAGGACGCCGACGTGATCGTGACCGCGACGGCGGCCGCCTTCGACGCGCAGGTGCCGATCCTGAACGGCCTGCGGACGCTCGGCAACGACACGCCGTTCCTGAACTCCTGGGCCGGTGACGGCAACTACTGGTACACGCCGAACCCGCAGATCACGAACTACTACTACGTCACGTTCGCCTCGGCGTTCGGGAACGACCCCGTCAAGGCCGTCAACGCCCTCGCGAAGCGGAACAAGGTCGCGATCGCGAAGGCCGGCAGCACGGGTGGCTTCGTGACCGGGTCGTCGGCGATCGACGGGATCCTGACGTGCGATCCGCCGAGCGGGTGGCTCGACCGAGGCGGTCGCGCTTGGCGGCGCAGATGGAGCAGTTCCGGAACGTGGCGACGATCTCGGGGAAGGTGAGCTTCTCGAAGCAGCTGCACACGGTGTTCGGCCGGCAGTACCGCGTCATCCGCGTGGAGAACAACACCCCGCGGGTCGTGGGGCTCGTCAAGGCCAAGATGATCCCGAAGATCTGACGGGCGCTTGACCGCGGACTCCATCCGCTCGAGACGAGGCGGCCCGGAGTCGCTCCGGGCCGCCTCGGTGTCGCGCGCCTTCGAGGGCGTGCAGGCGCTGCGTGACGTCACGCTCGAGCTCCATCGCCAGGAGGTCGTCGGTCTCATCGGACCGAACGGCGCCGGGAAGTCCACGCTCGTGAACGTGCTCACCGGCTTCGACTTCCCGAACGATGGGCACGGTCGAGCTCGAGGGCCGCGACATCACCCGCTGGAGCCCGCACCGGCGGGGCCGCCACGGCCTCGCGCGCACGTTCCAGCACAGCCGGTCGTTCCGAGGTCTGTCCGTCCGCGAGAACGTCGAGGTCGCGGCGCTCGGATCCGGTCTCGCGCCGCGCGCAGCCCGGCGGCGTGCGGACGAGCTCCTCGACCGGCTGCGCCTGAGAGAGCGGCCGAGCGCACCCGCGGGGTCGCTCGCCGCCGGTGACGAGCGGAGGCTCGGTGTCGCGCGGGCCCTCGCCAGCGAGCCGCGCTTCGTCCTCATGGACGAGCCCGCGGCCGGGTTGCCCGAGGCCGAGGTGCCGGCCTTCGCGGACGTCGTCCGCTCCGTGCGGGACGAGCACCACGCCGGCGTGCTGCTCATCGACCACAACATGGCTCTCGTCATGGACGTCTGCGACCGGATCCAGGTCCTCGACCACGGCGCGACGCTGGCGGAGGGCGCACCGGCGGACATCCGCGCGAACCTCGACGTCGCGGCCGCGTACCTGGGAGAGTCCGCGGTGCACGAGGACGCATGAGCGCCCGTCCTCTGCTCGAGGTCTCCGGGCTCGAGGTGGCGTACGCTCGCGAGCCGGCCGTGCGCGGGGTCTCGCTGACCGTCGCTCCCGGCGAGATCGTCGGTCTGATCGGGCCCAACGGCGCCGGGAAGACGACCACCCTCCACGCGATCATGGGCGCGGTCGAGCTCCAGCGCGGGGACGTGCTCCTCGACGGGAGGTCGTTGCGCGGCAGGTCACCCGAGGCGATCGCGCGCAGCGGGATCGCCCTCGTCCCCGAGGGACGACGCCTCTTCGGAGAGCTGACCGTCGAGGAGAACCTGCGCCTCGGCCTGGCCGCGCGGAGAGGTCGGAGCGAGAACGGCTTCGGGGCGGTGTACGAGCTCTTTCCCATGCTCCGCGACTTCCGCCGCCGCCCGGCAGGTGCGCTCTCGGGCGGTCAGCAGCAGCAGCTGGCGATCGCCCGCGCGCTCGTCGCGGGCCCGTCCGTGCTCCTGCTGGACGAGCCGTCGCTCGGGCTCGCGCCGACGGTGGTCGACATCGTCTTCTCGACGCTCGTCACGATCCGCGAACGTGGCCTCGCGATCCTCCTCGTCGAGCAGCGCGCGCAGCGGACGGTCGCGGTCGCCGACCGAACGCACGTGCTCGCGCACGGCGAGCTCCGTCTCACCCTGACGCCCGACGACGCGGCGGACACCGGTCGCATGGTCGCCGCCTATCTCTCCTGACGAATGCTGGCGAGCGGCCTCAGCGACTTCCTCCACGACGCGGTCGACCTCCAGGTCCAGATCGATGCCGTCGCGCTCGGTGCGGTGTATGCGTTGATGGCCGTCGGCATCGGCCTCGTCTTCGGCGTTCTGCGGCTGGTCAACTTCGCGTACGGGCAGCTCATCATGGCTGGCGCGCTCGCGCTCGCCTTCGCCTCGGAGCGGGGCTGGCCGGTCGGGGTCGGGATCGCGCTCTGCATCGCGGTCGTGCTGGCGCTGTCGCTCACGCTGGACCTGGCGGTCTTTCGACCTCTCCGCGGGCAGTCGCCGGCCGTGATGCTGATCGCGACCTTCGCGGTCGCGTTCCTGCTGCAGAGCATCGCGCTGCTCTGGTTCGGCCCGCTCGGCAAAACGGCCGCGTCACTGGCCGATCTCAACCGGCCGGTGTCCGTCGGCGACGTCGAGATCCGGAAGATCACGATCGTGGCGATCGTCACGGCGGCCGTCTGCCTGGGTCTCCTGGTCATGCTGCTGAACCGCACGTCGATCGGGCTGCACATGCGCGCGGCGGCGATGGACTTCCAGACGGCGCGGCTCGTCGGGGTGCGGGCCGGCCTCGTGAGCATGACGGCGGTGCTGATCGCCGGCGTCCTCGCGGCCGTCGTCGCGGTCATCCTGACCGTCCAGTACCCGACCGTGACGCCGACGTTCGCCCTGCGCGACACGATCGTCGTCCTCGCGGGCGTCGTCGTCGGAGGCATGACCAAGTTGCTGCCCGCGACGCTCGGCGGCTTCGCCATCGGGTACGTGTACGGGATCCTGGGCGGCGCGCTGCCCACGGCGCAGAGCCAGTACCTGCCGTCGTTCGTCTTCGGCCTCGTGATCCTCGTCCTCCTCGTCCGGCCGGCCGGCCTGTTCACGCGCGGCGGGCCGGTGGTGGAGCGCGTATGAAGGATTTCCGGCGGTCGGTCGTCCAGCTCGGCGCACCGGTCGCGCTCGTCGCCGCCGCGGCGCTCGTCGGCTCGACCGCCTCGCGAGCGAACGAGATCCACTTCATCAACGCGCTCGTGGCGGTCTCGATGGTCGTGGCCATCTACGTGTTCGTCGGGAACTCCGGTGTTCTCTCGTTCGGTCACATGAGCTTCGTCGCGGTCGGCGCCTGGGCGGCGGGCGTGCTCTCGGTGCCCGAACAGGAGAAGCCTGCGTTCATGCCCTACCTCTTCGATTTCCTGAGCGACACGAACGTGGGAAACGTCCCCTCGCTCGTCGTCGCGGCGTTTGTGGGGGGTGCCTTTGCCCTCCTCGTCGGGTTGCCGCTCATGCGGCTGTCGGGGCTCGCGGCGGGGATCGCGACGTTCGCCGTCCTCGAGATAACGAACAACATCCTGCGCTACTACGAGAGGATCGGGCCCGGCCTGAACACATTCTCGTCGGTGTCGGAGACGACGGATCTCACCCAGGCGGCGCTCGGCGCTCTGGTCGTGGTGGTCGCCGCCTTCGCCTACCAGCGGAGCCGCTTCGGGCGGCAGCTGCGCGCAACGCGGGAAGACCCGGCCGCGGCTCGGGCCGTCGGCGTGTCGATCTACCGGCAGCGGCTCGGCGCGTTCGTGCTCTCCGGCTTCCTCGCCGGGCTCGCCGGGGGGCTCTACGTGCACTTCCTCCCGATCAACGTCGACGCGGTCTACCTCGACCTCACCTTCATCACGCTGGCGATGCTCGTCATCGGAGGCACGACGAGCCTATGGGGCGCCGTCGTTGGCGCGCTCGCGGTGAGCGGGCTCGACTCGGTCCTCGCGAACGCGGAGGCCGAGGGCGGCATCGTGCTACTCGGCAGGACGCTGGACGTGCCCGTCGGGACGCGCATCGTCGTCGTGAGCGCGCTGATGGCGATTGTGCTCGTCCTCCGGCCGAGCGGGCTCACGGGCGGGCGTGAGTTCTCCCTGTCTCCGCTCGCGCGACTCCGGTCGCCGCGGGCTCAGGAGGCGGCGAAGTGAGGGTCTGCGTCGTCGGGTGTGGCGCCGTTGGGTCGCTGTTCGCTGCGAATCTCGCACGCCTCGAGGACGTCGAGGTCTGGGCGTACGACCTCGACCGCGGGCACGTGGACGCGATCAATGCCGGCGGCCTGCGGCTCACCGGGGCGGAGGACGTGCACAGCTACCCGCGGGCGACGGCCGACGCGGGCGCGCTCCCGGCATGCGACTTCGGGATCGTCGCCACGAAGGCGATGCACACGGAGGCGGCGATCTCCGCCACGGCGCACGCGTTCGCCGGCGGGTCGGTCGCAACCGTGCAGAACGGCGTCGGCAACGAGGAGGTCGTCGCCGGCCACGTCACGCGCGTGATCCGGGGGACGACGTTCCCGGCCGGGAAGATCCTCGAGCCCGGCGTCGTGCAGTGGGACGTGAAGGGCGACACCACCCTCGGGCCGTTCGAGCCGAGCCCCGCAGGACTCGAGGAGATCGAGCGCCTCGCCGAGGCCTGCACGCGCGGCGGCATGCCGACGAGCGCGGTCGCCGACGCGCGTCCGGCCCAGTGGCGGAAGGTCGTCTTCAACGCCGCGACGAACCCGATCGGGGCGCTGACCGGTCTTACGCACGGCCGGGTGTGCGAGCGGCCCGACCTTCGCGCGCTCGTCAGCAGGCTCGTGAACGAGGGCAACGCGGTCGCCTCGGCCCAGGGGATCGTGCTCGACGCGGATCCCGAGGAGCTCGTCGACCACGCCGCCCGCCCGGACGTGGCCTACGACCACAAGGCGAGCATGCTCCAGGACGTCGAGGCGCGACGGCTCACGGAGATCGACTACCTGAACGGCGGCATCGCGCGCTTCGGCCGGGAGCTCGGGGTCCCGACACCGCTGAACAACGCCGTGACCCAGCTCGTCAAGGGATTGGAGGCTTCGTGGACCTGAACCTGGAGCTCGAGCGTCGCTACGCGAACGTCCGTGCTGCGATGGCGGAGCACGAACTGGACGCCCTCGTCGTGTCCGGAAGCGAGTACACGGGCTTCGAGGGCGCGGTGACGTACCTCTCGGGGTTCCAGATCGTCCACCGCTACGCCTACGTCGTCCTCCCGGCGAGCGGCGACGCCTCGGTCGTCTTCCCCGCCGAGGCTCGCTACGTCGGCGAGCACGGGACCTCCCGGATCGAGCAGGTCTTCCACGAGCGGCCGGGGGAGCACATGGCGAGCCGCGCGCGCGACGAGGAGTGGGAGCGGCTCGGCGTGTACGGGCTCGACTACGTGATGGCCGTGCGCGACTACCGCGCGCTCGAGTCCGTCGACGGGCTGGAGATCGTACCCTTCGACGTCGAGTTCGACCTGGCCCGTGCCGTGAAGAGCGACGCCGAGCTCGAGTCGGTTCGTGACTCGGTACGCATCAACGAGCGGGGGTTCGAGATCTTCCTCGAGAGCTACGCACCGGGGAAGACGGCCGCGGAGGTCATGGCTCCGGCGGAGGAGTGGTTCGTCGCCGAAGGCTGCGGGAGGCTGACGATGAACATGGTGCTGACGGGCACCGACGAGCTCGCGCGGCCCGAGTTCAAGATTGCGCGGAAGGAGGAGGTGCTCGGCGGGTTCGTGCTTCCCTCGCTGGAGATCGCGGGGCCCGGCATGCACTGGGTCGAGGTCTCCCGCGCGATCGGCGCCGGGGGCGCCTCGCTCTCCGGGGACACCGACCGGATGGTCGAGGCGTACCTCGAGTACTTCGAGGCCGCACGGGGTGCGATGCGGCCAGGAGCGGCGTGCCATGACGTCCACCGCGCCGTCGCGGCGGGGTTTCTGGAACGCGGGTTCCACCTCGGGCACGTCACCGGGCACTCGATCGGGATGACGATGATCGAGTTCCCGAAGGTGGGCGAGGGGGTCGAGACGGAGCTCCGGGAAGGGATGGTGCTGTCGATGCACCCCCACGCGATCGCGCAGAGCGGCGAGGACTGCCTGTACATGCAGGAGACCTGGCTCGTGACGGCGGACGGGGGCGAGCCGCTCTCGGGGCTGCCTATGCAGGTCTTCTTCGGGTGACGACGGTTCGAAGAGCCGCGCGCGTGAGGCTACAATCCGGCTCGTGAGCTGGCCGTGGCTCGTGGCGCTCGTCTTCGCGGCCGCGCTGGTCGTGGCGGTCGAATGGCCGCGCGTGGGGCGGCGGTTCGGGGTTGAGGCCCGGAGACGCAAGGAGCGGCAGCGCCGCAAGGCCCGGCTCCGCGTCGTCACGCCCGACGAGGAGAGCGAGGAGTTCATCCGCTCGGTCCAGCGCGACCTCGATGCGCTCCCCACGATCGAGGAGCGCGACCGCAAGACCTAGCGCCGGCGCTCGACGTCAGCGCGGCCGGATCGTGACCGTCGCGGTCACCACGCGCGCGTTCGGGAGGATGCGTGTGACGTTCTCCGTGTTCTTGTTCTCCTGGTAGTCGTGAACGGTGAGGCGCAGGGTGTGCCTCCCCGGCGTGACCGCAGGACCGGTGGTCGCGACCCGGGCCAAGCCGTTCCGGTAGGTGAGGAGAGCCGGACGCCCGTCGAGCGAGGCGAAGAGCGACCTCGGGTCGACGCCCGATCCGCTGTCGGAGACCCTGACGCGAATGCGCTCCCCGAACGTGACCGCGCGATCGAGCAGGCGCGCGCTCGGGGCCGTCACGTCGTTCTCCCAATAGCGGAACGTGAACTCGCCCGCCCCCGCGCGGGTCGCGCTGTCGAACACGACCGCGTAGTCGCCCGGGAGGGGTGAGAGCGCGGCGACGACGGGCACGCTGGCCTGGAAGCCGAACGGCCCGGCGAGATACGGGTTCGCCGCGAAGGGGAGGCCCGCGTAGCCGACGACCCGGTTCTCGTCGAGCCCCGCGACGATCCGCGGCTCGACGAGGCTTCCACGGCCGCGCCGCGTGACGACGACGCCGAAGTTCGCGACTCGCCGTGTGAGGCGTACGCGGTAGACGACTTCCGGGCCGTCCAGCACCGTGGTCACGCCGACTCCTCGCGGGCTCTCCGGGTAGCGGTACCGGGAAACGAGCGCCGGTCGTCCCAGCGTCGTGCCCGTGTGGTTGCCGACCCGGATGAGAGGAAGGACCCGATGGCGGCCGAGTGCGGGCGCGGTGACGCGACCCCAGAAGGGCACGCGGCGGATGTCGTCGCCCCGGCGCAGCTCCACGAACCCGCTGAGCCCCCCTTCTCGGGCATCGGCCGCCGTGGACACCTCCCAGGCGAGCGCGCCCGGCACCTCGACCGTTGCCGGCAACGCGAGCGTGGCCGCCCCGGTCGAGCCCGCTGCGCGAGCCTCGGACACGATCCACGTCCCCGGCCCTCCGCCCGCGTCGGTGAGCTGGATCGACCCGCGCGCGCTTCCTCCGCGGGAGAGCAGGCCGAACGAGAGCCCGCTCGGCTCGGAGAAGAGGAGCGGCCGGTCCGCCTTCGCGAGGGCGACGAGGCCGCCCCCCTGGAACGACGGGCCCAGGGCGTTGCCTTTCTCGTCCCGCACGTCCGACCCCGTCTGGACGAGCGCGGACTTGACCTGCGCCACCGTCCAGGTGGGATGGCGCTGCCGAAGGAGGGCGGCAGCTCCTGCGACGTGGGGCGAGGCCATGCTCGTGCCGGACGAGGACGTCCAGCCGTTCGGGATCGACGAGAGGATGTCCACGCCGGGCGCGGAGACGTCGGGCTTCAGGCGTAGCGAGATCGCCGTCGGGCCGACCGACGAGAAGTCCGCGTGCGCGGTCTCCGGGGGCGTGCCGCCGATCTCGACCGCGGCCACGGTGATCGCCCGGCGCGAGCTTCCCGGGGACGACACCGACCCGGCCCCGACCTCGTTGTAGTCGTTTCCGGCGGCGACGACCGGCACGACTCCGGCCGCGGCGGCGGCGTCCAGCGCGAGCGCGACGATGTCTCGGCGGGGCTCGATCTCGGGCTCTCCGAGTGAGAGGTTGATCACGTCCATGCCGTCCCGGACAGCTGCCTCGATCGCGGCGACGAGCTCGGGGGAGTTCCCGTTCGGGCTGAGCCCCGAGTCCGTCCGGACGAGCGCCTTGTAGTTCCCGATGTAGGCGCGCGGGGCGACCCCCGACACGGCGATCCCGCCCGAAGCCTCGGTCCCGTGGTTGCCGGCGGCGATGCCGGCGACGTGCGTCCCGTGGCTCGACTGCCCGGGATCGTACGCCTGCCGAGCGAGCGCGGACGTGGCGGAGCGCGGTGCGAAGGCACGCGCGACGATGACCTTCGCGCTCGTGAAGCGCACCTGGCCGCGCGGGAACCCGGCGGGCATGGTGTAGCCCGCGGGGTCGAAGAACGGGTGGCCCGCGTCGACCCCGGTGTCGACGATCCCGATCTTCACGCCCTGTCCAGCCGTCGCCAGCGTCGGGCCCCAGAGCGCGGGCGCGCCGATCTGCCCGGGGCTCCGGTCGAGCTGCGGGCCGTACGTCGCCCCGGCGAAGACCTCCTTGACACCGGGCAGCGCACGCAGCCGCGGCACCTGCGCGCGCGGAAGCTCGATCGCGAAGCCGTTCGCGACGAGGCGGTAGCGCCAGTGCGTGCGAGCAGCGGGGAGCCGGCTCGCCAGCGCCCGCCGGAACGCGCGCTGCTCGCGCTCGATCCGCCCGCCGGCCTGCGGGTCGATACCGAGGGCCGGCGAGGTCAGCGTGACGACGACCTCGGTCCGATCTCCTCCGGACGAGGGAACCGTCGTCGGCAGCTCGCGGCCGCCGAGCGCGAGGATCCCGACCGCGACGAGCGCGAGAGCTGCGAGCCGTGTCATCGGGAGTTGAGACGCGTCGGGTGGCCGAAAGTCGAGACGGGGTGAAATGCGGATGAGAGGACTTGAACCTCCACGCCCTTACGGGCACACGGACCTGAACCGTGCGCGTCTACCAATTCCGCCACATCCGCGCGGAGGGCGTCATTCTAGCCTCGCCCGCCGGGTCACCTTCCCGCAGCGGCCGGTGGTGCGGGGGTCCGGCGACGATGAGAGCGACGGCTCCAGGCGGACTACGCCGGCAGTGCCTCGAGCACCTGCTCCGTGTGCGTGTCGGGCTTGACCCTGCGCATCACCGTCGCGACGTTGCCGACGGCGTCGATGACGAAGGTGGAGCGCTCGATGCCCATGTAGCGCTTTCCGGCCATGTTCTTCTCGACCCACACGCCGTAGGCCTCCGAGACAACGTGGTCCTCGTCGGCGAGGAGCGTGAACGGGAGCCCGTACTTCTCCTTGAACTTCACGTGGGTCGTCTCGCTGTCCGGGCTCACACCGAGGACGACCGCGCCGCGCTTCTCGAACTCTCCCCACGCGTCGCGGATCCCGCAGGCCTGCGTCGTGCAGCCCGGGGTGTCGTCCCGAGGGTAAAAGTAGAGAACTACGGGCGAGCCTCTCAGGTCGGAAAGCGTGACACGCTCCCCGGAGTCGCTCGTCAGCGTGAAGTCGGGGGCTTGGGTTTCCTCCTCGATCATGCGTCTCCTCAGCGGGCCATCCAGCAGCCGACGGCGTCGCCGCGTACTCCTCTTGTTTCGGGCGGGTCCCCCGCGGCCAGGACAAACTCCTCCTCGACAGGATCGTAGTAGAGCCCGTACACCTCCCCGTCGTCGGCGACGAGGACACAGCGACGACGTTCGGGCGGATTGCGGTCGATCTGCTCGAAGGTGTCCCTCAGGTGCACGACTTGCCACTCCGGCTTGACGAGCGAGGCCCGCATGTCGGCTAGAAGCGCTTCCACCTTCTCGTCCGAAAGCGGCTTTCCGAGAGCGCCTTGCGGCACGTGGTACTCATACGATTCGATCTCCACGAGGACGAATCGCTCGAGCTCATCGAGATCGATCTCACTCACTCGCGTCCGCGACGGCCAATGCGAGACCGCGTGTCGTCGCTGGGAGAGACGCGACTCACGGTCGGTCCTCTCGGTCGGCTACTCCTCGCCTTCCCAGTAGTCCGCGGTCGGTCCCGGCCGGGCGAACATGATGTCTTCGTCCTCGACGCCCTTGGCGAGGACCTTTCCCGTGTCGAGGTACTCGATTACTTCGCCACGGATCATCGAAGACAGCATGAGCACGCGAATTGAGGAGTCAGATCGGTTGATGATCTGATGCGCACCCTTCTTGCCGCGTGGAAAGCAGACCACATCGCCCTCTTTCAGGATCTGCTCGCCTTCGGGCGTTCGCAGCGTAGGCTCGCCACGCACCACCATCACCCACTCTTCGTTCAGGTAGTGCGTGTGGTACGGCCAGAGCTTGCTGCCGGGCTCTACCTCGGACAGGGTTGCGCCTAGGAGTTCACCGCCGATGCGCTCTCCGACGAGTGCGCCCTTGGCGTGCCACCCCTCCCGATCCCTGGTTGCGTCCCAGTCGTCGCCGTAGAGGTTCGCGATCTTCATTCCCGTGCCGCTCATTCCATTTCACCCCTTACTGCAATCATTTGTGAGTGTGTCGTCCCGTCGGAAGTAGAAGACGACGGGCGCGCCCCCTGAAGGGGGACAACGAGGCCGCCTCGCCCGTGTGCGACGTGAGCGTGAAGTCGGGAGCTGGGCTACCTGCCTCGACCACGGGTGCCTCCTGTCGACGTGTGAGCAGTGAGTGCATCTCTGACCTGCCGGGGCGCCAAGGTCAGCTCCCCGTCGTCGGCCGGCTCCGACCGGGCGCCGCGAGTGACGGCAGCCAACCCTCGCGGTACGCCGACCGCTCCTCCGGGCCGAAGCGGGCGTACGCCTCGTCCGGGCTCGACGTCTCCTCGAGCACGCTTGCATCGTGCCGCGCTGCAACCTCGTCCACCGCATAGACGACCTCGAAGCCACCCACGCGGCTGCCGACCATGACGATCACGCACGGCCCGTCCCCCGCGCCGACGAAGACGTGCCGGGTCCACGGTGGGCAATGGACGAAGTCCCAGGCCTGCAGGCGGCGCTCCTCACCCTCGATCACGAGCACGCACTCTCCGGAGACGACGAGGAAGTCCTCCTGGCCGCGCTCCCCGTGGTAGATGCCCCGCTGACCGGGCGCCACCACCTGGATGCGGAAGCCGAGCTGTGCCCACTCCTGCCCACCTTCGAAGTCGGTGTCCTGCCCACGCTCGTCGCTTCGGATCCAGGATGCGTCGCCCGCGTTCAGCACGAACCAGCCCTCGCCCTGGGGAACGAGCCCGGCATCCGTCTTCTTCAGCTCCGCCTCCGGGACGGTCACGGCCCGAGCCTGACCGCCGGGCCGTCGTCGGACGCGGGCTCGAAGTCCGGGGCGAGCACCCCTTCGTCGATCATGCGTGCCTCCTCGTGAAGACCGCGGTGGGTGTCCTGTCGAGCGAGAACATGCCTGGCTAGAAGTCGATGCGCATGACGACGCGGCGCTTCGTCGGATGGCTTACCTCGGTGAGACCTGCCGCTGCGAAGACGCTTCGGCTGCCGACGTGGAGCTCGTCCCAGGTGATCTCCTTCCCGGGCTCGGTCAACATCGGGTAGCCCTCCAGCGCTCGGGCGCCGCGCCGCCGCGCGAAGTCGACGGCGGTCCGCGCGAGCGTGTAGCTGACGCCGCGCCGCCGGAACCCGGCCCTGGTGAACAGGCAGGTAACGGCCCAGACGCTGCCGTCGGACTTGTCCTCCGCCCGTCCGTCCCAGGGAACGCGGTAGACGCGCAGCAGGCCCGGATAGGCCGTGCGCGGCTCGACCGCGCACCAGCCGACGGGCTCGCCGTCGAGGTAGGCGACGAGGCCGCTCGTCGTCTTCGACCCGGGGTGGCCGCATTCCGTCTGCACCCGCAGCCGGTGGGCCCGGTCCTCGGCAGGAAACGAGCCGAACGACTCCCTCGGCTGCAGCTTGTACCGCTGGCACTGGCACGTCGCCGCGGCCCCGCGAGCGCCGAACACGGTCTGGAGATCCTCCCAGCTCGCCTCGTTCGCCGGCACGATCGTGACCTCGCGCGGCGTCGCCGTGACTTTCCCGATCACGCATCGATCCTAGCCAGCGGTGCCCGAGCGGATGTCAGGCTTGCGGAATGAGCCCGCGGCCGACCGACCTCGCCTCGCTGGTGGGTGGGTGGCGAAGGGCGCTCGCGTCTGCGCAGGCTGCGCTCCAGGCGGCGGCGCGCGATCTCCCGCCGGGTGAGCTGCGCCTGCGCTCCACGCGTCTCGCGGAAGAGAGGAACGCGACGGTGCGACTGCTCGAGGCGCTCGCCGGGGTCCGCGGCGAGGAACGTCTCCTCGTCCGGCTCGTCGGTTCCACGTGGGACGCGCGGCGCCTCCTCGGGCTTCCGGCCGAGATCGCTGCCTGTGTCTTCAGCGTCGACGGCGTCCTCGTCCCGAGTGCGGCAACGCACGCGGAGGCCTGGCAGGAGACCTTCGATGCGCTGCTCTCGAGCACGTTCGACCGGGCGGGGAGCTCGTTCGTTCCCTTCAGCGTCCACGCCGACTACGAGCTGCACGTCCACGGACGCACGCGCCACGACGCGATCCGCGAGTTCCTCGCGAGCCGGGGGGTGAGCCTTCCGGAGGGAGCCGCCGGCGACGGGCCGGGCGTCGGGACGGTGCACGGGCTCGCCCACTACAAGGACGAGGCGCTCCGTCGTCTCCTGGACGTGCGCGGCGTAACGGCGTACCAGGGGACGCGCCTGTTTCTGGAGCTGGCCCACGAGGCGGGTATCCGGTGCGCGGTCGTCTCCGGCAGCACCACCATGGCCTACCTGCTCGAGCGCGCGGGCCTCTCCGACCTGGTCGACGAGGGCGTGGACGGGATGACGGTGCGCGCGGAGAGCCTGCGCCGGAAGCCGGCACCGGACATGCTCCTCGCCGCCGGCCGCCGGCTGGGCGTTCTGCCGGAGCGAACGGCGGTGTTCGAGACGTCCGTCGACGGGGTCGCGGCCGGACGCGCCGGTGGCTTCGACGTCGTCGTGGCCGTCGACCAGGGCGGCGGCCAGGCGAGCGCCCTGCGGGCTCGGGGCGCGGACCTCGTGGTGTCGGACCTCGGCGAGATCCTCGCGCGATCGCTCGCCGCGTGACGCGTGGCGCACGCGGGCCGCCGTCGGGACCTAGCAGTCCAGGCTGGCGTCCGTTGCCGACCGAGCCGCGGAGCCGTCGACCGTCTTGCCTTTCGTCGTCAGGAGCTGGCCGCCGCCGAAGTAGGCGTGCTCACCATGCCCGGCGAGGTCGAACGTGTGCGACGCCGTCCCGCTCCCGCTGACGGGGTACGCCTGCACGTGGATCCCGAACACGGTCCCACCGGGGCCGGGCCAGCGCACGCCGTACTGCGCGACGAGGTCGCGCCCCTTGAACCCGCTCCAGGTGTAGGTGACCGTGACGGTGCAGCCTCCGTCGTGTGTGAGGGTGACCGAGGCCGTCCCGGAGGACGGCGGTGGCTGTCCGCCCGCGGGCATCGCCAGCCCGGTCGACGCGAGAAGCAGCACGGCCGACGCGACGAGCACTCGAACCCGCATGACCGACCTCCCTTCGTGCTCCACCGAGGTCTCCCTCGGCGTGGGCGCTCCAACGGCCCGACTCTAGGCCGTCTCCGCCGTCGGTTCAAGGCCGGGCCCGTTCGGTCCCGGGACGACCACCTCGGTAGGGTGCGCGCGATGGTGTCCGTGCACGTCGCTCTGGGCGTCACGGTGCTCGTCGTGTGCGCGGGCGCGGCGACGCTCGGGCTCGTCGCCTATCGGCGCGGCGCCGCGGGGCCCTGGGTCGCGCACGCACTGGCGCTCGCGCAGACCGCTCTCATCGCCCAGGCCGCCGCCGGCCTCCTCCTGCTCTCCGACGGCCGGAGGGCACCGGATCGTCTTCACTACACGTACGGTGCGATCGCTCTCGGGGTCGTGCTCTCGCCCTGGTTCTACGCCCCGGCGGACCCCCGCAGGCGCCTGCTCTGGTTCGCCGGCGCGACGCTCCTCGCGGGCGCCCTCGCGGTGCGCGCGTTCATGACGGGCTCGTGAGGCGGCTCTGGGACAGGATCCCGTCGCTCGCGCGCGGCCTCGGGATCGTCGCGCTGATCGCCGTCGTGGTCGTCGTGCTCTCGCTCGAGCCGGTGCTCGCGACGGTGGGCGGCATCCTCCGCATCGCCTTCTTCCTGGCGGTCGCGTTCTTCCTCTTCCTCGTCTGGCGCGAGCGCAGGGGGGACCTCGAAGCCTGGTCCGAGTGGAGCCGACGGCTCTTCTACGCTGCGATCGCGCTCGCCGTCGTCGCGATCGGGATGGCGCTCGGGTACGGCCTGCCCGGCAGCCGCGACGCGCTCGCGCTCGTGCTCGTGATCGCCGCCTGCGTGTACGTCGCCGTGCGCGTCTGGCGCACGGAGCATCGTTACTGAAGAAAGCCGGTGACAGTCCCCTGCGGGGACAGTCACCAGAGTGACCGACATCCGGCGAAGCCGGTGCCCGCCACCGGCTTGCCCCCCTCCTACTGCTACGGAAGGCGGAATGGCGTTCCGTAGCGGAGCGTCGGCGGCGCCGGGTTCACAGGATGCTGGAGCTGCAGCGTGTACCGGTACGTGCCAGGCGCCAGGCGCCGCGGGCCGAGCTCGACCTCGACCAGGTCGCCGACCGCGGCACGACCGCGACGGGAGAGCTTCGTGCGCCCGGTGGCGACGTTCTCGACGCGGACGCGGTAGACGCAGTCGAGGCTGCAGCGGAACCGCGCCTGGAACGACCCGCGCCGTGCGGCGGCGCGTCCCGAGAAGCGCAGGAACGTGGGCTGGACGGCGAGCTTGTAGCCGCAGCGCGCGATCGAGCCTCCGGCCGCCCTGTCGAGCGCTGTCGTGACCTGCGGGAGGCTCGACTTGGCCGTACCGTCGACGTAGTAGACGCCCGATTGCCAGGTGGGACGCGCGCGCTCGTCACGCGCGAGGAAGAGCAGCATCGACTCGACGGTCGGCTGGCAGTAGGCGAGCTGGAGAGCCTGCTGATAGTACGCAGCCTGGGTCGCCTCCGGCACCGGCTTCGTCGTGGAGGGCTCGTTCCCCGTGTACAGCGCCGCCTTGCTCTCCGGGATCTCCGACTCGACGCCGTACTCGCCGTACACGATCGGGAGGTCGGCCCCGCGCTGCGCCGTGCCGTCGAACGCCTGCCCCAGGAGGGCGACGAGCTTGTCGTAGTCGGCGATCGCGATCGTCGTGTTCTTCGGATGCGCGAACGTGGGCGGCTGGCTCGAGTTGTCCCCGTACGGGTGGATCACGAAGGCGTCCATGACCGGCTGCGTGCGCCCGCTCGCGCGGTAGGCGGCGCCGAGGCCCTGGATGAACGTCGTGGGAGAGTGCGTCGGGCGGACGCCGCTGGGGCGGTCGGTCCCGCGCGGCGAGACGGCCCCGCCGTACACGCGGACGCTGCTGGAGACGGCCTTGAGTGCGTCGTACGTCTGGGCGAGGAGCTGGAGGTAGGCGGCCGGAGCGGCGCTCGTCCCGTCGAGCCCGAACTGCGGGAGCCAGAAGCGGTTCAGGTTCGGCTCGTTGCCGACGATCACGTGCCGCACGCCCGCGGAGCGGGCGATCGCCGCCGCGTACGACGAGAACTCGGTCCGTGCCTCGTCGCTCAGCGGGGTCGTCCCGGCGCCCGGGGTCATGACCGTCACGTAGAGCCGTACGCCGTTTCGCTCGGCCGCGGCCTCGACGTTCTCGACGATGCCGAGCTCGGCTTCTGCCGGCGCGGCTCGCCCGGGCGTCCAGTAGCTCGTGATCCGAACCGCTCGGAACCCGGACAACCGGAGCAGCTCCATCTTCGTCTGCGCCTCGACGATGCTCGTCGACCGTACTTCGTCCTCCGCAGCGCCGACGGTCATGCCCGGCCCGGCGGCGGCGACAGTCGGCACGCCCAGCGCCGCCACGGCAGCGACGGCCGCCAGAAGGGCGCTCCGGGGGGTCATACCCACGGGGATACGCTAGCGGCGGAATGCATGAAAACCTTGAAGATCAGCTCCGTTCGCTCCCGCGCGGCTCCGGCGTCTACCTGTTCCGCGACGCGACCGGCGACGTCCTGTACGTGGGGAAGGCGAAGTCCCTGCGGAGCCGCGTCCGCAGCTACTTCCAGCGCGGGGACGGGCGCCCCGGCATGGATCAGCTCGCCGCGCGCGCCGCGGACGTCGAGGTCATCGTCACCCGCAACGAGGCGGAGGCGCTCCACCTCGAGCAGAATCTGATCAAGCGGCATCGGCCGCCGTTCAACATCCGGCTCCGGGACGACAAGTCGTTCCCGTACATCGCGGTGACGCTCGAGGACGAGTACCCGCGCGTCATGTTCACGCGGGAGCGGCACCGGCGAGGCACCGTGTACTTCGGGCCATACGCGAACGCGAAGAAGGTGCGTGAGACCCTCGACGTGCTCAACCGCGTCTTCCGCTATCGGCCCTGCGAGGGGCCGCGCCCGGGCAGGCATTCGGGGATCCCGTGCCTCGACCTCCACATCGACCGCTGCTTCGCCCCGTGCATCCACGCGATCTCGCGCGAGGACTACGGCGGGATCATCGAGGGCGTCGTCGGGTTCCTGTCGGGGGACACGGCATCCATCCAGCGCGAGCTGGAGGAGCGGATGCGCGAGGCGGCCGCGGACGAGCGCTTCGAGGAGGCCGCCCGCTACCGGAACCGGCTCTTCTCCATCCGGCACCTCGCCGAGCGCCAGGCGGCCGACCAGCGGGCGGTCGGCACGGTCGACGTCATCGGGCTCGCGATCGACGGCGACGAGGCCGCGGTGCAGGTCTTCCCGCTGCGCGACGGCAAGATGATCGACCGCTACGGGTTTCATCTCGAGAACGTCGTGGACGGCGACCTCCAGTCGGTGCTCGAGGCGTTCGTCGTCGAGTTCTACGGCTCGGCGCCGAGCGTGCCGCCGCAGGTCCTGGTGCCGCAGGGGAGTGGCGACCTCGCGGCGCTCGAGATGTTCCTGTCCGAGCGGCGTGGCTCCCGCGTCGAGGTGCGCGCACCGGCTCGCGGCGAGAAGCGGCGGCTCGTGGAGCTCGCTGCCGAGAACGCCCGCCTGGCGCTGGAGTCCGACACCGCGCGCCGGGAGGAGCAGCGCCTGCGCCGCGTCGCCGCGCTCGAGGACCTCCGCGAGTGCCTCAACCTCGAGAGCCTCCCCGTGCGCATCGAGTGCTTCGACGTGTCCAACATCCAGGGCGAGTCGATCGTCGCGTCGATGGTCGTCTTCGTCGACGGGCGGCCGAAGAACGCCCACTACCGCACCTTCGCCATCCGGGGCATCCAGGGTGGGCCGGACGACGTCGGCGCGATGCGCGAGGTGATCGCCCGGCGGTTCGCGCGCGCCCGGGAAGGAGAGCCGGACGAGAGCTTCTCCAGGATCCCGAACCTCGTCGTCGTCGACGGGGGGCGGGGGCAGCTGGCGGCGGCGCTCGCCGCGATGGAGGAGCTCGACCTCCCGCGGGTCGCCGTGATCGCGCTCGCGAAGCGGGAGGAGGAGGTGTTCGTCCCGGGGTCGCCGGCGGCGGTCCGGCTCGACCGGACGGGTCCCGCGCTCCAGCTCCTCCAGCGTGCGCGCGACGAGGCGCACCGGGTCGCGCTCCGCTACCACCGCCGGCGGCGCGGGACGAAGGCGATGGAGACGATCTTCGAGACCCTCGACGGCGTCGGGCCCGTGCGGCGGCGGGCGATCCTCCGCCACTTCGGCTCGGTCGAGCGCTTCCTCGAGGCCTCGCAGGAGGAGCTCGAGGGCGTTCCCGGGTTACCGCAGAAGACCGCTCGCACGCTCTATCAGCAGCTCCACAAGGCCGGCCCTTCCTAGGAGCTCGGGGTGTCGCCGGCCTCGCGCATGGCCTTGCGGAAGCGGAGCGTGCGCATCGTGAGCCCGATCGCCGTGAACCCCGCGACGACGTTCACCGTCGTGATCGTCAGCCGCGCTCCGACGCTGAACGCGAGCAGCACGGCCGCCGGCGCGACGCCGTTCAGCACGTAGAGCAGGAACGCCTGCTCGGTGCCCAGCCCGCCGGGCGTGATGGGGAGGAGGCTCGCGGTGCTCTGGGACACCTGTACGAGCGTCGCGTTGTGCAGCGACTGCGGGATGTCGAACGCGTCGAGCAGGAACCAGATCGTGGTTAGGCGGAGGATCCAGTCGGCCGCCTGCCAGGCGGCCACCGTGCGCAGGTAGCGCGTGGGCGGGCTCATGACGGCGAACGCCTGCCGCACGCGCTCCCGGAAGTCGAGGACGTGGCCGTGGATCCAGATCCCGACGAGACCGGCGCCGATCAGGATGCCCGCGACCGTGAGCACGAAGACGAGGGGCCGGTCGAGGAGGAACGCGAAGTCGAAGCTCTCGAGGCTCGGCAGGACGTCGAGGCCGGGGAGGGCCCCGATCCCGAGTGCCCAGGTGAAGAGCGCCAGGGCCGCGGTCATGTCGAAGATCGAGAGCACGAGCGTGCTCGAGATCACCGTCGTGTACGTGCTGTCCCGCACCGCGCGGTGGGCCAGGTAGATCCGTGCCGCGTCGCCCGCGCGGGCGGGGATGATCGCGTTGATCCCCACGCCGGCGAGGTAGGCGGCGTAGATCGAGCTCCACCTGACGCCGGCCTCCGGATACGCGGCGGCGAGCACGTTCCGCCACGCACGGCTGGTGCAGGCCATCTTCACCAGGTGGCAGCAGACGGCGATGAGGAGCGGCACGACGTCCACCGACCCGAGCTGGTCGAGGAAGGCGTCGACTCCGTCGAGGACCCGGGTCATGGCGTCCGTCTAGCAGCTGCGTGCCGGGTCGTCCGCGCGGGTCGCTGCCGCCGTGGGCGTTGCCGGCCCGCCGCTTCGCGGCCGCAGGAGCCGGGGCCGCGCATCGCAGCCCGCCCGGCTACTTCGCCCCGTCGCCGTCGGGGCCGAGGAACGAGTACCGGTAGTCGGTGGCGGGGACGAACGTCTCCTTGATCGTCCGCGGCGACACCCAGCGAATCAGGTTCCACATCGAGCCGGCCTTGTCGTTCGTCCCGCTCGCGCGGGCCCCGCCGAACGGCTGCTGGCCGACGACCGCTCCCGTGGGCTTGTCGTTGACGTAGAAGTTGCCCGCCGTGTAGCGGAGCGCGTCCTGTGCCTCGTCGATGGCCGCGCGCTCCGTCGAGAACACGGCGCCGGTGAGCCCGTACGGCGCCGTCTCGTCGACGAGGCGCAGCGTGTCGTCCCACCGCTTCTCGTCGTAGACGTACGTCGTCAGGATCGGCCCGAACAGCTCGTCGCGGAGGAGCCTGAAGCCGCTGTCGTCGGTGGCGATCACGGTCGGCTCGACGAAGTACCCCTCGGAGTCGTCGGTCGAGCCGCCGGTGAGGATCTCCGCGCCCGCCGCGCGCGCCTCCGCGATCGCGTCGCGGTGCGTCGCGAACGCGCTCGAGTCGATGACCGCGCCCATGAAGTTCTCGAAGTCGGCGACGTCGCCCATCCGGATCGACCCGACGTCGTCCACCAGGCGCTCGCGGATCTCGGGCCAGAGGTTCGACGGGACGTACAGGCGCGAGGCGGCCGAGCACTTCTGGCCCTGGTACTCGAAGGACCCGCGGACGACCGCAGTCGCGACCGCGTCGGCCTCGGCGGAGGGGTGGGCCAGGATGAAGTCCTTCCCTCCCGTCTCCCCGACGATGCGCGGGTAGTTGCGATACGAGTCGATGCTCGTCCCGACGGTCTTCCACATCCCGTGGAACACGCCCGTCGAGCCGGTGAAGTGGATGCCCGCGAGCTCGGGGCTCGCGAGCGCGGCGTCGCCGATCGTCGCTCCCGACCCGTAGACGAGGTTGATGACGCCGTCCGGCAGGCCGGCGGCCTGGAAGAGCCGCATGAGGTGGTGCGCGGCGAGCGCGGCGGTCGAGGCCGGCTTCCAGACGACGGTGTTGCCCATGAGCGCGGGCGAGGTCGAGAGGTTCCCGCCGATGGACGTGAAGTTGAACGGGCTGACCGCGAAGACGAAGCCCTCCAGCGGCCGGTACTCCATGCGGTTCCAGGTCCCGGTGGGGGAGTAGGGCTGCTCCGAGTAGATCCGCGCGAGGAACTCGACGTTGAAGCGCCAGAAGTCGATGAGCTCGCAAGCGGCGTCGATCTCTGCCTGGTGCGCGGTCTTCGACTGGTTGAGCATCGTCGCGGCGTTCAGCGTCTGCCGCCACGGGCCCGCGAGGAGCTCGGACGCCCGGAGGAACACCGCGGCGCGCTCGTGCCACGGCGTGCGTGACCAGTCGTCGTGCGCCGCGCGGGCCGCCGCGATCGCCTGCTCCACGTGCTTGGGCTCGCCCTTCGCGACGTCCGCGAGCACGTGGCTCTTGCGGTGCGGCATGACGGCCTCGAACGTCTCGTCGGTGAACACGTCCTCGCCCCCGATGACGAGAGGGAGCCGGACTCGCTCGCCCTCCATCTCCCGAAGACGCGCCCGGAGCTCCGCGCGCTCGGACGAACCGGGCTCGTACCCCTTCACCGGCTCGTTGACCGGCGTCGGCGGGGTGAAGATGCCGGGAGCGCTCACGGCCGCGATTCTAGTTGTGGCCCGGCTCGCGCCGGGAGCGAGGGCTAGAGTCGAGGGGCGTGCGGGCGACGGTGACGCGCTACGAGGTGCCCGGCTGGGGAGTCGGCGAGCTCTGGACCACGAGGGATGCGGTCGTCGACCACGAGCTCGTGTTCTCGGAGGGCGAGCCGGATGATGCTGCTGAGCTCGTGGGCGGCCCCGTCGCGGTCGCCGCCTCGGCCGTCTCCGGAGTCGCCAGCGCGGCCTTTGGCGCAGCTCCCCACGAGGGGGCGGCGAGCCCCCCATCAGGCACCGTACCCGCGACCTCCTCACGCGTGGGCCGCGCTTTGGCGCCGAATGCGCACGCGCCAGATCCGGAGTCCCACCTCGATCCCGGTGAACTCGTGGAGCGCTTCGCGGCCTTCCTCGCCGGAACGCCGGTCGCCTTCGGCGACGTCCCGCTCGACCTCGACTGGTGCACGCCGTTCCAACGCGAGGTCGCCGCCTGCCTGCGCGCCGTCCCCCGCGGCGAGGTCGTCAGCTACGGGGAGCTCGCGGCGCTCGCCGGCTACCCGGGCGCGCAGCGTGCCGTCGGCTCGTTCTGCGCTCGCAACCGCTTCGCCCTGCTGATCCCCTGCCACCGCGTCGTCGCTGCCGACGGCATCGGCGGCTACGGCAGCGCGGGCGCAGCCGTCAAGCGACGCCTCCTGGCGCTCGAGGGCGTCGTCGTGTGATCGCCTCCGAGGACGTGCGGGAGGAGCTCGCCCTGATCGTTCCGCAGCGGCGCTGCGATCGGCTCGCGGAGCTCTCGGCCCTCTTTCACTCCGCCGGGAGCCTCCATCTCCGCGGCCGCGGCGAGTGGGCGCTCCATCTCGACTTCGGCAGCGGAGCGGCCGCCCGGCGCGCCTTCGCGCTCCTGCGGGACGAGGGAATCCGGTCCGAGATCCGCACCTACCGCCGGCGCGCGTTCGACCGCTCCACCAGGTACCAGCTCCACGTGGAGGGCGGGAGCGGCGCGCTCGAGGTGCTCGTCGCGGCAGGCGTGCTCGATCGCCGTCATGCCCCGCTCGAGAGGCCGCCGCGCCGGGTGGTCGCCCGGGCGTGCTGCAGAGCGGCGTACCTCCGAGGAGCCTTCCTCGGGGGCGGCTCGATCTCGGTACAACGTTCGGCGCACCTCGAGCTGAGGACGGCCACGCACGAGGCGGCGCTCCTGCTCGGCGAGGTCGCCGCGAGGTCAGGGTTTGCTCTCGCGACGCTGGATCGAGGTTCCCATGCCGTCGCCTACGCGAAGGAGTGGGACGCGATCGAGTCGCTGCTCGCCGTGGCGGGCGCCGCCGAGGCCGTCCTCGCGCTGGAGGAGCGGGCGGTTCTCGCCGCGACGCGCGAACGGGCGAACCGGCTCGCGAACGCCGACCACGCGAACCTCGTGCGGACGAGCCGGGCTGCGAGGCTGCAGCTCGAGGCGGTCGAGCGACTTCGTGCGGACGGTACGCTCGAGCGCTTGCCGACTCCACTGCGGGAGGCGGCGGAGCTCCGGATCCGGTACCCCGGCGAGTCGCTGCGCGAGCTCGCGGGGCGGGCGGACCCCCGCGCGAGCAAGGCGGCGATGCAGCGGAGGCTCCGCCGGCTGCGGGAGCTGGCCGGCACGTGAGCGCGCGTCCCCGGGGTGCCACGCCGCATGGTCGCGGGGGCATTGTTCCGAGCGGCACGATCCGTGATACTCACGCGTTACGTGGGCTCGCGCCCCCGCTGCGGTGGATCCAGACCCCATCTGCCGTGGAAACGGTGCGCGGCAACGGGGGGAGGGGGTCGTCCTCGGAGCCCCTCCCCCGGCCCACAGTGCGCTCTCGGGTCAGCGCACGGACCCCGGGGCTAGACTCGTTCCAGATTCGGGCAACGACGGGACGAGGAGTGAGAGCATGGGCATCCGGGTAGGGATCAACGGCTTCGGCCGCATCGGGCGCAATTTCTTCCGGGCACAACAGGCGCTCGGCGCCGACATCGAGATCGTCGCGTTGAACGACCTCGGCGACGCCAAGACGATGGCGCACCTGCTGAAGTACGACTCGAACCTCGGCCCGTTCGAGGGCGACGTGAAGCTCGGCGACGGCGTGCTCCACGCCGGCGGCGAGGAGGTGAAGATGCTCTCGGAGCGCGACCCGGCGGCGCTCCCCTGGGGCGATCTCGGCGTCGACGTGGTCGTCGAGTCGACCGGGATCTTCACCGACCGGCCCGGTGCGCAGAAGCATCTCGACGCCGGCGCGAAGAAGGTCGTGATCTCGGCCCCGGCCACGGATCCCGACATCACGATCGTGCTCGGCGTCAACGACGACGCCTACGACCCGGACGCGCACCACATCGTCTCGAACGCCTCCTGTACGACGAACTGCGTCGCGCCGCTCGCGAAGGTGCTCCACGAGCTCGCCGAAATCCAGAGCGGCTTCATGACGACGATCCACGCGTACACGAACGACCAGGTGATCCTCGACTTCCCGCACAAGGACCTGCGCCGCGCGCGGGCTGCCGCGATCAACCTCATCCCGACCTCGACCGGGGCCGCGAAGGCGATCGGCCTCGTGCTCCCCGATCTGAAGGGGAAGGTGGACGGCATCGCCGTGCGCGCGCCCGTGGCGACGGGTTCGCTGACCGACCTCGTCGTCCAGCTCGGACGCGAGACGACGGCGGACGAGGTGAACGCGGCCTACAAGGAGGCCGCCGCCGGGTCGCTCGCAGGGCTGCTCCAGTACTCGGAGGACCCGATCGTCTCGACCGACATCAACGGCAACCCGTACTCGTGCATCTTCGACAGCCCGCTGACGATGGCGCACGGGAGCACGGTCAAGGTCTTCGGCTGGTACGACAACGAGTGGGGCTACTCGTGCCGCCTCGTCGACCTGATCCCGAAGCTGCTGCCGTGAGGCTCTCCCAGGTCAGGCTGCTCGTCGACGACTTTCCGGGCTGCTTCCGGTTCCTGCGCGACGCCCTCGGGCTCGAGTGCAGCTCCGGCGCCGAGGATGAGGACTACGCGAGCTTCGCCGCGGGCGACGGCACGATCGCCCTCTTCCGTCGGGCAGGGCAGGACGCGGTGGTCGGGCTCCGCGCGGCCGGCGACTCCGCGCTCGTCGTGCTCGAGGTGGACGACGTCGACGCCGCGGTGGCGCGACTCGGCCAGGCGGTCGTCCAGGGCCCCGTCGACCAGCCGGAGTGGGGCGGACGCGTCGCCTACCTGCGCGATCCCGACGGGAACCTGTTCGAGTTCTTCCAGACCCTTCCGACGGACGAGTGAGGAAGCCTCGCTCGGTACGAGAGGCGGACGTCGCCGGCAAGCACGTCCTCGTCCGCGCAGACCTCAACGTCCCGCTCGAGGACGGGCGCGTCGCCGACGACATGCGGATCCGGGCCTCGCTGCCGACGCTGCGCTATCTCCTCGACAAGGGAGCCGCAGGCGTCGCCGTCTGCTCCCATCTCGGCCGTCCGAAAGGGCCGGATCCTGCTTTCGCGATAGCGCCCGTCGCAGCCAGGCTCGCCGAGCTCCTCCCCGACGAGCGGCTCCGCGTCCTCGAGAACACCCGCTTCGACCCCGGCGAGACGAAGAACGATCCCGAGTCGGCGAAGCGACTCGCGGCGGGCATGGACCTCTACGTCGACGACGCCTTCGGGTCGGCCCACCGTGCGCACGCGTCCACGGTGGGCGTCGCCGAGCTCCTCCCTGCGTACGCCGGCCTCCTGCTCGAGCAGGAGCTCGAGATGCTCGGTCGACTGCTCGGCGACGTCGAGCGTCCGTTCGTCCTCGTCGCGGGCGGGGCGAAGGTCGAGGACAAGCTCGGCGTCCTCGAGCACCTCGGTGGCCGGGCGGACACCGTGCTGGTCGGCGGCAAGATGGCCGAGGAGCTGCGCGACGGGAGCCCGCTCCGTACGACGCGGAGCTGCCCACGGACGTCGTCGCCGCGGCCGCGTTCGAGAAGGACGCGGAGGCTCGGGTCGCGCCGTACGACGACCTTCCCGACGGCTGGCTGGGCCTCGACATCGGGCCGGAGACGCGCGAGCGCTTCGCGGAGCTGATCCGCGGCGCGAGGACGGTGTTCTGGAACGGCCCGATGGGCGTCTTCGAGTGGCCGCGCTTCGCGGAGGGGACGAAGGCGGTCGCCCAGGCCGTCGCGGACGCGGATGCCTACAGCGTCGTCGGCGGCGGCGACTCGGTGCGCGCGATCCAGGAGCTCGGGCTCGCGGAGCAGATCTCGTGGGTCTCGACCGGCGGCGGAGCCTCCCTCGAGCTGCTCGAGGGCAGGGAGCTCCCCGGCGTGGCCGCGATCCCTCAGTAGTGCGCAAGACCGGACTTGCTCGCACGAATCCGGTCGCGCGAACACGCCTGACAGCGGCGCCTTCGCGGCAGCTGCGCTCGCGTCACGTCGGGTCCCAGCCAGGCCGGGGACGTGCCGGGCGAGAAAGGCGAGGTTCGTCGACACCTGACGCACGCGCTCGTCGACGTCGAAGGAGCCGTGGCCGGTCTCGTAGACGTAGACCTCGTGCGGGTGGCTCCGGGCAGCCAGCTTCTCCACGTACCGCATCGCCTGTCGGTAGGGGCAGCGGCTGTCGTTCCGCCCGATCAGGAACATCACGGGCGCGCGCACGTCGTCCGCGAAGTTGATCGCATTGCGGTCGCGCATGAGCTCCGGGAGGTCCTTCGGCTCGTGCCCGCCGAGGAGCGCGCGGTCGTACGCCTGGAGGAGGGGTGAGAGCTCCTCGTACCCGTCCTCGTAGTCGCCGACGGGCACGCCTGCGATCCCGCACAGCCAGAGGTCGGGATGCTTGCCCAGCTCGAGGAGCGTGACGTACCCGCCCCAGGAGTAGCCGGCGATCACCGCACGCTCGGGGTCGGCCAGGCCGCGCGCGACGAGATCCTGCAGCCCTGCGTTCACGTCCTCGAGCTCCGGCCCGCCGATGTTTCCGACGAGCGTGTCGCGCCACTCTCGCCCGTAGCCGATCGAGCCGCGGTAGTTGACCATCCCCACGACGAAGCCCGCGTCCACGTAGGCCTGTACCTCGGGCTGCCAGCGGTCGAAGTCGAGCCACGTCGGCCCGCCGTGGACGAACATCATCACCGGGAACGGGCCACCGGAGTCGTCCGGGCGTCACGTAGAAGCCGTGCACGCGCTGGCCGTGCGGGTTCTCGAAGTGCCACGACTCGTACGGCCGGGAGGACGGCGCGCGCTCGCCCTCGACGGTGATCGGCTCGGCGGCGACGTCGTCGAGCACGAGACGCTGGCGGTGACCCTGCTCGTGGAGGAACCAGACGTGGCCGTCCGGCCGGACGCGCGCGCTCCATACGAACCCGGGCTCGTTGTCGAGCGCGTCGAGCGAGCCGGAAGCGAGGTCGTAGCGGTAGAGCTGGTCGCGACCCTCGAACCGGTGCTTGAGGAGGAGCGCCGAGGCGTCGGGCCACCAGTCCTCCACGAAGACGCCTCCCTCGAGGTCGAGCAGACAGGTCGTGGCGCTCGCCGGTGGCGAGCGTCCCAGAGCGCCGGGCCGCTCGTCCCCGTCCCGCTCGTGCTCGATCGCGAGCCGCTGGTCTCCAGGCGCGGGAGACCAGCACTTGGCGGCGAGCGACATGCCCTCGTCGAGCTGCTCGCCGACGGTCGCGCCGGTGCGCGGGTCGATCACGCGGAGCGCGGGATGGATGAGGTCTCCGTGCTCGGCGTGCTGGAGGCAGAGGAGCGAGCCGTCGGCCGAGAGCGCGCCGCGCAGGAACCCGCCCGACTCCGCGCTCCCGAGCTGCACCGACTCCGACGAGCGGTGCACCACGCGCGCGCGTGCACCGTCGAGCGACACGTACACGGCGAAGCCGTCCCGGTCGCTGATCGCGGCAACGACGATCCCGGGAGCCTGCGCGAGCCCGTCGGTCCATCCGTGGGGCACCCCGTCCAGGAAGGGGCGCGTCTCGCCGCCGTGGAACGGCTGCACGAGCCATTGCCCCGACTCGTCCCCCGTCTCGTCCTGGAACCAGAGGATGCCCTCGCCGTCGAGCGTCGTCGTCCCGTCGAGGACGCCGACCGGGTGGTCGGTGACGCGGCGATGGGCGTCGGTCGCAAGGTCACGCGCGTGCAGCTGCCAGATGCCCGACTCGTTGGACGCGTAGACGACGAGGTCGGGCGCGGCCGGCGACCACGACGGGAGGAACGTCAGCGGCGCGCGGAAGCGGCGTTCCCAGTTCGGCATCGCCTCGCCTGCAGAGGTCACCGGAACGGAGGCTAGCCAACGACGAGTGAACAGGCGACGCCGCGGCCGCGAAGCGGACGCCTTCAGGGATCTTCCGCGACCGGGGATCCGCACTCGCGGATCCCCGGTCTGCGAACAAGAAACGAGGGCTAAGATCGCCGCGCATGCTGATCGCGGGCAACTGGAAGATGTACAAGGGCGCGCACCAGGCGCGCGAGTTCGCAGCGCAGATCCGGCGGCTGCCCGAGCGCCTGCCGGGCATCGACGTCGTCGTCTGCCCGCCGTACGTCGCGCTCGAGGCCACGATCGAGGGCTCGGCGCCGAGACCCGTGCGCAGGTGTACGCGCAGAACGTGCACTGGGAGGTCGAGGGCGCGTTCACGGGCGAGGTGTCCGCGCCGATGCTGCTCGAGCTCGGCGTCGCGGGTGCGCTCGTCGGCCACTCCGAGCGGCGGCAGCTGTTCGGCGAGACGGACGAGACGGTGCGCCTGCGGGCCGAGGCGGCTCTCGAGGCCGGTCTCGCGGTGATCGCGTGCGTGGGGGAGACCGAGGCGGAGCGGGAGGAGGAGCGCACCGAGGAGGTCCTCGAGCGCCAGGTCGCCGTGCTCCCGCGCCACGAGCGGCTCGTGATCGCCTACGAGCCCGTCTGGGCGATCGGCACGGGCCGGACCGCCACCGCGGAGACGGCGCAGGAGGCCCACGCGTTCGTCAAGTCGCTGCATCCCACGGCCGTGCTCTACGGCGGCTCGGTGAAGCCCGACAACGCCGCCGCTCTCCTCTCCCAGCCGGACGTGGACGGCGCGCTCGTGGGGGGCGCGTCGCTCGACCTCCCGTCGTTCGAGGCCATCTGCCTCGCCGGCGCGGAGGCCGCTTCGTGAAGCACCTCGTCGCGCTCGTCATCCTGGACGGCTGGGGGCTCGCGCCCCCGGGGCCGGGGAACGCGGTCGAGCTCGCCGACACGCCGGTCTTCGACTCGCTTCTCGCAGCGGTTCCCGCACACGACCCTGAAGGCTTCGGGAGAGGCGGTCGGGCTGCCTCCCGGGCAGATGGGCAACTCCGAGGTCGGGCACCTGACGATCGGCTCCGGCCGCGTCCTCTTCCAGGACCTCATGCGCGTCAACCGCGCGATCCGCGGACGGCTCGTTCTTCGAGAACGACGCGCTCACCGGCGCGTTCGCGCGTGCGCGGGAGCGGGGCGGGGACGTCCACCTCCTCGGGCTCGTCTCCTACGGCGGCGTCCACTCGCACGTCGAGCATCTGCGGGCGCTGCTCGAGCTCGCGGACCGCGAGGGGATGGCCGACCGGACGTGGATCCACGCTTTCACCGACGGGAGGGACGTGTCGCCGCGGTCGGCCGTGAGCGACCTCGCGGAGCTTCCGCCCGAGCGGATCGCCACCGTGGCGCGGGCGCTACTACGCGATGGACCGCGACCAGCGCTGGGAGCGGACCGACCGCGCGCTCCGCGCGATCCTCGAGGGTGGAGACGAGGTCGCCGACGGCCCCGTCGCGGCCGTCGCTGCGAGCTACGAGCGCGGGGTCACGGACGAGTTCCTCGAGCCGGTCGCGATCGCGGGGAGGCCGCGCCTCGACCCCGCCCGTGACGCGGCGATCTTCTTCAACTTCCGCCCCGATCGCGCACGCCAGCTGAGCCAGCGGCTCCTCGAGGCCGGCATCGACCTCACGACCATGACGCACTACCGCGAGGAGTTCCCGTTCCCCGTCGCGTTCGAGGAGCAGGTGGTGCCGAACACGCTCGCCGAGGCGCTCGCCGGCGCCGGCGCAGCGCCAGCTCCACGCCGCGGAGACGGAGAAGTACGCGCACGTCACGTACTTCCTGAACGGCGGCGAGGAGAAGGAGTGGGAGGGGGAGATGCGGATCCTCGTGCCGTCGCCGCGCGACGTCGCGAGCTACGACCTGAAGCCGGAGATGTCGGCGGTCGAGCTGGCCGCCCGCTTCTGCGGCGAGGTCGGGAACGGCTACCGCTTCGCCATCGTGAACTTCGCGAACCCGGACATGGTGGGGCACACCGGGTCGATCCCTGCCGTGCGGGCCGCGGTCGAGGTCGCTGACCGCTGCCTCGGCCGGGTGCTCGACTGCGTCGAGCGGGCGGGTGGCGTGTGTTTGGTGACCGCGGACCACGGGAACGCCGAGGTGATGCTCGAGCCCGACGGGGTCAGCCCGCACACGGCGCACACGTCGAACCCGGTGCCGCTCGTGGTCACGGATCCGGCGGTCGCGCTGCGGGAAGAAGGGGAGCTGTCCGACCTGGCGCCCACCATCCTCACGTTGCTCGGGCTTCCGATCCCGGCCGAGATGAGCGGGACGACCCTCACAACACCCGCGTAAAGACCCCCGAACACCCCCCTTACGAAACTCGTTCTATACTCCGCCCGCTCATGGCACTGCCACAGCCGGACCTGGGAGTCCTCCGCAAAGCCCAACGCGGAGACGAGCGTGCCTTCTCGATCCTCGTCCGGACGTACGAGCAGCCGGTGTTCAACTACGTGCTGCGGCTCACGGGCGACCGCTCGCTCTCCGAGGACCTGACGCAGGAGGTGTTCCTCCGCGTCTACCAGGGGCTTCCCGGGTTCTCGCTGCGCTCGCGCTTCACGACCTGGCTCTTCCAGGTCACGAAGAACCGAGTCCTCGACGAGCTCCGCGCCCTCGAGCGCCGGCCGCGCTCCGTGGCCGCGCTGGAGGACATCCCGCCGCTCGAGGTCGTCGACGCACCGGCCGAGCGCGCCGAGACCATCGACGCGGTGTGGCGTGCGGTCGAGCAGCTGAACCCCGACCTGAAAATGGCGCTCTTGCTGCGCGACGTCGTCGGGCTCTCCTACGCCGAGATCGCCGAGACGCTCGAGATCACCCTGGCGACCGTCAAGTGGCGGATCTACAAGGCGCGCGAGGAAGTCCAGGCCGCGCTCCAGCGCGACGGCGTCGTCGTGCCGATCAGCTCCGCACCGTCTGCCGGCCGACAGTCGCGGTAGCGCCGCCGGTCTGGCGCCGCTGCCGGCCCGCCTAGGATGGAGGCGTGGCCGCGACGCTCGCCCTGACGCGCCTTCGCGACTCGCTCGCGGCGATCGCGGGCGGGCCGGTGGAGCTCGAGCGGCCGGGCGACTCCGACCACGGCGACTATGCGACGAACATCGCGCTCCGGCTCGCGCCGGCGAGGAAGCGAGCCCCGCGGGACCTGGCCGCCGATATCGCCCGGCAGGCGGTCGACGAGCGGCTCGTGGAGCGGGCCGAGCCCGCCGGGCCGGGCTTCGTCAACCTCTGGCTGCCGGACGATTGGCTCGCGGCGGCGGTCGGAGAGATCCTCGACGCGGGCGCGTCCTATGGTGGCGGGTCCGCGGTCGACCCCGAGCGGATCCAGGTGGAGATGGTCTCCGCCAACCCCACGGGGCCGGTCACCGTCGCCGCCGCGCGGAACGGTGCCTACGGCGACTCCGTCGCGCGCCTCCTCGCCTTCGCGGGGCACGCGGTCGAGCGCGAGTACTACTACAACGACGCCGGCGCGCAGATGGAACGCTTCCGCGCCTCCGTCGAGGCGGTGCGGCGCGGCGAGGAGCCTCCGGAGGACGGCTACCACGGCGAGTACCTCGCCGATCTGGCCGACCTGCCCGGCGACCCCGTCCCGGCGATGCTCGAGCGGATCGAGACGACCCTCGAGCGGTTCCGGATCCACTTCGACTCGTGGGAGCGGCAGAGCGAGGTGGAGGCTGAGATCCCCGAGGCGATCGCGCTCCTCGACACCTTCGAGGAGGACGGCGCGCTGTGGGCGCGCACGAGCGCGTTCGGCGACGACAAGGACCGCGTGCTCGCGCGCTCCGACGGGACACCGACGTACTTCGCGGCCGATGCGGCGTACATCCGCAGGAAGTTCGCGCGCGGCCTCGACCGGCTCGTGTACGTCCTCGGCGCGGATCATCACGGATACGTCGCGCGTCTGCAGGCGTTGGCGGAGATGCTCGGTCACCCGCGCGAGTCGGTGGAGGTGCTCGTCTACCAGCTCGTCCACCTCCTCGAGGGTGGCGCGGCCAAGAAGATGTCGAAGCGGCGCGGCGACGTCGTCTTCCTCGACGAGCTCGTGGCTGCGATCGGCGTGGATGCCGCCCGCTGGTACCTCGTCGCGCGCGGGCACGACCAGACGATCGAGCTCGACGTCGACCTCGCGAAGCAGCAGACGCAGAAGAACCCCGTGTACTACGTCCAGTACGCACACGCCCGGATCGCGGGGATCCTGCGGAACGCAGCCGACGTGACGTCGAGCCCGGAGCCGGTCGGGCCGCTCGTCCCGGAGGAGCGCGAGCTCGTGAAGCGCCTCCTCGAGCTCCCCCAGATCGCAGCGGAGTCCGCCGAGCGGCGCGCGCCGCACGCGATCCCGACGTACGCGATCCGGGTTGCTGACGATTTCCACCGCTTCTACCACCACCACCGCGTGCTCGAGTCCGAGCAGCAGGCCTTCCGCCTCGCCCTCTGCGCGGCCACGCAGGTCGTCGTGGCCCGGTGCCTCGAGCTCGTGGGGGTCGCGGCGCCCGACCGCATGTAGCCCGCGCGCTCGGCGTTAGCATTGGTGGCATGAGCGCGATCCCTCCGGACCGTAACCTCGCGCTCGAGCTCGTCCGCGTCACGGAGTCCGCCGCGACGTTCGCGTCGCGGTGGATCGGCCGCGGTGACAAGATCGCGGCGGACCAGGCCGCGGTCGACGCGATGCGGCTCATGCTCGACACGGTCTCGATGCGCGGCGTCGTCGTCATCGGCGAGGGCGAGAAGGACGAGGCGCCGATGCTCTTCAACGGCGAGGCGGTCGGGGACGGGAGCGGGCCCGAGGTCGACGTCGCCGTCGACCCCCTCGAGGGCACGCGGCTGACGGCGCTCGGGATGCCGAACGCGATCTCCGTGATCGCCGTCGCCGAGCGGGGAACGCTGTTCTTCCCCGGCGCGGCCCTGTACATGGACAAGATCGCGGTCGGGCCCGAGGCGGCCGGCGCCATCGACATCGACGCTTCGGCCACCGAGAACCTGGAGCGCGTCGCCGAGGCGAAGCACGTCGACGTGAACGACCTCACCGTCGTCGTGCTCGAGCGCGACCGACACGACGACCTCATCGCCGAGCTGCGGGAGGCCGGCGCGCGCGTGAACCTGATTCGTGACGGCGACGTCGCTCCTGCGATCGCCGCCGCGCAGCCGGGAACGGGCGTCGACCTGCTCATGGGGATCGGCGGGACGCCCGAGGGAGTCATCTCCGCGGCCGCGATCAAGTGCCTGGGCGGCGCGATGCAGGGGAAGCTGTGGCCGCGGAACGACGACGAGCGCAAGCGGCTGCTCGACGCCGGCTTCGACCTCGGCCACGTGCTGACGGCCGACGACCTCGTACGGGGCGACGACGTCTTCGTCGCCGCGACCGGCGTGACGGGCGGCGCGCTGCTCCGCGGCGTACGCGTCGTCGGTGATCACGTGGAGACGGAGTCGATCGTGATGCGCTCTCGCTCGGGAACCGTCCGGAGGATCGTCGCCACGCACCCACTGACCAAGATCCAGAGCCTGATGAAAGGAGCGCGCTGATGGCGGGCCACGAGCTGCACGACACCGCTCGCGCGATCGTCGCCGACCACAAGGGGATCCTCGCGGCGGACGAGAGCACGGGGACGATCAAGAAGCGCTTCGACTCGATCGGGGTCGAGTCGACCGAGGAGAGCCGGCGCTTCTACCGGCAGCTCCTCTTCACGGCGCCGGGGATGGAGGACTCGATCGGCGGCGTCATCCTGTACGACGAGACGATCCGTCAGGCGGCCGACGACGGCACGCCCTTCCCGGACGTGCTCGCCTCGAAGGGCGTCGTTCCGGGGATCAAGGTGGACACGGGCGCGCACGACCTCGCCGGCTTCCCGGGCGAGAAGATCACGGAGGGCCTCGACGGGCTCCGCGCACGGCTCGAGGATTATCGCGGGCTCGGCGCGCGCTTCGCGAAGTGGCGCGCCGTGATCACGATCGGCGAGGGGATCCCGTCGGTCGCCTGCATCCGCGCGAACGCGCACGCGCTGGCCCGGTACGCGGCGCTCTGCCAGGAGGCGGGCATCGTCCCCATCGTCGAGCCCGAGGTCCTGATGGACGCCGACAACACGATCGAGCGCTGCTACGAGGTCACGTCCCGCACGCTGAAGTGGACGTTCCACGAGCTGATCGTCCAGGGGGTCGACTTGGAGGGCACGCTCCTCAAGCCGAACATGGTCATCTCCGGCAAGGGATGCCCGACCCAGGCGGGCTCGGCGGAGATCGCCGAGCAAACGATCCGCTGCTTCCTCGTACACGTGCCCGCGGCGGTGCCCGGCATCGTCTTCCTCTCCGGCGGCCAGTCGGAGATCGAGGCGACCGGGAACCTGAACGCGATCAACCAGGTCGCAGGGCCGTGGGCGCTCTCGTTCTCCTACGGCCGTGCCCTGCAGGCTTCCGCGCTCTCTGCGTGGGCAGGTGACGCGGCTCACGCCGAGACGGCACAGGCGGCCTACGTCCACCGTGCGCGCATGAACGCGCTCGCGGCGGCCGGCGAGTGGAGCGCGGAGCTGGAGCAGCCGGTCACCGCCTGACGGAAATCGTCCTCGCGGAGGAGGCGAGATCGACCTCCCGGCCGACGACCGCGCGGCCCGGGTGACCTAGCGTCTACCTCCATGAGGAAGCGCATCTATCTCGGCCTGATCGTCTTCGCGATCCTCGTGCTCGCGTTCGGGGGCTTCGTCGCGCGCGGCGCAGCTGCCGGCCTCCGCACGGTCACGGCTTCCTGAGTCCACTCGACCACGGGCGCGATTCCGCCCGTTCGGGGGGCGTGGTCTCGCTTCATGGTCAGGTGGGGCCCGGCTAGCGTTCGACGTGCCTGCGGTATTTCGATCGGGCGCGACGGGGGGAAGGGGCGAGTCGGCAAGCCGAGCACGCCTCAGGGGAGTCCGCCGCGCCCGATCGAAGGGGCAGGGTAGTCGAAAGCGAGGACGCCCTGGGCTCCTGGAGTCTCCACGATCCGCAGATCTCGAGTCGGACGGACTCAAGTCGCTGGGGTGTATCCTCGCGCGCTTCGCAGGGCAGGCGAAGTGAGAGGAGAGGGGACATGCCCGATCACGAGCTGACGAGGCTCATGTCGACGCTCGCGCGACTGACGAACCCGCGCTGCTCGACTCCACGCCCGGACGCGCTGCGGGTGGCCTACCGGCGACGACGCTATGCCGACCGGCGCGGCCTGGGCGAGGAGTGGTGCGACCGCGTCCTGCTGCCGCTCCTCGACCGCACGACCGATGCCTACGCTGCCGCGTGAGCTGCGCGAGCTCCGATACGAGGGCGAGCCGCTCACACCGGGTCAGCACTGCGTGCTGCGGAGGATGCCTGGGGTTGACCGGGCCGGAGGCCGCCGCGATCGCGGTCTCCCTCGACGTGATCTAGTCACTTCGCCGGAGTCGCTGTACCCTCGTTGCATGGTCGTTCGCTTCGGGCTGCTCCTGACGGCCGTCGTCCTCGTCGTCGGTCTCGTGTGGGCCGGCTGGGGCTGGTTCGTCGAGTGGGGCGATCGCGAGTCGTTCCCCCTGACGGCGGGTGTGTTCGCCGTCGTCTCGCTCTCCGTGATCTGGCTCGCAGTGCTTTGCCTGAACGTGGTCGAGCGGGCGGTGCGGCTGATCGCGGGGTCGCGACGGTACTGAGCCGGGCGGCTCCGGGCCGACGGTCCTACCTGCCGAAGAACGCTCGCTGGAGCAGCCGCGACTGCCCGGACGACAGCCTCGGCGTGGAGAGCGCGTCGACGGCCTCGTCGGCGATCTTCCGCTGCTCGGGCGGGAGCGGCGGCGCGTCCCGGTCCCAGCTGAGGCGAGCGCGAACGTTCGCGTGCAGCCGGTTGCTCTCGAGCGTGATGTCGTCGGCGAGCCGGTGGAGCTCGCGCACCTGGTCGAGCAGGGACTGGAACGCTTCCTCGTCGATGCCTGAAAAGGTACTCCCTGCGATTCGAAGTCGAGAGCCCACGACGGGGCCGCGCCCGCGAGACCCGTGGGTCGAGACTCAGTCGGCGAGGCGCCGGGCTCTCTCGCCTCCATCACGTTCCACTCGTCGGCGACCCGTCGGGCCATCGGCCCAGACCTCCTCGGCGTGACGGCGCTTCCTGCGCCAGAGTCCCGCGAGGACCTCGGCGTCGATGCCGGCCACGGACGGCAGAGCTCCGGGCGCTTGTCGACATCGTCGCAAGCAGCGGAGTGCAGGAACGCGAACGGCGGGTTGCCGACCACGAACGAGAGGAGGTCGCCCGCCGCCCGCGTTCCAGCGGTACTGCTTGCCTAGTCTTGGATGTACGCGTTGATCGGTGGGACGACGCCGTGCGCTTGCATCGCGGCGAGGACCTCGGGCGCCGGTGACGCCAGCATCCCCTGTAGGGCCGCAACGTCGGCGACGTCGGCCGTCACTGCGATGTTGTTGCTCCCGTCGGCGGAGACGTAGTCGGTCACGTTGCTGCCGGTGCCCGACTCGATGGCGGCGGCGCGTTCCTCCTTGCCCTGTAGCCAACGGTCGACGTCTTCGACGGCATGGGTGATGACGACTTTCGGCATGACGACTCCTTCGTAGGTGGGCGGACCGGTCGGGCGCCGAAGTGCATCCAGCGCCAACGGGTCCGGTGGTTACTTGACCAGGTTCTGGACTTCGAAGACGTCGGGCTCGCCGGAGAACTCGATCCCGACATCGGTGAGGATGGGCTGCAGCCGCTCACCGTAGGCCTGGAACTGCTCGGGGGAGCTCCAGATCTCGCTCACGCGCAGGTCGTTCTCGGAACCGAAGAGAACATGGACCTCGAGACCCGCCGGATCGGGCCACAACCCGGCCTCTTCCAGTCGCCGCAGGCTCTCGTCGTACTTCTCTCTCGTGACGTTCGTCGGGTTGAAGCGCACAACGATGCTCATGGGGTCATCCTCCAAGGTGGGGCAGTGACCCTACCGGTCATCACCGCCTGCGGGCTCGACCGTGTGCCACCGAACTCGAGCGCGTCATCGCGCGCGGAAACGCCGAGAGTTGGCAGAGGTTGACTTCGTGGATCGCGGCGCGAAGGATGCGCGGACGGGTTGGCCGTCCCCGGGAAGGGCTACGGAGAGGCCTTCCAGATCAACCGCGACGGCGTCACCCGAGTGGGCCGTTGACTCAGCCAGGAGGCGATGTGCGGATGAGGCTTTGGCTGGGTATCTGTGTGGTCGCGGTTGCAGCTGTGGCTGCGACGGGCGCCTTCGGTGGCTCGGCCACCGGCATGGCCGTCGCCACGGTCCAGCTGGGCGGTTGCTCGAAGGCAGAGGCGAGCCGGGCGCCCGGGCTCGTCGCACCCGCCCAGGTCCTCAAGCCCCTGCTGTGTGGACCCTTCGCGGGCGGAAGCCGAACGATCGTCATTTCGTTCGCGGGTCGGAGCCAGTGCCGCGGGATGATGACCGGCTGGACGATTTTCTGCTACACGGGAGATGGTTGGAAGTCCGCTGGTGGACACATCGGGGCCGTAGTGCTCGCGGCCGCGGGGAGGGACATCCGCGAGACGGTGCAGGTCCGCCTCGTGAGCGACCTGCGTTGCGGCTCCCCGAGCGGCTACAAGAAGTCGCGCCTTTGGCACTGGCAGCCCGCGCCGTACCTCAGCTTCAGGTCGGGGCCCTGGAAGCGGGAGCCATGAGCGTCAGTCAAGCGAGCTTGTGCAAGCCTCTATGGCGAGCGGGGATCGCGGAAGTACGCGCGTGCGGCGACGCTTAGGCGACCAGCGGCGAGTCGGGCCAGCTTCAGTTCGCGAAGAGGTTGTGGCCGGCGCGATCCGGCTGTGACTCAGCCGGGGTGCTCGATGCGATCTTCACCTCGCTCGAGATCATGACGCTCCCTGTTGAGAAACGAGATCTCGAGATACTTGTCGAACCAGTCGTCGCTCCGGTCGAGGCCACGGGGTCGCTTTCGCGCGGTGTCGTGCGAGACACGTTCGTGCGACCGGAACGCTCGCCGAGCTACCCACAGAAGATCCGAGACCAGTTCTCTGGAAGAGCGAGTTCGTAGATCCTCTAGGAAGGTCTGGGCTCCGACACAGGTCACCGTATAGGTGTTGAGCCCGCTCGGTAGCACCTCGGTAACGAACAACACGTCTCCGCGCTGGTTCTTGACACGCTGACCCCGTCGAGGAGGACTCTTGCTCCATCGAACCTCGGTCGAGTCCGGAAAGAAAATGGTGAGGCCGACTTCTCCAGAGGGACGTTCCACCGCCATGTGTCGAGTATCCCTCGTTCGAGGGAAGGGGCAAACCCGTCGCACTCCGAGGCCACGCTTGATATGCAGCGCTCTTTGACAGCCTGCCGAGGCGCTTAGCCCACAATCGGCTGAGAAACGCGCCACCCTCGCAAAGTCGATTGCACGTGTCTTGTGTGGCGAATGTCGCAAAGTTCGAGCGTCAGTCGTACACTCCATCAATGCCTGTTGAACAGGCACTTTTGATCCTCGCGGACATCGTCGGCTACACGAAGTTCATGCGATTCCACCGGATCAACCTCGCTCACTCTCAGGACGTCACGGCCCGTCTACTCGAGTCGATGGTGGATGCCGTCCCCTCGCTCAAGCTCGTCGAAATCGAAGGCGACGCTGTCTTTCTGTACGCGGATTACGAGGAGATCGCGGACAAGCCAGCCTCGGAGAGCGCCATGGATCTCTCGCTGCGGATGCATCGAGCGTTCCACGCGCGACAGCAGTGGATGGTCGCGCGCAACATGTGTTCCTGTGAGGCTTGCAAGAAGGTCGGCACTCTTCGCGTGAAGTTCGTTGCCCACCTAGGCGAGGTCGCAGAGCAGAAGGTCAAAGACCGGACCAAGCTCGTCGGCATTGAGGTGATCGCAGCGCATCGCATGCTCAAGAACGCCGTTCCCGTCGAGGAGTACGTTCTGATGTCCGATTCGGTCTATGAACAATGCGAGCCCGCGCTGCGCGAACGGTCTGTTCAGATCGACCAGGTTCTCGAGGGCGTCGGCCCGATGACGTCCCACTTCGTCGATCTAGACCTGATCGCCCTTGAGCCGCCCTCGCTCGAAGAACCGACCTTTCCTGGTCGGGTCCGTGAGACCGTTGGCGTCATTTCTCGCTGCTTCCCGCGCGTTGTTGGCCTCAGGAGGTTCCGCGCGCCGGACAGGACCACCTAGGTCTCCCGTCTCGCCAGATCCGCAGCAACGTTAGGAGACATGATGAACCGCTCGTTCCGCGTTGCAGGGGCGCACGCGCTGTTCCAGAAGGCTGTGAAGAAGGCGAAGCTCGGAGATGTCCGACCGCACGACCTGCGGCATTCCCTACGGCTCGATCCTGCTCGACAAGGGCGTGCCGCTTCCGACCATCTCACGGCTCCTCGGTCACGCGAACGTGCAGACCACGGCGACGAGGATCTACGCGGGCGTCCTTGAGGGCCGCGAGCAGCGCACGATCGACCTCGTAAACCGCGCGTTCACCGTGGAATCAGGTGACCACTGTGGATGTGACGCCGCCTGACGAGACGACAGAAACCCTCGATATGCAGGGCGTTCAGTAGAGCGGACGATGGGACTCGAACCCACGACACCTGGCTTGGGAAGCCAGTGCTCTACCGACTGAGCTACGTCCGCGCGCCCACGATTCTAGCGCCGTAGCTGGAGTTGGCCTTCCTGCACGGACGCCACTTCGACGCCAGCTCGACCCGCCGCGAACGCGTCCAGCCGCGAGCGGAGTGCGTCGTCGGCGCCCCGGACCGAGATGATTCGGTTCAGCCCGATCGCCTAGCTGAAGGCGAATCCGCACGTTCGTGGAGGCGAACGCTCCGCGCCGAAGACGCTTCTGACGCCACTCGGTGCTGGTTGGCAACGGTGGTGCCGTTGCACGGGCAACCCGAAACAGCGAGACTGCGCACATGTGTTGCCTGGTCGGTGCCGCCGCGATCATCGGACCGCGCTTCGCGGTCGCTATCTGGTGGATCTTCGGGAACAAGGTCGAGCTCGCGTTCGACTCGTGGATCTGGCCGCTCCTCGGGCTCGTGCTCGCCCCGTGGACGACTCTCGCCTACCTGATCGCCTGGCAGCCCGGTGGTCTCAACGGGAACTGGGACGTGCTCCTGATCGTGGCCGGGGTTGCGCTCGACGTCGTCACGTACATGCACCGCTTCGCAGCGAAAGCTGTGCGTCCGGCCGCCCCGGGCTCGCGCTACTAGGCGGAAAGGCCGAGAATGCGCAGGGGCTCCTGGGAGACGGCCTAGCACAAAGACAAAGTTGCAAGTATTAGACCAAGCTGGGTAGAGGCAAAGCGTCGTAGCACGGCGAGCGTGACGCAATTCTGCCCGGCTTGACACCGTCTTCACAGCTCCGGCCTACAGTGCCGACCGTGCGCGCCGCGCTCGTGCTCCTGGCTCTGGGACTCGCGGTCGCGGTCGCGTCCGCGTCGGCCCCGGCAGCTCCACGGGCGGATGTCTCCGTGTTCGGCGGGCTGGGCACCTGGGTGGACATCTACGACGGCGCGCTCTTCGCGGCTCCGGAGCAAACCGCGTCCCGCATCGCGGCCAGGCGAGTGAAGGTCGTCTGGGTGGAGACGGCGAACGACCGCTCGGCCGCCGATGTCGTGCGGCCGGCGGAGCTCGGGCGCCTCGTGGACTCCCTCCATGCCCGGGGGGTCCGGGTCGTCGCCTGGTACCTGCCCGGGCACCTGAACCACGGTCGAGACATCCGGAGATCGCTCGCCATGCTGAGCTTCCGGACGACGACCGGGCAGGCGTTCGACGGAGTGGCGCTGAACGTCGAGTCGACGCGGCTCCGAAACGTGGCCCTGCGCTCGCGGCGGGCGGTCGATCTCGCACGCCGACTGCGGACGGCCGCGGGAGGGACGCCGCTCGCGATCGTCCCCTTCAACCCGCGGGGGCTCGAGCGTCGCCCGAGCACGTGGCCGCGCTTCCCGTGGGCCGACCTCGCCGCGGTCTCGGATGCGTTCGCGCCGATGGTCTACACGGGTGGGGCCTTCAAGGGATTCGACGCCACCTACGGGTACGTCACCCGGGCGCTGCGCCTGCTCCGCGCGCAGACCGGGAACCCGGACGTGCAGATCCACGTCGCGGGCGGCGTCGCCGACCGCCTCGGCCCTGAAGAGCTCGCCGGCTTCGTGGCGGCGGTCGCAGACGACGGCGGTGTGCTCGGAGTCAGCCTCTACGACTGGGCGACAACCGGCCCGGCCGCCTGGCGCGCGCTGAAGCCGCTCTCCGGCTAGCTGGCTGCAGCCATGCGATCGCACGTCCGGACGCGCGAGATCGTGGCATCAACCAGCTATGCCCAGGCGTCACGCAGCCGGTCGCGCGTCTCGAGGAGATGCTCGGGGAGCACCTTCACGTCCGCGAGCACGGGCATGAAGTTCGTGTCGCCGAACCAGCGGGGGACGACGTGGAGATGGACGTGGTCGATGATCCCGGCGCCGGCTGCGTGCCCGAGATTCCAGCCGAGGTTGAAGCCGGCGGGGCGATACGTGAGACCGAGGGCCCCGACGCCGGCGACGCCGAGGGCGTGGAGCTCGAGTACCTCGTCGTTCGTCAGCTCGTGAAGCTCTCCGACGTGGCGGATCGGGGCGACGAGCAGGTGGCCCGACGAGTACGGGAACTTGTTGAGGATCACGATGGCGGACGGGCCACGCCGAACGAGCAGCGATGCGTCTTCGGCGAGCTCTCCGGAGGCCTCGGCGCAAAAGACGCACCCCTCGTCCTCGCCGGCCTGCTGGATGTACTCGAGCCGCCACGGCGCCCAGAGGGGCTTCGCCATGCCCGGGTTCTACCATCGCCCGCTCGTTGCGTCGCCTGCCTCCGGCCCGTACACTCGCTCGCGATGACGGGCTACGTGCTCAAGCTCGGCGGCGCTGCGATCCTTCTCCTGTTCGCCGGCGTGATCGCGTTCATCATCTTCGGGGACATCTGGGCTCGCGTGGGGATCGGCGCCGCGATCGTGGTCGTCGGCGGTGGCCTGATGCTGTTCGCCTGGAACGTCGATCGCAAGGAGCGCGCGAAGCGCGCGGGGATCGACGAGCTCCCGAAGATCTAGCGGCGCGTCGCCTGCCGCGAAGGCGGCCGGGTACTAACTCTTTCGAGGGACGTTCGGCTCGGGCAACCCGACCTTCGGCTCGGCGACTCAGGACCTCAAGTGGGCGCAGGGGAGCGCCGATGAGGCTGAACTGTAAGCAGGACGCCGACATGGAGACGAGGGAGACAAGATGACTGCGGCCCAGTTCGAACTGATCGACGAAACGGAAGCGGAGGCGATCCTTCGCTGGCGCTTCGAAGAGCTGGTTCGGGCCGGCTACGACGTCGGCTCGGCACTCGTTCTCGCCTCCCATGTCGAGGTCGACTTGCACGATGCCTCCTCGCTCACCCGCCGTGGATGCCCTCCTGAGACGGCGGTTCGGATTCTCCTCTGAGCGGCGGCAAGGCCGGGCCCCGATGCGGCGAGGGCCCGGCCTAACTTCCTTTAGGCGCAAGACCGAAGCTCGCTCGCGCGAGCTCCGGTCGCGCAGACCCTGAAGACGGCCGCTTCGCGGCCGCTGCGTTCGCCACGCCGCTCGCTGCTCGCGCATGGCGCACGAAGCTCGCTCGCGCGAGCTCCGCAGACCCCTGAAGGCGGCCGCTTCTCGGCGCTGCGTCTCCGAAAGGCCCCGCTGCGCGGCTCCAGGAGCGGGAATTCCGGCGGCTACACTGGCCGGAGTCACATGATGGCTCCTGATCGCCTTCCGACGCGCCCGTTTTTCGTGGCGCACCGTGCCGGCAACCGGCTTGCGGACCTCCGCCACGCGGAGCTGCACGGGGTAGCGCTCGTCGAGGCCGACCTGCGCCTCTACCGCGGTCGCGTGGAGGTCCGGCACCTGCGCACCCTCGGCCCGCTCCCGCTCCTCTGGGACCGCTGGACGGTCGCGGCACCGTGGCGCCGACGTCTCGAGCTCGGCGAACTCCTCGCGGAGACGTCGGTGGGGACCGAGCTCATGCTCGATCTCAAGTGCCGGCGGCTACGCCTCGCCGAGAAGGTACGGGACGCGATCTCGCCGTACCTCGATGCGCGGCGGTTCACGGTCTGCACGCGGCGCTGGGAGCTTCTCGAGCTGTTCGTCGGGCTGCCGGTGCGTCGAGTGCACTCGATCGGCACCGACGAGGAGCTGCGGACGTTCCTCGAGCGTTTCGCCGCCGAGCGGCTCGAGGGCGTGTCCATCCACGAGCGCCTGCTCGGGCCGGAGAGCGTCGCCTCGCTCCGGACGATCGCCGACATCCTCATGACCTGGCCGGTCAACGCCCCGGCGCGCGCCCGCGAGCTCGTCCGCCTCGGTGTGGACGGGCTCATCACCGACGACGTCGCCGGGCTGTCCCGGCACGAGGTGCTCCGGGCGACGGTCTAGCTCCATGTGGGGCACGCAATCCATCGGGGGGACCTTCAAGGGGATCGGCGCGTTCGTCGTCGTGCTCGCCGTCGCGCTCGGCGTGCTCGGCTACGTCGTGACGCGTCCGCCCAGCAAGGACCTCGGTGCGGAAGACCGTGCCTGGATGCAGGACGCCGGGTCGTGGGTCGATACGACGGAGCGTCGCATCGACACCGCGATCGCCGGCCTCACCTTCGAGTCGGAGGCGCGGAACGCGGAGCTGATCGAGCCGCTCGCGACCTGCTCGGCGTCGCTGCTGCGCCTGGGCGAGCCCTCCTCGGAGCTCCTGACCCCGGTCCATGAGGCGGCCCAGGACGCGTGCCTCCGGGCGGAGCACGCAGTCGGGGTGAACAACGCGTTCGGGACGGCGAGCCTCGCGACGACGCGGCTCCACCTGAGCGAGGCCGGCGACCGGCTGGAGCTCGCTCGGCGCAACCTGCGCGAGGCGCGGAGCGAGGCTAGGAGCGGCTGAGCCGGCGCCTCGCGCTCAGAGCCAGCGCTTCCAGGAACCCACGTCCGAGCCGCCGACGGCGCTTAGAGGTCCGGGAAACGGGTACCCACGCATGGCGTGATGAAGACGGCCACGCAGGTGGCGCTGGGGCAGGCGGCCCCGGCTCGAGACGGGGCATCGGTCGCTTAGCCTCTCGGTACGGACGATCGATTTGCAGCCCGAGGTCCTGCGCTCGCGCTCGTCGCGGTCGTGGGACTGGCGGCGCTCGCCTACGGGACCGCGGGGCAAGTCGTCTCCATGCCGGTGCTGAACCCGGACGAGCTTCGCTACACCCTTGCCGCCCGGGCGCTCGCCGACGGTGAGTGGCTCAACCTGAGAGGGCACGAGTACGGGTACGGAGTGCTCTACCCTGCCGTGCTCGCCCCCATCCTCGCGTTCTCGGAAAGTATCGAGACCGCGTACCCCTTGTTCAAGATCGCGAACGCGCTTCTCTTCGCGCTGGCGGCTGTGCCGATCTACCTCGTCGCCCGGCGCCTGCTGTCCGGGTGGTGGAGCGTGGCCGTCGCCGCGATGTCCATGGCGATTCCGTCCTCGATCTACACCTCGCTCGTACTGACGGAGAGCGCGTCGTACCTCACGTGCACCATCGCCTTGCTCGCCGTCGTGCTCGCACTCGAGCGCCCTTCGCTCTCTCGCCAGCTCGCGATGATCGGCGCCGTCGGGCTCGCCTACGCGACCCGCGCTCAGTTCGCCGCGCTCATGCCCGCCTTCCTTGCCGGGGCCCTGCTCCTCTGGGCGATCGACGCGGAGCACCGGCGACTGCGAGATGCTGCAGCCCGGCTGTGGCCGACGCTCTCCGCGCTCGGGTTGGCCGTCGCCGCCCTCGCTGTGCGCCCGCTTCTGAGCTGGTCCTCGCCGCGGGAGTCGTTGGGCGGGTACGGGGACCTCTGGCGCGGCTACGACCTCGGCTCGGTGGCGCGCTTCGTCGTATACCACCTCGCGGGGCTGGAGATGTACCTGTTCGTCGTTCCGTTCGCAGCCGCCCCCATCGTCCTCCATGACCTGTTTCGCGGTGCACGTCGGGGCTCGACCAGGGAGGGCGCATTCGTCGCGGCCTTCCTGACCGTCAACGCCTTCCTTCTCGTGGTCGCGGCCGCGTTCGCAAGCACTCCTTTCGGGTACCACGAGCTGCACGACCGGTACCTGTTCTATGTGGCGCCGCTGTGGTTCATCGTGTTCGGGACGTGGCTGTCGAGGGGATTGCCGCGGCCGTACGTGTGGACTGCGATCGGTGTCGTCCTCGCCCTCGCGCTGCCCGCCATTCCTCCCTACGGGCTGATCGCGGGGAACAGCGTCGTCGAATACGTTCCGAGCGCGCTGTGGTCGGGGGCGTGGACGTTCCTCGAGAGCTATCCGCTCGTGGACGGAAGGAAGGCTCTGGCCGCAACCGTCGTCGGGCTGGCCGTCGCGACCGCTGCCGTTCCCAGACGCCTCTGGCCGGTCTTGCCTGCCATGGTCGTCGTCGGCCTCACCCTCAGCTCCGTGCTCGCCTGGGAACGGGTGGCCGAGATGCCGGAGGACTTCGTGGCCGCGGACAACGCGACACGGTCCTGGGTCGACGCCGTCGTCCCGCACGGGTCGTCGACGACGAAGCTCGTTCTCGCATCGCCGCAGTGTGCGGGGACCGAGCAGACACGGGAAGCACTCTTCTTGACGGAGTTCTTCAACGACTCCGTCGATCGCGTGGCGTCGATCGGTGACTCGACTTCCGACGGGCTGCCGCTCGACCGCGCGGACGTGGGTTCCGGAGGACGGCTCCTACTCACGGACGGCAAGCCGCTGGTCGCCGACTACGTTCTGACCCAACCCGGGCTCGAGCTGGAGGGCCGGCGGGTGGCCGTCGGAACCACAGTCCGCCTCGTGCTCTGGGAGACGCGCGGAATCGTCAGGTTGGCGGACCCGCGACTCGGCACCGCAGACCTCGTGACCGCCGACTGCGACTAACTCCCTCTCGCCCCTCCCGCACCCGGCTGCCGACTAGAGCCAGCGCTTCCATCGGAAGAAGCCGACCATCCCGGCCAGGATCGCGACGAGCGCGGCGACGATGATCCAGAACGCCTCACGCGTCCCCTCGCCCGGGAAGGCGACGTTCATCCCGAAGACCCCCGTGAGCATCGTCAGCGGAAGGACGACGACGGTGAACACCGTGAGGAGCCGGAGGACGTCGTTCTGGCGGTGGGAGATGACGGACTCGTTGGTCGACTCGAGCCCCTCGACGACCTCCTTGTAGTTGTCGAGGAGGTCCCAGATCCGCTCCGCGGAGTCGACGATGTCGTCGAAGTAGAGCTCGAGCTCCTCGGGGAGGAAGTTCTCGACCCGCCGCTCGAGAACGCGCAGCGTCGAGCGCTCGGGCTTGATGATCTTGCGGTAGGAGATGATCTCCTGCTTCACGTTGGAGAGGTCGCGCACGACCTCCTCGGAGCGCCCCTCGAACATCTCGTCCTCGATGCCGTCGAGCTTGTGCGCGATCTTGTCGAGGATCGGGAAGCAGTAGTCGAAGAGGTCGTCGAGGATCTCGTAGAGCAGGCGGCCCGCGCCACGCGCGAAGAGCTGCTCCCTGAGCCGCTCGTCCCCCTGGCAGCGCTCGAAGAGCCGCGTGACCGGGAGGAGCTCTCGGTTCGGGATCGTGACGACGTAGTCCTGGCCGATGAAGATGTCGAGCTCGGCCGCGTTGAGCCGCTGCACGGCCTGGTCGAACACGGGGAAGTGGAGGACCGCGAACAGGTAGCCGTCCTCCTCGTAGTCGTCGACCTTCGGCCGCTGGCGCTTGGAGACGATGTCCTCGACGTCGAGCGGGTGCCAGCCGAAGCGCACGGCGAGCGTCTGCGCCGTCTCCGTGTCCGGTGCGACGACGTTGACCCAGGTAAGACCGCTAGCGGAGAGCTCGTGGACGAGCGGGGCCGGGCGAGCGACGATCTGACCCGTGCCGCGGGCCGTGCGAGTGCGCCGGATGCGGGGCAGGCTCGGCATGGGTACTGAGGGGGTCGTCCAGGGTCCGGACCATGTTCGCGATTGTAGCCCCGGAGCCTGCATCGGTCGCCCTGCACGCCTGGTCGCGAGGCCCCCCTCAGGCGGAGACGGCCGATGGCATGGGCGTTCTGCGCGCGCGCTCGGGGAGCCGCTCGTCGACGACGAAGGTCAGCGCGGCACCGACCCCGCAGAGTGCGGCGGCGGCGAGCCAGACCCCTGTGGGTGACAGCGCGAGCCCCGCCCCACCGAGGGCCGGCCCGAGCGCGAAGCCGACCTGCCACGAGAGCGCGTTCAGCGCCATGTAGCGGCCGAGGAGGTGCGGCGTTGCGAGATCGGCGACGAGCGGCGCGGCGACGGCGCCGTGCAGGCACATGCCGATCGCGAAGACCACCATCACCAGCGTGAGGACGAGCATCGCGGTCGTCGTCGACGACGACGCCCCCGCGATGGGGACGAGGAGCCACGCGCCCGCCCACAGCGCGCCGAACAGCGCCAGCGCAGGCATCCGCCTCCGGCCGCGAACGAGCCGCGCGATCGGGAGCTGCGCGAGGAGGATCACGAGCGTGTTGACGAGGAAGAGGATCCCGATGCTCGTCTCGCCGAGACCCGCCTCGTTCTTCGCGTACACGGGGAGGACGTCGAACCCCGAGTAGCCGGCGAAGATGAAGAGGGCGTTCAGGCCGATGACGGCCACGAACGGCCGGTGCCGGAGCACGTCGCGGTACGAGCCCCTCCCCCCGTGCGCGCCGGGCGAGCGCTCCGGCGACGGGACGAGGAACGCCATGACGAGGCCGTAGGCGGCGAACGACGCCGCGTCGATCAGGAAGAGGGCCGTGAACGAGCTCGGCGTATCCGCCGACGCGATCAGCCCACCCGAGAGGGCGCCCAGCCCGAAGCCGAGGTTCATGACCACACGCTGCATGGCGAAGGCGGCGGGTCGCTGCTCCGTGGGCGTGAGACCGGCGATGAGCGTGGACTGCGCCGGCCAGAAGCCGCCGACGCCGATCCCGCTCACCGCGGCGACGACGAAGCCCTGCCAGGCCGTCTCGACGAGGGCGTAACCGGCGTAGCCGACGGTGAGGATCACGAGCGCGAGCCCGAGCATCCTCTTCCCGCCGAAGCGGTCGATCTGCGACCCGAAGATCGGCCCGGCGACGATCGAGACGAGGGCGTGCGTCGCGAGGACGAGCCCGGCGGTCGCGAGGCCGATCCCGCGCACGTTGTGCAGGTAGATGAACAGGAACGGCATGACCACGCCGTTCCCGAACGAGTTCAGGAGCCCGCCGACCTGGAGCGTCGCGACGGAGCGAGGGATGGGCGGGACGTACGTGCGGAGGACGCCGTTCACCGTGGGACACTAGCCACCGTGCGAAGCGGCTTCCTCCTCGACCCGGACGTCGTGTACCTGAACCACGGGAGCTACGGCGCGTGCTCCGAGCCGGTGTTCAGCGAGTACCAGCGCCTCCAGCTCGAGCTCGAGCGGCAGCCGACCGACTTCTTCACGCGGCGAGCGTTCACCGGGTTCTGGGGCGAGGACAACGGGACCGGCGCGCTCGCGCGAGCGCGCGCGAGCCTTGCACTGTTCCTGGGAGCGCGGACGCAGGACCTCGTGTTCGTGCCGAACGCCACGTCGGGGCTGAACACCGTCATCCGCTCGCTCGCGCTCCGGCCCGGTGACGAGGTGTTGACGACCGCGCACGAGTACGGGGCGATCTCGAGAACGTGGGAGTTCGCCGGGGCAACGCTGGTCACGTGCGAGCCCGCGGACATCGCGTCGCGGATCGGCCCGGCCACTCGGGCAGTGTCGGTCTCGCACGTCACGTCGCCGACGGCAGTCGTGGTCCCCGTCGAGGAGGTCTGCGCTGCGGCGCGCACGCGCGGCGTCCTGGCGATCGTGGACGGCGCGCACGCTCCCGGGCAGCTCCCGCTCGACGTCGGGGCCGTCGGAGCGGACGTGTATGTGGGCAACTGCCACAAGTGGCTGTGCGCGCCGAAGGGCGCCGGCTTCCTGTGGGCGCGCCCGGAGCACCAGGCGTGGATCGCACCGCTCGTCGTCAGCTGGGGCTACCGGGAGGGCGCCGGCTTCGGCGAGCGGCACGGCTGGCAGGGGACGCTCGACCCGGCCGCCTACCTCACCGTCCCGAAGGCGATCGAGGTTCACGCGACCTTCGACCACGAGGCCCAGCGAGCGCTCGCCGACGAGGCGGAACGTCGCCTCGCACACCTCGGCTGCCCGCGCATCCCGGGCGAGCCGGCGCCGTTCATGCGCGCCGTCGAGCTTCCGCCGGGGAGCGCCGCCGAGCTGTGGCGACGGCTCTACGAGGAGCACCGCGTGGAGGTTCCCGTCTACGAGTGGGGCGGACGGCGCGTCCTGCGAGTCTCCATCGGCCCGTACAACGACGAGGGAGACGTCGACCGGCTTCTGCGCGCGTTGCCCGAGGCCATGTAGCGGCCGACCGCACTCTCGCTCTCCGAGGTACGCGCCTCCGGGCGGGGTACTGGCTCATGCCTTCGAGTGCGACGAGGAGCTCGCTCGCAGCGCGTTTGCAGAGTGCGAGAAGGCGGTATTGCTGCGATGCCGCCGGGAGAGATCCAAGCGGCCGAGCGCTCGCGGGAGGGCGGATCGCACCCCTCGATCGCGGTCGCCTTCCCGCCGAGCGCAACCGGACATCCGCCCCGCGGGCGACGTGGAGCGTCGGAGCATGCGCGGCATCCGACGCCAGCGCCGTTCTCGAGCCCAGCGATACCTCGGGTCGGCCCCGCCGGTGCACCACCGGTCATCCCCACGATGCTCGGGGATGGAATACCGACGCGTAGCCGTGGTGGGTACGCGAGGGGGCCCGGAGCCACAATGGGGTCCTGGCCAGACGCGGCCGAGGTCGCGGGAATGGTGACACGAGAGCATGAGGGTCTGCGTCAAGCACGCATCTTCTTCCCGCTGCTCCCAAGACCGCATTGACTTCGAGTCGGGGCGGGCGTACGTTGCGCACGGCTCGTGGCGCGAGTTCATGCATCTTGGGTCGCGTCGCCGAGCAAATGGGCCTGGTAGGGAACTAACAGCTCACCTCCCGGCTGCGGTCAATCCCGACGGGAGGATCAGATGACAGCAGGTACGACTGGAGCGCACGATTCACTGCGGCGTAGTGGTCACGCGCTCCGACCGAGGATATGGCTGGGTGTCTGCGTGGCAGCGGTCGCGGCGACCGGCGCGTCCGGCGGTGCCGTCCCCCTTGCGCACGCCTCCGCGACGACGACTGAGCGCTCGCTGACTCTCCGGTTGTGGGCGGAAGAACAGATTGGCGCACCGCAGCTGAATGATGTTCCGCCAGCAGGTTTGAGCGACGGCGACACGAGCAAAGGCGACACGGTCGGCCTGACAAATGTCTTGCGCAACGCGATCTCGCAGTTCGGTAAGCCCGCGGGTGCGAGGGTCGGAACCATCAGCGCCGTATTCACGTTCGTGGACGCGAAGAAGGCTCGCGTCAAAGCAGTGGCCAAGCTTCCGGGTGGCACCCTGCGGATCACGACCCGACGTCCTGAACCACCGCGACAGACGATCACTGTCTTTGAGGTCACTGGAGGAACCGGGTTGTTTGCTGGCGCTCGCGGCACCATGACGGCCAGATACCTTGCGCCGAAAGGGGTGCAGCACATCTATAGCCTGCGCCTGCCCTGATCTATCACTCGCCCGCCTCGAGCTCGCCCTCCTCGTCCGTAGGTAGCTCGCGGGCTCGACATCGCCCGCGAGCACGGCTCCGCCGACCGGGACGCGAACGGCGAGTGGGTCGTGGGCGACGTCAGCCGCCCTAGCCGCCGCGCTGCCCTCTCCACGCGTACGTCGTCGCCAGCTCGCTCCTCGGGCGGCAGGCTTCTGGGGCTGGGCAGGCGCCGCCTTTCGCACCGGCGCCCGCTCTGCCGTCGTTCAGCGCGGAAGTTGCACCACCTGACTGATCGAGCTCTCGTTCCCGACCTCGTCGGAGGCGCTGAACCGCAGGACGACCGCCTGCACCCGCGATTTGTAGTAGCGGATGCGCATCGTCGTCGAGACGGTTCCGGCTTGCGTCGTCCCGACGTTGCTCGCCAGCTCGCGGGCGCTCGTCGTCGGAGTCACTCGGAGCGTGTACGAGACGGGATTCCCCTCGACGTCGTCGCGGAGGGCGATCGCGAGCTCAAGCGAGTACGCACCCGCGGGACGCGAGAGCTTCCTCACCTCCACGCTCGAGATTCTGATCGCCGGGGCGATCGCATCCTCTGCTGCGACGCCCTCGAGCGTGCTCCGCCAGGTGGGGATCCACCACGGGCAGTCGAAGCCGGACTCGGGTACGCACTCGGGGTCGAGCTCGCTCACAATCTCGCTGCGCTGCGATCCCTTGCCTCGGAGGCCAACGTAGCTCCCGACCCCTTCGAGGATTCTCCAGGATCCCTCGATCACTGACGGCTGAATGACGATGTGGTCATCCAGGCCGACCGATGCCGAGACAACCAGGCTGCCGCTGCCGTCGTCGCAGGTCAGCCGGTACTTCGACTCCCTGACGCCGACGCGCCTCGCGAGCTCGACGAACGTACCCGAGCCGCAGAACGGCGCCCCTGCCGCGAACGTTCCCTTAGAGCTGCTCTCGTCCCATGGCGCCTGGGATTCGAGGGTGAGCTCGAACGGGCTTGCTGCCGAGTCTGCGCCCTGCGCCGTCACGGCACCGACCAGGCCGCTGACAGCGAGCAGGACTGCCAGCACGCGTCTGATCGACTTCTGGTTCATCTGACACCTCCGTTCGTTGTGCAGAGATCCAGAGTCGTCCTTCGAGGCCAACGGCGCGTCACTGAAACCCCACACTTCGGGTCGACCTCCCCCGGAATTCCGCACCTGCCCTCGGCCACATTCGTCGGTGGCGACCATTCCGAGCTTCGAGCTCGTCGGGCGAGACGAAGGAGCTCGCAAGCTGGACGGCGGCGGCGGCGCTGCGGACGGCCGAGCTCGAGCTACCGCTACCGGGTGGGGTGAAGCTCGCGATTCACTGAGCCGTGCCGTGTTGCCATGTTCGGCAAAATCCCGTGGCAGCACCGGTGGCAGCACCGGTTGCGCTTTCGGGACATTCCCGGCACGCCTGATTCGCACAGCTAAGCCAAACCGGCTCAACCGTGCGGCTGCAAATGCGCCCGGCAGGAATCGAACCTGCGACCTCGCGCTCCGGAGGCGCGCGCTCTATCCCCTGAGCTACGGGCGCGTGAGCCGCCCAGTGTATCGGCGCCGCCTTGTACGGACGGATCGGGGCGTCGTAGGCTGACGGGATGACGCTCGCGGACGTCAGCGAGACGTACACGGACCTGGTCACGACGGTCTTCTCGACGACGATCGCCGCGAAGGCCTGGCTGGCCACCGCGGCACTCGCGCTGGCGATCGTGCAGGTGACGACCGCGGCGCGGATCTACGGTCGACTCCACTTCCTGCCCGAGCGGGGAGCCGCCGTTGCGACCGTCCACCGCTGGTCGGGCCGTCTCGCCTTCCTCTGCACGCTCCCGGTCTTCTTCCACTGCGTGACGATCCTGGGCTGGCAGACGCCGAATGCGCGAGTGGCCGCCCACTCCGTTCTCGGCACGTTCGTCTACGGCGTCTTCGTCGCGAAGGTGCTCGTGGTCCGGGACCGCTCGCTCCCCGGCTGGGCGCTCCCCGCAGCCGGAATGACGCTCGCCTCCACGCTCGGCCTCCTGTGGGCGTCGTCGGCGCTCTGGTACTTCGTGAACGTGCGGGTCGGCTTCTGATGGGCCGCGGCTGGCGTCCGGTCGTGGCGGGCTGCGTCGTCGTGGTCGCGACTTTCGCACTGGCGCAGGCACAGGTCTTCGCGCCCGACGCGCCTTCCGCAAGCGTGACCGGCGGAGATCCCACGCGGGGTGCACTCGTCTTCGACGAGACGTGCGCCGGCTGTCACGGGGAGGGCGGTGTCGGGGGAAACCCCGGCCCACGGCTCGTCGGAAGCGGGCTCGACGCCGCCGAGGTGGCGGCCGTCGTCGAGCAGGGCCGCGGGGTCATGCCTCCCGGGCTCGTGTCGGGCACCGACCTCGAGGATGTCGCCGCGTACGTCGCGTCGATCGCCGCCCCGCAGGGCTAGGCTCAGATCGTGGACATCGAGGCCCGCATCGTCCGGCTCGAGCTGGCCGAGACCTTCGTCATCGCCCGGGAGGCGACGGATCACGCCGACGTCCTCCATGTCGCCGTCACCCATGACGGCGTCACGGGCTACGGCGAGGCGGCACCGGTCGAGCGCTACGAGGAGTCGACGCGCACGGCCAAGCGCTTCGTGGGCGAGCACGCGTCGGTGGTCCTGGGTGACGATCCCTTCGCGCTCGAGGACATCGGAGAGCGGCTCGATACCGTCCCCGGCGAGCAGGCCGCGAAGTCCGCCCTCGACGCGGCGCTGCACGACCTCCAGGGAAAGCTCCTGGGCGTGCCCGCTGCACGCCTGCTCGGCCTGCCACGCACCGGGCCGCCGACCTCGTGGACCGTGTGGCTCGGCGACCCGGACGACATGGCCCGTCGCGCCGAGGCCGCTTCCTCGTCCTACCGCCGCCTGAAGCTCAAACTGGGGGGTGGGGACGGGCTCGACGTCGAGCGCGTGAGAGCCGTGCGCTCTGCCACCGAGCTGCCGCTCCAGGTGGACGTGAACGAGTGGTGGTCACTCGACGAGGCGCTCGAGGCGCTCCCGCAGCTCGCGGGTCTCGGCGTCGAGTACTGCGAGCAGCCGCTCCGGGCGGGGGACGAGGGCGGGCGCACGCTGCGCGAGCGCTCTCCGGTCCCGATCTTCGTCGACGAGGACTGCCACACGCTCGCCGATGTCGCGCAGTGCGCCGAGATCGCCCACGGCATCAACATCAAGCTCGCGAAGTCCGGCGGGATCCGGGAGGCGATCAGGATGACGCACGCGGCCCGTGCCCTGCGTCTCGGGGTGATGCTCGGCTGCATGCTCGAGTCGGGCCTCGGGATCGCGGCCGGCTGCTGCGTCGCGCCGCTCTGTGACCACGTCGACCTCGACGGGAACCTCCTGCTGCGCGAGGACCCGTGCCCCGGTGTCGAGCTCGTGGACGGCGTCCAGGTGCCCGCCGTCGCTCCGGGCCTCGGCGTCGCCGTGCGCTTCGCCGCAGAGAACGGATAGCCGCCGCCGTGCGCGAGCGCGTCCTCGCACTCGTCGCCCTCGCCGCCCTCGTGGTCGGCGGAGCCCTGTGGGCGCTCGGGCAGCCCGGCTGGGCAGACGTCGCCTGGGGCCTCGGGGCGGCGGTCGTGCTCGTGCCGCTCACGCTGGACACCGCACGGAGCCTCCTCCGTGGCGACGTCGGGGTGGACACGATCGCGCTCGTCGCGATCGTGACCGCGCTCCTGCTCGGCGAGGAGCTCGCCGCCGCGATCGTCGCGCTCATGATGTCGGGCGGCGCGGCCCTCGAGGCCTGGGCGGCCGGCCGCGCGCGACGCGAGCTGCGGCTCCTCGTGGAGCGGGCTCCGCGGATCGCCCACCGGCACGCGGCGGGCGGGGTCGAGGAGGTCCCGGTCGAGACGCTCGTTCCGGGGGACGTCGTCGTCGTGCGTGCCGGCGAGGTCGTCCCGGCCGACGGCAGGGTCGTGAGTGCACACGCCGTCGTCGACGAGTCGGCGCTCACCGGCGAGCCGCTCCCGGTGACGACGGCTGCAGGAGGACAGGTCCGCTCCGGGACGACGAACGCCGGGAATGCGTTCGACATCGAGGTCACGCGGCCCGCGTCGGAGAGCGCGTACGCGGGGATCGTCCGGCTCGTGCATTCGGCGGAGAGCGACCGAGCCCCCTTCACCCGTCTGGCCGACCGGTACGCGGCCGTCTTCCTGCCGTTCTCTCTCGGGATGGCGGGGATCGCGTGGGCGCTAACCGGAGACCCGGTGCGCTTCCTCGCGGTGATGGTCGTCGCGACGCCGTGCCCTCTGATCCTCGCGGCGCCGATCGCCTTCGTCGGCGGTCTCTCGAGAGCCGCCCGTGCCGGGGTCATCGTGAAGGGCGCCGGCGTCCTCGAGCGCCTGGGAGAGGCGACGACCGTGCTGCTCGACAAGACCGGCACGGTGACGAGCGGAGACCCGGAGCTCGAGGAGCTCCTCGATGTCGGCCACGTGCCGCCCGACGAGGTCCTTCGCCTCGCCGCCTCGCTCGACCAGCTCTCGGCGCACGTGCTCGCCGAGAGCCTCGTGCGCACCGCGACGGAGCGGGGCCTCTCGCTGAGCGTCCCCACGGGGGTGGAGGAGGACCCCGGGCGCGGCGTCGTGGGGCTCGTCGACGGACGACGCGTGGCGGTCGGGTCGGGCGCGTGGCTCGAGCTGCACGGCTACGACGGCGCGCGGGCACGCGCCCGTGACCTCGACGACGGGGACGCTCCGGGCCGGGCCCGCGTGCTCGTCGGCGTCGACGGACGGCTCGAGGGTGTCATCGTCATGGCCGATCACCTGCGCCCCGGCGCCGAGACGCTCGCCCTCGATCTGCGTGCAGCGGGCATCGAGCACGTCGCCCTCGTCAGTGGCGACCGCCTGGAGGTCGCCCGTGAGGTCGCGTCCTCCGTCGGGATCGACGAGGTCTTCGCCGATCAGACGCCGGAGGGGAAGCTCGCGGTCGTCGAGGACGCGCGCGCACGGAGCCGCGGGGCCGTCGTCATGGCCGGCGACGGCATCAACGACGCGCCAGCGCTCGCTCTCGCCGACGTCGGCATCGCGATGGCCGGGAAGGGAGCGACCGTCTCGTCCGAGACGGCGGACGTCGTGGTCGTCGTCGACCGGGCGGATCGGATCCCGTTCGCGATCCGGGTCGGGCGTCGTTCGCTTCGCATCGCCCGTGAGAGCGTGATCGTCGGGCTCGGGCTCTCCGTGGGCGCGATGGTCGTGGCCGCGTTCGGCTATCTCCCGCCGGTCTGGGGCGCGCTCTTCCAGGAGGTCATCGACGTGGCGGTGATCATGAACGCCCTGCGGGCGCTGCGCGGGTGAGAATGGGCGGGCGATGAGCCGGCCGCGGCGGATCCTCATCCTCGGCGAGGGGTTCTCGCACGACCCGCACTACGGCAAGACGATGCGCGGGATCGTCACGTACGGGCCCGACCCCGTGGTCGCGATCCTGGACTCCGCGCGGGCGGGCCAGGCGCACGTGGGAATCCCGATCGTGGGATCGGTCGCCGACGCCCTCCCCTTCGAGCCGACCGTCGCGATCGTCGGCGTGGCGACGCAGGGCGGTCGCTTCCCCGCTGCCTGGCGCGAGCTCCTGAAGGGGTGCATCGAGAGCGGCCTCGACGTCGAGAGCGGGCTCCACGAGCGCCTCTCCGAGGATCCCGAGCTCGTCGCGCTCGCGAGCAGGCGCGGGGTCGAGCTCCGCGACCTGCGGAAGCCGCCAGAAGGGCTCAACGTCGCGACGGGCGCGAACCTCGAGGTCGACGCGAGGATCGTGCTCACCGTCGGCTCCGACTGCGCGATCGGGAAGAAGACCGTCGCCGTCGAGCTCGACCTGGAGGCGCGCCGCCGCGGCCTCCGGTCCGTCTTCGTGCCGACCGGGCAGACGGGGATCGCGATCGCCGGCTGGGGGATCGCCGTCGACGCGGTCGTGTCCGACTTCCTCGCCGGCGCGGCCGAGCGTCTCGTGGTGGAGGGCGCCAGGCGTGGTGGCGACCTCCTCTTCGTCGAGGGCCAAGGCTCCCTCGTCCACCCGCTGTACTCGGGCGTGACGCTCGGCCTCGTCCATGGCGCGGCGCCGCACGCGTTCGTGCTCTGCCATAAGGCCGGGACGACCGAGATCGAGGGGTGCCCCGGGCATCCGATCCCTCCGCTCGCCGACCTCGTCGAGCTCCACGAGCGGATCGCGCTCCCGCGACGTCCAGCCAGCGTCGTATGCATCGCCTTGAACACCGGTGACATCGAACGGGACGAGGACGCGCGCGAGGCGATCGCCGCCGTTTCGGCGGAGACGGCCCTTCCGGCCGACGACCCCGTACGCTTCGGCGGCGGGTTCCTGCTTGACGCGGTCCTGGCCCGTCTCTAGGGTCCCTGCCGGCCCGGGGGCGGTGGGGAGCCCGCGGAAGACGACGATGCGACTCCTCGCTGCGGCAATCACGCTCTTCCTGGCGGTGCTCGTCGCCGGTGTCTCGCGTGCGCCGGCCGCCGACATCGGCGCGAACGACGACTCGGGGAAGTACGCGGCCGACGGCGGCGTGGCGATGTACGCGCAGATGAGCGCACTCGGGCTGGAGCAGGTCGTCATCGGCGTGCGCTTCGTGCCGAGCGAGCCGATGGTCATCCAGGGGAAGCAGCAGCTCGACCATGCGATCACGAACGCGCTCGCGGCCGGCCTGCGCGTCGTCCTCGCGGTGTACCCGTACCCGGCACAGGAGATCCAGGCGGGGTTCGGGTCGCCCTCCATGTTCGCCGGCTACGTGGGCGCCGTCGCCTCCATCTACCCGGAGGTGCGGCAGTTCGTCATCGGCAACGAGCCGAACCAGCCCGTGTTCTGGCGGCCGCAGTTCGGCGCGGGCGGAGCCAACGTGTCCGCGAAGGCGTTCGGCCCGTACCTCGCCGCCGCCTACGACGCGCTGAAGGGCGTGGATCAGACGCTGAACGTGGTCGGTGTCGGGCTCTCGCCCCGCGGCAACGACCGCCCCACGGCGAGGAACAACATCTCGACCTCCCCGGTGCGCTTCCTGCGCTCGCTCGGCGACTGGTACCGGAAGAGCGGGCGGACACGCCCTCTCATGGACGGGTTCAGCTTCCACCCCTACCCGCGCCAGGCGACGGACGCGCTCGACAAGGGCTACCTGTGGCCGAACGCGGGGTTCGTCAACCTCGACCGCCTGAAGCAGGCGCTCTGGGACGCGTTCCACGGCACCGCCCAGCCGACGACGGTCGAGGGCCTGAAGCTCCATCTCGACGAGGTGGGGTGGCAGGTCGACACCTCGAGGCGACAGGGCTACCGGGGCGTCGAGAACGTCCCCGTGACCGACGAGATCACGCAGGCGGCGATCTACGGCGAGCTCGTGCGACGCGCCGCCTGCGACGAGGACATCGCGGAGATCAGCTTCTTCGGCTTTCGCGACGACACGGCGAGGACCGGCTTCCAGGCTGCGATCCAGCGGGCAGACGGCTCCCAGCGGCCCGCGGCGGCCACCGTGCGCGACGCGATCACGGCGACGGCCGCCGGCTGCGCAGGGAAGCCCGTGCACTGGCTCCCCGGCGACGGCGTGCTCGACGCGCGCGTCGCGATCGGCCCGGCGACCCTCACCAACGTCACGACGAGGATCGCTGCGGGCGAGGACGTGCGGGCCACCGTGTGCGTGCGCCTCGCCCCCTTGCACTCGCGCAAGCCCGGTGCTGCGCAGTGTCGCGCCACGGCGATCGTCGGGCTGCGGCCCAGGTTCGTGCAGGTCCCCGCGCCGGAGGGCGCTCGCGGGAAGCTCGACGTCGCGGTGCGGCTCGCCGCGGAGTCGAACCGCGCGCGCAAGACCGTCGTGGTGGGCAAGGCCGCGACCTCGCCCTGACGTACGGCCGTCTTGACAGCGAACAGGTGTTCGATCATACTCCGAACACATGTTCGGTCGGATCGTCATCGTCGTCGTGATCGCGTTGCTCGCCTGGGCGGTTCTCGCTCGTGACACGGGGGCGGGGCCGACCCCGCGCCACCACACCGTGCAGCCGGGAGAGACGCTGTGGTCGATCGCCGTCGCGAGCTACGCGGGCGATCCGCGCGAGGGCGTGTGGAAGCTCCAGCGCCGCAACGAGCTCGGAAGCGTGACGATCATCCCGGGACAACGGCTCGTTCTTCCGTAGGGCGTAGACGCCTCGTCACGGCGGGCTTGCCGTCACCGCTGGTAGAACCCTGCGTGATGGCCAGCGACCGCATCCTCGACCTGCTCCGGCGGCCCGTGGATCCCGACGAGTACGCGGATATCCGCGAGCTCTGGAAGACCCACTCGATCGCGGAGGACAACCGCGACCTGCCCGGCCTGATCTCGACCCTCACCGAGGACTGCGTGTACGAGGTGATGGGCACGGGCGCGCGCTGGGAGGGCCACGAGGGGGCGGCCCGCTTCTACACGGAGCTGCTCACCGCGTTCCCGGACATCCACTTCGACCTCGAGTACATCGTCATCGGGCCGCAGGGCGTCTGCGAGGACGCGCGTGTCCGCGCCACGCACCAGGGGCGCTGGCTCGACCACGAGCCGACGGGCGAGCACCTCGAGTGGCGGAATGCGATCTTCTTCCCGTGGGACCCCGTCGCGCGGAAGTTCAAGGGGGAGCAGGTCTACACCGACCTCGACCTCGGCCGGCTGCCGGCGACGTAGCTAGCCGACCGCGAGCGCGGCGGCGGGAGCCTCCGGCGGCATGACGTCGGCCGGCCGCCGACGCGCGATCGAGAGGAAGGCGTCGACGACCGCCGGGTTGAACTGCTTCTCGCGCCCCGTGCGGATCTGGAGCATCGCCTCGTCGACGCCGAGCGCCAGCGCGTACGGACGATCGGTGGTCATCGCGTCCCAGGCGTCGGCCAGGCCGATGATGGCCGCCTCCAGTGGAATCGCATCGTCCCGCAGGCCGTCCGGGTAGCCGAGGCCGTCCCAACGCTCGTGGTGATGCCGGATCGCGGGCACCGCGTCCTGGAGCGACGAGATCCGCGAGACGATCTCCGCACCGCGCGGTGCGTGCTCGCGCATGACGGCGGCCTCCGCCGGGGTCAGGGGCTCCGGCTTCGTGAGGATCGAGTCGGGCATCCCGATCTTGCCGACGTCGTGGAAGAGCGCGGCGGCCCCGAGCGCTCCGAGCCGCTTCGCGGGAAGCGCGAGCTCGCGGCCGATCGCCAGCGAGACGCGCCGGACGCGTTGCGAGTGGCCGGCGGTGTACGGGTCGCGCGCCTCGACCGCGGCGTTCAGCGTCTCGATCGTCTCGAGGAGCGTCGCCTCGAGGGTACGCGTCGTCTCGAGGAGCTCGGAGGAGCGCGACTGGAGATCGTCGGTCTGACGCCGGAGCCGGGAGGAGGCGCCCCGCACGAGGAGTGCGAGGACGAGCCAGAGGACGCCGAACACGATCCCGGTTGCGAGCCAGATCGTGCGCCACGAGCGATTCACGGCCTCGTCGAGGATGTTCTCGTCCAGGCTGACCTGCGCTGCCCCCACGGGACGCCCGTTCGCCGAGCGAAGCGGCGCCCAGACGACGACCATGGTCGCGGCGGCGCCCGGCCGGTTCACAACCTCCGCGTGCGGCTCCCCGGTGCGAAGCACCTCCCTCAGCTTCAGCCCCGGCCGGTTGAGCATCCCCACACGGTCGGGCTGCGACGTCGAGAAGACGAGGCGGCGATCCTTCCCCCACAGGCTCACGCTGCGGACGTCCTGCGGCTGGCGCGTCGTCCGGGCGAGACGCTCGAGCGCCTGGGGGGAGACGACGACGCGGTTTCCGCGGACGACGCTGGGGGCGAGGACGGCGTCGACGTAGAGGCCCATGTCCCGCGCGTTATCGTCGAGCGCGGCCTCGCGCAGGCCGTTCGTGAGCGTCGAGGAGAGCGCGATGGCGCCGGCGGCGAGGATCGCGGCCGAGGTCACGAGGAACATCCGCAGGAGCGTCAGGGACCGGAGGAGGCCGGACGAGCGATGCGCCCGCGTTCGCCGCATGGCTTCTGTATCGGCCGTTGCAAACGCGGTGTTTAGGCCGCACCCGAGCCGGCTTTCTAGAATCGTGCCCTGTGGACCTCGACGTCGTCTTCCTCGGGACGTCCGGGTCCACGCCCACGGCCAAGCGCGGCCTCGCGGCGACGCTCGTCCGGCGCGGAGGCGACCGCCTGCTGGTCGACTGCGGCGAGGGGACGCAGCGGCAGCTGCTCCGCTCGGACGTCGGCCTCGTCGAGCTCGAGGAGATCTTCCTCACGCACTTCCACGCCGACCACTACCTCGGTCTGCCGGGGCTGCTGAAGACGTACGCGCTGCGCGGGCGCGAGCTGCCGCTGACCCTGTACGGCCCGGCGGGCCTCCGCGAGCTGCTCGCCACGCTGCGCCGGATCTTCGGGCGGCTCACGTATCCCGTCGAGGCCGTCGAGCTCGAGCCCGGCGAGCACCTCGCACGCGGGGACCATCGCGTCGAGGCCTTCGCCCTCCACCACGGCGTCCCGGCGGTCGGCTACGCCGTCGTCGAGGAGGAGCGTCCCGGTCGGTTCGACGTGACCGCTGCCGACGCCCTGGGCGTGCCGGACGGCCCCCAGCGCGGCCTCCTCCAGGGTGGGGACGCCGTGACGCTCGGCGACGGGACGGTCGTCACCCCGGAGCAGGTGCTCGGGCCGGCCCGGCCCGGGAGGAAGGTCGTGCTGGCAGGCGACACCGCCCCTGCGGCGTCCGTGGTGGACGCCGCGGTCGGCGCGGACCTCCTCGTGCACGAGGCGACGTTCCTCGCGGACGAGCGCGAGCGCGCGAAGGAGACGCTCCACTCGACCGCCGGCGAGGCCGCGCTCGTCGCCCGCGAGGCCGGCGTCGACCTGCTCGCGCTCGTCCATGTCTCGACGCGGTACTTCGGCCACCAGGTGGTCGAGGAGGCGCGCCAGCTCTTCCCGGAGACGGTCGTGCCGCGGGACTTCGACGTCGTCGAGATCCCGTTTCCCGAGCGAGGCGAGCCTCGGCTCGTCCGCTCGGGCGCCCGCACGACGAGGGGCGCACCCGCATCCGGCGCGGAGGCGGACGTCGCTGTCGAGGCGGAGCCGCTTCGCTAGGGTCCGGACGATGACGAGGCTCGTCCAGGTGGCGGTCGCGGGCGACGTGACGGAGGCAGAGGAGCTGCAGGGGCTGCTGAGCGCCGCCGGGATCGACTCGCAGCTCGAGCCCGCGGTGGAGCACGATCCCGACGCGCTCGACGACCCGCCGCTCAAGGTGCTCGTTCCCGAGTCCGAGGTGGACGACGCTCGCGAGGCGATCGAGGCGTTGAGCGAGGAGACAGAGGCGGACGAGTTGTAGTCGGCGAGACTCGCCTCGCCGCGTACCCCAAGACCATCTCGTCGGGACCGCGCGCTACACTGCAGCGACCCTTTAACCCGGTCCAGTGAGGCCGGAAAGGAGCGAGATGAGCACGCACGTCCCCGGTCGCGCCGAGTCGGTACCCGCCGGCGCCAAGGTCGTTCTCGACGAGCAGGCGATCTCCCGGTCGCTCTCGCGCGTCGCACACGAGATCATCGAGCGGAGCCCCGAGCTCGAGCATGTCGCGCTCGTCGGCATCCAGACTCGCGGCGTCCCGCTCGCGTCGCGCCTGCGCAGGCTCGTCGCCGAGCGCGGCGGCGTCGAGCCGGGGTTCGGGACGCTCGACATCACCTTTCACCGCGACGACGCCCACGTGCGAAACGGGGGCAGGGCGCCGGATCGCCAACCCGTCGTGCGGGCCACGAGCATCCCCTTCGGTCTCGAGGGAGCCTCCGTCGTCCTCGTCGACGACGTCCTCTACACGGGGCGGACGATCCGGGCCGCGATCGACGCGCTGCTCGAGTTCGGCCGCCCGGCGCGCGTGCAGCTCGCCGTGCTCGTCGACCGAGGGCACCGCGAGCTCCCCATCAGGCCCGACTACGTGGGCAAGAACCTACCCACCGCGCGCGACGAGCGCATCCAGGTCGAGCTCCTGGAGGTGGACGAGATCGACCGCGTCCTCCTCGTGCGCGAGCCGGAGGGGGAGGACCGTGGCTGACCTGCGCCTCCTGGCGCCTCCGCGCCGGCACCTGCTCTCGGTCTCGGGCCTCGAGCGCGCGGACATCGAGCGCATCCTGGAGATCGCCCGCTCCCTCGCCTCCTCCCTCGAGCGCGAGGTGAAGAAGCTTCCGACCCTGCGCGGGAGGACGGTAGTGAACGTCTTCTACGAGTCCTCGACGCGCACGCTCGCGAGCTTCGAGCTCGCGGCCAAGCGGCTTTCGGCCGACACCATGTCGATCCGCGCCGCCGGGTCGTCCGTCGACAAGGGCGAGTCCCTCAAGGACACGATCCTCACGCTCTCGGCCTACGAGCCGGACGTGATCGTGATCCGCCATCCCTCGATCGGCGCCCCGCAGCTCGTCGCCAGGTGGTCGGACGCGCACGTCGTGAACGCGGGGGACGGAAAGCACCAGCACCCGACCCAGGCCCTCCTCGACCTGCACGCGATGCAGGAGGCGCTCGGGCGGCTGGAGGGGCTGCACGTCGCGATCGTCGGCGACGTGCTCCACTCGCGTGTTGCCCGCTCGCTCGTACAGGCGCTCCGGATCGTGGGCGCCCGCTCGACCCTCGTCGGGCCGCCGACGCTGCTCCCGCGCGGGATCGAGGCGCTCGGCTGCGAGGTCGCGACCGACATCGGCGAGATCGCCCACGCGGACGTCGTCTACGTGCTCCGCATGCAGCGGGAGCGAATGGCCGCGGGTGAGGCGTTCGTCCCGTCGCTCCAGGAGTACACGGCGCTGTACGGGATCACCCCGGAGCGGGTGCGTCCCGGCCAGGTGGTCATGCACCCGGGGCCGATGAACCGCGGAGTGGAGATCGACCCGCGGGTCGCGGACTCGGGCGCGGCTCTCGTGACGGCGCAGGTGCGCGCCGGCCTCGTCGTGCGCATGGCGGTCCTGTACGACCTGCTCGTCGCCGCGCCGTCCCCGGCGCAGGTGACCGCGGGGGTGGCGTGATGCTCGCGTGCCGGAACGGACGGAGCGACTCGCTCGTCCTCGAGGGCAGGGTGATGGCGCCCGCGCAGGGCATCGACGAGTCGCTCCGCGTGACGGTCGAGGACGGCGTCATTACCGCGCTCGAGCCCGCTCCCGCAGGCACGCTCGTGGTCGCGCCGGCCTTCGTCGATCCGCACGTCCACCTGCGGACTCCGGGGCGGGCCGACGAGGAGACGATTCGCTCCGGCACCGAGGCCGCCGCGGCGGGCGGGTACTGCGCGATCCTCGCGATGCCGAACACCGATCCGGTCGTCGACTCCGCGTCGGTGCTCGACGCCTTGCTCGAACGGGCGAGGGCGGACGCGGTCGTGCCGGTCGGGCTCATGGCGGCGATCAGCAAGGGCCAGGAGGGCCAGGAGCTCACCGAGATGGCCGCTCTCGCGGAGGCGGGGGCGACCGCGTTCACGGACGACGGCCGTCCCGTCGAGTCGCCGAGCCTCCTGCGGCGGGCGCTCGCCTACGGGGCGGTCGCGGGCCTGCCGCTCGCCCTCCACTGCGAGGAGCCGAGCCTCTCGCGCGGCGGGCATGCGCACGAGGGGACCGTCTCGGCGGAGCTCGGGCTCGGGGGCTACCCGTCGCTCGCGGAGAGCCTCATGGTCGAGCGCGACCTCGCCCTCGCAGAGCTCGAGGGACGTCACGTCCACCTCATGCACCTTTCGGCCCGGGAGTCGGTCGCCGCGCTCGACCGGGCGCTCGACGCGGGCGTCCGGGCGACCGCGGAGGTGACGCCGCACCATCTCGTCCTCACGGACGAGGCGGTCCGCTCCCTCGACGCGAACGTCAAGATGAACCCGCCGCTCCGGGCGGAGGACGACCGCCTCGCGCTCCTCGACGCCCTCCGGCGGGGCGCGATCGCCTGCGTCGCGACCGACCATGCCCCGCACGCGCGCCACGAGAAGGAGGTGCCGTTCGAGGAGGCGCCCTTCGGGGTCACCGGCCTCGAGACCGCCTTCGCGGCGCTCCACACGCACCTCGTCGCGCCGGGCGTGCTCACGCTGGAAACGCTTCTCGAGCGCATGTCGACGGGCCCGGCGCGAACGTTCGGGCTTCCGGCGCCGCGGATCGAGGTCGGCGCCCGCGCGAACCTCGTGGTCCTCGACCTCGAGCGGGAGTGGCAGGTCTCCGAGGACGGGTTCCGGTCGCTCTCCGCCAACTCGTGGCTGCTCGGGGAGACGCTCCGGGGCCGCGTCCTCCGGACGGTCGCAGACGGGCGCGAGGTGTTCGCCGTATGACCCCGGGCTATCTCCTGCTCGAGGACGGGACCGTGTTCCGCGGCCGCTCGGTCGGCGCCGCGGGAGCCGCCTTCGGCGAGGCGGTCTTCACGACGGCCATGACCGGCTACCAGGAGACGGTCACCGACCCGAGCTACGCCGGGCAGCTCGTGTGCTTCACCGCGCCGATGGTCGGGAACTACGGCGTCGCGGAGGAGCGCGGCGAGTCCGCGGTGTCGCACGCGAAGGCGGCGCTGATGCGCCAGCTCGGGGGCAACGAGTGGGCGGGGTGGCTCACGGCGCACGGGCTCGTGGGCCTCGAGGAGATCGACACGCGCGCCCTCGTCCTCCGGCTCCGCGACGCGGGCGCCATGCGGGCCGTGGCCGTCGCCGACGAGACCGCGCTGCCCGTTCCCGCTGCGCTCGACCGCGTCTGCGAGCAGCCGGTGATGGAGGGCCAGTCGCTCGTCGCCTCCGTGTCCACGCGCGAGCCGTACGAGGTCACGGCGACCGGCTCCGTACGGGTCGCGGTCGTCGACTACGGGACGAAGCGTTCGATCCTCCGCCGCCTGGTCGCGGCGGGCGCCGCGGTGACGGTGCACCCGCATTCGGTGACTCCAGGCGAGCTCGAGGAGTACGACGGCGTGGTGCTTTCGAACGGCCCGGGCGACCCCGAGCCGCTGCGCGCGGAGGTGGACGCCGTCCGAGAGCTGCTCGGCCGCGTCCCTGTCCTGGGCATCTGCCTCGGCCACCAGCTGCTCGGCCTCGCGACCGGACACCGCACGTTCAAGCTGCCCTTCGGGCACCGCGGCGCGAACCACCCGGTGCTGGAGCGGCGCACGGGCCGCGTGCTCGTGACGAGCCAGAACCACGGCTTCGCGGTCGAGCCCTCCGGTGCCGACGAGGCCACCTACGTCTCGCTCTACGACGGCACGGTCGAGGGGTTCGACTTCCCCGACCTCCGAGCGTCCTCGGTGCAGTTCCACCCGGAGGCGGGCCCGGGCCCGCACGATGCCTGGCCCATCCTCTCGTGCTGGGTGCACGGCCTGGAGAGGCGCTGATGCCCGCGCGGCGCGACCTGGAGAGCATCTGCGTGATCGGCTCGGGGCCGATCGTCATCGGACAGGCCTGCGAGTTCGACTACGCCGGCTGCCAGGCCCTCAAGGTGCTCCGCGAGGACGGGTACCGGACGATCGTCGTCAACTCGAACCCGGCGACGATCATGACCGACCCCGGGTTCGCCGATCGCACCTACATCGAGCCCCTCGATCTCGAGGGCGTCGCCTCGGTCCTCGAGCGCGAGCGGCCGGACGCGTTGCTGCCGACGCTCGGCGGGCAGACCGCGCTGAACCTCGCCGTGGCGCTCTCGGACGGGGGCGTCCTGGAGGAGCTCGGGGTCGAGCTCATCGGCGCGCCGGTCGACGTGATCAGGCGAGCGGAGGACCGCGAGGAGTTCCGCGACGCGGTGCGGAGCTGCGGCCTGAGCGTGCCGGCGTCGAGGATCGTCACGTCGACCGACGGGCTCGGCGACGTGCAGCTGCCTGCGGTCGTGCGGCCCGCGTTCACGCTCGGCGGCCACGGGGGCGGCTTCGCGGACGACCTCGAAGGCCTCCGCCGACAGGTCGAGCGAGGCCTCGCGGAGTCGCCCATCCGGCAGGTGCTCGTCGAGGAGTCGGTCCGCGGATGGGACGAGTTCGAGCTCGAGGTCATCCGCGATCGCGCGGACAACGTGGTCATCGTGTGCTCGATCGAGAACCTCGACCCGATGGGCGTCCACACGGGGGACTCGGTCACCGTCGCGCCGCAGATGACGCTCTCCGACGAGGCCTACCAGGAGCTCCGCGATGCCGCTGCCGCGGTCGTGCGCGCGGTCGGTGTGGAGACGGGGGGCTCGAACATCCAGTTCGCACGGAGACGGGGGACGGGCGAGCTGCGGGTGATCGAGATGAACCCGCGCGTGTCGCGCTCTTCCGCGCTCGCCTCCAAGGCCACCGGCTACCCGATCGCGAAGGTCGCGGCCAAGCTGGCGGTCGGCTACACGCTCGACGAGATCCCGAACGATCTGACGAAGACGACGCCGGCGAGCTTCGAGCCCACGCTCGACTACGTGGTCGTCAAGTTCCCGCGCTTCGCGTTCGAGAAGTTCGCGGGGGCGGACCAGGCCCTCGGCACGCAGATGAAGTCGGTGGGCGAGGCCATGGGGATCGGGAGGACGTTCACCGAGGCTTTCCTCAAGGCCTACGGCTCGCGGGAGCTCGAGCACGGCGCGCCGACCCCCTGGGGCGACCTCGGCGATCTCCCCGAAGGCGTGCACCCGTGGTTCCGGGCCGAGCTCGAGCGCGCGCGCGAGGAGGTCCGCAGCGGAGACCTGCTGCGCGCGAAGCGCGCCGGCTGGAGCGACGCGGACATCGGCGAGATGCTCGGCGTCGCGGAGGCTCGGGTGCGGGAGCGGCGTCGGGATCTGGGCATCCGGCCCACCTACCGCCGCGTCGACTCCTGCGCGGGCGAGGTCGCGGCGGGGTCGACGTACTTCTACTCGACGTTCGGGGAGGCGGACGAGGAGCTCGTCCGCGGCGACAAGCCGAGCGTGGTCATCCTCGGATCCGGCCCGAACCGCATCGGGCAGGGTATCGAGTTCGACTACTGCTGCGTGCATGCCGCGCAGACCTTCCGCCGGCTGGGCTACGAGGCGGTGATGGTCAACTGCAACCCGGAGACGGTGTCCACGGACTACGACACGTCCGACCGCCTCTACTTCGAGCCGCTGACGGCGGAGCGGGTGCTCGCGGTCTGCGACCGGGAGCGCCCGCTGGGCGTCGTGACCCAGTTCGGCGGGCAGACGCCGCTCAAGCTCGCGCGCGCGATCGAGGAGGCGGGCTACCGCATCCTGGGGACGCCGCATTCGTCGATCGACCTCGCGGAGGACCGCGAGCGCTTCGGCTCGCTCGTCGAGGAGCTCGGAGTCCGCTGCCCTCCGTGGGCGATCGTGACGAGTCGCGAGGAGGCTCTCGCCGCGGCCGTCGACATCGCGTTCCCGGTGCTCGTCCGCCCGTCGTACGTGCTCGGCGGGAGGGCGATGCGTGTCTGCTACGACGCCGCGCAGCTGGAGGCCGCGATGGAGGCGGTGCACGGGCCCGTGCTCATCGACCGCTTCGTCGAGCATGCGATCGAGCTGGACGTCGACGCGCTGTGCGACGGAGAGGCGGTGTACATCGCCGCGGTCATGCAGCACGTCGAGGAGGCGGGCGTGCACTCGGGCGACTCGGCGTGCGTGCTCCCGGCCCCGTCCCTCACGCTGGCGGCCGCGCTGGAGGTGGAGCACGTGGTCAAGCGGCTCGGGGCGGCACTCGGCGTGGTGGGCCTCCTAAACGTGCAGCTCGCGATCGCGGACGGGCACGTGTACGTGCTCGAGGCGAACCCGCGGGCGTCGCGGACGGTTCCGTTCGCCAGCAAGGCGATCGGGGTGAACCTCGTCGACGCGGCGTGCCGTCTCGCCGCCGGCGCCACGCTGTCCGAGCTCGACCTCCCGGTGCCCCGCCCCTCGCAGGTGAGCGTCAAGGCCGCGGTTCTGCCGTTCTCGCGCTTTCCCGGCGCCGACCCGGTGCTCGGGCCGGAGATGCGCTCGACGGGCGAGGTCATGGCGAGCGCGGCGGACCTGCCAACCGCCCTCGCGAAGGCCGAGAGAGCCGCGGGCCGTCCGCTGCCCACCTCCGGCACGGCGTTCCTCTCCGTGCGGGACGACGACAAGCCGGCGGCGGTCCCGGTCGCCGCGGCCCTCGCTGGCCTCGGCTTCGAGCTCGTCGCGACGGAGGGCACGGCGCGCACGCTCCGGGCTGCGGGGCTCGAGGTGGAGGTCGTCGCGAAGGTGGCCGACGCGAGCGGGGAGGAGGCCACGGTCGTCGACCTCGTCCGCCGCGGCCGCTGCGACCTCGTCGTGAACACGCCGCAGGGACTGGGCGCACGCGCTGACGGCTACCTCATCCGCGAGGCGGCGCTCGTCGCACGCGTTCCCTGCATCACCACGATCTCCGGGGCGGCTGCGGCGGTCCACGCGATCGCGAACGCGCGCGCGGAGTCGGCGCTCTCCCTCCAGGAGCGGATCGGGACCCACGCATGAGACGCGAGCTCCTCGGCGTCGTCGGGACGGAGGCTTTGGGCGCGTACACCCTGATCCGCGTCGAGCGGGGCGGGCTCGAGCCGGGTGCTCCCGGGCAGTTCTTCATGCTGGAAGCGCCGGGCCGGCTCTTGCCGCGCCCGATGAGCCTGTGCCAGGCGCCCGACGGCGAGCTCGCGTTCCTCGTCGACCCCGTCGGCCCTGGCACCCGTGCCCTGTGCTCGCTCGCGGCCGGTGCTGCGATCCACGTCCTCGGCCCCCTGGGGAAGGGATTCGATCTTTCGGTCGAGCGTCCGCTGCTCGTCGCGGGCGGGATCGGCATCGCGCCGATGCCCTACCTGTCGCAGGCCCTCGGAGGGCCGCCGGCGCTCCTCGGCTTCCGGAGCGAGCACCATGCGGCCGCAGCGTCCCTGCTTCCCGGCGCGAAGATCGCCATCGACCCGACGCTCGTGACGGAGCTCCTGCCCGACCATCCCGGGGATGTGCTCGCGTGCGGCCCCGAGCCCATGCTCGACGCCGTGCGCTCGCTCGTGCCGGGGGCGCAGCTTGCCTGGGAGGCGCCGATGGCGTGCGGGTACGGCGCCTGCTACGGGTGCGTGGTCGAGATCGGCGGCCACTACGAGCGGCTGTGCGTGGCCGGTCCCGTGCTGCGGGAGGCGGCATGACCAACCCTCGTTTCCGGCTCGGGTTCGTGGGGGAGACCATGTTTCCCCCACGTGCCCTTTTCTTCTCGACACCGCGGGGAACCTCCCGGCTCCCCGCACCCCTCCCCGCTCACAGAGCAACGGGAATTTCGCTGTGAGCGTCCCCATCCTCAACGCCTCGGGCTGCCTGGACGCGCTCACGGCGCCTGACGTCGCCCGCAGCCTGGACGCCTTCGTCACGAAGACCGTCACCCCGCTCCCGCGGGAGGGCAACGCGCCTCCGCGGTTCACGGAGGTCGACGACGGCATGCTCAACTCGATCGGCCTCCAGAACCCCGGGATCGAGGCGTGGTGCGACGGGGCGCTGCCGGTGCTACGAGCCCTGGGAGTACCGCTCTGGGTCTCCGCCGGCGGCTTCTCGGCGACCGACTACGCGCTCGTCTGCGAGCGGCTGGACGGGATCCCCGAGGTCGCCGTCATCGAGCTCAACCTCTCGTGCCCGAACGTGGACGAGGCCCCGGAGTCGGCGTCCGAGCTCGTCGCCGCGGCGCGCTCCGTCACGGCCAAGACGCTGTACGCAAAGCTCTCGCCCGCGACGCCCGACATCGCCGAGACGGCCCGGGGGGTCGCAGACGCGGGCGCGGACGGGCTGTCCCTGGTGAACACGATCCGCGGCCTCGCGCTCGACCCGCCGACGCTGCGCCCGACGCTCGGGCGAGGGGCCGGAGGGTACTCGGGCCCTGCGCTGCGGCCGATCGCGCTCGCGTGCGTGCACGCGTGCGCGACCGCCGTGGATCTCCCGATCGTGGGCATGGGCGGGGTGAGCACCGGGAAGGACGCGCTCGACCTCGTGGCGGCGGGGGCGACCGCGGTCGCGCTCGGCACGGTGCTCTTCCGGGACCCGTCTGCGCCGGGCCGGGTGCGGGCGGAGCTGGAGGCGGAGGCGCGGGCACGAGGAGCGCGCAGCGCCGCCGAGCTTCGCGGCGCAACGCTGCTCCTGGCGACCCGCGTAGGTGCGTAGTCGTATTGGACAACGCAAAAATCCCTGCAAATCGAGCAAAACGTTACTGCTTGACCAGCCTCGGAGTCTTGGTAGACTCGTCCGGCTCATGGTCACGTCGAAGACGCACGCCCAGGCGCCCGCCCGCTCGCTCGACCAGCGGATGGAAGCGCTCCAGAGGGCGAACGACGTTCGCGTGCGGCGTGCGCAGCTCAAGCGAGACCTGAAGGCGTCACGGGTGGCGATCGAGGACATCCTCCTCGACCCTCCCGAGTTCGTGTCGACCGCGAAGGTGTTCGACATGCTCATGGCCGTGCCCAAGTTCGGCCGCGTGAAGGCGGCGCGGCTGCTCAACCAGTGCCGCATCAGCCAGTCGAAGACCGTCGGCGGTCTCTCCGAGCGCCAGCGCACCGAGCTCGTCGAGCTCTTCAACCATCGGGGATAGATCTCCTGCGCAGATTGGAGGTGACTGGCACCGTCAGGTGCCTGTCACCGGCTCTTCGGGTGCATGTCACCCGCTTTCCAGGCACCGGCTTTCCATCGTTTACCGCTGAAGCCGGCGGCCTCGCCGCCGGATCGCACCCGGGGTCGGCGTGGGAGGGCCGCCCGGGGCCCGGTAAAGGCTTACGCTTCACGCATGTCCGCGTCGCAACCCGTCTTCGTCGTCACCGGGCCCTCTGGCGCTGGGAAGGGAACCCTCATCAGGGGGCTCCTGGAGCGCCTCCCCGACCTCGAGGTGGCCGTCTCGGCGACGACGCGGCCACAGCGACCCGGGGAGCTGGACGGGCGCGAGTACTGGTTCCTCACGGACGAGACCTTCACCGCCAGGGTGAGCTCGGGCGAATTCCTCGAGCACGTCGAGTACGTCTCCGGGCGGCGCTACGGGACGCTCCGCTCGGAGATGGACAGGATCGCCGAGGACGGCAGGGTGTGCGTGCTCGAGCTCGAGCTCGAGGGCGCCCTGCGCGTCCAGGAGGGGGTGACGGGCAGCGTCACCATCTTCATCGCGGCCGACGTGCCGGAGCTCGAGCGGCGGCTCCGCGACCGAGCCACGGAGAGCACGGGCGAGATCGGGGAGCGCATCGCGCTCGCGCGGGCCCAGCTGGAGCAGGCGCACCGCTTCCGGTACATGGTGCGAAACGACGACATCGAGCGCGCCACGTCCGCGCTCACCGCACTCGTCGACTGCGAGCTGCAGCTCGCTCGCGGGACGGGAGATCCGCTCGCCCGGGCACTCCGTCGGCGGTGAAGCACTGACGTGGCGGTCGTGCCGCGGGCTCCCGGTCCCTTCTCTCGCGGTGTAGGTACCATGGCGCGGCCATGATCCATCCGAGAATCGACGAGCTCCTCGACCGCGTCGAGGATTCCCGCTACACGCTGGTGATCGTCGCGGCCAAGCGCGCGCGCCAGATCAACAACTACCACCACCAGCTGGGTGAGGGAATCGGCTTCGACGACGCCCCGCCTCCGCTGATCGAATCCCGCTCGAAGAACTACCTGACGATGGCGATGGAAGAGATCGCGGGCGGCAAGATCACGTACAGCGCGCCGGTGTAAGCGAGCGGGGCCGTGGCACGCATCCTGCTCGGCGTCACCGGGGGGATCGCGGCCTACAAGGCCTGCACGCTCGTCCGTCTGCTCGTCCGAGCGGGCCACGACGTGCACCCGGTGGTCACCGCCGGAGCAGAGCGCTTCGTCACCGCGGAGACCTTTCGCGCGCTCGCCCGCGTCCCGGTGAGCACGAGCCCGTACCCGCACCTCGAGCCGTTCGACCTGCTCGTGGTCGCACCCCTGACGGCGAACACGCTCGCCCGCCTCGCACACGGTCTCGCCGACGACCTGCTCACGGAGGCTGCTCTCGCACACGCGGGGCCGGTGCTCGTCGCGCCGGCCATGAACGCGCGCATGTGGGAGCACCCGGCAACGCGCCGGAACGCCGAGACGTTGCGCGCTCGCGGCGTCGAGCTCGTCGGCCCCGCCGAGGGCGAGCTCGCCGAGGGCGAGGTCGGCCAGGGGCGCATGGCAGAGGCGGCGGAGATCGCGGCGCGGATCGAGGAGCTCCTGGGCGCGCCCGCCGGGGGCGCCCTGCGCGGGAGGCGCGTGCTCGTGTCCGCGGGCGGGACACGCGAGCCGCTCGACGCCGTCCGCTTCGTCGGCAACCGCTCATCGGGACGCATGGGCGTCGCGCTCGCCGAGGAAGCGCGGAGCAGGGGCGCCGACGTCACGCTGCTCGCGGCGAACCTCGCCGTCCCGGCGCCCCGGGGTGTCTCCGTGGTCGACACGCCGACAGCGGCGGACCTCGAGCGCGAGGCGCTCGCCCGGGCGGACTCGGACGTCGTCGTCATGGCTGCCGCCGTCGCCGACTACCGGCCCGCGTCGGCCCGTGACGACAAGCGTCCCAAGGACTCCGGCCCGTGGACGGTCGAGCTCGAGCCGACGCGGGACGTCCTCGCCGCTCTGGGCGCAGAGCGCCGGAAGGGACAAGTGCTCGTCGGGTTCGCGGCGGACGGAGCCGGCTCCGGGCTCGAGCGGGCGCGCGAGAAGCTGCAGGCGAAGCGCGCGGACATCTTCGTGTTCAACGACGTGAGCCGGCAAGACATCGGCTTCGACACGGAGGAGAACGAGGTCGTCGTGCTCACGGGCTCGGGAGAGCGAGCGGTCGCCAAGGCGCCGAAGCGTGAGATCGCGGCGGCGGTCCTGGACGAGGTGGAGCGGCTACTCTCGAACGCATGAGCGACGCCGTCTCCGCGCCCAGGGCGGTCGGCACCGCCGTCGCGGCGGACGTGGTGGAGCGTGTCGTCGCGAACCTGGAGATCGCAGTCCGGGCGTCGCGCGAGACGCTGGAGCTGTGCGTGCTCGGCCTGCTCGCCGAGGGGCACCTGATCATCGAGGATTTCCCGGGCGTCGGGAAGACGAACCTCGCGAAGTCGCTCGCGCGCTCGCTCCAGCTCACGTTCTCGCGCCTGCAGTTCACTCCCGACCTGCTCCCGACGGACGTCACAGGGGTCAACGTCTTCAACCAAAAGACGAACGAGTTCGAGTTCCGTCCGGGCCCGGTGTTCGGGAACGTCCTCCTCGTCGACGAGATCAACCGAGCATCCCCGAAGACGCAGTCGGCGCTGCTCGAGGCCATGCAGGAGTGCCAGGTGACGATCGACGGCGTCACGTACCCGCTCCAGCTCCCGTTCCTGGTCGTCGCGACGCAGAACCCCATCGAGTACGAAGGCACGTACGCGCTTCCCGAGGCGCAGCTCGACCGCTTCACGGCGCGGCTCTCGCTCGGCTATCCGCCGCTCGCGGAGGAGGCGCGCATGCTCGCCGAGCAGACGACGTCGCCGCCGCTCGAGCGGCTGGAGGCGGTTGCTGGCAGGGACGAGGTCCTCGGCGCCATCGCCGCCGCCCGTGCGGTGTACGTCGAGGAGAGCGTCGGCCGCTACGTCGTCGCGCTCCTCCGCCAGACGCGGGCAACGGCGCGCCTGGCGCTGGGGGCGAGCCCGAGAGCCGGCATCGCGCTGCTCCGCATGGCGAAGGCCCGCGCCGTCGCGGCCGGGCGCGAGTACGTGCTGCCCGAGGACGTTCGCGCGCTCGCGGTGCCCGTCCTCGCGCACCGGCTGATCCTCGCTCCCGAGGCTCGGGCCGTGGGCGCGACGGGGATCGACGCAGTCGAAGAGGCTCTCCGGGAGACCCCGGTCCCAGCATGAGCGGCGCGCGCCGGCGACGAGGCTGGGCGCGGGGCCAGGTGGTCGGTTCGTGACGCGGCTCGGCGGCGTGCTCGCCCTCGGGCTCGGCGTCACCGCCGCGGCCGTCGTCTTCGAGTCGCGTCCGCTCGGCGTGGCAGGACTGGGCCTCGTCGTTGCTGCGGCGCTCGCCGCGGCCTGGTCGACCGGCGTCCGCGGCCCGGCGACGGTCGGGTTCGCCGCCGCCCCGTCGCCGGCGACGGAGGGCGACCACGTCCGTCTCCGCATCGAGGTAGGACGGAGCTCCCGGGTTCCGGTCGGCTCTGCGGTGGTGCACGCTCGCCTCGGTCGCCTCGGCGACGTCGAGTGCCGGCTTCGCGGCCACGGCCGCTCGGCCGTGGGCGAGCTCCACCTGGGTCGGCTCCCCCGGGGCCGTTTCGAGGTCTCGTCGCCGCAACTCGTGCTCGGCGATCACCTCGGTCTCGAGACGGTGGTGACGCCGCTCGACGACCCGACGGTGGCCGTGGTCGTCCATCCGCGCCTGGTCGAGCTCGACCGCCTCTTCAGCGAGGTGGGCCGGCAGGGCGCCGACGGCAGGCGCCTCCTGCTGCGGAGGCCCGCCGGATTCGAGTTCCACTCGGTACGGGGGTACGAGCAGGGGGAGTCGCTGCGCCGGGTCCACTGGCCGACGACGGCGCGGCGCGGACAGCTCATGGTGAAGGAGCTGGACGACGCGCCGCGCGACGCCGTCGTCGTGCTCCTCGACTGCGATCCTCGAGGCGCGGTCGGAGCAGCGCCCGAGTCGAGCTTCGACACCGCTGTCCGCGCGGCGGGATCCGTCCTCCGCGTGTACTCGGCTCGTGGGCGCCGGGCGACGCTCCTGGCGACGAGCGCCGATGCGACGCCGCGGTCCGTGTGCTCCCTCGGCGGCGACTTCCGGGCGGCCCTGGACGCGCTCGCGGCGGTCGAGCCCGACGCGCCCTACGGCCTGGCGCAGGCCCTCGCCGGACAGGAGACGGCGGCCGGGCGCGCGGGGGAGCTCGTCGTGGTCTCGGCGACGCTGGACGCGGCCTCTCTGGAAGCCGTCCTCGGCACCGCGTCCAGGCGCCTGGTCTCGCTCGTGTGGATCGACGCGCCGAGCTTCGCCGGACGGCCCACGCAGGCCCTGCCCGGGCTCCTCCGGCTCGCGTCCTCCGGAGTGCCCGTCGCCGTCGTGCGGTGCGGTGCCGGGCTCGCCGAGGCGCTCGACGCCTCGCTCCACGTCCCGGAGGCCGCCCGTGCCTAGGCCGCTCCTCGCCTGCCTGCTGCCGGCCTTCGCCATCGCCTCGGCATGGCTCCGGGTCGAGGAGCCGGCGAGAGCGGCCGAGGCTCTCGTCGTCGCGCTGATCGCACTCGCCCCGGCGCTCGTCCCCGGCTCGAAGCTGCGGGCGTTCGTCGTCGCGGCGGCGAGCGTCGTCGTGGTCTGGCTTGCGTTCGGGGCCCAGCCCTGGGAGGTGCTCCCCTACCGGGACGAGCGCGTCCTCGAGCCCGTGTCCCGCGTGACGCAGATCGGCCTCGCGGACTTCTACGGCGAGCTCGTGCCCTTCGACCCCGTGCGCTTCCCCGAGATGCACTCGCTGACGCTCGTCGCGATGTTCGGGTTCGTGGTGTCCGTCGCCGTTCTCGTCGCCGCGCGCAGGCCTGTCGGCGCTGCGGCTCTGACCGTCGTGGGCGCGGGCTGGCCGGCGACCCTCGTGGACGGAGACGCGGTCGCGATCGGCGCGGTCGCCCTTGCCGCCGCCCTGTCGATCCCGCTCGTCCTGCGCGTGCGCACCGGGGCGGCGCTCGCCGCGGGCGCCGTCACGGGCGCTCTCGTCGTCGGGCTCGCCGTGTGGGCGTCGTCGGCCACGAGCCTGGCCCGCGAGGCCGCGCTGGACTGGGAGTCGTGGAACATCGGCGGGCCGCCCGTCCAGGCGACGAGCGTCCGGTTCGTGTGGGACTCGAACTACGACGGCATCTCGTTCCCGGACAAGCCGACGGTCGTGCTGGTGGTCGACGGGCCCGACCGCGCGCGGTACTGGCGCGCGTCCACGCTCGATCTCTTCACGGCGGATCGCTGGTTCGAGGACCTGTCGTGGCTCGCGCGGGTGGAGAGAGGAGACGCCGTGCCCCTCGACCGCCTCGCTCCGGACGAGGCGGCTCGCGAGAGCACGTGGCTGGAGCAGCGCGTCGAGGTGAAGGCGCTCGTCGATAACCGGCTCGTCGCCACGGGCACGCCGGTCGCGCTCGACGCCGGCCGGGTCGGCCCCGTGTTCGTCCTGTCCGGGGGTGTCCTGCGGGCGGCCGATCCGCTCGACCGAGGCGTGCGCTACCGCGTGTGGAGCTACGCTCCGGATCCCGCGCCAGCCGCCCTCGTGCGCTCCCGCGCCCGCTATCCCGGCAAGCTCGGGCGCTACCTCGTGATCGACGGGCGCCGCTTCCCGCGATTCGGCGCACGCGGCCGAGAAGGGGAGGTGACCGGCATCCTCGACGACACGTCCTATGCACTCGGCGCGTACCGCCCCCTCTACCGGGCGGCGCGTCGCGTCGCCGGCGACGCCCGCTCCCCCTACGAGGCGGTCCTGGCGCTCGAGTCCTGGTTCAGGCAGCGTGGCGGCTTCGTCTACGACGAGCAGCCGCCACGTGCGACCGGTGCGCCGCTCGTGGAGTTCGCGACCCGGACGAAGGCCGGCTACTGCCAGCACTTCGCCGGCGCGATGGCCCTCATGCTGCGAATGCTCGGCATCCCGGCGCGTGTCGCCGTCGGCTTCACCAGCGGGGCCCGGGACGACGGCAAGTGGGTCGTCGCCGACCGTGACGCCCATGCCTGGGTGGAGGTGTGGTTCGCGGGGCAGGGGTGGGTGACCTTCGACCCGACTCCGGGACGAGGCACGTTCGGCGGCATCTACTCGTTCGCCTCGGACTCGCGGGAGGCCGTCGAGGCGTTGGATCGAGGCGAGCTCGGTGTGGGCGACGTCGACCCCGACCGGCTCGCGCGCGGAGCGGACCTGCCGCAGCCAGGAGCAGGCGGAGAGACAGACGCACCCTCCCCGTTCCTGGTCGCCCTGGCCGTGGTCGCGCTCTGGGTGGCCGTCGTCGGAGGAGGGAAGACGGCCCGCCGCCGCCTCGCGCGTTTGACGCGCGACCCGCGCCGTTCCGCGACCGCGAGCCGACGCGAGCTGGAGGCCTTCCTCCGAGACCAGGGGATCGCGGTCGGCCCCCGGGGCACGCTCGACGACCTGCGGGTCGCCGTCGGACGCGAGCTCGGCCTCGACGCCCGGCGCTTCACCCTCGTCGTCGGCCGCACGCGCTACGGGCCGCCGGACGCAACGGCTCACGACGCGTCCGGGCCTCGCCGCGAGCTCGACAGGCTCCTGCGCGCCATCCGTAGCCAGCTCTCCGGATGGGCCCGGTTCCGCGGGCTCGTCTCGCTGCGCTCGCTCCAGCGCACCGGTGAGCGATGACGGAGACGTACGACCTCTTTCAGAAAGGGCGAGCCCAGCTCCGGAACGGGATGGCGGCTCAGGCAACCGTCTCGCTCGAGAAGGCGAAGCGTCGCGAGCCGAGCTCGCGATCCATCCGGGAGGCGCTCGGGATCGCCTACTTCAGGCTGAGCCGCTGGGAGGAGGCCGAGCAGGAGTTCCGGGCTCTCGTCGAGCTCTCACCGGCGGACGAGTGGGCTCACTACGCGCTGGCGAGGGCGCTCGCGAACCAGGGTCGCCGCGAGGAGGCCACGCCGCACTTCAAGCTCGCGCGCTCACTGCGTCCGCGGACGGACCTCGAGCTCGAGTAGCGGTCTCGGGGTTGCGCGGCGTCAGTCGACCGCGACCTGGAGGACCTCGGCGGCGGACGTGACGCCGTCGAGGCAGAGGCCGACCGCGGCCTCGCGCAAGGTCGTCATGCCGTCCTCGACCGCGGCGTCCCGCATCAGCGCGGCTGTGGCTCCCTCCGCGATCAGCGACCGGATCCGGTCGCTCAACTGCAGGACCTCGAACACGGCGCCGAAGCCGCGGAAGCCGGTGCCGTCGCACGACGTGCACCCGCGCCCGCGCGCCAGGAGGCGTCGGCCGGACTCGTCCTCCGGGCGGCCGAGGCTTGCGACCTCGTCCGCGCTCGCGTAGTAGGTCTCGCGGCAGTCCGGGCAGATCCGGCGCACGAGGTGCTGCGCGACGACGCACGAGAGCGTCGAGGACAGGAGATGCTGCTCCACTGCGAGCTCGGCGAGGCGAACGACCGCGGAGGCTGTCGTAGGAGCCTCCAGCGCCGTGAGGATCAGGCGATCGGCGCGCGCGGCGCCGAACGCAACGCGGGCGCTCTCCGGATCGCCGAGGTCTCCGACGAGCACGGAGTCGGGGTCGGACGCAAGGACGGCTCGAAGCGCGCTCGGAAAGGATGCGCCGTCGAGCGCGGTGACGTCGACCTGGCTCGCGCCCGGCAGGAGGCGGTGAATAGGGCTCTCGACGGTGGCCACGGCGCGGTCGGGCGCGACGAGCTCCTCGGCGAGCGCGTAGAGGGTCGTCGTCCGCCCGCTGACGACAGGCCCGCAGACGACCACGGTCCCGAACGGCAGGTGGAGCGCCTCTCGGAGAGCCGCCTCGGCGGTGGAGCCGAGCGACAGCTCGGAGAGCGTCGAAGGGAGGCCTTCGCGATCGGGAGCACGCAGGGTGACCTGCAGCCCGAGCCGCGTCGGCACGGCCGATGCGGCGAGCTCGACGACGCGCTCACCGTCGGCGAGCGAGAGAACGCCGTGGCGCTGGAGGCCGCCGACCTGCTCGAGCCCTGCGAGCTCGACCACGGAGCGCGTCACCGCGGTCCCGGCGGCGCCCGTGAAGACTGCGAGCTCCCGGAGCGAGCCGTCGATGCGCGCGCGCACGACCAGACCACGTGGCTGTGGGGTCAGCTGGACGGTCGTCGCGCCGAGCGAGAGCGCCCGGCGAATCGTCTCGAGGGTCCCGTCGTCCGCGGAGGACGCAGGCTCGCGGTCGACCGTGTCGTCGGGGACGATGCCGGCGCCGGCGTCGTCGTCCGCAGGGGGCTCGGCGACCGCGACGGCGGCGGTCTCCACGGTCTCCTCGACCTCGGCGAGGAGATCCTCGTCGAGCTGGGCGGGGGCCGCCGGCACCGGGAACTCCTGGACGACGGCGAGGGGCTCGGCGTGGGCTTCCTGCTCGGGGGGCTCCTCGCGCTCGTGCTCGGGCATGGTCTCGGGGTGGTCGTCGAAGCGGGCGACGGGGAGCTCCTCCACCGCTGCGAGGATCTCGTCCTCGATCTCCCACACGGGCACGCCGTCGAAGAGCGGAGGGGCCTCGGCATGCGCGGGAGCCTCGTCCTGGGGATCGGCGTCGTCGTCGGCTGGCTTCTCGTCGACGGGAACGGCGACGACAGGTGTCGAGGCGACCGGCTCTGCCTCGTCCACGACCTCGAGCTCGGGCTCGAGCGGGTGCTCGAGCGGGTGCTCGTCGTGCGAGGCGGGTGCAAGCGAGTGCTCGTACACGACGTCGATCGCCGTCTCGATCTCGTCGGGGGCCCCGACGGCGAACCGCAGCGGGACCTCGAGGGCGTCGCGGAGCTCGTCCGCGTAGACGACGTTGGTGGGGTCCGAGACGACGACGAGCACCGACCCGTCGTCCGCGTGACCGAGCGGGAGTGCGGAGAGCCGGCGGGCAAGGCCCTCGGAGAGGAGCCGCGAGGCGCCGTGCTCGATCCTGGAGAGGTCGACCTCGACGAACGGGAGGTCGTACTGCTCGGCGACGAGCCTCGCAACCTCCGCGCGCGTCACGGAGTTGTGCTCGACGAGGATCTCGCCGAGGCGACGGTTGCCCGTGATCCGCTGCTGGGCAAGCGCGCGCTCGAGCTCCTTCTCGCTCACGAGGCCGTCGCGCAGGAGGAGCGCTCCGAGCGCCGCGGAACGATGGGCTCGCGGATGCTCCGGCACGGTGATCGACGGCTCATCCTCGGCCGCCGCCAGCCAGGCATTCGTGTCGGGCTCGTGCTCCCGGGCGTCGACGGGGAGGACGTTCGCCAGCTCCTCGGTCTCGCTCCCGGGTGCGTGGGAGGCCACGTGCGCGATCGCCCGGTCGACCTCGTCCTGCGCTGCGACGGCATACCGTAGCGGCACGCCGAGCAGACGGCGGAACTCGTCGGAGAAGAGGACGAGCGGAGGATCGGACGTCGCGACGAGGACGGAGGCGTCCGGGAGGACGCTGATGGGCAGCGCGGAGAACCGATTCGCCTGCTCCTGGGGGAGGAGGCTCGCGGCTCGGAGGTTGACGTCGGACGCCGCGAGCTCGATGAACGGAAGCTCGTACTGCTCCGCGAGGAGCTGGGCGACCTGCGCGTGCGTGACCGTCCCGCGCTCGACGAGGAGCTCGCCGAGCCGGCGGGCGGAGATCCGATGGTGGCCGGCTTCCTCCTGGTGCGTCAGCACGGACTCGAGCTCGTCGGAGTCGACGAGACCGTCGCGCAGGAGGAGCGCGCCGAGCGCAGGCCACGGGTGATGGGCGGCTTCCATGTCCTCCTTATCGGCCTGACGGTCGAGAACCTGAGCCGCAAGAATCCGGCGGTGCGCGCCGTCGTCCAGCGGGTGTCGGCCGCCACGCTCAGCGTGGGCGGCGAGGTTCGCTCGCGCTGTGGCCGCGGTCTCGTCGTGCTCGTGGGCGTCGCGATGGGTGACGGCGAGGGCGAGGCGGACCGGCTCGCCCGCAAGGTCGCCCGACTTCGCATCTTCGAGGACGAGCGCGGGCGCCTCGACCGCTCGGTGCTCGACGTCGGAGGCGAGGCGCTCGTCGTGAGCCAGTTCACCCTGATCGCCGACACGGCCAGGGGAGCGCGGCCGAGCTTCACGGGCGCGGCGGCGCCGGACGTCGCGGAGCCCGCTGTACGAGCGTGTCTGCGCCAGCCTCGAGCACGAAGGCGTCCGCGTCGCCCGCGGCGTCTTCGGAGCGCGCATGGAGGTCGCTCTCGTGAACGACGGGCCCGTGACGGTCGTCCTCGACGTCCACGGTTAGTGCCGGCCTCGGCGCTCGCCCTGGCTCTCGCCGCTGCGGCGCTACACGCGGTGTGGAACGTGCTCCTCGCCCGGGCCGGCGACGTGCGTGCCGCGACGACTGTCGCGCTCGCCGTCGGCGTCGTGCTGTTCGCACCGGTCGCGGCGGCCACATGGGAGGTCGAGGCCGCCGCCGTCCCCTGGATCGCCGCGTCGGCGACGCTCGAGATCCTCTACTTCGCACTGCTCACGTCCGCCTACCGGCGCTCCGACCTGAGCCTCGTGTACCCGATCGCGCGAGGCGTCGCGCCGGTCCTCGTGCTCGTAGGCGCCACGGTGGTCGGGTCGACGCTCGGCTGGCTCCAGGCCGTGGGCGTGCTCCTCGTGGGCGGCGGAGTCCTCCTCGTGCGCGGCTTGCGGGGGCCCGTCGACCGCACCGGAGTCGTGCTCGCCCTGGTGATCGGCGGGACGATCGCCGCGTACACGCTCGTGGACAAGGCGGGAATCGAGCACGCGTCCCCGGTCGCGTACCTGGAGCTCGTCCTCGTGCCCGTCGCGGTCGTGGCGATCGTCTTTCACGCCACGACGGGACGCGTCGCAAGCCTCCGCGGCGAGCTCCGCGTCGCGTCCCTGGCCGCCGGCGTGTGCTCGTTCGCGGCGTACGCCCTCGCTCTGGCCGCGCTGTCGCTGGCGCCTGCGGCGGCCGTCGCGGCCGTGCGCGAGACGGGCATCCTCTTCGCCGTGGGTCTCGGCTTCGTCGTCCTCGGCGAGCCGGTCGGCCGAGCGCGGGCTCTCGGGGCGGCGCTCGTCGTGGGCGGCGTCGCCCTCGTCGCGCTCGGGTGAGGCGATGGCACGGTGCTATCCTGAGTCGCACCACATTTCACCGGCTTCACGAAATGGGCGCGCAGCGCCCATTTGCTTTTCGAGAGGGCACATGTCGACCACCTACACGCGAGAGCGCACGCTGCAGGAGGAGATCGCACCGGCGATCGAGCGGAGCCTGCCCGACGTGGAGGTGCTCGCCGTGGAGCTCGTCTCGCCGAGCAGATTCTGCGTGTACATCGACCATCCCGCCGGTGTCGACCACGCGCTCTGCGAGCGGGTGACGCACCTGCTCGACGAGTTACCGCGCCGACTACACCGTCGACGTCTCCTCCCCGGGGCCGGAGCGGCCGCTCCGGAAGCCGGCGCACTTTGCCTCCGCCGTGGGACGGACGATCGCGGTGCGCATGGAGGGGAAGGTCGGCGGTCGAAGCCGCTTCCGCGGCGAGGTGGTCGACGCGGGCGACGACTCCGTGACGCTGGCACCGGCCGGCCAGGCCGCATTCCGAATCCCGTACGACGCGATCGTGCGGGCGAACCTGATCGACGAGGGGTAGGCACATGAGCCAGGAGATCATCGAAGGGATCCATCTGATCGAGAAGGAGAAGGGGATCGAGGAAGGCGTCCTCATCTCCGCTCTCGAGGACGCGTTGCTCGCGGCCTACAAGAAGACGCCGGGAGCGAGCCGTCATGCCGAGGTCAAGCTCGACCAGGACGGGGAGTTCCGGGTCTACGCGATCGAGATCCCCGAGGACGTGGAGACGCGCCTCGTGGAGTACGCGCGCGAGGCGCGCATCGCGGAGCTCGAGCGCATCGAGGAGGAGACCGGGGAGCGGCAGCACACCCTCGTGACCGACGAGGACCTCGACCTCGACTGGTCGCAGGTGCCGCCGGGGCAGATCGCGCGCACGGACGCGACGCCCGACGACTTCGGCCGGATCGCGGCGCAGACCGCGAAGCAAGTCATCCAGCAGCGGATCCGCGAGGCGGAGCGCGCGATCATGTACGAGGAGTACGTCGACCGCCAGGGCGAGGTCGTCACCGGCATCGTCCAGCAGGCGGGAGACCGCAACAACGTCCTCGTGGATCTCGGCCGCGTGGAGGCGCTGCTCCCTCGCTCCGAGCAGGTCGACGGCGAGCGCTACGAGCAGGGCAGCCGGATCAAGGCGGTCATCGGCGAGGTCAGGTCCGGGACGAAGGGCCCGCAGGTGATCCTCTCTCGCCGGGACTCGGAGCTCATCCGGGCGCTCTTCGAGCTCGAGGTGCCGGAGATCGCCGACGGGCTCGTCGAGATCCGCGGGGTCGCGCGCGAGCCTGGGTACCGCTCCAAGATCGCGGTCGAGTCGCACATGCAGGGCGTCGACCCGGTGGGGGCCTGCGTCGGCCCGCGCGGGTCGCGCGTACGCATGGTCGTGTCCGAGCTTCGCGGCGAGAAGATCGACATCATCCCGTGGAACACCGAGCCCGCGCGATTCGTCGCGAAGGCGCTCTCGCCCGCACGAGTCCGCGAGGTCTACATCGACGACGAGACGCGCGAGGCGACGGTCATCGTCCCCGACGACCAGCTCGCGCTCGCGATCGGCAAGGAGGGCCTGAACGCGCGTTTGGCGACCCGCCTGACCGGCTGGAAGATCGACATCCAGTCCGAGAGAGAGTTCGCAGAGGCCGAGGCGGCGGCGGCGTTCGCGGGCGACGCGGACGACGAGGAGTACTCGGGGCGCTGCGCCGCGATCCTCTCGAACGGCAAGCGTTGCCCCAACGCGTCGCTCCCCGGGACTCGCTACTGCGGCGTGCCCGCGCATCAGGCGCTCACGGCCTCCGACTCCGAGGAGGTCGAGGCCCCCGCGGAGCAGCTCGCCGTGGTGGCGGCGCCTGCGGAGGTCGCCGAAAGCGAGACCGACGGCTTGGACGAGCCCGCGGTGACAGAGCAGGCACTGGCTCCCGAGGCAGCCGCAGCCGAGGCGTCGGGAGCGGACGAGGCGTAGGAGCGCCTCTAGACTTCCACGCTGATGGCCGACGGACGTAACAGGCCCAACCGCCCGATTCGCCCCCGCGGAGGCTCCGCGGGACGGAAGCGGCGCGTCGTCATCGAGGGAGGTGGCGCAAGGAGCCAGGGGCGCCAGCCCAGGGACCGCAGCTCGAGCCCGGCGCCTCCGCGCCAGCAGCCCGTCGCTCCTCCCACGGGGCCGGTGACCGTCGAGTCGGGTGTCACCGTCAAGGACCTGTCGCAGGCACTCGGCGTCCCGATGCCCGAGCTGATCAAGATCCTCATGGGCCTCGGCCAGATGCGGACGGCGACCCAGTCGCTGTCCGATGAGGAGGTCGAGCTCATCTCCACCGAGCTCTCGCGCGAGATCACGATCAAGCACGCTGCGGAGGAGGAGCTCGAGCCGACCGAGTTCGAGGACGCGGAGGAGGACCTCGTGCCTCGGCCTCCGGTCGTGACGATCATGGGTCACGTCGACCACGGGAAGACGACACTGCTGGACGCGATCCGCGAGGCGTCGGTCGTGGAGACGGAGCAGGGTGGGATCACCCAGCACATCGGTGCGTATCAGGCCGAGATCGACGGTCGGCGCATCACGTTCCTCGACACCCCGGGCCACGAGGCCTTCACCGCCATGCGCGCTCGCGGCGCGAAGGTGACCGACATCGCCGTGCTCGTCGTCGCCGCGGACGACGGCGTGATGCCACAGACCAAGGAGTCGATCTCGCATGCGCGCGCCGCGGAGGTCCCGATCGTCGTGGCCGTGAACAAGATGGACGTTCAGGATGCGAACGCGGACCGGGTGAAGAGCGAGCTCGCGGCGGAGGGGCTCCAGCCCGAGGACTGGGGCGGGTCGACGCAGTTCTCCGAGGTCTCCGCCAAGCAGCGGACGAACCTCGCCGACCTCCTCGAGAAGATCCTCCTCGTCGCGGACGCCGAGCTCGACCTCCGCGCGAACGCGGGCGCGGAGGCGTCCGGGGTCGTGATCGAGTCACGGCTCGACGTCGGCCGCGGGCCCGTCGCCACGGTGCTCGTCCACCGCGGGACGCTCCGCGTCGGCGACGCCGCGGTCGCCGGGGACGCCTCCGGGAAGGTGCGCGCGCTCTACGACTACCGCGGTGAGAAGGTGAAGGAAGCGAGGCCGGGCGAGCCCGTCGAGGTGCTCGGCTTCGATCATCCCCCATCCGCAGGCGAGTTCGTGCGGGTCGTCGAGCACGAGCGCCAGGCGAAGCACCTCGCGAACCTGCGCGCCGAGCGTCTGCGGCGGGAGCAGCTCGCGCAGCGGCCGCGGAGGCGCGTCTCGCTCGAGACCCTGCATGCAGATCTCCAGGCGGGGGAGATCCAGGACCTGAACATCGTCCTCAAGGGCGACGTCCAGGGCTCGGTCGAGGCCCTCCTCGGGGAGCTGCAGAAGATCCAGCATCCCGAGGTGCGCGTGAGCGTTATCCACACGGGCGTGGGGGGGATCACCGAGAACGACGTGAACCTCGCGTCGGCCTCGGATGCGCTCGTCGTCGGCTTCAACGTCCGCCCGAGCGCGGACGCGCGCGGGCTCGCCGAGCGCGAGGGAGTCGACATCCGCACGTACCGCGTGATCTACCAGCTGACCGACGACATCCAGAAGGCGCTCGTCGGGATGCTCTCGCCCGTGCAGACGGAGGAGACCCTCGGCGAGGCCGAGGTCCGCGCGCTCTTCCGCGTCTCGCGGCTCGGCACGATCGCCGGGTGCATGGTGACGAGCGGCGTCGTGCGCCGCGGCGCACAGGTGCGCATCGTGCGGGACGGAACGGTTATCCACGAGACCTCGATCGCTCAGCTCAAGCGCTTCAAGGACGACGCACGCGAGGTGACCGAGGGCTTCGAGTGCGGCATCCTCCTCGACGGCTTCAACGATGTGAAGGAGGGCGACGTCCTCGAGGCGTTCGAGACCCGCGAGGTGGAGCGCACGGAGTTCGACGCGATGCCCGCGGCCGCGGCGGCAGCGCCCGACGACGACGCCTGATCTCCTCCGCGACCGCGACGCTGTTGAATAGGCCCGTGGCGAGCGGCTACGTGGGCATCCTCACGGTCGAGCTCCACTTTCCCGACTCGAGCTCGCTCAAGGGAAAGCGGAAGCACCTGAGCTCCGCGAAGGCCCAGTTACGCGGGCGCTTCGGGGCGTCGGTTGCTGAGGTCGACCACCACGACCTCTGGCAGCGCGCGAGCCTCACCGTCGCGTGCGCGGCGAACGGCCACCGGGAGCTCCAGGAGCACCTCGACGCGGTCGTCCGCTACCTCGCGTCGCAGGCGTTCGAGCTCGTGCGCGCCGAGCGGGAGGTGGTCGTCCCCGGTGAGTCGTAGAGCCCGCCACGGGATGGGACACGATGCCGCACGGGTGATCAGCCCGTGACGGGCTCTCGCAAGCGTCGCGTGAACGAGGCGATCCGGGAGGTGATCTCGGACGCGCTGCCCACGCTCAAGGACCCGCGTATCGGCTTCGTGACCGTAACCGCCGTCCAGTCGACCAGGGACTTCACGCAGGCCAAGGTGTTCGTCAGCGTGCTCGGAACGGACGCCGAGCGGGACCGGACGCTGGAGGGGCTGCGCGCGGCCCACGGCGTGCTCCAGGCGCATGTCGCGCGGGAGCTTCGGCTCCGCCGGACCCCGGTCCTGTCGTTCGAATACGATCCCGCGGTCGAGCGGGGCGTGCGGCTGACGAAGGTCATCGACGAGCTCGCGCCCGAGGAGAGCGATGCCGAAGGCGGATGACATGCAGGCGGTCGCGACCGCGCTCAGGGAGCGGGACCGGTTCCTCGTCACCGTCGCACGAGGCTCCCGACGGCGATGCGCTCGGGTCGCTCCTGGCCGTGGAGCTCGCGCTCCGCTCGCTGGGGAAGGACGCCGTGATGTTCCTCGGCGGCCCGGCGCCCCTTCCCGGGGAGTACCGCTTCCTCGAGCTCGCCGAGCGGGGCCTGCGCCGCGAGCTGCCGCCCGACACGGGCGAGCGGGTGCTGGTCGCCGTCGACTGCGCGAGCGCCGCTCGGGTCGGTGCGGAGCCGGGGCTCGTCGAGCGCGCGCCGTTCACGATCAACATCGACCACCACCACGACAACCCGCGCTTCGGAGACGTCAACCTGATCGTCCCGGACGCGTCCTCGACGGGTGAGGTGCTCGCGGACGTCTTCCGCGAGCTGGGCGTCGAGCTCACGCCCGAGCTCGCGGAAGCGCTGTACATCGCGCTCGTCACCGACACCGGCCGCTTCCAGTACGCGAACACGACGCCGAAGGCGCTGCGTCTCGCCGCCGAGCTCGTCGAGGCGGGCGCCGACGTGCACCGCGTCTTCCAGGGCGTGTACGAGAACGTCCAGTTCGCGAAGCTGAAGCTGCTCGCACGCGCGCTCGATCGGGCGCGCGTGCTCGAGGGCGGCGAGATCGTCGTCTCGCACCTCCTGCGCGACGACTTCGAGGCGGTGGGGGCGACCGAGCCGTACTCGGAGGGCATCATCGACGTGCTCCGCTCCGTCGAGGGCGCGCTCGTCTCGGCGCTCATCCGCGAGCCGCCCCGGGAAGGCGGCCCCGCCCGGAAGGTCTCGCTCCGCTCGTCGGTCGACGAGGTGGACGTGAGCGCGATCGCACGCAAGTCCGGCGGCGGCGGCCACCGCGAGGCCGCGGGCTTCTCGAGCGACCTCTCGGTCGACGAGATCACGGACTTCATCGTCCGCGAGGTCGCTGCGCAGATCGGCGCGACCGCGCGCGTCTGATGCCGCCGCGCGGGCTCGATCCCACGGGGATCATCCTCGTGGACAAGCCCGCTGGGCCGACCTCGTTCGACATCGTGGCCGCCGTCCGGCGTCGCACCGGCGCCCGCACCGGGCATGCGGGGACGCTCGACCCCTTCGCGACGGGCCTCCTGCTCCTCCTCTCCGGCGCGGCGACCCGCCTCCAGCCCCGGTTCGTCGGCCTCCCCAAGCGCTACCTCACCGAGATCGACCTCTCGGCACGCACGTCCACGGGAGACCGCGAGGGGGAGAGCGTCGAAGAGCACGAGCCACCTAGGCGCGCGGAGCTCGAGGAGCGGCTCGACGAGCTGCGAGGCGCCGTGGAGCTACCCGTCCCGGCGGCGTCCGCGGTGAAGATCTCCGGCGAGCGCGCGTACAGGCTGCACCGCCGGGGCGTCGTCGTCGAGATGCCCGTCCGACGCATGACCGTCCACGAGCTCCTGCTCGAGGAGTATGCGGACGGCCTCGCTCGCCTCGACCTGCTCGTCTCGTCGGGCACGTACGTCCGCTCGATCGCCGAGGCGCTCGGCGGCCACTGCCGGACGCTCCGGCGCACCGAGATCGGGCCGTTCTCGGTCGACGAGGCCGACCCGGAGCGCGTCATCCCGCCCGACGAGGCGCTGGCGAGGCTCGCGTGAAGATCGCCCATGCGCCTGCGCAGGTGGAGCGGCAGCCGCGCGCGGTCGCCGTCGGCAGCTTCGACGGCGTCCACCGCGGGCACCAGGCCGTCCTCGCAGCAGCCCGTGACACGGGGCTCGCGCCGACGGTCGTCACGTTCGACCCGCATCCCCGGATCGCCCTCGGGAACAGGGTCGAGCTCCTGACGACGCTCTCCCGGCGCCTGGAGCTCGTCGCGGCGATGGACGTCGAGACGACCCTCGTCGCGGCGTTCACGCCGGAGTTCCAGCGGCTGTCCCCGGAGGAGTTCGCGGACCGCTACCTCCGTGCCATCGGCGCCGAGGTCGTCGTCGCCGGGCGAGGACTTCCGCTTCGGGGTGCGCCGCTCCGGCGATCTCGCGCTGCTCGAGCGGCTCGGGTTCCGCGTCGTGGTGCCGGACGAGGTCGAAGGCGTGTCGTCCACCGCGATCCGCGCGGCGCTCGGCGAGGGTGACGTCGTCGCCGCGGCGGCGATGCTCGGCCGCCCGTTCGAGCTCGACGGGACCGTGGTCGCGGGGCACCAGCGCGGAGGGACGCTCGGCTTCCCGACCGCGAACCTCGCCCTCGAGCCCGATCTCGCGTGCCCGCGCGTACGGGATCTACGCCGGCGAAGCCCTCGAGCACCGGGCTGCGATCTCGATCGGCACCAACCCGCACTACGGCGGGACCGAGCGCCGGATCGAGCCGTACCTCCTGGACTTCGAGGGCGACCTGTACGGGCAGCGGCTCGTCGTCGAGGTGTGGGAGCGGCTACGGGACGAGCGCGCCTTCGAGTCGGAGGAGGCGCTCGTCGCCCAGATCGCGGCGCGACGTCGAGGCGACCCGAGCGCGCGCGCCGGGCCGCCGAGCGGGCGAGCTCAGCTTTTCGCGGTCGTGGCCGCGCACGACGGACAGCCGCTCGTCCATGCCCGCGGCCTCGTGAAGCGCTTCGGCGAGCTCGTCGCCGTGGACGGCGATCGACTTCGACCTGCAGCGCGGCGAGGCCTTCGGCTTCCTCGGCCCGAACGGCGCCGGGAAGACGTCCACCATGCGCATGATCGGGTGCGTCTCGCCCGTGACGGAGGGGACGCTGCGCGTGTTCGGGCTCGACCCCGCGCGCGACGGCGTCGCGATCCGCGGCCGGCTCGGCGTCGTGCCCCAGCATGGACACGCTCGACATGGAGCTGACGGTCCGCGAGAACATCGTCATCTACGGGCGGTACTTCGGCCTTCCCCGGCGGGAGCTCGGCACGCGGGCGGACGAGCTCCTCGAGTTCGTCCAGCTCACCGAGCGCGCGAACGACAAGGTCGAGCCGCTCTCGGGCGGGATGAAGCGCCGGCTCACGATCGCGCGCTCGCTCGTCAACGACCCCGAGGTCATGCTCCTCGACGAGCCGACGACCGGCCTCGACCCGCAGGCGAGGCACGTCGTCTGGGATCGCCTCTACCGCCTCAAGCAGTCCGGGGTCACGCTCGTGCTGACGACGCACTACATGGACGAGGCCGAGCAGCTGTGCGACCGGCTCGTCGTCATGGACAAGGGGAAGATCGCGGCGGAGGGCTCGCCGCGCGAGCTCATCGAGCGCTACTCCACGCGCGAGGTCGTCGAGCTCCGCTTCGAGAACGGGCGCCCCGAGGACTTCGGCTACTGGACGGACGGCCTCGTGTCGAGGGTCGAGTCGCTTCCCGACCGCGTGCTCCTGTACACGGACGACGGGGACGCCGCCGCGCACGGGCTCCACGAGCGCGGCCTCGTCCCCGACAGCGTCCTCGTCCGCCGCAGCACGCTCGAGGACGTGTTCCTGCACCTCACCGGCCGGAGCCTGATCGAGTGACGACGCTCGCCCTCCGCCCGTTCGAGTTCTTCTTCGCCCAGTACCGGCGGGTCTGGCGAGGGAGCGCCATCACGAGCGTGGTGACGCCGGTCGTCTACCTGCTCGCGCTCGGCGTCGGGCTCGGCGTCTTCGTCGACCGCTCGGCCGAGCTCCCCGGCGGGATCTCGTACCTCGAGTTCGTCGCCCCGGGCCTGCTCGCGGCGACCGCGATGCAGATCGCGACGTTCGAGTCGAGCTGGCCCGTCCTCTCGGCGATCAAGTGGGATCGCCAGTACCACGCGATGCTCGCGACGCCGCTGCGCGTGGGCGACGTCCTCCTCGGGCACCAGGCGTGGGTCGCGGCGCGCCTGATCGATGATCGCGACGATCTACCTCGTCGTCATCGCGGCGTTCGGCGGCGTGAGCTCCCCGCTCGCGCTCCTCGCGATCCCGGTGGCGGTGCTCGTCGGGCTCGCCTTCTCGGCGCCGATCGCGGCCTGGGCGGCGCACACCGAGACCGAGGTGTCGTTCGTCGCGATCTTCCGGTTCGTGATCCTGCCGATGTTCCTGTTCTCGGGGACGTTCTTCCCGATCTCGAGCCTGCCCGCGCCGCTCGAGGCGCTCGCGTACGTGACGCCGCTCTGGCACGGCGTGAGCCTCTGCCGGCAGCTGACGCTCGGGGACGTGGAGCTCTGGAAGGCGCTCGGGCACCTCGCGCTACCTCGTCTCGTTCGCGGCCGTGGGCCTCGCCGTCGCGCGCATCACGTACCGGCAGAGGCTCGTCTCTGTGACCGAGTACGTCGCACGCGACGCGCCTGGCCGCCCCGGCGCGGCCAGCCGATCGGCGGCCTCCTGCTCATCGAGCGGAACGTGATGGTCTACCGCCGGACGTGGATGATCCTCTTCTCCGGCTTCTTCGAGCCGCTCTTCTACCTCTTCTTCTTCGTCTACCCGCTCGAGCGCGTTCATCGGCGACGTCACGTCGGGCGGCGAGGTCGTCGAGTACGCCGCGTTCGTCGCCCCGGCGCTCCTCGCGGCGTCGGCGATGAACGGCGCGTTCTACGACGCGACGAACGTGTTCTGGAAGCTCCGCTACGGGAAGGTCTACGACGCGATGCTCTCGACGCCGGTCGGGCCGAAGGACGTCGCGGTCGGGGAGACGCTGTGGGCCGTCGTGCGCGCGCTCCTCTACTCGGCGGCGTTCCTGATCGTCATCGCGCTGCTCGGGCTCGTCGACTCGTGGTGGGGCTCCTCGCCCTGCCGGCCTGCTTCGTGATCGGCTTCGGCTTCGCGGGCGCGGGGATCGCGGCGGTGACGTGGATGAGGAACTGGAAGGACTTCGACATCATCCAGCTCGTCATGCTCCCGATGTTCATGTTCTCGGCGACCTTCTATCCCGATCTCCGTCTACCCGGAGGTGCTCGAGTGGATCGTCCGGCCTGCCGCTGTACCACGGGATCGAGCTGATCAGGTCGCTCACGACGGGCACGGTGGGCGCGATGCAGCTCGTCAACGTCGCGTACCTGGTCGCTCATGGGGCTCGTCGGCATGGTGATCGCCTCGCGCCGCATCGACGGGCTGCTGCTGAAGTAGGGGCGAGGCAGCCTCGCCCTACGGAGGATCGCGGCGCCGTCGCGGCGCGGATCGCCTGCCGCGCCCGCCCGGCCGACGCAGCTGACGCCGCCGAAGTAGTGGTGGAGCCGCTCCCAGCGCCGGACCGTCCGCCCGCGGGCCTCCAGCTCCGCGAGCGCCGCCTCGTCGACGCCGGGCTCCGCGTCGACGACGTGCGGGGTGGGGTGGACGCGCGGGCGCGAGACCGCGTCCTCGGCTGCGAGGCCCTCGTCGAGGATGCCGGCGAGCACCGTCGCGAGCGCCGTGCGCAGCCGCGTCGCGCCGGCGGCCCCGATCGCGAGCACGAGCCCCGTCGTCGTCGAAGGCCAGCGACGGCGCCATCCTGCTCTCGAGGTGGTCTCCCGGCCGCGGGTCGCCGAACGCGATGTCCGACTCGCCGAGGAGGTTGTTCAGCTGCACGTCGAGCCCGGGGACCCAGACGCCCGCGCCGACCCCGAGCGAGTGGGTGAGGACGCACGCTCTGCCCGTCGCGTCGACCGCGACCATGTTGGTCGTGTGCTCCGCCGCCGTCCGCGTCCGTCTCGAGCGCCTCGACGAGGGCGAGCACGCGGTCCGTCTCGGAGAGCCCACGAAGTCGCGGGAGCCGCGGGAGGAGCTCGGGCACGCCCGAGAGGCCGCCGCGCGTCGCGACGCGGTACCCGTGGAAGCTCGACGACCGCGGCGTCGACGCCAGCGCGGGCGGTAGTCGCGCAGGTCGTCCGGCCGTGAGGACGACGCCGTCGACGCCGAGAACCGCCTCGGCGAGCGAGCCGCGGTATGCGCTCGCGGCCCCTTCCTCGGAGAGCATCTCGAGCGCCGTCACGAGCCCCGGCTGCTCGAGCGAGCTCGCCGGCCGGGAGCGTCCTCCCGTCCCGGCGTGAAGAGATCCGCGCCGCGCTCCGCGCGTGAAGACGGGCGCCGAGCATCTCGAGCGAGCGCGCGTGCATCTCGGGAAGCGGCACGCCGCGTCCGCGCGAGCGCGAGCGCGGGCTCGACGAGGCGCGGCCACGGCAGGCGCCCGTGCCGCTCCCAGAGCTCGCCGAGGGCCGCCGGGAGCCCGGGAACGGCGCACGACGCGGCGCCGAGGCGGTACTCGACGACCTCGTCGCCGAAGGCGACGGGCACCTCGACGAGGTCGCCGGCCTCCGAGGGGACAGCGGCGAAGCCGTCGAGGTTCGAGACGCGCGAGCCGTCGAAGACGATCGCGTGGCAGCCGGCGAGGAGGCCGCTCATGACCGTCTCGGCGACGCTCGACGCGAGCGCCATCGCGACGACGGCGTCCGCCGCAGTCCCTCCGTCGCGGAGGACGTCGGCGCCGACCTCCGCCGTGGCCGGATGGCCCGCGGCTACGCCGGCGCGCATCGAGACGTCAGTCGCAGAGACCCGGTCCCGGAGGCGGCCCCTCGCGGCGGAGCTCCGGGGAGCCGAAGTCGCCGAGCGGCCAGTACACCCAGACGACGCGTCCGAAGATCGCTTCGCGCGGGACGGGGCCGAAGTCCCTGCTGTCCCGCGCGTCCGAGCGGTTGTCGCCGAGCACGAAGTACCGGTCGGGGCCGACCTCCACACGCGGGAACGGCGCGGTCTGGATGTCGTCGATCTTGAACTCGTTGACGTAGGCGTTGCCGTCTCGCCCCACCACCACGTCCCCGGGAAGCGCGACGACGCGGCTCATGACGGTGACGTCCCGCGCGTCCGCGTCGGGAGTGACGTCCCCGTCGGTGGTCCCGCTCGCATGGATCGCGACGATCTCGCCACGGTGCGGATCGCGCCGCTTGTACGCGAATCCCTCGACGAGGACGCGCCCGTTGCATCCCGGGATCGACGGGGCCATGTCGGCCGTGCCGTTCGCGGACACCGGCACGACGAGCCCGGTCAGCCAGAGGACGCCGAACGCCGCCGCCAGAACTGCGACGATGCCCAGGATCCGCACGAGAACGCGCACCACGGCCCGTTGCTACCCTTCCCGCGACCGTAGCCGCGGCCTCGGCGTGCTCCTTCCACGCGAGGCGGGGACTGCGGAGTCGTCTACCAGGAGGAGTTGCATGAGCCTCACGAAGGAAGTCAAGCAGGAAGTCATCGAGAAGCACGGGAGCGGGCCGGCAGATACCGGTTCGCCGCAGGTCCAGATCGCCCTCCTCACGCGGAGGATCACGGACCTGACGGAGCACCTCCGGCAGCACCCCAAGGACCACTACTCCCGACGGGGGCTCCTGAAGCTCGTCGGCCAGCGCCGGCGCTTCCTCGACTACCTGCAGCGGAAGGACATCGAGGGCTACCGCGCCCTCATCAAGGAGCTCGGCCTGCGACGGTAGGGCTCCCCGTCGAGGGAAGGTGGAAGTTTGAGCGAGCCCCGAACGCGCCGGGGGCTGACTCAAACCTCCACCTTCCGAACTCAAGGAAAGGTGAAGGGATACATCGATGAGCACAGTCACCGGGCGTGAAGCCACGGTGTCCGTCGAGATCGGCGGTCAGGAGATCGTCTTCGAGACGGGCAGGCTCGCCAAGCAGGCGGACGGCGCCGTCCTCTGCCGCTCGGGCGAGACCATGATCCTCGCGACGGCCGTCGGCCGTCCTGACGCACGGCCGGACGCGGACTTCTTCCCGCTCACGATCGACGTCGAGGAGCGCATGTACGCGGCCGGGAAGATCCCCGGCGGCTTCTTCAAGCGGGAGGGCCGCGCCAGCGAGCGCGCGACGCTCACCGCTCGCATGATCGACCGGCCGATCAGGCCGCTCTGGCCGAAGGGGTTCCGGAACGAGGTGCAGGTCATCTGCACCGTCCTCTCCGCGGATCTCGTGACGCCGCACGACATCCTCTGCATCAACGGCGCGTCGGCGGCGCTCATGGTCTCGCCGCTGCCTTTCATGGGGCCCGTCGGCGCCGTCCGCATCGCGCACATCGACGACGACTTCGTCGTCAACCCCTCCCTCGAGGCGCTCGAGGAATCCACCCTCGATCTCGTCGTCGTCGGCACGAGCGACGCCTTGACGATGATCGAGGCCGGCGCCGATCAGGTCCCCGAGGAGACGCTTCTCGAGGCACTCGAGGTCGCGCATGTCGAGATCCGCAAGATCTGCGAGGTTCTCGAGCGATCTGCGCTCGGAGGCCGGCAAGCCGAAGTGGGTCGACACCGAGCTCACCGCCGAGCTCGAGAGCGCGCACGGGGACGCGGTTCGCTCCGCGATCTCGGAGGTCGGCCTTCGTGAGGCGGCCGCGGCGGTGGACGCGCTCGTCGCCGAGCACACGCCCGAGATCACGATGGACACGACCGAGGACGACATCGTCAGGTCGATGCAGGTTCGGGCGAGCTTCGCCTCGATTTTCGAGAAGGCGCGCACGGAGGCCGTGGAAGGGCCGCTCCGCGAGCAGTTCCTCGACGAGCTGCAGGCGCTGACGGACGCGGAGCAGGATTCGAAGGAGCTACGTTCGGCGAAGCGCGAGCTGCTCTTCGACCGAATCCTCGACGGCCTCCAGCTGCCGTTCCCGGTCGGGCCTGCTCCGGCCGACGGCGAGCCCCAGGTGAAGGACTCGGTCACGCGCTCGTTCGTCAAGCGCGCGTCGGAGTCGGTCTACAAGAGCCTGGTTCGGAAGAAGATCGCGATCGACAAGCGTCGCCCGGACGGCCGCTCGGCCGAGGAGATCCGGCCGATCGCGTGCGAGGTGGGCGTGAGCCCGCGCACGCACGGCTCGGGACTCTTCACGCGCGGGCAGACGCAGATCCTGTCGCTCCTGACGCTCGGCACGGTGAAGGAGGGGCAGAAGATCGACGACCTCTCCCGCGAGCAGCAGCGACGCTTCATGCACCACTACAACTTCCCGCCCTACTCGGTCGGGGAGACGGGGTTCATGCGTGGCCCGAAGCGGCGGGACATCGGGCACGGAGCGCTCGGGCAGCGCTCGCTCGAGCCGATCCTCCCGTCCGTCGAGGACTTCCCGTACACGATCCGCATCGTCTCGGAGACGCTCGAGTCGAACGGGTCCTCGTCGATGGGCGCGGTGTGCGGCTCGACGCTCGCGATGATGGACGCGGGCGTGCCGATCTTGGCGCCGGTCGCGGGCATCGCGATGGGTCTCGTCAAGGAGGGCGACGACTACGTCATCCTCACCGACATCCAGGGGGCCGAGGACCACCTCGGCGACATGGACTTCAAGGTCGCGGGGACCAGGGACGGCATCAACGGCCTCCAGATGGACATCAAGATCACCGGCGTGACGCAGGAGATCATGCGGTCGGCGCTCGTACAGGCGAAGCAGGCGCGCGAGTCGATCCTCGACGAGATGCTCGCAGTGCTGGCCGAGCCCCGGACGGCGCTCGCCGGGCACGCGCCGCGCATCTCCACGGTCAAGATCGACCCGGAGAAGATCGGCATGGTCATCGGCAAGGGCGGCGAGACGATCCGCGCGCTCGAGGCCGACTACGAGGTGCAGATCGACATCGAGGAGGACGGCACGATCCTCATCTACGCGACCGAGGGCACGAAGGCGGAGGCGGCCATCTCGGCCGTGACCGCTCTCACGAAGTCCCCGGAGGTCGGCGACACGTACACGGGCAAGGTCGTGAAGACGACCCAGTTCGGCGCGTTCGTCGAGTTGAAGAAGGGCACGGACGGCCTGCTGCACGTCTCGAACGTCGGCCCCGGACGGGTCGCGCACATCGAGGACGTGATGGACCGCGGCGACGTCGTGGACGTCCTCGTCCAGGAGGTCGACAAGGACCGAGGCCGCATCGGGCTGAAGCTCATCGCCAAGCACGAGGACGGCGGGCTCGTCATGCCCGAGGAGCTGATCGAGCGGGCGAAGAACGCCCCGCCCCGCGAGGAGCGCGAGGAGCGCCCTCGCGGCGACCGCCGCGGGGGTCGCGACCGCGGCCGGTCGCGCGAGCGCTCGTAGGAGAAGCCAGGGGTCAGGTCTCGATCGGCGCGCCGGGAACGCACAGATCGAGACCTGACCCCAGTACGATCCGCCGCGTGTCGAAGCACCAACTGAGCGAGCTCGCGACGGGCGAGCGCGTGATCTCCGAGCGGCTCCCCGGGGTGCGGTCGGTCGCCCTCGGGTTCTGGATCGGCGCGGGCTCGCGCGACGAGCCCGACTCGAAGGCCGGCGTCTCCCACTTCCTCGAGCACCTGCTCTTCAAGGGCACGGAGCGCTACACGGCGCAGGAGATCGCCGAGCTCTTCGACGAGCTCGGCGGGGAGCTGAACGCCGCGACGTCGCGCGAGACGACGGTCGTCTACGCGCGCGTGCCGGACGACCGCCTCGACGTCGCCCTCGACGTGATGGCGGACATGGTCTACCGGCCTTCGTTCGCGGAGGTGGACTCCGAGCGCGAGGTCGTCCTCGAGGAGATCGCGATGGTCGAGGATACGCCGCACGACCTCGTCCACGACCTCGCCGGCGAGGCGGTCTTCGGCAGCCACCCTCTCGGGCGGCCCGTGATCGGGCGGGCGGAGGTGATCTCGGGCGTCTCTCGGCGCGCGCTTGCCGCATATCACCGCCGCGCCTACGTGGGCGAGCGGATGGTCCTCGCGGCGGCGGGGAACGTGCGTCACGAGAAGCTCGTCGAGCTCCTCGAGTCCCGTCGGAACGGCTCGGTCGCCGAGTCGGGCCTCCGCCTCGCCCGACGCAGGCCGGTGCGCCGGGTTCCGGCGCCGAGGCTGCGCTTCCAGCGGAAGGACACGGAGCAGTACCACGTGTGCCTGAGCGCTCCGGGGATCGCGCTCGGGGACGAGCGGCGGTTCGCCGCCTCGCTCCTCGACGCGATCCTCGGCGGCTCGGCGTCCTCGCGGCTCTTCCAGGAGATCCGCGAGAAGCGGGGGATGGCGTACTCGGTGTACAGCTACTCCTCGCAGTACTCGGACTCGGGCCAGATCGGGCTCTACGTCGGCACGCGCGAGGACAACCTCTCCGACTGCCTCGAGATCGCCGTCGCGGAGCTGTCGGATCTCGCGGGCGGCAACGTGCGCGGCGAGGAGCTCGCGCGGGCGAAGGAGAACCTCAAGGGGCGTCTCCTGCTCTCGCTCGAGTCGACGTCGAACCGGATGACGCGTCTCGGGAGGGCGACGATCACGGACATGCCCCTCCTGGACGTCGACGAGGTCGTCGAACGGGTCGAGGCCGTCACCGGCGTCGAGGTCGCGGAGCTCGCCGACGAGCTCCTGGCGCCGGGCCGCCTCTCCGCGGCCGGGATCGGCCCCGACGAGGGCTGCGTTCCGGGAGGCGGTCGCGCGCGTCAACCCCCGGCTCCTGTCCAGGGCGGCGTAGTGCGGGTCGCCCTCTTCGGCGCCGAAGGCAAGGTCGGAGCAGTGCTCGGCCCGGCGCTCGAGGCGGCGCGGGCACGAGCTCGTCGACGGCCGTCTCGCCGGGCCGGAGGGCTGCGACGTCGCCGTGGACTTCACCCGCCCGGACGCGGTCGCGGCGAACGTCGCGCGGTGCCTGGCCGTCGGCGTACCAGTCGTGATCGGTACGACGGGATTCGACCACGATGCGGTGGACGCCGCTGCGCGCGCCGCAGGGCGTGCCCTGCTTCCACGCCCCGAACTTCGCCCTCGGAGCGGTTCTCGATGATGCGGTTCGCCGAGGAGGCGGCGAAGTCGTTCCCGCGTGCGGAGATCGTCGAGCTGCACAGCGAGGCCAAGCGCGACGCTCCCTCCGGAACGGCGAAGGCGACGGCGACACGGATGGGGACCGACCCGGCGATCCACTCGGTACGCCTGCCGGGCCTCCTCGCACACCAGGAGGTGATCTTCGGCGGAGTCGGGGAGACGCTGACCGATCCGCCACGACACGACCTCACGGGAGGCGTTCGTCCCCGGTGTCGTGCTCGCCCTCGAAAAGGTGCGGAACCTGGCTCCGGGGCTCACGGTGGGTCTCGACAGCCTGCTGTGATCACGTTCGTCGTCGGCGACCTCACCGAGCAGCGGGTCGACGCGATCGTGAACGCCGCGAACGAGGAGCTCGCGCCGGGCGGGGGCGTGTGCGGAGCGATCCGCCGCGCCGGCGGCGACGAGATCTTCGAAGAGTGTGCGCGGCTGGGAGGCTGCGCGACCGGCGACGCGAAGGCGACCGGCGCGGGGCGCCTCCCGGCTCGGTATGTGATCCATGCGGTAGGGCCGGTCTGGCGTGGCGGAAACTCGGGCGAGCCCGAGCTCCTCGCCTCCGCGCACCGTCGCTCGCTGGGGGTCGCCCTCGAGCTCGGCTGCCGCACGATTGGGCTCCCGGCGCTCTCGACCGGGATCTACCGCTATCCGCCGGAGCTCGCGGCGACCGTGTCGGTCGGAGCGGCTCGTCCGTTCGAGAAGCGCTTCGACGAGATCCGTTTCGTCTTCCTCGACGACGCGATGCGGGAGCTCTACGAGCGCGCCTGACGGCCGAGGTGGGAGCCCACGTCCTGGGCTCCGACCTTCCGCCGACCGATCTAGCGGCCCAGCCCCTTGATCGCCGCGAGGAGCTCCTGGTGGCGCCGCTCCTCGTCCGTGACCTCGTCCTCCGCCGGCTTCCGCACCCGGGCCATGAGGGCGTTCATCGGCTTGACTACGAAGAAGAAGATCGCCGCGGCCGTGACGACGAATGTGAGGAGCGCGGTGAGGAACGCGCCGTAGCGGAACACGGCGTCGTTGATCGTGAACGTGAGATTGCTGAAGTCGGGCTTGCCGATGATCGTCGCGACGATCGGCATGATCAGATCGTCTACGAAGGACGATATGAGCGCCGCGAATGCGAGGCCCATGACGAACGCAACGGCCAGCTCGACGAGATTCCCCCGCATCAGGAAGTCCCTGAACTCCTTGATCATCTCAACCCCTTGTCTCGTAGAATCGGTTCGTGCTCGGTGAGGTACTGACCGCGATCGTAACGCCCTTCGCACGTGAGGGACGCGTCGACCTCGACCGCTTCCGGGCGCTCGCGTCGCACCTCGTCGACAACGGCTCGGACGGCCTGGTCGTCACGGGGACGACCGGCGAGTCGCCGACGCTCTCCGACGAGGAGCGGTTCTCCCTGTACGAGGCCGCGGTGGACGAGGTGGGGGATCGCGCGATCGTCGTCGCCGGCACGGGCACGTACTCGACGGCGCACTCCGTCCATCTCACCGCCCGGGCGCACGAGATCGGCGTGCACGCGTTCATCGTGGTGACGCCGTACTACAGCAAGCCTCCCGTCCGCGGGATCGTCGAGCACTTCCGGGCGATCGCGGACGTGTCCGACCGGCCGATCGTCGCCTACAACATTCCCGGGCGCGTCGTCCTCAACCTCGAGACCGACGCGATCGCGCAGCTCGCCGAGATCCCGACCGTTCGCGCCGTGAAGCAGGCGAACGACGATCTCGACCAGGCGCGCCGGATCGTCGAGCTCGGGCTCGAGCTCTACGCGGGGGACGACGACCTCGTGCTGCCGTTCCTCGAGGTCGGCGGTCGCGGCGGAGTCTGCGTCCACACGCACATCGTGGGGGCGCAGGTGAAGGAGATGGTGCGGCGGTTCCGCGCCGGCGACGTCGAGGGCGCCCGGGCGCTCGACGAGGAGCTCCGGCCATCGATCGACCTCCTACGGGCCGTCGTGAACCCGATCGCCATCAAGTGCGCGCTGAACCTGCTCGGGCACGAGGTGGGAGGGCTCAGGCTCCCGCTCGTCGAGGCGAGCGAGGAGGAGCGCGTCGCAGTCCGCGGCTGCCTCGAGCGCCTCGGTCTGCTTCAACCGGCGGCTGCATAGTGCCTCGCTCCCGCGAGCTCCTCGCGGCGCTCATGGAAGCGCACGCGGGCGGCCTCCTGGCCCAGCCGCCCGGTCTGGGCGGCGAGCCCGGGCTTGGGATCGCGGGCATCTCGGGAGCCCGGCGGGGACGTACGTGGGATGCGGTCGCGTCGGCTCGATGCCCGGACCTCGTCGGCGACTCGGTGAGCTTCGTCGTCCTCGACGACGGGACCATCGTCGTGGAGGAGGACGTTCCGGACGGCTCGCTGGGGCCGCTCGCAGAAGCGGTGGAGAGGTCGCTGTCACCTGCATATCGCGTCGCGGCAGTTAGGACCGAGGGCGACCTCTGGGCGTCGGTCGCGGAGTCGATACGTATCGTCGAGCTGCCAGGCATTCGCGGAGACGTCGTCGAGCTGAGCGTCGTCTCGGGCGAGCGCGAGCTGACTGTCGACGGCGAGAGCTCGAAACGGCGGATCGAGCCGCTCGACGCACTGGCCGAAGCGCACGACGACGTCGCTCTGCGTGCGGAGCGCATCGACGGCGACCTCTTCGGGGTCGACGTGTACCCGCTCTAGCCGCGCGTAGACTCAGTGCATGAGCGACGTGCTGCGGGTCATCCCGCTCGGCGGCCTCGGCGAGGTGGGGAAGAACATGACGGTCTACGAGACCGGGGGCGAGACGATCGTCGTCGATGCGGGCATCGCGTTCCCGCGGGACGAGCACCTGGGGGTCGACCTCCTGCTCCCGGACGTCGGGTACCTCGCGGGCCGGCGGATCCGCGCGGTCGTCCTGACGCACGGCCACGAGGACCACGTGGGCGGGCTGCCGTACCTCCTGCGCGAGGTCGAGGTGGACGCGATCGTGGCGACGCCGCTGACGCTCGGGCTCGTGAAGTCGAAGCTGGACGAGCACGGCCTCGGCCAGGCGGCCGAGCTCGTCGAGGCCGACCCGACCGCAGAGCCCCTCCAGCTCGGGCCGTTCCGCGTGGAGTTCGTCCGCGTGGCGCACTCCATCCCCGACTCGGTGGCGCTCGTGATCGAGACCGCGGCGGGGCGCGTCCTGCACACGGGCGACTGGAAGCTCGACCACACGCCGGTGGACGGGCTGAAGACCGACGTAGGCAAGCTCGCGGAGATCGGGAACCGGGGCGTCGACCTGATGCTCGGCGACTCGACGAACGCGGAGCGCCCGGGCAACACGGGATCGGAGCGCCTCGTCGGCGAGGCGTTCCGCACCATCTTCCCGCTGCGCCGCGGGAAGATCCTCGTAGCCTCCTTCGCGTCCAACGTCCATCGCATGCAGCAGGCGGCGGATGTCGCCGTCGAGTGCGGCCGCAAGGTGACCGTCGTCGGCCGTTCGATGCGCAAGAACCTGAACATCGCCCGCAACCTCGGCTACGTCTCGCTCCCCGACGACTCCCTCGTGAACACCGACGAGGCGGCGCAGCTTCCGCCGGACAAGGTCGTCGTCCTCTGCACCGGGAGCCAGGGCGAGCCCATGTCCGCGCTCACGCGGATCGCCTACGGCGACCACAAGGCCGTGTCCGTGGAGCCGGGCGACACGGTGATCATCTCGGCGAAGCCCGTGCCCGGCAACGAGCTACGCGTCCACGACTCGATCAACCAGCTCGCGAAGGCGGGAGCCGAGGTCCTGCACGAGGAGATCGCGCCCGTGCACGTCTCCGGCCACGCCTGCCAGGAGGAGCTACGCACGATGCTCTCGCTCCTCCGGCCCCGCTACGTGATGCCGATCCACGGCGAGTACCGCATGCTCGCGGCGCACGCGAAGCTCGCCCGCGAGGCCGGCGTTCCGGACGAGCGGATCATCCTGGCGGAGAACGGATCCGTGGTGGAGCTCGCGCGGGGCGGTGCGCGACTCGTGGACCGCGTCGACGCGGGGGTGACCTTCGTCGACGGGCTCCGCGTGGGGGACGTGCAGGACGTCGCTCTCCGCGACCGCAGGCGCCTGGCCGACGACGGCGTCCTCATCGTCGTGACGACGATGGGCTCGAACGGCGGCGAGATCGCCCCACCCGAGCTCATCGCCCGGGGATTCGCGGACTCCGACGAGCTGCTCGACGAGCTCCGCGACGAGGCCGACCGCGTCGTCCGCGAGCTCGCGTCGGAGCATGCGACGGAGATCAAGCTCCTCCAGGAGCACATCCACGACGCCGTCGGCCAGATCGTCTACGACCGCACGCGGCGACGTCCGATGATCCTCCCGGTCGTCATCGAGGTGTGACGGTGTCCGGCTGGGACAGCGTCATCGAGCTCAACGCCGCGAGTGAGCTGACCGCCACGCGGCTCGTGCGCCAGCTCCGTGCCTGCGAGGTGTCGGCGCTCGCCTTCTGCCGGTTGCTCGAGCGTTGGGGGAGGGGCGACGCGGTGCCCGCGACGGCCGGCGCGAGGCAGGCGGCGCTCCGGCGTGCCGCCGACCGCGTGGAGACGGCGCTCGCCGGTCTCGAGCGACCGCTCTCGCGGTATCTGCTCGAGCTCGAGCCGGAGCTCGCCGAGGGCCGATCGTGGTACGCCGGACCCGGGGCAGGCGAGCTCGTCGAGTGGCGGCCGGTCCTCGACCGCGCGGGCGTAAGGGCGTGCCCGAACCGCGTCGCTGCCGTCTACCTCGAGCTGGCCGTGCTCGTGCGCGCGCTCGAGGGTCTCGCGACGGCTGCGAGCCTCGACGCCTCGCCGGATCGCGCGTCGCTATGGGCCGGGCTGTTCGATCTCCGCGACACGCTGCTCGGGTCGACCGTGGACGATCTTCGAGCTCTCGCCGCCTAGCACTCGCTGTCGAACTCGGCGAGCAGGCGCCTCGGCGCGACGATGCGATAGCTCTCCTCGACCCAGTCGCGAAGGAGCGCGACGTTCACGCCCTGCGCGCGCAGCGGGACCGTGACCCAGCCCGATGCCCCGAGCCCGTACCCGGTTCGCTCGGCACCGTCGATCGAGAGCGCGTGCGCATGGGACTCCTCGAGCTTCACCGTCATCCGCCGCGAGCCGGGCGCGCCGAGGAAGACGAAGATCTTGCCGCGCACCTTCGCGACGTCCTCGCCCCACGGGTGGGCCTCGGCCGCCTCCGGGAGCGAGAGCGCGAAGTCGCGCACGTTGTCCCGGACGCCGGCCACGCCGCGTCACGATAACCCGCGCTAGCCTCCGCGCATGGCCGACGTCGTCGTCTTCGTCGAGGTTCCGTCCGGGTCCAGAAACAAGTACGAGCTGGACGAGGAGCTCGGCGCGATCGTTCTCGACCGGCGCCTCTTCACGTCGATGGCGTACCCGGCCGACTACGGATTCATCGAGGGCACGCTGGCCGAGGACGGAGACCCGCTCGACGCGCTCGTTCTCGTCGGCGAGCCGACCTTCCCCGGCTGCCGGATACGGGCCCGCGTCGTCGGCGTCTTCCACATGGCCGACGAGAAGGGGCCCGACGAGAAGATCATCTGCGTCCCGTTGAAGGACACCGCCTGGATGCGCGTCTCCGACGTCCACGACATCCCTGCCGAGCTCCGGAACGAGGTGGAGCACTTCTTCCAGGTGTACAAGGACCTGGAGGAGGCGAAGGTCGAGACGTACGGGTACGGGAACCGCGCCGATGCCGAGCGCGTCGTCGCCGAGGCGCGCGACCGAGCGCTCTAGCCGCCTCCGCGAGTTCGGCGTTCTGGACCCGGCCGGACACGACATCGCGTTTGGCCAGCCGCTGACGGAGCTAGGCGCCGCGAGCGCCTGATCGCGCAGGAGCGCGGCCCGACGTGTCGAAACGCCGGTCATGGCTGCCCGGAGGAAGAAGCGGCCGCTTCGGCCGCGCGTCCCCTCACGCGTGAAGAAGCGGACGAAGCGCCGCGCGCGCACCCAGCACGAGAACGAGCTCATGGGACTGGGGCTCGCCGCCCTCGGCCTCGTCCTCTCCGCGATCCTCTACGTCGGGCTGGACGGAGGCGCGGTCGGCTCGTGGCTCGCCGACTGGCTCCAGGCCGTGATCGGCGACGCCTCGTACCTCCTGCCGCTGGCGCTGCTGGTCCTCGGCGGCCTACTGCTGGCACGCAGCGACCTGCTCGACGTGCGGCCCTTCCGCCTGGGTATGGGCGTGGGGTTCCTCGGCCTCATGACGCTGCTCGGCAAGGACAGCGGCGGCTTCGTCGGGCTCGTGCTCGGCGGAGCGCTCGCCGGGCTGATCGGGGACACCGGCGCGGCGATCGTGGGCGGCGCGCTGCTCATCTGCGGGGCGCTCCTCGTGAGCGGCGCCTCCACGGGTGCGATCCTCCGGCGAACGGGGCACGTCGTCCGGCGGGCGGGCTCCGGTGCTCGCCGCGCGCTCGACCGGGCTCCGCTCGAGTCGCAGGCGGACGAGGGCTTCGACCTGCCGCCGGAGCCCGAGAGCCCGCCGCCGAGACGGCTGCTCGACGGCGCGGAGGCGTACCCGGACGTCGTGGGGGAGACGAGCCTGGGTCATGCGCCGCCGCTCGTCCTGCCGCGGCCGGCAGCGGAGCCGGAGGAGGCCACCCTCGAAAGCGTGGAGAGCGTCTTCGAGACGTCCTCCGAGCACGCCGAGTACCGTCTTCCCGACCGGACGATCCTGCAGCGCTCCCCGGCCGCCGCCGCGTCGAGCGGCGACACGGGGGCGCGCATCGCGGACCTGCTCGTCCGCACGCTCGGCGAGTTCGGGGTCGAGGCCACCGTCTCCGGTCAGATCTCCGGGCCGCGGGTGACGAGGTACGAGCTCCAGCTCGCGCCGGGGACGAAGGTCTCGAAGGTCGCGGCCCTGCGCGACGACCTGTCGTACGCCCTCGCGACGACCGAGATCCGCATCCTTGCGCCGATCCCGGGCAAGCAGGCGGTCGGGGTCGAGGTGCCGAACCTCTCGCCGCGCCTCGTGACGCTCGGCGACATCTACGACGACCTCCCCGCCAGCGCGAGCCCGCTGGCCGTGTGGCTGGGCAAGGACATCTCGGGGAACGCCGTCTGGACCGATCTCGCGCGCATGCCGCATCTCCTCATCGCGGGAACGACGGGCTCGGGAAAGTCGGGCTGCATCAACACGATCCTCACGTCCACGCTCCTCCGTGCGACGCCCGACGAAGTGCGGATGATCCTCATCGACCCCAAGCGGATCGAGCTCGGCTACTACGAGTCGATCCCGCACCTCCTGACGTCCGTCGTCTCGAGCCCGAAGGAGGCGGCGACCGTGCTCATGAACGTCGTGACGGAGATGGAGCGCCGCTACGAGCGGCTGTCGCTCGTCCGGGCGCGGAGCCTTCCCGAGGCGAACCGCGCGCTGCGCGCGCGTGGGGAGGACACGCTTCCCTACCTCCTCGTCGTCATCGACGAGCTCGCCGACCTGATGATGGTCTCGCCCCAGGCCGTCGAGGACTGCGTCATCCGCCTCGCGCAGAAGTCGAGGGCCGTGGGGATCCACCTCGTCCTCGCGACACAGCGGCCGTCCGTGGACGTGATCACCGGGATGATCAAAGCCAACGTCCCCTCGCGGATCGCGTTCGCCGTCTCCAGCCAGACGGACTCGCGCGTGATCCTCGACGGCTCCGGCGCCGAGAGCCTGCTCGGCCAGGGGGACATGCTGTTCAAGCCCCTCGGGACCTCTCGTCTCCAGCGCGTGCAGGGCGCGTACGTCAGCGAGGAGGAGATCGCCCTCGTCGTCGAGCAGTGCCGCTCGCAGCGCGGGCAGGAGCTCGACGAGTCCCTGCTCGAGGCGCCCGACCTTCCTTCGGAAGCTGAAGGCGACGAGGAGCTCGACTTCGACCCCGACGAGGACCCGCTGCTGGACAGGGCGATCGAGATCGTCGTGCAGACCCAGACTGCCTCGGTATCGCTCCTCCAGCGCCGGCTGCGGGTCGGCTACACGCGCGCCGGTCGGCTGATCGACATGCTCGAGCGGCGCGGGATCATCTCGGGGTACGAGGGCTCGAAGCCGCGGCGGGTGCTCGTCTCGGAGACCGAGCTCCACAGCGTTTGACTCGCGCGGCGCGATAGGCTACGGGCGCAACCGAGCCTCTTACAAAGTTGTGAAGAGGCACAACTTGCGGTTAGATCAACCGTCCAAGTGGGCGGGCAGGCTTACTCGTAAGGAGGGCACGTGAAAGGACGTATGACAGCGATCGGCGCTGTGCTCGCGCTCGTCGCGGCGACCGCGCTCGTCGTCAGCACGGCGGGCTCGGCGAGCCGGTCGCAAGACTTCAAGATGGCGATCAGCACCGACATCGGGAAGCTCCAGGACCGATCGTTCAACCAGCTCGCGAACACCGGCCGCATCAAGGTCGGCAAGCAGCTTGGCATTCCGACCCGCGTCTACGTGACGAAGTCCGAGGCGCAGCGGGTGCCGAACCTGCTGGCGGCGAGCAGGGCGGGCTACAACCTGATCTTCGCGGTCGGGTTCCTGAACTACACCGCGGTCAACGCGGTCGCGCCGAGGTTCCCTGACCTGCAGTACGCAGGGGTCGATCAGGCGTACGTGCTGTACGACAAGAAGCCGAAGAACGCGACGGGCATCGTGTTCGCGGAGCACGAAGCCGGCTATCTCGTCGGCTACCTCGCCGGTCTCACGATTAAGCGGCAGGGCGGCCCGCAGATCATCAGTGCGGTCGGAGCCAACAACGTGCCGGCGATCGTGAAGTACATCAGCGGGTACATCCAGGGTGCGAAGAAGGCGAATCCACGGATCAAGGTCATCGCCAACTACGCGAACGACCCCACCTTCTCCGACCAGGCGAAGTGCAAGGAGACGGCGCTCGGGCAGATCCAGCAGGGGTCGCGGGCGATCTTCCAGGTCGCCGGCGGCTGCGGCCTCGGAGCGCTCTCCGCGGCCAAGGAGGCGAAGATCTGGGGCATCGGCGTGGACGCTGACCAGCTCTACCTCGGGTCGTTCATGCTCACGAGCGCGCTCAAGCGCGTCGACGTCGCCGTGCAGGACCTGACCAAGCTCGCCGCCAAAGGCAAGCTCAAGGTCGGTGGCGACTACACCTACAGCCTCAAGAACAACGGCGTCGGGCTCGGTTCCGTCAACAAGAAGGTGCCGAAGGCCGACATCGCGAAGACGAACGCGATCGCGAAGCAGATCGGCGCGGGCAAGATCAAGGTCAAGCCCATCGTCAAGTTCTAGATCGCGGGTTCCGGGGGGTGGGCTCGCCTCACCCCCCGGAATCGTCATAGAATCGCCAGCCAGTGGCGACGACCCCTCCGATTCTCGAGCTCGCGGGGATCACGAAGCGCTTTCCCGGGATCGTCGCCAACGACCAGGTGAGCCTCGACCTGCGCGCGGGCGAGGTGCACGCGCTGCTCGGCGAGAACGGCGCCGGCAAGTCGACGCTCATGAACGTCCTGTACGGGCTGTACGACCCGGACGAGGGCGAGATCCGGGTCAAGGGCGAGAAGGTGAGCTTCTCGTCGCCACGGGCGGCGATCGACCACGGGATCGGCATGGTGCACCAGCACTTCATGCTCATCCCGGTGATGACGGTCGCCGAGAACGTCGTGCTCGGCACGGAGCCGACGGAGGCTGGCGTGCTCCTCGACTACGGTGGCGCCCGCACACGGGTCGCGGAGCTGGCGTCGTCGTTCGGGTTCGCGGTCGACCCCGACGCCCGCGTCGAAGACATCACCGTCGGGCAGCAGCAGCGCGTCGAGATCCTGAAGGCGCTCTACCGCAAGGCCGACATCCTCATCCTCGACGAGCCGACGGCGGTCCTCACCCCCCAGGAGGCCCAGGAGCTCTTCGCGATCCTGAAAGACCTCGTGGCGGAGGGCATGTCGATCATCTTCATCAGCCACAAGCTGAACGAGGTGCTCGACATCGCCGACCGGATCACCGTGCTCCGGCGAGGCAAGGTGATCGAGACGCTTCCGGCCGCGGGCGCGACCGAGGAGAAGCTCGCGCGGCTGATGGTCGGACGGGAAGTGCTCCTGCGCGTCGAGAAGACGCCTGCCTCGCCCGGTGAGCCGCTGCTCCGGGTCATCGACCTCTCCGTCCGCGACGACCGGGGCGTGGAGAAGGTGAGAGGCGTCTCGTTCGAGGTCCGCGAAGGCGAGATCGTCGGCATTGCCGGCGTGGACGGCAACGGGCAGACCGAGCTCATCGACGCCCTCACCGGCCTGCGTAGAGCCGAGTCGGGCGAGATCGAGCTCGCGGGAGAGGAGTGCATGCGTGCAACCGTGCGCGAGCAGTACGACCGCGGCATCGGGCACATCCCGCAGGACCGCCAGCGACGAGGTCTCATCCTCGACTTCTCGATCGCCGAGAACGTCGCCCTGCACGACTTCCGCAAGCGCCCGAACGCGCGCTTCGGATGGCTCTCGCCCAAGCGGCTCGTCGAGCGGGCTCGGCGTCTGATCCGGGAGTTCGACGTCAGGGGAGGCGGAGCGGACTCCAAAGCGAGCGCGCTCTCGGGCGGCAACCAGCAGAAGGTGATCCTCGCGAGGGAGATCGACCGCGATCCCAAGGTCCTGATCGCCGCCCAGCCGACCCGCGGGCTCGACGTGGGGGCGATCGAGTTCGTCCACCGGCGGCTGATCGAGGAGCGTGACGAGCGACGGGCGGTGCTCCTGGTCTCGCTCGAGCTCGACGAGATCCTGTCGCTGTCGGACCGCATCCTCGTCATGTTCGAGGGGGAGATCGTGGGCGAGTTCCCGCCGAGCGCGACGGAGGAGGAGCTCGGCCTCGCGATGACGGGCGGCCGGAGAGAGCAGGCGGCGTGACGGAGGTCCGTCAGCTCCCGGAGGAGCCCGGCCCCGAGCAGCCGAGCGTCGGCCTGGCCGCCCGCATCGGCCAGAAGGCAAGCGGCCTCGTCGCACCGCTCATCACCGTCCTCCTCGCGTTCCTGATCAGCGGCGTCGTCGTCCTCTTCACGACGGGGAGCGTGCGGGACACGTTCGAGACGTACAAGGCGATCTTCCGCGGCTCGGGGCTCTCCTGGTTCTTCGAGGTGGGCCACCACTCGATCGGGCTCCCCTTCGTCGACACGCGCGTGTGGTTCCCGTGGAACACCGACGAGATCGCCTCCGTCGCCGCGGCGAACCTGCAGCAGACGCTCATCCTGTGGGTGCCCCTCGTTCTGACCGGCCTCGCGGTCGCCTTCGCGTTCCGCTGCGGGCTGTTCAACATCGGCGGGCAGGGGCAGTACCTCGCAGGCACGATCGCCGCGGTACTGATCGCGACGGAGCTGCCGAAGCGCGTCGACCTTCCCGGCGGGCTCCTGATCGTCGTCACGATCGTGGGCGCGATGCTCGCTGGCGCGTTCCTCGCCGGGATCGCCGGGTTCCTGAAGGGCACCGTCGGGGCGCACGAGGTGATCACCACGATCATGCTCAACTGGATCGTCTTCTGGGTCGGTACCTACCTTTTCGGCGTTGGCGGCCCGTTCCAGACGCCTGTGTCCGACGCGCTGCCTTCCTCGGAGGACATCGTCGAGAAGGCGAAGCTTCCCGTGATCTGGGGGGACCCGTTGCTCCAGGGCCTCCACGCGGGGATCCTCGTCGCCATCGCGGCGCTCGTCGTCTACTCGTTGACGCTGAACCGGACGACGCTCGGCTTCGAGGTGCGCGCGGTCGGCCTCAACCCGGAGGCCGCGCGGTACGGGGGGATCAACGTGGCGCGAAACTACTTCCTGGCCATGGCGATAGCGGGGCTGTTCGCCGGCCTCGCCGGGGCGCTCGACGTCCTCGGCTACACGTTCCGCCAGGACGTCACGCAGATCCAGATCTCGCAGGTCGGCTTCATCGGGATCGCCGTCGCGCTTCTCGGGCGCAACACGGCAGTCGGGGTCGCGCTCGCGGGTCTGTTGTTCGCGGCGCTCGACACCGGCACTCAGTCCCGCAACCTCGACCCCGCCTACTTCCCGCCCGACCTCGCATCGAGCCTCGCAACGATCATCCAGGGGCTGATCATCCTCTTCGTGGGCGCCGACTTCGTCATCCGGCACCTGCTGACGCGGTATGGGTCGCGCGCACGCGAGCGGAGCGCAGAGGCATGACGGGGTCCAATCTACGCTTGAACGGCCGGACCGTGGCCTGGCTCGGGGTCGCCGTCGGCGTCTGCGCCGCCCTCGTGGCGCTGCCTCCCGTCGAGGTCCGGTCGCCCGTCGCGCCGGTCGTCCTCGGCCTGATCGCCCTGACGATCGGCATCGGCTCGTGGATCCGGGGCGAGCGCCGCGTGGCCGGGTTCGCGATCGCCGCGGGTGTCTTCGGTTTCGTGATCGGGTATCTCGCGACCCGCTCGAGCGTCGAAAAGCTCGACGCGGTCGTCGTGTGGGGCGCGCTCTTCGCCGCGATGCTCCGCTGGGCGACACCGCTCGTCTTCGCGGCTCTCGGAGGGCTCTTCTCGGAGCGCTCCGGAGTGGTGAACATCGGTCTCGAGGGGATGATGCTGACCGGCGCGTTCTTCGCCGTGTGGGGCTCCGACGTCACGGGCACCTGGACGCTCGGGCTGCTGATAGGCATCGCCTGCGGCGGCCTCATGGGCCTACTCCACGCGTTCTTCGCAATCTCCTTGCGCGCGGACCAGATTGTGGGGGGGACCGCGATCAACTTCCTGGCCCTGGGCATCACCACGTACCTCTTCCTCAAGATCTACGGAGAGCAGGGAGCGCCCACCGACCTGTCGACGCCCCCCGACGTCTCGCTGGGGTTCCTCGAGGACATCCCCGGGGTCGGGAGCTTCCTCCACGACGTGTTCGGGAACCTCGACCTCATGATCTGGGTCGCCATCGTCCTCGTGGTCGTCGTGTGGGTGGTCGTCTTCCGGACGGCGGTCGGGCTGCGCCTGCGGTCCGTGGGCGAGCATCCGAGAGCAGCCGACACCGTGGGCATCAACGTCTACGCGATCCGGTACGGCGCGGTGACCCTCTCGGGGATGCTCGCGGCGGCCGGCGGCGCGTACCTCTCGCTCGGCTTCGTCAGCTCCTTCGACGACAACATGACCGCCGGGCGCGGGTTCATCGCGCTGGCGGCGCTCATCTTCGGGAACTGGCGACCGTTCGGCGCGGCGATCGCCTGCCTCCTGTTCGGCTTCTCGAGCGCCCTCTCCGACGCCTTGCAGGAGTACTCCACCTCCGCCTCCAACCTCTTCGAGGCACTCCCGTACGTGCTGACGCTCATCGCCGTCGCCGGGGTCATCGGCCGCTCGATCCCACCGGCGTCCGTGGGCAAGCCGTACGTCAAGCAGTAGTGACGCGCCCGACCGGAACCGGCTCCGCGTGGGGCTCGCTCGTGGCCGGGCTGGCGTCGGTCGCGACGCTGCCGGTCGCCATCTACCTGACGCGGTTCAGCACCTCCTACGAGCTGGTCCATGCGGGCTTCGCGATCCCGGTCGGCGTCGTCCTCGGTCTGCTCGCGGTGATCCTCGCCCGCCGGTCGCGGCGGCAGAGCGCGCTCCGCCTCGGACGGGGGAACCGCGACTGGCCCGCGCGTCTCGGGCGCACCCTGGGGCTCCTCGGGATCGGCCTCGCGGCCGCCGGTGTCATCGCGGTCGCGGTCTACGGTCTCCTCGAGTACGCGGGGACACGGTGATTCGCCTGCCGGAGGCACTTCCGGGAAGTGCCACTACACTGTTCGGCGCGTGTTCGACATCGGCTCCAGCCTGCGCGAGGCCCGCGTCCGCCAGGGGCTCGACTTCCCCGAGCTCGAGCAGCTGACGAAGATCAGGCCGAAGTACCTGCGAGCGCTCGAGGACGAGCGCTTCGACATCCTGCCCGCACCTACGTACGTGCGGGGATTCCTGCGCTCCTACGCCGACGCGCTCGGCCTCGACCCCGAGCCGTTCGTCGACGAGTACAACTCACGCTTCACGGTCGGCGAGGACGAGGTCGTCATCCGCGCGCGCCAGGCTCCCCGCACGACGAGAAGGTCCGTGGAGCGCGAGTCGCGCATCGCGGTGATCGCCCTCGCCTGCATCGCGATCGTCACGGCGCTCGTGATCGCCGCCTGGCGGTTCGGAGGGCCGGACGACGAGAGGGTGCCCGGCCTCGCGACGCAGCAGCAGGTCGCTCCCGGCGCGGCCGCCAGCGGGCGGGCGCACCTCGCCATCCGCGCGGTGCGGGGCGACTCCTGGATGGAGGTCCGGACGGGCTCCGCTGCGGGTCGCCTTATCTACAGCGGCACTCTCGAGCGCGGGCAGACGAAGACGTTCGACGGACGCAGGCTGCACCTGGCCCTGGCGAAGCCGGCGAACGTCTCGGTCCGGCTCGGTGGTGACGTCGCCGTGATCCCCGCGGGGTCGACCTTCACCGTCACCGCGCGCCGGATCGTCCCGGCCACCTCTTGACGCGCCCCCGAGCGGCCATCGTCATCACGGGGAGCGAGCTGGTCCGTGGCGACCGCCAGGACCGGAACGGGCCGTTCCTCGCCGCGGAGACGGTGCGGCTCGGCCTCGACCCGGAGCGGATCGTCATCGTCGGCGACCGGGTGGCGGATCTCGAGGACGTGCTGCGGCGCGGCTTCGAGGCCGACCTCTGCCTCGTCACGGGCGGGCTCGGGCCCACGCACGACGACCGGACGGTCGAGCTGGTCGCACGCGTCGCCGGCAAGGAGCTCGTCGTGGACGACGCGCTCGCACACGAGATCGAGACGATCTCGCGCGACATCGCCGAACGACTGCGCCGGCCGTACAGCGACTTCACGACCGGCGTCCGCAAGCAGGCGACCCTGCCCGAGGGCGCGAGGTCGCTGGGGCTCGCCGGGACGGCGCCGGGGATCGTCCTCGAGGCGGGGCCGTGCGTCGTCGTCGTGCTCCCGGGACCTCCACGCGAGCTCCAGCGCCTGTGGCCGCGCGCACTGGCGACGGAGGAGGTGCGCAGGGTGCTCGACCGCGCGCCCCGCCAGGAGCGCCACGCGCTCCGCTTCTTCGGCACGCCCGAGTCGGCCGTCGCGCAGGCGCTCGAGGACGCCGGCGGGGACGGTGACGGGGTCGAGGTGACGATCTGCGCCCGCGAGTTCGAGATCCACGTCGACCTCCTCGCCGCGCCCGGCGCGACCGAGCGCTCGTCGGCGATCGCCGAGGCGCTGCGCGCGCGTCTCGGCAAGTACCTGTTCAGCGAGGACGAGCGCACCGTCTCCGAGATCGTGCTCGACCTGTGCCGCGGCCGCGACCTCACCCTGGCCACCGCGGAGTCGTGTACGGGCGGGCTCGTCGCCTCGCGCCTGACAGGCGTCCCGGGCTCGAGCGACGTGTTCCGCGGCGCGGTCGTCGCGTACGCGGACGCCGTCAAGGAGGACGAGCTCGGCGTGCCACACGAGATCCTGGCCGCTCACGGTGCGGTGTCCGCGGAGACCGCCGAGGCGATGGCGCACGGCGCCCGCGAGCGGCTCGGCGCCGACGTGGCGGTCGCGGTGACCGGCGTCGCGGGGCCGGGTGGAGCCACTGCCGACAAGCCCGTTGGGCTCGTGTTCCTCCATGCCGTCGGCCCGGACGGAGAGGAGGCCAGGCGCACCGACCTCCCCGGCGACCGCGAGATGGTGCGCGGGCGGGCGACGGCCGCAGCGCTCCACCTCGTACGGAGATTGTTGGAGAGTCGGCACACGCCACGGTGAGCCCGGGCGCTACCGTCGAGGGTGATGGTGATGAGGGCCTCAGGATCTTCCTCGCGCTCGAGCTCCCGGAAGACGTGCTCCAGCGGCTCGTGGCGTGGGGCGCACGCCATCTGCGCGACGGGCGGCGTCTCGAGAGCCTCCACGTCACGCTCGCGTTCCTCGGCCGGCAGCCGAGGTCGGCGCTCGGAGGGATCGTCGGCGCTCTCCGCGAGGAAGCGGCGGCAACTGGGCCTGTCACCCTCGAGCCGGTTCGGTATCGCGAGACCCGCTCCGTCGGCATGCTCGTGCTCGACGACCGAAGCGGCGAGGCGACGCGGCTCGCCGAGCGCATGCACGCTCGTCTCGAGCGCCTCGGCGTGTATCGCCGCGAGGATCGACCGTGGCTCCCGCACGTCAGCGTCCTGCGCTTCCGGGAGCGGCCGCGGCTCTCGCCGCCGCTGCCGGAGATCGGGTCGTTCGCTCCGTCCGGAGCTGCTGCTTTCCTTTCACGTCTGCACCCGTCAGGGGCGCGGTACGAGGTACTCGAGTCGTGTTCGCTAGGGCTGAAGCCGGGAGGATGACCGCATGAACCGCGAGGAAGCGCTCGACGTCGCGCTCGGGCACATCGAGCGCCAGTTCGGAAAAGGGTCGGTGATGCGGATGAGCGACCGTCCGCAGGTGTCCATAGGGGCGGTCTCGACGGGCTCTCTCGCCCTCGACCTTGCCCTCGGCATCGGGGGGTTGCCCCGCGGCCGGGTCGTCGAGATCTTCGGGCCCGAGGCGTCCGGGAAGACGACGCTCGTCTACCACGTGATGGCGGAGGCCCAGCGCCGGGGCGGGATCTGCGCGTTCATCGACGCGGAGCACGCGATGGACCCGGCTTACGCGCGCCGCATCGGCGTCGACATCGACCAGCTCCTCGTGTCGCAGCCCGACACGGGCGAGCAGGCGCTCGAGATCGCCGAGCTCCTGATCCGCTCGGGAGCCCTCGACGTGGTCGCCGTGGACTCGGTCGCTGCGCTCGTGCCGAAGGCCGAGATCGAGGGGGAGATGGGCGACGCACACGTCGGCTTGCAGGCGCGTCTGATGAGTCAGGCCCTGCGCAAGCTGGCGGGGACGCTCAACCGCACGGACACCATCTGCATCTTCACGAACCAGCTCCGCGAGAAGATCGGCGTCATGTTCGGCAACCCGGAGACGACTCCGGGAGGCCGTGCGCTCAAGTTCTACTCGTCGGTCCGCCTCGACATCAGGCGCATCGAGACGCTCAAGGACGGCGCCGAGGCGTTCGGGAACCGCGTGCGGGTGAAGGTCGTCAAGAACAAGGTCGCGCCCCCCTTCAAGCAGGCCGAGTTCGACATCGTGTACGGGTCGGGGATCCCGTGGGAAGGGACCGTCCTCGACGTGGCGCTGGAGAAGAAGATCGTGCAGAAAGCAGGGTCCTACTTCAGCTTCGGCGACGAGCGCCTCGGTCAGGGGAGGCAGAACGCGACGGCGTTCCTTGCCGAGAACCCGGATCTCGTCCAGCAGATCCTCGCCCAGATCCAGGCGGAGGCTCCGGAGGAGCAGGTGATCTCGGCTCGGCTGCTGCCGGGTCGGGAAGTCGCGCAGGCTCCGGCCGGCAACGGAGCGGACGCCGAGATCGAGGAGCCCGTCGCGGTCGAGAGCTAGGTGGAGAGCGAAGCGCATGAGCTCGCATTGCGCTCGTTGCGGGTGCGGGATCGCAGCGCGCACGAGCTCGACGAGCGTCTGGCGGCGGTCGGCGCCGGCGAGGACGAGCGCGCGGCCGTGCTGGAGTCGCTCCAGCGCACGGGGCTCGTCGACGATCGGCGCTTCGCGGAGGATCGTGCCGCGTCGCTGGCCCGGCGGGGCGCCGGGGACGCGCTCGTCCGGCACGAGCTCCGCGCCGCGGGCATCGCCCTCGAGCTCGTCGAGGAGGTCCTCGCTGCCCTCGAGCCCGAGCTCGACCGGGCGCGTGCGATCGTGGAGCGTCGTGGAGAAGGAGCTCGGACCGCGAGGTACCTCGTCGGAAAGGGCTTCGCGGGGGAGGTCGTGGGGGTCGTTGCAGGGGGCGCGCACAACGAGATAGGATGACTCCGCTTTCATCCGACATTTCTCCTGCACGTGACGATTTCTGAACTCGTGACCTCGATCCAACTCTCGACGACCGACTCGACCGGCCTGACGACGCGCCGGGTGCGAAGGGACGGCACCGCCTGAGCTGAGGCTCGTGCGCAGGGTCCGGACGCGGCCGGGCAGGCCGATGCCGGGTGTGAGCCTCCGTGGCACCGCCACGGGGAATCGAATCCTCCACGGAGGCTCACATGCCCATGGCCGTCGCAGCGCTCATCGGAATACTCGTCGGAGCGCTCGCGACCGCAGTCCTCCTTACGGCGCTCTCGCGCTCGCGTGTCCGAGCAGCCGAGCTGCGGCGCGGACACATCCTGGAGGAGGCCGGCCGCGAGGCCGAGGCGATCCGCCGCGAGGCCCAGGTCGACGCGCGCGAGCAGTCGGTCCAGCTCAGGGCGGAGATCGAGGACGAGGTCCAGGACCGCCGCACCCAGATCGTGAAGATCGAGGAGCGCGTCATCCAGAAGGAGGAGGAGATCGACGCGAAGCTCATGGAGCTCGAGCGCCGCGAGCAGGGGCTCGGCGACCGCGAGGTGCACATCAAGGCGCTCCAGGAGGAGCTTCGCGAGGCGCAGAAGGAGGCCCTCACTGCGCTCGAGCGGATCTCCGGGCTCACGACACACGAAGCCCGCCAGCAGCTACTCGAGCGCTCGAAGGATCTCGTCCGCCACGAGCTCGCCCGCGAGGTCCGGCAGCTGGAGGAAGAGGCGCGCGCAGACGCTCGCCGCCGCGCGCGGGCGCTCGTCGCCGACTCGCTGCAGCGCGTCGCCGCAAGCCACACCGCCGAGGCGACCGTCTCCGTCGTCGAGCTCGCCTCCGACGACCTCAAGGGGCGGATCATCGGACGGGAGGGCCGCAACATCAGGGCCCTCGAGCACCTGACGGGCGTCGACTTCATCATCGACGACACGCCGCACGCGGTCGTGCTCTCGTCGTTCGACCCGCTCAGGCGCGAGGTGGCGCGCCTCACGCTGGACAAGCTCATCGAGGACGGGCGGATCCACCCGGCCCGGATCGAGGAGATGTACTACCAGTCGAAGGCCGAGCTCGAGGAGCACGTGCAGCAGGCTGGCGAGCAGGCGGTATTCGAGGCGAACTGCGGCGAGTTCCACGAGGAGCTCGTCAAGATCCTCGGCCGCCTCCGGTACCGCACGAGCTACGGGCAGAACGTCCTCAAGCACACGCTCGAGGTCGTGCACCTCGGCGGGATCATGGCGGCCGAGCTCGAGGCCGGCGTCAAGACCACGAAGCGCGCCGCGCTCCTGCACGACGTCGGCAAGGCCATGAGCCACGAGATCGACGGCTCGCACGCGCTCATCTCTGCCCAGCTCGCGCGCCGCTACGGTGAGTCCGAAGGCGTCGTCCATGCCATCGAGGCGCACCACTCGGAGGTGCAGCCGCAGACCGTGGAGGCGGTGCTGCTGATCTCCGCCGACGCCATATCCGCCTCGCGGCCCGGAGCCCGAGGCGAGAGCCTCGAGAACTACATCAAGCGCCTCGCCGCGCTCGAGGAGATCGCGTCGAAGAAGGCCGGCGTTGCGAAGGCCTACGCGCTGCAAGCGGGGCGCGAGATCAGGGTCATCGTCGAGCCGACCGAGGTGGACGACGACGGCGCTGTCTTGCTCTCCCACGAGATCGCGCGCGAGATCGAGGACCAGCTCGAGTACCCGGGCCAGGTCAAGGTGATCGTCATCCGCGAGTCGCGCGCGATCGAGGTGGCGAAGTAGCGCCCGGCACGTTCGACCAGCCGGTGGACGCCCGTCGCGCGGCACGCGGGTGGGCCGAGGTCTGGCAGCGCGCGTGGCCCCGGGCGGACGTTCGGGCAATCGCTGCCCTGTACGCGCCGGACGCGGTCTTCTACTCGCACCCGTTCCGCGAGCGCCAGAGCCCGGAGGAGTACGTTCGCTGGGCGTTCGAGGACCAGGTCGAGGCGGAGTGCCGCTTCGGCGAGCCGGTGGTCGAGGGCGATCGCGCGGCGGTTGCCTGGTGGGGGGTCATCGAGTCGAGCGACGGATCGGTCGAGACCGTCGCCGGGACGTCACTCTTGCGCTTCGACGAGGACGGCCTCGTGACCGAGCAGCGAGACGCGTGGGGGGAGCACGAGGGGCGGCAGGAGCTCCCGGAGTGGGCGGCCCATGCGCACCCGGACGACTAGCGGTCAGTCCTCGATCCGCTCGATCCACTGCGCGCGCCAGTCGGCCGCCTCGAACGGCTGCGCCCAGTACGCGGTCTCCTTCACGATCCTGCCGTCGCGCAGCTCGAAGACGAAGACGGCCCGCCAGTCCGTCCCCTCGCCGTAGTCGAGCGTCGCCTCGAGGACGGCCAGGTCGCCGTCGACGACCAGTCGACGCGGGGACACGTGCGGGAGGGCAGGGAAGGCGGCATAGACCGCGCGCCGGTTGTCGCCCCCGAGGACGCGCTCGCCCGACTGCGGATACTCCAGCACGGAGTCCTCGTGGAACTGCGCGTCGAAGAGCTCGAGGTCGTGCGTGTTGAGCGCCTCGACGACGCGCTCGACGGTCTGCCGGTTCTCCTGCTCGCCCATCCGCACTCCTTGGGGTCGCGGAGGAGTATCGCGCTCGCGGGCGGCCGGGACAAGCGCCCGGAGCGGGGTACCATGCGCGGGCCGTGAGGCGCTACCACGTCACGACGTTCGGGTGCCAGATGAACGCCCACGACTCCGAGCGGATCAAGGGCATGCTCGAGTCTCTCGGGCTGGGGGAGGCCGTGAGCGCCGAAAGGGCCGATGTCGTGGTCTTCAACACGTGCACGATCCGCGAGAAGCCCGACACGCGTCTCGCCGCCTATCTCGGCAATGCCGCCGCGCGCAAGCGCGAGCGGCCGGACCTCGTGATCGCCGTCGGCGGCTGCTACGCAGAAGCGCAGCGCGAGCACATCTTCGAGCGGTATCCCTTCGTCGACGTCGCCTTCGGGCCGGGCTCGATCCCGCATCTCGGAGACTGGATCGAGGCCGGCGGACATGCCGTCGAGCGGGGGAGATTCGGCACGCACGAGCACTTCGCCGCGCACCTGCCGACACGCCGTGAGCGTCGCTTCCAGGCCTGGGTGCAGGTGTCGATGGGCTGCAACTCGAAGTGCGCGTATTGCATCGTGCCCGCGGTGCGAGGGCGGGAGCAGAGCCGCCGTCCGGGAGACATCGTCGCCGAGGTCACGGCGCTCGCACGGGAGGGCGTGCGGGAGGTCACGCTTCTCGGCCAGAACGTGAACTCGTGGGGACGCGACCTCGCTCCCGACCTCCGCACGGACTTCGGAGAGCTCCTGCGCGCCTGCGACGGCGTCGAGGGCATCTCCCGGCTCCGCTTCACGAGCCCGCACCCGAAGGACTTCCGCGAGCCGGTCGTCGCCGCCATGGCCGAGTGCGCCGCGGTCTGCGAGCACATCCACCTGCCGCTGCAGTCGGGCTCGTCGCGAGTGCTGAAGCGAATGCGCCGGACGTACGACCGCGAGCGGTACCTCCGCCTCGTGACGCGCCTCCGCACCGCGATTCCGGATCTCGCGCTCGGCACCGACCTCATCGTCGGGTTCCCCGGGGAGACGGAGCAGGACTTCGCACGGACGCTCGAGGTCGTCGAGGACGTGCGCTACGAGAGCGCGTACACGTTCATCTTCTCACCGCGCTCGGGCACCGAGGCCGCGGCGATGCCCGACCAGGTCCCGGACGAGGTCAAGCACGAGCGCCTCGAGCGCCTGGTGGACACCGTGCAGCGGATCGCCGCCGACCGGAACGCCGAGCGCGTCGGTCGCGTCGAGGAGGTCCTCGTCGAGGGCCCGAGCCGTACGAGCCGGTCGCTCCTGCGGGGCCGGACGCGACGGAACACGACCGTCAACTTCGCGGGCACGGCCTCCCCCGGCGAGCTCGTGGACGTCCTCGTCGAGAGCGCGACCTCGACGACGCTCCGCGGCCGCGAGGTCGCCCTCGCCGCTGCCTGACGTCATCGCGATCTTCGGGCCGACCGCGTCGGGCAAGACCGCGGTCGCCGAGCGCCTCGCAGCTCGGCTCGGAACCAGCGTCGTGTCCGCGGACGCGCTCCAGGTCTACCGCGGGCTGCCGATTCTCACGAACCAGCCGGAGGGCGACGCGCTGCTCGTCGGGATCCGGGACCTCCGGCAGGAGATGTCGGTGGCGGAGTATGCAGAGCTGGCGCATGCCGCGATCGACCGGCTCGTCGATGCTCACGGCGTCGCCGTCGTCGCGGGCGGCACCGGCCTGTATCTGCGCGCGGCGCTCGCCGAGCTGCGGGTGCCTCCCGCGCCGGCGCCGGGCGTGCGCGAGCGCTTGGAAACGGCATACGACGTGGATCGTGACGCGATGTTCGACCGCCTCGAGGCGCTCGACCCGGGCGCGGCCGCGGTCGTGCACCGGAACGACCGCCGCCGCGTGGTGCGAGCTCTGGAGCTGGCCGAGGCCGGGGCGTCGCTCACCGTCGGGCAGGACCGCCTCTGGGGAGACGACGTGCGCCACTCGGCTCTCGTCGTGGGCCTCGACGTCCCCGCTGAGGAGCTCGCGCGGAGAATCGCCGAGCGAACGCGAGAGATGTTCGAGCGCGGGGTCGAGGCAGAGGTTCGCAGCGCGCTCGCAGGGCCCATGTCGCGGACGGCGGAGAAGGCGCTCGGCCTGCATGAGCTCGCGGAGCTATCCGGGGAGCAAGCGTTCGACCGCGTGGTCGTGCGCACGCGCCGGTACGCCGCCTACCAGCGCAAGTGGATGCGCCGGATCCCCGGCATCGTCATGATCGACGCCGATCGACCCGCGGAGGAGGTGGTGGATGCGATCGTCGACCTGGCGCGCGCTCGGTAACACGTATCGCGTCGTCGAGGCGGACGGGAGGCTCACCTCCGAGTCGGCACGCGAGCTGGCCGCGGGAGCCGACGGGGTGCTCGAGGTCGTATCCGCCGGGGGCCGGACGATCGCGATCGTGATCTGGAACCCCGACGGCACGATTGCTGAGCTCTCCGGGAACGGGACACGCATTGCGGCTGCCTGGCAGGCGGAGCGCACGGGGGAGCGGGAGATCCGGGTCGTCGTCGGCGAGCGCGAGGTGCGCGTGCGCGTGCTGGAGGGAGGCGAGATCGAGCAGGACATCGGCGAGGTGGAGGTCGGTGAGCCGGGAGAGGTCGACGGCGTGCGCTTCGTGCCCGTCTCGGTCGGCAACCCGCACGCTGTCGTTCTCGGCGACCCGGCCCACGTCCTGACGATCGGGCCGCTCCTCGAGACGCATCCGCGCTTCCCGAAGCGCACGAACGTGCAGGTTGTTCGCGTCGACGGGCCGGGCGAGGTCACGGCGCGCGTGTGGGAACGCGGCGTGGGGGAGACGCTGTCCTCGGGGACGAGCGCCGTCGCAATCGCGGCCGCGACGCACGGTGACGGCGAGGTCCTCGTGCACTTTCCCGGTGGTGACCTCCTCGTGCGCCTGGCCGCCGGCCGAGCGACTCTCGTCGGGCCGGCGGAGCGCGTCGACTGAGGTCAGGTCTGCGCGAGCTCGACGAGCCGTCCGTCGGGGTCTCGGAGGTACGCGGAGCGCCCCCACGGATGGTCACGCGGGTCGAGGAGGATCTCGGCCCCGTGCCGGCGGAGATCCGCGCAGGCACGGTCGACGTCCGGGACGCCGAAGGCGACGTGGTCCTCGTTCGGCGGGCCGCCCTCCGGTGCGCCCGAGCGCTCGTGGACGAGGAGCTTCACGCCACCGGCAGCGTAGAGGGCGCCACCCGGCCAGGACGCCTCGGGCGCCACCCCGAGCACGCGCTCGTAGAAGGTGCGCAGGCCCTCCACGTCGTCCGTGAAGAGCGCCACCTCGACGATCTCGCTCATGACGCGATCTCGAACTCCCGAAGGACGTCGTTCAGCGACGTCTTGAGATCGGTGGACGCGCTCCGCTGGCCGACGATCAGCGCGCAGGGAAGCTCGTAGCGGCCGGCGGGGTAGTCCTTGGGCCTCGTGCCCGGCAGGACGACCGAGCGCGGCGGCACGTACCCGCGGTGCTCCACCGGCGTCGCGCCGGTGACGTCGATGATCGGTATCGACGCGGACAGGACCACGTTCGGGGCGATCACCGCGCCCTCGCCGACGACAACCCCCTCGACGACCACGGCTCGCGACCCGAGGAAGGCGCCGTCCTCCACGATCACCGGCCTGGCCTGAGGCGGCTCGAGCACACCGCCGATCCCGACACCCCCCGAGAGGTGCACGTCCGCGCCGATCTGCGCGCACGAGCCGACGGTCGCCCAGGTGTCCACCATCGTGCGCGGCCCGACCCAGGCGCCGATGTTGACGTAGCCGGGCATGAGCACCACGCCCTCGGACAGGAACGCACCGAAGCGAGCGACCCCGGGCGGCACGACGCGGACGCCTTGCCGAGCGTAGTCGGACTTGACGGGGATCTTGTCCAGGAAGTGGAGGCCTCCGACGTCCATTGGCTCGACCTTGCGCAGACGGAAGTAGAGGAGGATCGCCTTCTTCGCCCACTCGTTGACGACCCACTCGCCGTCGCGCTGCTCCGCGACCCGCGCCTCGCCGCGGTCGAGCAGGCCGATCGCCTCCTCGACCGCCTCCGGATCGAGCTCACCGCTCTCCCAGAGGGCGTCGATCCGGGCCTGGAGCTCCATCAGCGCACATCCTCGCGGACCCGGCCCGTGAGGAAGGCCCACAGCGTCTCGTAGGCGTGCACGAGCGCAGGCACGCGGACGAGCTCGTCGGCGCGATGCGCGTACTCCGTGTGGCCCGGGCCGAAGTTGATCGCGTCGATACCGCTTGCCGTGAAGTCCGCGACGTTCGTCCACGCCTGCTTCGGCTCGATGTCGAGGTCGCCGGCCTCTCGGAGCATCCGGACGAGGGGCGAGGACGTGACCACCCTGCCGGCCGCGGCGTTGCCGACGACCTCGAGCGTCGCTGCCGCGGGAACGAGCGAGGCGAGCTGCGCCTCCGCCTCCTCGGGCGCCCGATCCGGTGCGTACCTGAAGTTCAGCGTGGCCGTCGCCTCGCCGGGGACGACGTTGTCGGCGATTCCTGCCTCCAGCCGCGTGACGCTGACCACCTCGCGGAACTCGAGACCCTCGATGACAACGGGGCGCGGTGCGAGCTCGAGCAGCGGCCCGAGGCCGCGGAACGCCAGCTCGATCGCGCTTTCGGCGAGCCACGGCCTCGCCGAGTGACCGCTGCGGCCGTGGAATGTGAGGCGCGCGACGACGTTCCCCAGGCATCCCGCCTGGATCGTCCCGTCGGTGGGCTCGAGGAGGATCGCGAGCGCGGCGTCCTGCACCGCCTCGGCCCCGGTGAGGAGCGCCGGGAGCGGGTTCAGCTCGGCGGGAAGCTCCTCGCGCCCGAAGAGCAGGAGCGCGACGTCGACCGGCGTGTCCGCGACCCCGCTCAGATCGCGGACGAGCTCGATCGCCACCGCCAGGCCACCTTTCATGTCGCTCGCGCCGAGCCCGTGGACGGCGTCGCCGTCGAGCCGGCCCGGCAGGTTGCCCTGCGCCGGAACCGTGTCGTAGTGGCCCGCCAGCACGACGAGCGGGGCTCCCGCGCGTCGGGGTGGCACGAAGAGCGCGGCCTCGTCGCCTGCCCAGCCCACGCGGAGCGTCGAGGGCACGAGCTCGTGGAGGTGCTCCCGGATCGCCTGCTCGTGCAGGCTGACGGAGGGGATGTTCACGAGCTCGAGCGCCCGGGCTGCAAGGCGGTCGGCGAGCCCGGTCACCGGCGGAGCGTACCGCGGCATAATCCGCCCGTGACCGTGCGCCAGCCCGATCCCGCGCCCGGGGCGGAGCCGGAGCGCGGTTTCGTCGTCGGGGTGTTCCCGAAAGGAGTGGACGGCGAGGAGGAGCTCGCCGAGCTGCGCGAGCTCGCCCGGACCGCGCGGGTCGAGCCGGTATCGGAGCTCGTCCAGCACCGGAACAACCCCGATCCCCGGACGTTCGTGGGCAAGGGGAAGCTCACGGAGCTGAAGGCGGCGTTCGGAAGCTCGAGCGCCGAGGTCCTGCTCGTGGACGAGGAGCTGACGCCCGTTCAGCAGCGCGAGCTCGAGGACGCCCTGAAGGCGCGCGTCGTCGACCGCACGCAGCTGATCCTGGACATTTTCGCCCAGCACGCGCGCAGCGCCGAGGGCAAGCTCCAGGTCGAGCTGGCGCAGCTCGAGTACAACCTGCCGCGCATGCGGGGGATGTGGCAGCACCTGGAGCGGCTCGGCGGAGGCGTCGGGACGCGAGGGCCGGGTGAGAGCCAGCTGGAGACCGACCGCAGGCTCGCCCGCAACCGCATCTCGCTCGTCAGGCGCAGGCTCCGTGATCTGAGCGCGCAGCGCGCCACCCGCCGGAAGGAGCGCAGGCGGAGCGCGGTGCCGACGATCGCGCTCGCCGGTTACACGAACGTCGGGAAGTCCACGCTGCTGAACGCGCTGACGGGTGCGGACGCCTCGGTCGACGACCGGCTGTTCGAGACGCTCGACCCCACGACCCGCGCATTCGAGCACGACGGCAAGCGGTACCTCGTGACCGACACGGTCGGGTTCATCCGCCGGCTCCCGACGCAGCTCGTGGAGGGCTTCACCTCGACGCTCGAGGAGACGCTCGTCGCGGACCTCGTGCTGCACGTCGTCGATGCTTCGCTGGGGGAGTGGCGTTTTGCCGAGACCATCGCGGCCGTCCAGTCGGTGCTCACGGAGATCGGGGCCGACGACGTCCCGGTCGAGCTCGTGCTGAACAAGATCGACCTGCTCGATCCGCTCGCGCGACGACGAGTCGGGAACGCCTTCCCACGCGCGCTCCAGATCTCGGCTCGGAGCGGGGAGGGCGTCGACGTCCTGAAGGACCGCGTCGCCACGCTCTTCTCCGACCGCTTCGAGGACGTCCGCCTGCTCGTTCCCTACTCGGAGGGGCGCGTCCTCGCCGAGCTGTACGGCCTCGGCGCGCCCATCGCGGAGCGCCGCGACACGCCGGAGGGCGTGCACGTCCGCGCTCGCCTCCCGCGCCCGGAGATCGCCCGCTTCGCGCCGTTCCTCGTTGCCGGAGAGACGGACGCGGAGGTTTCCGCCCGGTGATCGAGATCGCGGTGCGGCGGCTGCGCGAGGACGCTGCACTCCCGAGCCAGGCGTACGAGGGAGACGCGGGGCTCGACCTCGCGGCCTGCGAGGCTGCCCTGCTCGAGCCGGGCGCCCGCGCGACCATCGGAACCGGGGTCGCGGTCGAGATCCCCGAGGGGTACGCAGGCTTCGTGCAGCCGAGGTCGGGGCTCGCCTCTCGCCACGGCATCGGCGTCGTGAACTCCCCGGGCCTCATCGATTCCGGATATCGAGGCGAGATCAGGGTCGTCCTCCTGAACACCGATGCGACGACGGCGTTCGCGGTCGAGCCGGGAATGCGGATCGCGCAGCTCGTCATCGCGCCCGTGGCGACCGTCCGGCTCGTCGAGGTCTCCGAGCTCACGGCGAGCACGCGCGGCGAGCGCGGGCTCGGCTCCACCGCGCACTGATGGGCGAGCCGAGGATCCGCGTGTCGGCCATCCTCCGCTGGCGCGGACGCGTGCTCCTGCTGCGTCACGAGAAGCGTGGGAGCGAGGTGTGGCTGCTGCCCGGAGGTGGCGTGCAGAGCGGCGAGAGCCTCGTGCGCGCCCTCCGGCGCGAGCTCTGGGAGGAGACGGGTCTCTTCCCGGCCGGCTCCGAGGTGCCGCTCGAGGGGCCGGTAGCGCTCGTGGACTCGATCGCACCGCCGACGAACGCCTTCCGCAAGCACGTGCTCCACGTCATCTTCGCCGCCGACGTCTCGGGCTCACTGGAGGACGTCGCGTCGCAGGACGAGGCGATCCGGGGCCATCGCGCCTTTCGGCTTGCGGAGCTCGACTCGATCACGCTCCACCCGCCGATCCAGCGCTTCCTGCAGCGGTGGCAGCCGGGCGATCCGGCCGTGTACCTCGGCGAGATGTGGGTGCGCTAGCCGCCCGCGGAGCTGTTTCGACGCTGCTCCGGGACTGTTTCGCCACGATCCGTATCCCACCAGTGCGGCCTTCCTCGCTACGCTCGCAGCGGGTGGTGGGCTGGGGTGCCCCTCAGGGCACGGTGGTTTTAGCCACGGCCCCCGCGGGTTCGTGCGCGCTCTGCAGAGACACGGAAGGCCGCCTCCTCGAGGTCGTCCCCGAGCGGCTCTAGCTCCCTCGGCTCGATCGCTCCCGCATGCGCCAGCGCCTGGGCGAGCAGCCAGTCCGCGAGCCCTGGGTTCCGAGGAAGGAGCGGGCCATGGAGGTACGTTCCGATCGCGCGCCCGGCGCGGCACCCCTCGTACCCGCTCGCGCCGTCGTTGCCGAACCCGTGGAGCACGCGTCCGAGCGGCTCCGCCTCGGCGTCGAGCAGCGTGCGGCCCGCGTGGTTCTCGAAGCCCGCGACCCGGATTCGCACGCCCGGGGTGAGCTCGCACTCGAGCAGCACGTCGCCGATCATCCGGGTCTCGCCGGCCACCGTCTCGTGTGGGAAGAGGCCCGCTCCCGGCATGAAGGAGCCGTCACGGCCCCGGTACCCGCGCCCCAGGAGCTGATAGCCGCCGCACACGGCGAGCAGCGCGGCCCCACGGCCCACGGCGTCGCGTATCGACTCTCCCTTCTCGGCAAGGTCGGGGGCGACGAGCGATTGCTCGCGATCCTGCCCGCCCCCGACATAGAGCAGATCGTGCGCTCCGACCGGTAGCGGGTCCCCGAGGCCGATCGCGGTCACGTGCAGCGAGTGCCCGCGAAGCGCCGCCCGCCGCTCGAGGACGGCGATGTTGCCACGGTCGGCGTAGATGTTGAGGTACTCGGGATAGAGATGCCCCACCCGGATCCTCATGGCCCGTCGTCCTCCCAGTACTGTCGCACGAGGCCCCGCTCGGCCAGGATGCCGCGGAGCCGCAGCATCGCCGTGTACGTGGGAAGCACGACGAGCTCCGTGCCCGCGTCGACGAGCTCGAGGCCACGGTCGAGCGCTGCGTCGAGCGCGGGGACGACCTCGAGCCTATGCTCCGGAAGGCCGCCGTACACGAGGCGAAGACCGAGCTCCGCGGCCCGGTCGCCACTGGCGACGACACGGTCTACGCGCTCGAGGATCGGCTCGAAGTCCACGTCCCAGATCCAGGAGACGTCGCGGCCGTCCGCGATCGCGTCGTTGAGCGCGAGGACGAGCACGGGCGGCACGCCCGCCTCGAGCGTCCGCAGCGCCTCGTTCGCGCCGGCCGGGTTCTTCACGAGGAGCATCACGATCTTCTTGCCGCCGGCCGGGATCCTCTCGAACCGCCCGAACGCGGCACTGAAGCCTGCGAGTCCGTCTCTGACCGCGTGCAGCGGCGCTCCCAGCGCGAGCGCGAGCGTCGAGGCGGCGACGGCGTTGTAGACGTTGTAGAGGCCGGGCAGCGCGACCTCGACGTCGACCTCCCCCTGCGGGGTCACGAGCCGGAAGCGCGAGGCGTGGATGCCGATGAGCTCGATGTCGCGCGCCGCCACGTCGAGCGCGGGGCGCGCGTGGCCGCACGCCTCGCAGCGGTAGTCGCCGAGGTGGCCGACGTATGCGGCTGCGTAGACGTAGGGCGCGCCACAGCGGAGGCAGTACTTCGAGTCCGCCGCGTGCTGGAGGGTCGGCCGGGCGTGACGAGCATCGTCGAGACCGAAGTGAAGGGCAAGCGGCCGGCCGTCGGCGAGGTCCGCGACGACCGGGTCGTCGGCGTTGACGACCAGCATGGTCTCCTGCGGCAGCCCATCGACCGCCGCGCGCCACCTCTCGGCGATCAGCTCGAGCTCGCCGTAGCGGTCGAGCTGGTCGCGGAAGAGGTTTGCGAGGGCGATTACCCGCGGCCGCGTTCGCGCGATCGCCTCCGGGAGCGCCGCCTCGTCCACCTCGAACAGCCCGAGCTCGGCCCTCCGCGCGGAGACCAGAGCCGACGCAATCCCGGAGAGGAGGTTCGCGCCAGCCCGATTCCACGCCAGCCGCCGGTCGCGTCCGAGGATCCGCGCGGCCATCGCAGTGGTGGTCGTCTTGCCGTTCGTCGCCGAGAACAGGGCGACCCCGGCCGGGAGGCGGGCCGCGAGCGTGTCGACCGCATCGGGGTCGACCTTCCAGAGGAGCTTTCCGGGCAGGGTCGTCCCGCCGCCGCGGCGCGCGGCGCGCGAGACGGTGCCGACGGCGCGCGCGGCAGCGGTCTCGAGGCCGAGTCGGAGTCCCACGGACGGCGAGGGTAGCGAGTGGTGAGCTGGGGGGAGCGCTCTGGAGCGCTTGCACATTCTGCAAGGCGCTCTAAGCTTCTTGCAGATATGGCTCGACCGCGCGCTCGCAGGCGTGCCCAGCCGCGCATCGACGAGGCGGAGCTCGCCGCCTTTCGCGCCGGCCTGCGCCGCCGTTTCTCCGACGACGACATCCTCGAAGAGCTGCAGGCGACCGCGAAGCGGCTCGGGAGGTCGCCGACCATGCGCGAGTTCGCGGCGGACCCGGAAGCCGGAGTGCACCCGCAGACCGTGATCGAGCATTTCGGCACCTGGAACGCTGCGAAGAGGGCTGCCGGCCTCTATCCGCGCAGGTTCCTCACGCGCGAGGAGCTCCTCGCGCAGCTCCGAGGTCTCGGCGACGAGCTGGGACGCGTGCCCACCGCGCGCGACCTCGCGGCCCGCCGGCGGTCGCTCCCTTCGGCGTCGCTGTACGCGCACACGTTCGGGTCCCTCGCGAACGCGCTCCGCGAGGCCGGGTTCGAGGTGCTCCAGGGGGAGGAGCGGCTCGAGCGTGCGGTCGAACAGGGCGCGGAGCTGGCCCTCCGCCTCGGCCGTCTGCCGCGCATGGCCGACTGGGCGGAGGCGCGGCGGGCGGATCCGCGGCTGCTGTCCGAATGGCAGGTCTACCGGCTGCTGGACGTGCCCCGGGGAGCGTGGACCGCCTTCCAGTTCCTCGTGCGCGCCCGGTTGCTGGAGGAGGGCGGCAACGTCGGGCCCGACGGCTCGGTCCGGCGCTGACGAGGCCGTGCACTCGGGGCGTGGGTGGCACGTGCGTCTCGTGCCGGCGCGGAGTCGCGGAGAGCGCAGGCTTCTGCCACGCCTGCGGGACGCCCCAGTGGCGGACGTGTCGTCAGCATCCTCTTCGCCGACCTCGCCGGTTCCACCGCGCTCGGCGACCGGCTCGACCCCGAGGACGTCCGCACCGGGCGCTCGCGCGCGCGCCGCAGATGTGCTGGACCCGCTGGGTTGCGTCAACCCCTGCTGACTACGTCGACGCGAGCGCGTCCAGGCGCACGAGGCAGGACACCGCCTCGCCCGGCGCCGTCACCGGCGAATAGGGCTGCTCCTCGCGGTACCGGCGGTCCGGCCGGAACCGATGCTGGCGGTCGACCCGCCCCTCGACGACGCGGACGAGTCTTCCCTCGCGGACCTCGTGCACGTCGAGGCGCGTGCGGAGTGCGGCCTCGACGATCGCGAGCGCCCGCCGGGTCGAGGCGAAGAAGAGCTCGGTCCGCGTGCGCCCGAGCCAGAGCGGCCGGGCGCGCCCGCGCGCGAGGAAGAGCGTCGTCGGCTCCCGCTCGTCCAGCCACGCAGCGGCCATCGTGCCGCGCAGCTCGGAGAGCGCGCGCGAGTCGTTGCGATGCACCTCCATGAGCGCGAAGATCGCCTCGGAGTCGACGGTCATCCCCGGCTCGTGGCGCTCGACCCCGTACGAGCGAAGGAGCGCGTCGTCGTTCTGGATGACGCCGTTGTGGACGCCGACGACGGAGCCGTGCCTGATCGGGTGGTTGTTCGCCTCGATCGCGGGATGGCCCTTCGTGTGGTCCCGGACGTGGATGAGCGCCTGTGCGGCGACGGACGGGAGCTCGAGCTCGTCGAGGAGCGCGCTGGCCCCACCGCGCAGCTTCGTGAGCGCGACCGCCCCGTCGTGCCCGCGATACGCATAGCCGACCGCGTCCGCTCCGCGCTCGGCGATCCCGGCCAGGAGCGCCTGGGCCGCGAGCGTCCGCTCGACCGTCGACTCGGGGCTGAGGCTGTATCCGGCTATGCCGCACATGCGCCGCTGTCAGACCGTTTCGTTCTCGAGGCCCACGAGAGCGTAGACGTCGAGGAGGAGGACGAGGTTTGCACGAGCGAGGATCGGTTTCTCGTCGGCGGTCAAGATCCCTCGTCCCGGTTGTCATCCCTCAAGCGGGGCAACCTCACCGCCGATAGATCGCCCGTGGAAGGCAATGCGGCGGAGCACCTCTTCGACGTCGTCGACGAGGATGCGAACAGCACACCCGACGACGCGGCGCCCAGGGAGCGGGCGGACCTCGCCGGGCCTACGGCCGACGACCCGCTCAAGCTGTACGTGCGCCAGATCGGCGACGGCCGTCTCCTGACCCCCGGGGAGGAGCGCGAGCTCGCGCGGCGGAAGGACGAGGGCGACGAGGAGGCGAAGAGCCGGCTCATCGAGTCCAACCTCCGGCTCGTGATGTCGATCACGCGCCACTACACACGCGCCGACGTCCCGCTCCTCGACCTCATCCAGGAAGGGAACCTCGGCCTCATCCGCGCGGTCGAGAAGTTCGACTACAAGCTCGGCTACAAGCTCTCCACGTACGCCACCTGGTGGATCAAGCAGGCGATATCGCGAGCGCTCGCCGAGCAGGGACGGACGATCCGCCTCCCGGTTCACGTCGCCGACCAGGTTCGCAAGGTGACCAAGACCAGACGGCTTCTCGGGCAGAAGCTCAATCGCGACCCGTCGGTGGAGGAGATCGCGCACGAGATCGGGATCACGCCCGAGCGCGTCCAGGACCTGCTCGACCTCGTCCAGGATCCCGTGAGCCTGGAAACGCCGATCGGGGACGGTGACTCGAGCGTCGCCGACCTCATCCCCGACCTGAACGCCGATCAGCCGGAGGAGGAGACCGCCGACCGCGCCCGCTCGACCGAGCTCCTCGACGCGCTCGCGAAGCTCCAGCCCCGGCAGCGCCGCGTCGTCGTGGAGCGCTTCGGCCTCGACGGCGTCCGCCCGCGGACCCTCGAGGAGGTGGGTGCGAACCTCGGGATCACGCGCGAGCGCGTGCGCCAGCTCGAGGCGCGCGCGCTACGCGAGCTCCGCGCCGTCGCACCCGAGCTAGAGCTGTACCTGCGGACCTAGTACGGATCTTCCCCGGTCCGCCTTCGCGGCTGCAGCTACGCCGCGACGGTCGGGGACCTCCGCAAGCGGACCGCCGAGTCAGATCGCCTCGACGGACTCCATCTCGCGCAAGCCGGCGAGACGACGCAGCGACTCGAGCTCGATCTGGCGGACGCGCTCGCGAGTGAGCCCGAGACGCCTGCCGATCTCCTCGAGCGTCTGCGCCTCGGCGCCCCCGAGCCCGTAGCGGAGGACGACGACCTCGCGCTCCCGCTGCGGCAGGGCCGCAAGAGCGCGGCGCAGCGCCTCGCTCCGCAGGTTGAGCTCGACCGCCTCCTCCGGGAGCGGCTCGTCGCCCGCCACGAAGTCTCCGAAGACCGCGTCCTCGCCGTCGCCGACGGGCGCGTCGAGGCTGGTCGAGGCACGCGCGGCCGCGCGCACCTCGAGGACCTGCTGGACGGTGAGGGACGCCTCGTCGGCGATCTCCTCCAGCGTCGGCTCCCGGCCGAGCTGCGTCCAGAGAAGTCGGTCGGCGCGGTTTATCTTCTGGAGGCGCTCCACGATGTGCACCGGCATGCGGATCGTCCGCGCCTTGTCCGCGAGCGCGCGCGCGACGGCCTGGCGGATCCACCAGGTCGCGTACGTCGAGAACTTAAAGCCGCGTCGCCAGTCGAACTTCTCGACGGCGCGGATGAGGCCGAGCGTCCCCTCCTGGATGAGGTCGAGGAAGGGAAGGCCCTGGTTGCGGTAGTTCTTCGCGATGGACACGACGAGGCGGAGGTTGGACTGGATCATCCGCTCCTTCGCCCCGGGGTCGCCTCGCTCGATCGCCTTGGCGAGCTCGACCTCCTGAGCCGCGGTGAGGAGCTGGTGTCGCCCGGCCTCGCGGAGGAAGAGCTGAAGCGCGTCGGTGGTGGTCTCGACCGGAGCGGTGATCGCGGCCACGACCTCGGAGTGGGAGGGAGGCAGCTCGACGATCTCGATCCCTCGCTGGTCGAGCTCGCGCAGGAGGGCGTCGTGCTCGAGCTCGGTCAGGTCGTACGCCTCGGAGATCTCCGCGAGGTCGGCCGCGCGGACGGACCCGGCTTGCTCGGAGTGCTCGAGCAGCTGCCGGATGTCCTCGACGAGGAGGATTGTCTCGATGTCGGTTTGACTCACGCGCGGCGGGGAAGAACGCGAGGCTGTCTGTGGACACTCTCTCGCATCCCGACGCCCCGTGTCTAGGGGTGCCGTCGAAATATCCCCCAGGCAGGTGGCGGTGCGAGGTGTCGCTCTGGTCGGAAACGGCGACAACACGTAAGCTGACGGAGACACGACAAGGGGGGAGAGATGTACGCGCGTGTCGCCGCGTTCGAGAACCGAGACGTGAGCCTCGCCGAGGAGCTCGTCGACCTCGCGCGGGAGCGACTCCCCGGGATCGGCGGCTCGCGGCGACATACGCTGCTCCTCGACTCGCAAGCGCGGAGCGCCCTGGGTATCGCGCTCTTCGACACGGACGACGAGCTCAAGGCGGCCGAACGGGAGTTCGAGCGCTTGGAGGGAGAGATCCCCGAGGTCGTGCGCGGCCGACGGACGTCGGTGCGCTCGTACCAGGTGATCTTCGACGAGGTGGAGGCTCCCGCCGCCGCGGCCCGCGTGAGCACGCTCCTGAGCACGCCGTATCGGATCGGCGACATGCTCCAGGCCGTGCGCGAGCAGATCCTCGGCGAGGCGTCGGAGCTCGACGGCTGGAGAGGAGCGCTGACGCTCGCGAATCCGGACACCGGCGACTCGAAGATCGTGACGTTCTGGGCGAGCGACGACGCCTTGCGGCGGAGCGAGATCCGGGAGACGCAACTGCGTGGTCGCGTGGCGGCCGCCGGCGAGGCCGCGATCGCGAGAGTCGAGCGCTACGACGTGTCGCTCGCCGCCGTTCCCGTCGCGGCCTGACCTGCCTGATGTGCGGGTGCGGTCGTGCCACCGCGGTCGAAGCCGACTCGAACAGGTCGGCTGATCAAACCGATCGCAGTCGACTGGCCGTACAGCAGAGCCCAACCACTTCCAAGGAGACGGTCATGAAACGGATCGCTGTCTGGATCGTCGCGGTTGCGCTCGGTGTGCTGGTCATCGCTCCGGCGCAGGCCGCACCTCCGAAGCTCGTCGGCACCGTCGGGCCCGGGTACACGATCAAGCTGACCAAGGGCGGGAAGAAGGTCACCAAGCTGAAGGCGGGCACGTACACGTTCGTCATCGCGGACAAGGCGCGGGTTCACGACTTCGTGCTCCAGTGGCAGTCGAGCGGCGCGAAGCCGCTCACCTCCGTGTCGTTCGTCGGGACGAAGACGGTGACCATGACGCTCAAGAAGGGCAAGTGGAAGTACTACTGCGCGCCGCACGAGAGCATGATGTTCGGGTTCTTCACCGTGACGTAGGCCTCGCGGCGGACGCTCCCGCCGAGATACGAGCCAGGGGCGAGGGGCAAGCCCCCGTCCCTGGCTCCTCCTGCGTCTCGCCGGCACGGGACGTAAGCTCTCATCGTGAGTAGCAAGGCGATGGAGGTCGTCAACCGCTGGCGATCGTCCAACTTCGAGCGGCGCGCGGTCGAGGACGTGCTCGCAGAAGACGTGGAGTGGGTGGTCCCGAAACGCGGCGACGTGATCACTCTGCGCGGGATCGATGCAGTTCTCGAGTGGTATCAGGGTAGGGCCGTCGCGGACGAAGGAGCTGAGGACAGCGGAGGCCCGGAGAAGCTCGACGTCTCGGAAGAGCGGGGAGAGCTGGAGGATCTCGGGGAGGGCCGAGTCGGCTCGCTCAATCGATTGATCTACACGTCGAAGGAGTCGGGCAAAGTCGCGTACGTGAAGAGTGGCCGGCTTGTCTACACCGTGCGCGACGGGAAGATCGTCCGCTACGAGCTGGAGCCCATGCGAGACGAGAGCGACGTCTCGGGCGTCGGCCCACTGACGCGCCAAGCCGCTGATCTGCCGAGCGCTGCACTGCGCAGGGGCCGATTCGACCGAGTGGGCCATGAGCTCTCGGAGGTGCGCTCTGGCTACTGCGTGGGCTCTTCAGAATCCTGCAGCGGGCGTCCTCCCCCGACACTGGCAAGCACCCTGTCGGCAAGCGGCCGCCGGTCAAGCGCGAGAAGGGACGTCGCTGGTGGCAGCACCCGCTCTTCGGAGACTATTCGGGGCTCCCGCCGCCAGGAATTCCGCGCTCACGGGCGCGGCTGATGGTCAGTCTGGATGAGGTATTTGGGGTCAAATCAACGGAGAGAGCTCCAGCATGACCGGAATGGCGACGACCTGGGGCTCCTCGGGCACCCGCGCCGAACCTCGAGCCCGGTGACGTGGTGTTGCAGCTCCCGGACGGCCGCCGCGAGCGCTCGTCACGGCGCGCGTCCAGACGGAGGACGGTGGGCTCGCGGCGCTGCTCGAGGTCGTCCTCACTCGCGGCCTAGACTCCGTCCGTGAGCCCGACCCGCCTGCTCTGGGCGGTGGCCGTCGTACTCGCGGTGGCCGTCGTCGGAATGTCCTACCTCGACCGAGGCGACGAGGCCACCTGGGGCCTGCTCGTGGCGAAGCAACGGATCCCCGCGGGGACGATCGTGGAACCGAGCATGTATGACGTCCGGACGGTGCCTCAGGACGAGGACGAGGTCGAGGCAGGGACGCTCACGACCGCTGCCTTGACTCTCCTGCCCTTCCACCGCGTGGCACACCCGATCTACCCTGGCGAGCTACTTGTCGCCTCTGACTTCTTGCAGCGAGACGGGGCTCGGGTGCTCTCGAGCGAGGAGTACGAGAGGCTGACCAAAACGTCCGCACGCCAAAGCTAGACGAGTCGTTTAGCCGACGCCAGCACGTGGCTGGCGGCCCCCCTCACGCCGCCGAGACGAGCGGGAGCAGCTCGTTCGGCAAGTAGGGGCCGGGATCGCGCCAGCGCTCGTCCAACCGCCGATCCGTCGAGCACGTCTCCCTGTGACCGCATCACCTCGATGCCCACGAGCAATGGGTAGTTCGCCCCGATGCCATTGCGCAAGGGAACCTCATAGCCTCCGAGATGGTGCCGCCCAGGCCTCGCCCTCACACTCCACCCGGGGCCTGGGTGGCGCGCCTCCGAACCGCGTTCAGCCACAGCGCTTGCCCGGAGGAAGCCGACGACCCAGCGCCGTAGCAGCGGCGGCTTGGAGGAGCCTGGCCGTCCGCGGCTTCTCACCGACGGGATAGAGACGGCGATCACGCACGGGCGCGCCGTAGAGGGCCCCGTACACGACGAGGGCAGCCTCGTAGGTGCCGAGAGGACTCGCATGGGCGCCGTCGGGGCCGTGGAGCGACAGATGCAGACCGCATCGCCACGCGGATTCCCAAGCCTCCGTGACCGGGAGAAGCTCGGCGCCCGCCGCCTGCGCTGCCAGTCGTTGGGACGCGGCGACGTCGGGCGCGGCGGATCGTCGCTCGCGATCGGGCCAGACGGTGAGCAGCGCTGGGCGGGTGCCCGCCTCCCGAGCAGCGTCCGCAAAGCGAGACAGCCAGATGCGCAGATGCTCCTCCTCCTCAGGGAGGTAGGGCGGCAGATCCTGCATGACGAGGACGTCCCACTCACCGCCGGCGAGTGCCGCGCGGGCGACACCCAGATTCCAGTGGTCTTCAAGCGTGAAGCCCGCGTAGAGCACTGCCCGGTATTGCAGCCCACGTCCCGAGGCGGCCGTGAACCGGGCGACCTCTCCCGGCATGTCGTTGGATCTCATTCCGCTGTTGCCGACGAAGAGCACGCGGAGCGGCGCCGCCTCCCTGTCGATGCCGGCCCGCGAGCCGCCTGCGAGGAGCGTTGCGCATACGAGTAACGCGCCGAGGCAACCGATCCGCGCCATTGCTCATCATAGGTCGGCGACCCTCGACTCCCGCCATGGGCCCTTGGGGCGAGGATGGGTTGTCGACCCTGGCCGGCCGCGCTCCCCTGTGCCGCCTTCCTTTGTGTGCTCAGCCTCATCCGCCTGACGACCGATATGTATGCATGGACACGCGCACGCCCGACACGGCGGACGTGCGTATCGACATGCCCCGAAGCAACTACGTTGTGATCGCGACCGCGGGCTACCTGCATCCGACCCGCGAAGACCTGGAGGCCGCGCTGGAGGCTCTCGATGGCTTAGAGCAAGTGTTGCGTTGTAAAGACGCGGAAACCGCTTGCCTACGAGGGACGTGCAGCGGAACGCACGATAACGTGCGTTATGTCAAGTTGAAGCACGAGATCCCCCCGCCCTAGCCAAGTGACCCCGCCCGGAACTTGCTAGTTGCTCTGGCCTCACCGGCTGTCCTCCATCCTGCGAAGGGCTGCGGTGAGGTCGTCCAGGGACGGGTGCAGGATACGCCTCGGTGGTGCCGACCGACGTGTGCCGCAGGAGCTGCTTGGCGTGCACGATGTCGCCCGTCTCGCGCCACAGGTTGTCCGCGGCCGAGTGCCGCATCTCGTGCATCTTGATCGTCTCGGGAAGCCCTGCCGCCTTGAGCGCCCGCTTGAACCAGGAGTGCACGCCGAAGCCGCTCATCGGCCGCAGGAGGTCGTTCTTGGGATGCAGCAGGTACTCCCTGGCCTCCCTCCCCACGCTGTACACCTCGACGTCGCTGGTCAGCGTCGAGAAGGCGAGCGACACCTTGTGGATGTGCCCGCCCTTGGCGTGAACCTGCACGCTGCCGTGGATGAGGTCGAAGTCGCCGACCTGGACGAGCCGAAGCTTCCGTCGCGGTAGACGGTGGTGAGAACAGTGGCCGCGAGCGCCCCCACTGGGGGCGTTCGTGTTGTTGGGGGATGGCATCGCCTAGATTCTCGGCGCATGGGACGGAGCATCGACCACATCGAGATTCCGCTCGGCCGCGAGACCGTCCGACTCCCGTGGGGCTCTCGGGAGGCGCTTCTCGGCCAGTTCCAGCACCTGGACTTGATGCGCGACGTGCGGAGGACATTCGAGAACGTCGGCACCTCCAGACCTGTTCAGCTGACGCAGGAACAGAAGCGCGACCTGCTCGAGGTCATCGTTCGCTGGGCGGACGACGAGGGCGGCTACGATCGTCTGCCCGACGGCATATTCGACCTCAGGAACGCGCTGCACGACGACGTGAGCGACACAGAGGCCGCGGAGCGCAAGCCAGGGCGCCGAACCGTCGAGCCGCGCGTCGGCCACGACAGCCGCGAGCAGGAGTTCTAACTACTGACCGTGGCACGATTCCCCCATGCTCGGCGTGACCTGCCGACTGCATGACGAGAGCGGTGACGACCTCGGAATCGCGCACCTGCCTGCGCCCATCGCGGTCGGTGACCTCGTGGCCGTGGAGGGCGGTGAGTACCGCGTCGCCGCGTCGTGACGTTCCCGCCTGGAGGCGCGGTCGGGGCGCTCGTGAAGGTGCGGCGGCGGACGCGCCTGGTCGTCGTGGCGTAGACGGCAGCCGCCAAAGCGCCAATTGGACTTCGGGAGCAGCTGCGAGGTAGAGTGGGCCTGGCCTTGTGATGTGAGTCACATATCAAGGCCACTAGGATCCGGCAGGAGAAGGCATTGGCTGTTTGCTGCACTCGCAGCGTTCACCTCCCGGCTGCAGTCGAGGTAAGCGGGAGGATGAGATGACAGCTATGCGACTGCGGTTCCTCGCGCTCAACGGACTCACCCGAGACCGAGCGACCGCGCACAGAACATCTGGCTTCCCGAAGAGCCCGCTGCGATTGGGCCTCGTCGGCCTGCTCGCGGCGCTCGTTGCGGTTCCGGCGGGAAGCTCGTCGCCGTCCGCCACGCGCGACGGTGACCAGTTGCGGAAGGTCAACATCGCGATCATCGCCGTGGACGCGACCGCGCAAGTGATGTTCGCAAAGCACCGCGGCTTCTTCGCGAAGCAGGGCATCGATGCTGAGCTCACTGTCGTGGGAGACGGGACGCTCACCGTTCCAGCCCTGCTCTCGGGCCAAGCGCAGTTTGCGGCCGTTCCCGTCGCAGTACTCGCGATCTTGAGGTCACGCAACGCGCCGGTCAAGGCGGTTGCAGGCGGCGCGGTGTACGAGCCGAGAGTCCCCACCACGGTGCTCGTAGCAGCGCCGGGGAAACGGATCAGCCGGGCTCGCGATCTCGTCGGCAAACGAATCGGGCTCGACAGCCTGTACAACATTTCGCACATCGCGTTACAGCGCTGGCTCGAGCGTGGCGGCGTCTCCCCGGAGGATGTGGAGATCGCCACGCTGCCGTTTGCCCAGATGATCCCGCCTCTCGTGCACGGCCAACTCGACGCCGCCTGGCTTCCCGAGCCCTGGGCGACCCAGGCGCTCCAGCGTGGCGCACGGACTATCGCCTACCCCTTCGATGCGGTGTGCTCCCAGGACTGCCTCCTCACGGTCTACATCGCGCAGCGGAACGTCGATCCCGATCTCGCGGCGCGGTTCCGTAACGCCGTTCAGGCAGCAGCCGTGTGGGCAAACCGGAAGCGGAATCAGGCCGCGAGCGGCCGCATCCTCGGCAGGTACGCGCCGGTCGATGCCAAGGTGCTCGAGAAGATGACGCGGATTGCATATGCGACGCGGCTTCGTCCTCGCTCGGCACAACCCTGGATCGACCTTTTCGCCGAGTACAAGTTGATTCCCGAGTCGTTCTCCGCAACGGACCTCGTCAAGTAGCTGCACCGGCAGCAACCTGCCTTCTAGTTCAGCCCGGCCCGCCTCCAGCTCCCACTCCTCGAATCGCCACCTTCATCATCGGTCGTCAGCCGGATGAGGCTGCCAGCCCGAGCTCGGTCTCGCCAGACTCCTGTTCCTGCGGTTCCTCCCAGACCCCACGTCATACCGCGCACGAGGCGGTGGGCGATACGGCTCAACGCACCCCGGCCCCCCGCTCGGTGTCACCCGGACGATGAGCCCCGACGGACATCAGAAGGTCGCCGCCCGCGTGCCGCTCAGGATCGCGAGGACGACGAGCGCGGCGATCACGAGCCGGTAGACGACGAAGGCGTCGTACGTGTGGCGGCGCACGTATCCGAGCAGCCAGTCGATCGCGAGGAGGCCGCTGCCGAACGCGGCCAGCGTTCCCACGAGGAACGGGCCGGTCCACCCGCTCGGGAGCTCGCCGAGGAGCACGTCGGTCACCCCTTTGAAGACGACCGCGCCGAGCACGGTCGGCAGCAGCAGGAGGAACGAGAACCGCGCGGCCCCGTCCCGGTCGAGGCGCATGACCCGGCCAGCAGTGATGGTGATGCCGGATCGGGAGACGCCCGGCGCGAGCGCGAGCGCCTGGGCGAGGCCCATTACGACGGCGTGGCGAAGCCCGAGATCGCCCATCTCCCGCTCCTGGGGGAAGCGGTCGGCGACCCACAGGAGGACGGCCCCGAGCGCGAGCAGGATCGCGATCTGCCAGGGCTCTCCCAGCGTGTCGGCGATGACGTCCTCGCCCAGGAAGCCGGCGAGGGCCGCCGGGATGGTTGCGACGAGCACGAACCAGGCGATCCGTTCGTCCGGCGTCGAGATCCGGCGACGCCGAAGCGTCTCGAGCCAGGCGCGGACGAGCCGGACGACGTCGCCCCAGAAGTAGGCGGCGACCGCCACGAGCGTCCCCAGGTGCAGCGCGACATCGAAGGTCTGGTTGAACCGGTCGTTCTGCTCGAGATACGTCCAGTCGGACGCCCAGGGGACGAGGATGAGGTGGCCGGACGAGGAGATCGGGAGGAGTTCGGTGAGCCCCTGCACGATTCCGAGCACGAACGCCTGGGCGTTCGTCAGGGCATCCGGGTCGTCGCCGACACCGAGCAGGGTCAGGACGAGAGCGAGCCCCAGCACCGCCCCCGCGACGCTGTACACGACGGAGCGGCGCACGGCGGCATCCTACGTAGACCCGGCCTCCGCGGCCCCTCGAGAAATTCACCGCAATTTCCGACAAACCCCGCAGAAGGCGACTTGACCCTCCGTGCGCCGTCCCGTAGCTTCCTCCTTGCACCGAGCACGGAGCGCGATTAGGTCGAAGCGCAGCTCGAAGGCTCTACGCGGAAGCGGACGGTCAGCGGGTTGTGTGGACGAAAGCGCCACCGGCTCGGTGAATTCTTTTTAGGTCTCGGACCGATCGCGCCGCAGGACCAGGCGGTAGGATCGCGCGCGGTGCACCTGCGCATGCCGAGCATCGACCAGGGCGTCCAGGCGTTTGTCTGGGCCGTCGTCTTCTTCCTGTACCTCTGGCTCGGCGCGCTCGCTGTCGGGTTCGCGGGCGGCACGTCGTTCGTCCTCTCCCTCCTCGTGGGCGCGGCCGTCTTCCTGCTCGTCCGCGTCCGGGGCGGCGAAGGCGTACGGCGATAGGACAGCCGTCCCCGGCGGCCCCACGAGCTCCCCTGTGGTCCGGGGCTAGCGCTCCGAATCGATGCGGTCGTTGCTCGCGAGGGACGCGACCAGCCGGTCGGCGAAGTCGCGGCCCAGCGCTGCCTCGAGCCGGTCGAGAGCCGGCTCCCGCTCGGGCGGGGCGTTCCCGTCGCTGGCGTTCACTGCGGCCAGGAGACGGGGCGAACCGGTAGGGGCGACGTTCATGAGGGCGGCGGCACTCATGCGACGGGTATCGGCACCGCTCTTGCGGCCGCCGATCCCTGGCGGGAGGGACGCACCCGGCTGGATGGGGCTAGGGCTGGAGATCGAGCCTCCTCTCGTCGAATCGGGCGGACTGGAGCTCGGCGCGCAACTCCTCGACTGCCCGGAGGGCGTCGTCGCGAAACACGTGTGAGACGACCCCCACGCGTGGGTCGTTGCGGAACGGCACGTCGAGATGCTCGGCGGTGACGAGGTTCACGGACACCGCAGAGCACGCGGGACAGCGGACGGCGACGCCGAGCAGTCCGCCACCCGGCGCGATGAGCGAGAACGCCGACGGCGTGACGGGGCGAGGTCGGCCTTCGAGGAAGCAGAAGAAGCTCCACGGCCACTCCCCCACGCCGATGTGCCCGGCGGCGACCTCGGACAGCTCGAAACCGACCGGATCGTCGTGCGAGGTCATCAGGTTGTGGAAGTGCCCGGTGGCGCCAGTCCCCAGCGGCGCCCAGTCGAGCTCGTCGTGCGAGACGAGGCCCGGGTGCTCCTCCCCGCACCGGCACGCGAAGAGAACGCGGTACACGGCCGGATGCGCGGCCCCGGGCAGTCGCTCGAGGGCGCGGAACGACGACAGCCGGACCTTCGCCTCTCGACCGTGCGGGCATGCGAACGCGTAGGTGCCCGTCAGCGCGTCGTACATCGACTCCTTGTAGTACGTCCGCCGGACGAGACGGCCCGCGACGGCTCAGTACTGGATCAGCGAGTGAACGTCGTAGCCGTCGAGACGCTCGCGCCCACCGAGGAAGGTCAGCTCGATCACGAACAGGACGCCCGCCACGACTCCCTCGAGATCCTCGACGAGCTCGACCTTCGCGCTCGCCGTCCCGCCCGTCGCGAGCACATCGTCGATGACGATCACGCGGGCTCCGCGGGGCACCGCGTCCCGGTGGACCTGGAGGCTGTCCGTCCCGTACTCGAGCGCGTAGGTGGCCTGCACCGTCTCGCGCGGCAGCTTCCCCGGCTTGCGGGCGGTGATGAAACCGGCGCCGAGCTCGTACGCGAGCGCGGCCCCGAAGATGAACCCGCGAGCCTCGGCACCGAGCACGAGGTCAGGCTCTCTCGGTCGCGCCCACTCCGCGAGCCGGCGGATCGTCTCTGCGAAGTACTCCGGATCGGCGATCAGGGGCATCAGGTCCTTGAAGATCACGCCCTTGGTCGGGAAGTCCGGCACGTCTCGAATGCGATCGCCGAGGTCGAGCGTCACGACGTCCGCTCCGCAGCCGCACGCAGGTCGCGCAGGAGGAGGAGATGGGAGAGCTCCTGCGAGACGCGGGCGAGCGCCTCCAGGTCTTCGAGCGCGCCCTTGCGCCGCTCCGGGTTGCGCGATCGGAGGCCGGGCGCCACCAGCTGCTCGACGAGCGCCGCTTGACGGCCGGCGGCGGTCAGGAACGTCCTCAGATGGCGCGCGTCGATGCCGTAGCGCGCGAGGCGCGTGCAGGCCGCGACGATGTCCGCCTCGCTCTCGCGGTAGAGGCGCGCCCCGCTCTCCGTCCGCGAGATCACGACGCCGAACTCCTCGAGCTGCCCGACGAACTCGGGGGTCGCCGAGGCCCGGTCGCAGATCTCGGCCAGGTCGATCTCGGGCTCCCGACCGGTGAGCCCCACGCTTCGCCGCTTGGCACGCTCCGCGGAGGCGCCAGGGCCGTCCAGCTCCTCGCGGATCACGCGGAGCGGAAGGAACTCGTCCCGCTGGAGTCGCAGGATCGTCGTGAGCCGCTCCAGGTCCTCCGGCGCGAACAGGCGGTAGCCGCCGCGCGTCCGCCGTGGGGCGATCAGGCCCTGGTCCTCCAGGTACCGGATCTTCGAGACGGAGATGTCCGGGAACTCGTCGCGCAGCTCCTCGCACACGGACCCGATCGTCCGGAGCCTCGGCTCCGCTCCGCCCTTGCCTCGCCTCGTGGTGGCCACGGTGCTCATCGCAGCAAAAAGGTGAGCCGGTACTTCCCGATCTGCACCTCGTCGTCGTCCGAGAGCCTCGTGGTCTCGATCCGCTGGCGGTTCACGTACGTGCCGTTGAGGCTCCCGAGGTCACGGATCGTGAACGTGTCCCCCTCCCTGACGAGCTCGGCGTGTCGTCGGGAAACCGTCACGTCGTCCAGGAAGACGTCACATTCGGGCGAGCGGCCGATCAGGGTCTGCCCTTCCGCCGGCTGGAACGACTGCCCGGCCATGCCGCCGCCCGACCGCACGACGAGCGCCGGCCCCGTGATCCCGAGCGACGCGAGCAGGGACTCGCCCTCCTCTCCGCCGTCCTCGACGTCGAAGGTCATGGTCGTCTCCCCGCCCGGGTCCACCGCGAGGAGCCCTCCGCAGCGGGAGCAGTAGTTCGAGGCCTCCGGGTTCTGGAAGCCGCACTCCGGGCAGTAGACGTGGGTCACTCCGCGTCCGCCGTCGGGGCGGCCTTTCCGCTGAGGATCTCGCTCAGTCGCTCCACGTCGGCAAGCTGCGCCTCCCCCGCGCTCACCTGCTCGCGCAGACGGGCGACGAGCTCGGCCCGGAGGATGTCGATGCGCCCGTGCAGCACGCGGCGGCGGAAGGAGATCTCGTCCTCCTCCTTTTCGAGCTCGCGGATCATGAGCCGCAGGTCGTCGTCGGACAGCGTCGTGAGATCGGGAAGTGGTTCCAACGGTCGCCTTTCCTCGTGGTTCCGTGAGTAAAGCAGGAGGCGTTCCAAGGGGTCAACCTCAGCTTGAGACTTTGGACCTGTTCGCGGCGCGCATCGGTGTCCCTGCCGGAAGGAGTCAGCCGCCGGCGAGCTCCCCTCGCGCCCGGGCGACGTACTGGGCCGCGGCGACCAGCGCGAGCGCGACACCGATCCAGAGCACGACGAGCGGCCACCCCGTTCCCTCCTCCGTGACGAGGACGAAGGAGAGAGCCGCGTACAGCACCCAGGTCGCGAGCTTGCCGAGGAAGGTGACCTCGAGCTCCAGCCCGCGTGGCGCGAGCAGCTTGTAGCCCAGGACGAGCGCGAGGTCGCGCCCGAGCACGACGAGCGCGGCGAGGGCAGGGATCCTCCCCGTCGCCCACAGGAGGACGACAGCGGCGCCGATCATGAGCCGGTCGGCGAGCGGGTCGGCGACCTTGCCGAAGCCAGACTGCACCTCCCAGCGCCGCGCGAGGTAGCCGTCCAGCTGGTCGGTCGCGGCTGCGGCGGCGAAGAACACTCCTGCCCCCCACGCCGCGCCGTCGCCGGCGCGCAGGTAGAGCCAGGCGAAGACGGGGATCGCGGCGAAGCGCGCGAGCGTCAGAGCGTTGGGGACGTGACGGCGAAGCTCGCTCCACGCCATGGACGAACCCTACGGTGATTGGACACCCCGAGAGGACGGCCTCAGAGTGGCAGGATCGAACCCGCCGGTCGCCCCCGACACGACTTTGTGTCCGACGCCGGAGGCGCTGGTAGCGTCGCCCGCGTGGCCGAGACGCTCACCCTGCCCGGCTTCGTCAACGTCCACAGCCACACCTTCCAGCGCGCGCTGCGCGGACGGGCTGCAGGGGGAGACTTCTGGGCGTGGCGCGACACGATGCTCGCCGAGGCCGAGCGTCAGACGCCCGAGCTCGTCCGCCGGTCGTACGAGACGACGTACCGCGAGATGCGGTCGGCCGGCTACACCGCCGTCGGCGAGTTCCACTACCTCGGCCTCGATGAGGCGCTCGCCGCGCGCGAGGCGGCGGCGGCGGCGGACGTCGAGCTCGTCCTGCTCCACGTCGCGTACGCGCGAGGTGGTCTCCCCCGGTTCCGGCAATCCTCCGTCGCGATGTACCTCGAGCAGGTCGAGCGGCTGCGTGCGGAGGGCCTCCGGGTCGGAGTGGCCCCCCACTCCGTCCGCGCGTGCCCGGCTGACTGGCTGGAGGCGGTGGCGCACTACGCCGACACCGAGGTGCTGCCGCTCCACGTCCACGCCGGCGAGCAGCCGCGCGAGATCGAGGAGTGCCTCGCCGAGCACGGCTGCCGGCCGATCGAGCTCCTCGCACGCACCGGCTGCCTCGGCGAGCGGACGACGGTCGTGCACGCCACGCACGCCGACGGCCCCGAGCTCGACCTCCTCGCGTCCTCCGGCGCGACCGTATGCGCGTGTCCGACGACCGAGGCCGACCTGGGTGACGGCTTCGTTCCCGCCGAGCGCATCCGCACGCGGTCGATACCGCTCTGCATCGGGTCGGACTCGAACGTCCGGATCGATCCGCTCGAGGAGCTGCGCGAGCTCGAGGGCATCGCTCGCCGCCAGACCGGGCGACGCGGCGTCTTCGGCACGGACGAGCTTCTCCGCTTCGGGGGCGAGCTCGGGGCGCGGGCGCTCGGCCTCGACACGTGGCCCGATGTCGCCGTCGAGCTGCGCCACCCCTCGCTCGCCGGGGTCGCCCGCGAGGACGTCCCGGCCGCTCTCGTCGCCGGCTGCGGGGCCGACGTCGTAGTGGCAGGATGAGTCGAGCCATGTCCGTCGACACACACGTGGACGTCACCGAGGGCACTTTCGAGCAGGAGGTCCTCGAGCGGTCCCGGCAGACGCCCGTGATCGTCGACTTCTGGGCCGCCTGGTGCGGCCCCTGCCACGCGCTCGCGCCCGTGCTCGACGCGGAGGTCGCACGCCGCGACGGCGCCGTCGCGTTCGCGAAGGTCGACGTCGACGCGAACCAGGGGCTCGCGGCCCTGTTCCGGGTCCAGGGGATCCCTGCCGTGAAGGGCTTTCGCGACGGCCGCGTGGTCGCGGAGTTCGTGGGCGCGCAGCCCCCCGCGCGCGTCGCCGCGTTCGTGGACGAGCTGCTCGCCCCGCCGCGCATCGAGGGCGTGCTCGACGAGCTCCGTGCGAATGGAGAGCTGCCGGACGTCGTCGCGGCGCTCGAGGCCGGAGACAACGAGCGAGCGCTGCAGCTGCTCGTGGACGAGATCGCGGAGGCGCCATCCGAGGAGCGAGTCCGCCGTCGTGACCTCGCGGTGGCGATCTTCGACCACCTCGGCCAGGACGACCCCGTCAGCATCGCCTACAGGCGGCGTCTCTCCACCGCGCTCTACTGAGGCGCGACGACACCGAGTACGCGCCGCCGCGGGCACCCGAGCGCGCCAGGGATGGAGGAGCCATTACGATGGCCGGGGTGGGCGCGTTCCGGTACCTGATCGTCGGAGGAGGCATGACGGCCGACTCCGCGTGCCGCGGGATTCGCGACCACGACTCGACCGGGTCGATCGGGCTCGTCGGTGAGGAGCCGGTCGCGCCGTACGCGCGACCTCCGCTCTCGAAGGCGCTGTGGAAGGGCAAGCCGGAGGAGTCGGTCTGGCGGGGGACCTCCGATCTCGGTGTGGATCTCGTGCTCGGTCGCCGCATCGTCTCCCTCGACCTCGATGCCCATCTCGCGACGGACGACACGGGCGAGAGCCATGCCTACGAGCGGCTGCTGCTCGCGACCGGCGGCGCACCCCGCCGGGTGGAGGCCTGGGACGACGGCGTCGTCTACTACCGGACGCTCGAGACGTATCGACGCCTGCACGAGATCGCCGGCGAGGGAGTGCGTGCCGTCGTCGTGGGTGGCGGCTTCATCGGATCGGAGATCGCGGCGGCACTCGCGACGAACGGCTGCTCGGTGACCATGGTCTTCCCGGACGCCGGCGTGGGAGCCCGGCTCTTTCCGGCGGAGCTCGCGGCCTTCGTCAACGACTACTACCGCTCGCAGGGCGTGGATGTCCGTTCCGGCACGAAGGTCGAGGCGATCGGGCGCGAGGACGATGGGTTCTCCGTGGAGACGGACGACGGTGGCCTCGGCGCCGACGTCGTGGTGGCCGGCCTCGGGATCGTGCCGCGCACCGAGCTCGCCGACCAGGCCGGTCTCGACGTCGACGACGGCGTCCTCGTCGACGATCGAGGGCGCGTCGGAGGACGCGCGGACGTCTTCGCGGCGGGAGACGTCGCCCGCTTCCCGGTCGAGGCGCTCGGTGGCACGCGCCGCGTGGAGCACGAGGACCACGCGAACACGCACGGACGGGTGGTCGGCGCGAACATGGCAGGGGCGGACGAGCCCTACGATCACCTCCCGTTCTTCTACTCGGACCTGTTCGATCTCGGCTACGAGGCCGTGGGTGACGTCGATGCGAGGCTCGAAACGACGGCCGAGTGGGCCGAGCCGAACCGGAAGGGCGTCGTCTGCTACCTCGAGGCGGGCCGGCCGCGCGGATTCCTGCTGTGGGACGTGTGGGACCGCGTGGACGCCGCCCGCGAGCTCATCCGGGCCGGAGAGCCGGTGTCAGCCGAAGAGCTTCGCGAGCTCGTGGGCTGAGCGAGCGCGCAACAGCGGGCCGTACGCGCGCGAGGATCTGAGTGCGACGACGTCGAAGACGACGTAGCCGCTCGCGGCGCTCTCGGCGGGTTCCCTGCGGGAGACCGAGCCCGCGCACGGCAAACTCCCAGGTCCATGTCCGAGCGCCGTTCCGTAGAGCTCGAGGACGGCCACGACGACGAAGACCCCGCATAGACGGCACGACTGGTCCAGGCGAGCACGCCGACGAGGAACGCGCACCCGATCGCTCCGGACACATCGTCACGGGGAGCACGCTCAGCCCGGCCAGGCCTCATGCGGGTGCACCGAGCCCGGCCGTCCCGACGAGGGCTCTTCCTCTTCCGGCGGCCAGCGTCGCCAGGGAGGGAGCCCTCCCAGGCACACGAGCCTGTAACCCGGAGGGACGAACGCCGGCAGGTTCTCGAGCCGGTAGCCGTGGACGCCCCACACGAGCGAGCCGACGACCTCTCCCACCGTGGCGACGCTTACGACGGCGATGGTCTGCAGCCGAACCGCCGGCGGGTGGAGCGCAGGAGCGCCGCGAGAATCAGGCCTGTCAGAACGCCGAGGACGAGCTGCCCGTCTCGGCCGACGTGGCCGTCGAGCCAGAGGCTGCCGCCGATCCAGGCCGTCACTGTCGCGAGCGTGACGAGGGCCGGTCGGCGGTTGCTCGCCGACCGGCCCTCGGTGGCTCGATCGCGTGAGGCGGGCCGCTCGGCCCGCGCGAAACCGCTAGTCGTCGAGGATGAACGTAACGAGCATGTTCACCTGGTACTCGGTGATCGAGCCTTCGTCGAGCCGAACCTGCTGCTCCTTGATCCAGGCGCTCTTGACGTTTCGCAGCGTCTGATTGGCCCGACTGATGCCCGACTTGATCGCATCCTCGAAGCTCACCGTCGAGGTCGAGCTGATCTCCGTCACGCGCGCGACAGCCATGCGTGCCTCCCTCTTCTCGTGGTCTCTACGAGGAGTCTGCTCGAAAACGCTTGAGACGTGCGTAGGCTCCGTCGGTGTGATCGCCCGCTTCCACCGGACGAGCTCGTCGTACGCGTCGGGGTGAACCCCGAGGTCTATCGCGAACCGGACGCGCATCGAAAGCGGTTCGAGGAGATCGGCCGCGGCGTCCATGCGCACGTTCTCGCTGCGCTGCCGCCCGACTGGTCGTGGCCCGGGACGTCCGTTCTCGACTTCGGGTGCGGATCAGGACGTCTCCTCCGGCTCCTCCTCCCCCTCCTCGCCGACGGTGCGTCCCTGACCGCGTGCGACATCGACGAGCCGAGCATCCGTTGGCTCCGGAGCACGATCCGGCGACGGTGCGCCTGTACGTCAACGGCGATGCGCCCGGCCTTCCCGAGCCCGACGGAGCGTTCGATCTCGTCTGCGCGATCTCGGTCTTCACGCATCTGACGCGTTGGGCCGAATGGCTGCTCGAGCTGAGGCGGGTCCTGAAGCCTGGGGGGCTACTGGTTGCCACGGTGCTGGGGCGAACCTCTACGCGAGGCTCTCGCGGCGCAACGTGCGCAGTGGCTCGCGTACGAGGAGCTCGCTGCCCTGCGCGATCGAACCCCTGGCGCCGGTGGTGGAAGCTCGTGAGAAGAGACGCCGGCCCGACGTCGTCGACGTCGGGCCGGCATACCGATCCGATCCGCGACCGCCCGAACTGCGGGCGACCGGGACGCTGCGGTTACCCGTTCGGGGCGTTCGAGACGCTGCTCGCAGCGTCGGAGAACAGATCCCGGAGGATGTTGCGCAGGAAGAAGAGCGCAACGATGATGGCGATCGCGAGGAAGCCGAGCAGAATTGCGTACTCGGTCGTCGTCTGGCCATCCTCGCGCTCCCGGAGCTCGGCCACGGTGACCTGCAGCCAAGCCACCGGACGCATCAGGATGTCAGTCATGTTGAGGGACCCTCCTCTGGTCTGAGGGGCGGACGAACGCCCCTGCGGCTAAGTGTTCGCCCGCCGGGCTCGACAGGCTCACTTAGGTTCGGAATACACGAGCAGTCGGACAACTACCCGAAAGGTGGATTCCTCTCGGATCCGCTACGTCCTCCGAGAAGCGCTCGAGAGCGCTCGCGCCCCCGATCCAGGGATCGCCGGGCGTCCTCCCGTGTCGATGACTGCAGCATGATCTGGCCAGTTGCGGCACTGGCGGTTCTCGTGCTCGGCTTTCTCATCGCGTACGGCTCCGTCGTCGAAAGCCGAGTCGACGCGCAGCGCAAGCGGTAAGGCGCCCGGGGGCGCCGGCACGGGTCCCGCCGATGACATGATGCGCAGGCGCGAAGTCCAGCGACGCCCGAGGAAAGAGGACGCGGCCGTGACCATCTACGAGCTCCGCTCGGGAGCGCACCCCATCGAGCGCCGGGAGGCGGGCACCGCTCAGCAGGCGCTCCTCGACCACTTGCGCTCGCGCGGTTGCTCCGACGTGGAGATCACGCGTCTCGGTCCCGACGCCGTGTCCTGGCGCGGCGCCGTCTATCGGGCGATCCCGGTCTCGAACGATGGGCCCGCGGTCCGGCCGCCGTCCTGAGCTCCGCTGGTCGACCCACGTCGACAGCTCCCGCACGGCGCGCTCGTCGTCGCCGACGACGGTCGTCACCGGCGCTTCCTGATCCATGCTGCGTAGCCGACGAAGCCCGGGATCATCGTCCAGAACAGCACCCCCGGCACGTACTCCGTCGGTACGCGGAGCGCCGTCGCGATCGCGAGAGCCAGTACCCCGCAGGCCGTCAGCACGGCGAGGAGCCAGAGCACGTCCTTCAGCAGGCGCCCCTTCAATCCTCGCTCATCCTCGGCGACGGAGCGGACAACGCAGTGCACCCCCGATACGCGCGGGCTCGTCGGGGGCCGCGTGGAGTGCAATCCGTCAGGCCGTGGGCTCGTAGATGTTGATCGGAACGCCGTTCGGATCGAAGACGCCGAAGCCGTACATGCCCCACGGCCGCGCTCTCGGAGGCGCCTTCGTCCTGGCGCCCAGAGCCGTGAGCCGCTCGTACGCTTCGTCGACACCCGTGATCTGCAGCCCGAGCGTGACCCGCGGCTCGCCGACCTCGGGAAGGTCCTCCATCTCGACGAGCTCGACGTGCGCATCGTCCGAGGCCGAGAGGAGCGCACCGCGCCCCATCTCGGACCACTCCTCGAGGAGGAGGAGCCCGATCCCGTCGCGGTAGAACGTGAGGCTCTCCTCGAGCTTCATCGTCGGTATTACGAAGACGAAGCGTTCGGCGCGAAGCGGCGTCACGACTCGAGCCTACAAGCGGGCTTCGGAGGGCTCCGGCTACCGTGGCGCTCGCGACGAGCGGCCGCGCTACCGCTGATTCGACAATGGGAGAGGTATAGAATCGAGGGCCCCAGATCGCAGATCGCCGCCCGCAGCCCCCTGCGATCCCAGCGTCCACCCCACCGACCCGTGGAGGTCACGCGATGAGTAGCCGGCTTCGGCGTTCCCTTGTTCTGACGACCCTGCTGGCCCTCTTGCTCGGGGTAGCCGGCCTGTTCGGGATATCCGGCGCCGCGGCGCCGATGGTCCTCGCGGCCAACCCGCCGGACACCAACGTCGCCGGTATCGATCTCGACGCGACCACGATCCCGGAGCTCCAGGCGTTGATGGCCACACGTCGGCTGAAGTCCGTGCAGCTGACCCAGTTCTACCTGCAACGGATCCGCAAGCTCAACCCGACCCTCAACGCGGTGATCACCGTCAGCCCGACGGCCCTCGCCGACGCGCGGGCAGCGGACAAGGCGCGCCGCGACGGGGACCATCGGCCGCTGCTCGGCATCCCGATCATCGTCAAGGACAACATCGGCACGACCGGCATGCCGACAACGGCAGGCTCGTACGCGCTCGAGGGCAGCACGCCCGGCGACGCGTTCATCGTCCGGAAGCTCGAGGCGGCCGGCGCGCTCGTGATCGGGAAGGCCAATCTGTCGGAGTGGGCGAACTTCCGGTCCGGACCGTCATCGAGCGGTTGGAGCGGGATCGGGGGCCAGACGAACATGGCCTACGTCCTCGATCGCAACCCGTGCGGCTCGAGCTCCGGCTCGGGCGTCGTCGCCTCGGCCGACCTCGCGGTCGCGGCCGTGGGCACCGAGACCGACGGTTCCGTCGTCTGCCCCTCGGGCGCCAACGCCAACGCCGGCATCAAGCCGACGCTGGGCCTCCTGAGCCGGGCCGGCATCGTCCCGATCTCGGCCGACCAGGACACCGCCGGGCCGATGGCCCGCAATGTGACTGACGCCGCAGTGCTCCTGGGAGCGATGACCGGCGTCGATCCCGCCGATCCGGCGACGGCCGCGCAGGTTGGACACGCGGTCACCGACTACACCCGGTTCCTCGATGCCGACGCGCTCGACGGCGCCCGGATCGGAGTCTGGCGCGAGCTCAGCTTCGAGGTCGAGGGCGTCCCGGTCGACCCGAACGTGTCCGCGGTCATGGACGAGACGATTGCCGCGCTCGAAGCGGCCGGCGCGACCATCGTCGATCCGGCCGACATCCCGTTCGGCGACTGGGCCGATGCCGAGTTCCCGGCGCTGCTGTGCGAGTTCAAGACCGACATCGCCACCTACCTGAAGACGTACACGGGCCCCGGCTACCCGAAGACGCTCCAAGACCTGATCGACTTCAACAACGACCATCCCGAGCTCGAGTCCGGCGCGCCCGAGTCAAACTGGAACTCGCTGGTCTTCGACCTGGCCCAGGAGACGGGCGGCCGTGACGCCGCCTGCGCCGCGCAGCGGGCGATCGCGACGCCGGGCGCCCAGGCGGCGATCGACGATCTGATGGCAGCCGAGAACCTAGACGCGATCATCGCCCCCACGAACGGGCCCGCGTGGATGACCGATCCTGTCAACGGCGACCTCGGCGGCGACTTCTCGACGTTCATCGGATCGTCGGGCCCGCCCGCGGTCGCGGGCTACGCGAACGTGACGGTGCCGGCGGGCTTCGTCGGGCCGCTGCCCGTCGGCGTGTCGTTCATCGGCGGCCGCTGGGACGAGCCGACGTTGATTGCCCTCGCCTACGCGTTCGAGCAGGCGACCCACGTTCGTGTCCCGCCACGGTTCATCCCGTCGATCGGCGACGGGCCCTCGGGGCGCCAGCCCGCGTCGCACGAGAGGCAGAGGGCGTCCATCCCGGGCCGCAACAGCCCCTGGAAGCTGCCACTGCGGTAACCCGTCTCCCTACCGGCCTGCACTCACCCGGCGGGTACGCAGTCGCCCGAGCGCGACCGACTCTTGCCTTGGCGCTCGGCGTACCCGCCGGACGGTGCGTAGTCGGACGACAGGAGCAGGGACTTCCTTCGATCGGGGCGGGGAGATTCGAACTCCCGACCTCTTGACCCCCAGTCAAGCGCGCTAACCAGGCTGCGCCACGCCCCGTGGCTCCGACACCCTAGCGCCTGCGCGTATCGGCACCCGGGGACGCGCAGGCGCTCGAGCGCCTACGCACCACTCGGTCGAAAGGCCGGTGACAGGCACCCTGCGGGTGCCAGTCACCCGCGTGCGTCGCATGCCCGCGTCAGGCCAGTCGCTTGTACAGGCGGTCGATGAGCTCGGGCATCGCCTCGAGCTTCTCGGTGATGACGCGGATCCGGTACTCCCGGAAGTGCTCGGGCTCGACGTCGAGCGCGTCGGCGATGCGCGCGATGACGTCGTTCGACGGCACGGGCCGGTTCCCGTGGACGATGTGGTTCAGGTATCCGGCGGAGAGGTCCGCCTTGTCGGCGAGCCCGCGATAGGTCGTCCCGGTCTCGACCATCAGCCGCTCGATCGTCGGGCCGAAGTGCTCGTCGCTGTATCTCCGACGCCTGGCCATCAGTCCTGCATGGTCCATTTCAGCACGTCCGGGCCGGGCACGCGATCCTCGACGCTGCCGTCCCGCCTCCGAACGTCCACCATCCCGTCCTCGAGCGTCTTCCTGCCGACGATGACGCGGAACGGGATTCCGATGAGATCGGCGTCCGCGAACTTCTCACCGGGGCGCTCGTCGCGGTCATCCAGGAGGACCTCGAGCCCGGCCTCCTCGAGCGCAACCGCGATCTTCTCCGCCTTCGCGAGCACCTCGTCGGCGCCGCCGTGGAGCGCGAGGACGTGGACGTCGTAGGGGGCGACGGACGCGGGCCAGAGGATCCCGTTCTCGTCGTGGTGCTGCTCGACCACGGCTGCCATGACCCGGCCCGGGCCCACTCCGTAGCTCCCGCCGATCAGTGGCTTCTCGGTGCCGTCCTCGTCGAGGAACCTCGCCTCGAGCGGTGCGGAGTAGCGCGTCCCGAACTTGAAGATGTGGCCGACCTCGATCGCGGTCTGGAACACGAGGCGTCCGCCACACTCGGGGCAGGTGTCGCCCTCGAGCGCCTCGCGGATGTCCGCAAAGCGCGGCTCGTAGTCGCGCCCGGCTTCGACGCCGAGGAGGTGCCAGCCGTCGCGGTTGGCCCCGGCGACGTACTGCCCTTCCCGGAGAGACTCGTCGGCAACCACCTCGACATCCACGCCGACGGGCCCGAGTGAGCCGCCACCGGCGCCGAACGCCGCCCTGATCTCCTCGTCGGTAGCCGGCCGGAAGTCGCTGCCGAGGACGCCGAGCATCTTCGACTCGGCGAGCCGGTCGTCGCCTCGCACCAGCCCGAGGACGAGCGTTCCGTCGGTCTTCACGACCGGCATCGCCTTCGAGGTCGTCGCCTCTTCGATCCCGAGCATCCCGGCGAGCGCCTCGATCGTGGTCACCCCGGGCGTTGCGACTTCCTTCGGAGCGTCGAGCCTCTCCTGAAGGGACGCGGCGCGCGGCACGCCGCGCGCGATCTCGAGATCAGCGGCAAAGTCGCCGTTCTCGCAGGTCACGAGCGTGTTCTCGCCCGACCCGGACGGCGCCAGGAAATCGACCGACTCCTTGCCACCCATGACCCCCGACTCCGCCGCGACGGCCGAGAATTCGAGGCCACAGCGCTGGAACGTCCGGTGGTACGCCCCCTCCTGCTTCCGAAAGCTGACGTCGAGGCCGGCCTCGTCACGGTCGAACGAATAGGCGTCCTTCATGATGAACTCGCGTACGCGGAGCAGCCCCCCGCGTGGTCGCGGCTCGTCGCGGTCCTTGATTGAGAAGTGGTAGAGCATCTGCGGCAACGCCCGATAGCTCTGAATCTCCTTCGCATGGAACGTCACGGTCTCCTCGTGCGTAAACGGGAGCACGTAGTCGCGCCCATGGCGGTCCTTGAGCTTGAAGAGCTCCTCTATGTAGTCGCGCTTCGTGTGTTGCCAGAGCTCGAGCGGGGTCAGCACGGGCATCAGCATCTCCTGTGCCCCGATCGCGTCCTGCTCTTCGCGAACGATCTGCGACACCTTCTGATGCACGCGCCAGCCGAGCGGCAGGAACGTCCACACGCCCGCGCTCACCTGCCGGATGTACCCACCGCGAACGAGCAGCTTGTGCGAGACGGCCTCCGCGTCGGCCGGCGCCTCGCGCAGGGTCGGGATGAAGAGCCGGGACTGCCTCGCTATCATGAGGCGCGAAGGCTAGCGATGACGGGACCGCGGTGACTGTCACCGAAGGTGACTGTCACCCGCACTTTGCCGACGCGCCTGCCCTGGCCGGACAACCACGGTGACAGTCACCTTCGGTGACAGTCACCGCCGCGCCCGCACCGCCGACCCCAGGTCAGTCCAGCGGGATGAGGCTCGCTTCGGCCATCGCGAGCGCCGCCGGCTTGGCCATCTTCAACCGCTTCGGGCGCTTCATCCCATCCGCCAGCCAGCGGTCGATCTCCCGGAAGAGCTCGTCGATGAGCACGTCCGACTCGACCTTGCGCAGCACGCGTCCGTGCGCGTAGATGAAGCCGACGTCGCGCCCGCCGGCGATCCCGAAGTCCGCGTCCCCCGCCTCTCCCGGCCCGTTGACGGCGCAGCCCATGACCGCGACCTCGAACGCCTGCGGATAGGCACGAAGGCGCTCCTCGACCACCCGCGCGAGGCTCTCGACGCCGACGTTGTCGCGGCCGCACGACGGGCACGCGATCATCACCGGCCCCCGCTCGCGCAGGCCGAGCGCCTTCAGGATCTCCCACGCGACCTCGATCTCCTTCACGGGATCGGCCGTGAGCGAGACGCGCAGCGTGTCCCCGATGCCGTCGGCGAGCAGGGAGCCGATCCCGACCGAGCTCTTGATCGCTCCCGCGAACTCCGTTCCCGCCTCGGTCACGCCGAGATGGAGGGGATACGGGACCCTGGCCGCCAGCATCCGGTAGGCGCGGATCATCGTCGGCACGTGCGTCGCCTTCACGGAGATCTTGAAGTCCCGGTAGTCGAGCCTCTCGAGCAGCTCGACCTCTTCGAGGGCAGCCGCGACGAGCGCCTCGGCCTGGTCCCGCTGCGCCAGCACCGCGAGGTGCTTCGGCAGGGAGCCCGAGTTCGCGCCGATCCGCATCGGGATGCCCGCCGCCTTCGCAGCTCTCACGACCTGCTCTACCTTGTCCGGGCCTCCGATGTTCCCCGGGTTGATCCGGACGGCCGCCACGCCCGCCTCGATCGCCTTGAGCGCGAGCGAGGCGTTGAAGTGGATGTCCGCGATCACCGGGAGCGGCGAGAGGCGCACGATGAGCGGGAGCGCGGCCGCATCCTCGTTCTTCGGCACCGCCACCCGGACGATCTCGCACCCCGCCGAAGCGAGCGCCGCGATCTGCGCCGTCGTCGCCGCGACGTCGTGCGTCTTCGTGAGGGTCATCGACTGGACGGCGACGGGCGCGCCGCCGCCGACGAGCACGTCTCCGACGCGGATCTGCACCTCGCTGGCCACGGCTAGAGGGTACCGAGGCGCTTCGCGAGAGCGGCTGGCACAGGACCGGAAACCAGGCGGCTGAGGGCCCAGCCATATCGGCCGCGAAGCGGCCGCTTCAGGGCTTCTCGCGCCTCGAGAGCCCACGCTCGTGGGCTCTCGAGGCTGCGGACTAGCTGAGATTCCCGATGTCGTTCGTCAGGCCGAGGAAGAAGAGCAGGACGACGACGGCGATCCCGACGACCGACGCGCGCTCGTACACCTCGCGCTTCAGGACCCGGCCGCGCGCCCCCTCGAGGAGGGCGAACAGCACGTGGCCGCCGTCGAGCGGCAGGAAGGGCAGCAGGTTCAGGAGCCCTACGGAGAGGGAGATGAGGGCGAGCACCCAGAGGAAGCTCACGGCGCCCTCCTGGACGGCGTCCGAGGAGGCGCGGGTGATGCCGATCGGGCTCGCGACATCCTCGCGGCCCTCGCCGGTCACGAGTCGGCCGAGGGAGAGGACGATCTCCTTCGTGACGATCCCCGTGACCTCCATCGCGCGCCACGACGCCTCGAGCGGCGGGAGCCCCACCCCTTCGCGCACGATGCCGATCCGGTAGCCGCCGTCGGTCTCGGCTGGAGTGACGGGGCCAACCCGGACCTCTTCGCCGTCGCGGACGACGGTGAGGACGAGCGGGTGTCCCTCCGACCCGAGGATCTTGTCGCCGAGCTGCTCCCCGGACACGGGGTCGCCGTTCACCGCGATCACCCTGTCCCCGGCGAGCAGCCCCGCCTCCTGGGCGGGCGAATCAGGCGAGACGGTGGCAACCACCTGGCTCGGCTTGCCCCCGACGGTCGTGAACAGGATCCCGAGCAGCACGGCCGTCAACGCGATGTTGGAGAACGGCCCGGCGAGGATGGCCACCAGGCGTCGCCACGTGGCAGCCTTCCAGTACGCGTCGGGTCCGAGGGCGTCCCGGAGCTCGGTCAGGCCCTTCTCCGCGGACGCGAGGGCGCGCGGCGAGAGCTTCTTCTCCCGGATCGCGAGCTCGAGCTCGCCAAGCGCCTCGAGCCCCGTGCTCGGGTCGTCGCCGACGAGAGAGCGCTTCATCCGGTCGATCGCCCCCACGAGACCGGGCGCCTCCTCGGCCGCGTGCGCGAACCTGCGGTCGACGTCGTGCGGGATCGGCCGGAGCATCCCGGGAATCGTCACGAAGCCGCCGAGCGGAACCGCGCCGATCCCGTACTCGATGCCGTTGCGCGTCGTCTTGAGCACCGCGGGCGGAAAGCCGACGTAGAACCTCCGTGGGCGGAGCCCGACCGCGAGCGAGCCGAAGAAGTGGCCCGCCTCGTGGACGAGGATCAGCAGGGCCAGGCCCAGGATCGCGATGAAGATGCTCACGCGCGCACCGAGTCTGCAGGGATGGCGGATGAGCGTTTCGTCATGCGTGCACCAGGCGCCGCTCGGCGTGCCGGCGGGCCGTCGCATCCGCTTCGACGAGCTCCGCGAGATCCCTTGCAGGCGCCCCGTCCACGTGCGAGAGCGCGTGCTCGACGAGCCCCGCGAGCTCGTGGAAGCCGATCCGGTCATCGAGGAACGCCGAGACGGCGACCTCGTTCGCGGCGTTGAACGCGCACGGGTACGTCCCACCCCGCTCTCCTGCCTCGCGCGCGAGACGGAGGAGCGGGAACCGCTCCAGGTCGGGCGCCTCGAACACGAGCGTCAGGCCCGCGCGAAAGTCGAGCGCTGGGATGGAGGTCGCCGCACGCTCGGGGTAGGTGAGCGCGTAGGAGATGGGGACGCGCATGTCCGGGTAGCCGAGGTGTGCGAGCGCGGCGCCGTCACGGAGCCGCACGAGAGCGTGGACGACCGAGCTCGGGTGCACGACGACCTCGATCCTGGCGTACGGGAGGCCGAAGAGGAAGTGCGCCTCGATGAGCTCGAGGCCCTTGTTCGCGAGTGTCGCCGAGTCGACCGTGATCTTAGGCCCCATCGACCACGTGGGGTGCGCGAGCGCTTCCTCCACGGTCACGGATTCGAGATCCGCTAGCGAGCGGTTTCGGAACGGGCCGCCGGAGGCCGTGAGGACGACCGAGTCGACGGTGTCTGCGGCGCGGCCCTCGAGCAGCTGGAGCACGGCGGAATGCTCGCTGTCGACCGGCACGAGAAGCCCCCCTCCCCGCCTCCGGGCGTCGAGCGCGAGGTCTCCCGCTGCGACGAGGCTCTCCTTGTTCGCGAGAGCCAGCGTCACGCCGTGCTCAAGCGCCCAGAGCGTCGCGCCGACGCCGGCGAAGCCGACGACGGCGTTCAGGACGACGTCCGGCTCGGAGGCCTCGAGCAGCTCGGTGACGTCGCCTCCCACCTGCACGTGCTCGACGCCGTGCTCCGCTGCGAGCTCGGCGAGCGGTTGCGAGCCGGAGGCGAGGGCGCAGAGCGCGAGGTCTGGCTGCGACGAGACGATCTCGAGCGCCTGGCGTCCGATCGACCCGGTCGCCCCGAGGAGCGCGATCCGCTTCCGGTCCACGAGCGAAGGCTAGTGGGCGGCGTGTTCAGAACGCGTAGGCACGCCCTACGTCCCGCCCACCGCGAGAATCACGTAGTACGCGACGGGCCCCGCCCAGAGGACTGCGTCGAGCCGGTCGAGCATGCCGCCGTGGCCGCCGAGAAGCCTGCCCGAGTCCTTCGCATCGAGGTCGCGCTTGACCGCCGACTCGAAGAGGTCGCCCAGCACCGCCGCGAGCGCGACCGCGGCGCCGAGCAGGAGCATCTCGGGGATGGAGAGGAACTCGTCGCGGTCCTTGTACAGGATCACGAAGGCCATGAGCATCGCCGCCGCGACGCCGCCGACGAACCCTTCCCAGGTCTTCCCGGGCGAGATCGCAGGCGCCAGCTTGTGCCGCCCAACCGCGCGGCCGACGAAGAATGCGGCCGTGTCCGCGGCGAAGACGGTGAACAGCACCGCCATGACGGCCCAGAACCCGTGCTCCGGGATGTCGCGCACAAGAAGGAGGAAGCCGAGCCCCGCGCCGACCCAGACGACTCCGAGCAGCGTCACCCCGAACGACGTCGTGGCGGAGGGTCGCACGTCCGAGAGGCCGAACACGACGAACGAGAATGCGAACGTGGCCAGCAGCCCCCCGAGCATCCACGACAGCCCGCCGAGCTGGAACCCGACGAGGGCGAGGACGAGGCCGAGATAGCCGGCGAGGACGAGCGGTCGATGCTCCCGCGCCAGGGTGTACAGCTCGTGGAGGGCGATCAACCCTCCGACGAGGGCGAGCGCGAGGAGCCACCAGCCGCCGAGGTAGACCACGCCGACGACGAGCGGTAGCAACACCACCGCGACGACGATGCGGGACACAAGAGAGCTCACCTGCCGCCGAACCTGCGGCCGCGGCGAGCGTACTCCTCGACCGCAGCCCGGAGCGCGTCCTCGCCGAAGTCCGGCCAGAGCGTGTCAGTGAAGACGAGCTCGGCATAGGCGGACTGCCAGAGGAGGAAGTTCGACAGCCGCTGCTCGCCGGACGTGCGGATCACGAGATCCGGGTCCGGGAGCTCCGCAGCGTACAGCCGCTCCGCGAGCGCCTCCTCGGAGACGTCGTCCGCTTGCACGCCGTCCTCCACGAGCCGCCGCGCGGCCTCGGCGAGCTCCGCGCGGCCGCCGTAGTCGAAGGCGATCCAGAGCTGGAGACGGTCGTTCGTCGCCGTCTCCCGCTCGAGTGCTGCCATCTTGTCCTGCAGCACCGTCGGGACGCGGTCGCGACGGCCGAAGAAGCGCGTGCGCACGCCCTGCTTCGCGAGGTCGGGGAGCTCGCGTTCGATGGTCTCGTCCAGGAGCTCCATGATGGCCGCGACCTCCTCGGCCGGCCGCGCCCAGTTCTCGGTCGAGAACGCGTAGACGGCGAGCGAGCCGATCCCGAGGTCGATGGCGGCCTCGACGGTGCGCCGGAGCGCGCGTGCACCCTCGCGGTGTCCGTCGGCGATCGGGAGCTTGTGCGCCGCCGCCCAGCGACCGTTGCCGTCCATGATGATGGCGACGCTCCGGGCGAGACTCGATGCCGGTGGGTCGTCGTCCGAGGCCCGCTCGAGAGATGTGGTCGTGCCGGAGGTCACACCTCCATGATCTCCGCTTCCTTCGCCTTCAGGAGGTCGTCGATCGACTTCGTGTGCTCGTCGGTGACCTTCTGCACCTGTTGCTCGGCCCGCCGCTCCTCGTCGTCACCGACGTCGCCGTTGACGACGAGCTCGCGGAGATGCTGGAGCACGTCACGGCGGACGTTGCGGATCGCGACCTTTCCATCCTCGGCGACGCGCCGAACGACCTTCACGAGCTCCTTGCGACGCTCCTCGGTGAGGGCCGGGATGGGCAGGCGGATCAGCTTGCCGTCGTTGGACGGGGTCAGGCCGAGGTCCGACTCCTGGATCGCCCGCTCGATCGCCTTCATCGCGCCCGGGTCGAAGGGCTGCACGGTGAGCAAGCGCGCCTCGGGAGCGCCGATCGACGCCAGGCTCTTCAGCGACGTCGGCGTGCCGTAGTAGTCGATCGTCACACGGTCGAGGAGCGCCGGGGAGGCGCGGCCGGTACGGATCGAGTTGAACTCCTGGTGCGTCGCCTCGATCGACCGGTCCATTCGCCGCTTCGCATCCGCGAGGAAGTCCTCGATCGCCGCCATTCAGTCCTCCTTGGGGGTGGAGATGATCGTCCCGACGCGCTCGCCGGCCGCGACGCGCCGGATGTTGCCTTGCGCGAGCTCGAAGACGTAGATCGGCAGCCGGTTGTCCATGCACAGCGAGAGCGCGGTCGTGTCCATCACCTTGAGGCCGCGCTCGATGGCCTCGAGGTGCGTGAGCTCGGGGATGAACCGGGCTCCGGGATCCTCGCGAGGATCACCGTCGTAGACGCCCTCGACCCCGTTCTTGGCCATCAGGATCGCCTCGGCGCCGATCTCGAGCGCGCGCAGAGCCGCGGCGGTGTCCGTGGTGAAGAACGGGTTCCCCGTCCCGGCCGCGAAGATGACGACGCGCCCCTTCTCCAGGTGCCGAATCGCGCGCCGGCGGATGTACGGCTCGGCGACCTCGGAGACGGTGATCGCCGACTGGACGCGCGTGTGCACGCGGAGCTTCTCGAGGGCGTCCTGGAGCGCAAGCGCGTTCAGGAGCGTCGCCAGCATCCCCGCATAGTCGGCCGTCGCGCGGTCCATCCCCTCCGCCGCGGCCGCCATGCCGCGGTAGATGTTCCCGGCCCCCACGACGATCGCAAGCTCGGTCCCCGCCTCCCGCACGGCGGCGACCTCCTCGCCGATCCCGAGCACCGTCTTGGAGTCGATCCCGTACTCCCGGCTCCCGAGCAGCGCCTCGCCGGAGAGCTTCAGCAGAACGCGACGGAAGCTCGTCCCGTCCTCGTGCCTGGCTCGTTCCGCAACCTCGTCGGCGGCCGCGCTCACCGACCTGCCTCCGCGAGCCGAGGGAGCCTCGCAATCACGCGCCCGCGACCGAGATCCGTTCGAAAGCGACGACTGACGCGCCCGCCTCGTCGAATGCCTGCGCGACGGACTTGGACGCGTCGTGCACCCACGCCTGGTCGGCGAGGACGCCTCCCGGTGTCGCGGCGTAGAAGCGCTTGCCGAGCATGCCGTCGACGATCTTCTCACGCGCGGCCTCGGGCTTCGACTGCACCTCGTCCGAGTTCAGGTAGATCCGTCGCTCCGTCTCCACGACCTCCGCCGGGACGTCGGTCCGTCCGGCCCACTCGGGCGCCGCGAAGGCGATGTGCATCGCGAGCTGTCGAGCGAGCTCCTCGGAGCCGCCCCGCAGGTGGACGAGCACGCCGATCTTGTTGGCGGGCGGATGCGCGTAGCCCGCGAGCGCGTCCCCGCTCTCTCCCCCGAAGCGCGCGGCGCCGACGACGACGATGTTCTCGCCGAGCTTGCCGGCAAGCTCGAGGCGCTCCTGCTCGAAGCCCTCCACCGCGCCGGGCCCGTCCGCATGCACGGCCTTCAGGACGCGGTGGCCGAAGGCCTGGAACTCGTCGTTCTTCGAGACGGGCTCGGTCTCGCAGCCGATCCCGACGATCGACGCCACGGCGTCCTCGACGATGTAGCCGACGAGACCCTCGGTCGTCGCGCGGCCCGCGCGCTTCCCGGCGGACGCCATCCCGCGCTCGCGTAGGAGCGTCCGTGCGGACTCGAGGTCGCCGTCCGTCTCCTCGAGAGCGCGTTTGCAGTCCATCATCCCGGCGCCCGTCTGGTCGCGAAGCTCCTTGACGAGCGACGCGCTGATCGTCGTGCTCACTCGCTCTCACTCCCCTCGGCCACCGCAGCGGGCTCGAGCTCCGGCTCGGGCTCCGGAACCGGAGTGGCGTCGGTCTCGCCCTCGTCCGCGGCGGCGGCCTCCGCGGGTGCGGCGCGCGCCATCTCCGCGGGCGTGACCTTCGCCCGCCCGGCCTCGATGCCGTCGGCGACGACGCGCGTCACGAGGTTGCACGAGCGGATCGCGTCGTCGTTCCCGGGGATCACGAAGTCCGCCTCGTCCGGATCGGCGTTCGTGTCGACGAGGCCGACGATCGGCACGCCCAGCCGGCGCGCCTCGCGTACGGCGAGCTGCTCCTTCTTGAGATCGATGACGAAGACTGCATCGGGCTGCCGCTTCATGTCGGCGACGCCGCCGAGGTTGGCCTCGAGCTTCTCGAGCTCCGCCTCCATGGCGATGCGCTCCTTCGAGGGCAGGAGGTCGAGCTGCCCGTCCGCCTTCAGACGGCGAAGGTCGTGCAGGTACCCGATGCGCTCGGAGATCGTGCGCCAGTTGGTCAGGAGCCCGCCCAGCCAGCGGTTGGAGACGTAGGGCATGCCCACGCGCTCCGCGTGCTGCGAGACGGCCTCCTGCGACTGCTTCTTCGTGCCGACGAAGAGCATGGTGCCGCCGCGCTCGGCGAGGTTGCGCGCGAAGGCATGCGCCTCCTCGAGGAGCTCGAGCGTCTTCGTGAGGTCGATGATGTAGATGCCGCCCCGCTCGCCGAAGATGTAGCGGCGCATCTTGGGGTTCCAGCGGCGCGTCTGGTGGCCGAAGTGCACGCCGGCCTCCAGGAGCTCCCGCATCGTGACGACTGACAAGGGATCAGCCCCTTTCTGGTTGGATTGGTACCTCTCCGGCGGGCCGGGCGGAACCGCGCGCATGGCGTCGGCACCCCCGCCTCGACTGGTCGCCGGGTCGAAGGAACGAAAGCGGGAGAAGTGTACCCGTAGGGGCGAGGCTTGCCTCGCGGGGGGCGACGCGAGAGCGTCGCCCTATAGCGCCCGGGCCCGCGCGAGCGCCGCCTCCAGGTCCGGCGGGAGCGGCGACTGGACGTCGACGTCGGCCCCGGTCACCGGATGGGCGAAGCGAAGCCGGTACGCGTGCAGGAACTGCCGCTCGAGCTCCAGGTCGCCCTTCACGCCGTACTGCACGTCTCCCGACACCGGCAGGTCGATCGCCGCGAGGTGGACGCGGATCTGGTGCGTGCGGCCGGTCTCGAGCGACACGTCGAGCAGGGCGTGCTGCTGCATCGCCTCCCGGAGCTCGAAGTGCGTGACCGCGTCGCGAGGCTCGTCGGTGTCCAGCGAGCGGCGAGTCGGAGCGCGCCGGTCACGGCCGAGCGGCGCCTCGATCCGTCCCGTGCGCGAGCGCGGGTGACCCCGGACGAGCGCGAGATACCGGCGCTCGACCGCGCGGCGGCGGATCGCGTCCTGGAGCGCCGCGTGCGCCTGCTCGGAGCGCGCGACGACGATCGCACCGGACGTATTCCGATCGAGCCGGTGGACGACTCCCGGGCGATCGGGATCCGGACCGCCGGCCGCGCCGAGCGTGAGCAGCTGAGCGGCCAGCGTCCCGCGCCTCTCCCCCGCGCCGGGATGCACGGAGATCCCGGCGGGCTTGTCGACGACGAGCAGGTGCTCGTCGTCGTACAGCACCGCGACGGTGGCCGGCTCGGGCGTCAGCCCGGGAGCCGGGCCCGGGAGCTCCACCTCGACGACGGCCCCGACGGAGAGCCGGTGGCTCTTCGAGCGCTCGACGCCGTCCACCCGCACGGAGCCGCTCCGTCAGCAGCTTCTCCGCGAGCGCTCGCGAGGCGATCTCACGGCGTGTCGCGAGGACGCTGTCCAGCCGCGCGCCGGCCTCCGCGTCAGCGACGGAGAAGCGAAGTGTCCCCACGGCGGGGGCCGTGCAGCCGCCTCGAGCGGTCGCCGAGCACGAGCGCGCCGAAGAGCATCACGACGCCGACGACGATGAACGTGTCGGCGAGGTTGAAGGCCGGCCAGGCCTCGAGGTCGAGGAAGTCCGTCACCCGCCCGAGGCGCACGCGGTCGACGAGGTTCGCGACGCTTCCTCCGAGGACGAGCCCGAGCCCCACGGGAAGCACCGGATGCCGGCGGCCGGAACGCCCGAAGAACCAGAGCATCCAGGCGACGGTGACTGCGGTGATCCCGATAACGATCCCGGTCCGGCTGGCGAAGAGCCCGAACGCGATGCCGGAGTTCTCGACGTGGTGGATGGAGACGGGGCCGAGCAGGTCGACCCGCTCCCCGACAGCGAGGGTGCGCCCCACGACCTGCTTCGTGAGCTGATCCGCGACGATCGCCGCGCCGGCGACGGCGATGAGCGCGAGCCACTGCGCAGGCCCCGCAGCGAGCGAGCGCTCGGCCGACGAGATCGGCTGGAGGGCGTTCGCGGTCGAGCCCACCCGGACGTCCACCTGCGCGACCTCCGAGCGAGCGGTCTCGCTCACCCACGCTCCTGCGCGCGCTTGTCGTCGATGCAGAGCGTGGCGTACGGCACGGCCGCCGAGCCGCTCCGCGTCGATCGGGCTGCCGCAGACCGCACATGTCCCGTAGGTGCCCTCGGCGATCCTGCCGAGCGCCCCCTCGATCTCGCCCAGCAGCCGCTCGGCGTTCTCCTCGAGCCCCTCGTCGAGCTCCCGCATGTACGTGTCCGTCGCGTTGTCCGCCATGTGGTCTCCGGGACCGCTCGCGAGGTCTCCGGTCTCCTCGGTGAGGGACTCCGTGTGGTTCACGCTCGCGAGCGCCGCGAGGATGCGCTCGCGCTCGTCCTCGAGCGCCGTGCGGAAGCGGTCGACATCGATGGTCACGGCCGGCCGGCCTCGTTCGCCACCGCCGCGGCGTCGAGACGAGCCTCGGCCGCCGGGCCGGACAACCCCTGGATCCCGACGATCTTGTCCCTGGACGAGCGGCCCGCGAGGAGCTCGACGCTTCCTCCGGGCACGTCGAGGACCTCTGCCAGGAGCCGGACGACGGCGTCGTTCGCCTGTCCGCGCTCGCGCGCTGCGGCCACGCGCACCTTCCAGGCGTCGCCGTGTCGTCCGACGATCTCGGACCGCCCTGACCCGGGAGCGACGCGTAGGCGTAGCCGCGTGGTGGCGCCCTCCATGGCGGAAGGATATCCGCGCGGCGAGGCCTACCCCACGACCTTACGAATGCCGCTCTCGGTCGACTCCTCCGCCCCGGCCGGCTTCTCCTCGGCCGCGGCGCCCTCCTCCCGGGCCTCGGGCGGTGCCTCCCCGAGAGCCTCGAGCGCGGTGCGGAGCTGCGCGCGGATCCTGCGAACGTCGTCCTCCAGGCGGCGCTTCTCGGCCAGCGTCTCGCGCGCGACGCGACGCCCCTCGGCGTGCGCCTCCTGCACGATGAGGTCCGACTCGCGGCGGGCCTGCGTCTTCATCTCCTGCGCAGCACGTTCGGCGGAGACGAGCGTGGACCGAAGGAGCGTCTCCAGCTCGCGGTGCTTCGCCGCGTCCGCCTCGAGCTCGTCGAGGCGGTCGGCGAGGTCGGCGCGCTCGCGCCAGACGTCCTCGAAGCTGTCCGCGATCTCGTTCAGGAGCCGGTCCACGTCCGCACGGCGGTACCCGCGCGGGAACGCCCGTCGGAGCTGCTGGTGTCGTATCTCGACTGGGGTCAGCGGCATGGTTCCTCCTTACAGGAGCGCCCCGATCAGGTAGATGACGACCTCCGAGACGAGGAGCAGCACGACGACGGCGATGATCGGGGACACGTCGAGCGGCCCGAGTGTCGGCAAGCGCCTGAACAGGCGGAGATACGGACGGCAGACCTCGTCCAGGAACTGTTGCACAGTCGCTGCCGTACGCGAATACGGCAGTCGCACCCAGGACATGAGCACGTACCCGAAGATCATGAGGATGTAGATCCACACGAACACGCGCACGAAGCTCTGCAGCGACGACGCCGCATCTGCGACCACGGCTGGAGGAAGCGAAGCGCCCATCGGACGCGTGTTCGCCGCGGAGGGGCGCTTCTCCTACGCCGGTGGCCATCGACGCGGCGGTGACTGTCCCCGCAGGGACTGTGACCCCGGTTTCCAGAAGCCGGGGACAGGCACCGGCTGCGCCGGAGCCAGTCCCCTCCGCGCTGGTGACTGTCCCCGCAGGGGACTGTCACCCGGTTTCCCAGATGCGGGCTGCTAGGCCTGGTTGAAGAACCCGCCGCGCTCGAGGGCGCGGGCGCGCTCCTCGGCGGAGAGCTCGACGTTCCTCGGCGTGAGCAGGAAGACCTTGTCGGCGACCCGCTGCATGCTCCCGTCGAGCGCGTACGTCAGGCCGCTCGAGAAGTCGATGAGCCGCTTGGAGAGATCCGTGTCGGCGCCCTGGAGGTTGAGGATCACCGGCATCTGCGCCTTGAAGCGGTCGGCGATCTGCTGCGCGTCGTTGAAGCTCCTGGGAACGACCAGGTGCACCTTGGCCGGGGGCCCGGTGTCCACGCTCCGAAGGCGCGTCGACGGGCGGCGCGAGCGCTGCGGCTCCGACTCCTCGGCGGGCCAGTCGTCCGCTTCGGGAGCGCTCGACAGGCGCCGCACGTTCTGCCGGTCGCGCTGCCGGTAGCTCTCCTGGAGCTGCTCGTTCGTCGCGTAGCCGTCCTCGTCCCACTCCTCCTCCTCCGCGATGCCGAAGTAGACGAGGGTGCGGTTCCAGAGGTCGCCGAAGCCCATGACCCGGGGATCTTAGCCCTGGGTGCCGCGAAACAACGTCTCACCGATGCGCACGAAGGTCGCTCCCTCCTCGGCCGCAACGCGGTAGTCCTGGGACGTCCCCATGCTGAGCTCGGGGAGCCCGTGCTCGACGGCGAGCTCCCGGAGGCGCCGGAAGTATGGCCGGGACGCCTCGGGGTCGGCGGAAAGCGGCGGCATCGTCGTCAGCCCGCCGATGAGCGGGAAGTCACGGGCGAACCCGCCCACCTCGGCCGGGTCGACACCCGACTTCGACTCCTCGCCGGAGAGGTTGACCTCGAGGAGCGCGGGGATCGTCAGCCGCCGGGCTGCCGAGTCGGAGGCGAGCGAGTGGACGAGCTCGCAGAGACGGTTCACGACCTTGACCTTGTTCGACTGCAGGTGGCCGATGAAGTGCCACCGAAACGCGTCCCCGTACTCGGCGTGCTTGCGCTCGAGGTCCTGCGCGCGGTTCTCCCCCACCACCTCGACGCCCGCTTCGACGAGAACGGACATGTCGGCCAGAGAGACGTACTTCGTGGCCGCGACGACCGTTACCCCGGGGCCGACCTCCTCGCGGAGTCGCCGATAGCGCTCGGCGATGTCCCCGCCACCGGCGACGCTCATGCGTCGTTCGAGACGGTCAGGAGCGCCCGTGCCGCCGCGAGCTCCGATTCGCGCCCGTCGAGCTCTCCGTTCAGCTTGCGCCGGCGGAGCTCGGTGAGGACCTCCCCGACACGGGGCGACTCCGGCAGGCCCAGGTCGGCGAGATCGGAGCCGTCGATCTCGAGCCGTACCTCGCGGAGACGGGTGAAGTAGTCCCGAAGCTCCGAGCGCTCGGTGCGCGCGAGGGCGAGAAGCGGTGCGTCCGGCGCGTACGGGTCGGCGAGAACGACCACGTGTGCGGGGTCGAGGCTCTCCGCGCCGAGCCGCTCGACGATGCGCGGGGAGACGGTGATCGCCCCCACGATCCGGTCGACGTCCCGTCTGCGCACCTTGAGCCGCGCAAGCCAGTCGTAGGCCTCGTCCGACGAGAGGTCGCGTCCGAGGACAGCGAGGCCGAGGCGCCACGCCGGCGTGTCGAGCCGTAGCTCGTCGCGGAGCTCGAGCGCGCGGGCGAACAGCGCCGCCGCCTCCTCGTCCGCACGGAGGTGGGGATGGACCGCGCGGTCCGCTCCGAGCGCGCCCAGCCGGAGGATGCCGTCGACAGCGCCGGGATCGTCGAGCAGCGCGACGAGCTCGTCTCGGAGGCGGGCCGACGAGAGGTCTCCGACGAGCCCCATCTCGATGCAGCCGCGCGCGAGCCTGGCGGAGTGTTCGTCGAGCCGGAAGCCATACCGCGCCTCGTAGCGGACCGCGCGGAAGATCCGGGTGGGATCGTCGATGAACGAGAGGTTGTGGAGGACCCGCAGAACCTTGGCGTCCAGGTCCGTGCGGCCCCCGTGCGGATCCACGAGCCGTCCGAAGTCCGCTGCCGCGAGCGACGCCGCCATCGCGTTGATGGTGAAGTCCCTGCGCAGGAGGTCCTCCCGCAGGCCCGCCCGCTCCACCAGGGGGAGCGCGCCCGGCGCGTCGTAGAACTCGGTGCGCGTGGTGACGACGTCGATCCGGCCACCCTCGCCGTACTGCACCACAGCCGTCCCGAACTTCTCGTGGGACGTGACGCGGCCGCCGAGCGCGGTCGCGAGCGTGCGGGCGAAGCCGATCGCGTCGCCCTCCACCGCGAGGTCGACGTCGAAGCTCTCCTCGCCGAGGAGGATGTCCCGGATCGTCCCGCCGACGACGTACACGCCCTCGGCCCGCTCGCCGAGCGACGCCACGGCCTCGAGGAGCGGGACCAAGCGCGGTCACTCTCCGCAGCTCGTCGGCGAGGAGCTCCGTCGGCTCCTCGGGCCCCGACTCGACTCCCTCGAGCGCGCGGAGGAGGTCGGCTCGGGTCACGATCCCCACGAGCTCCTCGTCACGGAGCACGGCGACGCGGCCGTCCTCCGCAGCGGTCACCAGGGACCTGAGCTCGCGCAGCGTCGTATCCTCGGCGGCCGTGACGACGGTGCCGCTCATGATTCCCCGGACCGGTGCGTGCACGAGCCCGTGGCCGAGCGCCTTGTCCAGGTCCTCGCGACTCACCGAGCCCACGACCCGCCCGTCCACGGCCACGAACACGCCGCTCTGCGAGTGGCGCTGGCACAGGGTCATCGCTGCCCGGACCGTGTCGTCCGACGTCACCGTCCGTGGAGGACGCACCATGACGTCGCGCGCCCGCCGGGGCTCGCCGGAGGTGCGAGCGAGCTCCGCGACCACCTGTCCGCGGACGCTGTCCAGGTCCCCGCGCACGATGGCCGACGCCGCCTGCGCATGGCCGCCTCCGCCGAGGGCGACCGCGATCCTGCCGGCATCGATGCGATTGGTGCGACTGCGCGTGACGACGAACACCCGCCCTTCCATCTCCACGAGCAAAACGAGCGCACCGGTGTCGGTCAGGTCGACGATCTTGTGCGCGAGGTTCGATACCCCCTCGACGTAGCGGGGCCAGCGGAGCGCCGCCACGAGCGCCTCGTCGCCGCCGGCGTCGACGGGCTCGAGGGCCTCGAGCAGGTGCTGCAGGAGGTCGCGCTCGTCCTCCTGCAGCGGGACGTGCAGGTATGCCGCCACGAGGTCCTGCCGCGCACCGTGCCGCGCGCACCATGCGAGCGCGTCGATGTCCCGCTGCGTCGTCGAGGGATACGTGAGCGAGCCCGTGTCCTCGTGGATCCCGAGGGCGAAGGCGGTCGCCTCCAGGGCGGTCGGCTCGAGCTCCCGCTCCGCGAGGATGCCGACCAGCGTCGTCGTCAGCGCGCCGTCCTCCGACAGCACGACCGTCTCCGGGTCCACCCAGTCGGGGGCGACCGCGTCCGCGTGATGGTCGAACAGTGCCTTCTGCACGGCGGGGTCGAGCGCGACGGGCTCGAGCTCGCCGAGGCGCGACGCGCTCGTCGTCTCGACGACGATCAGCCGGCGGACGGCGTCGAGCTCGAGTCTCGAGGTCTCGACGACGGGCCCGAGCGCTTCCGCGTGCAGGCGGTAGAAGTCCCGGACGTTGCGGTTGAGAGCGCCGACGGCGACGACGGCGTTCGGGTACAGCCGCCGCACGGCGAGCATCGCCCCGAACGCGTCGAAGTCCGTGTTCCCGTGGGTGGCGATTACCTCCTCGGCCCGCATGCGCTCATTCTGCCGCCGCCGGGCGGCCCTCATACGTGCGCGATCGCCTCGATCTCGACGCGGGCGCCGCTCGGGAGCTGCGAGATGCCGACGGTCGAGCGCGCCGGGGGCCGGTCGCCGACGTGACGCGCGTACACCTCGTTCATGCCGCCGAAGTCCGCCAGATCGACGAGGAAGACCGTCGTCTTGACGAGCCGGTCGAGCCCGCTCCCCGCCGCGTCGAGGATCGCCGCCAGGTTCTCCATCACCTGCTCGGTCTGCTCCCCCACCGCCGGGCCGGTGAGCTCGCCCGTCTCGAGGGAGATCCCGAGCTGCCCCGCGACGAACACGAGGTCGCCGACCCGGATCGCCTGGTTGTAGGGCGCGCCCTGGAAAGGCCCCGGCGCGCGATCGGTTCGGATGACCTCTTTCTCCGTCATTGCCGCCTCCTGGTCGCTGACCTAGAACCCGAGAAGCCGGTGACAGCCACCTTCGGCGACAGTCACCACGTCAGGCGTCGCCGCACGCGCGCGCGAGCGCGACGCCGAGTCCCTTGAAGATCGCCTCGAGCACGTGCTGGGAGTCATGCCCCTCGAGCAGCCGCACGTGGATGGTGAGCCCCGCAGACTCCGAGAAGCCGCGGAGGAACGCGGCGGCGAGATCCGTGCGCAGCCCGCCCGCCCGCGTCGAGGTCAGGTCGGCGTTCGAGACGACCAGGGCCTTCCCGGACGCCTCGACGACCACCATCGCGAGCGCCTCGTCGGCCGGGGTGATCCCGAACCCGCGCCGCGCCGCGCCGTCGCGGGTCAGGAGCGGGCGGAACGCCTCTCCGAGCATCGCGCCGGCCGTGCCCACCTCCGCCTCCGGCTCGCCGGGCGCGACCTCGAGCCCGATGCGGAAACCGCCGGTCGCCGCGAGCTGCTCGACGAGATGGTCGAGGACGGCGACCCCCGTCGCGACGTTGGACTCTCCTCCCTCGAGGGCGACGCGAGCCGCTGCGCTCTGCGTCACAGCTCGGCCCGCTCGATCGCCGCACCGAGCGCCTGCAGCCGCTCGTCGATGCGCTCGTACCCCCTGTCGATCTGACGGATGTTGCCGATCGTGGACGTCCCCTCGGCGCAGAGGGCGGCGAGGACCATGGCCATGCCGGCGCGGATGTCCGGGCTCTCCAGGCGCTCCCCGTAGAGCGTGGCGGGGCCGGTCACGACGACGCGGTGCGGGTCGCAGAGGATGATGCGCGCTCCCATCGACACGAGCTTGTCCACGAAGAAGAGGCGGCTCTCGAACATCTTCTCGAAGATCAGGATCGTGCCCCGCGCCTGCGTCGCGACGGTGACGGCGATGGACGTCAGGTCGGCGGGGAACGCCGGCCAGATGCCGCTCTCGATCTTCGGGATCTGCCTCCCGAGGTCGTCCTCGATCCGGAGGGCCTGGTCGGCCGGCACGCGCACGCTCGAGTCGGCCACCTCCATCTCGACGCCGAGCTTGCGGAACGCCGGCACGATCGAAATCAGGTCGTCCGGCGCGACGTCCTGGACGACGACCTCGCCGCCCGTCGCCGCGGCCAGGCCGACGAAGCTCGCCACCTCGATGTGGTCGGGCCCGATCCGGTACTCGGTCCCGCCGAGCTCGCGCACGCCCTCGATGTGGAGGACGTTCGACCCGATCCCCTCGATCCGCGCGCCGAGCGAGACGAGGAACCGGCAGAGGTCCTGGATGTGCGGCTCGCACGCGGCGTGCCCGAGCACCGTCTCGCCCTCGGCGAGGACTGCCGCCATGATCGCGTTCTCGGTACCCATGACGGAGGCCTCGTCCAGGTACAGCCGCGTTCCCCGGAGCCGCTCCGCGGAGAGCTCGTAGACGCCGTCGACCTCGAACTCGGCCCCGAGCGCGGCGAACGCGTGGACGTGCGTGTCCAGTCGCCGGCGGCCGATCACGTCGCCACCGGGCGGCGGCACGCTCACCCGGCCGAAGCGGGCGAGCAGCGGGCCGGCGAGCAGGAACGACGCGCGAATCTCGCGGGCGAGCTCGGGATCGAGGTCGGTCTTCGCGACACCCGCAGGATCCACGCGGACGTCGTTCGGCCCGACCCATTCCACGTCCGCGCCGATGTCGGCGAGCAGCTCGACCATGGTCTCGACGTCCCGGATCCGTGGCACGTTCGAGAGGTGCACGATCTCGGAGGCGAGAACGGAGGCGGCGAGGATCGGAAGCGCGGCGTTCTTGTTCCCGGCGGCGCGCACGGTGCCGCTGAGCGGCCTCCCGCCCTCGATCACGAAGGACTCCATGGCGCGGGAATGGTACTCCGCCACCGCCCGAGCCCCTGCGAGCCGCCTGGCCTCGAAGCTCATCTCCGGAGGTGCTCGATCTCGAGGGTCGGCAGGGGATCGCCCGGCTCGAGCCCGAGGACCTGCAGGTAGAAGGAGAGCTCGGCCTCGAGCGAGCGCACGATGTTCTCCGCCTTGCGAAAGCCGTGGCCCTCGCCCTCGAAGAGGAGGTACGCGTGTGGGACGCGGCGTTCCCGCAGCGCCGCGACGATGAGCTCCGCCTGCGCCGGAGGCACGACCTCGTCGTCGGCGCCCTGCAGGACGAGCATGGGCGTCGAGATCCGGTCGACGAAGTTGATCGGGCTCCGCTCGCGGTAACGGTCGCGGGTCTCGGGGTACGGGCCGACGAGCGTGTGCTCGTAGCGAAGCTCGAACTTGTGCGTGTCGCCGTCCCCGAACTGCTCGAGGTCCGCGAGCCCGAAGTACGACGCGCCCGCGGCGAAGGCATCGGTGAAGGTGAGCGCGCAGATCGTCGTGTAGCCGCCCGCGCTGCCTCCCGTGACGAGCAGGCGGTCGCCGTCGGCCTCGCCTGTCTCGACGAGGTAGCGGGCCGCGCTCACGCAGTCCTGGAGGTCGACCACCCCCCACTGGCCGTTGAGTCGCTCGCGATACGCCCGCCCGTATCCGGTCGAGCCCCCGTAGTTGACGTCGACGACGGCGAATCCCCGGCTCGTCCAGAACTGCATGTCGAGGCCGAAGATCGCCGTCGCGTTGCCCGTCGGCCCGCCGTGGCTCCTCACGATCAGCGGAGGACGCTCGTCCCCCGGCCCGACGAAGTCGCGGCTCCCGGGCGGGTAGAAGAGCGCGTGCGCGGTCGACCCGCCCTCGGTCGGGAACTCGATCGCCCTCGGCACGGAGAAGTACGCGGGGTCCACGGGCACGTCCGCGCTCGTTCGCAGCACCTCGTGCGCTCCCGTCGCCACGTCGAGCCGGACGACCTGGTTGGGGAGCGTGGCCGAGCCCGCGACGAGGACGACGGTCGAGCCGGCGGCGACGAGGAACGGCGTCCCGCGCCACGCGTCGTACGAGAGGTCGAGCTCCTCGAGTACGCCCGACTCCGGGTCGAGGACGCCGAAGAACGTGCGGCCGTCACGGTCGAACCCGCACACGATCCGCCCGTCGCCGAGGAACCCGTACGAGCGCCCGCCGAACACCCACGCCGGGTAGCCGAACTCCGCCTCGGCTGCGTACAGGGTCTCGCGCTCACCGTCCCGGACGCGCTCGAGGTTCCACCAGCCGCTCCGGTCACTTGCGAAGACGAGATCCCCAGCGGGGCTCCACTCCGGCTGCCAGATCGCCTCCTCACCGTCCTTCCCGGCGACGTGGGTGACGTCGCTCGGAGAGCCGTCCGGGCCGAGCCGTGCAGTGAAGAGCTCGCACCCGTCCCACGGCATCCACGGGAGGTTCCAGGCGAGGAAGCAGAGCCGCGTCCCGTCCGGAGAGATCCGCGCGCCGGCGTAGAAGTCGCGGCCGCCGGCGACCACGCGCGGCGCGGCCGAGCCGTCGGTCGGTAGGGCCACGAGCTCGTTCACGACGTCCGCGGAGCGTCCGCTCTCCGAGTGGCGTTCCCGCACGCCGATCCACAGCCGCCCGTCGGCCGTGACAGTGCCGTCCGCGAAGCGGTGGCGCCGGTCCTCGACGTCGGGCGTGATCGGGACCGGGTCGCTGCCCGGATCGATCCGGTACAGGCGCTGGTCCTCGAAGCTCGAGCAGAACACGACGCCGTCGCGGACGCAGTACGCCCCGCCTCCGTACTCGTGCGCCATCGTCCGCAGGTTGAAGCCGGCCGGTGTGGCCTCGGTCGGCACGCCGCTCCCCTCGACCTCCATGAGGGCGACTCGACCCCCTTCGGCCGGCCGGCCCTCGAGCCACCAGGCCGTCCCCCCGTCCAGCCACGGCATGCCCAGGGAGACACCGGAGCGGGCCACGAGCTCCGCCGTGATCGGCGACGACCACGTCCCGTACGGCGCGACTGGGGGCTGACGAGGCTCGATGGCCAACGGCGGCGGCTATCGTACTCCGCCGTGCGGCCGAGTCGCGAGCAGGCCTGGCAGACCCTCACCCGGTACACGACGAGCGAGGCGCTGCTCCGGCACGCTCTCGCGGTCGAGGCGTCCGTCGGGTTCTATGCACGGCTCGGGGGCGAGGACGAGGAGCTCTGGCGCGCCACCGCCCTCCTGCACGACTTCGACTACGAGATCCACCCGACGCTCGACGAGCATCCCCAGGACGGCGCGCCCATCCTTCGGGAGGAGGGATATCCGGAAGAGCTGATCGTGGCCGTCCTCTCACACGCCGAGCACCTCGCGATGTCGCGCGACACGCCGCTCGAGAAGACGCTCTTCGCGTGCGACGAGCTGTCCGGCTTCGTGCATGCCTGCGGGCTCGTGCGTCCGACCGGCCTCGACGGCCTCGAGCCGAAGTCGGTGCGGAAGAAGCTCAAGCAACCCTCCTTCGCGGCGGGTGTGCATCGCGACGAGGTGTACGCCGGCGCGGAGCTCCTCGGGCTCGAGCTGGACGAGCACATCGCGAACGTCGTGTCGGCGTTGCAGCCGATCGCGAGGGAGATCGGGCTGCGAACCGCGGAGGACGCCGCTCAGGCGTAGCGGTCGAGGAACGCGAGCACGCGGTCCCAGGCGTCCTCGGACTCCGCCGAGAAGTCTTCCTGCTTGCGGTCGAAGAAGCTGTGCGGCGCGCCCGGGTAGATCACCAGCTCGTGCTCGACACCCGCTGCGTCGAGCGCCTCGTCGAACGCCTCCACCTCCACGACGGGGATCCCCGGGTCGTCCCCGCCCATCAGCCCCAGGATCGGCGCACGCATCTCCCCCGCGTGCTCGGTCGGACGGGGCGAGTCGAGAGGACGCCCCTCCACCGGCCTCCCGTAGAAGCCGATCGCCCCTGCGAGGCCGTGCCCGGAGGCCGCGGCGAGCCACGAGTTGCGGCCGCCGAAGCAGAACCCGACGGTGAAGATCGACTCGCAGCTGGCGTCCCGCAGGAAGCCGACGGCGGCCGCGACGTCGGCCTGGAGACCGGCGTGGGTCGTCTGCTCGACGTGCGGCATGTACTCGAAGTCGTCGCCACGCTTCTCCGCCCCTGCAGTGCGGCCGAAGAAGTCGAAGGCGACGGCGGCATGGCCACGTTCGGCGAATCGCAGCGCCAGCTCCTCGTAGAACCGATAGAGGCCCCGGATGTCGGGAAGGATCACGACGCCGACGCGGGCCGGCTCGTCCGGCGTGGCGGCGAAGGCCGCGAAGCGGTTGCCGCCGGTCGCCTCGAGCACGAGGCCCTCGTGGGACACGGCCGCGCCGGAGATCGGCCGGATCGGCGGCGATGAGTCGTGGTCGAAGCACATGGCTCGACCCTACAGCGCGGCGACGAGCCGTTCGAGGTCGCCTTCGCTCGTCCACCAGCCGACGGATGCGCGCAGGAGACCTCGCCCGGGGAGGTCCCGGACGATCACGCCGGCGTCCGCCAGCCGCTGGACGGCGGCGACGGCCTCGCCTGCCGGCACGCGCCAGGAGACGAGCGTCGCGCGCGCCTCGGGCGTGACGAGCTCCTCCCCGGCCCCTGCCAGGAGCTCGCGGAGACGCTCGGCCATGGCCGCGGAGCGCTCGAAGCGCCACGGCGGCGCCTGGGCGAGCGCGGCCCGCAGCCCGACGAGCGCAGAGTTCGGCGTGAGGTTCGGCTCGAAGCGCGCCGCGCCGTCGCGGGGCTCGAAGGCGCCGTCGGGCTCGTGGCGCTGCTGCGACAGGTAGCTGGGCCGCGCGATACGGAGCGCATGCGGGTCGGCCACCACGAGCCCGCCCGTCCCCTCCGGGCCGCAGAGCCACTTCTGCCCGGAGATCGTGTAGAAGTCGAGCCCCCGCGCGTCCACCGGGATCGTTCCGACGGACTGTGCCCCGTCCACGAGGATCGGCAGCCCCGTGCTGGCCCTGAGCTCGTGCACCGGCAGGAGCTGGCCGGTCGTCCAGAGGACGTGCGAAAGAGCGAGCAAGCGCGTCCGCGGCGTGACGGCTTCCACGATGCGCTCGGGATCCGGCTCCACGACCACGACTCGTGACCCGGAGGCGTGGAGCGGACCGAGGAGCCCGAAGTGCTCGTCCGTCGTCGTCACGACCTCGTCTCCCGGCCCGAGGTCGAGCCCGGCGAGCACGATGTTGCACCCGTCGGTCGTCGATGCGGTGAGCGCGACCTCCCCCGGCTCGACTCCGACGAGCCCCGCCAGCCGTTCGCGCATCTCCCGTCGCAGCTCGAGGATGCGCTCGAACCGCGCGGCGCTCCCTCGACCCTCGGCGAGCGACGCCTCCTCGTCGGCGGCCATCGCGTCGAGGGTCGCCCGGCTCAGGGGCCCGACGCTCCCCGCCTGCAGGTAGGCGTACCGCTCGAGCACCGGGAAGAGCGCGCGTGCCTCGTCGAACGTCATCCGGCGGATTCTCACCGACGCCGGTGTCCGTCACCACGGGGTCGGGAGCCCGCATGGTCGTGGGTGCGGGTGTCGGACACCGTAGCTTTCCGTCCATGCGCGTCGTCCTTGCGGACCCTCCGGCCTACACGCCGCCGTACGACCGCTCGCTCGCAGCCGCGCTCGCTCACGCCGGAGTGGACGTCGAGCTCGTCACCTCGCGCTTCCGCTTCGGCTCCGTTGCCCCGCCCGACGGGTATGCCGTCCGCGAGTGGTTCTACCCGCTCTCGTCGCGACTGAGCTCGTCCCGGCTACGTCTTCCGCTGAAGGCGCTCGAGCACGCTCCCGGCATGATCAGGCTCGCGGCGGCGAAGCCCGACGTCCTGCACATGCAGTGGTTCGGCGCCGTGGAGGCGGACCGCTGGCTCTTCAGGCCGCGGTCGCCCGTGGTCTTCACGGCGCACGACATCGTCCCCCGGCGAACCGCGGCGAAGACCGGCCTGTGGCGCTCGCTCTTCGAGCGCTGCCACCGCGTCGTCGTGCACTCGGAGCGAGGACGGCGGGCGCTCCTTCAGGTCGGCGTGTCGGAGGAGCGGCTGCGCGTCATCCCGCACCCCGCGTTCCGCTCCGCGGTGATCCGCGAGGACGACGGCCGGACGGCGCTCGCCCTCGGCCTGATCCGACCGTACAAGGGCACCGAGGACGCGGTGGAGGCCGTGCTCCGCGTCGAGGGCGCGAGCCTGCTCGTGGCCGGCGATCCCCGCGTACCCCTCGACGGCCTCCGGCAGACCGCCGGGGACCGCGCCGAGTGGCGGCTGGGGTTCCTCCCCGAGCCCGAGCTCCGGCGCGCGCTCTCCGACGCGACGGTCGCTCTCTTCCCCTACAGGGCGGAGGTCGACGTTTCCGGCGCCCTCCTCCAGGCGCTCGGGGCGGGACTGCCCGCGATCGTCTACGACATCGGGGGGCTCGGCGAGGTGGTCGGACGCTTCGGCGCCGGCGCGGTCGTGGAGCCGGGCGACGTCGACGGGATGAGCGCCGCGCTCCGCACGCTGCTGCACGACCCGGACGCGCTGGCCGCCGCCCGCGTCGGCGCGGAGCGGGCACGGGACGAGCTCACCTGGGACGCCTCGGCAACCGCGCACCTCGAGGTCTATCGGGAGCTCGCATGAGGTTCGGCCGCGCGAGATTCGGGGAGCTCGTCGAGCGGCAGCTCGACCTCTTCGCACGTGACGAGGCAGCGCTGCTCGCGGAGGCCGGGGATGCCGACGTGGCCTGGACGCACGCGGACCGCGACCGCTCCGAGGAGCTCTTCGGCGACTACCAGCTCGTCGTCGACGCCGTCGGGGAGCGGCTGCTCGACGTGCGCGAGACGTACGCGTCCACCCTCGAGGACGGCGTTGCCGCCGAGTACCGCGCCGCCTTCGACCGCGCCGCGAAGAAGCGACTTCGCGGCTTCACGGGGCTGTTGGAGGGGTAGGCATGCCCGCGTTGATCGAGGACTACGGGCTCGTCGGCGACCTCCAGTCGACCGCGCTCGTCAGCAGGCACGGGTGCATGGACTGGCTGTGCCTGCCGAGGTTCGACTCGGGCGCCGTGTTCGCGGCACTTCTCGGCACCCCCGAGAACGGGCACTGGACGGTTCAGCCCGAGGGGGAGTTCCGGTCGGCGGGACGGCGGTACCGCGGCGACACCCTCGTCCTCGAGACGGACTTCGAAACGGGGTCCGGAGCGGCCCGGCTCGTCGACTTCATGCCGCCGCGCGGGACGAACCCGGATCTCGTCCGAATCGTGGAGGGCGTGCGGGGGCGGGTCGAGATGCGGATGGAGCTCGTGATCCGCTTCGACTACGGGTCGATCGTGCCCTGGGTCCGCAACCTCGACGGCACGCTCGTCGCGATCGCGGGGCCCGACGCGATCTCGCTTCGCACACCGGTGGAGCTCGAGGGTCGCAACTTCCGGACACATGCGTCGTTCTCGGTCGAGGAGGGCGAGCGGGTGCCGTTCGTGCTCACCTGGTTCCCCTCCAACGAGCCGACGCCCGAACCGGTCGACGCCGAGGCGGCGCTTCGGGGCACGGTCTCGTTCTGGGAGGAGTGGGCCGGCGTGTGCACCTACCGGGGGCAGTGGGACGATGCTGTTCGACGCTCGCTGCTGACGCTGAAGGCGCTGACGTACGCCCCGACGGGAGGGATCGTCGCTGCCCCGACGACGTCGCTCCCGGAGGCGATCGGCGGCGTCCGCAACTGGGACTACCGCTACTGCTGGCTGCGCGACGCGACGCTGACGTTGCTCGCGTTCGTGCGCGCGGGCTATCTGAGCGAGGCCGAGGCCTGGCGCGACTGGCTGCTCCGCGCCATCGCAGGCTCGCCGGAGGACCTCCAGATCATGTACGGCGTCGCCGGCGAACGCCGGCTCCCCGAGCTCGAGCTGCCCTGGCTCGCGGGCTACGAGGGCTCCGCTCCGGTGCGGGTGGGCAACGCCGCGAGCGACCAGCTCCAGCTCGACGTGTACGGCGAGATCGTGGACGCGCTGTACAACGCCCGGCGGAAGGGCCTGGCGGCGTCCCCGGACGCGTGGGCACTCGCGGGGAAGACGTTCGACTGGCTCGAATCGGGGTGGCGCCACGAGGACGAGGGCATCTGGGAGGTACGCGGGCCGCGCCGTCACTTCACGCACTCCAAGGTGATGGCGTGGGTGGCCTTCGACCGCGCGGTGAAGTCCGTCGAGCGGCTCGACCGCGCTGGCCCGGTCGAGAAGTGGCGCGCGCTCCGGGAGGAGATCAAGGAGGACGTGCTCCGCTCCGGGTACGACACGGAGCGCGGGACGTTCGTGCAGTACTACGGCTCCGACAGGCTCGACGCGAGCCTGCTCCTGATCCCCCTCGTCGGTTTCCTGCCCGCCGACGATCCCCGCGTGGTCGCGACGGTGGCCGCGATCCAGCGTGAGCTCCTGCGCGACGGCTTCGTCGAGCGCTATCGAGCCGACACCGAGAACGTCGGGGTGGACGGGCTCCCGCCGGGAGAGGGGGTCTTCCTCCCGTGCTCGTTCTGGCTGGCCGCCGTGCTGGCGCAGCAGGGCCGACGTGACGAGGCCCTCCGGCTCTACGAGCGGCTGCTCTCCCTGCGGAACGACCTCGGCCTGCTCTCGGAGGAGTACGACCCGGAGCGCCGTCGCCTCGTCGGGAACTTCCCGCAGGCGTTCACGCATCTGACCCTCGTCGAGACCGCGTTCACGCTCTCGAAGCGGCGGACGACCTAGGCTGCGACCGCGAAGAGGCGCCACTCTCCCGGGACGCCCTTCAGCGATGTGGTGCCGCGTTCCTCGAACTCGAGGCCGGAGCCAGCCACGAGGTCTCGGACCGTGCCGGACACCAGCACCTCCCCCGCGTCGGCGCGAGCCGCGACGCGGGCTCCGATGTTGACGGCGATGCCCGCGATCTTCCCGTCTGCGAGCTCGACCTCGCCCGTGTGTAGACCGGCTCGAACGTCGAGATCGAGCGGTCCCAGGCTCGCGACGATCGCCTGGGCGCACCGGATCGCACGCGCCGGGCCGTCGAACGTCGCGAAAAAGCCGTCCCCCGCCGTGTCCACCTCGCGCCCGTCGAAGCGGACGAGCTCGCGTCGAACGAACGCATGGTGCTGTTCGAGCAGGTCCCGCCACCGACGATCACCGAGCTCGGCGGCACGCGTCGTCGACCCCACCAGATCCGTGAAGAGCACGGTGGCGAGCATCCGGTCGGACGTCGCTGCCTCGCGCGTGCCGGTGAGGAACTCCCGAATCTCCGAGAAGGTGGGCTCCGGATCGAACCACGGAACGTGGTCGCCCCCCGGAAGCTCGACGTAGCGTGCTCCCGGGATCGTGCGCGCGAGAAAGCGTGCATTCTCGACGTGGCAGACCTGGTCGTCCGCGGCATGGACGATCAGCGTCGGCACGTTGATCGCCGGCGCGATGTGGCGAACATCGATGTCTTGTGCCATGCGCGCGAATGCCTCCCACGCGGCGGGTGTCGCCGCATGGACCGCGAGCCGCCCCAGCCAGGCGCGGCCCCACTCGACGTCGCCGACGCTGGGCACGAGGTACTGGAAGCCGAGGCCTTTCCCCCAGCGTGCGGGGAGTGCGGCGTAGTACTCCTCGGCCTCCTCGTCGGTCGCCTCTCCCCACGGCCAGTCGTCGTCGCGACGTTCCCGCACCTCCGCCCCCTGCAGGATCAACCCGACCGTGCGCTCGGGATGAGCCGCGGCGAAGAGCATCGTGAGCGGCCCGCCTTCGGACTCCCCCATGACGGCCGCCCGGTCGCTCCCGATCGCGTCCATGACCGCGCGGATGTCGTCCATCCGCTCCTCGAGCGTCGTCGCTCCGGGCACGCGGTCGGACATCCCCAGACCGCGCTTGTCGAAGCGGATCAGCCGTGTGAACTCGCCCAGGCGCTCGCACCAGCGGCGGTATTGCGGAAGCTCCCAGGAGACCTCCAGGTGCGTGTACGCACCCTCGACGTAGACGAGGTCCACGGGGCCGTCGCCGACCACGTGATACGCGATGTCGACGTCGCCGCTCCGTGCGAACCGGATTTCGGTCACGGACCGAGGATAGGCCTATCGACGACCGAAGGAGTGCGGGCGCGGCAGCGACTCCCAGACGGCGTCGCTATCCGCGGCCGCGCGTGCGAGAGGCGCCAGGGACTCGATGCGCGAGACGAGCACGTTGCGGTTCTCCGCGACCCGCTCGTAGCGGCCGCGCGCCAGGACGAGCGGCTCGGCGCGGACGGTAGCCCGGTGCCGGTCGTAGACCGCCGGCGGCACGATGAGGTTCACCTGGCCGTGCTCGTCCTCGATGAGCATGAAGACGATCCCGTTCGCGGTCGACGGTCGCTGGCGCGCGACGGTCATGCCCGCGACCGCGATCCGCCGGCCGTGCCTCTGCTCCCGGAGCTCCGCGCTCGACAGCGTCCCGGCCGGGAGGTGCGGGCGCAGGAGCGCGAGTGGATGCGTCCCCACCGACATCCCCGTGTGGCGATAGTCGGCGAGCATCCGTTCCCAGCGCGTCAGCCCTCGCAGGGCGGGGGTCGCGACGGTCGGCTCGAGCGCGAGCGGAAGCTGCTTCGCCTCGCCCGCCGTGCCGGGGACGGAGAGCGGGCGGAGGGCGAGACCGAGCTCCCAGAGCAGGTCGCGTCGCGGGCGGCCGAAGCCGTCGCAGGCGCCGCTCTTGACGAGCGCCTCCAGGCCGTCGCCGGAGAGCGTCGCGCGCCGTGCGAGGTCGGCCACGTCCAGGAAGGGCCCGTTCGCCTCGCGCTCGGCGACGAGCGCCTCCGCGTCGTCCTTCCCGACCGAGGTGACGTACGTAAGGCCGATACGGACGGCTGAAGAAGGGTGACTGTCACCGCAGGTGACTGTCACCGTGCATTCCGCCCCGCTCAGGTTGACATCGACGGGGAGCACCTCCACCCCGTGCGTCTGGGCGTCCCGGACGAGCGTCGCGGGCGGGTAGAAGCCCATCGGCTGCTCGTTCAGGAGCGCGCACAGGAACTCCGCCGGGTAGTAATGGCGGAGCCACGTCGACTGGTACGCGAGGAGCCCGAACGCCGCCGCGTGCGCCTTCGGGAAGCCGAAGCCCGAGAACCCGACGAGCTTGTCGAAGACGAGGTCCGCGGTCTCCCCGCCCACGCCCTGCGCGGCGGCGCCCTCCACGAACCGCCCGCGATACGCCTCGAGCGCGTCGTGGCTGCGCTTGCGGCTCATCGCCCGCCTCAGCCCTTCCGCCTCGCCCACGCTGAACCCGGCGAGCGCGATCGCCACCTCGAGCACCTGGTCCTGGAAGACGACGACGCCGTAGGTCGAGCGCAGCGGCTCGCGGAGGAGCTCGTGGTCGACCGGCCAGACGTAGCCCGGGTCCTCGCGCAGCCTCTCTCTCGCGTCGATGTACGGGTGCACCGCCTTGCCCTGGATCGGCCCCGGGCGAACGAGGGCGACCTGCACCGTGAGATCGTCGAGGCTCTCGGGCTTCGTGCGCAGGAGGCTCTGCATCTGCGCCCGGCTCTCGATCTGGAACGCGCCCACCGTGTCCGCGCGCCGGATGTCCTCGAAGACCTCGGGGTCGTCGAACGGGATGCGGGACAGGTCGACGACCTCCCCGTGCGTGCCGGCGATCCGCTCGACGCAGTCCTCGACCGCGGAGAGCATCCCCAGCCCGAGCAGGTCGATCTTGAGGAAGCCGGCGTCGGAGCACGAGTCCTTGTCCCACTGGCAGAGCTGGCGGCCCGCCATCGCCGCCGGCTGGACGGGGACGAGCTCCACGAGCGGGCGCGTCGAGACGATCATCCCGCCCGGGTGCTGCGAGACGTGCCTCGGCAGCCCCGCGATCTCCGCCGTGAGCCACGCGAAGGCCCGCCAGCGCGTGGACTCGAGCTTGCGGTCACCGTCCGGGAGCCGCGCGAGCTCCTCCCCGACGCGCTTCGCGTTCCAGCCGTCCGAGAGGCGGGAGAGGCGCTCGAGCTCCGCGTGCGGCAGGCCGAGCGCCTTGCCGACGTCGCGGATCGCGCCCCGCGAGCGGTACGTCGCGAAGCTCGCGACGAGCGCGGCGTGCTCGCGCCCGTACCGCTCGGTCACGCGGACGATGAGCTTCTCGCGGACGTCGCGCGGGAAGTCGAGGTCGATGTCCGGGACCGACGCGAGCTCGCGGTTCAGGAAACGCCCGAGCGAGAGCTCGTTCGCGACCGGGTCGACGTGCGAGAGGCCGGTGAGGTAGCAGACGATCGAGCCCACCGACGAGCCTCGCCCGCGGCCCGGCGGCAGGAAGCTCCGTGCCGAGCTCGTGCCGCGCACCTCGTGTGCGCACTCGCGCGCGAGCTCGAGCACCTCGTGGTGGAGGAGGAAGAACCCGGCGAGGCCGAGCTCGTCGATGAGGCGGAGCTCGCTCTCCAGGCGCTCGGACGCAGCCCGCCGAGCTGCGGAGGGCGAGTGTAGGGGCGAGGCATGCCTCGCCCTCGAACCGCCATACCGCTCGTCGAGAGCACGGCGGCAGATCTCGGCCAGCTGGAAGATCGCGGACTCCGAGCGATCCGAGAAGTCGGGGTAGCGGTAGCCGAGCTCCTCCGTGAGGTCGAACTGGAGCCGCTCGGCGAGGACGGCGCTGCGCTCGGCGGATCCGCGGTCGTGCGAGAGCAGCTCGAGCATCTCCTCCGGCGACCGGAGGAAGCTCTCCCGGTTCCCTCGCCGCTCGGGCTCGCAGCCCTCGAGCGAGGTGCGGCAGCGGATCGCGACGAGGACGTCCTGGAGCAGCGTGCGCCGGGGGTGATGCGCGTGGACGTCGCCCGTGGCCACGGTCCCGACCCCGAGGTGCTCGGCGAGGTCGTGCAGGAGGGCGTTCCGCCGCGCATCGCCGCGCTCGAACGGACGCTGGATCTCGACGAGGAAGCGGTCGGGCCCGAAGGCGCTCGCGAGGCGCACCGCCCCGTTCGGGTCGCGGTGGCCGATCCCGCTCCGCGCGCACCCCGAGAGGCAGACGAGCCCCTCGGAGAGCTCCGCAACCGACTCCGCCGATACCGAAGGCTGCAGGGGCCGGGCATGCCCGGCCCCTGCAGCGAAAGCCCGCGTCCCTGCGTGAGCGGCGGTCAGGAGGCGGCAGAGGTTCGCGTATCCGAGCGTGCTCTCGACGAGCAGCGTCACGTGAGAGCCTCCGTCCAGGGTGACCTCGGCTCCGGTGATCGGCCGGACGCCGAGCGCCTTCGCCGCGTGCGCGAACTCGAGGGAGCCGTAGACCCCGTCGTGGTCCGTCAGCGCCAGCGCCTCGTGTCCGAGCTCCGCCGCCCGCGCCGCGAGCTCCTCCGGCTGCGACGCCCCGTCCAGGAACGAGTACGCGGAGTGACAGTGGAGCTCGACGTACCCCACGTTAGGCTGCGGAATCGTGGTCGAGGTACGCGAGGGCGAGCGCATCACGGGCGAGGGCGATCTCGGCGTCGCGCTCCTCGCCGACGTCGAGCAGATCGGGATCGCCGAGGTTCGCTCGGCGCCCGGCGGCGTGGCGCCGCCGCTCCATGTCCACGACAGGCACGCCGAGGCCTTCCTCGTCCTCGAGGGAGAGCTCACGCTCCGACTCGAGGACGGTGAGCACCCGGTGGGCCCCGACACGTGGGTCTTCGTCCCGCCGGGAGTCGCGCACACGTTCGCGGTGACGGGGGACGAGCGTGCGCGATTCCTCGATCTCCACGCCCCGAGCTGCGGGTTCGGCGACTTCGCCCGCGGCCTCCACGCCGCCGGGAGCGAGGAGGAGCTCCGGGCGGTGCGCGGTGCCTTCGACCAGCAGCCCGCGCCGGAGTACTCCGCCGCCGACCCCGATCTCGTCGTGATCCGCCGGGCCGGGGGCGCGGAAGGCGAGAAGATCACCGACCGGCCGGAGCGACGCGCGACCGTGCTCGTGGACGCCGACGAGCTCATCGTCTCGGAGTTCGCGTACGGCGCCGGTCAGCGCGGGGCGTCCCCGCACGTCCACTACGAGCATGCCGACGCGTTCCTCGTCGTCGACGGCGAGCTCGCCTTCCCCTACCGCGACGGGAAGGCCGACGTGCCCGCCGAGACGTTCGTCCTCCTCCCTCCCGGTGTCGTCCACGGCTTCGACAACGACAGCTCCGCGAGCGCGCGCTGCTTCAACCTGCACATGCCGTCGAGCGGGTTCGGCGATTACCTGCGCGGGCGCAACCCGGGCTTCGACCAGCACGACCCGCCGGAGGACGGCGGGGTCGATCCCGCGGCCATCGTCGCGGTGCGTCTCTCCCAGTAGATTGGCGTCATGACCTGGGAGGAGCTCGTCGCGGAGGCGACGGCGAGGCATCCGCTCCGCGAGTCGACGATGTTCGTGATGCCCTGTCTCGAGCGGGCGACCGGCAAGGTCCTCGCCGGCCACTGGAAGGACGGCGGGCTCACGGTGAAGCTCGTGGACCAGGCGCAGCGCGAGGCGGCCCTCGCGCTCCCCGACGCCGAGCTCTTCGATCCCGGCATGGGACGCGCCATGAAGGAGCGGGTGCTCGTTCCGGAGACGCTCTCCTACGACTGGCTCCGTCTCGTCGAGCAGGCGGTCGGCTGAGTGGACGAGCCGATCGTCCTCGGCCCCGGCGAGGGCGGCACCGTCAAGGCCGATCGTCCCGAGCTCTCGCTCCTCGAGGTCGTCTTCGAGCCGGGAAGCGGCGTCCAGCCGCACTTCCACGAGCGGCACAGCGATTCGTTCTACCTCCTCGAGGGCGAGCTCGAGTTCCACCTCGGCGACGAGGTCTTCCAGGCGACGGAGGGCGCGTACGTCCTCGCACCGCCGGGAGTCGTCCACTTCTTCCGGAACGTGAGCGACGCGCCGGCACGGGTTCTCAACCTGCACACGCCGGGCGGCTTCGCCGAATACCGCAGACAGCTCGCCGCGCTCCGCGAGCAGGGGATCGAGCCGGACACGGCGTTCTTCGAGCGCCACGACGTCTTCGACGTCGACCCGTCCTGACGTCAGGCGTTCTGCGTGAACCACGCGTTCGCCAGCACGTCCCGGTAGACGCAGACGTTCTGCCCTCCCTCCAGGACGACCTCGAAGTACCGGCGGTTCACCGGCTCGTTCGTCCACCAGCGGTCGACGACGCGCCACTCCTCGCGGACGAGGGAGACGAGCTGGCGGTTCACGACGCGCGGCGTCCCGCCGAAGCGCGTCTCGACGAGCGCCGGCCGTGGCGCGTTGAGCCGCCTAATCGCGGAGGATCCCATGCTTCCCCCGCGATCTCGCCCACGGGCAGGTGCATGCCCGGTTCTACGCGTCCCGCGGTACGACGAGCGCCCGCGCTTCCGGGATCCGCGACCAGGGCGCCACCTCCACCACGGCACCCACCGAGCCCGTCCCCGTACTCGCACGAACCTGCCGCAACCCCTCGCGCAGGCGCGCGCTCGCCTCGTCCCCGGCGGGCTCGACGAGCGCGAGTTGCTGGCCCGTGTGCTCGGCGAGCTCGACCGCCTCGAGGCGGAGCTCGACGATGGGGCCCGGAAGCTCGGTGAGCTTCGGCCCGAGCGCCGCTCGCACCCTGGCCGGCTCCGCGGTCGCGTCGCGCAGGGTCTGCAGCCGGCGCCACGAGCCGCCGTCCACGAGCCGGGCGGCGAGCGCGAGCTTCCGGAACGGCCGGCCCGCCCGCTCCGGACGGGCGAGCAGGCGCTCGAGCAGCGCTCCGAGCGCCCGCCGCAGGGTGAGCTCGTTGCCGACCGCCTCCGGGAAGACGATGACCTCGGCGAGCTCGAATGCGGGCTTCCGCCCGCGAACCTTCGCCCGGCGGCCGCCGTGAGCGAGCCTCCAGGCCTTCCTCCCTTCCACCCCGAGCCTCTCCGCGACGGCCTCGCCCGGAAGCTGCGCGAGCTCTCCGAGCCGACGGAGCCCCAGGCCCTCGAGCTCCGCGTAGCGATCCGTCGAGAGCGGGAGCAGCGAGAGCGGCAGCGGCTCCAGGAACGACTCCTCCTCCTTCGGCGCGACGAGCAGGATCTGGCCCGGACGCGCCACGCTCGCCGCCGCGAGGGCGGTGAAGCGGCGATCGGCGGCGCCGATGCGCGGGTCCCAGGTCGCCCCCACGGCCGCGAGTGCCCGCTCGAGCGCCGGCTGCACGCCGCCGTACAGGCGCTCCACCCCGCGCGTCTCGAAGACGACGGTGCCGTGGTCGACCGGGTCGACGGCGAAGCCCGCGTCCTCGAGGCGGCGCAGGACGCCCTCCCATTCCCGCTCCACGGCCGCGGGATCGTGCTCGACCAGGACGAGCGACGGGCACGTCGCGAGAGCCTCGCCCAGGCGCATCCCCGGCCGGACGCCTGCTGCCTCCGCCGCTGCGGTCACCGGGCCGAGGAGCTGCTCCTCGTCCGCACCCGGAGCGAGCGCGGCCGGGACGAGCACGAGCCTCGGCCGCTCCCGCAGCGCCGCTCGCAGCTCGAAGCCCGGAATGAGGAGGCACGCGACCATTCGAACACATGTTCTACACGAACACATGTTCCCCTGTCAAGGCGGACTATGCTCGAAGCATGCTCGCGCTCGTCGAGGCGTACCTGTACGCGGGGATCTGGAGCCTCCTCTCCCGCCCACGCCCCGGACGACGGCTCGCGCCGACCCGCGTCGGCCGCTGGGTGGAGGGCAAGGCACACGATGCGCGAGGGCCTGCGTGAGCGTCGACTGGGACTGGACGAGGGTGGTCATCGACCACGTCCACATCCGGGTCGGCGACGCCGGAGCGAGCGTCGCGTTCTACAAGGCCCTCCTCGAGCCTCTCGGCATCCCGCCCATCTGGGAGTCGGAGCGGGGCGCACAGCTCGCGAACCTCGTGGTCACGGACGACGAGCCGAGGACGAGCGGCCCGGTCCACATCGCCTTCGTCGCCGATTCGCGGGAGCAGGTCGAGGCCTTCCACCGCGCGGGCCTCCACGCCGGCGGGACGGACAACGGCCAGCCGGGCGTCCGCGAGCGGTACAGCTCGCCCGAGGGCGGCCGCTACTACGCGGCCTTCGTGCTCGACCCCGACGGCAACAACGTCGAAGCTGTCTGCCGCGAGTTCTGACCTGGCCCGCCAGACCGGAATCCGCCGAGCGGATTCCGGGCGGCGAAGTCCCCTGAAGCGCGGCCGCTGGAGCGGCCGCGGTGGTCGCGCATGCCTCTCTCGGGCGGCCGCTCCCTCCTCTGGCCTCTCGGACCTGGGGTGAGGCCGCGGCGTGGCGCAGTCGACGGTCGCCGTGGCGTCCCCGCGCAGAGGCGCCGCGGCCCGGACGGGCCTTCAGGCGGCCTTCGCCGCCCGGTAGCAGTGCGTGACGTAGGGCAGCCGCAGCCCGTCCGGGCCGGCCGCCTCGTCGTACAGGCGACCGACGGTCTCGAGGACCGGCTCGCGATCCTCCGGAGGGAGCTTCGCGCAGTGGCTCCGCGAGAGGACGAGGTCGAGCAGCGTCTCCCGGTCGACGACCTGCTCGTGGTGGAACACGGCCGACTCGACGGGCCCGAAGAGGTCGCTCTCCTCGAGTGGCCCGTAGCCCGCTCCGCCCGCGAGCCGCTCGTTCCCGATCACGGCTGAAAGGCGTGCCATGAACGGGTCGTCGTCGTCGCGGATGTTCCACGCGAGGGCGAGCCGACCCTCCGGACGGAGGACGCGCGCGATCTCGGGCAGCGCGAGCTCGTGGTCGAACCAGTGGAAGGACTGCGCGGAGGTGACGACGTCCGCGAACGCATCGGGAAGCGGGATCACCTCCGCGGTACCGAGCACGCCGAACGCGCCCGGGGCGTTGTCGGCGAGCTGCTCGAGCATCTGCGGCAGCGGCTCGACCGCCATGACGCGGTGGCCGAGAGCGGCGAGCGCCCGGCTGAGCTTCCCGGTACCCGCCCCGAGGTCGACGACGTCGCACGGCTCGTCTCCGACGAGCCACCGGACCGCCTCCTCCGGGTAGCCCGGCCGCCCGCGCTCGTAGGCCCCCGCGACGTCGGCGAAAACGGACGCATGCCCGCGCGTCCTCGGGTCGCGGTCGTCGGTCACGCGATCTCCGCGGCGCCGTCCCGGAGCTCCACGAGCCTCGGGACGAGGTCGAGCTCGCTCTCGCGCGCGCAGAACGGGATGTCGGGCTCGAGCTCGGGCGCGTTCTCCAGGAGGTTGCGGCCGCTCTTCGAGGCGCGGAAGGCCTCCTCCGCCCCGCCCCAGGTGCCGACGAGGCGCACCGCCGCCTCGGCCGCGTCGGTCCGCTCGCCGTCGAGGAGCTCGGCGATCCGGCCGGCGACGTAGGTGTCGTCGAGGTTGGGTGTGCCCTGCACGCCAGCGCACACGACGAGGACGTCGTCACCGTGGGCACGCGCCGCCCCCGCGACTGCAGACAGGTTGAGGAGCGACGCGACGAGCACGCGCTCGCAGCGCTCGGCCGCGGCGACGACGGCGCGCGTGCCGTTCGTCGTGGACAGGATCAGCGTCGAGCCCGCCGGCTCGAGGTACTCCCTCGGCGAGTTCCCGAGATCGAAGCCGGGGATGCGCACCGCGTTCCGCTCGCCCCCGAGCACGCCCTCGCCGAGCCGGTCGCGAAGCGCTCGTGCCTCGTCGACCTCGGCCGTGCAGAGCACGCGCTCGTAGCCCGAAGCGAGCGCCTGGCAGATCGTCGACGTCGCCCGGATGACGTCGATGACGATGCCGGTGGGCGCCGCTCCGGGCAGGTCCGGTGTGAAGGCGACGTCGACGCGCACCGGGGTACGCTAGCCGCGGTGTCCGAGGCGCTCCGCTGCTACCGCCATCCCGAGCGGGAGACCTATGTCTCCTGCTCCGAGTGCGGCCGCGGCATCTGCCCCGACTGCATGACCTTCGGGCCCGTCGGGATCCGCTGCCCCGACCACGCGAGCACGGCGGGAACCGCGCCGGCCGCGCGCCGGGCGACGCGGCGCGCGACCACCTCACTGTCCCGCCGCGGGCCGTTCGTCACGCAGGGGCTGATCGCGGCCAACGTCGGCATCTATCTCCTCCAGCTCTTGATGGGCGCCGGCCTCACCGCGAACAGCGGGTGGATCTACGAGCACGGGGTGCTGGTGTCGACCGCCGTCGGATCGGACGGCCAGCTCATCGGCGTCGCCCAGGGCGAGTGGTGGCGGCTCGTGTCGGCCGCTTTTCTGCACTACGGCCCGCTCCACCTGGGCATGAACATGCTCGTCCTCTGGATAATCGGGCCGCCGCTCGAGGAGTATTTCGGCCACGGGCGGTACGCGCTCGTCTACCTCGTCTCGGGCCTCGCCGGCTCGGCGGGAGCGCTGCTGTGGTCGCCCAACGCGCTGACCGTGGGCGCATCCGGTGCGATCTGGGGGATCATGGGCGCCGCGCTCGTCCTCGAGGCGAGGAAGATCTGGGTCTTCGGCGGCCAGGCGATGGGCCTCGTCGTCTTCAACCTCGCGATCACCTTCCTCATCCCCGGGATCTCGATCGGCGGCCACGTGGGCGGGTTGATCGGCGGGGGGCTGTCGGCGCTCGCGTTCTCGAGCCTGAGGAGATCGCCGTCCCTCGCGACCCTCGCCGTCGCGGGGGTCGGCGCGGCGAGCGTCGTGCTCGCGGTCGCCAGCGTCTCCTGACTACCGGGACGCCTAGCCGCCGATGGAAACGGCGGTCACGCCCGCGTCCGTGAGCGCCGCCTGCGCCGCGGCGAGCCGCGCGAGCGGCACGCGGTAGGGCGAGCACGACACGTAGTCGAGCCCGAGGCGGTGGCAGAACGCCACCGACCGCGGCTCTCCCCCGTGCTCGCCGCAGATGCCGAGCTTGATGCCCGGCTTCGTCGCGCGCCCGCGCTCGACGGCGATGCGCATGAGGTCCCCCACCCCGTCCTCGTCGAGCACCTCGAACGGGTTGCGCTCGAGGAGCCCGTGCTCGAGGTAGTAGGTGAGGAACTTGCCCTCCGCGTCGTCGCGGGAGAAGCCGAGAGCGGTCTGCGTGAGGTCGTTCGTCCCGAACGAGAAGAAGTCGGCCTCCTGCGCGATCTCGTCGGCGCGGATGGCCGCGCGCGGCAGCTCGATCATCGTGCCGCACAGGTACTCGACCGAGGGCTCCTCGGCCGCGACGCGCTCGGTGAGCTCCCGCAGCGCAGCAAGCTCCGAGCGGAAGCCGACGAGCGGGTGCATGATCTCCACCTGCGGGGGCGAGCCGGTGCGCTCGGCCACGGCCCGCGCGGCGCGCACGATCGCGCGCACCTGCATCTCGTAGATCTCCGGGAACTGGAGGCCGAGCCGACAGCCGCGCGTCCCGAGCATGGGATTCGCCTCGTGCAGCTGCGTGATCCGCTCGCGCATTGCTTGCGAGGTCGCCTCCTCGAGCGGCGGCAGGAACTCGTGGAGCGGCGGGTCGAGGAGCCGGATGGTCACCGGCAGCCCCTCCATGGCCTCGAAGATCCCCTCGAAATCGCCCTGCTGGAGCGGGAGCAGCCGGTCGAGGGCGGAGCGGCGCTCCTCCTCGTCCCCCGCCAGGATCATGTCGCGGACGACGGGGAGCCGGCCCTCCGCCATGAACATGTGCTCCGTCCGGCAGAGGCCGATGCCCTCCGCGCCGAACTCCCGAGCCTTCGCCGCGTCCTCCGGCGTGTCGGCGTTCGCCCGCACGCGCAGGCGGCGTACCTCGTCCGCCCAGCCGAGGATCGTCCCGAAGTTCTCGTCGATCGCGGGCGGGACGAGCGGCACCGGCTCCAGGATGACCCACCCCTCGCTGCCCTCGAGCGTGATCACCTCGCCCTCGGCCAGCGTCTTTCCTCCGATCGTGATGGTGCGTGCGGACATGTCGATCTGCAGGCCGTCGCAGCCCACGACACACGTCTTGCCCATGCCGCGGGCGACGACGGCGGCGTGAGACGTCATCCCGCCGTGCGCGGTGAGGATCCCCCGCGTGTGCTCGGGGACGATCCCATGGATGTCGTCCGGCGTCGTCTCCCAGCGCACGAGGATGACGTCCTCGCCTCCCTTCGCGCGCACGTCGGCCGTCTCCGCGTCGAGCACGATCGCGCCCACGGCCGCGCCCGGGGAGGCGTTCAGCCCCTTCGCGGCGACCTCGAACTTCGCGGCCGGATCGATCCTCGGGTGGAGCAGTTGGTCGAGCTGGTCGGGATCGATCCTGGCGACCGCCTCCTCGCGCGAGACGAGGCCCTCGTCGACCATCTCGACGGCCGCCCGCAGAGCCGCCGCGGCCGTGCGCTTCCCGGTGCGGGTCTGGAGGAGGTAGAGCGTCCCCTCCTCGACCGTGAACTCGATGTCCTGCAGGTCGCGGTAGTGGGCCTCGAGCTGGTCGAGCGTCTCCACGAGGCGCTCGTACGCCTCCGGGAGCACGTCCCGCATGCGCTCGATCGGCTCCGGCGTGCGAATGCCGGCCACGACATCCTCTCCCTGGGCGTTCATCAGGAACTCGCCGAAGAGCCTGCGCTCGCCGGTCGCCGGGTCGCGCGTGAAGCAGACGCCGGTGCTGGACCGTGGCCCGCGGTTGCCGAAGACCATCTGGACGACGTTGACCGCGGTTCCCAGGTCGTCGGGGATGTCGTAGGTCCGTCGGTACACCTGCGCGCGGGGCGCATTCCACGACTCGAACACGGCGCGGTACGCGCGGCGCAGCTGGTCCCGGGGGTCCTGGGGGAACGAACGGCCGGTGCCATCCTCGTAGATCGCCTTGAACGTCTCGACGAGCTCGCGAAGGTCGTCCGCGGAGAGGTCGACGTCCTGCGCGACGCTCCGCGCGGACTTCAGATCGGAGAGCGCCTGCTCGAAACGGCTCCCGTCCACCCCGTCCACGACCTCGCCGTACATCTGGATGAGGCGGCGATAGGAGTCGAGCGCGAACCTCTCGTTCCCGGTCGTCGCGGCGAGGCCGGCAACGGAGACGTCGCTCAGACCGAGGTTGAGGACCGTGTCCATCATCCCGGGCATCGAGATCGCGGCGCCTGAGCGCACCGAGACGAGGAGCGGGTCGTGCGGGTCGCCGAACTTCTGTCCCGTCCGCCCCTCGAGCGCGGCCACGTGCTCGTCGACCTCGGCGTCGAGGCCCTCCGGCACGTCCCCGCCGACGGCCATGTACGCGCGGCAGGCGTCGGTGGTGATCGTGAACCCGCCCGGGACCGGGATGCCGAGTTGGGTCATCTCGGCGAGGCCGACCCCCTTCCCTCCGAGGAGCTCGCGCCCGCCGCTCGAGTCCTCGTCGAAGTCGTAGACGAAGCGCATTTGCGGGGGAATCTACACTCGTCCGCGTGCCCGGCCAGATCCTTGCGATGGGCGGCGGAGGATTCATGCTGGATGCTCGCTCCGCGCTCGACGACTTCCTCCTGTCGCTGTCGCCGTCCGGTCGTCCGCGCATCTGCCTCGTGCCCACGCCGGGCGGTGACAGCGACCGCGTGATCGCCGCCTTCTTCGAGGCCTTCGTCCCGCGCGAGTGCGAGCCCAGCTGCCTGCGGCTCTTCGGCGCTCCCGAGGATCCGGCCGGGCAGCTCGCCCACCAGGACGTGATCTACGTCTCCGGCGGGAACACCGCGAACGCCCTCGCGATCTGGCGCCTCCACGGGGTCGACCGGGCATTGCGCGACGCATGGGACCGCGGCGCCGTCCTCGGTGGCGTGAGCGCCGGCGCGAACTGCTGGTTCGAGTGCAGCGTGACGGACTCGTTCGGCCCCGGCCTCTCGCCGCTCTCTGACGGCCTCGGGATCCTGCAGGGGAGCTTCTGCCCCCACTACGACGGCGAGGAGCTGCGTCGGCCGGTATACCGCGAGCTCGTCGTCGACGGCTTCCCGCCGGGCTACGCGGCGGACGACGGCGTGGCTCTCCACTTCGTGGGAACCGAGCTGCGAGGCGTCGTGTCGTCGCGCGAGGCGGCGCGCGCCTACCGGGTCGAGCCCGGCTCAGAGTCTCCGATCGAGCCGCGAGCGCTGCGATGAAGGTCGCGATCGTCTCGACGGCCAGCGGCAACGGGAAGACGACCGTCGGCAAGGCGCTGGCCGCGAAGCTCCGCGTCCCGTTCCACGAGCTCGACGCGCTGCACCACGGCCCCGACTGGGCCGAGGCGACGCCCGAGGAGCTGCGCGCGAAGGTCGAGCCGATCGTCGCTTCCGACGAGTGGGTGATCGACGGCGCCTACCGGGGCAAGCTCGGCGACCTCGTGCTCGAGAACGCCGATCTCGTCGTCTGGCTCGATCTTCCCGTCTGGGTCTGGCTCCCGCGGCTCCTGCGGCGCACGGTGACCCGGATCCGCACACGCGAGGTGCTGTGGAACGGAAACCGCGAGGAGCTCCGGACAGCCCTTCACCCGCGCGACTCGGTCGTCGTGTACGCGGTTCGCGGCTACCGGCGGAGGCGTCGGGCGTACGAGCACGAGTTCGCGCGCTTCCCGCTCGTTCGCCTGCGCACGCCGGAGGAAGTCGACCGGTTCCTAAGAGATGTGTAAGGGGTCGCCGATTCACCCGGGCGTACCTCTACCGTCTTCACGAGATGAGCCGCCGTCTCAGCGCCTCGTCTGCGGCAGTTGTCGCCGCGACCGCGCTCGCGCTCGCAGGCTCTGCGTCGCCGCACGCCCACGCAGTCGTGACGGTGCGGGTCGACGCGCGCGACTTCTCCTTCGCTCTCTCGCGTCGGGCTGTGCCCGCGGGGACGACCGTGCGCTTCGTCGTGCGGAACCGCGGCGCCACGGTGCACCGGTTCGCCGTTGCGGGCAAGCGCACCCGTGCGCTTCCGCGCGACCGGTCGCGGACGCTCACGGTGCGCTTCCAGAGGAAGGGCTCGTTCCGGTTCCTCTGCACCATCGCAAACCACGCCAAGCGCGGGATGAGCGGGCGCTTCGTCGTCACCGCACCGCCCGCGCCGCCCCCTCCCGAGCCCCCGCCGGTCGACGTCTCGCGCTCGGTGACCCTGACGCGCGTCGGGACCTTCGACCGACCGGTGCTCGTGACTGCTCCCGAGGGCGACCCGCGGCTTTTCGTCGTCGAGCACACCGGAGCCGTACGGGTGGTGCGTGACGGCGAGACGCTGCCACGGCCCTTCGTCGACCTGACACCCGAGGTCAAGTTCGCGGCCGAGTCGGGGCTGCTCTCGATCGCGTTCGCCCCCGACTACGCAACGAGCGGGCTCTTCTACGCCTTCTTCAACACGCCGACCGGGAACGGGGACACCGAGCTCGTCGAGCTGCGGCGCCACCCTACCGACCCGGACCTCGCGGAGCCGTTCGGCGAGCGTCGCCTGCTCACGATCCGGAAGCCGTGGGAGAACCACAACGGGGGCATGCTCCAGTTCGGCCCTGACGGCTTCCTGTACGCGTCGGTCGGCGACGGCGACAGCGGCGTCCTCAACCCGCCCGGGTCCTTCGCACAGAGCCGTGACGACCTGCTCGGGAGCATCCTTCGGATCGACCCGCGGTCGGGCGACCCCTACGCGATTCCCGCGGACAACCCCTTCGTCGGCCTCGACGGCGTCCGACCCGAGATCTGGGCGTACGGCCTCCGCAACCCCTGGCGCTTCTGGATCGACGGCGAGACGGGCTCGATGTTCGTCGCCGACGCGGGCAACGAGCGCCGCGAGGAGGTGGACCTCGTCGCTCGGGGCCGGTCCGGGCTGAACTTCGGCTGGCCGTGCTTCGAGGGCACGCTGCCCTTCGACGCCGCCGCGACCTGCGACGGCGCGGTTCCCCCGCTCCTCGAGTATCCGCGAGAAGGCGGATCCTGCGCGATCGTGGGGGGAGTGGTCGCCCGAGACGCCCGCATTCCCACGCTCGAGGGCCGCTACCTGTACGGCGACTTCTGCAGCGGGACGATCACCGCGGTCGACGTGGCCGGCGGGGCCGTCGCGGACTCCGACGAGCTCGACGTCCTGGCCCCGCAGCTCTCGAGCTTCGGGGTCGACGGCTTCGACCGCGTCTACGTCACGTCCACCGACGGCAGCGTGTACCGGATCGACCCGAGGCCCACGGGCTGACCCGAGCGCTCAGCGCCGTGCACGCGACCTGAGCTCCGCCGCCCAGGCGGCGGCCCTGAGCCCCAGCCAGATCGGCGTGAGGAGCACGTAGAAGACGACGTCGGCGACGAGGAGCAGGAGCCACCAGACCGCCAGGCGCCCGGGCGGTGCCCAGCCCTTCTCCCGCAGGTCGCCCCGGCCCCCCGGCGGCGGGCGCCAGGGAATCGGGAGCGGCGGCTCCCCCGGGGCCCCGTACGGGCTCGGGGAGCGATGATCGTCGCTCATGGCTGCGCGGCCCGCTTCCGGCGCTCGACGAGTCGGATGATGCGCATCGCCGTCTCCTCGACGGAGAGCTCGGACACGTCGATGACCGGACAGCGCAGCCGCCGGTGGATCCCGGACGCCTCCTCGAGCTCGCCGTAGATCGCCTCGAGCTCTGCGTAGCGCTTCCGCGGCGCCCCCATCGAGCGGACCCGCGCGGTGCGGATGTCGGCGAGGCGTTCGGCGTCGATCGTGAGCCCCACGACCTTCGCAGGGTCGATCTCGAAGAGCTCGTGCGGGAGCTCGATCCCCTTCACGACCGGCACGTTCGCGGCCTTGTGCCCGAGGTAGCCGAGGTAGATCGAGAGCGGCGTCTTGGACGTCCGGGACACGCCCACGAGGACGACGTCCGCTTCGTCCAGCCCGCGCCCCACGCCGTCGTCGTACTTGACGGCGAACTCGATCGCCTCGATGCGCTTGAAGTACTGGGCGTCGAGCGGCGCCCGCACGCCGGGCGTCATCCTCGCCGCGACCCCCGCGACGCGCGAGATGGAGTCGATGGGGTGGCCGAGGAGGTCGCAGTAGTGGACGCGGGCGCGTCGGCACAGCTGGCGCATCGCGTCGCGGAGCCCGGGCTCGACGAGCGTGTAGACCATCACGGCAGGTCGCCCGCGCGCCTGCTGGACCGCGATGAGCAGATCCTCGGCGTTCTCGACGCGGGGGTGTCGGACCTCGACGAACTCCTGGTCCGGGAACTGGGCTTCGAGGGCGAGGACGAGGCGCGCCGCCGTCTCGCCCGTCGCGTCCGAGACGATGTGGAGCTCGACCGGCGGATGCTCGGGCTGGGCGCTCATCCGCGGCAGGCTAGCGCCGCAATGCGGTCGAGTAACGTCTCGCGGATGGCCGACACGGTCACGATGGACAAGATCGTCTCACTCGCACGCCGGCGCGGGTTCGTGTTCCCGTCCTCGGAGATCTACGGTGGGCTGGGCTCCTCCTACGACTACGGGCACTACGGGGTGCTCCTCAAGGAGAACGTCAAGGCGCGCTGGCTCGAGGCAATGGTGCGCGAGCGCGACGACATCGTCGCGCTCGACTCGTCCATCATCCTCCACCCGCGCATCTGGGAGGTCTCCGGGCACGTCGAGGGCTTCTCGGACCCGCTCGTCGACTGCCGCTTCTGCAAGCGGCGCTACCGCGCGGACCAGCTCGACCAGGCGGAGTGCGGCGCGAGGCCGAGCAAGCATCCCGGCGAGACCGAGAAGTGCGACCTCACCGAGCCGCGCCAGTTCAACCTCATGTTCGAGACACGGATCGGGCCGCTCGAGGAGACGGGCCAGAACGCCTACCTCCGCCCGGAGACGGCACAGGGGATCTTCGTCAACTTCAAGAACGTCGCCCAGATCGCGCGTCGCAAGCCGCCGTTCGGGATCGCCCAGATCGGGAAGGCGTTCCGGAACGAGATCACGCCCGGCAACTTCATCTTCCGCACGCTCGAGTTCGAGCAGATGGAGATGGAGTTCTTCGTACCGCCCGCCGAGGCCGAGCAGTGGTTCCGGTTCTGGGTCGACGAGCGCGTCGCCTGGCACCGCCGGTTCGGCCTCCGGGAGAGCCACCTCCGGGTGCGCGAGCACGGGGCCGACGAGCTCAGCCACTACTCGACGATGACGAGCGACCTCGAATACCTCTTCCCGATCGGCTGGTCGGAGCTCGAGGGCGTTGCCTACCGGGGCGACTTCGACCTTCGCTCCCACACGGAGGGCTCCGGCACGAAGCTGGAGTGGGTCGACGGCGACGAGCGCTACACGCCGCACGTCGTCGAGCCGGCCCTGGGAGTGAACCGGTCGATGCTCGCGTTCATGATCGACGCCTACGACGAAGAGGTCGTCGCCGAGCGCGAGCGCACGGTGCTGCGGCTTCATCCGCAGCTCGCCCCGGTGAAGGTCGCGGTCCTCCCGCTCATCCCCCGCAACGAAGACATCGCCTCGAAGGCGCGCGCGCTCTACGAGGAGCTCCGGCGCGCGGTCGTGGCGGAGTACGACGACTCTGGCCAGATCGGCAGGCGCTACCGGCGCCAGGACGAGATCGGCACGCCGTACGCGCTCACGACCGACGAGCAGACGCTCGAGGACGACACCGTCACGATCCGGGACCGCGATTCCCTCGCGCAGGAGCGGATCCCGATCTCGGGCGCGCGCGCCCTCGTCCTCGACAGGCTCGCGCAGGAGTGGACGACGCCGAAGCCGGACTAGGAGCGGCTTCGGCGGTCGAGCACGTTGTCACCCGGCTCTCCGAAGCCGAACTTCCGGTAGAGGTCGTGCGCGTCGCGCGTCTGGAGGAACCACTTCGTCCGCGCGAACGGGCCCTCGTCGACCGTGAAGCGGACGAGCTCCACGCCGAGCCCGCGGCCGCGGTGCTCCTCGAGTACGTAGACGTCGGCGAGGTAGGACTGCGTGTACCCGTCGGAGAGCGTGCGCGAGAAGCCGACCTGCCGGCCGTCGTGGTACACGCCGACGACGCGCTGCGCTCCGTCGACGAGGGCGTCCTGCACCTCACGCGAGCGTCCCTCAGCCCAGTACGACCGCGTGAGATAGGCGTGGACCGCGACGCGGTCGATCCGCGCGGGATCGTCGTCGAGCTCGTACCCGTCGCCGAGGTCGCGTCTCACGCCGAGAGCGTCTTCAACCGGAACCCGCCGTGGAACTCGTACGCGGCGACGACGACGGCGAGCACGTCGCGGGCTGCGCGCTCCCCCAGTCCGAGCCCGTGCGCAGCGGCGAGCGGGCTCCGGAGGAGGATGTGGATGCCCCGGAATCCCTCGGGTGTGAGCAGCACCGTCTCGGCGGGCGCGCAGTCCGGGCAGACGGCGCCGCCTGCGCGCGGGAGGTACCCGACGAGCGCCTCGGCGCGCTCGCACTCGACGCAGCTCCCGAGGTGCGGGACGTAGCCGGAGAGCCAGAGGAGCTTGAGCTGGAACGCGAGCGCCAGCGGGTCGAGCGCGGCGCGCCCGCTCGTCCCGGCAGGGATTCCGTCCACCGTGGCCAGGAACCGCGCGAGAGCCTCGAAGGCGCGCTCGTTCCGCTCCTCCTCGACGAAGAGGCGCAGCATCGCCTCCGCGCCCACGAGGGCGACGGAGAGGCGGTAGGGATCCTCGCGGGCCGGGCGATGCGGGTCGAGGAGCGACGCTCCCGTGACCGTGTGCAGCTCCCCCGAGCCCTGGTGGAGCAGGAGCTCGACGTGCGACAGCGGCTCGAGACGAGCCCCGAAACGGGACTTCGTCTTGCGAACTCCCTTCGCGACGGCTCCCACCCGTCCCGCGGTCGTGGGTGTACAGATGGAGGACCCGGTCGGCCTCGCCGAACCGGAACGACCGGAGCACGACGGCTTCCGTCTTGTACGTCCGCCCCACGCGGCAAGTCTAGGCTGGGCCCCCGTCGATGCCGTCCGCGGAGGAGCATGTAAGGCAACCCTTACAACGCGGCGCTGGTCGATTATCCTCACCCGCCATGTCACCTCCGGACACCGCCGGTGGCGGCCGAGCGATCGTTGCCGCCTCGTGGCGGCGCTGGCCGTCACCGCCGGCGCCGGAACCGGAGCGGCTGCTCCGTCGGCCACGGCGCCCGGCCTGAAGCTCGCACCGACCAAGACCTACCTCCTGCAGCAAACTTCCGAGCTGGAAAGCTTCACCCTCGACTTCCGCCGACAGGCGAACCGCTACTTCGCGCTCGCCAGGGCGGAGGGCTTCGACCACGCCGCCCTGTGGCAGGCGAGACCTGCCGAGATCCGGCGGCTCCTCACCCGCTCCAAGGCCCTCTGGATCGAGGGCAACCCGTACTACGAGCGCGTGGAAGGCGTCGTCGCGGGCACGCCGTCGCTCGCCGTGTACGACGTGATCCTCGATGCGGGCTCGAGCGCGAAGGAGGATCCTGCGAGCGCCGTTCCGTTCGACCTGAAGCTCGCGGACGGCGCGTCCTGAGGAAGCCGGGGAACCTCTTCAACCTGACCGAAGGGATGCTCTGGGGCACGCGTCCCGAGTTCACCGCGAGGGGCGTCAAGGCCGACCTCGACGGCGACGACAGGATCCAGTTCGGCGGGTACTCCCCGCCGCCGCCGTCTTCAAGGCCGCTGCGGACGCGTTCGTGCTCTATGCACGCAAGCTCGACCGCGCGGCACGTGCGTGGAAGCCGACCGCTTCCGATGCCTTCACCGCCGTCGTCGTGATGGTGCCGACGATGAGCGAGTACTTCGGCCCGTGGAAGGTCTCGCGCTTCGTCCTCGGCGACCGCGCGCAGGGTGATGCGTTCAACGTCGTCTCACGGCTCTCCGACATCGGCGACATCCTCGGCGGGCTCCGCGTCATCTACGCGGGGATCCAGCCGGCGATTGCGAGGGTCGATCCCCAGCAGGCGGCACAGACGAAGCGGGAGCTCGACAGCCTCTGGAGCTTCGTCTCCAAGCTCAGGAAGCAGGAGAAGGTCGGGCGCCGCTTCACGCCGGAGCAGGCCGACTCTCTCGGCCGCTCGGCACAGGAGCGGGCGACGGCGATCGCCGGGCAGGTCACGCATGCTGCTGCCCGGCAGGTGGAGATCGCCCAGTAGTGACCGTTCGAGCCTTCGCGGCGGTCGTGGCGGCGGGCCTCGTGCTCGCCGCTCCGGCCTCCGCGAGCGGCCCGGATCCGTGGCAGGCCTCCGGCGACGTCCAGCTCGCCCTGTCCGACGCGCAGGCAGCCCTCGTTCTCGGCGACGCCGCCGACGCCCGCGCGCAGGTGAGCGTGGCGCGCGACGCGGCGGAGGTCGTGCTCGCCCGGCGCGCCCGGGATCTCCGCGCGGCGCGCGCCGCGCTCGCCGTCGCCGACGCCGCGGCAGCACGCGGAGACGAGCCCGCTCTCGCAGCGGCCAGGAGCGTCGTGTGGACGACGACCCTCCGGGCGTCGCTCGACGAGGCGGTGAGAGCCGCGGCAACCGGTGACGTGGCGGCCGCACGAAGCTGGCTTCTCGTCCGGGAGTGCCGCGCCGCTCTCGGAGGCGGAGCTCGTGCGGCGAGCCGGGCAGCTCGACCGCTTCCTGCGCCTCGTCCCGATCGAGTACGGCCGCGGCGTGAAGGACGGAAGGGTGACGCTGGACTTCGAGATCCAGGAGGCCATCACCTTCCGTGACGGAGCTGCATCGGCGTTCCACGACGTCGAGGCGGCGTTGATCGCGCGCGACGCCGCATCCGCCCGGCGGCTCGGAGAGGCGCTCGACCAGCTCGGCGGGACGCTCGCCGACGCCGCGCGCGGCGATGCCGTGGCCGCGCCCGGGGACGTGAGCGCGATCACCGAGGAGGCGCTCGCACTCGTTGCCGCGCTCTACCCGCCGGAGTGGAAGGAAGCCGCCGAGACCGCCGACTTCGACGTCATCGCCGCCACCCTCGACCGCCTCCAGGCAGCGGCGGCGGCCGGGGACTGGACGCAGGCGGAGTCCGCGCGACTCGAGGCGTACGGCGTGTTCGAACTGGGCCCGGAGCAGCGACTGCGAGGGCTCGCCCCGTCCCTCTTCCAGGAGGTCGAGGGCTACTTCTGGTACGGAGGCGGAGGGGTCGACGGGCTGGCCCAGCTGCTCGGCAGGCGCGCCGACGGAGAGATCGGGGCGACGCGCGCGGCGCTCGCCGACGCCCTCGCGCGCGCCGAGGAGCGAATCGGCAGCGGCCCGCAGTCGCGGCTCTCGGTCGGCACGAACGCCGCCGTCATCGTCTTCCGCGAAGGCCTGGAGGCGGTCCTCATCCTCGCTGCGCTCATGGCGAGCCTCGTCGGGAGTCAGCGGCACTTCCGGCGGCCGCTCCTCGCGGGAGTCGGGCTGGCGCTCGTCGCAAGCGCGGTGACGTGGGTCGTGGCGCAGACCGTGCTCGCGTCGCTCGCGGCATACGGCGAGAAGCTCGAGGCGATCGTCTCGCTCGTCGCGATCGGCGTGCTCCTGCTGATCCTCAACTGGTTCTACCACCGGGTCTACTGGCAGGAGAACCTCCAGGACCTCACCGCGGAAGCGGCGCGTCCTCGCGGGCCGGCCTCTCGCTCGCGCCGCGCAGGTCGTGGGCGTCGTCCTCCTCGGCTTCTCGAGCGTGTACCGGGAGGGGTTCGAGACCGTCCTCTTCCTGCAGGCCATGACGCTCGAGGCGGGCGCGCTGACCGTCCTCCAGGGCGTCGCGCTCGGCCTGGCGGGTGTCATCGCCATGTTCGTCCTCGTGATCACGCTCGAGCGGAAGCTCCCCCACAAGAAGATGCTGATCGCGACGGGGCTGCTGATCACGTGGGTGCTCGTGGTGATGGTCGGGACGACCGTGCAGACGCTGCAGAAGGTCGGCTGGGTCGGCGTGACTCCGATCGAGGGCCTGCAGCTCCCGTACTGGGCGGGGCTCTGGCTCGGCATCTTCCCGACCAGGCAGGGTCTCCTCGCGCAGGCCGCCGCGCTCGTCTTCGTCCTCGGGAGCTACGTCGCAGCCGAGCGGTTGCGGAAGCAGCGGCGCGCGCGGCGGACGACGCCGTCGATCGCGCCCGGACGACCCGACGTCACCCCGGCGCCGCAGCGCGTCGCGGTGGCGTCGCGTGCCGGCGAGCAGCCGGAAGCCGCTACGGCCTCGAGCCTGCGGTGAGGAAGACGGAGAACGAGTAGAGGAAGTACCCGCCGGCGACGGCGTCGTCGATCCCCCGTTCCCACGCCTCCACCTCGTCCCCACGCAGGAACCCGCGCTCGTGTGCCGTCGCGGCCCAGGTCCGGAGGCCCATGGCGCTGTCGAGAGCGGCCGGGTCGCGCAGCACCACCGGGACCGCCTCCACGACGACGTCCCCGAGCCCGGCCCGCCCGAAGACGCCTCCCAGGCGATGTGCGAGCGTCCCGTGCCGGAGGAGGTGATCCGCGCGAAAGCGCAGCACCGCTCGGGCGAGCCTCTGGTCGACGACGTCCACCACCTGCGTGTCGTAGTCGGGGTCCGCCACGACCACGCGGCCGCCCGTTCGCGTCACGCGGAGCATCTCGGCGATCGCCGCCTCCGGATCGGCCAGGTGCTGGAGCACGCGGTCCGCCCAGCAGCCGTCGAAGCTCGCGTCCTCGAAGGGAAGCGCCTCCGCGCTCGCGACCCGGACGTCGCCCAGGCCTCGCCGCCGTGCCTCCTCGACCATCGCGCTCGACACGTCCACACCGGCCACCCGCACGTCGAATCGCTCCTCGAGCTCGAGAGCGTCCGCCCCGGTCCCCGTCCCCACCTCGAGGTACCTGCCGCCCTTCGCCGGCTCGAGCAGCTCGGCAACGCGCCGCTTGTAGGCCGCGTACGACGGCTCCCGGCGCACGCGATCCAGGACCTCGATCCAGGCGGCGGGGTCGTCCTGCTCGTCCACCGCCGTGAACGCGTGACCGGGAGGTTCGCCCATCGCGTCGAGGCTAGATGATCGATGCCACGATCTCGCGCATCCGGATGCGCGATCTCGTGCCCTCAACCATCCAGCGCGTCCCGGGGCACCGGCTGGCAGCGCGGGCAGTACCAGGTGCCGCGACCTCCGACGCGTGTTTTCGCAATCTGCGTGCCGCAGCGCGGGCACGGCTCGCCGCCCTGGCCGTACACGCGGAACTCGTCCTGCATCGTCCCCGACGTCCCCTCCGGCGTGGCGTAGTCGCGGAGGGTCGAGCCCTGCCGCTCGATGCCGGTGCGGAGCGCCGCCCGGATCGCGCGGTGCACGCGGCCGACCTCGTCGGCCTCGAGCTCGTTCGCGGGCCGGAGCGGGCTCACGCGCGCTCGCCAGAGCGCCTCGTCCGCGTAGATGTTCCCGAGCCCGGCCACGACGCGCTGGTCGAGGAGGACGGCCTTGACGGGCGCGCTCCGCACCGCAAGGCGCGAGCGGAGCCAGCCCGCGGTGAAACGCTCCCCGAGCGGCTCGGGCCCGTTCTTCGCGGACAGGTACGGGTCGAGCTCCGCGTCCTCGAGCACGAGCCACGTCCCGAACCTCCGGACGTCGCGGTAGACGAGCCGCGTACCGTCGTCGAGCTCGACCACCGCACGCTCGTGGCTCGCGGGCTCGAAGCCGAAGCTCCCGGTCATCCGGAGATGGACGAGCAGGGCGAGGCCGCTGGCGAGGCGCAGCACGAGGTACTTGCCGCGCCGCCCGACCGATACGACGCGATCGCCCTCGAGCTCCTCGACCACCTCGAAGAGGTCGTGCGGGCGCGTCAACCGCGGATCGAGGATCTCGACGCGCGACAGGACTCGACCCTCGAGCCGGGGGGCGAGCTGCGCCCGGATCGTCTCTACCTCCGGCAGCTCCGGCAACCGTCAGCTCCGGAGGGCAGAAGCCCGCTCGCGCGGCCGTGGCGCTCGCGTCCTCACGACGACGAGATCACGTCGAGCAGGATCCCGTGCTCCCGTGGCGCGTCGTCGCCGATCTCGTACGCGTCCAGCACGGAGACGACGCCGCGCCCGGCGGACTCCTCGTCGCGCGCGTGGACGTCGGCGAGCAGCTGGCCGCGGGAGACCTTCTGCCCGCGCTTCACGTGGAGCACCACGCCGACCGCGTGGTCGATCGTGTCGTCCTTGGTCCGGCGCCCTCCGCCGAGCTCGAGGGCCGCGACGCCCACCTGATGGGCGCGAAGGCGGGCGACGACCCCGTCCCGGGTCGCGCTCACCTCCTTCACGACCGGCGCAGCGGGGAGCGCCGCGAGGTCTGGATCCCCGCCCTGCGCCCGGATCCAGCGCTCGTAGGCCTGCCGTGCCGAGCCGTCCGCCTGCGCGTGCTGCGCGCGCAGGCGCCCTTCGTGCTCGTCGATCTCCAGGTCCGAGAGGGCGAGGAGCCGGGCGCATGCGTCGACCACGAGTTCGTCGAAGTCCGGGGGGCCGTGGCCCGAGATGGTGGCCACCGCCTCGCGTACCTCGAGGGCGTGGCCGACGGCGTACCCGAGCGGCTGGTCCATGTCCGTCAGGAGGCAGACCACCTCCCGGTCGGCCCTCTGCCCGAGATCGACCATCTGCTCCGCGAGGATCCGCGCGTCGTCGAGGGTCTTCATGAACGCCCCGTCGCCGACCTTGACGTCGAGGACGATGGCGTCGGCCCCGCCGGCCAGCTTCTTCGACATGATCGACGACGCGATGAGCGGGACGATGTCGACCGTCCCGGTCACGTCCCGGAGCGCGTAGAGCTTCTTGTCCGCCGGCACGAGGTCGGCCGTCTGCCCCACGATCGCGAGGCCGATCTCGCGCACCTGGGAGACGAACTCCTCGGTCGTCAGCTCGACGCGGTAGCCGGGGATGGACTCGAGCTTGTCGAGCGTCCCTCCGGTGTGGCCGAGCCCGCGACCCGACATCTTCCCCACGGGCACGCCGCAAGCCGCGACGATCGGGCCGACCGCCAGGGACGTCTTGTCCCCCACGCCCCCCGTCGAGTGCTTGTCGACGACCCGTCGCCCGAGCGCGGCGCCGAGGTCGAGCGTGTCCCCGGAGCGGATCATCGCGTCCGTCAGCGCGTGCGTCTCGCGCCCGTTCAGCCCCCGGAAGTAGACGGCCATGCACCACGCGGCCATCTGGTAGTCGGGCACGTCGCCTCGCGTGTACCCGAGGACGAGCTCGGAGATCTCCTCGTCCGTGAGCTCGCCGCCGTCCCGCTTGCGCTCGATGAGCTCGGGGACGCGGATCATGCCGCCTTCTCCGCGACAAAGACGACCGCCCGCTTGCGCGCCACCAGTGGCTCGTCGAGCTCGGCTACGCGCTCGACGCCCGCGGAGAGCCGCGGCGACGAGCCGAGGTAGGTCCGGATCTGCTCGGCGTCCCGGAAGGTGACGGTGCCGCTCGCATCCCGCGTCTCGACGTGCGCGAAGTGGCGGCCGAGGATCTCGGCGCCGTTTTCGGCCCGGAATGAGAAGTCGAACCGTTCGATACCGCCGAGCAGCAGCATCTCCCGCAGGTGGTCGGACGCGTTCGTTGCGGCGACCAGCCGCCCGCCGGGTCGGAGCGTGCGCGCGAGCTCGGCGACGGCCCGGTCGAGTTCCTGCACGTGGTAGAGCATCCATGCCGCGATCGTGGCGTCGAAGAGACCGTCCTCGAAAGGCAGATCCTGCACGTTCCCGACGCGAGCGTCGATGCCCCGAGCTCGCGTGAGCTCGACCATCCTCTCGGACTGGTCGATCGCGACGAGGTCGACCCCGAGCTCGACGCGTATCCGCTCGGCGAGCTCACCTTCGCCGCAGCCAACCTCGAGCACCGCCCGGGGATGGACCTCCGCCACTGCCTCGAACACGATCTGCCGCGGGTCCGGACCCGTCACCTCCGTGTAGATCCCCTTGCGTGCCGCCAGCGGGGCCTCGGTCGCGTACTGCTCCCGGACGTGGGCCGGGTCGTCGATCACAGCTCGATGGCGCGGCCTGGCAGCTTGCGCCCCGGCTGCTTGCCCCCGAGCCACGCGTTCACGGTCGCCCCCACGTCGGCGAACTCGCCCTCCTCGTGGATCCGGCCGGCGGCGTTGCGGCCCGCCGCATAGGCGAGAAGAAGTGCGTGCTCGCGCGAGTGGTCGGTCGACGGCGTCGTCGGGTCGCAGCCGTGGTCCGACGTGAGCACGAGCAGGTCACCCGACTGGAGCGCCTCGAGGATGTCGGAGAGCCGCCGGTCGAAGTCCTGGAGGCAGCGGTGGAAGTTCTCGGGATCGTTCCGATGGCCCCAGAGCATGTCGGTCTCGACGAGGTTGACGAAGACGAGGCCGGAGTCGATGCGCTGGAGGAGGTCGACGGTGGTGTTGATCCCTTCCACGTTCGACTTCGTCGGGTGGGACTCGTCGATGTCGCAGCCCGCGAAGATGTCCCCGATCTTGCCCACCCCGTAGACCGTCGAGCCGGCCTCGCGCACGCCCGTCAGGTAGTTCGGCCGACCCGGCTCCAGCGAGAAGTCGTGCCGGTTGGGCGTCCGCTCGTAGTGCCCCGGCTCGCCACGGAACGGCCGCGCGATCACTCGCCCGACCGCGTGGCGACCGGTGAGGATCTCGCGCGCGACGCGGCACCCCTCGTACAGCTCCTCGAGGGGGATCGTCTCCTCGTGCGCGGCGATCTGGAAGACGGAGTCGGACGACGTGTACACGATCCATTTCCCGGTCTTCTGGTGCTCCTCCCCGAGCTCCTGGATGATCTCCGTGCCCGAGGCCGGCCTGTTGCCGATCACCCCGCGCCCCGTTCGGTTCATGAACGGGTCCACGACGTCGTCCGGGAAGCCGTGGGGGTAGGTCGGGAACGCGGTCGGCGTGAGGACGCCCATCAGCTCCCAGTGGCCCGTCGTCGTGTCCTTCCCCTTCGAGCGCTCGAGGAGGCGCCCCGCGACGGCGGGGGCCCCGGGCTGTGGCGGGCACCCCTCGAGCGGCATGACGTTCCCCAGGCCGAGCGCCTCCAGGTTCGGCAGGTCGAGCCCGCCGACGGCGCGGGCGACGTTGCCGAGCGTGTTGGAGCCCTCGTCCCCGTAGTAGCCGGCGTCGGGCAACTCGCCGGCCCCGACCGCGTCGAGGACGATCACGCACGCGCGCGGCATCAGCGGGGGGCCGTCCGGGCGTGCGTGAGTGGCGGGTCGAACACGCCGCTATTCTACGGCGGCCTTGGACGAGCTCATCGGTCTCATCCTGCTCGCCGTGTACATCACTGCGATCGTCGGCCTCGCCGCGCTCGTGACGTACACGGTCATCAGGCTCTTCCCGACCAAGCGGACGCCGGACAAGCCGGACAAGCCGGACAAGCCGGAGACGCCCTCCGGCGACGGGACCGGCCAGGGCCGGCTCTTCCGCAAGGCGAAGCGCGGCGCCGCATAGGGATCCGCGCGTGGCGGGTCGCGCCATCGGATCGCTTGCTTGCACCGTCGCCACGGTCGTCGCCGGGTCGGCGGCGGGTGCGCCGTCCGCCCCGTCCGCGCCGGCAACGCTCTCATTCGTCAGCACCCTCACCGGCACGCTCTCCCTGACCAGCACCGGGCTCGTCCAGAAGCCGCTCCGCAGAGCAAGGAACGTCGGGACGTACGCATGGTCGCCCGACGGCCGTCGAATCGCGTTCACGAGCTCCGGCGTGTTGCACGTCGTCGACGCGGACGGCTCCCATCTTCGGCGGCTCCCAGCGCGCCCGTTGCTCGGCGGCATCACCTGGGCGCCCGACGGAAGGCATGTCGCCTATTCAGCGGCGACCGGAGGCGGTATCCACGTCTACGTCCTCGACGTGTCGGGAGGACGCCCTCGAGTGCTGACGAGAGCCGTGCCGGCGACAGTCCTACCGTCCTGGTCGCCCCGGGGATCGACGATCGCCTTCACGAGCGCGAACACGAACTCCGCGCACGTCTACACGATCCGCGCCGACGGCACGGGCCTGCGCAGGCTCACGCACGGTCGCGAGGAGTCGTTCCCGTGGTGGTCCCCCGACGGCCGCCGGATCATGTTCCAGCCCTACGTGTGCGTCGCAGGCAAGTGCGGCTACGCGATCTCCGTCATGCGCCCGGACGGCTCGGGAAAGCGCCGCCTCGCCCACGTGCCCGGCGCGCCCGGGGGAGGCGGCCTCCACGCGGCCTGGTCTCCCGAGGGCACGCGGATCGCCTTCCTTCGTCTCACCCGCCGCATCGGCAGCGAGATGCTGGTCGTCGACGTCGACGGCAGGAGGCTGCGTAGGCTCGCTGACGACAGCGACAGCAGCTCCTACCCTGCGTGGTCGCCCGACGGGCGCCGGATCGCCTACGCGAGCGGCACGTCGATCCGCCTGATGCACTCGGACGGCGGAGGCAACCACCCGTTCGTGCAGTACGCCGTGGCGCCAGCCTGGCGGCCCGCACGTCGCTAGCGGCTACGCGACGCCGGCGGCGAGCGCGTCGTCGAGCGGCGTGTAGTCGAGCCCGTGGGCCTCGGCGACGGCCTCGTACGTGATCCGCCCGCCCATGACGTTCACGCCCTCGGCGAGCTCGAGGTCGCGGCGGATGGCCGCGAGCACCCCGTGCTCGGCGATCTCCTCGACGTAGGGGAGCGTGACGTTCGTGAGCGCCCGCGTCGACGTGATCGGGACGGCGCCGGGCATGTTCGCGACGCAGTAGTGGACGACGCCCTCGACCGTGTAGACGGGCTCGTCGTGCGTCGTGGGACGCGAGGTCTCGGCGCAGCCACCCTGGTCGATCGCCACGTCGACGAGGACGGAGGCGTCCTTCATCGCACCGAGCATCTCGCGCGTGACGAGCTTCGGGGCGAGGGCGCCCGGAATGAGCACCGCCCCGATGACGAGGTCGGCGTCCTTGATCGACTCTTCGACCTGGAGGCTCGAGGACATGAGGAGCGTCACGCGCCCGCTGAGGATCTGCTCGAGGTAGCGCATGCGGTCGACCGAGCGCTCGAGGATCGTCACCTGTGCCCCCATGCCGATCGCGATGACAGCGGCGTTGTAGCCGACGATCCCACCTCCGATCACGACGACCTTCCCCGGCGTGACGCCGGCGACGCCGCCGAGCAGGATTCCGCGACCCCCCTTCGGCTTCTCGAGGTAGTGCGCGCCTGCCTGGGGCGCGAGCCGCCCGGCGATCTCGCTCATCGGCGCGAGCAACGGTAGCGCGCCACGCTCGGTCTCGACCGTCTCGTAGGCGATCGCCGTGATCCCCGACTCGACGAGCGCGCGTGTCAGCGGCTCGTCGGCGGCGATGTGGAGATACGTGAAGAGCGTCAACCCTTCGCGGAGCCGGGGGTACTCGGGAGCGATCGGCTCCTTCACCTTGAGCAGGAGCTCTGCCCGCTCCCAGACGTCGTCCACTGACGCGATCACGGCGCCCACGCGCTCGTACGCGTCGTCCGAGAATGCGCTCCCCGCCCCTGCTCCCGCCTCGACGTTCACCTCGTGGCCGCGCTGGACGAGCTCGCGTGCGCCGGCGGGGGTCAACGCGACGCGGTATTCCTGGGGCTTGATCTCCTTGGCGACACCGATCCGCATCGCGCGAGGACTGTACCGGCTTCCGGGAAGTGGTATGCATGCCGAGTATCCCGAGAGGAGGAGCCGTGTACACCTCTGGCGTGTGGATCGTGAAGGACGGCCGGGAGGAGGAGTTCGCGCGGCGCTGGCAGGAGAGCGTCGACAACCTCTCGCTGGACTTCCCCGGGGTGAAGTTCATGCTCCTGCGCGACCACGACGACCCGCGCCGCTTCGTCAGCCTCGTCGAGGGCTGGCGGAACCGCGAGCAGATCGAGGCGGCACGCGCCATGCCCAGCTACCAGGACTCGATGGCCGCCGTCTGGCGCGTGCTCGAGTCGGGCGAGATCTCGACACTCGACCTCGTCGCCGAGGTCAGCTGAGCCCGGTGGAGCAACGCGTCAGCCTCGTCACGCTCGGCGTCGCCGACCTCGCGCGCTCCCGCGGCTTCTACGAGCGCCTCGGCTGGATCACGGGAGCGCAGGCCGAGGACGACGTGGTCTTCTTCCAGGCAGGTGGCACGGTCGTCGCGCTCTGGGATCGACCACGGCTCGCGGAGGACAGCTGCGTGACGGACACGGGCGGTTGGGGCGGGATCACGCTCGCCCACAACGTTCGCTCGCCTGCCGAGGTCGACGCCGTGCTCGCCGAGGCGCGCGAGGCGGGCGCGACGATCGGACGGCAGGGCACGGAGACGTTCTGGGGAGGCTATTCGGGTGTCTTCGTCGATCCCGACGGCCACCCGTGGGAGGTCGCCCACAACCCGCACTGGACGCTCGGCGACGACGGCTCGATCAGCCTCGGCTAGCCGCGCGCGAGCCGCTCGACGAGCGCGCGCTCGGCCTCCGGCAGCCATGGGCGCTCGCCCGCCTGTGCATTCTCGGCGACGCGCGCGGGTTTCGACGTCGCGGGAATGACAACGTCGACGCGCAGGTCGGACAGCGCCCATTCGAGGAGCGCCTGCGCCCACGTCTCGACGCCGAAGGGGCGGAGCGGCTCGAGCGCGTCGGACGGGGGCGTCGCCCGGACGAGCCTCGACCGCGCTCCGCCGAGCGGGCGCATGACGACGACGGCGATCCCCAGCTCCGCTGCGAGCGGGAGCAGGCGTCGCTCGCACTCGCGCTCGAGCGGGTTGAGCGGCACCTGGAGGGTGTCGAAGCGGCCGGTTCGGAGCGCCCGCTCGAGCTCCTCGAAGGCCGAAAAGGAGTGGTGCGTCACGCCGAGGAGGCGGATGCGCCCTTCCTCCCGCTCGTGCTCTAGCCAGGGCAGGTGCTCCTCCCACGAGACGAGGTTGTGCACCTGCTCGACGTCGACGCGACCGAAGAAGCCGAGCTGCCGTTCGAGCTGGCGCTTTCCCTCGTCCACGCGCCGCGCCCAGATCTTCGTCGCCACGGTCGCCTCGTCGCGCCTCGCGCGGAGCGCCTCTCCGAGCGACCGCTCTGCGCCCCCGTACATCGGCGACGAGTCGAAGAGCGTCGTTCCCGCGTCGAGAGCGTCCGTGACGACGTCACCCGCGAGCTGCGCGTCCGAGTCGAACGTGGCCCACGTGCCGAGCCCGACGACGGGCCCGAGCCTGCGGTGCTCCACGTCAGCCTGTCTTCGCCGCAGCGTCCAGGAGCGCGAGTGTGACCTCGACCATTGCTTCGAGGTCGGCCACGGCGATGTGCTCGTCGGGTGTGTGGATCTCCATCATCCCGTTCGCAAGGTTGAGGCACGTAAGTCCTCGCGCGTTGAACACGTTCGCGTCGGCGCCGCCCCCGCTCAGCGCGTAGGTGGGCGTGAAGCCGCACGCAGCGAGCGCTTCCGCCGCGAGCCGCACGACGCCGTCGCTCTCGCGGAAGCGATATCCGGGGAAGCTCGGTCGAACCTCGCTCTCGACCGCGCAGTCGGCCAGGCTCGCGGCGAACGCCGCCGTCTCGAGCATCTCCCGCACGAGCTCCGTCGCCTTCCTCTCATCGTGGGACCGCACCTCCGCCTGGAACGTGCACCACTCCGGCACGACGTTGCGCGCCGTGCCGCCCGACACGACCCCGACGTTGGCGCTCGTCTCCTCGTCGATCCGCCCGAGGCGGAAGTCGGCGATCGCCCGCGCGGCCGCTGCGACCGCCGAGCGGCCGTCCTCGGGGTTCATCCCCGCGTGCGCGGCCCGGCCGTGGAAGCGGAAGTCGAGGATCCGACCGTGCGGCGAGCCGAGGACGATCTCCCCGATGGGGGCGCCCTGGTCGTACACGAAGCCCGTCTTCGCCACGAGCCGCGCCTGGTCGAACGCGGCGGCGCCGCGCAACGACACCTCCTCCTGCGGCGTGAAGACGAGCTCGACGCCGGCGTGCGGCCTCTCCTCCGCCCGGATCCGGCGGGCCGCCTCGAGCATGACGACGACCGCGGCCTTGTTGTCCGAGCCCAGGATGGTCCCGGCCGCGTTGCGCACGATCCCGTCCTCGCCGACGACCGGCTCGATCGGTCCCTCCGGGGGAACCGTGTCCGTGTGCGCGCAGAGGAAGATCGGCGTGCCGCCGCCGTTCGTCGCGGGCAGACGGCAGTAGATGCTGCCGGCGGTCCCGTCGAGCTCCGCTGCCGTCCCGTCCTCGTCCCACTCGAGCCCGAGCTCGGTCAGGAACTCGCCGACGCGGTCGGCGACGGCGCGTTCGCTCCCGGACGGGCTGGGGATCGTGCAGAGCTCGAGGAAGAGGTCGACGAACGGCGATGTCAGCTGCTGCTGCGCGGATGTCACGCCGGCACGTTACCGCCGGCGGCTCCTCGGGAGCAGTCGACGATCGCGCCCTGTGCCGGGTCGAGGAAGAGACGGCCCGCAACCTCCTCACCCTCCCGACCACGGTCGGTCGAGAGCACGATCGTCCCGGTGACCTGCTCGATCTCGACCCGCCGTGCACCGAGGTTCAGCGCGACCACCACACCGCCGCCCCGCCGCCAGGCCCACGCCCCGGCAGGCGTGGGCAGCTCGGCGTACGCCCCGTGACGGAGGTCGGGAAGGCGCCGGCGCGCAGCGACGAGATCGCGGGTGAGATGCAGCATCGAGCCGGGGTCTGCGCGCTGGTCCTCGACGTTGCGATCCGTGTCCGTGAGCGGCAGCCACGGGTCTTCCCACCCTCCTTCCGCGGTCCACGGCATCGGCGTGCGGCAGGGATCGCGCGACGGCTCGGCGACGTCGCGCACGCGCTCGCCGGGAATCCGGCCGTCGGCGAGCGCGAGCTCGTCTCCGTAGTACAGGCACGGCGTCCCGCGGAGCGTCACGAGCATGAGCAGGGCACACCGGGCAAGCTTCTCGTCGCCGGCGCACCAGCGGGTCGCAAGCCGTCCGGCGTCGTGGTTGGAGCCGATCCAGCAAGGCCACGCGCCCTCCGGAAGCGCGACCTCGGTCGCGGCGACGACGGCTCGGAGCTGCTCCGCCTCGAGAACGGAGTGGACGAGCGCGAAGTTGAACGCGAGGTTGAGCTCGTCCGAGCCCGCGCCGTAGTAGTGCGCCCAGGCCGGAACGTCGAGCACGTACGCCTCGCCGAGGAGCACGCGACTCGGCTCGTACGAGTCGGCGATCTGCCGCCACGCACGCAGGATGTCGTGCGTCTCGGGGCGGTTCATCGAGTGCACCCTGCGGAGGCCCGCTGCGCGGTCACGGGGGTGGTCCCCGCTCGTCGCGGGCGGGTCGTCGCGCAGCGCCGGGTCGTGGATCAGCGCGTGCGCGACGTCGATCCGGAAGCCCGCGACACCGCGGTCGAGCCAGAAGCGGACGATCCGCTCGAACTCCGCGCGGACCGTGGGGCTCCACCAGTCGAGGTCGGGCTGCTCGGGTGCGAAGTTGTGCAGGTAGAAGCGGTCGCGCTCGGGGTCGAGCTCCCAGGCCGGCCCTCCCCCGAAGATGGCCTGCCAGTTGTTCGGGATCTCGTCCGACCATACGTACAGCTCCGGTCGTGAGCGAAACCAGGGGTGCCGGTCGGATGTGTGGTTCGGGACGAGGTCGAGGAGAACCCGGATCCCGCGCCGCCCGGCCTCCTCGACGAGACGATCGAGGTCCGCGAGCGTGCCGAAGTCGGGATGGACCGAGAGGTAGTCGGACACGTCGTAGCCCCAGTCCACGTTCGGCGACGGGTGGATCGGGTTGAGCCAGACCCCGTCGACGCCGAGCCACTCGAGATAGTCGAGCCTGTCGACGAGGCCGCCGAGGTCGCCGATCCCGTCGCCGTTCCCGTCCGCGAAGGAACGGGGGTAGACCTGGTAGAGAACGCCCTCGCGCCACCAGCTCCCGGTCATGGCCGGATAATGAGGGAGTCTCTAGACTCGTGTCGGAGGGAAGCGAGATGGCCGGGATCGTCTACGAGAAGGTCTCGAAGGTCTACGACGACGGCACCTGGGCCGTCGAGGACCTCGATCTCGAGATCGACGACGGCGAGCTGATGGTGCTCGTCGGCCCCTCGGGGTGCGGGAAGACGACCGCGCTGCGCATGCTCGCGGGGCTCGAGGAGATCAGCGAAGGGGAGATCCGGATCGGCGACCGCGTCGTCAACGACCTGTCGCCGAAGGAGCGCGACATCGCGATGGTCTTCCAGAACTACGCGCTCTACCCGCACATGACGGTCGAGCAGAACCTCGCGTTCGGCCTCCGCTACCGCAAGCTTCCGAAGGAGGAGATCAGCCGGCGGGTCCGGCACGCGGCGGAGACCCTGGAGATCGCCCAGTTCCTCAGGCGCAAGCCCCGCGCGCTCTCCGGCGGGCAGCGCCAGCGGGTCGCGATGGGGCGCGCGCTCGTGCGCGAGCCGCAGGCGTTCCTCATGGACGAGCCCCTCTCGAACCTCGACGCGAAGCTCCGCGTGCAGATGCGGACCGAGATCCACGAGATCCAGCGCCGTCTCGGGGTGACGACGATCTACGTCACGCACGACCAGATCGAGGCGATGACGCTGGGCGATCGCGTGGCGGTCATGCTCGACGGCAGGCTGCAGCAGGTCTCGACCCCTGAGGGCCTGTACGAGCGGCCCGTCAACGACTTCGTGGCGAGCTTCATCGGCTCGCCGTCGATCAACATGGTCGAGGCGGAGCTCGCACGCTCGAACGGGTCGCTGGCGGTGAGCTTCGGCGGCCACCGGCTCGCCGTGGACGAGAGCATCCCCCCGGCCCGACCTGCGCTCGAGGGCTACGTCGGACGGACGATCCTGCTCGGGATCCGGCCGGAGGACATCGAGGACGCGAGAGTCGCCCCGGAGGCGCCGCCCGACCGTCGGCTCAAGACCCAGTGTGCTTTGAGCGAGTCGCTGGGGGCAGACGTGCTCGTCTACTTCGATGTCGAGGCGGCGGGGGTCGTCCCGGTCGACGCCGACCCTGACAGCGATGCGGCTCAGGCATCCGAGCCGAGCGCACGGAAGACCCGGCGTACGTCGCGCCTCGTCGCCCGGGTGAGCCCACGCACGCGCGCGGCGCACGGGAGCCCGGTCGAGCTCGCCGTCGACACGAGCCGCCTCTACTTCTTCGACCCGGACACCGGCCTCGCGATCTGAGTTGTGCGCAAGTCAGGAAACCGCTCGCGCGGGCTCCTGACGCACGGAAGACCCCTGAAGGCGTCCGCTTCGCGGCCGCTGCCGCGGAGCTCGACCCGCTCGAGTCGCTAGCCCTTGACGGCGCCGGCGGTCAGCCCGGCGAGGATCCTCCGCTGGAGGACGAGCACGAGGAGGACGAGCGGAACGGTGACGACGATCGTCGCCGCCATGATCTGCCCCCACGGCTTGTCGAAAGCGCTCCCGGTCTCCCCGGTGAAGCTGGTGATCGCGACCGGGACGGTGTACTTGTCCGGCGTCTGCGTGAAGGAGAGCGCGAACAGGAACTCGTTCCAGGCGGTGATGAACGCCAGCAGGCCGGCGGTGACGAGCCCGGGCGCGACGAGCGGCAGCATCACCCGGTAGAACGTCTGCAGCGGCGATGCCCCGTCGACGTACGCTGCCTCCTCGAGGTCCTTCGGGAGGCCGGCCATGAAGGTCGTGATGATCCAGACCGTCAGGGGAAGCACGAGCACCATGTAGCTGAAGACGAGCGCGCCGAGGCTGTCGTAGAGCCCGAACCGGTTGATCATCGTGTAGAGGGCTCCCAGGATCGCGATTTGCGGGAAGATCGTCATCGAGAGCATCAGATAGAGCGTCGCCGACCGGCCCCGGAACTGGAAGCGGCCGAGGGCGTAGCCGGCGAGGGCACCGACGACGACTACGACGAGCGTGACCGACCCGGCGACGATCGTCGAGTTACGGAGCGCCTTCAGGAACTGGTCACTCTCGAGGACGGCGCGGAAGTTCGCGAGCGTGGGATTCGAGGGGAAGTACTCGGCCGGAGTCCGGAAGAGCTCGTTCTCGGCCGTGAACGCCGACTTCAAGGCCCAGTAGAAGGGAAAGACGGCGTAGACGAAGATGACGCCGATCAGCAGGTAGAACGGCAGGCGGCGGAGTACCGCACGTGGCTTGCGGCGACGCGCGGCGGCACCTCGACGGACACGCGACTGCGCCTCGGTCCGCGTGACCCTCTCGGCGACCGACGTCATTCCGCCCGCAGCCTCATGAGCGTCGCGTAGATCGCGACGAACATTCCGATGATCAGGAAGATGGCGACGCTCAACGCCGCGCCGTAGCCCACGTCACCGACCGCGACGATCGTGTTCTGGGTGTAGATGGCCATCGTCTGCGTGTCGAGGCGCGAGCCGAAGAAGACGTAGAAGACGTCGAAGACGCGTAGCGCGTCGAGCGTCCTGAAGATGAGGACCACGAACACCGTCGGCAGGAGCAGGGGGAGCGTGATCCGCCAGTACTGACTCCACTTGCTCGAGCCGTCGACGTCCGCCGCCTCGTACAGCTCGCGGGGAATGACCTGGAGGCCCGCGAGCAGGAGAAGCGCGACGAACGGCGTCGTCTTCCAGATGTCGACGATGCAGACCGAGGCGAGTGCCGTGCTCGATTCCGAGATCCAGGCGACGGGGTGGTCGACCAGGTGGAGGCGGACGGCGGCGTCGTTCACGACCCCGAAGACGTCGTCGAGCATCCACTTCCACATCTGGGCCGCGACGACCGTCGGGATCGCCCACGGGATGAGCATCATCGCCCGCATGGCGCCCCGCCCCCGGAATCCGGAGTTCACCGCGAGGGCGATGATCATGCCGAGCACGAGCTCGATCGAGACCGTGATCACGGTGAACTTCACGGTCGTGGCGATGGAGTCCCGGAAGACCGTGTCGTCGAGGAGGTCGCGGTAGTTCTGCAGCCCGACGAACTCGGTCGGCTGCAGGCCTTCGAGGAACTGGCGGTTCGTGAAGCTGTCGTAGACGGTCCGCCCGAGCGGGTAGAGCGCGACGAGGGTGACGAGCACCAGCGCGGGCAGCAGCATCAGCCAGGCAAGGCGGGTCTGCTTCCGCTGAAGCCGCGTGGACCGCCGCCGTCTCGGCGGTTGGCGGCGCTCGCGTGTCGCCTCGATCGCGGTCATCGTCTCGTGCTCGCCTCGGGGGATGGGGGCCCGTGGGCCCCCATCCAGTCCTTCGCCGACCGTTCCCCTAGCGGAGGAGTCGGTTCAGTCGCTGCTCGACCCCAGGCAGGACGTTCTTCGCGTCCTGGCCGTTGAGGATCTGGTTCAGGCCCTGGTAGATGATCTGCGAGCCTTGGTTGTACTTCGCGCCGAGGATGCTCGGGCGCGTCACGCGCGCCACGTTCGCGATCTCGGGCTTGAGGTACGGGTTCACCTTCCGGACCGCCGGATCCCTGGCGACTGACGGGATCGTCGGCACGTTGGCGTTGTAGATCGCGCTGAACCGCTGGGTGGGAGCGCTCGTCAGGTAGCGGACGAGCTCGGTCGCGGCTCCCTGGTTCTTCGAGAACCTCGATACGCCGAGCTGCCAGCCGCCGACCGTGGCGACCGACGGGTTCCTGCCGGTGTGCGGTAGGACGGTCACGTCGAACTTGCCCTTCACCGGCCCGGTCTGGCTCTTGGAGTAGGCATACGGCCAGTTGCGCATGAACGCGGCGTTCCCGGCTCCGAACGCCTGGTCGGCCTCGCCCTCCTGGTAGGTCGTCACGCCGCGGGGCGTGATCTTGCCCACCCAACCGCGCTGGAGGTTCATCATCGCGACGGCTTGCGGGTTGTCGATCGTGGCCCTGCCGTTGTCGATGAAGTGGCCGCCTCCGCTCGAGGCGAGCCACTCGAGAGCGTCGCAGGTCAGGCCCTCGTAGGCGTTCCCCTGGTAGACGAACCCGTAGAAGTTCGGGTTCGACGCCTGCTCGCCCTCCTGGATCTTCGTCGCCATCGCGCCGAGCTGAGCCCAGGTCGTCGGCGGCTTCGAGTAGCCGTACTTCCTGAGCAGGTCGGTGCGGTAGTAGAGGATCCCGAAGTCGCCGAACCACGGCATCGCCACGAGCTTCCCGTTGACCGTGTTGTTCTTGACGATGCCCGCGGAGTGCTGCTTCGCCTCCTTCGCCAGGGCGGGCCTCAGGTTGACGAGGTACGGGGCGAACGCGGCCGGCCAGAGGACGTCCAGCATGACGACGTCGAACGCCGACGACTTCGCCGAGAACGTTCGCGCCAGCTGGGCGTAGGAGGCATCCGAGGCAACGGGGTGCGGTACGAGCTTGACCTTGATGCCGGTGTCCTTCGAGAACTGCGCGACGAGCTTCACGTCGCGCGTGTGGCTGGTCCCGACGGGACCGTCACCGAGGAACGTGATCGACGTCCCCCCGTACTTGGCCTTGATCGCCTTCGCGTTCGCGACCTTCGGCGGCTTGATGCTCTGCTCAGTCGCCGACGTCCCGGCCGTGCCCGCTCCCGTACCGCCAAGCAGGACGACCAGCGCGAGCGCACCGACAAGCGCTACGCCGGCGCGCACTCTTGCTCTCTTCATGCCCCCACGTCCTTTCTCCGTGCTCGATGACTTCGTCTGCCGCAGGGCTCAGTGCTCCTGGGCACCCGCTTCCCACCGCTCATCGCTCGGAAACCCCTCCGACCGTGTTGACCGGCGTACGTGCAGCACGCCACGAGATACCTACAACCTAGAAGCTCTCCGCGCTCCGCGTCAAGGACGGTCGTCGAGCAACCGGCGGGTCTCCGCGAGGAACCGGGAGACCTCCGTGCGGTCGAGTCGGCGACCGTCGTCACGCGCGGCCAGCGCCTCCGCGACGAGACTCGGGTCCGCGAGTCGCTCGCGCGCCCACTCTCCGGCGTCAGGCTTCGACGACCAGAGACCTTCGCTCGCGAAGCGCCACGCGCGACACGCGTTCAGGACGGCGTCGTCGCCGGCAGCCTCCTCGTGGGCCGCATACCAGCACAACGACTCGAGCACGCGCACGAGCAGGAGATCGCGGGCGATCGGCGCGAAGACCTCCACCAGCGCCGGTCCGAAGAGCACGAGACCGTGTTCACGGACGATTGCCCGGTCGATCGCGTACCAGTGATCCTCGCCTTCGGGGGAGGTCGAGAGGAGGGAGGACATGGCCCGGCCGGTGTTGAGGTTCAGCTCGTAGCCGGGGTCGGCGGTGCCGCTGCGGACGGTCGCCTGCGTGTAGACGACGAGCTCGAGCCCGCGCGCCGGCACGGGCAGTGCCTCGTGCAGCAGGGCGGCAGCCAGCTCCGCCTTCTGGTCCGAGCTGAGTGGACGTCGACAAACGACGGCCACGTCGAGGTCGCTCCGACGGGGGTCGTATCCACCGAGGGCGTACGACCCGCCCGCGTACACACCGACGAGATCCTCCCCGAACAGCGCCCGCAGCCGCTCGACGAGGGCGCGATGGTACGCGGCGACCTCGCTCACAGCTCCTCGACCCGGCCATCCGCATGCCAGCGCTGGACGACGAGGGAGCCGGGCTCGAGCGCTCCCCGCAGGTAGCGAGCGGTCACCGACTGCCACCAGACTTCGTCGAGCCTTGCAATGGCCTCCTCGAGCGGCACCAGCTCTGCGTCGTGAACCACTCCATCCGGATCGCGCGCCTCGATCTCCCCCTCCCAGTCGTCGATCTCGAACGTCCACACCGTGAGCTGGTAGCCGACTTCGACACCCGTGCTCCGCCGGAGGCGCGGAGGGCGACGGCTGTCGATGTGCACCATGTACGCAAGCCTCCCGATGTCCCGGATGTCGACGCCGGTCTCCTCGCGAACCTCGCGCGCGAGCGCCTCGGTGACGAGCTCGCCGTCTTCGAGGAGGCCTCCGGGGAGCGCCCAGTGCGGGGCCTCGCCCGGTGGCCCCTGGTGCACGAGCAAGAGGTCGCTCCCGCGCCGAAGAATCGCGACCGCGACGTCGAAGCTGGGTCGCTCTGCGCTCAGGTCGCTGCGGCCCGCACTGCAGAGCGGGAGTGCGCGCGCTCGAGCGCAGCACCGACGAAGTCGCGAAAGAGAGGCGCAGAGCGCGTCGGGCGCGACTTGAACTCCGGGTGGAACTGGCTCGCGACGAACCACGGGTGGTCGGGGAGCTCCACGATCTCCACGAGGCGTCCCTCCTGGAACGTGCCGGAGACGACGAGGCCGGCCTCGACGAGCTGCGGGCGGAGCTCGTTGTTGACCTCGTAGCGGTGCCGGTGCCGTTCGTGGATCACCGGCTCGCCGTAGGCCTCCCGCGCGCGCGTCCCGTCGGCCAGCTCGACTGCCTGGGCGCCGAGACGCATCGTGCCGCCGAGATCCTCGATCTCCTTCTGCTCGGGGAGGAGGTCGATGACGGGGAACGGCGTCTCGGGGTCCATCTCGGTGGAGTTCGCTCCTTCGAGCCCGCAGACGTGTCGCGCGAACTCGGATACCGCGACATGCATGCCGAGGCATAGGCCCAGGTACGGGATCTCCCGCTCGCGAGCCACCTGGCAGGCGAGGATCTTCCCCTCCCAGCCGCGCGCGCCGAAGCCACCCGGGACGAGGACGCCGTCCACCTGCTCGAGCTCCCGTGCGGCCTCCTCGTAGGACATGTTCTCCGCGTCGACCCAGCGGACCCGGACGCGGATCCCGTGCTGGACGCCCGCATGCTTGAGCGCCTCGTGGACCGAGAGGTAGGCGTCGTGGAGCTTGACGTACTTGCCGACGAGCGCGATCTCGACCTCACCTTCGAGCTCGCGGCTGCGATCGGTGAGCTCCTGCCACTCGCCGAGCTCGGCGGGCCTGGCAGTCGAGCCCGAGCTTGCCGCAGACGAGCCCGTCCAGCCCCTCGGCCTGCAGCACCTCGGGGACGAAGTACACGTCGGGGACGTCGGGGCAGCCGATCACCGCATGCGCGTCGACGTCGGCGAAGAGGGCGATCTTGTCCCGGATGTCGTCGGAGAGCGGCTCCGTCGAGCGGCATACGACGATGTCGGGGTGGATTCCGATGCGGCGGAGCTCGTTGACCGAGTGCTGGGTCGGCTTGGTCTTGAGCTCACCCGCTGCCTGGATGAACGGCACGAGCGTGACGTGCAGATAGAGCACGTTCTCGGGCCCCACCTCGCGCCGGAACTGGCGGATCGCCTCGAGGAACGGGAGCGACTCGATGTCGCCCACCGTCCCGCCGATCTCCGAGATGACGACGTCCGCGGGCGCGACCTTCTCCGCGCGCCGGATTCGGGCCTTGATCTCGTTCGTGATGTGCGGGATGACCTGCACCGTCGCGCCCAGGAACTCGCCCTTGCGCTCCTTGCGCAGGACGGTGTCCCAGATCGCCCCGGCCGTGTGGGACGCGTTGCGCGAGAGGTTCTCGTCGATGAAGCGCTCGTAGTGGCCGATGTCGAGGTCGGTCTCCGCGCCGTCCTCGGTGACGAAGACCTCGCCGTGCTGGAACGGGCTCATCGTCCCCGGGTCGACGTTCAGGTACGGGTCGAATTTCTGCGCGCTGACCGAGAGGCCGCGGGACTTCAGCAGGCGTCCGAGCGACGCCGCGACGATCCCCTTGCCGAGCGCGGAGACGACCCCACCCGTGACGAACACGAACCTGGCCACGGGGTCTCACCGTAGCAGGCGGCATGGTTGGACGGCTCGGGGCTCGTGGCGACTGTCACCGGCTCGTCGATCGTGGTGACTGTCACCGAAGGTGGCTGTCACCGGCTTTCTGTCACCGGCTTGCTCGGGCACGCGGACTCACCGTGCGGCCGATCTCCACGAGCGCATCGACGATCTCGGCCACGGGCCTCGTCGCGTCGAGCTCGTGAGTGGAGGTCGCCCGCAGCCGTGACTCGAACCGCTCGAGGTCGGACACGATGCGCTCGCGCTCGTCCGGCTGCTTGCCGTAGTCGTTCGTGGTCCTCGACTCGACCCGCTGCAGGAGCACCTCGACGGGCGCGCTCAACAGGACGATCGCCTCGAACCGCTCGTAGAACCTCCCCTGGTTCGAGGCGCACCCGGCGACGTACAGGACGCCTCCACCCGCTTCCGCCAGCAGCCCGGCCATGCGGTCCTCCCGCCAGAGCCACTCGCCCGCCCCGTCGTCCGCGCCGGCGTCCCACGTGATCAGGTCGGAGGAGTCGACGTCGACCACGCGGAAGCCACGGCCTGCGAGCTCGCCGACCGCGGTCGACTTGCCGGTCCCGGACATGCCGGTCACGAGCACTCGCGCCACCGGCGCTACCCCTCAGCGAGCGAGGCGATGAACTCGGCTCCGCCCGCCATCCGCTCGAGCTCCTCGCGCCGGACGAGCTCGTCGAGCTCCTCGAGCCGCGTGTGCGTCGGGTCGCCCGGGACCTTCTCGACCCGGAAGTGCCGGTCCGCGACGCTCGCGATCTGCGGAAGGTGAGTGATCGTCAGCACCTGCGCCCGCTCGGCGAGCCGGTGCAGAGTCGCAGCGACCGCGTGGGCGGTCACGCCGCCGATTCCGGCGTCGATCTCGTCGAACACGAGCGTCTCGCCGCCGGCGACCGCGGCGAGGGCGAGCGCGACGCGCGAGAGCTCGCCGCCCGAGGCCGTCTCCGCCACGGGCGCGAACGGGAGCCCGGGGTTGGGGCGGACGAGGAAGACGACGCCGTCCGCCCCGCTCGGGCCGGGATCGCGCGCCTCGAGCTCGACGGCGAACTCGCCCTCCCCCATCCCCAGGTCGCGGAGCTCGCGGGCCACCGCTTCGGCGAGCGGATGCGCCTGCGAGCGGCGGACGGCGCGCAGCTCCTCGGCGAGGCCGCCGACGCGCGCCTCGGCAGCGGCCACGGCGTCGGCGGCCGCCTGCACGGGGTCGCGGCCGCTCGCGACCTCGTCGAGCTCCCGGCGAGCCGCGTCCGCCGTCGCCAGCAGCTCGTCGAACGAGTCGGCGCCGAAGCGCCTCTTCAGTTCCGCGATGCGTTCGAGCCGGCTCTCCACGTCGTCCAGCGCGCCCGGCTCCGACTCGAGCGAGGTCAGGAACGCGTGCAGATCGCTTCCGACCTCGCGCAGGCGGAGCGACAGGTCGCGGAGCTCCGCGGCGGCGGCTGCAACCTCGGGCGCGAACCGCTCGAGGGGGGCGAGCGTTCGCTCCGCGCGTGAGGCGAGGGAGTAAGCGCCGTCGCCCTCCTCGGGCGCGACCGCGTTCGCCGCCTCGGCCGCGGCCTCCGCGAGCTCCTCCAGGTGGCGCAGCCGCTCGCGCCGCCCACGCAGCTCGTCCTCCTCACCGGCCACGAGGCCCTCCGCCCCCGCGACGAGTGCCTCGCGCTCGGCCTGGCGGGCGGCAGCGGCGTCCGCGTCCCGCGTGAGCTCCTCGTGGGCCCTCCGTGCCGCGCGCAGCTCCTGCCACGCCCGGGCCGCGTCACGGCGCCGCTCGAGCTGCTCGGGGCCGCAGAACGCGTCCAGGACGTCGAGCTGGAAGGCGGGACGGGCGAGTCTCCGCTGCTCGAACTGACCGGACATCGCGATCAGGCGCTCGGCGGCAGCCGCGACGTCCTCGCGGGCGACGGCGCGGCCCCATGCGTAGGCGCGGGTCCGTCCGTCCCCGAAGACCCGCCGCGCGAGCACCAGTCCGGCCTCGTCCTCGGGGCGGAGCTCTGCGAGGGACGCGAGATCCTCGTCTTCGAAGAAGCCCTCGGTTACGTCCAGCTCGGCCTCGACGTACGCCTCGGAGCCGGCGCCGCCGACGAGCGAGGCGTCCGCCCGCGCACCGAGCAGAAGCCCGATCGCCTGCGCGAAGATCGTCTTTCCCGCCCCCGTCTCGCCCGTGACGGCGTTCAGGCCGGGGTGAAGGTCGAGATCCGCCTCGCGGATCAGGACGAGGTTCTCGATCCGGAGTCTACGAAGCACCGGGCGCGACGGGACGCACGTCGAGAGCGGGGACTGGATTGGGATGGACCGGATCGGGGGTCAACCGTAGCCCGAAACCTACTCGCCGGGCGTGTCGGAAGGATCACAAGTGCCCGTCGCGGGTCGCGCTCCCGGTGACCCGTCGGACGTCTTCTGCACGGATGACCCGGACCTGCGTTGAAAGGGATCCGAGCCCGTACTACCGTCAAGGCTCCCACTTTCCGAAGGAGGCGCTCGTGAACCAGCGTATTCCGCGCCCGTCGCCCGCGCTCGTCATCTCCTGCCTCGCGCTCCTCGTCGCGCTCGGAGGCACAGGCTACGCAGCGACCGTCGCGAACCTGCCGAGGAGCAGCGTCGGCACGCCGCAGCTCAAGCGAAACGCGGTGACCGCGTCGAAGCTCGCCCCGAACGCCGTGCGCGCGGGGCATGTCCTGAACGGGTCTCTCCTGGTCGAGGACTTCAAGGCCGGGCAGATCCCGAAGGGCGAGAAGGGTGACAAGGGTGACAAGGGCGACCGCGGCGAGGCCGGCCCGACCGAGGGCACGACGGCCGTGGACACCGGCACGACGGCGCCGGCGTCTTTCACGAACCAGTTCTCGGGAGCCGCCGACCTCGCGGCCACGTTCACCACCTCGCGCGCCGGCAAGCTCCTGCTCACGAAGAGCTTCAGCGCTCGGCTCTCCTGCGCCGCGTCCACGGCGGCGTGGTGGTGGCTGACGCTGGACAACGCGACCGTGGCCGGGAGCCTACGACTCGTCTCCGTGAACCCGACGGCGATCGACCCGATGACGCTCGACGGCGTCACCGCGCAGTCGGTCCCGGCCGGTCAGCACACGCTCGGGGTCGGCGCGATGTGCTTCGCGGGGAACTCGAGCGGCGGGGGCTGGGTGATCTACAGCGGGGGAAACGCCGTCGTTCTGGGCTGATCCGCGAGCGTCTTGCGACCGATCCGGGTCTACCGGGCGCCGACGGGCCGACGCGTCTCGATCGACCCGTCCGGCGCCCGCTCCGCCCGATACACCGCACCCCGCCAGGAGACTGCGCCGGCCCCGAGGCACACGATCTCCTCGTCGGGGCAGCCGAGCGAGCGAACGTACTCGAGGGCGGCGTCGTCGGCGGACCACGCCTCACGGACTCCGATCCGCCGTCTGCCCGAGCGAAGCTGGTAGGTGGTTCTCATCCGAGAGCGCTCCTCCCGCCGAAGGTGTGGCCGCAGTGTGGCCGGTCGAGACGGATCGTCGTCGAGGGCGGGCGTGAGTCATCGGGCTCGACCCGAAGCCGTGCAGCGGATATCTACCGAGCCCGGCGCAAAAGAGGGTGACGACCGTCGCTCACGCCGCGACGGCCCCGACCTGAGAGCGCTGTAGGCTCGCCATGTCCGAACGATGCCGCGCCCGAGCGTACGAGATCTCGCCGTCGTGCTGGCGACGTCCTTGCTTGCGAGGGCCGCCTTCGTCCTCGTGGTCGGCGACGCGCGCTCCTCGGACGTCGGGCACTGGCTGGGTGCCCTCGAATACCAGGACGAGGGCCGCAACCCGTACGAGAGCGGGGTGCTGAACTGGCCTCCGCTCTGGCTCGTCGTGATCGTGACCCTCGAGTACGCCGCCAACGTCGTCGACGTCTCGTTCCTGTCGGCGCTCCGGTTGTACCTCGTCCTCGTCGAGTCTGCGCTCGTCGTCACTCTCTACCTCACGCTCGTGCGGACGGGGGCGGAGCGGAGCTCCGTGCGGCGGGCGCTGCTGGTCGGGATCGCGCTCAACCCCGTCGCGATCCTCCTCGTCTGCCAGCACGGGAACAGCGACGTCCAGGTCGGCCTGCTGGTCACGCTGGCCGTCGCCGCGCTGCTCGCGCACGGGCGGTCGCGCGACGTAGTCCTCTGGCTCACCGGGTGCCTCCTGCTCGGTGTCGGCGTGCTCGCGAAGACGGTCCCGCTCGTGCTCGCGCCGGTGCTGGCCTCCGGGGCGCGACTGACGACTACGGCCGGCAAGGTGCTCGGTGCGGCCCTCTTCCTCGGGCCGGCGGCGCTGGGCGTGGGCGTGATCCTGGCCCTGGCTCCGCAGGCGGTCCTGGAGCACGTGATCCGGTATCGGTCGACGCGCGGCTTCTTCGGCGTCTCGGGCTTTCTCGACGAGCACTTCTTCGACGATCTCTCCGGAGAGCTCGGCGAGCTGACGGGCATCGACGCCCGGTCGACGTACGGAACGGTGTTCACGCTCGGTGTCGTCGCGCTGGTCGTCTGGCTCGGGTGGCGGCTGTGGCGCGAGGCGCCGCTCCCACCCGAGCGCCTGTTCCTGCTCGTCGCCGTGGTCTTGATGGCCGTCGTCGCCCTGGGGCCCGGCTACGGCCCGCAGTACGCCTACTGGTTCCTTCCTGCGCTGCTCGCGACGTACGTGCTCCTCGACGACCGGTGGCGCAGGCTGCTGCTCGTCGGGTACGTGGTCGCCGCTCTCACCTATGCGGTCGAGTACGCCTTCGTCCCGTGGCTCGGCGCCTACGCGAGCGCGGTCGACGGGAACGCGGGCTGGGTGGCCGACGTGTCCGAGTACCTGGACACTCCGCAGCGGCTGACGCTCTTCAGGCTCCCGCTGTTCGCCGTCTATCTCGTCGTCGTCGCCGCCGGCCTCGGCCGACTGGCCGGTGGCTCGAGCGGAGAACCTGCCGAGGAGGGCGTCACGATGCGAAGCTCTGACGGTAGCGCCTGACGAAGGTCGCCTCGGGGAGCGTGGCGAGGAGCGAGCGCTCGGGGCCGACGCGGACCACCGCCCGATCCGCCTTCTCGAGCGACGAGACGCGGTGGCCGTCCGCGAGCACGCCCGCCTCCACGTCCTGTGTCCGGTTCCACACGATCACGTCCGAGCCGGGAGGCACGACCAGCGGGCGGGCGTGCAGGGAGTGGGCGGAGATGTACGTCAGGGCCATCGCCTCCAGGCCCCACATGAGCACGGGGCCGCCGTTCGAGAGGTTGTAGGCGGTCGACCCGGAGGGGGTCGCGCAGATGACGCCGTCGCACGGCTGCCGTCCGAGCTCCTCTCCCCCCACCGCCAGGTCGAGCTCGATCATCCGGCCGAGCGAGCCGCTCGCGACGACGACGTCGTTGACCGCGATCGCCCGTCCACCGGGGTGCTCGAGCTCGAGCGTCGGCAGGTCGACGACCTCGTACTCGCCGGCGAAGACGCGTGCCAGCCCGGCCTCGAGGTCACGGCGCCCCATCGAGCTGAGGAAGCCGACCCGGCCGAAGTTCACGCCGACGACCGGCACGCCCGTCCCCAGGAAGCGCGCGAGCGCGCGCAGCATCGTCCCGTCGCCGCCGAGCACGACGGCGATGTCCGCCGTCGCCGGGTCGCCCGCGACGCCGATCGAGTGCTTGTCCGTCTCGTCGGTCGGGAAGAGGAGCTCGACGCCGTGCTCGAGCGCCACGGCCTGCAGCCGCGCCAGGCCCGCGCCGATCTGGCTCGCCCGGCCGTGGGTCACGACCGCGGCTCTCCCGACCGCGCTAGGCGGCACCGACGGCCTCGTCGATCCAGCGGTCGATGTCATCGGGGCTCGCGATATCCGGGCGGTCGACGAGGTGGACGAAGAACTCCCGGTTCCCCTTCGGGCCGGGCAGCCCCGAGTCTACGACGCCCACCGCCTGTCCACCCCACTCCCCGGCCGCCTCGATCACGCTCCGCACTGCTCTCCGCTGCACCTCGTGGTCGCGGACGACACCCCTGGCCACCTCCTTGCGCTCGGCCTCGAACTGCGGCTTGACGAGGACGAGCGCCTCCCAGCCCGGCCGCGCGAGCGCGAGCACCGGCGGCAGCGCCTTTCGGACGCTGATGAACGACACGTCGCAGACGACGAGCTCGGGCGCGAACGGGAGCTCGGTGAGCCGCCTCGCGTTCGTCCGCTCGAGCACCGTCACCCGAGGGTCTGCGCGCAGCCGCGGGTGGAGCTGCCCGTACCCGACGTCGATCGCGATCACCCGGGAGGCTCCAGCCTGGAGCAGGCAGTCGGTGAACCCGCCGGTCGAGGCGCCCACGTCGGCGCAGCCCCGCGCGGACGGGTCGACGGCGAGCGCCGCGAGCGCGTTCGCGAGCTTCTGCCCTCCCCGCGAAACGTACGGCGGAGGCCGGTCTACACGCAGCTCGACGCCCTCGTCCACCTGCTGACCCGGTTTGTCGTACCCCAAGACGAGGCCGGCGAGAACAAAAGCCTGCGCCTGGCTCCGGGTCTCGGCGAGGCCTCGCTCGACCAGCACGATGTCGAGCCGCTTCCGCATGGGGCGAGGCTATGGGTTTCCACCGAGCAGTGTCCGGGCATACCTGGAGCCAGGAGGTGAACAAGATGCCGACATGGTTCTGGGTCCTGCTCGTGGTGCTGCTCGTTCTCGCCCTCTTCGGCGGGTACGGGTACAACCGCCGCTGACGTCGTGCGACCGGGGCCCGCCAAGCGGGCTCCGGTCCCTGAGCTCACGCGGGCGCGCCGGGCGAGACGACGCCGTTCTCGTAGGCGAAGACGACGGCCTGGACGCGATCGCGCAGCCGGAGCTTCAGGAGGATGTGCGCGACGTGCGTCTTCACGGTCGTCTCCGAGACGAACGCCTCCTTCGCGATCTCGGCGTTCGAGAGGCCGCGCGCGACGAAGCGGAGGATCTCGAGCTCTCGCGGCGTCAGCTCCGCGAGCTCCGCGGACGGCTTCCGCACGGAATCCGGCGGCCGCCTGACGAACTCCTCGATGACGCGCCGCGTGATCACGGGCGAGAGCAGCGCGTCCCCGTTGGCGACGACGTGGATCGCCTCGACGAGCTGTTCGGGCGGGGTGTCCTTCAGGAGGAACCCGCTCGCGCCGACCTTGAGCGCCTCGTAGACGTACTCGTCGAGGTCGAACGTCGTAAGGATGAGGACGCGCGGGCCCTCGTCCTTGCCCTCGAGCAGGCGCCTCGTAGCCTCGAGCCCGTCCACGTTCGGCATGCGGACGTCCATGAGGATGACGTCCGGGGCGAGCTCCTCGGCTGCCGCGATCGCCTCCGCCCCGTCGGCCGCCTCGCCGACGACCTCCACGTCCGGCTCGGACTCGAGGATCATCCGGAACCCGGCCCGGACGAGCGACTGGTCGTCGACGATCAGGACCCGCACCATCAGGCGGCCGCCTCGATCGGCAGCCGCGCGCGAACCACGTAGCCGCCACCGTCACGCTCGCCGCTCTCGATCTCCCCGCCGTAGAGCGAGACGCGCTCGCGCATGCCTGCGAGCCCATGGCCGCCGCCGGAACCGTCGCCGTCGCCGCGCCCGTCGTTCGCGATCTCGAGCTCGAGCTCGTCGTCGTGCCAGCGCACTCCGACCCAGGCGTGCGCGGGCCCCGCGTACTTGAGCGCGTTCGTCAGTGCCTCCTGGACCACCCGGTAGGCGGCGAGGTCGATTCCCGGGGGCAGGTCCTTCGGCGTCCCGTCCACGTCGAGCTCGACGGGGAGGCCGGCGGCGCGAACACCGTCGAGCAGCGAGTCGATCGTCCCCATCCCCGGCTGCGGGGAGAACTCCGGCATCGCTCCCTGCTCGCGGAGGAGCCCGACGAGCCTGCGCATCTCCGTGAGCGCCTCGCGTCCGGTCGTCTCGACCGTCTCGAGCGCCTGTCGCTCCTTCTCCTGCTCCGGGCGCAGCAGGCGGCGCACCGCTCCCGCCTGCACGGTCATGACCGACACGGAGTGCGCGATCACGTCGTGGAGCTCGCGCGCGATGCGCTGGCGCTCCTCCGTGACCGCGCGCTCGGCGGCCTCGATCTGCTCGCGCTCGAGGCGCCGCGCCCGGTCCACCAGCTCGCGCGTCTGCTGGGCACGCCGGCTCAGCACGAACCCGGTCGTCCACGCCAGGGCGATGAAGGCGCTCACCCACAGGTAGTCGCCCGTGCCCTCCGCGAAGACGTAGTTCGCGTACAAGCCGATCGCCTCGCAGGCGACGAGGCCCGCGACCGCTCGCCGGCGCTCGTTGTAGGTGCCGATGCACCACGGCACGAAGAGGACGACGATGAAGAAAGGCGACTCGGCGTCGCGCGCGATGTACGCGTCCATCATCGGCAGGGTCGCCGCGATCGCGACCGACGCGACGAGCGGCGCGACGAACGGGTACCTGCGCGTGAAGAGCAGAGCGACCGCCGAAGCGACTGCGAGAGCCGTGACCCACCACCGGGTCTCGAGCGGCTCCCCGGCGATGTCCTTCAGGGTCGAGAACTCGATGACGAGGAAGACCCCGAGCGTGACGGCGACGAGGTAGTGCGCCAGTCGTCCTCGGTCCGTCTCCCAGAGCTCGCGAACGCGCTGCATGGGTTGCACGGTATCGGCGCCCCCCGCCGTCGTCATCGGCCGGGCGAACGACGGGGCCTCATCCGCGAGGAGGAGACGAGATCGGCGCCGGGGGCGAGCGAAATCGTCGTCGCGGCCGACGACAACACACCTCCATCGCGCGACGATCGTCGCATCGCAGCGTACTCCCACGAGACCAGGAGGCACACCATGATCCGTTCCGGCGACACCCTGAACAACCCCGTCACCGGCGAGCTAATCCGCTTCGTGAAGGCCGCGGCGGACACGGGCGGCGAGTACGTGCTCGTGGAGGTCGTGGTCGAGCCCCAGGGCGCGGTCGCGGCTGCCCACGTCCACCCGTACCAGACCGAGACGTTCGAGATCCTCGAGGGCGAGGTGACGTTCCGGGCGGGCAAGGAGACGATCGTCGCGCGCGCCGGCGACACCGTCCGCGTCGAGCCCGGCACGGCTCACAAGTTCTGGAACGACGGCGACACGGACGCACGCTTCCGCTGCGAGATCCGCCCCGCGCTCCAGTTCGAGTCGCTCCTCGAGACGATGTTCGCCCTCGCGGCCGACGGGAAGACGAACGGGAAGGGCATGCCGAACCCGCTCCGGCTGGCCGTCATCGCGAAGGCGCACTTCGACGTCGTCCGGCTCCCGTTCCCGCCCGCCTGGCTGCAGAGGCTCGGCCTGGCGCTCGGCTCACCCCTCGGCCGGGTGGTCGGGTACGGCCCGACCCACGAGCCGGCCACGGCCGGCGAGGTCTCCCTCGCCCTCTAGGCACCGCGAGCGAGGGGCGGCCTCGACGCCGCCCCTCGCTCGAGCTCAGGCCGCGGCCATGCGGCGCGCGCCGATGAGCCGGCTGCCGTAGCTCGTCGTGGCAAGGCGGACGACCTCGACGTCCCTCCCGGTCTGCGGCGCGTGCACCATTCTGCCCTCGCCGAGGTAGAGGCCGACATGCCCGAGGCCCTCGAAGAAGAGCACGTCGCCGACCTCGATGTCGCTGCGCGGGACCCTACGACCGACGGAGTAGAGCGCGTAGGAGTTGTGCGGGAGGTCGACGCCGACGCGCCCGTACGCCCAGCGCACGAGCCCCGAGCAGTCGAAGCCGCTCGACGGGGACTCCCCGCCCCAGCGGTACGGAGTGCCGACCGCCTCGAGCGCGATCCGGGCCGCGCGCTCGCCCTTCGAGGGAGACCGCGGAACGGGCGGGCGCGCGTCCGGCCGATCCGCCACCGGCGGGACGGGCCGAGGCTCGCCGGCGGTCGCCGCGGAGGAGACAGCGAGGGCGGCCGCCAGGGCGGGAAGCGCGAGCGCAGGCAAAAGTCGTCGGAGGCGGGGGGACATCGGGAGAGGGAAGCGGTGCGGTCCGAGTGCCCGAGGAGAGAGGCGGCACGCGACCTGGCGTTGTTCGTGAAGGTCGGATGGTACTCAGTACCTCGACGCTGTCGACCCCCCAACCGTCGACGGTACCGAACTGGTCTCCCGACCCGCGCTAGCTCGTCCTCACCGCGAGCCCGTCGACGAGGTCCCGCAGCACGGACGTGTCCGCCGGGACGGCGACGAGCCGTTTCCGGGCCCTCGTCGCGGCGCCCTCGGCCACTTCCCGCGCGGCCTCGGGGCCGACACGCTCCACGATCCCGTCCCCGTCGAGGATGTCGTCGACGGCCTGGAAGAGAAGGCCGAGCTCTTCGCCGAACGCGCGCCACGGCGCCTGGCCGGCTTCCGGAACGCCCGCCGCCTGCAGGCCCAGCCCGACCGCCGCGGCGAACAGCCTCCCGGTCTTCAGGTTCTGGAGCTCGGTCGGATCCTCCGCGTCCGTGATGTCGCGATGCTGGCCCGCGATCATCCCGAGCGTCGCCTCGACGAGCTCGCGCGCGATCCCCGTCGTCTCGTAGGTCAGCGCCAGCCGGACGGCCTCGGCGAGAAGCGCGTCCCCCGCGAGCAGCGCCGGGCCCTCGCCGAAGGCGACGTGGGCGCTCGGACGTCCGCGCCGTTCGGCGTCGTCGTCCATCGCCGGCAGGTCGTCGTGCACGAGCGAGAACGTGTGGACGAGCTCGATCGCGGCTGCGGCGGCCAGGGCCTCGTCGACGTCCCCTCCGGCGCTCTCCGCGACCGCAAGGCAGAGAATCGGGCGGATGCGCTTCCCGCCCGGCTCGAGCGCGTACCGGATCGGGGCCTCGAGCCGTCCGAGCTCGGGCGCGAGCTCGAGCTCGGCGAGATACCTCTCGACCGACTCCCGGAGCTCCTCAGCCGTCCGCATCGGCGAGAGCCCGTGCCCGGTTCAGCTCCGACTCGATCTCCTTCGCGAGCTCGGCGAGCTCTCCGAGGACGTCGACGGCCGCCTCTCCGTCGATCTCGTCCGCGGCGGCCAGCCGCTCGAGATCCTCGCGTCGCTCGTTGAGACGGACGAGCAGCTCCTCGGTCCGGCCCAGCGGGTCCACGGGCCCGGTCGTCACGCCGCCTCCTCTCCCCTGGCGATGCTGCCGAGGATCCCGTTGACGAGCCGGGCGGCGTCCTCGGACGCGTAGCGCTTGGCCAGCACCACGGCCTCGTTGATCGCGACCTCGCGCGGCACGGTCCCCTCCTCGAGCTCGTAGACGCCGATACGCAGGACGTTCCGCTCGAGCGTACCCAGCCGGTCGGCGGGCCAGTCCTCGGACGCCGAGGTGATCCGCCGGTCGAGCTTCTCGGCGCGGTCGGCGACGGCCTGCGCCAGCGTGGAGGCGAACTCGTCGGGCTCGCCCTCGTACAGCGACGCCAGCGGCTGGCCCGTGAGATCCCACTGGTAGAGGAGGAAGAGCGCCTGCCGGCGCCCGGCGCGTCGGCCGACGTGCGAGCTCATGCGGTGAGGGACGGCACGCGGCCGCCGAGCTCCGCGAGCGTGCCGGTCGAGTACTCGCCCCGCCGGAACTCGGACGAGCCGAGCACGTCGAGCGCCAGCTCGCGGGTCGTCGGGATGCCCTCGACGTGGAGCTCGGTCAGCGCCCTGGCAGTGCGCGCGATCGCGGCCGTCCGGTTCTCGTCCCAGACGATCACCTTCGCGATCAGCGAGTCGTAGTACGGGGGGATCGTGCAGCCGTCGAACATCGCGGTGTCGACGCGGACGCCCGCGCCGAGAGGCGGCCTGAACGTGGTGATGCTCCCCGGCGCGGGGGCGAAGTCCTTCGCGGGGTCCTCCGCGTTGATGCGCACCTCGATCGCGTGCCCGCGTCGCGGCGCCCGACCCGTCGACGCGAGGGGCTCCCCCGCGGCAATGCGAACCTGCTCGCGGACGATGTCGATCCCCGTCACGAGCTCGCTGACCGGGTGCTCCACCTGGAGCCGACAGTTCACCTCAATGAAGTGGAAGGCCCCGTCGGGGCCGAGCAGGAACTCGAAGGTGCCCGCGTTCCGGTACCCGATCGTCACGGATGCCCGTTCGACCGAGAGCTCCATCGCCTCCCGCGTCTCCGGGTCGAGCGCCGGGCGAGGGCGACTCCTCGACGAGCTTCTGGTGGCGCCGCTGGATCGAGCACTCGCGCTCGCCCAGCGTGAGCACGGCGCCCTCCGTGTCGCACAGGACCTGAATCTCGACGTGACGCGCGGGCGAGAGCGCCTTCTCGACGTAGAGCGAGCCGTCCCCGAACGCGGCGCCCGCCTCGAGCGCAGCCGCGGCGTAGGCGCCTTCGAGCTCGTCCTCCGAGCGCACCATCCGCATGCCCTTCCCGCCGCCGCCGGAGCTGGCCTTGAGGAGCACGGGGTAGCCGACCTCCGCCGCGGAACGGCGCGCATCGTCGAGCGTCGCAGCACCGTCGCTGCCGGGGACGAGCGGAACACCTGCAGCGCGGAGCTCGAGCTTGGCCCGCACCTTGTCGCCCATCCGCTCCATGACCTCCGCCGGCGGGCCGATGAAGGTGATGCCGGAGCTCTCGCACGCCTGGGCGAACGCGGGGTTCTCGGCCAGGAACCCGTAGCCCGGGTGCACGGCCTCGCACCCGGTCGTCTCCGCCGCGGCGACGACGCTCGGGATCCTGAGGTAGCTCTCCGCGGCCGCGGGCGGGCCGATGCACACGGACTGGTCGGCGAGCCGCACGTGGAGCGCGTCCCGGTCGGCCGTCGAGAACACGGCGACGGCCTCGATCCCGAGCTCGTGCAGCGCCCGGATCACGCGGACGGCGATCTCGCCCCGGTTCGCCACGAGGACCCGCGAGAACATCAGAGGATCAGGTCTTGCATTCCGAAAGCGGAGGTCGCGGCCTCGACGCGGAACGCGTGGATGTCGGAATGCAAGACCTGACCCCTAGACCGCCGGCGGCGAAAGGACGGGGTCGATCTCGAAGAGGAGCTGCCCGTACTCGACGGGCTGGGCGTTCTCGACGTGGATGGTGCGCACGATCCCGGCGACCTCGGCCTTCAGCTCGTTGAAGAGCTTCATCGCCTCGAGCATGCAGAGCGTCTGGCCCGGGACGACGGTGTCGCCCACGTCCACGAAGGCAGGAGCGCCCGGGTTCGGTGCGCGGTAGAAGACGCCGACCATGGGCGACTCGACCCGGGTGGCGCCGTTCCCGGCGGGCTCCTCGGCAGGCCCCGTCGCGCCCGCAGCGCTCTGGACGGCCGCAATCCCGACGGGCATCCCGGCCCCCGCGGGCTCGTCCGCGCGGCGGACGGCGACGCGCATCCCCTCGTCCTCGATCTCGATCTCGCCCACGCCCGACTCCTGCACGATCTCCACGAGCTCTCGGATGCGCTCCGACCGCTCGGCGTCGGCGTCCTCGGCGATGAGCACCGTCTCGCGGGAGTGGCGTGCGCGGATCCTCCGCAGGAGCTCCTCTGCGTCGCTGCCGAACATAGCGAGGAGGACGAGCTCCTCCTCGCTCGCGGCGAGCCCCTCTGCCTGCTCGCGGACGTCCTCCGCCGTCGGGGGGTCCGCTGCGAGAGTGGCCCGCGGAGCGAGCAGCTCGACCGCGCGCTCGACGGACGCGTCGACCGGCTCGGGGGTCTTGCCGTAGCCCCCCTGGACGAGCGAGCGGAACTCGTCGATCACGGTCCCGTACCGGCGCGCCTCCAGCACGTGCAGGAGCGCCTGGGACGCGAGGATCTGCCCGATCGGGGCGGCGAGGGGCGGCCACCCGGCCTCGGCGCGGACGCGCCCGACCTCCTCCAGGACCTCGAGCAGGCGGTCGGCGGCCGCGTTGGCGCGCAGGTGGACGTCGAGCGCCGCCACGAGACCTGCTGGGAGGTCGTACTCGGCCGCGCGCACGGCGATCCGGGGTGCCACCTGGGAGACGGGCTCGTCGCCGATGTACTCGTCGATCAGGTCGGAGGCCTGCCACAGCTTCTCGGGCTCGAGCCCGGGGGCGCGGCCGAGACCCTCGAGGGACTCCGCGAACGACTCGCCCGAGACCCGGTGGAGCATGAGCGCGAGCGGATACACGGTCGTCGCGACGAGGTCGGCCCCGGCGTCGACGGCGGCCAGCGCTGCCGCGAGGCCCATTCCTCCGGCGCCCTGCACGTAGAACCCCACCGGCAGGCCGCTCGCCTCACCGATCCGGGCGACGAGCTCCTGGGCACGGTGCGGCACGAGCGCGCCCGTCGGGTCGTTCACGATGACGCGCGTCGCGCCGAGGTCCGGAAGCTTCTGCGCCTGCTCGACGAGCGTCTCGGTCTCGCCCGTGCGCCCGGGGCTGTACACGAGCCCGGCGTGGAACGCCCCGCCCGCGCTCGTGATCGCCGCACCCGCTTCGGCGAGGTTGGACACGTCGTTCAACGGGTCGTGGAGACGGAACACCTCGATCCCGTTGTCCGCGGCCGAGGCGACGAAGCGACTCACGATGTCGGTCGAGACCGGCATCGAGCCGACGAGGAAGCGGCCTCGGAGCGCGATGCCGAGCGGCGTGGAGACACGCGCCTTGATCGCCCGTATCCGCTCCCAGGGGCTCTCGACGCGCCGGCGCACCGTGGCGTCGAAGACGCCTCCGCCCGAGACCTCGAGGCAGGCGAACCCCGCCTGGTCGAGGATCTCGGCCACGCGCAGGATCTCGGCGGTCGGCAGACGCCCCGCGAGCGGCTCCTGCGAGAGGAGCCGGATCGTCGTGTCGACGAGCTTCGGCACGGCCCTGGACCTTAGCGTCGGGCCTGCAAGCGTGGAGCGCCGCCCGGCGGGATCGGCCGGCGGCCTCCCGGCCTCAGGCGCGGCTGATGTAGCGGCCCTCGCGGGGGTCGACCTTGATCCTCTCGCCGCGGTCGACGAAGAGCGGAACCTGTACCACCGCGCCCGTCTCGAGGGTCGCCGGCTTCGTCACGTTCGTGACCGTGTCGCCGCGGACGGCCGGCTCGGTTTCCGTCACCTCGAGCTCGACCGACGCGGGGAGCTGGATGCCCGCCGGCTTCCCGTCCACCGCGAGCATCTGCACCGAGCTCGAGGGAACGAGGTACGCGAGGGCCTCGGCGACCTCGGCGTGCGGGAGCCCGAACTGGTCGTACGTCTGCTCGTCCATGAAGTGCGCCTCGGCCCCGTCGTCGTACAGGAACTGGACGCTCTTGACCTCGGTGTGGATCCGGGAGAACTTCTCGCCCGCTCGGAACGTCCGGTCGACGACCGCCCCGGTCCCGAGCGCCTTCAGCTTCGTACGGACGAAGGCGCCGCCCTTGCCGGGCTTCACGTGCTGGAACTCGACGATGCGCCAGACGCCGCCGTCGAGCTCGATGTGCATGCCGTTGCGGAACTGGTTGGTCGAGACGGTCTCCGCCATGACCGCGGCATTGTAGGGGCGGGGCAGGCCCCGCCCCTACGCGACCGTCACGAGCTCCTTCGTGAACCGCGTGAGCCGCTCGCGGCCCTCGCTCATCACCGCGACGAGATCCTCGATGCGCACCCCGCCCTCGCCCGGGAGGTAGATGCCGGGCTCGACCGAGACGACGTTGCCGGGCTCGAGCACGTCCGTCGACTCCGGGCGGAGCACGGGAGCCTCGTGGATCTGGATGCCGACGCCGTGCCCGAGCCCGTGGCCGTACGCCCAGCCAAGCCCGACCGCCTCGATCGGCTCGCGGGACGCGGCGTCGGCGTCCCGACCGTGAGCACCGGGCCCGACGGCCGCGAGCCCGGCGAGCTGGGCCTCGAGACATAGCGCGTAGATCTCGGACAGGCGGTCGGAGATCGCGCCGACGGCGAACGTCCGGGTGCAGTCGGAGCAGTAGCCGTCGAGCACGCAGCCGGCGTCGACCGTGACGAGCATGCCTTCCTCCACGACCCGCTCACCCGGCTCGCTGTGGGGCGACGCTCCGCCATCGCCGGCGGCGACGGCGGTCGAGAAGGCGAGCCCCTCCGCACCCGCCGCGCGGAAGGACCGCTCGATCCACCAGGCAAGCTCGCTCTCCGTGCGGCCGCTGAAGCGCTCCGTCGCGAGGGCCTCGAAGACCTCGTCGGAGAGCGCGCCGGCGCGACGCATGATCGCGAGCTCGTCCGCGTCCTTCACGGCCCTGAGCGCCTCGACGGCTCCCGTCACGGGGACGGCGTCGACGCCCGCGTCCGCGAGGGCGCGGTAGCCCGCATACGAGAGATGCTGCTCCTCGAAGGCGATACGGCGGCCGGCGAGCTGCTCGGCGATGGACGACAGCAGGTTCCGCGGCGTCTCCACGAAGGTGACGCCCTCGACCTCGCGGCCACGAGCCGCGTACCGGAAGTCCGCGTACAGCGTCGCCGTCGCGTCCGGCTGGACGAGGACCGCCGCGTTCGAGCTCGCGAGCCCCGTGAGGTAGCGCACGTTCGCCTGGCCTCCGAGCACGTACGGAGGCCCCGCGACGAGCAGCGGCTCGTCGAGGAGGGCGGCGAGCCGCTCGATCCTCGTCACGCCCCGCCCTTCACGAGGAACTCGAGCGCCGCCCGGTAGCCGTCCGGACCCTTGCCCACGAAGCGCGCTGCGGCCATGCCCTCGAGCACCGAGAAGCGCCGCCATTCCTCGCGCTCGTCGACGTTCGAGAGGTGGACCTCCACGAACGGCACCGTGAAGAGCTCGACGGCGTCCCGGATCGCCCAGGAGTAGTGCGTCCAGGCGCTCGGGTTCACGACGACACCGTCCGCCCAGTCGAGCGCGTCGTGGCACCAGTCGACGAACTCGCCTTCCGAGTTCGTCTGGCGGCAGCGGACGGTGCAGCCGAGCTCCCGCGCCCATTCGTAGATCTGCGTCTCGAGCTCGGAGAGCGTGAACCCGCCGTACGTCTCCGGGTCCCGCCGGCCGAGCACGTCGAGGTTGACGCCGTTCAGGACGACGATCCGCACGGCCCCGACCCTATTCGATAAGCCCGTCGAGAGCGGCCCGCACCTCGTCCGGCCCCACGGTGACGCCGACCCGCGGGGCGCCAGGCGCGTCGAGCAGGACCAGACGGACGCGTCCGTCCTCCGCCTTCTTGTCGCGCTGGAGCGCCGCCCAGGCGGCGTCTCGGTCGACCCGGACGCGGCGCGGACGGAGCAGCTCCTGCACGGAACGCGCCTCCTCCTCCAGCCCGGACAGGCGAAGCGATGCGAGCAGGCCGAGCGCGACCGCACGCCCGTGGGGAAGCCCGTAGCCCGAGGCTGCTTCGAGGGCATGGCCGAAGGTGTGCCCGAGGTTCAGCTGGCCCCGCTCGCCGCGGTCGAGCGGATCGCGCAGGCAGACGGCGGCCTTGAACGCGGCGCAGCGCGCGACCTGCTCCTCCGTCTCGAGCTCCCACAGCGGCTCTCCGGCGAGTAGCCCGGTCTTCACCACCTCCGCCAGCCCGTTCGTGCGCTCCTCCTCGGGAAGCGTCTCCAGGAGGGCCGTGTCGACGATCGTCTCCTCGGGCCAATGGAAGGCCCCGACGAGGTTCTTGCCCTCGGGAAGGTCGATTCCGACCTTCCCGCCGATCGCCGCGTCCACCTGGCCGACCAGGGTCGACGGTACCGTCACCCAGTCGATCCCGCGCAGGTGGGTAGCGGCGACGAAGCCTGCGAGGTCCGTCGTCGAGCCGCCGCCGAGCGCGACGAGCCTCGACCCACGGTCGAGGCGCAGGGCGCGCCATAGCCGCTCGGCCTGTTCGACCGACTTTGCCGCCTCCCCCCGGGGTACGAGATGCGTCGCGTCGACGGCGTGGAGATCGGCCACCCGCTCGTCGGCGACGAGGGCGTCGCCGCGGGCGTCGCGGTGCGGCGCGAAGCGGATCCCAGCCGCCGCCAGCACGACGCCGTCCGCGTCACGGGCGCGGCGATCGGCGACCCGTTCGTACATCGGCGCGCGAAGCTCGAAGCGGCGGCGGAACTCGGCCTCGTCGCCGGCGAGCGGACGCGCGCTTCCCTGCGTACGCGCCCACGCGGTGTCCGCGTCGACCTCGAGGAGCACGACGAGCGCCTCCTCGCCCTGGAGCAGCTCCCGGGTCTCGACCGCTCCCCCGCCGACGGCGACGACGCTCGGCCGGCGGCTCGCGCAGGCCTCGCGCACGGCTCGCGCCTCCAGCTCGCGGAACGCAGCCTCGCCCTCACGCTCGAAGAGCTCCCGGATGGAGCCGTGCTCGGACTCGATCTCGCTGTCGACGTCCCGGAACGGCCTGCCGAGTCGGCGTGCGACCTCGGCCCCGACGGTGCTCTTCCCCGCCCCCATGAAGCCGACGAGGACGAGGTGCCGGCCTAGGGCGTGCGATCCCGCCACGGGATCCGCTCCAGATACGCGCGATGGGCACCGACGAAGTCCACGACCGCGTCACCGCCGAACTTCTCGCGCGCCGCACTGGCGAGCTCCCACGCGACCGCGGCCTCAGCCACGACGGCGAGCGCCTCGACGGCCTGGACGTCGCTCCGCTCGACGAGCGCCGTGGCGGGCTCACCGCTTGCGAGATCGACCGAGCGCAGGGGCCGCATGAGCGTCGACAGCGGCTTCATCGCGGCGCGCACGACGACGGGCTCGCCGTTCGTGACCCCGCCCTCGAGGCCGCCGGCGCGGTTCGTCGCGCGGCGCAGGCCCGGCTCGATCTCGTCGTGCACCTCGGAGCCGCGCATGCGCGCCGACGCGAGGCCGTCCCCGATCTCGACGCCCTTGACCGCCTGGATCCCCATGAGCCCAGCCGCGAGCCGGGCATCGAGCCGGTCGCTCTTCTCCACATAGGAGCCGAGGCCGGGCGCCACGCCGCTCGCAACGACCTCGACGACTCCCCCGAGCGTGTCGCGGTCGGCCCGGGCGGCGTCGGTGGCCCGCATCCACCCTTCCTCGTGGGTCTCGCCGCCGATCTCGAGCACGCGCCCGTCGACCGAGATACCGATCTCGGCCAGGAGCGCCTTCGCGATCGCGCCGGCCGCGACGTGCGCGGCCGTCTGCCGGGCGCTCGCGCGCTCGAGCGCGTTTCGGACGTCGTCGTGCCCGTACTTGAGCGCGCCCGCGAGGTCGGCATGACCCGGGCGCGGCAGCGTCACTGGCGAGGCGCCTTTCCCCGCGGGCTCGCCCCCCGGCGGCCACGGGCTCATCCCCCAGGCCCAGCTCTCGTGGTCGACGTTGCGGATGACGAGCGCGAGCGGCGACCCGAGCGTCGTTCCGTGCCGCAGGCCCGCGAGCACCTCGACCTCGTCCAGCTCGAGCTCCTGCCGCGGGCTGCGCCCGTAGCCCTCGCGCCGCCGGCGCAGATCGGTGTCGATGGCGTCACGGTCGAGCCGGAGCCCCGCGGGGAGCCCGGTCACGATCGCGACGAGCGCCGGGCCGTGGGACTCGCCGGCGGTGGCGAGCTCGAGGCTCATCCGCGCTCGCTCGCGCTGGTCGCTCCATCGCGCCGAGCTGTCACGAGGGCAAGCCTAGTGCCGCGCGCATCACCCCGATCGGTGCGGAGACGCCCGTCCAGAGCTCGAACGAGGCGACCCCCTGCGCGACGAGCACCTCCAGGCCGTTCACGACGGTCGCGCCCGCCGCCCGCGCTGCGACGGCAGTCGCCGTCTCCGGGTACGGCAGGTCGACGAGAACCTGGCCGGGCCCGAGCTCGACCACGACCTCGTCGCGGGCGGACGTCGCGTTCACGACGAGGTCCGCGTCGGTCACGTCTGGCGGCCAGGCACCCGCGCCGTGCGAACTGCCGCGCGTGCGGAAGTGCCTGCATGAGCGCCACGGCCGTCCCGCCGGCCCCGACGACGACGGGGCGGTCCGTCGGGAGCCCATCGAGCACGGCCGCGTCCGTCGTGCTTCCTTCGACGCGGTCGGCGCGGACGACGAGCGTGTTCACGGACGGCGTGTCGGTGGCGCAGTACGCGGCCACCGCGAGCTTGTGCGGCGTCGTCACGCTGGCCCCGGCGAAGCGGAGCGCCGCGAGGCCGCGGACGGCCTCCTCCAATCTGTCGGGCGGGGTCGGCAGCGGCACGTACGCCCAGTCCAGCCCGAGCGCTGCGAAGGCCGAGTTGTGCATCCGCGGCGACAGCGAGTGGTCGACCGGCCAGCCGAGGATGCCGACGAGGCGGGTCGCACCGGTGATTCCTTGCGCCTGCACCGCGCCGGGAGCATGCACGAGGGGACGACGGACGCGCCGAGGGCCGGTCAGGCGTGCAGGACCTGCGTCGGCTCGTCCTCCCGCTCGTCCACTGCGACGAGCGCCTGCGAGGCCACGGTGTGGAGCACGGTGGATCCGGGGCCGTGACGCCCAGCCGTGACGAGCGCGCGATCCGCGAGCGCGTACAGGGCGAGCCCGTCGCCCGCCTCCGCGAGGTCGCAGACCCCCACCGTCAGCGTGGTCCCGGGCTCCCCGGCGAGCTCGCGCCGTACCCGGTCGACGGCCTCGGCCGCGCCCTCGGCACTCGTGTCTGGGAGGATCCACGCGAGCGCGTCGTCCTGGATCCGGCCGAGGTCCTCGCCGGCCCGGACGAGCCGCCGGAGCCGGTCGATAGCGAGCAGCCCTTCGGGAGACTCGAGAGCGACGCCGAGATCGAGGCACGCGACGCTCAGCACCGAGCCGCCGGCGATGGCGCGCCTGGTGGCGTCACGCAACCGGCCCTCGAAGCCGCGCTCGTTGAGCAGAGCCGTGACCGGGTCGTGCGTGGCGAGGTCGGCGAGCCGCTTGCGCCGCCGGTAGCTGTCCGACACGTCCCGCACGACGAGTACGTGCCGTGTGTCATGCGCGCCGCCGAGCGGAGCCCCGGCGACGACCACGCGAGCCCGTCGGCCTCCGCGGGCGAGGAACACGAGGGAGCCGGTGTGACTCCCGCGCTCCTCGAGGACCGCGTGCCAGCGCTCGAGCTCGTGGCGGTGCTCGGGCGGCCAGAAGGGGAACGGTGCGGTGGTCCCGACGAGCTCCGGGCGCTCCAGCCCGAGCAGGTCGCAGAGACGGCGGTTGACGGACACCACGCGCCCCGCGTCCACCACGAGGAGACCTTCCGGCAGCGCGGAGAGCAGAGCGCGGGCGGCGTCCTTCTCGGCGCGGACCGCCTCTGCGAGAGCTCGCCGTGCAGCCCCCGCGAACCAGAAGGCGAACGCGGTGACGAGCGACGAGCGCGAACGCCGCTGGCGGTCGCCCAGCGCAGCGCGGGCGAGGGCGGCGCGTCTCGCAGGAAGGCGGAGACGACGACCCCGGCGGCCCCGGCCGACACGACCAGGAGGAGCAGCTCCTCCCTCGTCCGCCTCGTCCGCAGCGTCATGCGGGCTCCGCGTGGACGTTGCGCTCGAACTTGTGCCAGCCCTTGTCCCCCCGCAGGAAGCGCCAGGTTCCCTTGACGCGCGCCCAGGACATGAACGGGCGGTAGACGAGGAGCTCGAACGGCATGAGCGCGAGCAGCCGCACGACTCCGCCGAGACGATAGGCCGGCGACTCGAGGTCGGCCATGAGCAGCGCGCCCGCGCTGAGGACGCTGTTCACGAGCGACATGGCGAGAAGCGCGAGCAGGAACACGGGCCAGTCGACGAGCCCGGAAGCGGCACCGACGACGAGCGTCACCACGGCGAGCACCTCGAAGACGGGGGCGACGATCTCCGACAGGAGGTAGTAGGGCATCCCGAGCAGCCCGACGGTCCCGTACCGCTTGTTGAAGCACATCTCCCGGTTCGCCCACCAGGTCTCGATGATCACGCGCTGCCAGCGCTCGCGCTGGGACACGAGCTTGCGCATGTCGTCCGGGCCCTCGGTGACACCGACGCGCCCGGGCAGGCACACGATGCGATACGGGGCCCCCCGCTCGCGGAGGAACTTGTGCGCCCGGAACGTGAACTCGATGTCCTCGCACGTGAACGCGGGCGACCAGCCGCGGAGCTCGTCGACGAGGTCGCGGCGCCACACCTGGAACGCCCCGGCCGCGCAGAGCATGAAGCCGTGACGTGACCAGGCGATCCGGTTGTTGAAGAAGGCGCGCAGGTAGTCGAGCACCTGGAAGAGGATCAGCGGCCGGAGGTCGGGGATCCGGTAGCTGACCCCGGAGAGCAGCGAAGCGGCCGGGTTGGCGGAGGTCTCGAAGAAGCTGGTCAGACCGACCACGCTCCCCGGGTTGCGCATGAACGCGGGCATCGTCGCCGAGAGCGCATCGCGGGCAAAGACCATGTCCGCGTCGACGCCGCACACGTAGGGGTGGCGGGAGTGGTTCAGCGCGGCATTGAGCGCGTCCGCCTTCCCGCCGCCCGCCTTCGCGATCACGAGGAGGCGTGGCTCGGCGCTGCTCCGGAAGTGGCCCTCGACGCGCTGCGTCTCCACGATCCCGCGTGACGTCATGGCCACGGGAACGAGGCCGAACTCCTCCCGCATCCGCTCGAGCGTGCGATCCGTCGAGCCGTCGTCGACGACGATCACCTCGTGCTCCGGATAGTCGAGGGCGAGGAGCGAGCGGACGGCGTCGGGCAGCATCGCCTCCTCGTTGTGCGCAGGCACGAGGATGCTCACGGGCGGGGCGAATCGGGAGTCGATCACCCCGACGTCCGTTCCCCGGAGCTCCCGCTTCCTGCGGCGGGACTCGGCGAACCCGACGACCATGAGCGCGAAGTACGCGACGTACGCGACGCACAGGTACGCCGCGCAGGCGAGCACGCACGCCTGGAGGACCGTCGACAGGCTCATCGGATCGCTTCCGGAACGAGCGTCGGCTGACCGAGATGGAGGCCGCGGCTTGCGCGCTCCTCCGCGGACCTGCGAAGACCCTTCCCCCCTGCCGTGAAGATCGACTCCAGAAGCCGCGGATCACTGCCGTCGGCGACCAGGTCGTCCACGACCCCGATGTCCTGGAGAACGAGGGCCGCACCCAGCCGTGCGTTCGGGTCGGGGCCGTCGAGGACGGGCACGACGACGTCGACCGCGCTCCGCCCGGCCCCGACGAGCGCCTCGCGGGAGGCCTCCCGGACCCACCACGAGGTGTCCGAGAGCAGCGGGACGACGAAGGGCGCGGCCGCCTGCGCGGAGACGGTGGCCGACGTCCGGCACGCCTGCGCCCGGACGAGTGGATGCGGGTCGTCGAGCAGGTCGAGCGCCCGGCGCAGCGCGTTGCCCGAGGGAGCCGCCGCTGCGAGCGTCTCCAGCGCCGCGGCGCGCACGTTCGGCGAGGGGTCGCCGACCGATCCCGGGACGAGTTCCCGGGCGAGGTCCCCGTACGGCCGGAGAAGACGCACGGCGTAGAAGCGAACGACGCTGCTCGGGTGCCTCAGAAGTGGCTCGAGCCGCATCCCGACCCTGGGCGCGAGCCGATCGAGCTGCGCGGCCACGCTCGCCGGAGCGTCCCTGTGCTCAGCGAGGGCTTCGATGAGCCCGTCGATCGCCCAGTCGTGCTGCTCGCCGAGCCGTCCGAGCGCCGCGACCGCGGCCTGGCGCACGACGGGATCGCTGCTCCAGAGCTCCGCGCGCAGCGACCCCTGCACCTCGGGGCCTCCGCGTTCAGCCATCTCCTCGAGCTCCCGCGCGATGGCGAGCCCGTCACGCCACTCCTCGAGCTCTGCCCACGGGGCGCGATGAACCTCGAGGACGGGTGGGAGCTGCAGCGGCGCGCGGCGCCTTCGCCGCTCGAGCCGGAGCCGACGGCCGAGCAGGCCGCCGGACATGAGCAGGAAGAGGATGCCCACGCTTCCGCAGGCGAACGCCGCAGCCGTCCGTCCGTCCATCGACCACTGTTGTCGGCACGTTCCGGCGATTGCGCAATAGCCGGATCCGCTCACTCCGCACCATCGCGCATGGCCGCGGTCGTCTCCCCCGTTGCCGGGCGACCCGTGTCCTCAGCAGCCGCCGAAGCCGTACTCGAGCGACTTCCGACAGAACTCCGGCTCGCTCGCGGTGAAGAAGTGGTGCACGCCGTCGGGCTTGCGCACGAAGTAGAGGTAGTCGACGCTCGCAGGCGCGGCCGCCGCGCGCATCGACGCGAGCCCCGGGTTCGAGATCGGCGTCGGTGGCAGCCCGAGGCGGTTCCTCGTGTTGTACGGGTCGTCGCTCCGGATGTCCGACTCCTTGAGCGGCTCCGTGCCGGGCACGTTCCGCCCGTAGCGAATCGTCGCGTCGATCCCGAGCGGCATGCCCTGCCGGAGCCGGTTGTAGATGACCGCCGCCACGAGCCGGCGCTCCGCCGGAGCGACGGTCTCCTTCTCGATCATGGAGGCGATGATGAGGACGTCGTAGGGCGTCAGGTGCTTCGACCGCGCGTAGCGTAGGTCGACCTTCCGCCACTGCCGCCGGAAGTGCGCGAGCTGGTCGCGGACGAGACCGGCCGAGGGCGTGAACTGGCTGAACTCGTACGTCGCCGGGAAGAGGAACCCCTCGATGGACTTGCCGGCCCAGTCCTCGAGGAAGGCGGCCGGCGGCTTCGCGGCAGCGCTCGCATGCAGGTAGCCCGAGCGCGTCAGGCGAGGAGTCACGTCTCGCTTGTGGATCGCGATCTCGCGCACCGCCGCGACGCGGTCCGCCATCTCGCGGCGGGTGAACCCCTCCGGGAAGATGATCCGCAGCCGTGCGAGCGGAGGGGCCGTCTCGGTGGGAGGCGGCGGCGGGTCGTCGTCGCGCAGGATCGACGCGCTCGCGAGCCCTACCACGAGGAGGATGCCGAGCAGGACGACGGAGGCCGCCGTCCGGCGGAGGAGGATCGCGCGGCGGCTCGGCCGCCCGTCCTCGGGTCCTAGTCGCGGGTCGCGCTCGACCATCGCAGATAGCTCTCCAGGAGATGCGCTGCCGCGCGGGCGTCCTCCGGTGCGGAGCCCTGGTCCCCTCCGGCGAGCGTCGTCGTGAACCGCTCGTCGTACGTCTCGACCGGGATGTCCAGCGCGACTCGCAGAGCGTCGACGAAGACGTCGGTCTCCTGTGCCTGGCGTCCGCGCTCCCCGCGCAGGGTCAGTGGCAGCCCGACCACGACGATCTCGACCTCGTGCGCGTCGGACGAGCTCGCGGATGCGATCCAGGCCGTCGGAGGAGGAGGCACGCTCCACGACGGTCAGCGGGCGGGCGAGCTCGCCCGTCGCGTCGCTCACGGCGACGCCCGTCCTCGCGGAGCCGTAGTCCAGAGCAAGGACTCTCACGTTCCCGGCGGCAATCGTCGACGAGGTCCGGCGTCGTCGGGCGAGAGCCGGAGGGCTCCCCGGACCCGAGTCACAGCGCGGCAAGGATGAGCCGCTCGGCCTCGGCGAGCGCCTCGGGCAGCTTCTCCGGGTCCTGTCCGCCCGCGCGCGCCATCGTCGCCCGGCCCCCGCCGCCTCCGCCGACGATCGCCGCAGCCTGGCGGACGACGTCCGACGCGCTCACCCGCTCCGCGACCGAGTCGTCGAAGTTCGCGACGAGGTGCACCTTTCCGTCCTCGCGCGATCCGAGCACGACCGCCGCCGGCGCATGGCGCTGCTTGAAGCGGTCGGAGAGGTCGAGCAGCTCGTCCGCGTCGAGGCCCTCGACGGTCTGGACGATGACGTTCACGCCGGCCTCGAGCCGCACGTCCGCGGTCGCGTCCGCCCTGGTCGTCTCGGGAGCCGGCTGCCTCTTCGCGTCCTTTCGCACGCGCTCGAGCTCTACGCGAAGCTCCTCGAGCTCCTTCGAGCGCGAGTCGAGGAGCGCCCAGGCGTCCCCCGAGGTGAGAGCCTCGATCCGGCGCACGCCCGACCCGACCGATGCCTCGGAGAGGATCACGAACGCGCCGATCTCCGCGGTCGTCGTGACGTGCGTCCCGCCGCACAGCTCCACGGAGTACCCGGGCACCTCGACGACGCGGACGATGTCCCCGTACTTCTCCCCGAACAGCATCGTGGCACCGAGCCTGCGCGCCTCGTCGATCGGCGTCTCGAAAACGTGCACGGGGAGCCCGGCGAAGACCATCTCGTTCACGCGCCGCTCGACGTCCTCGCGCTCGGCCGCCGTGAGCGCGTGGTCGTGGGTGAAGTCGAAGCGCAGCTTGTCGGGTCGGACGGCCGACCCGGCCTGGCGCACATGGTCTCCGACCACGTCGCGGAGGGCGCGGTGGAGGAGATGCGTCCCCGTGTGGTTCGCCATCGTCGGGAAGCGCACGTTCCAGGGGACGACGGCACGGACGCGATCCCCCTCGACGAAGCCGGAGCCGCGCAGGAGAAGTGCCTGGTCGTCCTCGAAGCGGTACGCCTCGACGAGCTCGGCGCGCGTCCCGGAGCCGTCGTCCAGCTCGACCGTCCCCCGGTCCGTGACCTGTCCGCCGCCCGAGGGGTAGAACGGCGACTCGCGGAGCTTCGCGAGGAAGAGGCCGTCCTCGAGCTCCTCGAGCGCCCCGAGCTGCGTGAGCACGTCGGTCTTCGCGTAGCCGACGAACTCCGTCCGGAACCCGGCCGCGCGCGCGAAGTCCGCCGCCCGCTGGAGATCGGAGCTCCCCCCGGCGCGGGAGACCTCGCGGTGGCGCTCCATCTGCGCGCCGTAGCCGTCCACGTCGACCGGCTGCCCACGCTCCTCTGCGAGCTCGACGGTGAGCTCGAGCGGGAACCCGTAGGTCGCGGCCAGCGCGAACGCCTCCTCGCCGGAGATCGACTCCTTGCCGGCGAGCCTCTCGAAGAGCTTGAGGCCGCGCTCGAGCGTCTCCCCGAAGCGCTCCTCCTCCGCCCGCACCACGGCCTCGATCTCGTCGGCGCGCTCGCCGAGCTCCGGATACGCCGCCGCCATCTGCCCCACGACGACGGCCGGCAGGCGGTACACGTCGGAGAGCCCGATCCGCTGCGCCTGTTGGACGGCGCGCCTGATGATGCGGCGAAGGACGTAGCCGCGCCCCTCGTTCGACGGGGTCACCCCGTCGCCGACGAGGAACGTCATGCTGCGGCCGTGGTCGGCGAGCACCCGGTGGGCCTTCGTCGCAACCGGGGAGTCGCCGTACGCGACGCCCGACTCGGCGGCGATCCAGTCCATGATCTCGCGGTAGCCGTCCGTCTCGTAGACCGAGCGAACGTCCTGGAGGACCGCCGCGCCGCGCTCCAGGCCGAGGCCGGTGTCGATGTTCTGGGCCGGGAGCGGCGTGAGCGTGCCGTCGGCGTGCTGCTCGTACGACATGAAGACGAGGTTCCAGAACTCGAGGAACCGGTGGCAGCGCGGGCACGCAGGCGCACAATCGGGCTCGCCGCAGCCGTGTTCCAGGCCCCAGTCCCAGAAGATCTCGGAGTCCGGCCCGCAGGGGCCCGGCCCACCTACGGACCAGAAGTTCTCGGAGGTCGGAAGCGGGACGATGCGCTCGGGCGGCATGCCGATCTTCGTCCAGAGGTCGATCGCGACCTCGTCGGGCCCGAGCTTCAGCTGCGGGTCGCCGGCGTGCACCGTGACCCAGATGCGATCCCAGTCGAGACGCATCCGCTCCTGGATGAACTCCGTCGCGAACGCGATCGCGCCCTCCTTGAAGTACTGCCCGAACGAGAAGTTCCCGAGCATCTCGAAGAAGGTCAGGTGGTGGCCGTCCAGGCCGACCTCGTCGATGTCGACGGTGCGGAAGCTCTTCTGCGAGGTGGTCGTGAGCGGCGCGGGCGGCGGCTCGAGGCCGAGGAAGTACGGCATCTGCGGCTGCATGCCCGCGGTCGTGAGCAGGCTCGACTGATCGTCCGCCCGCGGGATCAGCGAGGCGGAGGGCACGCGCAGGTGGCCCTTCTCCTCGAAGTACGAGAGAAAGCCCTCGCGGAGCTCCGCCGTGGTGCGCACGCGCTGATTCTACGAGCGGGGTGCGGTCGCTCGGGGCGGGGGCTCAGGGCCCGGGCGCCGCGTCGGAGCCGGGCGGCGGCCCGCGGCGTCGAGCTCCTCGTCGATCTCCGTCTCCCGCCGGGCGGCGGCCTCTTTCGCGACGGAGACCGCATCGCCGACGTCGCGGCGGGCGCGAAGGGCGGCGAACCCGTGCGAGATCCCGGAGGCGACGCCCGACACCTTCTTCACGGGCGTGGTGATCGCGGTCGAGACCGCTCGGACGGCGGTGTCCGCGCTCTCGGCCATCGAGACGGCGCTGTCGGTGACGACGTCCACCTTGTCCAGCTGGTCGTTCACCCGGTCGATCGTCCCACCCGACTTCACGATCACAGGGAGCAGGTCGCGCTCCGTGCCCTTGATGAAGGACGACAGCCGCGCGAAGGTGCCCCCGAGCCGGATCAGCATGTACGCGAGCGCGGCGCCCGCCGCGAGGAAGAACACCGCGAGCGCGTAGTCGAGAACTTCGCCGGAGGTCGAGGCGAGGACGTGCACGGGTCGGATCCTAGATGCTCGGTGTCTCCGCGCCGGAGATCAGGCGGTCCGCGTGATGACGCCGGCGCCGAGGACGGCGTCCCCGTCGTATAGCGCTGCCACCTGCCCCGTCGCGACGCCGTGAGCCGGCTCCTCGAGCGCGAGCACGAAGCCGCCGTTCGCGATCGTGACGGTCGCCGGGACGGGCGCGGAGCGGTACCGGAGCTTCGCCGCGACCCGCGCCGCCGGGACGTGGACGCGTCCGCGAGCCTCGACACGCCTCACCGCGAGCTCCTCGCGCGGCGCTACCACGACCTCGTTCGCGCCGGGGTCGGTGCGGAGCACGTACAGCGGACGCCCGCCGGCGACCCCGAGCCCCCGCCGCTGTCCCGGTGTGAAGCGCCAGTAGCCGTCGTGGCGTGCCGAGCGCGTTGCCGTCCGAGTCGACGATGGCGCCGCTCGCCGGGCGGAGCCCCTGGCGTTCGAGGAACGACCGGTAGTCGCCCCCGGCGAGGAAGCACGCCTCCTGGCTCTCCGACCGGGTCGCGGCCGCCAGGCCCGCCCGGGCGGCCTCTTCCCGGGTCGCGCCCTTCGTCTGGTCCCCGAGCGGGAAGCGCACGCGCTCGAGGAGGCTCGGATCGAGTGTCGAGAGCATGTACGACTGATCCTTGTCCGGGTCCGCCGCACGGCCCACGAGCAGGCGCCCGCCCCGCTCGACGATCCGGGCGTAGTGGCCGGTCCACAAGCTCTCCGCACCCGCACGCGACGCGAAGGCCAGCAGCGCGTCGAAGCGAAACGCGCCGTTGCACGCAGTACACGGGTTCGGCGTGTCTCCGGCTGCATAGCCGGCGGTGAACGGGTCCACGACGGCGCCGCGGAACTCCTCCCGGAGATCGAGCGTCACGTGCGGCAGGCCGCGGGCGTGGCACGTCGCGCGCGCCGCGGCGACCGCCTCCGTGGAGCAGCACGCACGTTCCGCCGAGGGGCCGGCGGAATCCTGCCAGAGCCGGAGGGTCACGCCGATCGCCCGCGGGCCGGCTCGGAGGAGCGCGACCGCGCTGTCCACTCCGCCGCTCATCGCGACGGCCACGCGGCCGGGCTCGGGCTCGGCCGTGAAAACCTGGCCGAGCGCGCCGGCGAGAGCCTCGACGGCGAGCGGCGCGCCTCCCACCGCGGCGGCCTCCAGCAGCGTCAACCCGGCTAGGGGCCGGTCGAGCCCGTCGACGTCGGCGTCCAGGATCCGACAGCCGTCCACACGGAGGCGGACGACCGACCACTCCCCGCCCCGGGTCGCGTCGCCGAGGACGTCGATCGCGCTCATCGGGTCAGGCTAGACGATGCCCGGATCACCCGGCGAGGAACTCTGCACAGCGATCCGGTCGCGAAGCGACCGGCTTCAGGGATCTCGCGCGACCGGAAATCCGGCGCTAGCCGGTTTCCGTCTTGCGCAGAGATCCGGTCGCGAAGCGACCGGCTTCAGGGATCTCGCGCGACCGGAAATCCGGCGCTAGCCGGTTTCCGGTCTTGCGCTGAACAAGAAGTGCTCCACCCTGCCGGTGATGCCCCGGCCTTTGCGAACCTGGCAAGCCAGGTGGGTGCCGTGCGGAGCTTCGGCAACGCCTCACTCCGACTCCGACTCCCCTCGCGTGTGTGTTGGTTCACGTAGGAGCCGGGGCCACGTACAGGGTCGAGCGCTCCCATCCTACAGCCCCGGAGCTCGAGCGCTGCCCGGCGGGACAGCGAGGCGCTAGCGGGCTTCGGTGGCGAAACGCCACTCGAGCTCGACGGTGTCCTCGATCCCGAGCGTCCGCGCGAGCGACTCGGTGACCTCGAGCTGACGACCAGGCTCGACGAGCGCGTTGTCGATCACCTCGGTCAGCACCTGCGTCTCCCCGTATCGGAGCACGACCTTGACCCCGCAGGGGAGCACCGGGTGGGTGACGCCGACGGACTCGGGCGCGAGCACCTGCCCGCACGTCGTGCGCTGCGCGTCGCCGACGGGGCCTCGCGAGCCCGCGAACGCCGTGTTCCAGCCGGCGGGGGCCGGTGCGCTTGTGAACGCGGTCGTGTCGCGCTCGGGAAGGCGCTCGACGGCGGCCAGCGCCGCGACTGCGGCGAGCAGGGCGACGGCGCCGAGAAGGAGGAGGCGCTGAGGGAGCGTGTCGGTCACGCCGGGGAAGTGTTGCGGATCGGGCGGCTACGGTTCGACCGTGATCGCGTATGGGAGCCCGGTCGAGGACCTGCGCGCCGAGGACCTCGCCGGCTTCTTCGTAGGCTGGCCCGCGAAGCCGTCCCCCGAGCGCCATCTCCGCCTCCTCCGCGGCAGCGACCACGTGATCGTCGCACGCGACGAGGAGAACGGCCGCGTCGTCGGTTTCGTGACAGCTGTCGGCGACGGCGCCCTGAGCGCGTTCGTCCCGCTGCTCGAGGTGCTGCCCGAGTACCACGGGCAGGGAGTCGGGTCCGAGCTCATGCGCAGGATGCTCGCTTTGCTCGAAGGGACGTACATGGTCGACCTCTGCTGCGACGAGGAGCTGGTGCCGTTCTACGAGCGGTTCGGGATGCGACGGCTCGCCGGCATGGGCCTCCGCGACCCCCACGCCCTCGCCGGAGACTGAGTCGACCTCTCGGGGTGTCACCCCGGACGACGTCACGCAAGGCGACGTGAGACGAGCGAACGAGAGCGAAACGTCCCCCAGGGGATCCCCGAGATCCCTGCTGTCAGCGTATCCGGTCGCCGATCACGCGTGGGTCACGGTTTCGCGCCGACATCGTCGATGCGAGCCGGGCACGGGGTCGACGGGACGAGCGCTACGCCGGGGGCTCGAGGACGCGGATCCCGAGCTCCTCGAGCTGAGGCGGACGGAACGGGCGCCGGGGCGCCCGTCAGCGGGTCGGCGCCGCTCGAGACCTTGGGGAACGCGACGACCTCGCGGATGTTCGGCTCCCCCGCGAGCAACGCGATGAACCGGTCGAGCCCCAGCGCGAAGCCGCCGTGCGGCGGTGCGCCCATCTGCAGGGCCTCGAGCAGATAGCCGAACTTCTCCCTCGCCTCGTCCTCGCCGAGGCCGAGCGCCCGGAAGACGCGCTGCTGGACGTCCTGGCGGTGAATCCGTATCGAGCCCGACCCGAGCTCCCAGCCGTTCCACACGAGGTCGTACGCCTGGCTGAGCGCCGCTCCGGGATCGCTCTCGATGAGCTCCTCGTGGCCTGGGACGAGACCCGTGAAGGGGTGGTGGCTGAACGTCCAGCGCTCGTTCTCCTCGTCCCACTCGAAGAGCGGGAAGTCGACGACCCAGAGGAACTCGTCCCGGGTCTCGTCGACGAGCCCGAGCTCTCGCCCGAGGTGGAGCCGCAGGAACCCGAGGACGCGCGCGACGAGGCGCGCCGCGCCCGCGGCGAAGAGGACGGTCGACCCGGGCTCCGCGCGGAACGCCTCGAGCTCCCCCGCCGAGAGGAACTTCGCGATCGGAGAGCGCACCTCGCCGGTCTCGTCGAAGATCAGATAGGCGAGGCCACCCGCGCCCCACTCCTTGACGAGTTCCTCCAAGCGTGCGAGCTCACCGCGCGAGAACGCCTTCGGGGCGACGACGTACCGCACGCACGGCGCGTCCGCGAACACCCCGAAGCCCGAGCCGCGGGTCGCCTCCGTGCCGTCCTGGATCTCCAGCGCGAAGCGGAGGTCGGGCTTGTCCGACCCGTACCGCGCCATGACCTCGCTCCACGGCACCCGGGGGAAAGGCGCGGCCGGTGGCTCGCGTCCCAGCGCCTCGAACGACGCCACCACGGCCTGCTCCAGCACCCCGAGCACGTCCTCGCGCTCGGCGAACGCCAGCTCGACGTCGAGCTGGCGGAACTCGAACTGCCGGTCCGCCCGGAGATCCTCGTCCCGGAAGCACGTGGCGATCTGGTAGTAGCGGTCGAAGCCGGCGATCATGAAGAGCTGCTTGAAGACCTGCGGCGATTGCGGCAGCGCGAAGAACGACCCGGGCTGCAGCCGCACCGGCACGAGGAAGTCCCGCGCGCCCTCGGGCGTCGCCCGCGTGAGGCTCGGCGTCCACAGATCCAGGAAGCCGAGCTCCTCCATGCGCCGGCGTATCGCCGAGATCACGGCGCCTGACAGGCGGAGGTTCTCCTGCATCCGCTCGGTGCGGAGGTCGAGCCACCGGTACCGGAGGCGGAGGGTCTCGTCCACCCCCTCCTCGTCCAGCTGGAACGGGAGCGGCGTCGAGCGCGACACGAGTTCGAGCTCGTCGACGAGGATCTCGACCTCGCCGGTCGCCATCTTCGGGTTCACGGTCTCCGGCGAGCGCGCGACCACCTCCCCCGTCGCCCGGAGCACGAACTCGTTCCGGATCTCCTTCGCGAGCTCGGCAGCGTCCGGGCTGCGCTCGGGGTTCACGACGAGCTGCAGGATCCCGGTGCGGTCGCGGAGGTCGACGAAGACGAGCCCGCCGTGATCGCGGCGCCGGGCGGCCCAGCCCGCGACGGTGAGACGCTGTCCGACGTGCTCTTCCCGCAGCTCCCCGCACATGACGTCCCGCCAGCTCACGTGACCAGCCTCGCAGAGACGTCGTCGAGCTGGACGTCCTCGTCGGGCGCCCCGTGCCGACGAATCGTCGCGCCGTCCGCGCGCACGACGACCACCTTGGCCGCTCCGAGCCGCGCCGCCTGCGTCAGCTGGCCCTTGAGCGAGCGCCCCGCGTAGTCCGTGTCGCAGGCGAGCCCGGCGGCGCGAGCTTCCGCGACCCAGCGGGCCGCCTGCTCGCGGCTCGCCTCCCCGTCCAGGGCGAAGAAGACGTCGATCGGCTCGGCGGCGACCTCCACGCCCGCATGCTCGAGCGCGAGCAGCAGGCGCTCGACGCCGGCCCCGAACCCCACGCCCGGGGTCGGGGGACCGCCGATCGCCTCCACGAGCCCGTCGTAGCGCCCACCGCCCGAGAGGGTGCTCTGCGCCCCCTCGTCGGCCCCCGAGAACTCCCACGTCGTCCGCGTGTAGTAGTCGAGGCCGCGGACGAGCGTGGGAACGAGCTCGTACCCGACGCCGTACGCGTCCAGGTCGCGACGGACGGCGGCGAAGTGCTCCCGGCACGCGGCGCAGAGCGACTCGCCGATCGTCGGCGCCTCGCGCAGAGCGTCCTGCACCGCCGGCGGCTTCGCGTCGAGGTTGTCGAAGACCCGCAGCGGGCTGGTCGCGGCCTTCTCGCGCGTCCCCTCGTCGAGGCGCTCGAGGTTCTCGTCGAGCCAGCCACGCAGGCGCTCCACGTACGCGGGGCGGCACTCGCGGCAGCCGATGGAGTTGAGCGCGAGTGAGAACTCGGCGACGCCGAGCCGGGTGAGGAGCGTGTGGTACAGGTGGACGATCTCCGCGTCGAGGGAGGGCTCGTCCGAGCCGATCGCCTCGACCGACAGCTGCCAGTGCTCCCGGTACCGGCCGCGCTGCGGCGCCGAGTACCGGTACATGGGGCCGAGCGTGTACAGCTTCGCCGGCTGCGGCTCGCGGTGCATCCCGTGCTCGACGTACGCGCGGCAGATCGGCGCCGTCCCCTCGGGGCGGAGCGTGAGCGAGCGGCCGCTGCGGTCCTCGAAGGTGTACATCTCCTTCTGGACCACGTCGGACCCCGCACCGGACGTGCGTTCGAAGAGCGCGGTGTCCTCGACGAGCGGCGTCAGGATCGGCCGGTACCCGTAGAGACGGCACAGACGCTCCGCCTCCGCGACGACGTGGCGCCAGAGAGGCTGCTCCGAAGGCAGGACGTCGTGCGTCCCGCGCGGGCGCCCGATCCTCGGACGAGCATTCATCCCGCTCGCTCCGCGCGGAGGTCGGCGAGGAACGGGTTGCGGGCGAGCTCGGCCCCGAGCGTCGTCACCGGGCCGTGGCCCGGGTACACGGCGGTCTCCGGCGGGTACGCGTCGACGAGCGACCGGATCGACGCGACGAGCGTGTCCCAGTCCGCTCCGGGGAGATCCGTGCGCCCCACCGACCCGGCGAAGAGCACGTCCCCCGAGAACAGGCAGCCGTCCGCGTGGTACGCCAGGTGAGCAGGTGAGTGACCGGGGACCGAGAGCACGTCGAACGAGATCCCGGCGACCTCCAGCGTCTCCCCGCCCTGCAGGAGGACGTCCGGCGTGTACGGACGGAGCTTCACCGTAGCCGGCGTGAAGCCCGCAGGGCTCTCGAGGAGCAGGCGCTCACCCTCGGGCATGTGGACGGGGGCGCCGGTCCCCTCCGCGAGGTCGGCGACGCCGACGAGGTGGTCCCAGTGCCCGTGCGTGACGAGGATCGCCGCGCAGCGCGCGCCGAGCCGCGCCAGGAACAAGCGGAGCTCGGCCACGTCGCCGCTCGGGTCGACCACCGCGGCGTCCGCTGCCGACGCGCCGGCGCGGACGACGTAGGTGTTCGTCCCGATCGGTCCGAGCGGGAGTTGTTCGACGAGGAGCCCCATCGCGTTCGCCGTGTCAGCCCGGGCGGCCGCGGCCCGCCTGCTCCCGCGCCACCCGCTTCTGGTACGAGCGCCAGAAGACGCCGTCGAGGAAGTAGCTGAAGGGGACGAAGATCGCGACGATGAACGCCGTCTGCGTGGCCTGCTCCACCAGGGTGAGGTTGCTCGAGAGCAGCATCACGGTGACGAGCATGATCGGCGCGAAGACGAGCGCCCGCTTGAACGTGCGCGGCCACGAGGGCGGCTGAGCGCGACGCCCGGCGGCCGCGGCGCGGCTCGTCGCCGCGCGTCCGCCGCCGTTCGACCGGCCGGTCGGTACCTCGTCCGAGTCGAGCTCGTTGCCCTCCGCATCCTCCCAGACGTACTCGTGCCGGTGCTCCTTCGCCCGGCGGCGACGTTGCTTGCGGTTGGCCATGGGTCGATTATGCCGGGCCGTTCCACGAGATCCGGCCGCCTCGGACCACGGTGTGGACCACCGGGCCGCCGAGGTGATACGCGAGGTGCCGCCAGTCGTCGGCTGCGACCAGCACGAGGTCGGCGTCGAATCCAACCGCGAGCCGGCCTTTCCGGTCGGCGACGCCGAGGACGTGGGCGGCGTTCACCGTGCAGGCCGTGAGCGCCTCCTCGGGCGCGAGCCGGAGCTGCGTGCATGCGAGCGAGCACACGAGCGGGAGGCTCTCGCAGAAGGCGCTCCCGGGGTTGAAGTCCGTCGCCAGCGCGATCGAGGCGCCCGCGTCCACGAGCTCGCGGCCGGGCGGCATCGGCCGCCCGAGGAAGAGCGCGCTCGCCGGGAGGAGGACGCCGGTGACCGCGCTGCCGCCGAGGGCCGAGACGCCCTCCGGGCCGGTCGCCTCGAGGTGGTCGACGGACCGCGCCCCGAGCTCGATCGCGAGCGGGATCGCGCCCATCTCCGTGAACTGGTCGCCGTGCACTCGGAGCGCGAGCCCGGCGCCCCGGCACGCCTCGAGGTATCGCCGGGCCTGCCCGGCGTCGAACGCGCCGCGCTCGAGGAACACGTCCGCCGCGTCCGCGAGCGCCGCCGCGTCCGCGAGGACCTCGCCGAGGAGGAAGTCCAGGTACGCGTCGGCGCCCCCGTAGGCGTGCTCGGGGGGCACGGCGTGCGCGCCGAGCCAAGTGGCGATGCCGCCGGCGGCGCGGATCGCGCGGAGCTGCGCGAGCTCCGTGTCCCGGTCGAGCCCGTACCCGGACTTCGCCTCGAAGGTCGTCGTCCCGGCACGGAGCATCCACCGCACGTGACGCTCGAGCGCGCGAGCGAGCCCCGCCTCGCCCGCGTCGCGGGTCGCGCGCACCGTCGACAGGATCCCGCCACCCGCCGCGTGGAGCTCCTCGTACGTCGCGCCCCCCGAGCGGAGCGAGAACTCCTCGACGCGGTCGCCGGCGAAGCAGGCGTGCGTGTGGCAGTCGACGAGCCCGGGGATCGCCGAGAGCCCGCGTCCGTCGAGCTCCTCGACCTCCCCGCTCGCCCGCAACCGCCGCATCTCGCCGACCTCGACGATCCGCTGCCCCTGGCAGAGCACGTACGCGTCCTCCAGCACCTTTACCGCCCGGAGCTCCGCCCCGCGGAGCGGCGCGGTCGCCCCCCCGGTGTCGCCACCTGCGCGAGGTCGCGGACGAGGAGCCTGCCGGGCGCCTCCCCGGCAGCGCTCATGCGCCGGGGTCCGGCACGGACGGGAGGTCGAGCCCGCGCTCGCGCGCGACGTCGAGCGCCTCCTCGTACCCGGCGTCGGCGTGCCGCATGACCCCGGTCCCGGGGTCCGAGGTGAGGACGCGCTCGAGCTTTTCGGCCGCCGCGTCGCTCCCGTCCGCGACGACCACCATGCCGGCGTGGATCGAGTTGCCGATCCCGACTCCGCCCCCGTGGTGGACGCTCACCCACGTTGCGCCCGCGGCGACGTTGACGAGCGCGTTCAGGATCGGCCAGTCCGCGATCGCGTCGGAGCCGTCCCGCATCGCCTCGGTCTCGCGGTACGGCGAGGCGACGGAGCCGGCGTCCAGGTGGTCGCGGCCGATCACGACCGGCGCGGACACGCGGCCCGAGCGCACGAGCTCGTTGATCGCGAGCCCCGCTCTCGCGCGGTCGCCATAGCCGAGCCAGCAGATCCGCGCGGGGAGACCCTGGAATGCCACGCGCCCCGGCGCGAGCTCGAGCCAGCGGGCGAGGAGCACGTCGTCGGGGAAGAGGGCGCCGAGCTCGCGGTCGATCTCCGCGATGTCTGCCGGATCGCCGGAGAGGGCCGCCCACCGGAACGGCCCGGTGCCGCTGCAGAAGAGCGGCCGGATGTAGGCCGGCACGAAGCCCGGGTACGAGAACGCGTCCTCCACGCCCGCGTCGCGTGCCTCACCACGCAGGTTGTTCCCGTAGTCGAACACGTGGCAGCCGTGCCGCGCAAGCTCGAGAAGCCCCCGCACGTGCTCGGCGATGGAGCCCTGCGCCCGGCGGAGGTACTCGTCCGGATCCCGCTCGCGGAGCGCGTCCGCCGTATCGACGTCGAGCCCCTGCGGGACGTAGCCGTTCAGCGGGTCGTGCGCCGCCGTCTGGTCCGTGACGAGGTCGAAGGGCTCGTTCCGGCGCGCCAGCTCGGGCACGACGTCGGCGGCGTTGCCGAGGAGGCCGACCGAGAGCGCCCGCCCCTCGCTCGCCGCCGCCCGCACGCGCCGGAGCGCGTCGTCCAGTGACTCCGTGGCTTCGTCCAGGTAGCGCGTCTCGAGGCGCCGCTCGATCCGGGACGGGTCGACCTCCACGCAGAGCGCCGCCGCGCCGGCCATCGTCGCCGCGAGCGGCTGCGCGCCGCCCATCCCGCCGAGGCCGGCGGTGAGGATGGTCCGGCCGGACAGGTCCGCCGATCCGAAGTGCTTCTCCCCGGCCGCGGCGAAGGTCTGGTACGTGCCCTGCAGGATCCCCTGCGTGCCGATGTAGATCCAGCTCCCCGCGGTCATCTGGCCGTACATGGTCAGACCCTCGGCCTCGAGCCTTCGGAACTCGTCCCAGCTCGCCCAGCGCGGGACGACGAGCGCGTTCGCGATGAGGACGCGCGGCGACCACTCCGAGGTGCGGAAGACGCCGACGGGCTTCCCGCTCTGGACGAGGAGCGTCTCGTCGCCGCCGAGTCGCAGCAGCGTGCGCACGATCGCCTTCAGCGCCTCGTGGCTGCGCGCCGCCCTCCCGGTCCCGCCGTAGACGACGAGCCGCTCGGGATGCTCGGCGACCTCGGGATCGAGGTTGTTCAGGAGCATCCGCAGCGGAGCCTCCGTCTGCCAGGAGCGGGCGTTCAGCGTCCTCCCGCGCGGAGCGGCGATCCGCGAGAGGTCGCCGCAGAGCGTCTCGACGACGCCTTCCAGGGACGCGACGCCGCTCATCGGCCGACCTCCGTCGGCCGATGAGCGGGGAGGGGTGTGGGGTACCGGGAGGTTCCCCATGACTTCGAGAAGAAGGGGGCACGCGGGAGAAACATGGTCCCCCCCGGGAACGCGAGCCGACGGCGAGCGTTGCTCACGCGAGCGCTCCGATCTCGCGCTCGGCCGCCTCCAGCACGGCTCCCGAGCGGATCGCGTCCGCGACGCGCTCGATGTCCGCGCTCAGCGAGCGGTCCTCGACGAGCCGCTCGGAGAGGGTTCGCATGAGCGCGTGGACGGCGCGGACGCCGTCTCCCGGCCGGAGCGGCGCCAGGAACTCGATCGCCTGCGCACCCGCGAGCAGCTCGATAGCGAGCGCCCGCTCCGCGTTGCCCAGCACCACGAGCGCCTTCAACCCCGCGGCGTTCCCCATCGAGACGTGGTCCTCCTGGCCGGCGCTCGTCGGGATCGAGTCGACGCTCGCGGGATGGGCGAGGACCTTGTTCTCGGAGACGAGGGAGGCGGCCACGTACTGCGGGATCATGAACCCCGAGTTGAGCCCGCCCTCCTGCACGAGGAACGGCGGGAGGCCCTCCGACAGGCTTGGGTTCACGAGCCGCTCGGTCCGTCGCTCCGAGATGCTCGCGAGCTCGGCGGCGGCCATCGCGAGCACGTCCAGCGCGAAGGCGAGCGACTGACCGTGGAAGTTGCCCGCGGAGACGATCTCGCCCTCCTCCACGAGCACCAGCGGGTTGTCCGTCGCGCTGTTGAGCTCGACCGCGACCGTCGCCTCGGCGTAGTCGAGGAGGTCCCTGCAGGCGCCGTGCACCTGTGGCGCGCACCGCAGCGAGTACGCGTCCTGCACCTTGTCGCACCACCTGTGCGACTCGATGATCGCGGAGCCCTCGAGCAGCCGCCACACGTTGCCCGCGGCCTCGCCCTGTCCCTTGAGCGGTCGCGAGCGGTGCACGGCCGGGGTGAAGCTCGTGCGCGACCCCTGGAGCGACTCCAGCGACAGCGCGCAGGCGAGGTCGGCGGTGCGGGCGAGCCGGCGCGCGCGGACGACGCCGAGCGCAGCCATCGCGGCCATGAACTGCGTCCCGTTCACGAGCGAGAGGCCCTCCTTGCTCGCGAGCCGGATCGGCTCCAGCCCGACCCGGCCGAGCGCCTCGGCCCCGGCGAGCCGCTCGCCCTCGACGACCGCCTCGCCCTCGCCGACGAGTGGGAGCGCGAGATGCGCGAGCGGTGCGAGGTCGCCGCTCGCGCCTACGGAGCCGCGCGAGGGGACGACCGGGAGCACGCCGCGGTTCAGGCACTCGACGAGGAGCTCCACCGTGGTCACGTGCGCGCCCGAGTACCCCTTCGCGAGCGCGTTCGCGCGCAGGAGCATCGCCGCGCGGACGACCTCCTGCGGGTAGGGATCGCCGACACCGCAGGCATGGCTGCGCAGGAGCCGGAGCTGCAGCTCCTCCGCGAGCTCGTCGGGCACGTGCTCCGACACGAAGCGGCCGAAGCCCGTGTTGACCCCGTAGGTGTGCTCGCCGTGCATCGAGTCGAGGAGCTCGCGCGCGGCCCGCATGCGGTCCCGCGCGCGGTCGGCGAGCTCGGCGGGGAGCCCGTGCACGGCCACGTCCCAGACGTCCGCGAGGGTCAGGTCCTCTCCCGTCAGGACGATCGACCGCGGCACGGCCCGAGTCTAGACGGACGGTCTACGGCCCGAGCATGCGCTCGAGCACCCGCGTCTCGTCGATCCCCGGCACCTGCGCTACGGCCGCGCTCGCGGCCTCGAGGACGCTCGCGGGGACGAGGCCGACCAGCTCGCCGCCACGCACGGAGACGCCACGGCGGGCGGCTTCGGCGACGACGCGGGCGTAGACCTCGTGGAGCGGAGAGCGCTCGAGGTCGAGGACGTTCATGCTCACCTGCGTCACGCCCGACCGCGGGAGGCGGAGCCCCATCGCCTGCACGCCGGGCATCCCGCCCCCGCTCTCGCGCACGACCGACGCGATCCCACGCGCGACGCCCACGTCGTCCGTGGCGAGCTCGACGTTGTACGCGACGAGCGGCGCGCGCGCGCCGACGAGCGTGGCGCCGACGCTCGGGTCGATTCGCCGCGGGCCGGCGTCCGGGACGAGCTCGCCGGAGCCGATGCGCCGCCCGAGCTCGTCGAGGCCACCGCGTCGGAAGAAGGACGGGAGCCGACCGCGGCCGACGGCGCCGTACAGGAACACGGGCACGCCGAGCTCGGCGCCGAGCCGGTCCGCGACGAGGAGCGCCGCGGCCGACGCCCGCTCGAGGTCGCCCGGCTCGACCGGCACGACGGGCACGACGTCCACGGCGCCGACACGCGGATGGACACCCTCGTGCCGCCGCAGGTCGACGAGCTCGAGCGCTCGGGCCACTCCCACGACGAGGGCCTGGACGAGGTGCTCGTCCTCGCCCGCGAGCGTGAAGACCGAGCGGTGATGGTCGGCGTCGGAATGGATGTCGAGCAGCGAGGCTCCGGTCGCGAACGCCCGCCCGATCTCCGCGATCGACGCCTGGTCCCGCCCCTCGGAGACGTTCGGCACGGCCTCGAGCACGATCCGTACCCTACGAAGGCGTGACGGACTGGGAGGACGAGACGAGCCGGCGGCGCGCCGGCCGGCGCACCTTCGTGCGCCTGCTCGGCTTCCTCCGCCCGTACCGGGTCTCGCTCGCGGTCTCGTCCCTGCTCGCGATCGGGTCGCAGGTCGCGGGCATCCTGGTGCCCGTCCTCACGGGCATCGTCATCGACGAGCTCTCGGACGAGCCGGACACGCGGCTGCTCGCGCTCGAGATCGTCGCCATCGTCGGCCTCGGGCTCGTGCGCGGAGCGCTCATGCTCGGCCGGCGGCTCATCTCCGGCCGCCAGGCCCTCGCGGTCGAGTACGACCTTCGCGACGAGCTGTACGGGCACTTCCTGCGCCTGTCCTTCGGCTTCTACGACCGCAGCCAGACCGGGCAGCTGATGTCGCGCGCGACCATCGACCTCCAGTCCGTGCGCTTCTTCCTCGGCTACGGGCTGATCTTCTTCGCCCAGCACGTGGTCACGATCGTCGTCGTCACCGCCGTGCTGTTCGTCTACAGCTGGCAGCTCGCGCTCGTCGCGCTCGCGATCACGCCCGTGATCGTGCTCGTCGCGTACCGCTACAGCAAGGTCTCGCACCCGGTGCTCCGTGACGTCCAGCAGAAGCTGGCCGAGGTCGCGATCGTGGCCGAGGAGTCGATCGCGGGCGTCCACGTCGTGAAGTCGTTCTCGCAGGAGGAACGGCGCGAGGCGGACTTCGCCGAGGCGGCCGACGCGGTCTTCGACCGGACGCTCGCAGCGAACCGGCAGCGGGCCCTGTACGTCCCGCTCCTCACGTTCCTGCCGCTCCTGGCGCAGGCCGCCGTCCTCCTCGTGGCCGGGCGCATGGTCGTCTCCGGCTCGCTCTCGATCGGTGACTTCTTCGCGTTCAACCTCCTCCTCGCGATGCTCGTCATGCCGCTCCGCATGCTCGGGATGTGGGTCGGCCAGGCACAGCGGGCGACCGCTGCGGGGGAGCGGATCTTCGAGCTCCTCGACGAGCCGGAGGAGATCGCCGACTCGCCGGATGCCCGCAGGCTGCCGCCGGGGCCGGGCACCGTCGCGTTCGAGGGCGTGGCCTTCGGCTACGACCCCGACCGGCCGGTGCTCGAGGACGTCGACCTCGAGATCGCGGCCGGGCGGACGGTCGCCCTCATCGGGAGGACGGGGTCGGGCAAGACGACGCTCGCGGCCCTCGTTCCTCGCTTCTACGAGGTGACCGCGGGGCGCGTCCTCGTCGACGGGCTCGACGTGCGCGACCTCGAGCGCCGCTCGCTCCGTCGGGAGATCGGCGTGATCTCGCAGGACCCCTTCCTCTTCTCGGCGTCGATCCGCGACAACATCGCGTTCGGGATGCCCGACGCGCCGCAGGACGCGGTCGAGGCGGCCGCGCGGGCCGCGCAGGCGCACGACTTCATCCTCGAGCTCCCGCACGGCTACGACACCGTCGTCGGCGAGCGCGGGATCACGCTCTCGGGCGGGCAGCGACAGCGCATCGCCATCGCCCGCGCGCTCCTCATCGACCCGCGCATCCTCGTCCTCGACGACGCGACCGCCTCGGTCGACGCGACGACGGAGGCGCGGATCCGCGCCGGCCTGCGCGAGGTGATGCGCGGCCGGACCACCATCATCATCGCCCACCGGCTCTCGACGATCGCGCTGGCCGACGAGATCGTCGTGCTCGAGCATGGGCGGGTCGCCGCGCGGGGGACGCAGGCGGACCTCCTCGAGGAGAGCCCGCTCTTCCGGGAGATCCACGAGCACGGGCTCCTGCAGCAGGTGGTGGCGGGATGAGCGCCGGCGTGGCGTTCACCGCGGCGGTCTCGCGGGCGCCACGTCGACACCGACTCGGCACGCTCCCGTTTCCCATGCGTGCCGGTTCGCGGGTTACGCTCGCAGCGGGTGGTGGGCCGGGGTGCCCCGTGGGAAGGAGAAGCGTTCGTGAAGGTCTGGCAGGCGGGAAGCCACCTGACGGACGCGCGCGGGGCCCGGGTCGACGACTGGTCGTGGCGCCAGACCCGCCGCCGGCTCGGCGTGCTCGTCCGTCTCGCCCGGCCCTACCGTGCCCGCACGGCGCTCGCGCTGGTCACGCTCCTCGGCTTCACGCTCGTCGCGTTGCTTCCGCCGTACCTCGCCAAGCTCGCGGTCGACGACGGGATCGCCGCGCGCGATCTCGAGACGCTCTCCGTCGTCGTCGTGGCCTTCGTCGCCGCAGGCGTCGCCGCGTTCGCGCTCTCCGGCGCGCAGACCTACTTCACCGGCTGGGTGGGAGAGCGCGGCCTCGCCGACCTGCGCATCCAGCTCTTCGCGCACCTCCAGCGGCTCTCGCTCGGGTACTACGAGCGGAATCGCACCGGCGCGATCATCAGCCGGATCACGAACGACGTGGAGGCCCTCGACCAGCTCGTGACCGACGGCCTCTCGAGCCTCGTCCAGAACTCGCTCCTCCTCGTGGGAACGGCCGTCGTCCTCTTCCTCCTCGACTGGCGGCTCGCCCTGGCGACCCTCGTCGTCCTTCCCCTGATGGCCGGTGCGACCGCGTGGTTCCGCTCCCGCTCGAACCACGCCTACAGACGGGTGCGCGAGCGGCTCGGGCTCGTCACGGCGACGCTCGCCGAGGACATCTCGGGGATGCGCGTCGTCCAGTCGTTCACGCGCGAGCCGGCCAGCCAGTCGACCTTCCGCGGCGTCAACGAGCAGTACCGGGAATCGAACTACGAGACGGTCGTGCTGAACGGCCTCTACTTCCCGGCGGTCGACGTGCTGTCCTCGGTCGCGACCGCGATCGTGCTCGGCTTCGGCGGCGCCCTCGTCGTCGACGGGAGCCTCACGGTCGGCACCCTGCTCGCATTCTCGCTCTACCTCGCGAACTTCTTCGACCCCGTCCAGCAGCTCTCGCAGCTCTACAACACCTTCCTGTCGGCGGCCGCGGCTCTCGACCGCATCACCGCGGTCCTGGACGAGGAGCCCGACGTGACCGACGCGCCCGGGGCGATCGCGCTGCCCCGTATCGAGGGCCACGTCCGCTTCGACGAGGTTCGCTTCGGGTACGGCGACCTGCCCGAGGTCCTGCATGGCCTCGACCTCGACGTCCCGCCCGGGACGACGGTCGCGCTCGTCGGGCACACGGGTGCCGGAAAGTCGACGATCGCGAAGCTGCTCGCCCGCTTCTACGACCCGCGCGAGGGGCGCATCACGATCGACGGGCACGACCTCCGCGACGTGACGCAGGCCTCGCTCCGGCGCCAGCTCGGGATCGTCCCCCAGGAGGGGTTCCTGTTCTCGGGCACGGTCGCGGACGAACGTCGCCTTCGGTCGGCCGGGCGCGAGCCGGTCGGAGATCGAGGCCGCCGCCCGCGCTGTCGGCGCCGACGCGTTCGTCGGCGAGCTTCCCCAGGGCTACGACACGGAGCTCGGCGAGCGCGGCTTCCGGCTCTCGCTCGGCCAGCGGCAGCTCGTCGCGTTCGCGCGCGCGCTCCTTGCGGATCCGCGCATCCTCATCCTCGACGAGGCGACGTCGTCCGTCGACATCGGGACCGAGCGGAGGATCGAGCTGGGGCTCCGCACGCTCCTCGCGGGGCGCACGGCGTTCGTCATCGCACACCGGCTCTCGACGATCCGCCGGGCCGACGTCATCGTCGTCCTGGATCACGGGCGGGTCGTGGAGCGAGGCACGCACGAGGAGCTGATCGCGGGCCAGGGCACGTACACCCGCCTGTACGGCGACTGGGCCGCGGACGTCGCCTGACGCCGCGCGCGCGCGCGTCTAGGGTTTCCGGCATGGCGGACCGAGCACGACGCGGAGGAGGTGCTCGAGGAGTCGCTCGCGCTGGACAGCGCGTACACGACGCTCCTCACCCCCGTCGAGGCCGCCGCCGCGATGCACCTGCGCGTGCCCGCACGCGGGAACCGCAAGCTCCGCAGGATCCTCGAGATGGTCGGCGCCGACGATCAGGTCAAGGGCTGGTGGCACGTCGCCAACGTGAACGCGGTCATCCGCCTCGAGATCAACGACCACTCCTGGGTGCACATCCAGATCGTCACGAACATCGCGCTGAAGCTGCTCCGCCAGCTGACGAAGAACGGCGTCCAGCCCTCCCTCGTCTCGGACTACCGGATGACGGCGGAGGACGCGGAGATCGTCGTCGTGCTCTCCGCCCTGCTGCACGACGTCGGGATGTCGGTGCACCGGCGCGACCACGAGGACTGGAGCCTGTTCCTCGCCGAGCCGAAGCTGCGCCAGCTCCTGGCCGAGCTGTACGACGAGCCCGAGCGGACGGTGATCGTCTCCGAGGTCCTGCAGGCGATCACGAGCCACCGCGCCGACGGGCAGCCGCTCTCCTTGGAGGCCGGCATCCTGCGCGTCGCGGACGCGCTGGACATGGCGAAGGGCCGCTCGCGCATCCCTTTCGAGCGCGGCTCCGTCTCCATCCACTCCCTGTCCGCCGCGGCCATCGACGAGGTGCGGATCGGCGACGGGCAGGCGCGGCCGGTGATGGTCGAGATCGTCATGAACAACTCGTCTGGCATCTACCAGGTGGACGGGCTCCTCAAGGCGAAGCTGCGGGGCTCGGGACTCGAGCAGTACGTCGAGGTCGTCGCCCGGATCGACACCGAGGCGGAGAAGCGACTCGTCCCCGTGTACCGGCTCGAGATCGGCGAGCCGGACGCAGCCAAGGGCTGACCGGCCGTCATCTACACTCCAGGCGCCCGTTGCGGGGTCGTCTAACGGTAGGACGCCTGGCTCTGGACCAGGAAGTTGGGGTTCGAATCCCTGCCCCGCAGCCTTCGGCGGCGCGGCAGAGGTCACCTTCGCCCTGCGCCGCGCCACGAGGCGCGTTGCCGTTCTCTTACGAGATTACGATCGTGACACGCATGTTGAGCATTCTGTAAGGCTTTCGCTCGCAGATCGTGGCGCTTCAGGTACCTTCCGTCGACCCGTGAGACACGAGTGGCCTTCCGTGGGAGGCCGCGCCCCTGTCCCCGATCAGGAGGTACGAACTGAAAGCCCTACTCGTCGGTCTGTGCGCGCTCTTCGTCGTGACACTGGCCGGTGCGGCAACGAGCGGAGCACAGGGGCCGCGCAAAGCCCCGAGCGCGGAGCGGAAGGATCGCCCCGTGTCGCTCGAGCGTCGTCTGGAGCAGAAGCGCGCGGTCGTTCGCAAAGCCCGCGGCACGATCCGCTTCTTCGCGACGCACCGATCGCTCCTCAGCTCGGGCGACCAGCGAGCCATCGCCCGGGAGGCGGTCGCGAACGCGACGCGCCGACTCGACAGGGCGACGAAGGAGGTCGCGTACTACCGGCGGCTGATCCAGCTCCGGGACGCGAGGCAGGAGGCACGCAGGCTCGCGCAGGCGCCACCGCGCGTGGCGATCCGGGCCGTCTTCGGTCGCTACTCCGAGCAAGCCATCGGCGTGGCGTGGTGCGAGTCGCGCCTGACGACGACGGCGCAGAACGGCCAGTACCGCGGCCTCTTCCAGATGGGAGCGAGCGAGCGGAAGCTCTTCGGCCACGGGGACACGGCGCACGAGCAGGCGCTCGCCGCGCACCGGTACTTCGTGCGCTCGGGCCGTGACTGGAGCCCGTGGAGCTGCCGGTGGGCGGCGTCGTAGGCCTTGCCGTCCTCACCCCGTCGTCCGCGCGCTCGAGGGGCACGGTTTTCGCCGGCACGGTTTTCGTCGCAAACTGCACGACGACCGGCCGCCGGGGGTTTCATTTCCCCGGCGGTTCTGCTACGTCTCCGGCGTAGTGTGGGGACAGCGGAAGCGCGACCGCCTTCGGCCCCTCGACGAGGCGTCGGCGTACGCGCGCTGCCACGGCGACCGCGACGAGAACGTCCGCATCGTGAAGCTCCCGCCCCGGCGCGCACGCTACGAGACGGTGCTCTCGAGCGGGGAGTCGATACGCCAGGACTTCGAGGAACGGCTCGACACGCGCGAGCCCGATCCGGCCGTCTAGCGCTCGCGGCGGTTCGCTACCCTTCGCCTCACGGCCCATTCGTCTAGTGGCCTAGGACACCGCCCTCTCACGGCGGCGGCACGGGTTCGAATCCCGTATGGGCCTTCACCCTGTCTGGCAAAGGTGAGCATGGAACCCCGCGAAAGCGGGGTTTCGTGCATGGTTGAGCTAAATGCCTCAGTTACGCCCGCGTCCGGCCCTTCCGAGGCAACCCCCCTTTCGGCTAGTTGTCACGGAGTGACTGAATAGCCACTCTGAGTGAACCGATAACCCGACTGGGGGAGGAAACATCCATGACCGACATCGTGATGCGCTCGGTGGTCTGGCTACAGGTCGCCGTGTACGAGCTTCGGGAGCGCGAAGATGGCCAGACGACGACCGAGTACGCGATTCTGCTCGGCTTCCTCGCTATCGCCATCATCGTCGCGCTGTTCTTCCTGCGCAACATCCTCCGGGATCTGTTCTCGGACGCGGCCAGTAGCGTCTCGAACTCCGGCGAATAACAAGGCGGCGGAAGGGCCATGCAACCGCCGCCCGGCGGTTGCATGGCCCCTGAGTGGCGCGGTCGGCCGTCCGGTGACCTTCGCGCTACCGAGGCGGCGGAAAGCAGGGGCGTTCAGACGTAGGGGCCTTCGCCCTGTCTGGCAAGGGAGAGTACGGAACCCCGCGAAAGCGGGGTTTCGTGCATGGTTGAGCCGTTTGCGGCGCTTACAGCGCTTGTGTCATGCGTGACGGGAAGGCCGCGAAAGTGCCCTGGTGCACACCCCCGTACACCCCGGAACCGATCCCTACGACGTCCGGGGAAGCGTCGATACTCGCGGTGGCCGGGCGCGATCTCCCCGGAGGTGAAAGTCTCCTCCCCCGCGTCCGGCCTCCTATCGAAGGCTGGTTGGAGTCGCGCGAGTGTGTCTAGGCGTCATGCTCGCGGAGGAACTCCGCAGACTTGGGCGGACCTTGCGTGAACCCGGCTTCCTGAAAGATCGCCGGGACCTCGGGGTCGGAGGTGAAGCTCTGCCAGCCCGCCTCGTCCCAGTCGAAGATCGCCCAGACCCGGTCGGCGTCATTGGGATCCCGAAAGACCTGCGCACCCATGCACCCGTGCTGCTTTCGCTTCTCGGCGCCCTTGGTCGAGAAGGTATTCCAGAAGCGATCGAAATCCTCGACCTTCGCCGTTGCCAGGACCATCTGTCTCCTCCTCTGTCGGAAGTGTTGTTGGCGGTCCACCCTACGCCACTTCATCACTAGGTGGAGCGCAGGAGCCTGGCCGACGCCCGGCCGAGTGCGCACTGGGTCATCGAACGGGCGGGCGCAGGCGACAGAACGATTCCGCCAGGCGGCGGCGCCGCAACGGCAACGCAGCGATGCGCGCCTGCTCGGCGAGCGCGGCCTGCGTATAGCGCGCGCTCCCTGCGAACACGTACACGCCGAGGTAGTCGAGTTCCGTCTCGTCGCTCGGATACGTACCAGGACGTCGCTCATGGACGGCCGCCGAGTCCGCGCTCCAGGGTTCCGCTCCGTCGACGGGTCTGATGACTGCGAGAAGTCCTAGGGCTGGCGGTCGAACCAGTCGGACACTCTCTTGCGGATCTTCGCCCAGGGGCTCTGACCTTCCGTGGCTCCCTCGGGGCGCTCGGCCTGCTCGCCCGTCGCGGGTGGATCCCCATCAGGCCCAGCGCCAGGCTGCTCGTCCGGCTCGATCTCGTCTGGTGCCATCACCGCGCTCCTGTTCGCAGATGCGATGAGATTACTCCAGCCGCTCTCGTGCCGCTTCCTACTCATGCTCGCACACGGCAGGTCGCGCATTCAGCCTTACGTGCCCCGTGTGTCACGCGGTAGTCGATGAACGTCGCGAAGAACGCCGACTGGCGCACTGCGAGGTGCTCCAGGTCGACCGAGTTCGAGATGCCCTAGTCGGCGTCCGGCCGATAGTTCGAGCCGTCGGCGACCTCGCTACCTGGCTCGTCCTTCACCCTGTAGTTCGCGCCATCGGCGGTCTCCGAACCTTCTTGCGCCGCATCTTCCTCGCGGTAGTTGGAACCGTCGGCGATCTCGTCACCCGGCTCGTCCTCGACCCGGTAGCTCGAGCCGTCTGCCTGTTCGCTGGTCATACGAAGATGTGCCTCGAGCTCCAGGTTTCCAAACCAACGCCAGGGCCGCGCACGTGATCCCGCGTCCAGAATGATCTTGGCCTCGACCGCGTGTTTGGCGATTCCGGCCGAGGGAACGCCGACCGTATGGGCGACCTCGTGCAGGTGACGTTCCACTTCGACGGCTCGACGGAGATCCGCTACATCGACGCGCCGAAGATCGGGGATCATGTGCACGCCATGGACGGGGACACCTGGCGCGTCACCGACGTTGTCGAGGACGAGGGCAGGTTCGTCGTCGACTGCGCGCCGCTCGACAACCGGCGACGCACGTACTGGCGCGCCGCGTAGCCTGCCGGGCCGTCGCAGCACCGAGGCGCATGCTGGTGCCGCGAGGCCGGGCGCAGCAACCCCCGGTGTGCGACGACTCCGAGGGGGCGTCGTCGCCTCCTCCCCCGCGTCCGGCCTCGGCTCGTGCCGTCTCTCCGACGCTGTCCCTGGCACACACCCGCTTCAGGCAAGCACGCTCAAGGAGACGGACGGTCCGACCGATGGACGGCGTACGTCTACGAACCTCGAAGGTAGGAACATGAACGACGGAACGCAGGCGCCCGGTCGGGCACAGGAGCGAATCTCCCACATCGCGGGCAGGCCGCCCGTCCCCGTCCTCGAAGAGATCGGCGGGCACCACTTCCCGAGCGGCCACCTGCGCGAGATCGAGACGCGCCTGTACGCGCTCGACGACGCCGTTCGTGCGCTGTACCTGGCAGTGGCCGAGGCGGGTGCGCAGATCGATGCCCTCGCCGGCCGCCTCCACGATCCGCGGGGATAGGGGCGGGCCGGCGCGAACGCCGGCACCCTCTCCCTAGCGCCCTCGCCGTACGAGGCCCGGCTCGGCCGCGAGCGCTTCCCGTGCCTTGCGGGGCGAGCCGCTTCGCGAGCGCGGCCGGCCGCATCCAGACGAGGACGCTGTCGATCGGCACCGCGCTGACCCCGAGCGCTCGAGCTCCTCGCGGGCGGGTCGGGTCCTCAACGGGTCGCCGAGCACGAGAACGGCGCGCCGGGCGCGACGCTTTGCGATGTGGCGGCGTCCGCGGCGGCCGAGCGCGTCGTCACGGCCTCGGCGGACACAGGGCAGAACGCCGACGGTGGAGCTTTCGGAGCCGGACGGTGCCTGCATGGGGCTCACCTCCACCCCACGCATACGGCCGGACCCCGTTACTTCGTCGCCTGGACGGTGATGACCACCGTCTGGGTCGCCACCACCCTGAGTGCGTCCCGCGCCTCGACGAGGACGCGGTACCTGCCGGCCTTCGTGGGCGTTCCGTAGAAGAGGCCGAGCTTGCGATCGAAGCGGATGCCGCGCGGAAGGGGCCCGCGCTTCAGCTTCCACGAGACCGGCTGCACCCCGCCGCTCGCACGGAGCCGGCCCTCGAAGTAGCGGCCGACCTTCGCGGGACGGAAGGCGCGTGTCGCGATACCGAGCCGGGCGGCGACCCGGAGCGTCTGCGGGAGCGTGGCGACGCGGCCCTCGGTATCGGTCGCCGAGACCGTGAATCGGAAGTTGCCCGCCGACGTCGGCGTCCCGGCGATCGTGCCGGTCGGGCCGAGCACGAGGCCCGACGGGAGCGCGCCCGAGGCGAGCGCCCAGGTGAACGTCTCGGTCCCGCCCGAGGCCGTGAGGAGCTGCTGGAAGGGAACGCCGACCTCCGAGGCGCGCGCCTCCTCTGCCGTGATGGCCACACGGTTCCTGACCGCGATCCCGAGCACCTTCGTATCGGCCCGGGAGTCCGCGTTCACCGCGGCGCGAACCGTGAAGACGTAGGTGCCCGCGGTCGTCGGCATGCCCGAGATCAGCCCGTTGGCGGCGCCGAGCGCGACGCCGGGCGGAAGGGCGCCGTCCACGACCGACCACGTCTTGGGATCTCCCACGGTCGCCGTCATCTGGAGCGAGTACTGGGAGCTGACGGTGCCCGGAGGCGCGGACTCCGGGCCGATGACGAGCCGCGGAAGGCCGGGCACGATCGTCAACATGACGTGCTCCTCGGAGTTGTCGCGGCTGCTGCAGCCCCTGCTCTCGTCGGGCGGATCGGGGTTCGGGTCCGGGATCCAGTATTCCGGGAGCTTCATCTCGATCCAGAACTGGTAGGAGCCCGCCTGTGTGGGCGTACCGGAGAGCTGGCCGTTATCTCCCAGGGAGAGCCCCGGGGGCAGCGATCCGTTCGTCGCATACCACTTGTCGTCACCCGGCGCGCACGGCGGGTCCTCGTCGGCGTGGAACTTGATCGAGTACGGCGTTCCCTCGGTGCCGGACGGGCAGACGAGATCGACGCCGCTCTTCGGGCAGGGGTCGCCGTCGTCGATGCTTCCGGCGGGCGCGGCCGCCACGAGGACGCACGCGGCCACGCACGCGAGCACGACCAGGGAGAGGAGTCGCCTCGGTCTCACGGCGGGCGCCAAGGTAGCAGACATGTCCTACGTAGCCTCCGGTTGTAAAGACACTGTCAGGACGACGAGCTCGGCGACGCAGACGGGCTTCTCCACGCCCTCACACTCGACGACCGCCTCGATGTTCGCGCGCTCGCCCGAGGTTCCTTCCTCGACCGACGCCACGCGAAGGCGACCGCGGACCCGGCTCCCGGCGGGGACGGCTGCCGGGAAGCGCACGCGGTTCACGCCGTAGTTCACGACCATGCCCTCGCTCGGCGGGAGCAGCTCGGCGAGCAGGGGGACGCACAGCGACAGCGTGAGGAAGCCGTGGGCGATCGTCCCGCCGAACGGCCCCGCCGCGGCACGCGCGGGATCGACGTGGATCCACTGCCGGTCCTCGGTGGCCTCCGCGAACGACTCGATCCGCTCCTGCGTGACGTCGAGCCAGGACGAGGGCCCGAGCTCGACGCCCACGAGATCCCTCAGCCTGCCGGTCACGACGCCCGCTCGAGTGCCGCTGCGAGGCGCGCGAGCGACTTCTCCCGGCCGAGGAGCTCCAGGCTCTCGTACAGGCCCGGCGAGACCCGCGACCCGGTGACGGCGACGCGGATCGGCAGGTACACGGTCCGCGGCTTCTCACCGAGCTCGTCGCAGAGCCGCTTCAAGGCGACCTCGAGCTCCGCGGCGGTCCACGGCTCCACGCCTGCGAGCGCCCTCGATGCGTCGAACAGCACGCGCGCGTCGAGCAGCGCGGGATCCGGCTCCACGTCGTGAAACAGGAAGCCCGCGAAGCCCGGGAACTCACCCAGCCGCCCGATCTTCTCCTGCACGAGCGGTGCGGCCGAGCGGATCCGCTCCTCGGACCAGTCGAGGCCCTGCTCGCGCAGGTACGCGGTGAGCCGGTCGGCGTACCCGGACGGCTCGAGCGCGCGCAGATAGACGCCGTTCATCCAGTCGAGCTTGGCGTAGTCGAAGGTCGCCGGACTCGAGCCGACGCGTTCGAGCGAGAAGCGCTCGACCAGCTCGTCCGTGGACATGATCGTCGTCTGGCCGTCCGGCGCCCAGCCGAGCAGGGCGAGGAAGTTCCGCAGTGCCTCGGGCAGATAGCCCGAGGCCCGGAACTCGTGGACCGACACCGCGCCGTGCCGCTTGGAGAGCTTGCGCCCGTCCTCGCCGAACACGCTCGGGACGTGCGCGTACACGGGCGGCTCCGCGCCGAGCGCCTCGAGCACGCGAAGCTGCTTCGGCGTGTTCGAGACGTGGTCGTCCCCCCGGATGACGTGCGTGATCCCGTCCAGCCAGTCCTCGAGCGGCGACGCGAAGTTGTACGTCGGCCGGCCGTCCGAGCGCACGAGGACGAGGTCCTCGAGCTCGGCGTTCGGGAACTCGACACGGCCCTTGATCGCGTCGTCCCAGCCCGTCACGCCGTCGTCCGGCATGCGGATGCGGATCGCGCCCTCGTCCTCGTACGCCGTTCCCTCGACGACGAGGCGGCGTGCCTCCTCGCCGGCGCGTGCCATGCGGTCGAGCTGGAAGGTCGTGTCCCCGTCCCAGTCGATCCCGAGCCAGCGAAGCGACCCCTCGATCTGAGCGACCGCCTCCTCGACCTCGCGGCTCGTGTCGGTGTTCTCGATGCGGAGCAGGCACTCTCCCCGGCCCCCGCGCGCAAAGAGCCAGTTGAAGAGGAACGTGCGCACGCCTCCGATGTGGAGGAGCCCGGTGGGCGACGGGGCCATGCGCACGCGGACGAACACCGCGCAAGCGTAGTAGGGGCCGGGGCATGTCCGGCCCTGCAAGCGTGGTAGGGCCATGCCCGGCCCTGCAAGCGTGTCGGGCCTCTCTGTGGGCGGGCATGCCCGGCCCCTCCGAGCCGCCCGTACGATCGGCCGATGCTCTTCGGCGCTCACGTCTCGGCGGCCGGCGGAATCTCGAAGGCGATCGACCGGGTCGAGCTCATCGGTGGCAACGCCGTCCAGGTGTTCACGCAGAGCCCGCGCATGTGGAAGCCGACCGAGCACGCGGAGGAGCAGCTCGCCCGCTTCCGGGAGCGGCGTCGGGAGGCGCGTGTCCGGCACGTGACCTGCCACGCGCTCTATCTCGTCAACCTCGCGAGTGCCGACGCAGAGATCCGCGTGAAGTCGCTCGAGGCGCTGCGCGCGACGATGCTGACGGCCCGGGCGCTGGCGGCCGACGCGGTGGTCCTCCACGTCGGCTCGCACCTCGGCTACGGGTTCCACCAGGCCGTCGAGGCGGTCGCCCCGGCGCTTCGAGAGCTCCTCGAGCTGACCACGGACGACCTCTGGCTGTGCCTGGAGAACACGGCCGGGGCAGGCGGCACCATCGGGCGGTCCGTCGGCGAGCTCGAGGCGATCGCAGAGGCCGTGGGTCGCCACCCGCGCCTCGGGCTCTGCATCGACTCCTGCCACTGGTGGGCGACCGGTGTGGACGTCCCCGATCCCACCGCGCTCGACGAGGCACTCGAAGACCTCGACGCGAGAATCGGGCTCGACCGGCTCCGCGTCCTGCACGTGAACGACTCCCGGACGCCCCGCGGCTCGAACCGCGACCGCCACGAGCTCATCGGCCGCGGCCTGATCGGCGACGGCCTCGCGACGTTCCTCGGCCACCCGGCGTTCGCGAAGCTCCCGTCCATCGTCGAGACCTGGGAGGACGCCGGCGCGGACACCGCTGACCTCGACCGCATGCGCGCGCTCCACCGCAGGGGCAAGAGGCGGAGGCAGCGCGAGGCGCGAGCAAGGTCGACCTGAGCGCAGCGGCCGCGAAGCGGACGCCTTCAGCGTCTTCGCGTGATCGGGGATCACCGCTCGCCGATCCACCACTGGCGGGAGCACGCGGACAGTCGCTGCCCGGCCACTTAGCGGCCGCGAAACGGTCGCCTTCAGGGGTCTTCGCGTGCCCGGGATCCGCGCGAGCGGATCCCGGGCACTGCGTGAACGAGTCAGCGCACGTCGTCGACGCGCGCGAAGACCCGGAAGGTCGCCCGCTCGCGGGGCAGCTCGTGGAACTCGGGGTTCCGACATCCGAGCTCGTCCCCGCGGCCCGCGTAGCACTCGAGCACCTCGACGTCGCACATCGGCAGCGGCGCCCGGCGGGCGCGTACCGCGCCGAAGCCGCCGCGCTCGGCCTCGGCCGCGCGGAGGAGCGAGAGGTCGATCTCGACGTCGAACACCTTCTGCAGGCACCCCATGTACGTATGCCCCCACGCCTCGTAGGCGTAGACGAACGGGCAAGACATGCGGATGCACGCGCCCGGGTACACGACCTTCTCGCAGTGGACGGCGCAGTGACGGCATTCGACCTCGTCCTGAACCCGGAGAGGGATCCCGACCTCGGCCGCGGCCTCGTGCATGCGCCGATTGTGTGCCCATCGACTCATGGGCGCAAGACTTGACAACCGCGCCGTTTTCAGGCAATGGCGACTGCAGCCTCACGCCGTGGCTCTCGTCCCGGCCCCGCGGCCGGCCCGGATAGGGTTCGCCCGCCTTGGTACGCAGGGTCCTCTTCGCCACCCTCGCGCTCGCGCCGGTCGTGATCGCGTTGCACTACCTCGCCGATCTCCCGGAGACGGCGGAGTTCGTCCTCGCCGCGATTGCGCTGATCCCGCTCGCCTGGCTGATCGGCGAGGCGACCGAGCACGCCGCCGAGCACACCGGGCCCGGCATCGGCGGGTTCCTGAACGCCACCTTCGGCAACGCGCCCGAGCTGATCATCGCGCTGATCGCGGTGAACGACGGCCTGACCGAGGTCGTGCGCGGATCGCTCACCGGGAGCGTCGTGGGGAACCTCCTGCTCGTCCTCGGCGTCTCGCTCGTCGCAGGAGGTCGGGGCCATCTCGACCGGTACTCGAGCTTCCTCTCGTTCGGCCTCCTGGGCGTCGCGACCCTCCTCTTCCTCGTTCCGGCGATCCCGGGGTGGGAAGGCGACCCCGACCGCCACTCGCTCGCCGTCCTCTCCGTGCCCGTGTCGATCGTCCTGCTGACGATCTACGTGGTCGTGACCTGGTTCTCGCTCCGTCGGCACCGGGCGCAGCACGTCTCGAGCGACGACGAGATCGACGCGTGGTCGTTCCGTACGGCGCTCGGCGCCCTGGCGGTCGCGACGGTCGCCACCGCTCTCGTCGCCGAGATCCTCGTCGGGTCGCTCGAGGTCTTCGCGGAGAAGGCCGGGCTCTCCGAGTTCTTCGTGGCCGCCGTCATCGTCGCGATCGTCGGGAACGCGGCCGAGCACGGCGGCGCGGTCCTCGTCGCCCACCGCGGCAAGATCGCGCTCGCGGGCGAGATCGCGCTCTCCTCCGCCGCGCAGGTCGCGGTCTTCCTGATCCCGGCGGTCGCGTTGCTCTCCTGGCTCCTGGAGCCTCTCGCGTTGAGCTTCCGCCCCGTCGAGATGGCGGCCCTGGCGGGCTCGGTCGTCTTCACCACCGCGGTCCTCTTCGACGGGCGGTCGAGCCGGTTCCGCGGTTGGCTCCTTCTCCTCGGCTACGGGATCGTCGTCGTCGCCTTCTTCGCGGCGGGCGACCGCTAGCCACGTTGTTCGATCCGGAAGGGGACGTAAGGAAGCTCTGAAGACGGCGTTCCCCGCTCGGCCCTAGCGGGTACACAGTGGGGATGCGGATCGCCGTCGTGCTCCTCGTCGCCTGCGCGCTCGCCGTCGCCCTCGGCTCCGAGCGGGCCGACGCCGCGCCCGGCGTGAAGTTCGGCATCCAGGACGACGCCTGGCTCGAGCACGGTCCCGGGACGCTCTCGAGCCGGGTGGCGACGCTCGACCGCCTGGGGCTCGACGTCGTCCGGGTGACGCTTGGACTGGTCCCGGGTCGAGCCGCGGCCCGGCGCGCTGCGCTGGCAGCGATCGGACCGCCTGCTCGGCGCACTGCGCGCCCGCGGGCTCGCACCGGTCGTGACGCTCGTCGGGACGCCGGCCTGGGCCAACGGGGGCCAGGCTCCGAACGTCGCTCCGCACGACCCCGCGGACATCGAGGCGTTCGCCCGAGCCGCCGCGCTCCGCTACCCCTACGTCGGCCACTGGGTGATCTGGAACGAGCCGAACAAGCGTCTCTGGCTCTCCCCCGCGTCCCCGGGCACGTACGTGCGGCAGATCCTCAACCCGGCCTACCGCGGCATCAAGTCGGTCGACGGCCGGGCCCTCGTCGCCGGTGGTGTCACCGCACCGCGGGGCGGGAGCGGCGGCACCTCGCCCGTCGACTTCATCCGGGGAATGGATCGCGCGGGAGCACGGCTCGACGCGTACGCGCACCACCCGTATCCCGTCTATGCCGGGGACACACCCTTCGTCGGCGGCTGCACGTGCAAGACGATCACGATGGCCACGCTCGAGCGCCTGCTTCAGCCTGGTCGACGACGCGTTCCCCCGTGCGCGCGTGTGGCTGACGGAGTACGGCTACCAGACCAACCCGCCCGATGCGTTCGGCGTCTCCCGGCTCGAGCAGGCACGGTTCGTGGCCGAGGCGGCCCGTCGCGTGTACGCGGCCCGCAAGGTCGACATGCTCGTCCACTACCTTTACCGCGACGAGCCGGAGCTCGCGCGCTGGCAGAGCGGCCTCGAGACGGCCGACGGCCGGGCGAAGCCCGCGCTGGCGGCGACGATGCTCCCCCTCGCCCAGGTGTCGCGCCGCGCGGGGCGGGCCACGCTCTGGGGTCAGGTCAGGCCCGGTGACGGGCCGCAGCGCTACGCGCTGCAGCAGCGCGTGGGAAGCCGCTGGATCTCGATCGGCGGCGCGCGTCTCACGAACGCGGCCGGCTACCTGACGCGGACGGTCCCGGCTCGCACGGGGACGCGCCTGCGCATCTGGTACCCGGCGCGACGGATCGCCAGTCCCGCGCTCTTCGTGCGCTAGGCATGGCCCCGCTTACGCGGAGCCCATGCAGCGCGAAGACCCCTGAAGGCGGCCGCTCCGCGGCCCGCGGCTGCGTCATGTGGAGGACGGAACGCCCACGCGAAGCGCGCGCGGGATCAGCTCCGCCGCGCGCTCGACGTCCTCGCCCGACACGCCGAGATGCGTCACCGCCCGAAGAACGGTCGCGTGAACGGTGGCCGAGAGCCCGACGCCCGGCTTCCCGCAGGCGCGCGAGCGCCTCGTCGCGGCCGAGCCCCAGCGGGGCGAGGTCGATCTGGACGAAGTTCGTCTCGACCTGCTCGAGGTCGACGGGCAGGCCCGCGTCGTGGAGCGCCTCCGCGAGTCGGCGCGCGTTCGCGTGGTCGTCGGCGAGGCGCTCGACGTGGTGGTCGAGCGCGTGCACGCCCGCGGCGGCGACGATCCCGGACTGACGCATGGCGCCGCCGAAGAGGTGCTTCTCGCGCCACGCTCGGTCGATCAGCTCGCGCGATCCCGCGAGCAGCGCGCCCGAGCGGGCAGCCGAGCCCCTTCGAGAGGCAGAGCGTGACCGTGTCGAAGCGGGAGGCGATCGTGGCCGGCTCCACGCGCTGCGCGACGGCGGCGTTCAGCAGGCGCGCGCCGTCGAGATGGATGCCGAGCTCGAGCTCGCGCGCCGTGGAGACGACCTCCTCGAGCTCGTCGAGCGGCCAGACCCTGCCGCCCGCGTTGTTGTGCGTGTCCTCGAGCGAGACGACGGCGACGCGCTGGTCGGCGCCCTTCGCGCTCGGCGCGGCCTCGTCGCGGATCTGCTCGGCGGAGATGCGCCCCGCGACCCCGGGAAGCCCTCGCGTCATGAGACCCGCGTGCGCGGCGGCGCCGCCGTACTCGAAGACGAGGACGTGCGAGCTCTCCTCGGCCAGGAGCACGTCGCCGGGCCTTCCGTGGAGCTTCAGCGCGACCTGGTTCGCCATCGTCGCCGTCGGCAGGAAGACCGCGGCCTCCTGACCGAGGAGCTCCGCGACGCGGCGCTCGAGCTCGAGGACCGTGGGATCCTCGCGCTTCTGCTCGTCGCCGACGACGGCGGCGGCGATGGCGGCGCGCATGGCCGGCGTCGGCACGGTGACGGTGTCGGAGCGGAGGTCGATCACGTCCGGGACGCTACCGTCCGGGCATGGATCTCGCCCTGCTCGAGGAGACGCTCGCCGCGCGAGGCGAGCCCGCGTACCGCGCACGTCAGGTGTGGGAGTGGACGGCGCGCGGCGTCGCGTCGTACGAGGAGATGACGACGCTGCCGAAGGCGCTCCGCTCGGCGCTCGCCGAGGAGGTGCCGTTCTCGACGCTCGAGGTCGTCACCGAGCGCGAGTCGCGCGACGGGACGGTCAAGACGCTCTTCCACACCGACGCCGGGCACCCGGTCGAGGCCGTGCTCATGCGCTACCGCGACGGGCGCCGCTCGCTCTGCCTCTCGTCGCAGTCGGGCTGCCCGCTGACGTGCACGTTCTGCGCGACGGGCGCGATGGCGTTCGGCCGCAACCTCACGGCGAGCGAGATCCTCGACCAGGCCCTCCACTTCCGGCGTCGGGAGCGCGTCGACCACGCCGTCTACATGGGCATGGGCGAGCCGTTCCTGAACGTCGACGCCGTGCTCGAGTCCGCTCGCCGGCTTCCCGACCTCGGGATCACGCACCGCCGGACGACGATCTCGACGGTCGGCTGGATGCCCGGCCTGCGGCGTTTCGTGGACGACGTCACCGAGCCGATCCGGCTTGCCGTCTCGGTGCACGCCGCCGACCCCGCGCTGCGCTCGCGCCTCATGCCGGTGAACGACCGCTACCCGCTCGAGGACGTGCTCGGCGAGGCCCGCCGCTACTTCGAGCTGCGCCGGAGGAAGGTCTTCGTGGAGTACGTCATGCTCGCCGGCGTCAACGACTCGCCCGCCGACGCGCGGCTCCTCGCCTCGCTCCTGGACGGGCGGATCTTCAAGGTCAACCTGATCCCGTACAACCCGACCGGGATGTTCGAGGGCTCGTCGCGCGAGGTCATCGAGGCGTTCAAGAGCGTGCTCGACCGAGCCCGGATCCCCGCGACCGTCCGGCTCACGCGCGGACGCGACATCGAGGCCGCCTGCGGCCAGCTTGCGGCGACGTCCGCACCCGCCGCCGCGACCGTCTTGCAGGGCGGGCGGTGAGCCGCGCGGTCGTCCTTGCGGCCGCCTTCTTGCTGGTCGGCTGCGGAGGGACGCACACCGATCGCGCGCCCGCGCCGGAGCCGAAGCTCCGCCTCGACGTCGCGCGCCGAGCAGGGTTCGACCCCGCACGTCTCGAGCGAGCGGACGGCTACCTCTGGTGGGTCAACCCCGGGCCGCACGGGGGTTTCCTGGCGCAGGGACATGCGGGTCAGGCGTTGGCGGTCGACCCGCGGCTCGACCTGGTCGTGGCCGTCTCCGGGAGCGGCGACTTCGACCACGTCGACGTGGTCCGACAGGTTCTCCGCGCGGTCGTTCGCTAGCGACGTGTCGAGTGTTGGCTGCGAGGGCGTCGTGGCGATAGCCTCGGCGGAGTGGAGCGGGTGACGGGGATCGGGGGCGTCTTCTTCCGGGCGCGCGACCCGAAGGCCCTCGCGGCCTGGTACGAGGAGCACCTGGGCGTCCCGCGGCAGGGAGACGAGGCTTACGCGATCTTCCCGGAGAGCCGCAACGCGGTCTGGTCGCCGTTCGTCGAGGACACCGGCTACTGGCCTGCTGCCAAGCAGGCGATGGTCAACTACACCGTGGAGGACCTCGACGCGATGCTCGCGCAGCTCCGCGACGCCGGCGTCGAGGTCGACCAGAAGGTCGAGGAGCTCGAAGGGATCGGGCGCTTCGGCTGGGCCGTCGACCCGGAGGGGAACCGCTTCGAGCTCTGGGAGCCCGTGACCTCGTGAGGACCGGCTGGTCGGGAGGCTCGGCGCCTAGTACCAGCGCCCTCGCGCGAAGCCTCCGAAGGCGAGCAGCCCGATGAGCGCGAGGATGATCCCGACCCAGAGGCTCCAGAAGATCGCGAGCACGATCCCGATGATCACCAGGATCCCGCCGAGGCTGATGCCTGCCATGTGTCCCTCCTCCGTGAGCGGTGCGGCGTCGCTTCCGCGACGAGGCTTACCCCCGCGAGGAGGGTGGTCAAACCGGCCAGCGCGGAACGTCAGACGACGGCGGGCTCGTCGAACGCGTAGCGGACGACCGGCTGCTTCGCCGCACGCACCTCGTCGAGTCGGCGGACCGGACGCCCGTGCGGCGCCTCGTGAAGAACCTCCGGTGACGTCGCCGCCTCCTCGGCGATCGCGCGCATCGCGTCGACGAAGTCGTCGAGCCGCTCCTTCGGCTCGGTCTCCGTCGGCTCGATCATCAGGGCCTCGGGGACGACGAGCGGGAAGTAGATCGTCGGCGGGTGGATCCCGTAGTCCATGAGCCGCTTCGCCACGTCGAGCGCGGTGACGCCGTGCTCGCGCTTCAGGTTCCGCGCCGAGAGCACGAACTCGTGCATGCAGTGGCGGTCGTACGGGAGCTCGTAGACGTCCTTCAGCCGGGCGAGGAGGTAGTTCGCGTTCAGGACCGCGACCTCCGACATCTCCTTCAGTCCCGGCCCGTACGCGCGCATGTACGCGTACGCCCGCACGAAGACGCCGAACGGCCCGGCGAAGCCCCGCACGCGGCCGATCGACCTCGGCCGGTCGTGGTCGAGCCGGAACGCGTCTCCGTCGCGCACGACCAGGGGGCTCGGAAGAAACGGCTCGATCGTCTCCCGCACGGCGACCGGGCCTCCGCCGGGCCCACCCCCTCCGTGCGGCTGCGAGAACGTCTTGTGCAGGTTGTAGTGGACGATGTCGAAGCCCATGTCGCCGGGTCGGGAGATCCCGACGACGGCGTTCAGGTTCGCGCCGTCGTAGTAGAGGAGCGCGCCGGCGTCGTGGAAGACCCGCGCGACCTCCTCGATGCCCTCGTCGAACAGTCCCAGTGTCGAGGGGTTCGTGAGCATGAGCCCGGCGGTCCGCTCGTTCACCTTCGCGCGGAGATCCTCGAGGTCGAGGTTCCCGCGCGCGTCGGTCTCGATCTTCTCGAGCTTGTAGCCGGCCATCGTCACGCTCGCCGGGTTCGTTCCGTGTGCCGTGTCCGGCGTGATGATCGTGTCGCGCTCCTCCCCGCGGTCTGCGAAGTAGGCGCGCATGAGCATGAGGCCCGTGAGCTCGCCCTGGGAGCCCGCCGCGGGCTGGAGCGTCACTGCGGGGAGCCCCGCGATCTCCGCGAGCATCCCTTGCAGGTGCCACATGAGCTCGAGCGCCCCCTGGGCCCCATCGTCCTCCTGGTGCGGGTGGAGGTCGCGGAAGCCGGGCAGACCGGCGAGCCGCTCGTGGACGCGCGGGTTGTGCTTCATCGTGCAGGAGCCGAGCGGGTAGAAGCCCGTGTCGACCCCGAAGGTGCGGTCGGCGAGCGCCGTGAAGTGACGCACGAGCTCCGGCTCGGAGAGCTCGGGAAGCCTGGGCGGCATCGACCGGCGCAGCGGCTCGGGGAGATCGGGGACGGGCAAGCCGGTGCGCGGTGGCCGTCCGGCGCGCCTCCCAGGACGCGATCGCTCGAAGACGAGCGGCGTGTCGCGCCACGCACTGCCCGGCTCGCTCACGCGCACACCTCCCCGAGGACCTCGGCCAGGCGGTCGACGTCGGCCGGCGTCCGCTTCTCCGTGAGCGCGACGAGGAGCACGTCGTCCATCCCTTCGTAGTCGCGCCCGAGCGCGTACCCGGGGTGGACGCCGCGCTCGCGGGCACGTCGTACGACCTCGCGCGCGGCGATCGGCGTGCGGAACGCGACCTCCTTGAACGGCTGCCCGTCGAAGGCGGGCTCGAGCGGGAGGCGCTCGCGCGCGTAGTGCGCGAGCGCGAGGCACTCCTCCCCCACCTCCCGCAGCCCCTCGGGCCCGAGCCACGCGAGCGTGGCGAGCCCGGCGAGCGCGAGGAGCGTCTGGTTCGTGGTGATGTTCGACGTCGCCTTCTCGCGGCGGATGTGCTGCTCCCGGGTCTGCAGCGTGAGCACGTAGGCGCGCCGCCCGTCGAGATCGACCGTCTCGCCCACGATCCGCCCCGGCATCCGCCGCATGAACTCGCTCTTCGCGGCGAGGAAGCCGTAGTGCGGCCCGCCGTAGGACGGCCAGTTGCCCGCGGCCTGCCCCTCACCGATCGCGATCGCGCACCCGTACGCCCCTGGAGCGTCGAGCACACCGAGCGACATCGGGTCGACGTGCGCGATCGGGAGCGCCCCGGCGTCGGCTGCCGCCTGCGCGAGCTCGGGCGCCGGTTCGAGGCAGCCGAGGAAGTTCGGCTGCTGGAAGAAGACCGCGGCGGCGTCGCTCGCGGCCTCGGCGAACCGGTCGGGGTCGGTCGTCCCGCCGGTGTGCGGGACCTCGACGACCTCGAGCCCGAAGCCCGGCGCGTACGTCTTCACGACCTGCCGCACCTGCGGGCTCAGCGTCTCCGCGAGCACGACCTTCGACCGGTCGGGAAGCGCGTGCTTCGCCACGAAGCAGGCGTCGGCGGCGACCGTGCAGCCGTCGTAGCCGGACGCGTTCGACACGTCCATTCCGGTCAGCTCGCAGATCACCGTCTGGTACTCGAAGATCGCCTGCAGCACGCCTTGGCTCATCTCCGGCTGGTACGGCGTGTACGCGGTGAGCAGCTCGCCGCGGGAGAGCACCACGTCGACGACGGAGGGCACGTAGTGGTCGTACATGCCCGCGCCGAGGAACGAGAGCTCCCTGCCCGTGTGCACGTTCCGTGCCGCGAGCTCCTCGACGTGCCGGACGAGCTCCGCCTCGCCGAGCGCGGGGGGCACATCGAGCGTGCGGCCAAGCCGGACGCCCGGCGGCACCTGCTCGAAGAGCTCCTCGACCGAGGAGACGCCGATCGCCTCGAGCATCTCGTCGCGGTCGGCGTCCGTGAGCGAGAGGTAGCTCATGCGAGCTCTCCACACGCGGGCGAGGCATGCCTCGCCCCTACGGCGCAGCAGGTAGGCAACGCGAGCCTCGCCTCTACGACGGCGTCCATGGGTGGGCCCTCACTGCTCCGCCACGTGGGCCTTGTACGCGGCCACGTCCATGAGCGCGTCGGCCTCGGCCGGGTCGGAAAGGCGGATGCGGATCAGCCAGCCCTCGCCGTACGGGTCCTCGTTCACGATCTCGGGCTCGTCGACCGCCTTCTGGTTGACCTCGAGCACCTCGCCCGAGAGCGGGGAGACGATGTCGGACACCGCCTTCACCGACTCGACCTCGCCGCAGGGCGACCCCTGCGCGACGGTGGAGCCGACCTCGGGAGGCTCGAAGTGGACGAGCTCGCCCAGCGCGTCCTGCGCGAACCAGGTGATCCCGAGGGTCGCCTCGTCCCCCTCGATCCGCGCCCAGTCGTGCTCGGGGTGGTACCGGAGATCGTCGGGGTAGCTCTCCGTGGCGGGCACTAGCTCTCTCCTTTGCGGTAGATCGGCTTCTTCACGACGTGGGCTCGCCTCGGCTTGCCGCGGACGTCGACGACGAGCTCGGTGTCCGGCGCGGCGCTCGCGGACGGCACGTACCCCATACCGATGCCCTGGTCGAGCATCGGCGAGTGAGAGCCCGAGGTCACCTCGCCGCCGCCCTCGATCGGCATGCCTTGTCGCGGCACGGCCTTCTCGTCCATGACGAACGCGACGAGCCGCCGGGCGGGGCCTTCCTCCTTCACGCGCCGGAGGGCCTCGACGCCCGTGAACTCCTTGTCGAGCGCGCACGCCCAGCCGAGGCCGGCCGAGATCGCGTCGGTGTCCGGGGTGATGTCGTTGCCGTGCAGCGGGTAGCAGACCTCGAGGCGGAGCGTGTCACGCGCGCCGAGGCCGCAGGGCACGGCGCCGCGCGCCACGACCGCGTCCCAGAGCGCCTCGGCGGCGTCCTCGGCGCAGCAGAGCTCGACGCCCTTCTCGCCGGTGTATCCCGTACGCGCGACCATCACCTCGATCCCGTCGAGCTCGCCCATCGCGTGCGTGAACGCAGGCTGCTCGTCGAACCCCAGGCGCTCGAGCGACCGTGGCCCCTGAACCGCGAGCAGTCCGTACTCCTCGGACGCGTCCCGTACCTCCGTGCCGCGCGGCTCGCGCTCCTTCAGCCAGCCGTAGACGGCCTCGCGGTTCGACGCGTTCACGACGACGAGGAACTGGCCGTGCGCGAAGCGATAGACGATGAGATCGTCGACGATGCCCCCGCGCTCGTTCGTGAGCAGCGTGTACTGCGCGCCGCAGTCTCCGACCTTCGCCAGGTCGTTCGACAGCATCTCCTGGAGGAACTCTTCGGCGGTCGGCCCGTCGACGTGCAGCTCGCCCATGTGCGAGACGTCGAAGACGCCGCAGTCCGTCCGGACGGCCCGGTGCTCGGGGATGACGCCCTCGTACTGCACGGGCATCTCCCACCCGGCGAAGGGCACCATGCGCGCCCCGGCGGCGACGTGGCGCGCGAAGAGGGGCGTGCGCTGGAGCGACGTGGCCTCCACGGCGCGACTCTATCCACTCGCACGCGGCGTGCTTACGCGAAGGTGACTCTCCCCGCAGAGGACTGTCACCTTGGTGTTCAGGTCGCCCTCTACTCCTCCTTGAGGAAGCTCGGGATGTCGATGTCGACGTCGGAGACGCTCGGTGCGCGGAACGGTGGCCGCTCCTCGGCACCGACGGCTGCCTCGACCCGGCGTCGCCTGGGCCGCCCGCCGAAGCCGGTCGCGATCGCGGTTACCCGGACCTCCTCGCCCATGCCCTCGTCGACGACCGCGCCGAAGATGACGTTCACGTTCGGGTCGGCCACGCCGGTCACGACCTGGGCCGCCTCCTCGACCTCGGCGAGGCCGAGATCCGGGCCGCCGGTGATGCTGAGCAGGATCCCCGTCGCGCCGTCGAGCGACGTCTCGAGCAGCGGCGAGGAGATCGCGCCGCGCGCCGCCTCGACCGCGCGGTTCTCGCCGCTCGCCACCCCGATGCCCATGAGCGCCGAGCCGGCGTCGCGCATGATCGTCTGGACGTCGGCGAAGTCGACGTTGATGAGGCCGGGGACGGTGATCACGTCGGTGATCCCCTGGACGCCCTGGCGAAGGATGTCGTCCACCATCCGGAACGCGTCGGTGACGGGGGTGGAGCGCTCGACCACCTGCAGGAGCCGGTCGTTCTCGATGACGATGAGCGCATCGACGTTCTCACGGAGCGACTGGATGCCCTGCTCCGCCTGGTCTGCCCGGAGACGGCCTTCGAAGCCGAACGGCCGCGTGACGACACCGACCGTGAGCGCGCCCAGCTCGCGGCCGATCTCGGCGACGACGGGCGCGCCTCCCGTCCCGGTGCCGCCGCCCTCCCCGGCCGTGACGAAGACCATGTCGGCTCCCTTGAGCGCCTCCTTCAGCTCGTCGCGGCTCTCCTGTGCCGCCGCGACTCCCATCCGCGGGTCGGCACCCGCACCGAGGCCCCTCGTCGCCTTCGAGCCGATGTGGATCTTCACGTCGGCGTCCGTCATCAGGAGCGCCTGTGCGTCCGTGTTCACCGCGACGAACTCGACGCCGGAGACGCCGGCCTCGACCATCCGCGAGACGGCGTTCGAGCCGCCGCCGCCGATGCCGACGACCTTGATAACCGCGAGGTAGCTGCCAAGCTGGTTGTTCATATCTCGACCGTCCTCAAGCTGAAGCTCTCATTGAACCTGCGACCGCTGCAAAGCGTTTCGTCGTCGAGGGTAGGCCTCCTCCGGCCGGGTGTCAATGGCTGGCCGCCTCACGAACCTTCAACCTCGACCTAAGAGTTGAGGTAGCGACTCGATACCGGTCGCTCGGGGACGCTCACGTCGAGATAGGCGGCGTTCTCGGGGAGGAATGGGAAGACCTGCGCCGCGACCGCGAGCTTGAGGCGCACGTCGGCCGGGTCGCCGAGGCGGATCTCCGGCCCTCGACGAAGGACGATCGTCAGCTCCCCCGCGGTCGAGCGAATGCCCTTCACGCGCCGCGGGATCCGCGCTTCCTGCACGGCGGCGAGCGCGCGGGTGGCCGGCGCGAAGCTCGCGGGAAGCGAGCCGCCGACCCGGACCCCGGCCCCCTTCGGGAGCCACAGGCGAGGGAAGCGCCCGAGCGAGCCGGGCGCGATCTCGCGGATCACCTTCCCCGTCCCGGTGACGAGCCAGGCCGAGTCCCGCCGGCGCGCCACGGCAACCGGCTTCTCCGCCTGGACTCTGATCACGAGCGTGTGCGGGAAGGAGCGGTCGACGGAGGCACCCACCACCGTGGGCAGCGCGCGCACGGCGTCGGCGACCCGGCGCGCGTCGACGTCGAGCAGGCTCCGCCCGACGACGCCCGCCGTGACGCGCTCGACCTGGCGCTCTATCGCGGGCGGCGCGCCGAGCACCTGCACGCGGTCGACCGCGAAGACCGAAGACGCGTGGGCGCCCCACACGGCCGCGAGCGTGCCCGCGACGAGCCCGAGAACGACCAGGAGCGAGCGGCCGGAGGGGACGAGCCGGGCGAGCTCGTGGCGATCGCCGGCTCCGCCGCGCGGAAACGGGACGACGGCGCTTGCCGCGCGCGTGTGCCGGCGCGACCCCGCCTCGACTCGTCCCCCGACCATGCGACCGGATTCGCCGTACGGCCGTCGGCTCCTACGCGTCGTTCGGAGGCACCTCGAGGCCGCCCAGGAAGACGACCTCGCGCTCGAGCTCGACACCGAACTGCTCCCGCGCGCGACGCCGCGCCTCGACCATGAGCGCCACGCAGTCCGCGCTCGTCGCGTCGCCTGCGTTCTCGATGAAGTTCGCGTGCTTGGGCGAGATCAGCGCGCCGCCGAGACGGTGACCCTTCAATCCGCAGCGCTCCAGCAGCGCCCCCGCTCCCAGGTCGCCCGGCGGGTTCTTGAAGACGCTCCCGAAGGTGCGCTTGTTCGTCGGCTGCGTGTCCTTGCGGCGCGCGACAAGCTCGGCGACAGCTGCCTTGATCGCGTCGGGCGAGCTCGGCTCGAGGCGGTACTCGACCTGCGCCACGACCTGGCCCGGCCGGAGGGCCGAGTGTCGGTACGAGAGGCCGAGCTCGCCGGGCGTGAGCCACCCCGAGTCGTCGGCCGTGACGACGAACGCGCGGACGAGGACGTCCGACCAGTCGCGCCCGTACGCACCCGCGTTCATCCGCACCCCGCCTCCTGCGGTGCCCGGGATCGCACACGCGAACTCGAACCCTCCGAGGCCCGCGGCGCGGGCCCGGTGGAGGCAGACCGCGTTCGTGGCGCCGCCGCCGGCAGCGAGGAGATCACCGCCAACCTCCGCCTCCGCCAGCTCTCCCTCGAGGCGGATCACGAGCGCGTCGACACCCTCGTCGGCGGCCAGCACGTTCGAGCCGAGGCCGATGACGATCACCTCCAGACCCTCGCCTGCGGCGAATCGAAGCGCCTCCTCGAGCTCCCCGAGCGTCCGCGGCCGCGCGAGCGCTCGCGCGGGGCCGCCCGTGCCGATCGTCGTCATCCGGGCGAGAGCGATGCCGTGCTCGATCTTCACGCGGGCAGCCCTTCGACGATAGCCCGCGCGATCCGCCACGGCTCGCCGACGCCCATCGTGACGACGACGTCGCCCGGTCGCGCCCAGGCCGTCGCGAGCGTGGCCGCGTCCTCGAGGGTCGGCGCCCAGCCGCGGCGCACGCCCGCCGGGACGTGGTCGAGTACGAGCCTGCCGGTCACGCCCTCGCGCGGCGCGTCCCGCCCGGCGATGACGTCGGTCACGATCGCGACATTCGCGAGGCCGAGCGCGGCCCCGAGCTCGTGCGAGAGCTGGCGCGTGCGCTCGTACACGTGCGGCTGGTAGACGGCGACGAGCTTTCCCTCTGCCCGCTCCCGCGCCGTGCGCAGCGCCGCGGCGATCTCGGTCGGGTTGTGCGCGTAGTCGTCGTACACCCGCACGCCGCCTCGCTCCCCGACGAGCTCGAACCGGCGCCCCACGCCCTCGAAGCGCGCGAGCACGGGCTCGATGTCGTCCCGCGCCACGCCGGCGAGCTCGAGCGCGGCGAGTGCCGCGGCGGCGTTCAGCCGGTTGTGCTCGCCCGGGACGGAGAGCTCGAACGCGACGGGCTCGAGCTCCCAGCCGCGCACGACCGCCCCGGCCCCCGCCACCCATTCCTCGAAGAACTCCGCGAGATCGGCCGTGGACGCGTACGCGGCGTGGTGGTCGAGCTCGACGTTCGTGACGACCGCGATCTCGGGCCGGAGGAGGCCGATGGAGCGGTCCGACTCGTCGCCTTCGACGACGAGCCAGCCCTCCCCCACGCCGGCGTTGCCGCCGAGCTGCGGGACGACGCCCCCGATGATCCAGGCCGGGTCGTGGCCGAGCTCGCGGAGGGCGAACGCCACCATCGCGGCGGTGGTCGTCTTCCCATGCGCCCCGCCGACGACGATCGACCGCCGGAGACCCACGAGCTCGGCGAGGAGCTCCGCCCGCGGCCTCCCGTCGACACGGCCCGCATGGGCCGTGGAGACGACGACCTCGTAGCCGACCGGTGGACTAGGGTCGCCTCCCACGTCGGCCTCGATCCCGTCGAGCGTCTCCATGAAGATGGTCTCGCGCGCGTCCCACCCGCGCACCTCCGCCCCCCAGGCGCGCGCGATGTTCGCGTATGCGGAGAGCCCCGCTCCGCCGATGCCGACGAAGTAGAGGCGGCGCCCTGCGAGCGGTGCGTCGCCGGTCACGATCGCGCCTCGGCGAGGCGGATCAGCTCGTCGGCGATCTCGTCCGCCGCCTCCGGCTTCGCGAGCGCGTGCATGGCGTCGCTCATCCGGTCGAGCCGGTCGGGGTCGCCGAGCAGCTCGTCGACGAGCGCGGGAACCCGTCCGAGCTCCTCCTGACGAACCACCACGGCGCCGCCGCCTTCCTCGAAGTGGCGCGCGTTCAGCCACTGGTGGTCTGCGGTCGCGTGCGGATACGGGACGAGGAGGGCTGGCGTCCCGGCGGCAGCGAGCTCCCAGACGGTCCCGCCCGCGCGCGAGAGCGCGAGATCCGCGGCCGCGAGCGCAGCGCCGAAGCGGTCGGTCGTCGCCAGGAGCACGTAGTCCGAGCGCTTCACCCGCCGACGAACCAGCTCGAAGTCCCGCTCCCCGGCGATGTGGAGGACCGCCGGTCCGCGCTCGCCCCAGGTCTCGGCGGCGAGCTCGTTCAGGGACTGCGCGCCGGCGAGGCCGCCGAACACGGCGAGCACCGGGCCGTCCGCGGGGAGCCCCAGCTCCGCTCGTGCCGCACCCCGTTCCGCCCCGAGGTGCGCCGCGGGGATCGGCCGCCCCACGACGCGGTACTTCGCGCCCTCCCTCCCGGCGACCTCGTACGCGAGGAAGACACGGCGCGCGAGCGGCGCCGCGAGCCGGTTCGCGAGCCCGAGGTGCGCATCCGCCTCCGTCAGCGCCGCAGGGATACCGCGGACGCGCGCCGCGAGCACCATCGGCCCCGCCACGTACCCGCCGGCACCGAGGACGACGTCGGGACGGCGTCTCGCGAGGATGCGCGAGCAGGCGAAGGGCGCGCGCACGGCCTGGCCCAGAGCACGGACGAGATCGACGCCGATCCGGCGCGGGAAGCCCGAGACCGCGAACGTGTCGAGCTCGAAGCCGGCCTCAGGAACCAGCTGCGACTCGACGCGGCCGCGCGACCCGGCGAACGTCACCGTCACGCCGCGTTCCCGAAGCGCCTCCGCGACCGCGAGCGCCGGACGGACGTGACCGGCCGTGCCGCCGGCCGCTATCACGCACGCGAGCCGTGACGACCTCTCCATTGACGGCGATGTTAAGGAGAATGCCCACCCCCGCGAGGAGGACGACGAGGCTCGAGCCGCCGTACGAGACGAACGGGAGCGGGATGCCCGTGAGCGGTGCGATCCCGAGCACGGCCGCGAGGTTGATCGTCGCCTGCCCGCACACGAGGGCGGTGAGGCCGGCGGCGAGGAGCTTCCCGAAGGGGTCGCGACAGCGCAACGCGATGCGGAAGCCGGCGAAGGCGAACGCCGCGAAGCCGCAGATCACGAGCGCCGAGCCGACGAGGCCGAGCTCCTCCCCGACGACCGCGAAGATCATGTCCGTGTGCGCCTCGGGCAGGTAGAGCACCTTCTGGACGCCCTCGCCGAGGCCTTCGCCGGTGATGCCACCCGAGCCGATCCCGATCATCGCCTGCACGATCTGGAAGCCCGACCCCTGCGCATCGCTCCAGGGGTCGAGGAAGCTGAAGACGCGCGCTCGGCGGTACGGCTCGGCCCAGATCGCGATCATCCCGACGCCCGCCGCGAGCACCGCCGCGACCGCGAGCAGCCGGACCGGCACGGACGCGACGAGGAGGATCGCGAGCATCATCACGCAGAGGGAGATCGTCGTCCCGAGGTCGGGCTCGAGCACGATGAGGCCGCAGAAGACGGCGGTGACGAAGCCGAGGGGGCGCAGGAGCTCTCCGAACGTCCGCGGCGCGGGGCGGCGCGCGAGGTAGACGGCCGCGAAGAGGCACAGCGCGAGTTTCGCGAGCTCGGAGGGCTGGAAGCTCGCCGGGCCGAGCAGGAACCAGCGCCGTGCGCCGTTGATCGGCGGAGCGACGACGAGGACGGCGGCGCACAGCGTGAACGCGGTGAGCAGCAGCGGCGCCGCCAGGTAGCGCAGGCGGTGGTAGTCGAAGCGGGCGAGCGCGGTCATCGCGACGACGCCGAGGAACGCGTAGATCGCCTGGCGTTTGAGGAAGCTCATGGGGTCGCCGTTCCCGAGCGCTGCCGAAGCCGAGGTCGCGCTGTACACCATCACGAGCCCGAACGCGACCAGCCCGAGCGTGACGAGCGCGAGGAGCCGCTGGTCGAACTGGCCCTGCGCCTTCACGCGAGTTCCCGTACGAGGCGGCGGAACACGTCGCCGCGCTCCTCGAAGTCGCGGAACTGGTCGAAGCTGGCGCACGCCGGAGAGAGGAGCACGACGTCGCCCGGCTCGGCCAAGGCGGCGGCAGCATCGAGCGCCGTTTCGAGGTCGCCGCAGTCGACGTTCGCCACCCCCGCCTCGTCGAGCGCGCGGCCGATCTCCCCGGCTGCCTCACCGACGAGGTACGCGCGGTCACCCTGACGGAAGGCCTCGGCGAGCGGCGCGTACGGCTCGCTCTTGCCGCGGCCGCCGAGGATCACGTGCAGAGGCGCGTCGGGGAAGGAGGCGAGCGCGCGCCTCGCGGCCGCGACGTTCGTGGCCTTCGAGTCGTTCACGTAGCGGACGCCGCGGAACTCGCGGACCGGCTCGATGCGGTGCGGAACGCCGGGGAACGTGCGGAGCGCCTCCGCGACGGCGTCGTCCGCGATACCGGCCGCGCGTGCGGCGGCGGTCGCCGCGGCGGCGTTCTCACGGTTGTGCGAGCCCGGGATCAGCGGCTCGGCGGGAAGCGGGTCGTCGAAGCGGAACTCGACGCGGCGGGCGCCCCCGGGAACCTCTCCGAAGCCGCGAGGGACGACGGCGGTGTCGTCCTCGGTCTGGGCTTCGAAGATCCGGAGCTTCGCGTCGACGTACCACTCGAAGGTGCCGTGGCGGTCGAGGTGGTCGGGCTCGAGGTTGAGGAGGACGGCGACGCGGGGACGCAGCATCTCGACGTCCTCGAGCTGGAAGGAGGAGAGCTCGCACACGACCCAAGCGTCCTCAGCCACGTTCCCGACGAGGCCGGTGAGCGGCCGCCCCACGTTGCCGGCGACCTCGGCCGGCTTCCCAGCCGCCCTGAACATCGCGCCGAGGAGCTCGCTCGTCGTCGTCTTCCCGTTCGTCCCGGTGACGCCGAGGATCGGGTTCGCGAGGAGGCGTGCGCCGAGCTCGATCTCGCTCCAGACGGGGACGGCACGCTCCCGCGCACCCGCGACGAGCGGCGCCTCCCCGGGGACGCCCGGGCTCTTCACGACGAGATCGATCCCCTTGAGCAACGTCTCCTCCTCGACTCCCTGGTGCACTTCGACGCCGAGCTCGCGGAGCCTCCCCGCGTCGAATGAGGGGTCGCGGTCGTACCCGACGACCAACGCTCCGAGCCCGATGAGCGCCTTGACGGCCGCGTTCCCGGAGCGAGCGAGCCCGATCACGAGGACGCGCTTGCCCTCGAGCTCGTGGGCGCCGCTCATCGCTGCGCGAACTGGAGGAAGTCGCGGTAGAAGAGCGCGAAGCCGGTCGCGCAGAGAATGGCGCAGACGATCCAGAACCGCACCATGATCTTCGTTTCCGACCACGCCTTCATCTCGAAGTGGTGGTGGATCGGCGCCATGAGGAAGACGCGCCGCCCGGTGCGCTTGAAGCTGACCACCTGGATGATCAGAGACAGCACCTCGATCACGTAGATCCCCGCGATCAGAACCAGGAGGATCTCGGTCCCCGTCACGATCGCGAAGCCGGCGATCGCGCCGCCGAGCGCCATCGACCCGGTGTCCCCCATGAACACCTCGGCGGGGAAGGCCTGGTACCAGAGGAAGCCGATCGTCCCTCCGACGAGCGCGGCCGCGAGGGTCGCGAGGTCGAGGTAGATTTCGCTGCGGTCGCCCGGCGGCCCCGAGCGGATCCACGAGATCCCCGCGATGGCGAGGAAGGTGAGAAGCATGATCGTGGCCGTGCCGGATGCGAGCCCGTCGATGCCGTCCGTGAGGTTGGCACCGTTTACGGTGCCCGCGATCACGAGGAAGAGGAACGGGTAGAAGAGCAGGCCGAGATCGACGTCCCAGCCGGCGAGCGGGATGTACACGGACGTCTCGTCCGCAGCCGTGTCCTGGAGGAGCACTCCGACCACGACCGTGATCGCGGCGAGGAGCACCATCTTCCAGCGGCCCGGCAGGCCGAGCGAGTGCCGCCGACGCAGCTTCAGGTAGTCGTCGGAGAATCCGATGGCGGCGCAGCCGAGCGTCGCGAACAGAACAGTCATCGCCTCGGTCGTGTACTGCGAGAGAGCGAGGAACGGGATCACCGCCGCACCGATGATGAGGAGCCCGCCCATCGTGGGCGTGCCCTGCTTCACGACGTGCGTAGCCGGCCCCTCCGCACGGATCTGCTGCCCGAGGTTCCGGGCGCGCAGCTGCTCGATGAACTTCGGCCCGATGACGACGGCGGCGACCATCGCCAGTAGGCCCGCGATCAGGACGGGAACCATGCTCGGGCGATGTTCGCTATCTCGGCGGCGATGCCTTCGAGCCCGACGGCCCGCGAGGCCTTGACGAGCACGGCGTCCCCCGGCCGGAGGTACTCGCGGGCGACGGCGACGACGTCCGCAGCGGCCGGCGCCCAGGCCACGGCGCCGTAGGCACGGGCCGGCCCGCCCACGCCGATCACCTCGATCCCGAGCTCGGCGGCGAGGGCGCCGAGCTCGCGGTGGTATCGCTCGGAGGCGTCCCCGAGCTCGGCCATCTCCCCCAGGATCGCCACGCGCCGGCGCGACCCGGCCCGTGCGGCGAGGTCCACGAGTGCGGCCCGCATCGAGTCCGGGTTCGCGTTGTAGGCGTCGTTGACGACGAGCCCGCCCCCGGGGAGCGGGAGCTCCTCGCCGCGCCACGGCGAGAGGCGGATACTCGAGGCGCCCTCCGCGACCCGATCGAGCGGGAGCCCGAGCGCGGCGTACGCGTGGAGCGCCGCGAGCGCGTTGACGGCGTGGTGGCGCTGCGCGAAGGGGAGCGCGAGCTCGACCAGCTCCCCGTCGACCCGGAAGCGGCCCCGGCTGTCCACGAGCTCGACGTCCGCCTCGTCGAAGCGGCGGTACGTGACGTCGTCGCGGTCGAGGTACGGCTCCAGCTCGCGCGAGTGCGCCGGCACGACGGCGGTCCCGCCGACCGGAAGCGCAACGATCGCCTCGGCGTTCGCCTCCGCGACGCGCTCGACGCTCCCGAGGAGCTCGAGGTGCTCGGGCCCGATGTGGGAGACGACGACGATCTCCGGGCGGGCGATCCCGCACAGCTCGGCGACCTGGCCGAGCCCCCGCATGCCCATCTCGGTGACGAGGATCCGGGTCTCGGGCTCGAGCCGGCAGACGGTCAGCGGCAGGCCGATCTCGTTGTTCAGGCTCCTCTCGGCCCAGATCGTCGGCGCGTGCGGCGCGCACAGGGCGCCCACGATGTCCTTCGTCGACGTCTTGCCGGTCGAGCCCACGACGGCGACGACGCTCGCGTCCGTCTTCGAGCGGACGAGGGTCGCCAGCGCGGCGAGCGCAGCCTCCTGGTCGCGGGGGACGAGCGTCGCGGCGCCGCGCGAGCGCGCGTGCTGCACATAGCCGACGCCCGTGTTCAGCGCGACGAAGAGGTCGCCGGCGCCGGCGGCCCGCGAGTCGGCGACGATCGCGGTCACCACCGCACCGGGGCCGCCGCCCTCGAGCACGCCGAGGTCGAGCCTCTCGATCTCCTCCCAGGTCAGCGGGATCACGTGCTAGCGGGACGCGCGAAGCGCCGCGAGCGCCTCGCGGGCGACTTCGCGGTCGTCGAAGGGGTGGACGCTGCCCGCGATCTCCTGGCCCTGCTCGTGCCCCTTGCCGGCGATGACGACCACGTCCCCTGGCTCCGCGAGGCCGATCGCCCGCCCGATCGCCGTCCGCCGGTCCGGGTCGATCTCGACGTCGATGCCCGTCCCCTGGAGCACGTCCTGGATGATCGCCAGCGGCTCCTCCGACCGCGGGTTGTCGGAGGTGACGATGACGACGTCGGAGCGGTCCAGCGCGACCCTGCCCATCAGCGGCCGCTTGCCGCGATCGCGGTCTCCTCCTGCGCCGAAGACGGCGATCACCCTGCCGTCGCCGAGGTCCCGAGCGGCCTGGAGCACGGTGTCGAGCGAGTCGGGTGTGTGCGCGTAGTCGACGACGACGGCGAACGGCTGCCCGTCGTCGATCGCCTCGAACCGGCCGGGGACGTCCTCGACGTGCGCGATGCCGGTCGCGATCTCGTCCTCGTCGAGGTCGAGGAGCAGCCCGGCGGCCACTGCGCCGAGCACGTTCTCGACGTTGAAGCGACCTCGCAGCCTCGTCTCGATCTCGATGCCCGCCGCACGGAACCGGCTTCCGTCCCGTCCTACCTCGAGACCCTCGGGACGCACCTCCCCCGTGTCGAGGCCGAACGTCACGAGCGGGGCGCGGTGCTCGTCCGCGAGGCCGTCGGCCAGCCGCCTTCCCCACTCGCCGCCCACGTTCACGGCGGCGGGCGGTGGCGCCGCCCCGGCGAAGAGCCTCCGCTTCGCCTGGAAGTACTCCTCCATCGTCCCGTGCAGGTCGAGGTGGTCCTGGCTCAGGTTCGTGAACACGAGCGCGTCGAAGCGGACGCGATCGAGCCGCCGGAGCGCCGACCCGTGCGACGAGGCCTCGACTGCCGCGCTCCGGTCGCCGGCGTCGACCATCTCGCGGAAGAGCCGCTGGAGATCGATCGCCTCGGGCGTCGTGAACGGCGCCGGACGCTCCTCTCCGCCGACGACCCAGCGCACTGTCCCGACGAGGGCCGGGCGCCGCCCCGCCGCCTCGAGGATCGCGTGGAGCAGGAACGCCGTCGTCGTCTTGCCGTTCGTACCGGTCACCCCCGCGAGCTCGAGCGCGCGCGTGGGCTCCCCGAAGAAGGCGTCCGCCGCCACCGCCATGGCGGCCCTCGTGTCCGTGACGATGAGCTGGGGCACGGTCGCGTCGAGAGGCCGCTCCACGACGAGCGCGACCGCGCCCTGCTCGAGCGCCTCCCACGCGAAGTCGTGGCCGTCGACCCTCTCCCCGCGCACGCAGAAGAAGAGCGAGCCGGGGACCACGACGCCGGTGTCGTACGCGAGGTCGCCGATCTCGACCGGGCGGGCTCCGGTCACCTCGCTCGGGGCGAGCGCCCGGATCAGAGCCTCGAGCTCCACCTCGGGAAAGGCTAGACGAAGGCCCGACACCGGCCGGGCGCGAGCCTCATCGTCCCGGGCGTCGCTGCTGCTGCCCGGTCGCCGCCTTGCGGGTCTGCGCGGCCTTCTCCGTCTCCCTTTCGCCCTTCGCCCTCCTTGGAGCGTCGGGCGGGACCTCGAGGTGTTGCAGGTTGAAGCGCGCGATCTCCCTGAAGGCCGGCGCGGCGACATCCCCGCCGTAGATGGAGCCGTGCGGCTCGTCGACCATGACCATGATCACGAGCTCCGGCTTGGTCGCCGGGACGAGCCCGACGAACGAGGCGACATAGCGCGAGTGCGAGTAGCGCCCGTTCGAGTCGATCTTCGCGGCTGTCCCGGTCTTCCCGGCCACCGTGTAGCCGGGGATCGCCGCCGCGGTCCCCGTGCCCTCGAGGACGACTCCGCGGAGCATCGACATCATCTGGCGCGAGACCTGCCGGGAGACGACCCGCCGACCCCTGTGCGTCCGCTCCGACTGGCTGCCGATGCGCTCGACGAGGTGCGGCCGTACGAGCACGCCGCCATTGCCGATCGCCGCATACGCGCGGGCCATCTGGACGGGGGTGACAGCGATGCCGTGTCCGATCGGCACCGTGCCGATCGTCGAGCCCGACCACTGGTCGAGTGGGAGCGCGAATCCGGGCGACTCGCCCGGAAAGTCGATCCCGGTGGGATTCCCGAATCCGAAGCGGTCGATCCAGGAGGCGAGGCCGCCCTCGCCGAGACGCTGGGCGATGGTGATCGTCCCGATGTTCGAGGAGAACTCGACGATCTGGCGCACGCTCAGCACCTCGGTGCCCCGGGAGTGCGACTCGCGGATCACGCGGTCCGCGACCTTGATCGTCGGCGCGAGCCGGAAGGCGGTTCGCGGCGACACGATCCCTTCCTGAAGCGCCGCTGCGATGGTGACGAGCTTGAACGTCGACCCGGGCTCGTACGTGTCGGTGACCGCTCGGTTGCGCCGCCGGTCGGGCCTCGTCGACGCGAACCCGTTCGCGTCGAAGCCCGGCGCCGTCGCCATGGCGAGCACCTCCCCGGTCCGGGGGTTCATGACGACGGCGGATGCGGCCCTGGCGCCGTAGCGACGGACGACCTCGCGCAGGACCATCTCGGCGTTCGCCTGGATCTGATGGTCGATCGTGAGCCGGACTCCCTGGCCCGGGGTCTCGGGCTTCGTCGAGACGACGTCGAGCGCGCGGCCGAGCGGATCTTTGACGATCGTCCTGCTTCCAGGCCGGCCGGCGAGCTGCTTCTCGAGGGAGCGCTCGAGGCCCTCCAGGCCCACGTTGTCGAGGCCCGCGAAGCCGATCACCTGCGCACCGACGGACCCCTGCGGGTACGTGCGCAGCTCCTCGGGGTAGAAGCCGAGGCCGGCGAAGCCGAGCTTCTCCAGCTTCTCGGCCCGGGCGGAATCGGCCTTGCGCGCGAGGTAGACGAACCCGCGGGACCGGTCCGTGAGAGCGGCGTACGTCGCTCCCTGGTCGACGCCGAGGATCCGCGACGCGGCCAGCGTCAGGTCGCGCGGGCGGTCGACCTGGCGTGGGTTCGCGTACACCGTGGTCGCCGGCTTCCCGATCGCGAGCGGCTCGCCGTTCCGATCCGTGATCGTCCCTCGCCCCGCGGGGACGACCACCGTCTCGCGATGCTGGTTGACCGCCATCGCCGCGTACGCGTCGCCGTTGACGGCTTGGAGCCAGAACGCGCGCGCGAGCGCCACCCCGAGGAGAACGACGAACGCCCCGGCGAGAGCGACGATCCGCCGGTTCGCCGCCTTGGTCCTCAACGCGGGAGGCGGACGTAGATGGTCGTCTCGGGGTCCGCCAGGCGGAGGCCGAGCTCCTTCTCCGCCAGCCGCTCGGTCCGCGCCGTCGCCGACGCGCTGGAGAGGCCGGAGCGGAGCCCGGCGATGTCGGCCTTCAGCGCGTCGCGATCCCGGCCGACCTTGTCGAGCTCGACGTTCAGCCGGAGGACGTTGACGTTCACGGCGACGACGCCGGCGAGCAGTACCGCGAAGAGCACGATCCAGAGCACCCCGCCCGTGAGCAGGCCGGGCTTCGCGCGGGCGCGCACACGCGCCTTCCCGGCCCTGGCTGTCTGCGCGACGGACGACACGCGTCAGACCTTCACCGCTGCACGCAGGCGCGCCGAGGCGGCCCTTGGGTTGTCCGCAGTCTCGGCCGCGGTCGGCCGCACGGGCTTCCGGGTGAGGATGCGGAGCTCGGGCTCGTGCCCGCAGACGCACACTGGAAGCTCGGGCGGACAGGTGCAGCCACGCGCCCGGTCCCGCAGGAAGCGCTTCGCGATCCGGTCCTCGAGGGAGTGGAAGCTGATGACGGCGAGCCGGCCGCCCGGTCGGAGCATGTCGAACGCCGCCGGAAGCCCCGCCTCGAGCGACTCCAGCTCGTGGTTGACCTCGATCCGGAGCGCCTGGAAGACGCGCTTGGCGGGATGCCCCTCGCCGAAACGGGCGGGCGCGGGGATCGAGGCTCGGACGGCGTCGACGAGCTGTCCCGTGCGCTCGATCGGCGTCTCCCGTCGCCGCACGATCCCGCGGGCGATCTGGCGCGCGTACCGCTCCTCGCCGTAACGGCGGAAGATGGTCTCCAGGTCGCGCTCGTCCCACGTGTTCACGATCTCCGCTGCGTCGAGCTCGTCGGACGAGTCCATCCTCATGTCGAGCGGCGCGTCGGTCGCGTACGAGAAGCCGCGCTCGGGGCGGTCGACCTGCATCGACGACAGGCCGAGGTCGAGGAGGACGACGTCCGCCTGGACGCCGTTGCCCGCGAGCTGCGAGAGGACGACGGCGTAGTCGCCCCGCAGGAACCGGGCCTGCACGCCGCGCAGCGTGGCCTTGACGCGGTCGAAGTACGGCCGGACGGTCGGGTCGCGGTCGATCGCAACGAGCTTCCCGCTCCCCTGGAGGTCGGCGGCCAGGAGGCGGGAGTGGCCTCCCGCTCCGAAGGTGGCGTCGACCACGGTCTCCCCCGGTTGCACGTCGAGCAGCCCGCGGACCTCGTCCGCGAGCACCGGCACGTGGTCAGCTGCGTCTGTCCGCAAGACGTTCGGCAACATCTCCCGCGCTCCCTTCGATCGCGCTCAGCTGGGCCGCCCACGCGGTGCGGTCCCAGATCTCGATGTGGTCGTGGACCCCGGCGACGATCACGTCCTTGCCGATGCCCGCGTGCTCCGTGAGCGTCAGCGGGACGATCACCCTCCCCTGCTTGTCGAGCTCCGCTACCGCCGCCCCGGCGAAGACGTACCGCTTCATCTCCCGGGCCTCGCGCGTGAGCGAGTCGAGCTCGGCGATCCGGGAGACGTTCGCGTCCCAGCTCTCGCGCGGGAAGACGTCGATGTTCCGCTCGATGCCGCGGGCCAGGACCACGCCGCCGACGAAGGCGTTGCGGAAGCGGGCCGGAAGCGTGAGCCGGCTCTTCTCGTCGATCGTGTGCTCGTACTCGCCGTAGAACATGGGCTCGGTCGGGGTTCTCCTCCTCCCACGGAGCCCCACATTACCCCACATTCTCCCACCTTGCAACCCCTTTCCCCCATCCAGGGGAGCCTTCTCTACGGCAGGGGGATCGCCTCCACATGGACACCTCGGCCGGCCATCGCACCCGCGCCGCAGCGCGCGGCGAACGCGAGGGCATCCGGGCTCTCGAGCCCGGCGCCGAGGGCGAATGCGAGACCGGCCGCGAAGGAGTCTCCCGCGCCGTAGGAGTCGCCGGGGGTCTCGGGAAGCGGCGCGGCCGAGAACGGGCCACCCGGGCGCGCCCAGCCACCGAGCGCCCCTGCTGTCGTGACGGTGAGGCGGGGCTCGGGATGCAGGTCGCCCAGCCGATACCGCTCGGCCTCGTCCTTCCCGCTCGCGACGAGCGCGTCCAGCTCGACGGCACCGCGCTCGAGGGTCGCGAGCTCCCGCGCGGTCGCGACGAGGGCGCCGGCGCGCCTCGCGTTCACGAGCGCGTCGACGTCGCCGGCGCAGAAGTACACGGCGTCGCAGCGGGCGAGCTCGCGCCACGGTAGGGAGTCGTCGTGGCCGCGCGGGTGGAGCTTGTCGCCGATCGTCGTGATCGTCCGCTCGCCCGTGTCGTCCACGAACGTGATGCCCCGGCGCTGCGGCGCCTCCACGAACGAGGCGTGGACCTCGATCCCCCGCTTCTCGAGCTCGGACTTCGCGCGCCTGCCCAGGTCGTCGGAGCCGAGGACGGTGAAGAAGTGCACGCCGTCGGCGAGGAGCGAGAGCTGGAGTGCTGCGACCGATCCGCCGCCGGCAGCCTCCTCCCACGTCTCGGTCGCGCCGACGATCTCCCCCGGGCGTGGGACGCTCGACACGGCGACGAACTCGATCCACTCCACGTGCCCTACGACCGCGGCTCTCACGACCCCATGCTCACAAATCCGCGGGTGGCGGCGTTTCAAGGGGATGATGCAGGGCGTGGCGATCCCTCCGTTCGAGCTCTTCTACGAGGAGCATCGGGCCGTCGTGCTCCGCCAGCTCAGGCGGACACTCGGTCGCGAGCGGGCGGAGGATGCCTTTCAGGAGACGTTCCTGCGGGCGCTCCAGGCATATCGCCGCCTGGAGCATGGCGCCCATCTGCGCAGCTGGGTGCTCACGATCGCCCGCAACGTGGCCATCGACGCCCTTCGCCGCACCAAGCCGGAGAGCGAGCTCGTCGAGGTCGCCACCGACGACGCCCGTCCCGCATATGAGCAGCTTGCCTCGCTGACGGACGGGCTGCCGCCGAAGGAGAAGGCTGCGGTCGTGCTGCGCTACGGGTACGACCTGTCGTACGAGCAGATCGCGGCCGCGCTCGACTCGAGCGAGGACGCCGCCCGGCAGGCCGCGTCGACCGGAGTCCGCAGGATTCGAAGGAGGGTCTCGACATGACGATCCCGTCCGATCTCGACCGCCGCTTTCGCGACGCCGCCGCGGTGCTCGGCCTCGTCGACGTCGCCTTCGACGTCGTCGACTCCCCCGTCGGCGACCTCTTCGTCGCCGTCTCCGACCGCGGGCTGGCGGAGATCTCCTACGACACGCAGGTCGAGGACCAGCTGGAGATGCTCGCACGCATCGCCGGCCCGCGCGTCCTCCGCTCGCCGAGCAGCGTCGACGGCGCCCGCCGCGAGCTCGACGAGTACTTCGCCGGCACGCGCCGCGCCTTCGACCTCTCGCTCGACCTCCGGGCCCTGCCGCCGTTCACCGTCTCCGTTCTCCGCGAGCTCGCCCGCGTGCCGTACGGGGAGACGACGACCTACGGCCAGCTCGCCGCCCGGGTGGGCCGGCCCCGCGCAGCCAGGGCGGTGGGCACGGTCATGAACCGGAACCGAATCCCCATCGTCCTCCCCTGCCATCGCGTCGTCGGCTCCACGGGGGACCTCGTCGGGTACGCGGGCGGGCTCGACCGCAAGATCTCGCTCCTCGAGCTCGAGGGCGCGCGCTGAGGAGCCCCGAAACCGTCCACCACGCGGCCTAGACTCGACCGGTGCCGCGCACGCTCTCGACGATCGTGGTCACGCTGATCGAGTCCGCCTCCGTCCTCGGCGGCTTCCTCCTGACGCTCGCCGCGATGTCCAGCTTCCTGGGGTCGCGGTGGGAGTCCGAGGAGTGCGCCGGGCTCTGCTTCGGCGACGCCGTCCTCGTCTTCCTCGTCTCGCTCCTCCCCGGCCTCCTCGGCGCCCTGCTCGCGCTGACGCTCGTCCGCCGGTTCGTCACGCGGCCGCTCGCAGCGCGGCTCGCGAAGCCGTCCTGAGTCAGACGGCGCGCCGACGGTAGAAGCTGCGCAGATCGACTCTTCCTTCGCGCCCGAACTCCTGGAGGAGCAGCGCGATGACCAGGAAGCCACAGAGGACGAAGAAGAGATCGACGCCGAAGCGGCCGCCCGGGAGCAGCACGCGGGACAGGCCCAGGGGTACCAGCAACGGTGCTCGTCGCGCCGGTGGTCGGTGCCTCAGTCGAGCAGCCGGTACCCGACTCCCCACACGTTGACGACGAACCGGTCGTCGGGGTCGACGCAGAGCTTCTTCCGCAGGCGCGACGCATGCGACTCCAGCGTCCGCGTCCGGCCGAGCGCGCGGAACCCCCACACCTCGCGGAGGAGCTCCTCCTTGGTGAACACGCGGTGCGGCTCCCCGGCGAGCCAGGCGACGAGCTCGAACTCCTTGGCCGAGAGCCCGACGAACCGGTCACGCACCGAGACCCGCCGCGTCCGCCGGTCGACGACGAGATCTCCTGCGGCCAGCACCTCCGGCTGCGCCGTCGAGCTCCGGCGGAGCAGGGCACGGATGCGCGCGAGCAGCTCGACGTAGGCGAACGGCCGGCCGATGACGTCGTCGGCGCCCCGGTCGAGCCCCCGCACGCGGTCGACCGGGTCGGATGACGGAGCGAGCAGGATGACGGGGACGTTCCGATCCCACGTCCGTCCCGGCTCGCCCCGCCGCAGCCTGAGGCACAGCTCGAGCTCGCCGAGGAGCACGAGGTCCGGGCGCGCGCGCTCCGCAAGCTCGAGCGCCTCGCTCCAGCGCGTCGCCTCGAGCACGTCGAATCCGTCGTCCCGCAGGTGGCGGTCGAGGTACTCGCGAGTCTCGGGCTCGGGCTCGGCGACGAGAACTGCGCTCGGCATGCGCCGACGCTAGCCCCGCATCCTCCGTCGCGCCAGATGTCCTTTGCGACGGATTGGTGACAAGCGTTCCTCAGCCGTCCGCCCCGACCATGGCCGGGCCCACGGCGCTCCGCGGGCGCGAGCCGAGCGCCCGGACGCGCGAGGTCAGAGACGATTGTGGCGCAGGACGCCCCAGACGAGCCACACCCCGAACACACCCGAGATCACGAAGCCGAGCACCGACAGCAGGTGGATGCCGAGAACGTGCGGCCCCTCCTCCGCGAACACGCCGAGGATCGACGAGCCCACGAGACCACCGGCGACCACGAGCGCGACCGCGAGGCGGTTCGACGCCTGGTCGACGTGCTCGTCGAGCTGGTCGATGCCGGGGTTCTCGACGCGGACCTGGAACGTGCCGTCGCGGAGCCGCTCGAGCACGTCGCTCACCTGGTAGGGGAGCTCGCGCGCAACCGAGCCGAGCGCCATCGCCTCCATCCGCGCGCGCTGCGCCAGCACGCGCGGGTGGAACCGCTCGATGAGCAGGCTGCGCGCATACGGCTTCGCCACCTCGAACACGTTGAAGTCGGGATCGACCTCGGTACCGACCGATGCGAGCGTCGCGATCGCCTTGTCGAGCATCACGAAGCGGGAGGGGAGCCGCAGGTTCAGGGAATAGATGAGCTGGAACCCGTCCCGGATCACCTGGAGCGGGTCGATGTCCGAGAGCCGCGTGCCGTAGTAGCGTTCGAAGAGCACCCGCAGCTCCCTGCGGAACTCCTCCTCGCGCTCGGGCGCGTAGCGCACCCCCAGCTCGCGGAGGCGGCGCGGGATGGCGTCGACGTTCTCCGTGGCCGCGTCGACGAAGAGCCGCGTGAGCCGCGCCATGTCCTCGTCCGTGAGCTTCCCCGCCTGGCCGAAGTCGACGAGCCCGAGCCTACCGCCGTCCAGGACGAAGATGTTCGCCGGGTGCGGGTCCGCGTGGAAGAAGCCGTGGCGGAACACCATCGTCATCCACGTGTCGGCCATCCGGGTCACGACCTCGCGCCGCTCCTCGGGCAGCATCGAGGCGAGCTCGAGGTCGGCGACCTTGGTCCCGCGGAGGTACTCGATCGTGAGCACCCGGCCGCTCGAGTACTGCGTGACCACGCGGGGCACGACGACCTCCTCCGAGCGCTCGAAGTTCCGGTGGAACATCTCCGCGTTCCGCGCCTCGTGGCTGTAGTCGAGCTCGAGGCGGATCGAGCGCGCGAACTCGTCGACGATGTCCTCGGGGTCCATGAACTCGAGCGCCCGCACGCGCTCGCGGAGGAGTCGCGCGGCCTGGTACAGGAGGCCGAGGTCGGCCTCGATCTGCGAGGGAGCGGCCGGGCGCTGGACCTTGACCGCGACCTCCATCCCGTCGGGCAGCACCGCGCGATGCACCTGCCCGATCGAAGCCGAGGCGAGCGGAGCGAGGTCGAACTCCAGGAACGCCTGGTCGATGGTGAGGTCGAGCTCCTCCTCGACGACCTCCCGGATCTGCTTGAACGGGACGGGGCTGGCGTCGTCCTGGAGGCGGCGGAGCTCCGCGACGATGTCCGGAGGGACGACGTCGGGCCGCGTCGAGAGGAGCTGACCGAACTTGACGAAGGTCGGGCCGAGCTCGTCGAGCATCTCCCGGAGACGCCGTCCGCGATCGGACGGAGCTCCGTCGAGATCGGAGCGGTCGGCGCCCGGAGCGAGATCGCTCAGGCGGTTTCGCCGCAGGAAGTAGCCGAAGCCGTGGCGCGCAGCCACCTGGGCGATCTCCGACAGGCGCCCGAGGCTCCGCGGCTGCCGTTGCCGGGTGGCCATTGCCCGGGATTGTATGGCCGACCCCGTCGGGCGATGGGTGGCTCGCGCGCGCAGCGGGTCGCGAGCCACCCGCATCGGAGCTCACATCAGCGGCGGCGAAGCCGCCGCGCTTCAGGGGTCTTCGCGCGGCCGGGGGTCCGCGCGAGCGGGTCGCGAGCCACCCGCATCGGGATCGGAGCTCACATCAGCGGCGGCGAAGCCGCCGCGCTTCAGGGGTCTTCGCGCGGCCGGGGGTCCGCGCGAGCGGGTCCCCGGCCTTGCGCACTACGAGCGTTCCAGCAGCTTCAGCCGGTGCTCGAGCTGAGCGACACGGAGCTCGAGCTCCTGCAGCCGCTCGCGCGAGGCGACGCCGAGCTCCGTCGCGACCCGCGCCGCAGCGTCACCGGTCGACTCCCCGACGCGAAGAGCCTCCCTGCGCCAACTCTCGAGAACATCCGTGAGCGCGCCGCGTAGCTCTGCCCGCTCGACACCGAGACGGCGGCTGAGCTCCTCGGTGAGCTCGTCCGCGCGCTCGAGCAGGATGGCCACGGCGCCGATGCCAGCGAGCCCGAGGCTCTCGATCGATCCTCGCGGGCTATCTGGCTCGGCCATGCGGCCTCGACGCGCGCCGCTGCCGCCGGCGCTCTCTCTTCGAGGAGGCCACAGGCGCCCCGGCTCCTGCGGCTGCCGGCACACGCGGCTCGGGCGCCTCGTCCGCCTCCTCGGTCTCGGCGGCGACCTCTGCGGCCTCCTCGGCGAGCGTCCCGCCCACCGACGCGAGGCCGGCGAGCGCGCCGAGGTCGTCTCGGCGACGCGCGAACTCGGGCTCGCGTTCCTTGAGCATCCCCACGAGCGGAGCGGCGAGGAAGATCGAGGAGTACGCGCCGAACCCGATGCCGACGAGCAGGGCGAACGCGAAGTCCTTGAGCGTGTCGCCGCCGAAGAAGTACAGCGAGAGGATCGGGAGGATCGTGATGAACGTCGTGGCCAGGGAGCGCGGCAGCACCTCCCACAGCGAGACGTTCCCGATGACGCGGAACGACGCGCGCCGCATGAGCGGGACGTTCTCCCGCATGCGGTCGAAGACGATGATCGTGTCGTACATCGAGTAGCCGAGCACGGTGAGGACGGCGGCCACGGTCGCCGTCGAGACCTCACGCCCGGTGAGCGCGTAGACGCCGACGGTGATGACGATGTCGTGGGCCAGGGCGACGAGGACGCCCACCGAGTACTTCCACTGGAACCTGAACGCGAGGTAGAGCACGATCAGGAGCAGGCTGACGATGATCGCGAAGATCGCCGCGTTCGCGATCTGCCCGCCGAAGCTCTCCGAGACCGTCTGCGCGCCGAACGACGTCGCGTCGAGCGTGCGCGCGAGGTCCTGCTGGAGCGTGTTCTGCTCCGTGACGGGAAGCGACTCCGTACGGATCTGGAAGCTCGTGTACTCGCCGTCGACGGACGGTCCGCGGCCCTGGATCACCGCGCCGCCCTGACCGATCTTCGCGGCCTCTGTGCGCACCTGCTCGAGCGCCGTCGACTGGGGCGTCCTGAACGTGATCTCGGTGCCGCCGTTGAAGTCGATCCCGAGATTCAGCCCCTTGAAGACGAGGGCGCCGAGGGCGATCGCGATGACGGCGCCGGAGAACGCGAACCAGACACGGCGCTTGCCCATGTAGTCGAGCCGCAGCCAGCGCGGGATCCCCTGGCCGGTGGCGCCCATCAGCTTCGGGTTGTCGAACCAGCCGAAGCCCGTGACGAGCGCGAGGATCGCCCGCGTCACGAGGACGGCCGTGAACATCGAGAGCGCGGTGCCGATGAGCAGCATGAGCGCGAACCCGCGCACGCTCGCGGTCGCCACCACGAAGAGCACCATCGCCGTGATCGCCGTGACGACGTTCGCGTCGACGATCGTCGCGAACCCCTTGCGATATCCCTGCCCGATCGCGGCCCGCATCGAGCGGCCGGCGCGCACCTCTTCCTTGATGCGTTCGAAGATGACGATGTTGGCGTCCGCCGCGACCCCGAACGTCAGGACGAGGCCCGCGAACCCAGGGAGCGTCAGCGTGACGTTGAAGAGGAGGATCGTCGCGTACAGGAACGCGGCGTAGATGGCCAGGCCGGCCACCGCCACGAGCCCGAGGAACCGGTAGAAGATGAGCAGGAAGATCACGACGAGGAGGAGGCCGGCGATCGCCGCGTGCCACGCCTCCTGCAGCGAGTCCTTCCCGAGCGTGGCCGAGATGTCCGTGCGGTCGAGCGTGACGAACTTCACGGGCAGCGCGCCGGTCTGGAGCACGATCGCGATGTCCTTGGCCTCCTTGATCGAGTCCAGGCCCTCGATCTGCGCCCGGCCTCCGCCGATTCCGCCCGACAGGCTCGAGTCCGTGAAGTCGATCTGCGGGAACGTCCTGATCTCGCGGTCGAGCACGATCGCGAAGTGCTGCGGAGCCTGCTTGAGGCGACCGCGGATCCACAGGTTGCGGGTGATCTCCTCGAACTTGTCGGAGCCACCGCCCGTGAACTCCATCGTCACGATCGGGCGCCCGGCGCCGCCGGGGCTCGTGTCGAAGTCCGCGCGGGTGCCCGAGAGCTTGAAGTCCTCGCCGGTCATCTGCGGGATGTCGGGAGGCTCGTACTTGAAGAGGTAGTAATAGGTGCGGTCGGGGGCGACCCCGCCGCCGTCCGGACCGCCCGGGCAGACGACGGCCGCGTTCGCATCCGGATCCGCGCTGCCACAGGTGACGACGACCATGTCGTTCGGGACGGCGAAGAGCTCGAGGCCGGCCGGAAGCTTGCCCTTCGTTTTCCTGAGCGCGTCCTCTTCCGACGAGAACGGACCTCTGACGACCCTCTTCGTCTTCGGGTTCACGACGTAGTACGCATCGGACTCGCCGCTCACCTGGCTCTGGACCCGCGCGAGCAGGTCGTACAGGGACGGGTTCTCGACCGGGAATCCGCGGACGGAGACGGACGGCCCGGCGAGCGACGTCTCGAGGTCGTACAGCTCGAGCTGCGCGGTCGTCCCGATGATCTCGGCCGCCGCCTCCGGGTCGCTCACCCCGGGGAGCTGGATGACGATCTGGTCGTCGCCCTGGGTGCGGATCTCCGGCTCGGTGACGCCGAGCTTGTCGACGCGGTTCCGCATGATGTCGACCGAGCGGTTGAGATCCTCGTCGGTGAGGTCGCGATCCGGCGGCGGAACCGCCTGCAGCGTGACCTCGAGCCCGCCCTGGAGATCGAGACCGAGCGTCGGCTTCTGATGCAGGGGCGACCCGGGGATCGCCATCAGCGCCACGGCGACGAGCGCTGCGGCCAGCAGGCCGACGACGATGAAGGAGGAGCGCCGGTTCACGGTTCGCGAACGAGGTTAGCGCCGGTCGGCGGCAGCCGGCTCCGCGTCGGACTGGCTCGTAACGGGTTCTTCGCCCCCCGTAACCGAGCCTTCATCGAGGTCGTCGTCCTCGATCTCGGCGTCGACGACCTCCGGCTCCTCGACCTCGTCCTCCTCGGGAGGCAGGACCGCGGCGATGCCGCGGCGTGTCATGTGCACGGACGTGCCCTCGGCGATCTCGACGACGACGTCGTCGCCGTCGACGCGCGTGATCGTCCCGTAGATGCCGCCGCTCGTCAGGATGTCGTCGCCGACGCCGGCGCCGTCGATCATGCCCTGCTGCTCGCGCTGCCGCTGGCGCTGCGGCCGGATCATCAGCACGTACATCACGACGAGCAAGAGCACCATCACGATCAGAAAGCTCACGTTTCCTCCTCGGATGCGTGGGCGAGCCGCGCGAGCGCGTCCCGCCGGAAGGCCGAGAACGTCCCTCGCTCGATCGCCGCCCGCGCGCATGCGGTCAGGTCGAGTACGAACCAGAGATTATGCAGGCTCAGAAGGCGCGGCCCGAGGATCTCGTCCTGCGTCACGAGGTGCCTCACGTAGGCGCGCGAGAAGCGCGCGCACGCCGGGCAGCGGCAGCCCTCCTCGAGCGGGCGCGGGTCGCGCGCGAAGCGTGCGTTCCGGAGATTGAGCCGCCCGCCCCACGTGAGCGCCGAGCCCGTCCTCGCCGTGCGGGTCGGAAGCACGCAGTCGAAGAGGTCGATTCCGCGCGCCACGACCTCGAGGATCCCCACCGGGTCGCCGATGCCCATGAAGTACCTCGGGAGCGTCGCGGGGATCAGCGGCGCCGCCCACTGGACGCAGTCGAGCATCTCCTCCCGGGACTCACCGACGGCGAGGCCGCCGAGCGCATGGCCGTCGAAGGGGAGCGCCGTGATCTCCTCGAGGGAGCGGCGACGCAGCTCGTCGTCGGTACCGCCCTGCGAGATCCCGAACCGGAGCTGGCCAGGAGCCCGGGGTTCGGCGACCTGGCGACCCGCCCAGCTCGTCGTGATCGCGACGGTGCGCTCGAGCTCGGAGCGGTCCGTGGCCGATGGGAGGCAGACGTCGAGGCACATCGCGATGTCCGAGCCGAGCCGGCGCTGGATCTCGGCGACTCCTTCGGGCGAGAAGCGCGCCTCCGAGCCGTCGTAGACCGACCTGAACGTGACGCCGTCGCCGTCGAGCGACAGGATCGTGTCACGGAGCGAGAACACCTGGAACCCACCGGAGTCGGTAAGGATCGGGCCCTCCCAGCCGGAGAAGGCGTGGAGCCCGCCGAGGTCCTCGATGACGTCCTCGCCGGGCCGGAAGTGGAGGTGGTACGTGTTCCCGAGGATCACCGTCGCGCCGAGTGCGCGCACCTCGTCCGGGTGGAGCGATTTCACGGTCGCCTTCGTCCCGACGGGCATGAAGGCCGGCGTCGGGATGCTCCCGTGCGCCGTGTCGAGGACGCCGGCGCGCGCGGCGCCGTCGGTCGCGGTGACTCGGAAGGCGCTCAGCGGGCCACGCCCTGGACGTGCTCTCGGGTCATCGTCCCCGGCCCGGGGCCTTGGGGCCACCCCGCGCCTCCTCCCACTTCGAGCCTATCGGGGAAGGGGTCGGACATGGGACACGAGATCGTGCCGAAACCTTGCCGACGCGCGGCGACGATCACAGCACGAGCATCGCGTCGCCGAACGAGTAGAAGCGATACCGCTCCGCCACCGCGAGGCGGTAGAGCTCCCGCGTCCGCTCGACCCCGGCGAACGCCATCACGAGCGCCAGGAGCGTCGACCGCGGGAGATGGAAGTTCGTGAGCAGCGCGTCGACCCGCCGGAAGTCGAAGCCGGGCGTGACGAAGAGCGCCGTCCGACCGCCGAGCTCCCCGGTCCGCACGACGGTCTCCAGGACCCGCACGGTCGTGGTCCCGACCGCGAGCACGCGGTCGGCCGTGGCGATCCGGTCCCAGGCGCTTCGCTCGACGGCGTAGCGCTCGCCGTGGATCTCGTGATCCTCCAGCCGTACGCTCGCCACGGGTCGAAACGTGTCGACGCCGACGTGGAGCGTGACGGACACGGGTTGGAGCCTGGCGAGCAGGCGCGGGGTCAGGTGGAGTCCGGCGGTCGGGGCCGCCGCCGAGCCCGGCTCGCGCGCAAACACGGTCTGATACCGCTCGGGGTCGTCCAGAGGCTCGTGGATGTAGGGCGGAAGCGGAGCCTCTCCGTCCGGCGGACCTGCCAGACGGACGAGCCAGCGGCCGTCGGCGACGGGACGAACGAGCTCCACAGGGCCTAAGCGCTCGCCTTCCCGGAGTCGCCGCCCCGGGCGGACGAGCGCCTCCCAGGTACGCTCGCCCACCTCCTCGAGCAGGAGCACCTCGACCGCACCGCCAGTCGCGCGGCGAAGACGGAGCCTGGCCGGGACGACCCGTGTGTCGTTCACGACCACGAGCTCGCCCGCCAGCAGATCGGGCAGCTCGGAGAAGACGTGGTGCGTCGTCTCGCCGGTGCGACGACGATGGACGAGGAGCCTGGACGAGTCGCGGGGGTCAATTGGACGCTGCGCGATCAGTTCCGGGGGGAGCTCGTACTCGAGGGACGCGGTGTCCACCGGACGTTGTAGAGTAGTCGCGCGTTGATGGACGAAGCCGCTCTCGACCGGGCCAAGCAGCGAATCGCGGACGCGGCCTCCGGCCGCCCGGAGTCGGCCGTCCTCGAAGCCGCCCTCGAGCGCTCTCGCGAGCAGATCGCGTCGCTCGCCGCGACGGCTGCGGAGCTCGAGGTGTCGATACCCGGGCAGGTCGGGTCGGCCGTCCGCGAAGGGCTGCGTTCCGAGGTCCTCCCCGTCGCGCGACAGGTCGCGGAGATACGCGGCCTGATGAACCAGGCGATTCGCCGGCTCGAACGGCTCGAGGGTGAGCTCCTCGCCGAGCGCCACGCGCGCGTCGACGACCTCGCCCTCCTCGTCGATCTCGTGAGCTCGGGTTGGCGAGGCCTCGACGAGCGCTTGGAGCGGCTCGAGCGAACCCAGGCCGAGGACACCGCGCGGGTGATCGCCGCGGTCGAGGACCTGCCCGCGGCGGAGGCCGAGGGCAAGCCCGTCGGCCACTACGCCGCCGCCTGACCTCCGGCGCCGCGCTCGGGGTCGAGCTCAGGACGGAACGGGCGAGCGAACCGGGAGCACGAGGCGGAAGCGACTCCCCCTGCCCGGCTCCGACCCGAGCTCGACCCGGCCGCCGAGGGCGACCGCGAGCTCCCTTGCGATCGGGAGGCCGAGACCGGTGCCGTCCACGTCCTGCGAGACGAACGGCTCGAAGATCCGCTCGCGGTCGGCGTCGCTGATCCCCGGGCCCGAGTCGACGACGTCCACGCTCACGACGCCGTTGACGGCCACGAGCCGGAGGTCGATCCTCCCGCCGTCGGGCGTCCAGCGGAACGCGTTCGAGAGGAGGTTCGAGATGACCTGCAGGACGCGGTCACCGTCCGAGAGGATCACGGGAGGCTCGCCCGTCGCGTCGACCCGGTAGTCGATGTCGCGCCGTCGCGCCTCCTCCGCGAACGCGCCGTACGCGTGGTCGACGACCCGTCCCAGGTCGACCTCCTCGTGGCGGACGGTGAACCGGTGTGCCTGGAGCTTCGCGAGGTCGAGCACATCCCCGACGAGGCGCTCGAGCCGGTCGGTCTCGGCCGCGATCACGTCGAGTGAGCTCCGGACCTGGTCCGGCTCGGTCACGATCCCCTCCCGCAGTGCCTCCACGTGCCCCCGGATCGCGGTCAGTGGCGTTCGCAGCTCGTGCGAGACCGACATGAGGAAGGATCGCTTCACCTTCTCGGCCTCCGCGAGCTGCTCGACCATCCTGCGGAAGCGGTCGCTGAGCAGCGACACCTCGTCGCTGCCCTTCGCCTCCGGTATTTCGACGTCGTAGCGACCGGCGGCGACGTCCTGCGTCGCCCGCGTGAGCGCGAGCACCGGCTCCGTCAGGCGCCGTGAGAGCCACCAGAACAGAAGCGCGCCGAGCCCGATGCCCGCCGCGAGAGCAAGCACGAGGCGCCCGAGGAGCGTCAGCCACTGCTCCCGGAGCTCGGTCGTAGGCTTGGCGACGACCAGCCAGCCGAAGGGCTCCGTGCCCCGGACCAGTTGCACGGGCTGCGCCGCGGCCAGGAGCACGCGGTCGTCCCCCGGGGGCGTGAACTCGAACGTCACGACCTCGTCGCGCTGGAGCGCGACGCCGCCGAGCGCACTCCTGGGCAGACGCGTCAGCCCGTAGCGCTGGCCCGGGAAGAGCGATGCCCCGACGTAGAAGAGCTCGTCCCCGGTCGCCAGCTCGAGCTTCTCGGCGGCGAACTCCGGCGCCTTCGTGCCCTCGTCGCTCGAGCGCAGCGCGGATGCCGCGTACAGGTCCGCGAGCCCGGAAGCCTCCCGCTCGAGCTCGCGCAGCGACTGCGAGCGGGTCACGTCCTGGAAGAGCCGCAACGCAAGCGCGATCGAGACGAGCCCGAAGACGAGCACGGCCGAGAGGAAGAGGGCGGTGAGGCGGAACCGGAGAGTCCCGAACATCGGGCTCCGTCAGGGTACCGGCCGACTAGGCGGCCGGGGCGGGAGCGCGCTCGGACGCGACCTTGTAGCCGACACCCCAGACCGTCACGATCGGGGACGCGTCGCCGAGCTTTCGCCGGATCTGCCGCACGTGCACGTCGACCGTGCGCGTGTCCCCGGCGAAGGTGTACCCCCAAACGCGCTCGAGGAGCTGGTCGCGGGTGAGCACGATCCCGCGGTGATCGAGGAGCTCCCAGAGCAGGTCGAACTCCTTGGGGGCGAGGTGCACCTCCTCGTCTCCCACGTGCACCTCGCGCTTGCCGGAGTTGACGACGAGGTCGCCGTGCCGGAGCTCCTCGGTCTCGCTGCGGCGCCGCTCGGGCGACGCGCGGCGCAGCACGCTCTTCACCCGCGCGACGAGCTCGCGAGGATTGAACGGCTTCGTCATGTAGTCGTCGGCGCCGACCTCGAGACCGATGATCTTGTCCACGTCCTCGTCCCGCGCGGTCAGCATGAGGATCGGGACGTCCGAGCTCTTCCGGATCCGCCGGCAGAGCTCCACGCCGTCCCCGTCCGGGAGGTTGAGGTCGAGGATGATCAGCGACGGGAGCTCGTTCGCGAGGTCGACCACCGCCGCCTTGGCCGACGCCGCGGTGCGAACGCCGTACCCGGCGTTCCGCAGGTACGCGGCGACGAAGGACGAGATCGACGTCTCGTCCTCGATGACGAGGATCGTGTGCTGCTGCGTCACTTGGTCGCCCCCTGGCCGCCGTCGTCGGTGCCGAGCGTGAACCGCTGCGGCTCGGTCGGCATGGCCTGGCAGGTCTCGGGCGTCGTGCCGCAGTCGACCCCGTCGTCGAGCGAGAAGACGCCAACGTCCTCGCCCGGGACGCGAGGATCCCCGTCGAGGACGACCGCGCCACGCCCCACGGCGGAGAGCGACGCCTCCGCTCCGCGGACGACGATCCGGTAGGCCCCGCCCAGCATCCGGAAGCGAAGCGCCTGTCCCCGGTAGAGCACGGTCCGCGGCCCGAGACGGGTGAGCGTCAGCTTCCTCCCCATGACAGACGGCGTGAACCGATCCCGCGGCGTGACGTCGGTGACGCGGAGCGTCCCCGTCCCGAGGCGGCCGAGCACGGAGCCGCGGATGTCGATCGCGATCGTCCCTCTGCCGCGCTCGACGGAGAGCACGCCCGTCGGCCGGCTCGGCGGCGGCCGCCGAGACGGTGAGTGCAGCGGCCGACACGGCCGCGCAGGCGAGGAGGACGAGCGCGCGCATAGCTCCCACGGAGTATCGAGACTCGGCGTGGGTCTCGGGGTGAGAAGGCTGTAAGAAGACTGTAAGCGCCGTCCGGCGGGCGCTCACCCACCGGCGGACGCCGTAGATTCGCGGCGATGAGCGAGATCGGTGACTTCGGCGCGGCGATCCTGGTCGTCTCGGGGACCGTCTTCGTCGCCCTGCTCGGAATGCGGCTCGCCGATCGGGTCTCGCTGCCGTACGCCGCGCTGTTCCTCGCCGGCGCCGTTCTCCTCGGCGAGCTCGTCCCGGGGGCGGACGAGCTCCTCTCCATCGAAGAGGTCGAGCGCATCGCCGTCGTCGCGCTCGTCGTCATCCTCTTCCACGGGGGCCTCCACATCGGCCCGCGCCGGTTCCGCCGCTCCGCACGGCCCATCCTCGCCCTCGGCGTCGTGGGGACCTTCCTGACCGCAGGGGTCGTCACGCTCGCCGCGCACTACGTCCTCGGGCTCGATTGGATCGAGGCGGGGCTCGTCGGCGCCGCGCTCGCCCCGACCGACCCCGCCGTCACCTTCTCCGTCTTCGGCGCGCGCGAGGTCCGGGGGCGCTCCGGGACGATCCTCGAGGGCGAGGCCGGGATGAACGACCCCGTGGGGATCGCGCTGATGATCGGGATGATCGAGCTCGCGACGGCCGAGGACGGCAACCTCTCGATCGTCGCCGGGGAGTTCGCCCGCGAGATGGCCCTCGGGCTCGCGGCCGGTGTCGTGGGCGCGCTCGCTGCTCCTGCCCGTGATCCGTCGGGTCCGCCTCACGAGCCCGGCCCTCTACCCGATCAGGGTGCTCGCGGGAGCGGGGATCATCTACGGGCTCGCGGCCGTCGTGGGCGGGTCGGGGTTTCTCGCGGTCTTCGTCGCCGGCGTGCTCCTGGGCGACGCCGCCGCGCCCAGGAAGGGCGAGATCGAGGACTTCCACGCCTCGCTCGCGGGGCTCGCCGAGATCGCCGCCTTCGTCGCCCTCGGGCTGTCGATCGCGGTCAGCGACCTCGACGAGCTCGCGACGTGGAGCGACGGCCTCGTCCTCGCGCTCGTCCTCGTGCTCGTGGCGCGGCCTCTCGCGGTGCTTCCCCTCCTCCTCCCGGCTCGCCTGTCGAGGGGCGAGCGGCTCTTCGTCGTCTGGAGCGGCCTCAAGGGCGCCGTTCCCATCCTCCTGGGAGCGCTCGCCGTCCTCGAGGGCGTGGACGGCGCGGAGCACCTGTACGGCATCGTCTTCGTCGTCGTCCTCTTCTCGGTGGTGGTCCAGGGCGCGTCGGTCCCGTACGCGGCGCGGAGGCTCGGGATCCACTTCCGCCGCGTCGACCACGACCTCGCGGAGGTCCATCGAGCTCGTCGTCCGCGAGGACGCCTTCGCGCGCGGCCGCCGGCTCGGCGAGCTCCCCCTCGGCGAGCGGGCCTGGGTCGGTGTCCTCGTCCGCGACGGGAGGCCGCACCCGGTGGACGACGACGTCGTGCTCCAGCTCGGCGACCGCGTGCACGTGTACAGCCAGCCGGAGGACGCGCCGGCGCTCCAGCGCGTCTTCGAAGGCGGGACTGAGCTCGGCGCCTCCGACGTCCGCGGAGAGCCGGCTCAGTCGTACGCGTAGAAGCCGCGGCCGCTCTTCCGGCCGAGCAGCCCCGCGTTCCTCATCGCGACGATGCGCGGCGGCGGCGCCATGCGCGGCTCGCGGAGCTTCTCGTAGAGGGCCTCGGAGGCGTGCACGTGCACGTCGATCCCGACGAGGTCGACGAGGGTGCACGGGCCCATCGGCCAGCCTGCGCCGGCGGTCATCGCGGTGTCGAGGTCCTCCGGCGACACGCGCGCCTCGTCGAGGACGCGGAGGCAGTCGTTGAGGAGGGGGATGAGGACGCGGTTCACGACGAAGCCGGGCGTGTCGTGGCAGCGGATCGGCCGCTTGCCCATCCGCTCCCCCACGCCGAACGCCGCCTCGACCGCGTCGTCCGAGGACAGCTCCGCCTGCACGATCTCGACGAGCGGCATCAGCGGCGCGGGGTTGAAGAAGTGCATCCCGACGACGCGCTCGGGCGTCGAGGTGGCGGCCGCGATCTCCGTGACGGAGAGCGCCGAGGTGTTCGTCGCGAGGACGGCGTCGCCCCGGACGATGCCCTCGAGCTCCGAGAAGAGCGCGAGCTTCGCGCCCAGCTCCTCGACGATCGCCTCGATCACGAGGTCGCAGTCGGCGAACGCGGCGAGGTCGGTCGTGAGCGCGAGGCGGCCGAGCGCGTCCTCGCGCGCCTCCGCGGACAGCTGCCCCTTGTCGACCTTGCGCTGGAGGAAGTGCGCGATCCGCTCGCGCGCCTTCTCCCCGAGCTCGTCGGAGACCTCCCGGCCGACGACGTCGTACCCCGCCTCGATCGCGAGCTGCGCGATCCCCGCGCCCATCGCGCCGAGCCCGACGACGCCGATCCTCCGGATCTCGACCGCGGCCATGACGCGCGATCCTAACGACGGACGAGCCGCCGCGGTCGCCGAGCGCGGTCTCCGCCCGAGGCTAGCTGGCCGGCGCCGCGGCGGCCGACCTCGTCCAGGCGGGAGTCGGTGCCGAGGACGGGTGCGAGCACGGCGACGAGCAGGAAGAAAGCGATGACGAGCAGGCCGGTCACATCTCACATCGTGCCTGTGCCGATGGATCAGCACCAATCGGGGTCGAGACCCAGTCGATCAGCCGTGCTGATCGAGTCGCAGCGCTTAGAGGCGCTCGACGACCCCCGCGATCGCCTGCCCCTGGCCGATGCACATCGTCGCGATGCCGAAGCGCGCTTCGCGCCTGTGGAGCTCGTTCACGAGCGTCGCCGTGATGCGAGCGCCCGTCGCGCCGAGCGGGTGCCCGAGCGATATGCCCCCGCCGTTCGGGTTGACGTCGCCCCCCTCCCAGCGCTCGTGGAGGCCGCAGTCGGCGAGGAACTGGAGGACGACGGAGGCGAACGCCTCGTTCACCTCGATCACCGAGACGTCGTCCCAGGTGAGCCCCGCCTTCGACAGCGCTCGCGCGCACGCCTCCGGGTTCCCGTGGAGCATCCGGTACGGATCGACGCCCGACAGCCCGAACGAGACGAAGCGCGCGCGGGGCTCGAGCCCGAGGCGCTCGACCGCCTCCCCGCTCGCGAGCAGCATGGCGGCGGCACCGTCGACGATGGAGCTCGAGTTGCCGGCCGTGACCACCCCGTCGGACTTGAACGCGGGCTGGAGCGACGCGAGCTTCTCGAGCGAGGTGTCGCGTCGCGGCGTCTCGTCGACGGCGAAGAGGACGGCCGCGCCCGCCGCGTCCACCTCGACGGGGACGATCTCGTTCTCGAACCTGCCCTCGTCGATCGCGGCGACTGCGCGAACGTGGGACTCGAGCGAGTACGCGTCGAGCTCGCTCGCGCGAGAGGTTCCACTCCTCCGCCAGCACCTCCGCGGAGATGCCCTGCGGGACGATCGGCCAGCGCTCGCCGATCTTCGGGTTCACCGCCCCCCAGCCCGCGTCGCCGAGGTTCGAGCCCATCGGGACGCGGGTCATGTGCTCGACGCCGGCGGCCACGACGACGTCGAGGTGCCCGGCCTGGATCGCCGAGGCGGCGTTGAACGCCGCCTGCAGCGAGGAGCCACACTGCCGGTCGACCGTCGACGCGCACACGGTCTCGGGCCAGCCCGACACGAGCACCGCCTGCCGGCCGACGTTGAGCGCCTGCTCGCCCACCTGGGTGACGCAGCCCATCTGGACGTCCTCGATCTCGCCCGGCTCGACGTCGAGGCGGTCGACGAGGCCGTTCATGACCTGCGCGACGAGCTCCTCCGCGCGGATCTCCGAGAGCGACCCGTTCCGCCTCCCGATCGGCGAGCGGACGGCATCGACGATGTACGCGTCGAGCATCGGCCACAGCATAGAGGCCGGCGTGCGCTCGACCCGGCGCTCGCGGCTCGGGCGCACGCTCCGTGGAGAGCTCCCACTACACTCACGGCATGGCCACGACCGCGACCGAGCAGCACCTGCTGATCGGCAGCGAGTGGGTCGAGACCGGCGAGTGGATCGACGTGCGCTCGCCGTTCGACGGGACGCTCGTCGGGCGCGTCCCGAGCGCCGGGGCCGAGGAGACGCGGCGGGCGCTCGACGCCGCCGAGGCCGCCATGCGCGACCCGATCCCGGCCCACGAGCGCGCGGCGATCCTCGATCGCGTCGCGGGGCTCCTCGCGGAGCGCCACGACGAGGCCGCGCGCACCATCTGCGCGGAGGCCGGGAAGCCCCTGAAGGCGGCCCGCGTGGAGGCGTCGCGTGCGGTCTCCACCTTCACGATGGCGGCGGTCGAGGCGCGGAAGCTCGCGGGAGACGCGCTGCCGATGGACGCGTCGCCGGCCGGTGAGGGGAAGCTGGCACTCACGCTGCGCGTGCCGATCGGGATCGTCGGCGCGATCTCGCCGTTCAACTTCCCGCTCAACCTCGTCGCGCACAAGGTGGCGCCCGCGCTCGCAGCCGGCTGTGCGGTCGTGCTGAAGCCCGCTGCCCAGACTCCGCTCTCGGCGCTCTTCCTCGCCGAGCTGGAGCTCGAGGCCGGGCTGCCGCCCGGGCTGGCTGAACGTCGTCTGCGGGCCGGCGAGCGAGATCGGCGACGTCCTCGTCGAGGACGAGCGCGTGAAGCTGATCACGTTCACGGGATCCGCGCCCATCGGCTGGGGGATCCGCGAACGCGCTCCTCGCAAGCGAGTCAACCTCGAGCTCGGGAACGCGACGCCGGTCATCGTGGCCGCGGACGCCGACCTCGACGACGCGGCCGCTCGCCTCGCGGCGAACGCGTTCTCCTTCGCGGGGCAGAGCTGCATCTCGGTCCAGCGGATCTACGTGGAGCGAGCGGCCTACGACGCGTTCCTGGAGCGCTTCCTCCCCCGCGTCGAGGCGCTTGGAGGTCGGCGACCCCGCCCTCGAGACGACGGACGTCGGCCCGCTCATCGCGCAGTCCGAGCGGGACCGGGTCCTGACGTGGATCGAGGAGGCCAGAGCCTCCGGAGCGGAGGTCCTCACGCGGCGGGACGCTCGACGGCCCACTGCTCCGCCCGACCGTGATCGCGAACGCTCCCTCGGGCTCGAAGGTCGCATGCGAGGAGGTCTTCGGACCGGTCTGCGTCGTAGCCCCGTACGACTCGCTGGACGAGGCAATCGCGCTGGCGAACGGAACGCGGTTCGGCCTTCAGGCGGGGGTCTTCACGCGCCGACGTGAAGGCCGCTCTCCGTGCGGCCCGGGAGCTCGAGTTCGGCGGAGTGACCGTCAACGAGGCGCCGACGTTCCGGGCGGACCAGATGCCGTACGGAGGCGTGAAGGACTCGGGGAACACGCGGGAGGGCCCTGCCTACGCGATCCGGGAGATGACGGAGGAGCGCGCCGTCGTCTTCCAGCTCTAGATTCCGACGATGGCTGCGCGTCGACAGGAGGGACCAGCCACGGAGCCCGCCTACGCACAGCCGGCTCCGAGGGAGCTGAAGCGCGAGCGCAAGGCGCTGGTCCAGTTCCGCGAGGACCGGCTTCGCGACCTCGGTGGGCTCACGCTCGAGATGTACAAGCGCGACCGTTTCGACGCCGGGCTCGTCGTGGAGCGCTGCGCGGAGCTCGTCGCCGTCGAGGCGCGCGTGCAGGAGATCGACGCCGTGCTCGACGGGAGCGCCCAGGTCCGAGGCGGCGTGGCAGCCGTGTGCGCGTGCGGCGCTCCGCTCCTGCTCGGCGCGCGCTTCTGCGCCACGTGCGGAAGGCCCGCCGGGCGGGGCAGCCGGCCGGCGCCCCGACCGGAGCCGTCGGAGTGACGACCTGTCCGCGGTGCGGTGCGACCGCGGAGCCCGGCCAGGAGTACTGCCTCGCCTGCGGTGACCGGCTTCCCGGCCCCGGCTTCGGGCGGTCGAAGGAACGGCTGCGCGGGTGGCAGCGCCGCGCGGCGATCTCCCTCGTCGTCGCGCTGGCCGGAGCGGCCGCCGCGGTGGCGGCGAGCGACCCCGGCCCCGACGCCGCGGCGATCTCGACCGCGACGGGCGACTTCGCAACCGTTCCGACTACGAGCACGCTGCCCTCGCCGACGGACGAGCCGGCGGCCAACCCCGCCGACTGGCCCGCGGGGGAGGACGGCTGGACGATCGTGCTCGCCTCCGTCCCGCAGACGAAGGGCAGGCAGGTCGCGGTCGCGCGAGCGCGCAAGGCTCGGAGGGCCGGCCTCACCCCCGTCGGGATCCTCGACTCGTCGCTGTACGCCAGCCTCCACCCCGGGTACTTCGTCGTGTTCACGGGCGTGTACGACTCCGAAGCCGAGGCGACGAGCGCGCTCGAGCCGGCACGGGAGGTCGCGCGAACGGCCACCGTGCGCCGCGTCGTACCCTGACCGGTGTTGTCTGCTCCTGACGGCGTCCCGCGCGACTTTGTAACAAGGGCGAAAAGCCGCTACACTCCCTCGAGCGAAGTCGCCTTCGCTCTTTTTTCGCACAAGGACGAGGGATCCAGGAGAGTCGAAGACATCCGATGGACGGCCACGCCGCTCAATTGCGCTCCTGTATGTATCAATACTCGCGAGCGATCTACCGATCGATCAAGGATCTGATCGATCCCTATGCGGAGAGGTCGGTGCAGCTCGAGTACCGCCGCGAAGTCCTCAGCGAGTGCGAGCAGACGATGGAGAGGCTCGCGGAGGACCCCCACTACTTCGCCCGTCCCGACCGCGCGCTCTTCGCGGACATCCGGCGCTACTTCCCGATCACAGCCCAGGCCCAGGTGGCGTGGTCCGTGCGCGAGGGCGTCGGCGCCGCGACGGGCTTCATCGAGCAGCAGATCGAGGCCGGCCTGCTCGACGGCGGCGTCGCCCGCTGCCACGCGACGACGCGGAAGGGCAAGGCCTGCCAGCGCACCCCGCTGCCCGGCCGCGACTACTGCCCGTCGCACCAGCACCTCGAGCGCACCACCGTCGCCGCCTGAGGCCGCGGGCCGCCGGCTTCGTACCGCGCGATCTCTCGACAGCTCGGCCCTTCCGGGTCCGGGTCGGAACGGTGAGGCCGGGCGGCCGATAAGCTCGTGGTGTCTCGATGTCGCACGATGCCGACAAGCTCATCCGGCAGCTCTCGCTCGTCGCCTTCCTCATGGCCGAGCGGCGGCCGCTGACCGCACGGGACGTGAAGTCGAACGTCGAGGGCTACAGCGAGATGTCCGACGAGGCGTTCGCGCGTCGGTTCTACTCCGACCGCGCAGAGCTGACCGCGCTCGGTGTCCCGCTCTCGTCGCAACGCGACGAGTTCACCGGCGAGGAGCTGTACACGCTGCGGTCGGAGCACTACTTCCTCGAGCGGCTCGAGCTCGACGACGACGAGCTCGCCGCCCTCCAGACGGCGCTGTACTACCTCGAGGGGAAGTTCGCCTATGCGGAGCCGCTCCGCCTTGCCCTCCAGAACCTCGCTCTCGGGCGCGTGGGCTTCGCGGAGCCGCCGACCGACACCGCAGAGCGCGTCCGCGTGAGCGCGCCGGACTACTCGCCGGAGCTCGCCGGGCGACTGTCGAAGCTCGAGTCCGCGATCTCGAAGCAGCGCACGGTGAAGTTCGGGTACTGGAGCCCCCGTCGAGCGCGACCGGGCGAGCGCACGGTCAACCCGTACGCGCTTCGGCTCGACGACGGCAACTGGTACGTCGTCGGCCACGACCTCGAGCGTGACACCGTCCGCACGTTCAAGGTCTCCCGCATTCGCGGCGACATCCGCTTCGCGACCCGTCGGGAGCGCGACTTCCGCGTACCGGACGACTTCGACGTGGAGCAGCACCGTGTCCCCAAGCCGTGGCAGATCGGCGAGACCGTGGGCACCGCGCGCGTCGCCGTATCCGGGGACACCGCCTGGTGGGTGGAGCGGACGCTGTCCGACGCGGGCACGGTCGAGGACGGTGTCTTCGAGACCGACTTCGCGTCGGTCGAGCTCCTGGCGGGCTGGGTCCTCCGGCAGAACGGAAGGGCCGTCCCGCTGGAGCCGGAAGAGCTCCGCGACGCGGTCGCGGAAGGCCTCGCGCGGCTCGACGAGGCCCATGCCGGCGAAGCGCCCACACCCGCGGCGCCCAAGCGGACCGACCCACGTCGTCCGCTTCCCGAGCGGCCTGCAGGCCCGGTCGCCCCGGAGCGGTTCGGCGTCCTCCAGGCCCTCCTCGCCCACCTTCTCGCCGCATGCGGGGAGGACCGCTCGGCCGTGCTGGACGCGGGGGACCTCACGACGCGCTTCTCGATCCCGCTCGAGGAGCTCCAGGACCACCTGTCGCTCCTCAACCTCGTGAACTTCGGAGGCGGCTGCTACGCCGTATACGCCATGCACGAGGGTGACGTCGTCCGCGTCGACAAGGAGCTGTACGGAGACGTCTTCCGCCGGCCGCCGAAGCTCACGCCTCTCGAGGCCCGTGCCATCCGTCTCGCGATCGACTACGTCGGCCCCACGATCGCGGCCGAGGCGCACACGCCGCTCGCGCGCGTCCGGCGCAAGCTCGAGGAGACCTTCGGTCGCTTCGACCTCGCCGCAACGCCCGAGCCTCGAGACGCAACGGACGAGGAGACGCTCGTCAGGGTGCTGAGCGAGGCCGCGGAGAAGCGCAGGGTGGTCGAGCTCGAGTACCTCAAGGAGGGCGAGGAGACGCCCTCCGTGCGCCGCGTGGAGCCGTACACCATCGAGCGCGAGCTTCCGGTCTGGCGCGTCCACACGTGGGACCTCACGGTCGACGCGCCGAGGACGTTCCGCCTGGACCGGATGCGCTCCGCGCGTCTCACGACCGACCGCTTCGACACACGTGAGGGATTCGATCCCTCGTACCTCACGAACCCGCGCGTCGCACGCATGCTGCACTCGCCCGCGGTCGCCCGCTGGAAGCTCGAGCGCGGCGCCCGCCCACTGACGGACGGCTCCGCGATCGCCGAGGTGCCGTACAAGACCGAGGAGTGGCTCCTCTCGGAGGTGCTCGCGGACCGCGGCGAGACGGTCGTCCTCGAGCCCCAGCGCCTGCGCGACCTCGTCGCCAAGCGGGCCCGGCGCCTCCAGCGCGAGCTCGGACGCGTCCCGACCGGACGCTGAGTCCTCACAGAGCCGTGCCGTCTCCGTGCCGACTCGGCGCGGACGCGCCAGCTGCGCGCGTGCTGCCGGCTACCGTTGCCTCTCGAGCCAACGAGGAGGCGACATGGAGAGAAGACGCATGATTCCCGAAAGGGCGACCGCCCTCCTGGCCGGCACCCTCACCGGGGTGGCGGCGGCCGTTCTGGCGACGACGGCGGTGGCGCACGTGCTGGCGCCGGACGCCTCGGAGCCGCTGCTCGAGGCAACTCATGTGCCCGCGCTGATCACGGATCCGGCTCAGCCGGTCGAGCTCGCCTACGACGTGTACTGCGCGACGGGCGAGTCGGAGGCGAGCATCCCTTGCGACGCGGAGGGCACGCTCTTCGTTCGCGCCGGTGAGGCAGGCGCGTTCGAGGCGATCGAGCTGCGAAGAGATCCCGACGCTGCCGGCGTTCGCCTGACGGCGCACGTTCCGGAGGGGATCGCCGCGTCCCGGGCCGGTTTTTCGTACTACGCGGCGCATCTCGAGCGACGCGAGCGGGCGATCCGTGACCCTCCCCGCCGGCGGCCCGGACGCGCCACAGCAGAGCATGCCGCTCGCACAGAGCGCCCCGATCGCGCTCGGGCGCCATGCGTTCGGGGTCGGGCGCGCGGCGAACGCCCGCATCGCCGCGGCCCAGTGGGGCTCCGGCCAGGGCGAGGTCGGGCTCGAGCAGGGCCGCAATCTCGCGCCGATCGGCGGATCGTCCTTCGACGTGGACGCGAGCGGAGCGGTCAGCGTGCTCGACGAGGCGAACCGACGCCTGCTCAGGTGGCGGCCTGGCGTCACGTCGCCCGAGCACGTCCCCCTCGCCATCCGCGGGACGCTCGCCGATCTCGCGGTGGGAGGCGACGGAACGCTCTACGTGCTGGAGACCGCAGCCGATGCCGGTCATGGGCCGCAGCTTCGGTCCTTCGACGCCGACGGCACGGCGCACGACGCCGTCGAGCTCGCGCGAGCGCGGACTCGGCCGTCCGCGTCGGGCCGGATGGGCCCGTCGTCCTGCGACAGCCCTCCGGGCAGTGGATGCCCGCGATCATCGACGGACGCCCCGTCGGCGTGAGCGAGCAGTCTCGCGCGGGCCACACCGGACGGCCGGTGGCGGGAGGTCGCGAGATCGTCGTGCTCCGCACGGGAGCGAACGAGGTACGGGCGGCGCTGCTCGGAGCCAACGGCACCCGGCGCACCTGGCGGGTCACGAGCGACACCGCGCTGGCCGAGGTCCAGCTCGCGGAGCCGTACCGCGAGGGCCTCGTGCTCGTCGTCCGCACCTATACGGACGACGAAGCGGAGTTCCTCGTCCTCGTGCTCGGCCGCAAGGGGCTGGCGCAGCGCTTCTCGCTCGCCGCGCACGACTGGGCCGAGACGGCGCCGGTGTCGCGCTTCCATCTCGCCGGATCGTCGCTGTACCAGCTCGGCTCGACGCCGGCCGGGATCTTCGTCGACCGCTTCGACCTGGAGGTGGAGTGATGCGCACAGTAATGAGGTTCGCGATCGGGTTCGTGGTCGCGGTCGCCCTCACGTCCGCGGGCACTGCCGCCGGCTACCACACGCAGTTCGTCGCGAACAACTGCAACTGGGCCGCGCCCACGCCCATCGCGACCTATACGCGGGACGCGTCGATCACGGTCGCGCTCTATGCCCGGCACGAGGGCTACCAGTGGGGAGGCGGCTGCTGGGACGACGACGACCGCGACGACTCGCCCGGCGACCCGCCCGGCGTCGGCGGCACCGGCGGCGAGGGCGGCGACTGCTCGGGGTTCACGTTCAAGGTCTGGCGCGAGGCCGAGGACGAGGGCAGCACGGCGTTCCACCAGTGGTGGCGGCTGCGCTTCATCCACGGCCCGTACACGGCGGCGAGATTCATGAGCGCGCACGGCGCGGCCAACTACCCCCTGTCCAAATCGGCCGCGATCAAAATGGACGCCTTTGCAAGCACGGACCACATCGGGATGATCTATGCGCCGAATGCCGACGGAACCGACCAGATCATCGAGGCAAAGGGCGAGGCCTACGGCACGAACATCTGGACGCGAAGCTATCGGGGAAGCTCGAGCTACGGCGGTGTCCGACGCCTTGGTTGGAGCAAGCCCTGAACACCGGGAGGCGGCGCGACATGATCTCGCGCCGCACTCCATCTCTCCTCTGCTCCTTCGTCGTCGCCATCGTGTCGCTCGCCGGGATGCGCTAGCGACGAGACGCGTGCCGGATCAGCTGATGGACGGGTCTCCCGCAGTCGCGACCACCGGTCGAGCTCGACGGGAACGGATGCCACTCCGATCCTGACGAAGGTCCGAGTGGTGCGCCCGACACAGCGCGCCGGGACGCTGTCGGCGCTCATGCCTATGCGCAGGCCTGGGAGCTATCGCCATCCGGCGTGTCCGTCGAACGGGTCGGCGTCGCGTCGGAGAGCGTCACGTTCAGGGAGGTCCGAGATCGCAGCGTCTTCGGCTGCTCGCACAGCCGCGGCCGTCAGAGCAGCCCGCGCCGGTGGTGCGGCACGGCGTACGGCAGGCTCTACGACGGTCGTCTGCGCGATCCTCGCCTTGACATGCTGTGCGGAACGGCCGATGAGCCTGTGGGTTTCGTCTGGATACAACCCTTGCCGCGTGCGAAGTACGTGTCCGTAGAGCAACCCGGATACACCGAGGTCTACGAGGTCGCCGGCAGGGCTGCCCGTTCGTGTCGCAACCGTGGACGGCGTCGTGTACAGCGACTTCTCAGCGAGCTTCGATGTGCTCGAGCACGACGCGGACGGCAGGCTGCTCCGCCGCTATCGACTCGAGGCCGCCGTGGCCGGTTAGTCCGCCGAGCGGCAGCGCGATCGTGAAGGTCGAACCGTGCCCGGGGGCGGACTCCACCGTGAGCGTCCCGCCGTGAGCCTCGGCGATCGCACGCGCGATCATGAGCCCGAGACCCGCTCCTGGTGCGCTGCCGTCGAGCCGCACACCACCTTCGAAGATCCGCGATTGCTCCTCGGGCGGGATGCCCTCCCCCGCGTCGGCGACGGCGAGGAGGACGTGCGTGCCGTCGGTCGCAGCCGAGACGACGACCTCCTGATCGTTCTCGTACGCTCCGTGCGCGAGCGCGTTCGAGACGAGGTTGTCGAGTGCCTGGCGCAGGCGGAGCGGGTCCGCCGAACATCGACGGGAGCCCCGGTGCGACCTGGGCTCGCACGCGTGCGCCCGAGAGCGACGCTAGCCGCCGCAGCGGCGCGCACGAGCGACCCCGGATCGACCCGCTCCAGCCGGACCGAGGCGACCGTGACGTCCGTGACGACGCGCTCGATGCCTCGGCACGCCGCGAGCGCGAGAGCCACGACCTCGCGCAAGGCCGAGTGCTCGAGATCCTCGCGTCGGGCGGCGTCGGCGACGACCAGGAGCGCGGCGACGGGGCTCCGCACCTCGTGGACGAGGATCGCCAGCCGGTCGGGCTCCCCCGCTCCGACGCTCATGCGACGCGCTCCTTGATCCGGTCGAGCGCCCACACGGCCGTGTCCCGGAGCATCTCGTCGTCGCCGTCCGCACTCCGCTCGACGAGCGGGACGAGTTCGGCGCTCCCCACGTTCCCGGCCGCGACGAGGGCGTTGCGCTTGAGCCAGCGACCCTCGTTCCGCGGGACGTACAGACGATCGAGCTCGGACGCGAGCGACTCGCCGTCCCGCTCGAGCCAGTCCCGCAGCGAGACGGTGGGTGTCGCATCGGCGGCCGGGGAGCGCCCGGCACGGCGCTTCTCGACACCGCGGTTCCAGGGGCACACCTCCTGGCAGATGTCGCAGCCATACACCGAGTCGCCGAGCTCCGAGCGGTACTCCTCCGGGATCGACTCCGGCGCCTGCGTCCAGTACGAGAGGCAGCGGGTCGAGTCCAGGACTCCGGGCTTGTCGAGCGCTCCGGTCGGGCACGCGTCGATGCACAGCCGACAAGAGCCGCAGTCGAGCTCGAGCGCGGGCGTGGGCTCGATCTCGACGTCGGTCACGAGCGTCCCCAGGACGACCCACGACCCGAACCGGCGCGTGATCGCCAGCGTGTTCTTGCCGTAGAAGGCGACCCCGGAGCGCACCGCCCCCTCGCGGTCGACGTGGTCGTTCGAGTCCACGAGGACGCGGAACGACCCTCCCAGACGCTCCCCGAGCTCGGTCAGCTGCCTGCGAAGGTCCGAGTAGTGGTCGCGCCAGGCATAGCGCGGAAGCCGTCCTTGGTCGAGGCCTGGCTCTGGGCCGGGGGTGAAGTAGCAGAGCGCCGCGGAGACGACCGTCTTCGCCCCCTCGAGGAGCCGCTCCGGGTGACAGGAGACGTGCGGCCGCACCATCGTGAAGCGCATGTCCGCGAAGAGACCACGTTCCCGCCGCTCGACGATGTGCCGCTCGGTCTCGTCGTAGGGAGCCGCCGGAGCCGCCCCGACGACGTCGATGCCCACTTCTGCGGCCAGTCTGCTCAGCTCCGCGGCCGTCATGCGAGGATTCTGCCCGTGAAGGCCGTGCGCATCCACGAGGACGGAGGGCCGGAGGTCCTCCGCGTGGAAGACGTCCCGGATCCGCGGGCCGGCCCGGGGGAGGTGCTCGTCGGTCTCCGCGCGGCCGGTCTCAACCACCTCGACGTCTGGGTTCGCAAGGGCCTGCCCTCGGTTCCCAAGCCGCGCATCCTCGGCGCCGACGGCGCGGGGGTGGTCGTCACGCTCGGCGAGGGGGTCGCCGGGCTTCGAGATCGGGCAGCCCGTCGTCATCAACCCAGGAATCCCTCACGACGGCCGCATCACCGTCATCGGCGAGCACACCGACGGCACGGACTGCGAGCTGAAGGCGATCCCTGCGGGCCAGCTGTACCCGCTCGCCGAGTCCCTCAGCTTCGAGGAGGGCGCCGCGTTCCCGCTCGTGTTCGAGACCGCCTACCGGATGCTCGTGACGAAGGCGTCGGTCCGGGAGGGCGAGTGGGCGCTGATCTGGGGCATCGGGGGCGGAGTTGCGCTCGCCGCGTTCGAGCTCTGCCGCGCGCTCGGCGTGCGGACGATCGTCACCTCCTCGAGCCCCGAGAAGCTCGAGCGAGCGCGCGAGCTCGGAGCCGATATCGCGGTCAGCCACTCCGAGGACGACGTCGTGGCGACCGTGCGCGAGGCGACGGGCGGCCGCGGGGCCGACGTCGTCGTCGAGACGGTCGGCGAGGCGACCTGGGAGCGCTCCCTCGGCGCCGCGGCGGCGGAGGGGCGCATCGTCGTGTGCGGCGCAACGAGCGGACACAGCCCGCCGGCGCGCCTGTATCGCTTGTGGTGGAAGCAACTCACCGTCTACGGCTCCACGATGGGAATGCCCTCCGACTTCGAGGCGGCCTACGACCTTATCCGCGAGGGGCGCGCGCGCGTGCACGTGGACAGCGTCTTCCCGCTCGCCGAGGTGGCAAAGGCGCACGAGCGGCTCGAGTCTGGCGCCCAGTTCGGCAAGGTCGTCCTCAGGATTCCCGGCTGAGTCGCCGCGTCAGGCTCGCCATCGGCGCGCAACCTGTTGTCTACCCACTCACGGCGTAGCCCCCTCTACCCTGCGCAGGCCGTGGCAAGAGTCGCAGCCCTCATCACCATCGCCGTGGGTGTGGCGATCGTCGGACTCAACCCGAACCGCTGGGACGAGGTGATCCTCGTCCTGCCCCGAGGGCATGGAATCCACGCGCACGACGTGGTCGGGGTCGTCCTCGTCACGATCGGAGTCATGGCGCTGTGGCGCGGTCCGCGTACGGCCGCGTCGTGACTCGCGCACCCCTCCGGCCGACGGGAGCTCGCGGTACGGCTAGCCGAAGCCGAGGATGAACTTCGCGTCGTCCGACATGCGGTCGGGCGTCCACGGTGGGTCGAACGTGAGCTCCGCCTCCGCCTGCTCGACGCCCGGCACGGAGCTCGCCGCGTCGATGATGCCCTCCGCGATCATCGCGCCTGCCGGACAGCCCATGGACGTGAGGCTGTAGAGCACCTTCACGTTGGGACCGTCCACCTCCACGTCGTACATGAGGCCGAGCTCGACGATGTCCATGCCGAGCTCGGGGTCCTCCACCCCGTGCAGCGCCTCGACGACGTCCTCGCGCGCAACCACGCGGCAAGTGTAGAGGTGAGGGCCTGCCTCAGGCGCTGCCGACGAGCTGGTCGGCGCGACGGAGCACGAGGTCGACCACGTCCCCGATAGCGCGGTCGAGCGAGTCGTTGACGATGACGGGCACGTCGTAGCGTCGAGCCCGCTCGACGAGGTACTCCTGGATCTGGCGGATCTGCGGCAGCGAGTCGAGGTACTTCTCCAGCGGGCGGAGGCCCTCGGTCGAGTAGTCCCGCACCCAGAAGTGACTCCGGTGGAGGTTCTCGTCCTCGATCGCCACCACGCACTGCACGACGAACGCGCCGGGATAGTTCGTCGCGAGCATCCCGGGCACGAGGTGCACCCCCTCGAGCACGGTCGACCAGCGCTCGGTCGCCGCCCGCTCGAGCGCCGCCTCGACGCCGACGAGCACGTTCCGGGTCTGGTCGAGGAAGCCGAGAATGGCCGCGTCGCCGGACTCCTCCTCCTCCGCGCGCGTCAGGGCGAGACGGGCCTCGAAGCTCGAGTAGTGCACCGACGGCATGAACTCCTCCGAGAAGAACGCTCGCATCGTCTGGCGGATGAAGTCGGTCGACGTCACGCGCGTGATCCCGAGGCGATGTGCGGCCTCGGTCGCGATCGTGGACTTCCCCGTGCCGGTGGCGCCGCCGACGAGCAGGAGCAACGGCTCCTCCAGACGCTGCAGTGCGTCGAGCTGCCGGAGGCGGCGGAGCGTCTTCGCGGCCTCCTCCTCGCCGATGACGTCAGTGGCGAGCTCGCCGAGCCGGTCGAAGTCGAGGGACACGGCGCCGCGCTCCGCGAGGTCGCGATCCGCGCGGCGCGCGATCAGATACGAGCGCTCCGGGTCCACGCCGGTCAGGACGAGCGCACGCGCCATCAGCCCTTTGGAGAACGGGACCTCCTCGCCGAGCGGCAGCGGCGTGACGTGGCGGCGCTCCTTCACAACCCTATTCCTGCCATTTCCAGCAGCATCTCGTCAAGGTCCGGGCCGTCGACGGGTATGACGTCGTTCGCGGCGAGCACCACGTCGACGCCCCGCGCGATCGCCGACTCCGCCACGACATCGACCGCTGCGGCCTTGAGCTCGACGAGATAGACCTCGGCCCGGAGATCCTCGAGCTCGGCGCGAAGAGCGTTGCGGTCGGCAAGGTTGCCCGAGACGTGCACGATCTCGGCCCCGTGCGCATCCCCCAGATGCGCCGCGAGCACGGCGTGCGCAGCGGGAGGCGCCGTGCAGAAGTACGCGACCGCCCGGCCACGCACGTCCACGAGCGGGCGCGGCCGGAGCACCGTCGCGCGCACCTCGACGCTGCTCGGGACGACCGCTGCGACGGCGTCCCGAACGCGGTCCCAGCCGGATCCGGCCTCTGCCATCGTGACGACGACCAAGTCGGCGCGCAGGAGCCGGAAGGTGTTGAGGTAACCGGCTGCCACCGCCGGATCCTGGTGCCCCCCGACGGCGAGGATCGTCCGGTCTGCGGCGATCGGCGGGAACGCCGCCCCGCTCCCGTCGAACACGACGAGATCGGGCCCGAGGGCAGCCGCCAGCGAGGCGCCCTCCGCGACGTTCGATGCGAACACCGCACCGGCGAGCCCGCCACCGCACCGACGGCAGCCGATCGTCTCGACGCCGACGAGCGCCGCGGTCTCCAGGTGATCGGAGGCGGCGTGCCGACCGGCGCGGGAGAGCGCGACGAGAGCCTCGACGGTCGGCTGCACGGTCACCGTTTCCGGATCGGCGGGACCACCCCGGCCCATCGCGACCACGACGACCCGACGATGCTCCGACACGAGGCGCGCCAGATGGCCCGTCAACGCCGTCTTCCCCACCCGCTTGCCCGTGCCCACGACCGCGAGCGAGGGCAGAGCGAAGGGGTCGAGGCGAGGAGGGTCGAGGCGGAAGTCGGCTCCTGCATACGGGATACCGTGGCTCAAAACGCGGCTGGCGAGAGCGAGCCGCTCGACCGGCCCGAGGACGGGCTCGTCCGAGAGGTCGACCACGATCTCCGGCCGGTAGCGGTCGATCGCGGCCTCCACGTTCGGAGCGAGCGGGACGCCGTAGTCCGCGTCCCCGCGCAGCTTCTCGGTTCCGCCGACGAGGACGGCGACCACGACGTCGTGCGGCAGCCCGGCGAGCGCATCCCGGACGACGAGCGGGTAGTGCTCGCCGTCGATGATCGCGAGTGCGCGCGAGGTCACGTCCGGGAGGTGACCTCGTCCTCGATCGCGCCCGTGAACTTCGTGTAGTCCAGCGAGTCCAGCGAGAACGAGACGAGCTTCACCTGGCCGTGGAACGGATGTCGGCGCCAGATGTCCACCTTGCGACCGGCGATCTCGATGAGGTTGTAACAGGGCCGCGTGTTGCCGCGAAGACGGAGCGACGAGACGGTGCCGGCGTTCACGACGAACAGGTCCTCGAGGCGCCAGACGTAAGGCACGTGCTTGTGGCCGGAGAGCACGAGCCGGACCCCCGAGCGCTGCAGGCACTCGATCGCGTCGCCCGCGTCGTACACGACGTTGCGCTCGCGACCGGTGCCGGGGACCGGGAGCAGGTGATGGTGGAGGACGAAGATCTTGAGGTCCGCGTCCTCCTCGGTGAACTGCTCCTCGATCCAGCGGTAGCGCCCACGCCCGATCTGCCCGTGGTCGAGGTCCGGCTCGCTCGAGTCGATCGCGACGATCGCGATGCCGCGCTTGCGCAGGACCGAGTTCCGGTCGCCGAACATCTCCTCGAAGTGGACGTAGCCCACGTTGCGGGAGTCGTGGTTTCCGGGGACGACGATGATCGAGTCGCAGTCGATGCGATCGAGGTACTCACGCGCCGTCAGGTACTCGTGACGGAAGCCGAACGTGGTCAGATCGCCGGAGCAGACGACCGCGTCAGGGGCGATCTCGTTGATCTCGCTGATCGCCCGCTCGAGCAAGCTGGCCTCGAAATAGGGGCCCCCACAGTGCATGTCCGAGATCTGTGCAATCCGCAGAACGCCGTCGGAACCCGCCATGGCGACAGTCTACGGCTCCTCCAGGGACATCCGGGGTCGTTGCTACCCTGGTGCAGGTGCGGGTCAAAAGTCCCGTTTTCCAGGCATATCGCGGCGCCGAGCCGCCGCGCTTCGCGCACCGCATCGAGCTCGAGTGCGCGAAGATCCTCGACTACTACGGGGTTCCGTGGGAGTACGAGCCCCATTCGTTCGTCCTCGAGCGGGACGAGGAGGGCCGCGTCGCGAGCGCGTTCACCCCCGATTTCTTCCTCCCGGAGCAGAACCTCTTCATCGAGGTGACCGTGATGAAGCAGTCGCTCGTGACGCGCAAGAACCGCAAGCTCCGCGAGCTCCAGCGTCTCTACCCGGACGTCCGCGTCAAGCTCTTCTACCGGCGCGACATCGAGCGCCTGGCGCAGCGGTACCGGCTGCGGCTGGCCTCGTAGGGCGTGCCGGGCGCGGTCGCATCCGAGAACGGAGAGGTCGGCCAGGTCTATCTCACCCGCGCCGAGATCGCAGCTCGCGTCGAGGAGCTGGGAGCCGAGCTCGCCCGTGACTTCGACGGGCTCGACCCGTTGCTGATCGCGCCGCTCAAGTCGAGCGTCGTGTTCCTCGCCGATCTCACCCGCGCCGTGCCCATCCCGCACACGCTCGACCTCGTGGAGCTCGCGCCCTACGCGGGCGGCCGCGAGGGGGGCGTCCGTCTGCTCAAGGACGTCGACGTGCCGCTCGCCGGCCGCCACGTCGTGATCGTGGAGGACGTCGTCGACACGGGCCTCACGCTGCACTTCCTCTGCCGGACCCTCGGGCTCAGGGAGCCTGCCAGCCTGACCGCCGTGACCCTCCTCGACCGCCCCTACCGGCGCCTCGTCGAGGAGATCCCCCTCCGCTACGTGGGGTTCACCGTCCCCGACGAGCTCTTCGCCGGTTACGGCCTCGGTCTCGACGAGCGCTGGCGCGCCTTCCCGGACCTCCACCTGGTCGTGCCGGAGACGCTCCCGCGGGCCGCGACCGAAGCGGCCTAGTCGCGGCACCTACAGGTAGAGGAGCGGGTCGACGGCGACGCCGTTGACGCGCACCTCGAAGTGCAGATGGGGCCCCGTTGAGTGCCCGGTCGAGCCCACGAGCGAGACCGTCTCGCCCTGCGACACGCTCTGTCCGACGGCGACGAGAATGGCGGACGCGTGCGCGTACGCCGTCGCGAGCCCGTCACCGTGGTCGAGGACGACGAGGTTGCCGTAGCCGCCGAGCCAGCCCGCGTGGATGACCGTGCCCGCCGCGGCCGCGTGAACCGGCGTCCCCATGCCGGCCGCGATGTCGATCCCCTCGTGCATCCTGCCCCAGCGCATCCCGAAACCGCTCACCACCGGCCCGCTCACCGGCCAGACGAACCCTGCCGCCGACGGCTTCCCGGAGCCGGTCGAGCCGTTCTGCGCGTCGCGGATGGCAGCAGCGAGAGCGGCGCTCTGCGCGGCGAGCGCCTCAACCTCGGCGAGGTACTCCGCCCGGTCCTCCCGGGTGGCCGTGAGCGCGCTCGCCTTGAGCCTGCGGGCGGCGAGGAGGGTGTCGCGACTCGAGGCGAGCTCGTCGCGCACGCCCTGCGCCTCCTCGGTTCGCGCGGCGATCACGGAGACGCTCGCCGCGGTGAGCCTCCGCGTGTCAGCGGTCGCACGACGTTCAGCTGCCGCCTTCGTCTTGACCCGCTCGACCTGACGGGCGATGCGCTTGTCCTGGGCGCCGATCCGCTCCATGAACTCGTAGTTGTCGATCAGGTCGTCGAAGCTCTCCGCATTGACGAGGAAGGAGAGGACGTCCGGCACTCCTTCGATGTAGATCGCGCGGACCCGCGCCTCGAGGGCTCCCACTGCTTCGCGATACTCCGCCTGGAGCTGCTTCAGGCGGAGTGTCTGCACGCGAAGTCGCGTCGTCAGGCGATCGAGCTGCGCCTGCTCGGTCGCGAGCTCCGCCTCGAGCGACTCGAGCGCGCCCTGCGCGCGGTCGACCGCGGACTGCGCCGCCTCGAGCTCCGAGACCACCGACGAGAGCTGTGACGTGAGCACGCCCTCCTGTGTCTTCGCGGCGGCGATCTCGGCCTGCAGCGCCGCGATGCGGGCATCGACTGCCGCCTTCTCGTCCTCGATGTCGTCCCCCGCGGCCGGAGCGGCGAAGGCGAGGACCAGCGCGAGCGCGAGCAGGATGAGAGGCCTGCGTCTCATCGCGCTCCTAGGTTCGCCCACCCACCGGACGTCCCTGCTCGTTCTCGGGCGTCGGAGCGGCGTCCACCCGCTCGAGCTCCCGGAGCGCGCTCGCCGCGTCCCGGCGTAGCGACCCCACCTGCGCACGATAGTCCTCGTCGGAGATCGTCCCGGTACGGTGGTCGAACTCGAGCTCCTTGAGCGCGGCGAGCGCGCGGTCGCGCGCCTCGAGCAGCTCCAGGCGCCGTCGCTCGGCCTCGTCGAGCTCGTCGAGGCTGTCGGACTCCGGCTCGGGCTCCCGGAGGAAGGGCCAGGCGACCACGAGCACACAGGCGACGGCGAGCAACCCCGCGAGGACGAGCGCGGCGGTCAACTCGTGGCCGGAACGCCGATCTCGCCCGCGCGCGAGACGAGCCGCCGCTGCTCCCGCGCGTCCGGCCACAGGGCGATCACCGAGCCGAGGAGGAAGACGAGGCCGGCGACCCAGATGAGGTTCACGAGCGGCTTTACGAAGACCCGGAAATAGACCGCCCCGTCCGGGTCGATCTGCTCCGCGATCACGAACAGGTCCTCCCCCGTGAGCCGGTCGCTGCGGATCCCGACCTCGTTGGAGACCTGCTGCTCGATCGTGTACGCGTTCTTCCCGGCCTCGAGGCTCCCGAGATCGCGGTCGCCGCGCGTCACGCCGAGCGTGGCGCGGATCTCGGTCGCGTTCGACACCTGGCGCTCGTCCAGCGAGCGGTACACGAGCGTGTAGTCGCCGATCTCCATGGACTGCCCGCGCTCGAGCCTCTTCTCCGCAACCGCGTCGAATGCGCTCGACCCGGCGATGCCGACCGCGAGCAGCACGATGGACGCGTGCACGACGTAGCCCCCGTACCGCCGGCGGTTGCGTGCGATCAGCGACGTGAACGCGCCCGGCCAGGAGGTCGCCCCGAGGGCCTTGCGCGCCCGCGTGCCACGAGCGAACTCGAGGACGATGGTCGCCGCGACGAACGCCGAGAACGTGTACGCGACGAGCCCGGGCACGGAGCTCCCCGCACCGAGCACGAGGAGGACGGCACCGGTGGCGAGGGCGACTGCGGTCGGCCAGCGGAAGGTCGTCGCCAGGCTTCGCAGCGACGCGCGCCGCCACGCGATCAGGGGGCCGATGCCCATGAGCAACAGCAGCGGCAGGCCGAAGACGCGGAGGAAGAAGTCGTAGTACGAGCGCCCGAGGACGACCGACTCCCCCCGCACGGCCTCGGACAGCATCGGGTAGACGACGCCCCACAGAACGGTCAGGCAGAGCGCGAGCAGGAGCAGGTTGTTGTAGAGGAACGCCGCCTCTCGCGAGATCGGCGACTCGAGCCTCGTCGGCGAGCGGAGCAGCGGCAACCGCCAGAAGACGAGCGCGAGCGAGACCGCGACGCTGATCGCGATGAACGCCAGGAACCAGGCGCCGATGGAGCTCTGGGTGAAGGAGTGGATCGAGTTGACGACCCCCGACCGCGTGAGGAACGTGCCGAAGAGCGCGAGCGAGAACGCGAGGATCACGAGCAGGACGTTCCAGATCCGCAGCATCCCCCTGCGCTCCTGGATCATCACGGAGTGGAGGAACGCCGTGGCGGCGAGCCACGGCATGAGCGCGGCGTTCTCCACCGGATCCCACGCGTAGTACCCGCCCCAGCCCACCTCGACGTACGCCCAGTGCGCACCGAGCAGCTGTCCGATGCCGAGCGCGGTCCAGGCGAACAACGTGAAGCGGCGGGTGGCGACGAGCCAGCGCTCGTCGAGTTGCCCCGAGAGGAGCGCGCCCATCGCGAACGCGAACGGCACGGTCAGCCCCACGTACCCGAGGTAGAGCAGCGGGGGATGGGCGAGCATGTAGGGGTTCTGGAGGCTGGGCGTCATCCCCGCGCCGTCGGCCGTGGCGACCTGTGTCGCGAACGGGCTCGCCACCGCGACGAGGAGGAACGAGAAGAACACGATCACCGCCGCGAACACGGGGACCACCCAGACGACGAGGCTCTTCGCCCACCCCCGGTTGAGCCGCACCGCCGCCGCGGCGAAGGCCGTCAGCACGAGCAGCCAGAGGAGCAGGGACCCTTCCTGGCCACCCCAGAACGCGGAGACCGTGTACCGCGTGGGAAGCGCCTCGCTCGTCGTCCGCGCGACGTACGTGAACGAGAAGTCGTGGCGCACGAGCGCCGTGAGCAGGACCCCCGCGGCGACGAGCGTCGAGACGAACGCGGCGATCAGCGCGTTCTGCGCCGAGAGCGCAAGGCGCCGGCGCCCGAGCCGGGCGGCCGCCGCTCCGGCGACGAGCGCGTACACGCCGAGACCGAGCGTGACGACGAGGGCGGCGCGACCCAGCTCGGGCATGGCGGCCGGGTCAGGCCGAGTCGTCGCTCGTCTTGGGAGCGTACTTCGACGGGCACTTCGTGATCATCGAGCCCTGCTCGGCGACGAAGACCCCGTTCCGGAGCCGTCCGTCGACCACGATGTGGCGGCCCTTCCTGAAGAGATCCGGGACGGAGCCCCGGTACAGCACCTTTACCGTCGCCCTCGACTCTCCGTCGATGTCCCTGAGCCCGAAGCGCAGGCCCGTGGCGTGCGCGTCGCCGCGGACGGGACCGGTCACGAGCCCGGCGAGCTGGACCTTCTCCGCGCGCGCGCCGAGCTCGCTGGGCGAGATCGACGGGTTCCCGCCTCCGGCGATCGACGTGTAGAGGAGGAAGATCGCGAGGACCGCGGCCACGGAGAGCGCGATTACCAGGCGGGCAGGGCTCGACTTCCGTGCCACGGCACAAGTGTAGTGCCGCGTGCGTGGGCGGTGGGCGGCTATGCGGCGTCGCGCTCGGCGATGCGCTCCGGCAAGCGGTACCCGTGCTCCGCGCAGAGCCGCCCCGGCTCGTCCTCGGTCAGGGCGTCGCAGTAGCCCTTGCCGTACGCGGCACGGATGAAGGCCGCGACGACCTCGAGGCTCCATTCCGAGACGTCCACGGCCTCGCGCCAGAGGTCGGACAGCCGGAGGTCGATGTCCAGCTCGAGAAGATCGATACGTGTCGGGCTCGGAGACATGCGCCGAGCGTACGGGCGCGGTCGGACGGAAACGAGCTACGCCTCCTCGCTGCGCACCGTGAAGGGCAGCGTCCAGTCCACCCGGGACTCGTCGTCGATCGTGAGGCGCCACTCGTACCTTCCCGGCTCGAGTGGCAACGGGGTGGCGTTCACGGCGACCGGGAAGTCGAGTGGTGTGCCGGGCTTGAGACCCGGTGGGCGCCCCACCTCGAAGTCGCCTCCGAAGGCGACGGGCTCCTCTCCCTCGTCGAACACGACGGGTGCCCCGTCTGCATCCAGCAGCTCGACCGAGAACTTGTGCAGCGAGTTCGCCTGATCCCAGGGCACCTGGATGAGGAGGCCGATGCCGAACGACCCCGGCTCCGGGCTGGTCTGCGACCAGCCTCCACCGACGATCGTCAGCTTGCCGTCGGAGACGACCGCGTAGTCGGCGAGAATGAGCGTCGCCTTCACGCCCGGAAGGCAATCACATCGAGCGCACTAGGATTGCACGGTGTCGACTCGCATCCGTGTCGGCCCCGCCCGATGCCCCTCCAGGGAGTCGCCCGAGCACGCGATCGAGCTTCTCCTCGAGCGCGGGTACACCGCCTGCGAGATCGACTTCGAGAGCGGGTTCTGGATGGACTATCCGTTCGCCGAGCGGCTCGGCGAGCTCGCGAGCGAGGCTGACGTCGCGCTCTCGGTGCACGCGCCGCTCTTCGGCTTCATGGGCCACCTGGAGGCGGGCGGGCGCAAGTTCACCTCCGCGGTCGGCGCGCTCGACCGGAGCGCCGGGATCGTGGCCGCGAGCGGCGCCGAGCTCGTCGTCTTCCATCCCGGCTTCCTGCTCGGTCGGTCGCGGGAAGACGCCGTGGCGGCCGTCGTCGAGCAGCTCGGAACGCTCAGGGCGCGGCTCGAGTCCAAGGATCGCGGCGTACCGTTCGGCGTCGAGGTCATGGGTCGCGTGCGCGACCTGGGCTCGCTCGAGGACGTGGTCGAGATCGCGCGTCGCGTCGCCTGGGTGCGCCCCGTCCTCGACTTCGCGCACATGCACGCCACGAGCGACGGCGCCTATCTCGAAGCAGAGCCCTTCGAGGCCGCGCTCCGGGCGGTCGACGACGTGCTGGGCGAGGAGGCCCCGTTCCACATCCACTTCTCGGACATCGCCTTCGCGAACCGCAACGAGACGAAGCACCTGCCCTACGGAGAGGGCACGCTCCGCGCGGAGCCGCTCCACGACGCGCTGTCGCGGTTCGAGCGGCCGGCGACCGTGATCTCGGAGTCCCCCGACGAGGAGTCGAATCAGGCGATCCGCTCGGTGCTCGCCGTCGGCGCGAGCTCGGCCAGCCGCTCCTCGTAGGCAGCGGCCTCCTCGTCTCGACCGCGCTCGCGCAGGAACGTCACGACGCGCCTGAGCGGGTCGAGCTCGAGCGTCTTGAACTGGCTCCTGCGCGCCAGCGAGAGGGCTTCCTCGAACAGCTCCTCGGCCTCGTCGTCGGCCTTCTGCCCGGCGCGGACGACGGCGAGCGCGGTGATCACCGAGACGACGGCGCTCGGATCCTCGCGGCTAGCGTTCTCCCGCGCCGCGAGCGCGTTGCGCTCGGCCTCGTCGAGCTTGCCCACGTCGGCCAGCGAGCAGGCCAGCAGGGCCTGGATCTCGGGGAGCATCCCGCGATCGCCGCGGCTCGCTGTGATGCGGACCGCTTCGCGGGCGTGCTTCTCCGCGCGCTTGACGTCGCCGCGACGCTGTGCGGCCCACGAGAGGTACGCGTGCGCGTGCGCCACGACGGGCTCGAGGCCCAGCTCCGCCGCCGTCGTCCGCACCTCCTCGAAGATCGTCTCCGCGGCGTCGATCTCGTCCTTCGCGAGAAGGAATTTGCCGTACGCGAGCGTCGTGCTGACCCGCGCGCGGACGCTGCCGCTCTCGCCGGCCAGCTCGAGCGCGCGCGTGATCAGCAGCTCCGCCTCGTCGAGCTCCAGACGCCCGATATGGAGCTGGACGAGGGCCTGCGCCGCGATCGTCTGCAGGTCCTTCCGCCGAGCGTCGATGGCAATGCCGTACGCCCGCTCGAGGTGGCGCACGGCATCGTCGACCTCGCCGCGCCAGGCGCCGATCGTCGCCCGGACCATGAGGGCGTCGAAGTGCGCGGCGCGGTCGTCCGTGCCCTTCAGGAGCTCGAGCGCCTCGTCCACGAGCGTCTTCGCGCGGCCCGGATCGCCGCTCCGCCGCAGCATCGCCTCGCCGAGCCCGGTGAGCGCGAGCGCCTCGATCACCGGCTCGCCCCGCTCCTTCGCCTCTGAGCGCACCTTCGCCATCTCGGACTCGACCGTCGCGAAGTCGGAGAGCCGCCACGCGGCTCTCGCCGCCACGTAGCGCGCAACGAGCGAGGGCCGGAGCTCGAGCGCTCGGAGCGCGAGCTTGCGCGCGTTCCCGTACGCCTCGCGCGCGGTCGCGCGCTTGGCCGCCTTGACGAGCGCGTCCGCGGCATCCTCGGCCAGGCGCTCGGGCGGAGCGCCCTCGAGCTCGGTGAGCAGCTCCACGGCCTGATCGAGGTGGTACGCGCGGATCTCGAGCAGCTCGTCGCTCTGGCGCTCGCTCAGCCAGTCCGCGAAGCGCGCGTGGTGCTGGGCACGCGCCAGCTTCGCGAGCCCCGTGTACGCGACCTCGCGAATGAGGAAGTGCTTGAACCGGTACGCCGACTCCCCGGAGATCGACGAGCGCGGCTCGCGCAGGAGGAGGTCGCGGAGCAGCAGGTCGCCGAGGAGCGCGTCGACGTCTTCGAGATCGGGCGCGAGATGGTCGAGCGCGCCCCGGTAGAAGACCCGCCCGATCACGGACGCGCGCTGGAGCAGAGTCTTCGCGAGCGGCGAGAGGTGGTCGATGCGCGCCGCGATGAGCGCCTGCAATGTGTCCGGGATCCGGTCCGGGTCACCGTCGGACCCGCTCTCGAGGAACATCCGGATCGTCTCCTCCACGAAGAGCGGGTTGCCCTCGGCGCGCTCGAGGATCTCCCTGGGAAGCGAAGAGGGCGCCTCGCCGGCCAGACCCGCGAGCTGGCCGAGGAGCTTCTCGACGAGCGCCTCGCTCTCCTCCTCTGAGAGCGGCTCGAGCTCGATCGCGGTCGACCGCACGCGCCCTCCACCCCAGCCCGGCCTCGTGTCCAAGAGCTCGGGGCGTGCAAGGCAGAGGATCAGGAGCGGCGCGCGTACCCCGTCGGCCAGGTGCTCGATCAGGTCGAGCAGCGGCTCCTCGGCCCAGTGGATGTCCTCGAAGAGGAGGATCAGGGGCTGGACGTCGGCAATCGACTCCATCACCTCGCGCGAGGCCCAGGCGATCTCCTGCGGGCTGCGCTCGCCCTCGAGCGCCTCCATCATCCCGGCGGCGAGCCCGAGCACGTCGGCGATCGCCTCCTCGGCGCAACACTCCCGGAGCTTCTCGAAGGCCTCGTCGAGCGGGTCGTCGTCGGTGATTCCCGCCGCCGCCTTGACCATCTCCGCGAGCGGCCAGTAGGTGACGCCCTCCCCGTACGGCAGCGCCCGGCCGACGAGGCAGCTCGCCCGCTCGACGCCGTCGATGAACTCCCGCGCGAGCCGGCTCTTGCCGACGCCGGGCTCGCCGAAGATGGTGAAGATGTGCGCCCGGCGGTCCCGCAGGGTTCGCTCGAACGTGTTCTCGAGCAACTCCAGCTCCTCCGTGCGACCGACGAGCGGCGCGCGCGGCCCGAGCGGCCGGCCCGGGCCGTCGAGGGCGGACACGAGCCGCCAGGCCCGGAGGGGCCCCCCCATGCCCTTGAGCTCCAGCGGTCCCGCATCCTCGGCGACCAGGCTCCCCGCCGCGAGCCGGTAGGCGGTGGGGCCGACGAGGATCTCGCCCGGGCTCGCGACCTGCTGCAGGCGCGCGGCGAGGTTGACCGCCTCGCCGGTGGCGAAGGTCGAGTCCGCGTTCTCCACGACGAGCTCGCCGGCCTCGATCCCGATCCGGGCCTGGAGGCCCAGGCCCTCGACCGACTCGCGCATAGACAGCGCGGCACGGACTGCGCGGAGCGCATCGTCCTCGTGCGCCTGCGGAACGCCGAACGCCGCGAGGACCGCGTCGCCGGCGAACTTCTCGACGATGCCGCCGTGCTGGGTGACGCAGCCCGAGACGAGCTCGAAGAACTCGTTCACGCGTCGCCGCACGACCTCTGGGTCCATGCCTGTGACGAGGCCCGAGGAGTCCACGAGATCGACGAACAGCACGGTTGCGAGCTTGCGCTCCATCCCTGAAGTGTAGGAACGACGGCGGGGGCCCCGGGCATCCCGACGACGCCGTCTGGGGTCGACCGGTACTACGGGCGAGGGAGGGCGGCGCCAGCCGGCGAGTGTCTCGGCCACCATCCGCGCGGCGAGGAGTTGGCGGTCGGCCATCTAGGATCCACCCGTGCTCGACCCGGCCGTCTTCAAGGCGTACGACGTGCGCGGGATCTACCCGTCGCAGCTCGACGAGGACGGCGCCTATCGCATCGGCCGGGCATACGTCGAGCACTTCGAGCCGCGGGTGATCGCCGTCGGCCGCGACATGCGGCTCTCGGCCCCGGCGATGGCGGCCGCTGTCGTCGAGGGCGCTGCGGATGGTGGGTCGGACGTGGTCGACATCGGCCTCGTGGGGACCGAGATGGTCTACCACGCCGTCGGCGAGCTCGGCCTCGAGGGAGGCATCTGCGTCACCGCCTCGCACAACCCGAAGGACTACACGGGGATGAAGATCGTGCGCCGCGGCGCCCTTCCCGTGGGCGGCGACTCCGGTCTCGCGCAGGTGCGGGACGGCGCGGCGGCCGGGTTCGGCCCCGTGGCGAGTCGCGGCGAGGTGCGGCAGGAGGACGTCTGGCCGAGCTTCGTCGAGAAGGTCCTCTCCTTCGTGGACGAGTCGTCGATCCGGCCGCTGCGGGTCGTCGTGGACGCGGCCAACGGGATGGCCGGGACGATGCTGCCACCCGTCCTCGAGCGCCTGTCCCAGCTCGACGTCGTGCGCTGCTACTTCGAGCCCGACGGCTCGTTCCCGAACCACGAGCCGAACCCGCTGCTCCCGGAGAACCGCGAGTTCATCGTGTCGACGACGCGCGACGGGGACGCCGACCTGGGCGTCGCGTACGACGGAGACGCGGACCGGTGCTTCTTCGTGGACGACACGGGCGAGTTCGTGCCCGGCGACTTCGTGACGGCGCTGCTGGCCGAGGCCGTCCTGGAGAAGGAGCCGGAAGCCGGCGCGCGCGTGATCTACGACGTCCGGGCGAGCCGAGCGGTGCCCGAGACCATCGAGCGCGCCGGAGGCGTCCCGCTCGTGAACCGCGTCGGTCACGCCTTCATCAAGCACCGCATGCGCAAGGAGGACGCCGTCTTCGCGGGCGAGGTGTCCGCGCACTACTACTTCCGGGACTTCTCGCAGGCCGACACCGGGGTCGTCCCCTTCCTGCTCATGCTCGAGCTGCTCTCGAAACGCGGACGCAAGCTGTCCGACCTGCTCGCCCCCTTCCGTGAGCGCTTCTTCCTGACCGGGGAGATCAACACGCCGGTCGCGGACGTCGCCGTGAAGCTGCAGGAGCTCAAGGAGCGCTACTCGGCGGAGGGCGGCCGCATCTCGCATCTCGACGGGATCTCGGTCGACTTCGACGACTGGCACTTCAACGTGCGGCCCTCGAACACCGAGCCTCTCGTGCGTCTCAACCTGGAGGCGCTCACCACCCACGAGCTCATGGAGCAGAAGCGCGACGAGGTGCTCGGGCTCCTTCGCGACTGAGCAGCCTTGACCGACCCGCTCGAGCTCGGCCGCGTCACCGACCGCAGGCCCCCGTTCAAGTACTCGGCGCTCTCCCGGGTCTGGTTCTCCGACACCGACGCCCAGGGCGTCGTCTACTACGGCCGGTACCTCCCGTACTTCGACCACGCGCGCACCGAATACCACCGTCACCTCGGAACCGGCAGCATGCAGGCCGCCGGCGCCGAGTTCGTGATGCGCGCCTCGTCCGTCGAGTACCACGCGCCCGCGCGCTTCGACGACCTCATCGAGTCGTTCGTGCGAGTGCGCCGGATCGGAAGGACGAGCATCACGTACGAGTGCGCCGCGTACCGGCTCCCCGACGACTCGCTGATGGTCACCGCCACGCAGACCCTCGTCCTCGTCGACCTGCCGAGCCGCCGCCCCGCGCCCGTTCCCGAAGAGCTGCGCGCCGCGGTTCGTGCGTTCGAGGGAGGTGACCTCGAGGAATGAGCGACGACGTTCTCGCCGCGGTCGAGTTCGTCCTCGAGCAGGGCGGCGAGCCCGACGACGTCCTCCGCTCCGTCGTCTCCGCCCTCGCAACCACTCCCGGACTGGTCTGGGCGGGCATCGCGTTCCACGAGGAGGACGAGCTCGTCCTCGGCCCACAGGCGGGCCGGCCCGAAGAGACGAGACGGGCGCGCGTGCCCGTTCGCTTCCAGGAACGCGAGGTCGGCGAGCTCTGGGTGGACGGAGAGGCGGAGGTGAGGTCCTCCACGAAGTCGCCGCCCGCATCGGCCCGTATGTCCTCATCGGCTGGGACACCGGCGGCGAGCGCTGGGAGCCGTAAAGCCGGAAGCCTCACGCCGGACCACGCACACCGACGAGCTCACCAGGGGCACCCGCGTCCGCGAAGCGGACCGCGGCACGCGCCCCAGCACCGCGATGCCGCCGGATCACCACGGCACCGCGTCCGCGAAGCGGACGCGCTTCAGGGATTTCCGCAGAGCGGGATTCGCGGGAGCGAATCCCGCTCTTGCGTGAGAGAAACGTCGCGGGGAGGGGGGCGGCTGCCCCGACCGGTGGGGGTCGGAAACTACCGCGCGCCCGCCCGCGAGGGGCGAGCGCGCGGCTCCCTTCCCCTCTCCCCACTCCTCCTTGTAATCACGCGTTCGGGGGGTGCAATCCCTCGAACGAGGTACCCCCCTCATACGAGGGATATATCCCTCGTTCGAGGGAGTCATCCGCGGCGACCGGGCCGGAAAGAGCCGGCCCGGTCGTCGAGCCCGGTGCGAGCTAGGCGTGCGACCCGCTGGGAGCGCGATCCCCGAACCGTCCGAACGGGGCGAACGGGCGCTCGAAACCGCCGAAGCGATGTCCGAACCCCCGCTCGGGAAGCTCACCGTTGACGAGGTCCGTCATGCGGTCCTCGAGATCCTCCGCGAGCTCGTTCGCCTGCGCCTGCGTCAGCCGTCCATCCTCGACCGCCTGGTCGAGCTTCGTCTTGGCGTCCTGCACGAGCGCCTGGACGAGGCCGTCCACGGACTTCCCCTCGGCCTTTGCGATCTCGGCCAGCGTCTTGCCGTCCCGGAGCTGCGCGTGGAGCTCCGCCTCGCTCAGCCCGAGGTACGACGCGGCGGTCTCGAGCTTGCCGAAGTGCCCCGGGTGCCCGAAGGCGTGACCTGGGCCGAAGCGGCCGAGTGCGCCGAACAGAAGCGGCGTCTCGCCGTCGTCGATCCGCTCCTTGAGCGCCTCGCCCTGCGCCTCCGTCAGTCGACCTGCGTCGACGGCGGCGTCGACACGGCTCTTCAGGGCTTCTTTCAGTGCGTCGCTGAGCTCGCTCGGCTCAACACCGAGCCGCTCCGCAGCGTCGTCGATGACGGCCTGGCTCTCCTCGTTCGGGGACAGAACACCCGAAGCGGCGATCGCGCCGGCCGCGCCCAGCGCAACGGCGACGGCTCCGGCAGCGACGACGACGATCGTGATCTTCCTGCTCCTGGTCATGGGCACATCACACCAGTGCCACCTAAGACCGCGCTAAGAGGCTCCTAAGAAGGGAAGGCCGCATCCGACGAGGTCCTAGGACGGCGCGGCGGCTCGCACGGGAGCACGGCCGAACCGGAGCACGACGCGCGTGCCGCCGCCGTTCGCCCGCTCCGCGACCACGTCGCCGCCGTGTGCTTCGGCGACCTGCCTCACGATCGCGAGGCCGAGCCCGGACCCGGGCATGCCTCGAGCGGAACGCGCGCGATAGAAGCGGTCGAACACGTACGGGAGGTCCTCGTCGGAGATTCCCGGTCCGTGGTCGCGCACGGCGACCTGGCCGTCGCGTACCTCGACGCGGACCTCGGCGCCCGGCGGGCTCCACTTGGCCGCGTTGTCGAGAAGGTTCGAGATCGCGCGCTCGATCGTCCCCTCGACGCCGAGCACCACCGTCTCGTCGTAGTCCTCGGTATACGTGACTCCCGGCCGGTTCCGGCGCGCCCGCTCGACAGCCTCTGCGGCCACGAGGTCGAGCCGTACGTCCTCCGGCTCGGTGGTGTGCTGCTCGGCGCGAGCGAGCTCGATCAGCTCCGCGATGAGGGTCGTCATCTCCCCGAGCTGCTCGACGACGTCGGAGAGGAGCTTTCCGCGCTCCTCCGCAGGAAGCGCCCGGTCGCTCGCGAGCACCTCGATGTTCGTCCTGAGGCTCGTCAGCGGCGTGCGCAGCTCGTGCGACGCGTCGGCCACGAGCTGACGCTGGGCGCGGGTCGAGTCCTCGAGGGCGGCGAGCATCGCGTTGAAGCTCCCGGCGAGCCGGCTGAGCTCGTCCTTCCCGTCGAGCTCGATCCGCTCGGACAGGTCCCGGGTCACCGACACGCGCTCCGCGGTCTCGGTCAGCCGGCGCACGGGCGTCAGCGCGGCGCGGGAGACGACGAGACCGAACGCTGCCGCGAGCCCGACTCCGCCGAGCGCGACCAGGATGAGGTACAACCGGAGCTGCCCGAGCGCGTCGTCGAGCTCGGTGAGCGGCCGCGCGACCTGAAGCGCGTACCCCGGCCCGTAGGCGAACGTGAGCACGCGCACGTGGATCCCCGAGACGGTCGTGTCGGCGAAGAAGTGGTCGCTCGCCTCGCCCTCCGCCGCGAGCGTGATCGCCCTCTCGTCCGCGGGGAGCGTGATCGTCTCGTACCTCGCGCCCAGGGTGCTGCCGTCCTCCTTCACGAGCTGGACGAGCGTGTTCGGCTCGCCGAACCCAGGCCGGATCGCCAGGAACGACTTGCCGTCGGGCGACTGGATTTCGCTCAGCGGCTCGCGCGCGATCTGGGCCGCACGCTGCTCGAGCGTCTCGTCGATCTGGCCGCGGAGCTCGCCCCGGACGGCGAAGTAGACGAGGACGGACGCGAGCACGACCGCGAGCGCGACCGCAGCCGAAGCGGCGATGGCGATCCGCGCCCGGAACGTCATGGCTCGCGCAGCGCGTACCCGACGCCCCGGACCGTGTGGATCAGCCGTTCCCTGCCGCCCGCCTCCGTCTTGCGGCGGAGATACCCGATGTAGACGTCGAGGGAGTTCGAGGTCGGGCCGAAGTCGTACCCCCAGACGCGCTCGAAGATGATCGACCGGGTCAGGACCTGGCGGGGATTGCGGAGAAAGAGCTCGAGGAGGGAAAACTCCGTCCTCGTCAGCTCGATCGAGCCCCCACCCCGCCTCACCTCGCGCGTCCCGGGATCGAGCTGGAGATCGGCGAATCGGAGCGCTGCGGAAGGAGCTTCGGCCGTCGCAGGCACGTCACCCGATCGCCGAAGCAGCGCGCGGAGCCGCGCGAGCAGCTCCGCGAGCGCGAAAGGCTTGGGGAGGTAATCGTCGGCGCCCGCGTCCAGCCCGGCCACGCGGCTGTCCACCTCCGCGCGGGCGGTCAGCATGAGGATCGGCACGTGGTTCCCATCGACGCGGAGGCGCCGGCATACCTCGAGGCCGTCGACACCGGGCATGAGGATGTCCAGGATCACGGCGTCCGGCGAGGGGCGAAGCGCGAGACGCTGCAGCGCCTCCTCCCCGTCCGAGGCGAGCTCGACCGTGTATCCCTCGAGATCGAGGGCACGCCGAAGGGACTCCCGAACCGCGCGCTCGTCGTCCACCACCAGGATGTCCATCGTTCTGCATTGTGGCGCTCGACCTGCGCTTCGGAGGGAGTCTTAGCGAGTTTTTAGGAGCGTTTCACGCCGGCCTCAGGCGCCGCGGGTGCAATGGCCGGAGACCTACACTCCGAAAGGACTCTCGATGAATCGGACCCCGCTCGTCATCGCCACTCTCGTGGCCGCTCTCGCTCTCGGCGTCGGAGTCGGCGCGACAGCCTTCTCCGTCCTCAGCAACGACACGGCGACGGTCGTCCGCGAGGTGACCGTGTCCACGTCGGAGCCGGCCGCAGTCGGAAGCGTCCTCCCCATCGGCCGCATCTACGGCGCCGCCCAGCCCGGAGTCGTGGAGATCAGCGCCGGAAGCGGGACGGCGCAGGCCCAGGGCTCGGGATGGGTGTTCGACAGCGCCGGGCACGTCGTCACGAACCAGCACGTGGTCGAGGGCGCGAGCGACATCACCGTCCGCTTCGCGAACGGCTCGTCGCACCCGGCGACGCTCGTCGGCAGCGATCCCTCGACGGACCTCGCGGTGCTGAAGGTGGAAGCGCCCGCATCGCTCCTCCGGCCTCTCGAGCTCGGGGACTCGAGCAGTGTCGCGGTCGGCGACGCCGTCGTTGCGATGGGCAGCCCGTTCGGGCTCGAGGGCACGATCACGAGCGGTATCGTGAGCGCGCTCCACCGCGAGATGACGGCTCCGAACAGGTTCACGATCAACGACTCGATCCAGACCGACGCCGCGATCAACCACGGCAACTCGGGCGGCCCGCTCCTGAACATGCGTGGGCAGGTCGTGGGAGTGAACGCGCAGATCGAGAGCGAGTCGGGGGGCAACGACGGCGTCGGGTTCGCGATCCCCTCGAACACCGTGCGCTCGATCGTCTCGCAGCTCATCGAGACGGGCGAGGTCGAGCACGCCTACCTCGGGATCACGATGGTGACGACCGAGGACGGTGTCGCCGTGACCGAGGTGAAGCCCGGGACGCCCGCGGACGCCGCCGACATCGAGGCCGCGACCGGCACGACGACGGTCGACGGTGAGCAGGTCCCGACCGGCGGTGACGTGATCGTCGCCTTCGACGGGAAGACCGTCAGCAGCTCGGCGGACCTGCAGAGCGCCGTGGACGGCAAGAAGCCCGGCGACGAGGTCTCGGTCACCGTCGTGCGCGACGGGCGGCAACAGACCATCGCCGTCACGCTCGGGACGCGCCCCTCCTGACGCTCCTCCCTCGACCCGCCCAGCGGGGGGCCGCGCCGGCGGCCCCCGCGTGTCTGCGTGGGTAGAGTCGAGCCGTGGCGGAGCGCTGGCGGAGCGTGAGGCTCGACGAGATCGACCCCATCCCCGTCGTCGACGGCAGGCTCCTCTGGCGCCCGGTGCGGAGGACGCTCGACGTCGGCGCGTTCGGGATCAACTTCTACGTCGCGCCGAACGAGGGCGACGACGTCGTCGAGGAGCACACGGAGCAGGCCCTCGGCCACGAGGAGCTGTACGTCGTCGTCTCGGGCCGTGCGACCTTCCAGCTCGAGGACGAGACACTGGACGCGCCGGCGGGGACGATCGTCTTCGTTCGCGACCCATCCGTGAAGCGTCATGCGCGCGCCGAGGAGCCGGGCACGTCCGTGCTGGCGATCGGCGGGCCTCGCGACGGGGTCTACGAGCCTTCGCCCTGGGAGTACTGGTTCGCGGCCGAGCGGCATCGAGCCTCCGGCGACTTCGACGCCATGGCCGACGAGATCGCGACAGGTCTCGAGCAGTACCCCGACCACCCCGCCGTTCTCTACTACCTCGCCCGCGCGGAGGCGCTCGCCGGCCGGAAGGACGATGCGCTCGCGCACGTCACTCGCGCGCTCGAGCTCAGGCCCGAGTGGTCGGACCACATCCGGCAGGACGAGGAGCTCGCGCCGCTCCACGACCTCCCCGGCTGGCCGGCATGACCGAAAGCCGGTGACAGGCACCTGACGATGCCTGTCACCTGTGACCGACCGCTTCGGCTGGCCGTGGTGACCATCACCCGCAGGGTGACGGTCACCGGCTCTTTTGCGTAGGACGGGAGCAGCTGACAGGCACCCGACGGTGCCAGTCGCCTACGACGGCGTGACGCGGTACGCGTCGAAGACCGCGTCGAGGTTGCGAAGGGCGGTGAGAAGCGACCGAAGCTCCTTCACGTCCCCGACCTCGGCGGTGTACCAGTTGCGAGCCATACCGTCCTCGACCATGCCGCCGTAGGAGACGATGTTCGCGCCGTGCTCGGCGAACGTGCGCGCGACGTCCTCGAGCAGGCGCGCGCGATCCCAGGCGTCGACGGAGATCTGGACGAGGAAGCCCGCCGAGGCGCCGCCCTCCCACTCCACCGGTGTGAAGCGCTCGGGGTTCCGCTTGAGCGCCTTCACGTTCGGGCAGTCCTCGCGGTGCACGGTGATCCCGCGCCCGAGCGAGACGTAGCCGACGACCGGGTCTCCAGGCACCGGTGTGCAGCACTTGGCGAGGCGTACGAGGACGTCCTCTACCCCGGGCACGTTGATGCCGAGACGGTCACTCGAGACGGCAGTCTTCGCGCGTGGCGGCTTCGTCGTGATCGCCGGCTCGGCCGCGACCTCGTCGGTCTTCAGGCGCTGGATGACCTTGTTGACGATCTGGCCCGGAGGAAGCTTCCCCGCGCCGAGCGCGACGTAGAAGTCCTCGGCCTTCTTGAAGCCGGTCTCGCGGATCACCTGGGCCAGCACGCTCGAGCCCTGAAGCTTGCGGTACGGGAGCTTCTGCGCCTTGAGCGCCTGGTCGAGGAGCTCGCGCCCCTTGGCCTCGGTCTCGCCGCGCGTCTCGCGCTGGTACCACTGGCGGATCTTGTTGCGCGCACGGGACGACGTGACGAGCGAGAGCCAGTCGCGCGACGGCCCCCGGCCGGACTTCGACGTGAGGATCTCGACGAAGTCGCCGCTCTTCAGCCTGTAGTGCAGCGGCACGATGCGCCCGTTGACCTTCGCCCCGACCGTGCGGTGTCCGACGTCCGTGTGCACCGCGTACGCGAAGTCGATCGGCGTCGCCCCGGACGGCAGCACCTTGACCTCGCCCTTCGGCGTGAAGACGTATACCTCGTCCGAGAAGAGGTCCGTGCGCAGGTTGCGCATGTACTCGCCGGGGTCCTGGTCCTCCTGCTGCCAGTCCATGAGGGACTTGACCCAGGTCAGCCACTCGTCGTCCTCCTTCGACGCGCGGCCGCGCTTGTACAGCCAGTGCGCGGCGACGCCGTACTCGGCCTCCTCGTGCATCTTCCTCGTACGCACCTGGATCTCGAGCGGCTTGCCCTGCGGCCCGATCACGGTCGTGTGTAGCGAGCGGTAGCGGTTGAGCTTCGGCATCGCCATGAAGTCCTTGAAGCGCCCGGGCATCGGCTTCCAGAGCGAGTGGACGAGGCCGAGCGTCGCGTAGCAGTCGCGCGTCCCTTCCTCGCCGTCCCGCTCGCAGACGACCCGCATCGCAGTCAGGTCGTAGATCTCGTTGAACTCCCGACCGCGCTTCGCCATCTTGTCGTAGATCGAGTAGAGGTGCTTCGCCCGCGCGGTGATCTCCGCCGGCACGTCCGCCTTGTCGAGCTCCTCGCCCAGGATCTCCGCCGCCTTGTCGGCCTGCGCCTCCCGGTCGGCGCGCTGGTCGGCGACCATCGCGCGGATCTCGGCGTACTTGCGCGGATGCAGCGTCTGGAACGCGAGGTCCTCGAGCTCCCACTTGAGCGCATGGATCCCGAGGCGGTGCGCGAGCGGCGCGTACACCTCGAGCGTCTCCCTTGCCTTCTGCGCTTGCTTCGGCTTGCTCTGGTACTCGATCGTCCGCATGTTGTGCAGGCGGTCGGCGAGCTTGATGAGGATGACGCGAACGTCCTGCGCCATCGCGACGATCATCTTCCGGTAGTTCTCGGCCTCCGCCTGCTCGCGGCTCTGGAAGGTGATCCGCGTCAGCTTCGTCACGCCCTCGACGAGCTGGGCGATGTCGGGGCCGAACTCCGACCGGACCTCCTCGAGGTCGGCGCCCGTGTCCTCGACGACGTCGTGCAGGAGCGCCGCGGCGATCGTCTGCTCGTCGAGGTGCAGCTCCGCGCAGATCCGCGCGACGCCGAGCGGGTGGTGGATGAAGTCCTCGCCCGAGCGCCGGACCTGTCCCTCGTGGGCGCGCTCGGCGACGGCGAACGCGTGGCGCAGGAGCTCCCTGTCGACGTCGGGGTTGTAGCCCTCGACCTCGGCGATCAGCTCGTCGACGAGGTGCTCGTGGTGCCGTTTCGCGTCGAGGACGCTCATTCGCTCAGTGTACTGGCGCCCTCTCGCGGGCCCTTCGGGGCGGCAGGAGCCTCGCGCGGTGCGGCGAAGACCGGTGTCCCATGCAGAGCTTCCGGCGTTGGCTCAGGCAACGGCACGCGCGGCGACTCGCCCTCGTCATGCGCGACGCCCTCGTTCCCTCCCGCCCGCACCTCGGCTGAAGCGCCCGCGACGGGCGGGCGTGGGAGGTCATGCGGCCTCGAGCAGGGCGTGCTCCTCGCGCGCGAGGAGGGAGCGGAAGGTTTCCGACTCGAGCAGCTGGCGGCGCCTGCCTCGCTCGCCCGAGGTCGCGCCGCCGAGGCCGAGCTCCGCGAACACCCGGCGAGCGTCCGCCGTCCACGCATCCGGGCCCGCGCGCCAGAGCGAGCCCAGATGCTCGCGAAGCTCCTCGTAGCCGTCGGGCGTGTCGAAGACGCGGCGCACGACGAGCTGTGGGGCGACGGTGCCGTTCCAGTGGTTCTCCTTGAGTCGGCAGACGACGTCGAACACCCCCTCGGCGCGGAGCCGATCGAGCTCGAAGCCCTGGCCGAACGCGATGGCGCTGCCGGCGTCCCGCCCCTGCTGGCGCACTCGGAAGCGGAGATGCTTCCCGTCGCCGACGAGCGCGGGGGCTTCCGGCCGGGCGCCCGGCACGAGCAGGGTCACATCGGGGTTGCCGAGTCCGAACGGGGCGAGCCGGTCGAGCTCCTGCGCGAGCGTGAGAGTGAGATCCTCGGCCGAGACGACCGCGTCCACGACCGTCGGCGTGTGCAGGTCCTCCTCCGCGATCGTGGCGTCGGCGTGCGCCGCGAACGCTTCGGCGAACGCCTCGAGGCGCTCGGGAGCGATGGAGAGGCCGGCGGCGGCGCGATGGCCGCCGAAGCGCACGAGGTGCTCGGAGCACACGTCGAGCGCGCCGTGCAGGTCGAACCGCGGCACCGAGCGCCCCGACCCCTTCCAGGTCCCGTCGGCGGTGCCGGTGACGAGGACGACGGGTCGATCGAACCTCTCGACGAGACGCGAGGAGACGATCCCGATCACGCCCTCGTGCCAATCCTCGTTCCAGAGCACGTATCCGCGTCGGCGACGGTCGCGCTCGGGAAGGCCGTCGACGAGCGCGGAGGCCTCTCGCAGGATCCGGTCCTCGACCTGCTGCCGGTCGCGGTTCAGCTCCTCGAGCCGAAGCGCGAGCGTGCGAGCGGCCTCGGCGTCGTCCGTGAGGATGAGCTCGAGTGCGATGTCGGGGCGAGAAAGACGTCCGGCAGCGTTGATCCGCGGTGCGAGCCTGAAGCCGACCGCGCCTGCGTCGACCGCTGCGGGATCGACATGCGCGTTCCGCATCAACGCCTGGAGACCCGGACGGCGCGTGCACGCGAGAGCGCGCAGGCCCGCGGACGCGAGCGCACGGTTCTCGTCCACGAGCGGGACGACGTCCGCGATGGTCGCGAGCGCGACGAGATCGAGGTTCCGGGCGAGCGCGGGATGCTCGGGGCCGAGGAGCGCCTCGCCCAGCTTGAGCACGACTCCCGTGCCGCAGAGCTCGGGAAAGGGGTACGAGGACGGTCGCGTCGCGACGACCGGGCAGTCGGGCAGCACCTCTCCCGGGCGATGGTGATCGGTGACGACGACCTCGAGGCCGAGCTCTCGCGCCTCCGCGATCTCCGTGACCGCGGTGATCCCGCAGTCGACCGTCACCACCAGGCCGACTCCCTCGTCGATCAGCCTGGCGAGCGTGTCGCTGGAGACGCCGTAGCCCTCCTCGAACCGGCTCGGGAGATGCCAGACGACATCGGCGTCGAGCTCGCGGAGGATCAGGACTGCGAGGGCGGTCGCGCAGATTCCGTCGACGTCGTAGTCGCCGTACACGCAGATGCGCCTGCCGTCCTCGACCGCAGCCCGGATCCGCTCCACGGCGGTGGCCACGTCGCCGAGGAGGTCGGGATCGTGGCCCGGCAACGCTGCGTCGAGGAAGCGACGCGCGTCGTCGGGATCACCGTACCCGCGGCGGACGAGGACCGACGCGGCCACGTCGCTCACGCCGAGCTCACGCGCGAGCGCGGCGACGCGGTCGGGCTCGAGGGGGGCGATCGTCCAGGCACTCGTCACCCGAAGGACGGTACGGACGGGCTCGGACGGCGTTTCTCGCGCCCGGCGAGGCTACGAATCTAGCGCCCGGTGAGGCTACGACTCGCGGCGCCTGCGGACGGAATCGAGGACGACCTTGACCCACAGCAGGACGATCCCGATCGAGGCGCCGACAACCACCATCGCGATGGGCGTGACGAAGGCCATCTGCTCCAGCGTGTACTTCGTGACCGCGGCGCCGACGAGCCAGACCGCGGCCACTACGACGATCATCACCGCCCAGATCCGCCTGTCCTTCACGTCGGTAAGCGTAGATACGCTGATCGCGATGCTCGCTGCCAACTATCGCTCCGGGGACGATTTCGTCGTCGAGTTCCTCGGCCACCGGTTCGAGTTCAGCGTGGAGGACTTCGAGGAGCGCGTCACCGCCGCGGCGGTGCGGCTCGGCCTCGTCGCCTCCAACGACCTCGACGGGGACGAGGCGGCGGACCTCGTCGAGCTCGCGGCGGACGGCCGCATCGTCGATCCGCGCAGCGGCCTCGGGCTCTACCTCCTGCGGCACTGGGAGCTCGTGTCGCTCGTCAACGGGGAGTCGCTCGTCTACTGGCTCCGCAAGCTCGTGTTCCGCGGAGCCTGGCTCGACCACCGCGTCAAGGAGGGGCTGCTCGACGTCGCGTTCGAGGACGACACGGGCGACTTCGGCTACGCCGAGCCGCAGGGCGGCCGGACGCTGCTCGAGCTGGCGCCCGTGCCCTCCTGGCACGACCACCAGTACCGCGCATGAGGCCGCAGGCGGTCGCGCGCTTCCAGGCGGCCGTAGACTGCGGCCAGCGCCCGTGCTGGAGCCCGATCCCACGTCCCGCGTCCCGACGGCGCACGCCGGAGCGCCACCCTCGGCGCTCGGGCCGCACGCGTTGCAGATCCTGACAACCGAGCACTGGAGCCTGCTCGCAGCCCGCAGCCTCGCCTACACCGAGGCCATGAGCCGGACGGCGATCTTCGTCGCGGCCCTCACGGGCTCCGTGGTCGCGCTGGCGCTCGTCGGGCAGGCAACTGAGTTCGACACCGGGTTCGTCGTGTTCGCGCTCGTGCTCCTCCCGGTCGTGTACTTCCTCGGCGTCGTGACGATCGCCCGCCTCTCCCAGGTGAACCGCGAGGACGCTCGTTGGGTGCAGGGGATGAACCGGATCCGCCACGCATATCTCGAGCTCGCACCGGAGCTCGAGCCGTACTTCGTCACGAGCCCCTACGACGACAGAGCCGGCGTCCTCCAATCCGCCATGGCCATACGCCGACCGCCGGGGCGAGTGCAAGCGTTCATCGCGGCCCCCGGCGCGGTGGCTGTCGTCAACTCCGTCGTCGCCGGCGCGACGGCTGGCATCGCAGGGGTCGGTCTGGACCTCGGGCTTGCCGGATGCCTGGCCGTCGGAGGCGTCTTCTTCCTTCTCTCGATCGCCTCGTTCTTCGCCTGGGCGAACCATGCGATCCCGAAGTTCGCCGAGCAGCTCGACGCGCGGTTCCCGTCGCCGCCATCCAGCGGCGGGGCGTAGCGCCGTCCGGCGTTACTCTGGTGTCGCGAACCCGAACGGCGATGCCGGGTCGGGCGCGGAGATCTCGATTGTCTTCACCGCGCCGATCGGGATGATGACCCGCCGCGGGTCTCCCCCGTCCTCCGGGTGCGGCGTGAAGGAGAAGAACCCGAACCCCGGCTCGGCCGTCGCGGTCGCCAGGACGTGGCGCGAGCCGTCCGCGAGCTCGATCCGCACCTCCGCCTGCTCGAGCTCGTGCTCCTCGGCGAACGCCCCGACCATGCGCGCGAGCCGAGCCACGAACTCGTCCAGCGGACCCGCCATGCCGGGAGTCCAGATCTGGGACGACATCAGAAGAGGCCGTCGGCCGGGGCAGCCACCCCGATGTGGTCGCGCCCGAGCGCGGTGATCACGCGGCCCCGCGGCGTCCGCTGGAGGAACCCGAGCTGGAGGAGATACGGCTCGTACACGTCCTCGATCGTGTCCGGCTCCTCGCCGAGCGTCACGGACAGGGTCGACAGCCCGACCGGCCCGCCTCCGAACTTGTCCGCGATCGCCGACAGCAGCTCCCGGTCGATGCGCTCGAGCCCCGCCTCGTCCACCTCGAGCAGCTCGAGCGCCTCGCGGGCCACGTCGAGCGTGACGGCGCCCGTGTGACGCACCTCCGCGACGTCCCGGACGCGGCGCAGGATGCGGTTCGCGACCCGGGGCGTGCCACGGGCCCTCCCCGCGATCTCGTCGGAGGCCGAGTCCTCGATCTCCACCCCGAGGATCCCCGCCGACCTGCGGACGATGGAGGCGAGCTCGGCGGGCTCGTAGTAGCCGAGACGGAAGGTCATGCCGAAGCGGTCGCGGAGCGGCGTCGTGAGGAGGCCCGTCCGGGTCGTGGCGCCGACGAGGGTGAACGGCGGAAGGTCGAGCGTGAGCGTGCGCGCCGCGGCACCCTGGCCGACGATGATGTCCAGCCGGAAGTCCTCGAGCGCCGGGTAGAGGATCTCCTCGATCGCGCGGTTCACGCGGTGGATCTCGTCGATGAAGAGGACGTCGCGCGCGTCGAGGCCCGTGAGGATCGCGGCCATGTCGCCCTTTCGCTCGAGCGCGGGGCCCGCCACCGTCCGGATGCCGACCCCGAGCTCCTCCCGGATGATCGTCGCGAGCGTCGTCTTCCCGAGCCCCGGCGGCCCGACGAGGAGGACGTGGTCGAGCGCCTCCCCCCGTCCGCCTGCCGCGTCGAGCGCGATCTGGAGCTGTTCCTTGGTGCGGTGCTGCCCGACGAAGTCGTCGAGGCGGCGCGGGCGCAGGGAGCGCTCGACCTCCTCGTCGCCCTCGACGAGCGCGGGAGCGAGGAACTGGGAGCTCACCGTCAGGCCGCCCTCTTCAGGGCCTCGCGCACCCGTTCCTCCGCCGAGAGGCCCGGATCCACGCCGGCGAGCACGCGCTCGGCCTCCACGATCGAGTAGCCGAGCTCCACGAGAGCGTCACGCGCGGTGAGCTCGGCCGAGGCCGGACCAGCGTCACCACGGTGCTCGAGCGTGTCGGGCAGCGATCCCTTCAGCTCGAGCACGATCCGCTCCGCCGTCTTCTTGCCGATTCCCGGGATCGCCTGGAAGCGAGCGGCGTCGCCGAGGGCGATCGCCCGCCGCAGCTCGGAGGCCGCCGAGCCCGAGACGACGGCGAGCGCCACCTTCGGGCCGATCCCGCTGACGCCGAGCAGGCTGACGAAGAGGCTCACGCTCCTCCGCGTCGGCGAACCCGTAGAGCTGGAGCGCGTCCTCACGGACGTGGAGGTACGTCTCGAGCGTGACCTCGCGTGCACCGTCGGCTCGCGCGAGCGCGCCCGGCGTGGCGGCGACGAGATACCCGACGCCTCCCACGTCGAGGACGAGACCGTCCGCCGATCGTCCCGCGGGGACCCCGCGGAGGCGCGAGATCATCGCGCGACCTCGAGCAGGGGAGGCGCGAGCGCATGGCAGATCGCCACCGCGAGCGCGTCGGCCTCGTGGGACGACGACGGCTCGGCCTCGAGCCCCAGGACGAGCTTCACCATGCGCTGCACCTGGTCCTTCTCGGCGCGTCCGTACCCGCACACGGTCTGCTTGACCCGCGCCGGAGCGTACTCGGCACAGTCGACCCCGACGGACGCGGCCGCGACGAGCACGGCGCCGCGTGCCTGCCCGACGGAGAGCGCGATGCGGGCGTCGGCACCCACGAAGGACTCCTCGAGCGCGACGGCGTCCGGCTCGTGCTCCGCAATGAGCTCCCGCACACCCTCGAAGATCACGAGCAGCCGCGCGTCGGGCCGCTCGCGTGCCGACGTCCGCCAGCACCCGAAGCCCCCCGCCCGGAGGCGCCCGTCGCTTTCGTGGACGATCCCGTACCCGCACGCAGCCGTTCCTGGGTCGATGCCGAGGACCTTCACGTAAAGAAGTTATGCGGGGCTTCGGACGTTCCTCCGCGCCGGAGGTACCGTCGGCCGGACGGAGAACGACACGAGAGGAGTCGTCATGCGAACGCTCTGGAAGCTTCCGTCACCGGGAACCGTGCTCGCCTCCGGCGCCCTCGTCGTCGCGCTCGGCGGGACCAGCATCGCCGCCGTCTCCGCGGTTCCCGAGGGCGAGCGTCGGGACGGCGGAGCTCGAGAACGGCGCCGTCACGACGGTCAAGATCCGGAACGGGCAGGTGACGTCCGCCGACATCGCCGACGGCGGCGTCACCTCCTCCGACGTCAGGAACGGCGCCCTGCGCAGGGTGGACTTCAGGCCCGGGCAGCTGCCGCACGGCCCGACGGGGCCGCAGGGCCCGGCCGGCCCGGCCGGCCTGAGCGGGCGGGAGCAGCTCGCCAGCGAGACGCCCCTCACCGCCGTAGGGCCGAAGAACCTCACGGTGACCTGCCCGGTCGGGAAGAAGGTCCTGGGCGGTGGCGTGGAGATCAGCGGGGCCGGCAGGAACCGCGTCACCGTCGTCGAGAACAAGCCGAGCGGCGACAACGCCTGGGAGGGCGAGGCGTTCGAGGCCGTCGCCACGAGCTCGACCTGGAAGCTCGTCGTGCACGCGATCTGCGCGACCGTCGCGCCGTGACGCTGCTCTGAAGCGCGAAGGCGGCTGCCGCGAAGCGGCCGCCTTCGTCGACGTGCAGGGCTGGCCCCGTCAGCGGGGGCAGTTCGCGGTCGCCCAGCTGTTGAAGTTCTCCGAGGCCGCTCGGATCTCGGGCGTGTCGAGCTTCTCCGAGGCCGCTGTGAGCTGCTCGATCTGCTCGGTGCTCGGCGTCGCGCCGGCTTCAGGTCCAGGTCGCTCAGCTCCTGGACGTACGCGGCGTACGCCTCCGCGATCACCTGGATGTCGTCCTGGATCTCGTCAGGCGCCTTCTCGGCGAACTCGCCGAAGAGCTCGGCCGATTCGTCCGCTCCCTGGGCGCCGGTGAAGGCGCTGGCAACGGCCTGGCCAAGGTCGCGAACGCGCCCACCGCGGCGAGGCAATCCTCGGTGAGGTCGCCGATCCCCGTCGAGTCCGTATCGGTCTCCGTGTCCTCCGTCGTCTCGGTCGCGTCGGTGTCGGTCGTCTCGGTGACGATCGTGGTGTCATCTCCTGCGGCTTCGTCGTCCCCTCCTCCGCACCCGGCCCCCACCAGGGCGAGCCCGAGGACGGCTACGACGATCGTCAACCAGCGCATGCGCCTGTCTCCTCTCGCTTCGACGGCACGGGTATCCGGCCGCGCGCGAGCGTAACAGGGGGCTAGGCCAGATGCTCTGCGAAGAACCCGACGATCCGCTCGTAGCAGCGGACGCGGTTCGCGAGCTTGAGCACGTCGTGGCCCTCGTCCTCGAAGACGAGGTAGTCGACGGTCTTGCCGACCCCGCGGAGGTGCTCCACGAGGTCGTGCGACTCCCGCTCCACGACGCGGGGGTCGTTCTGCCCCTGGATCACGAGCAGCGGGCTCGAGACACCCTCGATGTGCGTCTTCGGGGACCGCTCGACGAGGAACTCGCGGTCGCGCTCGGGATGGCCGACGGCGAGCTCGAAGTACGGCTTCCACGTCTCGGGTATCCGCTCCATGAACGTCAGCAGGTCGTACGGGCCGAACATGTCCACCGCAGCGCCCCACAGCTCGGGGTGCATCGCGGCGAGCATGAGCGTCATGTAGCCGCCGTAGGAGCGACCCACGACACCCGCCCGGGACACGTCGACGCGGTCGTCGTGCGGGAGCACCTCGGTCATCGCGTGGACGTGGTCGAGGCGGTCGAGCCCACCCCAGTCGTGGTCGACCCGCTTCATGTACTCGAGCCCGTAGCCGGACGACCCGCGGACGTTCGGGACGAACACGGCGAAGCCCTCGAGCGCGAGGACCTGGACGAGCGGCATCGAGAACCAGGCGAAGTTGGGGCGCTCCTGGCTCTGCGGCCCGCCGTGGACGTAGTACACGAGCGGCCGCGGGCCTTCGTGCCCGAGCTCGGCCGAGGGCAGGTAGAGGCGCGCCGAGACGCGCAGCCCGTCGTGCGACTCGAACGACGCGTCCTCGCCCGCCGAGAGGAGCGCCGGCGCCACGCCGAGAACCCGCTCCCGTGTCTTCGCTGCCGGCTCCCGCACGGCGTCGGCCTCCAGCACCCAGAGCTGCGTGGGATCCGTGGCGGTGCAGTACGAGAGCGCGTAGCGGCCGCTTTCCTCGTCGAAGTGCAGCCCGTGCAGGATCCCGCCCTCGAGCGCGCCGCGGCCGACCAGCACGCGATCGACACGGAGCCGGCGGCCGGGCTCGTCGAGCCGGGCCTCGTAGGCCCAGGAGCAGCCGTCGATGTTGTAGATCAGCGCGAACCGGTCGCCCTCGAGCTGCCGGATGCTCTCCAGCTCGCCGGCGCCGTCGTGCGCGAGCCCCTCGATCAGGACCGGCTCCAGATCCCCCGGCCGCTCGAAGTCGAGGTACGCGGGCGCGCCGCCGTCGTCGAAGAGGGCCGTCCCGACGAGCATCCCCGCCCCACCGGAGGTGACGTGGCTCTCCCTGAAGCCGCTGAGCGGATACTCCCCGCCGGGCTCGCGCTCCTCGATCGGCGTGCCGTGGAGCATGCGGCGCTCGCCCTCTCCGTCGAGCTCGTAGAGGACCGTGTCCCCCGCCGTGTACCCGTCGGCGAGCACCACGCGCGAGCCGTCGGGCGCCCAGGCCATCGGGAACGCGCCGTACGTGCTCGAGTGCAGCGCTTCGGCGACGCCGTGCGCGAGATCCACCCGGACCCCGGACCGGATCGACTCCTCCCGCGACTCGACGGAGAAGTACGCGGTCGAGGTCGGGAGGACGACGTCGAGGAGGTGCGACCGCCGGCCCTCGAAGGCCTCGGGGACGAGCGGCTCCGGGAACCCGCCCTCGAGCGGGATCACGCACGGCTCGTAGTTCTCGTCGCCGTCGCGGTCGACCATCACGACGATCCGGTCGAGCGCGGGAAGCACGAAGAAGAGATGACCGCCCGCGAGCTCGGGATTCTGGAGGGCGATGCCGGGCGGGAGCAGCGGCTCGGGAACGCCTCCGGAGACGTCCATGCCGTACAGGGACAGGTGCCCGGACAGGTTCGAGATGAAGTAGAGGCGATCCGCCGCCAGCTGGGGCTCCACGAACAGGCGCGCCGAGAGGAGCGCCTCGATGCGCTTCGCCCGCAGGCCCGCAGACTCGGTCATCGTCGCCACAGACGTCAGGAGGCTACCGTCTCGAGCATCGCCTCGGGGATGTCGAAGTTCGCGTAGACGTCCTGGACGTCGTCGGCCTCCTCGAGCCCCTCGACGAGGCGCAGCACCTTGCGGGCGGTCGGCTCGTCCGCGATCGCGACCGTCGCCTTGGGTACCATCGCGAGCTCGGCCGACTCGGCGCGGAAGCCGGCCTCCTCGAGCGCCGCTCGCACCGCCGCGAGGCTCTCCGGGGCGCTCGAGACCTCGAACGTGGACCCGTCGGAGGACACGTCGTCCGCGCCCGCATCGGCCGCCGCGAGCAGCAGTGCCTCCTCGTCCGCGCCCTCGGCGCTCACGAGCACGAGCCCGCGGCGCTCGAACTGCCAGGCGACCGCTCCGGTCGCCCCCAGGTTGCCGCCGTGCTTCGCGAAGAGGTGGCGCACCTCCGACGCCGTGCGGTTGCGGTTGTCGGTCAGCGCCTCGACGAGGACGGCGACGCCCTCCGGCCCGTAGCCCTCGTACACCACCGTCTCGAAGCCCGACCCCTCCGCGTCGGCTCCCCCGCCCTTCGCGATCGCGCGCTCGATGTTGTCCTTGGGCATCGAGTAGGAGCGCGCCTTCTCGATCGCGTTCTGGAGCGCGAGGTTGGCGGCGGGGTCCGCCCCGCCCTCCCTCGCGGCGACGATGATCGCCCGCGACAGCTTCGAGAAGAGCTTCCCCCGCTTCGCGTCCGCGGCGCCCTTCTTGTGCTTGATGCTCGACCACTTGCTATGCCCGGACACGCCGCTTCTCCTCCACCAGCTCCAGGAAGCGCTCGTGCACGCGCGGGTCGTCCGTCAGCTCCGGGTGGAACGCCGCGAGCAGCAGCCGGCCGTCCCGCACGAGCACGGGCTCGCCGTCGAGCTCGCCCAGCACCTCGACGTCGGGGCCTGCGTCGCGGATGCGTGGCGCGCGGATGAACACGCCTCGCAAGGGCGTCGCGTCCCACACCAGGCGCACGTCCGCCTCGAAGCTCCTGACCTGGCGGCCGTAGGCGTTGCGGTCGACGTCGAGGTCGGCGAGCCCGAGATGATCGCGGCCGAGGAGGATCATCCCGGCGCACGTGCCGAAGATCGGCCCGTCGAACCCCGTGATCGCCTCGTCCAGCCCGTAGCGTCGCGCGAGTCGCAGGATCGTGGTGGACTCCCCGCCCGGTATCACGAGCCCGTCCAGCCCGTCGACCTCGTCCGCGAGCCGGACCTCGGCGACCTCGGCGCCGAGACCCCGGAGCACCCGGGCGTGCTCGCGGAACGCGCCCTGCAACGCGAGCACTCCGATCCTCGGCTGCCTCTCCATCGAGGGGTGTGCTACCAGCCGCGCACCTCGAGCCGCTCCTCCTCCGGGAGCGAGCTCGCCGAGACACCGACCATCGGCTGGCCGAGCCCCGTGGACACGTCGGCGAGCACCTTCGCGTCGTCGAAGTGCGTCGTCGCCTCGACGATGGCCTTCGCGCGCGTCTCCGGCTCGCCGGACTTGAAGATCCCCGAGCCGACGAACACGCCGTCGGCGCCGAGCTGCATGCAGAGCGACGCGTCGGCCGGCGTGGCGATGCCGCCCGCGGTGAACGTCACGACCGGGAGCCGTCCGTTCTCCGCGACCCAGTGCACGAGCTCGTACGGCGCGCGGTGCTCCTTCGCGGCCGCGTACAGCTCGTCCTCGCGCAGCGCGCCGAGCTGGCGGATCGCGCCGAAGACGGCCCGCATGTGCGTGACCGCGTTCACGATGTCGCCCGTGCCCGCCTCGCCCTTCGTGCGGATCATGGCGGCGCCCTCGGAGATTCGCCGGAGCGCCTCGCCGAGGTTCGTCGCGCCGCACACGAACGGGACGGTGAACTGCCACTTGTCCACGTGGTGCTCGACGTCGGCGGGCGTCAGCACCTCGGACTCGTCGATGTAGTCGACCTCGAGCGCCTCCAGGATCTGGGCCTCGGCGAAGTGCCCGATCCGGCACTTGGCCATGACCGGGATGGAGACGGCCTCCTGGATCTCGCGGATCTTCTGCGGGTCGCTCATGCGGGCGACGCCGCCGTCGCGCCGGATGTCCGCGGGGACACGCTCGAGCGCCATGACGGCGCAGGCCCCGGCGTCCTCCGCGATGCGCGCCTGCTCGGCGTCGACGACGTCCATGATGACGCCGCCCTTGAGCATCTCCGCGAGGCCGGTCTTGACCCGAAGCGTCCCGTACTCCGCCACGGGCTGAGTGTAGCCGCGCGCGACAGCTCGCCGGCCTGTGGATAGTCCGGACGTAGTTGTCCGAAATTGCGGCATTCCGCCTGTGGAAATCCGCTGGAAAAGCTCGACCGCGTCGGCGCGTGTGGAAGAGATATCGACCTACCGGCGCGACTCCTCTCCCCGCAGGCGACTCGCCTGGCCCGAAGTTGCGCCACCCTCGACAAGGGGCCCGCCCACCCGGGCCTCTTGTCATCCCAGGGCCCGGTTTCCACGTCTCGAGACGTGAGAGCTACCGCAACCAGGCGGATGCGGCTGCGGTCGGCGTCACTCTTCCGGAGGCTCGTCGCGGCGGTCCCGCCGGAAGACGGCGAGAAGCCCGCCGCCGCCCCGCGCCTCCTCGGCCCGCGCTGCCCGCTTCTGTTCGCGCTTCCCCCGCCGCTGCTCGCTCATCTCGTCCTTCTTCACCTTCGCCTCGCCGTAGGACTCCTTCACGAGCTGCGTGCCACCGCTCCAGCCGAACACCAGGCAGATGATCAGGATCGCGAAGCCCGTGTTGAAGGCCGTCGTGATGAGCTGCTGTCCCGTCGAGTAGGCGGTCGCTGTCCCTGGATCCGTGTAGCTGTCGAGCGCGAAGGTGTTGAACGCCTGGTTGACACCGACGCCCCCGGGCGTGAACGAGAGCAGGTTGGCGAGCTGGTTCGAGCCGAGCACGCTCATCACCGAGCCGAACGTGACGGGGATCCCGTACGCCGCCAGGAAGACCACGATCACGCCGACCTTCGCCGCGTACCCGCCGATCTGCGGAAGCAGGACCCACTTCAGGTACGCGCGGACGTCGCCGAGGATCGCCGCCCCCTGCTTCGCCTTCGCCCACATGACCTTGAACCAGCGCCAGAAGACACGCACGAGCAGGACGACCAGGAAGATCCCGCCCGCGATGATCCCGAGCGTGAGCAGCGGATGGTTCTCGAGCGCGTCGCGCTCGTTCCCGAACTGGAACTCGAACGAGCCCGCCACCTGCGAGAAGAGGTAGACGTAGATGAGCGTTCCGATCAGGAAGTAGAAGATCTTCTGCACGACGTAGCCGGCGAGGACGCCCGGGAATGTCGATCCCTGCACGACGGCCACGAACATGAGGAGCATCACGAACGTGCCCATGTTCGCCGGCACGTAGTTGTTCAGCGCGACCCCGGCCGCGTAGGACGCCAGCACCGGCATGAAGGTGACGCCGCCCGGGTAGGCGTAGCGCAGGATCCCGTACCAGCCGAGCGCGGTGAGCACGGTCTGAGCTCCCTGCAGGAGGCAGCCGAGCACGACGTAGCGGAGCGAGATGTCGGTGACCGCGCTCCAGAGCTGCTGGAACCAGCCCCAGACGTCGATCCCGGCGATCCGCAGGGCGACGACGAGCACGAGGATCCCGACGACCCACGCGGCGATGCGAACGAATCGCCTCCTCGGCGTCTCGGGCGTCGACGCGTACTCGAGGGTTGCCTCACCCATCGGAGGGGAGCGTAACCACGAAGGCGGCCGAAGGACAGCCGGCCACCCGGCGCATGCGCGCGACCGGGCCTAGTACGAGCTGGAGCCGGAGTAGCGCGCCTTCGCCGAGCGCGCGCTGTACGTCATGACGTCGAGCGCCACTCCGAGCGCGACGATCAGCCAGTCGGCGCCCTCGACACCCTCCGGGAACGACCACGCGATCACGTAGAAGAGCGTCGTCCAGGGGAGGAGCAGCAGCCCCAGGAACGGCCACACCCAGGTGTCGAACGCGACGTCGACCTTGTCGCCGAAGATCCACCAGGCAAGCAGCGCGATTCGCGGGCCGAGGCCGAGGGTCAGGAGCGCGAGGCAGCACATGCCCCGCGCACCCTCCCCTATCGAACGGCGTGCGTCAAGCGAGCGCGGTCAGACGTTCACCAGATCCGGCTGCTGCACGATCCGGATGTACGGCTTCGGCTCCTCCCAGCCGTCGGGCCAGATCTCGCGAGCCTCGTCGTTCGAGACGGACCCGGCGATGATGACGTCGTCGCCCTGCTTCCAGTTCACCGGGGTCGAGACCCGGTGCTCCGCCGTGAGCTGGAGCGAGTCGATCACGCGCAGCACCTCGTCGAAGTTGCGCCCGGTCGTCATCGGGTAGACGAGGATGAGCTTCACCTTCTTGTCGGGGCCGACGACGAAGACGTTGCGCACCGTCTGGTTGTCGGCAGCCGTGCGGTCCTTCGCCTCGCCGCCGACCTCGGCGGGAAGCATCCCGTACATCTTCGAGACCTCGAAGCCCGCGTCGCCGATGATCGGGTAGTTGGGCGCGTAGCCCTGCGTCTCCTCGATGTCCTTGACCCACCCCTGGTGGTCGCCCGTCGAGTCGACGGACAGGCCCATGATCTTCACGTTCCGCCGGTCGAACTCGGGCTTGATCTTCGCCATGTAGCCGAGCTCGGTGGTGCACACCGGCGTGAAGTCCTTCGGATGGGAGAAGAGCACCGCCCACGAGTCGCCGATCCACTCGTGGAACCTGATGGTGCCTTCCGTGGTCTCGGCCGTGAAGTCAGGTGCGGTGTCGCCGATTCTCAGGCTCATGTCGTCCTCCTCCGGGGCCGCGGGGCCCCACATCATGGGCGCGCGGGACCGCCCCGCGCTCGAGTCACCCTGTTCTCCAGACGCCTCAACGCGAGACGGTCCTCCGCTGTTCCCGGGACGTGCCGGCGGCCAGGTTTTCCCGGCGCCCCTCGGGGTACGCCACACGTGGGGAGGGGCGCGACCGGCGCTCTGGCACGTCGGTGGCCCCTTCTCCGCCCGAGCTCGCAGCTCATGCGGACGAGTCTGCCAGGAACGTCTCCAGACGGCTCCTCTCGTGCTCGAGCTCGCCGCCGGCCGAGCGTGGCAGCGGCGCAAGAGGCTCGATCGCGACGCGTCCGTCCTCCACGCTCCAGGTGCCGGCGACGAGCCCGTCGACCAGGAACGTCTGGGCGACGTCGCCGTTCATGCGGATCACCTTCTTCCTGTGCTCCTCGGGAAGCACGCGCGTCCGATCCGTCCAGGCGAGCAGCACGTTGTCCCACTTCGGCAGGAAGCGGACGGGCGCCAGCACCTCGGCGCCCGGCAGCGGCGCCCGCCGGAGGTCGAGGAGCTCGCGTCCCTGCTCGTCGCGGAAGCGACGGAGCGGCTCGAGGCGCTCCAGGGCACGGTCGATCTCGGGGACGTGCATCATGCTCCAGGCGCCGATGTCACGCCGCGTCGCAGGCCCGAACGCGGCGAGATAGCGGCCCACGAGCTCGGCACGGGCCTCGGCGGGGTCGTGCGGCTCGGGCTCGTCGAGCGCGACGAACCGTCTTTCCGGCCCCGCACGCCAGAGCGCCGCCTCAGCGTGGTGCACCAGATGTGCTTTGACGCGAGCAGCGCGCCAGGCGCGGCGCGCGGCGAGCCCGGTGAGGCCGTGCTCGCGCTCGAGATGTGCGAGCGCATCCTCCGTCGTGACCGGGCCCGAGGCGGCGAGCGCACGAACACCGGGCGCGAGTCGCTTCGCCTGGGACGACTCCCACGGGACGTTCGTCTCGCTCATGGCGGCACGGACGAGCGCGTAGTCGCGCCGCGTGACGAGATGGAGCGTCTGCCGGATCATGGTCGCCCTGACGACGTCCCCTCGCGCGAGCTCGCGTTCGAGCGACTCCCGCCGGAAGCTCGTCGTCCGCGCCCAGATGCCCACGTACGGAGCCGACGGCGACTGCGCCTGCATCCCGACCAGGCGCTCGACCACCGCCCTCGGCGAGAGCCGCCGCCGCTCGAGCAGGACCTGGCGCGCGAGCGTCGCGCGATTCAGCTCGCGCAGCGAGAGGACGCGCTCGGCCACGCCGCCACGCTACACGCGGGCGCGGGCGCGCCCGCCCGGTCGCGCTCGGGTCGTCAGTGCGCCCTTCTCGACAGCGCGACGGCGACCTCGGCGACGCGCTCGAGGCTCGGGTCCCCCTCGGTGAGGTACCGCTCGAGCCAGCGGAGTGCGGCCTTCTCGTACTTCGGAGAGCCGCGCTCGGCATAGAGACGCACGAGCTGCAGCGCGTCCCCGAGCGACAGGTTCGGAAGCTCGCGCGCGGCGTCTTCCGCCATCCACAGGGCACGGCGCTCTATCGCGCGGCGGAACCGGGCCTGCGCGGTCGGCTCGGACGTCACGAACGTATGTTCGCACGCCGCAGCGGCTCGGTCGAGGCGCCGTGGCGCGAAGCTCGCGACGGGGAGCGCCCGCCCGAGGCCCGGGCGGACGCTCTCGATCGGGGTGGACGTCAGTGGTTGTACGTCTCCGTCACGAACTCGTCGTCGCCCGTGGTGAGCGAGCCCTCGTCGACGGCGACGAGGGCGTGCGAGCTGACGCTCGGCTCCGAGACGTGAACGGTCGCGTTGCCCTTCCCGTTGGTCGTCATCTCGGCGTCCACCGTGGAGCAGTCCGCGACGCCCTGGACGAGCCGGACGACGTACGTCGTGTTCGGCGTCTGCTTCTTCAGCGAGACCGCGGCCGAGACGCTGCCGTCGGCCGAGGCGTTGATGACGGCGAACCCGAAGCCACCCGGAGCGCCGGTGATCACGCCGGAGCCATCGCACAACGCATTCCCGTCCGGGCCGAGAAGCTCGAACTTGTCCGCTCCTGCCGCCGCAGTCCCTACCGCGATCGCTGCGACGACGACCGCTGCGAAGAACAGCCTTGCTGCCTTCATGGGACCTCCTCACCTGTCAGGCCCGAGATGGCGGCAAGTCCGCGGGCGATTCCCCTCGGTCGGTGCGATCCTTATCCAGAGAGCGGGTGATTGGCTGTACCCCGCCTGGTTGATTCCGACCTCGCGCGCCGCGGGGTGGTCGCGCGCTCATGTCGACTGGGAGCACAGAGGAGGCATCCGCCGGGTGCCGAAGCCAGATGCGCGGCCGGGTCGGTCTCTGGCGTCCTCGTTCTTCCCCCCTCCCCTGGGGCGAGGATGGGTTCCGGCCTGGCCGTTCTCGCTCTCGTTCACGAACAGGAGCCGACTGTCGCCATGGCCAGGGGCTAAACCGGGCGAAGCGGCCGCTGCACCGCGATAGCGCCGCCGCTCCGCCCGGCCCACCTCCCCCCTCCGAGTACGACGCGCGCAGTACCGAAAACTTGCGCCGGATCTACTCCGACTTCGTCGAGAGCTGGAAACCGGCGATGCGGTGATCCTGCAAGAGCGAGACGTCGATGTACACGATGTGCGAGTACGGCAGAAAGACGAGGCGCTCGTCGCGTGTGGCCAGCCTCGCCCCGCTCTCGACGGCCGTGAGGCGCAACGTGTCGAGCCGGTCCCCGTTGAGCGTCACCACCTCGAGGCGCAGATTCATGTCCTCGTGGTCCCGGCTGAACTCCCGGACGGTCTCGACGAAGTCCGTGCCGAAGAAGAAAGCCGCGTCGAACACGCCTACTCCGACGGAGACGGCGCCACAGTCTCGGCCGCCCGCATCAGGGCAGGAGCGCCGGCCGGCGCGATTGCCACACGCATCATCGGCTCAGTATGACGGCGCACTCCGCGGCATTCCCGGTAGCCAGTGCTGAGTTGTCACTCGAGCAGGTCGCAAGACTCGCCGCGAAGGCTGCTGTAGAGCGCAGAGGCGCCGTGAGAGCATCGCAGGCGTGCGTGCAGCCGCGCTCATTGCCGTCGTAGGTACTTCCGAGACGGTCAGACCGAATCTCGAAGCGCGTTCGCCGCGGCTTGCAGACGATCACTGACGTCGGCCAGTTCTCGCGCAGCCAGGTCAATGCGCTCTTGCTGCGACTGCGCACGCTCTTGCTGGTGGTCAACGAGGTCTTGCTGGCTGTCGGCGCGCGCTTGTTGGCGATCAGCGCGCTCGGTCATCGCCTTGAGATCTTCCGCCATCGCCTCGACCGTGCGAGTGAGCTCAGCTAACTGCTCGGCGACACTGGCGATGTCCTCTCGAGTCGTCACCTTTTGCCGGAGTCTACTTGCCGGATCTTGCGAATCCGGCGTACCGGTCCGTCACCCGACAGCCCGCAGTCGGCCGAGGTCAAACGAGCCCCTCGCGCACCCGCCACTCGTGCCCGTCGAAGCAGCACGACGCGGAGCTCGAGCGGCTCCTCCGCGCCCCGGCGCTATTCGATCTGCGTCGCCGCGATTTGTGGCGGGTCGGTGTAGGGGTCGATGCGGGTTACACGAGCGCGGATCACGCGGCCACGGAGGAAGCGAACGATCTCGATGACCTCGCCCACCCGCGGAACACGCTCCGCCTGGAGCTTGTAGAAGCGGTCGACCGCGTGCGACGGATCACTCGAGGTGAGCGAGACGCTGAAGGTCTTTGTCGTCACCACAGGACTATGGCACTTGATGGTGACCGACCGCGTGCTGAACGAGCGTCTGCCCGAGCTCCTCGACGCGAAGGCCCTACGTTCAGAGCTCGGCGTCACTCGGGCGGCTGCTGAGGCGATCATGCGTCGGCTTCCGGTGGTGCAGATCGAGGGGCTGCGGACGGTCTACGTGCGGCGCTCCGACGTCGCCGCTGAACACCACGGCGCTGCGTCAGGCACTTACGGTGTCGCCATGGCGATGGGCCACCTTCCACTCGCCACCCTCCCGGCGGTACACCTGCGTGGCCCGCAAGGTATAGCTGCGCGGCTGACCGTCGACGGAGGCCGACGTGTGTTCGAGGCCGGCGGTATACGCCATGTCGCCTACCACGTCATACGCGTGCAGCTCGAACGCGTATGCCGTGCAGTCGGAGAAGCTCCTCCCGAGGGCAGCGAAGAGTTCGTCCAGCTCCTCCTGCCCTCTGGCATTGCGCCACGCGCCGAGGACACTCACGGGCTCGTTGCGCGACCAGAGTGCCCGGCGTGGAGCCGCGTCGCCGTTGTGCAGCGCGAGCTCCGCTTCGTACAGCGTCGTCTTCACCCACGCCAGGAAGTCCTCGCGGTCGGTCATGCCGTTTGCAACATCTGATTCCAGCGCTTCCGCACAGACGTGGGCACTCGACCTTACGCGTACCTGGACGAACTGTCCATGCGCGGGTCGGTAGCCATCCGCCGGTTTGAGTCGCCCCCTGCAAGGGGAACGATGTGGAACGACTCGACAAGGGAGAAGCCATGGGAATCATTGCGTTCATCATTCTCGGCCTGCTCGCTGGTGCCATTGCCAAAGCTCTGATGCCCGGCGATGACCCGGGCGGCTGGATCGTCACGACGCTCATCGGCGTTGCCGGAGCGCTGCTCGGAGGCTTTCTAGCGGGTGCCCTCTTCGGCGCTGACCCGCTCGATGAGTTCTTCGACATCTCGTCGTGGCTCACGGCGATTGTCGGAGCGGTCATCCTGCTTGCCATCTACCGCTTCATTGCCGACAGGCGAGGTGCGCGCCCAGTTAGGACGTAACAAGTGCGGGGACATACCGAGGTAGGCACCGAGCGAGCTCTTCCGTCTCGTTCACAAGCGACTCGCATAGACATGCGGACTTCCGCGCAGGCTCGTGACATGCGATGGGCCCGCCTGGACTCGAACCAGGGACCAACCGATTATGAGTCGGCTGCTCTGACCAGCTGAGCTACGGGCCCGCCGCCTCGAGCGTAACCGACGGTTCCGGCGAGCCGAGCGCGACCGCTGCTGACAGAATGGTGGCGCGTGAAGACGTACCAGTACGAGGCGCACCTGCGAACGGCGGGCGGGCTGACCGTCACCGACATCACGGACGAGGTCCAGGATGCAGTGAGCCAGAGCGGGATCAGCGACGGCATCTGCTGCATCTACTCGCCGCACACGACCTGTCAGGTCCGCGTGAACGAGTGGGAGCGGGGGTTCCTCGAGGACTTCGCGGTGCTGCTCAAGCGCCTCGTCCCGTCCGAGCACTACTACGCGCACGACGACTGGGACCGCCGGACGGAGAACGTCTGCGAGGAGGACATGGATGTGGGCAACGGCCACGCGCACTGCATGTCGATGCTCCTCGGCCCCGCCGGCGAGTCCATCCCGGTCCGCGGCGGAGAGCTCCAGCTCGGCCAGTGGCAGCGCATCCTCTTCATGGAGCTCGACCGCGAGCGCGATCGGCGCTGGACCGTTCAGGTCGTGGGGGTGTAGGTCACCGGAAAAGCCGGTGACAGTCACCTTCGGTGACAGTCACCACTCTCAGACCGGCGAGGGTCCCTACAAGGACAGTCACCATTCAAGCGGTTGACGTCCCTATGGGGACAATCACCTCGACTGCTCGGGGGTCACGTAAGCGGCGGTGAGCCCGCCGTCCACGACGAACGTCGCACCGTTCACGAACGACGACTCGTCGCTGGCGAGGAAGAGCGCGGCGTCGACGATCTCGCGCGGCTTCCCCAGCCGTCCCGTGGGCCAGTGCACCTGGCGCCGCGCGAACGCAGCCGGATCGTCCCCGTAGATCGCGAGCAGGAGCGGCGTCTCCACCGGCCCCGGGCAGAGCGCGTTCACCCGAACTCCCTGCCGCGCGAACTGGACGCCGAGCTCCCTGCTCATCGCGAGGACGGCGCCCTTCGACGCCGTGTACGAGATCTGCGACGTCGCCGCGCCGAGGATGGCGACGAAGGACGCGACGTTGATCACGGAGCCGCCGCCGCGCCCCAGGAGGTAGGGGATGCCGTGCTTGCAGCAGAGGAAGACACCCTTTGCGTTCACGTCCTGGACGCGCTGCCACGCCTCCTCCGACGTGTCGAGCACCGAGGCGTCGTCGGCCGGCGAGATCCCGGCGTTGTTGTAGAGGACGTCGACCCCGCCGAAGCGCTCTGCAGTCGCGGCGTACAGGCGCTCGACGTCCTGCTCGTCGGCCACGTTCACGCGCTGCGCGAGCGCCTCGCCGGAGCACAGCCCGACGGTCTCCTGCGCGAGCTCGGCCTCGACGTCGGCGACGCAGACGCTCGCTCCCTCGGCCGCGAAGACGATCGCCGCTTCGCGCCCCATCCCGCCTCCGGCGCCGGTGATGACGCACACCTTCCCGTCGAGCCTGCCCATGCCTAGACCTCCGTCGAGACGAAGACGCTCTTGACCTCGGAGTAGCCGTCGAGCGCCTGCATCCCGAGCTCGCGGCCGAACCCCGACTGCTTGAAGCCCCCGAACGGCGTCTGCACCCGCACGGACGAGTTCGAGTTCACGGACAGCACGCCCGTCTCGAGCGCACGCGCGACCCGCAGGGCGCGCGCGCCGTCGCGCGTCCAGATCGAGCCGGAGAGACCGTAGGGGGTGTCGTTGGCGATCCGGATCGCCTCCGCCTCGCCCTCGAAGGGGATGACGGCGGCAACAGGCCCGAAGACCTCCTCGCGCGCGATCCGATCCTCGTTCGCCGCCTCCACGAGGGTGCACGGGTACCAGAATCCGGGGCCGTCGGGGACCGGGCCACGAAAGCGTGGCTCGCCCTCGACGAAGGACGCGACGAGCTCTCGGTGCGCCGCCGAGACGAGCGGGCCCATCTCCGTGGCCTCGTCCTCCGGGTCGCCCACGACGAGCGTCCCGGTCGACTCCACGAGGAGCTCCAGGAAGCGGTCGTAGACCGAGCGTTCCACGAGGATGCGCGAGCGAGCGCAGCAGTCCTGTCCGGCGTTGTCGAACACGGCATAGGGCGCCATGGCGGCCGCGCGCTCCAGGTCGGCATCCTCGAAGACGACGTTGGCGGACTTCCCGCCGAGCTCGAGCGTGACGCGCTTGATCGTGCCGGCCGCGCCCTGCATCACGAGCCGGCCGACCTCGGTCGAGCCGGTGAAGCCGATCTTGGCCACGTCCGGGTGCTCGACGAGGCGCTGCCCGACCACGGAGCCCTTCCCCACGAGGACGTTCAGGACCCCCTCGGGGATGCCTGCCTCGAGGGCGAGCTCGGCGAGGCGCAGAGCGGAGAGCGGCGTTAGCTCGGCGGGCTTCAGGACGACCGTGTTCCCGCAGGCGAGAGCGGGGCCGATCTTCCAGCTCGCGATGTTGAGCGGGAAGTTCCACGGGACGATGAGACCGACGACGCCGAGCGGCTCGCGGAACGTCGCGGCCACGCCACCGGCCACCGGGATCGTGTCCCCGTAGTGCTTGTCCACCGCACCCGCGTAGAAGTGGAAGACCTGGGCGACCATGCCGACCTCGCCGCGCGCGCCCGAGATCGGCTTGCCGACGTTGCGCGACTCGATGCGCGCGAGGTCTTCCGCGTTCTCCTCCACCAGCGTTGCCAGCCGGCGGAGCAGGCGCGCGCGGTCGGCCGGCGCGACCGCGCGCCAGGCGGGAAGCGCGTCCCTGGCACGGGCGACCGCCGCGTCCGTCTCCTCGACGCCCGCCTGCTCCAGCTCGGCGATCGGCTCCTCGGTCGCCGGGTTGAGGACCGTCAACGTCACGCGCCGTACAGCCCTCGGTTCTGGCGCATCCGGAAGATCGCGTAGACGACCCACGCGAAGACGGGCACGACGAGCAGCCCGACGATCCACAGCGCCTTCCCGCCTCCGGACAGCGCCCGGTTGCGCAGCACGTCCGCGACGAAGACGATCGACAGAACCACGTAGATGATCCCCAGCCCCCAGTACATGCGTCTCCTTTCCGCCGACCGGCTCGCGCCGATGCGGTCAACCGTCCTCTCTGGCGGCGCGGTACGCCCGCGCCTCGCGCACCAGCCCCTCGAAGAGCGCCTGGTCCTCGCCCGCCTCGGGATGCCACTGGACGCCGACCGCGAAGCGACGCGACGGGTCCTCGACCGCCTCCAGCGTGCCGTCCTGCGCCCAGGCGGTCTCAGCCAGCCCCTCGCCGACCTGGCCGAGCGCCTGGTGGTGGTGGGACGCGACGTCCGAGCGCGCCCCGATCAGTGACGCGAGCCGTGTGCCCTCCTTCACGTCGACCGGGTGCCGGGAGAAGGTGCCGGGGATCTCCTTGTGCGCGTCGTGACCGACCGCCTCCGGCAGGTGCTGGACGAGGTCGCCGCCCCGCGCGACGTTCAGGAGCTGGAACCCGCGACAAACGGCGAGCACCGGGAGGTCGCGCTCGAGCGCCGAGCGCAACAGTGCGAGCTCGCCCGCGTCGCGTTGCGCCTGCGGCGAGTCGGTCTCGGGATGCGCGTCGGCGCCGTAGTGAGCGGGATCGACGTCCGCGCCGCCCGAGAACACGATCCCGTCGAGCGCGTGGATCGTCTCCTCGACCCCTTCCTCGCTCGGCGGGACGAGGACTGGACGACCGCCCGCCTGCTCCACCGCCTCGACGTACGCGAGCGGGATGAGCGCAGCCGGCAGCCGCCAGACGCCCCAGCTCGCCTCCTGGGCGTAGGTCGTGATCCCGATCACGGGTCTCATACGGGCTCAGTCTCCACGATCCGGAGTGTGCCGTCAGCGCACTCGAGCGCCGGACCGTCCACGAGCTCGCGGCTGACGCGCAGGACACGCACCTGCTCGCCGTCGAGCTCGGTCAGCGCCCCGCGGTCACTGCTCGTCGGGGAGTGGAAGCGCCAGGCGCGCACCTGGCGCTCGACCTCGTCCACCGTCCTCGAGCGATCGATCCAGGTGTACTCGGGCTCGAAGAACGAGAAGTACGTCCCCTCTCCCTGCTGCTCGTCGCCGGGGTCCCCGAGCTCCGCCCGCTCGAGCGCCGAGGGGAGAGTCCCCCCGACCGCCGTGACGAGCTTCGGCTCGAGCTCCTCCCAGGAGTGCTCGTCACCGAGAGGGATCGACGCCTGGGCGAGGATCGCGCCCGTGTCGAGCTCCGCGTCCATGTAGTGGAGCGTGAAGCCGATCTCGGTCTCGCCGTTCCGAATCGCCCAGGAGACCGGGCTCGGGCCCCGGTAGCGCGGCAGCAGCGAGGGGTGCCCGTTCACGATCCCGCGCCTCGGGACCCCGATGGCGTCCGCCGGGATCTTCCAGGGGAAGCCGGCGCAGAGAGCGAGGTCCGGCTCGTACAACTCGAGGAGCGGCGCGATCCTCGCCCGGGTCGCGGGCATCACGACGTCGAGCTCGCCGGGCGCGCCCGCGACCACCTCGGCCACCCGCCCGTAGCGATCGGCGCCCTCGCGCGTGCAGAGGAGGGCGACCGGCTCGTGCCCGAGGCTCCGCAGGAGGCTCGCGTACCCGTGCACCGCCGGTGCGACCTGCGAGATCAGGACAACCCGCACAGGTCTACCCTCTCTCGAAGTAGCGCTTGCGCTCCCAGTCCGTGACGGTCTTGTCGTAGAGCGCCTGCTCGGTGCGCGCGTAGTTCAGGTAGTGGTCGACGACCTGGTCGCCGAACGCAGCCCGGGCCATCGTGCTTGCGTCGAGCGCGGTGATCGCGTCGCGCATCGAGGACGGGAAGCGGTCCGCGCCGGACTCGTAGGCGTTCCCCTCGAGCGGCCGCGGGAGGCGGAGCTCGTTCTCGATCCCGTACAGGCCGGAGGCGATCATCGCGGCGAACGCGAGGTACGGGTTGACATCCCCGCCGGGGATACGCGTTTCCACCCGGAGCGACTGTCCGTGCCCGACGATCCGGAACCCGCACGTCCGGTTGTCGTGCCCCCACGCGAGGGTCGTCGGCGCCCAGCTTCCCGCCGCGTAGCGCTTGTACGAGTTGATGGTCGGGGCGAAGAAGATCGCGAGCTCCTTCGCGCAGGCGATCTGCCCCGCGAGGAAGCGTCGGAAGAGCGGTGTCTCCCGCTCCCCGCGCGCGAACCCGTTCCGGCCGCCCTGCCAGAGGCTCGCGTGGATGTGGCACGAGCTCCCGATCCAGCTCTCGAACGGCTTCGCCATGAACGTGATTGCGCACCCGTTCAGATGCGCGATCTCCTTCGCTCCGTTCTTGTAGATCACGTGGTCGTCCGCCATGCGCACGGCGTCCGTGAAGCGGAAGTTGATCTCGTGCTGTCCTGGCCACGCCTCGCCCTTCGAGGTCTCGACGCGCATGCCGGCGGCCTGCATCCCGTTGCGGATCTGACGCAGCAATGGCTCGTCGTAGGTCGAGGCGAGGATGTGGTAGTCCAGGATGTACGGAACAGAGGGCGTGAGATCCTCGTAGCCCTGCGCCCATGCCTCCTCGTACGTCTCGCGCAGCAGGAAGAACTCGAGCTCGGAGCCGACCATGGGCGTGAGGCCGAGCGCCTCCGCCCGCGCGACCTGCGCCCGCAGGACCTGCCTGGGTGACGGGGCGACCGGCGAGCCGTCGTGCCACTGCACGTCGCCGAGGACGAGCGCGGTCGCCTCGAGCCAGGGGACGAGCCGCAGCGTCGAGAGGTCGGGCTGGATCCCGAAGTCGCCGTAGCCCTGCTCCCAGCTCGCGATCTCGTAGCCCGGCACCGGGTCCATCTCCATCTCGAGCGCGAGCAGGTAGTTGCAGCCCTCGACCTCGTGACCCGCTTCGACCTCCTCGAGGAAGAAGTCCGCCTGGAGGCGCTTCCCGAGGAGGCGCCCCTGCATGTCGGCGAACGCGACGATGACGGTGTCGATCTCGCCGCGGCCGATCAGCGCCTTCAGCTCGTCGAAGCTCGGCATGCGCGCGATCCTAATGCGCCGCGCGACTTGACATGACACCCTCGGTCGTTGCTGAATACCCCGTCAGCGACAAGGAGGATGGGATGAGCACGGCTCCTGAGGGGGGCGGCTACCACACCTCGGAGGACGAGAAGATCCTCCACAAGCTCGGCTACGCGCAGGAGCTCTTCCGCGCGATGGGCGGGTTCCGCAACTTCGCGATCAGCTTCACGATCATCTCGATCCTCGCGGGGTGCCTGACCTCGTACAACATCGGCTTCGAGCACGGCGGCCCGATGTGGGTCACGTGGGGCTGGCTGCTCGTGGGGCTCATGGCGACGATCATCGCGCTCGCCATGGCCGAGATCGCCTCCGCCTATCCGACCGCAGGCGGCCTCTATTACTGGGCCTCGAAGATGGGCGGACCCGGGTGGGGCTGGGCGACCGGCTGGTTCAACCTCATCGGCCAGGTCGCGGTCACCGCCGCGATCGGGTACGGCCTCGCGCTCTTCGGGCAGGCGCTCTTCGACTTCTGGTTCTCCTACTCGGAGCACATGAACGACTGGTTCGGCGCGTCCTTCGACGCCTCGACCTACATCCTGTACGCGATCTTCCTGACCGCGGCGGCTCTCATCAACTTCCTCAACATCCGCCTCACGTCGGGCCTGAACATGATCTCGGCGTGGTGGCACATGGTCGGGGTCGTCGTCATCGTCGCGATCCTCATCATCGTCCCGGATCAGCACCAGTCCGCCTCGTACGTGTTCAAGCAGACCATCAACAACTCGGGATTCGGGGACGGGACGACCTCGCTCGGCCTCGCGTTCCTGCTCGTGCTCGGGCTCGGCATGCTGCTTCCGCAGTACACGATCACAGGCTTCGACGCGTCCGCCCACACCGCCGAGGAGACGAAGAACGCATCGCGCGGCGCGGCGGTGGGTATGTGGACCTCGGTCGTCGTCTCCGTGATCTTCGGCTGGATTCTCCTGGTCGCAGTGACGTTCGCAATCCCGAGCACCGAGGGCGCACTCGAAACCGTCAACGCACTCGGGCTCCTCGTGCCCTGGATCTGGGCCAACTCGATGAGCCAGGACTGGGCAGAGGCCCTGCTGTTCATCTGCGTCGTGGCGCAGTTCTTCTGCGTCACCGCCTCGGTGACGTCGGCTTCGCGGATGATGTTCGCCTTCTCGCGCGACCGCGCGGTTCCCGGCCACCAGCTCTGGAGGCGCGTCGCACGGAACCGCGTCCCGAGATGGTCGGTCGTCGGCATCTGGTTCTTCGCGGCTGTGCTGATGATCCCGGCGGTGTGGAACTACTTCGTCGGCTACGCCGTCGGGACGGCGATCGCGGTGATCGGGCTGTACATCGCGTTCATCATCCCGGTCTACCTCCGCTGGAGGCTCGGGGACAGCTGGGACGAGCCGCGGGCGTGGAGCCTCGGCAAGCACTACAAGTGGATCGACCCGCTCTCCATCGCGTGGGTCGCCCTGATCACGATCATCTTCGTGATTCCCCTGTACAAGGTCGGCCTCCCGTGGGAGGACGGCTTCGACTGGCGGTTCACGAACTACACGATCCTCTGGTTCGCTGGGATCGGCCTCGTGTTCGGCGGCTGGTGGTTCCTCTCGGCCAAGAACTGGTTCAAGGGCCCCGTGCGCATGGGCACCGAGGAGGAGCTCGAGCGGATGGAGGAGGAGCAGCTCGCCGACTTCGAGCTGCCGACCGAGGCGGGCGCGTAGGCACGCCGCCGATCCGGTTCGCGAGAGGCGCCGCGAGGCGCCTCTCGCATGTTCAGACCTCGAGCGCGCGACCGAACGCCGGATCCTCGGCGGTTCGGCGGAGCCGCGCGAAGTGCTCGGAGGAGTAGCCGGCGAAGTCGAAGTCGAGCTCGGACACGGTGGACTGCACGACGCCCCACATCGCCTCGCGGAAGTCGGACATGAAGCGCATGAGTTCGAGCGCTCCCTCGTCCTCGGCTCGCGCCTCGCCGAAGTAGCACTCGAGGAGCCGGCGCCGACCGTCCGCGTCCAGCTCGTGGTTGATAGCGAAGTTCGCGAGGTCGAAGAAGCGATCGCCCATCCCGGCGTACTCCCAGTCCACGACGAAGAGCCGTACGCCGTCGTCGAGGAAGTTCGCGTTCAGGAGGTCGTTGTGGCAGGGCACCGGGGAGTCGGCCGCGCGCAGTCCCTCGATCCGCTCGGCGACCTCGTGGGCCCACTCGTAGTCGCCCGGGATCGCGCCCCCGCGGGAGAGCGCGGTGTCCCGGTACTCCTCCACGACGCGGAACGCGTCGAAGCGGCCGGGGATCGGTGCGCCGCCGTGGAAGAGCCGAAGCGCATGGGCGACGCGCTCGAGTGTCTCCGGCTCGCGCATCCGCTCGAGAGGGGGGATCTCGCCGCGCACGAACGGGGTTACGAGCCAGCCCTCCGGCTCCACGAACTGCACGACCTCCGGCCCGATCCCCAGCGAGGCGGCCGCGCGGGTGGCCGCGAGCTCCACGCCGCGGTCGATCCCCAGGAGCTCCGTGTCCTTGCCCGCGACCCGGAGGACATACGTCCCGTCGTCGAGCTCGACCTTGAGGTTGTGGTTCGTGATCCCGCCCCCGAGAACCTCGAACCGCGCGCCGCGACCGGGCCAGACGCGCTCGACGGCGTCCGCCAACGCGGTCACGCCCGGATCCGCTCGCCGCGCGGGTCGTAGAGCGGCTCGGCCGCGACCTCGCCCCCCACCCACTCTCCGAAGATCTCCACCGCGACCTCCGTCCCGACGTCGTGCTCCGCGGGCAGGTACGCGTACGCGATCGAGCGCTCGACCGTGTAGCCGTAGCCTCCGCTCGTCACGCGCCCGACGAGCTCCCCGCTCGCGCGCACGGGCTCCGACCCGAGGGCAACCGCCCCCGGGTCGTCGAGCACGAGGCAGCGGAGCAGGCGCTCGGGCTCGCCGGCGCCCGCTAGCGCCTCCCTCCCCGTGAACGCGCCCTTGTCCAGCTTCACGGCGAAGCCAAGCCCCGCCTCGAGTGGTGTGTCCTCGGTCGTGATGTCCGCGCCCCAGACCCGGTAGCCCCTCTCCAGCCGCAGCGAGTCGATCGCCTTGTAGCCGCCGGGCACCAGATCGTGAGGGCGCCCGGCCTCCCACAGCGTGTCCCAGAGCGCGAGGCCGTACTCCGTCGGGCAGTAGAGCTCCCAGCCGAGCTCGCCGACGTACGTCACGCGCAGCGCAAGACACGGGACGTGCCCGATGGCGAGCTCGCGGGCGCGCATGTACGGGAACGACCGGTTGGACAGGTCCTCGGGCGTCAGCGGCTGGAGGATCGCGCGCGACTTCGGGCCCCAGAGCCCCAGGCAGGCGTACTGCGAGGTGACGTCGCTGACCCGCGCCGACCCGTCCTCGGGCTCGTGCTGCCGGATCCAGGCGAGGTCGTGCTGGCCGAACGCGGTACCCGTGACGATCCGGAAGCGGTCGTCCGCGAGCCGCGTGACCGTGAAGTCGCACTCGATCCCGCCCCGCGGGTTGAGCATCTGCGTGTAGGTGACCTGCCCGACGTCGCGGGCGACGCGGTTCGCGCAGAGGCGCTCGAGCAGGCCCGCGGCGCCCTCGCCCGCGACCTCGATCTTGGCGAACGAGGACTCGTCGAACAGTGCGGCGGCCTCGCGGCACGCCGTGTGCTCGGCGCCGATCGCGGCCGACCAGTGCTTGCCTGCCCACCCGCGCGGGCGCAGTGCCTCGTCCCCGCGAGCGGCGTTGGGCTCGAACCAGTTCGCGCGCTCCCAGCCCGCCTTCTCGCCGAAAACGGCTCCGAGCTCGACGAGCCGCGGGTAGGCGGGCGAGAGCCGGAGCGGCCGGCCGGCCACGCGCTCGTGGCCCGGGTACGTGACGTCGTAGTAGGTCTCGTACACCTCCTTCGCGCGCGCGAGGGTGTACTCCGGGCTCCGGTAGGCCGCCCCGAAGCGGCGGGAGTCCATGTGCCACACGTCGAGCGACGGCGTGCCCTCCACGATCCACTCCGCGACGAGCTTCCCCAGGCCTCCGGCGCCTGCCAGACCGTGGGCGCAGAAGCCGGCCGCGACCCAGAAGCCGCGTACGTCCGAGGGGCCGAGAATGAACTCGCCGTCGGGCGTGAAGGCTTCGGGGCCGTTTATCAGCCGGACGACCTCCATCTCGCCGAGCGAGGGCACGCGGACGAGGGCGTTCTCCATGAGCTCCTCGAAGCGCGGCCAGTCCTCCTCCAGGAGCTGAGCGTTGAAGTCGGCCGGGATCCCCTCGAGGCCCCACGGCGCGCACTGCCGCTCGTAGCCGCCCATGACGAGGCCGCCGGACTCGGGGCGGAAGTAGACGAGGAGCGACGGATCGCGCATCGTCGGCATCTCCAGCGGGAGCCCGGCCGGCTTCGTCACGAGGTACTCGTGCGCCATGGGGACGATCGGCACGTTCACTCCCGCGAGGTCGCCGATCTCGCGCGCGTACATCCCCCCCGCGTCGACGACGGTCTCCGTCTCGATCTCGCCGCGATCGGTCTCGACCGCCTCGACGCGACCGCTCCGTACGCGAAGGCCGGTCACGCGGGTGCGCTGCTCGATCTCGGCCCCGCGGCGACGCGCCCCCTCGGCCAGGGCGAACGTGAGCTGGCTCGGGTCGACGTAGCCGTCCGTCGGGAGGAACGCGGCTCCGAGCACGCCGTCGGTCGACATGGGCGGGAAGAGCCCCTGCGCCTCCGCCGGCGAGATCAGCTCGAGGGGCAGGCCGAACGTCTTCGCCCAGCCCGCCTGCCGCGCGATCTCCTCCATCCGCTCCTCCGACGACGCGAGCCGGAGCGACCCCACCTCCCGCCATCCGGTCTCGAGCCCGACCTCCGCTTCCAGCGAGCGGTAGAGGTCGACGCTCGCCATCATCATCCGCGTCAGGGAGAGCGAGCTTCGCAGCTGACCGACGAGGCCCGCGGAGTGGAACGTGGAGCCGCTCGTGAGCTCCGCGCGCTCGACGAGCACGACGTCCTCCCAGCCGAGTCGCGCCAGCCAGTAGAGCACCGAGCACCCGCCGACGCCGCCTCCGATCACCACCGCCCGCGCGCGGTCACGCATGCGGAGACAGTAATCCGGCCGCACGCGGGGCGGCGGTTCGACGCGGCGAGCGGGGCCCGCCGCCGCAAATTGCGCCGAATTCCTCCGGGCCTGCCCTTGAAGGACGTGGCCCTATGTGCATAGAGTGCCGCTGCGCCGAGCACGGGGCGCCGGTAGGACGAAGCCCCCCGAGGAGCACTACGCGGAAGCGGAACGCTCGTCGGGAAGGTCGACAAAAGCGTTCCCGGCTCGGCGAATTCTCTTGCGGCCGGGCCCTCGCGCCCGGCCGTTTTCTCTCTTCGAGCACCAGAACACGCGCTGGATAGCGCAGTTCGACCCTGTGCGAAAAGAAAACTTCGCAATTTGCGACATGTTCACTTTCGGGCGCCTTGACGCCCCCCGCGAGGGCCCCTAGTGTGCGGCTTGCACCGAGTATGGGGCACCGGAGGTTGAAGGTTTCTCCGAGCGGCAGTCGCTTCGGCGGCGGTCAGTCGGAAAACTGGACGAAGGTGTCACCCGCTCGGTGCATTTTCTTTTCCGCGTTCCTCCCCGCAGCTCGGTGCTCCGCGGATGCGGAGCACCGAGCGCGAAGACCCCTGCTGTCGCGCGTCGGGACCGCCTCGATACGACAGGACGGGAGCGCGTCGCTGTCGCCTTTTGTCAACCTCCGCAATTTGCGCGAAGTTCGTTCCGCGGCGTGCTTGACCCCAAGCCCCCCGCCTGCATAGAGTGGGGATGCACCGAGTACGGAGCGTCCGAGGTTGATGGTTCTCCGAGCGGCAGCCGTTTCGGCGGCGGTCAGTCGGAAAGCCGGACGAAGGCGCCACCGGCTCGGTGCATTTCTTTGCTCTTTCTTCCGCAGCTCGGCGCTCCGCACTCGCGGAGCACCGAGCGCGAAGATCCCTGTAGGCGCCCGCTCCGCGGGCGCTGTCGCGCCGCAGTCGCGCGTCGAGACAGACTCGGTTCGAGCAGGCGTGCGTATGCTCGAAGACGTGCGACGGCTCCTCGTTCTCGTCTCCGCGGTGATCTTCGTAGACGCGATGCTCTTCACCGCCCTGACACCGCTCGTGCCGGATTACGCGGACGAGTTCGACCTGTCGAAGACCGGCGCGGGCCTCCTCCTCGGAGCGTTCGGCGCGGGCGCGCTCCTCGGCGGGATCCCGGGCGGGATCGCCGCGTCGAGGCTCGGGCCCAGGACCGCGGTGGTGGGTGGCCTCGTCCTGCTCGGCGTCGCGAGCTTCGCGTTCGCGGCCGCCGACACCGCGGCGACGCTCGGGATCGCACGGTTCCTCCAGGGCTTCTCGAGCACCACCACCTGGGCTGGGGCTCTTGCCTGGATCACCGTCACGGCGCCGGCTTCGAGACGCGGTGAGGTAATCGGGACGGCTTTCGGCGCCGCGGTGTTCGGTGCGATCATCGGGCCGATGTTCGGCGGCGTGGCCGAGGCGGTGGGGATCCGGCTCGCGTTCGGGACACTCGGTGTCGTCGCCCTCGGCTTCGCCGGGCTCGCGCTCCTCCCCCGCTCGTCGGTCGGCGAGCCGCTCACCCGCAGCGGCATCGCGCGCGCCCTCGGAGACACCCGCTTCCTCGGAGGGCTCTGGCTCAACACCCTCCCCGCGCTGCTCTTCGGGACGCTGGCGGTCCTGGCGCCGCTCGCCCTCGACGACGCCGGCTGGACCACCCTCGCGATCGGATCCGTCTTTTTCGCCGCCGGCCTGCTCGAGGTAGTCATCAGCCCGATTCTCGGGCGTGCCAGCGACCGGCGCGGCCGGCTCCTCCCCATCCGCGCGGCTCTCGGAGCGTCGATCGTCGTCGCGAGCCTGCTCGCACTCGCGTCGCAACCCGCGGCCATCGCGTTCCTCGTCGGCGCCGCGGCGTTGAGCTTCGGCGGCTTCTACGCGCCGGGCATGGCCCTGACCTCGCACCGCGCCGAGACGGCCGGCCTCGCGCAGGGCCTCGCCTTCGGGATCATGAACAGCGCGTGGGCGCTCGGGAACATGACGGGACCGATCGCGGGCGGCGCGCTCGCGTCGGCGTTCGGCGACGCGGCTCCGTACCTGCTCGGAGCCGGGCTCTGCGCGCTGACCCTCCTCGCGAGCCAGCGCGTCGTCGGTCGGGGGGTGAGACCACGTGAAGCGTGAGGACTGGAACCGGCACTACGCGCACGCGCACTCGCTCTGGGGCCTGGCGCCGAACCGCTTCCTCGTCGCCGAAGCGGCGGGGCTCGCGCCGGGCCGAGCGCTCGACCTCGCCTGCGGCGAGGGCCGGAACGCGATCTGGCTGGCGAGCGTCGGCTGGGACGTGACCGCCGTCGACTACTCCGACGTGGCGATCGCGAAGGCGCGAGCTCGTGCCGCCGAGGAGGGGGTCGAGGTCGACTTCCGCGTCGGCGACCTCGTCGACTTCGAGCCCGAGGCGCGCGGCCACGCCCTCGTCCTCGTCCTCTACCTCCACATCCCCGCCCGCGAGCGCAGGCTCGTCCTGGAGAAGGCGGCCGGCGCCGTCGCACCGGGTGGGACGTTCCTGCTCGTCGGCCACGACCTGCTCAACCTGACCGAGGGCGTGGGCGGCCCGAGCGATCCGGACGTCCTGTGCACGCCGGACGACATCATCGCCGAGCTCCCCGGGCTCGAGATCGAGAAGGCCGAGCGCGTCCATCGCGACGTCGAGGACGAGGAGCGACCGGCGATCGACGCCCTGGTACGAGCGACACGGCCACACCGGTGATCCCGCCTCAGGACGAGCGTCAGCTTCGGCGCACGCTCGAGCTTGCGCGCCTCGCACGCGAGCGCGGCAACCACCCCTTCGGCGCGCTTCTCGCCGACGGGCAGGGGTCGGTCGTGGAAGCGCAGAACACGCTCGTGACGGACACGGACTGGACGGGGCATGCGGAGCTGAACGCCGTGCGTGCGGCGGGCGCCGCTCTCGGACTCGTGGACCTCGGCGCGTACACGCTCTACGCAAGCACCGAGCCGTGCGCGATGTGCACGTCGGCCGCGTACTGGGCGGGAGTCGGGCGGATCGTGTTCGCGCTCGGCGCCGAGCGGTTCCGCGAGCTCGCGGGCATCGGCGAGGACAGTGGCAAGCTCGCGCTCTCGTGCCGGGACGTCCTCTCCCGCGGTGGGCGCAGCGTGGCGGTGAGCGGACCGCACTTCGAGGACGAGGCGTGGGCCGTGCACGACGGCTTCTGGTGAGCCCGAAGGCCCTGCTTCAGGGGTCTTGCCGCACTCCCGGCCCAGGCGATCGAGCTCGAGGCACACATGCGGCCGCGAAGCGGACGCCTTCAGGGATCTTGCCGCATTCCCGGCTCGCGCGAGCGAGCCGGGAATGCTTGCGGACTAAGAGTCGTACGGGCCCTCGGCGAGAAGCTTCCGGAACTGGGCGAACTGGCCGGCCTTCCCGACCGCGACCAGCGTGTCGCCTTGCTGGATCACGTCCTCCGGCTGTGCGCCGCTGATCGGCTCCGGCTCGCGGAGGATCGCGATCACGGTCACGCCCGTCCTCGCGCGCAACCCGCACTCGGCGAGCGTGCGCCCGATCGCCGGGCTCGAGTCGGGAACCGGGATCCACTCGATCTGGAGCTCGCCGAGCGCCATCTCGAGCTCCTCGACGATCTTCGGGCGCTCGTACGCGCCGCCGAGGATCGCCCCCAGTTGGCGAGCCTCGTCGTCCTGGAGCTCGAGGACGCTCGTCGGGTCGTCGTCCGTTGCGCGCCGGTAGTAGTAGATGTCCCGCTGACCGTCCATGTGCAGGATCACGGACAGCCGACCACCGTGAGCGAGGTGGAAGGCGTACTTGAAACCCACGCCGGGAAGGCGAGTCTCTCGGACGTCGAGGGGCATCAGGTCTCTCCAGTCAGTCTAGGGGTCGAGAACAGGGCGCGTCCCAGCCGCTTCGACTCCTTCATCAGGACGATGCCGATCGTGGCCGTGACGAGGACGTAGAGGCCGGCGAACGCCACGAGGTCGGCGCTGTCCTCGGGGTGGATCGCGGGGTTGTCGGAGGCGAGCTGGGCGAGGATGACGGTGAACTCGCCGTGCGCGACGAGCGCGACGCCGGCGTTCAGGCTCTGCCGGCTCGTGAACCCGCCGACGCGCCCGGCAGCGAGGCCGCCGGCGATCTTGCCGACGAGCGTCACGAGCACGGCGAGCGCCACGATCCAGCCGACCTCGCCGAGCGCCGAGAGGTCGATGGACAGGCCGAACACGAAGAAGAACAGGGCCGCGAAGATGTCGCGGAAGCTGAAGAAGCGCTCCTCGATCTGTTCCCGGACGGACGTCTCCGAGAGCACGATCCCGGCCATGAGGGCGCCGATCGCCTCGGAGAGCCCGAGCGCGTCGGCGATCGCGGCACTGCCCACGAGGAAGCCGAAGACGACGAGCAGGAAGAACTCCAGGGGCAGCCGGTCGAGCAGCCGGTCGAGCGGTCTCGCGAGCCAGCGGGAAGCCGCCAGGCCGGCCGTGACGAAGGCGAGGGCCTTGGCGACGAGGACGAGCGTGTCCGAGGGCTCGCCCCCACCCGCGGCCGCGAAGCCGAGCATGAACGCGATGACGATGTCCTCGAAGACGAGGATCGCGAGGATGAGGTCGGTCTCGTCGTCGGCCAGCCGCCGGAAGTCGATGAGGCCCTTCACCGCGATCGCGCTGGACGAGACGTAGATGCAGGCGGCCAGGACGACCGCCGCGGTCGACACGCCGAACGCGGCGATCCCAACGACGAGGCCGAGCGCCGCGTTCACGACGAGGTCGATCGTGCCCCCGAGCCCGACGTGACGGCCCGTCCGCATGAGCCGGGCGAGGCTGAACTCGAGCCCGAGGAAGAAGAGGAGGAAGACGATCCCGAGCTCCGCCACGAACTCCGTGACCTCGGAGGGGCTGATGAGGTAGAGCTCCGTCGGCTCGTTGGGGCCGAGGAGGAGCCCCGCAAGCAGGTACGCGGGGATCGCCGAGAGGCCGAAGCGCCGCGCCCCGAGCCCGAGAACGGCCAGCACTCCGACCGTCAGCGCGAGCTCGCCGAGCGTCATGCGCCCATTCTCCCCTGCCTCGTCGTCCCGCGCCGTGCGAGCCGCCGACCGGTGACGGCGGGCTTCAGGCTCGGGCCGTCGGCGCAACCGGTAGGGCGGCCTCGATCTCCGGCGGGAAGCGCTCGAGGACCCACGACTCGTCGCGCGGTCCGAGACGGTAGTCGCGACCATTCACGAGCGCGAAGTCGCCCGTACCGGGATCCATCGGAAGCCGGGACTCGATCGGGTACCAGCGATCGTGGCGCTCGATCAGGTCGTTCACGTCCGTGAAGTCGACGACCTGGGCCGCGGCGACCCAGCGTCGGCGGAAGCCGCGCGCGTCGCCGAGGCAGTCGTCCGCCAGGGCCCGCCACGCCTCGCGGAGCGCGTTCTCGTGTTCCTCGAGCCGCCGCTCGATGTCGTGGAGACGACGCATGTAGTGGAGCGGCCCGCGTGCTGCCGCGAGATACGAGTCCGCCCGCGGCCGGAAGTTGCGCAGGCGAAGCGGGAGCGGCCTGCCTCGCGAGGGGTTGGCCCGGAGGTCCTCCTCGAGGGCTGCGCGCTCGCGGCGGTCTCGCGGCGTCTCGGGGAGGACGACACCCTGGCGCATGATCGCGTCGCGCTCGGCCTTCTTCACGCCCGCATTACAGCGGACGCGACACGCGTCGGCGCGACCGAGAAGGCCTCGCTCAGCGGCCGAGCAGGCGGTCGAGCCACGAGCGGCGCACGGGAGCCTCGGGCTCCTCTGCGAGCTCGGCCGCTTCCTCGGCCGGCTCGGGCTCGGCATCGTCCTCCGCGACGGGCTCGTCGGCGGCCGGAGGCGGGGCCTCACGCTCCTCGGACGGCTGCTCTAGCTCGGCCGCGGGCACGTTCGCCGGCTCGAGGCCCGTCGGCTCGACGGGATCCGGGGCAGGCTCCCCGGATGCGGCGTCGAGCTGCGCCGTATCGGGAGCGACGCTCATCAGCTCCTGGCCTCCACGCCGCTCGGCCAGCCGCTCGAAGTCTCCGCGGATGGCGGAGCGCATGTCGTCGAGGTGGCTCTCCTCCCTCATCAGGCGCTGGTTCCCGGCTCGCGCGGCGAGTCCTGCCCGCCGAGGTGCTCAGCGAGGTGTCGCGAACTCGGTGACCCAGAGCGCGCCGTCACCGTCGCGGCGCATCCCCCGTGCCCGGACGAGCGCTGCCCCGAGATGCCGATACCCCCGACGTAGCATGTTCTGGCGGTGGGGCGGTGACCCGAGCCAGGCCGCGACCGCGTCCCGCGCTGTCACCGTGCCCCACGTCCCGAGGAAGAGGTTTTCGCCGAAACGTGTGTACCGGTAGCCGACCGCCCGCACCGAGGCCCGGGGGTCGCTTCCGCACGGCGTGTGCGAGAAGTCGCCGCACGAGGCGACCTTGCCCCCCTTCAGGGCCGCGGCCCGTCCGAGCTTGGCGGGGCGACGGAGTCGGGAGACGCGAGCGCGGGCCCTCGCCCAGTTGACGAGGCACGCGGCGGCCCGTTCCTGCACGGCGGCCGATGCATTCCGATCCGTCGACCCCGGGCACGCGGACGCCGGGGCCAGGTACGACGCCCACGAGCCAGCGCCGTCCGCGCGGCCGGCGACGAGGAACGCCAGGAACGACGCCGTGAGGAGCATGGCCAGCGCGACCCGGATCGTCGCTGACGCCGGCACGGAGGTCACGGCTCTCACCGTTGAACGCTCCGCCGGCTGTTCTCTCTGGCTGCCCGAGGACGCACGTCCCTCGAGGCAGTGATCCCGCCCCTCGTCAGGGTCACGCGGGGGAGTCTAGATGCTCCCCTGGATGGTGCGTGCGCCAAGTGGCGGCGGCGAGCAACCCGAGGGCCAGCGTCGGGAGCACCGAGAGCGCGCGGTACAGGAGCGTCGCCGCGACCGCGTCCGCGTTGGACGCGCCGAACGCGACGAGGGCACCGCTCAGGCCGAGCTCCACGATCCCCAGGCCGCCTGGGGTCAGCGGGATCACGCCGAGAACCCGGATGAGCGCCCACGCCGCGAAGGCCTCGATCACCGAGACCTCTGCGCCGCCGACACCGACGACACGCAGGCAGGTCAGCAGCAGGAGGAAGACCGTCAGGTGCCCGACCAGGGTCGCCACCGTGATCACGTGCCATCGACGCCGAAGGAGCTCGAGCGCCCGCGACCGGAAGTCCGCGAGATCCTCGCCTCCCCACGCGACTGGCCCTCGCCGGAAAACGCCACGCACCCGGCCGACGATGCGCGCCGCCAGGTCCCCGATCCTCCGCGCGCGGCGCGGGGCGGAGAGCGCGAGCGCGAAGGCGACGAGGACGACGGCGAGGACGACGACGCCCACGACCGCAGCCGTTTGCAGCGCCGGGTGATTTTCGTCGATGCTCGTGAGGAGCGCGAGCGCGACGATCGGGAACGCGAGGTTGACGAGCTGGTTCCAGATCCCGGCGACGCCGACCGCGAGCCCCACCTCGCTTCGGCCGAACCCCCACGACCGGAGCATCGAGTACGAGCCGGCGACACCGACGGCCGCGCCGGCCGGGGAGACGATCGAGAGCGCCGTCGAGGCCTGGGTCAGCACCATGGCCTGACGGAAGTGCAGGCCCGGCAGGGCGGCCATCCACGGAGGCGCGAACGTAACGAGGTTGAGTGCGGTCACTGCGGCGAGGAGCAGCCCCTCCCGCCAGGTGAGCTCGCGGATGACCTCCCAGACGTCGCGGTAGTCGGCTATCCGCGGGAGGAAGAACACGAACACCGCGACGAGCACGGCCACCGAGACGCCTCCTCCGAGGAGACGGCGCCACGAGCCCAGGAACCGCCGTCTCGGCTCGGCGATATCGTCCGGCATCGGAGGGAACCTATCGCGGCCCCGGACGTCGACGGGGAGCGACCGAAAGGAGATCCTGATGAAAGTCGGCAGACGCCTCACGTTCAGCCCTGCGACGGCGATCGCGCTCGTCGCACTCTTCTTCGCGCTCGGCGGCTCGGCCTTCGCCGTGGGCGAGCGCATCCAGGCCCCGTCCGCGGCGCAGCAGCGCTGCACGAACGGCGCGGTACGGGGTATCGCAGCGGTGACGGGCGATCCGAGCAAGGGCATGGCCAACTTCCCGGACAAGTTCACGAGCGCCGGGAGCCTCTTCACGCGGAAGTTCAACTGCAACGGCAAGGCGGTGCTCGCCCGCCGTGCGGAGGCCGGGGTCTTCGAGGTGCGGTTCGCCGGGAACGCCGCGTCGAGCGCGGTCGGGAGCGCGCTCAACGACGCCTACGCGGACGTCGAGCCGATCGGTGGGGGCGTGTTCCGCGTAACCATCCACCCGGCCGGCCGGGACGACAAGGCGGACCTGGGCTTCACCATCGTCGCGGTCTGACGGTTCGCTGAGATCTGCGCCGCCGCTCACGCGCCGCGCACGCCCGCGTCCTGTCCTGCGCAAAGACGACCGCTCGCTCACGCGAGCGGTCGTCGCGAGGGCTCGTCCGCGTCGATCAGGGGAGCCGGGGCGAGACGAACGCCGAGAAGACACCGGCGGCGACGAGCAGCAGGGCGGCCGCGGCGACGAGCAGGAACGTCACTTCACTCTCCCCCGGCTCGCGCCCGAGCTTGGAGCCCAGGTTCTCATACGCGCCCTCGAGCGCGTTCGCGGTCCGTGCCTCGGTGAACTCGCCGCCCGTCGCCTCGGCGATCGCACGCAGCGTCTCCGGGTCGGGAGGAACCGGGATCCGTTGCTCCGTGCCACCGAACCCGAACGGCCCGCGCTCGATCGTCCCGCTCGGGGTGCCGAGCGCGACGGTGTAGACGGGGAAGCCCGCATCCTTGGCGAGCGCGGCGCCCTCCGCCGGCTGGAGGATTCCCCGCGTCTGCGCACCGTCGGACAGGAACAGAATCGAGACCGGGCTGTCCTCCTCGTCCTCCTCCATGCCACCAGCCTGTGCCAGCGTGCGCGTGTCGCTCACTGGAACCGGAGTCCGCAGGACGACTTCCTCGCCGTCCGGAGGTTCCTCGTCCTCCACCCGCTTTCCCATCTCGACGGCGGTCTGGAGGGCGTCGCCGATCGCGGTGCCGCCGTAGATGAGGAACGAGTCGATCTCGTCGATGGCCGTGCGTACGAGGTCGTGGTCCTGCGTGGGCGGGGTCGCGACCTGCGCCTCCCCCGCGAAGACCACGAGCCCGACGCGGAGCTTGTCCGGCACTTGGTCGAGGAACGAGCGCACCGCCGCCTGCGCCGCCGCGAGCCTCGTCGGCGGCACGTCCTCCGCCTGCATGGAGCGCGAGGTGTCGATCACGAGGATGACGGTGGCGCGCTCCTTCAGGAAGGTTCGCGAGACCTGGGGGCGGGCAAGGGCGACAAGGAGGCACGCGAGCGCGAGGCCGAAGAGCGCCGGCGGGACGAGCCTGAGCCACGAACGGCCCGAGACGACGGTGGCGAGTACGTCGAGGTTCGGGAACTGCACCGCGTAGCGCATGCGGCGCCGCTCGGCGAAGAGCCAGATCGCTGCCGCGACCCCGAGCAACGGCAGCGCCAGGAGCAACCACGGGCTCTGGAAGCTCATCACGCCACCCTCGAGCACACGGCCTGGACCTGGACGACCGCCCGCACGTTGCCGATCTCCGCGTCGCCGCGCACCGTGACGCTGACCCGTCCGCCTCGGACCGCGCGCGTGTCGGTGACGCTCGAGACGAGGCTCGCGTCGGGCGGGCGCGGCGTGTAGAAGCCGATCGCGTGCGCCGCGCCGACGAGGCGCTCTCCTGCAGCGCAGCCCTGGACGACCGTCGCGGTCCCGGGCCGCACGCGAACCGTGCGAACGCGCCGTACCGTGGGGCGTCCCGGCTCGAAGGCGGAGGCGGAGGTCGGGACGCGCCCGCCGCCGCCCGTGGCGGGAACGCAGCCGACGAACGGGCGGAAGGTCGCGTTCGCCGCGCCGCTGCCGACGTACGCGGCGACGAACACGGTCGAGCGCGAGGTCGAGATGCCCGGGTTCACCGGGCTCCCGAGCGTCCCGAGGAACGAGACGTCGATCGCGCGACGGCTGAGCCGTGCGTCGAGGCCGCCGGCGACGTGGCCGCGCGGGCACGTGACCTGGTACTCGACCTGCTTGCGCGGGACGACGCCGCTCGTCGACACCACGACCCAGGGCCCCGCAACCGGCACGCAGACCATCAGCCCGTCACACTCGTCCGCCGCGCCGGCGGGAAGGGCGGCGACGAGGGCTGCCGCGAGCGTCGCGACGAGCGCCAGGGCACGCAGGGCAGCCGTCACGGCACCCGCCGGAACAGGAACGCCGAGAGCGCTCCTCCCACGAGCAGGAACGCGACCGCGCCCGCGGAGAACACGTCGGTGATCTCGCGGCTCTCGTCGCGGGTGCCGAGCCGTGAGCCGAGGTTCTCGTAGACGGTGCGGAGCTGCTCGGCGTCGAGCGCCGCGAAGAACTCGCCACCGGTCCCGGCGGCGATCTGCTCGAGGGTCTCCGGGTTCGGCGGCACGCGGATGATCCGCTTGTACCCGCCCGTGAGCTCCTCCTCGACGACGCCGTCCGAAGTGCCGACGAGCACCGTGTACACCGGCACTCCCTGCTTCTTGGCCTCCTCGATCGCCGCCGACGGCTCGATCCGCCCTCCGTCCTGGGCGCCGTCGGAAATGAGGAGAACCGATCGCGGAATGCGCTCCGTGACTTCTCGCTCCGTTCGTCCGAGCTGCACCCCGAGGGCGACGGCGTCCCCGATCGCGGTTCCCTCGCCGGGCGCGAGCGAGTCGAGGGCCGCGTGGACGAGCTCCCGGTCCTCCGTCGGCGGGACGCCGACGGCTGCCCGCGTGGCGAACGAGACCACGCCGACACGGTACTTCTCGGGCACCTCCGCGAGGAACGCCTTCGCCGCCGCCCGCGCCGCGTCGAGTCGTGTCGGCTCCACGTCCTCGGCCTTCATCGAGCGCGAGACGTCGAGCGCGAGCACGACCGTGGCCTCCTCGCGCGGCACGCTCACCATCGCGTGCGGACGAGCGACCCCGAGGATCATCATCCCGAGGCCGACGAGGAGCAGGACGAGCGGGACGTAGCGGATCCGGCCAGGCTCGCGGTCGACGACGTTGGGGAGCAGGTCGGGGTTCCCGAACGCCGCCTGCGACGCCTTGCGGCGCCCGTCGTTCCAGACCCAGAGCGCGACGAGCAGCGGTATCGCCACGAGCCCGACGAGCGCGATCGGCCAGCCGAAGCTCATCCGCGGCTCCGGCGCAGGAACACGACGAGCGCACGCAGCCAGTCCCCCGACGTCGTGAGCACCACGTGGCGGACGCCGGCGGCGGCGAAGATCCGCGCCACCTGCGCGCGCTCGGCCGACGCGGCCACCGCGAACCGCTCCCGGAGCTTCCGGCTGCGCGTGTTGACGTGCAGCTGACGGCCGGTCTCCGGGTCGACGAGCCAGAGCTGCCCGACGTTGGGGAGCTCCTGCTCGCGCGGGTCGCGGATCTCGACCGCGACGACGTCGTGTCGCCCCGCGAGCTCGAGCAGCGGCCCGCGCCACTCCCGCGGCCCGCGGAAGTCGGATACGACCACAGCCAGCGACCGCTGATGGGCGAGGCTCCCCGCACGGGCGAGCGCGGCGTCGAGCGACGGGGCGCCGGTGCCCGGCCCCGGGCGTGCCTCCCGCAGCGCTCCGAGCAGTCCGAGCAGCGCGACCCGGCCCTGGCGGGGCGGCAGCGCGTAGGTGCTCTCGTCGCCGAAGGTGACGACCCCCAGCCGGTTGCCGCGGCGCGTTGCGAGGTGACCGATCGCGATCGCGACGCCTTCGGCCACGTCGGCCTTCCGCCGGTCGGCGGTCCCGAACTGCATCGACGGGGACGAGTCCAGCACGAGCCACGACACGAGGACGCGCTCGGCGAGGTCGACGCGCACGTGGGTCTCGTTCGTGCGCGCGGTCACGGCCCAGTCGATGCGCCGGACGTCGTCTCCGGGCTCGTACGGTCGCACCATGGCGAGCTCGGACCCCGCCCCGAGGTGGTTCGAGCGGAAGTCTCCCGCGAGCAGACCCTCCATCCGCCTTCCGATCGCCACGTCGAGCGCGCGCAGCAGCCCCTCGGCCATCGGTCCCGGCCCCGGCCTGACCGGAGTCGGCTGCGCGAGGAGCGCGCTCGCGGAGCTCATGCGCCACTCCGTGGCGCATGAGCGGGGAGGGGCGTGGGGAACCGCAACGCTCTCGGGAAGAAGTGGACGCGCGTTCCTCTCGCAAGATCGAAGTGCGCTCGCGCGCACTCCGATCGCGAAAGAGCCTGGGGAACCATGGTCTCCCCCGCGAACGCCAGCCGGAGGCGAGCGTTGCTCATGCGCCGCGCGCCTTCGACAAGAGGTGGGCTCGAGCGCCGGTCATGCGGCGGTCACGTGCTGGAGGTCGAGCTGCGGGACTGGCACGGCAGCGACGACGCGGTCGAGGATGGCGTCCGGGCTCACCTCCTCGGCCAGCGCCTGGTACGAGAGGACGAGGCGGTGCCGCATGGCGTCCCGCACCAGGGCCTGGAGGTCGTCCACGATCGCGTACTCGCGGCCGCGGATGAGCGCGAGCGCGCGCGTCGCCTGCACGAGGCTGATCGGCCCTCTCGGGCTCGCCCCGTACGAGATGTACGGCGCCAGGTCGGCGAGGCCGTGCTCGGCGGGCTCGCGCGTCGCCGTGGCGAGCGCCACCGCGTAGCTGACCAGCGAGGGGTCGACGTAGATGTCGTAGACCGCGCGCTGCAACGCCTGCAGGTCGTCGAGCGAGAGCACCTGGCGCAGCTCGGGAGGAGTCGACGAGCTGGCGCTGGACTACGGTGAGCTCCTCGTCGTGCTGCGGGTAGCCGATCACGACCTTGAGCATGAAGCGGTCGACCTGCGCCTCGGGCAGCGGGTATGTCCCCTCGGACTCGATCGGGTTCTGCGTCGCCATCACGAGGAACGGGTCGGGTACGGGATGGGTGTCGTGCCCGATCGTGACCTGCCGCTCCTGCATCACCTCGAGGAGCGCGGACTGGACCTTGGCCGGCGCGCGGTTGATCTCGTCCGCTAGCAGGAAGTTGCAGAAGACGGGGCCGAGCTCGGTGTCGAAGGTCGCGTCGCCGGCGCGGTAGATGCGCGTCCCGACCAGGTCGGAGGGCACGAGATCGGGCGTGAACTGCACCCTGGCGAACGTGCCGCCCAGGACCCCGGCCGTCGTCTTGACGGTCAGGGTCTTCGCGAGGCCCGGCACGCCCTCGATCAGGAGATGCCCGTGCGCGAGCAGGCACACGAGCACGCGCTCGAGCATCGCATCCTGGCCCGCGATCACCCGCCGTATCTCGAAGAGCGCCTGCTCGAGCTGCTCCCGTGCCTCTTCCGGCTTCGGACCGGCCTGGCCGGTGCTCTCGACGGTCACTGGGCCCCCTTTTCTCGGTCGGATGTGGGGATATACGAAAGCAGCGGAACCTAAGTTTTAGGTGAAACCGCACGGTTCCGGTCGGGCGGCGGCCGGGCAGGGCGGGCAGCTACGAGCGGAGCACGCCCATCGTGATCGACGCGACGTACCCCGAAGAGCTCCTCCCGAGCCTGAGCGTCGAGCGCTTGCCGCCGTTCCGGTAGATGCTGTCGCCCGGGTTTCGCGGGTCGCGGTTCGGCCGGCGGTTGTACGGAGCGCGCCGGTACACGGCGTCGGTCACCGCGTCCGGGAAGTAGAGCTGCCCCGTGTGCACGACGTTGCCGCCGAGGGCGACCTTCACGTGGACGTGCACGGTACGACCCGGATACCAGCCGGGATAGATCGTCCTGAACGTCGCGAGCCCCTTCGCGTCGGTGCGCTGGATGCCGCGGAGGAACGTGCCGCTCGAGCCCTGGACGCCCGAGTACGCGCCGCCCGCGTCGCAGTGCCAGACGTCCACCACCGCGCCCCTGAGCGGACGGCAGCTCGATGCGTCGACGACGGTGAGCCGGCAGGATCATCGGCGTCCCCGGCTTCCCTCGGTGATGTTGCGGCGGACCTTCTGGTCGTCGAGGTAGTACGGGCCCTCCGTCTGCTCGGGAGCCAGGACGCACGCGACGGCGCCGGACGCCACGCCAGCCGGGCCGGAGCCGCCGAAGGCCGCGTCCGTCGCGCCCGCCGAGTCCGCGATCTCGATGCCGGTGACCGCGGCCGCTCCCGCGAGCAGCCCGCCCAGCTTGACCAGCGACTCGCGTCGGCTGAGACGGGCCTCGTCGTCCATGTCCGCGAGGCTAGCTCGCCGACCTGAGAGCCGCCTGAGAGCGACGCGCGACTACGAGATCGCCGCATGGCCGACACGCCCGCGGTGGAGACCATCGGGCTGTCCAAGACGTACGGAGGCGGCGTGCGAGCGCTCGTCGACCTCGACCTCCGCGTCGAGCAGGGCGAGGTCTTCGGCTACCTCGGCCCCAACGGCGCCGGGAAGTCGACCACGATCCGGCTCCTCCTCGGGCCTCATCCGCCCGACGTCCGGCCGCGCGTCCGTCCACGGGCTGGACACGCGGACGAACGGCGTCGCGGCTCGCAGGGCTCGCCGGCTACCTCCCCGGCGACCTCCGCCTGGCCGACCGCCTGACCGGCCGCGAGCAGCTCGAGTCGCTCGCACGTCTCCGCGGGGGCGTCGACGCGCGGCTGCGGGACGAGCTGTGCGAGCGCCTGGACGTCGTCCTCGACCGGCCGATCCGCCAGCTCTCGAAGGGCAACCGCCAGAAGCTCGGGATCGTGCAGGCGTTCATGCACCGGCCGCGAGTCGTCGTCCTCGACGAGCCGACCTCCGGGCTCGACCCGCTGCTCCAGGCGGAGGTCCGCGCGCTGCTGCGCGAGACGGCGACGGACGGGCGCACGGTGTTCCTCTCCTCGCACTCGCTCGACGAGGTGCAGCACGTGGCGGACCGCGTCGGGATCATCCGAACGGGTCGCCTCGTCGACGTGGACGCCGTCGAGAGCCTCCGCGAGCGCTCGCTCCGGCACGTCTCGATCACCTTCGGAGCGCCGGTCGACGCAGCCGAGCTGGCCGCGGCTCGACGGCGTGCGCGTCACGTCGGCGACGGGCCGCACGTCCGCCTCTCGGCGCCCGAGACGGCGATGGACGCCGTCGTGAAGGCGGCGGCGCGCCACGAGGTGGTCGACCTCGTCTCCCAGCCCGCCGATCTCGAGGAGATCTTCCTCGAGCTGTACCGGGAGGAACGACGACGGCCGCTGAGCTCTTCCGCCGCGGGCTGCTCGACCACCGCCGCGCGCTCGTCGCCTGGTGTCTCGGCGTCGTCGCCTACGTCGGGCTGATCGCGGCGATCTTCCCCTCGATCGAGGGCTCGCCCGAGCTCGACGAGCTCGCTCGCGAGCTACCCCGAGGTGCTCAAGTCGCTCTTCGGCATCGCCGAGGGGAGCAGCATCACCTCGGGCCCGGGCTATCTCGACGCGGAGCTCTTCAGCTTCATGCTGCCGCTCTTCGTCCTCGTGCTCGCGATCGGCTCGGGCGCGCGGACGTTCGCGGGCGAGGAGGACGCGGGCCGGCTCGAGCTCCTGCTCTCGTATCCGATCCGGCGACGAAATGCGGTGCTCGCGAAGAGCCTCGCGGTCGGGACCGAGGTGCTCGTCCTGTGCGCCGCCGCCGGTGTCGCGATGCTCGTCCTCGACCCGCTCCTCGGCCTCGACCTCTCCACGAGGAACATCGCGGCGGCCGTCGCGTCTCTCGCCGCGCTCGGGCTCCTGCACGGCTGGCTCGCGCTCGCGGTCGGCGCCGCGACGGCGAGTCGTGCGCTCGCCATCGGCGTGCCCGTCGGCCTCGCCGCGGCCGGCTACCTCGTCAACGGGCTGCACGCGGATCGCGGGCTGGCTCGACCCGTTCCGCTTCGTCTCCCCGTTCTGGCTGGTCGGCTCGTCCCCGCTGCAAGGCGGCGCCGACCCGTGGGGGGCCGCGGTCGTGATCGCCGCCGCCGTCGCGATCCTCCTCGCGGGCGCGCTGCTCGTCGAGCGCCGCGACCTCCGGACGCCGTGAGCTAGAGGATCGCCTCCACGCACGCGACCGCCTTCACGGTCTCGCCCACGACGAACCCGACCTCGTACCGGTCCCCGCTCCAGGCCTCGGCGAGCTCGACGCGCTCCTCGAGATCGAGCGGGTGGCGGTAGTCGAGGCGCGCACGTGCCGGGCGGCGAGGATCGGGGCCGCGCCCCGGCAGGCGATGCTCGACGGCACTCCAGTACGCCGCGTTGTTCACGTGGCCCATCAGGTCGACGTCGGTCGCCCTGAGCGGCCACGACACCCGGGGCGCGTCGACGGACGGGCCCTCGCAGCGTGAGCCGCGTCGAGGCGGCCCGGCCCACGGCCGCCTGCGCGTAGTCGTCGAACCCGTCGCCGATCCGGGCCGGGCGCGCGTCCGGCCCGAGATGGACCCAGACGCTGTCCACCTCGATCGAGCCCCCGGCGTCTCCCGCGAGCGACCACCGCCGGCCGGCCGCGAGCGACGAGAACGAGCTCCCCCACGTGACGATCTCGACGCTCGTGTCGCGCAGGAACGGCGCGGGCACGTCGATGCGGATCGCGCGGAGCACCCAGAGATGCTCCGGGGCGCCCCAGCCGGTCTCGTCCACGTCGTCCGTCGCGGCGTCCTGGAGGTAGCGGGCGACCGCGTCGAGCCGCAGACGGCCCAGCGCGTCCGTGTCGGAGAGCCGGACGCGGTAGGTGGTGCCGAACGTCCTGCCCACGGACGGACGGGGGACGAGCCGCTCCAGCGGGGGCTCCTCCGGGTCCGGGCGTAAGGGGTCAGCCACGGCCGTCGTCCAGCTCTAGCACCATCCGCCCGAGGTCGTCACCCGGCTCGTGGTCGACGTACCCGAGGGCCGCGTACAGCCGTTTCGCCGGGTTCTCCGCGTCCACGGTGAGGGAGACCCTGCGGATCCCCCGGCTCCGACCGAGGTCGTGCATCGCCAGCATGAGCGCACGGCCGACGCCGCGTCCCCGGTAGCCGTCGAGGACGGCGATCGCGAGCTCCGGCGTGGACTCCTCGACGAAGCCCTCGCCGTGCTCGGCATCGGTGAAGAAGCGCCACCACACCGCGCCGATGCGCCAGCCCCCCTCCTCCGCGACGAGCCCGGCATCCCCCTCTCGACCCCAACCTGCGTGGAAGATGACGAGCTGCGGGTGGTCCATGACGACCTCGAAGGGCGGCAGCTCGGGATTCGGCCGCCATGCGAGCGCCGCGTACAGCATCTCCCGGAGGAACGGGAGGTCGTCGCTCGTGAGCTCCCTGATCGTCACGTCCGCAGGCAAGACGCAATCATCTCCGTTCGGCGGAGTGCGGGCGCGTGCGAGCATCCCGTGATGAGCAGCCTCCCCTGGCGTCGGCCCTCCCCGTCCGAGCGGCGCTCCCACCGGGGGCGCCTGCTCGTCCTCGCCGGAGCCCTCGTGGCCGTCGCCCTGGCGGTCGGGGTCGCCGTGCTCGTCCGCTCGTCGGGCGACGACGGCGGCAACGCGCTGCTCGTCCCTCGCGACCAGCTCCCCTCGACCGACGTCCTCGCCTACGAGCCGTCCCAGGAGGACGAGCTCGAGCGCACGGCGGCGTTCGGCCTGAGCCATCCGCTGTACGAGAGGTCGCCCGGCGGCGTGCTGGCGACCGCGCGGCGGGTGGAAGCGTTCCGCCCGCTCGTCGAAGCCGCCGTCGAGGGCACCGAGATCGACGCGGACCTCCTGGAGGCGATCGTGTTCCTCGAGAGCGGCGGCCGGCCCGACGTCATCGCAGGCGACGACCCCGAGGCCGCCTCGGGCCTCACGCAGATCCTCGCCGAGACCGCGCAGAGCTTCCTGGGGATGCCCGTCGACCTCGACCGGAGCCGCGCGCTGACGGTCCGGATCGCGGGCGCGGAGCGCCGCGGGGACCTCGCCCGGGCGGAGCGCCTCCGCGCGGAGCGGCGCGCGATCGACGCCCGCTTCGATCCCGCGCAGGCCCTCGCCGGCACCGTCCGCTACCTGTCGAGGGCGTTCGAGAGGCTCGGCCGGGAGGATCTGGCCGTCGTCTCGTACCACATGGGCATCGGCAACCTCACGAACGTGCTCCGCGCCTACACGGGCTCGGGAACGGAGACGCCTGTGCCGGAGCTGGTGGACGAGAACGACCTCTCGTGGGCGCGCGTCTTCTTCGACACTGCGCCCGACTGGCACGCGGCGGCGCATCGGCTCCTCTCGCGCCTGGGAGACGACTCACCGACGTACTACTGGCGCGTCCTCGCGGCGGCGGAGATCATGCGGCTGTACCGCGACGACTTCGACCGCCTCCAGGAGCTCGACCTGATGCACGGCGCGAAGGCGAGCGCGGAGGAGGCGCTCCACCCGCCCTCCGAGACCGACCGCTTCGCGGACGGCGCCGACCTCCAGCGAGCCTGGGACGACGTCGTGCTCCAGCCGCTGCCCGAGGACCCCGAGCGTCTCGGGTTCACGGTCGATCCCTCCATGGGCGAGCTGGCGTCACAACTCGGGCGGCCACGCGATCTCTACCGGGGGCTCCGCAAGGAGGCCCTCGCGCTGCTCGTCTACGTCGGCTCTCGCGTGCAGGCGATCGGCGGCGCGTCGCAACCGCTGCAGGTGACGAGCGCGGTGCGCGACGACGAGTACCAGAGCCTGCTCCGCGCGACGAACCCGGAGGCCGCCCAGCGCTACTCGCTCCACACGACCGGGTACGCGTTCGACGTCAGGCGCCGGTACGAGTCGGGCGCGCAGGCCCAGGCGTTCCAGTTCGTGCTGGACGACCTGACGGCCCGCGGGCTGATCGCCTGGGCCCGCGAGCCCGCCGCGATCCACGTCACCGTCGCCTCGGACGCCGACGCACTCGTCCCGGAGCTGCTCAAGCGTGGCGGCTGAACCCGGCTGCGCTCCTCCGGCCTCAGCGGCCGGTCGTGGAGAAGTGCATGTAGTCCTTCGTCGAGCCCGTCCAGTCGCCGCCCCAGCCCCAGCCGATCGAGCGGAACGCCCGCACGACCTCCGGCGTCACCATGCCCTTGCGGAGCGGCGTGCGGTCGACGTACGGCCGACTCCGCGGGTCGTAGACCGCGCCGCACCCGACGTAGGGGTTCTCCTTCGGGTTCAGGTCGACAGCGTGCCCGTACGCGTGGTTCGACCAGTTGCCGCTGCCGCTGCCGCAGGGGGACGGGACCGCGCGGCGGCAGTGGAACGACCCGGTGACGTCGCCGTCCACCGGGCGTGCGCGCTTCGGCCCGTACAGATCGCCGAGCTCCATGTGCCGGATCGGGAAGCGCAGCCGGTACAGCCGCCTGAACACCTTCGCGAGCGGCGCGGCGACGTCGCGGTTCACGACGAGCTGGCCCGTGTGCGCGCGGCCGTCGAAGCCCCAGTGGGTCACCGTCAGGAGACGGAGATCGGACATGGGCACCGGGCATCCGGGCTGCCAGAAGCCGCCCGCGAGGCTCGCACGGAGGGGCGCCGGCAACGGCTTGGCCTCCGAGTCGAATCCGTGGAGGGCGACGAGTGCGAGCGGGACGACGAGAAGACGGAGCACGGCAGCTGAGGTCTAGGGTGCTCGCTCGGCCGCCCGCTCGTCAAGCGTTCGGCCCCGCCGTCCTCTACACACCTACGCTCTCGTCATGCGCGACCTGTCCCATCTGCCCGCCGATCCACGCGCCGTCGTGCTGGTGGAAGGTCCGAGCGACCAGGCGGCGCTCGAAGCGCTCGCGGAGCGGCGGCGGCACAACCTCGACGCTGAGGGCGTCTCCGTCGTGGCGATCGGCGGCGCGCAGGCGGTCGGGTCGTTCCTCGGACGGCTGGGGCGCGCGAAGCGGGGCGTGCGGCTGGCAGGGCTGTGCGACGCGGGCGAGGAGCACGCCTTCCGCCGGGCGCTCGAGCGCGCCGGGCTCGGCTCGGACCTCACGCGCGAAGACATGGAGCGCCTCGGCTTCTACGTGTGCGACGCCGATCTCGAGGACGAGCTGGTCCGCGCGCTCGGCGCCGAGACCGTCGAGCGCGTCCTCGCCGCGCAGGGCGAGCTCCGGTCGTTCCGTACCTACCAGAAGCAGGAGGCGCATCGGAAGACGGCCTCACGAGCAGCAGCTCCGCGGTTTCATGACGAACAGGAAGATCCGCTACGGGCGCCTGCTCGTCGAGGCGCTCGACCTCTCCCGGGTCCCGCGGCCCCTGGACGCAGTGCTCGAGCACGTCCTCCTCTGACCCGCACGGGTCATAGAGATGTGCCCGCGTCTCCTAGGTGTCGTCCGCGATGGGGACGGTGACTTCGGTGCTGCTCCGGCCGGACGGGCCTCCCCGGATGTCGAGGCGGAGCGTCCAGAGACCGGCGAGCGGAAACCTCGCCGCGGGCACGACGGTCTCGCCGGGGCCGGCCGGCGCCGTCTCGAGCCGTGTGGGCCCGAGCCCCGCCGCGGGCAGCGAGGCGCTCACGCCGACCTCGGCCGCCTTCGCCGGCCGGCCGGTCAGGTGGTTCACGAGGTGCACGTGGATCGCGTTCGAGCCGGTCCGGGCCGGGTCGACGACGACCTCGACCGCGAAGGGGTGGGCAAAGGCGTCGCGGGTGACGGATCGCGCCTGAGCGGCGGGCTGCGCGTTCGCGGGCGGCTCGGCGACGAGGGCGGCCGTCACTCCTACGACCACCAGCGCGATGACGAGCTCGGCGCCGGTCGACACGAGGAACCGCCTCCGCTCGAGCGCCGAGGTGACGCCATCCCGTAGCCTCGGCGTCGAGACGCGGTTGTTGAACAGGCCCAGCCCGAGGATGGGCACGACGAGCGCGACCTTGACGAGGAGCAGACGGCCGTACGTCGTCTCCCAGAGCCCGCTCCACGAGCCGACCTCGTAGAGCCCGTTGACGACGCCTGCGACGAGCAGCAGCGCGATCGCTGCGACGGCGAGCGCCGAGAACCGCGGGACGCTCCTCATGGCGATCCCCCATCGCTCGCCGCCGCCCCGCAACAGCGCCACGAGCAGGAACGCCAGCCCTCCGGCCCAGGCCGCCCCGGCGAGCACGTGCGCCCAGTCGCTCGCGACCGCGAGGCCCCCGTCGGCCCGCGCGTGCCCCGAGAGCGCCGGCGTCGCGGCGATGACGGCGCCGAGGGCGACCGCGGACCACCCGAGCACGCGACTCTCCGCGGAGCGCCTCGCGGCGAGCACGGCGACGAGCGCGAGGAGAGCGGCCAGCACCGCCCGTACGAGCCACACCTCGCCGAACCGCGTGTCGAGAACGTCGCGTACCAGCGAGGGCCTCACGGCGGCGTCGAGTCCGAGCCCCGTCGCTTTCGCGCCCTCGAGCCCGATGCCCGCGAGCGCGGTGAGGGCCAGGAGCGCGGATGCGAGGGCGAGGACGACCCACAGCGGCCTGCGGACCCGCGGATCCTCGCCGGTGAGCACGACCGCCAGGGCGATCGCGCCGCCGACCCCGAGCAGGAGGAGCGTCAAGCTCAGGAAGCGGACGAGCCAGAACGCGGTGTCGACCGCCCCCGACCCCGCGCGGCCGTCGAGCGCCTGATCGACGACACCTGCACCGTCGACGCCGGGCTCACCGACATGGAAGACGAACGCGCCGCTGAGCGGATGCGAGTCCTCGGACACGACGTGCCAGGAGACGGTGTACGTGCCGCGCGGCAGATCGGGCAGCAGGCCGACGGCGAGGACATCCGGGTCCGGCCTGGTCGTCCTCCCGTCGTCGACCCGCCGCGCGCTGCCGTCGAAGACCCGGACGGAGGCGAACGCGGTCTCGACCGGCTCGCTGAAGCGGAGCACGACCTGGCTCGGCGCAGGACGAAGCACCGCCTCACTCGCCGGCGTCGACGACTCGAGCTCCGCATGGGCCAGCGCGTTGGGCGCCCAGGCGAGCGACACGGCCGCCCCGATGACGAGGGCGACGCAGAGCGCTGCGCGAAACGGTCTCCGCAAGTCGAGCATCCGCCTCCTTCTTCGCATGGCGCAACCCATCGGGTTGCGCGTCGACTCAGCGACGTCGGTGGAGGCGATGCTCGCAGGTCCTCTTCACCCCGGCGTACGTCAGCCTTGTAGGTTTGTTGCCCGCTGGCAGCGATGGGGTGCTCGGAGCTCGACCCCGACCTCTTGATCGTCTGGATTGCCCGCAATGTGCATCGCGAGGAGCTTCCCCCCGGCCGAACTGTGCTCAAGTTCGACTTTCGCAATCCGGTCAAGCGCTATTGGATGGTGCTCGAGCCCTTGGAGGTGTCGGTGTGCCTGCAGCATCCCGGGTTCGACATCGACCTCGAGGTCACGGTCGACACGGCCACGCTCTATCGCGTCTACCTGGGACGGTTCAGGGGTCCGGACGGTCTGTCTACGGCGTGAACGAGCTGAAGGCGTCGCGCTGTCGACAGATCTCGAGAGTCGCGAGCCCTCCAAAGAGCGAGACCCCGACCAAAACGCGCCGGGGGTTCAAATGCTACCGGCCCGTAAGCGGCGGGCACATGTTGCCCTCAGATGGCACGAGAAGCCTCTGAACACACACCTGCCGCGCCTCACATACCCACGCGGCGGGGGTGTCAACCAGCCGATACCGTTTGCGCATGGGCACCCTCATGGTGGACGGCTACCGGATCGAACCCCTGAGCATGCGGACGTGGGATGCGTTCGCGGATCTGGCCGAGCGGCACAACGGTGTGTGGGGCGGTTGCTGGTGCACGTACTTCCACCGCCACCCGGATTCCGATGAGGAGCGCAGAGCGCTCGGCCACCCTGAGTTCAAGCGGCGTCTCGTCGAGACCGGCCGTGCGCACGCGGCGCTGGTATTCGACGGTGATGTCGCGGTCGCCTGGGCCCAGTTCGGGACGGTCCCAGAGCTACCGAACATCCACCACCGCAAGGAGTGGGAGCAGGGCGTCGCCCGGATGCCGGACTACCGGATCACGTGCCTGTTCGTGGACCGCGGATACCGGCGCGCGGGAATGGCCGCGGTCGCAGTACGGGGTGCGCTGGCGCTGATCGCCGCGGCGGGAGGCGGCCTCGTCGAGGCGTACCCGCACGACCTGCCCGAGGGCAAGAAGACCTCGGCATCGTTCCTCTACAACGCCACCCGGACCATGTACGAGCGGCTCGGGTTCAGCTACGAGCGCTCCAAGGGCAAGGGCAACTGCGTGATGAGCGCGGTCGTCCCGGCCGCCACGTCGTGACAGGCCGCGACGTCCGTTTCCGCGGGGAGGCCACGGTGTTAGCCATGCGCGCCTCGCCGAGTCTCCGCGCTCACACCTCGCGCCGCACGCGCGCGCACGCGGATAGAAATAGAAGAGGTGTGAGGGTACCCCCGCCCGCGCGACCGTGATGCGAGGCGCGGGCCTGGTCGGGGACCCCTCACTCGCGCGTGCCCGCCACAGCCTCTCGCGCGCACGCACGCGGAATGGGAAGGTACGACGGCACCCCACCCCCGCGGACGAGTTCGTCGGGTCGGGGCCTGCTTCGGGGCCCGCTACCGGTACGGGCGAAGCGGCAGGCGCTGCCATGTCGCGCCGCCGTCCATGCTCTTCCGGAGGCCGTCGCCACCACCCGCGTAGACGGTCTGTGGACGTGTGGGAGCGATCTCGATGATCCCAACGTCACGCGTGTCGAGACGCAGCTTCGACCAGCTCCGGCCGCCGTCGTCGGTTTTCACGACGCCACTCGCCCATCCCCCCACAAAGAGGACGTTCGCGCTCGGAGAGAGGTCGACTTCTCTCCGCGCACGCCCCTGGGCCCGCCTAGCCTGCCTGTGTGAAGACGAGATCGACCACGCCAGTCAGCCTCCGGGACGAGATCGAGATCCACGATCCCCTGCAGGTCGTGAGGGGATACCTCGAGTCATGGCGCTTCGAGGCCGGCGATGCCTCGTCCTCGTTCGATGAGTCTGACTTGAGGTTGGCGAACCGCGGAGGCGCTCGCATTTCGGCGGCTGAAATCGCGGCCACCCTCGAGCGCCGCCGGGCGATCGAACTCGCGCTGCAGGCGCTTGCTTCCGGTGCCTCGCTGGCCGGGACAGAAGGGCTGGTGCCCTGGCAGCCATTGAGGCAACTTTTCGACGCGTTCGCAGACATCCGCGGGATCGGTCTCTCGAAGATGACGAAGGCTCTTCATCCGAAGCGCCCCGCGCTCGTCCCCATGCTCGACAGCGTCGTCCAGACGTACCTGGCCGTCGATGACCTCGGAGCAGACGCTCAGTTCGGAGAACGCGCGATCGCGCTTGTTCGCGGCTACAAACGCGACCTCGACCTCAATCGCAGGGCGCTGCGCGCGACTCGGCGGGAGCTCGTGAGACGAGGCCACGACCTCACCGAGGTGCGGATCTTCGATCTGCTGATCTGGTCGGCACGAGCCGCCAGCTGATCCGACACTAGAAGCTGGATGCGCGGCTTCGTCCGATTGAGCCCGGCGCAGTCGCGCGCGGGACGGTGAAGCTGGCGACACTCGAACCGCTGAATGAGTTATCTCAGCGGCAGTGGGCATGGTCATGCGGCCAGAGGACGGTCCCGTTCGGCCGTCCGGGCGAGCATGGACGGCGGCAGGTGAGGCTCGACCGATTCCCCGAGAAGCCTCACCTGGGTGCTCACGGTGCCCGCGACTGGTCGTACCGATGCCAGGAACGCCGGTCTCGTCGCCTCAGGCCAGACCTCCGGAGCGAAGATGCACCGCACCCGCTACATACACCGCCGGGCACTGTGTTTTGGACGCCACCGGCAACCTGAAGGCTGTTCAGGCGCTTCTTGGGCATGCGTCGATCAGCACGACCGCTGACACCTACACCGACTGGGACGTTCAGCTTGGAGTCGTCCCAGCTTCAGACCTTCGCCGCGGACGACGACAGGGAATGACCCTTCCGAATCCATTCCCCCCGTCTCGGAACGTTTTCCCTGCTAATCGCGATTTCATGGAGGCGGCGGGAATCGAACCCGCGTCCGCGGCCGCACCGAACAGGGCATCTACGAGCGTAGTCCGCGCTTGATCTCGCCCGGCGGCCGGTTCGCGGACGACCAACCGACGGGCCAGCCATCCTGAAGAGTCGCGCTCCGGGCGATTGGCTCTCCCTCGGCGCCGAGCCCGATCGTTGGCGCCGGCTCCCGGATCTCGGGCCGAATCCGGGTCGGCGTCGCCTTACCTAGCTAGTGCTAGGCGGCGAGTGCGAGTTCGTTCTTGTTCGCACTTGCTTTGGTGCCGGTGGATTTACGAGGCCAACCGGCGACCTCGGCTCGCAGCTCTGCCGGAGAACCGACCACGTCGAGACCTGGTCGCCCCCGTATGTGTCTTCAGGTTTGCAGGATAGCTGCCGATAAGCGCACTGGCCGCGATGGCCAAGAGAACGAACCGGGAAGAACAACCAGCCCTTACCGCGAAAGGACCAATCCCTGTGGCGCTGATGATGGAGGAGAAGTACGACGACCTCGCGGACCTGCGAGAGCGGGCCAAGCGTGAGGTCTCAAAGGTTGTCATCGGCCAGGACCGCACCGTCGAGCTGCTCCTCATCGCCGCCGTGTCACACGGGCACGTGCTGATCGAAGGCCCTCCCGGCAGCGCGAAGACGCTCATCGCGCGCGCCGTCGCGCACATGCTCGGCGCGTCCTTCAAGCGCATCCAGTTCACGCCCGACACGTCGCCGAGCGAGCTCAACGGCGTCAACACGATCCGCGCCGGCGAGCACGTGTTCATGCCGGGCGCCGTGTTCACGAACGTGCTCCTCGCGGACGAGATCAACCGCACGATGCCGCGCACCCAGGCTGCCCTGTTCGAGCCGATGCAGGAGCGCCAGGTCACGGTCGACGGCAAGGCGCACAAGCTCCCGGACCCCTTCCTCGTCATCGCGACACAGAACCCGTTCGAGCACGAGGGCGTGTATCCGCTCCCGGAGGGCCAGCTCGACCGCTTCCTGTTCAAGATCGAGCTCACCTACGCGGACGCCGACAGCGAGCTCATGATGCTCAACCTCCCCCACAAGGGCATCGCGCCGGACATGCTCGGCGAGGTGCGGCCGCTGCTCGGTGTCGTCGGCCTCGACAAGGCGCGGCAGGAGCTCGAGCACACCGAGGTCCCGGACTCTGTCGGGCGCTACATCGTCGCGCTCGGCCGGCGTACGCGCGACCTCCCGGGCGTCGAGCTCGGCGTCAGCTCCCGGGCGATGATCCATCTCGTCAACGCCGTGAAGGCCAACGCGCGGCTGAACGGACGCTCGCTCGTGACGATCGAGGACGTCCGCGAGATGGCGCCGTACGTGCTCAAGCACCGCCTCGTCGTCACCGCGGAGACGACGCCGGACGAAGTGCTCCAGCTCGCGCTGAGCTCGGTGCCGACGCCCGTCGCGCCTGCGGCGCCGACGGCCGTCGAGCTCGCCTGATCCCACTCCCGCGCCCGCGCCGGGGTTGACGCCCGCCGGGGCTCCGCCGATAGTGCGGTCGGGGGAAAACTGGGATGGTCGCGTCCGGACGGGCTAGAATCGCCCGGACCGCAGATACAGGGGGCTGGACCGTGGCAATCATCTGGGAAGAGCCGTACGAGAACCTCACCGACCTGCGCGAGCGCGCGAAGGCGGAGATCGCGAAGGTCGTCCTCGGCCAGGATCGTGCGGTCGAGCTGCTCCTCGTCGCCGCACTGGCGCGGGGACACGTGCTCCTCGAGGGACCGCCGGGAAGCGCGAAGACCCTCCTTGCGCGCGCGACCGCGCACATGCTCGGCGCGACGTTCAAGCGGATCCAGTTCACGCCGGACACGACCCCGGCCGAGCTGACCGGCGTCAACGTCATCCGCGCGGGCGAGAAGGTGTTCGTGCCCGGCGTCGTCTTCACCAACGTCCTCCTCGCGGACGAGATCAACCGCACGCCCCCGCGCACGCAGGCCGCCCTGCTCGAGGCGATGCAGGAGCGCCAGGTCACCGTCGAGGGCAAGGGCCACAAGCTTCCGGACCCGTTCCTCGTCATCGCGACGCAGAACCCGTTCGAGCACCGCGACGTCTTCGAGCTCCCCGAGTCGCAGCTCGACCGCTTCCTCTTCAAGATCCAGCTCGACTACGCCGACCCCGACAGCGAGTTCGCGATGCTCGACCTTCCGCACCGCGGCATCGCGCCGGACATGCTCGGCGAGGTGCGCCCGCTGCTCGGAGTCGTCGGCCTAGACAAGGCCCGGGTCGAGCTCGACGGCACCGACCTTCCGGAGGAGGTCGGACGCTACATGGTGGCGATCGCGCGGAAGACCCGCGAGCTGCCGGGCGTCGATCTCGGCGTCAGCTCGCGCGGGATCATCCACTTGGCGAGTGCCGCCAAGGCGAACGCACGCCTGAGCGGGCGCGAGGTCGTGACGTCGGCCGACGTGCAGGAGGTCGCCCCGTACGTCCTCCGCCACCGGCTGATCCTCCAGGACGACGTCACGGCCGAGGAGATCATCACCACGGCGCTCGAGCAGGTGCCGGCTCCGCTCGTGCCGGTGCCGGTCGCAACCTTCACGTACGTCTAGCGCCGGAGGGGTGGAGCGGCCCACGGGCGAACCTCGCCCGCCGCGGACGCGGAGCGTCCGCGCTTCAGGGGTTGTCCGCGACCTCCGCTCGCGTGAGCGAGCGGAGGTCTTGCGGAGGACCGGAGCCGCACCACCGCAGCGGGCGGCCCCGGTCTCGACTCACGGGATCGCCTATCCCGCCGAGGAGGCGTCCTCCAGCGCGCGCCGTGTCAGCACGGTCGCGAGATGCCTGCGGAAGTCCGCGCTCGCGGCATGGTCGGACGGCGGGTTCCGCCCTTCGCTGGCGAGCTTCGACGCCTCCTCGATGCCGGCGCCGTCCGCGATCGCCTGCTCCGAGGCCCGTGCCCGCACCGCGGTCGCGCCCATGTTCGTGAGCGCGATCGCCGCACGGGAGATGCTTCCGTTCGAGCGCTCCACGACCGCGGCCACACCGACCGTGGCCCAGTCCTGCGCCCGCCGGGCCATCTTCACGTACGACCAGCCGGTCGAGGGGGCGAGCTTGGGCACGCGGATCTCCACCAGCATCTCTCCCTCCTCGAGCGCCGTCTGGAAGACGCCGGTGCAGAAGTCGAGCGCGGGGATCGTCCGCTCGCCGCCTGCGCCTCGGACGACCATGTCCGCGTCGATGGCGAAGAGCACGGTCGGGAGGTCCGAGGCCGGGTCGCTGTGCGAGATCGAGCCACCGATCGTCCCGCGATGCCGTACCTGTGGGTCTCCGACCTGGCCGGCGGTGAAGGAGACGATCGGGCAGTGCTCCTGGAGAAGCGGGGCATCGCGGACGTCCTTGTGTCGTGTGACCGCCCCGATCGCGATCCGGTCGCCGTCGTCACGCACGTAGTCGAGCTCCTCGAGCCCCCCGATGTCGATCAGGCACGCCGGGCGCGCGATGCGGAGCTTCATCGCCGGCAGGAGCGAGTGCCCGCCGGCGAGGAGCTTCGCGTCCTCCCGCTCCCCGAGGAGCTGAATCGCGTGCTCGGTGCTCTCGGCGACCTCGTAGTCGAACGGCGCGGGGATCATGACGTCGCCTCCTGGATCGCGTTCCACACTCGCTCCGGCGTCGCCGGCATCTGGACGTCGGTGACACCGACGTGCGAGAGCGCGTCGACGACGGCGTTGATGACCGCAGGGGCGGCGGCGATCGTGCCGGTCTCCCCCACGCCCTTGACTCCGAGCGGGTTGTCCGCCTCCGTGAGCGTCCGGTCCGTCTCGTAGGACGGGACCTCGGCCGCCGACGGGACGAGGTACGTGGTCATGGTCGTCGTCATGAGGTTGCCCTCGGAGTCGTACGCGCCCTCCTCGTAGAGCGCCGCGGCGATCCCCTGGGTGATCCCTCCGTGCACCTGCCCGTCGACGATCATCGGGTTGACGGGATTGCCGACGTCGTCGACGGCGACGTAACGCACGAGCCGGGTATCTCCGGTCTCCGTGTCCACCTCCACGACGGCGGCGTGCGCGCCACCCGGCCACGAGAAGTTCGGCGGGTCGAACACGGCCGTCGCCTCCAGCCCCGGCTCCATGTCGTCCGGGAGGTTGTGCGCGGAGTGCGCCTGGAAGGCGACGTCCTTGATGCCCATGCTCCGGTCCGGCGACCCCTTCACGGTGAACGTCCCGTCCGCGAAGTCGAGGTCGGCCTCCGAGACCTCGAGCTGGTGCGCGACGATCGACCGCGCCTTCTCGATGATCTTCTGGCCGGCGTTCCAGAGCGCGATCCCGCCGACGGTCAGCGAGCGGCTCCCGTACGTGTCCATCCCGAGCTGCGAGACGGCGGTGTCGCCGTGCAGGACCTCGACGTCGTCGATGGGCACGCCCAGCTCGTCGGCGACGATCTGCGACCACGCGGTCTCGTGGCCCTGGCCGTGCGGCGACGTGCCGGTCACGACCTGCACGGACCCCAGGGGCTGGAACCGGATGGTCGCGCTGTCCCAGCCTCCGACCGCGTAGCGGATCGCCCCGAGGATCCTCGACGGAGCGAGGCCGCACATCTCGTTGTACGTCGAGAAGCCGACGCCGAGCTGCTTCACGTCGCTCCGCGCCCGGCGCTCCTCCTGGTCCGCCTGGATGGCGGGCAGGTCGAGGAGCTCGAGCAGGCGCTCGAGCGACGCGTCGTAGTCGCCGGAGTCGATCGTGAGCCCCGATGCCATTGCGTACGGGAACTCCTTGATGAAGTTCTTTTGCCTGAGCTCGATGCGATCCATGCCGAGCTCCGCCGCGAGCGCGTCCATCGTGCGCTCGAGGACGTACGTCGCCTCGGGCCTCCCGGCTCCGCGGTACGCGTCCGTCGGCGTCGTGCTCGTGAACACGCCCGTGAACGTCACGGAATAGTTGGGGATCGCGTACGGGCCCGAGTACAGCCACGCGCCGAGCAGCGGGATGCCGGGCGTCACGAGCTGGAGGTACGCGCCCATGGCGCAGAGCGCCTCGGACTTGACGGCCGTGATCGTGCCGTCCTTCGTCGCGGCGAGCGTGAGGTCGTGCCGCACGTCGCGACCGTGGATCGTCGCCTGGTACCCCTCGGCGCGCTCCTCCGTCCACTTCACGGGCCGTCCGAGCCGGTTCGCGAGGGCGACGGCGAGGTACTCCTCGGCGTAGACGTCGACCTTCGACCCGAAGCCGCCACCGACGTCGGGCGCGATCACGCGCATCTTCGACTCGGGGATGCCGAGGACGAGCTGCATCGTGAAGCGCAGGATGTGCGGGACCTGCGTGGACGTCCACAGGGTCATGTCTCCCGTGGGACCGGGCTGGGCGAGAACGCCCCGAGGCTCGATCGCGTTCGGGATCAGGCGTGGCTGGTAGTAGCGTCGCGTCACGACGACGTCGGCGGCGTCGATCGCAGCCTGGACGTCGTCGGTCTCGAGCTTCCAGACGTAGCACTCGTTCGTTCCCAGGTCCGTGTGCACGAGCGGCGCGCCCTCCTCGAGGGCGGCCGCCACATCGGCCACGGAGTCGAGCTGCTCGTACTCCACCTCCACGAGCTCGGCCGCGTCCTTCGCGAGCGCTCTGCTCTCCGCGACGACCACGGCCACGCCGTCACCCTGGTACCGGGACTCCTCGGAGGCGAGCGGGAAGTGCGGCGGCATCTTGATGTCCTCGGTCACCGGCCAGGCGCACGGCATCGAGCCGGCCCAGTCGTCGGCGAGGTCGGCGCCGCTGAACACGGCGACGACGCCCTCGGCCGCCCTGGCCGCATCGAGACTCACGCCGACGATGCGTGCGCGCGGGTAGGGGCTGCGGACGACCGCCATGTAGACCGTGCCGGGGAGCGTGAGGTTGTCGATGTACGTGCCCGTGCCGCGCAGGAGCGATGCATCCTCCCTTCGCGGGACGGAGCTGCCGACGTAGCTCTCGGTCGACTCGACGACGGCCATCTAGCTCACCCCCGCTGCAGAGGCGACGGCCCGGACGATGTTGTGGTACCCGGTGCAGCGGCAGAGGTTGCCCTCGAGGCCGAGGCGGATGGTGTCCTCGTCGGTTGCCTCACCGCTCTCGATCAGGCTCACTGCGGCCATCACCATCCCCGGCGTGCAGAAGCCACACTGGAGCGCGTGCTGGTCGTGGAACGCCTGCTGGACGGCGTGGAGCGAGCCGTTCGTCGCGAGACCTTCGATCGTCGTCACCTCGAGCCCGTCCGCCTGGACGCCGAGCATCGTGCAGGACTTCACCGACTCGCCGTTCACGAGCACGGTGCAGGACCCGCACGAAGACGTGTCGCAGCCGACGTTCGTGCCCGTGAGCCGGAGTCGCTCGCGGAGCACGTACACGAGAAGCTCGCGCGGCTCGACGTCGAGCTCGTGGCGCGTGCCGTTCACGGTCAACGTCACCGATCGCAACACACCCTCCTCTCCTCGTAGGGGTGAGCCGCGAGCGTACTACGTCATGCGCAGAGCTGGGATCCGCTCCCGCGGATCCCAGCTCGCGCGAAGACCCCTGAAGGCGGCCGCTTCGCGGCCGCTACGTTGGCTTCGAGCCGGGCCGGCCGGTCAACGGCGGCGCTTGAGGGCCCGCTCGATCTGCCGCTGGGCGTCGCGCTCGGCGATGACCCTGCGCTTGTCGGCCCGCTCACGGCCCTTGGCGAGCGCGAGCTCGACCTTCACGCGGCCGTCCTTGAAGTACATCCGCGTCGGGACGAGCGTCAGGCCCTTCTCACGCACTTTCCCGTACAGCGAGTCGATCTCCCCACGATGCAGGAGGAGCTTCCGGTCGCGGTCCGGCTCGTGACCGAAAGCACCGCGCTGCGCATACTCGGCGATGGACGCGCCGACGAGCCACGCCTCGCCGTCACGGATGTCCGCGTATGCCTGTCCGAGCTGCACCTTCCCGTCGCGCGCGGACTTCACCTCGCTCCCGGACAGTACGAGGCCCGCCTCGACGCGCTCGAGCAGCTCGTAGTCCCGCCGGGCGCGGCGGTTCTCGGCGATCAGCTTCGTTCCGGTCGAGGTGGCCATGGATCGAGTGTACGGAGCAACCAGGCCATGAAGCGGCCGTCGCCCTCGTGGACCTCTCCGCTTGGTGAAGGTGCGATCAGGCCACGAAGCGGCCGCCTTCAGGGGTCTTCGCGCGTATGGGGGATCCGCTCCCGCGGATTCCCCGTACTGCGCACAACATCAGTCCGCCGCGTAGTTGCTCAGACGCCTCGCGAGCTCGTGGAGCATCTTGAGCGCGAACGAGGGCTCGCTCTCGACGAGGACCATGAAGTCGTCGCGTGGGAGGCTCAGGCAGCGGACGTGCGTCGCTGCGCGTACCCGCGCGACGCGGCCGGACTCGGGGACGAGGAGCGCGATCTCGCCGAAGAAGTTCCCGCGGCCGAGCTCCGTGTGCCATCCGCCCCGCATCTCGACGCTTACCGTCCCGTCGAGGACGACGTACATTCCCGATCCGGGATCGCCCGGCAGCGCGAGGATCTGACCGGGCTCGCAGATGAGCTCGGCCGTGTGCGCAGCGACACGTTCGAGCCCCGCTGGGCTCAGCCCCTCGAAGAGCGGCAGGGCACGAACCTCGTCCGGGGTCACGAGGCCTTCATATCACGACCGCGCGGCGATGCCCGCGCACCGGTCGCACAGCGGATACCAGGGCGGGCAGGACCGCCCGCACGAGCGGCAACGGCCGAGGGTGGGTGACTCCACCTCGACGCGGAGGCGGGCGACGACGCGCTCCGCGGCCGCCTCCTCGAGGGCGGCGGCGCGCTCGATGGTGACACCGCCCACGCCCGGATACTGGAGCGCGAACCAGCGGAGGATGCTCGCCTCGCGCCCGGCCTGCTCCGCGTCCTCCAGGGACGCCCCGCGGAGCCGGGCCGTGTCGAGGAGGAAGTTGAGGTGCGGGCGGGCGACCTTGTCCCCCGCGAGGGCCAGGGCGAGGCTGGCCAGGAGCTCGAGCCCGTCCTCGTCCACCGGCGAGCTCACGAGCGTCCATGTGTCGCCCAGCGACAGACGTCGTCCCCGCTCGGCGAGCCGTCTCTGGACCGCCTCGAGCCGCATGCGCAGCGGCTGGAGCGACTCGACCGCAAGCCAGCTCTCGAAGGCCCACTCCCTGAGCGCGACCCGGTGCCAGGCGACGAGCGCGGCGTCCAGATAGACAGGGTCCTCGACCCCCAGGTCCGAGAGCCTCGGGCGGATCCTCGCCTCGTCGACGACTCGATACCCCCAGAAGCCCCCGGGGAGCGCCACGCGCGGCTCGAGCGCGTCGCGTACGAGTTCCGGCTCGGCGACCCCCCAGCCGAGGCCGGCGAGAACGCCCACGTGCCCCCGCTCGACGAGGCCGAAGCGCCCTGCCCTCCCCGCGATCTGCGCGATCTCCCATGGAAGGAGGTCGCGCCGCTACTCGCCGTCGAACTTCGTCGTCTCCGCGAAGAGGAGCGTCTCGCACGGAAGGTTCACGCCGTGCCCGAGGACGTCGGTGGCGACGCACACGTCGGCGGCGCCGGAGAGGAACCGGTCGATCTCCTCCCTCCTCGACGCGAGCGGCATCGCGCCGTACAGGACCGCCACGCGTCCTGGGTGCAGCCGGTTCACCTCGCCCGCGAGCGCGAGCACGGCCTTGCGGCTGAACGCGACGACGACGGTGCCCATGCCGAGCGACCGCAGCGTGCGCTCTCCCACCCACTCCAGGGGCAGCTTCCGCTCGAAGACCTTGAGCTCGGCCTCCGGGAACGCACGCTCGACGAGGGGAAGCGCGTCGAGCGCGCCCAGCAGGAGGATCTGGCGGTACTCGCCCGCGAGCAGGAGTCGCGTCCATGCGGACCCGCGCTCGTCGTCGTCGGCCCACTGGATCTCGTCGAGGACGAGAAGCTCGCCGGCATGCGGGGCCATCTCGGCCGTGCAGCAGACGATCGGCGCCCGCTCGTTCACCCGCTCCTCGCCCGTGAGCAAACCGACGCGCTCCTCTCCCACCCGGGCGGCGAGTCTCCGGTGCGCCTCCTGGGCGAGCATTCGGAGCGGGCAGGCGTAGACGCCCGACCCGTGCGCCGCGAGCTCCTCGAGCGCGGCGTGCGTCTTGCCCGAGTTCGTGGGGCCGAGGTGCGCGACGACGCGCTCGGGAGGCGCGCCGCGTGCGGGCAGCGAGATGTCGACGTTCCGCTCTGCCTGGCGGATCGCCTGCGCCGGCCGGCGCGCGCGCTCGGACCGGCTCGGCCGCTTCTGGCGGCCCCGTGGTGGGCGTCGTGCGCGCATCGGCGCACGGTACCGGGCGGCGCGGTGGAGCCCCGGCGACGCCCTCAGTCGGAGCGCTCTCCCGACGCCGCCGGAACGCCGACATCGGCGAGCGTCCCGTTCCAGACGAGCGTGCGACTTTCCGCGTCTCCGGTGCCGTTCCTGGACGGGTAGGAGACGATCTGCTCCGCAACGCGCCGGGCGTCCCTTCCTGCGCCGAGGACGAGCATCGAGCTGAACGAGTGCAGAAACGGGAGGCCGACGAAGTACAGGCCGGGGATCGCCGCGACCGCGCCGCGCTTCTGCGCCGGGTAGCCGTCGTCCTCGAGGGGCAGTGGGAACCGGATCCACGAGTAGTCGTTCCGGAACCCCGTGCACCAGACGAGGTTCGCTGCGTCGACGACCCGACCGTCGGCCAGCACGGGCTTCCCATTCTCGACGCCGACGGTTCGCTCGAGCACGCGCTCCACTCCCGCCGCCTCGAGGTCTGCGCGCTTGACGCGCAGGAGCGGCCCGCCGTGCGTGCGAATCTCCGACTTCATCTTGCGACCCGGCGGCGTCGAGACGGTCAGGACGCGCGTCCACAGGAAGCGCAGCACGGGCCACCCCAGGCGCGCCTTGCGACTCTCGATGTCGACCGGGATCTGCCCGGTATCGCGGCCCGAGAGGATCGTCTGGAAGCCGGCCCCGGCGACCTCGTACGCGATGTCTCCGCCGGAGTGGGCGGCGCCCACGACGAGCACCGCCCCGGGCTGGAGCTGCTCGGGGCTCCGGTAGTCCGCCGAGTGGATCTGAGTGATGCCCGGGTCGAGGTCGGCGGCGAAGTCGGGGACGACCGGGTGATCGTGCTGGAACACACCGGTCGCGACCACGACGTTGTCCGCCGCGAAGCGCCGCTCGCCGGCGGTCACGACGAACCCGTCCGCGTCGCGCTCGAGCCCGTCGACGGCGACGCCTGTCCGCACGGGAAGCTCGAAGCGCGCGGCGTACGCCTCGAGGTAGTCGGCCATCTCGGCCGCAGTCGGGAACGAGTGCTTCGACGTCGGGAAGGACATCCCGGGCAGCCCGTCCATGCCCGCCGGGCTGTACAGGCGCAGCGAGGGCCACCGCTTCCGCCAGGAGTCGCCGACGCGCTCGCTCGCGTCGAGGATCACGAAGGACCGCCCGCGCGTACTCAGGTAGTAGCCCGTCGCGAGCCCGGCCTGCGCGCCGCCCACGACCACCGTCTCGAATCGCTCTGCGTTCCGTGCGTCCATGTCCTCCTCCTCCTTCGGTGTCGTACGACGACCGTACGACGGCTGCGGGGCGACCGCATCGCAGGGATCCACCAATGTCGAAGACGCGTCCGTGGTCAGAACTGACCAGTGCGCTCAGACGAGGTCGTGCTCGTAGGCGAACGCGCTCGCCGCGGTCCTCGAGGAGACGTCGAGTTTGGCGAAGATGTTCTGGAGGTGCCGGGCGACCGTGTGCTCGCTGATGACGAGCCCTGCGGCGATCTCCCGGTTGCTCCTGCCTGCGGCCACGAGGCGGAGGACCTCGAGCTCGCGCGCCGTCAGGCCGTGGGTCGGCGCATGCGTCGCACCGGCGAGCGCGTCGAGATGCACGAGGTCCGGCGTCGCGCCGAGCCGCACGAACGCCTCGCGCGCGGCCTCGATCTCGAACGACGCGCCCTCGTCGTCGCCGAGCGCACCGCAGGCGCGGGCGATCAGCACCCGCGTGCGTGCGGCGTCGTACGGGACCTCGACCTCCTGCCAGCGTTGCAACGCGCCGCGCAGCAGCGGCAACGCCCGCTCGGGGTCATCCTCCGCAAGAGCGACCGATCCCAGCGCGAAGGCGCAGAGCGCGCTCAGGAGGTCGCTCTCGTAGCGCGCCGCGATCCGCTCGAGCTCGCCGCAGGCGGCACCCGCCTCGTCGAGCTCGCCGACGGCGAGCATGATCTCGACGAAGGCCGGGAGGATCTCCGCGAGCCTGAGCGGGTCGGTGGTCTCCGCCCGGGCGCGGTGGATCGCCGTCGCGGCCGCGGCCGGCCTGCCCTGGGCCAGCCGGAGCTGCGCGAGCCCGGGCTGCGGTTCCCGACCCGCCCGGCTCGCCTCCCGGTATGCCTCGTCCGCGGCCTCGAACTCGCCCTGCAGCCTGAGGACCTCCCCGGCGCGGTAGCGAGCGACTCCGGCGGCGGGGTTCATCGTCTCCGCGAAGCGCTGCCCGGCACGACGTGCCTCCTCCAGGGCATCCGGCCAGGAGCCGTCGAGCAGCATGATCTCCGCTCTGTGGAGGAGGCACCGGCCGGTGAAGGCGACGAGGTCCTGCTGGCCCTCGCACCACCGCGTCAGGGCCGCCGTCCACTCCCGGGCGCGCCGTACCTCGAAGACCTCCTGGCAGGCCAGGATCATGGCGCAATAGACCATGCCCCTGACCACCGGCGACAGCGGCTCGGAGGTCGCGCTCACCATCGCCTCGTCGAGCAGCGCGAGGCCCTCCCGGACCCGGCCGAGCTTGATCAGCATGTAGCCCTGTGCCTGGGCGGCCATCGCGAACCCGTCCGGGTCGCCGAGCCGTGCGGCGAGCGACGCCGCCTCCGCGGCCACGGCGGAAGCGGTCTCGTAGTCGCCGGCGGCCTCGTGCTCGAAGATGCGTGGGATGAGCAGGTAGGCGCGCTCCGCGACCTCGCCGTCGACGCCCTCGAGCAGCCGCTGCCCGCGGCCGAGCCATCCTCCGGCCTGGCCCATCTCACCTCGCAGCGCGAGGTCCATCCCCATCCAGAACGCGCACCTAACGGCGCGCAGTGTCTCGCCGTGGTGGAGATGGGCGTGGTGCGCTCGCTCGAGAACGGCGACGTACCCGTCGTTCCGGCCGAGCATGTAGAGGCAGATGGCGAGGAGCTCGAGGTCGTCGGCTCCGAGCTGCACCGCACGATCCGCGCGTTCGAGCGACTCGCGGGCAGCCGCCCAGGCGCGTCGAGCGTACTCCTCGCGTCCCCGTTCGAGGTCGCCGCCGGTCACCGGCGGAACCCTAGACGCCGGGGGCCGCCGAGAAGGAGGTCAGACCCGCAGGAAGCGGCGAAGGGTGAGGCCGGAGCCGAGAGCCCCGATGGTCAGGCCGACGCCGACGAGGAGCGCCGCCGTCCAGCCGAACGCGAGCGCGTGGACGTCGGGGTCCTCGCGGAGGTTGTTCATGATCTGCGGCATCGCGACCTCGCGCGCGAGGAAGAGCAGGATCACGGCCGCGAGCGAGCCGACGAGCCCCGTGAGGAGGCCTTCGAGCATGAAGGGGCCGCGCACGAACCAGTTCGTGGCGCCGACGAGCTTCATCACCTCGATCTCGCGGCGCCGGGCGAAGATCGAGAGCCTGATCGTGTTCGCGATGAGGATCGTGGACGCGGCGAGCAGCACGAGCACGGCGACGAGCGACACGATCTGGACGACGCGCGCGACCTGGAGGATCCGCTTGGAGACCTCCTCGCCGTAGCGCACGACGTGCACGCCGGGAAGCTCCGCGTTCCGGATGGCGAGGGCGATCGCCTCCGTGTCCTCCCCGCGCTTCGGGACGATGTCGAACGACGGCGGCAGCGGGTTGCGGACGAGGTTCTCGGTCAGCTCGGGCGTGCGCTTCCGCTGGATGGCGAGCGCCTGCTCCTTGGTGATGAACGTGATCCCGTCCTGCTTGATGCGGTCGTCGGACTCGAGGAACACGCGCACGCCGTTGATCTCCTTGGGCGTCGCGGGCGCGGTGCACTCCGGCGGGCCGTCGCAGAAGAAGACGTGCACCGCGAGCTCCCGCTTCTTGTCGTCGGACCACGAGACGAGCCAGGTCCCGATGCCGATGAAGACGCCGATCAGGAGCATCCCGATCAGCACCGACACCGCGGACGCGAAGGTCGTCGACACGTTGGCGCCGATCGAGCGGAGCGCCTCCGCGAGGATGAGCCGGAGCTTCCTCATTCCTCCGCGTACCCGCCGCGGCGCTCGTCGCGCACGAGCTTTCCGCTCTCGAGCGCGATGACCCGCTTCCGCATCTTGTCCACCATCTCGCGGTCGTGCGTGACCATGAGGATCGTCGTCCCGGTCCTGTTGATGCGGTAGAGGAGCTGCATGATCCCGACCGAGGTGTCGGGGTCGAGGTTCCCGGTCGGCTCGTCGCAGACGAGGAGCGGCGGATGGTTGACGAACGCGCGCGCGATGGAGACGCGCTGCTGCTCTCCGCCCGAGAGCTCCTCCGGCCGCGAGTTCATCTTGTGCGCGAGGCCGACGAGGTTCATGACCTCGGGCACCTTCTTCCTGATCTGGGAGCTCGACTCGCCCTGCACGCGGAGCGCGTAGCCGATGTTCTCCGCCGCGGTGCGGTTCGGCAGGAGCTTGAAGTCCTGAAAGACGCACCCGAGGTTGCGCCGCAGGAGCGGCACCTTGGAGCCCTTGAGCCTCCCCAGGTCGCGGCCCCCGACGATGATCCGGCCGCGCGTCGGCTCGAGCTCCTTGAGGAGGAGCCGGATGACGGTCGACTTCCCCGAGCCCGACGCGCCGACCACGAAGACGAACTCGCCCTTGTCGATCGTGAACGACACCCCGTCGAGTGCGGTGACACCCGGCTCGTAGATCTTCTGGACGTCCTCGAACACGATCATCGCCGAGCCGCTCGGGTCCGCCACGGCGGGCTGCTTCTCGGAGAGGTGCTCTGGCTCGGCGAGTGCCGTCATGGTCGCGTCTGTCGGTGGGTCGTCCAGCACCGGGCGAATGGCCGCTGCAGCCGACGACGGCTGCTCCGGTTCGTGGGGAGCGCCGATTGTAGCTGACACTCCGGCGGCCCTACACGACTCTCCCCGCCGCCTTGGCGAGGAGGTACGAGTGCACGAACCCGTCGAGGGCGCCATCGAGCACGGACTGCGTGTTCCCGACCTCGTGGTCGGTGCGATGGTCCTTCACGAGCTGGTACGGATGGAGCACGTACGAGCGGATTTGACTCCCGAAGCCGATGTCCTGCGCGGCGCCCCGCTCCCTGGCGAGCTCCGCCTCGCGCTTCTCCTCCTCGAGCTCGACGAGGCGCGAGCGGAGGATCCGGAGGGCGGTCTGCTTGTTCGACGTCTGGGAGCGCTCGTTCTGGCACTGCACGACGATCCCCGACGGGAGGTGCGTGATGCGCACCGCGGAGTCCGTCTTGTTGACGTGCTGCCCGCCGGCCCCGGTAGCCCGGTAGGTGTCGATCCGGAGGTCGCTCTCGTCGATCTCGATCTCGATGTGGTCGGGCAGGAGCGGTGCGACGACGACCTGCGCGAACGCCGTGTGCCGGCGGTGGGAGGCGTCGAACGGGGACAGCCGAACGAGCCGGTGGACACCACGCTCGGCCTTCAGGATCCCGTAGGCGTTCTCGCCGCGCACCGTGACCGTCGCCGACTTGAGGCCCGCCTCCTCACCGGGGCTCGCCTCGATGATCTCGGTCTCGAAGCCGCGGTCGGCCGTCCAGCGGAGGTACATGCGCAGCAGCATCTCCGCCCAGTCCTGCGCATCCGTCCCGCCGGTCCCGGCGTGGATCTCGAGGATGCCGTCACCCCCGTCGTACTCGCCGGTGAAGAGCGCGTCCTCCTGGAGGCGCGCCAGGTCCGCCTCGACCGGCGCGAGCTGCTCTGCCACCTCGCCCTCGAGGTCCGGCTCGAGCGCGTACAGCTCCGTCGCATCCTCGAACTCGCGTCGTAGGCGCCCGTACCGCTCGAGCTTGCGAGCAAGGCGCGCGTGCTCAGTCGAGATGCGCGCCGCGGACGCCTGGTCGTCCCAGAAGCCGGGAGCGCCCATCGCCTCCTCGAGCTCAGCACGACGGGCGTCTAGCGCGTCGGGGTCAAAGGTAATCACGGACCCAGGCGAGCTGGGCCCCGATCTCCTCGAGGCGCTGATCGAGGCTCATGCGTCGTCTCGGTCACGCGCCGATGGTAGCCGCGTGGTCGGTTCCACTGTGTCTAGGGCTCGAAGTGTGGTGGTATCCCCGGGTGATGGCGCGGATCTCGAGAGCGTTTCGGACGAGCCACCCCGTCGAGGTCGAGCTCCTCGTCGTCGCGCTCGTTCTCCTCGCCTGGCAGGCGATCCGTATCCCGCTCGAAGGGCCCGTGGACGTCTCTCTCGCTCATGCCGAGAGCGTCGTCGGGATGGAAAACGCGCTCTCCATCGACGTCGAAGCGTGGGTCGTGCGGACCACGTCGGAGGCCGACCTGACGTCCGTCCTGAAATGGCTCTACCTCAACATCCACCTGCCGGTGCTCTTCGGGTTCGTCGCGGCCGTCCGCTTGCTCGCCCCCGACCGGTATCCGAGGCTGCGCACGACCTACGTCCTCTCGTTCCTCCCGGCGGTGCTCGTGATCGGCCTCTACCCGCTGGCTCCGCCGCACTGGCTCCCGGGCCTCGGGCTCGGCGTGCCGCCCACCGATCTCGAGCTGACGAACGGCGGCGCGCTCTTCCACAACTCGACGGCGGCCGCTGCGAGCCAGCACTTCGGGTTCGCGGTCTTCGTCGCCGCGGCGTCGATCTGGCTCTTTCCGCGATCGCGTCTCGCCTGGTCGACCCTCGCCTACCCGATCCTCGTCTTCGTCGTCATCCTCGGGACCGGCAACCACTACGTCCTGGACTGCATCGTCGGGACGCTGACCTTCGGCTTCGCCGCGATCGTGGCGTCGATCGTGCACGGGAGGCCGGCGGCGGCGCCGGCTACGCAGCAGGTGAGCGGAATCGCAGGGATCGCTGTCGGCTACGCCCTGATCGTGTGGGGGTTCGTGTCCCTCGACGTGTTGTCACCACGAGCGTGGGAGCGGAACCTCCTGGAGCTCCTCGTGCTCGCGGCGGGCATCGCCCTCGTCGTCGCTCCGCGCGTGTCCGCGAGAGAGCCGCTCCCCGAGAGCACCCAGTAGCCCGCCGGACGACGAGCGCTAGCCCCGGAGGCGATCGCGCAGGAGAAGGCACGCGGCGAGCCACGCGAGCCCGAAGCACCAGCCGGCGAGGACGTCCGTGACGAAGTGGACGTTCAGCGCGATCCGGGAAAGCCCGATCGCAACCCCGGCAGCCGCGACGCACGACCACAGCCACACGCGCGCACGACGGCTCGGCAGCCGCTCAGCGGCGAGCACGGCGAGCGCCCCGAGGCTCGCCGCGCCGGATGCCGCGTGCCCGCTCGGGAAGGACGCGGACTCGGGAAGCGGGACCGCCGAGCCGACACTTGGCCGCGGGCGGTCGAACCACTCCTTGACCAGGGAGACGGCGAGTTGCGAGCCGAGGTGGGCGGTGGCGAAGAACGCAAGGTCGAGCCACGCCCGCTCGCGCACGAGCACGATCGCCGCCGCCACGCCGAGCACCGTGAGGCCGATCCAGCCGCCGAGCCAGGAGAACGGCCGCGCGAGCCACTCCACCCACCCCGGCAGGTCGGACGCGACCCACTCCGCGACCTCGGGGTCGATCGTGGCGAGCGGCTCGTGGTCGTACGCGACGGCGAGCACGACGAAGCCGGCGAGCGAGGCTGCGAGGACGACGACGAGTGCCCGGACGCCCATGTGAGACAGTGTCACGAAGGCATTGGACGGTCGTTACCCGAAGTCGGTGTCATCGACGTAGTCGGTCTCGATCGCGAGCCCAACCACGTAGTCCGAGCCCTTCGCGCGGGCGAGCACGCGGTCGACGTCGAGCGGATCCTGCCGTCGGTAGCTCTCGAAGAGGCTTCCGCGCTTCCGTCGGTGCAGGTCCTCGAGCCAGAACCGGCCGGTCCCGTCTGCGCCGCCGTAGCGCACGTCGAGGTACTCGTCGCCGCGCTCGTACGTCGTCGTCGGCAGCATCGAGATCGGGAACGTCTGACTCCCGTACTCGGCGGCCCGGAAGTCCCAGTACTCCTCCACGTTCCCGGACAGCGTCTCCGGGCACGGGATTCGATAGCACCCCCATCCGACCCCGAAGAGCCGCCGGTCGAACCGGGCGATGCGGCGTCGGAAGTCCCCGTCGAAGGCGACGGCGGCGGCCCGGCGGAGGGTGCAACGGTGGTCGTACCCCTCGTGCACCTTGTAGTTGTTCTGACCCTCGTAGCACGCGTCGTCGGACCCGCGGCCCACGACCCGGCCGCCGAGGGCCGCCACGACCTCGGCGAGCGCCGCGTCGGCCCGCGCGGATGCGCGCTCCCGGGCGGCGACGACATCCGGCGCGGACGGATCGGGCGGCGGGCCGTTGTCCTCGCCCAGCCCGAGGCACGCGGCGAGCGCGAGACAGAGCGGCACGAGGACGGCGAGCCGGCCCAGTGAGGCCGCACGGCCCGGGTTCCTGGCGCGTCCTGGGCGTCGCCGGCGAGGGAGGCGAGGCCGAGAGCCGCAGGACACTACAGGGGGCACGGACGGGGCCCGAGGCCGACGCATCCTGCCGCGAGCGGCGTCAGCGTGGCCGGAGGCGGGCCGTGCCCGCCGGGAGGCCCGCGTATCCAGGCGCGTCAGGCGCCATGGCACTTCTTGAACTTCTTCCCGCTGCCGCACCAGCACGGGTCGTTGCGGCCGATGTCCTTGTGCTCGTTCACCACGGGCGCCTGCGCGAACGAGCCGGACTCCGTCGGTGGAGCGGCGAGCGCGGTCGCGGCTCCACCGGCACCGGCCGCGGCGATCACGTCGGCCCCCGCCGACGTCTCGTGCTCGTAGTGGAGCGACCCGCTCGGCGCCTGCATGGGCTCGAGCGCCGGCTCCTCGACCTGCACGGCGACGTGGAAGAGCGTGAAGACGACCTCCTGGCGAATCGTCCTGCCGAGCTCCTCGAACAGGACGTGTCCCTCGCCGCGGTACTCGACGAGCGGGTCCTTCTGGGCGAACGCGCGGAGGTGGACGCCCTCGCGGAGGTAGTCCATCGCCTCGAGGTGCTCGCGCCACCGCTGGTCGACCGTCTGCAGGATCACGTACCGCTCGACCTCGCGCGCGAGCTCCGGGCCCAGGGCCTGCTCCCGGTCCGCGTAGGCCTCGAGCGCATCCTCGACGAACTCCTCGACGAGAGCCTCCCGATCCGTGGCGTCGACCTCGTCACGGAGCTCGTCGACCGTGATGTCCGTCCCGTAGAGGGACTCCATGCTCGTGGCGATCCCTTGGAGGTCCCAGTCCTCCGCGAACTCGGCATCCGTCAGCTGCCGCACGGCGTCCTCGACGGTCTCCGTGATCCAGCCCTTCACCTCGTCGGAGAGGTCCTCACCCTCGAGCACGCGGCGGCGCTGCTCGTAGATGACCATGCGCTGCGTGTTCATCACGTCGTCGTACTTGAGGACGTTCTTGCGCGCGACGAAGTTCTGCTCCTCGACCTTCTTCTGGGCGTTCTCGATCTGGTTCGAGAGGATCTTCGCCTCCATGGGCTGGTCGTCCGGGATCTTGAAGCGGTTCATGATGTTGTAGATCCGGTCGCCCGCGAACAGGCGGACGAGGTCGTCCTGGCCCGAGAGGTAGAAGCGCGTCTCGCCGGGGTCGCCCTGCCGGCCCGACCGACCGCGGAGCTGGTTGTCGATGCGGCGTGCCTCGTGGCGCTCGGTGCCGAGCACGTACAGGCCGCCGAGCTCGCGGACGCCGTCGCCGAGCTTGATGTCGACGCCGCGGCCCGCCATGTTGGTCGCGATCGTCACGGCGCCGCGCTGGCCCGCGTCCGTGATGATCTCGCCCTCGCGCTCGTGCTCCTTCGCGTTCAGGACGTTGTGCTCGACGCCCCGGCGCTTCAGGAGCTCCGAGAGGTACTCGGACGTCTCGACCGCGATCGTGCCGACAAGGACGGGCTGGCCGGCCTCGTTGCGCTCGACGATGTCCTCGAGCACCGCCGCGAACTTCGCGTCCGGAGTCTTGAAGATGAAGTCGTTTTGGTCGAGGCGGGCGATCGGCTCGTTCGTCGGGATCTCGACGACGTGGAGGTCGTAGATCTCGACGAACTCCTTCTCCTCCGTCTTCGCCGTTCCCGTCATCCCGGCGAGCTTCTCGTACAGCCGGAAGTAGTTCTGGAGGGTGATGGTCGCGAGGGTGACGTTCTCCTCGCGGATGCGCACGCCCTCCTTCGCCTCGATCGCCTGGTGGAGGCCCTCGCTCCAGCGGCGGCCCTCCATGATGCGGCCCGTGAACTCGTCGACGATCTTCACCTCGCCGTCCTGCACGACGTAGTCGACGTCGCGCTTGTACAGCGACTGCGCCTTCAGGGACTGGATCAGATGGTTGACGAGGATGACGTTGCGCGGGTCGTAGAGGTTGTCGATCCCGAGCGCGCGCTCGACCTTCTCGATCGTCACCTGGGCGGGCGAGACTGTCTTGAACTTCTCGTCGTAGAGGAAGTCGGCTCCGGAGAGCTCCGTCTCGTCCTCCCCCTTCGCCGACTTGCGGGTGGCGGGCGCGCCCTCGAGCTCCTTCACGACGCGGGCGAACTGGTAGTAGGTCGACGCGGCGGTCTCGGGCTCGCCGGAGATGATGAGCGGGGTCCGCGCCTCGTCGACCAGGATCGAGTCCACCTCGTCCACGATCGCGAACGAGTGGCTGCGCTGGACGACCCCGTCGAGGGAGACGGCCATGTTGTCGCGGAGGTAGTCGAAGCCGAACTCCGAGTTCGTGCCGTAGGTGACGTCACACCCGTACGCGACGCGCCGCTCTGCGAACGGCATGAGGTTCTGGATGGACCCGACCGTCGTCCCGAGCGCCTCGTACACGGGTCGCGTCCACTCCGCGTCGCGCTTGGCGAGGTAGTCGTTCACGGTGACGAGGTGCACGCCCCTGCCGACGAGCCCGTTCAGATAGAGCGGCTGCACGGCCACGAACGTCTTGCCCTCGCCGGTCTTCATCTCGGCGATGTCGCCCTCGTGCAGGACGATCCCGCCCATGAGCTGCACGTCGAAGAGACGGACCCCGATCGTGCGCCTGAACGCCTCGCGCACCGCCGCGTACGCCTCGAAGATCAGATCCTCGAGCGTCTCCCCGTTCTCGAGCCGCTGCCTGAACTCCGCCGTCTTCGCGCGCAGCTCGTCGTCGGAGAGCGCCTCGAACTCGGGCTCGAGGGTTCCGATGTACGAGGCCTGCTCGCGCAGGCGCTTGAGACGGCGACCCTCACCGACGCGGAGGACGCGCTCGAACTTGCCGAGAGACTGGGTCGGCATCGGGACTAGGGTAGCGGCTCGAGGTGGCGCGCTCCGGGCCGCGCGCGGCCGCTACGCGGCGGCCTCACCCTGCTCGCCCGGCGCCGCGGGGACGTCCTCGAGGGGCTCGACCGAGGACGGCTCGACCGGCTTCCGCTGCGCGGCCCGCCGGGGCTCGTGCGTGCGCTTGTCGCGGTAGCGCTCGATCTGGCGCTCGAGCTTGTCCACCAGCCTGTCGATCGCCGCCTCGAAGGTCTCCGCGGTCTCCCGCGCGACGATGTTCGGGCCCTTCGTGTAGACGACCCCCTCCGCCGCGTGGTCCTCGCGAATCGACGGGTTGTGCTCCCTCGACAGCGTCACCTCCACGGCCGTGTCCGCGTACAGCCGCCGCTCGAGCTTCGCGAGGCGCTTCTCCGCGTAAGCCCGGACCGTGTCGTTGATCGAGCTGTTGTGGGTCTTCAGCCGGAGCCGCATGGCGCTCCTTTCGCGTCAGTGTCGGAGTGAGCGAGCCTGCTCTCAATCTAACGAACGGCCCTCGCCAGAGTCACGACCTCGACCCTCCGCGCCCCTGCACGTCGCAGTGCCGACGCACATGCGTCCGCGGTGGCACCCGACGTGTACACGTCGTCGACGAGGCAGACGGCCGCAGGGACGTCTGCCGCGGTGGCGGCCACGCTGTGACGCACGTTGCGACGACGCTCCTCGAGAGCCAACCCGCGCTGGCGGGGCAGGGTGCGAACGCGCCGAAGGAGGCCCGCAACCGGAACGCCCCAGGTGTCGCCGAGGGCCCTGGCGAGGCCGAGGGGCGCGACGCGGCCCCGCGCCCGAGCCCGCTCCGGGTCGGCGGGGACGTGGGAGAGCGCCTCGACCTCGGGCCTCGGGACCACCTCGGCGACGAGCGCGGCGGCATGCGCGTCGAGCGTCCGCCGACCGTGCTCCTTCCACGCCCGGACGAGCGCCCGCGCCCGTGCGTCGTAGACGATCGCCGCCCGCGCCCGGGTGAAGGCGAGCCGCCGGCCGGAGCACTCGGCGCAGCGGAGCACCGGCCAGTGCCCCGGGGAGCCGCAGCGCTCGCAGAGCGGCGGCCTCAGGCGGACGAGCGCCGCCCGGCAGCCGTCGCAGAGCACCCGTCCCGGAGCCGCGCACACCGCACAGCGTTCCGGAAGAACCGCGTCGAGCAGGCGCACGCCGTCGACCGTAGGCGACGAGTACGTACGGATTCGTGCCGGTTTCGCGGCGAAAGCACTGCGACGAACGGCGAAGGCGCGGCCGGTCGCTGCGCGCCTAGCGGAGCTTCGCGGAGAAGCGCTTCGTGAAGCGCTGACCGCCCGCGCCGAACGAGACCGATCCCGCGAGCGTCTTGCCCTTCGCCCCCGCGGGCGTCTTGAACAGGCAGGAAGCGACACCGCTCGCCGCCTTCGGCCCGCCCTTGACCTTCGTCTTCCCGACCGTCGCCGAGCAGGCAACCCGGCTCGGCCTGAGCGGCGAGCCGCCCCTGGTGACCCGCACCGACGCGACGACCGCCGAGCCGGCCTTTGGGCTCCTCGGCGAGAGCTTCACCGAGCTCGCGGAGACCGACGCGCCCCCTCCGCCTCCGCCTCCGCCGGGCGACGCCAGAACCTGCAGCGTGAAAGTCGTCGCGTTGTTCGAGAGGTCCGGATCCGGATCGGCGGCCGTCACGGAGCCTGTAATCGCGCAGGTCCCGGGCTGATCGGCGTGCACGCGCCATGCCCAGAAGGCGAAGGTGCCGCCGAGCGCCTCGCTCTTGAGCGAGCCCGTGCAGACGGCCTTGTCGGTCGTCGAGCATCCCTCCGCCGCGCTCGGGGGCGCGATCCACCTGAGGCCGGTCGGAAGGGTGATGGTGACCGTGATCGGCGCGACGGCCGAGCCCGCGACGATGACGCTCAGCGAGAAGTCGGGAGTGACGGTCGTCGTTCGAGACTCGAGCGTGCCGAGCGTGCCGAGTCCGACCTGGACGGACACGTCGTTGTCGGTTGGCCGCGCCGACGCCGGCGCCAGGACCACCAAGGCCGCGAGCGTGACTCCGAGGAGAACCGGCGCGCGCATCGGGCGACCGATCGTCTCTCAGCTCGGGGCGACAGTCAAGACACGCTCGCTGGTCGTGCCGCGTCAGTTGCCGCGGCCCGGAATGGGCGGATCGGCCGCGATCGTCTTCTCGATCGCCCGCGCGAGCTCTTCCCGCTCCGCGTCCGACAGCCGTCCCGCCGGGTGGAGCGGCTTGTACTGGAGAGGAGGCATCGAGCCTTCGCGGACCGCCTCGGCCGCCTCGTCGCCCCCCTCCCCCTGCGGCTGGTCCCACTCGCTGAAGTTCAGCGTCTCCCGGCCGCCCCGGACGTCCGCGTACACGAGCCACGATACGGGCGCGACGTTGCTGTACCACGGCCAGACGGTGAGGTTGCTGTGGCAGTCGTAGCACGCGCCGACCGCGAGCTCGCGGGTCCGGGCGGAGTCCCACCGCACCTCGCGCGTCACCGGCGGGTTCGCATGGTCGCGCCCGTACGGGACGAGCTGGGCGAGCCCGAGCAGGAGCACGAGCGCGAGGGCGACCCGCAGGAGCCACGTGCGCATCGTCCCGATGCTCCGCCGCGGGCGGCGGCCGTACATCGGTACCGCCACGCGGAACGCCGTGGGGAACTACGGAGCGTCCTGCTCGGCCCCCGCCGCGGAGAAGATGCGGTCGGCTTCCTCCAGCGTCTCCGTCGAGCCGATGTCGTACCACGTGCCGGGAAGCCGCCACGTGTAGACCGACGTTCGCGGATAGAGCCACTCGATCAGGCGACCTGGCTGGTCGGGGTTGTTCCCCTCCTCCAGGTAGCGCTGGACGAGCGGCAGGGTGTGGCGCGGGTAGTAGTAGAGCGCGACACCCGCGAACGTCGTCCGGGGGTCCGACGGCTTCTCCTCGAAGAAGGTGATCCTCCCGGCCTCGTCGACCTCGACCTGGTTGTACTCGCCCATGCGGGAGAGGTCGCCGACGTCGTGCACTGCGAGCACGGGGGCGTCGACCTCGCGACCGTAGGACGTGAAGCCCGAGACGTCGTCCGAGAACAGGTTGTCGCCCGCGACGACCACGAGCTCCTCGTCCAGCCCGAGCCGCTCGAGCACGAAGCCGATGTCGCCGATCGCCCCGAGCCGGTCGTCGTTCGACGTCGTCCCGTCGTCCACGATCGTGACGTCTGCCCGGTCCTCTGCCCACTCCTCGAAGTGAGGCGTGAACTTCCTGTTCGTGACGACGATCACCCCGTCGACTCCCATCGGGACGAGCCGCGCGACGACGTGGTCGAGCATCGGCTTCCCGCCGACCTCGAGCAGCGCCTTCGGCCGGTCGAGCGTCAGGGGGTAGAGGCGCGTCGCGTAGCCGGCGGCGAGGACGAGCGCCTTCATGGGCGCACCTTAGGCAGGCTCTCGGCGTACGGGCGCCGGTGGACGCCCTCCTCCGTCACCACCGCCGCGATCAGCTCGGCCGGTGTCACGTCGAACGCGGGATTCCTCGCCGGGTAGCGCGTCGAAACCTCGGACGGGTCGCGCTCCTCGATCGGGATGCCGGCCCCGGTCGCGACGGCCGGGTCGAGCGTCGTGGTCGGAGCGACGACGTACAGCGGGACGTCGTGACGGTCGGCGACGACGGCGAGACCGTACGTGCCGACCTTGTTCGCGGTGTCGCCGTTCGTGGCGATGCGGTCCGCCCCGACGACCACGCAATCCACGTCGCCGGCGGCGACGAGCGAAGCGGCGGCGCCGTCGGCGACGATCGAGAAGGGGATGCCGAGCGCGTCGAGCTCCCAGGCGGTCAGACGCGCTCCCTGGAGCAGTGGACGGGTCTCGTCGACCCACACGCGCTCCACGAGCCCTCGCTCCCACGCCGCCCGGATCGCGCCGAGCGCCGTCCCGTAGCCACCCGTCGCGAGGGCGCCCGTGTTGCAGTGCGTGAGGATCCGTAGGGGCGAGGCATGCCTCGCCCTCGCCTTCGTTTCGAGCAGGCCGGCTGCGTGGGCACTCATGCGCCGGCAGCGGTCGACCTCGGCCGCGTGGATCGCGCGAGCGCGCTCGGGGCTCGGGTCGGCGCCCATCTCCGCAAGCGCCCAGGAGAGGTTGACCGCGGTCGGCCGTGACGCGACGAGCACGTCGTGGGCCGCGTCCAGATCCTCACCGCGCCGGGCCGCGAGCGCGTAGCCGTACGCCGCGGCGACGCCGATGGCCGGGGCGCCGCGGATCGCCAGGGCCCGGATCGCGTCCGCGACCTCGGCGGCAGAGCGGCAGCGGAGCTCGATCTCCGCCTCGGGGAGGCGCCGCTGATCGAGGAGGACGACCGCGTCGTCCTCGAGCCGGACGACGTGGTGAGGCTCGAGGCCTCTCGTCACTGCCATGCGCCCTCGTCCGCGGCCGAACCCGGGCTTTGCCCGGCGAGCGGCCAGGCCCGGCTTCTGCCGTGACGTGCGAAGAAGGGGGCTCGTGGGGGAAACATGGTTTCCCCCACGATCTCCTACTCGGTCCCCTCGTTCCAGCTGTCCAGGTACTTCTTCTGCTCGGCCGTGAGGTGGTCGATGTCGACGCCCATCGTGGCGAGCTTGAGGCGTGCGATTTCCTCGTCGATGTCCTTCGGCACGTCGTAGACGCGGCGCTCGAGGCTCCCGCCGTTGGCGACGATCCACTCCGCCGAGAGCGCCTGGTTCGCGAACGACATGTCCATGACGATGGCCGGATGTCCCTCCGCGGCGGCGAGGTTGACGAGCCGTCCGTCCCCGATGAGGTACAGCCGGCGGCCGTCGGCAAGCGTGAACTCGTCCACGAGGGCACGGGCCTCGCGCGTGTCGACGGCGAGCTCGCGCAGCGCCGGGATCTCGATCTCGACGTTGAAGTGGCCCGTGTTCGCGAGGATCGCGCCGTCCTTCATCCGTTCCATGTGGGCCTTCGTGACGACGCCCTTGTCGCCGGTCGCCGTGCAGAAGATGTCGCCGACCTCGGCAGCCTTCTCCATCGGCATTACGTCGAAGCCGTCCATCACGGCCTCGAGCGCGCGGACCGGGTCGACCTCGGTCACGATCACGTGGGCGCCCATCCCGCGGGCCCGCTGCGCGACGCCTCGGCCGACCCAGCCGTAGCCGGCGACGACGAAGCGCCCGCCCGCGAGCAGCACATTCGTCGCTCGGATGATGCCGTCGATCGTGGACTGGCCCGTGCCGTAGCGGTTGTCGAACATGTGCTTCGTCTGCGCCTCGTTGACCGCGATCACGGGGAAGCCGAGCTTCCCCTCGCGCTCGAGCGCCTTCAGGCGGATGACGCCGGTCGTCGTCTCCTCGGTCCCGGCGATGACGTCCCCGAGCTGCTCGCGACGGTGCGAGTGAAGGACGCCGATCACGTCGGCGCCGTCGTCCATCGTCAGGTGCGGGCGATGGTCGACGGCCGCCTCGATGTGCCTGTAGTAGGTGTCGTTGTCCTCGTCCTTGATCGCGAAGACCGCGATGTCGTACTCGTCGACGAGCGCGGCCGCGACGTCGTCCTGCGTCGAGAGCGGGTTGGAGGCGCACAGGACGACGTCGGCGCCCCCGGCCTTCAGCGTGCGGGCGAGGTTCGCCGTCTCGGTCGTCACGTGCAGGCAGGCCGAGACGCGCTGGCCCGCGAGCGGCTGCTCGCGCTCGAAGCGCTCGCGGATCGCGGCGAGCACCGGCATCTGCCGGTCGGCCCACTCGATCCGCCGCACGCCCTCCGAGGCGAGCGCGAGATCCTTCACGTCGTGTCGTTTTGTCGTTGCCATTCGATCCTCTCTTCGTCCGTGTCGGTTTCGGGGTTGGTCCTAGGCAGCCCTGGAGGCGAGCAGGCGCTCGTGCTTGCGCTGCTCCCACTCGACCCAGGCCGGGGTCGCGGAGTCGGTGGCGGAGGCGTCGGCGCCGGCGAGCCAGGTGTCCACGGCCCGGCGCAGCTCCGGCTCGCGCCGCAGCCGCAGCGCGAAGGCGAGCTCGTCGATCTCGACGCCGAAGGAGCGACGCAGCTCGGCGAGCGAGCGGAGCTGGTTCAGCTCGCGAATCCCGTACCGGCGGTAGCCCGCGCTCGTCCGCGTCGGGCGCGATGATCCCGGCAGCCTCGAGGTAGCGGAGCATGCGAGGCGACCAGCCGGACTGCCCGGCCGCCTGCCCGATCGTGAACGTCTCCACGGCGGAGACCCTACCACAACCGTGTGAAGGTTCTACTCCTATGGGGCCGAGGTGCCCTCCCTGCCGTAGCGGTCCTCCATGCGCACGACGTCGTCGAGGTCCGGCGTCGAGACCTCGATCACGAGCGTGTCCTCGAGCGCCGTGACCCGGTGGACGGTGCCCGGCCGGTAGTGGAAGGCGTCGCCCGGCCGTATCTCGACGGCCTCGAGCGGCCCACCCACATCGCCGAGCTCGAGGCGTGCGTGCCCTTCTCGCACGAGCCAGGACTCGTCCTTCCGTTCGTGGTACTGCAGGCTCAGCGCCTCTCCGGCCCGCACGAAGAGCAGCTTTCCGACGTACCGCTCCGTCTCGGCCCAGACGAGCTCCCAGCCCCAGGGCTTCTCCACCCGTCGGGGGGAGTGCCCGTAGCGGTCGCGTGCGTCGCTCACGAGAAACGGAGCGCCTGGTCGGGGATGTGCTGGCCGGCGCCGATCCGCAGGCCGTGATCGAGCTCGTTGTCGCGCCCGAGGGACGCACCGGAGCCGACGACCGCGAGGTTCCGCACGTCGCACCCGGGAGCGAGCGCGGCGTCGTGGCCGACGATCGAGCCGACGACCGACGAGCCGCTGCCGACGACGGCGCGCGCCCCGACGACGGCGTTCTCCACCACCGCGCCGGCCGCGAGCCGCGCGCCCTCACCGAGCACCGCGAGGCTGCCCGCGCGCGCGCCGTCCTCGACGACGACGCCCGGGCCGACGTACACGGGAGGAACGAGCCGCGCGCCCGGGTGGACGTCGGCGCTCGGGTCGACGAGGGTGAAGTCCGGGCCGAGCGCGTCGCCGATCGCCGTCGGAAAGGCGCGCTCGAGCACGTCGCGATGAGCCTGGAGATAGGACTCCGGCGTCCCCACGTCGAGCCAGTAGCCCGCGAGCGCGACGCCGTAGACGCCGCCCTCCTCGGCGAGGCGAGGAAACACCTCGCGCTCGATCGAGACCGCCCGGCCTTCGGGGACGAGGTCGAGCACCTCCGGCTCGAGGACGTACAGCCCGGCGTTGATCAGATCGGTGTCGATCTCCTCGGGACGCGGCTTCTCGAGGAAGGTCTCGACGCGCCCGTCGCCGGCCAGCCGCACGAGCCCGTAGCGGCTGGGGTCGGCCACCGGCGTCAGGAGGATGGTCGCCTTCGCGCCCGTCGAGCGGTGGAAGCCGACGAGCTCCGAGAGGTTCGCCTCGCGCAGCGAGTCGCCGTTCAGCGCGAAGAAGCTCCCTTCGAGCCCACGCGCGGCGAACGCGATGCCGCCGCCCGTCCCGAGCGGCTCCTCCTCCACTGCGTACTCGAGCGAGAGCCCGCCGTACGCGTCGTCGAACGTCGACCGGATCTGGTCCGGCAGGTACCCGCACGACACGATCGCGTGCTCGACCCCGTACCGCGCGAGGTGCTCGAACGTGTACGCGAGGAGCGGACGGTCGACGAGCGGCAGCATGTCCTTCCGCAGGGTGTCGGTGAGCGGGCGCAGGCGCGTGCCCTGCCCCCCGACCAGGACCACGGCGGGCAGGCTCACGAGACCGCTCGTCCCGACGCCCTCGTACGCGAAGCCGAGCGCCCGCATCTCGTCGGCGTCGAGCAGGTTGCGCCCGTCCACGACCACGTTCCCGCGCATTCGGCTGTGCGCCTCCGCCCAGTCGAGCTCGCGGAGCTCGGGCCACTCGGTGACGACGACGGCGGCGTCGGCGCCGTCGAGCGCGGCGAGCGCCGACTCGGCCACCTCGACGCCGTCGAGGTGCATGCTGCCCGTCCGCGACCGGGTCCCAGGCGCTGACGTGGGCGCCCTCGGCGAGCAGCCGGCCCGCGAGCACGAGGCTCGGAGCCTCGCGCATGTCGTCGGTGCCCGGCTTGAACGCGAGCCCGAGGAGCGCGACCTTCTTCCCGCGGAGCGAGCCGAGGCGCCGCTCGAGCTTGCCGACCACGCGGCGCTTCTGCAGCTCGTTGACCTCGATGACCGCGTTCAGCAGCTGGAAGTTGTAGCCCGAGTTCGCGGCCAGCTGCTTCAGCGCCAGCGAGTCCTTCGGGAAGCAGGAGCCGCCGTACCCGATCCCGGCTCGCAGGAAGGCAGGGCCGATCCGATGGTCGAGGCCGATACCCCTCGCGACCGTGAGGACGTCCGCGCCCGTCGCCTCGCAGACGTTGGCGATCTCGTTGATGAAGGAGATGCGCGTGACGAGCGCGGCGTTGGCCGCGAGCTTCACCATCTCCGCGGAGGCGACGTCGCAGCGGACGACTGGGAGCGTCGATCCCGGCGTGGAGCCGCTCGACCACGTCGCCGTCCGCATCCTCGAACGCGCCGATCACGATCCGGTCCGGGTGCAGGAAGTCGGCGACCGCCGTCCCCTCGGCGGTGAACTCCGGGTTCGAGACGTAGCCCACGTCGCCGAGGCCCTTCTCGTCGAGCCGGTGGCGAACGGCCTGGCCCGTGCCCACGGGGACCGTGCTCTTCATCGCGACGACGATGCGGCGGTCGACCCGGGGCAGCTCGTCGACGACCGTCCACACGGCGGAGAGGTCCGCGTCGCCGGAGTAGGTCGGGGGCGTGCCCACGGCCACGTACACGACCTCGGCGTCCTCGACGGCCTCGGCGACCTCGGTCGTGAACCGCAAGCGGTCGCGGTTCCGGTCGAGGAGCTCCTGGAGGCCGTCCTCGTGGATCGGCACCTTGCCCCGCCGGAGCGCGTCGATCTTCTCCGCCACGACGTCGCGGACGACGACGTCGTGCCCGAGGTCGGCGAAGCAGGCGCCCGTGACGAGGCCGACGTACCCGGCGCCGAAGACCGCGATCTTCATGCCGGGCTACCTGGCTTTCCCGAGCGGCCTGAGGCCCTTCGCGATCGCGAGCATCGTCTCGTTGGAGAGCCGGTCGAGGAGCGTGTTGACGACCCAGTAGCTCGCCTGCGGCGTGCGCAGGACGACCATGTGCAGCTTCGCGCCGTCGTAGTAGAGGTCGTACGTGCGGCCGCCGATCCGACGCGTGAGGCTCTTGTCCGCGAGCGCGGGGGCGTCGTCCCAGTTCGTCATCTGGACGCCCCAGTACTCGTTCGAGCTCATGCGATAGACGAGCCGGACGGCCTGGTGTTTGCCGTCGACCTTGTACAGGCGGGCAGGCGTGTCGCCGTCCGTCCAGGAGCTGCGCTCGATCTTGCTCGGGATGTACAGAGGGAAGTCGGCCTTCCGACGCAGCCCGCGCAGGAGGTCGCGCGCTGCGGACGCCCCCGAGGTCACGTTCGGACGCTCGCGTCGCGGCGTCTGGTCGATCGGCGCGCTGGCGAGGCTGCCGTGGAACGTCTGGCCGACGACGATCGTGAGCATGGCTCCGTTCGAGAGCCGCGAGATCTCGTTCGGCAGAGGCTCGACCTCGGCCGACCCGAACAGATTCGCGACCTTGCGAGCCGCCTCACGCGACCTGCCCGTCGAGCGGCCGAAGTAGACCTTCGTCCGGAAGTAGTCGAACCGGGGAGCGTTCGCGGGCAGGCCGTTCGGCGGGGTCAGGATCTGGTAGCCGCGCTGCCCGAGCAGGTAGCCCGCGGTGGAGGCCGAGCCCTCGAGCCCGTTTCCGTTCAGGATCGTCACGCTCGTGTCCCTCGGCGCCGGCGCCGCGAGCTTCAGCTTCTGGCCGAGCGCCACCGCGGTCGCCTTCTCCGAGGACTCGACGTCCGGGTGCGTGAACGTCTCGACGGCGCGTGTGACGTTCTCCTGCGCGGTCGTGAGCTCCGCGAACCCCTCGAGCCCCTCGATCTTCGTCTGGAACATGCTTCCCGGCGGCAGCCCGTACGCGAAGAGCGCGTAGGAGAGCACGGTCCGGCCGTCGACGTCCCGACCCGCCGCCCTGGGCGACCTCCACGTTGTGCGTGATCGCGTCGACGACCTTGGGGAGCGACACCGGCGAGAAGCTCTTCTGCACCTGGCCCTTGAACGCCTTCACGAACTGCTGCTGCCTGGCCACGCGGTAGAGGTCGGAGTCGGTGTGCCGGAAGCGCACGTAGTCGAGCGCCCGGCGGCCGGAGAGCTTCTGGTATCCGGGCTGGAGGTCGATCTTCGCGTACCCGTACGGCCCGCCGCGGTCGTTGAAGTACCGTCGGTCGACGTCGATCCAGGCGCCGTCGAGCCGGTCGACGATCTGGTGGAACCCGCGGAAGTTGACGGTGATCAGGTAGTTGATCGGGATCCCCGTGAGTGCCTTCACGGTCTGGAGCGACCCCTGGGGGCCGCAGTTCGCGTACGCCGCGTTGATGCGATCCGTATACGGCGCCCGCCCGGGGCACCGGATCTCGACGCGCATGTCCCGAGGGAAGGACATGAGCGAGATGGAGTCGGTGCCGGGATCGGCACGGACGAGCATCAGCGTGTCGGAGCGGGACGGCGCGTTCTTGCCGTCCGCGAGGCGCCGGTCGTAGCCGATGACGAGGGCCACCGCCGGGTGTCCCGGAAGCGGGACGTCGAGCGTGCGTGCTGCCCGGCGGACCTCGGGCGTCTTCGCCGCGACCGCCGCGACCGACTCGTGGAAATAGAGGTACGCGCCTCCTGCGGTGCCGACGACGAGCACCAGCGAGGCCGCGCCCAGCCAGAGGGCGATCTGGCCGATCAGGCCCAGGCGCGAGCGCCGGCCGCGTCCTGGCTGCCGGTAGACGGTGACGGGCGAGAGCGCGTCGGGCGGGAAGACGGGCTTCCCTGCTCCGTTCGGCGCCGCTGCGCGTCCGAGTCCTCTCTTCAGGGTGGTTCGCATACGCCGCGAGCGCCCCGAGGCGCCCGCCGGAAGAGGATAGCCGAGCCGCAGGAAGGCCTTCGCGCTTCCCTACTGGCGCTGCCCGGGTCAGGGCGTCCGGCTCTTCCTCCAGCTCGTGACGTCGTAGGCGTCGCCGACCGCCTTCAGGACCTGGTCGGCGACGATGTCGCCCCCGGCCGGCTCGAAGTGGACGCCGTCGTCCGCGCGGACCTTCAGCTGGCCGCCGCCGGGGCGGGGAAGGTACTCGGCGAAGCGCCCGTCGCCGCCCGCGAACCTCAGGTACGTGTCGACGAACGTCACCGAGCGGGGGCGCTCGCTCGCCTCGGCCGCCACCGCCGCGTTCAGGAGGTCGAACTTGCGCGTCAGCGCATCGTCACGCACCTGCGGCAGCCCGATCCAGATCGCGTGCGCTCCGGCGCGCGCGACGAGGTCGAAGAGGGCGGCGACCCTCCTCCGGTACTCCCTCGTCCAGGTGGGCTCGCCGAAGCCTCCGATCGAGACCCCGTCCGGCACGCCCGTCATGTACGAGTTGGTGTCGTTGCCCCCGAACGAGAGCACGACGACGCGCGCCCTCGTCGAGCGCAGGCGGGCGCGGATCTCGTCGAACCAGTTGAACACGTCGGGGCGGGTGAGGCCCGTCGCGACGCGGCCGTCGACCCGGCCGACGGGCTCGATCGCCCGGTTGGCCGCGGCCGCGCGCAGGATCGCGAAGGCGGGGACGATCACGAGCGAGTCTCCGGCGATGTAGAGCCGAAGGGGTCGCGCCGGGGTGAACGGCTTCGTCCGCGGCGGTGCCGGGGACGGCTTCGCGCCCGGAGGCCCGGAGACCGGGCCGCCGATGCCGAACTCCGTGTCGATGTCGTCCGCGCCGCTTCGCCCCGCGAGCGCCTGGAGGCTGGCGCGGGGGCGATCGAGGAAGAGAGCATGGCTCAGCGTGGCCAGCGGTCCCGTGACCGCGAGCGCGGCGTCCCGCGTCCGCCCGTCCGGTTGGTTGTAGGCCTTCTTGTGCGCACCCGGCGCGTTCAGGACGGCCGCGAAGGCGAGTGCCAGCGCGCACACGAGGAGAGCGCTCCCGGCGCTTCCGACCCTCCGTCCCTCCACCCGGGCACGCCGCCGGACCCGTCGCGTCCTGGTAGCGGCACGGTCGCGCGGCACCGCGCTCGAGACGGCCTCGCCGAGCGGGGGATCGTCCAGCACCGGCGGGAGCGTCGGAGGAGTCGTGCTGCTCATCAGAACTGGAAGTAGATGAATGGTGCCACTCCCTCAGGGCCGAGAACGCTCGTCACGAGCAGCGCCAGCGAGAGCACGGCGGCCTGGGCGGGGATCGGGAGCCGCGAGAAGCGGGCCATGATCGCGAGCGGCAGGCGGCGCGGCAGGTACTGCGAGCCGATGCCGACCGCGATGGCGGCGACGACGCCTCCGGTGACGAGCGGCGACGGCTCGCCCCAGGCGGTGAAGAGCCGTGTGATCAGGTCCCATGCGTCCGTGAACGAGTCCGAGCGGAAGAAGATCCAGGCGAAGCAGACGATCTGGAAGGTGACGAAGCGGTGCCAGGCCCGGCGCGAGCGCGTCCACGGGCGCTCGACGAAGCCCGGTCGCTCCCTCCACCACCGCTCGACGACGAGCGCCGCCCCGTGGATCCCGCCCCAGGCGACGAAGGTCCAGCCCGCGCCGTGCCAGAGGCCGCCGATCAGCATCGTGAGCATGAGGTTGCGATACGTGAGGAGCCGCCCGCCGCGGTTCCCGCCGAGCGGGATGTACAGGTAGTCGCGCAGCCAGCGCGAGAGCGTCATGTGCCACCGTCGCCAGAAGTCGGTGACGGAGACGGCCGCGTAGGGCGCGTCGAAGTTCTGCGGGAACGTGAAGCCGAGGAGCAGGGCGACTCCGATCGCGATGTTCGTGTAGCCGAAGAAGTCCGCGTAGATCTGGACCGAGTACGCGTAGATCCCGACGAGCACCTCGAGCGACGAGTGCTGGTTCGGAGCGCCGAAGACCTCGTCGACGACGTTCACCGCGAGGTAGTTCGCGACGACGACCTTCATGAAGAGCCCCGTGGCGATCAGGAAGAACGCCCGGGACGTGTCGACCGAGCGGGGGTCCCGCGGGGAGTCGAGCTGCGGGATGAGCTCGCCCGGCCGCACGATCGGCCCGGCGACGAGGTGCGGGAAGAACGAGAGGTACGCGGCGAACTTGCCGAAGCCGACGGGCGCGAAGTCACCGCGGTAGACGTCGACCACGTACGCGATCCCCATGAAGGTGAAGAAGGAGATGCCCACCGGGAGGACGATCGAGCGGGTCTCGAGTGGCACGTCCAGGCCGACGAGGGCGAAGAGGTCGGTCGTCGAGGTGACGAAGAAGTCGTAGTACTTGAAGTACGCGAGGAGCCCGAGGTTCCCGGCCACCGCGACGGCGAGGAGCCACTCTCGCCCGCTCGCGTCCCGGCGGCCGTGGAGCGCGAGCGCGAGCAGCTCGTTCCAGACGATCGAGAATGCGAGGAGAAAGCAGAAGCGCCAGTCCCAGCCGGCATAGAACACGAAGCTCGCGGCGATGATGAAGGGGCGCCAGCGCCCACCCCTCGGCATCAGCAGCCACGAGAGCGGGAGCACGATCAGGAAGAAGATCGCGAAGGTCGCGGTCGGGAAGAGCACGGTGCGGGCGACGCTATCGGGATGGCTCACGCCTGTCGCCGTCTGGCGCGTGGCTACCATCCGGGGCCCGGGACGGCGTTTGCAACGGCGCCGCCGGCCGGAGACGTCGATGCCCCGACCCGCGCTGACCCGATCCGAGCGGCAGGCCCGACGGGACGCGTGCCGGCGCCGGTCCCGACGCAGACGCCTGCTCGGAGTCGCATTCCTGGCGGCGATCCCCGTCGTCTCGCTCGGCCTCGCCGTCCGAGCCGCAGCCGACGAGAAGCCGGCGCAGGCCGCCGCGTCGACGACCACCGACGCCGCGACGGCGCCCGGGCGCACGCCGACCCGCGCAGCGCAACCGCCGCCCGTGCGCGGTCGGCTCGGCAGCGGGAAGCCCGTCACGTTCGCGTTCGCCGGGGACGTCCACTTCGAGAGCCCCATCCGGGAGCGCCTCGCCTCCTCGCCGGCGAGCGTGCTGGGGCCGATCTCTCCCCTGCTCGCCGACGTGGACATCGCCATGGTCAACCTCGAGACGGCCGTGACCGAACGCGGCACGCCGGCGCCGAAGGCGTTCGTGTTCCGCGCGCCGGCGACCGCGTTCTCGGCGCTTCGGGCAGGCGGTGTCGACGTCGTCTCCGTCGCGAACAACCACGGCATGGACTACGGGGCCGTAGGGCTTCGGGACACCCTCGCGGCGGCCCGTAGAGCGGGAATGCCTATCGTCGGAGGCGGCAACGACGGCGAGCAGGCGTACGCCCCGCACCGCGTGACCGTGAAGGGGCAGCGCATCGCGATCGTCGGCGCAACGCAGGTCCTCGACGACCATCTCGTCTCCGCCTGGACGGCAGGCCCCGGGAAGATCGGCCTCGCCTCCGCGAAGGACGAGCCGAGGCTCCTACGAGCGGTGCGCGAGGCGCGACGCACGAGCGACACCGTCGTCGTGTTCCTCCACTGGGGGCTCGAGCTCTCGAGCTGCCCCACGTCCTCCCAGACCTCTCTGGCCCGGAAGCTCGCGAGGGCCGGCGCCGACCTCGTGGTCGGCTCGCACGCCCACGTCCTCGTCGGGGGCGGGATGCTCAGGGGCGCGCTCGTCGCCTACGGGCTCGGCAACTTCGTCTTCTACGCGGCGCGCGAGGCGACGACCCGGTCAGGCGTCCTCCGGGTGACGGTCACGGGCCGCCGGATCGACTCCTACCGGTGGAGGCCCGCCCGCATCTCAGGGGGGATCCCCTATCCGCTGTCCGGGGACGAGCGCGCGCGGGCCGTCGCCGGGTGGCGCGCGCTGCGCTCGTGCACGAACCTCCGGCCCTGACCCGCCGGGAACGGAGGACGGCAGGCGCCGGTCGAGAACGGAGCGAGATGCGCCCCGGCGCGAGGATCGCCCGTACACCGGGCCTGCGAGTGGCGCGCTACCGTGGCCGCGTGAAGCGGCTGCTCGCAACGTCGGCCGTGGCCCTGCTCTCGCTCGGCGTGGGAGCAGCCGGCGGAGCGCCGGGGCACCAGGTCCAGGCGACGTTCGTCGGCGACTCCGTCTCGGCGTCCATCTTCTACGTCCCCTCGGCCCAGTCCCGGCTCGCGCGAGGCCTGGACGTCGCCCTCGACCTGAAGGTGTGCCGCCGACTCGTCCAGCCGAGCTGCAGTTTCAACGGCTCGACGCCAACGACCGCGCTCGAGGCGGTGAGAGGCTACGGGCGACGGCTGGGCGACGTGCTCGTGGTCGACGTCGGCTACAACGAGGGCGCGGCAGGGTACGGGCAGGGCGTCGACCTCGTGATGCGCGCCGCGCTGCGCCAGGGAGCGAGGGCGGTCGTCTGGGTGACGCTGCGCGAGACCGCGCGGAGCTACCACTCGACGAACGTCGCGATCGGGCAAGGGGCGAAGCGCTGGCCCGAGCTGCACGTGGCCGACTGGAACGCGCACAGCGCCGGAAAGCCGTGGTTCATCGGCGACGGGCTCCATCTCACGCCTGCCGGCGCGAAGGCGCTCGCGAGCTTCGTCCGCTCCCGCGTCGTCGAGGTGACGCGCGGGAGCGCGTGAGTCACGTCGAGAACGCCGCGTCGAGCAGCGCGCGCATGTCCGACCAGATGCTCTCCGAGCCCAGCAGGACTCCGATCACGGAGCGTCCGCCGCGGTGCTGGGCGACGATCAGGCACCCTCCGGCCCGCGTCGTCCAGCCCGTCTTCACGCCGTAGGTCCCCGGTGCGGCCGTGAGCATCTTGTTGTGGTTGACCCAGACCTTGCGGTACGTCGGGGCCGGCCAGCTGGTCACGTAGCGCGCCGTTCCGACGATCGACGCGAACGTCGGGCTCCGCAGGGCAGCGCGAGCCAGCACGGCCTGGTCGAGCGCGGTGGACAGGTTGCGGGTATCGTCGAGGCCCGACGCGCTGGCGTACGTCGTGGCCGTCATCCCGGCACGTCGTGCGCGCGCGTTCATCAGCGCGTAGAAGCGGCCGAGGGAGCCGTCGCCTGCGTCGATGGCGAGCGCCGTGGCGGAGTCGTTCGCGGAGACCATGAGCGCCGAGCGGAGCAGCGTCATGCGCCGGTAGCGGCCCCAGGCGACGAGGCCCTCGCGATAGTCCTCCACCCGTACGGCAGCCGGGGTCACGGTGACGCGTGACCCCAGGCCTCCGCGCTCGATCACGACGAGGCCGGTCATGACCTTGGTGAGCGAGGCGATCGGTCGTCTCACGGTCGCGCGGCGCGCCAGGAGGACCTGTCCCGAGGCGGCGTCGACGGCGACGAACGACGGCGCCGTGATGCGCGAGACGGCGTTCGCCGAAGGAGCCGCGCCATGCGCCGCCGCTCCAGGCAGCCCGACGGACACGGCGACGAGCGCGACGACGAGCGCGCGCGACGAACGCCGAGCGATCTTCGAGGTGGAGCGAACGTGCACCGGCAGAAATCGCCTTCGCCTTCGCGCGGCGAAGTCCTATGCTCAGCGCGGGGGTCGCGGGCCGCGCCGCTCGAGTGCCAGGACGCGGACGGCGGCCTCGCCCACGCGCCGCGCGAACTCGTCCGAGCGGCGCGCGACCTCGAGCAGGTGCCGGTACACCGGGCCGTAGGATCCCCGCCCCGTGAGCAGGACGAGATCGGCGCCAGCGCGGACCGCACGCTCCGACACGGCGGTGATGCCGCCGGTCGCGAGGGACGCCCGTGCCTCCATCGAGTCCGTGATCACGACACCGCGGAAGCCCAGCTGCCCGCGGAGCACGTCCTCGATCACGATGCGCGACTGCGACGCGATGTGCGCGGGGTCGAGCGCTGGGTACCTCGCGTGCCCGACCATCACCAGCGGCACACCGGCGCGGATCGCGGCGCGGAAAGGACGCACGTCGACCGCCTCGAGCTCGGCGGGCGTGCGGCGGATGGTCACGGGCGCACGATCGGTGTTCATCCGAGCGGCACCGAGCCCCGGGAAGTGCTTCGCGGTCGAGGCGACGCCACCCGCGCGCCAGCCCCGCACGGCGGCGGTCATGGCCAGGCTCGCCGTCGCCGGGTCGGTCGAGAACGACCGGCTCGCAAGTGCTGCGCCCCGGACGCTGGGGACGTCGCCGACGGGCGCCAGGCCGACTGTGATGCCGGCGGCGCGAAGCGCCGTCGCCGCCGCCTCGGCATCCGCGCGCACGGTGCCCGCCGCGACCTGCGCGGGCTCGGAGCGGGCCGGAGGCGCCCAGGGGAGGATGCGGATGTCTCCCCCCTCCTGGTCGACGGCGACGATCGGCCGGGCTCCGGTTGCCCGCAGCCGCGCGGTGAGGGCACGGATCTGCGTCGGGGAGCGGACGTTGCCCCGGAACAGGATCACGCCCGCCGCGCGCCCGCTGCGCAGCGCCCGGAGCACGTAGAGCGGGGGCGTCGTGCCCGCGAAGCTCAGGAGGAGCACGTGCCCGACCTGCTGCTCGAGCGTGAGCGGAAGGACGGCGGCCCGGGCTTCCGCGCCCGACGAGCGCGTCGCGCAGAGGGCCGCGACGGCAAGTGCGGCGACGACCACGCTCGGGGTCGCCCGCACGACGGCCATGCCTGCGAGCTACACCCTGAGCATCGGTGCGACCGTCGCGAGAGCCTCGGCGAGGAACGCGATCTCGTCCGGCGTTCCCGCCGTGAGACGCAGCGCGTCCGTCGAGCCGAACGCTCCCATCGGACGCACGATCACACCCCTCCGGATCAACGCGTCGGCGGCAGCGTCCGCGTCCCCGACGCGAGCGAAGAGGAAGTTCGCGACGGCGGGCTCGGCGAAGGGGAGCCCGCTCTCGCGCAGGGCGCGCCGCAGGAGGTCCATGGCCTCGAGGTTCGCGACCCGGCGGCGCTCCACCTCCGCCACCTCGCCCAGGCTCGCGAGCGCCGCCTCCTGGCCGGCGGACGTGACGTCGAACGCGCGGCGGACCTTACCGATGGCGGTGATCACGTCCTCGGGGCCGATGCCGTAGCCGACGCGGAGCCCGGCGAGCCCGTAGATCTTCGAGAAGGTGCGAAGCACGAGGACGCGGTGCCCGGCCTTCGCGTACTCCTCGATCGCGTCCGGGTAGTCGGGATCCGCGATGTACTCGAAGTACGCCTGGTCGATCACGGTCAGGACGTGCCGCGGAACGCGGGCGAAGTAGTCCTCGAGCTCCTCCCGGGTGCTCGTCGTGCCCGTCGGGTTGTTGGGAGCGGCGACGAACACGAGCTTCGTGCGGCCCGATACCGCTTCGAGCATCGCGTCCAGGTCGAGGCGATCCTCGGTCAGCGGCACGCGCACCGGCACCGCTCCGAGCTTCAGCGGATCGAGGACGTAGCTCGGGAACGACGGCCAGCCCGTGACCACCTCGTCCCCCGTATCGAGCGTCGCCAGGCACACGAAGCCGATGACGGCGTCGGCGCCGGCACAGACGACGACCTCCTCGAACCGGGTGTCGTGCTTCGCCGCGAGCGCCTGGCGCAGCCGATACGCGCCCCCGTCCGGGTATCGGTTGAGCTCGACCGACATGCGCTCGATCGCCTCGAGCGCGGCCGGGAAGGGCCCGTACGGGCCTTCGTTGGAGGCGAGCTTGACGACGCGCTCGAGACCGAGCTCGCGCTGGACCTCCTCGACGGGCTTTCCCGGCTCGTAGGGCACGAGCCCCGCGAGCGCGGCGCGGATCGGCGACGACGCGACGTCGACCGGCCGCTGGCTCACGTCGCCGGGATCGGCTCCGCGATCACCGCGCCGGGGTCCGCCGAGGCGGTCTCGGCCTCTCCTCCGTCGGGGATCTTCTCGGCGTCCTCCGCGGCGGCGTAGCCCTCGAGGTGCTGCGGCCCTGACTTCTTTGCCTTCAGGAAGGCCACAGCCACGACGGCGAGGACCCCGACCGACACGATCGCGGCGGTGACGAAGAGCGCTGTCCTGAGGTTCCCACCGAATCGCTGCCGGCGCCGACGCCGCTCGAGCGAGCGGGAGGCGGCCTTGAGCGTCACGTACCCGACGAGGGCGTTTCTCCTGTTGAAGACGGTCATGCTCGGAGGGTAGCCGACGGCCTCTAGATCCGTCGCTTCGTGGCGACGTGGATCGGCCGCCCCAGGGCGACGAGCCCCGCTTCCTTCAGTGCTTCGGAGAGCGTCGGGTGCGGAGCCATCCCGTCGGCGACCGTCTCGACCGTCGCCTCGGCGTCGAGGGCGACCACCGCGGCCTCGATGAGGTCGGTGGCGTGATGGCCGACAATCACGACTCCGAGCAGCTCGCCATACGTCGTCTCGTGGATTGACTTCACCCAGCCGGTCGTCTCACCCGACATCACGGCCCGCGCGTTGGCGATCCAGGGGAAGCGGCCGACGGCGACGTTCTCCCCGTGCTGCTCGCGCGCCTCGGCCTCGGTCAGCCCCACGCCGGCGATCTCCGGATCGGTGTAGATGGGTCGCGGCACGGCGGGCTCGCCTATCTCGGCGTCGTGCCCGGTCGCGTTCTCCGCGGCGATCTCGCCCTCGCGGAAGGACGTGTGCGCGAGCTGCCAGTAGCCGGCGACGTCGCCCGCCGCGTAGATGTGCGGCACGGAGGTGCGGCGGTGGCCGTCGGTCTGGATCCCCGCCCGCTTGTCGAAGGCGACGCCTGCCTGCTCGAGGCCGATCCCCTCGACGCGCGGCGCGCGGCCGACCGAGACGAGCATCAGGTCGCACTCGACGGTCTCGCCCTCGCCGAAGTGGACGAGCAACCCCGACTCGCTGTCCTCGACCTTGGTGCACTGCTTGCCGAGATGAACGACGATCCCGCGTCGCGCGAAGGCCTTCCGGAGCTCGTTCGTGGCGTCCGCGTCCTCCTGCGGGATGAGCGCGTCGAGCATTTCGACGATCGTCACCTCGGTGCCGAAGCGCTCGAAGATCGAGGCGAACTCGCAGCCGATGATCCCGCCGCCGAGGACGACGAGCCGGCGCGGAACCTCGGTCTGGGCGAGCAAGCCGGTCGAGTCCACGCAGCGCGGCGAGTCGAGCCCCGGGATCGGAGGGACGATCGGGAAGGAGCCCGACGCGACGATCGCGTTCTTGAAGCTGAGGCCGACGTCTCCCTGCTCGAAAGCCAGCGAGCGGGCGTCCTCGAAGCGGCCGACGCCCTGGAACACCGTCACGCCGTACGTCTTGAGCAGCGTCGCGACGCCCCCGGTCATCTGCTTCACCACCGCGTCCTTCCACTCGTTCGCCTGCGCGAAGTCGAGCGTCGGCTCGTTCAGGACGCCGAGCTTCGGGTTGACCTCGCGCGCGGCGTGGAGCGCGTGTGCCGTCTGCACCCAGGCCTTCGTCGGGATGCACCCGACGCGCAGGCACGTCCCTCCCAGCTCCTGCTCCTGCTCGATGCAGGCCACGTTGGCGCCGAGCTGCGCCGCGCGGATCGCCGCGGTGTAGCCGGCCGGGCCTGCGCCGAGGATGGCGACGTCGAACTCCATGGCGCCGCCGATCCTAGTTACTCCCGCAGCGGCCAGGGTCGGCTAACGCCGACCCTGGCCGCGCGAAGATCCCTGAAGCGCGGCCGCTTCGCGGCGGCGACGTTCGTGCCGTGAAGGCGACCGCTTCGTCGTGCCCGTGTCGACCACCCCGACTCGGGAGCAGTACGTATCTACAGTGCCAGTCGCATCGTGACGCTGTCGCCGCCGTCCTCGTGCACGCGCGCGAAGCCGTGCTTCTCGTAGAAGGCGACGAGCGCGCCGTCGTCCTTCGGCACGCTGAGGCTCAGCGCACTGTGCCCCTCGCTCCGCGCGCGCTCGGACAGCGCCGTGATCAACGCGTCGCCGATCCCTCTCCCGCGACGGCTCGGCACGACGGCCACCGCGAGCTCGGGCGTCTCCTCGTCCACGAAGCCGTAGCCGGGCTGGTCGCGCCGGAACAGGCGGTACCAGGCTGCGCCCACCGGGAATGCGTCCTCGACCGCGATCAGGGCCGTGTCGCCGGGCCTGCCCCACCCCTTCACGTAGAGCGCCACCGGGCCAGGGCCCTCTCCCGGCTCCCGCTCGCGCCAGTAGTACGCGTGGTGGAGCATGTCGCGGAGGAAGCGGACGTCCTGACGCCCTCCCCGTCGGATGACCATGACCCTGAGTCTAGAGTGGCCCCGATGGTCTCGATCCGCCCGTACGGTCCGCTGGATCTCGAAGGCTGTCGGCAGCTCTGGGTGGAGCTCACCGAGTGGCATCGGTCGATCTTCGAGACGCCGACCATCGGCGGTGACGATCCCGGCAGCGAGTTCGACGCGTACCTCGCACGGGTCGGGCCCGAGAGGATCTGGGTCGCCGAGGAGGACGGCCACCTCGTGGGCCTCGCAGGACTCCTCCTCGACGAGGGAGAGGCGGAGCTCGAGCCCATCGTGGTCAGCCCGCGGCTGAGGAGCCAGGGCGTCGGCCGCAGGTTGGCGGAGACGGTGATCGAGCACGCCCGGGAGCACGGCTTCCGTCAGCTCCAGGTGAGGCCCGTGGGACGCAACGCGGAGGCGATCCGCTTCTTCCACCGGCTCGGCTTCGACGTCCTCGACCAGGTCGGGCTGATGCTCGATCTCGTCCCCTCGGAGCACCGGCCCTGGCGTGAGGGCGAGCTGGTCGCCGGCCGCAGGTTCAGGGTCTGAGGAGCCCGCTACAGCGCGAGCGCCGGCGTCTCGACGAGCGCCTTGACGTCGCGTAGGAACTCGGCCCCTTCGGAGCCGTCGATCGCGCGGTGATCGCAGGTCAACGTCATGGTCATGGTCGGCGTCACCAAGAGCTCGCCGTCCACCGCGCGCGCCCGATCCTCGATCGACCCGACGGCGAGGATGGCGACCTGCGGCGGATTGAGCACCGCCACGAACTGCTCGATCCCGTACATCCCGAGATTCGAGATTGTGAACGTGCCTCCCTCGAGATCCGCGAGCCGGAGCTTCCCGGCGCGCGCCCGGCCCACGAGGTCGGCGCGGACGGTCGCGATCTCCTGCACCGACAGGCGGTCGGCGGCGTGGATCACGGGCACCACGAGCCCGTTCGGGGTGGCGACGGCGATCCCGACGTTCGCGCTCGGATGGCGATGGATCCGTCCCTCCACGAACTGCGCGTTGACGGCCCGGTGGCGCATGAGCGCCGAGGCGACGAGGCGTGTGAGGACGTCGTTCACGGTGGGCTTGACGTCGCCCTCGCGCATCAGCTCGACGAGGCGTTCGCGCGTCTCCGCGAGCGGGGACGCGTCCGCGGTGACCACGAGCTGGAAGACCGGCGCGTCCCACGCCTCGGTGAGCCGGCGGGCGATCGTGCGGCGCACCGACGTGAGCTCGACCACCTCCACCTCGCCCGTGGGCACGGACCGCGGCGCGAGCGCGGGCTCCGGAGCCGCGGCCGACGGGGGGCCGGCGGCGGACGCCCTCTCGACGTCCTCCGCGATGACCCGCCCGTCCGGCCCGCTCCCGGTGATCGCATCGAGGTCGAGGTCGCGCTCCCGCGCGATGCGCCGTGCGAGCGGACTCGCCTTCACGCGCTCACCGGACGCGCGCGGAGCCGGAGCCTCGACGGGAGGCGTCGTGCTGGCGGCCTGCTCGCCTCGTGACAACGTGTCATCTGGCGTCGCGGCGACGTCCGCTGGAGGCGCCCCGGCAGACGACTCGGCTGCTGCCGCCGAGGATGTCGCCGGCGCCGGGGCGCCGCCGTTGCCGCTTGCCGCCGCCTCCAGGAGAGCGGACACGTCCTCACCTGGCGCGCCGATGACGGCCACCGTCGTACCGACGTCCACCTCGCCCTCGGAGACGACGATCTTCAGCAGCACGCCCTCGGAGTCGGCCTCGACCTCCTGGGTGACCTTGTCCGTGTCGAGCTCGTAGAGAGCCTCGCCCTTCGAGACGGCGTCGCCCTCGGACTTCAGCCAGCGGACGATGGTGCCGGCCTCCATGCCCTGGCCGAGACGTGGAAGCTTGACCTCGACGGCCATCGACCCGCGCTCCTACGCCCTGGCGACCGTGCGCCTGATCGCGTCGAGCACGTCGGCCGCGTACGGCACGACCCACTGCTCCATCACCGGCGCGAACGGGAGCGGTGCGAACCTCGCACCGACTCGCTCGATCGGCGCGTCCAGCCAGTCGAACGCGGCGTGCTGGATCACCGCGGCGAGCTCGGCCCCGAACCCGCCCCGCGTGACCGCCTCGTGCGCCGTCACGCAGCGACTCGTCTTCTTCACCGACTCGACGATTGCCTCCTCGTCGAGCGGGAGGAGCGTCCGTGGGTCGAGCACTTCGACCGAGATGCCGTCCTTCTCCGCGTCCTCCGCTGCCCGGAGCGCCTCGTGCACGAGCCGGCCGGTCGCGACGACCGTGACGTCCGTCCCCTCGCGATGCACGCGCGCCTTCCCGAGCGGGATCGGCTCGAGCTCGTCGGGGATCTCGCCCTTGAGCGGGTACAGCGTCCGGTGCTCGAAGAAGACGACCGGGTTGTCGTCGTGGATGGACGTCCAGAGCAGGCCGCGCACGTCTTCCGGCGTCGAGGCGAAGACGACCTTGAGCCCGGGTACGTGGACGAACCACGCCTCGAGCTGCTGCGCGTGCTGGGCACCGGGCGACCAGCCCGCCCCACCCTGCGTCCGGATCGTCAGCGGCACCTTCAGCTGCCCCCCCGACATGGTGCGGTGCTTCGCCGCCTGGTTGACGAGCTGTTCCATCGAGAGCGTGAGGAAGTCCTCGTACATGATCTCCACGACGGGGCGCATGCCCTGCATGGCGGCGCCGATCCCGCTCCCGACGATCGCCATCTCGGAGATCGGCGTGTTGCGGATCCGCTGCGGCCCGAACTCCTCGAGCAGGCCCTGCGTGACGGCCATCGACCCGCCCATCTCGGCGATGTCCTCACCCATGAGGAAGACGCCGTCGTCCTCGCGGAGCGCGCGCACGAGCGCGTCCCGGACCGCCTCCCTGTACGTCACCTCAGGCATAGACCCACTTCAGCGCGTCCTCGGGGTCGGGATCCGTTCCCGCCTTCGCGAACTCGACCGACGCCTCGACCTCCGCCGTCACCTCGGCGTCGATCGCGGCGAAGTCCTCGTCGGAGAGCTCGAGCCTCGTGCGCAGGAGCTCGACGGGGTCCTTCGCCCTCGCGCTCGCGCTTCAGCTCCTCCTTGTCGCGGTAGATCTGGGGATCGCCCACGTAGTGGCCGGTCAGCCGGTGCGTGCGGAGATGCAGCAGCACGGGCCCCATCCCCGACAGCGCGTGCTCGCGGGCGGCGAGGGTGGCGAGGTACACGACCTCGACGTCCTGCCCGTCGACCTCGATGAGCTTCATGCCGTAGGCCTGCGCGCGCTTCCCGAGCTCGTCCACCGCAAGCGGCAAGTGCTGGACGGCGGGCGTCGATTCGGCCCAGCCGTTGTTCTCTAGGACGAAGATCGCCGGGACCTTCCAGAGCTGCGCGAGGTTCAGCGACTCGTGGAAGGTGCCGGTGTTCGTGGCACCGTCTCCGAAGAACGCGACGGCCACGCGCTGCTCGCCCTTCATCTGGAACGCGAGCGCCGAGCCCACGACTGCCGGGATGCCGCCCGCGACGACCGCGTTCGCTCCGAGGAGCCCGATCTCCACGTCGTACAGGTGCATGGAGCCGCCGAAGCCGCCCGAGCACCCCTCCTTCTTCCCGTACAGCTCGGCCATCACGCGGTCGATGGAGGTCCCCTTCGCGATGGCGTGGCCGTGGGCCCGGTGCGTGGACGCGATCACATCCTCTCGCTGGAGCGCCGCGCACACTCCGGTCGCGGTCGCCTCCTGGCCGATCGCGACGTGCAGGAACCCCGGCAGCTCACCGGCGCGGAAGCGCTCCTCGACCTTCTCCTCGAAGCGACGGATCAGGAGCATCTCGCGGAAGAACCCGCGGAGCATCCCGTCGGAGACGCCGCTCCCGCCCGATCCCGCCTTCTCCTCGACCGTGGCCATGAACCGGCCATTATGGCGATGCGCGCCGGGCCGGGGCTCGCTCGAGTGCGGGGCCGCACCCGGGCGGCGGGCAGTAGGCTTCGGTCGATGCTGGCCGTCGACCAGTGGAGAGAGCTCGAAGCCGGCCTCGGAGCCGAGTGGGACGAGGTCCAGCTCGCATTCGTCGCCGAGGAAGCGCCCGCGGTCGCGGAGAGCGCGGCTGTCCTGGCGCCGCTCGGCCCCGGCCGTGTCGGCTCGGAGCTCCGGTTCGCCGTCCGGCGGCGCGGAGGCGGCCCCGAGAAGCTCGGGAACCTCCTCGGACGGCTCGACCGGAAGCGCATCTGGGGCACGCTCTCGCTCCGCGGCTCGCAGCAGGAGGCGCCTGCGTCTGGGCTCGCGCCGTCCGAGCCCGATCGGGTCGCGAGCACCCTCGTCGAGGCCTGGCACGCGGAGATCGCAGAGCTCGCGCCAGGCTGGCGCGACCTGCTGTGCGAGCTCGAGCTCGACTCGAGCGACTACGTGCCTCGCGCGGCTCTGCTCGGCGCGCCCCTGAACCCGACGCGCGTCCCGGGTCGGATCGCGCTCCGCTTCCGGGTCTCGAACGGCGGCGGGTACGGGACGGCGCCGGAGATGACGCGGCGCTGCCTCGAGCGCATGGACGCGGAGGGGATCACGGGGCGGGTCTCCGTGCTGCACGGCATCTCGGACACGGACCGGGCCGCGACGCAGGGCCCCGTCTGGCGCATCGCCGGCAAGTCCGTCTAGGTTCGGGCACCGCGCGAGTTCGGGGTCGACGCAGCGACAACGGCGGTGACGTCGTCTCAGCGGACGATCTTCGCCGACCCGCGCATGCCGAGCGAGGCGTGCGGATCGCAGAAGAACCGCAGCGTCCCGACCTTCGCGAGCCGCACCCTCCACGTCTGCGTGCCGACGAAGGCGACCGTGGTCTTCCGCTCGTAGCCGGGGGCGCGGACGTGGGCGTCGTGCGACCGCGAGCGGTCGCGCACCGTCATCGTGTACGTGCCGAGCTTCATCGACGTGACGGTCTTGCCGGCCGCCGTCTTCAGCGTTATCACCTGCGCCGGGCCGGCCGTGAGGACGATCTTCGTCTTCGCCGTGATCGGGGCAGGCCCGGTCGGCGGAGGCGTGGGCGGCGGGTTCCCGACCGTGAAGGCCCCTGCGAGGCTCGGGTGCGGGTCGCAGTGGTACCGGTAGCGGCCGTCGCGGAACGTGACCGTCCAGCGCGCCGTGCCGACGAACGTCGTGTCCGTCCGCTCGTCCACGCCGGGGCCCTCGAGATGGAAGCTGTGGAAGTCCGACTTGTCCTCGACCTCGATCTCGTAGGTTCCGGTATCGAGCTGGGTCACCTTGTTCCCCTGCGCGTCATGCAGCGAGATCTCGAACTCTGGCCCCACCTCGCCGAAGAGCTTGGGCGACTGCGTCGGCGCGGCGCCGCCCTGAGCGGCGAGAATCGCGGCGACGAGGCCGAGCGCGAGCAGCGAGGCGATGCCCCTCACGGCGAGTGTGTACGCGAGCGGCGCGCTTTCGGATTGGTCAGGCACGGAGCTCGGCACCGAAGCGCTCCGTGAGCGCCTCCACGATCTGGCCGCGCAGCTCGGCCGCCTCCTCGTCCGTGAGCGTCCGCTCCGGCGACTGGAACGCGAGGTGCAGCGCCACCGACTTCCGCCCCTCCCCCACCTGCTCGCCGCGGTACACGTCGAACACGCGCGCGTCCCGGAGGAGCGGGCCGCCCGCCTCGCCGGCAACACCCACGAGCTCGCCGACCTCGACGTCCTCGGCGACAGCAAGCGCAATGTCCTGATGGACGGCCGGGAACGTGATCACGTCCTCGTACACGACGCGCTCCGGGACGTGTTCGAGGAGGACGTCGAGGTCGAGCTCGAACGCGCCCCACTCGCCGTCGAGCATCGCCGGATGGAGCTCGCCGAGCACACCGGCCCTCGTCCGCGCCGCCTTCCCCGGATGGAGCAGCCGATGCGACGTGCGCTCGACGCGGAGCTCGGTGTGGAGCGCGTCGTAGAGCACCTCGAGAACGCCCTTCGCGCCGGGGAAGCCGCCCTGGACGACGGCGCCCACGCGCCACGGCTCGTCGGGGAGGCCGTCCTGCGAGGCGAGGTAGACGCGCGCGATCTCGAACAGGCCGCAGTCCGATGTCCCTACCTCGGCCGCCGTTCTCGCCGCCTCGACGAGCCCCGGAAGCAGGGTCGTGCGGAGGATCGCCTGGTCCGCCGTCATCGGGTCCGGAAGAGAGATCGCCTCCGGGCTCGGGTCGGACGCGGCGAGGCTCCACGTGTACGCCTCCGACAGGCCGGCGCCGACGAGGACGTCCTCCACAACCCGCCGTAGCCGCTGCGCCGGGCTCAACCGGCCGCGCACGTGCCGTCGGCGCGGCAGCGTGTGCGGGACGCGGTCGAGCACAGCGCGCGCGACCTCCTCGACGAGGTCGGCCTCGCGTGTCACGTCGCGGGCGCGCCAGGTCGGCACGGTGACCTCCCAGCCGGGCGTCACCGAGAACCCGAAGCCCTCGAGGATCGCACGCTGCTCCTCGGGGGCGACCTCGAGCCCGATCACGCGGTCGCTGCGATCCGACCGGAAACGCACGACCGGCGGCTCGGGGAGACCGTCGTGGACGTCGGCGTGGCCGGTGAGCCGCGCCCCTGCGAGCTCGACGATCAGCCGGCTGGCGAGCTTCGCGGCGTCCCCGGCGAGATACGGGTCGACACCCTTCTCCCACCGGTTCGAGCCGGCCGTCCGCAGCGCGAGGCGATCGGACGTCCGCAGGACACCGACCGGCTCGAAGTTGGCGGCCTCGAGCAGGAGCTCGGTCGTCGCCTCCGAGACCTCGCTGTCCTCGCCTCCCATGATCGCCGCGAGCGCCACGGCGCGCTCGGCGTCGGCGATCACGAGGTCGTCCGGCGTGAGCTCCCGCAGCGTCCCGTCCAAGGTGCGCAGCTCCTCGCCCGGCCGCGCGCGGCGAACGACGATCCGGCCCTCGCTGAGCTTCGCCCGGTCGAAAACGTGGAGCGGGCTCCCGTAGACGTGCATCACGTAGTTCGTCACGTCGACGACGTTCGAGATCGAGCGCATCTCGGCGAGGAAGAGGCGGGATCGGAGCCACTGCGGCGACGGCCCGATGGCGACGTCGCGGAAGAGACGGCCGACGTAGCGCGGGCAGCGGGCGAAGTCCTCGACGGTGACGGAGACCGGCTCCTCGTCGACGATCGCCGGGTCGTCCACCTTCGGCACGTGCAGCTCCCCGCCGGTCAGCGCCGCCACCTCACGCGCCAGGCCCACCATGGACAGGAGATCCACGCGGTTGACCGTCGGCGTGACGTCCAGCACACGGTCCGTGATGGGCAGGACGTCGACGAGGGGGGTCCCCGGCTCGGTGCCGTCCGGGAGCACGATGATCCCCGCGTGCTCGTCGCCGAGGCCGACCTCGTCCTCGGCCAGGATCATCCCGCGCGACAGCTCCCCGCGGAGCTCGCGCTCGTCGAGCGGTACGTCGAGGACCGGCAGGTACGCGCCGGGGAGCGCAACCGCGACGGTCGCTCCGGCCTCGAAGTTCCAGGCACCGCAGACGATCTGGCGCGCATCACTTTCTCCCACGTCGACCTGGCAGACGCGCAGCCGGTCCGCGTTCGGGTGCGGCTCGACCTCGAGCACGTTGCCGACGAGGAACCGTCCGACGTTGCCGTCCGCGTCGGCGACACCGACGTCGAGGATCCGCTCGACGTCGAGCGAGGAGGTCGCGAGCCGGCGCGCGATCTCCTCAGGCGACGCCGAGGTCGTGACGTACTCGCGGAGCCAGGAGAGCGGCGCGCGCATCAGAACTGCCCGAGCAGCCGCGGGTCGTTGCGCCAGAGCTCGCGCAGGTCCGGGATGCCGTGGCGGAGCACTGCGATCCGCTCGAGCCCCCATCCGAACGCGAACCCGGTGTAGCGCTCGGGGTCGTACCCGACGAACTCGAACACGTTCGGGTCGACCATCCCCGAGCCGCCGACCTCGATCCAGCCGGAGTGGCGACACACTGCGCAGCCGGACCCGTCGCACAGATGGCACGAGACGTACGCCTCGACCGAGGGCTCCGTGAACGGGAAGTGGTGGATCCGGAAGTCGGTTCGCCGGTCCTCCCCGAAGAGCGCCTTGCACAGGTACTCAAGCGTGCCCAGGAGATCGGCGAGCGTGATTCCCTCGTCCACGGCGAGCCCCTCCATCTGGTGGAACGTGGGCGTGTGCGTGGCGTCCGGCGTGTCGCGCCGGTAGACCCTGCCCGGGGAGACGATGTAGACGGGCGGGTCCTGCGCCTCCATCGTCCGGATCTGCGAGGGCGACGTCTCGGTGCGCAGCACCGTCTCCGGGTCGAGGAAGAGCGTCTGCACCGGGGAGCGCGACGGGTGCCCCGCGGGGAAGTTCAGCGCATCGAAGTTGTACCGCGTCGTCTCGACCTCGCGGCCGTCCACGATCGTGTACCCGAGGCCGAGGAAGATGTCCTCGAACTCGCGGCGGATCTGCGTGATCAGGTGGAGGTGGCCGCGATGGACGGGGGTGCCCGGAAGCGTGACGTCCACCCGCTCCTCGGTCAGCCGGCGGTCGAGCTCGGCGCGCGAGAGCTCGGCCTCGCGCTCGTCGATGGCGGTCTCGAGCCGCTCGCGGAGCGCGTTCAACGACATGCCTGTCTCGCGGTCGCGCACCTCACGCAGTGCGAGCTTGAGCGCGCTCTTTCGCCCGAGGTACTCGACGCGCGCGCGCTCGACGTCGTCGACGTTCGCCGCGGCGGCGACCGCGGCGAGGGCCTCGCGCTCGAGTGTCTCGGCGTCCATGGGGGTGAGCGAGGTTACCAACGGCCCCACGCCTGCTTGAATCGTCCCGTGAGCTATCCCGAGGCGTTCGCCACGGACTACGACCGCTGGGCGGCCGACATGACCGAGGACGTCCCGTTCTACGTCGAGCTCGCGCAGGAGGCAGACGGGCCGATCGTCGAGCTCGCGGTCGGGACGGGCCGTGTCGCGATCCCGGTCGCCCGGGCGATCGGCCGGACGGTCGTCGGCATCGACTCGTCACCGGCCATGCTCGAGCAGGCACGCGACGCGGGCGGCGACCTCCTCGACCTCCGGCTCGGCGACATGCGCGAGCTCGAGCTCGAGGAGCCCGCGTCGCTCGTCTACTGCCCCTTCCGCGCGCTCCTGCACCTCCCGACGTGGACGGACCGCCGGCGCCTATTCGAGCGTGTCGCGGCCGGGCTCCTCCCCGGGGGCCGCTTCGCCTGGAACGTCTTCGCCTTCGACCACGCGATCGCCGCCCGCCTGGACGGCCTGCGACAGGAGGAGCCGATCCCGCACACGCTGCGCTACGCCGTCGGCGACGGCCGCATCGACATCGTGCTCGACACCGGCGAGGCGAGCTCGCTCTGGTGGGCGACCCGGAACGAGTGGCTCGGCCTCGTCGACGTCGCCGGCCTCGAGGTCGAGGCGCTCTACGGCTGGTTCGACCGGCGCCCGTACGACGACGACAGCCGGGAGATGGTCTGGGTCGCGCGCAAGCCCGGCTGATGGGCCTCTACGACGAGATCGCGCGGATCTACGACCCCTGGAGCCGGTCCGTGACCGAGGACGTCGGCTTCTACGTCGACCAGGCGCTCGCGTCGGACGGCCCCGTCGTCGAGCTCGCCGTCGGGACGGGCAGGATCGCCGTTCCGATCGCGCAGGCCGGGATCGACGTGATCGGCGTCGACTCGTCGCCCGAGATGCTCGCGGTCGCGCGGTCGGCGGCCGAGGCCGCCGGCGTCGGCGACCGCGTCGACCTGCGCCTCGGCGACCTCCGCGAGCCGCCCGTCCCCGAGCGCGTTCCTCTCGTCATCTGCCCGTTCCGCTCGCTCCTGCACATGGAGACGGAGGCGGAGAAGCTGCATGCCCTCCGTGCGGCGCACGCCGTCGTCGGGCTGGGCGGCCGCTTCGTCTTCGACGTCTTCGCCCCGAGCCGGGAGGACATCGAGGAGACGCACGACCTCTGGCTCGAGCGCGAGCCGGGCATCTTCGAGCGCGCGGTCTGGGACGAGGGCGCTCGCACGCTCTCCCTCTCGGTGCGCTCGGACGGGACCGAGGCGACGTTCGGGCTGCACTGGCTCTCCGCCCCCGAGTGGCTCGGCCTGCTCGACCAGGCCGGATTCGAGGTCGAGGCGCTTTACGGCTGGTTCGACCTCAGGCCGTACGCGGGCGAGGAGGACATGATCTTCGTCTGCCGCAGCTCGACAAGCAGGTGACAGTCCCCTGCGGGGACAGTCACCAAGACCGCGGGCGCAGGCGGTGCCTGTCACCCGGGTTTCGCGAGGTGACTGGCTCCGGCGCAGCCGGTGCCTGTCACCCGGTTTCGCGCTACAGGAGCTCGACCGCGTCGCCGAGCGCGATCTCGCCGCCCTCGACCACGTGCGCGAGCATCCCGCGCTTGCCGTCGATCTCCGCGCGCAGACCTGCCCGGAGCTCGTCCATCCTGTTGCACGGGTCGCACACCATCGTGATCTCGAGGACCGCCTCCCCCACGCGCACCTGCTGTCCGGGCGACCAGGACTGGACGTCGGCCCCGTCGACGGTGACGTTCTCGCGGATGGCGCCGGGCTCGACGCCGACCGCGTCGAGATGCTCCTTCGACACGAGCAGGACCTCGCGCCGGGGCGGATTCGCGTGCGCGCACCCCTCGAAGCCCTGGCTCTCGACCGCCCGCACGCGCTCGCGCGCCTCGGAGCTGCCGCTGCCGCGGCCGGGCGAGACGAAAAGACCCACCACGGTTGCCATGACGTCAGGCTACCCATAGAGTCGGACCCCGATGATCTGGGTCGTCGTCCTCCTCGCGATCGTCCTCGCCGTCCTCTTCCTGCTGGTCCTGCTCTACAACCGGCTCGTCCGGCTGCGGAACCGCGTCGACAACGCCTGGGCCCAGATCGAGGTGCAGCTCAAGCGGCGCTGGGACCTGATCCCGAACCTCGTCGAGACGGTGAAGGGCTACGCGGCGCACGAGCGCGAGACGTTCGAGGCCGTGACGCAGGCGCGCACCCGCGCCCAGCAGGCCCAGACGCCCGCCGAGACGGCACAGGCCGAAGGGATCCTCGGCGCCGCCCTCGGGCGCCTGTTCGCAGTCGCCGAGGCGTACCCCGAGCTCCAGGCCGACGAGAACTTCCGGCAGCTCCAGACCGAGCTGGCCGAGACCGAGAATCGCGTCGCCGTCAGCCGGCAGGTCTACAACGACTCCGTGCTGACGTACAACAACTCGGTCCAGACGTTCCCGGGGGCCGTGGTCGCCGGCCCGTTCGGGTTCTCCATCCGGGAGTTCTTCGAGGTCGAGGAGGAGGCGCAACGGGAGGCGCCGGTCGTCGACTTCTAGCTGCGGCGCTCGGCGCCGCGGTGCTCCTGGCACTCGCTCTCCCGGGCGCTGCCCGGGCGGACGACTTCTCGCTGCTCTCGGCCGACGTCGGGATCGACGTGCAGACGGACGGGTCTCTCGGGATCAGCGAGCGGATCGAGGTCGCCTTCTCCGGCGACTTCCACTTCGGCTACCGCGACATCCCCCTGCGCGAGGGCGAGACGCTCGTGCAGCCCTCCGTCGCCGAGCGCGGTGTCGCATACACGCAGGGGACGAAGACCGAGCTGGAGCCGGGGCCGCTCCGCACCTTCGGCCTCGAGCGCACGGACGACGGCGTTCGGATCGTCTGGTACTTCGACGCGACGAACGAGACGCGGGCGTTCACGGTCTCGTACACGCTCCGGGGTGTCGCCGTCGCGTACGACGACGTCGTGGACGTGAACCTCAAGGTCTGGGGCGACCAGTGGGACGAGCCGCTCGCCCGCCTCGTCGCGGCGGAGAACGCGCCCGCCAGGATCCTCAAGGGCTGGGGGAAGCCGGTCTGGGTTCGGGGCGACGTCGAGCTCACCGGGCGCCGAGCGACGCTCCGCGCGGTGTCCGTCCCGGCGCACCAGTTCGTCGAGCTGCGGACGCTCGTGCCGCGCCGGGCGTTCTCCTCCACCGCGGGCATGCGTGTCGCGCGCGGGAACGGGCTCGACGCGATCGTCGCCGAGGAGCTGGCCGACGCGGAGGCGTTCCAGCAGGACCAGGATCGGATCGACGACTGGAAGAACCATCCGCTGCGCGCGCTGGGCGTGCTCGCCGCGCTGGCACTCCTCCCGGCGCTGGTGATCGTCGCGCTCGTGTACTGGATCTTCGGGCGGGAGCGGCGGACGGGATACGACCGCGAGTACGAGCAGGAGCCACCGACCGACACCGCACCCGCGCTCGTGCCGACGCTGCTCCGCCAGGGAGGGGAGGCGGGCTCGTATGAGTTCACGGCGACGCTGTTCGACCTCATCCGGCGCGGCGTCTACCAGGCCGAGGCCACGACGACGGAGCGCCGGATGTGGGCGGGCCTTCGCTCCGAGACGATCGCGGACCTCGAGCTCTCCGCCGGCTCGGAGCAGGACCTGACGTCGTGGGAGAAGGACGTGACGGAGATCGTCGACGACGTGCTGGACGGCGCCTCGGAGCGGCTCTCGAAGTTCCGGGACAGGATCGAGGACGAGCGGGCGTCGATGTCCTCCCGCTTCGAGTCCTTCAAGAACGCGGTCGCCGGCGAGGTCGACCGCCGCGGGTGGTTCAGGTCGATGGGGGCGCTCGCCCTCGTGCTCGGGATCGTCGGCTTCGGGGTAGCCGGAGGCATCCTGGGCTGGCTCGCGGTCGACGGCTGGCGGACCGTGTACCCGCGCTTCACCGACGTCGTGCTGATCGCGATCGGGGGCTGCCTGCTCGCGGGGGCGGCGCTCCTGCTCGCGACCCTCCTCTTCGCGCGCCGCGTGTGGCGGCGGCGGACGAAGGCCGGCCAGACGGAGGCAGAGCGCTGGGAAGCCTTCCGGCGCTACCTCAGCGACTTCCCGCGCCTGCAGGAAGCGCCGCCCGCGACGCTCGAGCTGTGGGAGCGCTACCTCGTGTACGGCATCGCCTTCGGGATCGCGGAACGCGTGCTCCAGGGGGCGCAGATCCACATGCCCGAGGCGCTCCACGAGGCGAGCGCGGTCTACTGGATCTCCCCGAGCGGCGACCTCGGCTCCGGCGCGTCGAGCCTCTCCATCGGCGACCTCGCCTCCGGGTTCGGCGACGCGCTCGCGCCCCCGAACTCGGGCGGGAGCGGCGGTGGGGGTGGCTTCTCGGGCGGAGGCGGTGGCGGGGGCGGCGGAGGCGGCGGAGGGTTCGGCTAGCTAACCGAGGCGTGCCCCTCCGGGCCATCTTGCGCAGACCGACGGCGACCGCGACCCTGAAGCCGTGGTCTCGGAGGACGACGTCACGCTGATCATTCAGGCACTCTTCGACATCAGGACCGAGCTACGGCGAATTCGCAGGTTGCTGGAGGACGAGGATGGCGAGCAGGGAGACGAAGAGGAAGATCCGGGAGGAAGTGGCGGCTGACAAGGCTCGCTACGAGGAGGTGACCCGGCGCTTGATCGAGCGCATCGAGCGCGGCCGACGAAACGCGGAGCGTCAGAGAGCCGAGCGGCGCGAGAGCTCGTAGAGCGCGATCGCGCCCGCCATCGCCACGTTCAGCGACTCGGCTTCCCCGGTCTGCGGGATCGTCGCCGTCTCGGACGCGAGCCCCTCCGGGAGCCCCTCGCGCTCCGCCCCGAGGAGCAGCGTCAACGGCGGCTCGAGCTCGACCTCGGCGAGAGGGCTGCCGCCGTGGGCCGCGAGCGCGACCCGCCTGGAGGGCAGGTCGTCCCAGGCCACGAGCGGGACGCGGAAGATCGCTCCCGCCGACGCACGCACGGCGCGCGGCCCGACCGGGTCGGCGCAGCCCGCGGAGAGCGACACGCAGGCGCCGAAGGCGTCGGCGGCGCGAAGCAGCGTTCCCACGTTGCCCGGGTCGGACACCTGCCAGAGGCCGAGCGCGACGTCCCGTGCACCCGGGGGGAGCTCGTCCCGCCGGTACACGCCGACCACGCGTGGCGCGTGTCCGAGCGTGGACACCTCGCCGAGGAGCTCGGGCGCAACGTTCTCCCCCGCGACGAGCAGCTCGACCGGCTCGATGCCCTGGCCGGCCGCGGCTTCGACGAGATCCTCGCCCTCCACGGCGAAGAGCCCGGTCTCCTCGCGGTGCTTGCGGGCGGAGAGGAGCTTTCGGACGAGCCGGAGCTTCTCGTTCTGGCGCGACGTGATCAGGCTCTGATTCTGCGCAAGACCTGCGTCCGCTCGCGCGGACGCAGGTCGCGCAAGACCCCTGAAGGCGCCCGCTTCGCGGGCGCTGCGTCGGCTGTGACCATCTCTAGGCTGATTCTGCGCAAGACCCCTGAAGGCGCCCGCTTCGCGGGCGCTGCGTCGGCGTGCACATCTAGGCGGCTGCGGACGCGTCTGCCTCGTCGAGCGCGGCCTTCGCCCGCTGGGCGACCGCGGCGAACGCCTGCGGGTCCGAGACCGCGATGTCCGCGAGCGACTTGCGGTCGAGCTCGATCCCGGCCAGCCTCACGCCGGCCATGAAGCGGTTGTACGAGAGCCCGTTCACGCGCGCGGCGGCATTGATCCGGACGATCCACAGCGACCGGAAGGTGCGCTTCTTCGCCTTGCGATCGCGGTAGGCGTACACGAGCGAGTGCTCGACCTGCTCCTTCGCGAAGCGGTAGCTCGACTTCTTGCGCCCGTAGTAGCCCTTCGCCTGATCGAGGACCTTGGCCCGCTTCTTGCGGGCGTGGACCGCTCTCTTCACCCTGGGCATGGCCTCAGTCCCCTCTCAGCAGCTTCCGGATCCGCTTCTCGTCGCTCGCCGCGACGCCGTAGGTCTTGCGAAAGCCGCGCCTACGCTTCGACGACTTCTTCTCGAGGTTGTGGCTCTTCATCGCGTGACGGCGGAGGACCTTCCCCGTCCCGCTCAGCCGGAAGCGCTTCTTCGCTCCCCGTGACGTCTTCATCTTTGGCATCGGCTTTCACTCCCACGTTCTTGTTCGGGCCCAGGATCATGACCATGTTGCGGCCGTCGAGAATCGGCTGCTGCTCGATCCACCCGAGCTCCTTGACGTCCTCCGCGAGCCGCATGAGGAGGTCTCGCCCCCGCTCCGGGTGGAGCGTCTCGCGCCCCCGGAACATGATCGTGACCTTCACCTTTGCCCGCTGGCCGAGGAACCGCTCGACGTGCCCCTTCTTGGTCTCGTAATCGTGTATCCCGATCTTCGGCCTGAGCTTGATCTCCTTGACCTGGATCTGAAGCTGGTGCTTGCGGGCCTGCTTCGCCCGCTGCTCTTGCTCGTAGCGGTACTTCGAGTAGTCCATGACCCGCGCGACCGGCGGGTCTGCGCCCGCCGCGACCTCGACGAGGTCGAGACCCTTCTTGAACGCGAACTCGAGCGCCTCCGGCGTCGGGGTGATCCCGACCTGGCCCCCGTTCTCGTCGACGAGGCGGACGCGCGGCACGCGAATCTCCTCGTTGATGCGCTCCTCCCGCTTGCGGGGGACGACCCGGTCCACGCTCGGCCGGCGTCGGCGCGGTCTCAAAGGCTCTTCACCAAGCTCTCAGTTCCCTCCTTGTAAACGACAAAACCGCTGCAAGCAGCGGCTCCTTCCTGTCCAACCGGCTCGGTTGAACCTCCGCGAGTCACACCCGGGAGGTGAGGAAGCGATGAGCTCCTGCTTGCAGACGCAGCATGCTAGCAGCCCGTTGTAGGGGCGAGGCCTGCCTCGCCCACGTCGTGCGCAGCTGAAGGGCGACCCGAGGGTCGCACCCTACGGCGTGGGATCTGCCTCGGCCGCGAGCGCCCGGAAGCGCTCGAGGAGCCGGGCGAGCGAGAGGGTGGACTGGCCCGCCCCGCGCTCGCGCACGGCGAGCGCCTCGTCGGACTCGCGGTCGCCGTAGACGACGGCGAACGGGACCTTCTCGAGCTCGGCGTCCCGGATGCGCCTTCCGAGCGTCTCGTCGCGTTCGTCGACCTGGACGCGGAACCCCTCGGCGGTCAGGCGAGCGCGGAGCGCGTCGGCGGCGTCGCGGTGCCCCTCCCCCACGGGCAGGACGAGGGCCTGCACCGGGGCGAGCCAGAAGGGGAACTCGCCGCCGTAGTGCTCGACGAGGATGCCGATGAAGCGCTCGAGCGAGCCGAGCAGCGCGCGGTGGACGACGACCGGCGAGTGCTCGCGGTTGTCCGGCCCCATGTACGTGAGCCCGAACTGCACCGGCATCTGGTAGTCGAGCTGGATCGTGCCCATCTGCCACGACCGCCCGAGGACGTCGGTCATGTGCAGGTCGATCTTCGGGCCGTAGAACGTGCCCTCGCCCGGCGAGACCTCGTACTCCATCCCGTGGCGCTTCAGCGCTTCCTCGAGGGAGCGCTCGGCGTGGTCCCACTGCGCATCCGTCCCCAGGCGCTTCTCGGGCCGGGTCGAGAGCTCCGCCCGCGGCGTGACGCCGAAGCGCTCGTACAGGTAGCGGACGTAGTCGATCATCGCGTCGATCTCGTCCTGGATCTGCTCCTCGGTCACGAAGACGTGCGCGTCGTCCTGCGTGATGTGCTTGACGCGGAGAAGCCCGTGCAGCGTGCCGCCGCGCTCGTCGCGGTGCAGGGTCGAGGATTCCGCGTAGCGGATGGGCAGGTCGCGGTAGGAGCGGAGCTGCGACCCGAAGAGGAGCATGTGCCCGGGGCAGTTCATCGGCTTGAGCGCGAGCGGCTCCTCACCCTCGTGGGGCTGGACGAAGAACATGTTCTCCCGGTAGTTGTCGTAGTGCCCCGAGGTGATGTAGGTCTGGATGTCGTAGAGCAGCGGCGTCTTGACCTCGAGGTAGCCGCGCCGGAGGTTCTCGCGGCGGCGGAGGTCCTCGAGCGCGTTCCAGACCACCATTCCCTTCGGATGCCAGAACGGCGATCCGGGCGAGTGCTCCGAGAGGTGGAAGAGGTCGAGCTGGACGCCGAGCCGGCGGTGGTCGCGGGCGCGCGCCTGCTCGAGCCGCTCGAGATGCGCGTCCAGGTCGGACTGCGAGTAGAACGCGGTGCCGTAGATCCGCGTCAGCTGCGTGTTCCGCTCGTCACCGCGCCAGTACGCGCCGGCGAGCCCCGTCAGCTTCACGGCCTCGATCGGGGCCGAGGTCTGCAGGTGCGGCCCGCGGCAGAGGTCGGTGAAGGCGCCCTGCGTGTAGAGCGAGATCGGACCCTCCGCCTCCCGGGCGAGCTCGACCTTGTACGGCTCGCCCTCCGCCTCGAACCGCGCGATCGCATCTTCGCGCGGGACCTCCTGCCGCTCCCACGTCCGGCCCTCGGCGAGCTCGCAGCGCAGCTCGTCCTCGATCGCCTCGAGATCGCCCTCGGAGATCGGCTCGGGGAACTCGAAGTCGTAGTAGAAGCCGTCGGCGATCGGAGGACCGATGGCGATCTTGACGCCCGGGTGGAGCCGGATCACGGCCTCGGCGAGCAGGTGCGCCGTCGAGTGCCTGAGCACGAAGAGCGCGTCGGCGTCGTGCTTGTCGCGCGTCGTGAGGATCTGGATCCGGTCGCCGTCCGTGAGCGGGAGGCGCAGGTCGCGCGTCGTGCCGTCGACGCGGACGAGGACGGCCTGCTCCGCCAGCTTCGGCCCGATCGCGCGGGCAGCGTCGAGGCCGCTCGCGCCCTCGGGCAGCTCGAGCTCGCTCGCGTCGGGAAGGACGACCTTCATCGCAGCCGAGAACGGGACGAGGGCAGGCGCTCTCCGAGAGCTACGACCGTGCTGTGTCCCGGGACATCACGAGCGCAAGCGTATCGTCCCCGGTAAGCAGGTGCCGCAACGGGACGGTGGTAGAAAGAGCGGATGCGCGCATGGCTCGTGGTCGTGGCGGCGCCGCTCGTCCTCCTCGTGCTCCTGCTCGCCCGTCCCGCGATCGACCAGAGCTGGGAGAACCACCCCGCGCACTTCTGGCTCGTCCTCGGAGCCGCCGCCCTCGCGACCGCGCTCGGCTGGGCCGTCAGCGTGGCCGCGCGCCGGCGGCAGGACGCGCGCCTGCTCCTCATCTCGCTCGCCTTCGTGGCGAGCTCGGGCTTCCTGGGGCTGCACGCGCTCGCGACCCCCGGCGTGCTCCTCGCGGGGCCGAGCGCGGGCTTCGAACTCGCGACGCCCGTCGGCCTGCTGATCGCGGGGGTGTTCGCCGCCGCCTCCTCGATCGAGCTCCCGAGCAGCTGGGCCCGCCGCGTCGTCCGGAGCGGGAACCTCCTCTTCGCCGCGCTCTTCGTGGCGATGGGAGTCTGGGCGTTCGTGGCGCTCACCGAGCGCCCTCCGCTCGACGACCCCCTCGCGGCGGAGCAGCTCGACGGCTGGCAGCTCGTCCTCGCCGCGGCGGGCCTGGCGTTCTTCGGGCTCGCGGCGCTCGGCTACGCCCGGCTCTACCGGAGGCGCCCGACCCGGTTCGTCTTCGCCTTCGCGCTCGCGTTCGCGTTGCTGGCCGAGGCGATGATCGTGATCGCCTGGGCGCGGAACTGGCAGCTCTCCTGGTGGGAGTGGCACGTCCTGATGCTCGGCTCCTTCGTCCTCATCGCGCACACGGCGCGGACCGAATGGCACGAAGAGCGGTTCAGCCCGCTCTACCTGGACGAGACCCTCGCAGGAGCGAAGGACGTGAGCGTGATCCTCGCCGACCTTGCCGGGTTCACGAGCTTCTCCGAGCAGCACGACCCGGCGGAGGTGGCGGCGATGCTGAACGCATACTTCGAGCGTGTCGTCCCGCTGATGGAGGAGTCCGGTGGCGAGGTTCACCAGATCGTCGGCGACGAGCTCATGATCGTCTTCGGGAAGGACGGCGACGAGCCCGCGCACGCGGAGCATGCGGCGCGTGCCGCGCTCCTCCTCCAGCGCGCCGCCGAGGAGGTCGCGCGCGGGCACGACGACTGGCCCCGGTTCCGGGTCGGCGTGAACAGCGGTGAGGTGCACGCGGGCCTCGTCGGCGGCGCCCGCGGCCACCGCAAGCACGGCATCGTGGGCGACGTGGTCAATCTCGCCGCCCGGCTCGAGTCGGAGGCGCCCGTCGGCGGCGTGCTCGTCGGCGAGGAGACCTTCCGACGGCTGGGGGGACGCGCGACCGTGGAGGCGCTGCCGCCGCGGCGCGTCAAGGGCAAGGAGCAGGAGGTCGCGGCCTACCTGCTCCACGACCTCCCGGGCACGCCTCCCACGTGACCTGCGCAGGGCAGTGCGCGCGGATGACGCGCTGGCGCTCTCCGTAGACTCCGGGCGATGAGCGAGACCGGCGCCGTGGAGCCGCAGGGGCGGCTCGCCCGCCTCGTCCGCTGGCCGCTCGAGCGACTCGGTGGGCTGGCTCGGGGTGTCGTGAACGCGTTTCCGCGCGCCGTGGAGGATCTCTTCCGGGATCGCTGCCCGCAGTACGCGGCTTCGATCGCCTACCGCGTGCTCTTCTCACTCTTCCCACTCACGATCTTCCTCGTCTCGATCTTCGGCCTCGTCCTCCAGGACGACGAGATCCGCCAGCGCGTCATCGACGAGCTCATCGACTTCCTGCCGGTCTCCCCGGAGGGACAGGGGAACATCCAGCGGTCGATCGAGGGGCTCGCGAGCCCGCTCTCGGCGATCGGGCTCGTGTCCCTGATCGCGCTCCTGTGGGGCGCGACGGGGATGATGGCCTCGATCCGGATCGGCCTCGAGGCCGCGCTCAAGGTCGACCGGGGGCGCCCCGCCGCACATGCGAAGGCGGTCGACCTCGCCCTCGTCGCGATCACCGGCCTCATCGTCCTCGTCGTGGTCGGCCTGTCGGCCTTCGCGGCGTTCTTCAGCCGGCTCGTCGGACGGGTCGCAGAGGAGCTCGGGGTCGCCCCGCCGTCGGGGATCTTCCTCCAGAACGGCGTCCAGCTCGTCGCGGTCGCCGTCATGGCGCTCATGCTCTACCGCTTCGTGCCGGCGAGCCGCCTGCGCGCCCGCGGGGCGGTCGCAGGGGCGATCGTCACCGCGGTCGGGACCTGGGGCGCGACGAAGATCCTCGCGCTCATCTTCAGCGACTTCTCGCGCTACAACCTGATCTACGGGTCGCTCGCCGGCGTGATGACCTTCCTCTACTTCGTCTACGTCGTGGCGCTCATCCTGCTCTTCGGCGCCGAGTTCGCGTACGCGTGGTCACAGCCCGCCGGCCCGCCCGGACCGCCCGTGGGCGTGCGGGTGCGCGGGTTCTTCCGCGGCCTGTTCGTCCACCACGACGAGGAGCCGGTACGGGTGCCGCCGGAGCCGACCGGCGAGGGCTCGGACGACGTCTCCGAGAACGTCCGGCGCTAGCGGCAGACGCGAGCCGTGACGCTCGCCTCGGCCTCGCGGCCGCGGACGTCCGAGGCGACCGCGGTGAGGGTGTGCGGGCCGCGCCGCTTGCCGGCGGTCCGCCAGGTGTACGTGTAGATCCCGGCCGTGTTCCGGCGCACGCGCGCGATCTGCCGCGGGCCGTCGAAGAAGCCGACGGAGGAGACGACCGCGGGCGACGTGGCGACGACCTGTAGCTCCGCCCTCGCCCCCAGGCACGCGTTCTTCGCGGGCGTGATCCAGTTGACCGTCGGCCGGTTGACGACCGCCACGCGGGCGCCTGCGAAGCGCGAGTTCGGCATCGGGTTCGTGCCCTCCGTGTTGATGTTCTTCGTCTCCTGGAAGTCGGAGGCGAAGACGCGCATGAACTCGGTGCCGGGCCGGAGCGCGTTCACCTCGCGCGGGACCGAGAACACCGCGATGCCCGTGGCCGCGTCGAAGGACACCGGCCCCACCCGCGTGCCGAAGTCGCGCCCGAACATGAGCAGGAGGGAGAGCGGGTCGACGCCGGAGGCGGCGTCCCGGATGCGGGCGACGAGGGTGGGCCGCCCCGCCGAGACCCGCCGCGTGAGCCACGTGACGGTCGGCGGCCGCACGTCGTTCACCCACGAGCGGAGGACGTAGGGCCCCGCGAGCGGGCGGCCGTTGAAGAGGTCGCGCCCGGAGTCGACCGAGACGTAGTAGCGGCCGGCCGGGAGGAACACGCCGCCGGCGGCCCCCACGTTGAAGAGGAAGTCCGGCATCGAGCCGTTCGCGTTCACGGGGATCGCCGCGTATCCCAGGACGTCGTTCTCGTCGAGCGAGCCGAGGAACCAGGGGTGGATGGGCATGTTGGAGCTGAACAACGACCGGATGTCCGCGTCGACCCGGAGGCTCGGTCGCGTGACGACGACGCCGGCATTGACCGCCTGGCGTGGGATGTCGAGCGAGTAGACGGTCTCGCGCCCGTCCTCGTTCACCGAGGGGTCGACGCCGAAGATGCCGAGGACCGAGAACGGCGAGGTCGGCCAGCGGTAGACCTGCGCCCGGTTCTCCCCGGACGTCGCCGTGTTCCCGCTCTGCGTCGCGCGCAGCGGGATCACTCGCGACCCGGTGAGCTGCGGCCGCGTGACCCGGAACGCGTACGGCAGACGGCGAACGACGTCGCCCCGCCGGAGCACGACGAACCCGAAGTTGTCGCCGTCGGGCGCTCCTGCCGCCGCGCGGGCCGTCATCTGCACCACCGCCGTCCCTCCGGTCGGCAGGGAGAACGGCGGAGCCTCGACGGTCGCGCCGTTCGTCGCGACCTGAGGCCGGATCTCGACGCTCCAGGCCCCCGCGCCGTCACCGGCGTCGGAGACGGTCACCGAGATGCTGCGGGTCGCGGCGCCCGCGTTCACGTCGAGGTACCCGAAGGAGAGCGACTGCGGATCGGTGAAGATCAGCGGCCGGTCGGCCGCCCCGGTGCGCACGAGCCCTGCGCCCTCGACGAGCACCGACGCCTCCTGCGTCATGGCCGTGTCAGCTCCGGCCGGGCCGGCGGTGGACATCAGCGCCGACTTCATCTGCACCGCGGTCCACGCCGGGTGGCGCTGGAGGAGGAGCGCGGCCGCGCCCGCGACGTGCGGGGCGGAGAAGCTCGTACCGTCGAGCACGGCGTAGTCGTCGCCCGCCCATTCGGGCAGCGTCGACGAGATGACCTGCGATCCCGGTGCCGTGACATCCGGCTTCAACGCGTGCCCGAACGGCGTGAGACCCCCGGCGGAGAAGCTCGAGGGCACGCCTGCCCAGGTCGTGTCCACCTCCAGGATCTCACGGCTGAACCGCACGGTGACGGCGCCGCCGGACACGGCCATCACGGCCCGCAGTCGCGCGGCGTCGAGGTCGGACACCGTGCCGCCGGCGAGCGACGAGAAGAACGCGAAGGTCGGGTCGCCGGGGCGGTTCTCCGCGATCACGATCCCCGTCGCGCCGGCATCGCGGGCCCGCACGGCCTTGGCCTCGTACTGGCACCCGCCCCGGGAGACGAGCGCGATCGCGCCTCGCAGCGATCCGGCCGGCAACGTCCCCTCGCAGAGCAGGCGACTCGCCCCCGCCCCGCCGAGGCTGCCCACGTCCACAAGGCGCTGGTTGGCCGTGATCCACGTCGGCGGGATGCGGTCCGTGGCGACGAAGGGCATCCTCCCGAGCCCCGCGGGGGACACCACCGTCAGCGAGTTGCCGAACACGTGGGAGTTCGCCGTGGAGCCGACGCTGATCGCCTCGGGGGCCGTGGCGGGCGAGCCCGCGGTGCCGAGGCCGAAGAAGTCCCGGTCGTTCCCCGCGGAGATGACCGGCACGACACCCGCGCGCGAGACGTTGACGATCGCGGGGATGAGCGCGTCGGTACGCGGATCCGACTGCGGGCCGCCTCCGGAGAAGTTGATGACGTCCATCCCGTCGGCGACGGCGGCCTCGAACGCGGCGACGATCTCCGGCGTCGTGCCGGAGCAGCACCCGCCGAGCGGCAGCGGCACGTTGAAGACCCGGTAGTTGCCGATGTACGCGCGGGGCGCCACGCCACTCAGGTTCGCGACGGCGGGATGGCAGCCGCCCTGTGCCTCGCCGCAGCGAGTCGGGTCGCCCGCGGGGACGTCGGTGTCGGCCTTGCCGGCGATCACGCCTGCGACGAAGGTCCCGTGGAAGGACTGCTCGCGGTCGAGCGGCGCGCTGTTCGCACCCGGCCCCGCGAAGCCTCGCGCCACGATGACCTTCGGCGTCGTCGCACCGCTCGGCCCCTTCGGGAAGCCGGCCGGGTACGAGAAGCCGGCAGGGTTGAGGAAGGGATGGTTCTCGTCCACCCCGTCGTCGACGACCGCGACCTTGACGCCCGCTCCGGACGCTCCCGTGAGCCCGGCGAACTGCGACGCGCCGATGACTGCCGGCCCGCGGTTCATCGACATCGTGTACGTCTGGCTCGGGTAGACGTTCTCGGCGAGCCCGAGCCCGAGGAGCTCGGGCAGCTTCGCGTACGGGACGCTCGCCGCGAACCCGTTGAGCACGATGCGGTAGCGGCGCGAGACGCGCGCCTGCGGGATCGCGGCCTCCAGCTTCGAGATGGCACGCGCCTGCGCGGTCTCGAGCCGGGCGAGGTAGGAGCGCGAGAACGAGCTCGCGAGGTTCAGCTTGCGCCTCGGCCCGAGCCCGGCCAGCTGACGGGCGTTGGCCGCGGCCGCGAGCGGTGGATCCTCGAGGGTGAGTATCACGCGGGCGCGCGCGGAGCCACGCTCGAGCGCCGCGGAGGGCTTCGGGGCCTGCTGCTCGACGCGCGGGAACGACCAGTCGCGGATCCTCTGCTCGATCGGTTGCGTCGCCCCGGACGCGGTACCCGAGAAGGCGATGACGAGGCCGAGGGGAAGGAGCGCGAGACGGCGCACGAGCGCTAGCGGATCGCCCTGGAGATGCTCCTCGAGGCCCGGAGGCCCTCGAACGCGACGGTCGTCGAGCCTCGGAAGGTCTTGCCCTTGGCGGTCGCCGGGATCAGCCAGGTGCAGGTCGCGGCACCCGCGACGACACGCGCCACCTGGGCCCGCAGGCGGGTGGTCCCGGCGCGGCCGACGCACGTGACGCGGCCGTTCTGGAGCACGGCGCCCGTGTCCGAGCGCGCCGCGACGAGCCGCATCGTGAAGGGCCGGCCCGCGCGTGGCGCGGCGGGCGAGGTCGTCACGCGGCGGACGACGAGCGTCGCCGGCGCGATCGCGACCTGGTACTGGTAGAAGCCGGCGCCACCGCCGGGGGCGGCGTCGCTCACCGTCGCGTCGAAGATCGGGTCGCCGGTCGTGGGATCGAACGTGATGCCCGAGACGGCGATGGCCGCGAACCCGAAGCGCTTCGTGTTCCCGAGCTCGGCCGCGCTGATCGAGAAGGTCGCGCCGGCCTGGTAGGAGAAGACGAGCGAGGTCGCCGGCGGATCGCCGGGGCGCCGCGTGAAGTCGGTGCCGTCCCACTTGAAGAGCGCAGCCTCGCCCTCGAACAACTGGAGGACGTAGTCGGCGCCCAGCGACTCGGGGTCCCCGGTGCTCGCGTTCGCGTCCGAGTCGACGAACACGAAGATCAGCATGTCGCGGGTCAGGGCCGGTCGGTTCGGGATGTTGATGCGGAGCTGAATGAGCCCCGCGTCGTTGTTCGACACCACGACGGTCGATATGTCCGGAGCCGCGGGGTCCTCGCCCGTCGAGTCCTGGTACGTCGTGCTGTTGGCGGCAATGCGAGCCGGCGCTGCCTTCCCGGACGGCAGGGCGCCGGTGGCCACGGCCGGCACGGCAACGACCGCGACGGCGAGAGCGAGGACGAGCCCGGGAGACTTCAGGAGGCGCACGCGACTGGGAGTGAGGCTACGGACCCCGTCACGCGGCGTCAAGCCCAGCGCTACCCGCCGTCGTGACGACGAGCACGTTTGGCGAAGCTCGGCCCGGGGGACATCCGAGCACCGCAGCGACCCGAGGAGAAGCGATGCCGAAGACGACGCGCCCGAACGAGACGGACGAGCGGCGATCCCGCCGGAACGTCCTCGTCGTCAGCTCCGTGGAACGGCCGGTCGCCGCTCTGCGCGAGCTCCTCGGAGAGGCGGACGAGGTACGCGTGGTCGTCCCCACGGTGCGTCAGTCGCGCCTGCAGTGGCTGACGAACGACGACGACGAGGTACGCGAGGACGCGGACGCGGCCGCCGCCGAGATCGCGGAGGCGATACCCTCGGACGCGGAGGCGCTCGCCGGTGACCCCGACCCGCTCCAGGCCGCCGAGGACGCCCTCGCCGACTTCGACGCGGACGAGCTCGTCGTCGTCATGCGGCCCGACGACGAGGCGAGCTGGCTCGAGGAAGGGCGAGCGGAAGCGATCGAACGGAGCTTTCCCGGCCTCGAGGTGACGCGTCTCGTGGCGGACGACTAGCCGGCCCCGGCGCACGGCCCGTGCGACCGGGCGCGTAGGCGCCGCTTCCGCAGCCCGGGGAAAAGGCGCATACTCGAGCGTGAGGCCGGACGTGTGGCAGCCCGTCACGAGGGGGGCCACGGTCTACCGGGGACGCAAAGGGGGATGGCCGTCGGTTCCGTTTTCCGTCCCACGTCCGGCCTCGTCATACCCCTTCTGCCCGATCGCCGGCGGCACTTCACTCGAACGGGAGATTCGTCGTGCCGCACTCGGTGCGACAGTCCGAACATGACGCGACGCCTCACCGTGGCCGTGGTCGTGGTCGCTCTCCTGCTCGGCACGATGCTCCTCGCGGCCACCGCGCAGAACGAGGGCTGCCTTCCCTGGCAGGAGCGCGTCGGCTACGGCGACGGCCCCCTCGGCGCGCAGCAGGACTACTCGACCTGCCGCTGAGCTCGCGCGTTCGACATGAGCGACCATCGGGTCGTTGGGACGGACGCGGCGTGAACCGGGGCGGCGCTCGGCGCACGACCTCGGCCCGGTGTGCCTGACGACCTCGCTCAGGCGATCCAGGTGACGCCGAATCGCTCCGAGGCTGCTGCGTACGCGTCGCGCCCGAGCGTCCCGGCTTCGTGGGCGGCTGCGAGATCGCGGAAGAAGCCCTCGAAGCCCCCGGGCGACACGAGCACGAGCTGGCGTCCGGTGCCCGGAACGACGCGACGCTGCGAGTGCGGTACGCCTCGTGGAGCGAAGACGAGGCCGCCCGGGCCGACTCGGAACTCTTCGTCGCCGACGCGATACACGTGCTCGCCCTCGAGCACGTAGAAGTACTCGTCCTCGCGATCGTGAACGTGAGTCGGCGTATCGACCATCGGCCGACTCTCTTCCATGAGCGCAAAGGCACCGCCCGTCGCCGCCGACGGAATACGGACGACGATCGTGACCTCGCCGAATACGAGACGCTTGCCCACGTCCGGCTGGCCGGCGTACCGGGAGCCTTCCACCGTGCGACGTTACCGCACGGCCCTGCCTCGTCCTCGGCTGCTCGCTGCCGCCGAGGTCGAGGGCAGAGCGACGACGTCGTCCACGAGGTCGAGGCCTTCCGGGCGGTGCGTGATCAGGAGCACCGAGCGGCCGTCGGCGGCCTCGAGCACGTCGGCCACGAGGGCCTGGGCCAGCTCGGGGTCGAGGTGCGCGGTCGGCTCGTCGAGCAGGAGGACTGGCGCGTCGGCGAGGAGGGCTCGCGCGAGGACGAGGCGTTGCCGCTGTCCGCCGGAGAGCTGCATGCCGTCCTCGCCCACGAGCGTGTCGAGCCCCTGGGGGAGCGTCGCGACCCAGTCGTCGAGACGTGCCCGTCGAAGCGCTCGGGCGAGATCGTCGTCCGTTGCCCGTGGGCGCGCGAGACGCAGGTTCTCGCGGATCGTCGAGTCGAACACGTGTGCGTCCTGGCCGGCGAGGGCGAATGTTCGGCGGACGTCCTCCTGCCGCAGGTCGCGCACGTCGTGGCCGCCGATCGTGACGCGACCCTGCTCAGGGTCGAGGAAGCGGAGCAGGAGGTTCGTGACCGTCGTCTTCCCGGCGCCGCTCGGCCCCACGAGCGCGACCCGTCCCCCGGGAACGAGCCGAAGATCGAAGCGCTCGAGCGCCGGCGGCGCGCCCGCCGCGTACCGGGCGGTCACGCCTTCGAGCGCGACCACGGCATCGGCGCGGGGCGCCGGCTCCGGGTGCGGCGGATCGGCGATCGCAGGCTCGCGGCCGGTCAGCTCGAGGACCCGCCGTCCGGCCGCAAGCGTCGCCGATAGCTCGCGAGCGGCCCCCGGGAGCGGCGCGACGGCGTCGAACGACGAGAGCGCGAGCAGCGCCAGCGTCGCGACGAGGACGCGGTCGAGCGAGCCTGCGTCGTGCGCCGCGACGGCGATCGCAAGCACTCCGGCGACCGTCAGGCCTGCCACGAGGATCGAGGCCGCGTCCGCGATCCCCGCGACGAGGGCGTCGCCGCGAGCGAGCCGGACGAGGGCACGGTCGGAATCCCGCACTCGCGCGAGGACGTCCTCCTCCCGACCGTAGGCAGCGAGCTCGGGGGCACCGCGCAAGAGCTCGACGAGGTCGGCGGTGAGCTCCCCTCGCGCGGCTGACTGTCGTCGGCCCACCCGTCGCCCGAGCAGGGCTGCGAGGAGCGGCGTGGCGATCCCGCCGAAGGCGAGGCCCAGCGCGAGGACGAGTGCGGCGGCGGGGAGCACGAACGCCACGGCGAGCACGCACGCGATCGACACGACCAGGCCGACGAGCGGTGGCCCGAGCCCGCGCAGGTACAGCCCCTGGAGGGCATCGACGTCCGCGACGAGACGACTCAGGAGATCGCCGCGGCGGAAAGCCCCGAGCTCGACCGGAGCAAGGGGCTCGATGCGCTCGTAGACGGTCGCGCGGACCCGCCCCAGAGCCCGCAGCGCGAGATCGTGGGACGCGAGCCGCTCCAGGTACCGCGCGAGCGGGCGGGCGAGAGCGAGGAAGCGGACGAGGACGACGACCGTGGTCAACGCCAGGATCGGAGGTTGCTCGGCGGCCCGCGAGATCAGGTATCCGGCCGCCGTCAGCAACCCGACGCCGAAGCCCACGGCGAGTACCCCGAGGGCGAGCGAAATGGCGACGCGGGCGCGCGGCAGCTCCGAGAGGTCGAGGAGCCGGCGGACCGTCGCCGTCACGCCGCCTCCGCCGCGGGCTCGAGGATCCGACCGCCCTCGAGCCGGACGACTCGATCGGCGCGAGCGGCGAGCTCGGGCCGGTGCGACACGAGCAGGACCGTGCGCCCCTCCCGCAGCCTGTCGATCGCGTCGGCGACGAGGGCCGCGCTCGCGGGATCGAGATCCGCCGTCGGCTCGTCGAGGATCACGACCGGCGCAGCGCGGAGGAACGCACGCGCCAGCGCGATCCGCCGCAGCTCGCCCGCCGACACCTGGCGCCCGCCGTCCCCGACGATCGTCTCGTACCCGCGCGGGAGCTCCGACACGAAGCCGTCCGCGTCGGCAAGTCGAGCGGCCTGGCGGATCCGGTCGTCGCCGGCCGCGGCGTCGCCGAGCCGAATGTTGTCCGCGACCGTGCCCCGGAAGAGCGTCGGCCGCTGCGGCACGAGCGCGACGTGCCGCCGCCACGCGTCCCGGTCGAGGGTCGAGAGCTCGCACTCGCCGACGAGGATCCGCCCGGAGGAAGGCTCCAGGAAGCACAGCAGCAGCGAGACGAGCGTGCTCTTGCCGCCTCCGCTCGGCCCGACGACCGCGACGGTCTCACCGGGCCGCAGCTCGAGGCTCACGTCGCGGAGGACGTCGTCCGCCCGGGTCGGGTAGCCGAACGAGACGCGCTCGAACGCGATCGGGACGAGCGCCGGGTCCGGCGGCGAGACGGAGCCGCGGGCGACCGGAGGCGCCTCGGAGAGGTCGAGCATCCGCTCCGCGACCGCCGTCCCGTCGGCGCTCGCGTGGAACTGGGCCGCGAGGTTCCGCAGCGGGAGGTACAGCTCGGGCGCCAGGACGAGGACGGTCAGTGCCGGCTCGAAGCCGATCCCACCCTCCGCGAGTCGCACGCCCACGACGACCGCGACGAGAGCGATCCCGAGCGTCGCAGCGAGCTCCAGCACGGCGCCGGACAGGAACGCGACCCGGAGCGTGCGCATCGTCGCAAGCCGATACTCGTCGCTCACCTCGACGAGCCGCTCCTTCTGCGCCCGCCCCCTGTTGAACGCGCGCAGGGTGGGGAGCCCGCGAGCGACGTCGAGGAAGTGGTTCGAGAGGAGCGCCAGAGCCTGCCAGCGATCGCGCGCGCGCCGCTCCGAGTAGCGTCCGACGAGCCACATGAAGACCGGGACGAGCGGCAGCGTGAGCAGCATGACCCCGGCGGCTACGAGGTCGATCGAGGAGACGAGCACGAGGACGGCCACCGGGATGACGGCGGCGAGGACGACCTGAGGGACGTAGCGTGCGAAGGTCGCCTCGAGCGCGTCGACGCCGGACACCGCCGCGGTCGCGACCTCCGCGCTCTGCACGCCGTCGAGCGCGGCCGGGCGGCTCAGCAGCCTGGCCTCGACGAGGTCGAGCCTGAGCGCCGATACGACGTCCCCCGCGGCGCGCCGTCCCACGACCTCGAACCCCCACGCCGCGATCGCACGCCCGGCGACGACCACGACGAGCGCCACGAGCGGCCACGCGACGTCCTCGAGCGAGGCGCCGTCGAACGCCCGCGCCGCGACTCGTGCCAGGAGCACCGCCTGCGCGAGCACGAGCAACGCGACCACGATTCCGAGCCCGGCGTCGGCGACGAGCAGCACGCGCACCGGCCGTGCACGGCGTAGGAGGCGTGGGTCGAGGATGGGCACAGCCGGAGAGCTATGCCACCGGCGATGCGCCGGGAGCGATTCCCCAGGTGCTCGTGAACGACTCCCCTGGCTCCAACCGGATCAGGCCGTCTCCCGACCGGAACGCGTTCGGGGCACAGGTCATGGGCTCGACGGCGAGGCCGCGGCGGCCGACGTCGGGGAGATCGCCCGTGAACACCATGACGTACGAGTAGCTCTCGTCGAGCCAGAGCGTGACGAGCGCTCCACTCCCGGGGTCTCGCACTTCGATGCGCGCCACGGCATCGCCGTCTCGGTCGAGGTCGGTGAAGCAGTGATCGAGTCTCGCCGTGCCGACGAGCCTCGGCTCCCGGAAGTCGTACTCGGTCTCCTCGACGGCCGACGAGCCCGTCGGAATGCCGCGCTGGTCGGCGTGCAGCACGGTTCGGCCCGGTACCCGCAGGATCGCGGAGGCGACAGTTGCGGTCCCGACGGTGAGGTACGGGTGCGCGCCCGCCCCGTAGGGACATGCGCCTGCGCCAATGTTCGTCGCCGTCGTTCGCACCGAGAGACCTTCGTCCGAGAGGGCGTACTCGATGCCGAGCGCGAGCGCGAACGGGTATCCAGGCTGCGGATGGACGACGTTCTCCATCACCACGCGGTGCGGCTCGTGCGCGGTCACGGTCCAGGCTGCCCAGCGGACGAGCCCGTGGATCGCGTTCCGATGCTCGACCTCGGTGAGCGGCAGCTGATGGCGCTTCCCCTCGAACTCGTAGCTGCCGTCCTCGAGTCGGTTCGGCCATGGGATCAACACCTGACCCCGTCCGGCCGTGCACATCACGTCGGCCTCGTACCCGTGGACGACCGCCCTGCCGTCGACGACGTACGCCCGCAGCCCGCCGCCGACCTCGACGACGACCGCTTTCTGACCAGCGAACGCGATCTCGAACTGCGCTCCGGAGGGACTGAGCACGACTACGCCACGCCTGCCGCGTCGACAAGTGGGCTCTCCGCCTGCATCGTCACGGGCCGACCGCGGGGCTCCGAGTTACGTCAGCCGCTCGAGAAGATGATCCCCGACCCTGAGCGAGTTGGCCATCGCCGTGAGCGCCGGGTTCACCGCGCCGATGCTCGGGAACACGCTCGTGTCGACGACGTACAGATTGTCGACCTCGTGCGCCTTGCAGTTCACGTCGAGCACCGACGTGCCCGGGTCGGTGCCGAACCGAGCAGTGCCGGCCTGGTGCGCGCAGCCGGCGATCGGGATGTCGTTCTTCATGTACGCAAAGCGGTGGATGAGGTGGCCCGGATTCATGTCTAGCTCGCCGAGTATCGACTTGACCTTGTCGTACAGCCGTTTCTTGGCCTCGAGGTTCGTCTCCGCGTAGGTCAGAACGATGTTTCCGTCGCCGTCGAGGGTGACCCGATTGTCCGGCCGCGGGAGGTCCTCGGTCGAGAGCCAGAAGTCGATCGCATGGCGCGCCATCCGCTCCAGCGTCCACTCGGGCGCGAGCTTCGTGTCCCGCGGCCGCTCGCCGCGGAACATCGGAGCCGTCGACTTGCCGACCATCTGCACGTTCCCGAGGGGGTACTGGAAATCGTCCGATCCGAAGTAGAAGTCGTTGAGCCCGAGGGTCTTCTGATACCTCGTCGGGTTCTCCTCGCGCGAGAGCGCGAGCACCGCGGTCGAGTCGTGGAACATGTAGTTGCGGCCGACCTGGTCGGAGCCGTTGGCGAGGCCGTTCGGGTGCGTGTCGCTCGCCGACTCGAGGAGCAGCTTCGCCGTGTTCGCCGCGCCGCAAGCGACGACGACGACATCACCCGCGAACCGCTCCTCCCCGCCCTCCCGCTCGACGACGACCGCGGTGACGGAGGTGCCGCCGTCGTTCGTCTCCAGCCTGACGACCTTCGCGTTCCTGAGCAGGGTGACGTTCGGGTGCTCGAGCGCGGGGCGCACGCCCAGGACCTCGGCGTCCGACTTCGCATGCACGAGGCAGGGGAACCCGTCGCACGTCGCACAGCGGATGCACGTGCTGTACGCGATGTTCGCCTCGTCGAGCATGATCCCGCAGGGCGCGTGGAAGGGGTGGTAGCCCGCGGCCGCGAGATCGTCCGCGAGCTGCTGGATCCGCGGCTCGTGGGAGACGGCCGGGTGCGGGTACGGCGCGCTCGACGGCGGCTCCGTCGGGTCCTCGCCCCGAGCGCCGTGCACGTGATAGAGCTGCTCGGCGAGCGTGTAGTACGGCTCCAGCTCGTCGTAGGACACGGGCCAGGCGGGAGAGATGCCGTCGTGGTGCTGCAGCTCGCCGAAGTCCTCCTTCCGGAGCCGGTAGAGCGCGGCGCCGTACAGCTTGGTCGCGCCTCCGACGAAGTAGTGGACTCCCGGCTGGAAGGGCTTGCCCCTCTCGTCGTACCACGTGTCGGGCGAGACGTAGCGGTTGTCCACGAAGACCGACTGCGTGAGCCAGTTCTCGAGCTCGCGCGGGAGCCAGTCGCCGCGCTCGAGCAGGAGGATCCTCTTGCCGGACGGCGCGAGATGCCGCGCGAGCGTTCCGCCGCCCGCCCCGGTCCCGACGATGATCACGTCGTAGGTATCCATCAGGAGAGCTCCTCGATCTGCTCGGCCAGGATGATCCGCCCGGCGGCCTCGATCAGCGCCAGATGGGAGAACGCCTGCGGGAAGTTCCCGAGATGCCTCCCGGTCGCGACGTCGAACTCCTCGGCGTACAGCCCGAGCGGCGACGCGATGCGCAGGAGCCGCTCCATGAGATCGTGCGCGCGCTGCCTCTCCCCCACGATCGCGAGCGCGGACACGAGCCAGAACGAGCAGATGAGGAAGGTCCCCTCCTCGCCGGAGAGGCCGTCGTCCGTCTCCTCCGTGCGGTAGCGAAGGACGAAGCCGTCCTGGGTGAGATTGTCCGCGATGGCGAGGACCGACGCATGCAGGCGATCGTCGTCCGCGGGGAGAAAGCCGAAGATCGCCGCCAGGAGCGTCGAGGCATCGAGCGCGTCCGTCTCGTAGTGCTGCCGGAGAACACCGTCCTCGCCGACGCCGTTGGCCAGGATGTCCGAGCGGATCTCCTCCGCGGTCGCGCTCCAGGCGGCCTGCAGATCCGGGTCTCCCCGGATCTCGGCGAGCTTCGCAGCACGGTCGAGGGCCACCCAGCACATGAGCTTGGACGAGACATAGTGCTGCGGCTCGCCGCGAGCCTCCCAGATCCCCTGGTCCGCGCTCTGCCACACCTTCGTGGCGCACTCCGCCTGTGCGTGCACGATCGGCCACAGGGCGCGGGGCAGGCGCTGGCTCCTCCGGGTGTGCAGGAGGAACGAGTCCAGCACCGCGCCGAAGACGTCGTTCTGCCGCTGGTCGAACGCGCCGTTGCCGATCCGCACGGGCCGTGCGCCCGCGTACCCGGAGAGGTGGTCGAGGGTCGACTCCGTGAGGTCACGGCGACCGTCGATCCCGTACATGATCTGGAGCGATCCGTCGTCGGTCGGCTCGACGTCCGCGACGAACTGCATGAATTCGTCCGCCTCCCAGTCCAGGTTCAGGTAGTGGAGCGCTTGGAGCGTGAACGTCGTGTCGCGCATCCAGGTGTAGCGGTAGTCCCAGTTCCGCTCGCCGCCCGGCGTCTCCGGGAGCGACGTCGTGAGGGCGGCGACCGTCGCCCCGGTGGGCATGTAGGTCAGGCCCTTGATCGCGAGCGCCGAGCGCTGGATCGGGTCGCGCCAGCGATGGTCCGGGATGCGTGCTCTCGCGAGCCAGGCGCGCCAGAAGCGAACGGTCGCGGCGATGTGGGCGGCAGCGTCGTCGACGTCCTCCGGCCCCGCGAGGCCCTCCGCCCACGAGAGGCTGCAGTAGGCGCGCTCTCCCGCCCCGAGCACGTGTCGTCCGCGGACACGACCGCTTTCGATCCCGAGGGCGATGTCGGACTGGAGCCGAATTGTCTGCCCTCCGCCCGTCGCATCCGCCGCATGGCGGCCGCCGGCGACGAGCGTCCACGTCGCCTCCTCCCGCCCGTAGTCGAAGACCGGCTCGCACACGAGCTCGATCTCGACGGAGCCCTCGAGGCACTCGACCGTCCGCACGAGCAGATGGTCGGCGTCGTCGTCCGTGGGCGGGCGCGTATGCGGGGTGATCACGTCCTCCCGGTCTCCCCGCCCCATCGTCAGCGCGTCACGCACGATCATCCAGCCGGAGGGCGTCTTCCAGGTCGTGACGAGGACGTTCGTGCCGGGCTCGTAGGTGCGTGCCGAGGGATGGTTGATCGCGAACGGGCCGAACCGGAACACACCGGCCTGGCGGTCGAGCAGTGTCCCGAACGCGCTCGGCGCGTCGAAGCCCGGGACGCACAACCACTCGATCGCGCCGTCGGGCGCGACGAGCGCGCCAGTGTGGCAGTTGGAGATGAACGCGTAGTCGGCGATGGGTGGGAACGGAGAGGGCGCCGCGGCGCTCCGCGGGTGCCGTTCGTCGGTCGTCTTCGTGACGCTGCTCATTGCGAGATCCATGGTCCATGCCACTTGCCATGACCCGCGACGAGCTCGTCGGCTGCCTCCGGGCCCCACGAGCCCTGGGCGTAGACGTGCACGGGAGGCGGCGCATCGAGCAGCGGCTGCATGATCCTCCACGTCTGCTCGACGCCGTCCTGACGGGTGAAGCGCATGCTCTGGCCGACCATCGCGGCGTGCAGCAGGACCTCGTAGGGCGTGGCGCCCTCACCGCCCATCGTCGCGAACTCCACGTCGAAGAGGATCGGGGCGGCCTGCCCGGCGTCGGCTCGACGGGCGTCGAGGACGATCCGGGCGCCGGTCGAGGGATCGAGCTTGATCACCAGCTGGTTCGCCTCGGGTCGGCGGTCGAACGCCGCGAAGCCGAGCCGCGGCGGGTGCTTGAAGACGAGGCGGAGCTCGGTCTGCGTGACGGGCAGTCGCTTCCCCGTCCGGATGAAGAAGGGGACGCCCGACCACCGCCAGTTGTCGATCTCGAGTCGCAGCGCCGCGTAGGTCTCGGTCGCCGAGTCCGGGGCGACGCCGTCGATGGCGAGGTAGCCGTCGTACTGGCCGCGCACGTAGTGCGCGGGGTCGGCAGGCCTGACAGCGCGGTAGAGAGCGACCTGCGAGTCCTGGAGCGTCTTGGCGTCGCCTCCGGCGGGTGGCTCCATCCCGGCCATTCCCACGACCTGCATGAGGTGGTTGACGACGACGTCGCGGAGCGCGCCGACCGGGTCGTAGAAGTGGCCACGATCCTCGACCCCGAAGTCCTCCGCCATCGTGATCTGGACACACTCGACGTAGTTCCGGTTCCAGATCGGCTCGAGCATCGTGTTCGCGAACCGGAGGTAGAGGATCTCCTCGAGCCCCATCTTCCCGAGGTAATGGTCGATCCGGAGGAGCTGCGACTCGTCGATGTACTGGTGCAGCTCGTCGGCGAGCTCGCGCGCGGAGGCCTGGTCGTGGCCGAACGGCTTCTCGACGACGACTCGCGCAGCCTTGGTCAGACCCGCCTCGGCGAGGGCCTTCACGACGGTCCCGAACAGGAAGGGCGGGATCTCGAGGTAGAAGACGGGGGTCCGAGCGCCGCTGATCGCGGCACCCACGCGCTCGTACAGCGATGGATCCGTGAAGTCGCCCGAGACGTACGAAAGACGCTCGGCGAAGCGCCCGAACACCGTGTCGTCGATCGTCTCGCCTGTTCCCACGATCGACTCGCGGGCACGCTTGACGAGGTCGTCCACCGTCCAGTCGTCGACGGCGACGCCGACGATCGGGCAATCGAGCAGCCCGCGCGCCTCGAGCCGGTACAGCGAGCGGAACGTCATCACCTTCGCGAGATCGCCCGTGATCCCGAAGATCACGAGGACGTCCGCCGGGGCGGGCTCCGCGCTCGGGTCGATCCTCGTTGCCTGTGGAGCTTCGGTCGTGCTCATCTCCCCACCTCCCGTCTCGATCTGCGCCGTCTGGTCGCGCCGGAGGGCCGGCGGTCGGATTGGCTGTCGATGTCGACCCGCCCGCGCCCGAAGGCGTCGACCCGCCCCCAGCGCCCGGGGATGTCTAGGAGCTCGACATGGCCGATTCCCTGCGGCAGAGCCGGGTCGACGACGAGGTGCTCGCCGAGGGGCTCGAGCCCGAGCATCGTCCGCAGGAGCAGCAGCGGCGTGCCCGTCGACCACGCCTGGGGGCTGCACGCGGTCGGGTACTGGACCGGATACTTCGTGACCGTCCGCTCGTAGCCCCCGAACGCCTCGGGCAGACGCCCTTGGAAGAACTCTGCGGCGTCGAGGATGCCCGCCGCGATCTGCGCAGCCTCCTCCTTGAAGCCGTAGCGCCGCAGCCCCCACGCGATGAACGAGTTGTCGAACGGCCAGACGGTGCCGACGTGATAGCCGATCGGGTTGTAGCGCCCCTCGCCCTCGGCCAGGGTTCGCACGCCCCAACCGGAGAAGAGCCGCGGCCCCAGGAGGTGGCCGGCGACCGCGTTCGCCTTCGACTTGTCGACGATGCCGCTCCAGAGCAGATGGCCGTTGTTCGAGGCCAACGCGTCGACCTGCTTGCCCTCGGTGTCGAGTGCCAACGCGAAGTACTCGCCGTCCGAGACCCAGAAGTCGCGGTTGAAGCGGCGCTTGAGCGTGGCCGCGTCCTGCTCCAGCTTGTCGGCGAGCTCGGTGTCCTTCCAGACGAGGCGAGCCAGCCTGGCGCCGCGCACCTTCGCGTCGTACGCGTATCCCTGGAGCTCGCAGGTCGCCCGCGGAAACCCGGGAAGCGTCCCGTCGCGGTACGAGATCGAGTCCCAGGAGTCCTTCCAGCACTGGTTCTCGAGGCCGGTCTTCTCGTTCCGCCGCTGATACCAGATGTACCCCGTTCCCATGAGGTCGGCGTACTCGTCGACCCAGCGGAGCGCGGCCCGAGCGTGGTGCTCCAGCTCCCGGACGAGCTTCCGGTCGCCGGTCCAGCGTTCGTACTCGTCGAGCAGCACGACGTACAGCGGGGTCGCGTCCGCACAGCCGTAGTAGGGCGAGTGCGGCCGCTCCTCGAACGCCGTCATCTCGCCGTACCGCATCTCGTGGAGGATCCGCCCGGGATCCTCGTCGCGGAAATCGTCGACACGGCTTCCCTGCCAGTCGCCGAGCGCTTGCAGGGTCGTCGCCGCAAGCTCCGGCGTGAAGGGCAGCGCCTGCAGGCTCGTGAAGATGCTGTCCCGCCCGAACATCGTCATGAACCAGGGCAGGCCCGCTGCGGGGAGGCTCCGGCCTCCGGCAATCGGCGGCGAGAAGCGCAGCGCGGCGAGGTCGACGAGGCTGCGCCGGTACGTCGCCCTGAGCTCGTCCTGGTCGCACTCGAGCCGCGGAGCTTCCGCCAGCCACTTCTCGAGGCTCAGCTCCATGCTCGGCCTGGCACGACGCGCGCCGCGCGCGTACTTCGGCCGGACGTACGTGCCGCCCGCGCCGGAGGCGGTGACGACGTCCAGGTCCGTCGTCCAGCTGCCGTGCGGCTCGATGCGCATCTTGAACGTGAGCCCGCCCTTGTCGACGCGGGCGGGAGCAGACGCCGAGATCAGTGTCTCGCGCGTGAACCGCTCACGCTGGTAGCCGAGCCTCAGCCGCCCGGACTCGACCCGCGCGTAGTACTTCCCCTTCTTCGCCAGCGCGTCCTTGACCTCGAACAGGTCCGCGAAGTCGCAGCCCGCGTCGATCCGGACCACGAGGTCGACGGGCGCGTCCTGGTGGTTGAGGATCGTCAACTCCTCGTGGAACCCGTTGCCGACGGCCCGCCGCCGGATCACCGAGAGCTTCGCGTCGATGTAGACGGTGCCGGTCCCCGGCACGAGGAAGAAGCGCGTCTCGAAGTACTGCAGGTCGTCGACCGAGAGCGGATTGAGCCTCTCGCCGTTCAGGGTCAGCACCCACGTCGACAGGAACCGGGTGTCGAACGAAAAGAGGCCGGTGGGGTCGGTCAGCGACGCCTCGATGTCGCCGTTCGCGTTGCTGACGACGAAGGTGTTGCCGTCGAGGATCTGGACGAGGCCGTCACTCATGGTCAGCCTCCCTGGCCATGAGTGGGTGGAGGGGGTGTGGGGGAACCGGGAGGTTCCCCACGGTTTCAAGGAAAGAGGGAGCTCGTGGGGGAATCATGGTTTCTCCCACGAACGCGAGCCTCCGGCGAGCGTTGCTCATCGCTTCCTCCTCGTTGACGGAGTGGCACGTCTCCGACTTCGCGAGCGCGACGGTCCGGGAAAGAGCCGCTGCAGGGCGACGACCAGGCGGACGTCGCCCTCGAGATTCAGCTCCTCCCGGAGCGCCGCGGCGACCGCGTGCGTCTTGCCGGTCACGAGGTCGTCGAAGAGCGCCTTGTTCGCCGAGACGACGCAGTCCGCGCGCTGGTTCCGGCGCGAGACCGCGAGGTCGCCTTTCATGATGGCCACGAGCCAGCGTTCGGTTCGTTTCCCGTTCGTGAGGTCGAACCGCACCGTGCCCGTGGTCCGTCTCAGGAGCGGCTCGTTTCCACGCTTGCCGAGCTCTTCGAAGAACTCCGCGGTTGGATCCGTGATCACACGACCTCCTCTGTCTCCACCGTGATTCGCCCGGACCGCTCGTGAGTCACGCGCCCGCCCGGGTCCAGTCGATCACTGCTCGTCCTCGTCGACGCGGAACCGTCCCACGCGCTGGTGCGTGAACTCGCTCCCGGCCCAGTCGACGATCGCCTTCGCGCGGTCCTCGTTCGTCGGGAGGAGCGAGAGGTGCACGGCCCGCCACGCGAACTGCGCCTTGCGCCCCTTCATCGTCTTCCCGCCCAGCATCTGCACCACGGCGGCATGGCGCCCGATCGCGGCCATCGTCCCCTTGTCGCGGTACGCGAACGGCTTCGTCGACTTGCCTGCAACACGGCGGGCGATCGTCTCCCCCGCGTGCTCTCCCGACTGGAGCGCGGTCGAGCCGAGCTGCGGCAGTACCTGCTCGGTCTTCGAATCGGTGATTGCGGCGATGTCACCGACGACGTAGACGCCGGCGTATCCGGGGAGCTCGAGGTTCGGTCCGACGGCGATTCGGTTGCCCCGCTCCAGCTCGATCCCGAGCGACTGAACGAGGCTGTTCCCCTGGAGCCCTGCGCCCCACACGAGGGTGTGCGCCGGGATCACTTCGCCCGACGAGAGCGTGACCCGGGTCGACGAGACCGACTGCACTCTTGCCCCTGTCATGACCTCGACCGTCCGTTGCTCGAGTGCCTCCTTGGCGTATTCGCGCAGATTCGGCTTGAACATCGCGAAGATCTCGTCACCGGCTTCGACGAGGACGACCCGTGCCTTCTCCTGAGGAAGACCCGGATAGTCCTTCACGAAGTTCGAGCGATAGAGCTCGGCGAGCGCCCCCGCCGTCTCGACGCCCGTCGGCCCGCCTCCGACGACGACCACCGCCAATGCACCGTCCTCGACGATGGCGCTGTCCTTGTCTGCGGCTTCCCACCGTTCCAGGACGTGGTTCTTCAGCTTGACCGAGTTGGGCAGTGTGTACATGGGAAAGGCGTGCTCGGCCGCTCCCTCGGTGCCGAAGAAGTTCACCTCCGCTCCGAGGGCCAGGACGAGGTAGTCGTAGGTGACGGGCGCGAGACCTTCGAATCGCACCTCCTGGGCGCCGAGGTCGATGGCAGTCACCGCGGCCTGGTGGATCGTGGCGTTGTCCTGATCCTTGACGAGGTCGCGGAGCGAGTGCCCGACGGCCGTCGTCTCGAGCAATCCCGTCGCGAGCTGGTACAGCAACGGTTGGAAGGTGTGGTAGTCGTGCTTGTCCACGAGCACGACCTCGGCGTCCGCCGCGGCGAGCTTCTTGACAGCCCCGACACCGGCGAAGCCGCCACCGAGGACGACGACGCGCGGACTCACGAGCCGGATCCTCCTGATTCGGAAGCGACCTTGTCGAGGGGCGTGACGACCTGCTCACCGCCGAGGCGCGCCCGGAACACGTAGTACGCCCACGCCTGGTAGAGGAGCACGATCGGCACGAAGATCACGGCGACGACCGTCATCACGCTGAGCGCGTAGTGCGACGACGATGCGCTGTCGACCGTGAGGCTGTTGCCGAACTCGGGGCTCGAGACCATCACCCGAGGGTAGAGACTCGTGAACAGAGTCGCGACGGCAGCGATCGCTCCGAGCGCGGTCATCGCGAACGCCCGTCCCGTTCGACCGGTGAAGACGAACACCACGGCGAGCGCGAGGGCCGCGATCCCGAGGATTGCGGGCAGCACGGGCGGGAAGAGGTCCTTGTCGTTGCGATCCATCGCGACCGCGACCGTCCAGGCGAGGAAGGCGGCAGCCGCGAGCGCCGCCGGAATGGAGAGCCGACGTGCCGCGCGCACGGAACGCTCACGAAGCTCCCCTGCCGTACGCAGCGTCAGGAACGTCGCGCCGTGGAACCCGAAGAGCAGGACGACCGCCAGGCCGGCAAAGATCGCGTACGGGCTGAAGAGATCCCAGAAGCTCCCCGCGAAGTCGCCGTCGGAGTCGATCGGGACGCCGTACAGGAGAGACGACAGCCCGATCCCCCAGAGGAGCGGTGCGCCGAAGCTCCCGATCGTGTTCGCCCACGTCCACGTCGCACGCCAGCCGGGCGTCTCGCTCTTCGAGCGCCACTCGAACGAGACGACGCGGACGATGAGGAAGACGAGGATGAGCAGGAGCGCGAGGTAGAAGCCCGAGAACATCGTCGCGTACCAGGCCGGGAAGGCCGCGAACGTCGCACCACCGGCCACGACGAGCCAGACCTCGTTCCCGTCCCAGACCGGTCCGATCGTCCGCAGAGCCGTGCTCCGCTCCTCGTCCGAGCGCGGGACGAACGGGAGCAGCATTCCGACCCCGAAGTCGAACCCCTCGAGCAGGAAGTACATCGCCCAGACGACGGCGACGACGCAGAACCAGAAGGTCTCGAGGTCCATCAGTAAGTCACCGCCGGAAGCGCGAACTCGTCACCCTCGCCGCCGACCTCGGGCGGATCGACATGCGCATACCGGCGCATGAGGACGAAGTCCACGATCAGGAGTGCTGCGTAGAGCACCACGAAGACGCCGAGGCTGGTGGCGATCGTGGCCGTCGAGACGCTGGGTGAGTTGGCATCGACCGTCTTCAGCAGGCCCCAGACGATCCAGGGTTGGCGCCCTACCTCCGAGAGAACCCAGCCGGCGAGCGCCGCCGCGTACGGGAGCGGGATCGTCAGGACTCCCAGCCAGAGGAACCAGCGCGTCGACGCGAGCCTCCCGAGCCGGTAGAGGAGCGCCCCGAGCGCGAAGACGAGGAAGACGAGCGTGCCGGCGTACGCCATGATCCGCATGCTCCAGTAGGTCGTTCGCACCGGCGGGATGTAGTCGCTTCCTCGACCGTACTCCCGCTCGGATTGTTGCTGGAGCTCGGTCATTCCCTGTACCTCGCCGTCCCAGGAGAGCGTCGCGAGGATCGACAGGAGATGCGGGACCTGGATCGAGAGCGACGGTGTCTGGTCGTCCTCCGTGAAGCCGCCGATCTGGAAGAGCGAGAACGCGCACGGCTGGCACGTGTCCCACTGCGCCTCGGTCGAGGCGATCTTCATGGGCTGGTAGTCGGTCACTATCACGCCCATCTGGCTGCCGACGCCGAGGTTCACCGCCGAGATCGGCACGCCGACGATCAGCGCGAGCTTCGCGGCGTGGCGGAAGAGCTCCTGGTTCCGCCCGCGGACGAGGTGCCAGCACGCGACGCCGAAGATGACGACCGCGGCAGTCGTGAGCCCGACGAGGAGGACGTGGACGTACGCCCAGATCCCGAAGCGGTTCGAGAAGAGCTCCCACACGTCCGTCAGCTCCGCCCGGCCATCCCTGACAGTCGAGCCGACCGGCCGCTGCATCCAGGAGTTGGCGGCGATGATGAAGAACGCCGACGCCCAGGAACCGAGCGCGAAGAGCCAGATCGTCGCCAGGTGGACGCGCTTCGAGAGCCGGTCCCAGCCGAAGATCCAGAGCCCGAGGAAGGTCGACTCGAGCATGAACGCCGCGAGCCCCTCGATTGCGAGCGGCGCCCCGAAGACGTCCCCGACGAACTCCGAGTAGATCGACCAGTTCATCCCGAACTGGAACTCCTGCACGAGCCCGGTCGCGACGCCGATCGCGAAGTTGATCAGCATCAGCGTCCCGAAGAAGCGCGCGAGCCGGAGCCAGGCCTCGTCTCCGCCGCGGTACCACAGCGTCTGCATGACCGCGACGAGCGGCGCCAGGCCGAGCGTGAGCGGGACGAACAGGAAGTGATAGAGGGAGGTCGTCGCGAACTGCAGCCGGGCGAGGTCGACGGTCGTGAGCGCGACCGTCATCGGGCGTTGACTCCGGACAAGCCTTCGCCCATCGGCTCAGATTCGGACACGCATCTCGCCGTCTTCGCGCACCTCCACGACACCGACGCGCCGCCCTTCTTCACGGCGCGAAGCCGAAATGGACGACGTCGTCGTGGTCGAACGCCATGCGCCTGCCTCCCGGTGGGTCCTGACCGCGCCTCCAGACTAGTGCTAGTACGCGAATCCGACAACCGGAGCTCCGGCGGAGAGACGTCAGTACTCGTCACCGACGACCTCGGCGTGGATGGCGGGAGCTGCGCCGGCGGCCGCGCCGAGCCGGGTCGCGACAAGGGGGTAGACGAGCACCGAGATCATCCCTGCGCCGATCATGGAGGCGCCGGCGCCGGTGGAGATCGCACCGCGTTGCTGGCCGATCCCGACGATCGCGACGATCAGAGGCAGGCCCGTCGCGCCGAACAGCGCGAGGCTCGCAGTCCCACGCGCACCGAGGTCGCGGAACCACAGGAGCGCGGAGGCTCCGCGGGTGACGAGCAGGAGGGCGAGGAACAGCGCGGCGAGCGACAGGCCGTCGACGGTCAGCAGGCTGTCGATGTCGAAGTTCATGCCCGTGACGACGAAGTACACGGGCACGAGGAAGCCGAACCCGATGCCCTCGAGTCGGATCCGGACGATCCTCCCCTCCGGCGAATCGAGGACCAGACCGACCACGAGGCCCGCGGCGAAGGCACCGAGGACGAACTCGAAGCCGGCATCCGTCGCGACGAACACGAGGAGCGCCAGGAGGAAGATCGAGGCGCGCACGCCGACCTGCCCCGTCGTGTGCAGCGTCTCCTGGACGGACCGCAGGAACCACGGGGGGCGCGCCTGGAGCGCGAGCCAGGCGACAGCGGCGACGAGCACTGCGAACCCGACGAGGAGCACGACTTCGGTGGCTGCGCCGTAGGCGCTCGTCAGGAAGACGGAGATCAGGACGATCGGCCAGAACTCGCCGGCAACCCCGGTCCCGAGCACCGCCAGGCCGAGCGGGGTTGGCAGCAACCGCGCGTCCGAGAGGATCGGGACGAGCGTCCCGAGCGAGGTCGTCGCGAGCGCCACGGCTAGCAGCCACGACTCGGCTGCGACGCCCGCGCGGTCGAGGGCGATCCCGAGCAGCAAGCCGAGCGCGAGCGACGCCCCCCACCCCGCCGTCCCTCGCCGGAGCGCACCCAGAGGAACGTGCTGTCCGATCACCTCGAGACCGGCGAAGAAGAAGAGGAGCGCGAGCCCGAAGTCCGCGAGGAAGGAGACGAACGTGCCGTCCTCGGCGATCCCGAGGACCTCGGGGCCGATGAGGATCCCCAGCACGATCTCGACGACGACGGTGGGCAGGAGCAGACGGATGTGCCACCGCGCGAGAACGGCGCCGAGCGTCGAGGCAAGGAAGACGAGGGCGAGCGAGCGCGCCTCCTCTTCCGTCGGCTCTGCTGCGAGGGGCACCGCGAGCAGGTCGCGCGCGACGCTCCAGCTCACGTGGCGTCCTAGCCCTCCGCGCGATGCCGGCGTGGGCTGTCGATGAGGCGGATCGAACGCCGGCCGCCGCTCATGCCGGGCCACCTGTTGCCGGTTCCACGGTTGCGTCGTGTCCGGGCGCCGCGCCTGACCCAGGCGTCGTGGTGTCCTGGGCGTGGTAGGCGACGAGCAGCGCCTCCTCCTCGTCCTTCTTCGGGAACAGGAAGAAGATCACCGCACCGCCGAGCAGGACGGCGACGATCCCGGCCGTGTACGCCCAGTCGTCCCCTTGCAGGAACGACGTCTTCGCCGCCGCCACGATCGCGTCGGCCTGCTGCGGATGCTGAGCGGCGACCGCCTCGGCGCCCGCGAAGGACTTCGTGAGCTGCGCCTGCGTCGAAGCCGTGACGTCGTCGCCGGAGGACGAGATCGCCGCCGACGCGGCCGCGGCGTAGCCGGCGGTGAGGAGCGCCCCGAAGATCGACTGCATGACCGCGCCGCCGAGATCGCGCTGCAGGTCGGCGGTGCCCGACGCCATCCCCGCCCGCGTCACGGGCACGGAGCCCGTCAGCGAGTGCGACGCCGGCGTTCCCGCGAACCCGACCCCGATGCCGACGAGGGCGTAGGCGAGCCCGACCTTCCAGTAGTCGATCGACTCCTCCCAGAGCACGAGCATGGAGAGGAAGCCGAGGAGGACGAACACGTACCCGACGAGCAGCGTCGCGCGGGCGCCGTAGCGTTCGACGAGCTTCGCGGAGCGCGGAGCCACGACCACCATGAACACGGCTGCCGGGATGATCGCGAGGCCCGCGTCGAGCGTCGAGTAGCCGAGGACGTTCTGGAGGAACTGCTGCCCGACGAACATCGCGCCCATCAGCGACCCGAACACGACGATCCCGGCGCACGCGGCGACCCAGAAGACGCGCCGGCCGGCGATGGCGAGGTCGTACAGCGGATTCGCGGCCCTCTTCTGCCGGAGGTAGAAGGCGACAAGGGCTGCGACCGCGAGGATCGCGAGGCCGAAGACCAACGCGCCCTCGTTCGGGACGGGGGCGAAGTTGATCGCGAGGATCGCCGCCCCCACGAGCACGACCGAGAGGAGCCCACCGAGGTTGTCGACGGGGTCGGACGTCTCGTTGACGTGGGCCGGGACGAGGAAGAGCGCGAGCGCGAGCGCGACGACGGCAAGCGGGAGCGTGATCAGGAACACGGATCCCCACCAGAAGTGCTCGAGCATGAGCCCCGAGAGCATCGGGCCGAGCGCCGCGATCGCCCCGCCCAGGCCGGACCAGAGCGCGATCGATTTCGTGCGGCCCGGCCCCGACCATAGCGCCGTGATCAGGGCCAGCGTGGTCGGGTAGGCCATGCCCGCTGCGAGCCCGCCCCCCACCCGCGCGACGAACAGCACCTCGTCCGAGGGCGCGTACGCGGCGAGCAGTGAGAACGGAACTGCGAGCGCGGTGCCGAGCACGAGCATCAGCTTCCGTCCGTAGCGGTCGCCGAGCGCGCCGAGGTAGAGCACCGAGGCCGCGAGCCCGAGCGAGTAGCCGACCGCGATCAGGTTGAGCGTGACCTGCGAGGAGTCGAAGGCCTCGCCGATCGACGGCAAGGCGACGTTCGCGACCGAGAGATTGAGATTGGCGACAGCCGCGACGAGGATCAGCGCGACGAGGACGAGACCTGCCCGTTCGGGCGCCGCCGCTCCTCCCGGCGGCCGCGCGCTCACGGAGCTGCTCTCAGCTCGCGATCGTCCCCCACGTCCCTATCATGACACCATCCCCGCGGGGGCTCTCTTCGACCTTAGAGCCGAGCGCGCGGCGGCCGTCCACGAGACGAAGCTCCGCCCGCTCCCCAGGGCGTGGAGCGCCCGCTTCGGCGCGAGCTGCCCGCCGCAGAGATGGCCGCCCACCTGCTCGAGACGCCCACGATCACCGACCGGGCCTGGACGGACGAGCCGCGTCTGCCCCGCGAGACCCGGACCGACTTCATCCGCCGGATCCTGCTCGACGAGACGGAGCCGGTCGAGGCTCCGGTTGGCGGGATAGCCGCGACGTAGACACGATCGGCTGGGCCAGTGTTCGGGAAAGTCCCCTGACGCAGCCTGGGCAAGGCCGATGAGTTACGGGTCGCCGAGCGGTCTACCTTCGAGAGCAACATCTACGTGCAGCCGGAGGAGGCCGCCGAGAGAGGAGTCATGCGATGCCGCGGTACCTGATCTCGTTCGATGCCCACGCCATGGACCACATCCCCGACGAGGACATGCCCGCCGTGACCAACGCCTCGCTCGCGGTGGTCCAGGAGGCCATCAACGCTGGCGTGTGGGTCTTCGGCGGCGGACTGGAAAACCAGAAGGCGAGCATCGTGGCCACCGACGGAACGGTCACCGACGGCCCGTACCCGGAGGCAATCGGCGGGTTCTGCGTCGTCGACGTACCCTCACGCGAGGAGGCGCTGGAGTGGGCCGCCAAGGTCGCGGTCGCCTGCCGCTGTGCTCAGGAGGTCCCGGGAGTTCATGCCCGACCCGACCGTAGGCAACTAGACGACACTGGCCTGCGCCAGCGGTCGGGAATGCACCCCGACGGATCAGGCTGCGAGGGGAGCGTTGATTCCTGGCGCGAAGCTACCCGGCCCAGCGTGTCGGCCACGCCGCCCTTGTCCGCGGCGTGCCTCATACACGGGGCCGCCACGGCTCGTGCTCGTGCGCGAGCCAGACGAGCTCGGGATCGAGCGCAAGGACCCGCTGCCGGCCTTCGGTGGGCGGCTCGTCGAACTCGCCGAACCACACCGCCACGTCACCGCCGACGATGACCGGGCGCCCGCCGGTCTCGACGACGACCATCTGCATGCCGGGTGTGTGGCCCGGCGCCGGGACGAGTCGGAGCCCGGGCAGCAGCTCGTGCTCGCCGTCGACCGGCACGTACTGCACGCCGGGCGCCTCGACCCACTCGCGAATCGTGTAGTCGTCCTCGCTGCGCGCGTCGTCGAGCTCCCGACGCTGGACGTAGATCGGCTTGCCGGCGAAGAGGTGGTTGCCGCCGCAGTGGTCGGCGTGCAGGTGTGTGTTGACGACGATGTCGATGCCGGCGAGGTCGAAGTCCTGCTCGCTCAGCGGCTGGAGGAGGGGATCCATGTCGGCCATCGCCGGGTGCAGCTCCGTCATGCCGGTGTCGACCAGCACGCGCGCATCGGGATGGTCGATGACGTGCACGTAGACCGGCATCCGCTCGCCCTCGACGGAAAGGTCCGCAACGAAGACTGGCGTGACGGTAATCGAGGCGGGGGCGTTCATTGTGTGCCGACCGCCACGGTAGTGGTTGATAGGTGAGTCATGATCACCTCCTTACCGGTTACTGGCTGACGCCCGGCCGGCCGCACTGCCTCGCGCGCCGGCTGAGCACCTCCTGAACCGCCCCGGTGAGCCGGACCGGGGCTGGACGGGGCCGGGGTTGGTGGGGTCACACGTTCGCTGCGACGAGCCTAGATCGTCGTTCGAGGACGTGTAGTTGCTCGTACTCGGCCGGCGGCAGGTAGCCGAGGCTCCTCGCGTGAGCGTCAGTCGTGAGCTCGGCTACGGCGTGACAAGTGGGGAAGGAGCGAGAAGTGGCTCGTCGTGCCTTCTCGCCATCGTGATCGCCGTGGCGAGGATCCACACGTTCGCCGTCGGGGCCTCGGGGGTAGCAGAGCCGATACATGTCTTTGTACTGGACCACTTCGTCGACGAGTTGAGCGCCGTGCTCGCGGAGCCGGGCCAGCGTGTCGTCGAGGTGGTCCACCGCGAACATGACGCGGAGGTAGCCGAGGGCGTTTACCGGCGCGTTCCGGAGATCGGCGACCGCAGGCGGCGTAGAGAAAGCGCGAGAGTTCGATCCGGCCGTGGCCGTCCGGCATACGCATCATGGCGATCTCGACGCGCTGGTCGCGCATTCCAGGGATGCGCCCTGACCAGTCTCCTTCGATCATCGCCCGCCCCTCGAGTTCGAGACCGAGCTCGGCGAAAGACGAGATTGCGGCATCAAGCGACTCCACCACGATGCCCACGGTGTCCATCCGTTGGAGCGCCAAGCGGTCACTGTCGCGGATCGCACAGCGCCGATGAATTTTCGGTGCGCTACCGGTCTCTACTGCGTTCGGATCCGTAAGCGCCCGGAACGTTCTCGCCTACACCAACGAATTCGGGAGGCAACTTGAAGCTTCTTCTTACGTCCGCCGGCATCAAGAACCCGAGCATCCACGACGCATTGGTCGAGCTGCTGGGTAAGCCGACCGCCGAGTGCGACGCCCTCTGCATTCCCACGGCGTTGTACGGGCATCCCATGGCGGGTCCTCGCCAGGCGTGGCGGTGCATCAGCGGGCAGGAGCCTGGCACTCCCACGGTCGGACTGGGCTGGAAGTCCATGGGAGTGCTGGAGCTCACCGCTTTGCCGAGCCTCGACGCGGAGCGCTGGGTTCCGCTGGTCCGAGAGACTGACGTCCTGCTCGTCGAGGGCGGCGATGCCGCGTTCTTGTGCCACTGGATGCGGGCGTCCGGCCTGGCAGACCTTCTGCCGTCGCTGCCCGAGACGGTCTGGGTTGGGGTGAGCGCCGGAAGCATGGTGATGACTCCCCGGATCGGTGACGACTTCGTGATGTGGCCGTCAGCGACCGACGACCGCACCCTAGGGATCGTCGACTTCTCGATCTTCCCGCACCTCGATAACCCTGACCTGCCGTGGAACACGATGGCCACCGCAGAGGAATGGGCGGCCAGCTTGTCAGGCCCGGCGTACGCGATCGACGACGAGACCGCCTTCAAAGTGGTCGACGGTACCGTCGAGGTCATCTCCGAGGGGCACTGGAAACTGCTTACGCCCTAGGACAGACCTGCACGGGTGTGCTCTCGCTTGAGCGCCTGTGCGTATCAGATTTGTGTCAGATCAGACTGACGATCGTCCGTGCCTCGCGACGCATGTGATGGCTCTAAGTCGCGCCACAGCCTTACATCGACATGCCGTGACCAGGCCTGGCCTGCCCCGGACAGAATTTGCAAGCCGGAGGTCACCGGTTCGATCCCGGTACGCTCCATCGCCGTTTCAGGCCTCTCCCCGGATCCGAGGAGTGCCTGCGCAGACATCGCTGGTGCCGTCTTAGCCCCAGAGCCGGTTCTCCTATGACCTCCGCTCATGCATGCCGGTCGTCGGCCTCCCCCCTCCCTCGGCGAATCCTCGAGACGGCTGTCTCCAGAGCGACCGCCGCCGCCGCCCCGCGTACCCACGAGCACATGTAAGAGAGGCGTTAGTCGCCCACCCACCCTTCGTCGAGTCGCTGCGTGGACGCGGGCGGTCGGCAGCCCGAGCGGAAGTAGTATCAGGGAACCTGAATCTACTTCGAAAGGAATGGGATGCGAGTCCTCGAGGGCAAGGCGGCTATCGTGACGGGCTCGGCGCGCGGGATCGGTGGCGCAACCGCCGAGCTCCTCTCCGCGCAGGGAGCCCGTGTGCTCGTCAACGACGTCGACGGCGACGCCGCCGAGCAGGCGGCGTCGGCAATCGACGGGGAAACGGCAGTCTTCGCCGGCGACTTGACTGTGGACGGCACTCCCGAGGGGCTCGTGCAGGCGGCCGTCGACGCATTCGGCCAGCTCGACATCGTCGTGAACAATGCCGGCTACACCTGGGACGGCATGGCGCACAAGATGCGCGACGAGCAGTTCCGAGCGATGCTCGAAATCCACACCGTCGTGCCCTTCAAGGTTCTCCGCGCCGCTGCCCCATACCTGCGTGACGCCGGGAAGAAAGATCGCGACGAGGGCCGCGAGGTCTTCCGGAAGGTGGTCAACGTCACGTCCATCTCCGGAACGCAGGGCAACGTCGGCCAGATCAACTACGCGGCCGCCAAGGCCGGGCTCGTCGGCCTGACGAAGACGCTCGCTCGGGAGTGGGGACCATTCAAGGTGAACGTGAACGCCGTCGCCTTCGGGTTCGTCGACACCCGGCTCACCGCGTCCTCCGAGGAGGGTGCGACGATCGAGCGGAACGGACAGGAGATCAAGCTCGGGATTCCTCCGCAGATGCGCGAGCTCGCCGCGACGATCATCCCACTTGGCCGCGCCGGCACGCCGGAGGAGGCTGCAGGGGCAATCTTCTACCTCTGCTCACCGTGGTCGAACTTCGTGCAGGGTCAGGTGCTGACAGTGAATGGCGGGCAGATGACCGGCATGACCTCGTGAGGCGCGTGCTCGCGTGACGATCGACCTCGCTGCGGTCGAAGCCATCGACGTGCACGTGCACGCCGAGGTCGGCCGTTCGGGCGAGGACGGCGTCCCGCCGGAGTGGCGGCAGGCGGCAGCGGCGTACTTCGGCGAGCACGCACTTCCGACAGCGGACGACGTCGCGGCGTACTACCGCGAGCGCAAGCTTGCAGCCGTCATCTTCACCGTCGACGCCGAGACGGTCACTGGGCGGCGGGCCGTCCCGAACGAGGAGATCGCCGAGGTCGCCGCCGCAAACTCCGACGTTCTGATTCCCTTCGCGTCGATCGATCCCAACAAGGGAACGCGGGCGGTCGAGGAGGCGACGCGGCTGATCCGCGATTACGACGTGAAGGGCTTCAAGTTCCACCCGAACATCCAGGCGTTCTACCCGAACGACCGCTCGATCTATCCGCTGTACGAGATCGTCGCAGAGGCTGGTCTCCCTGCACTCTTCCACACAGGCCACTCCGGAATCGGCTCTGGGCTTCCGGGCGGTGGGGGTATCCGGCTCAAGTACTCGAACCCCATGTTCGTCGACGACGTCGCTGTCGATTTCCCCGAGCTGAAGATCGTGCTCGCGCACCCATCCTTTCCTTGGCAGGACGAGGCGATCTCGGTCGCGCTCCACAAGGAGCAGGTCTTCATCGACCTATCGGGCTGGTCGCCGAAGTACTTCCCTCCTCAGCTCGTGCAGTACGCGAACACGCTCCTGCGTGACCGCGTTCTCTTCGGATCCGATTACCCGCTGATCACGCCGGACCGCTGGCTCGAGGACTTCGCGCATGCCGACTTCAGAGACGAGGTGAGACCGCTCGTCCTCAAGCAGAACGCCGCCCGGCTGCTGGGGCTGGCGGAGTAGCGCCCCGCCGGCGGACGCCGCGGGTCCTTTCCACCACGCCCGCCGTCGCGTCACCGACCGCCGGAAGCAGCCCGCGCGGGAAGAAGAGCATGATCGCGATGAGGATCAGCCCGAACACGCCGAAGGAGAACACGGTCGGGGCGGCGTCGGGGAGGTCCCAGCCGAAGAGGTCCGGCCGCGTGCCCAGGTCACGGAGCTTCTGCTCGAGGTAGAGGATGGCCACCGTCCCGACCACGGCGCCGTAGATGTTGCCCAGCCCGCCGACGGCGACCATGACGACGAACTCGATGCTGAGCACGATCGGGAACGCCTCCGGCGAAACGATGAGGAACGCGAAGGTGAAGAGGCCACCGCCGAGCCCGGCGAGCGCAGCGGCGAAGACGAACAGCCGGAGCTTGTAGCTCGCTACCGGGATGCCCGAAGCCGCGGCGGAGGCTTCGTCGGTCGCGATCGCCTGCAGGGCACGCCCGACCCGCGAATGGACGAGATTCGTCGCCAGCAGCAAGGCGATCGCAACGACCGCCCAAACGACGGCTGCGTGCAGCGGGCCGCGCAGGTCGTGCCCGAATACGGTGAGCGGCTTCGTGACCGAGATCCCGTACTGACCCCCCGTGAACCGGTCCCACGCGGACAGGACGGAGAAGGCGATGAGGTGCAGCGCGAGCGTCGCGAACGCGAGGTAATGACCGTGCAGGCGTAACAGCGGCACGCCGATCAGCGCGGCGAGCGCTGCAGCCACGACGGGCGCCGCAAGCACCGCGAGGACCGGCGAAAGGCCGGCCTCGGGATCGACGAAGCGGGTGTCGGGGTCGATGCCCACCGTCAGGATCGCCGACGTGTAAGCGCCGATGAGGAAGAACGCCCCTTGCCCGAGCGAGATCTGCCCCGCGTATCCCATCAGGAGCGTGAGACCGATCGTCACGAGCGCGTACAGCCCCATGCGGTCGTAGAGCGCCACGTCGAACGTCGACAGCTGGTAGGGAAGCCAGCACGCGAACACTGCTCCGGCGAGGATGAGCCCGATCCGGACCGGTGCAGGCCAGGGAACACGCGCACGCCGGATCGCCGCGTGCGCGTCGTGCGATGCACTCGTGATCTCGGCCCTTGACCGCCAGCCGATCAGGACGAGCATCACGATCAGGGCGATGATCAGGCTGTACTGCGGATCGACGTAGCCGACCACGAACTGCTCGAGGATCCCGAGCGCGTATCCGCCGAGGAGGGCGAGACGGATGGATCCGAGCCCACCGAAGACGGCCGCCGCGAAGCCGTTCACGGTGATCGCGACGTCCGAGCTGTACGTCATGGGGTTGCTCGGCGCGAGCAGCGAGCCGCCGAGCGCGCAGAGCGCCCCCGCTCCGATGAACGCGACCACGGCGAGTGAGCGGATGTTGAGGCCGACGAGCTCGGCGGCGCGACGAGAGTCCGAGCAGGCTACGAGTGCCTGCCCGACGATCGTCCAGCGGAGGAAGAGCGTCAGCGCGACCGCACAGAGCAGCGCGACCCCTGCGATGAGGACGTACTGCGGCTGGACGAGAACGCCCCCGACGTTCCAGGCGCGGTCGGAGATGCCGGGGTAGCTGCGCGGAATGTCCCCGAACTCGAGCAGGAGCAGCGCCTGTGCGAGGAACGCGGCTCCGAGCGTGATGATCGTGCTCGCGAGGCTCGTCGTCCGGCCACGGAAGCCAACGGCGACGACCGCGAGAATCGACGCCAGAAGCGCGGCGATGAGGATCGAGACCAGACTCGCCAGTGCAAGCGGCATGTCGTCCGAGAGCTGGAATGTGAAGAGACCCCCGATCACGACGAACACGCCCTGCGCGAAGTTCACGATCCCGGTCGTGCGGTAGACGAGCACGAGGCTCATCCCGACGAGCGCGAACGCAGATCCGGTCGAGAGGCCGACGACGACGAGCTGCAGGAACTCGGTCATCCGGGGCCGCCTCCCAGATATGCGCTGTGCACCTCCGGGCGGTCGCGAATCTGCTTGCTCTGACCCTCGAGGACGACCCTCCCCGTCTCCAAGACATACGCGCGCTCGCACAGGTCGAACGCGAGGAGTGCGTTCTGCTCCACCAGCAGGATGGCGACGTGCTCCTCGTCGTTGAGTCGGTGCAGGAACTCGACGAGCTGCTCCACGATGAGCGGCGCCAAGCCGAGCGAGAGCTCGTCGATCGCGAGCGCGCGCGGCTCGGCCATCAGTGCTCGTCCGATCGCAACCATCTGCTGCTCGCCGCCCGAGGTGCGTCCGGCCGGTCGATCGCGGAGCTCGTGGAGCTTCGGCAGGAGCGTGTAGATCCGCTCGAGCCGCTCGCGGGCCTCGGCGCGGCGTTTGAGATAGCGGATCGTCGACGTCACGATCTCCGTCCGGAAGGAGCGACCGAATGCACCGAGCAGCAGGTTGGCCTCGACGGGAAGGCTCGGGAAGACCTGCCGCCCCTCGGGAACCTGTGTCAGCCCTCGCCGCACGACGTGGTTCGGCGTCTTCCCCGTCACATCGTCGCCAGCGACATGGACGGTCCCTCCTGCGGGGCGAACGACACCGCAGACCGCGTTGAGAAGCGATGACTTCCCCGCCCCATTCGCTCCGATGAGCGCGACTCGCTCGCCGGCCCCGAGCGTCAGCGAGACCCCGTCCAGCGCCACCGCCGGCCCGTAGCGGACGACGAGCTCGTTCACGTGGACGAGCGCCGGGTCACAGCGAGCTCGAGCCCAGGTACGCGGCGATCACCTGCGGGTCGCTCCTGACTCTGTCGGGCGTGCCGTCGGCGATCACATGCCCGCGGTCGAGCACGACGACGCGTTCGGCCAGCGCGCCGACGAACTGCATGTCGTGCTCGACCAGCACCATGGTGAGCCCACTCCCGGAGAGGGTTCGCAGCGCCTCGATCAGCCGGGCCTTCTCCCCGCGCGTAGCCCGGCTGCAGGCTCGTCCAGCAGGAGCACCGACGGCCGCTGTGCGAGCGCGCGAGCGATCGCGAGAAGCCGGAGTTGCCCGAGCGGAAGAACAGCCGCCGGATCCGAGGCGCGGCCGTCGAGCCCGACGATCTCGAGGGCTCGATGAGCTTCCTGCCGGACACGTTGCTGCTCACGCCGCTGCCAGGGCAGACGCAGCATGCTCTCGACGAAGCCCGAGCGCGACCGAACGTGCGCGCCGACCGCCGCATTGTCGAGCACGTCCAGCTCACCGAGCGGGCGAGTCGTCTGGAAGACGGTCGCCAATCCCTGCTGTGCCCGGCGGTGCGGCGGCCACCGCGTGACCTCCCGTCCGTCGACGCGAACCGCTCCCTCATCGACGAGATGGAAGCCCGAGATGCACCCCAGAAGCGTCGACTTTCCTGCTCCGTTCGGACCTATGAGACAGGTGAGCGAGCCGGTCGAGATCCCGAGCGAGACGCTGTCCACTGCCTTGACGGCGCCGAACGCCTTCGTGACGTCGGCGAGCTCGCACGCGAACTGTTCCTCGGTCTGGGCCGCGAGCGGGGCACAAACCGCTCCCATGTG
>CAVVRG010000006.1:0-620652 GCA_963750595.1 uncultured Actinomycetes bacterium | reverse complement strand
CCAGGACATAAGGGGCATGATGACTTGACATCATCCCCACCTTCCTCCGATTTGTCACCGGCAGTCTCCCATGAGTCCCCGACATTACTCGCTGGCAACATGGGACAGGGGTTGCGCTCGTTGCGGGACTTAACCCAACATCTCACGACACGAGCTGACGACAGCCATGCACCACCTGTGCACTGGTCCCGAAGGAGGGCCGTATTTCTACGGATTTCCAGTGCATGTCAAGCCCTGGTAAGGTTCTTCGCGTTGCATCGAATTAAACCACATGCTCCGCTGCTTGTGCGGGCCCCCGTCAATTCCTTTGAGTTTTAGCCTTGCGGCCGTACTCCCCAGGCGGGGTGCTTAATGCGTTAGCTGCGGCACGGAAGGAGTCGACACCTCCCACACCTAGCACCCATCGTTTACGGCGTGGACTACCAGGGTATCTAATCCTGTTCGCTCCCCACGCTTTCGCGTCTCAGCGTCAGTACCGTCCCAGAGAGCTGCCTTCGCCATCGGTGTTCTTCCTGATATCTGCGCATTTCACCGCTACACCAGGAATTCCACTCTCCTCTTCCGGACTCTAGCCAAGCGGTTTCTGTCGACGTCTGGAGGTTGAGCCTCCAGTTTTCACAACAGACCTGCCTGGCCGCCTACACGCTCTTTACGCCCAGTAAATCCGGACAACGCTTGCCCCCTACGTATTACCGCGGCTGCTGGCACGTAGTTAGCCGGGGCTTCTTCTGGAGGTACCGTCACCCTCTGGGCTGTTAACCCGAGTGGCTTCGTCCCTCCTGAAAGAGGTTTACAACCCGAAGGCCTTCTTCCCTCACGCGGCGTCGCTGCGTCAGGCTTTCGCCCATTGCGCAAGATTCCCCACTGCTGCCTCCCGTAGGAGTCTGGGCCGTGTCTCAGTCCCAGTGTGGCTGATCGTCCTCTCAGACCAGCTACGGATCGTCGCCTTGGTAGGCCGTTACCCCACCAACAAGCTAATCCGCCGCGGACCCATCCTCGGCCGGAGGCCGAAGCTACCTTTTCCGACCGACCCGAGAGTCGGAAGGGCCATCCGGTATTAATCCGGGTTTCCCCGGGCTATCCCGGTGCCGAGGGCAGGTTATCCACGTGATACTCACCCGTTCGCCGCTGTCCCCGGGGCCGAAGCCCCGGTTCTCGCTCGACTTGCATGTGTTAAGCGCGCCGCCAGCGTTCGTCCTGAGCCAGGATCAAACTCTCCGTGAAGAGAACGTTCGCCCCTGAACGAGCCAGGGACAGTTCTTCAGTTCGAGCTTGAGCTTCGAGCTCGAGCTTGAAACTCGTTGCTCGATCGTCTTCCCCAAAGGATCGGTTCAGACGGGTTCGTGCCTCACGCGAGCCCTTCCCGGGTAGGGAAGGCCGTCGCGAGAGGCCTCGACGTAATTCGCACGCTGTTGAGTTTTCAAAGACCGAGCCGCTGAGCGGCAACAAAAAACCTCCGACTCGCGCCAGAGGCCTTCGAAACGGAACCACAGAGTCGTATCGGGTTCGCTCGAAAGCGCTCCAGTTCGTCGAGTGACAGGCTTCCCGCGCCTCCCTGTCGGGCGGCCGAGGGATAGTAGCAGAACGGGTTCCCCTGTCAACCAAGCCGTTTTCGGCGCCTGACGCGTCACTCCCGCAGGCGGACGAAGCGCCGCTTGCCGGCCTGCACGACCGCACCGGCGAGGCGTACGCGGGGAACGTCGAGCTCGGTCACCACCCCGCCGTCGACCTTCACCGCCCCCTGCCCGATGAGCCTGCGCGCCTCGCTCGTGGACAGGCCGAAGCGGTCGGCCAGGAGGCTCGGGAGGTGGACGGGGTCCCCTTCCGGAAGCGGCGCCTCCGGCACGGCCTCCGGGGACCGGCCCTCGCGGACGACCCTCGTGAAGTGGTCTTCCGCCGCGCGTGCGGCATCGGAGCCGTGGTACCGCTCGACGATCCCGCGGGCGAGCGCGAGCTTGTCTTCCATCGGCTCGCCTCCCGGGAGCTCGACGTCGAGCGCGAGCCGCCACCACTGGTCGAGCGCCTCATCCGGTATGGACATGACCTTCCCGAACTGCTCCTCGGGAGCCTCGTCGATCCCGATGTAGTTGCCGACAGACTTCGACATCTTCTCCACGCCGTCCGTGCCGACGAGGAGCTCGTAGGTGACGATCGCCTGTGGCTCGAGCCCGTAGTGGGCCATCACCTCGCGGCCCATGAGCAGGTTGTAGAGCTGGTCGGTCCCACCCACCTCCACGTCCGCCTCGATCGCGACCGAGTCGTAGGCCTGCGCGAACGGGTAGAGGAGCTCCGAGACCGAGATCGGGGCACCGCCGGCAAAGCGCTCGCGGAAGTCGTTCCGCTCGAGGAGCTGCGCGACCGTGCCCGTGCGGGTCAGGCGGACGAGCCCGGCGTAGTCCAGGCCGCCGAGCCACTCGCCGTTGAAGCGGATCTCGGTCCGGTCCCGGTCGAGGATGCGGTACGCCTGTTCCGCGAAGAGCTTGGCGTTGCGATCGAGCACCTCGTCGGGCAGCACGAGTCGCTCCTTCGACCTCCCCGACGGATCGCCGATGCGCGCCGTGTAGTCACCGACGATCAGCACGGCGAGGTGGCCGGCGTCCTGGAAGGCCCGCAGCCGGCTCAGGACCACGGCGAACCCGATGTGGATGTCGGGGCCCGTAGGGTCGATCCCGAGCTTCACCCGCAGCGGACGCCCGAGCGCGAGCTTCGCCTCGAGACCTCCCTCCGGGAGGAGGTGCACGGCGTTCCTCGCGAGCTCGGCGACACTCACGCAGCCACAGGCCCCATGACGTGGGAACGCGTCACCTCGGAGGGCGAGCGACACCCGAGCAGGGCCAGCGCGTTCTCGACCTCGTCGCGGAGGATCCCGAGCACCTGCTCGACGCCCTTGGCGCCACCGAACGCGAGCCCGTACATCACCGGGCGCCCCAGAGGACCGCGCGCGCGCCGAGCGCGAGCGCGGTGACGACGTCCGTGCCGCGGCGAACGCCGCCGTCGACGTAGACCTCGGCTCGCCCGTCCACGGCGTCCACGACCTCGGAGAGTGCGTCCAGCGCGGCGACGGCTCCGTCGAGCTGGCGACCACCGTGGTTCGAGACGACGACGCCCGCCGCCCCGTGCTCGCACGCAAGCCGTGCATCCTCGGCGGTCACGAGGCCCTTGACGACCACCGGCACGGCGAATCGCTCGCGGAGCTCCGTGACGTACTTCCACTCGACGCCGGGGTCGAGCATGCGCAGGGCAGGGTCGTCGTGCCCCATCCGCGCCCTTGCCTCGACCATCGCGGGAACCTCGCCCTCCGGCGTCTCGAAGCCGGCGCGCAGCTCACGGTCTCGGATCCCCACGACGGGCAGGTCGGCGGTGAGGACGAGGCCGGAGAACCCCGCTTCGAGCGCCTCCGCGATGACGTCGTCGCTGACCCCGCGGTCCTTGAAGACGTAGATCTGCAGCCAGCGCGGCGCGCCCGGAGCCGCCGCGGCCACGTCGCTCGGAGTCGCGGTCGCGACCGTCGACAGGCACATGAGCGTCCCGGCTGCGGCGGCGCCGCGAGCGGTGGCGAGCTCGTGCTCCTCGTGTGCGATCTGCTGGTACGCCATCGGGGCGATGAGCACCGGCATCGAGACCTCCGTACCGAGGACGCTCGTCGCGGTCGACACCTCCGACACGTCGACGAGCACGCGGTAGCGCAGGCGATAGCGGGAGAACGCCTCCCGGTTCCAGCGCAACGTTCGCTCGTCGCCCGCCCCGCCTGCGATGTACCCCCAGGCGTCTGCCGGCACCGACGCCTGGGCCAGGCGCTCGGCGTCGTCGAGTGTGAGGAGCTGCTCCATGGCGGAGCAGCCTATCGCCTCGTCTCCACGGCAATTCAGGCGGGTGCCTGCGCCCGGCTCCTACTCTCCCGCTGTGCTCGTCCTGCTCGGGATCGCATTCCTCGCCGGTCTGATCACGGCGCTGTCGCCGTGCGTGCTCCCGGTCCTGCCACTTCTCCTCGCCGGGAGCGCCTCGAGCGAGAACCGCTGGCGCCCATACGCGGTCATGGCCGGACTCGTCATCTCGTTCACGACGGTCACGCTCGCCGGCGCGGCGCTCCTGGGTGCGCTCGGCCTCCAGGAGGACCTCCTGCGCACGCTCGCGATCGGGATGCTGTTCGTGCTCGCGGCGAGCCTCCTCTCGGAGCGCGTCGCCCGTACCCTCGAGCGCCCGTTCCACTTCCTCGCACCCAGACCGGTCGCTCGCGACTCGAGCGGCCTCGTCGTCGGTGTGAGCGCAGGGCTCGTCATGGTGCCGTGCGCCGGGCCCGTGCTCGCGGCCGTCGCCGCGCTCGCGGCGACCGGCGAGGTGACGTGGCGTGTGGTCCTCGTCACGATCGCCTACTCGATCGGGCACGCGCTACCCCTCCTCGTCATCGCCATCGGAAGCCAGCGCCTCGCGGCCGGCATGGGCGTCGTCCGGGCTCACGCGCGGGGAGTGAGGCGAGGAGCGGGCGTCGTCGTCGGACTGACCGCGGTCGCCGTCGTCTTCCACGCGCCCGAAAGGGTCGCGACAGCCGTGCCGGCGTATGCGCAGGCGTTCCAGGAGCGAGTCGAGCGGAGCGGCTCGGCGCAGCGCGAGCTCGCCAGGCTCGGCGGCAGCGCCGGCCTGGCAGACACGCGCGACGACAAGGGTGGGGGCGCGCCGGAGATCCAGGACATCGGCACCTGGGTCAACACGGCGGACGAGGCGCCACTCACGCTTGCGGGCCTGCGTGGCCGCGTGGTCCTGATCGACTTCTGGACGTACTCGTGCATCAACTGCCTGCGCACGCTCCCGCACCTGGAGGCCTGGGACGACGCGTACCGGAGCGAAGGGCTCACGATCGTCGGCGTCCACAGCCCCGAGTTCGCGTTCGAGCGCGTGCCGGACAACGTGCGCTCGGCGGTCCGTCGGCTCGGCATCCGCTATCCCGTCGCGCTCGACAACGACTTCGCGACCTGGCGTGCTTACTCGAACCAGTACTGGCCGGCGAAGTATCTGATCGACCGCGACGGACGGGTGCGCTTCCACCACTTCGGCGAGGGCGACTACGAGGAGACCGAGCGCCGGATCCGCCAGCTGCTGGGCGAGAGCGTGGCGACCAAACCGAGGTCCGTCGACGAGCAGGGCCCGTACGTGGCGAGGACCCCCGAGTCGTACCTCGGCTACGAGCGGCTTGCGCGCTTCGCGAACGGCAGTCCCGCGCCCGACGTCGAGTGGTCGTACGTGCTCCCGCGGGGGGCGCTCCCGTTCGACGCCCTCGCCTACGGCGGTCGCTGGACGGTCGAGAGCGAGCGCATCGTCGCCGGTCGTGGCGCTCGCCTGCGGCTGCGCTTCCAGGCGAAGAACGTCTTCCTCGTGCTGCAGGGACAGGGCGCCGTCGAGGTCTTCGTCGACGGGCGGCGCCTCCGTGCCGTGAGGGTGTGGGGCTCGCCGCGCCTCTACACGATCGCGCAGTTCGGGAGAGTCAGGCGCGGGCTGCTCGAGCTGCGCTTCACGCTCGGCCTCGCAGCCTATGCCTTCACGTTCGGCTAGAACGGGTACGGAGCGAGCGCCCAGGCCGCGGCCGCGTACCAGAGGCCGAAGGCGAGGCTGATGGCGCCGAGGACCGGGACGAGCGTCGCCGTCGCCGCGGCAACCGGTCGCGTGGCCAGCGTGAACCCGAAGCCCAGCGTCACGACCGTCATCGAGACGGCGGTGAAGAGAGCGAGCAGGAGGAGCGAGGCGACGGCGACGGTCTCCGACGGGATAGCCGCGAGCAGGAGGACGCCGACGCCGGCGCTGCCGCCCATGCCGTGGACGAGGCCCACCCCCAGAGCGCCGGCGGGCGTGCGGACGGCGTGACGATGCGCGCGCTCGGGATGGGGATGCGCGTGGAAGTCGAAGTACCCGTGCCGCCAGCGGACGAGCAGTCGCAGCGCGAGGAAGACGATGAGCGCGGCGACGGCCGTCTCGGCCCCCCGCTGGAGGTTCTCGGGCAGGTAGCGCTCGGCGAGGAGAATCGGGATCCCGAAGAGGACGAGCGTGATCGCGTGCCCCATGCCCCACCACGCGCCGAGCTGGGCGGCCGAGCGCGCCACCCGATCGCGGCGCGACGCGACGAGCGTCGTCATCGCCGCGATGTGGTCCGGATCGGTCGCATGGCGCAGGCCGAGCAGCACGGCGACGAGGAGGACGACCCCGACCGACGCTCCTTCGGAGAGGGATGCGATCCAGTCGTCGAGCCCGAACATGTGCCTCGTTCGTCGAGCGAGCTCGATCGGTTCGACACAGCGACCAGCCGCGAAGCGGCTGCTTCAGGGGTCTTCGCGCAACCGAGCTCCGCGCGTCAGCGGAGCTCGATCTTGCGCACATCCGAGCTCGTCTAGACGACGGCGGGAAGGGCGCGGACCGTGATGACGAGCCCGACGACGAGGATGAGACCCGCGCTGACCGCGGGAAGAGCGCGGACGACGGGACCGTTCAGCGAGAGCCGTCCGAAGCTCTGTCGCGCGAAGACGGCGACGAGGCCGATCGCCGTGATCGTGGCGGCGAGCCCGATGCTGAAGGCGACGATGAGCGCGAGCCCGAGCCCGATCCGGTGGAGCGCGATGGCCGAGAGGAGGACGACGAGCGCCGACGGACAGGGCAGGAGCCCGGCTGCGACACCGACGCCGAGGATCCCTCTCGAGCTCAGCGCGCGGTCGTGCTCGTGGTGGTGGTCGTGCGAGCGATGGAGGTCGTCGTGGTGATCGTGGTGGTGGTCACGCGACCGGATCCGTTGCCTGAGCACGGACGCGCCGACGACGACCACCAGCACGCCCGAGACGAGCGTCAGCCACGGGTACAGCTGCTCGGGAACGACGAAGGCCGAGAGCCCGAGCGTGACGAACCCGAGTGCGAACACGCCGGCTGTATGGGCGATCGTCACCGTGCCGCCGAGCAGGAACGCGTCGCGCGGCCTGCCTTTCGTCCCGACGAGGTACGCCGCGACCATCGCCTTGCCGTGGCCCGGCGTGAGCGCGTGCACCGCACCCCAGAAGGCCGCGATCAGGAGAGCGAGGAGCAGCGCGCCGATCGAGAGCTCGCCGGGCTCGATCAGCGACTCGAAGCCCCGTCCCACGTGCACGGGCGCGCCCGCGTCGCCGATGGTCGGAGGCGCGCCGGGCAGCGCTCCGAGGGAGACCGTCGCCCGCGCGGACGAGACGTCGAGCGGCGAGCGCAGGAGGTCGGCCGGATACGTGCGGAGCGCGTTGCTCGAGCTCGCGGCCGGAACATCGGCCCAGACGATCCGGCCGCCGTCACGCGCCACGACCGTGACTTCACGCCAGCCGATCCGCCCGGGAAACGAGCGATCCTCGAACGCGAGCTGTGCTCCGGCTCCTACTGCGTGGTAGACGACGTCCAACCGCAGCGTCTGCAATCCGCCGGCCCCGGGTCGCATCGCGACCCTGCGCTCGGCCACCTCGAGCGACGCACGCCGTCCGTCCAGCGTCAGGACGAGCTTCTCCGCGAGCAGGGCCGCGTACTCCGGGTCGCGGATCTCGGTGCCGAGCTGATAGGTCGGGATCTCGGCGACGTCGAGCGCGTAGCGCAGGTACACGTCCGTGCCGGCCACCTCGATCCCCGCGTAGCGGTTGATCGTGAAGTTGCCGAGCGGATGCGCTGCGGCGGGTGAGGACGTCACGAGCGAAGCTCCCAATGCGCCGCACAGCGTGGCCAGGGCGAATGCGATGCGGCGCCTCACGAGGATTGTTCGACGGACGTCTCGGAACGGTTCATGGGGCCGCCGGGCAAGCCCGGCCTGCACGGAGGATGGACGCGGGCCTGCCGGCCCGCGTCCATCCCTGGTAGGCGACTCGGCCGCAGGCCGACCCGCCTACCTCCCCTTCGCGTTGTCGAAGCCCGACCGCGGATCCGCGATGTACGGGAAGGATCCGAGGAGCTTCCGATCGTCGGCGTCGACGCCGTCCCCGAGCGGGAGCTTCGTCCCCTTGAGGAAGCCGCCGACGGCCTGCTCGGCGATGTCGATGACGTCGTCGCCCAGGCGCCGGCCGTTGGGCCAGCCCTGGTTGTCGCCCCCAAGCACGCCGAGCCGGTTCGGGTTCTTCGTCACCGGGACGGTGAGGTTGAGGCGGAGGAGCTCCGCGAGCCGTGAGCTCGTGAAGTTCAGCTTCGGCACACCGGTGAGGAGGACCGCGACGAGGTCGTCACGATCCTTCTCGGGAGCGCCGAGCTTGTACAGCTTGTTGATGACGGCAGCGAGGATGGGCGAGTCGTAGTACTGCCTGAACCGCCCTTCCTTCCACGGCACGAGCCCGTTCCACTGATCCTTCAGGCCCGTCGGGATGACGACCTCGTTGACGAGAGGGTTCGCCGAGGCGGTTGACCTGAATCCAGGCACCCTTCGAGCTCGCGCCGCTCGTCGTCCGGGTCGTGATCTTCCGCCGGTCGACGGACGACCAGACGCCGATGATGCCGTTCTTCGCCTTCAGGCTCGCGATCGGGATCTGCACCCCGAACGTGTGGACGCCGTAGCCGGCGAAGAAGTCCTTTCCGCCGCCCATGTTGCCCGTGCCCTTGCGGATCGCGACGAGATCGAAGATCGCGCCGATGTCGCCGAAGAACGGGTCGTCCCGCTGGCCGGCGAACGCCTTGCCGCCACCCGGAAGGGAGACGACACTCTTCGCTGCGAGCGACCGGTAGTTCGGCGTCGAGCGGGGGCCGATGTTGTTCGGCGGCGTCGTTCCGCGTGCGACGACGGTCGACTTCCCACCCGCGACGCGCGTGACCGTATACGACTGGGCGGTGTCGCCGAGGAAGAACGGGCCGGTCTTCGTGCGGAACTGGAACCGGTACACGACGTTCGGACGCGCGTCCCCGTTCGTGTCGATCGTGAGGTTGTAGCGCGCGTTCGGCGAGAACGTGTACCAGTTGGGCCCGGCCGCCGGATCTTCACCAGGAACGACGTTGGCGAGAATCGTGACGGTGTTCGGCTTGTCCGGGCTACGGAACGCATACATGTCCGTGAGGTCGGCCGACGGGTCTTCCGCGATCAGCGGTGCCTCGCGGTGCGACGACGCCGTGCCGTTCCCGGGCCCCAGCGTGCCGGCGCCGACCGCGGCCGCTGCGACGAGCAGCCCGGCTGCGGCCAGGGCCTTGATCCCTCTGTGCATCTGCACTCCTCTCTCTCGTTGTCCGGTCTCGGAACGGCACTTGTTCGCCGACGTCGGTGATGCGGTTCGGACGTGAACCGGAGAGCGACCTCGGACGAAGCAGGGGCATGGAGGCGGTCGCGTCCACCGTGTTAGCGTTGCCCGGGTCGCAGCATCGCTTCGCCATGCGCAGGCACCACGCCCACCTCTCGGACGAGGCACTCGTCACGCTGGTCGCCCGGGGTGACGAAGATGCGCTGGCCGAACTGTACGACCGGGTCGGACGGATCGCCTACGGGCTCGCCCTGCGGGTGCTCCGCGACGAGCGCTACGCGGAGGACGCAGTCCAGGAGGCGTTCCTCCAGGTGTGGCGCAGCGCGGCGACGTTCAGAGCCGAGCGCGCCAAGGCGAGCACGTGGATCCTCACTCTCGTCCACCGGCGTGCGGTAGACCTCGTCCGTCGCGAGGAGCGCCGTCAAGCCGATCCCTTGACGGACGACTCCGCAGCGGGCGCCGCGCCCGAGGAGACGGACGAGGCCGCGTGGCTTCGCTTCGAGCGGGAACGCGTGCAGGCCGCGCTGAAGCAGCTGCCCGACGTCCAGCGCGAGGCGCTCGAGCTCGCCTACTACGGAGGGTTCTCCCAGTCCGAGCTCGCCGAGCGGCTCGGCGTCCCGTTGGGCACGATCAAGAGCAGGATGTTCGCGGGGCTCGCGCGCCTGCGCGAGCTCCTCGACGACTCGACACAGGAAGGATCATGGAAGCCGGAATTCACGAGCTGACCCCGGGCTACGCGCTCGACGCGCTCGATCCCGAGGAGCGGAGCGCCTACGAGGCGCACCTCGCCGGCTGCGAGAGGTGCCAGCGGGAGCTCGCGTCGTTCTGGGAGACGACCGAGGCGCTCGCGATCGCCGCGTCGGGGCCTGCTCCGAGCCTCGCGCTGCGCGAGCGCATCCTCGCGCAGGCACGCGCGGAGCCGCAGGTCGTCGTCCCGCTCGAGCGGCCCGGAGCCAGGCGCACCGCCCCGGTGCTCGCTGCCGTGGCCGCGGTCGCCGCGGTCGTCGCGCTCGCGGTCGGGCTCTGGGCCACGCAGCCTCTCGAGCGACCTCGACGAGGCGCGCGCCGCGCTCGAGCGCGAGCAGCGCAGCGGCTGCCGTGCTCGCCGACCCGGACGCGCGCACGGTGGCGCTCGCAGGAGGGCGCCGGCCGGCTGGTCGTCGGACTCCGACGGGCGCGCCGTCCTCGTCCTGGACGAGCTCGACCCCGCCCCTTCGGGGAAGACCTACGAGATGTGGATCGTGGCGGGCGGCACTCCCGCTCGAGCCGGGCCTCTTCCCCGGCCGCGACGGCGCCGAGATCGTCGCGCTCGACGGCGATCGTCGACGGGGGTGACGTCGTCGCCGTGACGCTCGTAGAACCGAGGGCGGCGTCGATGCTGCCGACGACCGCCCCGATCGTCGCCTCCGACCCCGTCTAGCGGCTCGGCACCTGAACCGTCCCTTTGCGGGACGTTCGTCGGTGGAGGGCTACACTCGTCTCCGTTGCGGGTGCGGAGACACAAGGGGGCCGCGGCGCGAAAGCGCCGGGTACGGAAGCGCCGCCTGGCCGCGCTGCTCGCGGTCCTGCTCGTGCTGGCCGGGCTGTCGTTCACGTTCGGGCTCGTGCGCGCGGTCGCGAGCGAGATCCCGGCCCTCGACCCGGCCGCGCAGCACTCGGACGTCGACACGGTGGTGTACGCGTCGAACGGCCGTACGGTGCTCGCCGTCCTCCGCGGTGACGAGAGCCGTGTCCTCGTCGAGACGGAGGACATCGCACCGATCCTGCGGCAGGCGATCGTCTCGGTCGAGGACCAGCGCTTCTTCGACCACAACGGGATCGACGTCCGCGGCATCGGCCGCGCGCTGTGGGCCGACATCCGCCACCAGTCGATCGTCGAGGGCGGGTCGACGATCACGCAGCAGTTCGTCAAGAACGCCTACATCCGGAACGAGAAGACGATCGCACGCAAGGTCCGCGAGGCCGCGCTCGCCTGGCAGCTCGAGCAGCGCTGGAGCAAGGACCGGATCCTCACCGCGTACCTGAACACGATCTACTTCGGGAACGGCGCGTACGGGATCCAGCAGGCCTCGCGCGCGTACTTCGGGAAGACCGCGAAGGAGCTCACCCTGCCCGAGGCCGCGCTCCTCGCCGGCATCCCTTCCAACCCGACCGTCTACGACCCGGTGACGAAGCCGCGGAAGGCCGAGGGTCGGCGTCGCCAGGTCCTGGCGATGATGCTCGAGCAGGGAAAGATCACGCAGCGGGACTTCGAGCGCGCGGACGCGGCGCCGCTGCCCCGGCCGGAGGACGTCCGGCTGCCCGGGACGCGAGGCAAGGCGCCCTACTTCCTCAACTACGTCAAGGACCAGCTCGTCGACGAGTTCGGCGCCGGCCGGGTCTTCGGCGGCGGGCTGCGGGTGACGACGACGATCGACATCGGGCTTCAGGAGCAGGCACGGGCCGCGGTCGAGAGCGTGCTCGGAAACCCGGACGGCCCGGCCGCCGCCCTCGTCGCCATGGACCCGCGGACCGGCGCGGTCCGGGCGATGTTCGGCGGCAGGAACTTCCGACAAGAGCCAGTTCAACCTCGCTGCGCAGGCCGAGCGCCAGCCCGGGTCCGCGTTCAAGCCGATCGTGCTCGCGACCGCCATGCGCCAGGGCATCTCGCCGCTCACGGAGATCGAGTCGAAGAAGGTCTCGATCGACGCGGGCGACCGGATCTGGAACGTCACGAACTACGACCACACATACCTCGGGCGCGTCTCGCTCGCCCGCGCCATGGTCTCGTCCGACAACTCGGTCTACGCGCAGCTCACCGACCTCGTCGGGCCGAAGGCGATCGTGGAGACGGCGCACGCGCTCGGGATCGGCAGCCCGCTGAACGCGTACTTCTCCATCGGCCTCGGCTCCCTGGCCGTGAACCCGCTCGAGATGGCCCGGGCATACGCGACCCTCGCGAACGACGGCCGGCGGGTCGACGGGTCGCTGATGGGCGATCGCCCGCGCGTCGTCGAGCGCGTCGAGCGGATCCGCACGGGGAGCGTCGAGGAGAACGCGCCACAGCCGACCCGCGTCCTCGACGAGGGCGAGGGCGAGGTGCTGACGGGAATCCTCGAGGACGTCGTCCAGTTCGGCACCGGGCGGCGCGCCGCGATCGCGGGGCGGCCGGTCGCCGGGAAGACCGGGACGACGGACAACTATGCGGACGCCTGGTTCGTGGGCTACACGCCCGAGCTCGTCGTCGCCGTCTGGGTCGGGTACCCGGACCGGCTGCGGCCGATGCTCACCGAGTACCGCGGCGAGCCCGTGACGGGCGGGACGCTGCCTGCGCTCATCTGGCGGGAGTTCGTGAAGGGAGTCGAGGAGGACGAGAGCGCCGCGTTCACGCCGGCGCCGTACCTCGGCGCCACCTCGAGCTGGGTCGTCGAGCGGGGCGGGGAGTGGCGGCTCGACAACGGCTACTGCCGCGGAGCGCGCCTCGTCGCCTACTTCTCCGGCAAGGGCCCCTCGACGACGGCCGACTGCAAGCCGAACGAGGTCTCGATTCCCCTCGTCGTCGGCATGACCGCCGACGAGGCGGTCGCGCAGCTCGGCGCGCAGCCACTCGGGGCGGAGATCGCCTACGTGCCGGCGAAGGTCGGGAAGGTGCCGGGCATCGTCGTGAACCAGGACCCGCGTCGCGGAGGTCTCTCGGCGAACGACACCGTCCAGCTCTGGGTCTCCAAGGCGCAGCACGGCCAGCTCGCGAACCTCGTCGGCTCGAGCGTCGAGGACGTCAACCGCGAGCTGACGCGCCTGCGCCTGCGCGTGAAGGCCGTGACCGCGCCGGGTCGCGCGGGGGTCGTCCTCCGGCAGTACCCGAGGCCCGGGATCGCCGTCAGGCCCGGGCTCACGGTGCGGCTCGTGGTCGGCGACGGCTCAGGAAGGTAGATCCCTCGACCACGTAGCGCCAGTGCAGGTCGCCGGCCCGCGTGATGCCGATGCGTGGGGTCGCGACGACCTCGACCGGGGTCGTGGCCGCGAGCACCTCGAATGGCGGACGGTCGAGCGGACGGCCGTCGTCGTCGCCCGTGAGGCCGAGCGCCTGCGCGAGGCGCCCCGGCCCCGAGCAGAGCAGGGCGACCGTCGTCGAGGCCGCGTCGCTCCCGCATCCGGTCGATGCCCGACGTCGGCTCGAGGGCGCGCAGGAGCACTGCGGCCCCCACGCCCTCCTCCTCGCAGACCGCGTTCGCGCACCAGTGGATCCCGTACGAGCGGTACACGTAGAGCGTGCCCGGGAGGGCCGAACATCGTCGCGTTGCGACGGGTCGGGCCCGAGATACGAGTGGCTCGCCGGGTCGCCCGGCGCGTACGCCTCGACCTCCACGATCACTCCGCCGACCCCGTCCACGAGCAGTGTCGCTCCGAGGAGATCGCGCGCCACCTCGTGGACGTCCCGCGCGAAGAACGAGCGGTCGACGGCGCTCAGAAGAGCTGCTCGTCCTCCGCCGGGCGTGCGGTCGAGGCGAGCAGGCGCCGCGCGCGACGCCCGAGGTCGCCCAGGTCGACCCTGCCCTCCTCGGCGGCGGACGCGAGTCGCTCCGCGAGGTCGAGCGCCTCGTCCAGGAGGGCGGAGTCCCCGCCCTCGTGACCCATGTCGTGCAGGATCGTCCGCTCCGTCCGCGACGCGACGAGCGGGCCGTCGACCCCTTCGACCCAGACGCGCGTACGGCGTCCACCGCCGCGCTCGTCGCCGACGATGGGCTCGAGGGCGTACACCTTGTCCGCCCGCGCGTACTTGCCGAAGCCGAGGAACACCATCCGCTGAGAGCTCATCTCACGTGATTATCGCCGGTTCCACGGCCTCCGGGACGGCGAGCGAACCCGAGCGCGTAGGCGAGCGCCGTCGCCCCGAGCATGAGTGCCCAGATCGCCGCGAGCCGTGGGGTCGTCGCGCTCGGGATGTCCCAGCCCGTCCAGCCGCGCTTCACGACCTGCTCGTGCCAGAAGTCCTGCACGAGGTTCGTGGCGCCGTACGCGAGCATGAGCGAGACGAGGAGCGCGTACACGTGGCGGGCGACGTCGCCGACGAGCCGCGGGCGCGAGAGGAGGAGCGCGGAGAGGACGAGCGTCGCGCCCAGGAGCCCGTGGTGGTGGCCCAGATGGACCGCGGCGGTGGGCGGCTGGTGGGGCTCCGCATAGGGCTCGTCCGTGAGGAAGACGCCGCCGGGGAGGTGGAACCCGGCCTCCGCCGCGATCCACGGAAGCGAGACGAGAGACGACCGCGACGGCTGCGACGATCCGCAGCGTGTCCCCCGAGCGGGGTGGAGCGAAGCCGAGCCCCGAACGCCTCGCCGCGGCCACGGTGAGCGCGACGACGAGGCAGACGCCGAGCACGGGGATCGCGTTCACGGGCTTGGCGTCGAGGTCGCCGGAATCGACGACTCCCGGCCAGGCGAAGACGGCGCAGAGCCCGATCGCGGGGACGCCGACGAGCCACGCCCGGCGCGGGAGAACGTCCAGCGCGAGGAGCGCGATCGGGATCGCTGCGCCCGCGACGGACGGGAAGCTCAGCTGCACGAGCGCCCGGCTCAGGCCGCCGCCGAGGCCTTCGCGGGAGACGTTGTGGAGCTCGCTCGGGTCGACGACCGAGTAGACGACGAGGATCGCCAGGGCGTCCACCGCGAGGAGCGCCCATACCGCGAGCGCCTCGCCCTGCGACGGCGCTCTCACATCTCGAGAGCCGAGCCGAGCGCCTCGGCCACGCGCACCTGGTCGTCCTCGTCGAGCCGTGCGTGGAAGGGGATGGCCAGCGACCGCCGGCTGACGTCCTCGGCGACGGGGCAGAGCCCCTCGCGGAAGCCGTATCGCTCCCGCATGTACGGCTGCAGGTGGATGCACGGGAGGTATCGCGCCGACTGGACGCCGCGCTCCTCCAGGGTCGCGATCACGTGCTCGCGGTCGGTGCCCGCCGGAAGCGTCACGACATAGACGAACCACGACCGCTCGTGGTCGGCGTCGTCTGCGCACGGGAGCTCCAGCCCGGCGACGTCGGCCAGGAGCTCGCCGTAGCGGGCTGCGACGGCCGCGCGGCGCTCGAGAATCTCGGCGAGCTTCTCGAGCTGGCCCAGTCCGATCGCGGCGCGGACGTCGTCGATCCGGTAGTTGAAGCCGAGCCGGGCGTGCTCGAGCCAGCCGCCGGAGTCCGCGCGGCCCTGGTTCCGCAGGCTGCGCAGCATGCGCCACTCCTGCTCGGAATGGGTCGTCACCATGCCGCCCTCGCCCGTCGTCATCTGCTTGTTGGGGTAGAAGGCGAACACCGCGGAGGGGCCGTGCGACCCGATGGCCCGCCCGCGGTACGTCGCCCCGAGCGCCTCGCAGGCGTCCTCGATCAGCGCGATGCCTCGCGGCTCGCAGATCGCCCGGAGCTCGTCGAGCTCGCAGGGGTAGCCGTAGATGTCGACCGCGACGACCGCACGGGTCCGCTCGGTGATCGCGGCCTCGACGGCAGCTGGGACGAGGTTCAGCGTCCGCGGGTCGATGTCCGCGAACACGGGCGTCGCCCCCTCGTAGATCGCGCAGTTCGCGCTCGCCACGAAGGAGTACGGCGATGTCACGACCTCGTCTCCCGCGCCGACGCCCGCCGCGACGCAGAGCAGGTGGAGGCCCGCCGTGCCGCTGGCGACAGCCGCGGCGTACGGCGCGCCCACCGCGCTCGCGAATGCCTCCTCGAACTCGTCGATCGTGGGGCCGAGCGAGAGCCGGCCCGAGCGCAGCACGCCCACGACGAGCTCCTCCTCCCGTTCGTCGACCCACGGGCTCGAGAGCGGGACCTGCTTGACCGACGCCACTACGCCACTACGCCGCGGCCGGCGAGGGCGCCATCTCGACCACGTCGAGCCAGTCGCTCCAGCGCTCGTCGAGGCCCCCGACCGTAGCGAGGTAGGCCTTCTGGAGCTCGAGAGTGACGGGGCCGACGCCGATGTGCCGATCGTCGACTGCCCGGACCGGAGTCACCTCGGCGGCGGTGCCGACCATGAACACCTCGTCCGCGAGATACAGATCCGTGCGGATGAGGAGGGCCTCCTCCACCTCGTACCCGAGCGCGCCGGCGAGCTGCATGATCGTGTCCCGCGTGATCCCCGGCAGGATCGAGGTCGCGAGCGGCGGAGTCCGCAGGCGGCCGTCCTGGACGACGAAGATGTTCTCCCCTGGGCCGTCGGCGACGTAGCCGTCGTGGGTGAGCATGATCGCCTCGTCGTAGCCGGCGCGTCGTGCCTCCGTCGTCGCCAGCATCGAGTTCAGATAGATACCCGTCGCCTTGGCCACATGCGGGATCACGTTCGGCCCGACACGCTCCCAGCTCGAGACCTTCGCCGTGATACCGGCGCTCAGCGCCTCTTCGCCGAGGTAGGCGCCCCACGGGAAGCTGAGGATCGCGACCTCGACGGGATTCCCGCTCGTGGACACGCCGAGCTCCCCGTACCCGTAGAACGCGAGCGGGCGTACGTAGCACGAGGCGATGCCGTTCGCGGCGATCAGCTCGTGCGTCGCAGCCCGCAGCTCCGTCGCCGAGTAGGGAAGATCCATGTGCAGGACCTTCGCGGAGCGCTCGAGTCGCGCCAGGTGGTCGCCGAGCCGGAACACGGCCGGGCCACTCGGCGTGTCGTAGCAACGGATTCCCTCGAAGACCCCCGAGCCGTAGTGCAGGCCGTGAACGCCGACGTGCACCTTCGCATCCGCCCAGTCGACGAGCTCGCCGTTCATCCAGATGTTCTCGGTCTCTTGCATCGTCAGCGCTCCTTGGAGTTGATCGAATCGTAACTTCGCTTCCTACGTCGGGGGAGCCTCGCGGGAGACGTCGGCCACCCGTGCGCGCGAGAGCCGCCCGAGCTCGGCCGGGGAGAGCCCGACGACGTGCCGGTGCGAGCCCGCACCGGCCCAGACGATCCGGTGGCGGAGGAGCGCGCGGTCGAGGAGCACGAGCTCGACGTCCGGCAGCGGGAAGGGAGCGACCGCGCCGGGAGCGAAGCCGGTCGCCTTCTCGACCTCCTCGGCCGACGCGATGCGGGCCTTCTCGGCACCTGCCTCGCGGGCCACCTTCTCGCGGTCACCGCGCAGGTCGCCCGGGACGAGCGCGACCACCGACCGCCCGTCGCACACGAAGACGAGCGACTTCACGATCTGGTCGAGCCCGCAGCCGACTGCGGCCGCGGCGTCGCTCGCGGTGGGCGTGCCCTCGACGAACTGCTCGATCCGTGCCTCGGCCCCGGCTTTACGGAGGAACGACGACACCCGCTCGACCGGCTCCGGCCAGGCCGCTGCCACGCGCGCAATCTATCCGGATCGGCTCAGTAGACGAAGGGAACGAGACGGTGTCGCGTCCGCGCCGCGTACGCGGCGTAGCCCGGAAGCTCCCGAAGGAGGAAGCGCTCCTCGACCTGCGCCTTCAGGCCCCAGACGACGAGGATGACCGCCGTCAACCCGAGCGCGACCGGCGAGAACGCCAGCGAGAAGCCCGCGAGGAAGAGCGCACCGGCCGCGTACAGCGGATGGCGAACGACGCGATAGGGACCGCGCGCGACCACGCCGGAGCCGTGACGTGGGCGGGGGAACGGCGTGAGCGCTCCGCCCAGCGCCCGCGCAGCGACGAACGCCACTGTCCCGCCGGCGAGCGCGAGGACCGCGCCGACGACGGACAGCGGCCGTGCCACCGCGTCCGGCCACCCCGGTCCCACGAGGCCCGCCACCACGATCGCCGCCATGACCGCGAACTGGAGGACCACCCAGCCGCCGCCGCGCTCTCCGAGCGAGGGAACCTCAGCCATCGGCCCCGTGCCGAGACGTCGCGGCCGCGAAGCGGCCGCCTGCAGGGGCCTTGGCGCGACCGGAGGTCGCGTGAGCGAGCTCCGGTCGCGGCGCATCAACCAAGGGTGAGGAACCGCGCGTCGTCGAAGCCGGACCGTTCGACGCGCTCGACCAGCGCGGGCGGCGCAGGGGAGTCGATCGAGAACGCCATGAGCGCCGTCCCGCCCTCCTTCGTCCGCGAGACGGCCATGTTCGCGATGTTGACGCCCGCCTCGCCGAACATCGTGCCCACGCGGCCGATCACCCCGGGCATGTCGTCGTACACGAGGAACGCCATGCGCGGGGCGAGCTCGATGTCGATCGCGAACCCGAGCGCGCCCGCGAGGAACAGGCGGTGCTCGGGCCCGACCGTCGTCCCCCAGACCTCGCCCTCCTCGCCGTCCGAGCTGACGAGCACGCGGACGAGATTCGTGTAGTGCTGCGAGCTCGCGTGCCGCTGCTCCGAGACCTCGATCCCCCGCTCGGCGGCGATGACGGGGGCGTTCACGTAGTTGACGGCCTGGTCGACGCGGTCCTGGAAGGCGCCGTTGAGCGCGGCCACCGTGAGAAGCCGCGTGTCGTACTCGGACAGCGGTCCGTGGGCCGCGACGACGATTCGCCGCGGACGTCCGGAGACGAGCGCGGTCGCGAGGCGTCCCAGCTTCGCAGCGAGCGGGATGAACGGCCCGAGCACCTCGAGGTCCGCTGGCTCGACGATCGGGATGTTCACCGCCGTCTCCACGATCTCGCCCTCGAGAGCGGCGGCGACCTGCTCCGCGATGATGACGCCCGCGCGGTCCTGGGCCTCCGCCGTGGAGCCCGCGAGATGCGGCGTCACCACGATCTCATCGAGCTCGAGAAGCGGCCCCGAGTACGGCTCCTCCCCGAACACGTCGAGCGCGGCGCCGGCCACCTTGCCCGACCGGATCGCGTCCGCGAGCGCCTCCTCGACGATCAGCCCGCCGCGCGCTGCGTTGACGATGCGCACACCGTCCCGCATCTGCTCGAAAGCCGCGGCGTCGAGCAGCCCGTATGTCTCCTCGTTGAGCGGGAGATGGAGTGTGACGAGATCGGCCTGGTGGTACACGTCCTCCGGCGTCGCGGCCGGCTCGACGCCGAGCTCGCGGAAGCGGTCGAGGACGACGTACGGGTCATACGCGACGACACGTAGGCCCAGCCCGACCGCTCTCCTGGCGACCTGCCGTCCGATCCTCCCCAGGCCGAGGACGCCCAGCGTCTTGCCGGCGAGCTCGATCCCCGTGAACCTCCCCCGGTCCCAGACGCCCTGCTTGAGCGCCGCATGCGCCTGTGGCAGGTTCCTCGCCACGGCGAGGAGCAGTGCGAGCGCGTGCTCGGCCGCGGACACGACGGTCGCCTCGGGAGCGTTGGCGACGACGATCCCGCGCCTCGTCGCGGCGTCGACGTCGACGTTGTCGACACCGACTCCCGCCCGGCCGATCACCTTGAGCCGGCTGGCTCGCTCGATGATCCCCGCGTCGAGGCTCGTCGCCGAGCGGACGACGATGGCCTCGAAGTCGCCGATGATCGAGCCGAGGTCCGAGTCCGCGTCCTCGACGACGTCGTATCGCTCGCGGAGCAGCTCGAGCCCCGGCTCGGCGATCGACTCCCGCACGAGCACCCTGGGCCGACGGGGCGCGGGTGCGTCAGGCACGGACAGCCGAGCGGTACGTCTCGAGTGCGCGGGTCACCGCGATCCCGGGCTCGACGTCGGCCCCTGCCTCGACGAGAAGCAGCTCGACCGCGGCGAGGACGGTCGTGATGTCGAAGACGTCGTAGTAGCCGATGTGGCCGATGCGGAACATCCGCGAGCCGAGGTCCCCGTGCCCCCCGGCCACCGTGATGCCGAAGCGGTCCCTGAGCGCGAGGACGAGCGCCCGCGCGTCGACCCCTTCGGGCGTCAGGATCGCGGTGACGACCGCCGAGCGCTCCTCGTCGGGAGAGAACAGCTCCAGGCCCATCGCCTTCGCGCCCTCGCGGCACGCCCTCCCAAGCGCAGCGTGCCGGGCAAAGGCGGCCTCGAGCCCCTCGTCGAGCAGCATCCCGAGTGCGGCGTCGAGAGAGGCGACGAGGGAGACGGCGGGCGTGAAGGGCGTCGTCCCGGTCTCGAGCGACGCACGGTGCTTCGCCCAGTCGAAGTAGAAGCGGGGAGTGGTCGTCCTCGCGGACCGTTCCCACGCACGCGGCGAGACCGTCGCGAGCGAGAGCCCGGGAGGAGTCATGAGCGCCTTCTGGGAGCCGGCCACGACGACGTCGAGGCCCCACGCGTCGGTCTCGAGCGGCACCGCACCGAGGCTGGACACGGCGTCGACGACGCTCAGCGCCCCCGCTGCTCGGGCCGCCTGCGCGAGCGCCTGGACGTCGGCGACGACCCCGGTCGACGTCTCCGAGTGCACGAGGACGACGACCTCGGCGCCGCTCTCCTCGACACGCGCACGGACATCCTCGGGCCGGGGAGTCTCGCCCCAGCCGTACCGCAGGTCCTGCACATCCGCGCCGTAGGCGGTCGCGAGCGCGGCCCAGCGCTCGCCGAACTCGCCCGCCGAGACGACGAGCACGCGCTCGCCCGGCGAGAGCAGGTTCACGACTGCCGACTCGAACGCACCGGATCCGGACGCGGTGAAGATCAGCACGTCGTTCTCCGTCCGCATGACCTGCCGCACGCGGTCGAGGCAGCGCAGCATGAGGGCCCTGAAGTCCGGCCCGCGATGGTGGAGCACGGGCTCGGCGCCCGCAGCGAGAACCTCGGGCGGCACGGGCGTCGGGCCCGGCGCCATGAGATACCGCTTCACGACCCGAGCGTAGCTATCGCTCGCGATGACTTGCGAACGACACGACCTGCTGGAACGTCGGGCGGTTCGTCCAGCGCATCGTGTCCTGCAGGACGCCGGAGGTGAACCGGATCCGCTCCCTCGTGGCGTCGGCACGCCAGGTCGACGGCGCAGGCCCCTGGGCGGCCTCGAGCTTTCCCGAAGCCGCGTCGAGCGCGGCCCAGAGCGCTTCGCGGCAGGTCGCGAGCACGCCGCCCCCGCAGTACCGGCGCGAGAACGCGCCCTGCACGGGACGGCCGAGGAGCATTCGCAGGTCCTTGTCCACGTACCCGTACCAACCACCTCCGAACGCGCTTCCGTCCGGAGCGGGGTCGTCGCTTCGGCCGTTGAGGCCGGCGAGCCGGTCGACCAGCGGCCCGAGCACCGACGCCATGACCGCATCCGCGAGCCCGGGCCACGCCGCGTCCATCACCGCCGCGCCCGGGTCGTCGATCTTCCCGTCCAGGTCGCGGTCGATCCGGCTCGAGCCGGCAACGCGCCACGCGTCGATGAGTGAGGCTGCGCCCTCCGCACGTGCGCTCGGAGCCGGGCCTGTCTGGAGCACTGCGCGAACCGCGGGCCAGACGTCGGTGACGCGGAGATCCTGCGTGGCGGCCTGGTTCATCGCGGCCACGATCGTCGCGAGCGTGTGCTTCTGGCGGCGCGCGATCCCGGCGCGTAGGAGCTCGACGCGCTGGACGGAGCCGTACGAGAAGTTGTCGTCGGAGGACCCGACGTTGGCCGCCGGCTTGTCGTTCCAGTTCAGGATCGCGCCCGACGGCGGGTTGAGGCTCTTCGCATGAGCCGCGAAGGTCAGGTACCCGCGCCACTCGTAGTCGCCGGTGCCGAGCGTCGGCAGCGCCGGGTCCGTGCCCGGCGCCCGGAGCGGCAGCCGCCCGCTCGAGAAGTGGGCGATGTCGCGGTCGTCGGCGTAGAACCAGTTGAAGCTGAACTCCACCCGGCTCATCGTGCGCTGGAACCCGGTCGCCGATCGCACCTGCCCCGTGTTGAGCTCGTAGAACGCTCGCGCGCTGAGGATCTCCCGGCCGCGCGTGGAGCGTTGCATGGAGATCGCGACCTTCTTCCCGCCGACCGTCGCGTAGCCGATCACCGGGCCGTGGGCGGTCTCGTCGTACGCCACCGCCTGGTCGGGAGCGCCCTGCGTCTTGAGCGTCCCGACGAAGAAGCGGCGCATGGGCATGCACTGGTCCCGGAACAGGAAGTGCCGGTCGTCCTGGCAAAGGGTCTCGACGAACAGGTCGATGTTGTCGGCCTGCGACGAGGTCGCGCTCCACGCGAAGTCGGCGCCCCGCCCGATCAGCACGAAGGGGACGCCCGGGAACAGCGCGCCGCGGGTCTCGAAGCCGCCGCCGCTCAGCTCCATCTCGGCGAAGAACTGGGGAAAGAAGTACCCGACCTGGGGGCCGGCCACGAACAGCGGGTGCTTCGTCTGGGAGCGCTTCGCGCCGATGAGGAGCGCGTTCGAGGCCTGGGCGCTCTGCTGGATCTGCGCGCCGACGAAGCTGCCGTCGTCGACGACCGCGCTTCCCGGCGCGGGTGAGGCCGGCAGCTCGTACGGGAAGCTTCCGGGTGAGGTCGTCGGAGCCTCCGGATCGTTCGCCGAGCGCACGTCCGCGAAGACCCGGCGCGCGTCCGCCTCGCCCAGCCGGGCCTCGAGCGCGTCGAGGAACATGGAGTTCCTCACCTCGCGCCCGCCGTTCGCGCCGAAGCGAGCTGCGATGAGCGCAGCGGATGCGACCACGTCGTTGGCGGTGAACGGCGTCGCCGGGATCCCGCGCGCCCGGTACCAGGCGTTGATGCCCGCTGCGTAGGCGTTGACGAGCCCGAACATGCGGCGACCGACCGCCCCCTGGGCGCGGAGCGCGTCGAGCTGGTTCGCGATGAACGCCTCGGAGTCGCTGCTCGGGACGAACGTCCTGCCGGAGAGGGCGAGCGCGAGGGGATCGAGCCCGGGGACGTCGAGCGCGGCGATGCGCGCCGGGCCGCGGATGAGCTGGAGCAGGAGCCCGCGGTCGGCCGCGGTCACCCAGCCCGCGCCGAACGCGACGTCCGCCTGGGTCTTGCCTGTCACGTGGGCGACACCGAAGCTGTCGCGGACGATCGTCACGCCCGAGCGCGGCCGCTCGCGCTTCCGGGCCTTGTCCCGACCCAGCCCGAGCGCGGCCGGCTTGAAGTACCGCGCGAGGTCGCGCGCCGTCACGTCGCCGCGCAGCGGCGTCAGGGCGTCGTACAGCTTCGCCTGGTCGGTCGTGTTGGTGTCGAAGGCAAGGCTCCCGTTCTCCCCGGGAGGGAGGATCGTCCAGGCCGCCGCGGCGTAGTCGCGCTTCGGCGTGGCCGCCTGGATCGGAGCGAGCAGGACCGCGAGCGCGGCGCCCAGGACCCACACGAAGGCGGCGCCGCGTTTCACGGCGCGCAGACTACAGTCCGCGGTCGGCGCATTACAGTCCCCGCCCGTGGACGCCGTCCTTGCCTTCGCCGCCGCGCTCCTGACGCTTCGCCTGTCGGCGGATCTCGTACAGCGCTATCGGCGCGGACGCTTCGCGGCCCATGCGGTCTGGGCCGCGGCGCTCGGCGCGTACGCGCTGGCCGCCGGGGCGCTCGCCTGGGGTGCGGCTGCAGGCTGGAGCCCGCCCGCCTTCCGCATCTACTACCTCGGCGGCGCGCTCCTCAGCGCCGCGCTCCTCGGCGCCGGCTCGCTCCTTCTCGCAGGACGCCGCTGGGCCGTGCCGCTGGCGCTTCTCTACACCGGGCTCGCCGTCGGCGTCGCCCTCGCCGTCCCGCTCGAGGGCGGCATCTCGGGCTCCGACCTCCCCGAGGCGCAGGAGGTGCTCGACCTGTGGCCCGCACGCGTGCTCGCCATCGCGGGGAACTCGTTGGGGACGCTCGCGGTCGTCGGCGTGGCCGTCCTCTCCTTCCGCCGCAGGCCGCTCGGGAATGCGCTGATCCTCGCCGGCGTCGGAGTCGCGGCGCTCGGGAGCGGCCTCGCGGGCCTCGGCGTGGGCGCGCTGGCTCCGGCGCTCGCCGTCGCAGCGCTCCTCCTGTACGCGGGGATCGTCGTGCCTACGAGTCCTGCTCCTCGTCGTCCCTGAGACGCGCTTCGACGCCCGGGGTCGACTTCTCCCCCGACCGGCGCTCGCGGAGCCAGACCGAGAACAGCACGCCGACGACCGCCACGACGACGAGGAGTTCGACGACGGCCCCCGCCGCGCCACCGTGGGCGATCAGCCCTGCGAGAGCAGCCACAGCCCGCCCACCGTGTAGAGGATCATGAGCGCGAGCATCGGGTACTGGGACCGGAGAGCGAGGCGCCGGTCCTCGAACAGGTCTACGGCCCGGTCGTGCGCAATCGCGAGCCCGGCAACGTGGCCCACGGTGAGCGCGACGACCTGCACGTACCAGATCGTCTCGGGAGAGAACGGCGCCACGTTGGGGACGAAGTCGACCGTGCCGAAGAGGTCCCAGCCCCGCCCGAACGGATCGGAGAGGTTGGGGATCACGAATTGCCCGTAGCTCACGAACAGCGAGAAGTAGTGGGCCACGAGATAGGCGAAGGCGATGGGGACGAGCGGGAGCACGAAGTCCGCAGAGAGCGAGCGTGGCGAGCGGACGAGCTTCTCGGCCGCCGTGGTCGCCGTGAGGTACGTGAGGACGACGGCTGCCACGAACACGATGAGACCCGCGATGTTGACGAACGTGATCGCGAGATCGACGAGCCGGACGGACTCGCCGATGAGCTTCGCACGCACGTCCGCCAGCAGGTTCTGCCATGACGTCGTTCGGCTGAAGCCGTCGAAGCTCGTCGAGCCGAGCATCACCCCGACGAAGACGAGCGTGCCGGGCGTGCGCTCGGCTCCCGCGAGGCCTGTGAGCGGCCAGCGGAGGACAACGACGCCGTCCCGCACGCCGAACGACGCGATCCTGGAGAGCAACCCGAAGGCCACCGCGAAGCCCTCGCCGGACCGGGTCCAGGCGTCGCGGCCGAAGACCGCCATGCCGGCGAGCGCCCAGTACGAGTACAGCGCGATGGCGATCGCGAGCGTCCGCGGATACGACGGGCGCGGATGGGCGAGCTCGAGTGTGACGAACGAGAGCAGCGCGAGCGCGGCGGGATACCGGCCCCAGCGCTCGGCCGGCTCGAGCAGGGCACGTGCCTCACGGCCGGTCCGTTCGATCAGCCACACGCTGGCGTCCGCGATCGCCCGCCACGGGCTCAGGACCCGCCAGACGTCGCCCAGGAGGACGGACAGCAGCGGCAGACCGAGCCAGAAGACGACGTACACGAACGTCGGCGCGAAGTTCAGGAGCTCGACGGTCGAGCCGACGAGGGCCGACGAGACGGTGAGGACGAGGAGGCCCACCGAGACGAGCCCGAGCAGCACGCGGAGCGCACGCGAGAGGAGGACGGCCTGGAGCCAGCCGGGCAGGCGCCGCCCGTCGGCATGCCGAGCGAGCAGCGGACGTCGCCAGAGGGCGCCCAGCAGGACGAACGAGACGACGAGGACGATCGCCGCGGTCGTGAAGAAGAACGACGCGGGGACCGGGAGGTCTCGGACCCCGCCGATCCCGTGGGCGACGATCACGGAGTGACGGTCAGATCCGCGATCTGGACGCCGCGCTCCTCGAGCTCCACCTCGAACCGTCCGGCGATGTCCGCAATGAACACGATGCGCGCCGTGCCGCCGGCCCTCACGTCCTTCGAGATGTCGTAGCCATGCACGTGGATCTCGTCGGCGATGTCCGAGGTGACGACGAGAGCGACGCGGTCGTCCTTCGACACGCTCGCGCGCACGATCCCGTCCTCGGGCACACCGCCCACGACGGTCACCCGAACCACGGCCGGCTGCTCGACCTCGGTCGTGGTCTCGGTGGTCGTCGTGTCGGTGGTCGTCGTCTGGGTGGTGGTGGTGGTGGTCGGTGGTGGTCGTCTCCACCGCGTCCGAGTCATCGCCTCCGCAGGAGGCGAGCGCCATCCCTCCGACGAAGACCGCGAGTACCGACAGGAGTGCCGCCGTTCGCCGCGTCTTCCGCACGTGCCCAGCCTAGCCGGGCAACTCGCTGACGGCCGCGGCTAGGCGTTCCGAAGGGCCTCGGCAGCAACGGGCGCCCAGCGGACCGAGAACTCCGGGTCGAGCCCGAGCGCCCGGCGGTACCAGTCACGCATCGCCGTCCGATCTCCCGCGCAGCCCTCCGCATAGCCGCGGTGGAAGTAGAGCAGCGGGTCCTTCGTCCCCAGGCGAAGCGCGCGTCGCGCGGGCGCGATCGCCTCGTCGCACCGACCCGCCCGAGCGAGCGACCAGGCCAGCGCGTCGTCTCCGTAGACCGACGGCCGCGCTGCCCGCGCGCGGCGTGCGAGCGCGACGGTCTCCTCGGGCCGGATCGCGTGGTCCGCGCGGTAGACCGCGGACTCGAGGTCGACGCGGACGCCGCTCGCCGCGAGGAGCCGGTCGATCACGGCGACGGTCGCGCGCTGGCGCCGCGCCTCGGTGAGGCGACCCGCGCGCTCGAGCAGGTCCGCGAGAAGCCCGACCGAGGACGCGGTCGGAAGGGTCTCCGCCGAGCGCCTCGCCGCGGCCATCGCCCTGTCGAGCCGTCCACGAGCTGCCTCGACGCGTGCGAGCTCGGCGCGTCCCGGCGCATAGCCCGGAAGGACGCGGAGGGCCGTGCGCGCATGCCGTGCCGCAGCGCCCTTGCGCCCGAGCCCGCGCTCGAGCTTCGCGATCTCGACGAGGGCCCACGCGGTCGGCTCCGGCTGTCCGGCGGCGGCGTCGCGCGCGAGACGCATCGCTGCGACCGCACCGGCGCGATCGCCGACCAGCTCGCGGGCGTACGCGATGCGGGCGTACGACGCAAGGCTCGGCCGGAGCGAGACCATGCGCTCGAATGCTCGAAACGCCTCCTCGTACCGGCCGAGCTCGACGAGGGCGTCGCCCATCACGCCGTACGGACGCGCCGAGCCCGGGAGCAGTCGTCGGGCACGGCGACCGTGGGCGAGCGCCTCGCGGAACTCGTGCCTGATGAGCGCCAGCGACCCGAGCCCGAGGATCGCGTTGGGCTCTCGCGGGCGAACACGGAGCGCACGGCGCAGCGCGGACTCCGAGCGCGGGAGGAACCCCGCGTCGCCTGTCTCCCGCCAGCGGAGCTGATACGCGAACCCGAGCTGCACGAGGGGGTCCGACGTCCTGCGGCTCAGCGCGGACCTGCTGCTCGAGCCGTGCCACCGTCGTGGTCGAGATCCCGTCCGCCGCCTCCGCGAGCGCCCGTTCGGCGAACGCGGGAGAGGCGGCGGCCGGCGATACCGTGCAGGGAGGGCTCGGCGAGGACGCCGCCGGCGAGCCCGCCGAGGGCCAGCGCGACCGCAACCGCGAGGCCGACGACGAGTGCCGTGCGCCGTTCCACGCCGAGCCCTCCCCCGCTCCTACCGGTGCCCCGTGTGCTCGTAGCCGCGGTTCGGCAGAGCCACGTACGGGAACGACGACAGGAACGCGTTCTCGTTCGCGTCGACCCCGTCCCCGACGATGCTGTTGGGGAAGAGGTTGCACAACCCGAGCAGGCCGTTCAGGAACGAGCCGTACCCACAGGCGACCGCCCGGACCTCGATGTCCGTGACGTCGTCCACGAGACGGCGCCCGTTCGGGAAGCCCTGGAGGTCGCCGGCCAGGACGCCCAGCGGATCCGGTGACGCCGTCGGCGGGACCGCGGTGTTGAGCCGCAGCAGATCCGCCTTGGTGTCGCCGGTGAACGTGAACGGTGCCCCGTTCGGGAGCTTGACCCCCGTCAGCAGCACGGCCACGAGGTCGTCCCTGTTCGTCGTCGGCGCGTCCGGGAGCCCCGGGTACAGCAGGTTCACGAGCCCGGCCAGCTCGGGCGAGCGGTAGTGCTCGAGGAACTGGGCGTCGTCACTGGGATCGGACGCGTTCCAGCGGTCCTTCTTGCCGACCGGGATGACCACCTCGTTGACGAGCGGGTTGCCGAGCCGGGACACCTGCACCCACGGACCGGTCGAGTCGGAGCCCCCGTCGTCACGCAGGACCCGGATCCTCTGACGGCTCGCACTCGCGTAGACGCCGATGATGCCGTCGGCGTTCGGCGCTTGGAGAAGGTCCGTCTTCGGGACCTGGATCGCTATCGTGTGTGTGTTGTAGTCGAGGACGCCGTCCTGTCCGGCCTCGTCGGGAAGCTGGATGAGATGCGCCTGGTTGAACGGGCGCAGCCCCCCGAGGTCGAAGATCGACCCGAGGTCGACGAAGAACGGGTCGTCCCGCGGACCGGCGAACACGAGCCGGCCGCCCCCGATGTCGTTCACGCCCGCGCCCTGCCGGTAGATCGGGTTCGATCGCGGCCCGATGTTGGCCGGCGGCACCCGCAGGACCTGGTCGGAGGCGAGCTCGGTCGCACCCGATCGGGAGATGCGGGTGACCGTGTACGTCTGCTTGACGTTCAGGTCCGGGTCGTTCGCGAACGAGACCGGGCCTGTGTTGTAGAGGAACGTGTTCGGGTTCGAGACCTGGGTCCTGAACCTGAACCGGTACGTGACGTCGTCACGTGCGTCACCGTCGTTGTCGACGTGAATCTCGTACCGCACGGTGGGATCGAACCGGTAGTAGTTCGGGCCGCCGGCCGGATCCTCGAACGGGACGAAGTTGGCGACGATCGTCACGGTGTCCGGCCGGTCGGGGCTCACGAACGCGTACAGGTCCGTGTTGTCGGCCGCCGGGTCGTCGGCGATCACGGGCGCCTCGCGGTGGCTCGACGCCTTCGCCCCCGTCGGCCCCGCCGCGCCGACGAAGGCCGCGGCGGCGACCGATGTCGTGACGACGCCGGCGAGCGCGAGCAGTAGCACTCCCCTCTTCATGCCTGTCTCCTTTCCGAGGATGGGATCGAGGCTTGTTCGGCGGGGCGCAGGGTCCGGTTCGGTTACGGTCCGCGTGACCGGAGCGAGCGAGGAGAGCACATGGACACCGAGCAGTACGTCGTCTGGATCACCACGCGCAGGATCAAGGAGGGCACGTACGAGGACTTCCGCCAATCCTGGCGACCCAAGGAGTTCCCGGCGGGGATGCTTCGCGCCTACGAGTGCTTCTCCGAGGACTCGAACGAGGTCGTGGGCATCTCGACCTGGGACTCATTCGAGTCGAGAGAGCGCTACCGCGTGTCGGAGGTCGAGGCGGAGCGGCGCGAGGCGATGGCTCCGTTCGTCGAGGCCGAGAGCTCGGGCCTCTACATGGGGCGCGAGCTGAAGATCCCGAAGTAGCGGTGACTGTCACCGAAGGTGACCGTCACCCTGGTTCTCGGTGACCGTCACCCTGCCTTGGCGAGCTTCTCACGAACGAGGTCGGAGACGACGCGCGGGTTCGCCTTGCCACCGGTCTCGTTCATCACCTGGCCGACGAAGAACCCGAGGAGCCCTTCCTTACCCGAGCGATAGGCCTCGACCTGCGCAGCGTTTGCCCCGAGGACGCGGAGCACGATCGGCTCGAGCTCGTCCGCGTCCGAGACGGCCTCCTGCGCGAGATAGGGGTCGGCGGAGAACCCGGGCTCGCCGAGCTTCGCGAGCGCCTCGTCGAAGGCCGCACGCGGGAGTCGGTCGCGGGCGTCGACGAGGCGGGCGAGCTCGGCAGCGGACACGCCACCCGGATCGGTGCCCGCCCCGACGAGGTTGTTCGCGATCACGTTCGCGGCAGCGAGGCGGTCAGCCCCCGCCGCGACCGTCCGCTCCCAGAGCGCGTCGAGCCCGCCCGTGACGAGCACCGTCGCGCGCTCGCGGTCGAGGTCGCGCTCGATCCGGCGGATCCGTGCTGAGGGAAGCTCGGGCAGCTCGGAGCGGAGCCGATCGACGAGCTCGGCAGGAGGCTCGACCGGGACGAGGTCGGGCTCGGGGAAGTAGCGATAGTCGTCCGCCTCCTCCTTCGCGCGGCGCGGCGTCAGCGCCCCGGTAGCGGCGTCGAAGTCGTACGTCTCCTGCAGCACCTCGCCGCCCGACTCCCAAACGCCGACCTGCCTTGCCACTTCGGCCTCGATGCCGCGCGCGACGAAGTTGAACGAGTTCATGTTCTTGAGCTCCGTCCGGGTGCGGAGCTCCTCGGACCCCCGGGGTCGGACGGAGACGTTCGCGTCGACCCGCAGCGTGCCCTTCTCCATCTCCGCGTCCGAGATGCCGAGCTCGACGATCGTCTGCCGGAGCAGCTGCAGGAAGCGCTTCGCCTCCTCCGCCGAGCGCACGTCCGGCGCCGTGACGATCTCGACGAGCGGCGTGCCGCCGCGGTTGTAGTCGACGAGCGAATGGTCGGCGCCCCCGATGCGGCCGGTGCGACCGCCCACGTGGACCGTCTTCGCCGCGTCCTCCTCCAGGTGCGCGCGCACGATCCGTATCACGAGATCGCCTTCGCTCGTCGGTAGTATCATACTACCATCAATGCAAGAAGGCAGATCGTACTGCGAGATCTGATAGCCCTTCGGCAGGTCCGGGTAGAAGTAGTTCTTGCGGGAGAAGACCGCCCGGCCGGCGATCTCGCACCCGAGCGCCAGGCCGAGGCGGATCGTCCACTCGACCGCCGTCCCGTTCGCCACCGGGAGCGCGCCGGGGAAGCCGAGGCACACCGGGCACGTCTGCGTGTTCTCCCCCGCCCCGAACCCGACCGGGCAGCGGCAGAACATCTTGGTGCGCGTCTTCAGCTGCACGTGGATCTCGAGGCCGATGACGGGCTCCCACGTCATTTCAGGCGCTCCGGCACGGTGTCGAACACGAGAGCCTGCTCGAGGGCATGGCCGACACGGAAGAGCGTGTTCTCGCCGAACTGCGGGCCGATCAGCTGGAGCCCGACGGGAAGGCCGTGGGAGAGGCCGCACGGGATCGAGAGCCCGGGCAGGCCGGCGAGGCAGGACGGGATCGTCAGGAGGTCGCTCGCGTACATCGCGAGGGGGTCTGCGGCGCGCTCACCGATCGGGAAGGCGACGGTCGGCGAGGTGGGCGAGACGAGCACGTCGAAGCGCGCGAGCGCCTCGCGATGCTCCTCGATGATCAGCGTGCGGACCTTCTGGGCCTGCCCGTAGAAGGCGTCGTAGTACCCGGCCGACAGCGCGTACGTGCCGAGCATGATCCGGCGCTTGGGCTCGTCCCCGAAGCCCTCGTCGCGCGTGCGGTCGACCATCTCCTGGTAGCTCGCCGCCTCGGCACGGGGCCCGAAGCGGACCCCGTCGTAGCGTGCGAGGTTCGAGGACGCCTCGGCCGGCGCGATGAGGTAGTAGCACGGGAGCCCGTACCGGACGGAGCGCGGCAGCGAGCACTCCTCGACGCTCGCGCCGAGCCCCTCGGCGAGCTCGAGCGCCCGCCTCACGGCCTCGGACACGCCCGTCTCGATGCCGTCGGCCTCGTTCAGCTCGGTCGGGACCCCGATCCGCAGCCCTGCAAGCGAGCCGTCCTCGGGGAGGCGCACGTCCTCCGGGAGCTCGGCTGTCGTCGAGTCGCGCGGGTCACGCCCGGCGACGATCGAGTACAGGAGCGCCACGTCGCGGACCGTCTTCGCCACAGGCCCGATCTGGTCGAGGCTCGAGGCGAACGCGACGACGCCATAGCGGGAGACCGAGCCGTACGTCGGCCGCAGGCCCACGTTCCCGCACAGCGCCGAGGGCTGTTTGATCGAGCCGCCGGTGTCGGAGCCGAGCGCCCAGGGCGCGAGCCCCGCGCTCACGGCCGCGGCCGAGCCGCCGCCCGACCCGCCGGGGACACGGGACGGGTCCCAGGGGTTGCGCGAGGGCCCCCACGCCGAGTTCTCGGTGGAGGAGCCCATCGCGAACTCGTCGGTGTTCGTCTTCCCGAGGAGCGAGAGACCCGCGGCCTTCACGCGCGCCGCGACCGTCGCGTCGAAGACGGGCACGTAACTCGAGAGGATCCTGGAGCCCGCGGTCGTCTCCACCCCCTTCGTGGAGATGACGTCCTTCAGCGCGATCGGCACGCCCTCGCCCGCAGCCTCCTCCGTCGTGCGCAGGTAGCAGTGGAGCTCGGGATCGCGCTCGGCGATCGCCTCGAAGTACGCCCCGCGCAGCTCCGCCGAGGACACCTCGCCGCGCTCGAGCAGGCCCATCGCCTCCTCCGCGGTCAGCCGGAGGGTGTCGACTACTGGCGCCATGCCGGCACGCGGAAGAGCCCGTCCTCGGCCTCGGGCGCGTTCGCCAGGGCGTCCGGGAGCGGAAGCGGGTCGTGCGGGACGTCCTCGGCCCACACGTTCACGAGGTCGAGCGGGTGGGAGGTCGGCGGCACGTCGCCCAGGTCGAGCTCGGACACGACGCCGACGGCCTCGAGGATCTTGTCGAGCTCGATCGTCAGGCGTCCGATCTCGTCGTCGGTCAGCGCGAGCCGCGCCAGCCGGGCGACGTGGAGCACCTCGTCACGGGAGATCGCCATCGTCGAAAAATCCTTTCAGAAGTGAGACGGTGGGCGCTTGCCGGGCGATACGACCGCGAAGCGCCGGTCGTTCCCCGAAACACTGCGGGCCCCCGTCCGGGAGCCCGCAGCCACGTCGATACGAGTGTCGTCAGCTCGTTGCGGCGACGACGTTCGCGGCCTGGGCACCCTTGGGACCCTGCACGACCTCGAACTCCACACGCTGGCCCTCGGTCAGGGTCTTGAAGCCCTCCATCGCGATCGCGGAGAAGTGGACGAAGACGTCGTCACCACCCTCGCGCTCGATGAAGCCGTAGCCCTTCTCGTTCGAAAACCACTTGACGGTGCCCTGCTCCACTACTTCCTCCTACGACGAAGACGCCGACCCAGGCCAGGGCCGACGCCGATGACTGAACGCGCGAACCGTAGCGCCTACGAACCGGGCGCCGCAACTCTGACACGGCGCTGCTGCGCTGCCGTCAGCGTGTTGCGAAGGAGCATCGCGATCGTCATCGGGCCGACGCCACCGGGGACGGGTGTCAGCAGCCCGGCGACCTCCGCAACCCCTCGATCGACGTCCCCGACGAGCTTCCCCTCCTCGGTCCGGTTCATGGCCACGTCGATGACCACGGCGCCAGGCTTCACCATGTCCGCGGTCACGAGCCCGGCCCGACCGACGGCCGCGACGAGCACGTCCGCCCGCCGGGTGTGCGAGGCGAGGTCGATGGTCCTCGAGTGGCAGATCGTCACCGTGGCGTGCTCGGCGAGGAGCATCATCGCCATCGGCTTCCCGACGATCTCGCTGCGGCCGACGACGACGGCTTCCTTCCCCTCGAGCTCGACGCCGTGCTTGGCGAGCATCACCATCACTCCCGACGGCGTCGCGGGGGTGAGATCGGGCTCGCCGAGGTAGAGCAGCCCCGCGTTGACCACGTGGAAGCCGTCGACGTCCTTCTCCGGGTCGACGGCACGCAGCACCTTCGACTCGTCCATGTGCTCCGGCAGCGGAAGCTGGACGAGGATGCCGTCGACGGCGTCGTCCGCGTTCAGCTCGGCGATGAGGTCGAGGATCTCGCTCTCCGGCGTGTCCGCCGGGAAGCGGCGGTCACGCGAGTCGATGCCTGCCTCGTGCGAGGCCTTGTGCTTGCTGCCCACGTACACGTGCGAGGCGGGGTCGTCGCCCACGAGGATCGTCGCGAGGCACACGGGCTGCCCGAACGTACGGACGTCCTCGGCGACCTGGGCACGCACCTCCAGCGCGAGCGCCTTCCCGTCGATGAGGGTCGCCGCCATCGCACAAACCCTACTCGGGCCTGGGTGAAGAGCGTCCCCGCACGGTAGGGCCGGCCGCCGGACGCGCGGAAGGGCGGGCCGCCTGCCGGCCCGCCCTCATCCCGTTCCGCGTCTCTACAGCTTGTTCTTGAGCGAGGACACGCCGCCGGCCTTCACGACGAGGCTCCGGCTGACCTGGGTCTTCGCCCCGGGGCGGAGCACCTGCTCCTTGGCGACCGCGCGGGACACCTGGCTGGACACGACCTGGCGCGACACCTGGCCGCGTACGGCCGCGGAGGACACCTGGCTGCTCACAGCGTGACTCGAGACCTGCGGAGCGGCCGCGCCGGATACCTGCGGCGTCGCCGCCAGCCCGGCCGGTGCCGCGATCGCGCCGGCGACCACGGCGATCGCGAGCGCTCCGCGCAGCCCGTGACCCTCGACCTCGGCGTCGGCGTCCTGGAGCGCGGCGCTCACCCAGTCGCCGTCCAGGGCGAGAACGATCTCGTTCCCCTCGGCAACCCGAAGCATCTCCTCGATGTCCTTTGCGGCGAGGTCGATCGTGACCCGCCCGGCAGGCGCCTCGTCCTCGTATCCGAGCTCGAACCAGAGACCCGGCGATGCGGCGCCGAGCATGGACTCGAGCTCGTCGCGTGAGAGGACGGCCGTCACGGCGCCGCCGGAAAGCGCGGCGTCGTCGACGAGGGTGGCGCTGGTCGCTAGCTCCTGCATGGCTCCTCCTCTATTTCCTGCGCTCGTCGGGAGTGCTGTTGCACTCGCCTACTAGACGCCCGGCCGTCCCCGCATCTTCCCGCCGCGCCCGGAGCGATCTTGACGCCTCGCCGCCGACAGGCGTAGCGTGGTGGTGTGCCCTGCACCGTCGTCTGCATATCGCGGCCCGACGGGGCGGGAGGCGCCACGGTCGGGCGCCTCGCAGCCGAGCGGCTCGGATTCGACTACATGGACGAGGCGATCGTCTCCAGCGCGGCCGCAAGAGGAGGAATCGCGCCGGGCGAGGTCGCCGATGTGGAGCAGCGAAAGTCGGCGTTGGGCCGCATATTCCGGGAGCTCGGCAGGACCGCAGGCCCGGACAGCTACGGCTTCGCCGGTCTGTCCAATCCGTACATCGAGGGAGTCTCGCCGGATGCCGTCCGGAGTCTGATCAAGGACGCTGTCGAGGAGACCGCCGGGCAGGGGAGTGTCGTCATCGTCTCGCATGCCGCCTCGTTTGCGCTCTCGGCCAGACCCAACGTGCTCCGGGTGCTCGTGACCGCTTCTCCGGAGACACGAGCACGGCGGCTCTCGGAAGCGCGCAAGCTCGATCTCGAGGACGCGCGGAAGACGATCAAGGATGCCGACTCGGGGCGGGCGGATTACCTCCGCCGCTTCTACGATGTCGAGGTCGAGCTGCCGACGCACTACGACCTGGTAGTCAACACGGACACCCTGAGCGTGGAGCAGGCTGTGGACCTCGTCCTCCAGGCCGCCGGCTGAATACCACGAAGGTGGTGCGAGGGCCCGGAACGCCGCCGCTCTTGCCTTCGCTCTCGTCCGGTGACGCAGGCCCGAGCGAGAAGTGACCCTCGATCGCCAGAAGCTCAAGGAGGAGATCCACGAGCTCTATCGCGCCGAGCACGACGGGCTGGGCGAGCGCGGAACGCTCGAGCGCCTGGAACGCGGGCGCGAGTGGGAGCTTGCGCCGGCGCTCGCTGCCGGCGGCGTCGTCGTCTTCCCGCATGCCGGAGTGCTCGACTGCGGGCATCAGGTCGCGGCCGCTGTCCACGGCTGCCTCGACAGCGGCGCCGACCGGGTGATCGTGATCAGCGTTCTTCACGCGTTCACGGACGAGATGGAGAGTGCTCGCAAGCGCGTCTCGGCCGGAGCAGACCCTTCCGAGTCGCCTTTCTGGGGAATCCAGGGAACCGGTATCGACGGGCGGGACGAGTGGCGCGACGACCACGCGCTGATCAGCTTCCGACACTTCTGGGCGGCGGAGACGAAGCGGCGCGGAATACGCGGCCCGGAGGTCGTCGAGCGGTATCCGTATCTCGCAGGCGGCCGCCCCGAGCGGCTTCCGGGCATCGAGGAGCTCGCCGTGCTCGCCGAGGACGCCGTGATCGTCTCCACCGCCGACCCGTTCCATCACGGGATCGGCTACGGCGATCCCCCCGAGCGCGCACTGGCCCCCGACGACGGTGGGATCGAGCTCGCCCGAGCGACGATCGAGGAGGGGATCGCCCTTCTCGGAAGCGGCGACTACGCCGGCTACGACGCGCACTGCGTCGAGGCGAAGAGCGATGCGCGTGACGCAGGGGTCGTCTTTCGCTACCTCCGCGGCGAGCTGCGCGGCTCGATCCTCGACCTGACGTACACCGACGCCGCAGCGCTGTACGAAGCGCCGGATCCGACCTGGGTCGCAGCTCCGCTCGTCGAATGGCGGACAGCGTCATAGACGTGAGGCGGCAAAGAGGGGCACGCCTCTCCTGAAGTCACTCGCGTGAACAGCACGAAGAGGTTCGAATTTGCGGGAAGTTTGCGAGAGTGGGCGAGAATCGAAGGCGCCGAGCGGACTCGAACCGCTGTACGAGGCTTTGCAGGCCTCTGCCTAACCACTCGGCCACGGCGCCGCGCGGGTCATCGTAGCCCGTCCTCCTGGCGGGCTACGGTGGCCGCCGATGGCCGGGGAGCCCCGCGACGAGACCTCGAGACCTGCCCGCGCTGCGCGGCGGCGATGGAGTGGCGGCACGGCACCTGGCAGTGCGACAGATGCCGGTTCAAGTGGGGCTGCTGTGAAGGCGAGACCGCCGAGTGCCACGAAGCACGCGCTTCCGTCCGGTAGCCGACCCAGCGGCCGCGAAGCGGCCACCGTCAGGGATCTTCGCGCCGCCGGAGTTCGCGCGAGCCGCCCCGGTCGCGCGCGCACTCAAGCGAGGCCTTCGGCCTCGTACTCGCGCAGGTAGCCCTCGAACAGGCGCCGGTGGCCCTCCTCGTCGTGGAGGATTGCGATGACCATGTCCTGCGTCACCCAGTCGACGCCGTCCGCCGCCTCGATGATCCGGTTGTAGTGCTCGATCGCGCCGGTCTCGGCCTCGATCACGCCCTTGATCACGTGCACGACGTCCGTCTGCTCGTCGGGCGGCTGGAGGAATGTCTGCTCGGCGCTGAAGTCGAGGGAGCCGGGCACGACGCCGTACAGCTCCTTGATCCGGTTCGCGAACTGCTGCGCGTGGCCGAGCTCTTCCTGGATGTCCTCCGCGAGCGCCTCGCGGATCTCCTGCGCGCGCACACCGTCGGGGTTGACGGAGTTGGCGACGTAGCTGATCACCGTCTCCATCTCCATCCAGTACGCCTTCGCGAGCAGCTCGAGGATCTCGTCGCGCTTCTCGGCCTTGTCCGGCGAGAGGATGCCCTGGCTCGTCCGGGTCGCCATGTGAACCTCCTTGTCGTCGCTCGAGAGGTGTATACCCCGCTCCCGGCGCCGTAAGCTCCGTACTTTCCCGTGGCCGAGAAGTACACCGAGACGGCGCTCCACTTCGAGGCGGACCGGCTCCCGCCGCTGCTGGTGACGCACCTGCCGGCCGGCCCGCTCGCGCTCGCCGACCTGGGGTGCGGCGACGGCCCGCTCTTCCCCGCGCTCGAGCGCACGGGGCTGATCTCGCGGGCGTGCCCCGTGTACGCGGTCGACCTCGAGGCGGACCGCCTGGCGCGCGTGTCCGCCCGCTTCCCGTGGATCCAGACGGTGGTCGCCTCGGCCGACGCGGTGCCTGCCGTCGAGGACGGCTCGCTCGACGCAGTCGTCTCGACGATGGTCATGGAGCACGTGCCCGACGAGCGGGCGTACCTCGCCGAGATCAGGCGCCTGCTGCGACCGGATGGCCGCGCCTACCTCACGACCGTGTTCAAGAAGCCGTGGGCGTGGTACTTCCGGAAGCGGGATGGCGAGAGCGTCCTCGACACGTCACATCTGCGCGAGTACACCGATCTCGTGGCGTTTCGTGCCCTGCTCCGCGAGTCCGGGCTGCGCGAGGTCGCGGTCGAGCAGCGCCTCCTCTGGTTCCCGCTCCTCGACCCCGTGCTGTTCAGGATCGGGGCGAAGGTGCCGGGTCTCGCCGGCCGCCTCCGGATTCTGCGCGTCCTGCGGGCGGTGAGGGTACCGATACCCGGCTACTACGCCCTCGAGCTCGTCGTCGAGCCCGCCTAGAACTTGAACAGCAGCTTCTTCTCGGTGTTGTCCGCGAACTTCACGATCAGCGCACGGCAGGTCCCCTTCCACGAACCAGCCGTCTTCCAGTCCCACGTGTACTGATTGTTCTTCGTGTCGATGGAGAGGCCGTTGGAGTCGGCGACCACGAGCCCGGTGGGCGTCGCGTTCGGGTTGTTGCAGGGGACGGTGCCGACCTTCGGATAGCCGGATGCGAAGATCGCGAGCCCGCGGTTGGCGCCGAGGCTGAACTTGATCGGCGTTGCCGTTCCGGCCTTGCCGCTGTTGAACGCCGGCGGGTTGCTCATCCCGACGAAGCCCGAGAAGGCAGCGCCCAGCCAGCTGTCGATCGTCTGGTGCGCCTCGGCGTGCGCGTAGTCGACGTCGTCGGCTGCGACCACCACCGGTCCCGGGAGCGTCGCGCCGTTGAAGTAGGCATCGACGGTGTACACCCTGGGCGGAAGCGTCGCGAGCAGCGACTGCGGAAGCTCGACGCGTCCCTTCGGGTCGGTCTTCGCGCTGTAGACCTGGGTGAGCGGCCCGCCGCTGATCACGAGGAAGACGTTGCGCTGGTTGAGTGCCGTGGCTGCGGAGCCAGGTACGGCGCCGGCCGTGAGCGTCGCCGTCAGCGGGTTCGACGAGAGGAGCGTCCCCGAGAGCGTGAGGGTCGTCGGGCGCTTCGTGACCTGCACGCTCTGGACGACGTCGGACGGTGCGTGCGTCGCATCACCTGCGAAGCTGGCGGTCACGACGTACGTGCCCGGGCTGACGGAGGCGCCGAGCGAGACGCTCGCGTCACCGCTTCCGTTCGTGGAGTCCGGCACGCCTGCCGCGCCGAACCCGATTCGGACGAGCTTCGCGCTGAGGGGAACGCCCCCAGAGGTGAGGTGCGCGGTGACCGTGAAGCTCGAGCCGAAGGCGACCGAGCTCGGCGGCGCCGTCGTGAACGTCAGCGCCGTCGGCGCGGGGGCCCCCGCACCTGGCTCCTGCTGACCGGGGATCGACCCGGGCTGGTAGAAGGCGCCGACGTTGTCGTCGATCTTCACGCGGCCGACGCCGTTGACCGCCTGCACGACGAAACGGACGTTCGCGGGGTTCACGCCGGCCGCGAGCGTCATCGTCCCCGTCCACAGCACCGGCTCGTCCGCGTCCGGCTCGAGATCGAGCGACTGCCAGGTTCCCGGCTGGCCCGCCGCGGGCGGGATCGTCCACGTCACCCAGGCGTCCTGGATGCCCGCGACGAGCTCACCGAGGATCCGCGCCTTGAAGGTCAGCTCTCGCGTGTTCGTGTCGAACTCCGTCTCCACGCCGGTGACCGTCGGGGGCGCGGCGAGCGCGGGCGCGACCGCGACGCCACCCGGGCACGGCGCGAGCGCGAGCGGACTGGTGCCCGGACAGTACGAGGACGTGTTGCCGCTGTAGAAGAGGCGCAGGTCGAGGTTGGAGAACCGCCGGCGGGTGCTCTTCGTGAGATCGCCGCCGAGATTGGAGCGGTGCTGGACGGGGGTCGCGTGGAGACGCGTCGCGCCGCCGCCGAGGGCACCGAAGAAGTTCAGGGTCCAGGGTTGCGTCGGGAAGAACACGTCCGTGAAGAACGGTGCGTGCACGCCACGCAGCTCCGTCGCCGAGGCGGCCGTGAGCGGCGTCACGTTGAGCGTGTCCGTGTACGTGCCTCCCCGGAACGCGACGCCGCGGAGCGCCTGGGTCGGGTTGGGCGACGTGACGTTCAGGCTGTCGAGCGGGAGAATCGGCTGCGTCGGCCGAACCGCGACGCCGTCCGGGCCGGAGAGCCACGTTGCGAGCGGCCCGCTCTTCAGCTGCAGGCTCTGCGGTGACAGCGAAGGCCCCACGCCGAGGTCGGCGAAGCCGAGCCCGAGAGCGGCGCCGGGGCCGGGGCCGACCGGGGTGATGCCCGGCACGACCGTCGTATCGGGGGCCTCGACGATCCGGCCCTGCGGGAGGTTGACGCTCAGCATCGGCAATCCGAACAGCGTCGTCTGGAGCAGCGCCTTCTCGTCGAGCGCCGTCAGGCCCGGCGTCGACTCCAGGAAGATCTGCTTCGAGCGCAGGAGCGCGCGGCCGACCGAGACCGGGACGGGCGCTCCACCGGCGCCGGTCGTCACTCGCAGCTGGCGCGCGAACTCCGCGTAGATCCGCTCGCTGTGCGCGAGGAAGTCCGTATCGCCGTACTGGTAGCCCGTGCCCGAGATGAGGGTCGCCCCCTTGCGCGCGAACGCCTGCGCCCAGTCGAGCGGCTCGGTCCACGTCGTGGCGTCGCCGTTGACGATGTTGTAGCCCGTGTGGCAGCCGGCGCTGAAGACGATCGAGTTCACGAAGCTCGTCGACGATGCGGGGAGCTCCGTCGAGAGAACGTTCGTCTTGTAGTCGGCGCCGAGCGCGTCGTTCGCGCTGAAGTGGCCTGCGAGGAAGATCAGGTCGTGCCGGCCCGAGTTGAGGAGCGAGCGGCGGAGATCGGCTCCCGTCCAGCTGTGGTTGCGATCCGGCGACGTGCCGACGGTCACGGTCTCCGGCGAGACCGTTCGGTTCGTGATCAGGGTGGCGTTGTTCGACCCTCCGATGCCGGCGCTCAGGTGCCCCGCGATCACGTCCGCGGCGTCCTGCAGGAAGTCGTAGCCCGTCGTGAGCGACGACGTCGGCGTCGGGACGACCCCGCCCCCCGTCCCGAGGTAGGCGTCGAGCATGCCCTCGACCTCCGTCGGCGTCTCGACGAGGCGCCCGACCGCGAGGTCGGGCACGGGGAATGCGTTCCCGTGCAGCGAGACGCTGCCGCTCGAGCCGTACCCGTCCTGGTTCAGCACGAAGCCGAGGCGCAGGCTCGCCTGCGACGCGGTGTCGTCCCGCACGGGCGGCACGTACAGCTTCTCGTTGCCGAGGAGCGCGGGATCCGGGTAGCGGTAGAAGGGGATCACCGCGTCGTCGCCGACGACGACCACGTACTGGAGGGGGTTCGTGGCGCGGTACGCGTCGACGATGCGCGTGATCGCGGAGGCGACGAGGTTCTTCGCGTACGGGCAGCGCCTTCTTCGCGTCGGCCTGCGCGTTGAGCGACGCGACGACGGGGTCCGAAGCGACGTTGACGATCGCGCCCTGCACCTCCGGCCGCGCGGCGAGCTGGTTCAGCTTCCCGGAGAGCGTGGCGCCGATCGACATCCGTGAGCCGTCGACGAGGATGAGCGTTCGCCTGTTCGTCGCCGGTGCGGTCGGCGAGCTCGGCTGGTCGGCGACGCCGGTGCAGAGGTTGCCGGTGCGCGACACGTCGAGCGTGAACGTGTCGTTCGGGTCGAAGATGCCGTTCTTCCCCTGTACGCGCACGTAGAGGTACCCGGTGTTGTTCCAGGTGTTGACCGAGACGTTCTCGTCGCCGGTTCCCGTGCCTCCCGAGACGGCCAGGACGGTCGACGTCTGTGCGGTCGAGAAGGCGCTCGCGTCCGCCGGGTTCGAGCTCGACCACTGGCTCGGCGACCACTGGCTCGGAGACCACTGCGAGGGGGACCACTGGCTCGGCGACCACTGCGAGGGCGACCACTGCGACGGAGACCACTGGCTCGGCGACCACTGCGAGGGCGACCACTGGGACGCGCTCCACTGCGAGGGCGACCACTGGGACGGCGACCACTGGGAGGGGCTGAAATTGGCCGTGTTCAGCGTCGGGTCCCAGTTCGTGGGATCCCAGGCGGACGGGTTGTACTGGGACGTGTTGAACACGTCGGCCGGCGCGTTCGCGCCTTGCCGGTTCAGGTCGTCGAGCGCGAGGTTCGGGCCCGCGGACGGGGCGTAGCCCGATCCTCCGACGATCTCGTCGTACGCGGCCTTCACGTCGCCGAAGACGACCATGTCGTAGTCCCCGGGAAGCCCCGTCAGCCGCAGGTCGACGTGGCTGTTCGGCAGGATCGGCACCTTGAACCAGCGCGCCTGGCCCTGGTCGCGCAGGAAGCCGGTGCGCGTGCTCGTCGCCGGGACCTCCCGCGCGGTCGGCCACGAGGTGTTGTTCGGGTCCGCGATGACGCAGTTCGAAAAGCCGGACGGCGGCCCTCCACGGCTCGCGGTCGCCCGCACCGCGGTTCCGTCCCCGACGTTCGGGAAGCCCTCGAGCGCGAATGCGGCGACGCCGTTCGCGTTCGTCGTCACCGTGCGGGTGCCGAGGGCCGTCGGCGAGGCCGAGTTGCACTGCGGGCTCGAGTAGAACTGCACCTGGAAGGACGAGCCGGCCGGGAGGCCGTCCTCCTCGACGAGCCCGGCGATCCCGAGCGCGTTCGGCGTCGCGTCCGGGACGGCCGCGAAGAGGACGGGCGGGTCGACAGCACCGCCGCCGCCGCCGGAAACGGTGACGCAGTTCGAGAACTCCGACGTGTCGTTCGTCACCGAGTCGGTGACCGTGGCGGTGATGAACGCGCCGTCCGTCAGCGTGACGCCCTGGTCGAACGCGCCGTCCTGCACGGTCACGAAGCCGACGAAGGACTTGCCTTCCGCTCCCGTGCACGAGTCGTTGCTGAAGAGCTCGAGGAAGTAGTCACGCCCGGGGACGCCGTCCACGAAGCCCGTGATGTTCGTGGTCGTCGCGAACCCGAGGTCCGGCGCAGCCAGGTCGCCGTTCGCAGTGCTCAGCGAGATCCCGCTACCGCCGTTCGTATTGATCGAGTTGGCGACGATGCGGTTCCCGGACGCGTTCGAGACGAGGACGCCGTTCTCGTCGTTGAACCAGACCTTGTTCCCCGGCCCGACCTGGGTGTTCGCAGCGCCCGCCACCTCGATCCCGTTGCCGCCGTTCCCGAGGTTCGGGGGAACGGCCGAGCGGTCCGTGCCGATGAAGTTGCCCGCGATCACCGTCCCGGTCGAGGTCGCGCCCTCGACCCGGACCCCCTCACCGAACTCGCCGCTGTCGACGATGACGTTACCGAGGTCGAAGTCGATCGAGAAGAGCTCGCCCGGCCCGGGGACGTGCGCGGGGTTGCTCGGGGGATCGTCGACCGTCAGCGCGGAGATCGCCGTCCCCGGCGTGTCCACCACCCGGACCCCCGTGACTCCGCCCTGCGGGACCCCGACCGTGTTCCCGGAGAGCCGGTTCCCGGTGCCGGCCCCCTCGAGCCGAACGCCCTCGAAGCGGTAGGTCCAGACCGTGTTGCCATCGCCGAGCGACGAGTCGCCGCCGATGACGTTCCCGGTCGCCGAGGCGCCGGTCACGAGGACGCCCACGTCGACGTCGTGCAGAAGATTTCCCTCGAGGTGGTTCTGACCGGACTCGACCCTGATCGCAACGGAGTCGCCGATGACCTTGGAGAAGGCGCGGATCTCGAGGTCTTCGATCGTCGATCCGCCCGATCCGATGCCCAGCACGAGCCCGTCCGCGTTCCCGGCTGAGGTCCCGTCGAGGATCACGTTGCCGGATTGGAGGCTAATCCCGTGGATGTCGACCGGGTCTGTGATCGGGGGCAGCGGCGACGACAGCGAGATGGTCTTGTTGTCGAGGTCGAACTCGATCTCGTCGTGCCCGGGCGCGGCGTTGGCCGCCGTGATCGCGGCTCGCAGCGAGCCTGCGCCGGAGTCGTTCGTGTTCAGGACTGTGAAGGTCGCGCCGCCACCACCCCCGCTAACCGTGAAGCACGCCGAGAACTCGGACGAACTGCCCGCCGCATCCGTGGCCGTCGCCGTCACGACCTCGCCCGCCGAGGTCGCCCCGAGACCGGTCGCGGTGAACGGGCCCGCAGGAACGCTCCGTCCGCCCAGGAAGCGCGCACCTTCGCCGTGCGTCCCGTCACACGCCGTGTTGGCGAAGAACTCGACCCGGTACGTCCCTGCTGCGGTGTCGAGCGAGCCACCCACCGAGGTCGAAGCGCCGCCGGTCGCACTCGTGAGGACCGGGAAGTTCTGCAGGTTGTTCGGGCCGGTGTCCCCGTCACCGACGTCGTTCGGGGTCACACCGTCGCCGTTCAGGTCGATCCCCTGGCCGCCGTTGTTCGCGATCTCGTTCGCGCTCACTCGGTTGCCCGTCCCCGCCGACGAGTACGTCTGGACGCCGTCACCGCCGTTGTTGCGGATGCGGTTGGGCTCTCCGGATCCCTCGCCGCCGATGACGTTCCCGTTGCCGCTCGCGATCACGATGCCCTCGAACTGGTTCGGGAGCGACGCGCCGCCGGCCGTCGTCCCGATCGAGTTGCCGAAGATCTGATTGTTCGAGCTCCCGAGCGCGATGCCGATGTTGTTGCCCGAGATGACGTTTCCTGCAGTAGCCGTGGTTCCACCTATGACGTTCCCCGACCCGGAGCCGCTCGTCTGAATCCCGAAGCCGGCGTTCGCCAGGGCTGCCGTGCCCGACGCGTTCGTCCCGATGAGGTTCCCGTGAACCGTCACGCTGTTTCCGAAGATGTCGATTCCGTCTCCGCTGTTGCCTGAGATCACGTTTCCGCGGACGACGTTGCTCGCACCCGCGTCGATGTAGATCCCGCGGCGGCTGTTCGGGATGGCAGCGGTCCCGTCCTTGTTCGTGCCGATGAGGTTGCCCTCGACGGTGTTGCTGGCCGCGTCTCCGAAGAATTCCACCCCGGCGCCTGCCCCGGACAGATCTGTCGCGCCCGAGAGGACGTTGCCCTCGCCCGCGTTGGCTCCGCCGATCGTGTTCCCATTGCCGCTCACGCCGATCCCGCCGACGTTGCCGACAGCGCTCATGCCGTCGGCCGTCGTGCCAATGTAGTTCCCTTGCACGGTATTGGAGTCGCCGAGGAGGACGACTGCGCTGCCCGTGTTGCCGGCGATGACGTTCCGCTCGTCGGCGGTCGACCCGCCGATCGTGTTACCCGTGGACGCTGCGTGGATCCCATTCGCGTTTCCGGCTGCGGCGGTGCCAGCGGCATTGAGCCCGACGTAGCTCGCCTCGAGGGTGGTGTTCGAGGCAGCCGCTGTGATCTGGATCGCCGTCCCCTCGAACCTGTTGATGGTCAGGCCGCGAATCGTGGTGCCGGCGGCGGTGACGAACAACCCTAGGGCCGGCCCGGCCGAGGCGCCGTCGACTTCGATACGCGGCGCGCCCCCTGGAACGTAGTCCGACTCGGTCGTTCCGTCGATTGTGACCCCGTCAGTGATCGAAGGAAGGCCGCTGGTAGGGGCGATCGTGTGCACTCCCGAGCCCACGATGTCGAACTCGATCGTGTCCGCGCCTGCGTTCGCGTTCGCCGCGGTCATGGCCTCTCGCAAGCTGCAGCTCGCGTCGCAGACGCCCGCCTCGTCGGCCGTCGTCGTCACGACGAACGTCATGGGCACCGAGTACGCGGGCGGGATCCAGAGGACGAACGACGCCAGGAGCGCGACAGTCGCCGCGCGCCCGAGCTTCCCCACCCGCCGCAGTTGTCCCCCAGCCAACGTAGCGCGGACTCTAAGTCGCAACCGTCACGAATACAAGAGGTCTGGCTTCGACCTGGACCATCCGGCTGGCTACTCGCCGCCGCAGAAGGCGAGCGCCTGGCCGATCGCCTCGTCGAGCGGGAGCTTCCCGCCCGTACCCCAGGCCTCCTCGGCGCGCTCGCCGAGCTCCTCCCTGGCCGGTGCCAGCTGCGTGTCGAGCTCCTCCTGGTCGGCCTGGCCGCGGGGAGAGCCGATCTCGTCGCGCAGCGCGGCCCCCGCGCCTGCGAGACGCAGCGCGAGCTCTGGCTCGCCCACGAGCACTGCGACGACGGCGACATCCTCGAGCATGAACGCGAGCGCCCACTTCTCGCCGTGCTCGCGGTAGACGGCGAGCGCGCCCGCGAAGAGCTCTCGCGTTGCGTCGAGCTCGCCCTGCGAGCGCGTGAGGATGCCGAGGTTGTGCTCTCCCAGAGCGATCATCCACGGGTCCCCGGTCTCGCGACGTAGTCGGAGGCTCTCCTCCTGGCAGGCGCGTGCCTCGTCGACCCGGCCGAGGAGGAGCAGCACGTTGCCGAGGTTCATCTGCGAGATCGCGACCGCACCCTTGTCGCCTGCCTCCGTCCGGAGGGCGAGGCCCTCCTCGTGGAGGGCGCGCGAGCGTTCGTAGTCGCCGTCGTACTCGGCCATGACCCCGAGGTTGGACAGAAGCGCGCCCATCGCCGCCTTGTCGCCGAGCTCGCGGCGGATCTCGAGGCTCGCCTCGAGGTCGCGTCGCGCGGTCTCGAAGTCGCCGCGCGTCGCAGCAACGGTCCCGGCCAGCTGCAGGACGCGTCCCGTCCCGACCTTGTCTCCCAGCGCATCGAACCCCGCACGCGCCGCCTCGAGCGTCTGGGACGCCTCGTCGTAGTCGCCTCGCTTGCGGAAGAGATCCGCGAGCGACGTCTCGGTCCAGGCGGAAGCGGCGACGTCCTCGTCGTTGGTGGCCAGAGCGAGCGCGTCCCGGTACGCGCTCTCCGCGCCGGGCCAGTCCCCCGCCACCTCGCGCACCTCGCCCAGGCTCCGAGTGACGCGCCAGCGCTCGGATCCCTCGAGCAACGGCGCGACGCGCTCGAAGTAGTCAATGGCCGCCGCGTTCGCGTAGTTCGCCTGCGCCGCGTCTCCGGCGCGCACGAGGTAGTCCCGCTTCTTCGGCTCGTTCTCGCTCAGCCAGTAGTGGTGCGCGAGGAGGTCGAGGTTCCGGTCGACGGCATCCGGCTCCGACGCCTCGATGTACCCGCCGACGCGCTCGTGCAGGTCCGCCCGCAACGCGTACGGGGTGCTCTCGTACGCGACCTCCTGCGTGACCACGTGCTTGAAGAGGTACGACTCGTCCGCCTCCTGGTCGAGCGTCACGAGGTCGAGGGAGCGTAGGGCTCCGAGGTGCTCGCGGACGTCCTCGAGGCCGCCCAGCTCCGGGTAGATCTCGGGCAGGGACGGCGCGCGGAAGGCGCGGCCGACGACGCTCGCGACCTTGAGTGTCCGTCTCGGCGCCTCCGAAAGGGTGTCGACCCGGCTCAGCACGAGGCTATGCAGGCTCTCGGGGAGACGCAGCTTCCGCAGCGCCGCCTCGTCCTCGAGCTCGACGCCCTGCCCGCGGATGTAGTTGAGGAGCTCCTCGACGTAGAACGGGTTCCCCTGCGAACGCGCGATGACGAGCTCCACGAGCGTCGGCGGGGGCTCCGTTCCCGCTCCGGCCAGCTGCTCGACCTTGGAGCGAATCAGGAGCTCGGCCTCGGCCGGCTCGAGCTCGTCGAGGGCGAGCTCCGAGAAGCTGCCGGTCGTCGGGAGGCCGAGCCCGCCCCCCGGCTCGGCAGCCGGCCGGTACGCGAGCACGACGAGCACAGGAAGGGGCTCCGCTGCTCGAGCGACGACCTCGAGCAGATCGCGGGAGAGCGGGTCGATCCAGTGGCAGTCCTCCAGCACGAGCACGAGCGGCTCGGCGGCCGCCCGGGCGCGCAGGCAGTCGGCGAGGAGCGCCTCGAGCGACGTCTTGCGGAGCTCGGCCTCGAACGAGCGGGTGAGCTCGTTGTCAGGGATCGTGATCCCGAGCACGACGTCGAGCAGCGGCGCTCTCGCGACGAGTCCCTCGTCGATCTTCGCGACCTCGCGCTCGAGCGTCGCCACCTGCGCGTCCTCCGGGTCGTCGTCCTCGAGACGCAGGAGGCTCCGCCAGATCTCCCGCCAGACGCCGTAGCTCGTGTTCGCCCCGAACGCCTGGCACTCGCCGAACGCGACGACGTTGCCACGCCGCCGCGCCCGTCGCACGAACTCGGCGACGAGACGCGACTTGCCCACTCCCGCCTCGGCGGAGATGCCGACGATCGCGCCGTTCCCCTCGTGCGCCCGGGCGAGAGCCGCCCCCAGCGTCTCGAGCTCGACCCGGCGGCCGACGATCGGCAGCTGATACCTGGTGCGACGTCGTACGGCGCCGCGAGCCTGCCCGGTCGCCGAGAAGACGGAGATCGGCTCCGCCTTTCCCTTGACCGCCATGTCGGGCAGTCGCTCCCAGGTGAACGCGTCACCGCTCTGCTCCCGCACCGCCTCGGCGACGAAGACACGTCCTGGGGGCGCCTTGGACATGAGCCGAGCCGCGAGGTTCACTGCGTCGCCGAGGCAGACGAACGTGCGGCGCATTGCATGGCCGTAGGTGCCGCTGCGGGTCCGGCCGTGGGCGATGCCGACCTGGATCTCGCGAGCGTCCGTGATCCGGTCGAGCTCGAGGATCTCCCGGGCGGCTGCCACCGCGCGCGACGCGTCGTCCTCGTGAGCATGCGGGGAGCCGAACACCGCGTACAGGTAGGCGCCCTTGTCACCGAGGGTCAGCTGGAGGAGGTTGCCGCCGTAGTCGGCGAAGATCCTCTGCGCCCGCCTGACGAAGCTGTCGAGCTTCTCGATCGCGTCGTCGTCCGCGTCGTAGTCGATGCCGGTGAAGCGCACGAAGACGGGGATGGCCGGGCGGAGCTCGGCGAGGAACTCGCCGCGCCCGGTCCGGAGCCGCTCGTAGACGGCCGGAAGGAGCCACGGCCGCACGAGCTCCTCCGGGAGCGGATGGTCCGGCTCCGCCGCCGGTGACTCGTTCGCCGCCTCCACCAGGCCCGCAACGAGAGCGACGGTGCGCCCGCTCCCCTCGTCGGTGCGGGCCTCGGCCACCTCGATGCGCTCACCGAGGGCGTCGAGCGCGGACTCGTCGAGCACGACCTCCCCCTGACCGGCCAGGTGCTCGGCCGCGGCGAGCTCGTCGACGAGCCGCCCTGCCAGCACGTCGATGAGCTGGATGTCCGGATCGCCGACGACGAAGCGGCGCGCCGGCCCCACGGCGACGGCGACCTTCATCGCCAGCCGCACCGTCTGGCCGCCGGGGGTCGCGACCTCCCCCACCTCCCCCATCGCGTCCTGCATCGCGAGCGCCGCCGCCGTGGCCCTCGTACCGTCGTCGCCGTCGACCCAGCACGTGATCGCGTCGCCGCTGAAGTAGATGACCTCGCCGCCGAAGCGGTCGAGCTCGGCGATGATCGCGTGGAAGATCCGGTCGAGGTTGCGGGTGAGCTCCTCGGCGCCGCGCTGCGGGCCGAGCTCCCCGGCGAGCGCCTCCGTGAGCGGGGTGAACCCCGAGATGTCCGCGAAGAGCGCCGCGCCGAAGACGCGGTCGGGAAGCTCGACACCAGAGGCGAGGGCACGCCTCCGGTCGCGGGCGATGTACGCCTCTGGATTGTCGAAGGCCGCCGCAGCAACCGGCGGCGACCCAACCGCCTCGCTGGCCATGCAGCGGACTCTACGACCCCGGGAGCGGCGTGGGAAGCCCGCGGAGCCGGAGCCTGGCCCCGGCCCGCTCGCGCGAGCTACCGTTCCTCCATGCCCGCCGCTCCGCCACCGGCGCTCGTGCTCGGGAGGCTCGCCGACGAGAAGCGCATGCGCGCGTTCGCCGCGGTGGCGCTCGGCGCCTCGAGCGTCCGCGACGTCGCAGCGCGCGCCGGGCTCGCGGACGACGAGGCCGCTCGAGCGCTCGCGCGCCTCATCGGTGCTCGCCTGGTGCGCGAGGAGGAGACCGGGCTGGCGGTCGACCTCCGCGTGCTCGCCGACGCCGCTCGCGCGTCCTCCACCCCGCGCCGCAGGGCGACGCCGGAGGGCGCGACGTCGGAGCAGGCCGCGGTCGCCCGCAACTTCCTCACCGAGGACGGCCGGATCCGCGCGCTCCCGGCACGCGACGCGAAGCGCCGGCTCGTCCTGGAGTGGGTCGCGGGCCGCTTCGAGCCCGGCAGGGAGTACGCCGAGAAGGAGGTCAACGGGATCCTGCTCGGCGTCTACGACGACGTCGCGTCGCTCCGGCGTTTCCTCGTGGACGAGCGTCTGCTCGCACGCGAGGCGGGCGTCTACCGGCGGACCGGGGCCTCGGACGAGCCCGAGTCGCCGCCGACGAGCTAGGCGCAGCGACCCCGGCTCTCCGCGCACGGCTGCGCGCGGCGTCGATCCGTCTTGTCTGGCCGCGGGTGACGGTCTAGGGTCACGCGCGATGCATTCCATGCACGTGACCGCGCTCGGATAGCGCGACATGGCCGCGACACTCGCGCTGATCGCCGCCTTCCTCTTCGCGCTGGCGGCGACGCTGCAGCAGAGGGGCGCTCTCGAGCTCGGCGGCATCTCCCTGGGCAGCCCCGAATCCCTGCTCCGGCTCGTGCGTCAGGCCGCGTGGCTCGTCGGAACGCTGGCCCTGCTCGCCGGATACCTGTTCCAGGCGGCGGCGCTCGACCGCGGGCGGCTCTCGATCGTGCAGCCGCTCCTCGTCACCACCGTGGTGTTCGCCCTCCCGCTCGGGTACTTCCTGACTCGACAGAGCGTCGGGCGGCGAGAGATCGGCGGCGCCGCGGTGATCGTGCTCGGCCTCGCCCTCTTCACCTACTTCGCCGACCCCGCAGGGGGCAACGAGAACGCACCCGGTCGCGAGTGGGCGATCGCCATCTCAGTGCTCGGTGGGTTGTGCGTGGTGTTGCTGGCGCTCGGCGGACGCGGCGACGCCACGGCCACGACGCGGGCGGCCGTCTACGGCACCGTGGCCGGAATCCTGTTCGGCCTCTCGGCCTCGCTGACGAAGCCGACCCTCGACTACCTGCACGAGGGTGTGGGCGTGATGCTGTCGCACTGGGAGGCGTACGTCCTGGCGATCGTCGGCGTCCTCGGGTTCGTGCTCCAGCAGGTCTCGCTCGCCACCGGGAAGCTCGCGCCCTCGGTCGCCACGGTCTCCGTCGCCAATCCGGTCGTGGGCATCCTCGTCGGGACGCTCCTGCTGGACGAGCGCTGGAGCAGGCCGGGCTGGCACATCGCGCTCGGGATCGTCGGCCTCGCCCTCGCCCTCGGCGGCGCCGTCCTCATCTCCATAGCCGGCGAGGCCGCCAAGCGCGTCGGGCGCGACGAGGTCGACCCGACCCCGGCTGACCGCGAGCCGGCGAGCCCCCTCCCTCCGGCGAGCGCGGCGGACATTGACTCGCCGCGGCCCGGGGCCTAGTCTCGCTGCGATGCGCTCAGGTCTCCGGCTCGTCGCAGCAGGAGTCAGCGCCGTGCTCGTGGCGTGGGCGGCGCCCGGCGCCTCGGGATCGCCGGACGCGGCCGACGTCACCCGGACGCAGCTCGGTCTCGCCGGGGATGCCCCGCGCTTCGCGCGCCTCACCGGGCAGCAGACCACCGTGCGCCACTCGTTCATCGGCTGGCACCAGCCGCAGTCGATCGCGAAGGTCATCGCCAACCACGCTCCGGTGCCGATGCTCGCCGTGAAGACGGGCGGGATCGTCACCCCGCTCGACATCGCCCAGGGCAAGGGCGACACGTTCCTGCTGGCGCTGAACAGCGCGATCGCGCAGTTCGGTCAGCGCGTGTACGTCCGGCCGCTGCCGGAGATGAACGGCGCCTGGAACGAGTACTGCGCGTTCAACCGGGACGGCTCCTCGCGCGGGCCACGCTACTCGACCGCCGCGTTCCGGAAGGCGTTCGCCCGGATCTGGCTCCTCGCGCACGGCGGGCCTGCGAGGCAGCTCAACGCGCGCCTCCGCAAGCTCGGCCTCCCCGGCGTGTCGGGAGACCTTCCCGTCACGGAAGCGCGGATCGTCTGGAATCCGCAGGGCTACGGCAACCCCGACATCCCGGCCAACCGCGCGCACGCGTACTACCCGGGCGACCGGTACGTCGACGTCGTCGCAAACGACCTGTACGACCAGGGGTACAACGCCGCCTGGGACGCGAACGACGACCTGTACGCGGCCCACCGGAACAAGCCGTTCGCGATCGCCGAGTGGGGGCTCTGGGGCATCGACGACCCCGCCTTCGTCGAGCGCATGGCGGCCTTCGTGCGAGGCCACGGCCGCATCGAGCTCCTCTCCTACTTCAACGGCGACGCCGGGTCGCCCTGGGACCTCGCGAACAAGCCGCGCAGCCGGGCCGCCTACCGCCGGCTCATCACCCCGCTCGGGAGCTGAGCCCTGACCGCCCGCCTCGCGCTCGCGACCTTGGTCGCCCTCGCCGCGGTCTTCGTCCCCGCAGCGAGCTCCGCCGATGTGGTCACCAGCCCGCCCGCGGACCCACTCGGGGACGTGACGAACGCGCCCGACGTCACGAACGTCGCACTCCTCCACCCGTGGCCGGAATCGGTCGTCTTCATCACGGTCGAGGTGGCGAACGAGCCCGCGCTGGCGACCGGAAGCGTCATCGAGGCGCGGTTCGACACGGACATGAACCCGTCGACCGGCTCGCAGAGCGGAACCGAGCGCCTCGTCCAACGCCTCTGGAACGGCTCGACCCGGCTCTGCACGTGGACGGGATCGGCGTTCTCGTGCACGAGCTCCTCCGCTGCGACCTCGACCTACGTGAACGGCCACCTCACGGCGACGACGACCACGGACGCCCTCGGGATCGCCGGCTCGGGCTTCGACTACTCGTTTGCCGCCTACCGCGCCCCGGAGGTCGACTTCGCGCCCGACTCCGGGACGTGGAGATACTCGCTCGCTCCTCCGACCTGGGGCTGCCTCGCCGTCCCCGGGCTCGAATGCGTCGCAGCAAGCCGGTGACGACTCGGCGCATGCCCGCTGATTCCGCGTCAGACGTTCAGGCAGCAGTTCCGACCGCGTCGCCGGTCTCTGCGTCGAAGAGCAGCAGGTCGCGCAGCGGGACGGCGAACCGCTCCTGACGGCCCGGCTCGAGCCGTGCCTCGAGGGGGAGCTTGGCGACGACCTCGGCGCCATCGAGCCGCAGGTACGCGAGTTGCTCGTCCCCGAGGTACTGGACGACCTCGACCGTGGCGTCGCAGTGCGCGCAGTCCGGCTTGCCGTCTCCGAGCTGCACATGCTCTGGCCGGAACCCGACGAGCTGGCCGGAACCCCCGATTCCGACGCCAAGGGCACCGGAGGGGAGGAGGTTCATCGCGGGCGACCCGATGAAGGTGGCGACGAAGGTGTTCGCGGGCCGTAAGTAGAGATCCTTCGGCGGGCCGATCTGCTGGAGGACACCCAGATTCATCACGGCGATTCTGTCGCCCATGGTCATCGCCTCGATCTGATCGTGCGTAACGTAGATCGTCGTGGTTCCTAGGCGGTCCTGGAGTTTCAGGATCTCTGCCCGCGTCTGGACACGCAGGGCCGCGTCGAGGTTCGAGAGGGGCTCGTCCATGAGGAACGCCGCCGGCTCGCGGACGATCGCGCGGCCGAGCGCAACCCGCTGGCGCTGCCCCCCGGAGAGCTGCTTGGGCTTGCGCTTCAGCAGCGGGTCGAGCTCGAGGATCTCGGCGGCCTCACGGACGCGCCGTTCGATCTCCTGCTTCGAGACGCCGAAGTTCTTGAGGCTGAAGGCGAGATTGCCGTACACGGTCATGTGCGGGTAGAGCGCATACGACTGGAACACCATTGCGATGTTGCGCTTCCCCGGAGCGACGTTGTTGACGATCCGCTCGCCGATGAGGATCCTCCCCTCGGTCACGTCCTCGAGCCCGGCGAGCATCCGCAGCGCAGTCGTCTTCCCGCAGCCGGACGGACCGACGAGGACGAGGAATTCCCCGTCGACGACGTCGATGTTCAGATCGTCGACGGCAGTCGTCTCGTCGAAGCGTTTCGTCACGTGCTCGTAGGTGATCGTGGCCATCAGTCGGCCTCCTCGAGGGTCGGCGAGGGCAGGACGAAATGCGCGGTGGCGAGGAAGGTGTACGCGACGGTCAACGTCAGGAACGGCATGATCGCGGCAGCGATGCCGGCGAGGTTGACGAGAAGCAGCGCGAGCCCGAGCACAAGCGTCGCACCGGGCCGCGTGGCGACGAGCGTTGCCGCCTCCCGGGCAGCTGCGCGCAGGCCGCGATCCGGCTCGGCAATCGCGAGCGTCCACAGGACGAGCCCGTAGATCCCGAGCAGGACGAGGACGTACAGCGTCAGAAACGCGAGTGGCCAGATTGCGGAGGCGCCGTAGAAGCGGAGGGCTACAGCACCGAGCCCGATGAGCGCGCAGCCGAGGACGGAGAGGACGAAGCCGCGCCGCCAGTGCAGTCGCAGTCCCTCCCAGGCGTCGGCGAACGCGAGATCCCCGGTTCGCACGAGCGTCACCGAGCAGTGGACGATGACGGCGGCCGGAGGGCCTACGGCCGCGACGAGCACGACCGCGATCGGCAGGGCGAGAGTAGCCAGAATGCTCGCGACGAGGACGAGCCCGAGCGCGGCGTTCAGCGCGACGAGGCGCCACGAGTTGGCGTAGAAATCCCGCAGCGCAAGCACCAGAGCGTCCCTCGGCCTCATCCCTTGATCCCCGCAGCCGTGACCCCTGCGACGAAGAAGCGCTGGAAGACGAGAAAGATGACGAGGATCGGCAGGATCGCGATGATGCTCCCGGCCATGAGCTGGGGCCACAGCGTCTGGTACGTGAACGTGAACTGCACGAGCCCGAGCTGCATCGTGTACAGGTTCTCGTTGCCCTGCCCGAAGAGGATCAGCGGCCAGAAGAAGTCGTTCCACGTCCCCTGAAACTGGAGGATCGCGAGAGCCGCGATCGCGGGCGCCGCAAGCGGAAGCATCACGCGCCAGAAGGTCTTGAAGTAGCCGGCCCCGTCGAGCTTGGCCGCCTCCTCGAAGTCCCGTGGGATGGTGAGGAAGTACTGGCGCATGAAGAAGAGGTTCACAGCCGAGACGAGGCTGATCAGGATGTAGCCCGAGAAGTTCCCGATCAGATGCCAGTTCGTGAGCATCACGAAGACGGGAATGAGACGCAGCTGGTCCGGAATCATCAGCGTCCCGAGCACCAGCAGGAAGAGAATCTCCCGACCCGGGAACCGCAGCCGCGCAAAGGCGTAGCCGCCGAGCGCGGCGAGGAAGAGGTTCAGTGCGGTGATGACGACGGCCAGGAAGAGGCTGTTGAGCGCGTAGCGCTTGAAGTCGTACTCCGTCCACACGCTCTTCCACGCCGCAGTCGTGAAGGGGTGCGGGATGAAGTTGAAGTTGGCCGTATCGGGGAGCGTCTTGAACGAGGTCGAGATCGTCCAGATGAACGGCGTGAAGTAGAGCAGGGCGATGGCCGTGAGCAGGCCGTAGAGGACGATCTTGCCGACGATTGCAGAACGTGCGCGAGGCGGGAGGTATGGCTCCGCGGAGGCGGACGTCTGGAGCATCACCCGATGTCCGCCCGGCCGACTGTGGCGCGCTGGATCAGCGTGAGGAGAAGGATCGCAACGAACATCACGACGCCGGCGGACGCAGCGACGCCGAAGTTGGCGGACTTGAACGCCTCGTTGTAGATGTAGAGGACGACCGTGTAGGTCGAGTAGACGGGCCCGCCCGTGCCGCCGGAGACGATGAACGACTGGTCGAAGATCTTGAGCGCCCCGATGCCGAAGACGACGAGCACGAAGAAGTGCGCCGGCTTGAGCAGCGGGAACGTGATCCGCCAGAACGTGCGCCAGGTGCTCGTCCCGTCGATCGCCGCCGCCTCGTAGACGTCGGTCGAGATCGACTGGAGCGCGGCGAGGTAGAAGAGCATCACCGTGCCCGCCGTCGTCCACGCGTTGAGGCCCACGATCGACCAGAGCGCCGTACTCGGGTCGCCGAACCAGGCTTGGTGACCGCCGATGATCGCGTTCAGGAGTCCGTTCGCGTTGAGGATGTAGATCGCGATCGCGGTGATCGCAGCCGAGGAGACGAGCGAGGGGAAGTAGAACGCCGAGCGGAAAAAGAGGCGCCCGCGGATCCTCGCGTTGATCACGAGCGCGATCAGCAGACCGAGCGCCATCTCAAGGGGCACGACGACGAGTGTGAACTCGATCGTGTTCCGAACCGCTCGGCGAAAGATCGGGTCGTCGAAGAGCGTGCGGTAGTTCTCGGCGCCGACGTTGCCGGCGCCCGGGACCTTCCCGAGTATCCCCCACTCGTAGAAGCTGATGTAGATCGCGTACCCGAGTGGGTAGATGAAGAAGATCCCGAAGATCGCCATCGGTAGCACGACGAAGGCATAGCCCCAGCCGGCCTCGCGGACACGGGCCCCGAGGAGTGAGTCTCGCTTTCGGGAGGGGCTCGTCTCGGTCGTGGTCGCCATCGAGTCCTACCCCTCCGCGCGGCCAGCGCCGCGCGGAGGGGGGTCGAGAGATCGTCCGTCTAGCCCTTCAAGGACGACGCGACGTGTGCAAGCATCTGCGACGTCGTCATCGAGCCGTTGATCACAGCCTGCAGGTCGTTGTTCATGATCGTGTAGGTCGCATCGAAGTTGGGGAATGCCCAACCGCGTGAGAACGGCCCCGCGGCAAGGAAAGCCTGCCGCCCGCCTTTTGCCTTCACGTCCGAGCGCGAGGGGAGTGAGAAGCCGTAGTTCATCCAGGTCTGCATCCCGACCCTGCCGGTCAGCCAGCTCAACACCGTCCAGGCGGCCTGCTTGTTCTTCGAAGCCTTCGCCAGCGAGTACGACACGGTGAACCCGAGGTTTGCGTTGACCTTGCCCTTCACCATCGGGCCAACGCTGAACTTCACCTGCGGGAAGTTCGCCGGCATGTACGGCATCACCCAGTTGCCCTCGAAGATGATCGCCGCCTTCTCCTTGCCGAGCGCCTCGCCCGGCCAGCCCACCCCGAGTTGGGTCGGCGTCGCAGCAAGACCCTTCTTGATCAGCCCCACGTAGAAGTTCACGGCCGCGGCAACCGCCGGCGACTGCACGTTCGCGAGCGAGCCCTTGTTCTGGTAGATGAACGCGAGCAACCGGGCCCAGTCGGGGTTGAGACAGATCGGCTTTCCGCCGGGCACCGCGTTGGAGGAAGCGAGTTTCTGGGCAGCAGCCGTCAGCTCGGCCCAGGTCCGGGGGGCCTTCTTGATCCCGGCCTTCGCGAACATGGCCGTGTTTATCTCCACCGCGAGGGGCGACCAGTCCTTCGGGAACCCGTAGTAGTTCTTCCCGACCTTGAACGTGTCGAGGAGGCCGGGATAGAACTTGCTCGTGTCGTACTTGCTCACCTTGATGTACGAGTTCAGCGGCTGAAGAACGCCTTGCTTCGCCCACGTCGAGAGGCGAGCCGAGTCGACGTAGAAGACGTCCGGCGGATTCTGCGCGGCAAAGCGCGCAGTCATCGCCGTGGTGTAGTCGCCGTTGATAACCGAGTAGTCGACGTGGATGTTCGGGTGCGTTTTGTTGAACGTGTCGACGACCTGTTGGAAGAGGTCGTCCTCCGTCTTCCCGGCCGACCACCCCGACAGCGTGACGTTTGTCACCTGGGCCTTCTCGGTCCTCGCCTGCGCAGTCGCGGCACCGACTACCACCGTGAGTAGCGCGAGACTGAGGAATGCTGCAGATGCTGCGAGTGCGTTGCGCATCTACCTACCTCCTCGTTGTCACTGCAGCCCGCTTCAGACGGCAGCGGGTACCCGGGAGCATAGCCTCCAAGCGAAGATTCAAACCGCCGACCTCGAGGACGTCGTTCCGAGCACCGGCGTCGGCAGGTTTGAGGATGCGCGCTCCGGGCAGGGCTGTTGACGGACCCCCGATCCGACCCGTGAGGAGTGAGAGCGAACATGACGGACGAGATGGGACGAGGCGACGAGGGCCGCTTCGACGTCGCCGTGATCGGCGCGGGGCAGGCAGGGCTGGCCATGGGGTACTTCCTCGGGAAGGGCGGCCGGCACTTCACGATCCTCGAGGCCGGCGAATCGCTCGGCTCTGCGTGGCGTAGTCGCTGGGACTCGCTGGTGCTGTTCACTCCGCGCCGCTACGACGGCCTTCCCGGCCTTCCTTTCCCCGGCGACCCCGACGGCTATCCCGGGCGGGACGAGGTCGTCGGCTATCTCGAGCGGTACGCGTCGACCTTCGACCTGCCCGTCCAGCTGAACGCCCGGGTGCAGTCGCTTCGCGCAGCGGCCGCAGGCTTCGTCCTCGACATCGGGACGCACTCCGTCGGGGCCGAGAACGTCGTCGTCGCGACGGGGCCCTTCCAGGCCCCAAACGTGCCCGCCTTCGCCGCCGACCTCGCGCCGGACGTCGTCCAGATGCACAGCACGGGGTACCGGCGTCCGAGCGACGTTCAGGATGGCACGGTCGTGGTCGTGGGCGGCGGCAATACCGGGTTCCAGATCGCCAAAGAGCTGTCCGCTACGCGTTCGGTTCACCTTGCGATCGGGTCTCGGCAGACGCCGTTGCCGCAGCGAGTGCTCGGACGCGACCTCTTCTGGTGGCTGACGAAGACGGGACTCATCGAGAAGACGGTGGAGTCGCGAGTTGGGCGTCGCGCGCGAGATCGGGACACGCTGATCGGCTCGAGCACACGTGACGCAAAGCGCCACGGTGTTGCGGTCGAGCCGCGTGTCGTGGGCGCATCGCACCGCACGGTGACCTTCGCGGACGGGAGTGAGCTCGACGTCGATGCCGTCATCTGGGCGACGGGCTACCGGTCTGACTACGGCTGGATCGACGTTCCGGTCTTCGATCAGGACGGCCGCGTGCTCCATCGACGCGGAGTCACCGCCCATCCCGGTCTGTTCTTCCTTGGGCTGACCTGGCAGCACACTCGGGGCTCGGCGCTGCTCGGCTGGGTCAAGGATGACGCCGAGTTCATCGCTGGGCGGATCGCCGCATCGGCGGACGAGCGCCCCGTCGGGGTTGGAGTGGAAGCCGACGCGGCTGGAGCGCGTCGAGGAGCGTGACTCCCATGAACGAGGAGACTCACGAGACGGCCGAGCGCCAAGCGGGCGACTTCCCCACCGACACGAGCGGCCTTCCGCGCGCGGTCGCTCCCAGCGTCGTCGAGCTCGCAGACGGCGATACAACCGAGCTTCACATCGGGCCGGTCGTCAAGCGAATCGGCGACGCGGACGTGCGCATGCTCGCCTACAACGGCTCGATTCCGGGCCCGACGCTGAAGGTCCCCGAAGGCGCGACCGTCACGGTAAACGTGACGAACGAGGGCGATCTCGAGGCGACGGTGCACTGGCACGGCTTGCGGCTCGAGAACCGCTACGACGGGACACACGACACGCAGGCGCCAATCCCCGTCGGGGAGACCTTCACGTACCAGGTGCACGTCCCCGATCCCGGCGCGTACTGGTACCACCCTCACATCCGCGAGGACTACGGCCAGGAGCTGGGGCTGTACGGGAACATCCACGTGGTCCCGGCCGATCCGGGCTACTGGCCGCCGGTCAACCGCGAGCTGTTCCTCACGCTGGACGACGTCCTCGTCGAGGACGGGAAGATCGCCGGCTTCAGCGCCACGGAGACGACGCACGTGGCGATGGGCCGGTTCGGCAACGTCATGCTCGTCTCGGGAGATCCCGACCTCGCGCTGACCGCTAGCCGCGGCGAGGTCGTGCGCTTCTACCTCACCAACACTGCCAACACCCGCGTGTTCAACGTGACGTTGCCTGGAGCTCGAATGAAGCTCGTGGGCGGTGACAGCGGGCACTGCGAGCACGAGAGCTTCGTCGACGAGGTCCTGCTTTCGCCGTCGGAGCGGGTCGTGGTCGACGTCCTGTTCGAACACTCGGGCGACCACGTCCTCGAGCACCGAACGCCCGCTCGCTCGTATCGACTGGCTTCGATCACCGTGAGTGAGGAACCGGTCGAGCCGGCGCTCACGGAGCAGTTCGCGGTGCTACGCACGAACGACGACCTCGTGGCGGAGCGCGAACGAACGGCTCGTTTCCTGGATGCAGTGCCGGACAAGACGCTCGCCTTCGTCGCGGAGATGGACTTCGACACCCCAGAAGGGGCCGTCTACACCTGTCCGATGCATCCGGACGTCGTCAGGGAAGAGCCGGGACGCTGCCCCGAGTGCGGGATGAAGCTGCTTCCGGTCGAGGCACCTCCGACGAGCTACGTATGCCCGATGCACCCACACGTCGTCAGTGACTCACCCGATCGGTGCCCGGAGTGCGGCATGAAGCTCGTTCCGGCACACCTCGTCGACACCTCGAAGCACGCGGGGCACGACATGCACGCAGCTCACGACGAGCATCGCGACGAGGGACACTCGACGCACCAGAGCACGGGCTCTGGCGCCCACGAACACGGCCACGAGCATGCGCAGGGCATCGAGTGGGAGGACGACATGGTCGAGGTGAACCGACGCACGACTGCGGAGAACATGCGCTGGAAGCTCGTCGACCGCGACACGGGCGCGGCGAACGCCGCGATCGACTGGAAGTTCCGGGTGGGAGACCGGGTCAAGATCCGCCTCGTCAACGAGATGGACTCCGATCATCCGATGCCGCACCCGTTCCACGTCCACGGCGCCGGGCGTTTCCTCGTTCTGGCACGCGAGGGCGTCGAGGAGCCGAACCTCGTCTGGAAGGACACCGTGCTCGTCCGCACCGGCGAGACGGTCGACATCCTTCTCGATGTCACGAATCCGGGCCGCTGGATGGCGCACTGCCACATTGCCGAGCATCACGAGAGCGGGATGATGTTCGGCTTCGACGTCGAGCCGTGAGTGACGCCCCAGCCGGCGGGACTCTCGACGCGCACGAAGGCGCCGGCAACATCCGTGGGCCGGTCCTGTGGGGCCTCGTGGTCGGGGGGATCCAGGCAGCATCACCGCTCGCCCTCTGGTGGCTCGATGCGGCCACGGTGTACGCCCTAGGCTTGGCGCTGATCGCGTCGATCTACATCGGCTTCGCGGTTGCCGACGGTCGCTGGGTTGTGATCGCGGTCGAGACGAACGTCGCAGCGCTCTTCGTCCTCGTCGCTGCCGCAGCCATCACGACGCCGTGGCTGCTCGTCCTCGGCCTCGCGGGGCACGGGCTCAAGGATCTCTGGCAGCACCGGAGTCGGTTCGTTGCGAACACGCGCTGGTGGCCCCCGTTCTGCCTCGTCGTCGACTGGGTCGCCGCCACGATCATCGCCGTCGAGATCGTCGCGGGTGTTCAGCTCCAGAGCTAGCAGCACGGGTCTTCGCGCACGTCTGGGCGCTCACGAGCAGGTACCGGTGGTGCGTGCGCGAGGGGCTCGTCCAGTCCGGTAGCGTCTCGACATGCGGATCGTCGGCGTACGGCTGGGAGCGCCCGTCGCTCGTCTGCTCTCGGAGATCCTCGAGAACGAGGGCTATCCGGAGACCGCGGCCAGCATCGCAGACGCGATCGAGCGGCAGATCACGGTCGAAGCACCGCTGACGCTCGCTGACTACGAGGCCATCTCCACAGCGCTCGGACAGAACTGCCCGGCACCGCTGTACCGGCTCCGCACAGAGCTGCTCGAGCAGCAGCGACGCCTTCGCCGGATCACCGGCGAATAGAAGAGCTCGTCCCCCGGCAGGTGGCGGTCGCTCTCGCTTGCGCGCCTCCTGGGGACGAATGGCCCAGGATGGAGCAGTGGCCGGGGTGACCTGGACCCGCGAACGAGCCCGACGCTTCCTGATCCGCGGGCTGTCGCGCATCCATGCGCGCGCCTACCGCATCGGCCGGGGCCGCATCCTCGATCGTATTGCCGGGATGCCCGTGCTGCTCCTCACGACGACCGGGCGCGTATCGGGCAGGGAGCGGACGGCCACGCTCACCTACTTCCGGGACGGTGGCGACCTCGTCGTGATCGGGTCCTTCGGAGGCTCCCACCTGCCGCCCGCGTGGTGGCTCAACCTCCAGCGCGATCCCCGGGCGAGTGTGCTGATCGGTGGGACGACCTCGAAGGTGACGGCGAGGGCTGCGACCGCCGAGGAGCACAGCAGGCTGTGGCCGCTCGTGACGGAGACCTACCCGGGGTACGCCCGTTATCGGGAACGCACGACGCGACCGATCCCGATCGTGTTGCTCACCCCTGTAGATGCGGAAGCGCGGCGGCCCGTTCGTCGGTAGTTCCGGAGTCATCGGCAGCACTCCGACCTCCCGGCGGATCGACGCGAGCTCCGGCAGCGATTGGCGCGTCATGCTCGACAGGTCGGCTGCGCCCTTGTCCAGGTTTGATCGGGTCATTCGGGGGGTAGGCGATGACTGTGAACAGACTGGCCGAGATCCTCGAGGAGAAGGGCTCCGAGGTCCTGGAGATCGACGCGGACGCGTCCGTGCTCGAAGCCGTCGAGCGCATGGTCGGGAGCAACGTCGGCTCGCTCCTCGTGACCGAGCGCGGCGAGGTGACGGGGATCGTCACCGAGCGCGACTATCTCCGGCGCGTCACGCTCGAAGGCCGCACGGAGGACGCGCCGATCCGCGAGATCATGTCGTCCCCGCTCGTCGTCGCCACGCTCGAGACGACCGTCGACGAGTGCATGGCGATGATGACCGACCGGCGCATCCGACATATCCCCGTCATCGACGGGGACAAGGTCGTGGGCCTCGTCTCGATCGGCGACCTCGTGAAGTTCAAGTCGAAGCTGCAGTCGTTCGAGATCCAGTTCCTGAACGACTACATCACCGCGGGCTGACCTCACGTGGCACGGCTGATCGCCCTCCTGCGTGTGGGGTGACTGCTGAATCCCCGGGTCGAGACTCCGTGTGCCTCTTCCGGGCACGGCCATTCCCTCGCGCCAGGGATGTGCAGCTCGGTCGGTTCGAGGCAGAATCGTCGTATGAGCCGTGCCGCCGAGCTCGTGGACATTTCGACTGCTCGTTCCGACCGCCTGCTCGGAGACGTAGCTCGCTTCGACGGCGGTAGCGGCGACCGTCGCGCTCCGGTCGTCGACAGGCTCGCGGACACGCTCGGGCGTGATCTCGCCGAGCGGGTCGTCGGCATGCTGTCGAAGGAGGCCGCCGAATGGGTCGACGCTGCTCTGACGCCCGCGTTCGCCCGGCGCCTCGCCGCGCTCGCGGACGAGAGGGCACGCGCGGCCTAGCACCCCCTGGCTCCTGGTCGGAGCCGCCTCGACCGGTGTCACTAGAACGAGGCGTGCGATGTGATCCGCCGTCACTCGCTGTATCGGGTGCCTCGGCCTTCCCGACGGTGTGGCATGGAAACATCGAAACGCATCAGAAGGATTCGGGGCGTGGCCGAGACGGAACCACGGGCTCACCTGCCACCCTGACGGTGAAGCTCAAGAAGGTCCAGGTGTACCGATCGGCGAACACCTGGAGCCTGACCTACGAAGGCACGGCACGCATCGCCTGGAGCGCACGCGCTCGCTACGAAGACGAGTTGACGGGGAAGGTGTGCAGCGGCGCTTCCCGCGCGTCTCTCTCAAGTGCCCGGCGCCGATGCAGGACATGGAGGCCACGGTCGACCCGGCGTGGATCAGCACGAGTCCCGCGTCGGGGGCGGGAAGGCCGACGCGCTGGGGCGTCCACAAGCTGGTCGGCCGGAACGCCAGCAGGGGTGCCACTTTCCAGTGGAATCTTGTCGGCTCGAAGCTCGACGCCATAACGCCCTGACCTTCGTCTCCAGCCGTCTAGTTCCAGCCCGCCCGCCTCGAGCTCCCGCTCCTCGATCCGCAGGGGCTCGCGAGCTCGGAATCGTCTCCACGAGCCTCCTCCTGAAGTGCTCGGCGTCCCGCGGCGGATGAAGGTCTCGATCGAATCCTGGGCGGACCTTCGCGCGAGCGCGTCACTCCCCTGCCGACCGATCCCCTTGTGCGAGGCGGCGTACGGTTTCGCCAATATCCGCGCCCGCCTCTTCGACCTCCTCCATGTAGAGCCGTCCTGAGACAATCTGACCTTCCTTGATCTCGAACAGCGTCACTCCTCGCATGTCGAGCGGCGCTTCATTTGCTCGAGTGCCTGTCCAATGCCACTCGGCCCAGAGAGTGTCACCCCCCGTCGCGGTGGCGAGCAGCTCTGCGTGGAAGTCGGGTATGCCCTCGAACAGCGCCGACCAGTTCTTCTCGACCTGCTCTCGACCCGCGAAGCCTCGGGTTGGATGAGCGGGCTGCTCGCTCCGGTAGTGGGGACCGAGGCAGGCGAGAAATGCCTCCAGATCGTGCTGGTTCATTGCAGTGTGGAGGCGCTCCACAGCTTCCCGCGATGCCGCCTGCGCTCGTGCCCTCATGGCTAGTCGCTCCTTTCTCCCGCCTCGCCAGGCGAACGAGGCGCACCTTATGGTCGCGCATTCACGAGCACGCAGTGACGGGTCGAGCTCGTTCAGCCCGCCCGCCTCCCGCTCCCGCTCCTCGATCCGCCGGTAGCTCGCGAAGCTCAGGTCGAGTCGAGCTCGCCCTCAGGCAACTCCGGCGCGCTCGGAGCGACCACAACCTCGAGCAGAGCCGCGATCGCGCCGTCATCGGTCTCGACACGCGCGGACACAATCCCGTCGTGGCCGTCCGGAAGCTGCACCACGTCACCGGGCTCGAGGTTCGGTGCTGGGTGCTCGATACGCCCAGGTCGTCCCCGGCCGTGGAGTGGAGGCGGTACGTCGGCACCGTCCGCACTCTCGGCGCGTGTCCGGCGAAGGTCAACCCACCGCGTCTGCTCGGGCGCTTCAGTGAACGCCCGGATGGCGAAGCGGCCGCGCGTCGTCTACAACGAGCCTCGTGCGACGAATCGCCCTGATCGCAGTGGCAATGGGGGCGGCGCTCGCGCTCACGTTCGCCGTACATGCGAGCGCGGCCGTGCGGAAGGTGTCCTTCACGAACGTCGTCAGCCCCGACGACTAGCTTCGCCGCCTGGCGAGTAGCCGCTCGGTTGTGCGCTGCCGAGAATGGATTTCAGCGCAGACGTACATCGACCGGCTTCGTGCTGCCCTTCTTCGAGCCGTTCCCGAGTTGGCCGAATTGGTTCGAGCCCCAGCACTTGGCTTTGCCCGCGCCCGTCAGGGCGCAGGTGTGGTTGCCCCCAGCGGTGATCGCGACAACCCCACTTGTGAGGCCAACGACGTCGACCGACGTGCGGCTGTCGGTGGTCGAGCCATTCCCGAGCTGGCCATCTTGGTTCCAGCCCCAGCACTTGACTCCGCCACCAGTCATAAGCGCACAGGTGTGGTTGGTACCCGCGGCAATTGCCGTGACCCCGCTCGTGAGACCGGCGACGTCGACGGGAGTCAGGAACGTTCCGGTCGTCGAGCCGTTTCCGAGCTGGCCGAGCGTGTTGGAGCCCCAGCACTTGACCCCGCCTCCGCTGGCAAGCGCGCAGGTGTGACCGCCGCCAGCGCCGATCGCCTTGATCCCGCTTGTGAGGCCGGCGACGTCGACAGGCATGTCGCTGTTGGTGGTCGAGCCGGTCCCGAGCGCACCTCCACTGTTATTACCCCAGCACTTTGCCCCGCCCGCGCTCGTGACCGCGCAGATCTGCAACCCCCCAACGCTGATCGCGCTGACCCCTCTCCTCAGGCCGACGACATCGACCGGCTTCGAGCTGTTGGTCTTCGAGCCGTTCCCGAGCCCGCCGAAGGTGCTTTCGCCCCAGCATCTCATCCCGCCCGCACCCGTCAAGGCGCACGTCTTCATGTTGAAACCACTGCCGGCAGCGATCGCCCTGACTCCCCTGCTAAGGCCTTTGACGCCAACCGGTTTCGTGACGTACAAGGTCGTCAAGCCGCTCCCAAGCTGGCCGGATTGATTGTTACCCCAGCACATGACCCCACCCTTGCTCGTAAGCGCGCAGGAGTGATGGCCGCCGGCGGCGATCGCCTTGACCCCGGTCTTCAGACCCTTGACATCAACCGGGGTCCGGAAGAGTGCGGCCGACGAGCCGTTCCCGGTTAGTCCCATGATGGTGTTCGAACCCCAGCACTTCGCCGCGACGCTCGTCGCGGCGCAGGTGTGATTGCTGCCAGCGGAGATACGGGTGAATGATTGACCAGACGGCGCCCCGCCACCTGTGCCGGAGATCGTCGTCGTCGTCCCGCTGGCCGAGACGCCGAACGCGCTGGTAGCCGCAACCGCCGCAACCGCCGCCACGCCCAGGCACAGCCAATACCCCATTCGCAGTGGCCCGCGAGTACGGCGTTGCGGACTGCGCGTTCGAGTCGTACGGCTAGCTGTCATCTTCATCCTCCCGCTCAACATCGACCGCAGCCGGGAGGTGAGGCCTGCCCACTCAGCAACCGCTGAGAACTACCCCTACCGGATTCCCATGACTCGACTTACTCGAAGCGGGGTCCGCATGTGATTCGAATCACGAGCCCGCGCGCACCCTATGCTCATGCTGTCGTCCCGTCAATGGCTGCCGAAGGCGGCGATGCGGTGGCTCAGGCGGTACCTGGTTCATCTGCGCACCATTCTCGCGACCTCGGTCGCCGCCTCGCTCGAGGTGCATTTCGCGGAGCTTGCGGTGGCGAGACGTCAGCGGTTGAGAAGGCTCCTGCTCCAGAACACTCGTCCCATGGCACGCAGAACCGAGCCAACTCCTAGCCGAACTCGCTCATCCGCTCGAGGGAGAGGATGGGAGCAAAAAAAGCCCCGTTTGCGGGGCTTTCCTGAGAGCGGATGAGGGACTCGAACCCTCGACCTTCTGCATGGCAAGGACCTGGCGCGAGCCGACCGGAGCCGACAGGAGCCGACAAACGGCTCGGTTGTGCGGGTCAACGAGCCGCGCACGCCAGCGCGCTTCGGAGAGGGGTTAGAGTTCCGCGAGGCGCGGGACGATCTTCGATACCACGCGCTCGACGAGTTGCGCGGGCTCGGCGCCGAGGAGACCGAGTTGTACGTGCTCGAATCCGAGCGCTGCGTACTGTGCAATCTCTGCGACGAAGGTGTCGACGTCGGTGTCGGGGCCGATGCGGCTGATCGTGGTGTTGCGGATCCCCGACCGGTCGCGGCCCACCTCCTCGCAGTGGCGTGCTAGCACGTCGAGCTTGTGTCGGACTTCCTCCGGTGAGCTTGGGAAGAGGTTGTTCGCGTCTGCGTACTTCGCGACGAGCCGCAGCAGCTTCCGTTCGCCGCCGCCGCCGATCATGATCGGCGGCCGCGGCTGCCGGATAGACGGCGGCACGTTCAGCGTCTCGGCGAGGCGATAGTGCTTTCCCTCGTAGGGGCCGTCGTCGTCGCTCCACATCTGCAGGCAGATCTGGAGGGTCTCCTCGAGCCGCTCGAGCCGCTCCGCGATCGGATAGAACGGAACTCCCAGGGCGAGGTGCTCGCGCTCGTACCACGCCGCGCCGAGGCCGAGCATCGCGCGTCCGCCGGAGAGGACGTCGAGCGTTGTCACGATCTTCGCCAGGAGGCCGGGGTAGCGGTAGCTGACACCGGTGACGAGGAGGCCGAGCGTCATCGTCTCCGTGCGGCCGGCGACATAGCCGAGTGTTGTGTATCCCTCGAGCATCGGGTCCTCGGCGCGTGTGAACCGCTCCATCTGGAAGTAGTGGTCCATGCACGTAAACATCGTGCAGCCAGCCTCTTCTGCCGCTTCCGCCGTGTCACGCACGTGCGTGCTCAGCGCGCCCGGGCCGCCCGAGAGCGTCTGGTTGAAGAAGTGGACGCCGACCTCCACCACGCCCAGCCTACTCGGCACTCACGCGATGCCTGATGTCTCTGTCCTCCTTGAGCGGTGGTATGACCCTCCGCCGAACAAGATGCTCGTGCTCGCCATCGAGACATCTGATCCGCGCCAGCGCAGGCCGTCCGGCATCGGCCCATCCATAGCTGGGGTCGCCGTCACGTTGTCTGCTTAAAGAACTGAGCGACGGCCCCAGCGAAGGAAGACTCTCCGCCCTTCCGCCGTCTTGAGGATGGGAGCACAATGCGCATGTCTCACATGACGGACGAAGCCAGCCACCGCGACGAGATCGCCACCGAGGTCATCCCGCTTCCGCTGTGCGACGACGAGGACGAGCCGGCGGCATCGGCGCAAGAACCGTCGCGGCTCGTCCCAAGCAACGGGGACGTCGAGGGCCACGGATCCTGGGCTGTCGGGGATACCGCGTAGCTCGACGTTCCATCACGTTCTCACAGCCGACAATTCGGCGCACCCGAAGCACTGGCCGATGCCGTACCGCGTGATCGTCCGCCCATCCCCGTAGAGGACCTCGTCAGCGACGGCGCGATCGCTCACCGCTTCCAACCGGGCCAGGAGTGGGACCTGGGCCACGTGGACGGCGACGGCCTGCGCTACGCACGCCCGAGCACCGGCATTCGCGTGATTTCCCCGAGGGTGGCAACCGCGCCACCGCCCGCCACCGCAAACCTCGTGAGATCTACCTCGAGAAGGAGCGGCCAAGGTCGCGAGACTGGTGAACCTAGACGTCGCAATGCGCGGGGCTGTCATCCGTGTGACGGCCGCGAACGGCGTGACGCGCCGCGTGCTAGTCGGAGTCCGCCGCCCGGGGCCGCAGCATCGGACCCCGAGCGGCGGCGCACGCACTATGGCGAGACCGTCAGCCGGTCGCCGTAGATGTTCTGGTTCCTGTTGCCGACGTTGTTTGTAGCCGGCCCCGCGGCCGGGTCGAGGTCACAGGGCACGACATCGCGGTTGTCCGCCCAGGTGACGTGGACGACATGGTTCGCCCCGTTCCAGCGGGCGTCCAGCTCGTTGTAGTCGCCGTGGAAGGCGGCGGTCCCGCCTCCGAACAGCAGGCAGTTGCCGTTGTGCGAGACATCCGTCACGCGCACGTTCTCGCTGAACGCCGGATAGGCAAAGCCCGCACAGTTCGTGCACGCGTAGAACACGTCGAGCGCCTCGTTGCCCGGCGTGGTGCTCAGCCTGAAGTCGTACCAGGCGGCGTGCAGCGCACCGTTCGACACGTCGATCGTTGGGAAGATCTGGTGCCGAGCACCGGGATCCTCGTTCATCTGAACAGGTGCCCCCCACGTCGCTCCGCCGTTCGTAGAGCGCTGGACGTAGACGTCGTAGTCACCCGAGAGCGACTGGTAAGCGACGTACACGACGTCCGGGTTCGTGTCGTCGGCCGAGACGAACGCGAAAGCCGGCGTGCGGAACGCGACTCCTGGAGCCTGGGGGTCGTTGATCGCCCCGACGACGACCGGCTGCGTCCACTTGACGCCGCAGTCGGTCGACTTCACGAGGTTGATCGTGGTCGCTCCGGTGCTCCTCTCGAACGCGTTGTAGGCCACGTACACCGTTCCGGTCGGGCCGACTGCGATGTCCGAGCCCTGGTTGTTGGGCGTTCCACCCTGGCCACCGGTGGAGATCGTCTTCGGGCCTCTGAACGTCGCACCGCCGTCGGTGGAGTAGCTGAGGACGATCGGCGACGAGCCGGACACTCCGTGAAAGTTCGTGTGCGCGACGTAGACGTTGCCCGCACACGGGCTCGCGGAGGGCGCGTTCGTGTCGATCTCCATCCACTCCTTGTCCGTGAACGTGCCGGCGAAGCCGGCCGACCCCGGTACCGCGAACCCGACCGCCCCGCGGTCGACGACCGTGGTGCGGACATACGTGAAGTTAGGCGGGTTTGCAGCCGAGTTGGGCGTGCTCGTCCCGGCCGGAGTGCCGGGCGTGTAGTCGTACTTCGCCACGTACACGAGGTTGTCGACCGGCCGGTCAGGCTGGTCGAAGTCGCGGTTGAACGCGATGCCAGCAACGTAGAGATCTCCGGTGGCGTCGAACCGCACGACTGGATCGCCCGAGGCGTCCAGGTTCTTGAGCGGCGATGCGAGACCTGCCGGCGACGTGTCCGTGGTGAACCCCGGAACCATCGTGTTGAACCAGGTCGCGCCGCCGTCGGACGAGACGTAGAAGCCGATCCAAACGTCGCCCGCCACCGTGACCATCCGGTAGTCGTTGGCGCCAGCCGCGACGATGGCCGGGTTCGCGGCGCTGATTGCCGTCGTCGTCTCGTTCGACTGGCGGTTCTGTGCGTCGAAGGACGGGTTCGGCGTCCCCCCGTCGACATTGTTGTTGTCCAGCGTGACCTTCACGTCCGTCCCCTCCGTAGCATGAGCGCCGAGCGCGCTCGGGACTGCGACGACGAGGACGCTCGCGGCTACGAGGAACACCGCGCGCGAAAGGTGCTGGCGTGCAAACGACCTCATGGCTGTCCCCTCCCTCTTGCCAGTTGGCTGTTCGACCAGACGGCCGACCGTAACAAACGACGGATCGCACCCGCGGCGGTCCTGTTCCGCCCGCATCGAGCTCCCGCTCCTCGATCCGCAACAACGTGTCTGGGAACTACAGCTAGTTCCGCCAACAACGCCCACCTCGAACTCCGCTTCTCGATCCGCAGGTGCAAGGTCAGCCGCTCGGCTCGAACTACTGGATGCCGCTGTCAATCTCGAGATCCACCCGCGCGACATGCCCCCTCGGAACTCGCACGATCCGCGGCGTCACCCCTGACCCATGCCGGTACTGAGGCGCCACGACGTTGTAGCGCCCCGGCGCGAGCAGCACTCGGTATGTCGCATCAGCCTTCGTCGTCACACGCGCGACGACCCGGCTGTCGCGGCGGAAGGAGAGGAGAACACCGGGTGCGGGTTTGCTGCACGGCTGGCCCTCGATGCAGACAGGCCGGGCCGGGAACAGCGTCACCTTCCCGCGAAGGCCCGACACGGAGCCCGCACCGCTCGCAGCCGGGACGGCGAGCAACACGACGACCGAGACGAGGATCACGCCGCGAAGGCGCATCCCTCCACGGTACCGCGGCCGACTAACGCGCGAGCGGAAAGAAGGTCGTAGGATCGACGGGTTCGTACCTCAAGAAGAGGGGAGGGAACGATGGAACCAACGCGCACACGCGCGAAGTGGTCGCTGAAGCTCGGCCTCGTGGTTGCCGTCGCCGCGACGGTCGCTCTGACCGCGTCGGCGGGAGCAACGCAGGCAGGCTCTAGCACCAACAAGGGGCCGAAGTGGATCGACGCTGCAGCTTTCGACACGTCGAAGCCGCTCCGCGACCTCGTCAAGAACCAGAAGCCATCAACGAAGGTGTTCCCGGCGCCGACCGGCAACGACACGGACAGCGAGCTCTCGGTCGAGCCAAGCAAGAGTGCTCGGCTCGCCTCCGGGGCGGGCACCTCGGCGGCAGTGTCGGGCCAGACGACTCAGGCACAAGCCACAGCCGCAATCCCCGGCGCCAACTTCGAGGGCCTGAGCAACACGGACAACTTCAACACCTTCGGATTCCGGGTGAACCCTCCGGGACCCGGTCGGCGACGTGGGCCCGAACCACTACGTCGAGATGATCAACCTCGTCTACGGGATCTACTCGAAGACAGGGACGCTCCTCCTCGGGCCGGTGGACACAGGCACGCTCTGGGCGGACTTCCCGATCGAGGATTGCACGGACCCCTCCGGCGACCCGATCGTCGTGTACGACCAGGTAGCCGACCGCTGGCTCCTGAGCCAGTTCACCACAGCTGGGCCCGAGTACTTCGAGTGCATCGCGATCTCGAAGACGGGCGACCCGACAGGCGCCTATTACCGCTACGCGTTCTCAACCGGTCTCAACTTCCCTGACTACCCGAAGCTCGGCGTTTGGAAGGACTCGTACATTCTCACGACGCGCGAGTTCGGCCCAATCGCAGACACTTTTCCGTACGGCATCGGGGTGTACGCCCTCGAGCGGAACAAGATGATCGACGGTCTTCCGAAGGCGCGGGCCGTCGGCTTCTTCCTCGAAGGCGCGGACGCTCAAGGCAATGACACCGACACCCTGCCGCTCGTCGGCGACGGTCTTCTTCCGCCCGACATGGACGGAAAGCAGAAGCCGAACGAGAACGCGCCCGCGCCGATCGTCGGGACGCAGGACGACGGCGGTGGATACGGGGCGACCACTGACGCCGTCAACATCTGGAACCTCGACGTCCACTGGAAGGCGACTCCGGACGCTTCGCTCACGTTCGCGGCGCAGTTGCTGACAATGCCCTTCGACTCGATCTTCCCGTGCGCGCCGACGTCCCGTGACTGCCTGCCGCAGCCCGGGATCACGAACCCGGCGCAGTACCTCGACATCCTGTCGTACCGGCAGCGGCCGACTTGGCGGCTCGCCTACCGGAACTTCAAGAGCTACGAGACGATGGTCACGAACCAGTCGGTCGAAGCCCTGCCGGGAGTCGCAGGCATCCGCTGGTACGAGATCAGGCGAGACGCAACAGGCGCTTACTCCCTGTACCAGCAGGGCACGTACGCTCCTGGTGACGGCGTGCACCGCTGGATGGGCTCGATCGCCCAGGACAAGAAGGGCAACATGGCGCTCGGCTACAGCGTCGTCAACGGCGTCAACGTCTATCCGGGGATCCGCTACACGGGCAGGCTCGCGGGCGACCCGGCAGGGCAGATGACGCTCGACGAAGGGACGATCATCAACGGCTCAGGCGTTCAGTTGACGACGAACTCCCGCTGGGGCGACTACACGTCGATGAACGTCGACCCGGTGGACGACTGCACGTTCTGGTACGTCAACGAGTACTACACGCTTGCCGGCCAACAGAGTTCCACGGCTGGCTGGCAGACGCGCATCGCGTCCTTCAAGCTGCCCGGCTGCAGCTAGGAACGCTCCTCTCGTGGGCGGCGCGGGTTCGCCCGTGCCGCCCACGATCCACTGGTAGCTCGCGGATTCGAACTACGATGGAGTCGTCGCTCGTCAGCCATGCAATGAAATCCACCCCCTCGAGCGGTAGCAGTGAAGGTTCAGCACCCCCCGAGTGCACACCCCGACCAGGGAACAGCAGGGTTAGCAGGGATGTTCGAGTCCGCTACGGACGCGAACGCGGTCATTGCCTGGCCGCCTCGGGGCCGAGAAGTTACGGCTTCCCCGACAGGCTGAGGCCGAACTCGACGCCTTGATCGACCGTCATGGCGCGACCCCGCGACCAGGATGAGTGACATGCCTCAAGGCCCAGAGCCTCCCTCGCCTTGGCGACCCAGCGGTTCAGCTCTGCTAGCTCGTGAGGATCGAGAGGCAGGCCCGTCTGCTCTCGCATTCTCGAAGCTGCGCCGAGCAGAGTTGCAGCATCGACGGCACCGCCGCGGGATAGCGCCACTGCGCTTAGACCTTCAAGGCAGTAGGCGACGCCGCGGGTGTCTCCCATGTCTCGCATGAGCTCGAGGCTTTCCTGGTAGTGAGCAAGAGCGTCCAAAGGTGTGCGCGCGACCTCGAGGTGAGCCAGGCTCGCCAGGACATAGCCGAGTGCTTCCGTGAATCCCCGCGAACGGCTCACCAGGATGGCTTCCTCAAAGGAACGTCGTGCCTCGCCTGTCTGCCCGGTCGCCTCCAAGGCCAGTCCGAGGCTGTTCAAGGCAATGACAAGCGCGAAGTCGTCTTGACCCCGTACGCCCGAAACGATCTTGCGCCCAGCATCGATAGCTCGAGCGTGGTCGCCAGCGGCTTCAGAGACCGCTGCGAGATTGCTCGTCGCGACTTGACGCGCGTGAGCGACGGGCGACTCGTTTCCGCCGCCCGTTTCGTATGCCTCGTACTCGCTCAACGCCTCTTCGATCAGGTGGGTGGCCTCGCTCAGGTTCCCCCGGTACCAGGCGACCACTCCCAGCGTGTTGAGTGCGAGGCCAGCGCCCCGCGCGTCCCGATTTGCTCGGTAGATGCTGAGCGCCTCTCGCGCGAGTCGTTCGGCTTCGACCAGGTCGCCTTGCTTTCCCGCGAGCGATCCCGACACGCGAAGTGCTCGGGCTCGCATGGTGGCTGGGGCGTCGGCCGCAGCGGCCAGCGCTGCGGCGATGCTTGCGCGGCCCTCATGAAAGTGGCCCCGGTCAATCCAATACTGGCCGAGACAACCGGCTAGCTCAACCGCGTCACTGGGGATCAGTGCAAGCGCTGTCTCAAGGGCGACCCGGAGGTTGTCGCGCTCATTGTCGATTTGATCAAGGTCGTAGTTGCCGGTGGCAGACTGCTCGGCGAACTCCCTCGCGCGGGAAAGGTAGTAGTCAAGGTGACGTCTGGCTGCGCCGACTGCGGCGTCGCGCCAGACGAGCTTCTCGGCCGCGAACTGGCGGATTGTCTCCAGCATCCAGAAGCGCCCGTTCGAGAAGCGCAGAAGGCTCTTCTCGACCAGAGACTGCAGCGTGTCGACGTCGGCGTCTGCGACCTGCCCGGCGGCCTCGAGCGTGCAGCCGCCGGTGAATACAGAGAGGCCCGCATAGAGCTCTTGCTCTTCGGGTGAGAGAAGGCCGTAGCTCCACTCGATCGTCGCGCGCAGGGTCTGCTGGCGTGGATCCGCATCACGGCCGCCCTTGAGCAAGTCGAGCCGCTGCGAGAGGCGCTCGGCGATCTGCGACACCGTGAGTGCCTTCGTACGTGCCGCCGCGAGCTCGACTGCAAGCGGGAGATTGTCGAGACGCATGCAGAGCTCGGCGATCTCCGCGCTCGGCTCAAGCTGCGACCGCACGCAGAAGAGTGCAACGGCGTCGGACTGGGCGAGCGGGGGCACGGCGTACTCGACCTCGCCGGAGACACGCATGAGTTCCCGGGAGGTAACGAGGAGGGTGAGGTTGGGGCATGCCTGCAGGAGCTCGGAGAGCTTCGGTGCAGCCTCGATCACGTGCTCGAGGTTGTCGAGGAGGAGCAGCAGCTCGCGTTCTGCAATGTGCTCGACGAGACCGTCCTTGGCGCCGAGCGTCTGGGCGATTGTCTCGGTGACGAGCCCGGCGTCGCGCAGAGGGGCGAACCCCACCCAGAAGACGCCGCCTTTGTACGCGCCCACGAGCGTAAGTGCGACCTCGAGTGCAAGTCGCGTCTTACCCGTTCCACCCGGTCCTGTCAGCGTGAGCAAGCGCGCCCGCGCTTCGATCTTCGACAACACCTCCTGCAGCTCTGCCTCCCGGCCGAGCAAGGGGCTCGCCGGGCGCGGCAAGTTCGTGTTCGAGATCGTCTTGAGAGGAGGGAAGCGTGTGCCCCCGAGTTGGAAGATCGCAACTGCACTGTCGATGTCCTTCAGGCGATGCTCGCCGAGGTCCGTGAGGGAGTGACCATCGAGAAGCGCAGCGGTTGCGCGCGAAAGCACCACCTGCCCTCCGTGCCCGGAGGCTGCGACCCGCGCGGCGAAGTGGACGTCGTCTCCCACATAGCCCTCGTCGGTGAGGAGCGGCGTGCCCGTGTGTAGGCCCACCCGCACCTGGACGGGACTCGAAGAGAGCGCCTCGGTGAAAGCCGAAGCTGCGGCAAGCGCCGCCGACGCGGACGGAAAGGCGAAAAAAAACGCGTCTCCTTGCGTGTCGACCTCGACGCCGCCCTCGGCCGCACACGCTTCGCGCACCACGCGCCGGTGGTCAGCCAGCGCCACGGCGTACGCCCGAGTGCCGAGTTCGCGGAGGAGCTTGGTCGAACCCTCAACGTCGGTGAAGAGGAAGGTGACCGTGCCGGTCGGGAGGTCTTCGCGCACCGGCCCGATCATCCGCCTGCCAGAATCCGGCGTCCAGTCGCGCTCGGGTCTGAGCGCGCGAGACCGGGAGAGTGGGGTCGTTCATGCGCCTGGTCGCCAATCCTGGCTGGCGGGTATGCACCGGGGTGTGCACCAGACGGCCATTTCCGGCGCCCCTGGCACACCTGACCCGCGGAGCAATGCGGGTTCCGGGCCGGGTACGGGGCGCTCCGTCTCGGTGAGGTTCGCGGCCTGCAATGGCGTGATGTCCCCTTCGATGAGAACACAATCAGCGTGAGCCGCTCACTCCTTCCGGATGGGCAGGCGAAGGCGACGAAGAGCGAGGCGGGCAGGAGAACGGTCACCCTCTTTCCCGAGCTTCGGCTCCTGCTCAGGAACTGGCAGATCAAGAGCCCGCACACGGCCCCCGAGGACCTCATCGTCTGCGCAGCAGGCGGGCTGCCCGTCATGGAGCGCAACCTGCGCCGGGCACTCGACGCCGCCAGGACGGCAGCCGGGATCGACGGCGGGGAGAAGCGTCTGTCCTGGCACGCCCTGCGCCACTCCGCGGGAAGCATCTGGCTGACCGAGCACGGGAACCCGATTACCACCGTGAGCGAGCAGATGGCCACAGCAACCCGGCCTTCACCCTCAAGTGCTAGGGACGCGATCCACGCGACGAGCAGGCGGTCGTAGCAGACATGCTGGAGCGGGCAGCCAGGGCCGCAAACGGCGGATGAAACCTGCCCAGCGCCTGACCGGGCCCTCGCCGGCTCACTTTGAAGGGGACTTGCCCCAGAAGAAAACCCGCCGTTTCCAGCGGGTCTCGAAGAAGCGGATGAAGGGACTCGAACCCTCGACCTTCTGCATGGCAAGCAGACGCTCTAGCCAACTGAGCTACATCCGCGAGGCGGGGCGATTATAGCCGCGGGCGGGCAGCCTCCCGGGCCCGCGGCGTCGGCAGGCGCTAGCCGAGCTTGTCGCGCAGAAGCGGCACGACGTCGTCGGGGTCGGGGTACCGCCCGAGCATGGACTTCGTGAAGACGAGCCCGCCGTCGACGTGCACGTCGAAGATGCCGTTCGCGCCGGGCACGACCTCGAGGGCTCCGATCACGCCCTCCCACTCCTCGAGAATCCGCGCCGCCAGACCGGCGGCGTTCGGGAGCGCCCCTCAGGGGACGCAGTACTCGATCCGGACGTGGTGCCCGTCGGCCATGCCCTATCCTCTCATCCGGCGCGGTCGAGCGCCTCGTTGACGAGGCTGTCCGCGAGCTCGTTGTGCTCGCGGCGCACGGCCGTGTAGGTGACGTCTCTGATCTGCCGCGCCAGTCGCGACGCCTCGAGGGACAGCTCCTGCAGCGCCCGGTTCTTCACCTTGTACTCGCCGCGCATCTGCTTCACGACGAGCTCGGAGTCGGAGACGACCTCGAGCTCCGAGACACCGACTTCGACCGCCCGCTCGAGCCCGGCGACGAGCGCCGCGTACTCGGCGACGTTGTTCGTAGCGACCCCGATCGCCTCGCCCCGCGCGTCGAGGACGGTCCCGTCCTCGGCCTCGAGCACGAACGCGTAGGCCGCCGGTCCCGGGTTACCGCGCGAGCCTCCGTCGGTATGGAGCTTTGCCTTCACGCGTCCAGCAACGGATAGACGTCGAACGCCGGCTCCTCGTACGGATGCGCCGCGCGCAGCGCGGCGACGACCTCGTCGAGCGCCTCTTCCGGCACCACGGTCTCGACGCGGAGCTCGGGGATGTGCTCCTCGCTACCGCTCTCCCCCACCGCGGGCTCCGTGTCCTCGCCGCCGAGGAACGTCCCGGTCCCGGCCGTGTACCAGGAGCAGCGCTCGTAGTCGCCGATGCGGCCGGCACCCGCCTCGAACACCGCCGTCCGCGTGATGTCGAGCGCATCCGCCGGGACGAACCAGACGAGCTTCACGCGGGCCACGAGCCGGAACCTAGTCGAACTCGATCGACGGCTCGCGACACGGGTGGCTCGCGCCAAGCAGGTGACAGTCCCCTGCGGGGACGGTCACCTCGTCACGTGTTGTCGATCTGCGCCCGCTGCAGCGTCCCGGAGTAGTCGACGTACACCGACTTCCACTCGGTGAAGACGTCGAGCGCCGCCTGCCCCGCCTCGCGGTGGCCGTTCCCCGTCTCCTTCACGCCACCGAAGGGCAGATGCACCTCGGCGCCGATCGTGCCCGCGTTGACGTAGGTGATCCCGGCCTCGAGGTCTCGCATCGCCCGGAACGCGCGGTTGACGTCGCGCGTGAAGATCGAGGACGAGAGCCCGTAGCGGATGCCGTTCGAGACCCGCACGGCCTCGGCCTCGTCCGTCACGGAGATGAGCGAGAGCGTTGGGCCGAAGATCTCCTCCTGCGCGATACGCATCCCGGGGTCGACGCCGCCGAAGATGGTCGGGCGGTAGTAGAAGCCCTTCGCGAGGTCGCCGTCGCTCGCGATCTCGCCGCCGGTGAGGAGCTTCGCCCCGTCGTCGAGGCCGATCTGGGTGTAGGAGTGGATCTTCTCGAGCGCGGAGGCGTTGATCACGGGGCCGACGTCGGTCTCGTCCTCCCAGCCCGGGCCGAGCCGGAGCGCCTCGGCGCGCTCGACGAGCTGCTGCTCGAGGGCTCCGTAGAGGCTCTCGTGGACGATCACCCGGCTCGCCGCGGTGCAGCGCTGCCCGGAGGTACCGAAGGCGGACCACACGATCCCGTCGACCGCGAGCTCGAGGTCGGCGTCGTCCATGACGATGATCGCGTTCTTGCCGCCGAGCTCGAGGTGGACGTGCTTGAGGTTCTCCGCGGCCGCCTCGAGCACCTTGACCCCGGTCTCCCGCGAGCCCGTGAGCGAGATGACGCGGACGTCCGGATGGCGGACGAGCCGGTCGCCGACCGCTCCGCCGCCGCCGTGAACGATGTTCACGACGCCGTCCGGGACGCCTGCCTCGTAGAGCAGCTCGACGAAGCGGTGCCCGAGGGCCGGCGTATCCGTCGCCGGCTTGAAGACGACGGTGTTGCCGGCCACGAGCGCAGGCGCGATCTTCCACGAGGGGATCGCGATCGGGAAGTTCCACGGCGTGATGACGCCGATCACGCCGATCGGCATTCGCACCGACATCTGGAACTTGTCCCGGAGCTCCGACGGCGTCGTCTGGCCGAAGAGCCGCCGGCCCTCGCCGCCCATGTAGTAGCTCATGTCGATCGCTTCCTGGACGTCGCCCCCGGCCTCGGCCTTCACCTTCCCCATCTCGTGCGTCATGAGGTCGGTGAGCTCGGCCTTGTGCTCGGCGAGGAGCCTGGCGAAGCGGAAGAGGAGCTCGCCGCGCTTCGGGGCGGGAACGAGGCGCCACTCCTCGAACGCCGCCTGCGCGGCAGCGACGGCGCGGTCGACGTCGTCGACGTCCGAGCGCGGGAAGGTCCCGATCTGCTCGCCGTCCGCGGGGCTCGTGGACTCGAAGGTCTCGCCCGAGGCGGCATCCACCCACTCACCGCCGATGAAGTTCTGGTTTCTGACGCTCGTGGTAGCCATGGGAGCCAGTCTAGATCGAGACGGGACGCGGCTCCTTCTTCGCCTGTCCGGCGAGCGTTTGCGGGCGGAGGGCGAGGCAAGCCTCGCCCCTACGGCGGAGGGTTCGTGGGGCGCCGGGCTTGCCCAGGGTCCCGGCCTTCCGCCGAGACTGGTCTCGCGCGGCGCGGGCGAGGCATGCCGCGCCCCTACCGCCAAGGGCGTCGTCGGAGGGCCGGCTCCGCCGAGACGTGTTCGCAAGGGCTTCGTAGGGGCCGGGCTTGCCCGGCCCGCTGCTACCGCGCGACCGAGGGGAAGACGCGCCCGCTGTCGTCGAGCTGCGCGTTCCAGTTCGTGAACGCCGGCTCGATCTCCGACAGCTCGGAGCCGCGGTCGGCCAGCCGGATCGGCTGGGACGCCTCGGGAAGGACGCGGTACTGGTACCAGGTGATCTCCCAGGCGAACGTGAGCACGAGCTCGCTGTTCACGCCGGACAGCGGGACGATCGACACGAGCGGTGCCCCGAGCGCCTTCCCGACCCCCTCGATCGTTCGTCGGAAGAGGCTCGCGTTGAAGAGGTCGGCGGCCTCGACGAGCGCGGCCTCCGAGTCAGAGAGCCGGCGGAGGACGGGCTCCGGGACGACCGGCTCCGCCTCGCCGTTCGTGACACCGAGGAGCTGCGCCCAGCGCGGGCGCTTGCGGCGGGCATGGGGCGACAGGGCCGGGGATACCGGGCCGCCTTCACGTACCCAGCCGTACTCGAGCGCGGCCTCCTGGCAGAGCGGGCAGACGTCGACGAACTCGACCCCGTCGGGCGAGAACCGCACCGCGTACTCGCCCTGAAGCAACGTCCGCTCGCAGACGGCGCAGGCGCGAATGACCGTCGCCTTCGTCACGCGCATGGGCCGGACCCTAGCAGGGCCGCGAGTTATCCACGGCCTGTGGACAACTGGCGCGGCGGTGCGAGACAAGCCGGTGACAGTCACCTTCGGTGACAGCCACCGGTCCGACCGAGTCAGTGGGCGCCGGCGGTCTCGCGCTCGCGCTTCGTCTCCTCGATCACCTTCTGGGCCACGTGCGTGGGCACTTCCTCGTAGCGGAGGAAGTGCATCGAGTAGTCGCCGCGCCCACCGGTCATCGAGGTCAGCGACTGCGCATACGTCAGCAGCTCGGCCATCGGCACGTCGGCGCGGATCGCCGTGAAGCCGCCGAGCGGCTCCATCCCCTGAAGCCTTCCGCGCCGCGAGTTGAGGTCGCCGTTGACCGCGCCCACCGCGTCGTCCGGCACGGTGACCTCGAGCTCCATGATCGGCTCGAGGAGCACGGGGTCGGCGTTCATGTAGGCGTCCTTCCAGGCCATCGAGCCGGCGATCTTGAACGCCATCTCCGAAGAGTCGACGGTGTGGTACGAGCCGTCCACGAGCTCCACGCGCACGCCCTGCACCGGCGCGCCTGCGAGCTCGCCGTGGTGCATCGCCTCCCGGATGCCCTTGTCGACCGCGGGTCGGAAGCCCTGCGGGATCACGCCGCCCACGATCTTGTCGACGAACTCGTAGTCCGTGTCCGGGTTCGGCGAGACCACGATGGTCGCATCACCGAACTGGCCGCGCCCGCCCGTCTGCTTCTTGTAGCGGGCGTGGGCGCGAGCCTCCTTGCGGATCGTCTCGCGGTAGGGCACGCGCGGCGGATGCAGCTCGACGTCGACGCCGAAGCGCCGCCTGGCGCGCTCGAGCGCGACCTCGACGTGCATCTGGCTCATGCCCGAGAGGATCTCCTCGCCCGTCTGCTGGTCGCGGCGCAGGCGCAGCATCGGGTCCTCCTCGGCGAGCCGGCGGATCGCCGTCGCCATCTTCTCCTCGTCACCCTTGGCCTTCGGCGTGATCGCGAAGCTCATCACGGGCTCCGGGAACCCGAAGTCCGGGAGCTCGACGTCGACCTCGCGGTCGGCCAGGAGGTCGCCCGTGTGGGCCTCCTTGAGCTTCGCGACGGCGCCGAGGTCGCCCTCGCCGAACTCGAGCGCCGGCTTGTGCTCCTTGCCCTGGAGGTCGAGCAGCGCCCCGATGCGCTCCTTGCTCTTCGCCCGCAGGTTCACGAGGGTCGTGTCGGCGGTAACCGTCCCCGCGAGCACGCGGAAGAGGTTGATGCCGACCGGCGAACGGGTCGGCCACGGTCTTGAAGACGAAGACGGCCGTCTGCGCGCCGCCCGTGTCGATCGGCGATCCCTTCCTCGCGGGAGAGGGGATGCCCTCGACCAGCAGGTCGAGCAGCGCGTGCGGGCCGAGGTTCTTCGTGGCGACTCCGCACGCGACGGGGAACACTTCCCCGCGCGTCACCGCGGCCTTCAGCGCGGCAGCGACCTCCTCGGCGCCGAGCTCCTGGCCCTCGAGGTAGCGCTCCATGAGCCCCTCGTCCGTCTCGACGACGGAGTCGAGGAGCTTCTCGCGGTACTCCGCGGCGAGCTCGGCCATGTCGTCCGGGATCGGGCCGGGCTCTCCCTCCTTGCCGCCCTCGGGACTCGTGTACGCGCACATGTGCAGCACGTCCACGACCCCCGTCAGGTCGTGCTCGGACCCGATCGGGATGTGCACGGCGACGCAATGCGGAGACAGCTGGGAGTTGAGCTGGTCGAGCGTGCGGAAGAAGTCGGCGCGCTCGCGGTCGAGCATGTTGACGAACACGACGCGCGCCAGGCCGAGGTCCTCGGCGAGCCTCCAGGCCCGAGACGTGCCCACCTCGACGCCCATGACCGCGGACACCGTCACGAGAGCGCCCTCGACGACTCGCGCGGCCGTGCGCAGCTCGCCCTGGAAGCTGGGGTCGCCGGGGACGTCGATCAGGTTCAGCTTCCGGTCCTGCCAGGTCGCATGTGCGAGCGACATGGCAATCGAGAGCTGCCGTGCGTGCTCGTCCTCGTCCGAGTCCGACACCGTCGTCCCGGCCTCGACCGTCCCGAGGCGGTTCACCGCGCCGGACTGGAAGAGCAGCGCTTCCACGAGCGACGTCTTTCCGGTCCCGCGGTGGCCGACGACGGCGACGTTGCGGATCTTCGCGGGCTCGGGCATGGGCTGGCTCTCCTCCTCGGTACCGGTTTCGAGGGGGAAGCTTAGTCAGCGGCCCGAGGCGCCAGGGCCGCTACGGATCGGTCGAGCGCGCGTGCATGGCCGGACCGGTATGCGAGAAGGCCGAGCTCGAGCCGCGACGGTTACGTCTCGGCGGGCTCGCGCTGTGCGCCGGCGAGGTGCGCCTTCAGGCGGAGGATCGCCTTCGTGTGCAGCTGAGATACCCGCGACTCGGTGACCCCGAGGACCTCCCCGATCTCACGCAGCGTCAGCTCCTCGTAGTAGTAGAGCGTGACGACGAGCTTCTCGCGCTCCGGGAGCACGGAGATCGCCTCTGCGAGCGCCTCCTTGACCTCCGTCTGCTCCAGGGTCATCTCCGGGTTGGGGCCGGACTCGTCCTCGATCGTGTCGATCAGGGCGATCTGGTCACCGCTGCCCGAGGGCGACCACAGCTCGTCGAGCGCGGCCACGGAAGAGCGCGAGATCTCGTGGAGACTGTCCTCCAGCTCGTCGTCGGTCAGGCCGAGCTTCGCCGCGATCTCCTCGTCGGTCGGAGCGCGCATAAGCTCCTTCTCGAGCGCCGCGATCGCGCGCTCGATCTGCCGCGCCCTCGTCCGCACGGAGCGCGGCACCCAGTCGAGCGACCGGAGCTCGTCGATGATCGCGCCGCGGATTCGCGCCATCGCGAACGTCTCGAACTTGATCTCGCGGGTTGGGTCGAAGCGCTCGATCGCGCCGATCAGCCCGAGCAGCCCGTACGAGACGAGGTCCTGCTCGTCGACGTGCGCGGGCAGGCTCGCTCCGACACGGCCGGCCACGAACTTCACGAGCGGCGCATACGTGAGAATGAGCCGGTCTCGAAGCAGCTGGTCGCGCGACCTCGTGAACTCGAGCCAGAGCGTCTGCGTGTCGTTGGCAACCGCCACGGGAAAGAGAATACGCCGCGCGGACGCGGACTCCTCAGGGACTCCGGAGCGCGCGCCGGGCGAGGTCGGCCATCCAGAGAGCGAGCGCCGCCGCCGCGAGCGCGATCACCCAGGCACCTCCACCCTCGAGCGCCGAGAGCACCGCGATGAGCCCCAGGCCGGCTGCGAGCACGGTGAAGAGCAGCCCGAGCGCGCGCCGATGCACGCTCGGGAGCCTAGTCGCGCGGGGCGGCGAGCTCCGCCCCGACCGCGGCTACACTCGGCTCGCAACCCAGGGGCGTAGCTCAACTGGCAGAGCACCGGTCTCCAAAACCGGGGGTTGCAGGTTCGAGTCCTGCCGCCCCTGCTTTTCCGCAGACCGGGATCTCGCGGAGCGAGATCCCGGTCGCGAAGATCCCTAAAGGCGGCCGCTTCGCGGCCGCGATGGTGGCGACTCTCGCAGGTCGAAACTTGCTCCCGCGGAATCCCGACCGCGAGAATCCCTGAAGCGCGGCCGCGCCGCTCGAACTTCCGCTCCGGACCGCCTGAGAGCGCAGGAGACTGGCGCGAACTGGCGCGCAACTGGCGCGCAGCGGAAGCTGATCCGACGGAGGTCATCTCCGGGCGCGCTCTGCGCTCACACAGAAGACGACGCCCGCACGGGCGAAGACTTGCGCCGCCGCGCACGAGCGCACTCCAACGAGGGACGCCACGCCCCCTTCCGGGTGTTATCCGGCGCGCGGCAGCCCGGCTCCCGGAGTCGTAGAACCTCTCGGTCGAGGGGTCTTCCGAGTTTCGGTCTAGACTCCGGTCGCCCGGGCGATGCGGTGAATTTCCAAGTGCCCGGGGGCTTTCCCCTACTCCCCATGGCCCCCAGCCGCAACGTGCCTTGGACGCTATCCCGTCGCCCGGGCCACCGCTCCCACCGAAGGTCCAGCGTTACCTAGCCCCAGGTGCTGGTCGCCAATCCATGGCAGCTACAGTCGTCGACGTGCCCGAGCGAGTCCTCATACAGCCTGCTCCTCGGGAATATGGCCTTTACCGGGAGCAGTACGACGCGCTGATCAAAGACTTGGAGGCGGAAGGCGTCCTCGTGCGGGTGGTGTCGGTGGGGGATGCGTACGACCTTCCGACAAGTGACTTCGCCGCCGCCGATACCTACGACCTCGTCATCCAAGTCGGCCAGGTCGCTGGCGCGATTGTCGGTATCCCGGAGCTCATCGAGATCGTGAGGCGCAGGCTGCGAGGTCCCGAGAGACGATCCGTCAAGCAGCGTCGCGCCAAGATCTACCTCGCCAACGGCGAGGAAGACGAGTTCATCGTCGACGGCGAGGACGGGTGACCGGCAGAAAAATGCACCGAGCGGTGGCGCCCTCGTCCGGCAACCCGACGGACCTTCGCTTGCGCGTCTGTCTCTCGGGGAGCCATCAACCTCGGAAGCTCCGTACTCGGTGCATTCGGGACACTAGGGATGTCGGCTGACCGGGTCAAGGTCATCCGGCGGAGTCGGGGACGTATCGCCCGTGCGGGTATTCCCTGATGCACCTGGATCCACGAGGGTGCAATCGTGGAGGCAGAAGGGAGGTGTATGAGATGTCGACCCTCTCGCACCCGCCGACACACGCGGTCGAGGAGAGACCGCCATTGTCGGTGCAACTCCTCAGCAGGGAGCCGCTGGTCGTCCTGGCCATCGTCGTGATGTGGCTCGCCGTGGCCGTTACTGCTGTGTGGGGCGGGGACCTGCATTTCGCCGGCAACGACGGAAGCACCACGACCCTGACCTCCGCAGCTGTGGTCGCGTTGTTCGCGTTCCTCGGCACCTGGGCGGGCTTCAAGCACGGCTTCACCCATCACCGGAACGACTGAGTGACCTCAGCCGCTCACCGCCGCCAGAAGCCGCCCTTCGAGGCGGCTCTCTCACGGCTCGGTCAGAAGCCCGAAGGTCGCCCGCGGGACGAGCTCCCCGGAGAGCAGGAGTAGCTCGACCGTTCTGCCGTCCGCAGACCGGGATCTCGCGGAGCGAGACCCCGGTCGCGAGAACCCTGAAACGCGGCCGCTTCGCGGCCGATGGCACCGGAACCCTTGAACGAGGGACGAGGAGAGGCGCCGGCGCGCCGAACGCGTCTGTGAGCCGGGCGCGATGTGGGATCCAATGAGGGGGGCGCCAGCCGCAGTCGCCTACCCTCACGCGTCCGGCTCTCTTCCCCTTCTCGTCCAACGGCCCCGTGCGAAGCCGGTAGGGCGGCGGCACAGCCGCCGCCAGGCAGCCGCCGCCCAGTCCCGGTCGCAGCCCTCACGAGGAGGGCGGCTCTTCACGGCTCCCTACCCCGCCCGTGCGACCACCCGCGTGGCGTTCGGAGCCGGGATCGCCTCGCACGCGCGAGCGCTTCCCTGCGCCGACGCGTGGACGACCACCAGATCGCCGGGCAGGAAGGCGCCCGGCAACGTCTCTCCCTGACGACCGTCCTTCATGTGCACGGCGCGCCGCGGTTGGACGGCAGGCCCCCTGCCCTTCGTGCGTGTCCCCTCGGCGTCGCGCTGAACGTGCTCACACCCGTATGACGCGCGGGATGCCCAAATCCTGCGCCGGAGCACGAGATTCCCTCGAACGAGGGACGCTCGAGGGACGCCTCAGTGGAGGTGGGGGCGGATCAGGTCGTCGATCTCCCGCCCCGTCGCCCGACCTTCGAGCCGGCCCACGACTCGCCGATCCTTGACGAGCACGAGGGACGGGATGGAAGCCACGGCGAGCCTCCGCCTGAGGGCGGGATTGCGGTCGGCGTCGACGTCCACGACGCGCAGCCGCTTCTTCTGCGTGACCTTCACCCAGGCGACGAGGCTCTCCATCTTCCGCGACGCGCCGTCCTGCCGTCGCCAGAAGAAGACGAGCGCGGGAAGACCCCGCCGCGCCGTCGCTTCGGGTGAGAGCTGCTCGTCCACACATAGGGAGTGCCCGGCCCGCCGGGTCGCGAAACGGGCGTTTCGGAGCCGGAAGGCTCGGGAACGGTCCACCGTCACCGAGATCGAGGAGGCTCCGCATGTCCGAGAACACGAGCAAGGAAACCGTGCGCGACGCGATGACCCCCGCCCCGACGGTCGTCTCCCGGGAGACGACCGCAGTGGAGGCAGCCCGCTCGCTCGCCGCGGACAACGTGGGCTCGCTGCCCGTCGTCGATGGCGACGAGCTCGTCGGGATCGTCACCGACCGCGACCTCGTCGTCCGCGTTCTCGCCAAGGACCTCGACCCGCACCAGGTCCCGGTGGCGGACGTGTGCACCGAGAGCCCGGTCGTCGCGGCGCCAGACGATGCACTCGACGTCGCGCTGCAGCGGATGGCGGAGGCACAGGTGCGACGGCTTCCGGTCGTCGAGGGCGGCCGTGTGGTCGGCATCCTAGCCCAGGCGGACGTCGCCCGGACCGCGTCGCAGGGCGACACGGGCGCGATGGTCGAGGAGATCTCGCGGGACGCGTAGAACCAGGGCGGGCTCAGCGCGGACGGCCCGACAGCCGGAGCGTCAGCCACTCCGCCCCGTTCCGGCGGGTCCCCGACCTGCCGTCCACGAGACGGTCCACCACCCTCGCGAGGGCAGCGTCGTCGCCGCTGCCGTCCACGAGCGGGCCGATCGAGACGTCGACGGCGCCGTCGGCCATCTGCACCTCGACGGTCGCCTGGGCTCCGTCGACCGAGTCGAGCACGCTGAGCACCGCGAGCTGGAGCTCGTCCACTCGCTCGAACGGAAGGTCGAGCCGTGTGCCCACGCCTCCGATGACCAGCGTCGCTACGCCTCGGTAGGCCGACTCGTTCGGAATGGTGAGAACGATCGTGTCCGTCATGCCTCGAGCCTCGCCGGGCGCGTGCCCCGTGCCTCGTGTCGAGCACGATCGCCTACACTCGCCGTCGTGACAAGGGTGGGCGACTTCGAGGTGACCTCGTCCCGGCTGCCGAGCGGGGGCATCGCGCTGCACGTCGAGGGCGACCTCGACATGGCGACGGCGCCGAAGCTCGAAGAAGAGCTCGCCGACGCAGGATTCGACCGGCCGCTCGTCATCGACCTGAGCAGGTGCACGTTTCTCGACTCGTCAGCGGTACGCGTGCTGGTCGCCTCCGCGCGAGACTCGGAGGCCGCCGGCGGCAGCCTGACGCTCGTGACGCGGGACCCGGGTGTCCTGCGCGTCCTCCAGATCTCGGGCGTCGACACGATGCTTCCAATCCACGCCACGCTCGACGAAGCGCTCTAGGCACCGTCGGCGGCGGGCTCGATCTGCGCGAGTGCCCCCGCGCGCGTCGAGTCGATCGCGAGCACGCGGTCGAGCAGGGTGATCTCGAAGATTCGCCGGACTTCCGGGCGCGCCACGACCAAACGGAAGCGACCGCCTCTCGAGCGCATGCGCTTCATCGTCCCGAGGAGCACGCCAAGGGCCATCGAGTCGATGAACGTCACGTCGGACAGATCGACTACGAGGGCCGTCACTCCTTCGTCGTCCAGGCGAGAGAGGCGCTCACGGAGCTCGGGCGCCGTGTGGAGGTCCGCCTCACCGTGAACCGAGAGCAGCACGACCCCGCCCACCCGCTCCTGGTCCAGCCGAAACACACCGGCCGGCTGCATGGCGACGGGATCGGGCACGATAGCGATCCGGTACCCCGGCACGAGTCCCGTCAAACCTCACGCGCGCGGATGAGATCGACCGGGCGAGCGACGCATGCGCGAGGCGCGTCCAGCGAACGGAGAAGTGCGCCCACGGTCAGTATCCTGGGCGCGCCCGATGGCCGCGTTCTCTCTCGAGCCGATCGAAACCGCGGACGATCTCGTCATACACGCCGAGGTGGCGGGCGAGCTCGACCTCACGAACGTGCAGGACTTCGAGGAGCAGCTGGCTCGTCTGGAGCCGGGTGAGGCGGTGGCGCTCGTGCTGGACCTCAACCGTGTCGTCTTCATCGACAGCGCGGCGCTGCACGCGCTCTTCCGCATCTCGAGACGCCTCGGGCGGGACCGTTTCGGGATCGTCCTCGCTCCGACGGCCCCGATCGCCCGAACGCTCGACATCGTCGGGCTCTCCGACGCGGCGTCGACAGGAGACTCCACGGACGCCGTGCTCGCCGCGCTCCGTTCCTGAGGCACTCGGGTTTTCGCCGAACGCGCTCCGGGTAACAGAAGAAGCCGGCTCGTGCCGAGTCGGCTTCTGAGAAAGGAGTGACAATGGGCATCAGTCTGAGCATCCTCCTGATCGCCGCCGGCGCGATCCTCGCGTGGGCCGTCGACGCCGAGGTATCGGGCATCGACCTCCAGGTCGCAGGCATCATCCTCGTCGTCGTCGGGATCATCGGCTTCATCGCCTCGCTCGTCTTCTGGTCGAGCTGGGGTGGCTTCGGCGGCGAGCGTAGCGGTGGTGGCGCGGCGCAGACAACGGTCATCAAGGAAGACTGAGAGTGGGGATCATCGGCTGGATCGTCCTTGGACTCCTCGCCGGACTGATCGCCAAGGCGATCATGCCCGGCGAGGAGCGAGGCGGCTTCCTGCTGACGATGCTCCTCGGCATCGGAGGGGCAGTGCTCGGTGGCTTCCTCGCGACGGTCTTCGGGCTCGGCGACCCGATCGACGAGTTCTTCGACATCAGCACGTGGCTCGCCGCGATCGTCGGGTCGCTTCTCATCCTCTTCACCTGGAACGCCGTCAGGAACCGCGCGTAGCCGCCCGCGCCGAGGCCCGGGGCGAGCCCCCGGGCCTCGTGCGTGCATACCCTCCGCTCCGTGCACCGCATCCGGGTCGAGCAGCAAGACGGCGGGCCGATGCTCCTTCGGGCCGAAGGCGAGCTCGACGCATTCGCCGCAGCTGACATCACATCGGCGTTCCTGGAGACGGGGGCGGCGAGCGCGGTCGTCGCCGACCTCTCCGCCGTCTCCTTCCTGGACTCGACAGCACTCGGCCTGATCGTGCGCGGCGTGAGGGAGATCGGCGAGCGCGGCGGCCGGGCGATGGTCGTCCTCCCGCGAACGACGGCGCGTCGCATCTTCGAGATCACGACGCTCGACCGGGTGCTTCCGCTCGCCGACTCGCACGCCGCCGCGGTCAGCGCGCTCGGTGGGGACGTCGAGGAGGGAGCCTAGGTCTCCGTGAGGCCGGAGACGGTCAGGTACTTGGTCATGCGGACGACCGTCCCCCTGCCGTCCTCGCCTTCGCGGATGTCCACGTCGTCCATCACGGCGCGGATGATCGACATGCCCATCCCGCCCTCGAGCGGCTCGACCTCATCCTCGTCACCGTCGTCGTCCTCGATGCCGCTGCCCTGATCCTCGACGATCATCTCGAGGCTGTCCGAGCCGACGACGAACACGACGCCGACCGAGCCGCCGTCCTCCCCGCCGTAGGCGTGGCGCACGGCGTTCCCGCACGCCTCGGTGACCGCCAGCTTGAGGTCCGCGAGCTCCTCCTGTCCGAGCGGCAGGCTGCGCGCGATCCCCGCGAGGGCGAGACGGGCGAGCAGAAGATAGTCCGCCTTGGCAGGGAAGGACAGGCGGATCACGGGATCAGCCGTCACCTGCCGTCACCTCCTCGAGCCGTCCGCGCATGGTGGCGAGCGCCTTGCGGAGGAGCCGCGAGACGTGCATCTGCGAGATGCCGATCTCCGCGGCGATCTGGGACTGGGTCATCTCCCGGAAGAAGCGCAGCTCGACGATGCGACGCTCGCGCTCGTCCAGCGCGTCGAGCCCGGCCGCCACGAGCGCGTTCTCCTCGACCTCCTGGAAGCCGCTGTCGTCCGCTCCGAGCCTCTCCGCCAGGCTGTCGTCGCCGCCCTCGTCGAACGGCGCGTGCAACGAGCGCGTCGAGTACGCGTGCGCGGAGTCCAGCGCGTCGATGACCTCTTCCTCCTCGGCGCCGACGGACCCGGCGAGCTCGGCGATCGTCGGCGACCGCCCGAGCTCCGTCGTGAGCTCGTCGAGGACGCGGGACACCCGCACGCTCAGCTCCTTGAGCCTGCGGGGGACGTGCAGCGCCCAGGCCTTGTCGCGGAAGTGCCGGCGGATCTCGCCCACGATCGTCGGGACCGCGTAGCTCGAGAACTCGACGCCGCGGTCGACGTCGAACCGGTCGACGGCCTTGATCAGGCCGAGCGCTCCGACCTGCACGAGGTCCTCGAAGGGCTCGCCGCGCCCGGCGTAGCGCGACGCGAGCGCGCGCACCAGCGGCATGAGCTCGACCAGCGCCCGGTCGCGTGCCTCGCGGTCACCGTCGCGGTGGTAGGCCAGCAGGAGGGAGTCGACGTCGCGTTCCATCACCGTGCTCATCGGATCTCGCCGAGCGGGGACTCGGAGGACGATCCAGGTGTCACCGCCCGTCGTGCGCGTCTCGACGCCCTGCACGAGCGTGGACAGTACGCCCTCGAGACCGTCGTGGTGCCGGGCGCGGATGATCGGGCCGATCTCCGCCCGAAGCTCCACCTCGTCGGTCGTGACGAGGATGCGCGTCGTGCCCCGAGCACCCGGGCCGCGCCGCACCGCCTGGAGCGCGAGCTGGAGGTCGTCGATCCGGTCGACGGTCAGCCCTGCTCTGCCGGCGATCCCGCCGGCGACCAGGCGCCCGACGGCGTCGAACGCACGCCCGGCGGGCAGCTCGAGCTCCACTTCCGCCGCTCGCTCGCTCGCGCGTCGACGGCCATCCGGCACGCTCGTCACGCGGCCGGGATACCCGTGCCGGCCGCGGGCGAAACGCTCAGTGGACGACGAGGTGCTCGAAGCCGGCGAGGAGGCGCGTCACGGTGCCGTCACGAACGGTCGCCGAGGGCCTTCTGCAGCTCCGCCTTCGTCATCTTGGAGCGCCCCCGGATGTTGCGGCGGCGGGCCTCCTCGTATAGCTGGTCGCGCGTCCGGCCCCTCGGGCCCTTGCGATGACTCCTGATGCCGCCCCGGCGGCCCGACGAGATGTCGGTCCCCGACAGCCTCGACGGCTCGGCGGCCTCCCCGGTCCGGGCGCGCTCCTTGTTGACGGTGCGCGCCGCGATCTCCTCCGCTCGGTCCTCGGAGGATCCGCGGTCGAGCAGCGAGTCCTTGATGTGCTCGTACTGACGAGCCCGCTTGGTGCCCTTCTTCACGCCACGTGGCGGCACGTGCTCCACCTCCTTCGACGTCTCCTCGGGTCGATGCCCCGCGAGGGCGGCACGCAAACCGGCCTCGCGTTTCAACCGGTAGGCGATGCGGGTACCAGCAGTGGCAACGAAGCGACTGGAAGGAGACGACATGTACATCGGTGGAGGCGTGCTGGCAGTCATCCTGATCGTCCTACTCCTGATCTGGCTCCTCTAGCTCTTCTCGCAGCAACCGCGGATCGGCTCGCGCCGACCCCGGTTGCGCGAAGATCCCTGAACGTTCGCGGCCGCATGTCCGTGGCCGCGCAAACGTGGCACTGCGCACCTCGCGTGTGCTCATCCGACGGCGCAAGTGTGCAGGTGTGGACGAGATCTTCACGTGGTTTCCGTCGCGGTCTCGGTCGGCTGCTGCGATCAGGCGGCGACGTCGAGGGCCCGCTCCAGGGTCACCCGCGTGCCGTCGCTGCCGGTCTCGATCTCGACGGACGACATGAGCGTCCGCATGAGCTGGAGGCCGAGGCCGCGATCGGGTCGGTCTTCCTCCGGAGACCAGCGTCCGGAGTCCTCGACCACGACGCGCACGCTCGAGTCGGCCACGCTTGCCGTGACACGCACGAGGTCCTTCCCGGGGTCCTGGGCGTGCTCGATCGCGTTCGCGCAGGCCTCCCAGGCGGCGAGGACGATCTCCTCCGCCTCGGCCCGCCGAGCGGGTACGCCCCCCAGCCAGACACGGAGCGCGTCACGCACGACGTCGAGGGAGCCGGTCGCGTTCGGCAGGCGAAGGTCGAGCTCCCGCGGAGCGACGGCGAACACCCGCACGGCGAGAATCGCGACGTCGTCCTCGCGCTCCCTGCTTCCGATCATGGACTCGAGGATGTGCTCGACGAGCTGCTCGGGCTCGCGGGGCCCCTCGAGCGCGGCGACGCGGAGCTGTTCGAGCCCGACGTCGATCGACTCGCCACGACGCTCGACGAGGCCGTCCGTGTACAGCACGAGGACGGTCCCGGACGGCAGCTCGACCACGTCCTGTCGGTAGCGGGCGTTCGAGCCCGTGCCGAGCGGAAGGCCTCGGCCACCCTCGAGCAGCTCCACGCGACCGTCCGGGAACAGCGCGAGCGGCGGAGGATGGCCGGCCGAGGTGTACCGGCAGACGAGCGTCTCCGGGTCGACCACCGCGTACACGAGGGTGGCGAACGCCGTGTCGAGGACTTCCTCCGAGAGCCGGTTGAGCCGCGCGATGGTCGAGGACGGCTTCATTCGGTCGAGCGAGAACGCGCGGAGCGCATTCCGGAGCTGCGCCATCGTCGCCGCTGCATGCACGCCCTTGCCGACGACGTCGCCGACGGCGAGGCCGAGACGCCCGTCGCTCATCGGGATCGCGTCGAACCAGTCCCCGCCGACGTTCAGTTCCGCCGTCCCCGGCAGGTAGCGCGAGGCGAGCTCGATCCCGTCCACCCTGGGAAGCGTGGTCGGGAGGACGCTCCTCTGGAGCGTCGCCGCGATCGTCTGCTCCGACTCGAAGTGCGCCGCACGTTCGAGCGCCTGCCCGGCCTGCCCGGCGAGGGTCACCACGAAGCTCAGCTCGTCGGGCGTCAGGCGGCGGGCCTCGGCCCACGAGGCCGTCAAGAGACCGTTCACCCTGCGCTCGGCCACGAGCGGAGCGAGAAGAAGAGTCTCGTGCCCCGCCACGTCCTCGCTCGAGACGTCCGGGAACCGCCACTGCAGCTCCTCGAGCGAGGCGTAGACCGTCGGTGTGCGGCGAGAGACCGCATCTGCTGCGGGCAGGTCGCCGTAGAGCGGCAGCTCGGGGTCGCTCTCGAAGCGCTCGTCCGAGAAGCCGTGCCAGGCGAGCGTGCGAAGGACGTTCCTGTCGTCGAGGACGATCGCGAGGCTCGTGCCGTCCGCACCGAGCGCTCCACCGAGTCCTTCGACGACAACTGCGGCGACGTCGGCCCGCGTCAACGCGTTGGAGAGGCCGGCGGTCATCTCGTGCAGCCGCTCGGAGCGTTCCCGGAGATGTTGCTCCTCGTCGAACAGCATGCTTCGCTCCAGGGCGAGGCCGCACTGCGAGACGACGGCCTGGAGCCACCGTCGTTCGGTGTCGCTCAGCACCCTGGGGGACCGGAACGAGAGGTGGAGCACCCCACGCGCGCCGCTGTGGGAGCGAAGGGGAAGGCTCACCCAGCCGACGTCCCGCCCGGCATCCATCCCGGTGAACGACGCGATCTCCTCCGGAGTCAGCGCCCAGACTGGCTCCCCGCTGACAAAGGCACGCGAGACGGGAACGTCGGACTCGACGTCGCAGGCACGCCATGCCTCGAGCTCGTCGTCCTCGTACCCCCGGTTCGAGACCATCTCGATCGCGACACCGCCGGGGCGCTGCAGGACGACGTATCCCGCGTCGGCACCCACGGCCGTGACCGCGTGCTCGAGGCAGGTGTCGCTGACGTCCGTCGCCGACGACGCGAGCGATAGGGCCGCCGTGACCTCCTGGAGTCGCCGCATCTCGTCCGCCCGGCGGGCGGCCTCGGCCTGCGCGGCGCGGCGCTCGAGCTGCTCGAGGGCGAGGCCGGCCTGGTCGGACAACCGCCGAGCGAGGACCATCGTCGACTGATCCGGCTCGGAGACAACGCTCTCCCAGGAGACGATCACGAGATGTCGGACGTCCCCGCCGGGAGCCACCGGCATGCGCAGGCTCGAGTGGACGCCGAGCCGCTCGACGCGCTCGAGCCCGGCGCCACGGGCTTCGCTGCGCACGTCGGAGACGAAGGACACCTCGACGGTGCCGAGGGCCACACGCAGCGTCGGGAAGTCGTCGAGAGAAGCCGTCAGGCCCGGGGTGAGCTCGTCGGAGGGCGGGTTCGCGCGCACGAGCTCGAGCTGACCGGAATGCACGCGCCAGAGCGTTCCCAGATCTGCGCCGAAGGCGGTGCGCGCCTCCCGGCAGATGAGCCTCGTGACCTCCCCCGGGTCGTCTGAATGGAACGCCGGCGACACGCGCAGGATCCGGTCGAGCGCCTGCCTCGACTCGTACTCCCGGTCGTAGAGCCGCGCCCGCTCCAGCGCCTGGCCGCCGACGTCCGCTGCGAGCCGTGCCACCGCCTCGGCGTCGGGCGTCATCGCCTCCTCGTCGTCGAAGAGGAAGCTGACGGAGCCGGCCACGTCGCCGGCGATTCGCAGCGGCATGGCGACCGCGGCGCGCGCGTAGTCGGTGAGCGCGATGCCGTCCGGGTACAGCCGCTCGAAGGTCGCACGGTCGCGGACGACGATCGGCTCGCCGGTCGCGGCCGCCTGCGCGATCGGCGCGAGGGCGGACAACGGGATCCGAGCACCCGGCTGGTGGCTCAGGCCGATCCCCGTGCGCGGGTCGACGATCACGAGCTCCTCGCCGTCGACGAGGCCCACGGCGCCGCCCCGGGCGCCCAGGAGTGTCGGGATCCGCTCGATCAGCGCGTTGGCCACATCCGTCTGCGTGAGCGCCGCCGAGCTCGCCGACGCAAGATCCTGCAGCGCCGCGACGTCGCGAATGGTCTCGTGAGCGGCGACGACAGCGGTCGTCGCTCTCTCCCGACCGCTGCGGAGCAGGGTCGCGACCCAGACGACCGCGAGCGAGACGAGAAGGGCCAGGCCCCAGCGGAGCCGCTCCTCGCGGGTGCCCACGTCGATCCTCTCCGGCTCGCCGAGGAACATGATGTACCCGGCGGCCCAGCAGGAGACCATGGTCACGAGGCCGGGGACGAGGCCGCCGTACCAGATCGACACCGCGACACAACCGGTCAGGAGCGCGTAGAAGGGAGTTCCGTCGAGGGACAGCAGGATCGCGGCCCCGATCAGACCGAGGAGGGAGAGCGCGAACGCGACTCCGTATCGGGCCGCGGAGGACCTCGTGATCGCGGCGGCCCAGAGGTCGGGCGGCTCACGTGTCGGACGACCCTCGCTCATGCCCCGAAGCTTGGACTAAATCCAGCGGCGCGCGCGTGCGATCGCGAGCGTCGCGAGCGCGACGACCGCGATGGACGCGAGCACGACCCAGAACAGCTCGGCGTGCTCGAAGAGCCCCACCTCGAAGTTCATGCCCAGGACGCCCGCGACGAGCGCGCCCGGAAGCAGGAGCACCGAGGCGAGCGTGAGCACCTTCATGATCTCGTTCGTCCGGTGGCCGGTGCGCGCGATCAGGACGTCGAACGACCCCACGACGGAGTCGCGGCTGTCCCGCGCCGCCTGCACGACCTCCTCGAGTCGCGAGCGCAGGTCCGAGAAGCGCTCGGCCGTCCGCTCGTTCGACATCCCCGCGAGCTCCGGCCGCGTCAGCGACAGGAACGTCCGTCGATGGGAGACGAGCGCGCGTCGAAGCCTCCCGACCTCCTGGCGAAGCACGACGAGGTCGGTGAGCGCGTCCTCCGGGTCGTCGAGCCCGCCCTCCATCGTCCGGGCGTCGAGCTTCTCGAGTGCGATCTCGATCTCCTCGAAGGCATCGAGGTAGCCCTCGAGCACCCAGTCGAGCAGGTCGGCGAGAAACTCCAGGCCGTCCAGGCGCCCCGTCTCGCCGCTTCCTCCCGCGCGCTCGCGGAAGCTCTCCACGATCGGGACCTCGCGCTCGTGCACCGTGGCCACCCAGCGCTTGGAGACGAGGCAGTCGACGCGTTCGAGGTCGTGCGGAAGCCCTCCGCCCGCTGACGGGGCGTACGCCGTGACGTGCAGGTACTCCCCGAAGTCACCGAGGAAGGGATCCCCGGTCGGGCCCGAGAGCAACTCTGCGGTCGACTCCTCGAGCCCGAGCCCGTCGGCGAGCCGCCGGACGTCCTCCTCCTCGGGCCGCTCCAGGTCGATCCAGAGGATCGACGCGCGCCCGAGCCGCGCCACTACCTTCGGCCAGTCCTCGACCTCCTCGACCTCGTCCCGGTCGAAGAGCAGTGCGCTCGTTGCTCCCGCTCCCGTGTCTGCCACTGCGGTCGACGCGGACACTACGTGAGGGTGAGCGCGAGCACGACGAGCGCGAGCACGACGACCACCGCGACGGCGACGATCGCGAACACCGAGCCCAGCAACGCAGCCGGCGTCGCCGCCGTGCGTCCTGCGGCCACCTCCTGCTCCGCAGAGCGGTCGGTCGGGCTCTCTGCCTCGGGGACGTGCTCGGGCGTTCCTGCCCTGTCGGCCGTACGGCTCATGCCGCGGTCGTACCCGCGCGCTCGCCGCCCGAAACGAGTCGCCCGGCACCGATCGGGACGTTTCGGGACGAGGGCATCGGGTACCGGCGAGACGAAACGACACAGAGGAGGTAGCCATGCACACGGATGTGTGGACGTATCGCGAGGCGTCACGGTCGGGTTCGACGATCGACCCGCACGTGGACGTACGGGGCTTCGACGTCGAGGCGACGGACGGCTCGATTGGAAAGGTCGACGAGGCGACGTACGAGGTCGGGAGCAGCTACCTCGTCGTCGACACCGGCCCGTGGATCTTCGGCAAGAAGGTCATGCTCCCCGCGGGCGTCATCCGCTCGATCGAGGAGAACGACGAGCGCGTCTTCGTGAATCGCACGAAGGACCAGATCAAGCACTCGCCTGAGTTCGACGACTCGATGCTGAAGGACGAGTCGTACCGCAGCCGCCTCGGCTCGTACTACGGGCCCGGCGGGCAGGGTCACCGCGACTGGGACGACGCCGTCTAGCGACGGCCCGGAGGCCGGTCGGCGTTCGCCGGCCGGCCCCGGTCCCGCTCACTCCTGCGGCTCGGGTACGAGGTCGACGCCGACGGGTGTCTCGATCGCGGACTCGCGCCGGTAGTGCAGCAACTCGCGTCCGATCGCGAGGAGGGAGCCGGCGACCGGGATCGCGAGGAGCGCGCCGAGGATGCCGGCGAGCTCGGCGCCGATGAGCACGGAGCAGAGCACCGCCAGCGGTGACAGCTGGACCGTCCTCCCGTACACGAGCGGCTGGAGGACGTGGTTCTCGAACTGCTGGTACGCGACGAAGAACGCCACGACGATCAGGCATCGGACCCAGTCGGTCTCGATCAGCACGACCGTCGAGACGATGATCGCGGCGAGCGTCGCGCCGGCGAGTGGGATCAGGTCGAGGATCGCGACGACGAGCCCGAGGGCGATCGCGTAGTCGCTGCCGACCCCGAACAGCACGGCCGCGGACGTCGTCCCCGCGACCAGGCTGATGAGGAGGTTCCCGGAGACGTAGCCGCTCACCGTGCGGTACACCTCGCGGCCGACGCGCTCGTAGCGAGCGCTCGTCGGCTCGGGCAGCAGCGTCAGCGTCCGCTCGATCGTGCGCGGGCCCTCGAGCAGCATGAAGAACGTGAGGAAGGTGACGGTGACCACCCCGACCACCGCGGTCACGACGCTCCGCACGACGTCGAAGACCGGCTCGCTCAGCCCGAGGACACCGAGTGCGCCCTGCTTCTCGATCGCCTCTCGGACGCGGTCGACGATCTGGTAGTCCTCCTGCAGGAAGCCCAGCGGCCCGCGGCCGCGGGTGATGTCGTCGATGAAGTCCGGCACCGCGTCGATGAAGTCGGCGACCTGCGAGATGAGGGGCGGGATCACGAGGAAGCCGATCCCGGTCAGCACCGCCAGCGTGAGCACGAAGACGAGGCTGGAGGCCAGGAGACGGCTCATCCCTCTCCGCTCGAACGCCTCCACGGCCGGGTTGAGGGCGGCCGCGAGCAGGATCGCGATGAGGATCCAGCTGAGGACGTGCCAGGCGAGGTATCCGAGCAGGAGGATGACCCCGACGAGGACCGTGATCCCGAGGACGACGAGGATCGTCCGCGGGCGGACGGCGACGACGCGCACCTCGGGGGCAGGAGTGCTCACCTCCGGGGCAGGAGTGCTCATGCGCGTGTCTTCGCCGCGCCGTCTGGGGATCCTGGCGCGCGCACGCTACGCCCCGCCACCGCGCCGGTGCTCGAGCGCTCGACGCTGCCGAGCCCCTCGACACGCATGCCGAGCGCCGGCGCAGAGCGGGGATGCTGCGGTGCCCTCCCCCCCAGGCGGCGCTCACGAGTCCAGGAACGCATGTCTCTCCTCCCGGGGCGTCGACGGGGAAGGCCGCCCGGCTCTCCGCTCCCCGGAGCCTTCCCCGCTCGCCCTCTCACCGCTACCTCTTGGCCGAACGACTGGTCGTCCGGCGCGAGCTCGACCCGTTGGTCGACTTCGAGCCGTTCGAGGCCTTGAGCATCCGCTTGGAGATCGCCTCGACCTTCTTCGCCGCCTCCTTCTCCTGCTTCAGGTTCTCCTGCAGGAGCTTCACCGAGTCGCTCTCGCCGAGCGCGCGCGCCATGTCGATCAGACCCGTGTACGCGGCGATCTCGTAGTGCTCCGCGCGGGCGGCAGCGCCGGTCAGGTGGATGTCGAGCACCTCCGGCGTCGGGCTGTTCTCCTTCATGAAGGTCTCGTGCTCCTCCTTGATCCCGTCGATGCCCGGGCACTTCTCGCCCTTCACGGGCTCGCCCATGTTGCGGAAGACCCGCTCGAGGTTCTTGATCTGCCCCTTGGTCTCGTCGAGGTGCGTCGTGAAGGCCTTGGAGAGCTCGCGGTCCTTCGACTCCTGCGCGAGCTTCGGGAGCACCTTGGTCAGCGTCTGCTCCGCGTAGTAGATGTCCTGGAGCTCGTGCATGAAGAGGTCCTCGGGGGACGTCATCTTCGGCATGTTCTTCCTCCTGTCTCGGTTGTGTTGCGTAGGTGAGACAGCGATACCCACGGTCGCCGGTTCGAAACTGCGTCCGCGGCGGCGCCGGGCGATTCGAGACCGGAGGAAGGGGGTACTCGGCCTCGGTCGGACAACGGAGGTGAGACAGACATGATCTGGTTGCTCGTATTGCTTCTCCTGCTTCTCGCGATCGGCGGCGGGGTCGTCGTCTCGAAGCTTCTCTTCCTGCTGCTCGTGGTCGCGCTCGCGATCGTGCTCTTCGGCGTGTTCAACCGCTCCGCGGCCTGAGCCACGCCGTACCGGTGCTGCAGGCGGGCGGTGGGGGACCGCTCGCCTGTGGCGATGCCTCACCGACTCGATTCCCGGCGGCGCCATGCGTACATTTCCCGTATCGGTCCCGGCCGACGAGATGCCCGACAGCGAGCGGCTCGCCCGTCGCTACTTCACGCTCTTCGGCGCCGGCCTGTCCGAGGACCTGCTCGAGATCATCCATCCGGAGATCGAGCTCGTCCTGAGGACGCGGCCGGGCACGGTGCTTCGGGGCCGCGACGAGGTCGCCGCGTTCGTACGCGAGATCTCCGGCCGCTCGTATCAGACGGTGGCGTGGGTCTATACCCCGGTCGACGAGAGCCGGATCGTCGTCGAGGGCCGGATCCAGTGGACCGACGACGAGCGTGTCCTGAGGGACGATCCCGTGATCTGGGCACTGGAGTTCTGCGACGGGATGCTCCTCCGCTCCACGCCCGCGCAGACGGCGCTCGAGGCCGAGTCGATCATCGCCTCGTGGCAGGCCGTCGGCGAGGAGGTCGATCCGGCCTGATCCGAGCCGGCGTCGCGCTTACCGGCGGACGCCGCCTGGAGGCCGGCGAGCTCCGGCAGCACAGCACTCCCGTAGAAGTCGAAGAACCCGTCCTGATCGCTGCCGACCTGGGTGCACGTACACGTGGTCGAAGCCGCCTCGAGGAACGTCGAGATGCCCTCGACGTGCTTCTCCGGGTCCGGCCGGCAGATCACCTTCTCGGCGACGTCGTCCTCGGAGACCATGCCGGCCGCCGCCTCGGAGTGGCCGGGCCGCGGCAGCTCCTGGGACAGCGGGCCTTCGAGGCCGGCGTTCGGCCACCACTCGAGCGCCGTTCGCCGGGCCTCCAGCTGCGTCTCGGCCCAGCAGACGGTGAGCTGCGCACACCGTGGGCCGTCGCCGCCGGCCGCGACGTATGCGTCCACGAGCTCGCCGTCGGGCGCAGTGCTGACGAGCCCGTCTCCGATCCGCGCGGCGAGCTCGGCAGACTCGGGCGCCGAGGCCGCCACGACCACCTCGATCGGATCGCTCGGCAGCGTGTAGATCCGCGCGTCCTCGAGGCGATAGTGCTTTCCGTCGAAGCTGCAGATCTCGCCGCGCCAGAGCAGCCGCATCACCTCGACGGCCTCCTCGAGCATCTCGAGCCGCTCGCTGGCGGAGGGCCAGCGGTCGCCGAGGACGTGCTCGTTTGAGGTTCTCGCCGGTCCCGACACCGAGGAAGAACCGCCCCGGCATCATGTCCGTGGCGGTCGCCGCCGCCTTGGAGAAAGGTCCAGCGGGCGATGCCTCTCGCTCGAGAGTGCGTATCCGAGCTCCATCTGGGCGCATCGGTACCCTGGCTCGGAGACCCACAAACGGTTTGCGCGCGTCACGAGGGGGAAGGAAGGCCTCTTCAAGCCCGCCAGAGAGAGAGGAACTCGTGCGTTCGACAAGGGCATTCCTGATCGGAGCGGGAACCGCATACCTCTTCGATCCACGCCAGGGCCGGCGCCGCCGGCGCGAGCTTCGCGACCGCTCCGCGGCGATCGCGCGCCGCACGGTGCGCCTCGGCGCGAAGAAGGTGAGGTTCGCCGGCGGCCGTGCCCGCGGCGTCCTCGCAACGGGCAGGCAGCTGGCGAGCCACGGGGAGGCCGTTGCGGACGACGCGAAGATCGTGCAACGGATCCGCAGCGACGCCCTGCGCACCGCCGGTGTCACGACGCGGGACGTCGAGGTCGAGGTCGAGGACGGCGTGGCGACGCTGCGCGGCGCAGTCGAGGGACGCGCGACCGCCGACGAGCTCGTCGCCCGTGTGTCGAAGGTCCCGGGAGTGCGAGACGTGGCGGCGATCCTCCGCGTCTCGACCGACCGGCAGGCCGCGGCCTGATCCGGCACCATCGAGCTGACATGAGCGGCCTACCCGAAGCGATCGAGCTTCCCGACGGCCTTCTCGCGCTCGTCGAGCAGTGGGAGCAGGAGGGGTGCGTGACGTTCTCCGACCTCGAGTCCGCCGTCGCGGCCGGCGAGGTCGAGGACGAGCTCCTCGACGACGTGCACGTGGAGCTCGAGCGCCGCGGCATCGAGGTCACGGACGACTGCGTGCGCGAGGGCGCGGGCGACTCCGGGTACTCGAACGGAGAGCTGGCGACTGTGACGACGGATGGCCTGCAGCTCTTCCTCAACGAGATCGGCCGCTATCCGCTCCTCAGCGCCGCGGAGGAGGTCGAGCTCGCCAAGCGCATCGAGCGTGGCGACCTCGAGGCCAAGGAACGCATGATCAACTCCAATCTGCGCCTCGTCGTCTCGATCGCCAAGCGCTACCAGGGCCACGGCCTCTCGCTCCTCGACCTCATCCAGGAGGGCATCCTCGGCCTCATCCGCGCGGTCGAGAAGTTCGACTGGCGTCGTGGCTACAAGTTCTCGACGTACGCGACGTGGTGGATCCGACAGGCGGTGCAGCGGGGGTACCAGAACCGCGCCCGAACCATTCGCGTGCCGGTCCACGTGGCCGAGCTCGAGCGGAAGGCCGCACGGACCGAGCGCGATCTCGCCGCGAAGCTGGGACGGCAACCGACGGACGAGGAGGTGGCCGAGGCCGCGAAGGTCCCGCTGGTCAAGCTCCGGGAGGCCCGCGACGCCGTCCGCATGCTCACGAGCCTGGATCGCCCGGTCGGCGAGGACGGCTCCGCCACGGTGGGCGACTTCGTCGCGGCCGAGGAGGACGACCCGCTCTCGGAGCTCGCCGTGAGCCTGGACGACGGTGCGCTCGAGCGTGCGCTCTCGGAGCTCACCGAGCAGCAGCGACGCGTGATCGAGCTTCGCTTCGGCCTCGCCGGGGACGACCCCGTCTCGCTCCAGGCGGTCGGCGACGCGCTCGGGCTCACGCGAGAGCGCGTGAGGCAGATCGAGCGCATTGCGCTCGAACGGCTCTCACGGAACCGCGAGCTCGTCGACCTGCGCGACGCTGCTTAGCGGCGGCTCACGCAGCGGTTCGCGCATCCTCGAGCAGCTTTTCCGGCCGACGCGGCACTCGCCGACGCTCTCCGGCTTGAAGGCCGCTGCCGCACTCCGTAGGATCGAGCGCGGTGCGCTTCGCCAGCACAGTTGTTGCAGCACTGGTGATCACGCTCGTCGGCTGCGGCGGTGGCGACGACGATGCGGCCGCGCCCCTCCCGGTCGCGCAGCGGTTCCTGACGGCCGGGGATGCACCGGGAACCAAGCCGGATCCCGTCGAGACGCGTAGGACGGTCGGCGACTTCGACGAGTTCATCGCGGCACTCGGCGAGCTCGCGGTCGATCCCGACCAGGAGGAGATGAGCACCGTCTTTCGGGAGGCCGGCTTCGAGCAGGCGGGTATCGACGCACGTTTCTTCGGAGAGACGCATTCGGGCACCGCGCCCCACGTCGTCGGCTCGTTCGTCGAGCTCGCGTCCGAAGACGGCGCGACGAGTGCACTCGACTGGCTCGAGACGGACTCGTTGAAACCATGCCCCATGAGCTGTGCCGTGCAGAGAAGCACCTTCGACGTGGATGACATTGCGGATGCGCGCGGCGTCCACCGGATCGCAACGGCCGAGGACATCGAGCGGGTCGGGGCCGCGGACCAGGTCCCCTTCGACAGCTACTGGGTTGCGTTCACCGATGGCTCGTTCGTCCATACGGTGGATCTGCACGGACCGCCGGGGTCCGTGTCCGAGGAGCAGGCTCTGGACATCGCACGCGCGTATCACGAGCGGCTCACGGGCGGCTAGCGGCTCGCGGCGCGCACCCGGGCGACGCTCCGCCTCACTTCACCTGGACGCGCGCCGGAACCGGCGTGTTTCGACCGAGGGCCGGCCGGGCATCCCCGGACACCCTCTGAAAGGAGCCGCACATGAACGAAGATCGCATCGAAGGCAAGGCGAAGGAAGTCGAGGGCGAGGCCCAGCAGAGCTGGGGCAAGCTCAAGGACGAGGCGGGGGACGCCTTGTCGGACGCGAAGGATAAGGGCGAGGAGGTCTACGACGAGGTGAAGGACCGCCTCGACGGCGACGACGAGCCGGTCCGGACGGAGGATCCGTCCGAAGCGACCTCGCAGCGCTAGCGAGAACCGCGTCGAGAAGGGCCGGGCTCTGCCCGGCCCTTCGTCGTCTCGGGGGTCGCGCTGCCGCCGGGAGCCGAGCGGAGCATGCGCAGCAGCGCATGCTCGTCCGCCGTGAGACGCGCTCGCCGGGAGCGCGTCCGGAAGTCGTCGATGGTGCGTCCGGCCAGGTAGTGCTCGACCACGGCGGGGCTCACGTAGGAGGCCCGGGCGACGGCGGGAGTGTTACCGAGCTCCGTCGCAACCTTTCGCATGGCCGCAGCGAGCGTCCGCTTCGCCCCGGCGTCGTCCTCGGGCGTTCCGCGGCGGGCGAGCTCGACCGCCGCGACGAGGGTGCCACCCCAGGTGCGGAAGTCCTTCGCCGTGAAACCGTCTCCGAGATGCTCCACGATGTAGGCGTTCAGCGTCGCGGCGGTGAGGTTCGCGAGCTCGCCCTCCCGCTCGAAGCGAAAGAGGCGCGACCCGGGAAGCGCGAGGAGCTCCCGCACGCCTCGCGCCAGTGGGCGGCTCTGCACGGTGCGCCTCGTCAGCTTCGAGTTCTTCCCGCGGAAGCGCAGCTCGATCGACTCGCCGTCTACCGATACGTGTCGCTTCGTGAGCGTCGTCACGCCGAACGTGCGCGACGCGCGCGCGTGGCGCTCGCTTCCCACGCGGACCCATGCGCTGTCGATGAGGCCGATCGCGAGCGCGCAGGCCCACTCCCGCTCGTACGGTCCCCGGCGGAGATCGTTGCTCGCGCGCGCACGCAGGCCTGGAAGACGCGCAGCGAAGTGCAGGAGCCGCTCGAACTTCTCGCGCTCCCGGGCAGCTCGATAGCGCGGGTGGTACAGGTACTGGCGGCGTCCCGCGGAGTCCACGCCCGTCGCCTGGAGCTTCGCGCCCGCGTGCGGCGAGATCCAGACGTCGGTCCAGGCAGGCGGGATCACCAGGCCGCGGACGCGCTCGAGCGCCTCCTCGTCCGTGATCGGCCGCCCGCGGGAGTCGACGTAGCGGAAGCGCCGCGCCCCGAGGCGACGCCAGCCTCCGCGCCGGGCCATCGACGGTGCGTACCCACGGCCTGCATACGTCGAAACCGTGGCTTTCGCGGCCCCTCGCTGAGATAGTCCCACCGTGACTCGGAGCGCGAGGTCCTCGGCGGCGGTGGCCGTGCGCGACATCCTCCGGAACCCCGCGATTCGCCGCATCGAGATCGCGTGGACCGCGGGGACGGCTGCCGACTGGGCGTTCCTCGTTGTCCTGCTGGTCGTCGCCTACGACGAGGGTGGCACGCTCGCCGTGGGGATCCTCGGGGCCGTGCGGGTGCTGCCGGCGATCGTCGCGGCGCCGTTCGCGACGTCCCTCGTGGGTCGGTTCCGCGGGGAGCGCGTCCTGACCGCAATCAACGTGCTGCGCTGCGGCGGGGCGGTGGCGACGGCGGTCGTCGTCGGGACGGACCTGCCCGTGGAGATCACCTACCTGCTCGCAGGCGTCGTTGCCGGTGCGGGGTCGCTCGTCCGGCCAATCCAGAACGCCCTCCTCCCGGCGCTCGCCAGGACGCCGGGCGAGCTGGTCGCTTCGAACGTCGCCTCCAGCGTCGGCGAGGGCCTCGGGACCTTCGCCGGGCCGCTCCTCGCAGGAGCACTCGTCGCGTCCACGGGCTCGACGGAGGCGAGCGTGATCGTCGCCGCCGTGTTCGCCGGGGCCGCTGCGGCCGTGACCGGCGTGCGCTTCGAGGGGGAGACCGACGCCAGGGGAGGCGCGCCGGCGACGGCGCGGCCCGGCGCCCACCTCCGCGAGATCCCGCAGGTGCTGCGCCGGTATCCCGCGGCGACGCTGGTCGTTGGCGACTTCGTGGCGCAGGTCTTCGTCCGTGGGGTCTTCATCGCACTCACGGTCGCGGTCTCGATCGAGCTCCTGGGCCTGGGAGAGGGCGGTGTCGGCATGCTCAACGCTGCGGTCGGGCTCGGCGGGCTCGTGGGAGCGCTCGGCTCGCTGGGGCTGGCAGGGGGCCGGCGCCTGTCCTCGGTGTTCGTGATCGCCCTCGCGGCCTGGGGCCTGCCGCTCGTGGTCATCGGCGCCTGGCCGGTCGCCGCGATCGCGCTCGCCGGCCTGTTCGTGACGGGCGTGAGCAACGCGATCCTCGACGTCTCCGGGTTCACGCTCGTGCAGCGGGGCGTGGCCAACGAGGACCGCGTGACGATGTTCGCCGTCATGGAGGGGCTGTTCGGCGTCGGGCTGCTGGCGGGAAGCCTCGCCGCGCCGGCGCTCGACGCGCTCGTCGGGACGCGAGGCGCCCTCGTCGCCGCCGGAGCGGTCCTGCCGCTCTGCGCGCTCCTGAGCGGCCGGACGATCAGGCGCGCCTCGGGCCGCGACCCCGCGTCCGAGGAGCAGCTCGTGCTGCTCCGGACCAACGAGCTGTTCGCCCCACTCCCGCTGACCGCTCTCGACCGCCTGTCCGAGGGGATGACGCCGCGCTCGTTCGAGGCGGGCGAGATCGTCATGCGCAAGGGCGAGCCGGGTGACCACTACGTGCTGATCGCGGAAGGCCGCCTGGAGGTGACCGACGGCGACCGCATGCTCGCCACGCTCGGGCCGGGCGACGGCGTGGGTGAGATCGCACTCCTCCGGGAGGTCCCGCGGACCGCGACGGCCACCGCGGCCACCCGCGTCGCGGCCTACACGATCGACGCGCCCGTCTTCCTCGGCGCTGTCGCCGGCCCCGCGGCGGCAGCCGCAGCCGAGCGCCTCGTCGCCAGCCGGCTCGAGCGCTCGCGCACGGCCTGAAGCCGGCCCGGGCCGAAACCGGTCGCGGCGGTGCGCCCGTAGGACCTCCCGACTCGGGAAACGAACGAAACGAGCCGAGGAGAGGAGGACTCGTGAAAACACTCGCCGTGGGCACGGCCGTCGCCGTGCTCGGGCTCCTGCTCCTCGCAGGAGCCGCAGTCGCACGTCCGCAGGCGACCGCGATCAACGTCGCCACCGTCCTGACGGCAGCGCAGGAGGTTCCGACGCCGACGGGAGACGTCGCCGCCGCGCGCGGTACCTTCACCGCAACGGTCACCCGCTCGGGAACCGGAGCGACGATGGCCTGGCAGCTGTCGTTCAACGGTCTCACGGGACCCGCGGGAGCGGCACACGTCCACATCGCGCCAACCGGCCAGGCGGGAGGCGTGGCGGTTCCACTGTGCGGTCCCTGCCAGAGCCCCGTCAGCGGGACGGCCAACGTCACCGAGACGGTCGTGGACGCGCTCGAGAGCGGAGGCGCATACGTCAACGTCCACACCGGGACCAATGCCGCGGGCGAGATCCGCGGCCAGCTCGCGGTGACCGCTTCGGCGCAAACCGCGCTCGTCGCACGCCAGGAGGTGCCGAAGCCGAAGGGCAACGCGAATCGGGCCAGAGGCACGTTCACGGCCACGGTGACCGCGTCGGGGACGAGTGGCAGGATGGCGTGGCGGCTGACGTTCGCCCGCCTGACCGGCCGCGCGCTCGCGGCGCACGTCCACATCGGCGCCCGCGGGAAGGCGGGGGGCGTCGCGATCCCGCTGTGCGGGCCGTGCAGGAGCGGCGTGCGGGGGACGGCGGCCGTGCCGGCACGAGTGATCGCCGCGCTCGAGACCGGCCGCGCGTACGTGAACGTCCACACCAGCCGCAACCCCGGCGGCGAGATCCGCGGTCAGCTTCCGGCGCTCGCGCTACGACTGACCGGCTGAGCACGCGCTCGTGGCCGGGCCCCCGGGCCCGGCCACGAGCCGTCAGGCGGCGACCGAGGGCAGGCCCGCGAGCGCCATCGCGACCTCGTCCTCGGAGTACGCGTGGTCGACGAGCTTCCCGGCGAAGTAGTCGATGTACGCCTGCATGTCGAAGTGGCCGTGGCCGCAGAGGTTGAAGAGGATCGACTCCGAGACGCCCTCCTCGCGGCAGCGGACCGCCTCGTCGATCGCCGCCTTCACCGCGTGGTTCGCCTCGGGCGCCGGCAGGATGCCCTCGACACGGGCGAACTGGACGCCGGCCTCGAAGACCTCCGTCTGCGTGTACGACCTCGCCTCGAGGAGGCCGAGCTCCTTGAGGTGGCTGACGAGCGGAGCCATGCCGTGGTAACGGAGGCCACCTGCGTGGAACGGCGGCGGGACGAAGGTCGACCCCAGCGTGTACATCTTCACGAGCGGGGTCAGGTGGCCCGTGTCGCCGAAGTCGAAGGCGTAGAGACCCTTCGTCAGGCTCGGGCAGGCGGCGGGCTCGACCGCGATCACGCGGATCTCGCTGCCCTCGCGCAGCGCGCGACCGATGAACGGGAACGAGAGGCCCGAGAAGTTCGAGCCCCCACCGGTGCAGCCGATGATCACGTCCGGGTAGTCCTCCGCCGACTCGAGCTGGAGCAGCGCTTCCTCCCCGATCACCGTCTGGTGCATCAGCACGTGGTTCAGCACCGAGCCCAGCGAGTACTTCGTGTCCTCGCGCGGCGCGGCCGACTCGACGGCCTCGGAGATCGCGATGCCGAGGCTTCCCGTGGAGTCCGGGTGCTCCGCGAGGATCGCGCGCCCCGAGCTCGTCTCCTCCGACGGGCTCGCGACCACCCTCGCCCCCAACGCCTCGATGAGTCCGCGCCGGTAGGGCTTCTGCTCGTACGAGACCTTGACCATGTAGACGTCCACCTCGAGCCCGAAGATCCCGCCGGCGAACGCGAGCGCGGAGCCCCACTGGCCCGCCCCCGTCTCGGTCGTCAGGCGCGCGACGCCCTCCTGCTTGTTGTAGTACGCCTGCGCAACGGCGGTGTTCGGCTTGTGCGAGCCGGTCGGGGAGCCGCCCTCGTACTTGTAGTAGATGCGCGCCGGCGTATCGAGCTCCGCCTCCAGCCGTCGCGCGCGGAAGAGCGGCGTCGGCCGCCACTGGCGGTAGACGGAGCGCACCTCTTCCGGAATGGCGACGAAGCGATCGGTCGAGACCTCCTGCAGGATGATCTGCATCGGGAAGAGCGGCGCCAGGTCGTCCGGGCCGACGGGCTCACCGGTGCCCGGATGGAGCACGGGCGGCGGAGGCTCCGGGAGGTCGGCCGCGATGTTGTACCAGGCCTCGGGCAGGCGGCTCTCGTCGAGGACGTACTTCACCTGGTCGCTCATTGCGGCTCCCTTCGGGCGGACGGCGGTCCCGCCAGTCTCGCGCACACGTCCGGGAGGGGCAAGCTGTAGGCTCATCCGCCGATGGCGGTCCTGACGACGCAGGTGGATCGCGCGGCCGACACGTTTCGCGAGCGGCGCGAGCGGATGGACGCCCTCGTCGCCGAGCTTCGGGAGCGGTCGGCGCTCGTGGCCAGTGGGGGCGGCGAGAAGGCCGTGGAGCGGCATCGCTCGCGGGGCAAGCTGACGGCGCGGGAGCGCATCGACCTCCTCGTCGACCCGGGCAGCGCCTTCCTCGAGCTGAACGCGCTCGCCGCCTGGGGCCTGTACGACGGTGACGCGCCCTCCGCCGGGATCGTGACCGGGATCGGCGTGATCGAGGGACGCCAGTGCGTGGTCGTCGCGAACGACGCCACGGTGAAGGGCGGCTCGTACTACCCGCTCACCGTCAAGAAGCACCTTCGCGCGCAGGAGGTCGCTCGCCAGAACCGGCTCCCGTGCCTCTACCTCGTGGACTCCGGCGGGGCGTTCCTCCCGCTGCAGGCCGAGGTCTTCCCGGACCGCGACCACTTCGGTCGCATCTTCTTCAACCAGGCGCGCCTGTCCGCGCTCGGCATCCCGCAGATCGCCGTCGTCATGGGATCGTGCACCGCAGGCGGCGCCTACGTGCCCGCGATGTCGGACGAGACCGTGATCGTGCGCGGGACGGGCACGATCTTCATCGGCGGGCCACCGCTCGTGAAGGCCGCAACCGGGCAGGACGTGACCGCGGAGGAGCTCGGCGGCGCCGACGTCCATACGCGACGCTCCGGCGTCGCCGACCACTTCGCGACCTCCGACGAGCACGCGCTCGCGATCGCGCGGGAGATCGTCCGCCACCTCGACCCGCCTCTGCGCTCGCCCTGGGAGCTCGCACCGGCCGAGCCGCCGGCGCACGACCCGGCCGACCTGTACGGCCTCGTCCCGGAGGACTTCCGCCACGAGCTCGACGCCCGCGAGGTCATCGGCCGGATCGTCGACGGCTCCCGCTTCCACGAGTTCAAGGAGCTCTACGGTGAGACGCTCGTCTGCGGCTTCGCCCACATCGAGGGCTATCCGGTCGGGATCCTCGCGAACCAGGGCGTGCTCTTCGCGGAGTCGTCGCAGAAGGGTGCGCACTTCGTCGAGCTCGCCTGCAAGCGGCGCGTCCCGCTCGTCTTCCTCCAGAACATCACCGGTTTCATGGTCGGCAAGGAGTACGAGGAGGGCGGCATCGCGCGCGACGGCGCGAAGCTCGTCATGGCGGTCGCCTGCGCGGACGTGCCGAAGTTCACCGTCGTCACCGGAGGCTCGTTCGGCGCCGGGAACTACGCCATGTGCGGCCGCGCCTACGAGCCGCGGCAGCTGTGGATGTGGCCGAACGCGCGCATCTCGGTCATGGGCGGCGAGCAGGCGGCGACCGTGCTGACGATGGTCGGCGACGCGGATCCCGACGAGATCCGCGCCACCTACGAGGCGGAGGGGAACCCGTACTACTCGACCGCGCGGCTCTGGGACGACGGCATCGTCGACCCGCTCGACACCCGGCGCGTCCTCGCTCTCGGGCTGGCAGCCGCGGCGAACGCACCCGTACCCGAGACGACCTTCGGCGTGTTCCGGATGTAGGGACGCCGTGGTCGTCCGCTTCCTGATCTGGAGCCTGCTCGAGTCGAGGACCACGCTCGAGGAGCTGCGGGAGGCGCTCCCCGAGCTCGAGCCTCCGAGCACGTGGATCTGGAACGAGGCGGCCGAGCGATTCGGGATCGTGTCCTACGGAGACGAGCTGCCTGAGTCGGTCGGCTGGGCGCGGGACCTGATCGGCGGCGAGCCGGACATCTACGAGGAGTGGGACTCCACGTCGGCGCCAGATCCCTGAAGCGCGGACGCTCAGCCGCTGATCGTGCCGGCAAGCTCGAACGCGGTCTCGCCGTCGGGCCGGGTCAGCGATGAGGGAGGACGGTCTCGGCCCAGGCGTCGAGCTCGTCGCGCTCCTCGACCGTCAGGGCGCGGAGCGGCGCCCGCACGTCCTCGCGGACCGGCACGCCCTGGCGTCCGAGAAGGCGCTTGAGGGCGGCCTGGCGCGGGAACCGCTCGACGAACGCACGCAGCTCGCCGAGCCGGGAGGCCCCCTCCTCCGAGGGGTCACGCACGACGGCCGCGACCTCCCTCGGGAGCGCCGATGCCAGCGCGGACACGGCGCCTACCGCGCCCGACTCGAGGGCGGCATGGATGAGCGCCTCCGGCCCCGCGAAGACGTCGAGCCCCGGGAGGAGGTAGCGCTCGAAGCTCGCCCAGGGCGTGTCGGAGACCTTGAGCCCGGTGAGGTTCGTCGCTGCGCCCCGAAGCCGCTCGAGGACCTCGGGGGCGACCGGGTAGCCGGTGGTCGCCGCGAACTCGTACACGTAGAACGGGAGTGGAGCGCACGCGGTCGCCGCGGCGAGGAAGTGGGCGTACTGGGCCCTCTCGTCGAGCGGGAAGTACGGAGGGCCGATCACGACGACGGCGTCGGCGCCCACCTCGGCGGCGTGGACCGCCAGCGCTACCGTCTCCGCGGTCGTCTGCGCACCGCACTGGACCGCGACACGGAGACGGCGGTCGGAGGCCTGCAGGAAGAGGTCCGCAGCGCGCTTGCGTTCCTCCTCGGAGAGCAGGATCCCCTCCCCCGCCGTCCCCAGGGCGAGGATCCCGTCGAGCCGGGCGGCGACGAAGAAGTCGGTCAGCGGGCCGAACGCCTCCTCGTCCAGGAGCCCGCCCGCGTCGCGCAGAGGCGTGACGGAGGCCGCGAGCGTCCCGCGCAGCCCCGTGCTCACGTCCGCGCCCGACCCGCTCGCACGCGCTCCACGGTGGACGCGATCCGGCGCGCACGCGTCTCGGGCCGCTTCGCCTCCTCGACCCACTCCACGTACTCGCGGCGGTGGGTGAACGACAGGTCGGCGAACGCCTTCGCCGCGGTCTCGTCGGCCGTGAGCGCCCGACGGAGATTCGTCGGCACGCGCACGGTGCGCGGCTCGGTGTCGAGCTCCATCGTGACCCGGACCCGGTCACCCGCGGCGACGCCGGTCGCCGCCTTCACCGCGCGGTTCACGACGACGTGCCCGATGCCCCCGTAGATCCCGGGCGTCGTTCTCCAGGTGTGGCCGCGGATCGTGACCCGAACGGGCGGTCGGGCGCGCCCAAACGCCTCCTGCAGGTCGAACGGGACGCGGAACATGGTGGCCGTCTTCTGGATGCGCTCCAACTCCACCGTGAAGTGCTTCCCGCCCACCCGGGAAACCATAGGGTTTCACGCGATGGGATCGCTCCACGTCGAGCGGGACGGCGACGTCCTCCGGGTCACGCTGGCGAAGCCGGAGCGCCGGAATGCCTTCGACGCCGCGCTCATCGCCGAGCTCACGGACGCCTTCTCCGACGTGGGAGACGTGCGGGCCGTCGTCCTCTCGGGCGAGGGCCCGAGCTTCTGCGCCGGCGCGGACGTCGAGTGGCAGCGCTCCGCGATCGACCTCTCCTACGACGAGAACGTCGAGGACGCGATGCGGCTGTACCGGATGCTCGAGGCCGTCGACGAGTGCCCGGCGCCCGTCGTCTGCGTCGTACACGGGCACGCGCTCGGCGGCGGCTCCGGCCTCGTCGCGTGCGCGGACGTCGCCGTGGCGTGGCCGGATGCGGTGTTCGGCTTCACGGAGGTGAGGCTGGGGATCGTCCCGGCCGTGATCTCGCCGTTCGTCCTCCCGAAGATCGGAGCGGCGGCACGCCGGTACTTCCTCACCGGTGAGCGCTTCGGCTCCGAGGTCGCGCTCCGCATCGGCCTCGTGCAGGAGGTGTCCGAGGATGCCGGCACGATCGCCGAGGAGATCGTCGAGGCTCTCCGCGAAGGTGGGCCCGAGGCCGTGCGCGAGGCGAAGCGCCTCGTATGCGAGCGCCCGCGTGACGTCGACACCGCGCACATCGCAGCCGCGCGGCGGACGAGCGCCGAGGGGCAGGAGGGACTGCGCGCCTTTCTCGACTACGAGGAGCCCGGGACTCGCCGGTATCCCTCGTGGCACCCGCGCCACGGCGAGTCGTAAGCCCCGCACGAGCGCGAGACCATCGTCGCAGTCACTCCGCCGGAGCGTTCGCCCCGGCGACGTCCCCGATGACCGCGGCGAGCTCGGCCGGGCGCGACCACATCGGCCAGTGGCTCGTCGGGAGGTCGACCCAGGTCACGTCCCGCAGCTCGGCGAGACCGCCGAGCCACGCGTACCCCTCGCCCGCGGCTGCCTTGACCTGCTCGGACGTGAACCCGGTGCAGACGACGACGCTCGGCACGCCGAGGCGCGCCTCGTTCGCCAGTTCGACCGCCTCCCGCAGCACCCCGCCAGGCTGCGGGACCGCCCGTCGCCGGAACGTCTCCTTCTGCTCCTCGCTCAGCCCGTCGAGGTTCTCCTCCTTCTCGATCTCCTCCCAGTCGAGCGGCAGGGCGGGGCCGTCGAACCCCGCGTCGATCGCGCCGATCCCCGGTGCGGAGTCGACGTAGACCATCGCCGCGATCAGCTCCGGCACCTGGTCGCTGGCGGCGTAGCCGGCGAACCCGGTCCCGCTGTGGACGGCGAGCACGACCGGAGCTCCTGCATCCCGGACCGCCGCGCAGATCGCGTCCACGTGATCGGACATCGTGATCGCGGACCGGTCGGCGTCGACCGACTCGAGGCCGGGGAGCGTGAGCGCCGTGACCTCGTGGCCGTCGGCGCGCAACGCCACGGCCACCTCGTCCCACGCCCAGGCGCCGAGCCAGAAACCGGGAACCAGGACGATCGGCGCGCTCCCCACCGTTGCATCCTAATTCGTGAACGCGAGCGCGACGGCGGCGGGTAGCACGATCCAGGCTCCGACGGTCAACGAGATCGCGACGACCGCGAACCTGCGGCTCTTGTCCCGCGGCGGCCGGCCGCAGTTGCCGATCGAGCGCCAGACGTCCTCGAGCGGCGCCCGCGTCGAGAGCCGGATCCGCCGGCTGGCCATCGCCGCGCCACGGAGGATTACCCACGAGCCGGCCACGACGACGAGCGCCGTGAGGAGGCCGGTGGCGAGCGCGACCCACCAGTTCCTGAAGGCGACGCCGTTGGCGAGACGCCAGCCGGTCGCGAACAGCGGGATCAGGAGACCCCCGATGACGAAAGAGGGGAGGCCGATCTCCCGCCGCCTGAAGATGGTGACGAGGCCGTCCGCGTCGCTGCGCGCCCGCTGGAGCTCCGCTCGGTGCGACGGGTCCTCCGTTTCGATCTCGCGCAGCCAGTAGAGGTTGCGCAGGTCCATGGACGCCTGCCGCAGGTACGAGATGACGACGTAGCGGGCGACGAGCTGGACGAGCCAGCGGACCACGCTCTTCAGGGGCCGGGCACCGCCAACGGCGCTCGGGCGCCGATACCCGTGCCGCGCCAGGGTCTCGAGGGCGCCCACGGCGCGACGATGTGCCGCGGGAAAGCGCTCCGGCTCCGCGAGCGTCCCGGTTCGCGCGAGCTCGGCGAGCATCTCCCGGTCGCTCGGGCCGGTGACCTCGAGCTGGTCGAGGAACGAGGCGATGGCCTCGTCGTCGCCCGCGAGCAGCTCGAGCCGCTCGATGGGATTGTCGACCTCCTCCGTGCTCTCGGTCGCCACGCTACTCCCGGCCGAGCGGCAGGGCCGCGACGACGAGACCGACGGCGGTGCCCGCCAGCGCGATGAGGGTGCCGACGACGAGGCGGATCACGGCGCGAGCGTACAACAGGCTCGGCGCAGGCGACCGCCCGCCACGCATCTAGTCTGCGGCCGTGGCGATCGAGCGGATCCTCGTGGCGAACCGGGGCGAGATCGCGCTCCGTGTCTTCCGCAGCTGCCGCGATCTCGGCATCGCGACCGTCGCCGTCGCGCCGCCCGACGACGCGCGCTCGCTCCACGCCCGCTCGGCCGACGACGTCGTCGAGATCACCGGCTATCTCCACTCCGAGGAGCACATCCGTGCCGCGCTGGAGGCAGGCGCCGACGCGGTGCACCCGGGCTACGGCTTCCTCGCGGAGAGCGCGGCCTTCGCCTCCGCCGTCGAGGCCGCCGGCCTCACGTGGATCGGGCCTCCCCCGGAGGCGCTGCGTCTCGGTGGCGACAAGCTCGCCGCCAAGCGTGTCGCGCGCGAGGCGGGCGTCCCGGTGCTCGCAGACGGCATTACCGGGGAGATCGGATTCCCTCTCGTCGTGAAGGCCGCCGCGGGCGGAGGCGGGCGGGGCATGAGAGTGGTGCGGGACCCGGCGCTCCTCGACGAGGCGCTCGCGGCCGCGGAGCGCGAGGCCGTCGGAGCGTTCGGTGACGGGACGCTCTACAGCGAGCGGTATCTCGATCGGCCGCGCCACGTCGAGGTGCAGCTCCTGGCGGACTCGGACGGCACCGTCGTCGCGCTCGGCGAGCGCGACTGCTCGGTGCAGCGACGGCACCAGAAGGTGCTCGAGGAGGCTCCTGCCCCCGCCTGCCCGACCACCTGCGGCGCCGGCTGCTCGACGCAGCAGTGGCCTTCGGCCGCGCGGTCGGGTACCGCAGCGCCGGCACGGTCGAGTTCGTCGTCGCGGATGGCGAGCCCTACTTCCTCGAGCTGAACGGGCGGATCCAGGTCGAGCACCCGGTGACGGAGGCGGTGACCGGGCTCGACCTCGTCGTCGAGCAGATCCGGATCGCCGAGGGGCAGCCGCTCGGCGCCGAGCCACCGCCGGTGGTGGGCCATGCGATCGAGGTCCGCCTCTATGCCGAGGACCCGCGCACGTTCCTTCCGCAGACGGGGCGCATCGAGCGGCTCGAGCTCCCCGGTGACACCGTGTCACAGGGGTCGGCCGCCGCCCTCCGGGTCGATGCCGGGGTCGAGGCGGGAGACGAGGTGGGGCTCGCGTACGACCCGATGATCGCGAAGCTGATCGCGCACGCGCCCACGCGCGAGCAGGCGCTCGAGGCGCTCGCGGCGGCTCTCGCCGAGACCCGGGTCGAAGGCGTCACGACCAACCTCCCCTTCCTCCGCTGGCTCGTCGCGCACCCCGTCGTGCGGGACGGCGAGGCGACGACGGCCTTCCTGACCGAGCATCGGCCGCTCTCCACCGTGCCGCTGCTCCGCGCCCCCGCCCCGTTCCGAGGACCGTGGCGGCTCAACCTGGCCGCCCCTCCCCCGGCCCCGCCGCCCGACGTCGACGCCGAGTCGCACCGGGCGGGATCCACGGGCGGCGAGAGCAGCGTGACGGCACCGATGCCGGGGACGGTGATCCGGGTGGAGGTCGAGCCCGGAGACGAGGTGCGCGCCCGCCGGCCGCTCGTCGTCCTCGAGGCGATGAAGATGGAGATCCCGGTGCACTCGCCGTTCGACGGGACGGTGAGGTCCGTGCACGTCGCCGCGGGAGACCGCGTCGCCGGCGGCGCCCTCCTGGTCGAGCTGGACGGGTCGTAGCGCGCGCGAGAACCCCGAAGGCGTCCGCTTCGCGGGCGTCGAGCGCATGGGCTCGTGACCCGCGTCAGGTCCCGAGCTTCGCGACCATCATGAGGACGATCACGAAGAGCGCGAGGACGAGGCCGCGCGCGAACCAGACGAGCCGGTTCATGTCGGCGAGGTTGGCGGGGGTCGGCCCTTCCGACGCGATCCGCGCACCGACGGCGCCCATCCTCGGGGTCAGGTAGAAGAACGCGGCGGCGGCGATCGCGATGCCGCCGAGGAGCCCGACGAGCACGAAGGGCTCGCTCCAGTCCCAGTTCCCGTCCTCCGTCAGCGCGGCACCGGTCAGGATCACGAGCACGGACGACGGGAGGAAGACGCGCGTGGCGGCCCACGCCATGTTGCGCCCGTACGCCGCGGACTCGACGGGGCTCGCCGCGCGCTTCGTCAGGACGCCGAAGACCTGCCCCATGACGGCGCCGCCCAGCCATACGACCGCCGCCGAGACGTGCAGGAAGAGCCAGACCTCGTACGACGTCATCGCGCGAGCTGGTCGCCGCGGACACGGTCGAGCAGCCAGCCGACCGAGACGTTCACGATCCACACGACGATCGTCGCGCCGATGTAGGTCCAGAAGCCGTCGATCGAGAAGTCGGCCGCGATCCACTCGGCGAGAGCGAGCATCGCCACGTTGATGGCGAAGTACGAGAGCCCGAGCGTGAGGATCACGAGCGGAAGCGTGAGGATCGTGAGGATCGGCTTGAGGAAGGCGTTCCCCACGGTCAGCACGAGGGCCCCCACGAGCAGGGATCCCCACCGCCCGATCGTGACGCCGTCGAAGAGCCAGTCGACCACGATGAGCGCGAGGGTGTTGACCCCCCACAGCACGAGCAGGCGGACCACCCAGAGCACGACCGCGAGCCTAACGAGTGCGCGCTGCGCGTGTCCCGCCCCGAGGCTGCGCGGACGACGTACCCTCGGAAACCTCGGCGTGAAGCGAGCCGCGGCACGCGGCCGCGAAGCGGACGCCTTCAGGGGTCTTGGCGCGATCGGGATCGGCGCTAGCCGATCTCGATCTTGCGCGATAGGTCAAAACAGCTTCTGGAGCTTCATGGCCGCGCCCATGTCGCCCTTGATCTTGAGCTTCCCGGTCATGTACGCGGTCGTCGGGTTCTGCTCCCCGGCGATGATCTTCTCGAAGCTCTCCTCGCTGGCCGCGAACGTGCAGTCGGCGTCTCCGCCGCCCTCGGTGACGTCGATCGACCCATCCGCGATCGCGACCGTCCACGTCCCCGCGCCCTCGATATCGAAGACGTACGTGTTGTTCACGCCGGCGATCCGGTCGGCGCTCACCCGGCTCGGCAGACCCTCGAAGAACTCCTGCACGCTGGCCATCTTCTCGACCTCTCCTTTCCGGTTGGCGAACGGCCGGAGCCTACCGCGCGGATACGATCGCGCGCGTGGATCTCGACCTGACCCCCGAGCAGGAGCTGATCCGGGACACCGTGCGCGCGTTCGCGCGGGAGCGGGTCGCCCCGGTCGCGGCGGAGCTCGACCTCGAGGGTCGCTTTCCGTACGAGCTCGTCGCAGGGCTGGCCGAGCTCGGGCTGATGGGCCTCCCGATCCCCGAGGAGTACGAGGGCGCCGGCGGCGACACGGTCTCGTACGCGATCGCGATCGAGGAGCTGACCCGCGTGGACTCGTCGGTGGCGATCACGGTCGCAGCCCACACCTCGCTCGGGACGATGCCGATCCTGCTCTACGGGACGGACGAGCAGCGGCGCCGCTGGCTGCCCGACCTTGCCTCCGGCCGCAAGCTCGCGGCGTTCGGCCTCACCGAGCCCGGCGCCGGCTCCGATGCCGGCGCGACGCGGACGACGGCCGCACTCCGCGACGGCACGTGGATCGTCAACGGCTCGAAGCTCTACATCACGAACGCCGGGACCGACATCACCTGGGGAGTGACCGTCACGGCGCGCACGGGGGACGACGAGGTCTCGAACCTCGTCGTCGAGAACGGCACCCCCGGCTACGGGATCTCAACGCCGATGAAGAAGCTCGGCTGGCGGGCGTCCGACACGCGCGAGCTCTCCTTCGAGGACTGCGCCGTCCCGGAGGGGAACCTGCTCGGCGAGCGCGGCGCCGGCTTCCGCCAGTTCCTCGAGATCCTCGACGGCGGCCGCATCTCCGTGGCGGCCATGGGCGTCGGGCTCGCCCAGGGCGCCTACGACCTCGCCTACGCCTACGCGCAGGAGCGCGAGCAGTTCGGCAAGCCCATCTCGCGTTTCCAGGCGATCCAGTTCAAGCTCGCCGACATGGCCACGGAGATCGAGGCGGGCCGCGCCCTCGTGCTGCGGGCGGCCTGGCTCAAGGACCAGGGCCGCCCGTTCGCGCTCGAGGCGGCGATGGCGAAGCTCTACACGGGCGAGCTCTCCGCCCGGGTCGCGGGCGCCGCGCTCCAGATCCACGGCGGGTTCGGGTACATGGAGGAGGCCGCGATCTCGCGCTTCTACCGCGACCAGAAGATCCTCGAGATCGGCGAGGGCACGAACGAGGTGCAGCGGATGGTGATCGCCCGCCACCTCGGCCTCTGAGCGTGCGGCTGGCAGCGGCCTCCGCGCTGACGGTCGCCGCCACGCTCGCGCTCGCGGCGCCCGCACTCGCGCACGTGACGTCCGTGCCGACGTTCGTCACCGCCGGGCAGCGCGGGACGGTCACCCTCGTCGCGCCGAACGAGCGCGAGGAGGCGATGACCGGGCTCTCGATCACCGTGCCGGCCGGGCTGTCGATCGTGGAGGCCGTACCCCCGGGCGGCGGCTGGGAGGGAGCCGTCGCGGGCGCCACGGCGAGCTGGACCGGGGGGAGCCTGCCCGCCGGAGAGGTGACGAGCTTCTCGCTCGTGCTCGAAGCCTCGGGCGATCCCGGGGACGTCACGCTGGACACGCGCCAGCTCTACCCGGGCGGCGAGGAGGTGCGCTGGGGGGTCGTCCTCACGATCCTCCCGGGGTCGGACTCGGCCGGCAGTCGCGGGACCCTCGTGGTCGTCCTCGTGACGATCGGGCTCCTCCTGATCGCGACGCTCGGCGCCGTCGTCTGGCTCCGGCGTAGGCCACTTCAAGAGAGATAGCGGAACCCGCTGCTACGGTCGCGAGTCGTGATCTTCACGCAGTTCGTCGACGACGCGCTCGGCTGCGCGTCGTACCTCGTCGGCGACGAGACGGCCGGGGTCGCCGCGCTCGTCGACCCGGCGTTCGCGATCGAGCAGTACCTCGAGGAGGCGGAACGGCGCGGCGTCCGGCTCGTGCGCGTCGTGGAGACGCACACGCACGCCGATCACGTCTCCGGGCACGGGCGGCTCGGGCTCGAGCACGGGCTCCCTGTGAGCGTCCACCCGTCAGCGGAGGCCGAGTACCCGCACGACCCCATGGAGGACGATGACGAGGTCGTGCTCGGCGACGTCGTCCTCCGCTGCATCCACACGCCGGGCCACCGCCCGGAGCACTGCTGCCTCGCCGTGATCGACAACTCCCGCGGCCCCGAGCCCTGGCTCGTCCTCACCGGGGACTCGCTGTTCGTCGGTGACGCTGCCCGGCCGGACCTCGCGGTCGAGGCGCGCGACGGCGCGGAGGGTCTCTTCCACTCCCTCCGGCGCCTCGTCGAGCTCGGCGACGGCGTCGAGGTGTACCCGGGCCACGTCGCCGGCTCCCTGTGCGGAAAGGCCATGAGCTCGAAGGCGTCCACGACGATCGGCTTCGAGCGGCGCTTCAACCCCGCGCTCGCGTACGACGACGTCGCGCTCTTCGTCGCCGAGTCGGCCGCGATCGCCACCCCGCGGCCACCGAACATGGAGCGGATCGTCGAGTTCAACCGCGGGCCGTTCCTCGGGGCGCAGCCGGAGCCGCCCGAGCTCCCGGTTCCTGCGGACGACGCGCAGGTGCTCGATGTGCGGCCGTTCGACGCCTTCGCCGCGGGGCATTTCCCCGGGGCGCTGAGCGTGCCCCTGACTGGCACGCGCTTCTCGACGAAGGCCGCCTTCGTCCTCGCGCCCGGTGGGCCGGTCGTGGTCGCCGCAACGGATGAGGCGGAGGCGGAGGGAGCGATTCGCGGGCTCCGCTCCGTCGGCGTGTTCGACATCCCGGGCTACGTCCTCGGCGGCGGAGCCGAGACGCTCCCGGTGGTCGCGGTGGACGAGCTCGACGAGCTCCTCGCGGACGGCGCCGAGCTCGTCGACGTCCGGGAGAAGGACGAGCGGGACGCGGGCTACATCGCCGGGAGCCGGAACATCCCGTACCGGCTCCTCGCGCTCGGCGAGGCCGACCTTCCCCGGGACCGCCCCATCGTGACGATCTGCGAGACGGGGCCCCGCGCGACCATCGCGGCCAGCCTCCTCGCCGCGCGCGGGTTCGACGCGCGCCCCGTGGCGAACGGCGGGATCGACGACTGGACGGCCGCAGGCAAGCCCACGGTCGAGTTCCGCCGCTGCGGCAGCTGATTCAGCTCGCCGCTGCGAGCAATGCCTCGGCCTCGCGAACGTACGCGCGCGCCCCGACCTCGCGGTAGAAAGCGAGCGCCGAGGCCAGCTGCGCCGCCGCCAACGCGTGACGCCCAGCCGCAGCGGCAGTCCGGGCAGCTCGCAGCCACACGTCGGCCTCGAGCTGGCGCGCACCGGTGCGCGCGAGGATCTCCGCGGCTCGTACGAGTTCGCCCGCGCCGATCGCCGCCGCCGCCTCCGCCCATGGAGTTCCGAAGTCGCCGTTCGGCCTCGCCGGCAGAAACGGCTCGCGATGCAGGTCGTGGCAGACGAGAGCAGCCCGAACGACGAACGACCCCGCGGTGCGCTCCGGAGCGCCCAGCTCGTCCATGAGCGCGTGCGCGGCGGCCTGGTCTCCGTTTCGATGCGCGATCTCGGCCGCCAGAACGAGTGCTGGGTCGAGAGCCTGTGGGTCGCGAATCGACCTCGCACGCTCCAGGACGACGTCCGCGTCATCGGCGGCCCCTCGTTCGTCGCCCCGCGCCATGCGGATGCCGGCTCGAATGCTGAATCCCACTTGTTGCATGTAGTGGGGCTCCCCGACGATCGCTCCCTCCGCGAATACCAGCGCCTCGTCCCACGCGCCCCTGAGGTACGTCATGTCGGCCAGGTTGCCCATGAACCAGCGCAGCGCGGTCGACGAAAACCCCATCCGCTCGCAGAATGCGAGGCCCTCCCGCGTGACCTCCTCGCTTCGGACGAGATCGGCCGCCGTGTCCAGCAAGGTCGAGCCGAGGTTGATGTACGCACGACCCGCGCGAAACGAGTTGCTGCGCAGCGCGAGCTCGAGGCTCCGCGTGAGGTCTTCCTCCCATCCGGGATCCCCCAGGGAGCCGCGCACGACCCCGCGGGTGTTGAGCGCGTCCCCGAGCAGCTCGTCGTCGCCGAGCTCCTCCGCCATGTCCATCGCCTGCTGGACGAGCTCCAGCGCCTGTTCGTAGCGCCCTGCCAGCGAGAGAAACCGCGCCACCTGCGCGACGACGATCTGCTTCTCGGAGGAGAGAGCTGCGCTCTCGGCGAGCTCTCGCGCCCGGTCGAAGTACACGAACGCGCCCTCCTGGTCGCCTCGCTGCCAGACGAACTCGCCTCGCGTGACGGTGGCCAGCGCGGCGGCTGCGGGATCCGATTCCGCGAGCGCCTCGGCCGCGCGCTCCAGCTCATCCACTCCTTCCTCCAGGTAACCGTGCATGGCGGCGAGCGCCTGGCCGAGCGAGAGCAGGAAGTACGGATCGCCCTCGACCCCAGGATCGAGCTCGCGCAATCGGCCATAGAAGCGCAGCGCCGCGGCCAGCGCACCGATCGCCAGGGCGCGGTCCCCGGACTCCCTGAGCGCCCTTGCCGCGCGCGGGACGAGCTCGGTGTCGTCGAGGCCTGCGGCGCGCGAATACTCGATCGCCTCGAGGAGGTGGTGCGCGAGAATCTCGGACCGGTCGTCCGCCCGGTCGTCGGGGAGCGTCTCGATCCAGTCGGCGATGCGCCGATGGACGTCAGCGCGGACGGAGCGCGACATCTGGCCATAGGCGCCGTCGCGCACGAGCGCGTGGACGAACAGGTACTGCTTGGAACCGGCGACGGCGGAGCGATGCTCGCGCCTCACGAATTCCTTCCGCTCGAGCGCGTGCAGGCGCTCCTCGAGCTGCCAGGAGTCGACTCCCGAGAGGCTCGACAGCGCGTCCGTCCAGAAGACCTTCCCGAGAGCGGCGGCAAGATGGAGAAGCTCCTTCTCCTCGGGGGGCAGGGCGTCGATTCGCGCCGCGACGACGCCCTGCAAGGTCTCGGGAGCCGCAGCCGCGGGGTCGCTTCCCCCCGCGAGCATTCGAGCGTACTCCTCGGCGAAGAGGGGGTTCCCACCCGCGCGTCGCAGGAGCGCCGCTTGCTCGTCGGCCGGGAGGACCGGCGTTCCGAGAAGGCCGACCAGGAGGCGAGCCGTGTCCTCGTCTGCCAGGGGCGCGAGGGAGATCGTCGCCGTGTTGCGTTTCCCCCCGCCCCAGCCCGGCCGGCGCTCGAGCAGCTCGGGCCTGGCCGAGCAGACGACGAGCAGCGGAACGCCCGTCACGCGGTCGGAGAGGGAGTCGACGAAGTCGAGCAGAGCGTCGTCCGCCCAGTGGAGATCCTCGAAGACGAGGACGACGGGTTGCCTCTCGGCCAGCGCCTCCAGGAACCGCCGCCAGGCCGCGAAGGACTCGTCGAGGTTCGCCTGCCCGGACGTTCTCGCCTGCTGAACGCCGGTGAGCGAGAGCAGATGACGCTCGACCCACGGCCCTTCGGTCTCGTCGGTCACGAGGTCGCGCACGGCGGACGCAACCTTCGCAGCGGCCTCGTCCGCCCCGTCCGTCTCGAGGATTCCCGCCTGCGCCTTCAGGATCTCGGCGAGCCCCCAGAATGCCGACCCCTCTCCGTACGGAAGCGAGCGACCCTGCCGCCACACGATGAGCTCCGGGTCATCGTCGACCGCGCGGAAGAGCTCGCGGACGAGGCGGGATTTCCCGATCCCGGGCACGCCGACGACGGTGACGAGCTGGGGCTCGAGCCGTGTCCGCGCCCGGGCGAGGGCGCCGGCGAGCACCTCGAGCTCGTCGTCCCGTCCGACGAGCGGCGACCGAGCGTCGGAGAGATCGATCCCGAAGCTCGCCCTCCGGCTCAGGGCCCGCCACGCGGCGAGCGGCTCCGCCTTCCCCTTCGCCACGATCGGCTCTTCGGGCTCGTACTCGATCGCGCGCTCCGTGGCGTGAAACGTGTGCTCGCCCACGAGGATCCCGCCGGAAGGCGCCGCCGCCTGGAGACGTGCGCCGGTGTTGACGACGTCCCCGGAGACCATTCCCTGACCCAACTCGGGGCGGGCGTCGAGCGCGACGAGCGCTTCGCCCGTGTTCACGCCGATCCGCACCTCGAGCTCCAGGGTCGGATCTGCGTCGTTCATCTCGGCGATGGCCTCCTGGATGGCCAGGGCAGCCCGAACCGCTCGCTCGGGATCGTCTTCGTGCGCGACCGGCGCGCCGAACACCGCCACGACGGCGTCGCCGATGAACTTCTCCACCGTGCCCCCGTGACGTTCGAGCTCGTGCCGCAGCCGAGCGTGATAGGGAGCGAGGAGAGCACGGACGTCCTCCGGGTCGAGCCGCTCGGCGCGCTCGGTCGACCCGACCATGTCGGCGAACACCACGCTGACGACCTTGCGCTCCTCTCGCCCAGCGCGCGGCGGGGCTGCAAGCTGTGAGCCGCACTCCGAACAGAACTTCGCAGTGTCGGCGTTCTCCGAGCCGCAGGACGGGCAGACCTGCATCGCGCGAGTCTACGCCGGTGGGCCGAGGCGCTCCACGCCGTGGCCGGCCTCTCGGAGCAGCGCCACGAGCTCCTCGCAATGAGCCTCGTCGCGGGTGGCGGCCACGATCACCACCTCGGTCTGGAGCGCCGTCGTCGTCGTGCCCTCGCGCCGGTGGTCGACGGAGACGACGTTCCCGCGACCGCGCGCGACGAGGTCGAGCACGCTCCGCAGCTCGCCCGGCCGGTCCGGGATCAGGAGGCGGACGGCGAGAAACCGGCCCGAGCGGGTGAGCCCGTGGCGCAGCACCGAGATGAGCGTCGTCGCGTCGATGTTCCCGCCCGAGAGCACGACGGCGGTGGAGCCCGAGCTCTCGACACGTCTCGCGAGAAGGGCGGCGAGCCCCACTGCGCCGGCGCCTTCGACGAGGAGCTTCGTCCGCTCGACGCAGAGCACGAGAGCCTCGGAGATCTCCTCGTCCGAGACCTCGACGGTGTCGTCGAGGGTGCGGTCGAGGATCGACGACGCGAGCTCGCCGCGGTGCTTGACGGCGATCCCGTCCGCGATCGTCAGGCCCGGAGCGCAGACGACCCCGACGATGCGGATTCCAGGACGGAGCTCGCGCAGGACGAGGGAGATCCCGGCCGCCAGGCCGCCGCCGCCGACCGGGATCAGCACCGTCTCCGCTTCGGCCGCCTGCTCCGCGAGCTCGAGCCCGATCGTCCCCTGGCCGGCGACGACACGCCGGTCCTCGAACGCGTGGACGAGCGTCGCGCCGGTTCGCGCCACGTGCTCCTGCGCCGCGGCGACGGCGCCCTCGAAGCTCTCGCCGACGAGCTCCACGGTGCCGTCGTACGAGCGCGTCGCCTCGACCTTCGCCATGGGCGCATCCTCGGGCATGAAGATCGTCGCGCCGATGCCGGCTACCCGAGCGGCCCACGCGACCGCCTGGCCGTGGTTGCCCGCGCTCGCCGCGACGACGCCGGCCTCGCGCTCTCGCGGAGCCAGGGTCGCGATCGTGTTGTACGCACCGCGGATCTTGAACGAGCCGGTCCGCTGGAGGTTCTCGGCTTTGAGCAGCACCTGACAGCCACTGAGCCGCGAGAAGGTCTCCGAGGGGTAGAGCGGCGTCTCGCGGGCGACGCCCGCCAGGCGTTCTCGCGCCGCCCGGACATCGATGAGGGTCGGAGCGTCCGTCACGAGCGCTTCCCGGTGCCGTCGTCCGCGACCCGGAACACCTTTTCCATGATCTCGCGCACCGCGGTGAGGGGGTCGAGCTCGCGCCGCTGCACGGCCTCCAGCAGGCGCCGAAGCTCGTCGTCGTCGGCCACTGCCTCCTCGAGCCTGGACTTGGCCCGGCTCGAGGCGACCGCGAAGACCTCGGCCGCGAGATTCTGGCGGCGGCGTTCCTCGAGCCTTCCGTCGCTGGCGAGCGCCGCACGATGCTCTTCGAGCTTCGCCCACAGCTCCGGGACGTTCTCGCCGCGGAGGGCCTCCGTGAGCACGATGGGCGGCCGCAGCTCGCGCTCGGCGAGCCCCACGATCGAGCGCACCTCGCCCAGCATCGTCTTCGCCGCGGGATGATCCATCTTGTTGATCGCGATCACGTCGGGGATCTCCATGATCCCGGCCTTCAGCGCCTGCACCGAGTCGCCCGATCCCGGCATGAGCACGAGCAGCACGGTGTCCGCGATCCCCGTGACCTCGACCTCGCTCTGTCCTGCCCCGACGGTCTCGACGAAGACGATGTTCTTTCCCGAGGCGTCGAGGAGCAGGACGGCCTGGAGCGTCGTCTCCGCGAGCCCGCCGAGGTGACCCCGCGTCCCCATCGAGCGGATGAAGACACCCGGGTCGAGGAAGTGGTCGGTGAGGCGGATGCGGTCGCCGAGCAGGGCGCCCCGCGAGAACGGGCTCGACGGGTCGACCGAGACCACGCCGACGGTGCGGTCGGACTCACGCACGTGCGCGACGAGAGCGGCGATGAGCGACGACTTGCCGGCGCCGGGCGGCCCGGTCACCCCGACGACCGCCGCCTTCCCCGTCCCCGGGTAGAGGTCCCGCACGAGCGGGTAGGCGACCGGGTTCCCGTTCTCCACGAGCGAGATCGCGCGTGCGAGCGCGCGAGCGTCGCCTCCGCGCACGCCGGCCGTGAGCTCCTCGAGCGACCACTCCCTCCGCGCCACGATCCGCCACTCTATGTACTGCGCAGGGCCGGAATCCGCTCGCGCGGATCCCGGCCGCGCGAAGACCCCTGAAGCGGCCGCTTCGCGGCCGGTGCCCGGTGCTCCGCTCCCTGCTGCGGGTGACTGTCACCGCAGGTGACTGTCACCCTGGTTGTCCGCTTCGTCTGCGTCGCGTCCGGCGTGCCTCGACCTCACGGGCTGCGGTGACTGTCACCCTGGTTGTCCGCTACGTCTGCGTCGGCGTCCGGCGTCCCTCGACCTCGCGGCGCTGCTCGATCTCCTCGAGCAGCGAGGCGATCCGGTCGAGACCGCCTCGCGCGGAGCCGTCGCGCGTCGGCTCCGTGAGGATCTCGATGGACTCGGGCGCGATGACCGCGCTGGCGTACGCCCCGCCGGGAACGGCGACGAGCGCGCCGGCAGCCTCCTCGGCATAGGCGTCGAGGATCACGCCCTCCTCCTCCGGCGCCACGGGGAGCCACCGCGTCACGACGAGGGTGAGCACTGCGGCGAACGCGTACACCACGCCCGCGACTGCCCAGATCCAGCGCGCACCGAACGCGTCCGTGAGGACGCCGGCCGCGGCCATCGCGAGCCCCAGCACCGCGTAGTTCGTGCTCATGATCGTCGCGAGCGCTCGTCCTCGGTACCGATCGGGGGCGCCTCGCTGCACGAGGAGCTGGTTGGAGATGATCGCGGCGCCGTTGCCGGCGGCGCCCACCATCACGAGCGGCACCGCGACCCAGATCGTGGGGCTCAGCGCCGCGCCTCCCCAGCCGACCGCCATCAGGGCGATCGAGCCCGAATAGTGGCGCCGGAGCCCGAGCGAGCCGAGCGACGGGGCCGCGAGGTAGCTCCCCAGGGCGAGGCCGACCCCGCTCGCGGCGACGATGACGCCGAAGCCGACGTTCCCGGAGTCGAGCGTCTCCTTCGCGAAGACGACCTCGGCGACGTTGATCGCCGCGCTCCCGAGAAGCACGACGTTCCACACGATGAGGACGGTCCGCAGCGGCGCCGACGTCAGCACGAGGCGCACGCCGTCCGCGACGTCGCGCCAGTGGCCGCGGGTGAGCGACTCCTCGGACCGAAGGCGCCGGTCCGGGATGCGGGCGACGAGGATCGCCGACACGAGGAAGGTCGCCGCGTTCACGACGTACGGCACCGACGGGCTCCACGTGGTCAGCATGAGACCGCCGACGACGGGCCCGATCATCCAGGCGACCGTCTCGACGGTCTGGAGGAGCGAGTTCGCGTTCGTCAGCTCCTCGTCGGGGACGAGGTTCGGCAGGCCGGCATAGACGGCCGGCCGGAAGAAGCCCGTCGCGATCCCCGCGACGCCGGCGAGCGCCACGATGAGGGCGGGCTCGTCGACGAACGGCAGCGCGACGAACACGCCGACGCGAACGACGTCGGACACGACCATGAGCCCGCGGCGGGAGAGGCGGTCGACGAGCGGCCCCAGGAGGAGGCCGATGACGACGATCGGCAGGAAGTCGGCGATGAGAAGCGCCGCGACCCAGACGCCCGAGCCGGTCCGGTCGTAGACGTCGACGGTGAGCACGATCGCCGCGAGATACGTGCCGAAGCTCGACCCCGCGGTGGCGAGGAAGAGCAGCCCGAACAACGGCGATCGACGCAGCAGGCCAAGACGGCTCCGGCTCTCCACGACTCCGCGTGACGCTACCACCTGCTGCGGCTCGTCTCTACGGCCTCCTCGGGGCATGTCCGATCGAACCAGGGGGCGGCGGGGACGGGGCCCGTCAGGCCCCGCGCATCGCCGCCTTCATGCGCTTCGCGACGATGCGGGCCAGCCGCAACTCCTCCGCTCGCTCCGGTGGGACGAGCACCGATCCCATGACGATGGTCGCATGAGCGCGTGAGTGCATGAGCGCCATGAGGTCGACCGTAAAGCGGCACCTCTCCCTGCGGCGTGATGGCGGAGAGCTTCATCCGGAACGCGACCGTTCGGGTCGCGACTCGAGGGAAGGCGATCTTGCGCAGCGACAGGACTCGCGCCCGCTGCTTCGCGAACTCGCGACCGAGGACGAGCTTGGCGCAGCGCACTCCCGCCGGGCTCGTGCTTCGCCGCCACGCAGCGTCGGCGTCGCGAACGGACTCGTAGACCTCCGACGACGATGCCGCGAACGCAAGGTCGAGAGCCAGCTGACGACCCGCTGCCTCCCCGGTGAGGGTGAGGTCGGACGCGTCGAGGGCAGCGCAGTAGAAGTCGCCGGAGTTGCCCTGCGGCGGGCCTACCCGGTACCCCGGCAGATCCGCCGGCCGGACGAGCATCGCCTTCGCCCGCGCCTGGTCGGCCGGGGTGATGTGCTTCTGTGGATCGCCCTTCGCCGCGAGCGCGGAGCCGGTCGCCACGAGGGCGACGACGAGGGCGACGAGGGCCGGGCGACGCATGGATCTCAGGGTACGGATCACGGCTCGTATGCGAGGTTCGGGCGAAGCCAGCGCTCCGCCTCGGCGACTTCCATGCCCTTTCGCGCCGCGTAGTCGGATACCTGGTCGCGGTCGATCCGTCCGAGCGAGAAGTAGCGCGCCTGCGGGTGACCCAGGTACAGGCCGCTGACCGCCGCCGTCGGCAGCATCGCGAACGTCTCGGTGAGCGAGAGCCCCGCCCGCGAGGCGTCGAGCAGAGCGAACAGCGTGGGCTTCTCCGAGTGGTCGGGGCAGGCCGGATAGCCATACGCGGGCCGGATCCCCCGGAAACGCTCGCCGATCAGCTCCTCGCCGGAGAGCTCCTCGCCCGGCGCGTACCACTCGCGCCGCGCCTTCTCGTGCAGCCACTCGGCGAACGCCTCGGCCAGCCGGTCGGAGAGCGCGCGCACCATGATCGCCCGGTAGTCGTCGAGCTCTGCCGCGAGGCGCTCGGCGAGCGCCTCTCCCCCGTGCACCGCCACGGCGAAGGCGCCCACGTGGTCGACGAGGCCGGTCTCGGACGGCGCCACGAAGTCCGCGAGCGAGCGGTTCGGGCGGGAGTCGTCGTGATCGGCCTGCTGCCGCAGCATCGGGAGGCGGACGCCGCCGTCCAGCACGACGTCGTCGCCGTCCGCGTTCGCCGGCCAGAACCCGTATACCCCCCGCGTCTCTAGCAGGCCGCCGGAGACGATCTCGTCCAGGAGCTCGGTCGCCGCTGCGAAGAGGTCGCGCGCTGCGGCACCCTTCTCCGGGTCGTCGAGGATCGCCGGATACCGGCCCTTGAGCTCCCAGGCGTGGAAGAAGAACGTCCAGTCGACGTACTCGCGGAGCAGCGCGACGTCGGCCTCGACGACGCGCGACCCGGTGAAGGGCGGCGTCGCCAGGTCCTCCTCGTGCCAGTCGATCCTCGTCCGGTTCGCCCGCGCCTCGACGAGCGGGAGCAGCGGCTTGCGACCACGCTCGGCGAAGAGGCCGCGCAGCCGCTCCTGGTCCTCGCGGTTCTCGCGATCGAGTCGCAGGCGGCGATCCCCGTCGAGCAGGTCGCCGACCACGCCGACGACGCGGGAGGCGTCGAGCACGTACACGGTGGGCGAGCTGTACTCCGGGGCGATCCGTACGGCGGTGTGCTGCTTCGAGGTCGTCGCGCCGCCGATCAGGAGCGGGAGCTCGAGCCCGCGCCGCTCCATCTCCTTCGCGACGTGGACCATCTCGTCGAGGGAGGGAGTGATCAGGCCCGAGAGCCCGATGACGTCGCAGCCCTGCTCGAGTGCCGTGTCGAGGATGCGGTCCGCCGGGACCATGACCCCGAGGTCGACGACCTCGTAGCTGTTGCAGCCGAGGACCACCCCGACGATGTTCTTGCCGATGTCGTGCACGTCCCCCTTGACCGTCGCGAGCAGGACGCGCGCCGCGGAGGACCGGCTCGTCTTCTCCGCCTCCATGTACGGCTCGAGATACGCGACGGCGCGCTTCATCGCCCGGGCGCTCTTGACGACCTGGGGCAGGAACATCTTCCCGGAGCCGAAGAGGTCGCCGACGATCGCCATCCCGTCCATGAGCGGTCCCTCGATGACGTCCAGCGGTCGAGCCAGCTCGCGCCGCGCCTCCTCGGTGTCCTCCTCGATGTAGTCGACGACCCCGTGCACGAGCGCGTGCGCGAGGCGCTCCCCGACGGGGGCTTCCCGCCACGAGAGGTCGAGCTCGCGCTGCGTCGCGCCCCCCGTGACCGTCCGGGCGTGCTCGACGAGCCGCTCCGTCGCGTCCGGCCGGCGGTCGAAGAGCACGTCCTCGACGCGTTCGAGGAGATCAGGCTCGATGTCCTCGTAGACCGCCAGCTGGCCCGCGTTGACGATGCCCATGTCGAGCCCCGCCCGGATGGCGTGGTACAGGAACGAGGCGTGCATCGCCTCGCGCACGCCGTCGTTCCCGCGGAACGCGAACGAGAGATTCGAGATGCCGCCCGAGATCAGGGCGCCCGGGCAGCGTTCCTTCAGCAGCGGGATCGACTCGATGAAGGACTTCGCGAAGCCGGCGTGCTCCTCGATGCCCGTCGCGACGGCGAGCACGTTCGGATCGAGGACGACGTCCTCGGGCGCGAACCCCGCCCCCGCGGTGACGAGGTCGTAGGCGCGGCCCAGGATCGCGACCTTCCGCTCGACGGTCTCCGCCTGCCCCTGCTCGTCGAAGGCCATGACGACGACTCCGGCGCCGTAGCGACGGATGAGGCGCGCCTCCTCGAGGAAGCGCCCCTCACCTTCCTTCAGCGAGATCGAGTTCACGATGCCCTTGCCCTGCAGGCAGCGCAGCCCCGCCTCGAGCGCAGAGAAGCGCGAGCTGTCGACCATGATCGGGAGGCGCGCCGCCTCGGGCTCGGTCGCGAGGAGGTTGAGGAAGGTGGTCATGGCCTGCTCCGCGTCGAGCAGGTCGGCGTCCATGTTGACGTCCAGGATGTTCGCGCCGCCGCGCACCTGCTCGAGCGCGACGTCGGTCGCGCCCTGGAAGTCGCCGCTCTCGACGAGGCGGCGGAACCGCGAGGACCCCGTCACGTTCGTCCGCTCGCCGATGACCACGAAGCCGGTGTCGGGCCCGATCACGAACTGCTCCAGGCCGGAGAAGCGCGGCGATGTCGAGCGCGCGGGGACGCGACGCGGCGCCAGGCCCGCCACCGCCCGCGCGATCTCGCGCGTGTGCTCGGGGGTCGTCCCGCAGCACCCGCCGACGAGGTTCACGAGGCCGTCCTCCGCGAATGACCGCAGGAACCGGCTCGTATCCCCCGGCTGCTCGTCGTGGAGCCCGATCTCGTTCGGCAGGCCCGCGTTCGGGTGGCACGAGACGTACGTGGAGGCGACGCCCGCGAGGTCCTCCAGGAACGGCCGCATCTCGGTCGCCCCGAGCGAGCAGTTGACGCCGACGATGAAGGGCGCCGCGTGCTCGACCGAGACCCAGAAGGCGTCGGAGGTCTGGCCCGAGAGGTTCCGGCCGCTCCGGTCCACCGCGGTGAACGAGAGCCAGAGCGGCAGCTCGGGCGCGACCGTCGAGGCGGCGACGATCGCCGCCTTCGCGTTCAGGGTGTCGAAGATGGTCTCGATGAGGAGCAGGTCGACCCCTCCGTCCCGGAGCGCCGCGATCTGCTCCTCGTACGCCTCCCGCACCTGGTCGAAGCTCACCGCGCGATAGGCGGGGTCGTCGACGCGGGGCGAGAGCGAGAGCGTCACGTTCAGGGGCCCGACGGACCCCGCGACGAAGCGGGGCTTCTCCGGCGTCCTCGCCGTCCACTCGTCCGCAGCCCTCCTGGCGAGGCGGGCGCCCTCGAGGCTCATCTCGGCCGCGGCCTCGTCGAGCGCGTAGTCGGCCTGACCGATACGGGTCGCGGTGAAGGTATTCGTCGTCGCGATGTCTGCGCCGGCCGCGAAGTAATCGTCGTGGATCCCCGCGACGAGGTCGGGCCGCGTGACGTTCAGGAGGTCGGGGTCGCCCTGGACGTCGTGCGAGTGGCTCCGGAAGCGCTCCCCGCGGTACTCCTCCTCCGACAGCCCGCGCCGGTGGATGAGCACGCCCCACGACCCGTCGAGGACGAGAATCCGCTCGGCGAGGAGCGTTGCGAGGTGAGTGCGGGTGTCTGTCACGAAATCGGCTCCCGCCTAGAGAGTCGGGAGCCGGACGGCCCGCGAGGCTCTTTAGGCGTTTGGTGACCCGGTCGCCAAGCTGCCGTTCAAAGCTCTCCGGGGCTCTCAGCGTAGCGGATGGGCCTGCTACGAGCCGGACGCGAACGCGCGTAGCGCCTCGCGGCCGTCGCCGACGAACGGGGCTCCGTGCGCGAGCAGGAGATGGTCGAAGTCGAGCTCGGCCACCCGACGATACGACTCGCGAAGGCCTTCCTTCGTCGGCTCGGGATCGTCCATGAACCGGTCCGGGACGAAGGCGAGCGGTGCGCCCGGCTCCCAGCGTACGGCGCCGTCGGCAAGCGCGAGCGCGCGGCGGGCGGGGATGTGGAGCGCGGTCTCGTCCGGGCAGATCGCACCCACGCGGTGCGCCACGATCCCCGGCACGGGCTCGGTGTCGAAGTCGAACGGCTGCACCGCCTCGTCCTGCTCGAACTCGTGCAGGCCCTCGCGCACGCAGCGGACGGTCGCGCCGAAGCGCTGGGCGAACTCGGCGCTCGAGCGGTAGTGGTGCCGGTTCGTGAGCAGCACCGACTGGGGAGGCTCGTGCTGCTCGAACCAGCCGAGCCCCTCCGCCGGCGCGATCGGGTCGACGACGACGCGCTCCTCCGGGAGGTAGTACGAGTGGACCTCGATGCCGATCCGCGGGTGGGCCGCCGACCAGTGCCAGATTCCGGGAGCGATCTCGTTCACGCTAACCCGTGGTCCGTCCTGAAACCGCGAGCTGGTTCTCGGCGTGCCTGATGCGCTGCTCGAGCTGCCAGCGGTCGCCCTGCGACTCGCCCGCCTCGACCCGCTCGAGCGCGGCCTTCGCGGCCTCGAGCTGCGTCCGCGCGCGCTCGTCGTCGATCTCCTGGACGTTCACGGCGTCGTCGACGAGCGCGAGAGCGCGATCGAGCTCGACCTTGAAGAAGCCGGGCCCCGTCGCGAACTCGACGACCTCGTTGTCGCCGAGATGAATGCGCGTCGACCCCGCCTTGAGCGTGGCGACGAGCGGCGCGTGCCTGGCCAGCACGCCGATCTCGCCGGCCGCTCCCGGGACGATGACCATCTCCGCCTCGCCGTCGAACGCCGGCCCGTCCGGCGTGACGAGCGAGACGTCGAACTTCGGATGGACTTCCGCCATCGTCTACGCCGCGACGGCCTCTGCCTCGCGCGCCTTCTCGACGGCGTCCTCGATGGTGCCGACCATGTAGAAGGCGGACTCCCCGAGCTCGTCGTGCTCGCCGTCGATGATCGCGCGGAAGCCCCGGATGGTGTCCTCGAGCTTGACGTACTTGCCCGGTGTCCCCGTGAACTGCTCTGCGACGAAGTTCGGCTGCGAGAGGAACCGCTCGATCCGGCGGGCGCGGCCGACGACGAGCTTGTCCTCGTCGGTCAGCTCGTCCATACCGAGGATCGCGATGATGTCCTGAAGGTCCTTGTAGCGCTGGAGGATCTGGAGGACGTCCGTCGCGGTCCGGTAGTGATCCTCGGACACGATTCCCGGCTGGAGGGCACGCGAGTTGGAGTCGAGCGGGTCGACGGCCGGGTAGATCCCCTTCTCCACGATCGCGCGTGAGAGAACGACGGTCGAGTCGAGGTGCGCGAACGTGTTGGCGGGCGCCGGGTCGGTGAGGTCGTCCGCGGGCACGTAGATCGCCTGCACGGACGTCACCGAGCCCGTCCGCGTCGACGTGATCCGCTCCTGCAGCTGACCCATCTCGGTCGCCAGCGTGGGCTGGTAGCCGACGGCGCTCGGCATGCGTCCGAGCAGCGCAGACACCTCGGACCCCGCCTGGACGAAGCGGAAGATGTTGTCGATGAAGAGGAGCACGTCCTGGCCCTCGTCGCGGAAGTACTCGGCCATCGTGAGGCCCGAGAGGCCGACGCGGAGACGCGCACCCGGCGGCTCGTTCATCTGCCCGTAGACGAGCGCGACCTTGTCCACCACGCCGGACTCCGTCATCTCGAGCCAGAGGTCGTTGCCCTCGCGCGTGCGCTCGCCGACGCCCGCGAAGACGGACACGCCGCCGTGCTGCAGGGCGACGTTGTGGATCAGCTCCTGGATGAGCACCGTCTTCCCGGTGCCCGCGCCGCCGAAGAACCCGACCTTGCCGCCCTTCACGAAGGGGGCGATGAGGTCGATGACCTTGATCCCCGTCTCGAAGATCTCGATCTTCGGCGACAGGTCGCGGAAGGCCGGGGGGTCACGGTGGATCGGCCAGCGCTCGACGCCTTCCGGCAGATCGCCCTGCTCGTCGATCGGCTCGCCGATGACGTTCCAGAGACGCCCGAGCGTCGGCGCCCCCACGGGGACGGAGATGGGCGCGCCGGTGTCGACGCAGATCGAGCCGCGCGAGAGCCCGTCCGTCGAGTCCATTGCGACCGCGCGGACGCGATCGTCGCCCAGGTGCTGCTGCACCTCCGCGATCAGCGTGCGCGTCGTCCCGTCGGGCTCCGGGACGTCGATCGAGAGTGCCGTGTAGATCCCGGGCAACACCTCGGTGAAGACGGCGTCGATGACGACGCCCTTGATCTCGATGATGCGGCCGGTGTTCGAGCCGATGGTGGGGGCGGTGCTCGTCGTCTCTCCGTCGTCGGGCATGGGTCTCCTGTACGGGTTTCGAAGGCGGCGCAGAGGGGCGCCGGGCCGCCCGCGAGTCTAGCGAAGCCCTAACCGAACCTTCGCAGGGAACCGGCATGGCTACAGCTATCCTGGCCGCTCCATGGGGACGAGGTCGGGACTGCTCACGCTCGTCGTGGCCGCTGTGGTGGCTGCCGTCGTGGTGATCGTCGGGATCGTGGTCCTCGGCGACGACGGGACGACCTCGCGCCAGGACTACCAGGTCGCCGTCGTCAACGCGCGCGACCGCGTGGACTTCGCGTACGGGCGAATCGCGCGGTCCCAGTCGCCGGAGGAGCTCATCGAACGGCTGGACGAGGCGGCCGTGGTCGTCGGCGATACGGCGTCCGACCTCGACGACAAGGGCGCTCCGGAGGGCCTCGACGCCGAGAACGCGAGGCTGGTGGTCGCGCTCCGCGCCTTCTCCGACGTGCTCGCGGGCTCCGCAGCGCAGTTCAAGGATCCGACGTTCGCCGGCACGCTCCCGGGCATCACGAGCCTCAGCTTCCCCGAGTGGGACAAGGTGAACACGGCGCTGGCGGAGCTCGCTGAGCAGGGCATCGAGGTCGAGCAGCTCGCGCGCCACGGCGGCAGTGCCGGCTAACCGGCCGGCGGGCGGCGCGTCTCACTCTTCGGTGCGGCGGATCGCCCTGCCCGTCTGCGTGCTCGCCCTCGCGGCCTGCACGCTCGCCTTCACCCAGGCCGGACTCGGCGCGGCCCCGCCACAGCCCGATGCGCCGATCGCGGGCAACACCAGCGGCTTCCTCAGCGAGTGCCTCGACCTGCCGGACGCGCGGAAGACGCGCTGCTTCGTCAGCGGGCTCCTCCGGGAGGTCGAGAGCTCGGGGAACCCGGCCCAGGGGGTCCCGAAGATCGACGGGGAGGTGCACGAGGCCGGCGGCTTCCTCGAGGCGGCCTGCCACGCGCTGATGCACGAGGTCGGCCGCACGTGGGCGAAGCGCCACGGGGTCACGCTCGGGACCCTCAACCGTTACGTGCCCCGCTCGAACGACCCCGGCTGCTCCGCCGGTTTCGGCATGGGGATGGCGATGTACCTCGGGCCGGAGCTGGTCGCCGACCCGAGGGCGGTCATGGCGACATGCTCGAAGCAGGCGACGCGGTTCCGCGAGTACACCTGCACGCACGGGCTCGGGCATGCGTTCATGCGCGGGTTCCACAGCTACCTGCCCGACGCCGTGACCGCATGCAACAAGCTCGGTGAGATCGCCGCGCCGGACTGCGCGCAGGGCGCGTTCCACGACTACTGGATCTCGCTCGGGGGCGGCGACGGGACGGAGCGCCCCGAGAACGCCGACACCGACCCCGAGTCGGTCTGCGGCGCGTACACGTTCAAGCGACCGTGCTGGTTCCGCTACTTCTGGGAGCGGGAGCCCTCGGCACGCGTCTACGAGCCTCGCGACCTGCTCGCCCTCTGCCAGGGCGAAGAGGGGATGCAGCGCGCCGGGTGTATCAGTGGCGCGTCGCTGCTCGTCTCGCGCGAGCGCGACCCCGTCGACCACGCACGGGTCTGCAACGGGCTCAAGGGATCCGACACCTACGACTGCCTGCGCGGAGTGAACGTGCCGGCGCTCGCGGGCCGCACCTTCGAGCAGCTCAGGCTCATCCGGACGTGCGGGGACCTCCCCACGACCACGCGCGCCTGGTGCTATCGCTGGTTCGGCCGCACGCTCGCCGTCCTCACCGACGGCGGCTTCCGCACGAGCGGCTGCCCGCAGCTCGAGGACGCGAGCGCCCAGGGCCACTGCCGCCGCGGTGGCGCCCGCACCTACCCTCGCGTTGCGGACCTTCTCCTAGAAGAGAAACGGGTGACTGTCACCGAAGGTGACTGTCACCGGCTTCCCGGCTGCCGGTCACGCCGGGGTCGCCGGCTCGGCAGCGGTCGCGAAGCGACCGCCTTCAGGGATCCTGGCGATCGGGATCCCGCGCGAGCGGGATTCCGATCTGCCTAGAGAGCGAGCGGGATTCCGATTTGCGGATAGCGACGAGTGCTCAGCCCGACAGCGGTCGCGAAGCGACCGCCTTCAGGGATCCTGGCGATCGGGATCCCGCGCGAGCGGGATTCCGATCTGCCTAGAGAGGCAGCGCGGAACCCGAGACGTCGCCGAACGCCTGGCCGTCCGCGATGATCTGGTTGACCTCGCGGGTGAGCTGGCTCGACGTCGGGTAGCGGTCGGGCGACGCGAACGCGGGCTCGCTCTGACGCGTCGCGAGCTGGCTGGCCGCGCCGAGCACCGCGACGGCCATCGCCGCGGCGACGCTCGCCTGCAGGCGGACCGCGGAGAGGCGCCGCGTCCGGCGGATGACGACCGGGATCTCCATCCGCTCGAGCGGGGCGGCCCGGAGGTCGGTGGTGATCCGTGTCACGTCCGCGTCGTACTCGCGACACTCGGGGCACCGGGCGAGGTGCGCGTCGAGCATCCGCGACTCGAGCTGCGACAGCTCGTCGTCGAGGCGAAGCGAGATCTGCGCTCGTACACGGTCGCAGACGATTGTCCGGGGGACTGCGCTCACGATGCTTGAGACGTGGAGGAGCGCCGAGAGTTAGGAGCCGCCGAGCTTCGAGTGGGCATGGCAGCTACGAGGCCGCCGCCTGGCCGACGATGTCGAGGGGCTTCATGACCTCGGCGAAGTGGCAGGCCACGGGATGCGTCCCGCCCGCCCGCGGCTTGAGCTCCGGGTCCTCCACCGCGCAGATGTCCTGCGCTTTCCAGCACCGCGTGCGGAACCGGCACCCGCTGGGAGGGTTCGCAGGGCTCGGGACGTCGCCTGTGAGCACGATGCGCTTCCGCTTGCCGCGCATGTTCGGCGACTCGATCGGCACCGCGGAGAGCAGCGCCTGCGTGTACGGGTGCATCGGCGTGTCGTACAGCTCCGTGCGGTTGCCCGACTCCACGATCTTCCCCAGGTACATCACCGCGACGCGGTCGGAGATGTGCCGGACGACGGACAGGTCGTGCGCGATGAAGAGGTAGGTGAGCCCGAACTCGTTCTGGAGCTGCACGAGCAGGTTCACGACCTGTGCCTGGATGGACACGTCGAGCGCGGAGACGGGCTCGTCGAGGACGAGCATCTTCGGGTTCAGGGCAAGCGCACGGGCGACCCCGATCCGCTGCCGCTGCCCTCCGGAGAACTCGTGCGGGAAGCGGTTCGCATGCTCGGGGCTCAGCCCGACCGTGCGTAGGAGCTCCTCCACGCGCCGCTTTCCCTCGCCGCCGCGGTAGAGCCCGTGGATCCGGAGGGGCTCCGCGACGATCTCGCGCACGGTCATCCGCGGGTTCAGCGATGCGTAGGGGTCCTGGAAGATGATCTGGACGTCGCGACGGATGGGCCGCATCGAGCGGCGCTTGTACTTCGTGATGTCGTTCCCGTCGAAGAGGATCCTGCCGGCCGTCGGCTCGATGAGCTTGATGATCGTGCGCCCGAGGGTGGTTTTGCCGCAGCCCGACTCACCGACGATGCCGAGCGTCTCGCCCTGGCGGATCGCGAGGTCGACCCCGTCGACCGCGCGAACCTGCCCGACCGTCCGCTTGAAGATCCCGGACTTGATCGGGAAATGCTTGACGAGGCCCTCGACGCGGAGGATCTCGTTCCCGTCGCCCGCGGTGGACGCGCCGGTGGCCGCGAGCATCGTCTCCGCCTGGCTCACGACGACGCCTCTCCGGCGGTCACCGCGGTCACGTGCCGCGCGGCGAGCTCCTCGGCGAAGTGGCAGGCGGAGAGATGCATCCCGCCCTCGCCGAACCTGCGGAGCTCGGGCACGTCCGTCCGGCAGATCGCGCGGCCCTGCGAGAACTCGCAGCGCGGATGGAACGAGCAGCCGGGCGGCCGGTGGAGCAGGCTCGGCGGCTGGCCGGGAATGGGCTTCAGCCACTCCTGGTCCATGTCGAGCCGTGCCAGGCTGCTCAGGAGCCCGACCGTGTACGGATGCCGCGGCGAGTTGAAGATCGTGTACACGTCGCCGAGCTCGACGACCCGTCCGCCGTACATGACGACGACGCGGTCGGCGAGCTCCGCGATCAGGCCGAGGTCGTGGGTGATGAGCACGATCGCCGCGTGGGTCTCCTGCTGGGCCGCGCGCATGACCTCGATGATCTGGGCCTGGATCGTCACGTCGAGCGCGGTGGTCGGCTCGTCGGCGATCAGCACCTGCGGGTCGTTCGCGATCGACATCGCGATCATCGCGCGCTGCCGCATGCCGCCGGAGAACTCATGCGGGTACTGGTCGAACCGTCGCTCCGCCGAAGGGACGCCGACGATCTCGAGCAGGTGGATGGTCCGCTTGCGCGCATCCTTGTCGTTCGTCCCCGGGTTGTGCACCTGGATCGCCTCGGCGATCTGCTCGCCGATCGTCAGCACCGGGTTGAGCGAGGTCATGGGGTCCTGGAAGATCATGGCCATCTGACCCCCGCGGATCTCCCGGATCTCCTTCTTGGACATCGTGAGGAGATCGCGCCCCTTGTACAGCGCGTGCCCGGAGACGATCTTGCCCGGCGGGATCGGGATGAGCCCGAGCATGCTCATGACGGACACGCTCTTCCCCGAGCCCGACTCGCCGACGATCCCCAGCGTCTCGCCCGGGAAGAGGTCGTACGAGACGTCGGTGACCGCGTGCACGACCCCGTCCTCGGTCTTGAACTCGACCGTCAGGTTCTGGATGGAGAGGACGGGATCAGGCACGGATCCTCTGCGTCGGGTCGAGCGCGTCGCGGAGGCCGTCGCCGATGAAATTGACGGCCAGCGCGACGAGCACGATCACGAGGCCGGGGAAGGTCACCAGCCACCACGTGTCGAAGCCCTGCACCTGGCCGTCGGCGATGAGGCTACCGAGCGCCGGGTTCGGCGGCTGGATCCCGAACCCGAGGAACGAGAGCGCCGCCTCGACGAGGATCGCGGTCGCGATGATCAGCGTCATCGTCACCACGATGGGGCCGATGCAGTTCGGGAGGATGTGCCGGATGATGATCCGCATGTCGCTCGCGCCGGAGGCCTTCGCCGCCTCGACGAACTCCTTCTCGCGCAACGAGAGGAAGACGCCTCGCACGATGCGTGCGAGGCCGGTCCAGAACAGGAACGCGAGGATGAGCCCGACCTTAGCCGGCTGGGTGAGCGTGAGCGGCCCGATCTGCGAGTCGCTCTGCCCGAGATATGCCGCGGCCGTGAGCAGGACTGCGAGGCCCGGGAGCGTGAGGATGAGGTCGGTGAAACGCATGAGCAGGTTGTCGGTCGTGCCGCCGTAGTACCCGGCGACGGCTCCGAACGCAGTCCCGATCAGCGTCGAGAGCCCCGCGACGAACACCGCCACCCACAGCGACGTCCGTACCCCGTAGATCACGCGGCTCAGGTAGTCGCGACCGAGGAGGTCTGTCCCGAACCAGTGGTGGTCCTTGAGCGTCGGCGGAGCTGCGATGTTGTTGAGGTCGAGCTCGTCGTAGCCGTACGGCGCGACCTGCTTCGCGAAGATCGCGACGAGCGAGATCAGGATGAGCACGATGAGGCTCACGACCGCCAGTCGGTGGCGGAAGAAGCGGATGCGGGCGTACGCCCACTGGCTCCGCGCCTTGATCTCGACGCCGCTCTCGTACGCGAGCGTGAGGTCCGGCGCCTCCGTGAGCGGGTCGTTGGGCAACGCGACGGCGCCGGCGGTCATCCGCGGGTCGGCCGGGCTCCCGGGCCCGACCGACGACTGCATGCGCGTGTCTCCCGGTCGCGGATCAGTCATAGCGAACCCTCGGGTCCAGGTAGCCGTACGCGATGTCCGCCACGAGGTTGAAGACGATGACCAGGGTCGCAGTGATCATCAACCACGCCATGACCGGGTACGGGTCGCCGTTGTTCAGGGCGTTGATGAAGTACAGCCCCATGCCGTCGAGACCGAACACGGTCTCGGTGACGACCGCGCCGCCGAGGAGGCCGCCGAAGTTGAGGGCGACGATCGTGACGAGCGGGATGAGCGCGTTGCGGAAGGCGTGGCGCATGGTCACGTTTCGCTCGGAGAGCCCCTTCGCCCGCGCCGTGCGCACGTAGTCCGAGTTGACGACCTCGAGCATCGAGGCGCGCATGTAGCGCGAGTAGGACGCGATGCTGGCCACCATGAGCACGAGCACGGGCAGCGCCAGGTGCTGGGCGCGGTCGAGCACGAAGTGGAGGCCCGAGCCGGGGTCGATGCCGCTCAGGTTCGCGACGTAGAAGATTCGTACCCCCGTCCATTGGTAGATGTAGACGAAGAGCACCTGCAGCATCAGCGCCAGCCAGAACACGGGCGTCGCGAGGCCGACGAAGCTGAACGTCGTCGCCGAGTAGTCGAAGACGCTGTACTGGCGTAAGGCCGAGTACACGCCGATCCCGACGGCGAAGAGGATGGCGAGGAGCTCCGCGGCGATGACGAGCTGCAGCGTGTGCCCCATCACGCGGGTGATGTCGGGCAGGATCGGCCGGTCGCCGATCGTCGTCGTGCCGAACTGGTTCGTGAACATGTCCTTGAGCCAGTACACGTACTGCACCGGGATCGGATCGTTCAGATGCTTGCGCTCCTCGATCCGCTCGATCGTGATCTCGGAGGCGGTGGGCTGCATCCTCAGGAATGCGACCGGATCGCCCGAGACCGAAACGAACGTGAAGATGATGAAGCTCGCCGCCAGAAGGACGACGACGCTGTACAGCAGTCTGCGGATGACGAAGGTGAGCATGTGCCGTCTCCGTGATCTTAGAAGGAAGTCCCGCTCCCGCCGAATGGCGGGAGCGGGACTTCGGTTTCGTACTGGCGCTTCGCCGGCACGTCAGGCAGATCCTCCTAGCTGACGGTCCAGCCCTGCGCGTTCCACGTCGAGCCCTGCTGAGTCGGGTTCAGGATCGGGCCCTTGACGTTGGTGGAGTTGATGAGGAAGCCGGGCCGGACGTACATCGGCACCGACATGACGTCGTTCGCGAGCATGACCTCGGCCTGGTTCAGAAGCTTCGCCCGCGCCGCGGCATCCGGCGTGAACTGCGCCTTCTGGAGCATGTTCGAGGCCTTCTTGTTGCAGTAGTTCATGTAGTTCTGGTCGCCACCGCAGCCGTAGAGGCCGAAGCTCGTCGCCGAGCTGGTGGGGCCACCGAGCCACGTGAACATGAAGATGTCCCAGTCACCCGAGGGGAGCACCTGTCCGAAGACGGTGCCCGACGGGCCGAACCGCGGCAGGAGCTCGATGCCGACGCTCTTGAGCTGCTTCTGAGCGATCTCGAACGTCAGCTGGCGAAGCTGGTTGCCGGTGGTCGTCGTGAAGCGGAACGACAGCTTCCCGACGTTGGGGCAGCTCCAGATGTTGGAGTTGCTTGCAGAGGCCTTGCTCGGGCCGCCGGTGCAGCCCTTCGCCTTCAGGTCGCTGATGACCTTGGACTGGCTGAACTTGTAGCGAGCCCACGGCTGCTGGTAGTACTGCTCGAAGGGCTTGAAGATGTGGCTCTGAAGCACGGGCAGGTCCTTCGCCGACCCAACGAGACCGGGCGAGACGTAGAGAGCCTGCTTGATCTGCGTCCGGTTGATGCCGGTGATGATGGCCTGCCGGATGTACCGCTGCTTCAGGGCCGGATGACCCTTCGGGCCGAACTGCATGTCCATGTGCTCCCAGAAGTACCCTGGGCCGGACTGCACCTTGAACTTCGAGGTGTTCTTGCGGATGTCCACGATCTGGAGCTGCGGCTGCGGCTCCGTCACCTGGATCTCACCCGAGTTGAGCGCCTGGAAGAGCGAGGGCGTCGACGGGATGTAGCGGAAGATGACCCGGTCGACCTTCGCCTTCGGGCCCGCGGTGAACTGGGCGTTCTTGACGAGCACCATCTGCGTGCCCTTCTGCCAGCTCTGCCACTTGAACGGACCGCTCGCGACGTCGATCGAGCTCCGCCACAGGTCGTTGAAGTTCTGCCCGGCGACCTTGTGAGCGGGCATCGGCGACGTTGCGACGAGGGCATCCCACGCAGCGTAGGACTTGCCCTTCTTCCACACGACGGTGACGTTCTTGCCCGTCACGTTGATCGCCTGGATGTCTTCCCAACCCTCACGCGACGTGATGTCGAAGTTGGGGTTCATGATCGTGTTGTAGGTGGCCTTGAAGTCGGCACCCGTGATCTGCCTACCGTCGCTCCACTTCGCCGCTTTCTTGTAGCGGAACGTGACGGTGAGCGGGTTCTGCTTGACGATCTTCGGCGCCCCGTCCACGAGGAACGGCTGGAGCTTCGCGTTCTGGTCGTAGACGCTTGCGCTCGCGAGCACCGGGTTCATCGCCAGGGACGTCGTGTACGCGTTGCCCTCGGTGATGTAGAAGTTGAGGGTAACGGGCTCCTGGTCGTGACCGATGATGACCGTCCCGGCCGACTGCCGGTCGGACTTCGCCGTGGCGGCAGGCCCGACGATAAGGCTCGCGACAAGCGCTACTGCCCCTGTCAGGAGCAACATCGAACGTTTACGCATGTATCCCTCCATCCGAGATTTGCCCTGCAGCGCTTCCCAGGGCTCAGGGGGTCGCAGGACGTCCCGCCCGACTCTGCGGCCGTGCATCGTCCGCAGTCGGGGCGCCCGGAAACCCTCTCTTCGCCATGGTCAAAGTGCAGGATCATACTCTGTGACGTCCGAGTGGCAATTTCGTTAGGAGGGAGAGAGATCGTGCCCATTCCCCGCAAGGGTCAGGAGCGCAAGGATGCGGACTTCATCGTCGCCACCGACGACGTTGCGCGGATCGAGGCGGAGGTCGGGCCTCTGATCGAGCGGGCCGTGGGCGTTCCCTGGTACGAGATCGGCAACGACGCCGACCGCGCCGCGCTCGCCCTCTGCCGCCTTCGGAGGGCGCGCGCGGGCCTCAAGGGCGCGCCGAGCCACGGGGACGCCGCGGTGCGGGACGCGCTCGGCTCCGTCCCGCCCGAGGCGCTCGTCTGGATCGCGAGCCGCGCGGTCTCCTTCATGGACGAGAACGGCTTTCCGGAAGCTCTCGCGCACTTCGGCATCGAATGATGCTTCCCCGCAGCTCGAGATCGACTCGCGTCGATCTCGAGCGCGATCCCTGAAGGCGGCCGCTTCGCGGCCGTTGCGCATGCTTCGAAACGAACCGCCGGGTGGCCGAGGCAGGTGACAGAAAGGTGACTGTCCCCGAAGGGGACTGTCACCCGCTTCTCCACCCGGCTTCTCACCGATCCCGCCGCCACAGGACGAGCACGAGCGGCACGAACGCGGCGGCGAGCAGGTACGGCGCGAGCGCGATGTCGCGTCGCCGCTCCCCCTCGACCACGGAGGGCCCGGAGCCGACGAGGTCGGGCACCCGCTCCGACGCCCGCACGAGCTCGCTCTCCGCGAACACCTCGCCTCCGACGCTCGCTGCCAGCCGGTCGAGCGCCGCGCGGGCGTCCGGGTCCGCCCGGTAGCCGGGCTCGGGCGTGCGTCCGCGGAACACCCGCTCGTCGCGGTCCCACACGTGCACGAAGACCGACTCGATGCCCGGTGGCCGCTGGAAGAGCGGCCCGAGGCGCGCCCTGGCCCCGGGGAGGCTCTCACCGTCGGTGATGACGATCAGGAGCCGGCGCCGTACGGTCGGCGAGAAGAAGCCCTGCGTGACGACGGCCGAGAGGGATTCGAGATCGGTCACGCGTCGCACGAACGTGTGCACGGGCGGTGGACGCTCGATCCCGATCGACTTCTGGAGCGTCGAGCGGAAGACCTCTCCGTCGGCGCTCGGGAACAGGTGCGGCAACGTGCGATCCGTGATCGAGGCGATTCCGACCGGGACCGTCGGCAGCACGTCGTGGAGCGCCGCGGCCACGGCCTTCGCGCGAGCGAGCCGGGATGGCCCGCCCGGCGTCGCGCTCGCGAGCATGGAGCGCGTCGTGTCCAGGACGATGAGCGCCTCCGCGTCCGTGCGCACCCGACGCTGCTCGTCCAGCGAGACGACGGGCTGCGCGGCGGCCGCGCCGACACAGGCGGCAGCGCCGACGAGCGAGACGACCGCGAGAGCCAGCGCGCGACGCCGCGGCTCCGGGAGGACGAGCGTGCTCCTCGCCCGCCGCGCGCGGCGGCGGGCGAGGACGAAGGCTGCGAGCGGGACGAGCCCGACGAGCGCGACCACGCCCGCGGCGGGGGTCAGGAGGCTGAGGCTGAGGCCGTCCACGGCGCGCCCGCGGCTCAGTAGCCGCTTCCGGGGTCGCCGGCACCGGCGCCCCGCGAGCCCTTGCCGCCCGGCGACGGCGCGGTGCCTCCCCCCGACTCGGAGAGCTCGAGACCCTGCGACCGCGAGAGCGCGAGCTCGAGGTTGTACTTCGCGTCCTCGTTCCCGGGGTCGAAGGCGATCGCCTGCCGGAAGCGGCCCGCCGCGCCCTCGAGCAGCCGGCCGCGGTTCTCGTAGTCCGCGATCGCGTCGGCGAAGCTGAGGATCCCGAGCAGGTTCGCCGCGGTCGAGCGTCGGGAGTCGTCGTCGTCGCGCTGGACGATGTCGACGAGCCACGCGCTCGCCTCGTTCCGGTGCACGACGTACGCGGGATCCGAGAAGCCCGGCATCTCGGGATGGCTCAGCCGCACACCGCGCAGGGCTCTCCGGAACAGGATGTCGTCGTTCGCCGCCAGCAGCCACCTGGCCGCCCCCGCAGGCACGATCTCCGCCGGCTCCCAGACGGTCTCTTCCGGTGACGGGCGGTACCGGACGTCGTCGCCCGCGAAGGCGTTCTCGAGCCGCGAGACGTCGAGCGCGAGCACGAGGAGCGCGGCGCCGCCGACAAGGCACGCCAGCACCGCGGCGAGGGTGAGCAGGTGCCGTCTCACGAGCGCCTCCAGCCGGCGCCTGCCGGGAGCGCGAGCCGTCCCGCAAAGCGCTCGTGGGCGGCGAGGGCGAGGAGCGCGAGCCCTCCCGCGAGGAGCAGCCAGAGCGGGCTCTCCCCGTGCAGGCTCACCTCGAGCGAGGGCGTCTCCCCCGCGTTCGGTGCGACGGGGTCCACGAAGGCATCAGGGCCCAGGATCCCACCGAAGAACGAGAGCGCGTCGCTCGACGCCGAGAGCGGGACGACCCGCAACGTCGTCGACGCGTGCTGGATGCGAGACAGCGTCTTGCCGAGAGGCGTGAGGTCCGACGGCGCCGTCTCGAGATCGCTGACGAGGAGGATCGACGCGGGCGACACCCTGTCCCGCTCGAGCATGTCCTGCGCGAGAGCGAGCGCGCTCGAGATCCTCGTCCCGGCCTGGAAGCCGGGCGTCCACGGGTTCGCCGGGAGGTCGCCATTCGTCAGCGTGAAGAACCGGAGCAGCGGTCGGAGCTCCTTGGCCGGCGTGCGCGGGGGCAGGAGCTCGTAGGCGGCGTCCGAGAAGATCACGAGGCCCATCGGGTTCCCCGCGCGGACGACCCGCTCGAGGATGCCCCGTACGCGCGCGTAGTCGCGCCCGACGATGCTGAGCGAGACGTCGATCACGACCACCCCGCTCCGCCCTCCGGGGGTCAGCTCGCTGCTCTTCGGCTCGAGGCCCCGCGCCGACCAGAGAGCCGCACCGAGCAGGCCACACGCGAGCGCCACGAGCAGCACGCGGATCGCACCGGTGCGTACAACGGCCCGGTGGAGCGCCGGGACGTCGCCGGACGGGATCGCCCTGGCGCGTCTACGCAGGGACGCCATCGGCCCTCTCCCTCTCGAGCTCGCGCTCGCGCTCCTGCTCGACCTCGAGCTCGTGTCGCAGCCGGGCCGCGAGCGCCTGGATCTCCTCCCCCTCCGGGCGTGCCTCGGACCACGCGAGCGTTCGCGCCGTCCGGGCGAGATCGAGGTCGCCCCAGCGCTCGAGCGCCTCGGCGACGAGCTCCAGCGCGCGCCGCCGGTCCTGTGCGCCGTTGGTCGACGTCGTGCTCTCGAGCAGTGCGAGCGCCTGCTCGAGCGGGGAGACGACCGGCGGTGGCGGCGCCTCGGGCGCGGGTGGCGGCTCCCGCTCGGGGAGCGCCCGGAACGAGAGCACGGCCGCGACCGCGAGCAGCAGCCCTCCCACCACGACGAGCAGCACGAGAACGAGCCCGGGAGACACGCGATAGGACAGGGCAGGAAGCGTGAGCGTGTCGGCACGCCAAGGCGCCGCCAGCGCGTCGCGCTGGCGGCTGTCGAGCCCCGAGATGCGGGTGTGGACGACGAGCGGCGGCCAGGGGACGTCGACGGAGAGGCGGCTCGTACCCGAGCCGACTCTCGCCGCGTAGGACACGGCGGCCGGCTCGAACTCGACGGTCTCCTTCTCGCGCGCCGGAACGCACGGCACCGTCAGGCAGCGGAGGAGGTACGTCGTTCGGACGTACGTGGTGGAGCCGGACTCGTGCTGCTCGACCCTGGGCAGCCCGACCGCGGTCCACGGCTCGTGCGACCACGTCACCCGCACGTCGTCGGGATCGATGACCGTCGGATCGACGACGACGTCGACCGTTGCGGCCAGCGTGTCCCCGAAGAGGACGATCCGCTTGTCGAGGCTCCCGGTCGCGGCGATCGGGTCCACCTGTGTGGCGGCCGGCTCGGAGCCCCGCCCCACGAGCAGCGCCGCGAGGACGACGACGCCGATGGCGGCGCCCGCGGCGACGAGCGCGAGCGCCAGCCGGGCGAGGATGCGCGTCCGGGGCATCAGGTCACGCTCCCACCACGCGTCTCGTGCGCCGGAGATCGGTCCACATCAGGAACTGGGCGAGGATGTCGGCGCGGTCGCTCGAGCCGAGCAGGATCGGGTCGACGTCGAGGAGCCGGAACGACTCCGTCAGCTCCCAGAGGCGCTGCTCGTTCGCGGCCCTGCGTGCCTCGACCTCGCTCGCGCGCAGTCGAACGGAGCGGGCCCTCGCCGTCGCAGGGTCGCGGAGCGTCACGACGATCCCGCTGACGTCCGGGAAGCTCTGCTCCCAGACGGGGTCCTGGATGACGATCGGGACGAGGTCCCAGCGATTCGCGATCGCCGTCAGCCAGACGTCCTCCGGCACCGCCGGGACGAAGTCGGAGATCACGAACAGGAACGTGCCCGGGCTGACGGCGCGCCGGTGATCCGCGAGGTGGGCGAAGGAGCGCTCGAGCCAGTCCGGGGGGCCGCCGTACTCGAGCGACCAGAGCCGCTCGTCCTTCAGCTCGATCAGCTTTCGGTCGCCCTTCGGCTGGCGCCAGTGCGGCTCGCCGTCCGCGTAGTCGAGGTACCCCACGAAGCCGCCCGCCGCCCCGGCGCTCGCGAGCACGAGCTCGACCGTGTGCCGCATCGTCTCGGGCTTGTCCAGCCAGGGGAGCGGCGCCGCGAAGTGCGCCATCTGCGGCCGACGGTCGCAGACGATCAGGATCTTCGGCGCCTCCTCGGCGAAGCGCTCCCGGACCACGAACTCGTCCTGCCCTCTCGCGGTCGAGAGGCGGGCGGACGCGGCCCAGTCGATCGCGTCCATGTCGTCGCCCGGGCGGTACGGGCGCGAGCCGGCGATGTCGGTCCCCGCGCCACGGCGCAGGCTGCGCATCGTTCCGAACGAGACCCCGTGCACGCGCCTGCGCGGCACGAGGGGGAAGGTGAGCCGACCGCCTCTCACGGGCGCCCTCGCGCTAGGCGGGCCGCGGTTGCCCGAAGAAGGGATCCTCCTCGGAGCCGGGTCTCGGCGAGAGCTCGAGGCAGCTGGCGCGGAACTCCTCGATCGCCTCGGACCAGCCCATCGCCCGTGCGCGGGCGACGAAGGACGGCGTGAACACGACCCGATGGACGAGGATCGGGAGGAAGAGCCGCTCGATGTCCTCGGGGACGACGTACCCGCGTCCGTCGAGGAGCGCCCACGCGCGAGCCGCCCGCTCGAGCGCCAGGCTCCCGCGAACCGAGCTGCCGATCACGACCGACTCCAGGTCCCGCGTCGTCCGCACGAGCTCGACGAGCCAGCGGTGGAGCACGCCGTCCACGTACACGTGCTGCGCGGACGAGCGGAGCTCGGACACCTCCTCGAGCGTGATCACGGGCTCGAGCTCCTCGAGCGGGTGCGAGAAGCGCTGCTGCTCGAGGATCCGCAGCTCGTCGTCCAGGCCTGGGTAGCCGAGCGCCGTGCGCAGGAAGAAGCGGTCGAGCTGCGCCTCCGGAAGCGGGAACGTGCCCTCGTACTCGATCGGGTTCTCCGTCGCGATGAGGAGGAACGGCGACGGCAGGTCCCTCGTCACGCCGTCCACCGTCACCTGGTACTCGGCCATCGCCTCGAGGAGTGCCGACTGGGTCTTCGGGGTCGCACGGTTGATCTCGTCGACGAGCACGACGTTCGCGAAGACGGGCCCGGGCCGGAACTCGAAGTCGCGGCTCCGCTGGTCGAACACCGAGAGGCCGGTGACGTCGGTCGGCTGGAGGTCCGGCGTGCACTGGATGCGGGTGTTCGTGGCGCCCTCGATGGAGCCCGCGATGGCGCGCGCGAGCATCGTCTTCGCGGTGCCGGGGACGTCCTCCAGCAGGACGTGCCCGCCGCAGGCAAGCGCGGTCAGGACGAGCTTGATCTCGTCGCGCTTGCCGTAGACGACCTGCTCGATGTTGTCCAGGAACCGGTCTGCGATGCGGTTCGCGCGAGCGAAGCGCTCCGGGTCTCGGTCCCGCTCGACGACCGCCGGTTCCACCGGCGTGATGCTAGCTGCGTCCGTGCGTGGGGCAGGCGTCGCCATCGCGCTCAGCTACTTCTACGAACGCTGCGGCGCGTTGTTAGGAAGCCGTGCGCTCGGCGGAGCCCCGGGCGTCCCGCGCAATCCCGGGACGCGAAAGCGGGTCACAGTTCCCTGCGGGGACAGTCACCAACGCGACTGCGATTACGTCAGCGCTTCCGCGCCGCCGACGACCTCGAGGATCTCCTGCGTGATCTCGGCCTGGCGCGCCCGGTTCATCTGGAGCGTGAGGCTGTCGATCAGCTCACCGGCGTTCTTCGACGCGTTCCGCATCGCGGTCATCCGCGCGCCCTGCTCCGAGGCCGTCGACTCGAGGAGCGCCCGATAGACCTGCGTCTCGACGTACACGGGCAGAAGCCGCTCCATGATCTCCTCCGGCTCGGGCTCGAAGATGAAGTCGCCGCGCAACCTGTCCGTCTCGCGCTCCTCCTCGTCGGTCTCGAGGATGTCCGGCGAGATCGGGAGCACGTCCTGCTCGGTCACCCGTTGGGTCAAGGCCGAGATGTACGTGTTGTAGACGAGCGTGACCCGGTCGACCTCGCCCTCGGTGAAGAGCGAGGAGATGCGATGGGCGATCGCCTGCGCGTCCTCGTACGCGGGGCGGTCGGTGAACCCCAGGTACTCGCCGGCGAGCTCGCGCCGGCGGAAGGTCAGCGTCGAGCGCCCCTTCTTCCCGACGGCGACCCAGCGCACGACCTTCCCTTCCGCCTCGAGCGCGCGCTCGAGCGCGAACGCACGCCTCAGGACCTGTGCGTTGAAGGCCCCGGCGAGCCCGCGATCGCCGGTCAGCGGGACGATGGCGACCGTGCCGACCTCGTCGCGCTGCTCGAGCAGCGGCAACCGGACGGACGAGGACGCCCGCCCGACCCCGGCGATCAGCTCGTTCATCGTCTCGGCATAGGGGCGCAGGGCCCTGATTCGAAGCTCCGCCCGGCGGAGCTTCGCCGCGGCCACGAGCTCCATCGCGCGCGTGATCTTGCGCGTATTGCGGACGGAGCCGATCCGGCGCTTGAGGTCCTGGACGGAAGCCACGTGACGTCACCGAGCCGGCCGCTAGCCGGCGAGGCTCTTCTCCTCCTCGACCGCGAACGAGCCGGCGAACCGCTCGAGCTCGGCCTTGAGCTTCTCCTCGGCCTGCTCGCCGAGCTCCCCGGACTCGCGGATCGCCTGGAGGACGGAGCCCTCCGTGCGCAGATGCTCGCGGAGCTCGTCGTGGAACCGCGGCACCTGCGGCACCGGGACGTCGTCGAGCCAACCGTGGATCCCCGCGTAGATGGCGATGACCTGCTCCTCGAACGGCCAGGGCTGGTACTGCGGCTGGTTCAGCGTCGCGACCATCCGCTCGCCGCGCCCGAGCGCGCTCTGGGTCGCCTGGTCGAGCTCCGAGCCGAACTGCGCGAACGCCTCGAGCTCGCGGTACTGGGCGAGGTCGAGGCGGAGCCGCCCGGCGACCTGGCGCATCGCCCGGCGCTGGGCGTTCCCGCCCACGCGCGAGACGGACGTCCCGACGTTGATCGCCGGCCGGACGCCGGAGAAGAAGAGGCTCGACTCGAGGAAGATCTGCCCGTCCGTGATCGAGATGACGTTCGTCGGGATGTACGCCGCGATGTCCCCCGCCTGCGTCTCGATGATGGGCAGCGCGGTCAGCGACCCTCCGCCGATGTCGTCGGAGAGCTTGCACGCGCGCTCGAGCAGCCGCGAGTGGAGGTAGAAGACGTCGCCGGGAAACGCCTCGCGGCCCGGGGGCCTCCGGAGCAGCAGCGAGAGCTGGCGGTACGCGTCGGCATGCTTCGAGAGATCGTCGTAGATGACGAGCGCGTGGCGCCCGTCGTAGAGGAAGTGCTCGCCCATGGCGCATCCCGCGAACGGCGCCATCCACTTGATCGGCGCGGCTTGCTGCGCGGGCGCGGAGACGACGATCGTGTACTCCATCGCGCCGGAGTCGCGGAGCCGCTCGACGACCTGGGCGACAGTGGAGCCCTTCTGGCCGACGGCGACGTAGACGCAGACGACGTCTCCCCCGCGCTGGTTCAGGATCGTGTCGATTGCGATCGCCGTCTTGCCGGTCGAGCGATCGCCGATGACGAGCTCGCGCTGGCCGCGCCCGATGGGGATCATCGAGTCGATCGCCTTGATGCCCGTCTGGAGCGGCTCCTTCACGGGTTGGCGCTTGATCACGCCCGGCGCCTTGAACTCGAGCGGCCGCCGCTCGGTCGCCTCGATGGGGCCCTGCCCGTCGAGCGGGTTCCCGAGCGGGTCGACGACGCGCCCGAGGAGGCCCTCGCCTACCGGCACGCTCATGACCTCGCCCGTGCGACGGACCGGCTCGCCCTCCTTCACCTTCTCCCACTCGCCGAAGAGCGCGGTGCCGACGTTGTCCTCCTCGAGGTTGAAGGCGATTCCGGTGACGCCGTGCTCGAGCTCGAGCCGCTCGAGCGAGACACAGTTCTCGAGGCCGTGGATGCGGGCGATGCCGTCACCGACCTGGAGGACGGTGCCGACCTCGCTGAGGTCGGTCTCGACCTCGAACTCGCGGATCCGGTCCTTCAGGATCGCGGTGATCTCCTCGGGGCGTAGTTTCATCGTTGCTCCTCTAGTCGCGAACGCGGACTCCGCTCGCGCGGAAGCCGCGCGCGCAAATCCCTGAAGGCGCCCGCTTCGCGGTCGCTGTGGTTGTGTCGGTCATGACGTCGTGGTTGCCAGCTCGCGATTGGTGACCGTCACCCTCTGCTCGGTGAAAGCCGGTGACTGCCACCTTCGGTGACAGTCACTTTGGTTTCGGTGATCCTGTCTTCCGGCTCGTGCATGTCAGCCGCTCGTCGTTGCCAGCTCGTGTCGGAGGCGCTCGAGCCGGCCGCGCACGCTGCCGTCGGCACGGAACGAGCCGACCCGGAGGACGATCCCCCCGATGAGACTCGGATCGACCGAGCGCGTGGCCTCGACCTCCCGGCCCGACGCGACCTCGATCGTCTTCACGATCGCCGCGGCCTCGTCGTCGGAGAGCTCGTGCGCGGTCTGGAGCTCGACCGCGAGACGGTTCTCGGCCTGCGCGACCAGCGCATCGAGCTCGGCGCTCATCTCGGGGATCTCACCGGCTCTGCCCTTCTCCGCGGCCAGCCTCACGAAATTGCGGACGAGCTCATCGGCGCCCGTGGCGATCTCGTCGAGGATCTCCGCCTTGCCGGTGGGCTCCACCTGGGGGTTGCGCAGGAACGAGCCGAGCTCCGGCACGTCCTCCATCGCACCGGCGATCGCGGCGAGATCGGTGGCGACCTGCTTCAGCCTCCCCTCCTCCCGCGCTGCCTCGAAGAGCGCGCGGGCGTACATCCGCTGGGCGACGGCCATCTAGCCGGTCTTCTCCAGCGCGGAGAAGTCGAGCTCCGCGATCGCCTCGTCGATCAGCCGCTGCTGGTCCTCGGCGTCGAGGACCTTGCCGGTGACGCGCGCGGTGGCCGCGAGGGTGAGGTCGGCGACCTCGGAGCGGATCTGGTCGAGCGAGCGCTTCGTCTCCGCCTCGATCTGGCGCCGCGTCTCCTCGAGCCTGCGGACGCGGTCGGTCTCGGCCTCCTCCTTCACGCGCTCGATCTGCGCGTCCGCCACCTTGCGCGCGTCCGCGAGGATCGCGGCCGCCTCGCCTTTCGCCTCGCCGATGAGCTGGCGGTGCTGCTCGAGCAGCGCGCGGGCCTCCTCACGCGCGTGGTCCGCCTCCTCGACCGCCTTGGCGATGCGGTCGCGGCGCTCGTCGATCGTGCGCTGGATCGGGCCGAACGCGTACTTCTTGAGCACGAAGAACGTGATCGCGAAGCAGATCAGCGTCCAGATCATCAGGCCCGGGACGACGTCGATCAGCCCTCCCGAGCTCTCGTCGGTGCTCTCCTGCGCGAGCGGTAGGAACGACGACAGCATCGGTCAGACCAGGACGTATGCGAGCAGGCCGCCGATGAGGCCGTAGAAGACGACCGCCTCGGTCAGCGCGAACCCGAGCCACTGGATGCCGGTGAGCTCGCCGCGGAGCTCGGGCTGGCGGGCGACGGCCTGGATCATCGAGCCGAAGATGTTGCCGATGCCGATGCCGGCGCCGAGCGACCCGAGACCGATGCCGAGCGCGAGGGCGATCGCCTTGCCGGCGTCGGCGCCGTCTTCGGCGGCGGCGAGGAAGAAGAACGACGAGAGCATGAGTGGGGCTCCTCCTTAGTGCTCTGGCTCGATGGCCGAGCCGATGTAGATGGCGGACAGGGCGGCGAAGATGTACGCCTGGATGGACACGACGATGACGACCTCGAAGAGGTAGAAGGCCGTCGCCGCGGGCACCGCGATGACGGCGAGGAACACGTTCTCGAGCACGAAGATGAGCCCGATGAACGTGAGGATCAACATGTGCCCGGCGAGCATGTTCGCGTAGAGGCGGATCGAGAGGCTGATGAGCCGCATGAACTGCCCGAGGATCTCGAGCGGCACGATCAGCGGCAGCATCGCCTTCGGCACGTCGGGTATCCAGCTCTTGAAGTACCTGGCGACGCCGTTCTCGCGGATGCCCTCGACGTGCGTGAAGACGAAGGTCATGAGCGCGAGGGCGAGCGTCACCGAGAGCGTGGACGTCGCTGCGAAGATCGCGAGGGTCGGGATGCGGATGCCGGCGACCTCCCAGCGCTCGTCGGACAGCGGGAGCGGGATGAAGCCGAGCATGTTGATCACCCAGATGAAGACCATCAGGGTCGCGACGTACGGGAACCACCGTCCGATCGCCTTCGTCGGGAGCCCCTGCTCGGCCACCTGCACCTGCGCGACCTCGTAGATCGTCTCCCCCACGGCCTGGCGCCGGGTGGGACCCTTCCCCACCTTCACCCTCATGAAGACGATCCCGACGACGATCGAGACGACGGTCCCGAGCAGAAGGTATGCAACGGCCTTGTTGATCGACATGTCGATCGGCCCGATCTGGAGGTCAGGGCCCCAGGTCTCGAGCTCCCACTCGTGAGAGGGATCGAACTTGGTCTCCTCGGCCGCGTCCTGGGCGAACGCCGTGGACGGCAGGACGAGCGCGAGCGCGAAGAGCGCGGCGGCGAGACGCTTCACGCCTTCGCCTCCCCGCCGAAGTACGTGACGAGCCCGACGAGGAGCTCGACCGTGAAAACGACGGCGTAGAGGATCGCCGCTGCAAGCCCCACGGACTCGTTCGACACGGTGACGATGACAAGAGGGATGCCGACGAGGAGCGCTCGGGAGGTTGTGCCGATTCCGCGCATGCCTGCGGCGGCGAGGTTATCTGCGCCGTCGGGAAGGCGCGCCAGTAGCGCGGCGAAGATCTCCGCGCCGACCCAGAGCACCGCGGCCAGGGCCCAGCCGGAGAGCGGCCAGCCCGCGACGAGGAAGACCGGGAGCGCGAGCACGAGGATCGCGCCTCCGGCGATCGTCGGGCCGAGCCTCGCCGGAAGGGGCCGGGGCGTCGAGAAGATCCCCGCGCTCACGTCCCCTGCTTCGAGTAGACGAGATAGACGACGGCGACGCCGAGCGGGATGCCCATGACGGCTCCGATGAGCAGCCCGACTCCCCAGGAGCCGAGCGCCCAGCCGAGGAGGGCGCCGATCGCCATGGCAGCGCCGAGCGCGCCCAGCAGGAGCCCCGAGGCGGTGGCGAGCGAATGAGGTGAGGAGGCCGCGTCCGGCGTCATCCCGCCGGGCAGCATACCAGCGCTTGTAACAGCCACATGTCGCATTTTCGAGCCGAAAACGGCCCAGTTCGTTACACGACTAGAATCCTCGGCGATGGAGCGTCTCGTGTTCGTCCACGGGAGCGTCGTGGGCGCGGCGACGACGTGGGCGGCGCAGCGGCCCCTGGCCGAGCGCTTCGAGCTCGTCGCTGTCGAGCGTCCCGGCTTCCTCCCCGGGTCGCCGGTCGAGCGCGTGGACTTCGAGGCCGACGCCGGTCTCGTGGCCGGTCTCCTGCACGAGGGCGACCACCTCGTCGGGCACTCGTACGGCGGCGTGATCGCGCTCCTCGCGGCCGCGCGCGAGCCGGCTGCGATCCGCTCGCTCACGGTGATCGAGCCGCCCGCGACGAGGGTCGCCCGCGGCGTCCCGACGGTCGACGAGTTCGCCGCCAGGGGGGAGGAGCTCTACGCCGAGGCGCGCGCAGAGGATCCGGAGGTCTTCCTCCGGCGGTTCCTCGCAGCCGTGGGCTCCGCGCTCGATCCCCCCTCCCCGCTTCCTCCGGAGCTCGAGCGAGGCGCCCACCTGCTCACCGTCGAGCGCGGGCCATGGGAGGCGGAGATCCCGCTCGACACCCTTCGGGCGGCGCCGTTCGCGAGGCTCGTCGTCTCCGGCGGACACCACCCCGCGTTCGACGCGATCTGCGACGCGCTCGAGCGTGAGCTCGCGGCCGAGCGGGCCGTGCTCCAGGGGTTCGGGCACACGGTCGCGCGCCATCCGGAGTTCAACGCCGTGCTCACGGAGTTCGTCGAGCGCTCCACACGAACAAGCGGGTGAAAGCAGGTGACGGTCCCCTTCGGGGACAGTCACCAGACGGCCGCGCTCGAGGCCCCGGGAGCCCCTTCCGGGACGATCGCCGGACGGCGCGCGCCGCCTAGGCGGACAGCCGCTCCGAGGCTTCCCGCTCGGCTCGCTCGCGCCGGCGGATCCGGGGGTTCATGAGCTTCACGATCTCCAGTAGATAGACGACGTACACGGAGAAGGCGAGCGCGAGGAAGCCGATCACGAGCACGACGAGGGTTTGCCACGGATGCCAGTCGCCGCCCTCGCGGAACGGGACGAAGCGGGTCGCGAGCGCCGCGCCCGCGAGGCTCGCGCACCAGAGCCACATGGTCACGGCCGCCCGTCGCTGGGTGAAGCCGATGTTGAGGAAGCGGTGGTGCAGGTGGCTCCGGTCGGCCGCGTAGATCGGGCGGTTGTGCTTCACGCGGCGGGCGACGACGAACGAGGTGTCGATGATCGGCACGGCGAGGACGAGCAGCGGGAGCAGCAGGACGACGGTGGACGCGGTCTTGAGGAGGCCCTGGATCGACACCGACGCGAGGATGAACCCGAGGCAGAGCGCCCCGGAGTCGCCCATGAAGATCCGCGCCGGGAAGAAGTTGTGGCGGAGGAACCCGAGGCAGGCGCCGGCGACGACCGCGGAGAGGATCGCCGGGTCGGCCTTGCCCAGCGAGAGCGCGAGGATCGCGTACGTCACGCCCGCGATGGCGCAGACGCCCGCGGCCAGGCCGTCCATGCCGTCGAGGAAGTTGACCATGTTCATGACGGCGACGATGAAGAGCATCGAGATCGGCACGCCCACCCACGCGGGCAGGTCGACCACGCCCAGGAACGGGAACGTGAAGTGGTCGATCCAGACACCGAAGGCCGGCGGCACGGCGGCGGCGACGAACTGCCCGACGAGCTTCGCCGGTGGAGAGAGGCCGCGGAAGTCGTCCACCGCGCCGACCACGGTCGCGATCGCGGCGCCGAGGAGGACGCCCCGCGTCTCGCTCGAGAGGTCGAGGAAGGCGAGCGAGGGCACGAGGATGCCCAGGAAGATGGCGAGCCCGCCCAGGCGCGGGATCGGCCTCCGGTTGAGGCGTCGCGCGTCGGGCCGGTCGACGGCGCCGAGCATGCGCGCCATCCCGCCGACGGCCGGGGTGAGGAGCATCACGATGACGAACGCGGCGACGGCCCCGTAGAGAACCTCAGGCGTTGCCCGCAGCTCGTCGAGCATCGCCTGGCTACTTCGTCCCGTACAGCCGGTCGCCTGCGTCGCCGAGCCCGGGGAGGATGTAGCCCTTGTCGTTCAACGCGCGGTCGACGGAGGCGACCACGATCCGGACGTCGGGATGGTCCCGGTGCACGCGCGCGATCCCCTCCGGCGCGGCGATCAGTGCGATGAGCCGCACCGAGGTGGCGCCCGCGCGCTTCACCGTCTCCACCGCGGCCGCCGTCGAGTTCCCGGTCGCCAGCATCGGGTCGAGCAGGATCACGTCGCGGTCGGCGAGGTCGTCCGGGAGCTTGACGTAGTACTCGACGGGCTCGAGCGTCTCCTCGTCGCGGAACAGGCCGATGAAGCCGACGCGCGCGCCGGGGACGAGGGAGAGCACGCCGTCGAGCATGCCCATCCCGGCGCGGAGGATCGGGCAGATCGCGACCTTCTTCCCCGAGATCTGGCGCGCCGTCGTGTGCTCGAGCGGGGTCTCGATCTCGACCGCCTCGTCGACGAGGTCCTTGGTCGCCTCGTACGTGAGCAGGAGCGTGAGCTCGTTCACGAGCTGCCGGAACATCTGGGTCGTCGTCGAGACGTCGCGAAGCAGCCCGAGCTTGTGGCGGACGAGCGGGTGGTCGACCTCGGTCAGCTGCCCGGTGGCTGCCGGGACGGCCGTGGGCGCAGGCTCCGCGCTCACGCGCTCACCGCGGGAACGTCGGATACGGGTCGAGGCCCTCGTACAGCGGCCGCCGCTCGCAGAGCGCAAGGCTGCGAGCGGTGAGCGCCTCGAGCTCCGGCGCGTCCCCGAGCGCCTCGCACATGATCGCGCCGACCTCGCGGAAGTCGTCGGTGTCGAACCCACGCATCGTCGCGGCCGGCGTCCCGACGCGGAAGCCCGAGGCGACGGTCGGCGAGCGCTCGTCGAACGGGACCGTGTTGCGGTTCACGGTGATCCCGACCTCCGCCAGCCGCTCCTCCGCATCCTTGCCCGTCCACTCCGTGCGCCGGAGGTCGACGAGGAGCAGATGCGTGTCGGTCCCGCCGGTCAGCACGTCGAGGCCGCCGTCCTGCACGGCCGCCGCGAGCGCGTCGGCGTTCGCGCGGACGGCCTCCTGGTAGCGGCGGAAGGGCTCGGACGCCGCGATGTGAAAGCACGTCGCCTTTGCCGCGATCACGTGGTTGAGCGGCCCGCCCTGCATCCCGGGGAAGACCGCGCGGTCGAGCGCCTGGGCGTGCTCCTCGCGGCAGAGGATGAAGCCGGAGCGCGGCCCGGCGAGGGTCTTGTGCGTCGTCGAGGTGACGAAGTCGCAGTGCGGGACGGGGCTGGGGTGGATCCCAGCCGCGACGAGGCCGGCGAAGTGGGCCATGTCGCAGAGGAGCAGCGCGCCGACCTCGTCGGCGATCTCCCGGAACCGCTCCGCCTCGACCGTCCGTGGGTACGCCGAGCCGCCGCACACGATCAGCTTCGGCCGGTGCTCCTTGGCGAGCCCGAGTACCTCGTCGTAGTCCACGAGATTCGTCTCGCGCGAGACCCCGTAGTGGACGATCCGGTAGAGCCGGCCCGAGAAGTTCACGCGGAGCCCGTGCGTGAGGTGCCCGCCGTGCGAGAGCTCGAGCGAGAGGATCGTGTCGCCCGGGTCGAGGCACGAGAAGTAGACGGCCATGTTCGTCTGGGCGCCGGCGTGCGGCTGCACGTTCGCGTGCTCGGCGCCGAAGAGCGCCTTGGCCCGGTCGATCGCGAGCTGCTCGATCTCGTCGACGACCTCGCAGCCGCCGTAGTAGCGGCGCCCGGGGTAGCCCTCGGAGTACTTGTTCGTCGCGATGCTGCCCACCGCCTCGAGCATCGCCGGCCACGTGAAGTTCTCGGACGCGATGAGCTCGATCTCGCCCCGCTGGCGCTCGAGCTCACGCCCGAGCAGGTCGGCGACATCCGGGTCGACGTCTGCGAGGCCCGCTGAGCGGAGGTCCTCGAGCGACATCGGCGCGACGGCCATCGACCCGGATGCTACTGGCCGAGGGCGCCCGCGATGCGGGCCAGCGCTTCGCGCGCCGGGACGGCTCCCTCACGCAGGACGCGGGGCTCCGGGCCGGTGAGGTCGAGCACCGTCGACGGCGTTCCCGGGAGCTCGCCACCGTCGAGCGCCGTCGCCTCGGCGAGGAGCTCGGCGGGAACCTCGTCCAGACGCCGAGGATCCGGCCCGCCGTGGAGGTTCGCGCTCGTCGCCGCGACGGCGCCCACCGTGTCGAGAAGCCGCCGGCCGGGGCCTGCCACCTCGGGCACGCGGACGCCGATGGCGTCGAGCCTCTCGCCCGTGAGCCACGGGTACCGGCGCGCGGGGTTGGGCAGCACGAGCGTGTACGGGCCCGGCAGGATGCCTCTGGCGAGGACGGCGGCTCGCCCCCGCAGCTCGGGGACGCACTCGAGCAGCGTGTCGATGCTCGCCGCGACGAGCGCAACCGGCTGCGTCGCCGAACGGCCCTTGAGGGCGGAGAGCCTCCTCACGGGCTCCTCGCGATAGGGAGAGCACGCGAGGCCGTACACGGTGTCCGTCGGGATCACGGCGACCCCGCCCGAACGGATCGCGGCGACCGCCTCCTCGACCTCGCTCATCCGGCGGCCACGCCCTCGACGACCCGCTCCCGCCCGGTCAGGTCGTGGGTGATCTCGACGTGCGCGAACCCGAGGCCGCGGAGCAGCCCGGCAACACGTGTGGCGTCGCCGTCGGCGACCTCCAGCACGAGCGTGCCTCCGCGCTCGAGCACGTCACGAGCTCCCCGCGCCACCGCCTCCGTGGCGCCCTCGGCGAGGAGCGCCAGGCGCGGCTCCCAGTCGCGGACCTCGGGAGCGAGGCTCTCGACCTCCCCGGGGCGTACGTAGGGCGGGTTCGAGACGACCAGGTCCCAGGGCCCCGGCGGCAGGCCGGTGAAGAGGTCGTGCTCGAGGAGCTCGACCGCGATCCCCGTCCGGGCGGCGTTCTCGCGGGCGAGCGTCAGCGCGTCGACCGAGGCGTCGATGCCGGTGAGCCGGGCACCCGGGTGCTCGTCCGCGATCGCGAGGGCGATCGCACCGCTCCCGACGCCCACGTCGAGCACGCGCGGAGCCGCAACACCGTCGATCGAGGCCAGGCAGCGCTGGACCACGATCTCCGTCTCGGGGCGCGGCACGAGCGCGCGCCGGTCCACCGCGAGCACGAGGCGACGAAAGCCCCACTCTCCGAGCACGTGGGCGAGCGGCTCGCGGGTCGCCCGGCGCCCGGTGAGCCGCTCGAGCTCATCGGCCTCGTCCCCCGTCAGCGCCCGGTCGCCGTCGGCGAGCACGCCCGACCGCGTCGTGCCGAGGACGTGGGCCAGGAGCAGCTCCGCGTCGACGCGAGGGGTGTCGCAACCCGCGGCCGTCAGCCGGTCGGTCGTGCGTGCGAGGGCCTCGCGCACGGTCACGCGAGGAACAGGTGACCGAAGACCAGGTGACAGTCACCTGCAGTGACAGTCACCGCTCTCGTCGCCGCGTTCACGCCGAGGCGGCGGCGAGCGCGCGCCTGCGCTCGTCGGCCCGGAGCTCGTCCGTGAACTCGTCCAGCTGCCCCTCCAGCACCTGGTCGAGCCGGTGCGCGGTGAGCTTGACGCGATGGTCGGTGACGCGGCTCTCGGGGAAGTTGTACGTCCGGATCTTCTCGGCGCGCTCGCCCGAGCCGATCTGCAAGCGGCGGGTGGCCGCCTGCTCGGCCTGCTGCTTCTCGCGCTCGAGCTCGTAGAGGCGCGCCCGCAGGACGCGCAGGGCCTTCTGCCGGTTCTGGAGCTGGGACTTCTCGTCCTGCATCGCGACGACGAGACCGGTCGGGAGGTGCGTGATCCGGACGGCCGAGTCGGTCGTGTTCACGCTCTGCCCGCCCGGGCCCGTGGAGCGCATGACGTCGATCCTCAGTTCGTTATCGCTGATCTCGACCTCGACCTCGTCCACCTCGGGCATGACGGCCACCGTGGCGGTCGAGGTGTGGATGCGGCCCTGCGACTCGGTCTCGGGCACGCGCTGCACGCGGTGCGTCCCGCCCTCGAACTTGAAGACGGAGTACGCCCCCTGGCCCTTGACCGCGAAGACGATCTCCTTGAACCCCCCGGCCTCGTTCTCGCTCGTCGAGAGCGTCTCGGTCTTGAAGCCGCGACGGTCGGCGTAGCGCGTCAGCATGCGGTAGAGGTCGCCCGCCCACAGGGCCGCCTCGTCGCCGCCGACCCCGGGCCGGATCTCCAGGATGACGTCGCGCTCGTCGGCCGGGTCCTTCTCCACGAGGGCGAGCTTGAGCTCCTCCTCGAGGCGCTCGACCTCACCCTCGAGCTCGGCCGCGAGCGCGGCGATCTCGGGATCGTTTCGCGCCGCGTCGAGGTCGGCGGTGGCCTGCCGCCACTCGTCCGCGAGCTTCTTCGGGGTCTCGAGCTCCTTCAGCCGGCGCCCGGCCTCGGCGGCCCTGCGACGGTCGTCGTAGACCGTCGGGTCGGCCATGCGCTCCTCCGCCTCGGCGTAGGACCGCTCGAGCTCGTCGACGAGTGCCTCGATCCCGCTCACCGGGTGATCGTAACGACGGTGAGACGACACCCCCTACCCGGCGCGGCGCAAAGTAGTGTCCGCGCCATGACGGCGCCCGAGACCGCCTCGCTCCACGAGTACGGCGCGACCCCGACCCGGGCCGACGTCAGGCCGAAGCTCCGCGTGAGCCGGCTCGTCCTGTCGCTCCTCGTGACCGCGGCGAGCGTGTTGCTGACAGCCTCGATCCTGCCGGGGTTCGACGTCGGCGACTTCTGGGCCGCCCTGCTGACGGCGCTCGTCATCGGCGTTCTGACCGCGTTCCTGTCACCCCTCGTGGCGGCCGTCCAGCTGCCCTTCACGGTTGCGACGTCCTTCCTCATGGTCCTCATCCTGGATGCAGCGATCCTGCTCGCTGCCGACCGCATCACGGAGGAGGCGGTCGTCGTCGACGGCTTCTGGTGGGCGCTCCTGGCCGCGCTGATCATCTCCGCGATCTCGACGGCGCTCGAGGTCATCGCGGGGACGAACGACGACGACACGTACACGCTCCGCGTCATCCAGCGCATCGCGCGCCGATCGGGTGAGAGGACGGTGACGAACGAGCCCGGCATCCTGTTCCTGGAGATCGACGGTCTCGCGCGGCCAATTCTCCAGCGGGCGATCAGGGACGGGAACGCGCCGACGATGGCCCGTTGGGTCGCGGAGGACACGCACCGCTTCATCGAGTGGGAGCCCGACCTCTCGTCGCAGACGGGCGCCAGCCAGGCCGGCATCCTCCTCGGCTCGAACGAGGACATCCCGGCCTTCCGCTGGGTCGAGAAGGAGTCGGGCCGCATCATGGCGTGCTCGGCGCCTGCCGACTGCGCGGAGATCGAGCACCGCCTCGCCGGCTCCGGCCTCCTGCGGGACGGAGGCGCGAGCCGCGGCAACCTGCTCTCGGGCGAGGCCGACCACGTGATCCTCACCGTGAGCCGGATCGAGGCAGAGAAGGGCAGGAACCCGGGGTACCGCGCGTTCTTCGCCAACGGTCACAACGTGACCCGGGCGCTCGTCCTTTTCGCCTGGGAGGTGGTCCTGGAATGGGTCGCCGCGCTCCGTGCGATCCGCCGCGACGTCCGCCCGCGCGGGCACCGCGGAGGCGTGTACCCCTTCATGCGCGGCGCGATGTGCGTCGTCGTCCGCGACCTCATCGTCTTCGGCGTCCTCTCGGACCTCATGAAGGGGCGGCCCGCGGTGTATGCGACCTTCTCGAGCTACGACGAGGTCGCGCACCACTCCGGTCTCGAGCGCTCGGACACCCTGGAGGCGCTGCGCAAGCTCGACCAGCAGTTCGGAAGGATCGAGCGCGCGATCCGGTACGCGGCCCGTCCCTACCACGTCGTCGTCCTGTCGGATCACGGCCAGACACAGGGAGCGACCTTCAAGCAGCGGAACGGATACGGCTTCGACGAGCTCGTCGAGCGCTCGCTGGCGACGGGAGCGGTGACGCAGATCATGGGCGGCGACGAGCAGAGCTCCATGGTCGGCCACGCGGTCGGAGAGGCGACCGGCCTGCCGACGAAGAAGAAGGAGAAGACGCCGAAGAACCAGGTCGTGGATCGCCAGGTCGTCGTCCTCGGCTCGGGCAACCTCGGGCTCGTCTACCTCATGGAGGAGACGCGCAGGCTGACCCTCGAGGAGATCGAGTCACGGCATCCCGCGTTGATCCCCGCGCTCCGCGAGCACCCGCACGTCGGCTGGCTGCTCGTGCGCTCGGAGGAGCACGGGCCGCTCGCGCTCGGCGGGAAGGGCGTGCACTACCTCGCGGACGGGCGCGTCGAGGGCGAGGACCCGCTCGCGCACTTCTCCCCGAACGCGCCGAGGCACCTCGCACGCACCGACGGCTTCTCGAACGTCGCGGACATCATGGTCGGGAGCTTCTACGACCCGGAGCTCGACGAGGGGTGCGCGTTCGAGGAGCTCATCTCCTTCCACGGCGGCCTGGGCGGCCCCCAGACTCGCGCGTTCGTCCTCGCCCCGAAGGAGCTTCCCTTCCCCGAGGAGCCGCTCGTCGGCGCGGCCTCGGTGCACGAGCTGCTCGCCGGCTGGCGCGGCCTGCCGCAGAGGACTGCCGCCGCAGAGGACTCACCCTGAACCTGGTGACAGTCACCCGAAAACCTGGTGACAGTCACCCGAAAACCTGGTGACAGTCACCCGTCGCGAAGACCCGGTGGCTGTCACCCCTCCGGGGTGACAGCCACCTGTCGCGGGGGGTCTGTTCCCGAAGGGGACTGACCCCCTGGTTGAGCCGCAGAGCCCTAGGCCAGCTGGGCGTCGAGCGTGATCTCGGGCACGGCCGCGAGCGCCTTCGAGACCGGGCAGCCCACCCGTGCGCCCTCGGCCTTCTCGAGGAACGTCGCCTCGTCCATCCCGGGCACCCGGGCGCGCACCGTGAGCGCGCTCTTCGTGATGCCCGTGCCGGGCACGAACGTCACCGTGGCCGAGGCCTCGAGCAGCTCGGGCGGCGAGCCCGCCTCGGCGAGCGCGTGGGAGAGGGCCATCGAGAAGCAGGCCGCGTGCGCGGCGGCGATCAGCTCCTCGGGGCTCGTACGGCCGTCCGAGTCCTCGGCGCGCGAGGCCCAGGTGACGTCCAGCGGGCCGAACGCCCCGCTGCCGACGCTCTCGATCGTCCCGGCCCCTTCCATGAGCGAGCCGCTCCAGGTCACGGTGGCGGTGCGGTCGGCCATCAGCTCTCCCCCTCCAGCTCGGTGTGGATGGTGACGGTGGCGCTCGCCCTGACGAGCGCCGAGAACGGGCAGCCCGCGTCGGCCGCCTCGGCCGCCTGCGCGAACGTGGCCGGGTCCGCGCCGGGGACGACGCCCCGGGCCGTGATCGCGGACGAGACGATCCGGTGGCCCATGCCCTCGACCTCGTCCATCGTGATCAGGCAGTGGACGTGCATGCGCTCCGGCGGCGTGCCCATGCGCGCGAGCTCGCTCCCGAGCGACGTGACGTAGCAAGAGGCGTGCGCGGCCGCGAGGAGCTCCTCGGGGCTCGTCTTCCCCTCCGGGTCCGCGACCCGCGACGCGATCGTGGTCGGGAGGGCGAACGCCCCGGAGCTCCCGGCGGTGACGACACCGGAGCCGCGCGCGGTCGTCCCCTCCCAGTCGATCTCCGCCTCGCGGACGATTCGCGGCATCAGACCATGACCTCGACGCGGGACTCGAGCCGCTGCACCATGCCCTCCCGCCAGAGCGGGATCCGCGAGCGCGGATCCCGCTCGCGAGAAGACCCCCTGAAGGCGGCCGCTTCGCGGCCGCCGCAGCGCTCGCGTCCAACCCGCCGCACTACGCCATGACCTCGACGCGGGATTCGAGCCGCTGCTCCTCAGGCGTCTCGGCTTCCTCGCGCTCGACGACGCGCCGGAGCGCGAGGATCGAGACCTCGACCTGGTCGTCGGAGGGCTCGCGCGTCGTGAGCCGCTGGAGCCACAGACCCGGAGCGAGCAGCTTCATGAGCACGCGGTTCGACTGGTGCATGCCGGCGTACCGGATGACCTCGTAGGCGAGCCCGGCGATCACCGGCAGCAGCACGATCCGGCTGACGATGAGCCAGTACCACTCCGGCCGCCCCACGAAGGCGAAGACGAAGATCGCGATGACCATGACCCAGAGCAAAAACGCAGTTCCGCAACGCGGATGGATCAGGCTGAATTTCTGCACGTTGGCGGGCGTGAGCTCGGCGCCGGCCTCGAGGGCGTTGATCGTCTTGTGCTCGGCGCCGTGGTACTGGAAGACGCGCCGCAGATCCGGGAGCAGCGAGATGACGAGGATGTAGCCGATGAACACCGCGACGCGGATCACGCCCTCGATCACGACGAACGTCCCGGTCGACTCGATCGGGAGCCAGCTCGTCAGGAGCGCGGGGCCGATCTTGAAGAGCATGAGCGCGAACCCGATCGCGAGCGCGAAGGAGAAGATGATCTGGCCACGGCCGATCTGCGTCTGGATCTCGCCGTCCTCGTCGCGCTCCTGGGAGGCCACGTTCGCGGAGATCGCGAGCGCCCGGAAGCCGATCGCGAGCGACTCGCCGAGCGCGATCACGCCGCGGATCACGGGCAGGCGCCAGATCTTCCGGCGCTTCATCGGCGACTCGATCTCGCGGACGACCTCGGTGATGTCGCCCTCGGGGGTGCGCACGGCGACCGCCCAGCTCGACGGGCTGCGCATCATCACGCCCTCGAGGACTGCCTGGCCCCCGTACGTGACCCTCATGGTGCGATCAGCCGCGGCGCGAGCCGCCGGCCTTCTCGAGCCGGCGCTGGAAGCGCTCCACCCGACCGCCCGTGTCGACGAGCTTCTGCTTCCCCGTGTAGAAGGGGTGGCAGGCGGCGCAGATCTCCACGTGCAGCTCGGGCTTCGTGGACCGGGTCCAGAACTCGTTGCCGCACGAGCACGTCACGTGCGCGAGGACGTAGTCGGGGTGGATGTCGGCCTTCATCGGCCTGCCAGGATACCAGCGGCGGTTCCGGCCGCGACGTTCCCGCCCGAGACGACGCACACGGTTCGACCCCTGCCCGCCTTCCCCGCGAGGACGGCCGCGACCGCCGCCGCGCCCGCGGGCTCGCAGGCGAGCTTGGCGCGCTCGTAGAGGAACCTGAACCCCGCCTCGATCTCCTGCTCGGTCACGAGGACGACCTCCTCCACGAGCTCCTGGACGATCGTGAGCGCCGTCCCCCCCGCGTGCGGCGCGTTGAGCCCGTCCGCGATCGACGTCGGCGTCACGGCGACGGGCTCGCCCGCGGCGAGCGCGGAACTCATCGCCGTGGAGAGCTCGGGCTCGACGCCGATCACGCGCGCGGTGCCCGCGGCGGCGGCCGCGACGCCCGCGATCAGCCCTCCGCCTCCGATCGGGACGACGATCGTGTCGACCCCGTCCACGTCCTCGAGGATCTCGAGGCCGACGGTCCCCTGCCCCGCGATCGTCAGCGGGTCGTCGAACGGATGGACGAGCGTCCGGCCCGTCACCTCCAGGAGCTCCGCGAGCCGCTCGAACGCCTCGCCCGGCCCTCCTGCCTCGAGGTCGACCGACGCGCCGTAGTCGCGCGTCGCGGCGATCTTCGCCTCGCTCGCGCCGCGCCACATCACGACGAGGGCGTCGAGCCCCTCCTCGGCTGCGGCCCAGGCGACCGCCTGGGCGTGGTTCCCGGCGGAGATGCCGATGACGCCCCGGGCCTTCTCGGTCTCGTCCAGCGACGCGAGCTTCGTGAGCACTCCGCGGGGCTTGAACGACCCCGTGCGCTGGAGCAGCTCGGCCTTGAGGAAGACGTCCGACCCCAGCGTGCGGGAGGAGAGGGTCGGCGTGCGACGGACGCGGCCCGCCACGACCTCCGCCGCGCGCTCGACGTCGTCGCGTCCGATCGGCAGCGCCCCCACGCCGGCGATCGTACGGGAACCCTTCTCGCGGCTCGGGTGTCGTGACGACATGGTGCGTGTCCTGCTCCCGATCCTCGCCCTCGCACTCCTCGTGCCGGCCGCGACGGGGAAGGGCCTGCCGACTCCCGTCGAGGTCGCGATCGTCCAGACCGGTCGTGCGCCGTGTGGCCTCGCCGCACACGGCGACGAGCTCTGGGTCGGCGTCTACGAGGCGGGCACGGTGCTCCGCCTCGATCGCGCCGGCCGCGTGCAGCGTCGACACGGCATCGGCCGCTGGCCTGCCACGTCGCCGTTGACGCGCGGGCGGCGTGGATCACGCGGGACGACGCGAACGAGCTCGTCCGCACCGATCCGCGCTCCGGACGCGTGACGAGGATCTCTGTCGTGTCGCCGTACGGCGTCGCGCTCGCCGGCGGCGCCGTCTGGAGCAGCCTCCGACAACCGGTGACAGTCACCAGCGTGCGGGAGAATGGAGCCGTGGCCGCCGCCGTCGAACGCCCGGTCCGGCTCGTCGTCCGGGACGACGGGCTCCGGCGCAGCCGCCTCACCGTCCTCTTCCGGCTCTTCCTCGCGATCCCGGTGCTCGTGTGGCTGATGCTCCGCGGGATCGCGGCGTTCGTCGTGGGGTTCGTCAACTGGATCGCGGTCCTGCTCCAGGGCGAGGTTCCGGACAGCCTCCACGACTTCGTCGCGGGCTACGTGCGCTACGCGACACAGGTCACCGCGTACGTGTTCCTCGCGGCGGACCCGTATCCGTGGTTCCGCATCCAGGCCGAGTACCCGGTCGACGTCCAGATCGACCCGCCGGAGCGCCAGGGCAGGTGGGGCGGCTTCTTCCGCATCGTGCTCGCGCTGCCCGCGCTCGCGCTCGCGTCCGCTCTCGGCAGCGGCCTCTCCTTCGGGCCCTCCGGCGGCTCGTCGACCTCGGCCCAGGACAGCGAGTACGCGGTCTGGTGGAGCGCGTCGGCCGTAGGAGCCGCCGCGGTGGCCGCCTTCCTCGCCTGGTTCTACGCGCTCGCGCGCGGGCGGGCGCCGCGCGGCGTGCGCGACCTCGTCGCCTACGCGCTCGGTTACGGGGCGCAGGCGCTCGGCTACCTCCTGCTCCTCACCGGTCGCTATCCGAGCTCCGACCCGGCGCTCGCCGAGCCCTACGCGGAGCTACCGCGCCACCCGGTGCAGATGGTGGTCACCGACAGCCTCGGGCGGTCCCGGCTCACCGTGCTCTTCCGCCTCCTCCTGGCGATCCCACACCTCATCTGGATCACGCTCTGGTCGATCGCCGTCCTCTTCGCGGCGATCGCCGCGTGGCTCGCCGCGCTCGCCACCGGGAGCGTCCCGCAGGGGCTGCACCGCTTCCTCGCCGCCTACGTCCGCTACGCCGTGCACGTGCAGGCGTACGTCTACGTGATCGGCCGCCGGTTCCCCGGGTTCACGGGGCAGCCGGGCACGTACGGGATCGACCTCGAGATCGACCCGCCACGGCCACAGAGCCGCTGGCTCACGCTCTTCCGCTTCTTCCTCGCCGTCCCGGCGCTGCTCCTCGCGAGCGCGCTCGGGGGCGTGCTCTTCGTCGTCGCCTTCCTCGGGTGGTGGTTCGCGCTCGCGACGGGCCGCTACCCGGAGGGCCTGCGCAACCTGGGCTCGGCCTGCATCCGCTATCAGGAGCAGACGTCCGCCTACCTGCTCCTCCTCACCGACCGGTATCCGTACGCCGCCCCGGTGCTCCGGGGCCGGCCCGAGCCCGAAGCCCCCGCCCCTCCGGTTCTCGGAGACGCCTTCTGAGGAGCGCATTCACCATCCTCCTGGTCGCGGCGCTGGCCGTCGCGGCGGTCCTCCTCTACCCGACGGCCGTACCGGACGGGCTGTCGCTCCCACCCGTCGACGTGGACGCGACCTTCGGCGCCGAGCTCGTGGCAAGGGCCGAGCGATACGAGCGCTTCCTCTACGTCGACTGGCTGCTCGCCCAGGTCGCCCTCCTCGTGACGCTCTTCCTCTACGCGCGCAAGGGCGCGGGCTTCACGAGGGAGTCGGCCGCAGGCCCGGTGGGAACCGGGATGCTGCTCGGCATGCTCGGCCTCGCCATCGTCTGGCTGGTCGGGCTGCCGTTCGGCCTGGTCGCCCTCTGGTGGCAGCGTCGGTACGGAGTCGAGGACATCGGCTACCTCGCCTGGATCTACAGCGACTGGACGGTGCTGGCCGCGGAGTTCCTCGCCATCTGTGTCTCGCTCCTGATCGTCATGGGCCTCGCGCGGAGGCTCGGGGACCGCTGGTGGCTCCCGGGCGCCGCGGTCTTCGTCGCGATCGGGGCGCTGTTCACGTTCGCCACGCCCTATCTGGACTTCACGACCCGGCCGCTCGAGGACGAGGCGCTGCTCGCGGCGCAGACTCGGTACGAGCGCGACCTCGGGCTGCCCGACCTGCCGGTTCGCGTGGAGGACGTGAGCGACGACACGGAGCAGGCGAACGCGTACGCCTACGGCATCGGGCCCTCGCGCCGGGTCGTCTTCTGGGACACCATGCTCCGCGACCCGTTCACGGAGAGCGAGCAGAAGGTCGTGCTCGCCCATGAGCTCGCGCACCACTCGCAAGGCCACCTTCCGGAGGGCATCGGCTGGTTCGCGCTCTTCGCCATCCCGGGTGCGTGGATCCTCATGCGCGCCACGCGCGCCCGCGGCGGGATGGGCGCCCCCGAAGCCGTGCCGCTCGCGCTGCTCGTCGTCGTCGTCCTCCAGCTCGTGAGCGCGCCCGCGGCGAACGCGATCTCGCGTCGCATGGAGGCGGAGGCGGACTGGAAGGCGCTGCAGGTCACGAAGGACCCGCCGTCGCTCGAGCAGCTCATGGTCGGCTTCGCCGAGACGTCGCTCGGCGACCCCTCGCCCCCCGGCTGGGTCGAGCTCGTGCTCGGGACGCACCCGAGCCTCGCAGACAGGGTCGCCATGGCCCGCGCGTGGGCGGAGCGCGGCGAGCCCCCGTCGCGGTGACACGTCGAAAAGCCGGTGGTGGCAGTCACCTTCCGCGGAAAGCCGGTGACTGTCCCCGCAGGGGACTTGTCACCCTGGTTTCGAGACCGCCGCTCACGTCAGCGTGTACTCGGGGCCGGAGCCGCCCTCGGGCGGGGTCAGCCGGCCGCCCTTCGCGGTGATCGCGCCGCACTGAACGCAGTTCGACGGCGTCACGACGACGGAGACCATCCCGTCGCCGAGATCCGCTCCGACCTCGTAGACGTGCGCCGGGCACATCCACTGCCAGGCCTCCGCGACGGGGCGGCGGACGCGCGTCGCGACCTCGAGGTGGCTCGGCTGGTCGTCACGCGTGCGGTTCCCCGAGGCGAAGACCGAGGAGAGCTTGTCGAAGACGTACGTGCCGTCGGGCTTGGGGTAGCGCGCCGCGCGACCGGTCTTGATCAGCGGAGCGGCGGCGTTCGGGTGCGTCGGGAAGCGGCCGTTCGGCATCCGGCCCTTCGTGACGGTCATCATGCTCGCGAGGGCGCCGCCGACGTAGAAGCCGCGGTCGAAGGCCTGGCGCATGTTCCGAGACTGGTACAGCTCCTTCCAGCCCCGGGAGCGGCGGAGCTCCTCGTCGTAGGCATCGAGCGCACCCACCCTGCTCGGGACCTCGCCCCGCTGCAGCGCCCGGAAGGCCGCCTCCGCGGCGAGCCGTCCCGACTCGATCGCATAGTGGACGCCCTTCAGCCGCGGCACGTTGACGAGCCCGGCGCCCTCGCCGACGAGCAGCAGGCCGGGAGCGTTGAGCCGGCTCGGGAGGGAGAAGTAGCCGCCCTCGGTGATCGTCTTCGCGCCCCACGCGACGCGCTCGCCGCCGCGCAGGATCTTCCACACGAGCCGGTGGGTCTTGAACTCCTGGAGGACGTCGTGCACCGAGAGCTCGACGTCCCGCGACTCGAGCCCGGCGACGAAGCCGACCGAGACGAGGTCGTCGCCCATCGGGTAGATGAACGAGCCGCCGAACTCCCCGTACCCGTGCAGCGTGCGGAGCGGCCAGCCCATCGTGTGCACGATGCGCCGGAGCGGGCGCGGGACGCGCCAGACTTCCTTCACGCCGAGCGCCCAGATCTGCTGGTTCTCGCCCTCGAGGCCGAAGTGCTCGACGGCCGCCGCCGTGAGCAGGCCCTGCGTTCCCTCGGCGAGGACCGTGATGGGAGCGACGACGTCGGACCCCGGCTCGAACGTCGGGAGCGGCTCGCCGTCCTTCCCCCGCCCCCGGTCGCCGGTGCGCGCACCGAGGACGCGACCGTGCTGGACGAGGAGCTTCGACGCAGCGGTCTCCGGGAGCACGGCGACGCCGAGCGCCTCGGCCTGCTCGCCGAGGAACCGGCCGAGCTCGGCGACGGACAGGATGTAGTTCCCGTGGTTCCGCATCGGCGGAGGCGCGGGAATACGGAAGGCCGACCGCCGCGTGAGGACGTACACGGCCTCCCCGGGCACCTGCCCGTACGTCGGGAGATCCGCCATCGTCAGGCGCCCCTTGAACAGCCGGCGGAGCGCGCGCGGGTCGACGACGGCGCCGGACAGGAGGTGCGAACCGAGCTGCTTCCCCTTCTCGAGGACGGCCACCGGGACGTCTCCCAGGCGCTCGCGAACCGCCGGGTGCTCCTCGAGCAGCTGGCCGAGCCGGATCGCGCACGCGAGCCCGCCGGGGCCGCCCCCGACGATCAGGACTCCGACCTCGATGCGCTCGTCGCGCGGATCCGTCGGAGCGGCGATCGCGTCGGACGTGCCGAACGCGGGCGGGAAGTCGAGCGGGCGCGCCACGGCTAGCCGCGGGAGCGGGCGAGCTCCGTGAGCTTGGGGACGATCTGGTGGAGGTCACCCACCACGCCGAGGTCGCAGAAGTCGAAGATCGGCGCGTTCGGGTCCTTGTTGATCGCGACGATCGTGCTCGAGCCCTGCATCCCGACCTTGTGCTGGATGGCACCCGAGATGCCGCAGGCGATGTACAGCTTCGGCGAGACCGTCTTCCCCGTCTGGCCGACCTGGGTCGAGTACGGGTACCAACCGGCGTCGACCACGGCGCGCGTCGCAGCAACCGCGCCGCCGAGCGCCGCCGCGAGCTCCTCGAGCAGCGAGAACGCGTCGGGCGACCCCAGCCCGCGACCGCCGGCGACGATGACCTCCGCGTCCTCGATCGACGGGCCGCCGGACTCCTCCTGCGTCTGCGCCTCGAGCGTCGCGAGCGTGGAGAAGTCGGAGAACGAGACATCGAAGCCCTCGACGTCGGCGGAGCCACCCGACTCGACCGGGTCGAGCGCGCCCGACCGCACCATGCCGAGGCGAGGCGCGCTCGTCCAGCCGACGTCGACGAGCACCGTGTCCCCGAGCGCGGGCCGCTTGCCGACGAGCTCGCCGTCGATGAGGACGAGATCGGTGACGTCCCAGTTGAGCCCGGCATCCAGCCGCGCGGCGAGGCCCGCCGCGACGTCGGCCGCGAGCACGGACGCGCCGAACAGGACGGCCTCGGCGCCGGTCTTCTCGACCAGCGTCGCGAGCGCGTCCACGCGTGGCTGCGGCAGCGGCGACGCCAGCGCCTCGTCCTCGCACGCGTAGGCCTTCGACGCCCCGAAAGCCCCCGCTCGCGCCGCGAGCTCGCTCGCGCCGGGCCCGAGGACGACACCCTCGGCCTCACCGAGGGACGCGGCCTTGGCGAGCACGCCCAGCCCGCCCTTCTCGAGCTCCCCTCCGTGGTGCTCCAGGAAGACGAGGAACCTCACAGCAGGCGCCTCTCGGTGACGTAGTCCAGGATCTTCTGCGCCGCGCTGCCGTCGTCCTCGATCCGGATCGAGTCGCCGCGGGACGGCGGTGGGCCGAGCGCGAGGACGGTCGTCCCGGAGCCGGGCTCTCCGATCGAGCCCCCGTCGACCCCGAGGTCGCCCGCCGACAGCGTCTCCTGCGGCTTCGACTTCGCGCCCATGATCCCCTTGAGCGAGGGGTAGCGAGGCTCGTTGATCGCGTCGGACACCGCCACGACGGCGGGGAGCGGCGCGGAGATCGTGTCGTAGCCGTGCTCCGTCTGGCGCTTCCCGGTGACCCCGTCGGCGGCCACGGTCAGCTCCGCCACCTGCGAGATCAGGGGGCGCCGCAGGCGGTCGGCGACCGCGGCCCAGAGCACGGCGCCGTCGCCGTCGCTCGAGGCCTGGCCGAAGAGGACGAGGTCGGCTTCCTCGCGCTCGAGTGCCTTCGCGAGCACCCGGCTCGTCGCCACGAGATCGGAGCCCGCCGCCGCGTCGTCGGAGACGAGGACCGCCCGGTCCGCGCCCATCGCGAGCGCCTTCCGCAGCGCGTCCGCGGCCCTGGCCGGGCCGAGCGAGACGAGCACGACCTCGCCGCCCTGCGCCTCCTTGACCCGGATCGCCTCCTCGACCGCGTTCAGGTCGGTGGCGTTCAGCGCGCCCTCACCGGAACGGTCGAGGCGCTTCGTCTGTGGGTCGATCTTCTTGTGGACGGTCGCGTCCGGAACCTGCTTCACGCAGACGGCGATCTTCATCGGCGCGGACTCTATCCACGTCGGCCGGAGGGGCGGCGCTGCTACGTGAGGTGGTCTACCCCGACGAGGGAAGGCGCCGGACGTCGGCATCCCCGGACGGATCACGAGCATCGCCGCCGGCACGCCGGCGCCGGGAGTCATCGGCGGTGACCGGCCACCCGAACAGGGGGTTCGAGCCGGCTCGAAAGTCCGGACACTCTGCTAGCGTCCCGGCCGATCGAGCGCGCCCCGGAGCGCACCGTCACATGCGACGCCACCGGACGACAGCCCCAGGGACCGCTCTCTCCCTCCTTCTCGCAGGCCTTGCGGCCGCGGTCCTCGCGTCGCCCTCGAGCGGCGGCCCGCAGGCCGTGCCGCGGCTCGTCTTCCCGCTCGTCGCCGACACGGACCTGTGGGACAACTACGGCGATCCGCGAGGCACCCACAGCCATGCGGGAATCGACATGGAGAACCCCTGGCGCGCCCCGGTCGTCGCCGTCGAGGCCGGACGGGTGGAGTACGCCGACTCGGGCCTGGGCGGCTGCATGCTCTACCTCTACGGCCGCAGCGGCACGATGTACATGTACATCCATCTGAACAACGACCTCACGGCGAAGTTCGACAACAAGGGTGGCTGCAGGAAAGACGTCACCTTCGCCGTGCCCGATGGCGCGCGGGTCGCGGCCGGCCAGCAGGTCGCGTGGAACGGCGACTCGGGCGACGCCGCCGGGAACCCGCACCTCCATTTCGAGGTGCACCCCGGGGGTGGCACGGACACCAACCCGTTCCCGTACCTGAAGCGCGCGCTCCGGCCGCTCTTCTCGGCCCGGCCCGGGTCGGAGTTCTCGCTCGGGCTCGGCGGCAAGCTGGTCACGGCCGGCCCCGAGACCATCTCGCTCGACGTGGACCGGGTCCGCTTCTACCCGGGCGGCTCGTGGCTGAAGGTGCCGTCCCGGGCGGTCGAGCTCGCCGTGCCGCAGGAAGCGGTCGTTCCGGCCGGGCTGCTCGACGACGTCGCAGGCGCGAACGGCCGCGGCTACAAGGCCGCAGTGCCGGTGACCGCCTTCACGCTCCAGGCGAAGACGACCACGGACGCAATCCTAGGCGCCCCCGGCGCGCTCCGTCTCGCGCGGCTCGCGCCGGCCGGTCGCTAGCCGCGCTGGGTGACGTAGGCGAAGTTCGGGTGACAGGCACCGGCGAGAAGCGGGAGACGGGCACCGGCTGGTGACTGTCCCCCGCAGGGGGACTGTCACCCGTGTTCGCGCGAAGCGACCTCCGACCCTGAAGGCAGGATTCAGCCGGTGCCGGAGGGCCTCTCGATCCTCATGCCCGTGTTCAACGAGCGCGCCACGGTCGAGGCGGCGATCGACGACGCGCTCACCGCGGAGCTCCCCGTTTCCGCACGGGAGCTCGTCGTCGTCGACGACGGCTCGACGGACGGCACGCGCGAGCTCCTCGAGTCGCGGGACTGGCCGGACACGGTGCAGGTGCACTTCCACGACGCCAACCGCGGCAAGGGCGCCGCCGTGCGCACCGCGCTCGGCCACGCCACGCTCGACCACGCGGCGATCTTCGACGCCGACCTCGAGTACCCGGCGAAGGACCTCGCGCTCGTGCTCGAGCCGCTCGTCTCCGGCGAGGCGTCCGTCGTCTTCGGCACGCGGGCGTGGACCTCGCAGTCCTCGTTCAGCTTCTGGTACGTGGTGGGCAACAAGAGCGTCACCTTCGCGACGAACCTCCTCTACAACTGCTGGATCTCGGACGTGATGACCTGCTACAAGGCCATGCGCACCGAGCTCTTCCGGTCGCTGCCGCTCCGCGAGCGGGGCTTCGCGATCGAGCCGGAGATCGCCGCGCGCGTGCTCCGGGCCGGCGAGCGGATCCACGAGGTGCCGATCTCGTACAGGGCGCGGTCGCGCGAGGCGGGCAAGAAGCTCACCGCGCTCGACGGGCTGCGCGTGCTGCGGACGCTCGTGCGCTGCCGGCTGAGCTAGCCGGGCTCGCGCACCCAGAGCTGGGCGCTGAGCCGCCGTCCGAACTGGATCTTCTCGACGCGCTCGTGGTCGCCGAACCCGAGCGCCCGTCGCTCGGAGCCCTCGATGTCGCGCGGCTCGTCTTCCGACCAGACGAGCACCCAGATAGAGTCGCCGCGGGAGACGTCGACCGGATGCGCTCCGTAGTACTCCGCCGCGGCGTGCGCAGACCACGGCACCACGACGACCGCCTCGGCCTCGCTCCTTCGCTCGACAACCGTCTTCACGGCGCTCCGCCAATCCTCCCCGCGCCAGTTGCTGTCCTCTCCGCTCGAGTACCACTGCGCGAGGCCGGCCGTGATCGCGACCAGAGCGCCGATGACAAGCACGGTTCGGAGTCGCCGACCGACACCTCCAATCACCACGCCCGCGAGAAGCGCGAACGCCGGCGACGCGACGAGGAGGTACCGGTCGAGAAAGATCGGCCTGACGGTCGAGATCACGAGCGCGACGACGAACGGGGTGAACGCCCAGGCCGCGAGCCAGACAGCGAGATCCGTCTTCCCGCCGCGCCACAGAAGCCAGAGCCCGCCGAGAGCAAACGCAATACCGAGCCCCGCAGCGCCGGAGACGTCCAGCAGGGCATGGCCCACCACCTCGGGCGTCGGGAACGTCAACCAGTTCATCGCGACGTTCTCCCCGGTCGAGCGCATGGCGATCTGCCCGGCCCAGGGCACGGCGATCGCCGCGATGAGCGCAGCGGCGAGGAGCCCGTGGGGCATCAGATGCTCGCGTCGCTGGTAGGCGAGGAGCGCGTGCGCAGGCACGAGGATGACCCCGGCGACGGGGTGCCACACGACGAGGAGGGCGAAGGCCAGGCCGTACAGCGCCCACGAGCCCCGTGTGCCGCGCTCCAGCGCCCGCAGGAGCAGGAGCATCGCCGCCAGGCTCACGGCGAGCATGAGCGTGTAGCCGCGGGCCTGCTGGGACCACTTGACGACGAACGGGCTCGCGGCGAGGAACAGGCCACTCCACAGCGCGACCCGGCGGTCGAAGAGCCTGTCCGCGAGCACGACGAGCAGCGCGGCTGCGAGCATCGCCCCGACGACCGACGGCAGCCGCAGCGCCGCCTCGGAAGTCCCGGCGACGAGCGTCCAGGGCTTCGTGAGCGTGTAGTAGAGCCAGTGATACCCGTTCACCATCTCGCCGAAGGGGCCTTGCACGGCGTCGGCGGTGAACGACTCGTCCGCCCACAGCGAGGGCTCTCCGAGCCTGAACACGCCGAGCACGAGCGCCACCCCACTCGCCACCGCCATGCCGACGGTCGTCGGGCCGGCCCACGAGCGGCCGAGGGCTCGCGGCGCGGCGTCGACCTGGACGATCGGAGCGGCGGACCCGTCAGGCATCGGTCGGCTCCCGGAGCCCCAGCGCGCGAGTGGGAGCGCTTCGCACCCTTCGAACCCCGCGCCGAACGAGCAGCGCACCGCCGACGAGCAGCGTCGGCACGTACCAGACGGCCTGCATGAGGATGGAGAACGCGAGCGCCTCCTCCGTCGGAACGTCGAACAGGGCGAGCGCGGAGACGCCGAGCCACTGGTACGTCCCGATGAACCCGGGAGAGGAGGGGATGGCGACCCCGAGGTTGAGCACGGCGGTGACGAACACCGCCTCGAGCGGAGTGAGCTCCACGCCGACAGCACGCCCGACGAGCCAGGCGGCGAGGGCCCACATGCCCCAGGTGGCGAGGCTGATGCCGGAGAGACGCGCTGCCCGCATGGGCCCGATCGGATCTGCGAGCCCTTCCACCGTGTCCCTCGCGACCCGCCGCAGGAGGCTCCGGTGGTGCCTGCGCTCGCGGCTTCTCCTCCTGGCATAGATGCGCGCTGCCATGAGCACGAGCCCCAGCAGGACAAGCAGGGCGAGCCCTCCGATCGCAATCCGATACAGCCACTGTTCGCTCGCGACGAAGGGGAGCGAGACCGCGAGGAACACGACGAGCGCGAGCACGTCGAACGCCCGATCGACGAACACGGTGGCGAGTGCTCGACCTCCCGGAATCCGCGCGGCGACCTGGAGCCAACGAGCGCGAAGGAGGTCGCCGACGCGGCCGGGGAGGACGTTGTTCACCGCGACCCCGCTGACGACCATCTCGCCGAACCTCGCGGTCGAAACGGCCGGGGTTCGCGCGATCGCCCGCCAGCGCACCGCCTGACCGGCGTATACGCCCGCCAGCGCGACGACGGCCAGCGCGACGAGCCCGGGGTCCGACTCGGCGAGCACGGAACGGACCTCGCCGAGGTCGGCGTTTCGCACCGCGAGCCAGAGGAAGAGGATCGACAGAGGCACGCCGACGAACAAGCCGACGAGGACGGCCCGACTGCGGAGTGGCGTGCGCGTTCTCATGACGTGGACGGAACCTGGGGCTTCAGGAGTGTGACGGTCGTCGCAGATAGCGATCGGAATCCCCGCGTGTTCCCTGTAGAGCCGTCACGTTGCGACGCGCGGGCCGCGCGACGAGCGGGACGTCCACGCGACCAGGGCCACGACGACGGCTGCGAGCGCCGCATGGCCGAGGGCGGGCCAGAGGCCCGGCGGGGCATGGCTGAACACCCACGACACCGAAGGGACGTCCTCCGGACGGCAGCACGCGGAGCCTCCTGGCTCCAGCGCGCTCGCGGACAGTCGTGGCCGCGGCAGCTGGTGGGTCCAGTACATGAGCAGGGGAACGGCCCAGAGCGCCGAGAACCGGGGCCGGACGATCGCGATCGGGACGAAGAGGAGCGCGTAGTTGTACTCCCAGACGATCGGCGAGCACAGGATCGCACCCAGCACCGCGAGCGCGATCGACGTCTCGTCGAGGCCGCGCCGGCCGGAGGCGAACGCCAGCACCCCGATCGCGAGGCCGGCGCCGACCGCGAGGCGAAGCGCGAGCTCGGTCTCGACGCCGAGAGCGCTCGCGATGGTGCTCAGCGAGTAGCTGTGGACGCCGTAGATCTCGGACGCGAGTCGAAGCAGGTCGGGATAGGCCGAGGCCCCGTCGAAGCCGATCGCCGCCCAGGGCAGGAGGATGCCGATCCCACCGACGGCGAGCGCCGCCCCGAACGCCCGATAGCGTCGCGTCCCGAGGAGCCAGAACAGCAGCGGCCAGACGAGGAGCTTCGAGGCGACGGCCAGGCCGAGCACCGCACCGCAGCGAAGCCACCGCTCGCGCCACCGCCAGGCGAGGGCGACGAGGGGCACGAGCAGCAGGGTCGCGTTTCCGGTGACGAGATCGCCGACAACCGGTGCGGACACGAACGCGAGCGCGTAGCACCTCGGGTCGCGCACGTCGAGCGCGTACAGAGCCAGGGCCAGTGCACCGCCCAGCACCGCCGTCCACAGCGTCAGCCCCAGCGACCACGGGAGGATGGTCAGGGGAGCGACGAGAACCATCTGGATCGGCGGGTACAGCGCGGGGTTCCCCACGTCCACCTCCGAGAGGATCGGCGCCGGGTACGGCGAGCGACCGTCGAGGATCGCGGCCCCGGCACTCCACAGCGTGCCGTGGAAGTCGAACCCGATGGTGTCCGCGTCCAGGGCGGCACGGACCGCGAGCTGGGCCCAGATGACCGCCGTCAACACGAGCACGAGGCAAGCGACGTCGCCACCCGCGCGCGCGAAGCTCTGTGCCGAGATGCGCGGCTCCTGCACCTCGGCGCGCATACGGCCTACACCCCCGACCAGCATCGCACGCACTCGCTCAGGATGCCGTGTCCACCACGGTTCCGGTACATCGCGATCGTCGCGTCTTCACTAGACGATGGGCTGGTTTCCAGGCCCTTCGACAGGAGCTCATCCCCCCTGCGCACCGGCTGCCTTTCGGTACACCCGCACGCCTTCTCGTTGGAAGACGAGGCGCCAGCCGGCGTCCTGATCGAACCGGCGGAGCAGCTGCGCGAACGGCGTCGGGCCGATCCACTTGGCCGTCGTGTTCGACGGGTCGCGCGTGTCGAGCACTGCCCACTCGGCTCCGACCCGCGCGGGAAAGAGGTGGACCGTGCGCCGGTCGGACACGTGCGCGCCGAGACGGTTGGTCACGGTGACCGGCGCGCCTGGCGGCACGAGCGACAGCGCGTGACGCATCGCGGCGAGCCGCGCGGGCGGCTGCTCGCTCGGGAAGAGATAGGCCTCCGTTCCGGGCTTCGGAGGGATCGACGTGAGGACGACGATCGCCAACACGAGCGGCACCCCGGCGGCCAGCACCCGGAAGCGCGCGGGAAACCGCCCGACGGCCAGGACCGTCGCGGCGACGAGAACGGCGATCACCGGCGCCCCGTAGTGGTAGAGCGGGCTCACGGTCGAGGGCTGCTCCGAGAGCAGGTTGACGGCGAGCTGCGGCGCGACTGCGAGCAGGAGCACGGGCTGCGCGAGGAAGAGGAAGGCAGCCGGAAGCCCCAACCAGAGCAGGTACTGCAGGTCGCCCTTCGTCGCGATCTGGTCGAGAATCGCTCCCGGGTCCGTGAGCGTCGTCTCGAGGAGCCCGACAGGCGAGCCGCCGACGCTGTCGAAGGCGCCGTAGTACCTGCTCGACTCCCCGTCGCTGAAGACAGGTATCACGACCGCGAGGCAGATCGCCGTCCAGGCCGCACCGGCCGCCGCGATGACGAGGCCTTCGCGCGGCCGGTGGCGCGGGAGCGCGTACCAGATGCCGATGAGCGCGATCGTCAGTCCGACGAGCTCGCCGGTGAGCACCGCCAGCACCGCGAACAGCGCGAAGAGCCCGAGGCGATCCTCGTCGAGGAACCAGATCGCGTACAGCAGGAGCGGCAGCGCCAGCACGATGGGGTTCAACTCGTTCAGGGCGATCCAGATCGTCCAGGGGTAGGCGAGGTACCAGGCGCCGAGCAGTCCGGCCGCGAGCCTGGACTCGGTGTGCTTCAGCGCCAGCCGGACGACGGGATACACGCCCGCAGCGATCACCGCGGCGAACGCCACGATGAGCGTCTCCGGGGCGGGATGGATCCACCACAGCGGCGTGAAGAGCACGAGGATCGGGTCCACGTGCGCACCAAGTCGAACCATCTGGTCGCCCGTCGTCCCGTCCGTCATGTCGAGCACGCGGCCGTGTGCCGTGCTCCAGACCGCCTGCACCATGTTCCCCAGGTCGTAGCGATGGGAGAGGAACCGGTCGTGGCGCCATATCGCGAGCGCTGCTACCGCAGCCGTCCACGTGACGGCGCCCATCGCTGTGAACGAGACGAGCGCCACAATGGGGATGTTCGACCGGATCGCCCGGTCGGACCGCGGGGGATGACCTGTGATCGGGCCGACGACGTCAGTCACGCGGACCCCTCGAGCCGACTCCTGCACACCGGGCTCGCCTGTCCGCACGCCAGGTCCTTCTGGGACTCATCTTTCGGCCAGTGCGTGCTCAAGACACCCTCCGATAGACGCGGACGCCCTGGCTCGTCGAAGACGCAGCCGCCAGTGTCCGCTCGCGTTCCAGCCTGGAGACAATCTCGTCGGAACCGAAGTCCTTGTCGCTTCCATAGGTCGCCGTCTATGTGAAGCCATGGATTGCGGGTGTCCAGCACCGCCCACTCGGCGTCTGCGCCCCCCAGGGAAGAGATGGATGTCCCGGCGCGCAGAGCAGATGCGCGCCGAGACGATTCGTGGCCGTCACAGGCCTCGCGATGCTGGGACCAGCTGCGAGAGCAGCGCTGCATTGCAGCGCTGACGTTCGGAGCCGCGATATCTCTCTCGCCGAACGACGAACGCTTGTCGCCGCTGGGTACCGGCGGGTATAGCGGCCAGGATCATCACCGAGCGCGACGGCTACGAGTCCGAAGCTCGCCAGCGGCTCGGGCTCGCAGGGGAAGGCGACCGACTGCCATGACCGTCGCAGCGATGAGAAACGGGCACGATCGCCGAGCCGCGTACGTGGAACCATCGGCAGCTGATGCCGTCGACTGCTGCTCGCGACAGGAGATTCACCGCCCAGCTGCGGAAGCGCAGCGATCGGCAAGGAGTAGCGGGCTGCCAGGAGTGCAAGAAATCCTGCTGGCGAACGAGGAGCCAGACGCCGCATAGCGCGATGTCCGTCGCACGGTCGTCGAGGCTGTTCCGAGAATGGCGCCGTGGGATCCGTGAACATCGTCCTCACGTAGACCTGCGGGCGAGCCGCCGACAGTCTCGAAGAAGTCTGTAGTACCGACTTGGCTCGACCGTCGTTGAAGGCCGGAATCGACGAGCGCGACGGCAGATCGACCGTCCACGCAGTGCCCGGCCAGAGCGATGCCGAGACCCGACGCGGAAGCGGCGATGTCGCGAACGCATACCAGATCTCCGAGCGCGGCAACCGACGAGCCCGATCAGCTCGCCGGTTGCGGAGCGCGAGAACCGCGCACACGGCGAAGGCATCGAGCCGCTGCTCGTCGAGAAACCAGATCGCAGTACAGGAGAAGCGGAATCGCGAGGGTGACCGGATGGAAGTCGTTGAGACGCATTCCAGACCGATCCACGGAAACACGAGTACCAGAAGCCGAGAAGACCCGCGCAGACAGCTGAGACTCCGTGTACTTCAGACGCGAGGCGGACTACCGGATAGACGCCGGCGGCGAGTATCGCTGCCTGCGACGACGAGCAGCAGTCTCCGGAGCCGGATAGATCCACCAGAGCGGCGCGAACAACAGCGAGGATCGGATCGACGTGAGCCCCGAGCCGGACGATCTTCTCGCCCGTCGCGCCATCGGTCATCTCGAGCGGCCGACCGTGCGTCCGTGCTCCACACCGCCTGCACCATGTTCCCGAGATCGAAGCGATGCGAGAGGAACTGGTCGTGGCGCCAGACTCCGATTGCCCCCACACCGGCGGCCCAGGCCGCCGCGCCGAGCGCGATCCGACGAGCCGCGGCGCTCACCGGTCGCGAGCCGACACCGGCGGTCACCGCACGAGCCCGGCCCTCGGCTCCAATGGACGTCGAGAGCACGTCTTCAGGATGCGACTGGTGGACGGTCATCGGAAGCCTCCGTCGCGCCGCAGGTCCAGCACGACGTGGTAGACGAGGAATCGGCCGTTTGCCCGCATGTCGTTAGACAGCGCGGTTCACCCTGCCGCCCGACGGCGCAGTGCGAGCAGCACGAGACCGACGCCGAGAGCTGCAAAGGTCAGCGCCTGCCACAGCGCCGGAGGTGAATGGTTGAAGTTCCAGATTGCACTGGGGACATCGGCCGGACGGCAGCACGCGGCCCCCCCGTCGGCGAGATCGGCCGGACTCGACCTGCTCTCGCGGCAGCCTGAACACGAACCAGAGGAGCGGGAGCGCCGCCCAGAGGCTCGGAGAAGCGGGGTCGCACGATCGCCAGCGGGACGAACAGCAACGTGTAGTAGTACGGCCAGAGAATCGGCGACCCGAGCACGGCGGCGAGAACGGCCAGCGAGACGGATGCGGCATCGTGACCATGCCGTCCTGAACACGAACGCGACAGCAGCGATGACGACCCCGACCGCGAGCGCTCCCCTGCTCGCGTACGAGACCTCCACACCCAATGCGTTCAGCATCGTCGCGACCGAGAAGCTATGGACCGCGAATAGATCGTTTGCCACCCGAAGGAGATCGGGATAGGCACGGAATCCGTCGAACCCAATAACCGCCCACGGAATGAACAAGCCGAGCACGGCCGCGCAGCCGCCGCCGACCCGGCGGCGCGATAGCGCCGAGTTCCCAGCAACCAGAAGACGAGCGGCCAGAGGAAGAGCTTCGCTGCGATCGCCACCCCGACGAGCACACCGCTCCGGAGTTGGCGATCACGCCAGCGCCAGGCGAGCGCGACCAGCGGCACCAGGAGGATCGTCGCGTTGCCGAAGATGAACGAGCAGACGACCGGGGCAGAAAGCGCGGCGAGCGCATAGCACCGTGCGTCCCGGACTTCGAGCGCGTAAAGCGTTCCGAACAGAGCGGCGACCAGGATCCCCGTCCAGATCGAGAACCCGACGCCCCACGGCAAGGGTCAGTGGCGTTACGAGAAGCATCAAGAGGGGCGGATAGACCGCAGGATTGCCGATCTCGAGGTCCGAGACGGTTGATTCCGGGTACGGCGAACTCCCCTCACGGATCGCAACGCCTGGATCCCAGATCGTCCCGTGGAAGTCGAAGCCGAGGACATCGTCCTCGATGCTCCAGCTCATCCAAGAAGATCATCCACACGACAGCGGCCAGAGCGACCACCAGATAGGAGAGATCCTTCATCGAACTTGAGGAGCGGCCTCGGCGAAGCCCCTCGACGTCGGACCTCGCCGGGCATGGCGACGCCAGCCTCGCGAGCCTCGGTGACCTCGACGTCGACGCTCATGTCGTGCCCTCAGGACACGACTCGGGAGGCGCGACGACGGCGCGTGCCGGCTGGCGCACACGCATCACAACGGCACCCGTTGACGGGTCGCGGGCAACAGGCGTTCCGATGACACGCACGTAGCACGGCACAAGCACGAGCTCCCCGAGCGGCGCAGGTCTTCCGTCCTCGAGCACGACGCGACCTTCTCGGAGCTTCACTGGCGTCGACGGGAGGTCGTACGGCAAAGGGGAGCCCAGCTCGTAGACCGTTTCGATGCTGCGGTTGAAGAACTCTCCGACGAAGACGATGCGGTGCCGTGCCGCAAGATCGACGAACGGCTCTCCAGGAGGTTCTGCCCAGAGCACCGAGACCGTGTCACCCCCATCTCGAACCGCCGCGTCGACCCAGTCCGGCGCACCGCCCCATGCGGCGGACCGGGTCCACCTGATGCCCAGGCATCGAGCGGTGGGCCGTGGTCGTGACGATTGCGAACACTAGGACGATCGGAGCGAGCACGAGCAACGCGGGAGCGTGAACCCGCACCGCGAAGAGGAAGATCAACCCGAGCGCCAGCCCGAAGAGCAGCACGCCAGTGGGCCACGCGATGTCGTTGCGGAGCTCGACCCACGGGACGAGTGCGAGCGCTTGGAACCGAACGTTCCGATCGAAGTCGTCGATCGGAATCAGTGACGGAGAAGCGCAGCCCCTCCAACCACGAGAATCAGGACGGTCGAGTGATGTCTCGCTGTGCGTAACAGGATCGCCAGACCGACGAAGAACAACGGCGCGAGCACGAACGTGCTTCGCTCGTGCAGCCGCGAGACGTTCTCCGGATACCCCATCCCCCGGAGACGATGTCGACGCGACGCACCGACGACGACCAGGAGTCCGACGATCACCGGAGCGCTAACAGCGAAGAAGAGCCGCTCCTCGCGCGTCGCACCCGACGGAGTCCGCGTACGGCGACGACCACCGTGGCTGCGAAGGGGGCCACGGCGAGATAGAGGTCAAGCTCGGCAGCATGAAGCAGGGCCCACCACGGGGTCGACAAGAGGTCGACGTGTCCAAGGACGATGGAATATGCGCCGAGTGCACCTTGTGGACCTCGGCCGGAGAAGCGCGGTCGAACCCACCGCGAGCGCGGCCCGCCAACACGCAGCACGTCGGACGGTATGCGCGCATTCGATGCCGCCATCGCGAAACGTCCCGCGTATCGAGCCACTGGTAGAGAACGATCGCAGCGACATATGCGACGACCAGGACAACCGCGAGCATCTTGATGAGGCACGCAACTGCAATCGCGCTGAGGGCCGCAACCTGCGAAGCCGCTCGCGGGCTTTCCAGTGACCAGACGACTGCTAGGAGCGCGCAGACAGAAGATCGGGTAGAGGGCAACTTCTGTCAGCAAAGTGCCGGAGTAGAGCATTGACGGGACGACGACCGTGACGGCCGCTACCCACATCGCAGCGTCTCTGGAACGAAACGGCGGGCGAGGAAGTACGCCGGCACCGCGGTCAGCGCGAGCACAAGCGCGTTCGACGCTCTCGCGGCCGTGTACACGGTTGTCGCGTCACCGAGAAGTCCCCCAAAGAGGCGCGAGAAGCAGCGGATAGCCTAGACCCACCACTCCCTACGACGGCTCGTCACGGATTCTGGGGAAACCGCCAGCTCCAAGGTTCTTCGACAGCTCCCGATAGATGAGCTCGTCCGGGACGACCCATATAGACGGGCCCCTGAGGGCGGAAGCGCCCTGCACGACTGCCACCAACGCCACGAGCAGGGCGAGCGCAACGGGAATCGGTTCGCGAATCGGGAGGGCACGTACTACGCCTTCTTCGACGCGGAGCACCCGGGGCACGGAATCCATTCCTGAGTTCCCTTGGTCCGGCGCAACCTACGTCTTGTCAGAACAAAGACGGTCACGTCCGGCGCCGCAGTCTCGGAGGCGAGCGCCTGGGCCAGGCTGTCGGAACCGCTCAATCCGGAGTTTCGGAGTTGATCGTACGTGATCGAATCGTGCCCCTCGAGACGGACGGTCGGGTGACGGCGAGCCCGGTCGCAGGCTGGCAGCCCGCCCAGTGGACAGATCACTCCGACGCCCCGTTTCCTCCAAGCAACACGAGCTGATCAGTAGGCCATGCGTCTCGATTCGCCAGGACATCGACCCGATTGAACCCGTCCTGGAATGCAGATTCGGGAACAAGAGCGCGGAACCACTGGTGGCCGCTAGAACGGGAGCATTTCGTGAGCGCAACCACACGTCCGTTGACGGCGACCGCCAGCTCGGTGCCGGGTGCGACCTCGCCGGACTCGACGTAACCTCCTATCCTTGCGGGTACGAAGGATGACCCAGTCCGGACGTCCCTAAGAACTCCTCACGCTCAAGGCGGACACGTGTGGCGGCCGATCGAGGCGGAGAGTCAGCAATTCGTATGCCGAGTAGCTCTGTGTGAGAACCGATACCGAAGAGCGACGCGTGTCCTGCTCCGAACATTGTGGACTTGCGCGCGGCCACGCCCGTACCTCACGCGCTACGACATAGGCAGGAGCGCTTACGGTGTTCCCGTCGCCTGCTCATGACCGCGACGCGTGCCGAACGCACCGGTGGCTCGAGGAACGACAGCCCATCGAGTTGCCAAGGAACCTCGACTTGAAGAACGTCGGCGATGGTCGGAACGACATCGAATGGTTCGGGCTGCTCGCGAGTCGACGCGACCGTGCCGTTGGTGTGGATACTTGACGAACATCGGCACTGCCGCGATCTCACGCGAGGTTCTCGCGGGAGACGCCCCGACGGGAGACCCCGGGCCGAAAGCTTGCGCCGTGATCTGCTAGGACGATGACGAACGCGCGATCGTAGATCCCACTTTCCTGGAGTTCGTCAAGAACCCGTCCCACGAGCGCGTCCGTATAGCCGAGCTGCAGAAGGTGACGTTGGTATGCCTGCTCGGCCAACCACGAATCTGCCGTCCAGGCTCCCCCGGGGTACTCGAGGCCTTCTATCGAGTCAGGGAAGCGAGAACGTGTCTCCCGTTGCGTAGTTGCGCCCGGATGGAAACGACCTCCACGGAGCGTGCGGCAGCAACAGATGCACCAGATGGAGGACGGCATCTCGGCGATCCGCAGAACTCGCCGAGGAACCTGTCGAGGGCTCTCTCGGATACTGAAGTATTTGGGTGGTGCAGAGCGACGATCGAGTGCGGCACGACGCGCCGCAGATACGCGACGGCGATGTCCCAGTACAGGTCATCGAGCTCCGAAGCGCCGACCGCTCACGTGGGCACAGGTGAGGGACAGAGGGCGGGTCCACTGGTCGTACACTCGCAGTGTGTACGTTCGGCCAGCAGCGTGAAGATGTTCTCCGGATGCTCCGGGTCGTCGGGTGACCCGCCTCCGAGGCATGGCCGGAGAGAATGGCGGGTACGGCGACGACGAGAAGTCGTGGACCGTTGTTGCGTTGCGATACCAGGTGCCCTCGTGTGCAAGGCGCGCGAAGTTCCGATAGCGGGTCTAGTCGATCCACCGTTGCCCGTCAAGAGCGAGCTGACCGGCAGCTCGTCCAGCACGACCAACACGATCGGGGGCGGATAGACGCGACTCGGGCTGCGTCGCCTCGTCCGTCGCGACCGGCACTCACTCACGAAGGACACAAGGCCGACGACGGGCAGCACGATGAGAACGAGAGGAATAGCCGAGCGGACGCAAGAGGACGTACACGGCCGCCCCCGCCACCGCGTCGCCCAGGCGATCAGCAGCGCAACGTCCGCGCTCGGATCGAACCACTTGACGAAGCGCAAAGCCGGAATGAGGAAGGCGATGATAAAGAGGACATGGAGGACGTTGCCCCCCACTCCCACCCGCGCGACCAGCCATTCGCAGACGACGGCGGCGAGCGGCGGGACCAGCGTCAGGAGCAGCGCGAACGCGATCACCTGACCGAGTGGCCCGCGAACGACGAGAAACTCCGGATTGCCCTCGAGGAGCGAGAACATCGGCTGGCTGACTGCGTACGCCCAAACCGCGACGAGATGTACGGCGCGCAGCCGATAGGAAGGCAGCGCGGCTCATCGCGGGCGAGCAGGATACAGAGATCCGCGTTCCGGACGGGAGCTCGAGCCGACTCGACGACCTCGAACCGCTCGCCGAGCAGCGACTCGAACGTCGTCCCGAGTCGTAGTCGGGATGGGCGTCGGCCCGCTTCGCCGCGAGCAGTCGCTGCACCATGGGGTCCTCGCGATCCGGGAACTCGACCACGACCTCGCAGCTCGAGGCTTCGCAACCAGTCGACGATCTCGCGCAGCGGGACGTTGCTCCAGATCGAGAGGTGGTGGACGAGCGCGAGGCAGAGTGCCAGGTCGGGCAGGCCCCGCTCGACGAGCGTCGTGCGCTCCCGGTTGCGCCAACCGATCGCCGGCGACGGGATCGGCGAGGTCGACGACGAGCGGGAGAATCGACGGCTGTCCGCTCTCGCTGAGCGACGCGGTAGAGCGACGTCGACGACGACCGCGGTCGGAGTCGACCGCCACGCGTGAGGTCCGCGTGTCTCGGAGGCGATCCGCGAGTAACGGCCGTCGTTGCATCCGAGATCCCAGACGAGCGTCCGCGTCGCGTGCCGCGACCGCACGCCGCACGAACTCCTCCTTCGCGAGCGCCTCGCGTCGCTGTAGCTGCACGTCGTCGCGGTAGTCCCGCCACGCGCTGTCGGCCGACCGGGGAGCGGAGGCTGCTCGACGAGCCGCGTCATCTGCGCGACGTTCGACTCGACGAGCCGCTTGTCGAACCCTGCCGCGTCGAGCTCGTCGCGCACCTCGGAGCCGCGGTCCGCATGCCGGCGCTCGAGGCTCGCGTGCAGGAATACGTGCCGCAGCATCCCGCGACGAAGGCATCGCGCGCGCGCGAACAGCGCGCGGAAGTCGAGCGGGGAGATGCCGTCGATGCTTCCCCGCAGCCATGGCTGGAACGGGACGCCGCGTAGGCCTCGAGCATCAGCGGGTAGAGGTAGAGCATGCAGAACTGCCGGTAGCCGGCCCATGGCTCGCCTGGCCCGTGCCCGCTCGAACGACCCGATGTCGATGAAGACCGGCTGCGCACCCGCGCCACTGGACGTTGTAGGGCGTCGCATCCTTGAGCATCAGGTCCTCGGCGAGCGCCGCCGAGGTCAGCCGGAGCTGCAGGAGCGCCGCGTCCTTCAGCATCGAGAACGGCCACTCGTAGGGATAGGAGACGAACGGGAGCCGCTCGTGGCTCAGCGCCGCAACCCAGCCCCGCGGATCGCCGCGCTGAGGTCCGAGCCGTCGTCCGCGCTCGGTCCGGACGAGCTCGCCCTGGCGTGACGCTCGAGCAGGTCGCTCGCCGCAGAGCGTCCCAGTCGGCCAGGCCGGGTCAGTGCCCGGACGACGCGGCCGCCGGCGTGAAGACCCTCCGTCCCAGTCCCGGAACGAGCCGGGCTGGGACGCTAGTCGTTTCGCTGCGTGGAGTCGCTCGCCCAAAGCGGAAGGCGCGCTTGACCCGGCCCCAGTAGAGCCTCCCCATCACGCGAGGCCGGCGATGACCCTCCCGGCCAGTGCCTGCAGGATCATGCTCCCGGCGCCAGGGTCGAAGTTGGCGTAGGCTCGCCAAAGCGCAGGTTCGCTTCAACCGGCCCCAGTAGAGCTTCGGACGACGGCAGTGCCCGGACGCCTGCCGCGAGCGCCTGCAGGATCATGCTCCCCGCAGCACGGGTCGAGGTACGCGAGCGTCAGGTCGACAGCTGGTCGTTGGATGTGACGGCTACCATGCGACTTCAGACATGTGCGCGCCGCACCTCCTCAGCATGCGACCCTCGGCCGACGGCTTCAAGACCTCGCCGGTTAGTCGTACGCGGCCGTTCGTCGAGCCTGTCGACGTGCGGACTGGCTAGGCGGCGACGGCGCCGCGCAGGAAGTCGACGATCTCGGTCGTCGTCGCGCCCGGCCCGAACACCTCGGCGACCCCGTGCGACTTGAGCTCCTCCGCGTCGTCCTGGGGGATCGTCCCGCCGACGACGACGAGGACGTCGCCCGCCTCGCGCTCCCGCAACCCGTCGACGATCCGCGGGACGAGCGTCATGTGCGCGCCGGAGAGGATCGAGACTCCGACCGCGTCCGCGTCCTCCTGGATCGCGGTCTCCACGATCTGCTCCGGCGTCTGGTGGAGGCCCGTGTAGATGACCTCCATGCCCGCGTCGCGCAGCGCTCTCGCGATGATCTTCGCGCCGCGGTCGTGGCCGTCCAGACCCGGCTTTGCAATCACCACTCGGATCTTGCGCGGCACACGTGCAGAATACCGCGGTGCGCCTGACCGTCATCGGCTCCTCGCCGGCCTGGCCGAATCCCGGAAGCGCGCACTCCGGCTACATGCTCGAGGCCGACGGCAGCCGCGTCCTGCTCGACTGCGGGCCGGGCGTGCTGGGCCGGCTGCGCGAGTCGGAGAAGTGGCCGACGGTGGACGCGATCGCCATCACGCACTTCCACCTCGACCACTGGGGCGACCTCGTGCCGTGGGTCTGGGGCACCTTCTACCTCGCGACGAACGGGCCGGTGCAGAAGCCGGCGCTCTGGGTGCAGCCCGGCGGGCGCGAGTTCCTCACCGGCCTCGGCGAGCGGCTCGGCTTCCCCGACATGTTCGAGCGGACGTTCGACCTCGACGAGTACGAGCCGGACACGCCGTTCCGGATCGGGAAGCTCGAGGTCACGCCCACCCGCGTTCCGCACTACACGCTCCAGACGTACGCGTTCCGCGTGCAGTCGAACGGGGCGGTGCTCGCGTACTCGGGCGACTCCGCGCCGTCGGACGAGCTCGTGCGGTCGGCCCGCGACGCGGACCTCTTCGTCTGCGAGGCGACGCTCCTCCGAGGCGAGCTCGACGGCGAGCCGCGCGGCCACCTCTCCCTCGACGAGTGCGTCGAGGCGTTCGAGGCCTCGGGCGCGAAGCGGCTGCTCGTGACGCACCGCCCGTGCGAGCTCCCCGATCCCGAGGGCTACGAGCTCGCGTACGACGGCCTCGAGATCGACGTCTAGCGCGCCGGCGGACAACGCGGACAGGCACCCGGTGACAGTCCCGCCGACGACCGGTGACTGTCACCGGAGGTGACTGTCACCTGCATTACTCCCGGTGACCGCCGTCGGTCTGCCCCGACTGCAGACATCGACCTGAGGGGCCGATACCCTCGGTGCCGTGATCTCCGTCGTCGTCCCGCTGCTCAACGAGGAGCACTCGCTCGACGCGCTCTACCACCAGATCTCGGCTGCGCTCGAGCCGGCAGGACGAGCCGTGGGAGGTCGTCTTCGTCGACGACGGATCGACGGACGGCAGCCTCGCGCGTGCTCACGCGCCTGCACGACGAGGCGACGAACGTCGTCGTCGTCCACCTCCGGCGGAACTTCGGCAAAGCCGCCGCGCTCCAGGCCGGCTTCCTCGAGGCGCGCGGCGACGTCGTCGTGACGATCGACGCCGACCTCCAGGACGACCCGGCGGAGATCCCGCAGCTGCTCGCCAAGCTCGACGAGGGCTTCGACCTCGTCTCCGGCTGGAAGACGACGGCGCAACGACCCGTGGACGCGGCGGCTGCTCTCGAAGATCTTCAACTGGGCGACGGCGGTCGTCTCCGGCGTCCGCCTCCACGACGTGAACTGCGGCCTCAAGGCGTACAGGGCCGAGGTGCTGCGCGGCATGCGCCTGTACGGCGAGCTCCACCGCTTCATCCCGGTCCTCGCCGTCGTACCGCGGCTTCCGCATCGCCGAGATCCCCGTGAACCACCGGCCGCGCGAGCACGGCCGCTCGAGGTACGGGCTCAACCGCTACCTGCGCGGCTTCTTCGACCTCCTGAGCGTCACCTTCATGGGCCGCTACCGGCACCGCCCGCTCCACCTGTTCGGCGGGCATCGGCCTCCTGATGGGCTTCGTCGGGTTCCTCGTCCTCGCTTACCTCACCGTCGATCAAGATCGGCGGCGCCGGCGATCGGGCATCGCCCGCTGCTCACCCTCGGCGTCCTGCTCGTCGTCGTCGGGATCCAGCTCGTCTCGCTCGGGCTGCTCTCCGAGCTCATCACCTCGCAGCACGAGGAGCGCATGGACGAGCGCGACGCGCGCCGACTCGTGGTCGAGGACGTCCTGCGCTGAGCCGCGAGCGGGCCACGTCGCAGGTTGAAGATCCTCGCTCTCACGTCGTCGTACCCGAAGTTCGCGGGCGACCCGACGGCGCCGTTCATCGAGTCGATCACGAGCCACGTGGCAGCACTGGGCCACGAGGTGCACCTCGTCGTCCCGGAGCATCGCGAGTGGAGCCGGCCCCGGGTCGAAGGCGGAGTCCACTTCCACCCGTACCGCTACTCGCCGCGGCGATCCTGGACGCCATGGGGGTACTCGCAGTCGCTCGCAGGCCGGGCTCAAGATCAGATGGCCGCTGTACGCGCTGGCGCCCGTCGTCTTCCGGTCCGCGCTCAGCGACGTGCTCGAAGCTGACGTCCATCGCGGGAGTTCGACATCGTCCACGCCCACTGGGTCGTGCCCAACGGGCCCATCGCGGCGCGGGTGAGCGCGGAGCGTGGGATCCCGCTCGTCATCAGCCTGCACGGCTCCGACGTCACGCTCACCGAGCGCTCGAGGCTGATCGGCCGGCCGGCTCTGAAGTCGTTGCACAGGGCCGATCTCGTGACGGCCGCGAGCACCTACGTCCTCGACCGCGCGAGACAGTTCGGGATATCTCCGAATGCGTCGGGCCTGTTCCCGTACGGGGTCGACTCGCAACGCTTCAGACCGGATGCCGTAGCGGCGGCCGAGGTTCGCACGGATCTCCGGGTCGGGCCCGACGAGGTGCTCGTGCTCGGCATCGGCCGTCTCGTCGCCTGGAAGGGCTTCTCGTACCTCCTCGAGGCGGTCGCGAGAGCACGGTCGACGGCTCCTGCGGTCCGGTTGGTCATCGTGGGGGGCGGCGACCTCCGCGGCGAGCTCGAGCGGCAGGCGACGGCACTCGGGCTGGATGGGCACACGAGCTTCGTCGACGCAGTCCCGCATTCGAGCGTGCCGCGCTACTTCGCGGCTGCGGACATCGTCGTCGTCCCCTCCATCCACCACGATGCTGGGTTCTTCGAAGCGCTCGGGAATGTCGCGCTGGAGGGGCTGGCCACGGGTAAGCCGGTCATCGCCACCCGTGTCGGCGGGCTCATCGACGTCGTGCGGGACGGCGAGACGGGCCTCCTCGTCCTGGACCGGGACTCGGACGCACTGGCCCGGGCGATCGTCACGCTTGCGCGGGACGACGACCTCCGACTGACGCTCGGCGCACGGGCGCGCGCCCAGGCCGAGGGATCGCTCGGCTGGCGTGCGGCTGCCGAGCGACTGGTCGCAGCGTACGAGACGCTCGCCTCCCGAGCGGCGCCGCCGGAGCTCTCCCGCGCAGGGCTGGCAGCGGCGCGTGCGGGCGACGAGAGTCCGGATCGGCGCGACTTCGTCGGGCCGACCGGCAACTCGACCGACAAGTACGGCCGAAGGGATCCGCTTACCCGCTGGCTCCTCTCGCGCTTCCTGCGGGAGATCGACACGGCGGTGCGGGTCTCCGCACCGACTTCGATTCTCGACGTTGGCTGCGGCGAAGGGATCGTGACCGAGCGGCTCGGTGCGGCTGTCGGGTGCACCGACGGTTGGCGTCGATCTCGGGACCGAGGATCTGATCGCACACTGGCATCGCCGCGAGAGCGAGAGCCTGTCTTTCCGGACCGGCTCCGCCTACGACTTGCCGTTTGCCGACGAGTCCTTCGACTGTGTCTGCGCGCTGGAGGTCCTCGAGCACCTCGAGAGACCACAGGACGCCCTCGCCGAGCTCGTTCGAGTCACGAGGAGGACGCTGCTGCGTCAGCGTGCCGCGGGAGCCCCTCTGGCGTATCTCCCACATGCTCGCGCTACAGGACGTGCGCAGGCTCGGGAACACCCCGGGCCACATAAATCACTGGTCTTCGGGGGCGTTCGAGCGCCTCGTCTCGAACTATGGCCGCGCCAAGCGGAAGCGCCGGCCGTTCCCCTGGACTGGTCGCTCCTCGTTGAGGTCTGACTAGAAGACCGGCGTCTCGCGCCAGACGCCCCACACTTCGCGGAGCGCGTCGCACATCTCGCCGAGCGTCACGTAGTCGCGCGCGGCGTCCACGATCAGCGGCATGAGGTTCACGCCGTCCTTCGCGGCGGCGTCCTTCAACGCGCCGAGCCGCGCCTCCACCGCCGCCGAGTCGCGCCGCGCCTTCACGCCCGCGAGCCGGTCGATCTGCTTCTGCTCGAGCGCGGGGTCGATCTTCAGGATCGGGATCGGCTCCTCGTCGTCCAGCAGGTACCGGTTCACGCCGACGACGACGCGTTGCCCCGACTCGACCTCCGCCTGGTAGCGGAAGGACGCCTCGGCGATCTCGCGCTGGAGGAAGTTGTCCTTGATCGCGGGGATCACGCCGCCGAGCCGGTCGATCCGGTCGAAGTACTCGTACGCCTGCGCCTCGAGCGCGCTCGTCAGGTGCTCGACGTAGTACGAGCCGCCGAGCGGGTCGATCGTGTTCACGGCGCCGGACTCGTGCGCGATCACCTGCTGCGTCCGCAGGGCGAGCCGCGCGGCCTCCTCGGTGGGCAGCGCGAGCGCCTCGTCGAAGGAGTTCGTGTGCAGGCTCTGGGTCCCGCCGAGGACGGCCGCGAGCGCCTCGAGGGCCGTGCGGACGATGTTCACCTCGGGCTGCTGCGCGGTCAGCGACACGCCGGCGGTCTGCGTGTGGAAGCGCATCAGGAGCGAGCGCTCGTTGCGCGCGCCGAAGCGCTCGCGGAGCTCGCGCGCCCAGATGCGCCGCGCCGCGCGGTACTTCGCGATCTCCTCGAAGAAGTCGAGGTGCGCGTTGAAGAAGAAGGACAGCCGCGGGGCGAAGTCGTCGACGTCGAGCCCGCGCTCGACCGCGGCCTCGACGTAGGCGAAGCCGTCGGCGAGGGTGAACGCGAGCTCCTGCGCCGCGGTCGAGCCCGCCTCGCGGATGTGGTACCCGGAGATCGAGATCGGGTGGAAGAGCGGCATCTCCCGCGCGCAGAACTCGATCATGTCCACGACGAGCCGCATCGAGGGCTCGGGCGGGAAGATCCACTCCTTCTGCGCGATGTACTCCTTGAGGATGTCCGTCTGGGCGGTCCCCCGCAGGAGCGCGCGCGAGATGCCCTGCTGCTCGCCGACGCAGACGTAGTAGGCGAGCGCGATGGCTGCCGGCGAGTTGATCGTCATCGAGGTCGAGACGTCGCCGAGCGAGATGCCCTCGAACAGCGTCTCCATGTCGGCGAGCGAGTCGACGGCGACGCCCTCCCGGCCGACCTCGCCGAGCGAGCGCGGATGGTCCGAGTCGTAGCCCATGAGCGTGGGCATGTCGAACGCGGTCGACAGGCCGGTCTGGCCGTGGTCGCGGAGGTAGCGGAAGCGCGCGTTCGTCTCCTCCGCCGTGCCGAAGCCTGCGAACTGGCGCATCGTCCACAGCCGGCCGCGGTACATCGACGGATACACCCCGCGGGTGAACGGCGGCTCGCCCGGGTAGCCGAGGTCGCGCTCGTAGTCGAGGTCGACGCTCTCGGGCGTGTACAGCGGCTCGTTGTCGACCCCGGAGATCGTCGAGAAGAGCTCGTCGGAGCGCTCGGGCACGCGATCGTAGCTGCGCCCGCGCCAGGCCTCGACCGAGCCGGCGGTGTCGCGGTCCTCGGTCGTCGCCATCGGACGGATTCTAGGTGTCGCGCGCAGGGGAGCCCGGTAACCGTGCTCGAGGACGGTCACCTGCTGGCTTCCGAAAACCCGGTGACAGTCACCTTCGGTGACAGTCACCCCGCTTGGCGCTTGCCGCAAAAGGGGGATGCGTTGGGGTCACCCACGCGCCGACTCCCCCACTGTGGGCGCCCGCCCCTTCCTCGGAATCGGTGTCGCTGCGCTGACCGGCGCGGTGCTCGTGGGGGCGTACGGCACAGCGGCCGCCGGCCCCGGCGGCACGTGCACGTTCGTCGGGAAGAACGGGTACGCCTACGCGGGCCATCAGGCCGGGAGCCCCGGTCACGGCGTCCGCGCGACGATCACCGTCACCCGCGCGGAAGTGACCGCCGGTCACGTCGCGAGCTGGGTCGGCGTCGGCGGCGTCGGGCAGGGCGCGAAGGGCGGGAACGCCTGGATCCAGGTCGGTGTCGCCACCGTCGCGGGCATGGGCACGATGCTGTACGCGGAGATCACGCGCGAGGGCAGCGCACCCCGCTTCGTCCAGCTCCAGGGTGACGTGCCGTACGGCCACAGCCACCGGGTCGCGGTGCTCGAGATCGCCGGCCGGCCCGGCTGGTGGCGCGTCTGGGTGGACGGCGAGCCCGCCACGGGACCCGTGCACATCCGCGGCTCGTCGGGCCGCTGGTCGCCGGTCGCGACCGCGGAGAGCTGGAACGGCGGCCAGGCGGCGTGCAACCGCTTCTCCTACCGGTTCGAAGGCGTCTCGGTCGCCGCGGCCAAGGGCGGCGGCTGGCGGACGTTCGAGCCCCGCTTCCGCTTCCTCCAGGGCGGGTACCGGCTCCGGCACCTCACCTCCAGCCCCCGCGCGCTGCGGAGCCTCTCCGCGCGGGCGCCGGTGCTCCCCTACGCGTTCGTCGCGGCCTCGGGCTCCTAGCTCACGTCGGGGCGTTCGCCACCTTCACGAACCCGAGCTCGTAGCTGCCGGGCGGCAGGCCCATGACGGTCGGCCACGCCGCGACGAGCCTCGGCTCGCGACACGAGCGCGCGATCCTGACCCCGGTTGCCAGGCGCTCCGCGTAGAGCGTGAAGGAAGGCGTGTCGCTTCCGCAGCCGAACGTCAGCGTCGAGGGCTCGGGGATCGACGTGGGCTGCCCCGAGACCGACTCGGCTGCGACGTCGACGTCGCAGAGATTCCCCCGGCAGGTAGCCGTGTACTCGACGGGCCCAAGCCTCCGGCTGTCGCTCCTGGGCAGGCCCTCGGCCCGGACGACAGCGGCCCCGGCCACCAGCCCGACCGAGACGAAGAAGGCGAGCCCGACGAGAACGGTCTCGGGAGACAGGCGGACACGGGTCGGCGGCAGCCGAAGCGAGCCCATCCTGGAGAGGACGACCCAGAGACCGGATCCCAGCAGGACGGTCGCCACCACGGCGGTGAGCAGCGCGGGTAGGAGGAAGTCGCGCGCCAGCCCGTAGCGCAGATGGGGAGAGCCGCTGATCGTGCTCGCGACGTAGCCGATGACGAGCCCTACCGCGGCGACGGTCATCTCGACGAGGAGCCGGAGCTCCCGGACGCGGCCGGCAGCCCGCGTCCGGTTGCGGGCGAACCAGACGACGAGAACGCCGGCCGCGACCAGACACGCGGGGAGCAGCACGAGAGACGGCAGCTGGGCGGCGAGGGGCAAGCGCCAGAGCCGCTCGTTCCCGGCTGCCTCGGCGAGCGAGTCGGGCAGCGGTCTCGCGCCTCCTGCGTAGTCGCTCAGCGAGCACATCGCCTGGTAGCAGGGCTCGTAGAAGAGCTGGACGAGCTTCGTGGGGACGAAGGCGAAGCTGAACGTCGGCGTGTCGGCGCTCTCCGTCGGTAGCAGGTTGCCGCCCTGGTCGACGTTGCCTCCGTAGAGGAAGAAGATCCCGCGTTTGCCGGTGATCAGATGGACCGCGGCAACCGCGACGAGAAACGCAGCGCCGCCCGACACGAGGTGCGCAAGCCGCGGGATCCTCGGGCGGGAGAGCCGGAGGAGCGTCAGCAGTCCGAGCGTCACTGCCCAGGCTGCGACGAGCGCCATGGCCTCGAAGCTCCGCGTGAGGAGAAGCAGTGCCAGGACCGCGCCCGTGAGGACCGCGCTCGGCGTCGTCGCGCGGGCGGGAGCGAACCGCGCCGCGTACAGGAGCACGGCGAGGAAGGCGGCCACGAAGTGGCTCCACGGGACGTCGGACCAGTGCCAGGTCCCTGCCGCGAAGACGAGCCCGACGAGCACGAGCTGCGCAGCCAGGGACGCCAGCGGCGGCGCCTGCGTGAGCCTCCGGACGAGCGTGCGCACGAGAACGAGGCCACATACGACCGACAGCGCGTAGGACGCCCGGTTGAGGACGACGAGCGCGTCCTCCGGCCCGACGCCGAACACCCAGTGGACCATCGCAGCGAGGGCGACGTAGGCAGGGCCGACGACGTTGTCGTCGATCGCATCTGCATGACCGCTCGCGAGCACCGAGCGCAGCGTCTCGAGGAAGAGCTTCTGGTCGTGCCAGGACGCGAACATGACGTCGGCCCAGCCGCTGACCGGGACCAGGAGGTAGAGCCCGAGCCAGACGAGCGGGAATCCTCGGTCCACGACGTCGAGCCCTCGCTCCGCGCGGGGAGAGACGACGGGCTTGTCGACCTGGCTCACCGCGCTCACCCGGGTCGAGTTCGACGCGCGCCGCCCGTTCCCGCCTCGAGCGGCGCGTTCGGACGTCGTCCCGAGAACCTCGAATCGCCTGTCCGGCCCACTCCCGTCCTCATCGGCCCCAACGTATCCCCGGTCGAGGGAGTACCGACTCCTCGTCCGAGTGACGCGCTCGGCCCGGCTCCTGTGTCAGCCTCTCCGTGGCTCGACAGGCATGGCCGTCTCCGAGACGAAGCCATGAGGGGATCCTCGGCGAAGAACGCCAGGAGGCGGCCGCAGCCGCCTCCTGGTCCCCGCGCAACGCTCCCGACGCCATGAGCCCGGCTGGAGCGAACAGGACGGCCCCCCGCCGTTGCCGATCCAGAGCGTTCCTCGTCGGTGAGCGATCTCCGTGCGACTCACGGTATCCCCCGCCAGGGGGGCCGTAAATCCCTCGTACGAGTGCCTGATCGGACCCCGTGCCGACGCGCGTCACTCCCCGGGGGGCCTCCCCCCGAACGCCCGGGGGGATGCAGGCCGTACGGCCTGCAGGGCCGTCGCCACCCTGTGCGACACTGCCCCCCATGCGGGTCGTGATCGCCGACGACCATCGCCTCGTGCTCGACGGCATCCGCCGCGCGCTCGAGGCCGACGGCAACTTCGAGATCGTCGGAGAGACGCAGTCCGGGACCCAGGTCCTCCCTCTCGTCAGCCAGACGAAGCCCGACCTCGTGCTGCTCGACGTCCGCATGCCGCAGATGGACGGGCTCGCCTGCCTGGACGAGATCAAGCGGCGTCACCCGGACGTGAAGGTCGTGATGCTGTCCGCCTCGACGGGGCAGGACCTGATCGAGGCCGCGCTCCGCCGCGGCGCTGCGGCCTACGTCGTCAAGACGGTGAACCCCGATGACCTGCCGGCGACGCTACGGCAGGCGCTCGAGGGCAACATCCACACGACGGTGGGCGTCGAGGAGGGCGAGAAGAGCGGCGCGAAGGCGCTCGGGCTCACCGACCGCGAGCTGACGATCCTGGGCGCGCTCGCCCGCGGGCTCTCGAACGACGAGATCGCGAAGGAGTTCTGGGTGGCCCCACAGACCGTGAAGTTCCACCTGACGAACATCTACCGCAAGCTGGGCGTCAAGAACCGCACCGAGGCGACGCGCATCGCCTACCAGCACGGGCTTGTGGAAAGCCCCATCTACGCCGACGAATAACGCGTGAGCCCGCTCACGGTAGAAGAGCGCCCACCCGCCGAGACCGGGCCGCCGGCCCCTGAGCCGGAGCTGCGGAGGCGGAGCGCGATCCGTCGCATCGCCGAGGAGGAGTACATCCTCGTCGTGCTCATGGCCGGGTTCGGCCTGATCTTCCTCCTGATCTTTCCGCCGGCGATCATCGTCAACGACAGCTGGCTCACGTTGATGGCCGGCCGGGAGGTCTGGGAGAACGGCCTCCCGGGCCTCGACGAGGTCACGGTGTACGGGCAGGGGAGCACGTGGACCGACCAGCAGTGGCTGGCGCAGCTCGCCGTCTTCGGCGCCCACTCGCTCGGGGGCCATGCCCTCGTCTCGATCCTCACGGCGGCGTCCGTCGTGGCGGCCTTCTCGATCGCGGCGGCGGCCTCGCGCTCGCTCGGGGCAGGAGCTCGAGCGATCTGGGTCATGTTCCTGCCGGTGCTCGTCGCGGCGCCCTGGGCGTGGTCGGTCCGCGCTCAGATGCTCGCGCTCTCGCTCTTCACGGGGATGCTGTGGCTCCTCGCCTCGCAGGCTCGACGCCCGACGAACCACGTCTGGATCGCGCTCGGGCTGCTGGTCGTCTGGGCGAACGTGCACGGAAGCGCTGCGCTCGGGGCCCTCCTCGTCATGCTCCTCGGCGCCTACGAGCTGCTGGCGAGCAGGGGGCGGTCCTGGAGGCGGAGCGGCGCGCTTGCCGCCCTCGCTCCGCTCGCGATCCTCGTCACGCCGTACGGGCCGGTCGACACGGCTCGCTACTACCACCTCCTGCTCGTCGACCCGCCCTTCGCGGGGCGCGTGACCGAGTGGCACTGGGCGGAGCCCGCCGTCAACACGATGTTCTTCTACGTGCTCGCGGCGATCGCGATCCCGATCGTCCTGCTCGGCCGCCGCAGGCTGACGCTGTTCGACTTCGCCGTTCTCGCGCTCACGTTCGTCGGAGCCGTGACCGCGATACGCGGCATCGTCTGGTTCGCGCTCGCGTGCATGGTCTTCGTCCCGGTCGCGATCGGGCACAAGCTCGAGAGCCGCAACCCCGGCGAGCCCCGCAGGAGGCTGAACGTCGCGATCAGCATCGGTCTCGCCGCCGCCCTGCTCGCTGTCGCCGGCTCCCTCTTCCTGCGTGACGAGGCGTGGTTCGAGGAGTACTGGCCTCGCGAGGCGGTAGAGGCCGTGCGCAGCGAGCTCCGGCCCGGCGATCGCGTCTTCGCCCCCGACCGCTTCTCGGACTGGCTCCTCTGGAAGATCCCCGAGCTCCGCGGACGGATCGCGTACGACGTGCGGTTCGAGCTCTACGACCGCGAGTTCTTCGACCGGCTGGCCGAGTACAACGGCGAGGCCGGCGACTGGAAGTCGTTCGCGGACGGATACCGCATCACCCTCGTCGACGAGACACGCCGTTCCCACACCGCCGACTTCCTCGAAGAGCCGGGCGCGCGCGTCGTCTACCGCGACGACGAGATCACGATCCTGCTGCGGCCGACGAGCTGACCGGCGCGCGCGCCTCGACCTCCCCGGCACGAAGCACGGCGAACGCGACGGTCGAGTGCTGCCAGGACGAGGACGGCGGCGGTCTGGAAGGTCGACCCGTTGTGGACGCCCGTCGTGACGACGATCTGGAGCGGCAGCCCGACGAACCACAACGGGCCCAGCCGAGGCTCGACGACCGCGACGACGACGAGGAGGAGCGCGAAGTAGTGGAGCCAGACGACGGGCAGGAACGCGATCGACGCGGCGACGGCGAGGACGAACGCCCGCCGGTCTTCTCCTCGCCGCGCGGCCAGCACCGTCGCCGCCAGCAGAGCGGCCGCCAGGGCGATCCACAGCGCCCGTGCAACCCCCGGAGCGAGCCCGAGGTCGATCCCGAGCGCATAGACCGTGAACGCCTCCTCGTCCTGCGCGTCGCTGACGTGCCGCACGAGGTCGGGGTAGTCGGCTATCCCGCGAAAGCCGATCACGGCCCAGCTCACGAGCAAGGCGGCCACGCAGACCCCGATGCTCCAGGCCGCCGCGACGAGCCGCCGCCCGGCGGCCAGCCAGACGACGAGGGGCCAGAGGAGCACCTTGCTCGCGATGCTGATCCCGAGGCTCGTCCCGGCGACGGGCGGACGGTCGCGAAAGCGCCAGGAGAGCGCCGCGGCCAAGCCGAGGAGGAGCGTGACGTTGCCCGTGGTCACCGCATCCGTCACCGGCGGCCAGAGGAACGCCAGCCCGTAGCAGCGCCAGTCGCGAACGCCCACCACGGCCAGTGTCGCGACGAGTGCGAGGACGAGCACGATTTGGAAGACGACCTCCGCGACATCGACGGACAGCACCGTCAACGGAGTGGCCGCGATCGCGACGAGCGGCGGGTAGACGTACTCGACGATCAGCTCGTCGCCGCCGGCCATGATCTCGCCCTTCGAGTACAGGCCCTCGCCCGCGAGGACGGCCTCGGCCGCGGGATAGAAGGCGCGATTGAAGTCCGTCGCCGCCCTCTCGCCGAGCGCGACCGGCGCGATCGCGTAGTAGAGGGCGACCAGCGGCAGAAGCCCGCAGACGACGACCTCGAGCGCCCGTAGGAGAACCCACCTGGCCGGCCGCGGCGCGCCGTCGGCGGACGTCATCCGGAGGCTCGGCGGAAGACCAGCACGCCGTCGCGCTCGAGCACCTTGCGCCACGCCGCGTCGCGCTCGAGACCGCGCACGAAGGAGCGGACGACCTCGGGATGGTTCGTGAGGATCGGCGAGCCTGCGGTCGTGACCCACGGCTCGTCGGTATCGACGACGACCCATGTGGCATCGCCGAGCACCGGAACCGAGTAGACGCGCTCCCGGCTCGAGAGATGGGCGCCCACCAGATTGCTCGCCGTGACGGGAGCGTCCTCGGGGACAAGCGCGATCGCATCGCGAAGAGCCCCGAGCTTCGCGGTCGAGAGGTTCGCGCGACCGCCGAGAGGGACCCCGCCCACGACACGGGCCCACGGACCGACGACGAGCGCGAGCGAGGCAGAGACGACGAGCACCGCCGCGGCGGCCAGCGGCTGTCGTGACCGCAGTCGGGCGATCCCGAAGACCGTCGCTGCGATGAGGAACGGGGCCACCGCCGCGATGCTGTGGTACCGCGGGTCGGTCATCGACCGGAAGTCCGAGAGCGCATTCGCGAGCAGCTGGGGCAGCCCGACGAGGGCGAGGCCGGGCGACAGCACGAACAGGAAGAGGAGGGGCAGGCCGAGCCAGACGACGTAGAAGACGTCGTGCGGCTGGAAGAGCTCCTGCAGGACCGTGAGAGGATCGGTGAAGAGCATCCGCACGACACCCTGGGGCGAGCCTCCCACCTCGTCGTAGAACCCGTAGTACGTGCTCGACTCGCCGGAGAAGTGGCGGACGACGAAGTGGACCGCGACGATCGACCAGGCGGACCCGGCGAGCGCTATCGCGGCTCCCGCCCGGCGACGTCCTCGCGAGAGCGCATACCAGACGCCGAGGGCGGCGATCGGGAGCCCCATCAGCTCCCCCGTCGTCATCGCGACGGCGGCGCACGCGGCGAACGGCCAGAACCGATCCGTGTCGAGGAACCAGATGCAGAAGAGGAAGAGGGGGATCGCGAAGGTGACGGGATGGATCGCCGCGACGGCGCTCAGCGCGACCCAGGGGTAGGCGAGGTACGCGAGGGCGAGCAGTCCGGCCGCCCGCTCCGAGCCGAGATGGCGCCGCCCGAGCCAGAACACGGGCAGAGCGCCGAGCGAGACCGCCGCGACCTGGGCGAAGGCGAGCACGAGCGGCGAGGGCCACAATACCCAGAGCGGCGCGAGGAGCACGAGGAACGGGTCGACGTGAACGCCGAGCCGGGAGATCTGCTCCCCGGTGACCCAGTGCGTCATCTCGAGCGATCGGCCCTGGGACGTGCTCCACACCGCCTGCACCATGTTCCCGAGATCGAAGCGCCCGAGCCGGAACTCGCCGTACGCCCCGCGGACGACGACGCACAGGACGACCGCCCACGCGAGCATCGCCGCCCACACGGCGACCGCCCAGGCGCGGTCTCGGACCAGCCCCGTCACACGATCGTCGACGTGCCCGACCCGGGCCATCATTGCCGCTCGATCGCTCACGCGGCCCCGACCGAAGCACGGACTGACGATGGATCGGCGGCGCCCTCCTCCAACCGGGCCCCTGCCGAGGCGCGCAGCGCGAGTGCGATCGTCGTCGCCGCAACAGCGAGCGTGGCCGTCGTCTGGAACGGCGTGGGATGCCCACTCCCCGGCGTGACCACCATCGCGAGCGGGACGAACCAGATCACCCCCAGCCTCGGGCGCGCGAGCGCGACGATGACGGCGAGAAGCGCGAAGTAGTGGAGCCAGACGATCGGCGTGAGCGCGAGTGCGGCCGCGATCGCGAGCACGAATGCTCTTCGCTCCTCTCCGCGGCGGGCGAGGAGGACGACTCCCGCGAGCAGCCCGAGCCCGAGCCCGAGCCAGATCGAGCGGGCGACGACCGGGGACAGCCCCAGGTCGAGGCCGACGACATAGACCGTGTACGAGTCGTCGCCCACCGTGTCCTCGAGCCTGCGCAGGAGATCCGGATAGTCGGCGAAGCCCGAGAACCCGACGGCGGCCCACGACACGAGGAGCAGGCCCGCGCCGACGGCGCCCGAGAGCGCCGCGCCTGCATACCTGCGCGTCGCGGCGAGCCAGACGACAAGCGGCCAGAGGAGGAACTTCGCCGCCAGCGTGAGCCCGATGCTGGCCGAGACCGGGAGCACGCGCGCACGGAATCGCCAGGCGATCGCCGACGCGAGAGCGAGCCACAGCGTCACGTTGCCGGTCTGGATCGCCGAGATCACCGGCGGCCACAGCAGGACGATCCCGTAGCAGCGCCAGTCCCGAACCCCGAGGACGAAGAGGGTCGCCAGCGCCGCACCTGCGAGAGCCGTCATGAGCAGCAGGCCTGCGGCGTCGAAGGGGAGCGCCGTGAGTGGGATCGAGACGATCGCCGGTAGCGGCGGATAGACGTACGGCCCGGCCGACGCGGTCAGCGGGTCGCCGGGGCCGGGGTACGGGCTCTCGCCACGCAGGATCGCCTCGGCCGCGGCGTAGAACGGACGGAAGTCGAACGCGATCGCATCCTCTCCGATTGCGTCGACGAACAACGCCGCGACGACGATGAGCGGGAGAACGCCGAGGAACACGATCGACCCGAGTCGCGACACACGGGACCACGACAACGGCGGAGGAGGGCCCGCCCCACGCGCCGCCGAGCCCGCCCCGGTGATCACGCAGCCTCCGGGACGACCGACGCGGCTCTCGGCCGAGCGAGCATGACCACGAGGAGGACGAGCACGACGAGCGCCGGGACGAGCGCCTCGACGGTGTCTCCGTTGCCGGAGCGGGGGCTCACCCAGAGCACCATCGGCAGAACCCACGGCCACGAGAAGCGCGGACGCACGAGCGCGAGCGGCACCAGCAGGAGCGCGACGTAGTGGATCCAGGCGATCGGCGTGAAGGCGAGCGCCGCGGCAACGGCGCACGTGAAAGCGCGTCGGTCGTCCGCCCGTCGCCCGAACCAGATGCACGCGGCGAGGAGCCCCCCGCCGACGACCAGCGTCGCAGCGCGCCCGAACCAGACCTCGAGGCCCAGCGCAGCAGCTATCCCGACGAACGAGTAGCTCTCCTCGGCCCAGGTGTCGGAGAGCTCCTTCAGCGTCTCCGGGTACGTCGTGAAGCCCTGGAACCCGACTGCCGCCCAGGTCACGAGCGTGAGTGCCATCCCGACGATGATGGCGAGCGCGGCCGACCGCGTCCGCCGCACGGCGGCGCTCCAGACGAGCACGGGCCAGAGGAGGAGCTTCGCCGCGACGACGAGCCCCAGAGCAACGGCCGCAGGCCAGACGGTCGTGCGGAACCGCCAGGCGAGAGCCAGGCCGAGCGCGAGCACCGCGGTGACGTTGGCGGTCTCGACGATGTTCCACAACGGCGCCGAGGCGAGGACGGCCAGATAGCAGCGGACGTCCCGGACTCCGGCGATCGCCAGAGCCGCGAAGACCGCGGCGAGGGAGGCGAGAACGGCGACGACGACCGCCGCGTCCTCGGGGAGAACCACGAGCGGCACCGCTGCCCACGCGACCAGCGGCGGGTACACATACGGTAGGTCCTCGCCGGACAACTCCTCGGCGGGCACGTAGGGCGGCTCACCCTCGACGATCCGCTGCGCGGCGCTCCAATACTGCACCCGGAAGTCCCAGCCGTAGAGGTCGAGGCTCGTGGCCGTGAGCAGGCCGGACACCAGGATCACCGTGGCGACCGCCCCGAGCGCAGCGATGGTCAGCGTCCGCGACCAGCCGAGCGACGCGGCCTCGGCGGACGCTCTCACGCGTGCGAGCCCGCCGGGACGGTGGCACCCGACCGCGCCCGGGAGAGGATCGTCGTGAGCACGACCGCGGCGACGATCGCCGGCAGGAACGGCTCGATCCCGTCCCCGTTGCCGGCCCGCGGGCTGAGCCACAGGAGAGCCGGGACAAGCCAGACGAGGCCGAAGCGAGGCCTTGCAAGGGCCAGCGGAACTGCCAACAGCGCGAGGTAGTGCTGCCAGACGACCGGGGTGAGCACCAGCGCAGCGCCGACCGCGCACGTGAACGACCTCAGCTCGTCACCTCCGCGGCTCAGCCGCACCGTCGCCCCGAGCAGAGCTCCCCCCGCCAGCACCGAGCAGAGCGTCCCTACGAGCGGGTCGAAGCCGAGCTCCTCGGCCATCGCCCTGAGCGAGTAGCTGCTCGCGAACTCGATCTCGGCGAGCTGCTCCGCATACGTTGCGAGGCCGTCGAACCCGATCGCCGCCCAGGCGCCGAAGGTGACCGCCAATCCGACGCCGATCGCAGCCGCGGTGGCACGGAGCCGGCGACCGGCAGCGGCCCAGACGAGGAGCGGCCACAGGAAGAGCTTCGCCGAGACGGCGATGCCGAGCACGGCTCCGAGAGGCCAGACCGTCGGCCGGAACCGCCACGCGAGGGCGAGGGCGAGGACGAGCAGCGCACTGATGTTCGCCATCTCGAGCGCGTTCCAGCCGGGCGCCCAGAGGATGACTGCGGCATAGCAGCGGATGTCCCGTACGCCGACGACCGCGAGCGCGCCGAGAAGAGCGCCCAGCGAGACGAGCACGGCAACGAGCGCCGCGAGGTCCTTTCCGAGCGTCGTGAGCGGGACGACGGCGATCGCGACCTGCGGTGGATAGACGTACGGCAGGCTCCCCTCCGAGAGGTCGTCGTAGGGCGACTCACCGTCGCGAACGGACTCCGCTGCGGGGTAGTAGACGGCTCGGAAGTCGTAGCCGAGCTTCTCCGTCCCCGTCGCGGCAAACAGCCCGACGAGCAACGTTCCCGCGGCCGCGACCAGCGCCGCGGCGCCGAGCAGGTGGGGCCGATCGAGCGACGACGTCACGCGGGTGTCTCCACTGGCCGACGGGTCGTCGCCATGCGGGGCCGGGCGAGGAGGACGACGAGGAGGATCGTGACGGCGATCGCCGGGAAGAGCGTCTGGATGCCCTCTGCATAGCCGGGACGCGGGCTCGTCCACAGCAGGACGGGCAGCAGCCAGAGGAGCGTGAAGCGCGGGCGCGCGATCGCGACGGGCACGAGCAGCACGACGAGGTAATGGAGCCAGACGATCGGGCTCAGCGCCAGCGTGGCACCGAGCGCGGAGGTGAAGGAGCGGGGGTCGTCGCCCCGCCGCGCGAAGACCGCGCAGAGGACGACGAGCGCCCCGCCGGCCGCGAGCATGAGCGCCTGCCCGACCCACTCGGGGAGCCCGAGCGTGTGGGCGATGCCCACGAACGAGTAGCTGTTCTCGGACTGGATCTCGGAGAGCCGCCGCAGGAGGTCCGGGTACCCCGAGAGGCCGTCGAAGCCGATCGCCGCCCACGCGGCCAAAGTGACCCCGGCGCCGATCGCGATCGCCAAAGCCGTCGCGCGAAGGCGCCCGGTGACGACCGTCCACACGAGCAACGGCCAGAACAGGAGCTTCGCGGAGACGGTCAACCCGAGCGCCACGGCCGGGGGCCACACCGAGTCGCGGTATCTCCAGACCACCGCGGCCGCGAACGCCAGAGGGATGGAGACGTTCGCGAGCAGGACGCCGCTCATCGTCGGCATCCACAGGAACGCCGCCGCGTAGCAGCGGAGGTCGCTCACGCCGAGAAGCCGGAGCGTCGCCACCACGAGCGCGACGAGGCCGACCGCGACGACGATCGCGACGAGCGCGACGGGCAGGTACGTCAGCGGCAGCACCAGGAACAGGAGCTGCGGGGGATAGACGTATCCCTTCTGGTCGAGCAGGATGGGATCGTCGAGCGCGGGGTACGGAGACCTGCCGTCGAGCACGGCCTCCGCCGCCGGGAGATACGCGAAGCGCACGTCCCAGGCGAGGAGGTCTTGGGCCACGCTCATGCCCACGAGGCCGACCGTCCAGACGACCGCGATGAAGAGGAGAGCGACCGTCAGCAGGCCCGGGCGTGACGTCTCACGCGGCGTCCGGGTCCAGGGCTGAGGTGCGTCGGCGGCCGACCTCACTGAAAGGGATGATCGGCAATCCCCCGGATGCCCCGAAGGAGCCGAAGGTCTAGTCGGAACCCATCCTTCGGCCGGTTGCGAGAAGGCCCGTTCGCTCCGAACCTGGGGTACGGCGCCCGGAAGGCGGGCGGACTTGCCAGACAGGAGTGCTTCCACACTCCGCGACACGTTAGGGAGGAGGTTTCTCCGAAATGAGCGATCTGCTTCTTCGCATGGTGGTTCGGGCACAGGTTGCTGCGTCCGACCTCCGCAACCGCGAAGATGGCCAGACGACGACCGAGTACGCGATTCTGCTCGGCTTCCTCGCTATCGCCATCATCGTCGCGCTGTTCTTCCTGCGCAACATCCTCCGGGATCTGTTCTCGGACGCGGCCAGCAGCGTTTCCAACGCACCCGGCTAGGCCGAAAGAGCCAGCCGTCGAGCTCTCGACGGCAGCGGCGGCACCATGTGCGCCGGCCCGGTTACCCCCTCGACCGGGCCGGCGCATACGCTTTGGGCGAGCGATGAACGACGAATGCTCCAAAGGACTTTCGGAATCGTCGAGTCGGGGGCACAATGGGGAGAGTCATCCAGTCGAGCACGTCTACCCAGGGGAGGGAGACACGCTCATGTTCCAACCGGCCTCGGCCGATTAGGAGAATGTCGGGTCACATGCGAATCGGAGATCACAACTGCGGACGGCGGCGCCTCGGGGCCCGCGAGAACGGCCAGGCCATGGTCGAGTTCGCGCTGATCCTGTTTCCGCTGCTTCTGATCGTCGCCGGGGTGATCCAGTTCGGCATCGGGCTCAACTTCTGGCTCGACTCGAACCGCATCGCCAACCAGGGCGCGCGCATGGCGGTCGTCAACCACTGGCCCGGCTGTGATCGCACCGCAGCTGCTGGTGGCTGCACCTCGGTGGCGTGGAGAACTGCAAACTGTCCGGACCCCCCCGGCCCACCCGCGGGCACCTCGCTCGTCACGTATTTGAAGTGTCAAGCGAGCTCGAAGGGACTCTACGATTCGGCCGACGTGACGGTGTGTTGGCCGGGAGACGGCGATCTCACTAACGACGGAAAGGCCGGATCGCCGGTTCGTGTGCGCGTCGAGAGCTACTTCAAGTTCGTGCCCATTCTCGACATCGGGACGATTCGACTGAGAGGGGACGCCACGATGCGACTTGAACAGGACGCGACTCACATTGCAGCGGTGGCATGCCCGTGAGCAGTCCCGCGGCCACGCGACGCGAACACGGCCAGGTCGTCGTCATCTTCGCGCTCCTCATCCCGGTCCTGCTGGCGCTGAGCGCCTTCGTGATCGGGATCGGCAACTGGTACGTCCACGGGAAGCACCTGCAGACGAAGGCCGACGCCGGCGCGTTCGCCGGAGCGACCGATTGGGCGTTCCCCTGCGGGCCCGAGATCGACGCGCGGATCGACGCAACCGCGCGGGCCTACGCGGGCTCGGACAACCCCCAGGTCGGCGGCGTCCCCGACACCAGCATCCATACGAAGCTGAACGCCACCGAGTGGTACGACGACGACAGCCAGCCGAACCCCGCCGAGTTCGTCGATCCCCCGAATCCCTCGCTCTGCGACGCAAAGATCCTCGACGTCAAGGTCACCGAGGACAACTCGTTCCCGCTCGCGAGCCTGATCCCGCTCTTCCCGGACATCAAGCGGCGCGCGCGCGTCGAGATCCAGGAGGCGGAGGGCATCACGCGGCGTGCTCCCGATCGCCGTCCGCGCGCCCGTCCCTGTCAGCGCGGCGGCCGTGTACTACAACCATCGAGAACGGCAACATCCTCAGCGTCCGGTACTTCGTCCGGAACAACGGCATCATCGGGCTGCCGGCGACGCTCCAGGGCTGGACGACGCAGAACCCCGACGACCCGGTGGGCAGCTGGACGAGCTTCAGCCCGCCCCCTGCCGCGAGCGTCGCGATCGCGATCAGCTTCCGCGGCGCGTGCAACACGAACCTGCCGGCGTTGAACGCGACGAGCAAGAGGATCACGGTCGTCGCCGGCGCCGAACTGCTTCGAGGATCAGGGCTTCACGAACGTCAACGGCGTGAACGGGCTCTGCAACCAGGGTTCCGGGTACGCAGGTCGTCAACTGCTACTACTCGAACTCGGGCACCTGGCCGAACGAGAACATCGCCTCCGGGCTCCACTTCATCCGCGGCTACCAGGACACGTCTCCGGCGAGCCTCGGCAGCAACCCGCCGAGGATCCAGGAGGCGTGGCTCGAGCCCGGGAGCTGCACGTACGCCTACCTCTACACGCACCCGACGAACGACTGCGACGCGACGCTCCGCGTGCAGGTCAACCTCGGCTCGGTGAGCGAGGACGAGCCGGGAGCTCCGGTGCAGAACGTCGAGACCCGCCGCGCCGGGAACGTCGAGGTCAAGTGGGGCCTGATCGCGCGAGCGACGGCAACTCCACTGCGTGCGAGACCTTCGGCAACACGTGCGACCTCAACAGCGGCGGCAACCCGAACGCGCAGGGCGTCGTCACGTACTCCGGGCAGCGTGCCCTTCGACGCCCAGACGCGCGCGAACGCGGTCGCGATCCAGATCCGCGTGAAGGGCAGCACCGTCAACCCGAACCCCGGGAACTGCGGTCCAGGCCTGAACAACTACAACAACAACTGCCGCTGGTTCCACATCGGCTCGGGCATCAGCTCGACGAGCGTCAACCCGATCCAGAACAACGGCGGCATCGCGGTCATGCGGTCGCCCGTCCAGCAGGGCTTCCGAGGGGACAGCGTCGCCTCGGGCTCGGTGCAGTGGCTCCGCCTCGTCGCAGGACACGACGGCCCCCTGCGACTCCGCGAGCCGGCAGGACACGAACGCGGCGAGCGCGCAGATCGGCGGAACCCGCTGCTTCTTCATGGAGATGGGCCTCAAGGGCGGCATCGCCGGCACGCGCGAACGAGGAGCCGATCCTCTTCAACGACGGCGTCGGCTCGAGCCAGATGGGCTCGATCGACTGCGACCCGAACATCAACGCAGGGCCAGATCCTCGATCGACGGCATCATCCAGGGCTGCGGCCCCTGGTACGCGAAGCACCCGTTCGACTGGAGCCCGCTCTGCCCGCAGCAGAACAGTATCTTCACGACGCCGAACCCGGGACCGCCCTGGAACGACGGGCGCTGGCCGCCGCTCCGCTGCATCAAGACGCGGCCGACCGGGATCGATGAACCAGATCGAGCAGGGCTCAAGGGCCGCTTCTTCGGCAACAAGAACGCGAATCAGTGCCCTGGCGGTGCGAACGGCGGGCCCGGGTTCATCAAGGGCCGCAACTACTGGGACAAGGACACGTCCAACGGCTACATCGGCGTCCCTCCGTACGGCTACAAGGAAGGGACGCACGACACGAACTTCAACAAGGGCGACCCGCGGATCGTCACGATCTTCCTGACGACGACCGAGGCGCTTCACCGCCAGCGGCCAGAACACGTACCCGATCACCGGCTTCATCCAGGTGTACATCACCGGTTTCGGGCGGATCAACGGAAGAGCAATCAACCTCGACGACCCCTGCCCGGGGAGCGCGCCGCCGCCCGAGATCTACGACTCGCAAGGGGAACGGGTGCGGATATGCCGTCTGGGGCCACATCCTCGACTACGTGATCCCGGCCCCGGGCGCGACGCCGAGCGGACGCATCTGCGCCCCCGGCACGACCGGTCAGCCGTGCGTTGCCGTCCTGGTCGATTGATCTCCTGTAGGCCAGCATTCGACCACTCATGTAGTCGCCAGCACCTGCCGACATAGAACGAGCCAGCTACAGCACGACACAGCACAAGGAGAGAGGAAGCCATGTCCAACACACTCACCAGCAAGGTCTCGGGCCGCATGTCGTCCCGCGCATGGGCGATCGCGCTCGGAATCGGCGCGATCGTGCTCGCGGCGATCCTGCTCATCGTCTACCTCGACCGCTACCGCGCGAACGTGAGCGGCGAGAACGCTCCGACCCCAGTCCTCGTGGCGAAGCAGCTCATCCCCAAGGGGACGCCGGGCAACATCGTCGCGAGCCAGTCGATGTACGCGCCGACCACGCTTCCGCGCAAGGAGGTCGAGGTCGGGGCGATCGCCGACCCGTCGTACCTCGCGGGCCGCGCGGCCTCGGCCGACATCTTCCCCGGCCAGCAGTTCACCGCGACCGACTTCGCGGCCAGCGACACGCTCTCCGTGGACTCGCAGATCACGAAGAACGAGCGCGCGATCTCGATCTCGCTGGACAGTGTCCGCGGGAGCAGCTCGCAGGTGCAGGTCGGCGACTCCGTTGACGTCTACACCGCGATCGCCGGCACGGTGAAGCTCTTCCGGCCGAACGTCAAGGTGCTCGCCATCCCGACGGTCCCAGGGCCGAGCGGCGGCGGCAACCTCGTCGTCAAGATCAAGACCAGGGACGCGGCGCAGTGGGCGTACGCCCAGGACAACACGCAGCTCTGGTTCGTCCTTCGCCCCGTCATCGGCGCGACGAAGACGGCCAACTCGCACCGCGAACGCGTCGACGGTGCTGAGGTAGGACGAAGAGTCTGATGCCGAGCCGCCCGGTTACAGCACTCCTCGCCGTCGAGCCCGGGGTCGACCCGGAGGACGTGCAGGTCTCCCTGCCCTCCGACGCCGACTTCAACATCGCGGCGGTGGTCTCCGGGGCCGACGAGGCGCTCGGATGGCTGCGCAGCCATCCGGCCGACCTGCTCCTCGTCGCCTGCGCCGGCTACTCGGACCGTGCCCTCCTGCTGTTGGACGCGGTGGCCCGCCAGAACCCGGACCTGAACGTCATGGTCCTGGGTCACGGGTCGCCGAACGGCTTCCTCAGGCGCGCGTTCGAGTCCGGCGCAGACGACATCGTCATGCTCCCGGCGACCCCGGAGCAGGTGCGCTTCGAGGTGCACAAGATGCTCGCGCGGAAGGAGGGCGACAAGACGCCCGAAGCCGCCGAGAACTCGCGCCTCGTCTGCGTCCTGGGGCCGAAGGGCGGCACCGGCAAGACGCTCACGTCGACGAACCTCGCGGTCTCCCTCGCCCAGCGGGGGCAGAGCGTGGCGCTCATCGACCTCGACCTCCAGTTCGGCGACGTCGCCCTCTGCCTCGGGCTGCCGCCCGAGCGGACGGTGTACGACCTGGCGCAGTCGCCGGGGACGCTCGACTTCGACAAGCTGGACTCGTTCCTCTCGACGCACTCCTCCGGGGTCCAGACGCTCATCGCGCCGCGGCGCCCCGACCAGGCGAGCGCCGTCGGGGCCGAGCTCCTGCGCGAGATCTACTCGATCATGCGGGCCCACTTCGACTGGGTCGTCGTGGACACGCCTCCTGGCTTCACCGCCGAGGTGATCACCTCGATCGACAGCTCGACCGAGGTCGTCATGGTCGGGATGCTGGACTCCCTCTCCCTGAAGAACACGAAGCTCGGGCTCGAGACGCTCGAGCTGATGAAGTACCCCACCGAGAACATCTTCCTGCTCCTCAACCGGGCCCACAGCCGCGTCGGCATCAGCCAGTCCGACGTGGAGGCGGTGCTCGGTCGCACCCCCGACGTCTTCATCCCGTCCGACCGCGAGATCCCGCGCACGGTCAACGAGGGCATTCCCGATCGTCGTCGCCCGGCCCCAGTCGGAGCCGGCGGAGGCGTACGCCCGCCTCGCGAACCTGCTGATGGGCGAGACCGCGGCGGCCGAGGAGCACGTCCCCGTGGGGGCAGCGGCAGCAGCGCTGCGTCCTCCGCGGGCGGCTCCAAGCGTCGGCTCTTCGGAAGGAAGGCATAGCCCATGGAACTCCACGAGCGAATCAGCGGCGACCGGCGTCCGAGCCGCGAGCAGGAGCCCTTCGCCGAGCTGAAGAACCGCATCCACATGTCGGTCATCTCCGAGCTCGGACCGCAGCTCTTCAACGTCGCGATCGACCCGAACGAGCTCCGTGACCGCGTCACGGCGGACATCCGCCGGCTCCTGAACGACGAGGCCGGGATCGCCCGCGAGGACCGCGAGCGCCTGACGTCCGAGATCCTCGACGACATCCTCGGCTACGGACCGCTCGAGCGCCTGATCGCGGACGACTCGATCACCGAGATCATGTGCAACGGCCCCGACGACATCTGGATCGAGCGCGGCGGCAAGCTCTACGAGACGACGGTGCGCTTCACGGACGAGTCGCACCTGCGCCGCATCATCAACAAGATCGTGTCGCAGATCGGCCGGCGCATCGACGAGTCGTCGCCGATGGTCGACGCGCGCCTGCCGGACGGCAGCCGCGTGAACGCGGTCATCCCGCCGCTGTCGCTCTCGGGCCCGCTGATGACGATCCGGAAGTTCAGCCGGCGGCGCCTGTCGCTCGAGGACATGATCAACATCGGCTCGCTCTCCGACGCGTCGGTGGAGTTCCTCACGCGCTGCGTCGAGGCACAGCTGAACATGCTCATCTCCGGGGGTACCGGCTCGGGGAAGACGACGCTCCTGAACGCGCTCTCCTCGGCGATCCCGAACAACGAGCGCATCGTCACCATCGAGGACGCCGCGGAGCTCCAGCTCCACCAGCGGCACGTCCTCCGGCTCGAGGCGCGCCCGCCGAACATCGAGGGCGAGGGCCACATCCCGATCCGCGACCTCGTGCGGAACTCGCTCCGCATGCGGCCTGACCGGATCGTCGTCGGCGAGGTTCGCGGCGCCGAGGCGCTCGACATGCTCCAGGCGATGAACACGGGGCACGACGGGTCGCTCTCGACCGTCCACTCGAACTCCCCGCGCGACGCCCTCCACCGCATCGAGACGATGGTGATGATGGCGGGCTACGACCTTCCGCTCCGCGCCATCCGGCAGCACGTCTCCTCCGCGCTCGACCTGCTCGTGCACATCGACCGCCTCGAGGACGGCTCGCGCCGCGTCGTCGCGGTCACCGAGGTCCTGCGCATGGAGTCGGACGTGATCCAGCTCCAGGACATCTTCGAGTTCGAGATCGAGTCGGTCGCACCCGACCGCACGATCACGGGCGGGCTCCGCTCGACGGGCCTGCGCCCGGTCTTCCTCGAGAAGTTCCGCAAGCGCGGCATCGAGCTCCCGCAGAGCGTCTTCGGAGAGCGCGTCACGTCGCTCGAAGAGCGCAGGGGTGCAGCCGGGTGAGGCGCCTCGTCCTGATCGGGCTCGCGAGCGCGGCTCTCGCCGCGCTCGTCGTGCCGGCCGCAACGCTCGGCCAGAGCAGCGGGAAGGTCCAGCAGCAGAGCGCGGCGGCGATCCAGATCTCGGAGGCGCCCGGCTCCGCGTTCCCGGATCGCGCGTACGTCCTCGAGCTGCCGAAGACGCAGCCTCTGTCGACCGAACAGCTCACGGTCACCGAGAACGACGGCCCCGTCGTCGGGCTCGGCGTGCAGCCCCCCGGCGGCGATGCGAGCGGCGCCATCCTCCTGATCGACGCCTCCAACAGCATGGAGGGCGAGCCGATCGAGGGCGCGATGGCGGCAGCGAGGGCGTTCCTCGCGGAGCGCAAGGAGGACCTGCCCGTCGCGATCGTCGTCTTCGGCCCCGAGGACACCGTCCTCACCGACTTCACGACCGATCCGAAGGAGCTTTCGGAAGCGGTCGCCGAGGCGCCGCCGCTGGCCGAGGGCACGCACATCTACGACGCGCTGCTCAACGCGTCCGAGATGGCCAAGGACGAGGGGCTCGAGCGGACGACGGTCGTCCTCCTCTCCGACGGCACCGACGTCGGGAGCGACTCGAGCCGCGCAGATGCGCTCGCGGCGCTCGACGACGCCGGCGCCCGCGTGATCTCCGTCGGGCTCAAGTCGCCGCAGTACGATCCGGCGACCCTGAAGGCGGTCGCGCAGCGGACGAGCGGCTCCTACGTCGAGAGCTCCTCCCCGGCCGCGCTCGAGTCGATCTTCGAGGAGATCGGCCAGCAGCTCTCGCGCGAGTACGAGGTCACCTACCGCTCGTTGCTCCCGCCCGAGCGCGAGGCCCTCGTCAAGATGGTCGTCGCCGGATTCGCTCCCGCGACGGCCAGCTACACGACACCCACGCTCGACTTCGAGCCGCGCGGGACGTTCGACCGCAGCTGGACGGACGAGGTCATCATCTCCCCCTACCTCATGGTGTTCATCGTGATCGCGGTGCTCGCGCTCGTGCTCTTCGCGATCATGACCGCGCTCGAGGCGCGCAAGCGCTCGCTGCGCCGGCGGATGGCGATGTACGTGACCGTGCCGACCGAGGACGAGTCGCGCGCCCGGCGCGCCGAGGTGGCGGCACTGCTCGCACAGCAGGCCCAGCGCCAGGATCGGCGGGCTCCGTTCCTGGCAGCGGTTCGAGTACGACGTCGAGGTCGGGGGGATCACGATCTCCCCGCTCGCGCTGCTCTTCTGGACGATCGTCGCCGGGATCGTCACCTCGCTCGCCGCGGCGATCGTCCTCCAGTCGCTCTGGGGGCTGCTCGCCGGCATCGCTGCGCCCTTCGTCACCCGGTTCTACGTCTCGCGCAAGGTGAAGAAGGTGAAGTCGTCGTTCGACGAGCAGCTGCCCGACAACCTCGACGTCCTCGCGGGCGCCATGCGGACGGGCCACTCGATCATGGGGGCCATGTCCGTCATGGTCGAGAGCGCGGACGAGCCCTCGAAGTCCGAGTTCCGCCGCGTGCTCCAGGACGAGCAGCTCGGCGTCCCGCTCGACGACGCCCTCATGGTGATGGCGCGCCGCATGCAGAGCTACGACGCGGAGCAGGTCGCGATGGTGATGAAGCTCCAGCGCGAGGCCGGCGGTAACACGGCCGAGGTGCTCGACCGCGTCGCGGAGACGATTCGCGGCCGCATGGAGCTCCGCCGCCTGGTGCAGGTGCTGACCGCGCAGGCCAGGATCTCCAGGTGGATCCTCACGAGCCTGCCGATCTTCCTCCTCCTCATTCTGACCTTCACGGGCGGGGACTACCTCGATCCACTGCTGCACACGACGATCGGACAGGTCTTCCTGGTGATCGGCGTGGTCCTCGTCATCATCGGCTCCTACTCGATCAAGAAGATCGCGGAAGTGGAGGTCTGACATGAACCTCACCCTGCTGGCACTCGCGGGCATCCTCCTCCTCGGAGCCGGGATCGCGATCCTCGTCGTCAACCTCGGCAAGCACACGCGGCTCCAACCTGACCATCGACCAGATCGGCACCTATGGCTACGTCGCCGAGAACACCGGCGGCTCGGAGGTGGACGCCTCCAGGCGTCCGCTCGACTCGCTCGCGGGCCGGCTCGGCGACATGGTCGGCCGGAGAACCTCGCGGAGCGAACGAGCAGAAGGTGCGCGACAAGCTCATCTCCGCGGGCATGTACGAGACGACGCCGCGGAAGGTCCTCGGCTACCAGGTCCTCGCCGCAGTGGCGCTTGCGCTGCTGACGTTCTGGCTGGTCCCGGCGATGGGCGGCTCGTTCGTCATGGCGGTCGTCCTGACCGCCGCCGTCGGCGTGGGAGGCTGGTTCGCGCCGCTCTACTACATCGAGCTGAAGAAGCGGTCGCGCTTCACGCGGATCGACCGTCAGATGCCGGACATGATCGACCTCCTCGTCGTCACGATCGAGGCCGGCCTCGGAATCCTGGCGTCGATGCGCGTCGCCTCGGACAGCATGTCCGACCCGCTCGGCCAGGAGCTCCGGCTCACGCTTCAGGAGCAGCGCATGGGTCTGACGGTCCAGCAGGCGATCGAGAGCCTCGGCCGCCGCGCGGACACGCCGAACATGCGCATCTTCGTCCGCTCCCTCACGCAGGGCGAGCGGCTCGGTGTCTCGATCGGCGCGACGATGCGCAACCTCTCGCTCGAGATGCGGAAGCGGCGGAAGGCGATCGCCGAGGAGATTGCCCAGAAGATGCCCATCAAGATGCTCTTCCCGCTGATCTTCTTCATCTTCCCCGCGATGTTCATCGTCATCCTCGTGCCGATGGCGATCAACATCGTCGACGCGCTCGCCTAGCGACATGGCGACGCTGACGCTCCGCCGGGAAGACGGTCGGATCGTCTGCGAGCGTGTCGTCGTCTCGGACCGCGCCCACCGGCGCATGCGCGGCCTCCTCGGGCGGCGCTACCTCCGCGAGGGCGAGGGGATGGTGCTGCGGCCCGGCTGGAGCATCCACACGGCGTTCATGCGCTTCCCGATCGACGCCGTCTTCCTCGACGCGGATCAGGTCGTGATGAAGATCGAGCACGACGTGCGGCCGTGGCGGACCGTGTCCTGCCGCGGAGCGCGCGAGGTGGTCGAGCTTGCCGCGGGCGAGTGCCGGCGCAGGGGCCTCGAGGTCGGGGACCGCGTCGCCTGGGCGTCACGGAGCGCTGCCGACGCCCGGCAGGACCGGAGGGTGTCTCCCCTCGACGCCGACGACGACGAGCCGCGCGCGCGCGTGCTCGTAGCCAGCCGCGACCCGCGCTTCATGCGGCTCGCCCGCTTCCTCCTCGACGGACGCGACCTCGAGGTGCAGGAGACGACCCCCGAGCAGCTCACGCAGGGCGTCCTCGACGACCCCACCCTCGACCTCGCCGTGCTCGACGGCGCGGACCGGATCGCCGACGCGCTGCGCACGGCGAACGCCGCGCGGACGGCGCGTCCGGAGGTGCCGATCGTGATCGCCGCCGACACCGGGGGTCGCACCCCGACGGGTGTGCGGGTCTTCGACCGGTGGAACGAGACGGAGGAGATGCTCCTCGACATCGAGCGACACCTGACCGAGAGCGCCCCGAGCGGCGCGCCGACGGTGGTGCAGTGACGCGCGCAGGCTGACGCGCGTCGAGGGGAGGAAGCGTGAGGTGCGCCGTGAACGGATCCGCAGTCGCCGCGAGAGGGGCTGAATGACGTTCGACGCACGGACGGGCATGGGCACGGGAGCCGGTCTTCCGCTCTCGCGTCCGACGCTGCAACCGCGCCGCGAGCTGCGCGCCGAGTCCGAAGAGGCGCTCGCCCGGCTGCACGCGTACTTCCTCGAGGGGTGCCCCGAGGAGGTTCGCGGCGTGCTCGAGACGGTGCTCGTCGACGCCCGCAAGATCAGGGACGGCTTCGGCGACGACGACATCGGCGACGGGCTGGCCTCGATCTGGTACGCGGCGTCCGCGATGGTCGAGCTGGCCGCCGCCTTCGAGCTCGACGGGGCGGACGTTCGCGGCGCCGCGGCGGTCGTGGCCGAGGCGTGCGCGCTCCCCCTCCCCGCCGCCCGCTTCGCGCTGTTCGGCCAGACGGTGTCGAGCGCCCGCCTGCTCGAGCTCCCCCCGCTCTTCGCGGTCGAGGTCCAGCTGAACCTGCTGCTCGCGTTCGACGTGCTCGGCGACGTGAGCCTCTGGCAGCGGACGACGAGCGCCCTGGACTGCATCGTGTCCCTGGGCGACGCCGGCCGCCCGAGCCGGCGCGTCCGGGCAGAGGCGAAGGCGGCTCTCCGCCAGCGCTCGCGCCTCTCGCTCCTCGGCGGGTCGCAGCTCCGCTCCGTGCCCGTCCTCCGCTACGGCAAGCCGTACGCCGCGATCGTCGGCCGCCTCGGCTCCGTCGAGCCCGAGATCGCCGACGCCTTCCTGGGCGTGGTCGCAACCGCGCTCGCGCCGGTCATCGAGCGGGAGCACCTGCTCGAGTACTCGGCGGCGCGCGAGCGGACCCTCGTCCAGTCGTCCGAGCGCCGCCTCATGCGCCTCGGCTTCGACCTCCACGACGGGCCGATCCAGGACGTCCTCGCGCTCGCCGCCGACGTCCGGCTCCTCCAGGAGCAGGTCTACCCCTTCGTGCTCGAGCGCCACCGGGAGCAGGCGGTGGGTCGCTTCGACGATCTCACGGCGCGCCTCGTCTCGCTCGACCACGATCTCCGCGAGATCGCGCACTCGCTCGAGACGAAGAGCGTCATCAGCCGCCCGCTGGGCGAGATCCTCCACCGCGAGGTGGACAACTTCGCGGAGCGCACCGGCATCACGGTGAACCTCGAGATCCGGGGCGAGGCGGACTCGCTCACCTCGGCGCAGCGGATCACCGTCTTCCGCGCGATCCAGGAGGCGCTCGCCAACATCCGCGAGCACGCCGGCGCGACCACCGTCGCCGTCCTCGTGCGCGCGCGACGGAGCGCGATCGAGGTGCAGGTGACCGACGACGGCATGGGCTTCGAGGTCGAGCGCGCGCTCGCGAAAGCCGCGCAGCGCGGCCGGCTCGGCCTGGTCGGGATCGCGGAGCGCACGCGGATGCTGGGCGGCACGTTCGACCTCGAGAGCGCGCCGGGCGGGCCGACGACGCTCCGGCTCACCCTCCCTCGCTGGGAGCCGCTCTCGACGTAGCGGAGCGTGACAGTCCCCTGTGGGGACGGTCACCCGTGATCGCCGGTGCGGTGCCTGTCCCCGAAGGGGACTGGCACTCTGGTTTTCTCCTCGACCTTCCTGCTCGGCGGGCGGGAATGCGGGTGACAGTCCCCTGCGGGGACAGTCACCACGGACGCGATGCGCAGGCAGACGGAGGAGGCCTCGCGGCCTCCCCGTCCCTTCCCCCTACCGTCGCGGTCTGCGGGCTCTCGCGAGCCCGAACCTCGCGCCAAGCTCCTGCTACGGCTTCGCGGGCTTGGGCTTGTCCTTCGCGTACTTGGACACGCACTTGCCGAACGCGTTCCGCTTGTTCGCGTTCGTGCCGTACCTGTCGGCGAAGGCCTGCTCGCCCATCTTCGCCCGCTCCGCCTTGCACTTCTTCGCGGCGTTGTCCTGCTTCTCGTCGTCGTCGTCGCCCTCGTCGTCGTCGGCCTTCGCGGGCTTGTCCTTCGAGTACTTGGACACGCACTTGCCGAACGCGTTCCGCTTGTTCGCGTTCGTGCCGTACCTGTCGGCGAAGGCCTGCTCGCCCATCTTCGCCCGCTCCGCCTTGCACTTCTTCGCGGCGTTGTCCTGGCTCGCCGGCGTCTGCGAGACAGCGGCGGGCTGGCTCCCCTTCCCGTTCGGCGGGACCGCATGTGCCGCCGACACGACGACCGAGAGGACGATGGAGACCGCCAGGAGACCCTTCAGGAGGATCCAGCGCATGCTCTGCTCGGAGTTCGCCACGTCACCTGGGTAGACGCCGGCGACCGACGACTCTTGCGCGGGAGAGTGTTAAGAAAGTCTGAAGAAGGTTGCGCGCCCTGCGCCGCGAGGGGACGTTGTGATCGTGGCCGTGACCGAGACGAGCCAGGCTGCTTCGCGCGCCCTCGACGACCTCTACCGCGAGCACGGAGCGGCGGTCTTCCGGTATGCGCTCGCGGTCCTCGGGAACCGTGCCGACGCCGAGGACGTCACGCAGACGACGTTCCTGAACGCCTATCGCTCGCTGGAGCAGGGCGTCCGGCCGCGGAAGCCCGCGAACTGGCTGCTCACGATCGCGAGCAACACCATCAAGCAGCGGTTCCGGCAGGAGAAGTCCAGACCGCACCACGTCGAGCTCGACGACCAGGTCGCCGGAACCAGCCCGGACGAAGACGGGCCCACCGTCGGCGAGATCCTCACCGCGCTCTCGAAGATCCCGCCGCAGCAGCGGCAGGCGATCGTGCTCCGCGAGTTCGAGGGGCGCTCGTACGGCGAGATCGCGGAGATCCTCGGCGTCACGACGTCGGCGTTGGAGACGCTGCTCTTCCGCGCGAGGCGATCGCTCGCCGAGGAGCTCGCGCACCACCTCACCTGCACCGAGGCGCAGCTCGCCGTGTCCCGCGCGGCGGACGGCAGGCTCGGTCGCAAGGAGCGGCGCAGGCTGCGGGAGCACCTCGACGAGTGCCCGGACTGTGCGAGCTTCGCGCGGCTCCAGCAGCGGCACCGGGGAGCGCTGCGCACGCTGCTCCTCGTCCCCGTGCCTCTCTCGCTCAGCCTGTTCAAGGGATTCGAAGGGACGGCGTCCGCGGCGACGCTCCCGGCCGCGGGTCTCGGCGCAGCCGCCGCGACGACCGGCGTCGGCGTCGGTGCAGGCGGCGTGGGCGCAGCCGGCGGCGGCCTGCTGGCCGGTGGGGTCGCGCTCAAGGCCGCGGCGGTGGTCGCCGTCGCGACGGTCGCGACAGGGGGAGTCGTGGGCGGCTCGGAGCTGACCGCAAAGGAGGGGAAGAAGACACCGTCTCCCGCGCTCGTGAAGCCCGGGAAGAGCGCGTCCGCTCCCGGGCGTTCGGTGACGAGAGGGAAGGCCGTGGGCAAGGCGACCGCTCCCGGGCAGGCGCGGGCGCGCGGAGGTCCGGCGCCGGGCCAGGCCCGGAAGCAGGCGACGCCTGCCGGCTCGCGCGCGAGCGCGCGGGCGCATGCGAGCAAGCCCGCGGCGAAGGTCAAGCCCTCGGCGCATCCCTCCGCCGGTCGGACGAAGCCGGCGCGGCCCGTGAGACCGGTCAAGGCCAAGCTCGTCAAGGTGGTCAAGCCCAACGTTCCGAAGGGCGCCACCGGCCGCGGGAAGCCCGCGAACGACGCGCCCTCCGTGACGGAGGAGCCTCCGGCCGGCAGGCCCGGACAGGCCGGGGGCGCCGGCCGCTCCGGATCGAACGGCAAGTAGCCCGATCCTTCAGCCCTCGTTCGAGGGACACCCTTCCGACCCGAAACGGTCGATGCCGTGTTCGGGATGCGTGTTCTCGTCGTACTCGCCGTGGGGCTGGCGATCGCTGCCGGACCGGTGTCCGCTGCCGCCATGCCGCAGCGGGCGGCCGGCGTGGAGCGCCAGGACTCGCTCGAGCGCGAGATCCTGCGTGAGCTGAATCGGGTCCGGGCGACGCACGATCTCCAGCCGGTGCGCCAGGTGCCCGGGCTCCGAGTCCCGGCCGTCGAGCACTCCAGGGCGATGCTCGAGCTGGACTTCTTCGACCACACGTCGGCCGACGGAACGAGCTTCGACAGGCGCCTGCGCGCCCATTACACGAACCGTGGCTGGGAGACGTGGTCGGTGGGCGAGACGCTGCTCGCGACCTCCGAGGGCCTCGACGCGAGGGAGATGGTCGCCGAGTGGATCAAGTCGAAGTCGCACCGCGCCATCATCCTCTCCCCCACCTGGCGCGACGTCGGGATCGGCGCCCAGTACGCCGCGGCCCCGCCGCCGACCTTCGGCGGCATCCCGACGACGGTCGTCACCGCCGACTTCGGGCTGCGGGCGGGGCGCCTCGCCGGACCGGGGTGAGGGAGCGCTCCGCGCGGCCACCGAGCCGCGCCACGGGGAGGCGTCCCACTCGCCCACGCGTGCCCGGAGGAAGCCGCCACGCGGCTTCCTCGCCTGGGCTCCGTATCCGGCCTCTCTACGCTGCGAGCGGGCGGAAAGGAGTCTCTTCGGGATCGATCTCGACGGCGATGCCGCGATCCAACGCCACGTGCACGAGACCGCGGATGTCGATGTCCTCGACAGTGCCGCGATCGCCCGCGCAGAGACCGGAATCGTCTTCCGCGTCGCGTACGAGCTCGATCCGCGTTCCGACGGACACGCCCGCACGAATGCGGGCCGCAAGGAGGCGCGCGCCGATGGGATCCATGATGGGCATATCGGCTTCGACCCTCGGCGGCTTTACCCTCTTCGGGGGATGCGCGGGAGGAGAGGCAGCGCGACCGGCGAACTCGCGCAATGTCGGCGGGCCGCTCCGAACTCGACGGCTTAGGATCGGCCCGCCGGCAGCGATCGACCGAGCAAGGGAGCGCACATGACGAGCCCGGGACAGTACGAGCGTCGCCGAGATCGGTACCCGAACGAGGAGCCGGGCGACCCCGCTGTCGGCCCATCCCGTCGCGACGCCGGCGGCATGAGCTCCGAGGAACGGCTGGAGGCGCTCCTCGCGGAGCGGCGGCGCGAGCTCGAGGAGCACGCACGCCGGCTCGAGGACACCGTCTCCGACGTCGCGCGCCGCGAAGAGACCGTGCGGGACGCGCGCATCTCGGTCGAGCGGGTGCTGCGGGTCGGGGCGGCCGATCTCGAGGGGCGCGAGACGGAGCTCGCCGAGCTGACCCACGAGCTGCAGGTGCGCGAAGCGCGGATCCGCGAGGACGAGGCCGAGCTCGCCCGCCGGCGCAGCGAGCTCGGAGCGGTCGAGCTCAAGCGTGCCGCGATCGAGCTGCGCGAGCAGGCCGTCGCCACCCGCGAGTCGGAGGTCTCGGCTCGCGAGGGAGAGCTCGAGTCCCGCGGCAACGACCCGGAGGACGCGGTCATCGACGACGGCGCCCCTGCCCCACTCCTCCTGTTCGTGCCCGGGACCTGCCTACGAGCTCACCGAGCTCGAGCACGGAGCGCTCCGAAGCGGAGACCCGCTCGAGCTCGAGGGCATCGAGTACCTCGTGAGCCGGGTGGGCCCGTCACCGCTGCCGGGCGACGAGCGGCGCTGCGCCTATCTCGTGCTCGGGCCGCGACGCACGATGCCCTCCGACGGCAGCTCGTAGACCGGCGGCCGCCTGGGCGGCGGGTCGTTCGCCGACACGACCTCCAGCCTGCGCTCGGCCTGGCTCACGAGGAACCGCGCCACGGATTCCTCGTCCTCGGTGAAGCGCCGAAGGCGCATCTCGTAGAGCTCCGCGAGGCCCCACGGCGCACCGCCGACGTGCAGGGGCACCATGAGCAGCGCGTTCATGCCCAGCTCGCGGAGGATGAATGCCTCCGCCGGATCGACGTCCCCGTCCGCAAACGAGATCGCCCGCGGCTCTGCCGAGCGGAGCACCTCCGCGGTGAGTGGGAAGTCGGAGATGCGGTAGGCGGCGTCCCGTCCGAGCTTCACGTCGCGGAGCGCGTGGGAGGTCACGTCGACGAGGTAGTCGCCGTCCACCCTCGAGGCCGCGCATGCCGTCGCGCCGACGACGAACACGAGCGCCTTGCAGAGCCGGTCGCACACGGCCCGGGTCGTGTCCTCGGCCTCGATCGCCTCCGTGGCGGCGACGGCGTCGCGCAACACCGATCCATCGCTCGGCGGGCGTCGCCGGCGCTCGGCCCTGGGCGGTTCCTTCTGCGGCGACCGCTCCGAGCGGATCACCTCCTGGAACGAGGCGACGCGATCCTTGCCGGCGTCCTTCGCGGCGTACAGGGCCTGGTCGGCCGCACGCAGCAGGGCCGTGGGCCCCGCACCGTCGAAGGGGTACGTGGAGATCCCCGCGCTGATCCGCAGCGGGAACCCCGCCTCGGTGAGGCCGTCGGCGAGGATCCCGCGGATGCGCTCGCCGAGCGCCTCCGCCATGTCGGTGTCCGCATCCGGCAGCGTGACGACGAACTCGTCGCCGCCGAGCCGCGCCGCGTTGGCGCCCTCCGGGAGCGATCGCGTCAGCACGCCCGCCACCTCGCGCAGGAGCGCGTCCCCGAACTCGTGCCCGGCCCGGTCGTTGATCTCCTTCAGGTCGTCGCAGTCGATCACGATCACGCTCATCGGCGTGCGCTGCCTCTGGGCGGACGCGAGCTCGCGCTCGAGCCGCTCCTCCAGGCCGCGGCGGTTCAGGACACCGGTGAGCGGGTCGGTCACCGCGCTCTCGCGCTCGCGGCGGAGGACGACCGCCGCGTCGAGCGAGGCCGCGACGTGTGCCGCCAGGACGGCTGCGGTGTCGAGCTGCACCGGGTCGACGTCCGTCGTCGGTGCCCCGGTGCCCACCAGCGCTCCGATCTCCTCGCCGTTGGCACGAAGCGGCAGCCAGACGAACGGTTTTTCGCCTTCGCCGTCCTCCGGCTCCAGCAGCTGACTGACGACGGTGTTCTCCACCCTGGCGCGCGCGCGAGCCAGCTGGCCGACCGTCAACAGGGCCGCGCCGCTCTCCGCCGCCTGCCAGGACGCCAGCTCCACGGGGCTGCCGGCCTCGTCCCAGAGGAAGACCTGGCTCGCCTCGAGCGGCATCACCTTCGGCAACGACGCCGCGGCGAGAGCCGCGATCTCCTCGGAGTCGCGAATGCTGCCGATGTGGACGAAGAGGCGGGCGAGCGCCGAGAGGTCGAGGGTCCGCTCCGTGACGTGAACGCTCGCGAGCGGGGCGAGCGCGGCGACCAGCGGCTCGAGGAGCTCGACCGCGTTCCAGGGCAGCGCGAGCTCGGACTCGACGTTCAGGACGCCGACGACCGAGCCGCCGACGAGCAGCGGTGCCGCGAGCTCGGACCTGATGCCCGGCCTGGCTGCGACGTAGTCGGAGTCGGCTCCGACGTCGGCGACGAGCTGCGCGCGAGCCAGGCGCACCGCGCGTCCCGTGACTCCCCCGTCGACGCGGATCCCGTCCGGGACGACGGCGTATCCCCGCTGGACGACGAGCCAGATCCGCCCGTGCTCGAGGACGAAGAGGGAGGGCAGCAGTGCGGGAGCCGTGTCGTGGAGGGCAGCGAGGGCCGCGTCGAGCGCCCGCAGCGTGCCGGTCTCGGCACGTGCCGCCTCGAATGCCGCGGCGACGGCGGAGGACAGGAGCGCCGGGTCCAGCGCGGGGGAATCGCCGACAGGGCGGGATGCGGGTTCCACTACTGGATGATCGGCCTGCAGGCCGCGTCGCTTGACCTCGCCCGGGGCTGCGCTACTGCGAGCCGAGCTCGACGTACCAGTCGATGATCGCGTCGCCTGCGAACAGCGCCACGACCGCGCCGAGCGCGAGGAACGGCCCGAGGGGGATCGCCTGCCTGCGAGCGGACTTGCCGCCTCGGAGGAAGAGCACGAGCGCGGGGAAGAACGATGCGAAGAACCCGAGGAAGAACGCGACGACCACGGTCCCCCCGAGCCCCGCACCGAGGAACACCGCGAGCTTCACGTCGCCCATGCCGATCCCCTTCGGGTAGACGAAGACGACGACGAACAGGGCCAGGCCCGCCAGGAAGGCGGCGAGGATCCACTCGAAGCTCGGATCGTCGATCGCCCGCCCGATGAGCATGAGCACGGCTCCGGGCAGGACGATCTTGTCCGGGATGAGTCGGTGCTCGAAGTCGGTCCGCGTGATGATCACGAGGATCCAGCAGAACACCGCGCCGATCAGCGCCTCGAGCGTCAGGCCGAACGCGACCCCGCACGCCGCGCCGAGCAGCGCCGTGCCGGCGGTGACGAGCGGCAGCGCTCGCGAGCGGGGGACCCGCTGGAGGAGCGGGTCGTGGAGCGGGGAGTTCGTCGCCAGCCGGTCGGCGACGGGCCCGACGACGAGTCCGACCAGCAACCCGACGAGCCCGGCAGCGAGGTCCACGGCACTCGATTCCCCGACCGCCCGCGCGTTCCTCCCACCGCCCGGACGGGCGAGTGCCGGCATCCCCCGTTCGGTTCATGCGCCGGCTCGGGAATCCGCTGATCGTGCGAAATGTGGTCGGCTGCGTTCCCTCGCGCGAGGGATCCCCGTCACTCGTTGCGGGGGCGATGACGTAGTAACACCCGACTACGGTCGGAGTAACTGCGGCGGGCCCCCGAGCGGGGCGAGGAATCACGAGGACGAGTTGACGATCCGATCCAGGCGGCACTTGAGCGGCACCCTCGCATGGGCGCTCTCGCTCGCTGCCCTCATCTTCCTCGCCGGGCTCGTATCGGGTGTCTTCCGGGACACACCGGACCGCGCGCTTGCCACCCTCTCGATCATCGCGTTCGTCGCGGGGGCATCGGGCGTCATCCTCAACTGGCGGCTCGGGCGGGCGCACTCCTTCGCGCTCCGCGATCCGCTCACCGGGCTCCCCAACCGCGTGCTCCTCGAGGATCGCATCGAGCAGGCGCTCCGCCGCGCCCGGCGCACCGAGGAGGCGTTCACGCTCATCGCAGTCGATCTCGACGGCTTCAAGGACGTCAACGACGTGCGCGGTCACGGAGCCGGGGACACCGTCCTGCGCACGCTCGCCCGGCGCTTCGAGTCGATCCTCCGGGCCAGCGACACGGTCGCGCGGGTCGGCGGCGACGAGTTCGTGGTGCTCTCCCTCGGCACGCGGGACGACGAGCAGGCCTCCGCGCTCGTGGCGCGCCTGCGGCATGCCCTGCGTCGCCCGTTCCGCGTCGGCGGCGCGACCATCGAGATCGACGCGAGCATCGGCTGGGCCGTGTACCCGACCGACGGCGCGACGTCGGACGAGCTTCTCGCCCGGGCCGACGGCCAGATGTACGCCACCAAGCGCGATGCCGTGGACGAGGCGCTGCTGCTCCGTCGTGGCGTGGACGCCGGCATCGTTCGCGACGTCGAGTCGGCGCTCGAGCAGAACGAGCTCGTCGTCGTCTACCAGCCGATCATCCACCTCGCCTCCGGCCACCCCCGCGCTGCCGAGGCGCTCGTCCGCCGGCTGCTGCCCGACCGCACCCTCGTCCCGCCCGCGGACTTCGTGCCGCACGTGGAGCGCACTCCTGTCGTCCGGGAGATGACGTTCCTCGTCGTCGCCGAGGCCCTTCGTGCCGCGCAGCTCTGGCATGACGCCGGCCACGACCTCGGGGTGTCCGTGAACGTCCCCTACCGCCTGGTGGACGACCCGATGTTCGCCGATGGCGTCGCGCGGCTGCTCCGCTCGGCGAACGCCCGTCCCGGGCTGCTGACGCTCGAGGTCGTCCCGGCAGGCCCCGGCGCCGGGTCCGAGCTCGACGAGGAGATCCTTCGCCGGCTCGCGCACCTCGGCGTGCGACTCTCTCTCGACGACGGCGGTCGCGCGGCCTCGTTCGCGGCGCTCCGCGTCCTCCCGCTCGACGAGCTGAAGATCGACGCGGGGTTCGTGCACGGCCTGGGACGCAGCGCCACAGACGCGGCCCTCGTGCACGGGATGATCGACATCGGCCACGCGCTCGGGCTCACGGTCGTCGCCGAGGGCGTGGAGACGCGGCAGGCGTGGCACGTGCTCGCCGAGTGGGGATGCGACCACGCCCAGGGCTTCTACGTCGCGAGCCCACGCAGTGCCGAGGAGCTCGTCACCTGGCTCGCGGGCGCCTGGCCCGCTGTCGCCTAGAAGACCGCCTGCACGGCGAAGGCCACGCCGACGACGAGAAGCACGGCGCCGAGAGCGAGGCGCAGAGCGTCCTCCGGGATCCTGCCGGTCGCCCGTGCTCCGAGCCAGCCGCCGGGCATCGCCCCGGCAAGACCCGCGGCGAGGACGGCCCAGTCGACGCCCTCCCCGCCGGCGGCGTGGACCGCGAATCCGGCCGTGCCGAGCAGGAAGCCCACGACGAGGTTCGTCCCGGCCGCGCGACGGACGTCGAGGCCGACCGAGCGGACGAGCGCCGGCATGCGGAGCGTGCCGAGGATGACGCCGGCTGCGCCGCCGAGGACGCCGATCCCCAGCGCGAGCCCACCACCCCGGGCAACCCTGAGCCGCGCCCGGGGGCGAGGCGCGATCGGGCGGAGCGCGAGATCGACACCGCTCCACACGAGGACCGCCGCGATCAGGCCGTACAGGAGCGACTCCGGGACGTCGTCGGCGACGAGCGCGCCCGCGACCGCGCCCACGACGGACGGCGGCGCGGTCCACGCGACCACGCGCCAGTCGACGCGTCCCTCGCGCAGGTGCCCGACGGCCCCGGCCCCGGCGGCCGCGGCCGAGACCGCGATGTTCGTGCCCGCGGCCGTCAGCGGGCTTCCGGTCGCGAGGACGATGAGCGGGAGCCGCAGGGTGCCGAGGACGAGGCCCAGCATCGAGCCGAGGTACCCGGCGACGAAGGAGCCAACGAGGGCTAGCGCGAGCTCCCAGGCTTCCAGAGCGGCTCCTCGCGGCCTTCCTCCGCGTTCGCGGCACGCGACAGGATGAACAGGAGGTCCGAGAGGCGGTTCAGATAGACGAGCGCGAGCGGGTTGACGTCGTGCGCTCCGGACGCCTCGAGAGCCTCGCGCTCCGCGCGGCGGCAGACGGTGCGAGCGACGTGCAAGCGCGCGGCGGCCTCCGTCCCACCGGGGAGCACGAAGCTCTTCAGCTCCGGGAGCTCCGCGTTGAAGCGATCGCACTCGTCCTCCAGCGCGTCCACGAGCTGCTGCGTGACCCGGAGCCGATCCTCGCGCTCGACAGGCACCGAGAGGTCCGCGCCGAGATCGAAGAGCTCGTTCTGCACGCGCACGAGGACCGGGCGGAGCGCATCCGGGCAGTCGCCGGCGAGAACGGCCCCGAGCGCGGCGTTCAGCTCGTCGACGGTGCCGTAGGCGGCGATCCTCGCGTCGAGCTTGGAGACTCGCGAGCCGTCGCCGAGCGACGTCTCCCCAGCGTCGCCGCCGCGGGTGTAGATCCGCGTCAGGCGAACCGGCTCGTCGCGCTCGCGAGGCACGAGCCGTACATTAGGCCCCGTGCCCGTCAGGCCCGCGGAGAGCAGCGACACCGACACGATCGCCGAGGTCTTCGTCGCGTCGTTCCGCGGGCTCAGGTTCCTCCCGACGATCCATTCCGACGACGAGATCCGCTCGTGGATCCGGGACGAGATGGTCCCCGCGCACGAGGTCTGGGTGGCGGAGGTCGACGACCGGGTCGTGGGGCTCGCCGCCCTCCACGGAGACCTCCTCGGGCACCTCTACGTCCATCCCGAGGCGCAGGGCCGCGGCGTCGGATCGGAGCTGCTCGACGCCGTCAAGCGCGAGCGCCCGCGGGGCTTCCGGTTCTGGGTCTTCCAGCGCAACACGCGTGCGCGGCGCTTCTACGAGCGGCACGGCTGCCGTCTCGTGGAGCTGACCGACGGCAGCGGGAACGAGGAGCGCGAGCCCGACGCGCTCTACGAGTGGTCGGCCGACTGACCCACCGGCTCGCGAACCTGCTTTCCCAGGATCGAGCGGGCGATGACGAGGCGCTGGATCTCGCTCGTCCCCTCGTAGATCTCCGTGATCTTCGCGTCCCGGTAGTAGCGCTCGACGGGGAACTCCTTCGTGTAGCCGTAGCCGCCGAGGATCTGGATCGCCTCGGCCGTCTGCCGGCGCGCCATCTCGGACGCGAAGAGCTTCGCCTTCGCACCCTCGGCCGTGTGCGGCCGGCCCTGCTGCTTGAGCCACGCCGCCCGGTACGTGAGCAGGCGCGCGGCGTCGATCTCCGTGGCCATGTCCGCGAGCTTCCACTGGATCGCCTGGAAGTCCGCGATCCGCCGGCCGAACTGCTCCCGGTCCTGCGCGTAGGCGCTCGCCACGTCGAACGCCGCCTGCGCGATCCCGAGCGCCTGGGCGGCGATGCCGATCCGACCGCCGTCGAGCGTCACCATGGCGACGCGGAAGCCGCGGTCCTCCTCGTGCAGGAGACGGTCACCGTCGACGCGAGCGTCCTCGAGCACGAGGTCCGACGTCGTCGAGGAGTTGAGCCCGAGCTTCTCCTCCTCCCGCGTCACGCGGACGTGCTCGGCGTCGAGGACGAAGCACGAGACGCCACGCGCGCCCGCGGTCGCCGGATCGGTGCGCGCGAAGAGGACGAAGGTGCCGGCGCGCGAGCCGTTCGTGATCCACTGCTTCGAGCCGTTGATGACCCAGCCGTCTCCGTCCCGCGTCGCGGTGGTGCGCAGCGCGCCGGCGTCCGATCCCGAGCCGGCCTCGGTGAGGGCGAACGCGCCGATCCGCTCGCCGCGTGCGAGCGGCGGGACGAACCGCTCCTTCTGCTCCTCGCTGCCGAAGGCGAGGATCGGGAGCGTCGTCGCGCTCGTGTGCACGGCGACGGTGACACCGACTCCGGCGTCGGCGCGGGAGAGCTCCTCGAGGACGAGCACGTAGGACAGGAAGTCCGCGCCCGCCCCGCCGTACTCCTCGGGGACGCACGTCCCCATCAGGCCGAGCTCGGCGAGCTTCGGGTACAGCTCGTCCGGAAAGCGGTGATCGCGATCCCAGGCGGCGGCGTCGGGGGCGATCTCCGCCTCGGCGAACGCGCGGGCGAGGCTCTGGATCTCGCGCTGGTCGGCGGTGAGCTCGAACTCCACGCGCGGACTATAGGTCGCGCCGCGCACGGTGATACGCCCGTCCTGCGCGCCGCCGTGCGGTCACGTGCGCGCCGCTCGGCGTGAACAGCCGCCGCAGCCGACCCGGGCGGAGGTCCGCGCACAGGACCGCGGACGCCGCCGGACCGCGCTCCCCGTAGCGAACTCCCTGCGGGCGAAACGAGCGCGTCGCGCGCCAGCCCTCCGGGAGAAGCTCGTATGCCTCCGTCTCCTCCACGAAGAGCCCCGCCCGCGCGTAGATCCGCGTCCAGCCGCGCTCGTCCTCCTGCCGGAACCAGCCGTGGTCCCCGGGCTCGCCGAGCGGTACCGTGACGAGCAGGCTTCCGTCCCGCGCGAGCACGCGACGGAGCTCGCGCAGTGCCCGTGCCCGCGCGCCGCCGTCGCTTCCCGTCTCGAGCCCGTAGACGGTGTTGTCCGCACCCACGTGCTCGAGCGTGGACACGAGCAGCACCTGGTCGAAGGCCCCGTCCTCGAAGGGGAGCTCGCACACGTCCCCCACGACCGTCTCCATCCCCTCGACCTCTCTCGTCGCGAGATCGACCCCCACGAGGTCGACCCCGGAGCGGAGGAGGCCCCCGAGGTACGCGGGCTCCGCGAAGGCGTAGCCGACCTCGAGGACCCGCCCCTCTCGCCGGAGCCGTGACAGCACCCACGGGACCTCCACCACGCGCTCGTCGGTTCCGGGCGGCGCCTGGAGCCACCGGATCGGCTCGTTCCGCTCGCGTGCGCCCAGGCCGAGGGCGACCGCGTCGTCGAGCTCCCGGACGCGCGTGAACTCCTCGCTCGTCGCGAGCTCGTGGAAGAGCGCCGCGCGGGAGAGCGTTCCCTCGGACAGCTTCTGCAGCGCTCGCTCGCGCGCCTCCGGGTCGGGCGGCCGGCGCAGCACCTGTCGGAAGACGCGGTCGACGTAGCTCTCGTCCGGGTCCGCGTGCGCGAAGAGCTCGGCCTCGAGCCGCTCGTCCACGTCAGGAGTACTCGTAGAAGCCGCGACCGGACTTGCGCCCGAGGCGCCCCGCGGCGACGTACTGCCGCAGCAGCGGGCAGGGCGCGTACCTCGGGTTGCCGAGGCCCTCGTGCAGCACCTCCATGATCGCGACGCACGTGTCGAGACCGATGAGGTCGGCGAGCGCGAGCGGCCCCATGGGGTGCGCGAACCCGAGCTTCGCGATCGTGTCGATCGCCTCCGGCTCGGCGACGCCTTCCATCAGCGCGTACGCGGCCTCGTTCAGGAAGGGCATGAGGATGCGGTTCGAGACGAACCCGGGAAAGTCGCGCGCTTCCGCCGGCACCTTCCCGAGGTCCTCGGCCAGGGCGACGATCGCCGCGGCCGTCTCGTCCGAGGTCTGCATGGCGCGGACGACCTCGACGAGCTGCAGCACGGGCACCGGGTTGAAGAAGTGCATCCCGACGACCTGCTCGGGCCTCCTCGTCGCCGCGGCAAGCGACGTGATGGGGATGGACGACGTGTTGGAGGCGAGGATCGCCTCGCGCGGGAGCACGTCGTCCGCTCTCCGGAAGAGCTCCTGCTTCACGCGGGCGTCCTCGACGACCGCCTCGATCATCAGGTCGGCGGCGACGAGATCGTCCACCTGCGACACGCGCGCGAGGGTCTCCGCCGGGTCGGCGCCGCCCTTCCCGGCGAGCTTCTCGAGGCTGCGCCCCATGGCCTCGAGCGCCCGGTCGACGGCCCCCGGCACGGCATCGTGGAGCGAGACCCGCCGGCCGGAGGCGGCGACCACCTGCGCGATCCCACCGCCCATCTGGCCGGCGCCCACGACGAGGACGTGCTCGAACGTCATCGCGCCGGAGGCTAGCGCGACGGCGTCGCCGCGGCGGATGCCGTGCGCCCCACCTGTGGACTCTTTGGCGCACTTCCGGCGTCTTTACAGTGCCAGGCACTGTAAAGACGCATGATCGCGCCGTGAGCATGCACACCGTTCGGGAGGCGACCTCACGGGACGGAGAGGCGATCGCCCGCGTCCAGGTCGAGACGTGGCGCGCGGCCTATGCCGACCTTCTCCCGGAAGAGACCATCGCGGCCTTCGACGTCGAGCACCGTCAGCACCTCTGGAGCGAGGGGCTCGCGAGGACGCCCCGTCCGGGAAGCGCGACGTTCGTCGCGGAGCTCGACGGGAGCATCGTCGGGTTCACGAGTCTCGGGGCGGCGAGCGAGGACGACGAGGCGGGCGAGATCTACGCGATCTACGTCCATCCGTCGTGCTGGGGCCTGGGTGTCGGGCGAACCCTGATCGAGTGGGCCGAGGGCTCGCTGCGGCGCTCGGGATTCCGAACGGCGCTCCTGTGGGTGCTCGAGGGCAACAAGCGGGCGGAGCGCTTCTACCGCGCTGCCGGCTGGGGCCGGGACGGACGGAAGGACGAGGACTTCCAGGGCGCGGCCGTCGTCGAGCTGCGGTATCGCAAGGAGCTCTGAGCGAGCGTCAGCCCGGCCCGCCCGGGAGCTGCGGCCGCGCGCCCCTGCGGAGCCGGTACCAGGCGAGGAGGAGCACGAGCGCGAGGACCACGATCCCGATCACGACCTTGATCGCGCCGCCCCGCGGCTCCCCGCCCGCGGCCACGAGCTCGCCCGGAGCGACGACGCTGCACGCGGTCGCGAGCCAGCCGCCGTCCGGCGCACTCGTCAGCAACAGCCCGACAGGCTCGTCCCTCGGAATCTCGACGTCGCAGTCCGTTCCCGAGGGGGCCCGCACCTCGAGCGTCCGCCCTACGTCGCCCTTCACCCGCTGCTCGACCTCCACGGTCAGCAGGCGCAGCGGCGCGCCCCTCAGCTCTCCGGAGCGCTCGGCGACGACGGAGCCCACGACCGCCGCGTCGGCGCCGTCGAGACGCGCCTCGACCGTCGCCTCGACGCACACGCAGGCCGCGGCGTCGTCCGCGACCGCGAGAGCGACGAGCGCGAGCAGAGCCGCGACGACCACGCGCCCGGGAAGCGCGGCCCGAAGACGTGCGCGAGTCATCCCAAGTGACACGGTGTCACTCGGGCGCCGTCAGACCTCGATCAGGAGCGCGTCGCCCTGGCCCCCGCCCGAGCAGATGGCCGCGAGCCCGAGACCGCCGCCCTCGCGCCGGAGCTCGTGCACCATCGTGGCGACGATGCGACCGCCCGAGGCGCCGATGGGGTGCCCGAGCGCGACGGCGCCGCCGTTCACGTTCACGATCGCCTCGTCCGCGCCGAGCATCCGCGTCGAGTTCCCGGCGACCGACGCGAACGCCTCGTTGATCTCCACGCGCTTCACGTCCCCGATCGTCTTTCCCGCGCCGGCGAGCGCCCTCTCTCCCGCCCGCGCTGGCGTTCGCGCGAGGTAGGCGTAGTCGTCCGCGACGTACCCCTGGGCGAGGATCCTCCCCAGCGGCTCGAGACCGCGGCGCTCGGCGAAGGCCTCGGAGCAGAGGATCACGCAGGAGGCGCCGTCGTTCACCCCCGGCGCGTTGCCGGCGGTCGTCGTCCCTTCGGGGTCGAACACCGGCCGGAGCGAAGCGAGCTTCTCCAGGGTCGTGTCGCGACGAATCGACTCGTCCGCGACGACGTCTCCGACCGGGACGATCTCGTCTGCGAACCGGCCCGCGTCCTGCGCGTCCGCGGCGCGCTGGTGGGAGCGGTACGCCCACGCGTCCTGCTCCTCGCGGGAGATGCCGAGCTCCCGCGAGACGAGCGAAGCCTGCTCGACCATGTGCAGGCCGTCGAAGGACGAGGTGAGCCCGTCGAAGACCATGTGGTCGAGGATCTCGCCGTTCCCGAGCCGGTAGCCGAACCGTGCCTCGGGCAGCAGGTACGGCGCGTTCGACATCGACTCCATCCCGCCCGTCACGACGAGCTCGTGGCCACCGGCGCGAATCATGAGGTCGGCGATCTCGAGCGCACGGATCGACGACGCGCACACCTTGTTGATCGTGTCCGCCGGGACCTCCTTCGGGATCCCCGCTCCGATCGCGGCCTGACGAGCGGGCGCCTGACCTGCTCCCGCCTGGAGGACCTGGCCCATGATCACGTACTCGACCTCGGCCCCCTCCAGCCCGGCGCGCTCGAGCGCGGCCCGGACGGCGACGGCGCCGAGCTCGGTCGCAGAAACCGCCGCGAGGCCGCCGCCGAGCCGCCCGAAGGGCGTCCGGACGGCGGAGACGATCACCGATCTCGACATGCGGCCAGCCTAGCGAAGCGCTCCGGGGCTGCCGTCCGACCGGCGCGCGGATGGCACAGTGGGCGGGTGCGGGTGCTGATGGTCGACAACTACGACTCGTTCACCTACAACCTCGTCCACCTGCTGGACGAGCTGGGAGCGGAGGTCGTCGTCCACAGGAGCGACGAGATCTCACCGGCCGCCGCGCGTGCCCTCGGGCCCGACCGCGTGGTCATCTCGCCCGGCCCCGGGCGTCCGGCCGCGGCGGGATCCTCGATCGACCTCGTCCGCGAGCTCGGCCGGGACACGCCGACGCTCGGCGTGTGCCTCGGGCACCAGGCGATCGTCGAGGCGTACGGAGGCGAGACGGGGCCGGCGAAAGCACTCCTGCACGGGAAGGCGAGCCGCGTGCGCCACGACGGGCGCGGGATCTTCCAGGGTCTGCCACCCGAGATCGACGCCGGCCGCTACCACTCCCTCGCGTCGACGAGCGTCCCGGAGACGCTCGTGGTGACGGCGCAGACCGACGACGGCGAGGTCATGGGCGTCCGCCATCTCGTCCACCCGGTCGAGGGCGTGCAGTTCCACCCGGAGAGCGTGCTCACACCCCAGGGCCCGCGCATGCTCGCGAACTTCCTGCTCGGCGGGCGGAACCACGGATGACAGTCCCCTGCAGGGACAGTCACCCGGGCCTTCAGTCGCCGGCCGGCCCGACCTTCACGAGCATCTTCCCGATGTTCTCGCCGGTGAGGAGGCCGATGAACGCCCGGGGGGCGTTCTCGATGCCCTCGACGACGGTCTCGCGGTAGCGAAGCCTGCCCTCGCGCACCCACTCGGAGGCGCGCTCGTGAAAGTCGGAGAAGCGGCCGTAGTGGTCGCTGATGATGTAGCCCTGGAGCAGGAGGCGCCGCGTGACGCACAGGAACATGTTCCGCGGGCCCGATGTCGCGGCAGTGTCGTTGTACCGGGACACCGACCCGCACGCGACGATCCGCCCGTTCGTCCGCATCGCGCCGATGGCCGCCTCCAGGTGGTCGCCGCCGACGTTGTCGAAGTACACGTCGATGCCGTCGGGAGCCGCCTCGGCGAGCGCCTCCCGCACGGGGCGCTCGTGGTAGTCGAACACCGCGTCGAAACCGAGCTCACGCAGCCACTCGAGCTTCTCCTCGGAGCCGGCGCTCCCGATCACGCGGCAGCCCGCGATCTTCGCCATCTGACCCGCCGCGCTCCCGACCGCTCCTGCGGCGCCCGAGACGAAGACCTCCTCGCCTTCCTGCGGACTGCCGATCTCGAAGAGGCCGTAGTACGCGGTGAACCCGGGCATCCCGAGCACGCCGAGCGCGGTCGAGACCGGCGCCGCGGAAGGATCGATCTTGCTCGTCCCCGATCCGTCGGAGAGCGCCCACTCGCGCCAGCCGAGCGAGTGGAGCACCCAGTCGCCCTCCTGAAAGCGCTCGTTGCGGGAGGCGGCGACCCGGCCGACGGCTCCGCCCGTCATGGGCTCGCCGAGCGCGAACGGCGGGACGTACGAGGGCACGTCGTTCATGCGCGGTCGCATGTACGGATCGACCGAGAAGTACGCGTTGCGGACGAGGAGCTGCCCGTCCGCCGGCTCGGGAACCGGCACCTCGGCGACCTCGAAGACGTGCTCCTCGGGGAGGCCCTGCGGTCGCGCGACGAGATGGACCTCGCGGGAGACTTCCTCCATGCGGCGATGATATTGGGAGGCCGATGCAGTCGTTGAAGGGACAGCTCCTCGTCGCCGGCCCGAGCCTGGTCGACCCGAACTTCAGACGCACCGTGGTCCTCGTCGGCGAGCACACGGAGGAGGGAGCGCTCGGCCTCGTGCTCAATCGCGCGTCGGAGACCACGGTCGAGGAGGCGGTTCCCGGGCTCTCGGCCCTGGCGGACGACCTGGGGCACGTGCACGTGGGCGGCCCGGTCCAGCCGTCCGCGATCGTGGTCCTCGCCGACTTCGTCGAGCCGGAGCGCTCGAGTGCGCTCGTCCTCGAGTCGATCGGGTTCCTGCCGGCGGAGGCCGATCCCGATGAGCTCGGCGAGCTCCGCAAGGCGCGCGTCTTCGCCGGCTACGCCGGCTGGGGGCCCGGCCAGCTCGACGACGAGCTCGAGGAGGGATCCTGGATCGTCGAGCCCGCGCTCGTGGAGGACGTCTTCACCCTCGATCCGGACGAGCTCTGGAGCGACGTCCTGAGGCGCAAGGGAGGGCCGTTCGAGGTCCTCGCGCTCATGCCGCTCGATCCGTCGCTGAACTGAGCCGGAGGCCGTGACAGTCACCCCTTCAAACGCGGTGACAGTCACCTTCACCGCGAGCGCCGCGGGCTCGGCCGGCCGCGCTGCCACGGCGCCACCGCGAGCTCTCCGTCGAGCGCGACTCGTTCGACTGCGGCTCCGTCGGCCACGGTCTGCGTGGAGAGTGAGGTAACCCCCGCGCACGCGCAGCGGGCGCCTTCAGTTCCCCGCGCTGCCCGGGGCCCGCGCTCAGCGGGCGCGGGCTTCGCGCACGGGTAGGGTCGCGGGATGCGGATCGCGTATGTCGTCGACGTCCACGACCGGTTCGACGCCGTCCCGCCCGTGGTCGTCGAGGCGGGTGAGGTCGACGTGCTCGTCGTCGGAGGGGACGTGACGACGTTCGGCACGCCGGACGACGTGGACCAGGCGATCGAGCTGTGGCGGCCGCTCGCCCCGCGGCTGCTCGCCGTCGCGGGCAACTGCGACTCCCCCGCGATCGACGAGCGGCTGGTCGAGCTCGGGGTCTCGATCGACGGCCGCGGCGTGACGCTCGCGGGCGTCGGGTTCGCGGGCGTCTCGGCCGCTCCACTCTCGCCGCTGCACACGCCGCACGAGGTGCCCGACGAGGAGCTCGGGCGACGAGGAGCCAGCGCGCTCTCCGACATCGCCGGCTGCGACGTGCGGATCTTCTGCCCCCACTCCCCTCCGCACGGGACCGCGTGCGACCGGCTGCGCTCGGGCGAGCACGTGGGGAGCCCCGCGCTGCGCGCCCTCGTCGAGCGGGAGCAGCCGCACCTCGTGCTCTGCGGCCATATCCACGAGTCGCGCGGCGAGGACGAGCTCGGACGGACTCGCGTGGTCAACCCCGGCCCGGTCGCCGCGGGCCACTACGCGCTCGTGGAGATCGCCGGCGGCGTCGAGGTCACGCTCGACTGACGTGGCCGGGGCAGGGACAGCGCTCTCCGCTCTCCCCCGCGCGGCGATCCTGCACGCCGCGGACAGCGCGCTCCTCCGGCGTCTCGTCCGGCGCTACGGCATGCGGCTCGGCGCGGGGCGCTTCGTCGCCGGCGAGACGCTGGACGAGTGCATCCGCGTTCTCCGCGAGCTCGACGAGGCGGGCTTCCACTCGAACACGACGCTGCTCGGCGAGGCGATCCCGGGCACCGCGGCCGCGGCCGAGGTCGTCGCCGCGTACGTGGCGGTCCTCGACCGGATCGCGGAGGAGCGCGTGCGGGCGAACGTCGCCCTGAAGCTCACCCACCTCGGGCTCTCATTCGACGAGGAGGTCGCCTACGCGAACGTCGAGCGGCTCGTCGCGCATGCGGGCCGGCTCGGGTCCTTCGTCCGCATCGACATGGAGCAGTCCGCGCACGTGGAGGCCACGCTCCGCATCTACGAGCGCCTCCGCGCCTCCGGGCACGAGAACGTGGGGACGGTCCTGCAGTCGTATCTCCGGCGCACGCCCGCCGACCTCGAGCGTCTGCTTCCGCTCCAGCCGAACCTCCGCATCGTGAAGGGCGCGTACCTGGAGCCCGCGGAGATAGCGCTGCCCGACAAGCGCGACGTAGACCTCGCCTACGTGCGGCTCGTCCGGCGCGCCCTGCGCGCGGGCGCGTACGTCGCGGTCGCGACGCACGACGAGCGGATCATCCGGCACGTCCGGGACTTCGCCGCGCGCGAGGGCATCGACGGCGACCGCTTCGAGCTCCAGATGCTGTACGGCGTGCGCCCCGCGCTCCAGCGGCAGCTCGTCGCCGAGGGCTGCAAGGTGCTCGTCGCCACGCCCTTCGGCCCTGACTGGTACCCGTACCTCATGCGGCGGCTGGCGGAGCGACCCGCGAACCTCCTGTTCTTCCTCAGGAGCCTCGTGCGCCGGTGAGCAGCCTGCCCCAGCGAGCCGACGTCGTCGTCGTGGGCGGAGGGGTCGTCGGCACGAGCGTCGCCTTCCACCTCGCCGAGGCGGGTCTCGACGTGACCCTGGTCGAGCGGAACGAGCTCGCGTCCGGCTCGACGAGCCGCGCCGCCGGCGGCATCCGTGCGCAGTTCTCGGACCCGTTGAACATCGCTCTGGGCCGGCGCAGCCTGGAAGCGTTCGCAGCCTTCACCGAGCGGCCCGGCGCGGAGATCGACCTGAAGCGGGTCGGATACCTCTTCCTCCTCGACCGCGAGGAGGACGTGGGCGCCTTCGAGCGCGGCGTCGAGCTGCAGAACGCGAACGGCGTGCCGAGCCGGTTCGTCCCGCTCGAGGAGGCGCACGCGCTGTCGCCGCTCGCCGGGCTCGACGGCGTGCTCGCCGCGACGTACTCGCCGCTCGACGGCCACGCGAGCCCGGAGGCGGTCGTCCAGGGCTACGCAGCCGGTGCCAGGCGCCACGGGGCGACGATCGCAACCGGGTGCGCGGTCACGGAGATAGCCGTCTCGGACGGGGAGATCCGCGCCGTCCATACGGAGCTGGGCCCGGTTGCGACCGGCGCCGTCGTCTGCGCCGCCGGCGCCTGGTCGTCCGGGCTCGCGAGCATGGTCGGCGTCGAGCTGCCGGTGGAGCCCGTCTTCCGGCAGATCGGCTTCACCGCACCCGCGCCCGACCTCCCGGGGGACGTGCCCATGACGATCGACTTCACGACCGGCTTCTACTTCCACCGCGAGGGACCGGGCCTCCTCTTCGGGATGGCCGACCGCTCGCAGCCGCCGGGCTTCGACGCGCCCACCGACCCGGCCTGGCTCGACCGCGTGACCGAGGTCGCGGAACGTCGGCTGCCGAGCCTCCTGGAGATGGGCATCGCCGGCGGGTGGAAGGGCTACTACGAGGTCACTCCCGACCACAACGCGCTGCTCGGAGAGGCGCCCGGTGTTTCCCGCTTCCTGTACGCGACGGGCTTCTCCGGGCACGGGTTCCTCCAGGCACCCGCCGCGGGAGAGATCGTGCGCGACCTCGTGCTCGGCCGGGAGCCCTTCGTGGACATCGCACCGCTCTCGGCGGAGCGGTTCGCGAGGCAGGCGCCGCGCCCCGAGCACAACGTCGTCTAGCGACGCGGCTCGAGGACGCGGCGTGAGCCTCTCGACGGCTTACTCCACGCGTTCGGTGGTGCGGCTCTTCAACGTTCCCCTGAAGAACACGAGCCCGAACAGGTTCACCTTGAACGGGTAGGTCGCCCGCACGGTGACGTCGCCGCTCGCCTCCCAGCCCGGCGTGACCCCGTCGACTCCCACGGGCTCGACCGTTACGGTCATCTTGCCCGCGTCGAGGTTGACAGCGGCCTTGTGCACGCGGGCGACCACGATCGGGACGCGCTGGGACGCGGGCTGGATCGAGCGCGCGACGGACGCTTGGCGGGCGCCCACGCGAGTCGCGTCGGTGAGGGCGATGTAGTCCCGGAAGATCGTTCCGAACTGGACGATCCCGAGCAGGAGCAGGAGCAGGACGGGCAGCACGATCGCGAACTCCACGAGGGCCTGACCGTCCTCGGCCCGCGAACGCCTTCTGACAGAGCTGGCTACTGGCATGTGGTGTCCTGGGTCGCGGCCGCGCATCGTCGGCCTAAGGGGTGATGAGGTCGGGATTCGTGTTGTCGATCAGACGTCCCCTCGATCCGGAGAGGTCCATCGCGATCTGGGCGAAGATCGTGTTCAGCTCGCCGGGAACGGGCTTGTTGTAGAAGAAGGGGGCAGTGGGGCCCGGGCCGTCGGGATCCGTGGCCATGGCCCTGATCGCGTCGTAGGCGGTGCAGCCCCAGGTTCCGCAGGCCTCGTAGTTCGCCGGAGTGCTCGCCTGCTGATGTCCGTTCGCGTCCGGCCGCAGGCAGCGCTCGTAGTCCGTCCCCGCGCCGTTCAGGTCGTAGCCGATCGTATAGAGGATCGTCGGATTCGGCATCCGGCTCTTGAGACGCCCCGCCGACTGCACGGCAGTGCCGCAGGGCCGGGCCTGGTTGGTGGGGTTGTTCGTCCAGTGACCGGTCGGCAAGCTCATCGGCGAGGAGTTCGCGGCGCCGTCACCGAGGAAGACGATGATGTCCTGGACGTTCCCACGGCCGTTCCGGTCGAGTTCCCGCTGCGCCTCCTCGATGGCGAGCGCATAGGTCGTGCTCCCCTCGGCCCCGGCACAGCGCAGGCGCTGGACGAGCGCCGAGTTCGGATTGATCTGGTAGTTGCCGAATGCGTCCTGCTGCAGGTAGTCGTCGGGCGTGAAGCCGTCCGCGCCCTCGAGCTGCGCGACCGTGTAGAGCGAAGGCGTTGCACCCCGGGGATCCTTGACCCACTGAGGCCAGCTGGCGTCGAAGCCGCCCCAGTGATCGACGTCGGGCCAGTAGGCGTCGATGCCGTAGAACTTTCCGTCGAGGTTCTTCTTCGGGTGGCCGCTCGGCACGTTGGGGTTGCTCGTGCCGGTCCAGGGCAGATACCCGTTCGGGCTCGGACAGGACGAGAGCCAGCTCGTGTCGAGCACCGGCGGGGTGAAGGCGAGGCCGACCTTGTCCGTCGTGGGATCGAGGAAGCCGAGGAAGGTCTCGACCCCTTCTCTCGCGTTCTTGAGGTCCGGGCATACGGGGCGCTCGTACCCCCCGCTCCCCGTGCGGCACATGGAGCCCGTCCGGTCGAGGACGATCATGATGTCCAGTGGCTTCACCGAGCACGGCGAGCATGCAGTCGACGTCGCGGAGACGGTCATCTGGGTGATGCCGATGATCCGCCCGAACCACGTCGGCACGTTCGAGCTCGAGTGCACCACGATCCCGTTGACGCCGCCGTCGCGCCGGTTGCACCCGGGGACGCCCTGGAGGCACTTGGCCTCGGCGGTGGTGGCGGCGTTGTCGACGGTGTTGACCGCGTTCTTGCTACCCGGCGTCGCGCTGTACTGGATCGCCACGGCTTCGGCCTGCGCCTTGTCGGGAAGGTGCTGGACGCCGGCGAGCGCCGCCGCGTCCACGCCCGCCTGGAGCTGGCGCTGGACGAGCATCGCGTGCCCGACGTCGACGACGAGGCCGACGCAGACGAGCAGCATGCTCGCGACGACCGCGGTGATGACGAGAACCTGGCCACTCTCGTCCCTGGGTGAGCAGCGAAGAGTGCGGCTCGTGCTCGGGTCGGGGGCACCCACAGTCGCAGTCAACGGCACGAAAGGGTGAATGGGAATCCCTCGAACCGGTACGCATTCGCGCTGGCGTCCCCCGACGCCACCCGTTCGGCCAGGCTCGACCTGGCCTTTCGTCCAGGTCCGCCTTGCTGCGACCCCGCGGTGTCGGGCGCAGCCGGGCGCGGAGCTTCCGCAGCCGGTAGCGTTCTGGCCGTGAGACTCGCCTCCGCGCTCGCCCTGGTCGTCGTGTCGCTCGCGCTCGTCGCGGCGGGGTGCGGCGGGGACGACGAGGCGTCCGCGGACCCGACGGCGGAGTGGGCAGAGGGCTTCTGCGGCGCGATCACCACGTGGACGAGCTCGATCACGGACGCGACGGATCAGCTCCGCAGCCTCAGCGCGCTCTCGAGCGACTCGTTCGAGCAGGCGGGCGAGGACATCCGCACCGCGACCAGCCAGTTCGGCGACGACCTCCGCGCCCTCGGAGCGCCCGAGACCGACTCGGGCGAGGAGGCGCAGCAGGCGATCGACGAGTTCGCCACGACGATCGACGACGACAGCGCCGACATCGAGTCTGCGATCCAGGATGTCTCGGGGGTCACCGACATCCCGAAGGCGGTCCAGGACATCACGGCGTCGCTCTCGTCCATGCAGGCCGCGTTCTCGGCGATGCTGAAGACGATCCGGACGGACGACGCCCGGAACGAGCTCGAGACGGCGTTCGAGAACGCCGACGCCTGCGACGACATCGGCTGACCCGGAGCCGGGATCAGCGGCGCGCCAGCGCGTCCTCGAGGTAGCGGTGCACCTGCTGGATCACGACCGACCCCTCGCCGACGGCAGAGGCGACGCGCTTGACCGACCCGGCACGCACGTCGCCGATCGCGAACACGCCCGGAACCGAGGTCTCGTACATGTGGTCGCCCTGGCCCGTGAGGACGAACCCGTGGTCGTCGCGCTCGATCTCCTGCGGTAGCCAGCCCGTGCGCGGCTGGGCGCCGATCAGGACGAAGAGCGCATCGGCGGCCACGACCTCCGTCTTCCCGGACCGGTCGCGGAGCGTGACCCGCTCGAGCCGGTCGTTTCCCTCGCCGTCCACGACCTCGGTCGAGAGCCGCACGCGGACGTTCGTCTTCGAGCCGATCTCGTCGATCAGGTAGCGGGACATGCCGGCCTCGAGCGAGGGCCCCCTGTGCACGAGCGTCACCGAGGCCGCGTACCGGCTGAGGTGGACCGCAGCCTGCCCGGCGGAGTTCGCTCCGCCGACGACGAAGACGTCACCGCCAGTGAACTGCCGCGCCTCCGAGGGCGACGCGCCGTAGAAGACCCCCGTCCCCGCGAGCGCCTCGAGCGCGGGGATACCCAGGCGGCGGTACTCGACGCCCATGGCGAGGATCACGCTCCGCGCCTCGATCTCGGTCCCGTCCGAGATCGTCGCCACGTGCCCGGCCGACGCGCTGCGGAGGCCCGTCACCTCGCGCAGGACGACGAACTCGGTCCCGAACACCCAGGCCTGCTGGTACGCCCGCGTGGCGAGGTCCCGGCCGCTGACCCCTCTCTGGAAGCCGAGATAGTTGCGGATCCGAGAGCTCGATCCCGCCTGCCCTCCGATCGACTCGTGCTCCACGACGAGAGCCCGCAGACCCTCCGACGAGGCGTACACGGCCGCCGCGAGACCGGCCGGTCCCGCTCCCACGATGACGACGTCGAACGTGCCCGGATCGTCGAGCCCGGTGGGGACGTGATAGCCACGCGCGGCGAGGTCCTCGCGCGAGGGGTCGACGAGGACGGTGTCGTCGGGGAGCACGACCACGGGCTCCAGGGTCGAGCTCTGGCCGCACGTGAGAAGCAGCTCCCGAGCCTCCTCGGAGTCGCTCGCGAAGAACGCGTGCGGCACCCCGTGGCTGGCGAGGACGTTCCGGAGCTCGTAGCCCTTGCGCGACCACGGGTCGGCGACGACGGTGAGCTCGAGCCGTCCCTCCGTCGAGCGGCGCCACTCCTGCAGGAACTCGGAGACCAGACGGTGGAAGAGCTCGTCCGGGCTCGTCCAGGGCTTGAGCGCGTAGTAGTCGATGTCGCCCGACGTCATCGCGCGGCGGATCGCCTGCGCCGTCTCGTCGTCCGCCCAGCCGCCCCAGGGGATCAGCAGCGCACGCTTCGCGTGCGGGTGGAGATGGCTCACGCGGGCAAGGAGATCCTCGCCCGCCAACGTGTCCGAGCCGCGCGCCGCGAGCACGACCGCGACCTTCCCGGCCTCGTCGCGCACCGCCTCGAGCTCCTCGAGCGCGGACTCCGTCGAGGCGACGCAGACGACGCGGTAGTCCCGCTCGTAGCGGGACAGCTCGCGCGTGATGCGCTCGAGCGCCGTCCCGTCGGGATCGACGGCGTAGATCAGGGGCCGGTCGTCCGGCAGCGCGCTCACGTGCGCACGCGCTCGGGCTCGGCCACGAACGCGGCGAGCCGCCACTCCCCGTCGAGGCCCTTGAGCTCGCGCGTGCCTCGATCCTCGAAGGAGAGCCCCGAGGCGCCCGCGAGCGCGCGGGTCAGGTCCGAGACGAGGATCTCGTCGGCGGCCGCCGCGGCCATGATTCTGGCCGCCTGGTGCACGGTGACCCCGCGGACGTCCTCGCCGACGAGCTCCACCTCGCCAACGTGCACGCCGATCCGAACGCGAAGGCTGTGGCGGCCGGCCCTGCCCCTGATCGCCGCGGCGCAATGGAGCGCACGCGCCGAGCCGTCGAAGGTCGCAAGGAGACCGTCACCGGTCGTCTTCACCTCCCGCCCGCCGAAGCGCTCGAGTTCGTGCCGGACCTCTTCGAAGTAGCGCGACAGGAGCTCGCGCCAGCGGCCGTCGCCGAGCGAGGCAGCGAGTTCGGTCGACCCGACGACGTCGATGAACAGCAGCGTCGCGAGCACGCGGCTGCGGATTCCCGTCGGAAAGCCGGCGAACGCTCGGATCCCGGCCCACTCGACCTGGACGCAGGGCTCATCGCCGACCGTGTACCCGTCGTGGCCGGGTGGGATGTCGAAGACGTCCCCGGCCGAGAACACGACCGACGTCCCGTCGGGGAAGTCGATGCCGAGACGACCCGAGAGGATGATCCCGACGTGCCGTGCCTGGCACCACTCGCCGCCTACTGTCGGCTTGACGTCCTCCGACCAGCGCCAGCCCACGTCGTTCACCATGCGTCCGACCGTGAGGTCGCCCAGGTCGACGAGCTCGGTCCTCACACGCGGGAACTCGACCACCTCGTCAGGGTGGTCGAGGCTCTTCCGGAGAACGTCGGCCATGAGCTAGCGCGCGCTGACCGTGTCCCCCACGTCCGCCAGCGCTCGGAGCGCCTGGGCGAGCGCTATCGGGAGCGTCGCCAGGAAGATCGCGATGGGGCCTCCGATGAGGAGGGTGCCGATCGTCTGCCAGAAGCCCTCCACCTCGAACGCCCAGATGACCGTGCCGATCGCGGCCATGATCACGCCGAGGACCCCCATGATGGTGAGCACGAAGGCCCAGAACCGAAGCGTGCCGTACTGCGTCATGTCGACCTCCCGACCCGTGGTTCGCTCAGGCGCGAGTCTACGCCAGCGGGATCGCGCGGGCAGTCCGGCGGGCGGCCATCGTCGACGGTAGTCAGCGCCGCGCTCCCTCGTGGATCGCGCGGACGGTGTCGATCGGGTCCGCCTCCTCGGCGCGCTTGTCCGGGCGGTAGCCCTTGACGCGGGCGAACCGGAGCGCCACGCCGCCCGGGTAGCGCGAGCTCGTCTGCACGCCGTCGAAGGCGATCTCGACCACGAGCTCCGGGCGAACGTGGACGACACGCCCCTCCCGACCGGTCTCGAGCTCCAGCAGGCGCTCGGTCTGCCACGCGAGCAGCTCGTCGGTGAGCCCCTTGAAGGTCTTCCCGAGCATCACGAACCCGCCGTCCGGGCCCCGTGCGCCGAGGTGCAGGTTCGAGAGCTTCCCCTGTCGTCGCCCGCTCCCCCACTCGGCCGCCAGCACGACCAGGTCGAGCGTGTGCGCGACCTTGACCTTGAGCCAGCCCGCACCGCGGCGTCCGGCCTCGTACGGCGCATCGAGGGACTTCACCATGACGCCCTCGTGGCCACGCGCGAGCGCGTCGTCGAGGAAGCTCTGCGCCTCGCCGGCCTCCGCCACCTTCGCGCGGGGAACGTGCATGGCCTCGGGAAGCAGCCCGTCGAGCATCGCGACCCTCTCGCTCGCGGGGCGATCGACGAGGTCGGCGCCGTCCAGGTGGAGGCAGTCGAAGAAGAACGGGGACAGCGGGACGTCCGTTCGCTGCCGCTCGACGTCCGTCCGGGTCCCGAAGCGGCTCATCGTCACCTGGAAGGGCAGCGGCCTGCCGTCCTCGCGCAGCGCGATCGCCTCTCCGTCCAGGATCACGGCCTCGACCGGGAGCTCCCGCACGGCCGCGACGATCTCCGGCGCGCGCTCGGTGATGTCGGCGAGGTTGCGGGTGTACAGGCGCACGTCGTCGCCGAGCCGGTGCGCCTGGATGCGCGCGCCGTCGAGCTTCCACTCGACCGAGGCGGGTCGGATGCGGTCCAGAGCGGCGTGCACGTCATCCGCGGTCTGGGCGAGCATCGGCTGGACCGGACGCAGCACCGTGAGCCGGAACGCCGAAAGCGCGTCGGGGCCGCCCGCGAACGCCGCCTCGGCCACCGCGGGCAGGTCGCCCGAGACCATCAGCGCTCGCCGGACGTCGGCCAACGCGATCCCGGCCGTCCTCGCCACGACGTCCGTCATCACGCCCTCGAGCGCGCCCTGGCGGAGCTCCCCGAGCAGGAGGTTTCTGAGGAAGGACTGCTCGCCCACGGTCGCCCGCCCGAAGAGGTCGGCGAGCGCGTCACGACGTCGTGACTGCGAGCCCACGCCGGTCGTCGTCGCGATCGCAGAGAGCGCGGCATCCACCTCCGGAAGCTCGAGCGTCGGAGCAGCCGCGGGCTGTGGGAGCTCGCGCAGCCCCGCCCACCCCACGCCGATCGTCCCCTGCGGGACGAGGCCCGAGAGGTAGGCGACGGCCAGACGCACCTCCTCCGGACGCGCGCCGGCGAGGCACTCGGTCAGGCGCGCTGTCTTGGCCAGCCGCGACGAGGTCTCCGCGACCTCAGCCGAGGCTCGTGCGACGTCGTCCAGGAGCATCGGCGCCATTCAACCGTTTTGGGATGGACACCCACACATCCACGCCGCCGCGCTCGAGGTTCCGGGCGTGGGCACGCCCGCCGTGCGCCGTCGCGATCGCGTTCACGATTGCCAGCCCCAGCCCCGTCCCTCCCCGCGTTCGCGCCGCGTCGCCCCGGCTGAAGCGCTCGAACGCGCGCGGCAGGAAGTCCGATGGGAACCCCAGGCCCTCGTCCGCGACGTGCAGCTCGATCTCGCCGTCGCGCTCGCGGGCCGAGAGGAGGACGGTTCCCTCTCCGTGCCGGAGCGCGTTGTCGACGAGGTTGGCGAGGACCTGGCGAACTCGGGCGGGGTCCGCGCGGAGCTCGAGCCCCGGCGTCGTCGTCGTCCCGATCGCCCTGCCGGCCTCGAGTGCCTGCCGCTCGTAGCTCGCTGCGACCTCGGCGAGCACGGTATCCACATCGAGGGAAGCGGGCCGAACGGGGATCCCGCCGCGGTCGGCGCGGGCGACGAGGAGCAGGTCCTCGGCAAGCCGGACGAGCCGGTCCGTCTCGACGCCCGCGGAGCGTACGGCGCTCTCCAGCTCCTCCGTGGTGCGAGGCCGGCGAAGGGCCAGCTCGAGCTCCGTCTGAAGAGCGGCCAGCGGAGTCCGGAGCTCGTGGCTCGCATCCGCGACGAACGCCCGCTCCCGCTCGAGCGCCAGCTCGAGCCGGGCGAGCATCTCGTTGAGCGTCTCCCCCAGACGGCGAATCTCGTCGCGCGAGCTCGGAAGCGGAAGACGACGCTCCGGATCCGAGCCGGAGATCGCCGACGCTTCGACGCGCATCGCCTCCACGGGTCGGAGGGCCGCGGTCGCCAGTGCGTAGCCGAGGAGCGACGTGAGGAGGAGCGCGAAGGGCAGGACGACGAGCAGCACGGTGAGAAACTGGCGCGCGGTCTCGTCCCGATCCTCGAGCGAGGCGCCGACGATCAAGACGCGTGCGCCGTCCGGCGTCGAGACCGCCGTGGCGAGCAGCCGTGCGTGACCGGCGACACCGGGCACCTCGTCGAGCTGCCTGCGCACGAGAACGCCTGCCCTGGCCGGCTCGAGCCCGCCTGGCCCGAGGAGCTCAGAGTTGCCGACCTGCGGTGTGCCGTCGACGACGTCGCCGGACTCGTCGATCAGCTGGGCGAACCGCTCGTCCGGGTCGACGAGACCGCTCGAGCTCCCGAGGTCGAAGTCCGCCCCGCCCTCGGCCACGCGCGCGCCGAGCTCGTGCAGGCGGGCCTCCAGGACCTCGTCGACCGACTCGTCGAGCGACGACGCGAGCCGCAGGTAGAGGAGGCCCCCGGCCACCGCCAGCACGGTCGCCATCGCGAGCGCGAACGCGAGCGTGAGCCGAAGTCGGATCGGGATGCGACTCATGAGCCGTCCTCGCTCCTCAGCCGATAGCCGGCACCCCGGACCGTCTCGATCGAGCTTCGCCCGAACGGCCGGTCGACCTTCTCCCTGAGGTAGCGGACGTACACGTCGACGACGTTCGACCTGTTCTCGTACGCGTAGTCCCAGGCGTGCTCGAGCAGCTGAAGCCGCGAGAGCACGCGCCCCGGTCTGCGCATGAACGTCTCGAGCAGCGCGAACTCCTTGCCAGAGAGCTCGATCTCGCTCTGGCCGCGCCAGACCTGTCTCGTCGCGGGGTCGAGCCGAAGGTCCCCGACCTCGACCGTCGCCGGCCGTTCCGCGGCGCCCCGTCGGCCCAGTGCTCGCAGGCGCGCGAGGAGCTCCGCGAAGGCGAAAGGCTTCGTCAGGTAGTCGTCCGCGCCCGCGTCGAGGCCCGCGACGCGGTCGTCGACGGCGTCCCTCGCCGTCAGCATGAGGACGGGCGCCCATACACCGTTCTCACGCCAGGTCCTGCAAACGCCGGCGCCGTCGCGGCCCGGCAGCATCAGGTCGAGCACGATCGCGTCGTACTCCGCCGCCTGGCCCATCCACACGGCGTCGTCCCCGCTGCGTGCGACGTCGACGGCGTATCCCTCCTCGCGCAGGCCGCGCTGGAGCAGCCCCGCCATCTTCAGGTCGTCCTCGACGACGAGCACGCGCACGCCCGCATTGTCGCGCGCGAGATGAGAACGAGATGAGAGCCGGGCGTTCACCCGACCTCTCGGCACGTGAAGGTGACTGTCACCCGCAGGGTGACAGTCACACTGGTTCTCGACCGTCAAGAGGTGACCGGAAGCCGGTGACAGTCACCCCTAGGTGTCGCCCGGGCTCCCGGCATGGCGGGGGCGCCGGCCGGCGCTCAGTCGTCCGTGCCGGACTCGTCCTGCTCCGAATCGTCTCCGGCTTCGTCGTCGTCCGACGCCGTGCCCACCACCTGGAACCGCGCGTCGACATGCACCTCGATCTCCGAGCCGTCCGTCCGGCGCACCTCGACCTCATAGGTGCCGGCGCCGTCCTCGTCGGCGCGCTCGACCTCGCCCACGGTTCCGCCTCCGACGGCGGCGAGCGCGGCGTCCCCGGCCTTCTTCGCCGCGGCCCCGGACACACTGTCCTCCCCGCCGCTCACGGCCTGTGCGACGCCTGCGGTGAGGGCGGCAACCGCGACCACGCCCGCCGCTCCGATGGCCACGATCCGTCCGCGTACCTTCATCGTTCCTCCTCTCTCACTGTGAGCTCCGAGTCATAGCGGCGCGCGATGAGACGGCGATGAGAGGCTCGAGCATCTACCCACCCCGCACGTACCGCAGGAGCTCCTCCCGATCGCTCCCACCGGACACGGACACGGCGAGAACGGGCCCGACACGTCGGGCATAGAACTTGTACTCGAGGACCTCGGGCTCGAGAGGGTTCTCCTCCTTCGTCATCAGTACGCTCCTCTTCCGGAAGTGCCCGAACGGCACCTCCACCTGCTCTCCCAGGCTGAGCACCTCGGCGCGGTCCTCGGCGTGCCCTGCGTAGTGCTCCTGCCGGTAGCGCATGCCCTTCCGGGGCCTCGCCGGCATGATCACGCCGGCCTGGGCGCCGTCGATGCCCGCCTCGAACGAGCCCGCGGTGGAGACGACCTTCCCGCTCTCGTACTCCTTCGTCGCCTCGCCGAGGTACCAGACGTTCCCGCACCGGTCCTGCGCGTACCAGTCGTCGGTGACCTCGACCGGTGCTCCGTGCTCGGTCACGACGTCGTGGACGACGCGCGCCCGGACGCCGTTCGCGACGAGCTTCGTCCTCGTCGTGACCGTGACGACGACGCGCTGGCTCGCGCCCTCCGAGTCCGTCTCGCGGTACACCCAGCGGCTGCCGGGCCTCATCGGCCACCACTCATTCGTGATCCTGGTCGTGAAGTCGGCCGGATCCAGCCTGACCGGGTCGGTCCCGGTCGGGAGCGGGCACATAGCGGGGGTCGACGCGCGGCTCTGGGCCCCGGTGGCCTCTCCGAGGATCGAGACCGCAACGGTCGTCAAGACGGCCACGAACGCCAGTCTCTTCATCGGTGCTCCTCTCCGGTCGGAAACCATGATCGCGCCCGAACGTACGGCCCTCCGATGAGATCGAGATGAGAGCGGCCGGCTCGGCTAGAACGTGGCGAGCGCAGCGAGGTCGTCCTCGCCGAGGCGCCAGCGGATCGCCGCCGCGTTCGCACGGACCTGCTCGGGACGCATCGCGCCCGCGATGACGGACGTGATCCCCGGCGTGCATGCGAGCGCGGAGAGCGCCAGGTCGAGCAGCCGGTGGCCGCGGCCGGCGGCGAAGCGAGCGAGGTCCTCGACCCGGCTCAGGCGCTCCTCGTCGATGTGGCGACCGGCGAGGCGCGTGCCCTCCGGCATGGGCTCGGCCGGCCGGTACTTCCCCGTCAGAAGGCCGCTCGCGAGCGGGAAGTACGGCACGTACCCGACCCCGAGCTCGCGGCAGAGCGGAAGAACGTCGACGGCGTCGTCGGGCTTCAGGAGGTTGTGCTCGTTCTGGAGCACCGTGAACCGTGCCGTCCCGAGCTCACGTGCGACCCGCTCCGCCTCGCCGAGCTGTGCGGCGGAGAAGTTGGAGCAGCCGATCGCTCGCACCGTGCCCGCGCGGACGAGCTCGTCGAGCGCTGCCAGTGTCTCGGCCAAGGGAGTGTCCGGGTCGGGCTTGTGCAGATAGTAGAGATCGACGTAGTCCGTACGCAGCCGCTCGAGCGACCCCGCGATCGCATCGCGTACGTGCCCGGCCCCGCCGATGCCACGATCCGGCGCCCATCCGAACTTCGTCGCGAGGACGACCCCGTCGCGCCGGCCCTCGAGGATCTCTCCGAGCATCCGCTCGCTCCCGCCCCCTCCGCCGTAGACCTCCGCCGTGTCGAAGAAGTTGACGCCGGCCTCGAGCGCGGCCTCCACCACCGCGCGGGTCCCGGCGAGGTCGAGGCGCGAGCCGAAGTTGTTGCAGCCGAGCCCGAGGCGCGAGACGCGCAGGCCGCTCGAGCCGAGGTCGACGAGCTCCACGCGGGCACCGTAGCGACGGCGTCGGGACACGCGTCGCTATCCAAAGTGAACCAACGACGTCGTAACTGACATGTCACAGCGCGCCCGATGGGCAGGCGCGCCTTCTGCGGACGACGCGCACCGCCGGCGGGAGGCGTCGAATGGCGGCTCGAGATGAGTGACCGCTGGGTCGGCCTCGACCTCCGCCACCTCCTCACGCTCCGGGCGATCGCGGAGGAGGGGTCGTTCAAGGCCGCGGCGCGCGGGCTCGGGTACACCCCGTCGGCGGTGAGCCAGCAGATCGCGAGCCTGGAGCGCGTCGTCGGCACGCAGCTCATCGCCCGCGAGCACGGCCGGCAGGCGTTCGGCCTCACCGAGGCAGGCGCGATCCTCCTCCGGCATCTGGCCGCGATCGAGGCACGGCTGGGCGCTGCGAAGGCCGACATCGACGCCCTCGTCTCCGGCTCGGGCGCGATCCTCCGCGTGGGAGCGTACGAGAGCGTCGGAGCACGCCTCCTCCCCGAGCTGACAGCGCGCTTCCAGGAGCGCTACCCGGGCATTCGCGTCGAGGTCGAGGAGGCGCTCAGCGACCTCGACCACCTGCAGGCGCTCGAGCGGGGCACGCTCGACGTGGCGTTCTCGCTCCTCCCGCTGCCGGCAGGCGCGTTCCACGCGCGAGCGGTGCTGCGCGACCCCTGGGTGCTCGTGACCCAGGCGGGCTCGCGTCTCGCGGCGAGCCCGAGGCCCGCGCTCGATCTCGCGGCCGTCGGCCGGCTGCCCCTCGTCACCTTCCGAGCTCCGCGCTCCATCGACGACGCCCTCGACCGCTTCCGCGAGGCCGGCATCGAGCCGAACATCGTCCTGCGCTCGGACTACAACGACGCCGTTCAGGAGTTCGCCGCCTCGGGCCGCGGCGTGGCGCTCATGCCGAGGCTCGCCGTCAACCCGCGCGACGATCGCACGGCCATCGTCGATCTCGGCGGCCTGATCCCGCCGCGGGAGATCGCGCTCGCCTGGCACGGCGATCGCGCCCGGAGCGAGCCGCTCGAGACCTTCGTGGAGCTCGCCGTCGAGCTCTGCTCGCGGCTGGAAGGATTCCCGACCGCGCTCAGGGCCTCCGCCGCGGGCGAACACGGCACGCCTCTGCGTCGGGCAGGAGCGGCAGGGGCTCGAGGAGGCACCTGAGCGGCTCGGATGGATTCCACGCCACGCTACCCGTACCCGGTGCGCGAGGAAAGTAGATTTCGTAACCACCGCATTTCGAAGTGCGAACACGTATGGCCAATGCAATTCTCGCGAAAAAGCCGGTGACGATCGCTGACCCGGAGTGAAGAGACGCTAATCACCCGGCGCGTGCGCGCTCCGTCTCAGTAGGTGAAGCGACGCTCGACGGCGGTCGCGCACGCCGACAACGCGGTGTGCCCGCCACGAAGCGTCGTGACGCCCGACGAGAGAGGGAGGTACACATGCGCAAACGCGCGATCGTGCTCGGAGCACTCTCCTTTACAGCGGCCGCGAGCCTCGTCCTGGGGCCGGCGGCCACCGCCGAGCCGGAGCGGGCGGCGGCCGGAACCGTCGTGATCGGGGCCGACCAGGAGCCCGCGACGCTCAACATCTTCCTCACCGAGGGGAACTCGTATACGACGTCCCTCGCGATCAACCCGGTGCTCGCCCCGGGCATGTACTACGACCAGAACGCCAAGCTTCGGCCCATGCTCTTCGACGGGGGCCCGAAGCTCCTCAAGTCGAACCCGCTGACCGTGACCTTCAGGTACAAGGCCAGCGCGAAGTGGAGCGACGGCCGGCAGATCACGGGGAACGACTTCCTCGCGACCTACCGGACGATCATGGACCCGCGGTGGGACATCACCTCCCGCGAGGGCTGGGAGGACATCGCGAGGGTGCGGGTGACGGGGAAGGCCGTCACCGTCACCTTCAAGAAGGGCCGCTCGTACGCAGCCTGGGACGCGCTCGTCGCGAACGTGTCCCCGATACCCGCCCACAAGGTCGCCGGGAAGAACTTCAACGACCTCTGGCGCGACTCGCTCGACATCGCCAGCGGGCCGTTCAGGTTCGTGAGCTGGCAGAAGGGCACGCAGCTCACCCTCGCCAGGAACAACGCGTACACCGCCGGGCCGAAGGCGAAGGTCGATCGCGTCGTCTTCCGGTACATCCCGTCGACCGCGTCGCTGTTCCAGGCGCTGAACGCGGGTGAGATCGACGCCACCGAGCCGCAGCCGCAGCTCCAGATCGTCGACATCCGGAAGAACACCTCGAAGTTCAAGGTGCAGTCCGGGCCCGGGTACTTCTGGGAGCACCTGGACATCCAGTTCGGTGCCAAGGGTGCCGCCGCGCTGAAGCAGAAGTACGTGCGGCAGGCCCTGATCACGGGCATCAACCGCGCCCAGATCCGGCAGGCGCTCTACATCACGCCGGGCCTCGTGGGGTCGGCGAAGGAGCTGCCGGTCCTGCAGAGCCACATCTTCAAGCCGTTCGAGCAGTACTACCAGCCGAACTGGAAGAAGTGGGCCTTCGACCAGAAGAAGGTCGTCAGCATGCTGCGCTCGCACCGCTGCACGGGCGGCCCGAGCCGGCCGTCGGCGAGCAACGACGACATCTGGAGCTGCCCCGGCGTCGGGAAGCTGTCGTTCCGCTTCACGACCACGAGCGGGAACCAGCTCCGTGCGCTGACGTTCGAGATCGCACAGCAGCAGCTCAAGAGCGTCGGCATCGAGCTCCTGCCACGGTTCGGGCCCTCGGGCACCGTGTTCGGGCAGGTGCTGCCTTCCGGTGACTGGGATCTCTTCCTGTTCACCTGGCAGGCCAGCCCGACGAGCTCGGCGACGAGCTTCGGCCTGTACGGCTGCGGTGGCGACCAGAACTACATGAACTACTGCAACACGAAGGCGTCCTCGCTCCTGCAGAAGGCGCAGTTCACGCCGGACGCGAAGCAGAGGGCGACGATGCTCAACCGGGCCGAGGTGATCATGGCGGACGACGTGCCCTCGATCCCGATGTTCGTGCGCCCCGGCTTCCTCATCAACAACAAGAGGATCTCGGGGACGATCATCAACCCGACGAACCAGGGGTCCACCTGGAACATCCAGAGCTGGGGGGTGACCGCCTCCTAGGCGCGGAGCGCGAGCCCCGCCCCCGTGCCCGGGGCGGGGCTCGCCCCACCCGACTCAGCGTCTACCGCCATCCGGCGCAGCTCGACGGGCAGGTGACAGTCCCCTGCGGGGACAGTCACCAGTCCGCGCCGCGAACGGCTACGCGACGTGTTCCTCGAGCGGCCTCCGTCCACATGCGCGAGAGTCGTGTCGACCCGACCCGAAGGAGGCCCGCTCGTGACCCTGCTCTGGTTCGTCATCTGGTTCTTCTGGAACCTGGTCGGAGACGAGGAGCCGCTGATCTTCGACCCGGTCAACTGGTGGGCCGGAAGCCTCGTGTTCGTCGTCGCGGTCGACCTCGCCCGCCAGCATGCCCCGACGATGGGCAGGAGCCACGGGAGCACGTAGACGGGATCAGACGAGTCGCACGCGCGGGTCCAGATACCCGTAGGCGATGTCCGCCACGAGGTTGAAGACGATGATGAGTGTCGCGGTGATCATGAGCCAGGCCATGATCGGGTACGGGTCGCCGGCGTTGAGCGCGTTGACGAAGTAGAGCCCCATCCCGTCGAGCGCGAAGACCGTCTCCGTGACCACGACGCCGCTGATCAGCGCGCCGAAGTTGATCGCGACGAGCGTGACGAGAGGGATGAGCGCGTTCCGGAAGGCGTGCCCCATCGTGACCCGCCGCTCGTTCAGGCCCTTCGCGCGCGCGGTGCGGACGTAGTCCGAGTTGATCACCTCCAGCATCGAGGCCCTCATGAAGCGGGAGTAGGTGGCCACGTTGGCGAGCATGACGACGAGCACGGGCAGCGCGAGGTGCTGCGCGCGGTCGAGCGCGAACGACAGGCCGCTGCCGGGGTCGACGCTGCTCAGGTTCGCGACGTAGAAGACCCTCACGTCGGTCCACAGGTACACGTTCACGAACACGATCTGGAGCATCAGGGCGAGCCAGAAGACGGGCGTCGCGAGCCCGACGAAGCTGAAGGTCGTCGCCGTGTAGTCGAACACGCTGTACTGGCGGAGCGCCGAGTAGACGCCGATCGCCACGGCCAGCAGGATGGCGAGCAGCTCGGCCGCAACCACGAGCTGGAGCGTGTGGCCCATCGCCCGCTTCAGGTCGGGGAGGATCGGGCGGTCGCCGATGACGGTCGTCCCGAACCCGTCCGTCACCGCGTCCTTGACCCAGTAGGCGTAGCGCACCGGGATGGGCTCGTTCAGGTGCTTGCGCGCCTCGATGTTCTCGACCGTCTGCTCGGAGAAGCCGGGCTGCATCTTCACGAACGCCAGCGGATCGGCCACCGAGGAGACCCCCGCGAAGACGATGAAGCTCGCGGCGAAGAGCACCGCAACGCTATAGAGGAGCCGACGGATCACGAAGGTCAGCACGAGACCGCTCGCTCGCTCGAAGGGGCATCTGCTGCACGCATCGCCGCACCTCCCGTGTGTCGATCGCCTCTTGGATGGTGAGACGCGCGCGCGCGACGCTTTGTTGCTCACGTGACGAGCGCAGGCGCCGCGCCCTGTGGACCTCACTAGGATCGCCGCGTGCCTCTCAGCAAGAAGGAGAAGGTCGCGTTGCTGAAGCGGACCGCGCTCTTCGCGGAGTGCACGAAAGCGGAGCTGACCGAGGTTGCGCTGACCGCGGACGAGCGAGAGGCGCCGGGGGGCGCCACGCTGACGCAGGAGGGCGGACGGGGTCGGGAGTTCTTCGTCCTCGTCGAGGGAGCGGTCGCAGTCGGGCGCGGCGGCAGGAAGCTGGCCGACCTCGGCCCCGGAGACTGGTTCGGTGAGATCGCGATCCTCACGTACAAGCCGCGTACGGCCACGGTCACGGCGACCTCACCCGTCCGACTGCTCGTGATCAGCGACCGTGCGTTCCGACGGGTCGTCGAGACGACGCCGCGAATCGCGCTGACCGTGCTGCGGAGCGTGGCGGAACGCCTCGAGCACGACGCGCGCAGCTAGCACCGGAGAAACGAAAAAGCCCCGATCTCCGGGGCTTTTCGAGTAGCGGGGGCGGGATTTGAACCCGCGACCTCCGGGTTATGAGCCCGGCGAGCTACCTGACTGCTCCACCCCGCGTCGCGACCTCCGAGTATAGCCGCTCGACCAGGGCGAGGACGTTCACGCGGGCTGGGCCGAACGTGGCGACGTACGTCGTCGGAGCCTCGGGCCGCCAGCGCGGCTTCTGGCGAGGAGCGCACGGGACGTCCTCCGCCTGCACCATGCGGAGCACATGGACCACGCTCAACGCAGGCACCATGACCAACATCAGCACCGAGATCGCTGCGCCGCGGCCGAAGTGGGCTGCCCGTCCCCTCGATGTGAATGTAGCCACCCATCAGGTAGTCGACGCGTGTAGTTGGACGTGCCGATGAGGAGGTACGGCTGCGTGAACACCCCAAGGTCCCGGATGATCGAGAGCTCGTGAGGATGACCAGGAGCCGGCACCGCAGGACGTTCGGCAGCATCATGGTCGGCGTCGCCGAAACGAACGAGAAGCTCCGCGCGCGTATCCGCAGGATCGTGTGCTCCGCGACCGGCGCCGCGCTCGAGCGGGTGGAGGACGCGCCCGAGGCGGCGGGTGGCGAGGCGACGCTGGCCATCGTCACTCTCATCGGCATCGACGCAGCCGACGCGCGCGACCTGCTCGAGTCGAGCGACGGCAGCGTCCGCCGAGCGGTGGAGCGATGAGGCTCGGAGTCGAAGCCGCACTCGTGGACGGGCGCCTCGTGCCGGGGGACGTCGAGCTCGCGGACGGTCGGATCGCCGCGTACGGCCTGAGCTCCATGAACGGCCACGGCATCGCCTCACCCGGCTTCGTGGACCTGCAGGTCAACGGGTTCGCGGGCGTCGACTTCCTCGGCGCGACCCCGGACGGCTATCGGCGGGCCGGCGAGGCGCTGCTCGAGACCGGGGTCACCGCCTACCTTCCGACGTTCATCACCGCTCCCGAAGCGCGGCTCGTCGCCGCCCTCCGCGAGGTGCCCGCGACGCCGAGCGGGCCCCGCATCCTCGGCGTTCATCTCGAGGGGCCGTTCCTCTCCCCCGCGCGCCTCGGAATCCATCCCGAGAGCGATCGTCGCGACCCGGACGAGGCCCTCCTGGAACGTCTGCTCACAGCGGGGCCCGTTCGGCTCATGACCCTCGCACCGGAGCTCCCCGGCGCCGAGCGGCTCATCGACCTCCTCCTCCGGCACGAGGTCGCCATCTCGTGCGGCCACTCCGACGCTACCGCCGAAGAGGCGAACGCCGCCTTCGACGCGGGCGTCAGGACGGTGACCCACCTGTTCAACGCGATGCGTCCGTTCCGGCATCGAGACCCGGGCATCGCCGGCGCCGCGCTCGCCCGCGAGGACGTCGTCGTCCAGGTCATCCTCGACGGCGTGCATCTGGCCGAGGAGACCGCCAGGGTCGTAGTGCGCGCCGCAAGGGGGCGCATTGCGCTCGTGACGGACGCGATGGCTGGGGCGGGGCTCAGCGACGGGGCGTACCGGCTGGGGGGAGTCGCGATCGAGATCCAGGACGGGATCGCGCGAGGCCCGAGCGGCGTGCTCGCCGGCAGCACGCTGACGATGGTCGACGCGGTGAGGAACCTGCACGCGATCGGCGCGAGCCTCGAGGAGTCGCTCGCCGCCGCCTCGGAGGTGCCCGCACGCGTTCTGCGGAACCCGGTCGCCGGGCGAATCGCGATCGGCCTCCCGGCCGATGTCGTCGTCCTCACGGAGGGACTCGAGGTGGAGCGCGTGCTGGTCGACGGCAGGGATCGTGTCGTCGGCTGAGCTCCCCGTACGAGGTGCCCGATCCGGGAGCCGACGCTGATCGTGGGCGGCAGCGCGGCGACGCGCGTCGGAGGGGAGGACTACGTGCTGCCGACCTCGGGAACGCGCCTGTCGAGGACCGGGCCGGAAGAGGCGCGCGGGCTGTCGAAGGTCACGCTCGCGCGCCGAAGCCGACGACTGTCACCGCAGGTGACAGTCACCCTGGTTCGCGGAGCTCAGAGGGTGTAGGTCGGCTCTCGGGTGACCGCGTCCGGCGCCTGCGCGGCAACCTTGTCCAGGATCGCCTCGAGCAGTCGCCCCGAGGAGAGCACGTGCTCGCGGGCGAGCACCCGCGCCCCCTGCGGGCTGCGGGCGGCGATGGCCTCGCGGATCGCCCGGTGCTGGTGGTCGTTCTTGCTGAAGAGCTCGTCCAGGTCCGCTCCCGTCGCCCACACGGGCTTCGCGAGGAAGGTCCGGCGAGCTGCCTTCGCCATGCGTGCGACGAGAGGCGAGTCGGCGGCCGCGTAGATCACGTCGTGGAACGCGTGGTTCGCGTGGAGCCAGTCGCGCGCGAGCTGGAGGTCCTGCCGTCCCGCGTGGCTCATCTCGACGAGCTCGTGCGTGACCGCGCTGAAGCGACGCTCGGCGGCCTCGAGCTCGGCGAGGTCGGCGGAGGACATCCTCGGGGTCGCGATCTCGGTCGCGAGCCCCTCGAGCTCGGCCCGCACGAGGAAGGCCTCGCGGAGCTCCTCCCGCTGGAGCATGCGGACGCGCACGCCCCGGTTGGGCTCGAAGCTCACCAGGCCGAGGGCCGCGAGGCGCCGCAGGGCCTCGCGGACCGGTGTTCGGCTCACCGCGAACTGCTCCGAGAGGTGCTCCTGGCGGAGCACGCTCCCCGGCGGGATCTCGCCCGAGACGATCGCCTCCTCGAGGGCGAGCGCGATGTCGTCTGCCTTCGTCCCGTCAGACATCCGTGAGCACCAGGAGCCGATCGTATGCCGGAAGCGTGAGGAACTCGGTGAACTCCTCGCCGAGAGCCACCTGCTCGAAGAGCTCCCGCGCAGCGTCGACCGCAGGCTCCGCCGGCAGCTCTGCGACGACGTCCGCGACGGCGGTCTCCACCTCGTCTCTCCGCACCCGTCCGTGACGCACCCACTGCCACACCTGCGAGCGCGAGATCTCGGCCGTGGCGGCGTCCTCCATCAGGTTGTCGATCGCGGCGGCCCCCACGCCCGAGAGCCAGGCCGCGAGGTAGCGGACTCCCACGGAGACGTTCGCGCGCACGCCCTCCCCCGTGACGTCGCCGGGCGTCGCGGCGACGTCCAGCAGGTCGCTGCCCTCGACGGACACGTCCTCGCGCAGCCGGTCGAGCTGGTTCCGGCGCTCGCCGAGGGCGCCGTCGAACACCTCCGTCGCCACGGGCACGAGATCCGGGTGCGCCACCCAGGTCCCGTCGAAGCCGTCGCCCGACTCGCGGACCTTGTCCTCCCGGACCCGCGCGAGCGCCACCTCGTTCACCTCGGCGTCGCGGCGGCTGGGAATGAACGCGGCCATGCCGCCGATCGCGTGCGCGCCCCGCTTGTGACACGAGCGGACGAGGAGCTCGGTGTACGCCCGCATGAACGGCACGGTCATCGTGACCTGCGCCCGGTCCGGGAGCACGAAGTCCTCGCGCTCGCGGAACTTCTTGATCACCGAGAAGATGTAGTCCCAGCGACCGGCGTTGAGGCCGGCCGAGTGCTCGCGCAGCTCGTGCAGGATCTCCTCCATCTCGAAGGCAGCGAGCACGGTCTCGATGAGGACGGTGGCCTTGATCGTCCCGCGCGGGAGCCCGAGCCGGTCCTGCGCGAGGCAGAAGACGTCGTTCCAGAGCGCGGCCTCGTGGTGGCTCTCGAGCTTCGGGAGGTAGAAGTACGGGCCGGCCCCCTGCTCGAGCAGGCGCTCCGCGTTTCGCTGGAGGTACACGCCGAAGTCGAAGAGGCTCGCCGAGACCGGACGGCCGTCGACCTCGACGTGGCGCTCGACGAGATGCCAGCCGCGGGGTCGGACGAGGAGCACCGCCACCTGGTCGTTCAGCCGGTAGCTCTTCTCCGGCGTCTCGACCGAGATCGTGCGCTCGATCGCGTCCGTGAGGTTCTGCTGGCCGCCGAGGACGTTCGCCCAGGTGGGAGAGTTCGCGTCCTCGAAGTCGGCCATGTACATGCGGGCGCCGGAGTTGAGGGCGTTGACGACCATCTTGCGGTCGCCCGCGGGCCCGGTGATCTCGACGCGTCGATCGAGCAGGTCGGCCGGGACGGGCGCGACGCGCCAGTCACCCTCCCGCAGCGCGCGCGTGGCGGGGAGGAAGTCGGGGAGCTCCCCCGCGAGGAGCCGCTCCTGGCGCTCGGCGCGCGCCGTGAGAAGCTCCTCGCGCCTGCCCCCGAGCTCCGCCTCGAGCGCGGCCACGAGCGCGAGCGCGTCCGGCGTGAGGACGCTCGACGCGTCGGGCGCGAGGACCGAGGCCTTCGCCGAGGTCGTCGAGCTCATGCCGTCGGAGCGACCTCGAACTGCGCTTCCTCGGTGGAGCCCTTGAGCGCCAGCGTCGAGCTCTGCCCGCCCGTGACCGCCTCCAGGACCGCGTCGAAGTACCCGGCGCCCACCTCGCGCTGGTGCCTCGTCGCCGTGTATCCATGCTCCTCGAGCGCGAACTCCCGCTCCTGGAGCTCGACGTACGCGCTCATCCCTCGCTCAACGTAGCCGCGCGCGAGGTCGAACATCGACCCGCAGACGGCGTGGAACCCGGCCAGCGTCACGAACTGGAACGCGTAGCCCATGGCGGCGAGCTCGCGCTGGAACGACGCGATCGTCCGGTCGTCGAGGTGCTTCTTCCAGTTGAAGGACGGCGAGCAGTTGTAGGCGAGGAGCTTGCCCGGGTAGCGGGCGTGCACTGCCTCGGCGAAGGCGGCCGCCTCGTCGAGGTCCGGCGTCGACGTCTCGCACCAGAGCAGGTCCGCGTACGGCGCGTACGCGAGCGCGCGGGCGATCGGCGCCTCGATGCCCGGGGTGATGCGGAAGAACCCTTCGGGGGTCCGCTCGCCGGTCAGGAACGCGTGGTCGCGCTCGTCGACGTCGCTCGTGAGGAGTGTCGCGGAGAGCGCGTCGGTGCGCGCGACGAGGACCGTCGGGACGTCCATGACGTCGGCGGCGAGACGGGCGGACACCAGGGTCCTGACGAACTGTGAGGTCGGTACGAGCACCTTCCCGCCCAGGTGCCCGCACTTCTTCTCCGAGGACAGCTGATCCTCGAAGTGCACGCCGGCGGCGCCCGCCTCGATGAACGCCTTCATGAGCTCGAACGCGTTCAACGGGCCGCCGAACCCGGCCTCTGCGTCGGCCACGACCGGGGCGAGCCAGTACGTCCCGTTTCGGTCCTCGGCGGCGTCGATCTGATCGGCGCGGAGCAGCGCATTCGAGATCCGCTCCACGAGCGCAGGGGCGCTCGAGACCGGGTAGAGGCTCTGGTCCGGGTACGTCTGCCCGGCGAGGTTCGCGTCGCCGGCGACCTGCCACCCCGACACGTAGATCGCCTGCAGGCCCGCCTTGACCATCTGCACGGCCTGCACTCCGGTCAGCGCCCCGAGGGCGGCGACGTAGGGCTCGTCGTGGAGGAGCCGCCAGAGCCGCTCGGCGCCGAGGCGCGCGATCGTGTGCTCGATCCGGAAGCGACCGCGCAGCCGCTCGACGTCGCCCCCCGTGTACGGGCGCTCGATCCCCGCCCAGCGATCCGGCGCTCCCGTCCCGTTCGCTTTCATCGCCCGCCTCCCCCGCTCGATTGTGTCCAGTACGTTGACATATCGGATCCTAGATGACCGTTCGGACGCCAGCAAGAGCGCATTGGCGGCTTATACCCCCGTCTTTCTGGATCCGAACTGGCCCCACATGGATCCTGAAGATCGCTTGGTACGATCGCCGGCAGTCATGGTGCTCGCGTCCTTCCTCGCCGGGCTCGCGCTCGTCCTCGTCGCCACGGTGTTCGCCGTCGTCAGGGGCCTCGGCCTGTTCCGGGCCTCGAAGGCGACCGGCCGGCGGTTCACCGCCGAGCTCGAGAAGTTCGAGGAGCGGAGCGCCCGAACGGAGCGTCTGCTCGCCGAGGCCGACGCCTCGAGCCACAACCTCCAGCTTGCGCTCGAGCGCCTGCACGTCTCGCAGGCACGGCTCCAGGTCCTGCGCGACGCCCTCGAGCGCTCGCAGGAGCGCGTTCGCTGGCTTCGCGTCTTCCTTCCACTGTGACCCGGGTCGCCGCGGTCGACCTCGGGACGAACTCGACCCGCCTCCTCGTCGCGGACGTGGACGGCGACCGGCTCGACGAGGTCGTCCGGCGCCTGACCATCACGAAGCTGGGCGAGGGCGTGGACGAGCGGGGCCGCCTCCTCCCGCTTCCGATCGCCCGGGTGCGCAACTGCCTGACCGAGTACCGCCGGGAGCTGGAGGCGCTCGGCGCGACGCGAACGCTGGCGATTGCCACGAGCGCCGTGCGCGACGCCGACAACGGGGAGGCCTTCCTCGGCGAGATCGAGTGGAGCTACGGGTTCACGACGCGCCTGCTCGACGGAGGCGAGGAAGCGGCGCTGATGGTCCGTGGCGTCACCGCCGGACGCCGGCTCGAGGCGGGAACGCTGCTCGTCGACATCGGCGGCGGCTCGACCGAGCTCGTGCTCGTCGCCGCAGAGGGCCCGACGCGCTCGACGAGCCTCGACGTCGGCTGCGTCCGCGTCACGGAGCGGTTCCTCCACTCCGACCCGCCGGAGCCGGGCGAGCTCGCCGGGGCCGCGGCGCACGTGCGCTCGCTCCTGCCCGCGCTCGCCGCGCGGAGCGCGATCGGCGTCGCCGGCACCGTGACGACGCTGGCCACGCTCGACCGCGGCGACCACGAGTACGACCCACGGAGGACACACGGCCACCGGATCGCCCGCTCGTCGGTCGCAGCCCAGCTCGAACGGCTCGCGGCCATGACGCTCGAGGAGCGTCTCCGCGTGCCGGGCATCGAGCCGGGGCGCGCACCGGTCATCGTCGCAGGCGTCGTCGTGCTGCGCGAGATCATGGACGCCTACGGACTCGAGGAGATCGAGGTGTCGGAGCGCGACATCCTGCACGGCGCGGCGTATGCGGCGGCGGAGCTGCCGGAGCCCGAGGAGGGCGCAGCGCCCCCCGGCGCGTACACCTGCTGCTGAGCGCGGGCGAGGCATGCCTCGCCCCTACACGCGAGGAAAGCGTCGCCCCTAGGCGGCCTGCGCGACGACGGGCGACGCGCCGAGACCGGCGAAGATCGCCTGTCCCTCGACCAGCGCCTTCGCGTCACCGCAGCGCCCGAGCCCGAGGAGCGCGTAGCCGCGCTCGACGAGGCTGCCGTACGCCTCCCAGCGCTCGGCCACGTCGCGGTACAGGGTCGCGGCCTCGTCGGCTCGCCCCTCCGCCTCGGCGAGCACCGCGCGGCCGGTCCTACGGGCGCAGCCGTTCCACGCCGCGTCGTACTCATCGGCATCGAGGAACGCGGCGACGAGCGTCGGGTCGCCCGCGGCTACGGCGATCCTGGACGGCCAGACGAGGCAGAAGTCGCGGAACGTCGGCGTCGCGCGCGTCAGCTCCTCGAGCTCCCGCACGAGCGCGAGCGCACGTGCGTCGTCCCCGAGCGCCGCGGCGACGAGCGCCGCGGCGGAGAGCCCGGGGACGAGCACCTGGGGATCGCCGCTCTCGCGGGCCTTCGGCAGGAGCGCCTCCACGTGCGCGCGGGCGTCGTCGACCGCATCGCGGTGCACGAGCACGTTCGCCAGGTCGATACGGGCGACGACGCCGAGCTGCCCACCGCCTGTTCGCTCGTCCCAGACCAGGACGTCGTCGGCCTCGCTCCGCAGCTCGTCCCATTCGCCGAGGTGGTACAGCGCGCGCAGGCGCTCCCCCCGCTGCCACATCTCGGTCTCTCGGAGCCCGCGGCCGCGCGAGAACTCGATTGCGTCCTCCCACTGCGCCAGGGCCTCTCGCATCCCCACGAAGTACCCGAGCCCGTCGCCGAGGTTGTTCTTCGCGATCGCGGTCGAGCGCCCGAGGCCCAGGCGCAGGCCGAGCTCGATCGCGTCTCGCAGGTACTCGAGAGCCGCCGGATCACCCTGGTACCCGGCGACGCTCGCGCGCGCGTTCGCGAGGATCGTGACGTCCTCGACCCCGAGCTCGTCAGCAAGCGCCGAGCCCTTCTCGATGAGAGGCGTCGCCTCGGCGAAGCGGCCCGCGATCGCACAGCGGAGCGCTTCGGAGCCGTAGACGTAGACCAGCTCCGGGCCGGCGGAGTTCCGTTCGAGCATCGCGATGGCTTCCTGGGCGAGGCGCTCGGCGCCCGCCACGTCGCCCACCTGCCACGCGAGGGTCGCCAGCTGGTTCAGCGTCCTCCCGGCCGCGCGCTCGTCGAGCGACCGGAACGACTCGACCGCCAGCTCGTACAGCGCGACCGACTCGGCGAACTGCCCACGGTGGACGAGGATCTCGGCGAGCCCTGCCCGCGCCGTCGCGAGCGCGTGCTCGTCGTCGCCTGCGAGACCGACGGCCCGCCGGTAGTACGACTCGGCGGCTGAAGTGTCGAGGTGCGCCGCTCGTTCGCCCGCAAGGAGGAGGAAGCGCAGGAGGCCGTTGCCGAGCTCCCGCGTCTCGAGCCCTGCGGCCGCCGTCAGGTCGAGCGCCTCGCCGTAGTGGTGGACGAGGATCTCCGCATGGTCGGCGACGCGCTCCCCCGCCGTCTGCTCGACCCAGCGTGCGACGGCGACATGCTTCTCGGCACGCGGCGCGCGCGGGATCTGCTGGTAGGCGACGTCGCGGACGAGGGCGTGCCAGAACGCGAACTCCTCCTCGCCCTCGATCGAGGAGACGCGCACCGGACGGACGAACTCGCGGTGCACGAGCTCGTTCAGGTCGCGGCGCGCGGCCGTCCCGCTCGCGCCCTCCAACCGCAGCCGCCGCCCCCGACCAGAACACCCTGCCCACCACGGCCGCATCGTGGAGGAGCGCCTTGAGCTCAGGACGGAGCGTGTCGAGGCGCGCGGCGACGAGCGCGTGCACGGTCTCGGGCACGGCCAGGCCCTCCACGTCCCCCCGCTCCGCGAGCATCCGCGCGAACTGCTCGGCGTAGAGCGGGTTCCCGCCCGCGCGCTCGAGCAGCGCAATCTGCACCTCGGCCGGCAGGAGCGTGCGGTCGAGGAGGACCTGCAGCAGCCGCCCGGACTCCTCCCTGGAGAGCGGAGAGAGCGAGATCGTGGTCGCGTTGCGCTTCCCTCCTCCCCAGCTCGGCCTGCGCTCGTAGAGCTCCGGCCGGGCGGTGCAGAGCAGAAGGAGCGGCACGGGCATGCTCCAGTCGAGGAGGTGCTCGAGGAACTCGAGAAGCGCCTCGTCCGCCCAGTGGAGATCCTCGACGACGAGGACGCATGGCCGCTTCGCCGCGAGCGCCTCGAGGAACCTGCGCCAGGCGGTGAACGCCTCGTCCCGCGAGACGGCCGCCCCGTCGCCACCGGCACCGACCAGCGGCCCCAGGCGCGAGTCGAACCACGCACGTTCCGACTCGTCCTCGACGAGGCCCGCGACGGTCTCGCCTGAGCTTCGAGGCCGCCAGGTCCTGGTCGTCGGACTCGAGGATGCCGGCCTCGGCCTTGACGATCTCGCCGAGCGCCCAGAACGTGATCCCCTCGCCGTACGGCAGGCAGCGGCCGTGTCTCCAGGTGACGATGTCCGGCCGGTCGTCGAGCGTCGTGCGCAGCTCGGTTACGAGCCGGCTCTTGCCGATGCCCGGCTCGCCGAACACGGTGACGAGCTGCACCGACGACTCGCGCTCCGCGCGGAGGAACGTCTCGAGCAGGAGCGTGCGCTCGTGCTCGCGGCCGACGAACGGCGTGTGCGTCGCGGCCTCGGGCTGGCCGACGCGGCTCCGCGCGTCCGTCGCGCGCCAGACGGGGATCGGATCCGCCTTGCCCTTCGCGACGACCGGCTCGAGGGGCTCGTAGGTGATCGCGCCCTCCGTCGCCCGCATCGTCGTCTCGTCGACGAGGACGTCGCCCACCGGAGCGGCCGACTGCAGGCGGGCGGCGATGTTGACGACGTCGCCCGTGACGATGCCCTCGCCGCGCTCCGGGCGCGCACCGAGCGCGACGACGGCCTCGCCGGTCGTGACCGCGGCGCGCACGGAGAGCTCGAGACCTTCCTCGCGGAGCTCCTCGATCGTCTCGAGGACCCGGAGCCCGGAGCGGACCGCGCGCTCGGCGTCGTCCTCGTGGGCGACGGGAGCCCCGAAGACGGCCATGACCGCGTCGCCGATGAACTTCTCGACGGTCCCGCCGAACCGCTCGATGTCGGCCTTCACCCGCTCGTGGTAGGGGCGCAGCGTCGCCCGCACGTCCTCCGGGTCGGCCCGGTCGGAGCGGCTGGTGAACCCGACGAGGTCGACGAACAGCACGGAGACGACCTTGCGCTCCTCCCCCGCGGGCGCGGCGACCTCGAGTGACTGGCCGCACGCGAGGCAGAAGCGCGCACGCTCCGGGTTCTCCTCTCCGCAGTGCGGGCAGGTCATCCGCGGATCTTCGCAGCGTGCCTGCGGGTCGTCTACGCCGCGGGCGGGAGGTCCGGAGGCTCGTCGAGCTCCTCCGGCGGCTCCTCGTCCTCGGCCAGGCGACGCTGGAGCACGCTTCGCGAGAGCACTCCGATCAGCCGGTCGTGCTCGTCCACGACCGGCACCCGCTCCGCGTCCTCCTGCTCGAGGAACCGGAACGCGTCCTCCAGCGCGACGTCCGGGCCGATCGTGTAGTGGGGCGCCTCGGCGATCTCGCCCAGGGACGTCCCCGCGGGATCACGCCCGGACGCCACGACCTCGCGCACGAGCGTCTTGCGGGTCACGACGCCGACGAGCCGCTCCTCCTCCGTCACGTACACGGCGCGCACCTCCGGCCGCTGCAGCAGCTCGGCCGCGGCCTGGGCGGACGCGTCCGCCGGCAGCTGGCCGGGGTTCGAGACCATCGCCTCTCTCACGGAGGTCACGGGCCGGCCTCCGACCCGTGAGCGGGGAGGGGCATTGGGAACCGGAAGGCTCCCCACGCTTTCGAGAAGAAGGGGGCACGTCGGGGAAACATGGTTTCCCCCGCGAACGCGAGCCGAAGGCGAGCGTTGGTCACGGGAAGATCCCCCTCGCGTCGAGGGCGGCGGAGACCTCGCGGATCCCTGCGGCGAGCGCCGCCTGGCGGAGCGTCACGCGCCGATCCTCGGAGAGGTCCCAGACCCGGTCGAACGCGTCGGAGAGCTTCTCGGCGAGCTTCGCCCGGATCTCGTCGCGCGTCCAGAAGATCCGCCCGAGGTCCTGCACCCACTCGAAGTACGAGACGGTGACGCCGCCCGCGTTCGTGAGGATGTCCGGGAGGATCGGGATCCCGCGCTCGCGGAGGATCTCGTCCGCCTCGAACGAGGTCGGGCCGTTCGCTCCCTCCACGATCATCCGCGCCCTCACGTCCGCCGCGTTGTCGCCCGTGACCTGATCCTCGCGAGCCGCGAGGACGAGGATGTCGCACTCGAGCTCGAGCAGCTCCTCGTTCGTGAGCCGGCGCCCCGCGTCGCATCCCTCCAGTGAGCCGTGCTCTCGCGCGTACGCCTGCAGCGCCGGTATGTCGAGACCGTCCTCCGCGTGGATGCCTCCGGAGATGTCCGACACGCCGACCACCGTCGCGCCGAGCTCGTGCAGCTCGTGCGCGGCGATCGACCCGACGTTCCCGAAGCCCTGGACGACGCAGCGCTGCTCCGGCGACGGGCCATCCCAACCGCTCGCAGGCGCGCGCCAGCACCATCACGACGCCGGCGCCGGTCGCCTCGTGCCGGAAGACGGAGCCGCCGATCGCGATCGGCTTCCCGGTGACGATCTCCGGCACCGCGTACCCGAGCTGCATCGAGTACGTGTCCATCATCCACGCCATCGTCTGCTCGTTCGTCGCCATGTCCGGCGCCGGGATGTCCTCCTGCGGCCCGATGATCGGCAGCAGCTCCGAGGTGAACCGCCGCGTCAGGCGCTCGACCTCGCCCGGCGAGAGCGTGCGCGCATCGCAGCGGACGCCGCCCTTCGCGCCTCCGTAGGGAAGGCGGAGCAGCGCGCACTTCCAGGTCATCCACATCGCGAGGGCGGCACACTCGCCGAGCGTGACCTCCGAGTCGTACCGGATGCCGCCCTTCGTCGGGCCGAGGACGCTCGAGTGCTGGACGCGGTACCCGGGGAAGACGACACGGCGCCCGTCGTCCATCCGGACGGGGATGCTGAGGATGACGGCGCGCTCGGGATAGCGGAACCGCTCGGCGATCCACTCCGGGATGTCCGCGACCGCGACGGCCTGGTCGAACTGCGCGACCGCCATGCGGTAGAGCGGCGCGTCCCATTCGAGCTGGGCGTGTGCAAGCTCGTCGGGAAGGCTCGCCACGGCGCGCCGAGTCTACCGGCGGCCGATCGCTCGACCCCCGGCCGCGGTCACGAAGCAGCGGCCGCTTCGGGATCCTTCTGCGCGGCCTCCTTCGGAGACCTCGCGAGCGGGCGAACCAGAAAGCCGGTGACTGTCACCTGCGGTGACAGTCACCGTTCCCAAGCGGTCGCGAAACGACCGCCTTCAGGATCTTCGCGCCGATCTGGCGCACAACTGCATGCCGGGGGCGGGACTCGAACCCGCACGCCCCCGAGGGGACACCCGCTTTTAAGGCGGGCGCGTCTCACCCGTTCCGCCACCCCGGCGGAACGAGTGTAGTGACCGGGTCCTACGTGCTCCCGGGGCGGAGCAGGTCGAGCGGCGTCCCCTCCGGGCCGCGGCCACGATACGCGTCGACGAACTGGTTGAACGCGTCGGTGTCGACCTTCGTGCACTTGGCGAGGTGACCCGTCCCGAACTCGCTGCCGCCGGTGCTGTCGGATGTCCACGCCCCGAGCGCGATCGTCTTGCCGAGCTCCGGCAGGGGGGCGACGACGAAGCCCCGCGGGTCGCGGTCGTAGATCTTCCGTAGCGCCTCGGCGGTGCCGGCCGGCGCCTTGGGCCCGTAGAGCATGAACACGCCGCCGTGCTCGAGCCCGTGGAGGGTCCGGGCGAGCTCGACCGGCTCGTCGTAGAAGCCGTACACGGCAGGCGTTACGAAGTGCGGGCCCGACGTGGGCGGGAACGAGTTCCAGGACTTGGGGCGTGCCGCCGGGTCGTCGATGTGGTCCTGCGACACGCCGGGATAGCTCACGAGCGTGCAGCCGGCGGCCTCGAGCGCGCCGCGAGGATCCTTCCCTCCGCCGAACCCGACGAGGGCGACGACCGCCCCGATCGCGACGAGCGCCGCGCCGGCCGCGGCGATCACGTACAGGACACGGCGACTCCCGCCGTCTCCGCTCGACTGCGGGGCCGACCGCTGGGAAGGCGCCTTGACGCGGGGCTTCTGGGCCATGCCGCGTGCGAGGGTAGCAGCAGCCTCCGTTGCGTCCCGGTTGCGCCACGGGCCTGTCCGCGGGATAAGGAGAGCCGTCCGCCCGCCCGACTACCGTTCGTCGACCCGATGGTCATCCTCGCCCTCCTCACCGGTCTCGCAGTGGGCGCGATCGGCGCCCTCCTCCTCCTCCGGCCCGCTCTGGTCGAGCGCCGCCGGCGCACGCAGGAGGTCATCGAGCTCCAGCGCGCGCTCGCCGGGGCGGAGGCAGAGCTGTCGGTCGAGCGGGGCGCTTTCGACGACCGCCTGGCGGCGGCGATCACGAACCTCTCCACGCAGGCGCTCGACGCGAACAGCGCACGGTTCCTCGAGCTCGCCGACGCGCGCCTCTCGGGGCAGGTGCGGCCGCTCAAGGAGTCCCTGGAGCGCATGGATGTGCAGCTCCGGAGCGTGGAGCGCGTGCGCAACGAGTCCTACGGCGAGCTGCGGACGCAGGTCTCGACGCTCGCGGAACGGGCGGGGAGCCTCACGAACGCCCTTCGTACTCCCCACGTGCGCGGGCGCTGGGGCGAGGCGCAGCTCCGCAACGTCGTCGAGTACGCGGGGATGGTCGAGTACTGCGACTACGTCACGCAGGTGACGACCTCGAACGAGGAAGGCATGCTGCGACCCGACCTCGTCGTGCGCATCCCCGGCGGGAAGCACGTCGTCATCGACGCGAAGGCGCCGCTCGTGGCCTACCTCGACGCCTTCGAGACGTCCGACGAGGCCGAGCGCCAGCAGCGTTTCGCGGACCATGCCCGTCAGGTTCGCGACCACGTCGGCAAGCTCTCGGCAAAGGGGTACTGGCGCCAGTTCGACCCGTCGCCGGACATCGTCGTCATGTTCCTCCCGGACGAGTCGTACCTTCGCGCCGCGCACGAGCACGATCCGTCGCTCCAGGAGTACGCGTGGAGCTCGAACGTCATCCTCGCCTCGCCGAGCACGCTCATGGTCCTGCTCCGCACCGTCGCGATGACCTGGCAGCAGGAGACCATCGCCGAGAGCGCGCGGGAGGTCAGCGAGCTCGGCCGGGAGCTGTACAAGCGGCTCGCGACGATGGGCGCCCACGTCACGCGGCTCGGCAAGTCGCTGGACGGCGCCGTGAAGGCGTACAACGAGACGGTCGGCTCCCTGGAGCGCCAGGTGCTCGTGCAGGCGCGCCGGTTCGAGCGGCACGGGATCACCGGCGTCGAGCCCCCGGAGTTGCAGCCGATCGAGCGTCAGGCCCGTGCGGTCACGGCCGCAGAGCTCGTCGATCCCGAGCAGCCCGCTCTCGAGGTGCTCGCGAGCGGCGCCGACGCCGCGTGAGGGAGGGAAGATCGCGCGGCGCCCGGTCGTTCTCGTGAGCAGGCCCCGCGACGCAGGGCTACCGTACGAAAGGCACGCATGAAGCACGTTCGAGACGTGATCATCATCGGCGGCGGCCCGGCCGGATACACGGCCGCGCTCTACACCGCCCGCGCGAACCTCCGCCCCCTCGTCATCGAGGGCTTCAACTGGGGCGGTCAGCTCATGATCACGAGCGACGTCGAGAACTACCCGGGCTACGCCGACGGCGTCCTCGGCCCCGCGATGATGGCCGACTTCAGACGCCAGGCCGAGCGCTTCGGCGCCGAGTTCGTCACCGACGACGTCACCCGGGTCGACTTCACGGAAGCGCCGTACCGGGTCTTCGTCGGCGAGGACGAGCACCTCGCTGACGCGGTCATCGTCGCCACCGGCGCGAGCGCCCGGCAGCTCGGGCTCCCCTCGGAGCAGACACTCCAGGGCCGCGGCGTCTCGTACTGCGCGACCTGCGACGGCGCGTTCTTCCGGGACAAGGTCGTCGTCGTCGTCGGCGGAGGCGACTCGGCGATGGAGGAAGCGGGCTTCCTGAGCCGCTTCGCGCGGAAGGTCGTCATCGTCCACCGCCGGGACGAGTTCCGCGCGTCGCCGATCATGATCGACCGCGCGTGTGCGAACGAGAAGATCGAGATCGTCTTCAACGCCGTCGTGGACGAGGTCCTCGGCAGCGACGAGGGTCGCGTGACCGGCGTCCGGCTGCGCGACACCGTCACCGGCGAAACCCGTGACCTCGAGGCGGACGGGCTGTTCGTCGCGGTCGGGCACGACCCGTCGAGCGCGCTCTTCCTCGACTGGCTCGACCACGACGAGCAGGGCTACCTCGTGGCGGAGCCAGGGTCGACGCGCACGAACATCCCCGGCGTGTTCGCGGCCGGAGACGTCCAGGACCACACGTACCGGCAGGCGGTCACCGCTGCCGGGTCCGGCACGATGGCGGCCCTGGACGCCCAGCGGTACCTCGAGGAGCGGCGCCACCAGCTCGAGCTGGCCACTTCCTCCGCGTAGCCGCAGCACCCCGCGCCGCCTCTCCGACCGCAGCGCTCGCTACCCTCGCCGTTCGTGGCCGCGCGCTGGCTCGACCTCGTCGATCCGAGCCGGGACGAGCTTCTCTCGTCGCTCCCGACCCACGTCGACCCCGACGTCGTGGAGGCCCTCGCGGCCCCGGCGGACGAGAGGCCCCGAGCGTTCCTGGAGGGCCACGGGGCGTACGTCTTCGGCGTGCTCGTCTCGTTTCTCCCGCTCCCCGAGGAGGACCGGCTCGTCGGCCGCGAGATCGGGATCGTGGCGACCGCCGAGCTCCTCGTGACCGTGCGCAAGACACCGTCCGGCGGCGAGCCGTGGGACCCGGCCCCGTTACGCGCTGCCGAGGGGGCCTCCGTCGGGCAGCTCGTGCACAGGCTCGTGGACGACGTGGCGGAGTCCTTCCTCGACGTGGTGGACGCGGCGGACGGTGAGATCGACGAGCTCGAGGACCACATCGAGGACTGGCCGAGCGCACGGGTGCGCCGACGGCTCTCGACGCTCCGTCACGAGCTCATCCATGCGCGACGCGCCGTCGGAGCCACGCGCTCGGCAGCCCGCCGCGTCGTCGACCGGACGCTCGACGTGAGCTCCGACACCCTCTTTCCGGAGCCGGTCGAGCGGCAGTTCGCCGACACGTACGACACGCTCGTGCGTGCGGCCGAGGAGCTGGACGTGGCACGGGAGCTGCTCTCGAGCTCGCGCGACTACCACCAGTCCCTGATCGCCGAGAACCAGAACGAGGTCGTGAAGACGCTCACCGTGATCGCGTCGCTCCTGCTCCTGCCCACGCTCATCGTCGGCTTCTACGGGCAGAACTTCGTGGGCGCGTTCAACGACCCCTACTGGAAGATCGGCGTGTCCCTCTCGCTCATCGTCTGCTCCACGATCCTCCAGCTCGCGGTCTATCGCTGGCGGCGCTGGATCTGAGCGAGGTTCCGGAGCAGGGCTTCGTCCCGGACCTCGCTCTCTGGGAGCCCTGGACCCCGCTCGAGGTGCGCGAGCGCCTCCACGCGCTGGAGGAGCCGTGGTTCATCGCCGGCGGCTGGGCGATCGACCTCGCCCTCGGCCGCCACACGCGCCACCACCGAGACATCGAGGCCGCGATGAGCGCATCGGGCTTCGAGGCGCTTCGCCGCGCGTTGCCCGGATACGAGCTCCTCGTCGTCGGCGGCGGCCTCGCGAGGCCCGCGACGGAGGAGGCGCTCCGCGCGCACCACCAGACGTGGGTCCGAGACCCCGGCTCGGGTGCGTGGCGCCTCGACGTCTTCCGCGAGCCCTGGGAGGGTGATAGCTGGGTCTTCCGCAGGGATCCGCGAATCCGGCTCCCCGTCGCGCGTGCCTACGCCCGCAGCGAGGAGGGCATCCCGTACCTGCGCCCGGAGATCGTGCTGCTGTTCAAGGCCGGTGCCTCCGCGGAGAAGGACGAAGCGGACCTCGAGGTGACGCTTCCCTTGCTCGGGCCCTCGCAGCGTCGGTGGCTCAGGGAGGCGCTGGCGCTCGCCCATCCCGGGCACGCCTGGCTCGACGTGCTGGAGATCTGACGAGCCCGAGGCGGCTCGACGGGCAGAGGTCCTCGACCACGCAGTCCTCGCACCGCGGACGCCGCGCGTCGCAGACGCGCCGGCCGTGCCAGATCAGGAGATGCGGAAAGCGGGCCCAGTCTGCGCGCGGGACGACCCGCTGCAGGTCTCGCTCGATCTTCACGGGATCGTCGTTCCTCGTGAGGCCGAGCCGCTGCGAGAGCCGGCGGACGTGCGTGTCGACGACGATCCCCTGCGTGTGCCCGAGCTCCGCGGCGACGACGTTCGCGGTCTTGCGGGCGACGCCGGGCAGCCGGACGAGCTCGTCCAGGCGCCGCGGCACGCGGCCGTCGAACTCCTCGAGGAGCATCCGCATCGTCCCGCGGATGGCCTTCGTCTTCTGCCGGAAGAAGCCTGTCGCGTAGATGTCCCGCTCGAGCTCCTCCTGGGGAACGGCGAGGTAGTCCTCCGGCCGTCGGTACTTCGCAAAGAGCGCGGGCGTGACCCGGTTGACGTTCGCGTCCGTCGTCTGGGCGGAGAGCATCACCGACACGAGAAGCTCGAGGTCCGAGCGGAAGCGCAGCGCGATCGAGGCATCGGCGTGCTCGAGCGCCAGCCTCTCGACGATCGGGGCGATGCGCTCGCGTCGCCGGCCGACCCCGCGCCGGCGCGCCTCGCCGATGTAGCTACGCGCCACGGAGCGACTCGAAGTACTCGGTCGTCGTCTCCGCGGTCGGCGGGTCGACGAGGTACGTCGTGAGCCGCCCGTCGACCGGCGCCCCGAGCGCGCGGATCGCTTCGACCGCGGCTCGGGCGTCGTACTCGGTCCTCCGGAACTCGACGTCTGGCCCGAGCAGCGCCCAGTACGCGCCCGGCCGCCCCTCGTACGGCATCCCGACGCTCCCGGGGTTGACGACGCGCAACCCGGTCGACAGACGCCGGTCGTACTGCATGTGCGTGTGCCCGCAGAGCACGATGTCGGCATCGACGGCGCCGAGCAGCTCGAGCAGCTCGTGCTCGGGCGTGATCCGCGTGTAGATCGGCTCGTCCGACTCCGGCGTCGAATGGCATGCAAGGGTCCGTCCGAGGCCGTCGAGCTCCAGCTTGCTCGTCAACGGCCATGCGGCAGCCGTGGCGAGCCGCGCCTCGCCCAGGCGATCCGCGCACCACGTCGCCAGCGGCCCGAACCGCTCTCCGCGCTCGACGACCTCTCGATCGGCGTTGCCGCGAACGACGTGGGTCGCGCTCCCCGCGACCCGGTCGAACGCCTCGACCGGCCACGGTCCCGAGATCGTGTCGCCGACGACCACGATCGCCATCGCGTGCCTCCCGCTCGATCTCGGCCAGCACCGCCTCGAGCGCCGGTAGGTTCCCGTGGACGTCGCTGATCGCCGCGATCCGCACGGCACGAGGCTATCTCGTTCGTGGAGGAGAAGGCGCGGCCCGGCGCAGACGAGGTCGAGCGCCGGGCACCCCGCGCAGACGAACTCGCTCGGCGTAGGCCGGAAGTCGCCCGCCCGGATCCGTGCGATCGCGGCCGACAGCTCGACCTCGAGGCCCTCGAGGTCGGCGCGACGGAAGGTCGCGGACACGACGTCCTCCGGCCGCTCGAGGAACTGGTACACGACCTCGACCTCCTCCGCGCCGTCCCGGAGGCACGCGATCGCGTACACGAGGCGCTGAAGCCGGTACTCGGCCTCGACAACCTCCGTCGGCTCCGCGCCCTCGAGGACGTTCGACTTGTAGTCGGCGACGAGCGCGCGCACCCCGTCGCGCCACAGCACGTCGAGACGTCCGTGCAGGAGCACGCCGTCGTGCTCGAACGAGAACGGACGCTCGGGCCGTGCGCCTTCGAGAGCCGCCAGCCGCCGAGCCAGCCCGGATACCACGTACGCCTGCACGAGCGCCTCGATCCGGTCGAGCTCCGCGCCGTCCGCCGACGGATACCAGCCGAGCACCGTCCGTTCGAGCTCCGGGCGCTCCGGGGCCGCCGGGTGGTCGAGCGGCACGAGCTCGAGGAGTCGGTGGACCGCGTCGCCGATCTCCGTCGCGGCAAGCTCGGTACGTCCTGCGCCGGCGGCCACGGGCTCTGCGACCGGGGCCAGGCCGAGCACGCGCTCCGCGAAGTACCTGTAGGAGCAGCGCTCGAAGAGGGCCAGCGCGCTGTACGACAGTCGGCGGACGTCGTGAAGCGGCGGATCGGGCGGAATCGCGAGCGGAGGAAGCTCCACCCCGACGGGGGCGTACCCGGACGGCGTGTCGCCGAAGAGCGCGAGCTGCGTCTCGTCCGCTGCGGGCGCCTCCGCCGCGACCGCGGGCTCGTGCCGGCCGACGCGCAGCACGAAGCGCGCGTCTCCCCGCTCGATCTCGACCGGCGCGTCCGTCGCGGTCACGACCGTCTCCTGCGCCTCGAGGCGATCGAGCACCCAGCCGATCGGCGTCTCGCGGTCGGCGCTGCGCTCGAGGTCGATCGCACCCGACACGATCAGGCGGTCGATCGCCCGCGTCATGGCGACGTAGTAGAGGCGCAGCCGCTCCGCGCGCTCCTCGCGCTGCTCCGCCTTGCGCACCTCCTCGAAGTCGAAGACCGGCCGCCGCTCGCCCCGGGTCGGATGGACCATCCGGAAGCCGAAGCGCCCGTCGGAGAGCGCGACGATCTCGTCGCCGCTCCGCGGGCCGCCGACGTCCCGGCCGGCGTCCGCCACGATCACGACCTTGAACTCGAGGCCCTTGGCCGCGTGGATCGTGAGCAGGCGCACGGCGTCGGCGCCCTCCTCCTCCGCAACCGCCTCCAGCTCCCTTCCTCCGAGCGCCTCCTGCTCGCGCACGAAGCGCACGAAGCCGCCGATGTCGCCCCCACGGATCGCCTCGTACTCGCGGGCGAGCCGCCCGAGCTTGCGGAGGTTCGCGAACCGGCGCGAGCCGTCCCAGCGAGCCAGCACGGCGAGGTCGTAGTCGTGCTCCGCGACGACCTGCTCGCACAGCCGCTCGAGGCCGACGCGGGTCGAGAGCCGGGAGAGGCGGTCGTAGCGCTGCAGGAACGCCCGCAGCAGGCGCTCGTCCGCGGCCGCGAGGCCGTCGGGCAGACCCCGCTCGAGCGCCGTGAAGAGCGGACGCCGGGGAGCCCCACGCCGCACGAGGACGAGGGCGTCGTTCGAGACGCCGACGAAGGGCGACGCGAGGACCGTGGCGAGCGCGACGTCGTCGTACCGGTTGTGCAGCAGACGGAGGTAGGCGAGCAGGTCGGCGACCTGCTGCTGCCCGAAGTACCCGCGACCGGTCGCTCGATAGGTCGGCAGCCCTTCCCGTCGCAACGCCTCCTCGTAGCGCTCGGCATCCGTTCCCGCGGCGAAGAGCACGACGATCTCGCCCGGCAGCGCCTCGCCCGCCTCGACGAGCTCCTTCACCCGCGCGGCGATCCGTCTCGCCTCTCCCTGCCGCCAGTGCTCCTGCACGTCCCGATACCCCGTCTTGTCGGTCACGAGGAGCTCGACGGGATGACCGAACACCGGGTCCGCGAACTCCGCCGAGGCCGTGAGGGGCTGGTACTCGTCGCCGAACGCGCCCGCGAAGAGGAAGTTCACGGCGGCGAGGACCTGCGGGCGGGACCGGTAGTTGCTGCGAAGGGTGAGGAGGTTCTCCGCTCGCGCCCGCCGTTCGCGGAACACGTCGACATCGGCATGCCGGAAGCCGTAGATGGACTGGAACTCGTCGCCGACCGTGAAGACCTCCGTCGCTTCCGGATGCGCGACGAGGTCGACGATCTCGCACTGCAGGCGGTTCGTGTCCTGGAACTCGTCCACCATGACGAGCCGGAAGCGGAGACGCACGGCGTCTCGAACGGCCTCGTCGTCGCGGAGGAGGTCGCGCGCCGCGAGCTGGAGGTCCTCGAAGTCCACCGCCGACTCACGGCGCTTCGCGGCCGCGTACTCCTCCGCGAAGCGCTCCAGGAGCTCCTGCAGGAGGTCGCGGTCGCCCGCGGCCAGATCCTCGAGGGCGGCGCGCTCGAGCGCCTTTCGCGCCTGCTCGTACGACGCCGCGCGGGCTCCACGGCAGACGAGGCCGGAGAGATCGACGACCCGCTCCGGCAGTACTCCCTCGGTGACGACGCGGAGTCCCTCGGTCGCCGTCCGCCGCTGGTTCTCGGTGGACGAGGGCTCGCCGGCCAGGCAGGTGGCCTCCTCGCGGAACCTCGCGACGGCCTCCGCGACGCTCGGCCGGGGCCCGAGCTCGAGCACGAGCTCGCCCCCCGCGGAGCGAAGGGTCTCGTAGACGCCCGTGAGCATGCGCCTGAGCCCGTCGGCCCGATAGGTGGCCAGCAGGCGCAGGCGCTCCGGGTCGCCCGTCGCGCAGAACGCCATGCAACGCGCGCTCGAACGCCTCGCCGCGGAGCACCGCCCCGCCGGAGTCGTCGAGCTCGCGGAAGCGCGGGTCGAGGCCGACCGCGAACGGGTGCGCCCTGAGGATCCGGTTACAGAAGCCGTGGATGGTCGAGACCCAGGCGCCGTCGAGCGCGCGGGCGAGGTCTGGCCGGCCGCGCGCCACGAGCGCGGCGCGGATCCGGGCGCGCAGCTCCCCTGCCGCCTTCCGCGTGTAGGTGATGACGAGGATCGAGTCGACATCGAGCCCCTGGTCGCACACCGCGCGCACGTAGCGCTCGACGAGCACGGAGGTCTTTCCCGTCCCCGCCCCGGCCGAGACGAATACGTTGCCCGTCGCCTCGACTGCGGCGAGCTGCTCCACGTTCAGCCCGGGTGCCTGTTCGACGACCGTCATGCCCGCTGCACCCGGCAGATCGGCCACAGGTCGCACCAGGCCGGGCACTGACCGTCCCAGCGCGGGTCGTGGTGCACGTCCCCGGCGCGAATGCGCTGGGCGTTCGTTGCGGCGCGGTCGCGGGCCGCCTCGACCTGCGTCCAGAAGGCGTCCTCGTCCAGGTAGTCGTCCTTCGCGAACCCGGGAAGATCCTCGTGTGCGGACTCGCGCAGCATTCCGCGCGTCACGCGCTTCCCGGAGAGCGCGCGGTAGATGCCGCCCAGCGGCTCGAGGCCGACCAGGTCGCGGAGCGCGAGGACGTAGAGGGGGATCTGGAGCCTCACGTCCCGGTCGATGTCACGCGCGGAGTGCGCGCCCTTGCCCGACTTGTAGTCCTGGACGATGCCGCGAGCGCTCCACGGATCGACGTCGATCCGGTCGATCTTGCCGGACAGCCAGAGACCGTCGCCCAGCGGCAACCCTCGCTGCAGCTCCGGCGCGGCCCGATCGGAGCCGAACGCGACCTCGAGACGTCGGGGGACGAAGGCAACGTCCGACTCGGCCTCGTCGCGGACGAACCCCTCGAGGTCGGCGATGAGGGACTGGCGGAGCTCTGCGGCCTGGAGGTCGGTCAGATCGAGCCGGACCCCCGAGGCGAGCGCCTCGTCGAGGCAGGTGCGGACGAGACCGAGGGCCGCGTCCAGGTTCTCGGGGGTCACGCGTTCCGAGTCGAGCTCCCGGGGCAGCCTCGCGTAGAAGCGATTGAGCGCGGTGTGCACGACCTGGCCGCGCAGGATGGGGTCGGGCTCCGCGTCGATCCTCCGCGGCGCGACGACGCGCTCGACGAGCCACGCCGAGGAGCAGTCTGCGAAGCGCTCGAGCTCGGTCGCCGAGAAGGTGGTGCGCGACGAGAGCGTGTCGAGGACCGCCGGGCTCCGCAGGCGCGTCTGCCGGTCGAATGCCCGGCGTGCCCGCTCCAGACGCCGCGACCAGCCGTTCGACGCCGCGAGCGCCGTCGCACCGTCCGTGTCCTCCACGTCGAGCCGGGCCAGCGCGCGCAGACGCTCGCGCTCGTTCGGCGCGCCGTCGAGGGGCCACGTGAGAGCGGAGAGCGCTCGGCGGTGGGTTGCGCGGCTCACCTCGGCCGGGTCGTACAGCGAGCGCACGTCGTCCCAGAACGGGCTCGGCCCGCGCGGCACGCCGTCGTCGCTCGCGGCCTCACGCACGAGCACGACCCGCCGGAGCGCGCGCGTGCACGCCGTGTAGAAGAGATACCGGTCTCGCTCCACGGAGTCCGGCCGCTCGAGCCTCCCGCCGAGCTCGCGACGGAGGTCGTCGTCGAGCAGCGGCGTCGGGCGGTTCCGGCGCGGAAGGCTGCCCTCCTCGAGCCCGAGCAGGAACACGACGTCGAAGAGCCTCGTCCTGGCACGGGCGTAGTCGAGCACTGCCACACGACCTGCCTCGCCGGCGCCGACGGGCCGCACGCGCGTGCGCTCCAGCGCCGCGAGCACGTCTTCCGCCTGGATCTCCGCTCCGCTCGGGACCGCGAGCGCGTCGAGCTCGTCGAGCGTCCGCAACGCCGCCTGGTACGCGCGCGCGTCGACGCGTGCGCTCACGCTCGTGGGAGGGCTCTCGAGACCCCACGCGTTCCGAACCATCGCCCTCGCGAGTACGCGCGCCCCGGCGACCGGGCTCCGAGCGCTCCGAAGCTCGACGAGCGCGGGAACGGGCGCCCCTCGCAGTCGCTCGCTCTCCTCCTCGACCCGGGCAGGCTCGACGACCGCCCTACCGCGGAGCCGCCCTTCGACGAAGTCGACCGAACGCCGCTCCAGCCCCGAGAACGGCGACCGGAGGAACGTGAAGAGGTCGCCACGCGTGCCCTCCTGCCACGCGAAGCGAAGGAGTGCGAGGAGCGCCCTGCCGAGCGGCGCTTCGGCCATGCGCGAGCCGTGCTCGACGGCGTACGCGATGCCGAGCGTGGGAAACACCGCGTCGAGGGGCGCGCGCCAGCGGTCAGGCGATTCGCACACGATCGCGACACGCTCCGACGCGACCCCGTCCTCGAGGGACCGGAGCACCTCGTTGCCCAGGAGCTCGACCGTGCCCCGCAGGCCGGCGCCCTCGAGGAACGCGACGGCGCCTGCCAACGCTACGCCGACACCAGGGCTGTCGGAGAAGAGCTCCCGCTCGAGGTGGTCGAGCGCGGCCGGGACCGGCCGCGCGGGGAGCCGCGGCAGCTCCTCGACTGCCCCGGCGGCCAGTCCGGCGAGGTCCTCCACCGTGCGCTCGAGCGAGCTGAACACCGCACGCCCGGGCTCGTACGGGATCGAGACCGTGACGTCGCTCCGGGCCGCGAGCGCCTCGAGCAGCCCCCACTCCGCCGCGGTCAGGTCCTCGAAGCCGTATGCGAGCACCGGTGCGCCGTCCCAGGCGCCGAAGTCCTCCGTGACCCGCCGCGCCGCGCGTCGGCGGAGCCCGTCGGGGTCCCAGAGCGCCAGCCGGTCGAGCTCCTCCGCATACGCGGTCGCGAGCGCACCGAGGTCTCCACCGACCCGTTCCGGGTCGACGAGCGCGGACTCGAGCTCGCCGAGGACTCCGTGGAGCGAGTCCGCGAAGCCCCTCGACGCAGCGGACGCGGCCATGTTCTCGAGCGAGGTTCGTGCCACCGCACGGCGCACGGCGATCGTGCTCTGCGCGTCCGTGGCGACGGGCTGCAGGCCGGCATCTCCGGCAGCGATGTGCGCGAACAGGTCGTCGAACGTCGCGATGTGCCCTGCGAGGAGCGCCGGGCGCCGGCGCAGGAGGTCATGCTCGACTCGTTCGACGTCTCCGCGGTTGGGGACGATCAGCCAGGGATCGTGCACGAGCGCGTCGAGATACCGCTCGAGGAGCAGTGCGACCTTGCCGGCGTGCGCCGGCCCGACGACGAGCGACAGGCCCATCCGTCCATCGTAGTCCCGCCCTCCGCCGCGACTTCGTACGGCGCCGGACGACTCTGTGCAAAGTGCGGAGAACCGGAGTGGAGAACCAGGGGACGGTCACCGTCGGTGACTGTCCCCGGCTTTAGGCGGCCGCTTTCGGCCTCCGGCCGCGCCGCGCGACCTGCTGCCCCGGCATGCCGCCCGCGCACTCGTCGCAGAGGTCGGCCTGCTTCGACGCCCGCCGCGGGTCCGTGAAGGTGACACGCAGCACGGCGCCCTTGGCCTCGTCGACCTCCTTCCCACAGTTGTCGCACACGAGAATCGTCTTTCTGGCCATGATTTCCTCCTCGGTTTCCTCCGCAGGGAGCGGAACACTAGAAAAGTCGCTCCGAAAATGCAACCGGGAATGTCGCTCCGATTATCGCTCGCATAGTATCCGGGGGTGCGAACGATCGCCGTCCTCGAAGGCGACCAGACCGGGCAGGAGCTCCTGGAGGAGGCCCTCCGCGTGCTCGCCGCGGACATCGTCGGAGTCGAGCTCGCCTTCCCCCGGTTCGACCTGTCCCTCGAGAACCGGCGGGCGACGGAGAACGCAGTCGTGCACGAGGCGGCGGCCGCGGTCCGCGAGCAGGGCTTCGGTCTCAAGGCCGCCACCGTCACGCCCGACGCCGCAGGAGACGTCGGGTCGCCCAACCGCATCCTCCGGGAGGAGATCGGCGGCAAGGTCATAGTCCGCACCGGGCGGCGCATCCCCGGCGTGGTCCCGCTGGGGGGCGTCCACGCTCCGATCTCGGTGGTCCGGATGGCCGTCGGGGACGCGTATGGCGCGAAGGAGTGGCGCGAGGGTGAGGGCGAGGAGGAGGTCGCGTTCCGGACCGAGCGCATCGAGCGCCGGATCTGCCACGCGGTCGCCGAGTTCGCCTTCCGCCAGGCGGAGCGGACGGGCGCGAAGGTGTTCGGCGGGCCCAAGTACACCGTCAGCCCGGTGTACGAGGGGCTGCTCAAGGAGGAGATGGACGCGGCGGCGGCACGGCACCCGGACGTGCCCTACGAGCCCCAGCTGATCGACGCGACGTTCGCGCTCCTCGTCTCGTCGAGCGGGGCGCCGCTCGTCATTCCAGCGCTCAATCGCGACGGCGACATCCTGTCCGACCTCGTGCTCCCCCTCTTCGGCTCGATCGCCGGCTCGGAGTCGCTCCTCGTCGCCTTCGGAGACGACTACGTCCCGAGCGCGCTCATGGCGGAGGCGGCGCACGGGACGGCGCCTTCCCTCGAGGGGAAGGACGTCGCGAACCCGATGGCGATGATCCTCGCCGGGGCCGCCTTGCTCTCGCATGCCGACGACGAGTCGTGCCAGACCGCCGGCCGGGCGATCCGCGAGGCGTGCCTGGAGGCCGTCGCCGAGGGAGTGCGCACCGCCGACCTCGGCGGCCATCACGGCACGACCGCCTTCACGGACGAGGTGATCCGCCGCACGCGGACGAAGCTCGAGGTCTGGGCATCGCTCTAGGCCACGGTTCCGGACACGTCCCGGCCCGGCCCGCAATAGAGTTGGGCTCCGCATGAGAGTCGCGGTACCGAGGGAGACGGCTCCCGGCGAACGTCGAGTGGCGCTCGTCCCCGAGACCGTCTCGAAGCTGCGTGGCGCGGGGCTCGAGGTGCGTGTCGAGCGCGGGGCCGGCGAGGCGGCCGGGTTCCCGGACGAGAGCTACGAGGAGGCCGGAGCCGAACTCGTGGACACCGGCTCGGCGACACCGGGCGCGGAGGTGGTGGTCCGCGTGGGGCGGCCCTCCGCAGAGGAGACGAGCGCGCTCGACCCCGGCACCGTCCTCATCGGGTTCCTGCAGCCGCTCACGGATCCCGAGGGGATCACCCGGCTCGCGGAGCGGGGCGTCCTCGCCTTCGCGATGGAGTCGATCCCGCGCATCACGAGGGCGCAGTCGATGGATGCGCTCTCCTCGCAGGCGACGGTCGGCGGCTACAAGGCCGTGGTGCTCGCGGCCGACCGGGTGCCGAAGCTCTTCCCGATGCTGATGACCGCGGCGGGCACCATCGCGCCCGTGCGGGCGCTCATCATCGGAGCGGGTGTGGCCGGCCTGCAGGCGATCGCGACCGCGAGGCGCCTGGGGGCGGTCGTGTCCTCGTTCGACGTCCGCCCGGCGGTGAAGGAGCAGGTCGAGAGCCTTGGCGCATCCTTTCTCGACCTCGGCGTCCACGCCGAGGAGACCGCGGGCGGTTACGCCACCGAGCTCACCCCCGAGCAGCAGACCCGGCAGCAGACGGCCCTCGAGGGGCGGATCCCCGAGTTCGACGTCGTGATCACAACCGCCGCGGTCCCGGGCCGCCCCGCCCCGCGGCTCATCCCCGCGTCAGCCGTCGAGCGGATGCGCCCGGGCTCCGTCATCGTCGATCTCGCCGCCGAGAGCGGCGGGAACTGCGAGCTGACGACCCCGGGGGAGGTCGTCGAGCACCGGGGCGTGACGATCGTCGGCACGACGAACCTCCCCTCGACGATGGCGTACCACGCGAGCCAGCTCTACTCGCGAAACGTCGCCGCTCTCCTCCAGCACCTCGCCCCCGAGGGCGAGGTCGTCCTCGACTGGGACGACGAGATCACCGCCGGCGCCTGCGTCACGCGCCCGCAGGAGAGCACGTGACCGACCTTCCCCTCGTCATCGAGCTGACGATCCTCGTGCTCGCCGCGTTCCTCGGCTTCGAGGTCATCGCGAAGGTGCCGACGATGCTCCACACGCCGCTGATGTCCGGTGCGAACTTCATCCACGGGATCGTGATCGTGGGCGCCATCATCGTCCTCGGCGGGGCCGACGACACCTTCACCAAGGCCGTCGGGTTTGCCGCGCTCGTGCTCGCGACCGCGAACGTCGTCGGCGGCTGGTTCGTGACCGATCGTATGCTCGGCATGTTCAAGCGGAGGCCGGAGCCGCCGAAGAAGGACGAGGACACCGCGTGATCTCGGACCCCGACGTCATCGGGATCCTCTACCTCGTCACGATCGTCTGCTTCGTCGTCGCGCTCAAGTTCCTCTCGTCGCCGAAGCACGCGCGGAAGGGGAACTGGGTCGGGGGAGCCGGGATGCTCGTCGCAATCGCGACGACGCTGCTCATCGACGGGATCGAGAACTGGGCGCTGATGGTCACCGGGCTCGTCATCGGCACCGTCGTGGGCGTCTTCGGCGCCCGGACCGTGCGCATGACGGCGATGCCGCAGATGGTCGCGGTCTTCAACGGCGTCGGTGGCGGTGCCGCAGCGCTCGTCGCCCTCGCGGAGTGGCACAACGCGGTGGAGCTCGGGTCCGACGAGACGGTGTCCATCGTGCTCTCGGCGCTGATCGGGTCGATCTCCTTCGCCGGCTCGGTCGTCGCCTTCGCGAAGCTGCAGGAGCTCCTCAGCGGCAGGCCCATCGTCTTCCCGGGCCAGAACGTCGTCAACGTGCTCGTCCTGCTCGCTGCTTCCGGGCTCGGCGTCGCGGCGATCGCCGGCGCCGAGGACCAGTGGCTCCTGTACGGGCTCATCGGGCTAGCGCTGGCGTTCGGCGTCATGTTCGTGCTCCCGATCGGCGGCGCGGACATGCCGGTCGTCATCTCCCTGCTCAACGCCTTCACCGGTCTCGCCGCATCCGCGACCGGGTTCGTGCTCGACTCGACGGTGCTGATCGTGTCCGGGATGCTCGTCGGCGCGGCGGGGACGCTCCTCACGCTGCTCATGGCGAAGGCGATGAACCGCTCGATCGCGAACGTGCTCTTCGGCGCTTTCGGCCAGGTCCAGACCGGGACCGGCGCCGCGCGCACGGACGACGGGCGGACGGTGCGGTCGACCACTCCAGAGGACGTCGCCGTCCAGCTCTCGTTCGCGCGGAAGGTGATCATCGTCCCCGGGTACGGGATGGCGGTCGCCCAGGCGCAGCACGACGTCCGGCAGCTCGTGGACGTCCTCGAGGAGCGTGGCGTCGACGTGAGATACGCGATCCATCCCGTGGCGGGCCGGATGCCGGGGCACATGAACGTCCTTCTCGCTGAGGCGAACGTCCCGTACACGCAGCTGTTCGAGATGGACGAGGTCAACCCGGAGTTCCCGCAGACCGACGTCGTCCTCGTCATCGGCGCGAACGACGTCACGAACCCCGCCGCGCGGAGCGACCCGGCGAGCCCGATCTACGGCATGCCGATCCTGGACGTGGACAAGGCCGCGAGCAGCGTCGTCCTGAAGCGCTCGATGCGACCGGGCTTCGCGGGCATCGACAACGAGCTCTACCTCGACCCGAAGACCACGATGCTCTTCGGGGACGCGAAGGAGTCCGTCCTCAAGCTCATCGCCGCGGTCAAGGCGACGTAGCCTCGCGCCGTCTGTGGAACGAATGTGACGCTTTTGGCGTCTTAACAGTGCCAGGCACTGTTAAGACGCCTCGATCAGGGCGTGCGGCGCCCGAGCGCGCCGGCGCCGAGCACGGGCACGAGCACCGTCACGCTGAGGACGACGCCGACGTCGAGCCAGAACCGGGAGCCGAGGCTCGGGTCGGTAGTCGCCCGCCCGAGCAGCCCGGCACACCCTTCCCGGCTCGACGTCCAGGGAGAGGTCAGGCAACACCTCCTGCCCGCCGCGGACGACGCGGAGGTCGCGAATCGCGATCGACGCGCTCATCCGTGCACGAGGAGCCGCGAGGGCTCGAAGAGGTCGAGGAGCGGGTCGCGGTCGCCGAGGATCGCGCGCGCCACGAGCCGCCCGCAGGCGAAGCCGAGCACGTTCCCGTGCCCCGAGTACCCCCCGGCCACCCACAGGCCGTCACGACCCGGCACGGGGCCGACGACGGGGAGAAAGTCGAAGACCATGCCGAAGATGCCCGCCCAGCGGTGGTCGACACGGAGCGGCCGCCCGGCGAGCGACGCGACGAACCCCTCGAGCGCCTCCTGCACGGCCGCCGTCGTCACCTCGTCCGCCGTGAACTCGTCCTGGAGCGAGACGTCCCGGAACCCGCCCGCGACGATGCGCCCCTCGGGCGTTTGGTGCCAGTAATCGAACCCGTGGCGGCCGTAGTGCGGGATCTCGAACCACCGCTCCGGGATCGGCTCGGTGGCGATCACCTGACCGCGCGTCGGGACGATTAGACCCTCGAGCTCCCCGAGCAGGCCGCTCGGATAGCCGTCCGTCGCGACGACGACGGTGCTCGCCTCGGTCTCTTCGAGCGCGTGCACACGCGTGTGCTCGCAGACCTCGACGCCCGCCTCCACCGCCTGCCCGGCGAGCCGGCGCACGAGCCGCGCCGGCTGGAGCACCCCGTCGCGAGGATGGAAGATCGCCGCCGGGTAGCGGCCGGCGAGCGGGCCCGCAAGGTCGCGACGCCACTCCACCTCGAAGCCGTCCGCGCGCAGCACCTCGTACTCGTCCTCGAGCTCGTGGAGCTCCTCCTCGTCGGCGGCCAGACGGAGGCTACCCCCGGGGCGGAGAGCGTTCCCGGCGACGTGCGCGAGGTCGTCGAGAGCGCGCTCGGTCCAGGCCCAGAGGGAGGCGGCGCGCTCGCGCCCGAGCGAATCGACCAGCACGGGGTACGGTGCGGCGCCGCCCCGCAATGCGAAGCCGCCGTTGCGTCCGCTGGCTCCACCGGCGATCTCGCGCGCCTCGTACAGGCGAACACGGAGCCCCGCCTCCGCGAGCGCGAGCGCGCACGAACAGCCGGTGATCCCACCGCCGACCACCGCGACGTCCGGAGGGCCGTCGAGAGGGGTTCGCGGCAGCGGGTCGTGGGCTTCCGAGAGCCAGTACGACTCGGGGGGCATGCGGCGCGATCCTAGATGGCTACGCGAGCCGGCCGGGTCAGGCGACGAGAGCGACTCCGAGCGCGATCAACCAGAGGGACCAGGCGACGTAGAGCACGGGAACCGCTCTCGCTGCGAGCGGCCATCCCCGCTTCTCGTTCGGGCCCAGATACTCGGCGGAGCAGACGACGAGGCCGAGCCCGAGCGGAACCGCCGCCCAGCCGAGCCACGCGCCGACGACGTCGCCGCCGAGGACGACCATGCCGACGATCGCGGTCCAGGCACCCGTCAGCACGTAGCCGAGATGCTCGCCGACTCCGACGCCCAGGTACTGGTGGAACGCCCGGAAGGTGACCGCGACGGCAGCGCGACTCGCCTCTGTCGCGTTCGGGTCGGCGTGCGCTCGCGCGAGCTCCGGCACGAGGTAGACCCACCGGAGCAGGCCCAGCACCTGGACGAGCGCCGCGAGCGTCCCGGCGACGAAGGCGAGGCGCGACGCCGTGGGCGTTTCCGGGCCGAGCGCGCGATCGAGGAGCACGACCGAGACGAGGAACAGTCCTCCCGAAGCCATGAACGCCCACCACGCGAGGATCAGCGACGGGCCGCCCGCGCGAAAGCGAACGAGGATCTCGTCGGTCGGCCGGCGGAGGATCTCCGGATACTCGAAGCGCCGTGCGAGGACCGTGAACCAGACGTTGAACCAGACGGCCGTCGTGACGAGGACCACCCCCGCTGCCGTCGTGGTCGACACGCGCCGAGCGTACAGTGTGCGTGTCGCTCAGCCTCCGACGGCGATGCGGTAGACGCCGTCCTCGAGCGCAACCCTGCCTGCGAGCTCGAGCTCGATGAGCGCGGCGGATGTCTCGCCCGGCTCGATCTCCAGCGAGCGAACGAGCTCGTCCGCCGTGAGCGCACCGTCGCGGAGGCGCTCGAGGAGCTTCTCGGCCGCCGCGCCGAAGCGCCGCCCTTCGAGCACGGGCAAGGCCTCGATGCCGAGTGCCTCCAGGACGTCGTCGGCGCGCGTGACCGGGGTCGCCCCGAGTCGCAGGAGCGCGTTCGTGCCCGCGGAGAGCGCACTCGTGATCTCGCCGGGTACCGCGAGCACCTCCCTCCCCTCCTCGAGCGCGAAGTCGGCGGTGATGAGCGCCCCGCTCCGCTCGCGCGCCTCGACGACGACCGTCGCGCGGCAGAGGCCGGCGATGATCCGGTTTCGCGCCGGAAACCGCCACGGCGCGGGCTCGATCCCGGGCTCGTACTCCGAGACGACGAGGCCGCGCTCGGAGACCCGGCGGGCGAGCTCTCCGTGGGCCGCCGGGTAGTCACGGTCGATCCCGCAGCCGAGGACCGCGACCGTGATGCCCGCGGCATCGAGCGCGCCGCGGTGCGCCTCCGCGTCGATCCCGCGCGCCAGCCCGCTCACGACCACGACGCCTGCGCCCGCGAGCTCGCGGGCGAGCGAGCGCGCGACGGAGCGTCCGTAGGCGGAGCAGGCGCGCGCCCCCACGACCGCGACGCCAGGACCGTCGAGAAGGGCCGGGTCTCCGCCTCCGCGCAGGTAGAGGCTCGGCGGAGGGTCGTGGATCGCGGCGAGGAGCCCCGGATACGCGCTCTCGCCGCGACGGAACCGCCTAGCCTCTCTCATCACGACGGCAGCTCGGACGGCATGCGGTACGAGAGCGCCTCGGCGACGTGTGCGGGCTCGACGCGCTCGGCCCCGGACAGCGCTGCGATCGTTCGGGCGACCCGCGCCACCCGGACGCGGCCCCGGCCCGAGAGCGGCAGCCGCTCGACCGCGCTCGACAGGAGCTCCGACGCCGCGTCGGTGCGGCACGGCCGGGTCTCCCGGAGTCGGTCGCGGGCGCCCGTCACGCGGGCGCGTACGGCGATCGACGCCTCGCCGGGCGGCGCGTCCAGCTCCACCGCACGTGGCCGTGGCATCGCCACCGCGAGATCGAACCGGTCGAGCAGCGCGCGGGACAGCTTCTCGCGGTACGCCGCCAGGCGCTGGGGCGTGCAACCGCACTCGACCGCCGGATCGCCCCGGGCGCCGCACGGGCACATGTTCATCGTCCCGACGAGCTGGAACCGCGCCGGGAAGAGTGCGTGGCCACCGACGCGCGCGACCGCGACCACGCCGTCCTCGAGGGGCTGGCGAAGAGCCTCGAGCACCGAGCGCGTGAACTCGGGAAGCTCGTCGAGGAGCAGCACCCCCCGGTGCGCGAGCGACGCCTCACCGGGCCTCGGGGTGGGACCGCCGCCGACGACCGCTGGAGCGGAGGCTCCGTGGTGCGGCGCCCGGAAGGGCGGTGCGGTCAGGAGCGGCCTTCCGGGGGGCAGCAGTCCCGCAACCGAGTGGATCCGCGTCACCTCGAGCGCCTCCTGGCGGGTCAGAGGAGGCAGGACGCCGGGCAGCCGACGCGCGAGCATCGTCTTGCCCGTGCCCGGCGGCCCGGAGAGGAGGAGGTTGTGCGCGCCCGCAGCCGCGATCTCGAGCGCTCGGCGCGCGCGCTCTTGACCCCGCACGTCCGACAGGTCCGGGGTCGCGACGGGCTCGAGCTCGCCGTCGGTGAGAGGCTGGAACGACGGGGCGTCGATCTCGCCGCGGAAGTAGGCGACCGCCTCGGCGAGATGCCTGACCGGCACGGGCTCCACGCCGGCGAGGGCGACCTCCGCCGCCGACTCGGCGGCGCACACGACCTGGCCGAGGCCCGCGCGGCGCGCTCCCTCTGCGACGGCAAGCGTGCCGGCCACGGGCCGGACCCGGCCGTCCAGCGCGAGCTCTCCGACCGCCGCGTGCCCCGCGAGGCGCTCCGGAGGGAGCTGGCGCGTCGCGGCGAGCACCGCGAGCGAGATCGGGAGGTCGAACCCCGAGCCCTCCTTCCGCAGCGCGGCGGGGGCGAGGTTGACGGTGATCCGCCGGTTCAGCGGCCACTCGAGTGACGCCGAGACGACGCCGCTCCGCACGCGGTGCTTCGCCTCCTGGCATGCCCTGTCGGCCATGCCGACGATGGCGAAGCCCGGTACTCCGGTCTGCAGGTGCGCCTCCACCTCGACCTTGCGCGGCTCGAGCCCGACTAGGGCATGGGTCACCGCGCGAGCCAGCACCCCGCCCACGGTAGGCGCGAAGGCCTCGCAGCTCTGCGAAGCCTTCGCGCCGAGAGAGCTACGTCCCGGTCAACCCGTCCCGCTCAGCCCGTGAAGCAGAGGGCGTACGCAGTGAACGTGCTCGACTGGCCGCTGTCGTTGAGGCCCGACGCCCTGAAGCCGACGACCCGGTTGTTCGGGTCGAGCACGGGCACGAGCCGTCCGACGAACAGCTCGAGGCCCGAGTTGCTGTCGCTCCAGCCCGCTCCGCCTGACACTGCGCGCTCTCCGGAGTTGCAGTTGGCCACCGTCTCGCCGGTCCCGTAGACCTCGTTGTTGTCCACCGCGTCGGTGACCGTGATCGCCTGCGAGCGGACGGTGATCGCGCCGATCACGCCCGCCGGACCGGCCGGGCCCGCAGGACCGGCCGGGCCCGCCGGCCCCTGGGGCCCGGTCGGCCCTGCCGGCAGCTGGCCGGGAGCGAAGTCCACGCGCTGCAACGAGCTGTTGCGCACCTTCGAGGAGGTGATCGCGTTGTTCGCGACCTTCCCGTTGTTCACGGCGGCGTTCCGGATCTTCGGCGTCGTGACTGCGCCGAACTGGAGCTGCGCCGTGCCCACGCTGTTCCTCGCGAGCTGGCTCACCGCCGCGACGCTCGTCCCGCCGAGCGCGACGAGGAGCGCGAGACAGGCCACCACCATTGCCGGCGACGGCCGGCGTAGGAGCTTGCGCATTCGATTCCCCTTTCGTTGCCTTCGGACGAGGCTACCCAGGCGCCCGGCCGTCCCCTGCGCGGTCCTCGGACTTCTTACGCATCCCTTACGGCCACGAACACGGACTCGAAGTACTCCCCCGCGCGCCTGCCCGTGCGACGGTTGACGTGACGCTCGAGCCGCTCGCGGACGACGAGCCCGCTCCGCTCCAGGATCTCGGGGTAGAGCTCGCGGCGGTCGTTCACGACGACCAGTACCGGCGCGCCTGGCGTCAGCGAGGCAGCGCAGCGTCGGAGCACGCTCGAGACGCCCGTCACGTACTCGGCGAGGGCCGCGCGGCTGGTCCCGCGGTACGCGGCGCCGAGCTCGCGCTCCCGCCGGTCGTCGAGCCCGAGCAGCTCGTAGGCGTACCGGTGCTGCTCGTGGTAGTCGATGAGGCCGGGGTACGGCGGCGAGGTGAGGACGCCGTCGAGCGGCCCCTGGAGCTCGAGCTCGGTCGCGTCGCCGTGCAGGATCTCGGCCTCGTGGCCCCTGCTGCGCGCGCGCTGGAACGCCTTCAGACGATCGAGCGTGTCGAGGAGGTAGCGCGCGAGGAACTTGTCCGCCTCCTCCACGGGCCGACACGTGCGGCGGTGCTTGTGACACCAGTAGGGCTCGCGCTGCGGCACGCGCGGGAAGTCGAGGTCGAAGTGGGTCGTCAGCCTCGCCGACCGCGCTGCCCGGGCCAGCACGACGCGCAGGACATCGGCGTGCTCGTAGCCGTCGAGGAGCGAGCGGAAGTGGAGAAGCTCCTGCGCGGCTCGCGGTGCGAACCACTCCCCGACGTAACCGCGAGGTCGCGCGCGGGAGCGACCGCGCTTGTCCAGCACGTCGCGAAGCTCGCTCTCGAGGCGGAACGCGTCGTAGCGCGCCGTCTTGACGCGCATGAGCAGGCAGTTGAAGGCGGCGACGTCGACGCCGACCGCGTCGTACCCCGACTCGAGCGCCTGTACGAGCGTCGTGCCCGAGCCGGCGAACGGGTCCAGCACCCGTCCCCCGGGGCGCACGTAGCGACCGAGCAGCGCCTCGACGAGCTGCGGGACGAACTTGCCGAGGTACGGGTGCAGACGATGGACGTGCTTCGTCCGCTCGCGCTCGGGGAGCTCCGCCTCCGACCACGAGAGCTGGAGGTCGCTCTCGAGGTCGCGATACAGGGCTGCCTGCGTGGGAGCCACGGCTTCCCTGTTCGCCGCGGTCGCGCCCACTCCTGGTCCGAGCTGCCCTCAGCCGAGCGGAACCCGCTCCACGCGTCGCCCCCGCACGCCCGCAGCCTCCAGCACGACGTCGAGGTCGGCGAGCTCGGGATGCCGAGCGAGCCACCCGGCCGCCGCGGCGCGCACGCGGCGCACTTTCTCCTCGTTCACCATCTCGAGCGGGTCGCCGTAGCCCGAGCCTGCCTTCTCCTTGACCTCGACGACGACGAGCCGACGGCCTCGACGGAGCACGAGATCGAGCTCGTAGCCGCCCGCGCGGGCGTTCGCGCCGACGAGCCGGTACCCGCGCAGCCTGTAGTGGCGCAGCGCGCGGCGCTCGCCGCGGTTCACGCCGCGTAGGAGGGCCTGGCGGAGCGGGCCTCGTCGCTGGGCTTCCGCCGGTCGCCGGGAGGCAAGGACGCAGGGAGCGCCCATGCTAGACGCATGGGTGCGACCGAGGACGCCGCATCGCGGCGACCGGCGCAGCCCACCGGCATTGCGTTTGCTTCGCCAGGCCCTCCTTGGTAGCAGGCGGCCTGGAACGAGCGGCGGTGCAGCTCCGACGGACCGAACGCGCGCACAGCCCGCGAGTGGGCCGGCGTGATGTAGCCGACGTGCGAGACGAAGCCGTAGCGCGGGTAGAGGGCGTCCAGCCTGCGCATGAGTCGGTCGCGCACCACCTTCGCCACGATCGAGGCAGCAGCGATCGCGGCGCTTCGGCAGTCGCCGTCGACGAGCGCCCGGTGCGGGGGCGCGGACGGCCCCAGGCGGAAGCCGTCCACGAGGCAGGCGTCCGCCGGCGGATGGAGGTCGTGGAGCACGGCGCGGAGCGCCGCGAGGTTCGACCGATGGAGCCCGTTCCGGTCGATCTCCCCCACGGGCACGACGCGCACGCTGATCCCCGACGCGCACTCGGCAACCGCGTTGAAGAGCGCCTCGCGCTCGTCGTGGGGCACCTGCTTCGAGTCGTTCAGCAGCGCGAGCGGCCGCACCCTGGCGCCGCGCAGGTGCTCGTAGTCGAGGAGCACGCCGGCGACGACGAGCGGGCCTGCGAGCGAGCCCCTGCCCGCCTCGTCCGCGCCGGCGACGTAGCGGGCGCCGAGCCGTCGATCGAACCCGAGGAGACGCTGGCCGGTGGAGCGAGCCACGCGGCCGAGGATAGTCGCTAGCCCTGCCGGAGCTCGCGAACGCGCGCCTTCTTGCCCACTCTCTTGCGCAAGTAGTAGAGCTTTGCGCGCCGGACGTCGCCGATCGCGGCGACCTCGAGCTTCTCGATCTTCGGCGAGTGGAGCGGGAACGTCCGCTCGACACCCACCCCGAAGGACTGCTTGCGGACGGTGAACGTCTCGCGGAAGCCGGAGCCCTGGCGCTTTATGCAGATCCCCTCGAAGAGCTGGATGCGCTGGCGGGTCCCCTCGATCACCTTGAAGTGCACGCGCAGCGTGTCCCCCGCCTTGAACTGGGGCAGGTCCGTGCGCAGCTGGCGCTGCTCGAGGCTCTCGATCGTTGGGTTCATGAGGAGAGGAAGGGCCGGAAAGCCCGCAGCATGGTAGCGAACAGGGTGCTCAAGGGCGAGACATGTCTCGCCCTACGACGGCCGCGCTCGAGTCACCGGAAGCAGATCCGCTGCGGTGGCCAGTAGGTCATGAAGACCTTCCCGATCAGGTTGTCCTCGGGGACGGAGCCCCACACGCGCGAGTCGCACGACTGCGACCGGTTGTCGCCCATGACGAAGTAGTGGTCTCTCGGCACCCTGAACGACTCCTCGGGGCCGATGTCGCGGCGGTCGTGCTCGATGTAGGGCTCCTCGAGGCGCCGTCCGTCGATGTAGACGAAGGCGGCGCCCTGGTGGAGGCGGATCTGCACGCGCTCTCCCGGGAGGCCGATGATCCGCTTCACGAACGTCCCTCCGGCGCCGCACTTCACCCGCGCCTGCGGCGGCGTCTCGAAGACGACGACGTCCCCGCGCTTGGGGTCGGTGAAGTGATAGATGAAGCGGTTCGCGAGCACCCGGTCCGAGAAGCGCGCCTCGCACCCTGGGGCCGGGCGGGCGCAGTGGAGCGTGGGCTCCATCGACGAGGACGGGATGCGGTAGGGATTGACGACCCACGCCTTGATCGCGAGCACGATCGCGATCGCGCCGACGATGGTGAGCACCCAGTCCACGACGATCCGCGCGCGGCGGGGAAGGCGACCCGTGACCCGGTCGAGAGGATGGTGGTACTCGTGCGGGGCGGGCGCCGGCGCGGACTCGTCCGGAGGCGGCATCGGCCAGGAGAAGGGCGGCGCCGGAGGCGGCGCCTCGGAGCGCTCGTCGCCGGGCCAGGCGCTGCTCGCCACCCGGCCATCCTCGGCTCCGGTCTCCGGATCCAGCATCAAGCCACGTTCCTCGGTCTCGCTCACGTGGCGCTCCTCACGCGCTCGCGCCTCCAGGCGTCGATGCGGCCGTGGTCGCCCGACAGCAGGATCTCCGGGACGCTCCAGCCGCGGAACTCGGCCGGGCGCGTGTAGTGCGGGTATTCGAGCCCGCGGTCGAGCGCGACCGAGAAGCTCTCGAGCTCGACCGACCCCTCGGTGAGCGCCCCCGGAAGCCGCCGGGCGACGGCGTCGACCACGGCGAGCGCGGGAATCTCTCCGCCCGAAAGGACGTAGGGCCCGATCGACACGACGTCGGTGCAGAGGTGGTCGAGGATGCGCTGGTCGAAGCCCTCGAAGCGCGCCGAGAGGAGTGTCAGCGCGGGCTCGGAGGCGAGGTCCTCGACGAGCTCCTGGTCGAGCTGCCGTCCCGCCGGAGACAGGGCGACGACCCGGTGGTCGGGCAGCCCGCCGTAGACGGCGTCGAACGCCGCGGCGACGACGTCGACCCGGAGCACCATCCCCCGCCCGCCGCCGTACGGCTCGTCGTCCACCTGCCCCGCGGAGAGCGGCGTCGAGTCCCGGTAGCTCAGGGCCCGCAGCTCGAGCTCGGTGCCGAGGACGGCCGCCAGCGGCCGGCGTTCCCGGATCCACGCGAACGCGTCCGGGACGAGGGTGAACACGTCGATCCGCACGACTCGTGCGAGGTTACCCGTCGCCCCTGAAACCAGGGGCCACGAGCACACGGCCCGCCTCGACGTCGACCTCCAGGACGCAGTCCTCGACGAGCGGCAGCAGGAGCCCCCCGTCGAGCTCCAGCGCGTCGTTGGCCGGCCCGGGGAGGACGTCCCGCACCGTGCCGAGCCGCTCGCCTCCCGCCTCGACGACCTCGAGGCCGACGAGGTCGGCGACGTAGTAGGAGCCGTCGTCGAGCGGGACGAGCTCCTCGCGCCGCACGGTGAGCTCCGCACCCCGCTCCACCGGCCGGTCGAGCCTGATCGCGACGCGCCCCTTGCCCACGCGGCGCGCGACGACGACGGTCGCCGGCTCCCCGGCCACGAGCAGCGAGGCGCCGACCTCGAACCGCCGCGGATCCTGGCTCCCGCCCTCGACGACGAACGCGCCGTCGGTTCCGTGCGGGCGGCCGACGCGGCCCACGGTGACGAGCACGGGCCTCAGTCGACGATCTCGAGCAGGTACCGCTCGTCCGCCCGGGCCCCCGCCGCCCTCACGATGCTCCTGAGCGCCCGGGCGATGCGGCCCTGGCGGCCGATCACCTTGCCGACGTCGTCCGGCGCGACATGGAGGTGGAAGACGATGGCGTCCTCCCGCTCCTCCCTCTCCACCCGGACCGCCCCGGCGTCGTCCACGAGGCGCCGCGCGATCCACTCGAGCAGCTCAACCATTGGCGCAGGAACGGGATCCGCTAGCGCGGATCCCGTTCCGCGCAAGATCCCTGAAGCCGCCCGCTGCGCGGGCGGGTCGCTGCGTAGTCATCTCGGACGACCCCCTGGTGCGCAGGATCGGGATCCGGGGGGCGCGGATTCCATTCCCGCAAGATCCCTGAAGCCGCCCGCTGCGCGGGCGGGTCGCTGCCCGCCCCGGGCCACCGGGGTCACCCGGTGATGCCTGCGGCCTTGATCAGCCGCGATACGGGCTCGGTCGGCTGAGCGCCCTTGGCGAGCCAGTCCTTGACCTTCGCTTCGTCGAGCTCGATGAGCGACGGCTCGGTCTGCGGGTTGTAGCGGCCGACGATCTCGATGAAGCGACCGTCGCGCGGCGAGCGCGAGTCGGCCACGACGACGCGGTAGATCGGGTTCTTCTTCGAGCCTATCCGCGTCAACCTGATCTTTACTGCCATCCGTCTCCTTTTTCTTGAACGCTGGATTGTGCCGATTTCAGCGGCGTCCCGGCGGAGGCAGCCCGGGGATCGCGGGCATCTTCCCCTTGCCCATCTGCTTCATCATCTTCGCCATCTGCTTGCGGGCGGCCATGAGCTTGTTCACCTCGTCGAGAGACGTCCCGCTCCCGGCCGCGATCCGGCGGCGCCGCTGCGTCGAGATCAGGTGCGGCAGGCGACGCTCCTGCGGCGTCATCGAGAGGACGATCGCCTCGACGCGTGCGAGCTGCTTCTCATCGAGGTCGAGACCCTGGAGCTGCTTGCCCATCCCGGGCACGAGCTTGAGCACGCCCTGCAGCGGGCCCATCCGGCGCAGCATCCGGTAGCTCGCGAGGAAGTCGTCGAAGGTGAACTCCCCGGCGCGGAGGCGGCGCTCCATCTCCTCCTGCTCGTCGAGCTCGACGGCAGCCTCCGCCTTCTCGATGAGCGTGAGGACGTCCCCCATCCCGAGGATGCGAGAGGCCATGCGGTCCGGGTGGAAGTACTCGAGCTGGTCGAGCTTCTCGCCCACCGAGGCGAGCTTCACGGGGCGGCCGGTGACGGCCCTCACCGAGAGGGCGGCACCGCCGCGGGCGTCGCCGTCCAGCTTCGTCAGGACGACGCCGTCGAACGCGATGCGCTCCTGGAACGCGAGCGCGACGTTCACCGCTTCCTGTCCCGTCATCGCATCGAGGACGAGCAGGACGTTCGTCGGCTTCGTCGCGTCGCGCACCCGCTGGAGCTCGTCCATGAGCTCCTCGTCGACGTGCAGGCGCCCGGCGGTGTCGAGCACGACGACGTCGAGCCCCTCGGTCCGTGCGGCGTCGACACCGAGGCGCGCAGCCGCGACCGCATCCTGCAGGTCGGGCGCGAAGACGGGGATCTGGATCTGGCGCCCGAGCTGACGGAGCTGCTCGATCGCCGCCGGCCGTTGCAGGTCGCACGCGACGAGCCCGGGACGCTTCCCTTCCTTCCTCAGCAGGAGCCCGAGCTTCGCAGCCGCGGTGGTCTTGCCCGACCCCTGCAGCCCGGCCAGCAGGATCACGGTAGGCGGCCGTCCGAATGCGAGCCGGGAGTCGCCGGAGCCCATCAGCGCGGTCAGCTCCTCGTGGACGATCTTCACGACCTGCTGACCGGGCGAGAGGCTCCGGAGCACGTCCTGGCCGAGCGCGCGCTCCTTCACCGCGGCCGTGAAGTCCTTCGCGACCTCGAGGTTCACGTCCGCCTCGAGCAGCGCGAGGCGGATCTCCCGCATCGCGCTGGAGACGGCCTCCTCGTCGAGCCGGCCGCCGCGGCCGAGGCCGCCGAGGGCGCCCTGGATCCGGTCCGAGAGTGTGTCGAACATCGGCCGTCGCAGTGTAGAGACGGGTCGCCGCCTGGAACTGCGCGGGTGACGCTCGTACACTCGCTGGACATGGCCGAACGTGCCGATCTGCGCAATCACCTGCCGAGCGGGACGGTGACGCTGCTCTTCGCCGACATCGAGGGGTCCACGCGCCTCCTCAACACGCTGCGTGGGGACTTCGCTCCGGTGCGGGCGCGGCTGCGCCAGCTCGTTCGCGACGCCGCCGGCGCCCACGGCGGCCAGGAGGTCGACTGGGCCGGCGACGGGGTGTTCCTCGTCTTCGGGCGGGCGCGGGAGGCGGTGCTCGCCGCGACGGAGCTCCAGCGCTCCCTCGAGAGCGAGGCGTGGCCTCCCGACGGTGTGGTGCGGATGCGGATCGGGATCCACACGGGAGAGCCCGACCTCGGCGACGAGGGGTACGTGGGGATGGACGTCGTCATCGCGGCGAGGATCTGCGCGGCCGCGCACGGCGGTCAGGTCGTCGTGTCCCGCGCGACGCGCGACTTCGTGGGGGACGAGCCTTCCACCGGGGTCTCGTTCCGCCCGCTGGGAAGCCACCGCCTGAAGGACGTCCCCGCGGCCGAGCAGCTCTTCCAGCTGGTGGCGCCCGGCCTTCCGGAGGGATTCGCACCGCTCCGGACGCTCGGCGGCGCCTCGCTGCCGGCGCTCCATCACCGCCTCGTCGGACGACGCCAGGACCTGACGGCCACGCTCGCTCTGCTCGCGCGCCCGGACGTCCGCCTGGTGACCATCACCGGGCCCGGGGGCGCGGGGAAGAGCAGGCTCGCCCTCGAGATCGCGGCACTCACGGCGCTCGAGAGGCCGGTCCACCTCGTCGGCCTCGCGCCGGTGTCGGACCCCGAGCTCGTTCCCGCGTCCATCGCACACGTGGTAGGCGTTCGCGAGCAGGCGCGGCCGCTGGTCGAGTGCATCGCCGAGGCGCTCACCGGAACGGGGGCGCTGCTCTTCCTCGACAACTTCGAGCACCTCGGCGCCGCGGCCGGCTCCGTCTCGACGCTCCTGAACCTCGCTCCCGACATCGACGTGATCGTCACGAGCCGCGCTCCGCTCCGCCTGTCGGGCGAGCACGTCGTGCCGCTCGAGCCCCTGTCGATCCACGACGCGTCGACGCTGTTCTCCGAGCTCGCGGCCGCGCGCGGTGTCGTGCTCCGCGAGGACACGCTCCCGGCGGTGCGCGAGATCTGCCGCAGGCTGGACGGTCTCCCTCTCGCGATCGAGCTGGTCGCCGCCCGGCTCGCGGTCCTGCCCCCGGCCCAGCTGCTCGCCGCGCTGGACGAGGGCCTCGCGCTGGACATGGAGGGCCCCGTCGACCTCCCCGAGCGCCAGCGCACGCTGCGCGCGGCGATCGACTGGAGCTATGGGCTCCTCAGCGAGACCCAGCGCGACCTCCACCGGTCGCTGGCCGTGTTCACGGGTGGCTGCACGCTCCAGGACGCGCGCGCGCTCTCCGGGGCGTCCACGTTCCTCTCGGATCTCGAGGGGCTCGTCACCGGGAGCCTCCTCCGGAGCGACGTCTCCGACGGCGAGGTGCGGCTCTTCATGCTCGAGACGGTGCGCGAGGACGCGCTGGCGCGTCTCGAGTCCGACGGCACGCTCGACGATCTTCGCCGCCGCCACGCGGAGCGCTTCGTCGGGCTCGCCGCGTCGGCCGAGGACGGCCTCGCCGGTCCCGAGCAGGCGCGATGGCTGGAGCGGCTGGAACGGGAGCTCGACAACATCCGGGCCGCGCTCGACTGGTGCCTGTCGTCGGGCCGGGTCGAGGACGCCCTGCGGGCAGCAGCCTCTCTCGACCGCTTCTGGCGCGCCCACGGGCACGTCACCGAGGCCCGGAGCTGGCTGTCGCACGGCCTTGCAGTGGCGAGCGCGGTCGCGCCGGAGGTCCGGGCGCGGGCCCTGTGGGCCGCTGCGAACCAGGCGACCGCGCAGAGCGACTGGCAGCGAGCCGTCCCGATGCTCGTCGAGGCGCGAGAGCTCTTCGAGCAGACGGGGAACGCTCGTGAGGAGGTGCTCGCGCTCTCGAACCTCAGCTTCGTCTCGCAGATGCGAGACGACGCCGAGGCAGCCGAACGGTTCGCGAGGGAGGCGGTGCGGGTCGCGGAAGGGCTCGGCGACGACCGCGCGTCCTCCGGGGCGCTGATGGCGCTGGGCGACGTGCACTCGCTGAAGGAGGAGCACGACCTCGCGCTCGCGCGGTACGAGGAGGCGGTCGCGCTCCGCCGTCGGCTGGGCGATCCGCTCCTCGTCTCGGACGCCGTCTACAACCTCGGGCTCGCCGCCTTTCGCGCCGGCGACCACGTGCGCGCGCGCCGGGCGTTCGAGGAGGCGCTCCCGGGCGTGCGCGAGCTCCGCGAGGCTCCCCACATCGCCGCTGCCCAGTTCATGCTCGCCGAGCTCGACGTCCTCGAAGGCGACCCGGCCTCCGCCGGCAGCCGGGCGCGAGAGAGCCTCTCGCTCTACGCCGACCTCGAGGACTCGCGCTCGCAGGCTCGCTGCCTCGTCGTCCTCGCGTGCGCCGCGGCAGCGGAGGGGTCGCCGGAGGAGGCCGCGCGCGCGCTCGGCGCCGCCGGTGCGCTGCGCGGCGACGAGCCGCCGGACGACTTCGAGCGGCCCCTGCTCGACCGCCTGCTGCCCGAGCTCGTCACGGTGCTCGGCGAGCACGGTCTCGCGGGCCTCGCGGCCGAAGGCGCACGGCTCGATCCCGACGTCGTGCTCCCTGCGGTTGTAGCGGCCGTCTCGTCGGAGTAGGGTTGCCGCGCGGCGGGCACTCGAGAGAGGAGTCGGGATGGGCAAGGCATCGAGCAAGGTCGTCAAGGCGTTCGAGGGGAGATCGAGGTTCGTCTCGGAGGAGAACCCGGCGAACCTCGAGCAGGCGATCGATGCGGCGCTCGGAGCGGCCCGCAAGGCAGGCCACAAGCCGGGCGACAGGTTCGACGTGGAGATCTGGGTGGAGCTCCGCGAGCACAACCAGAACGTCAAGGTCTACGGCGCCACCGCCACTTCCAAGCCGAAGACGTAGCCGGCGTGAGAGGGGACGAGATGGGAAAGAAGACGCGTGGTCGCTACCGCGGCGTCAAGGGATCGGGGTTCTACGGCACCTCGGAGTACGACGGCCCGGAGAGCGAGGCCTCGTTGGACGAAGCGTTCGAGGAGGCGGCCGCTGCGGTGCAGGACGCCATCGACGACTCCGGCGACCCCGAGGACGAGAGCCTGTTCGAGGCGCAGTTCGACGCGCACATCGAGATACAGCCTCGCCGGCACAACCAGAACGTCAAGGTCTACAAGGTCGTCATCACGACCCCGCCGCGGTAGAACGTGACGGCGGCGCGGCCAGGAGGCCGCACCGCCGTCAGACGCCTAGGTGACCCAGGACGCGATCGCCGCCGGTAGTGAGACGGCGCCGATCCGGTCGATCATGTCCGGATCGCCGGCATAGAGGTTGTGGAGCGGGACGACGGCGATCTCGGGCTCACCCGAGATTTCCAGCTGTCCCACGACGGGCAGCAGTCGCTGCTGAAGGAAGCCCTGGAAGGCTTGCTCGGTCTGCCACACCTCACACACCTCGAGGCCCTCGTCCGTGACGGCCGCCAGGTGGAGGACTCCGCCGGCAGCGGGGTTCGCGTCGAGCTCGAGCCTCGCCATGATGGAGTCGTACTGGTCGGATGTCATCCCCGGCCAGTGCATGAACATCGCGACAGCCATTCCCCAGCCTCCTTCCCTGTGTCGCTTCAGGGTGTCGGGCACAGCGTACGCGGGCGCTCGGCCGGGTGCAACGGAGTTACCCCGTATGAGGTATTCAGCCGGCGACGAGCGCGCGCGCGTAATCGTGTGCATCGAACGGGCGGAGGTCCTCGACACCTTCCCCGACGCCCACGAGCTTCACCGGGAGCCCGAGCTCGAAGGCGATCGCGATCGCGACCCCGCCCCGGGCGCTGCCGTCGAGCTTCGTGAGCGCGACGCCGGTCACGTCGACGGCCTCCCGGAAGAGACGCGCTTGCTGGAGGCCGTTCTGGCCGGTGGTGGCGTCGACGACGAGCAACGTCTCGTGCGGAGCGCCCTCGATTCGCGTCGAGATCACGCGGCGGACCTTCTCGAGCTCGGCCATGAGGTTCGTCTGCGTGTGGAGCCGGCCTGCCGTGTCGATGATCGCGACGTCACGGCCCCGGGCGCGGGCGGCCTCCACGGCGTCGAAGGCCACGGCGGCTGGATCCGCTCCTCGTGGGGAACCGACGAAGTCGGCGCCCGCGCGCTGCGCCCAGATCTCGAGCTGCTCCTCCGCCGCTGCCCGAAAGGTGTCGGCCGCACCGACGAGCACGGAGCGACCGTGCTCCCGCAGCTTCTGGGCGAGCTTCCCGATGGTGGTGGTCTTGCCGGTCCCGTTCACCCCCACGACCAGGACGACGCTGGGGCTCCCGGTGAGCGCGAACGTGGGCGGCCCACCGAACATGTCCTCGGCCTCGGCCGCCAGCGCTTCCTCGAGCGCGCCGGGCTCGGCGCGCGCCTCGAGCCTCCTCACCAGCTCCGCGGTGGCGGGCACACCGACGTCGCTGCGGATCAGCGCTTCCTCGAGGCGCTCCCACGCTTCCTCGTCGCCGGGGTCGAAGGCCGCCGATGCGAGCTCGGCCGTCAGCGCCCGGCGGCTCTTTGCGAGTGACTCGCGCAGCCGGCCGAAGACGCCCGTGCGCTCGGGCTCGTCGACCGCGGTCGGCTCGTCGCCGAGGAACTCCGTCCAGGTGTAGCTCACGAGCGGAGCCTATGCAGCGGCGTGCTGGTGCTGGGGCAGGCGGCGGGAGACGACCTGCGAGACGCCGTCCGGGCCCATGGTGACGCCGTAGAGGACGTCCGCCGCCTCCATCGTCCGCTTCTGGTGCGTGACGACGACGAACTGGGCGCGGTCCGCGTAGCGGCGGAGGAGCTCGACGAAGCGTGCGATGTTGGTGTCGTCGAGCGCGGCCTCGACCTCGTCGAGGAGGTAGAAGGCGCACGGCCGCGCGAGGAAGAGCGCGAACAGGAAGGAGATGGCGCCGAGCGCCTTCTCGCCGCCCGAGAGGAGCGACAGCCGCGTGATGCGCTTTCCCGCGGGACGCAGCTCGACCTCGACCCCGGGCTCCGCGACCTCGTCCTCGCCTTCGACGAGCCGCAGCCGCCCCTCCCCACCGGGAAAGAGGGTCTCCGCGACCTCCTGGAAGTTCTCGGCCACCGCGGCGAACGTCTCGGCGAACCGCCGCTCCACCGTCTCGGACAGCTCGGTGCGGAGCCGGTCGAGCTCCTCGAGGCTCCGCTCCAGGTCCTCGCGCTGGGCCCTGAGGTCGTCGAGGCGCTCCCGCTCCGCCTCGTACTCCTCGCGCGCGAGCGGGTTGACCTGTCCGAGCGCCGTCCGGCGAGCCTCGAGGCGCTCGACGCGCGCCGCGAGCTCGTCCCGGTCGTCCCCCTCCGCCGCTTCCACGCCGCCCGCGGACTCGAGCCTCCGCCGCGCCTCGGCGCTCTCCGCGTCGATCCGCGCGAGCTCGACCTCGGCCGCCGTCGCCCTGGCGCTCGCCTCGTCGAGCTCCTGCCTGAGACCGACCTCCGTGGCGCCCAGCCGGCGCAGCTCGTCGCCGAGCTCACTCGCGCGCACGGAGCCCGCGTCCACCCGCGCGCGGAGGGGAGCGTCGAACCGCGCGCCTGCGTCCCGCGCCGCCGAGAGAGCCACCTCGAGCCGGGATGCCGCGTCGACCAGCCGGCGCACGAGCAGGCGGTCGACGGCCGGCCGGCGTAGCGCGGGCGCGACGCGCGCCAGCGCGACGTCCGCGGCCCGCGCTCGCTCCGCCATGGTGTCGGCGTTCCTCGCGGCCTCCACCGCGCTCCGTTCGAGATCGGTCACCTGCGCGGTCAGCTCCCTGCGCCGCGCCTGGAGCTCGAGCAGCACCGCCTCGGCGGTCTCCCCTGCGAACCAGAGCTCGCCGCGACCGGGGTCGAACCCGTACCCCTCGCGCGTCACGGAGGGAACGGTCACGTGGAGGAGCTGCTCGAACGGGACGACCGGGTACTCGCCGACGAGCTCCTGGGGGTTGCGTCCCGCCAGGACCGTGAGGCTTCCGAGGCCGCTCTCCCGCGCGCGTTCGAGGAGCCGGAGCGCCTCCGCGGGCGAGTCGGCCAGCACGGCCGACGCGCGCGTACGAAGGGCGGCCGCGACGGCCCGCTCGGACCCGGGCTCGACGTCCAGGGCGCTCAGGGCGAGACGCGCGCCCTGCTCGGCGAGCGCCCGGGCAGCCGGCGGCAGGCCTTCCAGCTCGGCGAGCACCTGCTCGAGCGCGCGCAGGCGCTCCCCGGCGAGGCGCCCCTGCTCTGCGAGGTCGTCGCGCTCGCGTGCGGCGGTGCGGGCGGCCAGAGTTGCCTCGGATGCGGCGCGCTCCAGCTCGTGCGGGTCGACGCCCGCGTCGTGCGACCCGGGCAGCTCGCCGAGCTCCGCGGCGAGTCGATCCCGCAATGCCGTCGCCGACTCGGCGCGCAGCCCGATGCGGTCGAGCGCTCCCTGCAAGCGGTAGAGCGCGGCGACGGACGACTCACGCCGGCCCGCGGCGTCCGAGAGCTCGTCCTCCGCGCGGGCACGGTCGCCGAGCAACCCCTCGAGCCGGGACTGCGCGCCCTGCTTGACGAGCGCCGCGCCGTCCCGGGCCCCCTCTGCCTCCGTGCGCCTCGCGTCGGCGTCGGCGAGATCGAGCTGCGCCACTCGCGCGTCGAGCGACGCGATCTCGACCAGCAGCTTCTCGGCGCGCTCGGCCGCCGTCGCCTGCAGGGCGAGCGGGCGAAGCCGCTTTCGCACCTCGTCCTCGACGTCGCGGGCGCGCTCCACCTGGAGCGCGACGCGCGCGAGCTTCAGCTCAGCGCGATGTCGGCGGCGCTTGAACTTACCGAGGCCCGCGGCCTCCTCCACGAGAGCGCGTCGGTCCTCGGGCCTGGACGCCAGCACCTGCTCGACCTTGCCCTGTCCGACGATCGAGTGCATCGCGGAGCCGAGCCCGACGTCGGCGAGCAGCTCGACGAGGTCGGTCCGCCGCACGGCCGCTCGATTCACGAGGTACTGCCCCTCCGCGCCCCTGACGAGCCGGCGCGAGACGGCGATCTCGCTGAAGTCGAGCTCCTCGAACGCGCCGTCCTCGTTGTCGAAGACGAGCTCGACCTCGCAGTGCTCGGCGCGCTTGCGATCGCCGCCGCCGGCGAACAGGACGTCGTCGGGCTTCTCCGCGCGCAGCTCGGACGGCGCCAGCGACCCCGCCGCCCAGACGATCGCGTCGGCGATGTTCGACTTGCCGGAGCCGTTCGGGCCGACGACGACGGCGACCCCCGGCTCGAGGCTGAGCTCGAGCGTCTCCGCGAAGGACTTGAACCCCCTGATCCGGATCGACTTCAGGTGCACCGAGGCGGCATTCTCGCCGTCGTCCCGGACGGCCCCCACGCGCAACGGAGGCCCGCGGTGCGGGGCCTCCGTTGCATCGGGTTCGCAGGGCCGCAGCCTGCGAAGCCATCCCGGAGCCTGTGCCGCGGGTCAGCGCACGGCCACCGTCACGCTGCGGGTCTCGGTCGTCGGGCGACCGCTGGTCTTGAGGACGATCTTGAAGGTCGCCTTCCCGCTCGCGGCCTTCGAGAGCTTCATCGTGATGGTGTTCTTCGCGCCGGCCTTCAGCCTCAGGCCGGCGGCCTTGCCCGCGATCCCCGGGCCGGTCAGCGTCGCGGTGGCCGGGACCTGCGCCGGGCAGGCGACGCCGCCGAGCGTGTACGTGACCTTCGCAACACGCCCCGACACGGCGATCGTGCCGGGCACGTTGGCGGTGCCCGGCTTCGCCTTGTCCTCGACGAGACGGATGGCGCCCTGGTTCTGGAGGAGGACGTAGATGTCGCCGGTCGGCCCGACCGCCATGTCCTTCGCGACGTAGCCGCCCGTGATCGAGGCCGCCGTCGCGAGCCGCTTGCCCGACGGCGAGTACTTCGTGATGCCGCCCTGCGAGACGTCTCCGGCCCAGACGTTGCAGTCGCGATCGACCGCGAGCCCGCGCGTCCCGTCGCCCCTGGTCAGCTTCCAGGAGGCGAGTTGCTTCCCGTCGGCGGAGAAGCGCCGCACGCGGTCGTCGTCGGTCTGGGTCGCCGACGTGAGCATGTAGATGCTTCCGTCCGGGGACACCTCGATCTCGTCCGCCCGGTAGCTCCCGGCCCCGTTCAGACCTCCGCTCGGCTGCCCCGTGCTCGTGTACGTGCGGTACCCGCCGTTGCGGCCCCCTTCCACCGAGACGTACACGTTCCCGTCCGCGTCGACGGCGACTCCCCGCGCGGCTTCGGACGACAGCGCGATCGACGTCCTGAACGCTCCCGCGCTCGAGAAGGCCTGAACGCGCTCGTTCCCGTCGTCCGCGACCCAAACCGTCCCGTCCGGAGAGACGGCGACGTCCTCGGCCCTGGTGAACTGTCCGTTACCGCTCCCGATCGAGCCCCACTTGCGCAGGAAGCCGCCGGTCTTCGAGAAGACCTGGACGCGGTTGTTGTCTGTGTCCGCGACGTAGACGACTCCGGCGCCGTCGATCGCGATCCCGTTCGAGTTCGTGGCGAACTGGCCGTTGCCGGTCCCCGTCTTCCCGAACTTGCCCACGATCTTGTACCCGCCGCCCGCCTGGCTTGCCGCCGTGGCGCCGGCGACGAGCACGGCGGACACGGCGAGCGTCGTGATGACCATGACCTTGCGTGCACCGCTCACGGTCGCTCCTTCCTCGGTTGATGACCTGTCCGCCGAGGGTAGGGCGGGCACTCGAAGCTCGCACCAGGGGATTCCCTAGGCTTGCGGGTCAGCGCAGCTGATCGGAGAACGAGCGCGCGAGCGCGGTGCGCGACCGGACGTCGAGCTTGCGGTACGCGTTCGCGAGATGGAACTCGATCGTCTTCGGGCTCACGAAGAGCGTCGCCGCCGCCTCGCGGTTCGTCGCGCCGGCCACGACCAGCCTGGCCACCGCGAGCTCCTGCTGGGTCAGCGCCTCCACCGGTGTCGAGCGACGGCGTGCCCGCTCGCCGCTCGCGCGGAGCTCCGCCCGTGCGCGCTCCGCCCACGGGTCGGCGCCGACCGAGTCGAAGACCTCCACCGCGCTCCGCAACCGCTCCCGTGCCTCGGCTCGCTTGCGGGCGCGACGCAGCCGCTCTCCGTAGCAGAGCTCCGTGCGCGCACGCTCGAACGGGGTGGGTACCTGGTCGTGCAGAGCGAGGGCATGCTCGAAGGAGCTCTCCCAGCCGTCGTCGTCGACGGTGCCCGAGCACCGCGCCGCGGCCGCCGTCGCCGAGACGCGCCCACGTCCCTCGATCCGAGCCTCGAAGTCACGAAGCACCTCACGGGCTCGTAGCTCGTGACCTGCGCGCCAGAGAGCCTCGACGAGGTCCGGTGCGGACAGGAGCATCCACGGCTCACCGACAGCCCCGAGCTTCGTGATGCGCTCGACGGCCTCGAGCGGGGCGATGGCCTCCTCGGGTCTGCGCGCGCCGAGCTCGAGGAAGCCGAGAGCTGCAAGCGCATGGGACGAGGAGCTGCGCAGGCCGAACTCGACGTCGCTCGCGAGGGCGCGCTGCGCAAGCGCCCTGCAACCCTCCGCATCACCGCGTGCCGCAAGCATGCGAGCCAGCACTCCCGCGGCCGCCGCAGCCTCGGCCGGCTGCCGTGTCTCCTCGAACAGGTCGAGCGCCTCCTTCGCGGCAGAGATCGCAGCGTCCCAGTGGCCGATCCGGAACTCCAGCTCCGCGCGCGGGAGGAGCGACTGCGGAAGATAGAGGAGGAATCCGGCCTCGCGCTGGACGGCTATCGCACGATCCGTGACCTCGCGCGCCAGGTCGTAGTCCTCGAGCCACACGAGCGGCCAGGCAATCCCGAGAGTGTGCGCGTGACCGTGCGGCGCACGTGCCGCAGCAACCGCGGCTGCATGAGCTGCCTCTCGAGCGCCCACCCGACCGGCCACGGTTCGGGTCATGCTCAGCGCCGCGAGATGGACGAGGTCGTGCTCCCCGGAAGGAAGCAGCGCCAGGGCACGCTCGACCTCGTCGACCGTTACCTGCGCTTCGAGGCGATAGATGCGGAGCTTCGAGGCGAGCAGCAGCATCGTCGCGGCACGGCGCCGATCGATCTCGACGAGTCGTGCCCCGTGCTCGGTCAGCGCGCGATGCGCTCCCTCGAGGTCTCCGTCGCGCATGCGGAGATCCGACTCGACGAGAAGCAGGTCGGCGAGCGTCACCGGATCGGTCGCGACGCCTCTCGCCGCAGCGACGTGGCGTGCCGCGCCCGTCACGTCGCCCGCCCGGTGCGCGGCGCGTGCGGCCTGCGCGAGTCGCATGCCCTCGGCCTCCTCGCCGTCGGAGAGTCGGGCGGCGGCCTCGAACGCACGTGCGGCGGACGCAGGCGCGCCGCGGGCGAGCGCGCGCCCCGCGGCCGTGTCGAGATCGGCCGCGACGGCCTCGTCCGGCACGACCGCGGCAGCGGCACGATGCCAGGCTCGGCGATCGGGGTCTTCCTCCACGTCGGAGAGCAGGGCGTGCACCTGGCGCCGCGCAGCGGGCTCCTCGCTCTGGTACACGACGGAGCGAACGAGCGGGTGACGGAAGGCAACGTCCTCGTCCGCCACCGTCACGAGTCCGTCGACCTTTGCCGCCGTCAGGTCGTCGGACCCGAGCCCTTCTCGCTCGAGAGCCCGCCAGAGCGAGCCTCCGGCGTCGGATCCGGCCGCCGCGGCGACGAGCAACGCTCGCTTCGTCCTCGCGGGAAGTCGCGCCACCCGCGCTCCGAACGTGCGCTCGATGCCGCCGTTGACCGAGATCGGCTCACCGAGCGGCTCACGCCCCTGGAGCTGCGCGTCGGAGAGCGCGGTGGGCAGCTCCACGAGCGCGAGCGGGTTCCCGGCAGAGAGCTCGAGCAGCCGTCTCCGGACGGCGCCGTCGAGCGGCACACGCGCCCTGCCCGCGAGGAGCTCGCCGGCGTCGCGGGCCCGGAGCGCCACGAGCTCCAGGCGTTGCAGGTCACGCGTGGCATCCGACCCGGGGAGCTCGCCCTCGCGCGCCGCGAGCACGAGCGCGACGTGGAGCCTCGACACACGCCGCCCGGCGAACAGGACGGCTGCACGAGACGCCTCGTCGGCCCACTGCAGGTCGTCGACCACGGCGAGCACCGTGCGCGTCATGGCCAGAGCCGCGAGGACACCGAGCGTCGCCACACCGACGGCGAGCGGGTCCTCCACGCGGTCGCCGGCCTCCAGCCCGAGCGCGCCCCGCAAGGTCCGGGCCTGGGGCGCCGGCAGCAGGTCGAGGGCGTCCTCCGCTGGCAGAAGGAGCTCGGCGAGCATGGCGAACGGCAGATCCGCCTCGGACTCGCGCCCCGACGCGCGGAGGGTCGTGACGCCGTCCGCCCGACCGGCAAGGTCGTCCAGGAGCGTCGTCTTCCCCATCCCGGGCTCGCCCGTGACGAGCAGCGCGGCGCCCTGCCCCCCGGTCGCTCCGTCGAGAAGGGCCTGGAGCGTGGCGCGCTCCGCCCTGCGGCCGATCAGCATGCCCTCATCCTGATCGATCACAGCCACCAGACCTACGCACCCGGAGTGGAGGGTATCGAGCGAGCTCGGCGCCGAAGGGCACGCCGACGGCCTGCTCGTCGCAGGCGACCGTCACATCGCCTCGGCAGTCGTCGGCGTGGCCGTGCGGTGCTCGAGCTGCTCGGTGCCGGCGCGCCGGTGTCCTAGATCCGCTCAGGCACGACGCCGAGAGCGTCGAGCGCCTGAGCCGCTGCCTCCTGCTCGGCGGCCTTCTTCGTCGAGCCGCGTCCGATTCCGAGCTGCGCGCCGGCAACGTGCGCGGCGCAGACGAAGCGGCGGTCGTGCGGCGGCCCTTCGATCTCGAGCACGGTGTAGTGGACCTGGCGTCCCGAGCGTGCGAGCGCCTCCTGGAGCTCCGTCTTGTAGTCGACGTGGCTCGAGCGCGCGAACTCGATCTTGTCCGCGAAGGCGTCCACGATCGCAGGCTCGATCGCCTCGAACCCGTGCTCGAGGTAGAGGGCCGCGATCGCCGCCTCGAGGACTGCCGCCAGGACGTTGCGGCTCCGCGAGATGCGCTGCAACTCGTCCGGCGAGATCCCCTCGGCGTACTCGAGGAGGCGGTCCCCCAGGTCGAGCTCCTTCGCGACGAGCGCGCAGCTCTGACGCGAGACCACGTGCGCGCGGACCTTCGCGAGCCTGCCCTCGGCGGCGTCGGCGAAGCGGTCGTAGACGGCCCGGGCGATCGCGAGCTCGAGCACGCTGTCCCCGAGGAACTCGAGGCGCTCGTACGAGGCCGCCCGGTCCTCGGCCCACGAGGCGTGGGTGAAGACCTGCTCGAGACGGTCGTCCGGGAGCTCGGCGATCAGGCGCCCGAGCGTGCTCGGACCGCCCTCGCCGTCCCTACTCCTGGTGCGCGATGACGTAGTCGATCGCCTTGCCCACGGTCGTGAGCTCGCGAGCGTCGTCGTCCGGAATCTTCAGCCCGAACTGGTCCTCGAGGTCCATCACGACCTCCACCAGGTCGAGCGAGTCCGCGCCGAGGTCCTCCTCGAAGGACGCAGCCTCCGTGACCTCGCTCTCGTCGATGCCGAGCTTCTCGCTCAGCGCCGTCTTCATCTGCTCGAGGATCTCCTCACGCGAGTGTGCCACCTGAAAACCTCACCTTTGCCGTCGTGGTCGTCTTGGCGCGCGATGCTAACACCAATGGGGGCGATCTCGTGCTCGCTCGGCGGCGTGCGGTCAGGGTGCGTGCGACGGGCCGGCGTCGTCGAGGCCGGACAGCGCCGGAAGACGCTCCTGCAGGCGCTCGACGACGCGGTGCTCGACCCCCCGGGCGGCGAGCGTCACGGCGTTCCCGATGGCGACCCGCGAGCTCGAGCCATGCGCGATGACGACGAGCCCGCGCAGTCCGAGGAGGTAGGCGCCGCCGTACGTCTCCGGGTCGAGACGAGTCCGCACACGCCGTGTCGCGGGACGGACGAGGAGCCCGCCGAGGCGCCCACGCGCCGAGGCGCCAAGCTCGACACGGAGCGCGTCGAGCAGCGTGAGGATCGTCCCCTCGAGCGCCTTCAGAGCCACGTTCCCCGTGAAGCCGTCGGTGACGACCACGTCGGCGTCGCCTTCGAGCAGCCGCCGGCTCTCGGTGTTGCCGGCGAACCGGAGGCCGCTCCGACGGAGGAGCTCGTGCGCCTCGAGCGCGAGCTGGCTGCCCTTCTCCGCCTCCTCGCCGATCGAGAGCAGCCGGACCTCGGGCTCGGCCACTCCGAGGATCTCCTCCGCAAAGGTCGCGCCCATGTGCGCGAACTGGAGGAGATGCTCGGGACGCGCGTCGGCGTTCGCGCCGGCGTCGATGAGGACGCTCGGACCGTTCCGCGCGGGGAGAACGACCGCGATCCCCGGCCTGAGCACCCCGGGCAGGCGGCGGAGGCGGAACAGCGACGCCGCGAGCATGGCACCCGTGCTCCCTGCGGAGACCACCGCCTGCGCCTCCCCGTCCGCCACCGCACGAACGGCCCGGACGAGGGAGGAGTCGGGCTTCGCCCGGACGGCCTCGACGGGCGGCTCGTCCATGCCGATCGCACCCTCGGTCTCCACCAGCGGGAGACCCTTCGCAGCGAGACCGCGTGGGCCGAACAGGACCGGCTGGATGTCGTCCGAGGCGACCTCGAGCGCGCCCTCGACGATCTCTTCCGGACCGCGATCGCCCCCGAGGGCATCGACCGCGACCCGGATGGCCATGGATCGCGAGGCTACGGGGCCTGGATCCGCAGAGGCTCCACGTCCCGCCCCTTGTACGTCTTGCAGTTCGGGCAGACGTGGTGTGCGCGCTTCGGCTGCCGGCAGGTCGGGCAGACCTGGACGCGCGGCGTCGAGAGCGCATGCTGCGCCCGGCGCTTGTCTCGCCTCGACCTCGACGTCTTTCGCTTCGGGACGGCCATGAGCGGCTGCGGAGTATAGCGGGGGACGTGCGAGCACCTTCGGGTGAGTGGGAGGGCCGTCGATCGTGCCCGCATGCCCCATTCGGGGGCCTCGACGGGAAGTAAGCGTCCCGTAAGGCCTCGCGGAGCACCGATTCCAGACGTGCGCGCTCGGGTACAGCAGTGGAGTACCGACGGAGAAAGGAAGGCGAACATGAGATCGACGACACCTTCGCGGGGCATCCATCGCACCTACCTCGCGATCCTGGCCGGTGCCACGCTCGTCGCAGCGATCGCAACGACGTTCGCGGCGACCCTCGCGGGGACGTCCGCCGCCGCACCCGCCGTGGCTCCGAACAACACCGCGGAGCCGCGGATAACGGGCACGGCACGCGTGGGCGAGGTCCTGCGTACGACCCGCGGCACATGGACCGGTACCCAGCCGATTCAGTACGAGTTCCGCTGGTACCGCTGCGAGGGGCGTGGCCAGGCGGACGCGTCCGACTGCGGCCGGATCACGAACGCCGACAACGCGACCTACCAACTACGCGCCGCGGACGCCGGGTTCCGGATCCGCTCGCAGGTCGTCGCACGCAACGCGGACGGCCAGGACACGGCGACCTCCAACCCGACCAACGTGATCAACTCGGCGGCTCCTGCGAACGTCGACCCGCCGACGATCTCGGGCACCGCGGCCGTCGGCAACCGGCTCACCGCGAGCCCGGGCGACTGGGTCGGCGTGCGCCCGATCACGTACGCGTTCCAGTGGCTCCGCTGCAACGCGCAGGGCGAGAGCTGCGCGCAGATCAACGGGGCCACCGACAACACGTACACGGTGGCCGAAGCCGACGTCGACCGGACGCTGCGCGTCAACGTCACGGCCGAGAACGCGCGCGGCAGGGCGTCGAGGCGATCCGCGCAGACGGCGGTCGTCGGCGGGCAGCAGCCGCCTCCGACCGGCTCGATCCCTGCGGGTGACCTGAAGGCGGCGGGCGACCGCCTGGTCGTCGCCTCGGTCAGCTTCAGCCCGAACCCCGTGACGAGCCGGACGGACCCGATCACGGTCCGCGTCCGGGTCACGGCCAGGGGAGGCCGCCCGGTGAGCGGCGCGCTCGTCTTCATGCGGGCGACGCCGCGCGTCGTCCAGGGCCAGACCGTCGAGACGCAGTCGGACGGCGTGGCGAGGCTCACGCTGGTCCCGAACGCGCAGTTCCCGCAGCCGCGCTCGGGCTTCAACGTGCAGTTCTTCGTCAAGGCCTACCGCCAGGGCGATCCGGAGCTCGGCGGGATCGCCGGCTACCGCCTCGTGCAGGTCCGGCTCGCCGGCTGACGCGAGTCGAGACGCTGCGAGCGCGAAAGGCGGCCCAGGGGCCGCCTTTCGCCTCCCGGCGAGGCACGTCAGGCGTTCGGAGCCTGTAAGGGCCTGTAAGGAGTGCGCAAGAGTTGGTGGCGCGGATCGCCGTCCGGCGTCATAACCGGTGCAGGCATCGATCGAAGGAGGGGTCATGTTCCCGTCCACAGTGCGACGAGGCCGGACAGCACACCCAAGGCTCGGGGCAACCGTCGTGAGCTCTGTCGTTGCGCTGCTCGTCCTGCCGTCGGCCCAGGGCATCGCGGCGCCCGCCGTACCTCCGCGCGCGACCGCCGAGCCCGTCGTCAGCGGACGGGCAGAGCAGGGCCGGACGCTCTCGGCTACCCGCGGGTTCTGGTCCGGCACCGGTCCGATCACGTACAGCTACCGCTGGGTGCGCTGCCCGCAGGACGGAGGGCGGTCGGACGGCGCGGACTGTGTCTTCGTCCAGGCCGCGACACGGTCGAGCTACCAGCTCGCCGGCGCCGACGTCGGCTTTCGCATGCGGGTGCGAGTGACGGCGACGAACGCGGAGGGCTCGCAGACGGTCGCCTCGAACCCGACCGCCGTCGTCGTCGGCCCGCCCGTGAACACGTCGTTGCCGCTCGTCGCGGGAACGTCCCTCGTCGACTCGGTCCTGAGCGTGCAGGCGGGAAGCTGGAGCGGACGACAGCCCATCTCGTTCTCCTACGCGTGGCTGCGCTGCAACACCGCCGGCGGTGAGTGCGTCGCGATCGGCGGAGCGAGCGGGCGCAGCTACCGCCTGACGGCGAGCGACGTGAACCACCGCCTCCGCTGCAACGTCACTGCGCGGAACGCGGTCGGCTCGACGACCGTCCTCTCGTCCGAGTCGGGCCTCGTCACGGTCCCGCTCCCGCCGGGGGCGATCCGGCTTCCGAGCGGCGAGGTCTCGATCCCGGCGACGAGCGTGCCGGCCGATCAGCGGCTGGTCGTGTCGCGGGTCGTCTTCTCCCCGAACCCGGTCGCGAGCCGTCGGGTCCAATTCACCGTGCGCGTGCGTGTCGTGGACACGAGAGGGTACGTCGTCCGGGACGCGATCGTGTTCGTCCGCTCGACGCCGCGCGTGACGACCGGGACCCGGCTCCTGACGACCACGGACGGCTGGATGACGACGCGGCTCCTCCCGCTCAGGTCGTTCCCGCAAGCGCGTCGCGGTCAGGTGCAGTTCTTCGTGAAGGCGTACCGGTCCGGTGATCCCGCGCTGGGTGGCGTCGCCGGCTACCGGCTCGTGCAGGTGCGTACCGCGCCCGCGTGACGGGCGCTCAGAGTCGATCGCGGAGCTCTTCGAGGGCCGACCAGCGCGGGTCGAGGTCGGCCCTCGCGTGCTCGTGCGGCTCGGCGTTCAGGTCCTTCCCGCAGACCGGGCAGAGCCCGGCGCACTCGGGCCGGCAGAGGATCTGATCCGGCAGCGCGAGGGCGATCGCGTCGCGCGCCCACGCGGACACCTGGAGGCGATCGTCGACGACGTAGTCGGAGCGCAGCTCGTCCGCGCGTGGCGCATGTTGATCGTGCAGCTCGCGCGCGCGCACGTCGACCTCGAGCTCCGCGTGGCCGAGACAGCGCATGCAGGGTCCGGAGAGTCGGGCGTGCAGGCTGAGATCGAAGACGGTGGCTCCCGAGGCCTGCGTGATCGTGAGCTCGACCGGGACCTCCTGTGGGGCGGCCTCGTAGCGCTGCCCGCCGAGGACGAACGGCTCGACCTCGACGTCGAGGCGCTCGTCGCGCACCTCACCGGGGCGAAGCCGAAGCCGACGCAGGTCGATCGTCGTCACACCTGGAGCCTAGCGCCTCGCCGATTAGGGAAAGTGGGCCTTGCTACGCTTTCGATCATGGAAACTGATCGGTGGCACGGGCTCGACCTCCGGCACCTGGTCGCGCTCAAGGCGATCGCCGACGAGGGCTCGTTCGGCCGCGCGGCAGAGCATCTCGGGTACACGCAGTCCGCGATCTCCCAGCAGATCGCGACGCTCGAGCGCATCGTCGGCCTCCGGCTCGTCGAGCGCCCCGGCGGGCCGCGCCCTATCTCGCTCACCGAGGCGGGCCGCATCCTGCTCAGGCACGCGGACGCGATCCAGGCGCGCCTCCTCGCTGCGAAAGCCGACATGAGCGCGCTCGAGGCGGGCGACGCCGGCCGGCTCCGCGTGGGCACGTTCCAGAGCGTCGGCGCGCGAGTGCTCCCGTCGCTGCTCCGCGGCTTCTCCGAGGCCCGACCGACCGTCGAGATCGTCCTCAGGGAGACGTCGGACGAGCGCGAGCTGCTGGAGCTCATCGAGCGCGGCGAGCTCGACCTCACCTTCTGGACGCTGCCGGTCGCCCCCGGCCCCTACGAGTCGGTGGAGCTGCTCCAGGACCCGTACGTCCTGGTCGTGCCGGCAGGGTCGTCGCTGGCCGCCCTCCGGCGCCCGCCCTCGCTGAGGGAGATCGCGATGCAGCCGTTGATCGGGTTCAACCACTGCACGGCGATGGATCACGTCGAGGCCCAGCTCGGCTCGAGCGGGCGCGCACCCACCTTCGTGTTCCGCTCCGACAACAACGGGACCGTCCAGGGGCTCGTGGGCGCCGGCGTCGGGATCAGCGTTGCGCCGCTGCTCACGGTCGACACGGACGACGACAGCGTCGAGATCGTCGACCTCCAGGGCCGCATCCCGCCGCGCGTCATCGGGCTCGTCTGGCACGCGGACCGGCACCGCAGCCCGGCCGCCGAGGCGTTCGTGGAGTCCGCGGTGGCCGTCTGCCGCGAGCTCGGCGCCGAACTCGCGGCGGCGTAAGCGGCCGCGCATCCAAACCGGTGGCTGTCACGCGGTGACAGTCAGTCACCACCTCGCCTCTCGTTCGCGGTGACTGTCCCCGAAGGGGACTGTCACCCGGTTCTCACGATGAGCCGAAGCCGACATAGCGGCCGCGAAGCGGACGCCTTCAGGGATCTTCGCGAGCGGGCGTCCGCGAGAGCGGATGCCCGCTCTGCCGGCTAGGCAAAGCGCTCGAACTCTTCGGGCTGCTCGAGCGGCTCGGGGCCGATCCCCGCGACGACGGTCTCCTGTGAGCGCTCGTGGAGCCGCTCCCGGCCGCGCTTGACGGCGGTCAGGAACTTGTCGAGGTTGACCTCGAGCGTCGAGAGGATCGAGTCGGCCCAGTCCTCCATCTCGAGGCGCGTCTCGCGTGCCTTGCGCCGGGCGTCGTCGACGATGTCCTCGGCCTGGTTCTCGGCGATCTTCACGATCTCGGTCTGCGAGGCCTCCCGGACCGCCTGCTCGCGTGCCTCCTGGACGATCCTGTCGCCCTCCCGCTTCGCCTCGGCGAGCATCTCCTGCCGCTCCTTGACGATCCAACGGGCCTGCTTGATCTCCTCGGGGATGGTCGCCCGCATCTGATCGAGGATCTCGTAGATCTCGTCCCGGTCCAGGCGCACCTGGTCGGTGAGGGGGACGGCCTTCGCGTTGTGCACGAGGTCGTCGAGCTTGTCGATGAGCACGAGTACGTCCATGGGTCGGAAAGTCTACTCCTGGGGTGAGACGGGGGCGCCGGGCCTACCGTCGGGATACAGCTCCGCAAAGCGTCTCGCGACCGCCTCCGGCACGAGCTCGTCGACCTTGCCCCCGAACGACGCGATCTCCTTCACCCCGCTCGAGGAGACGAAGCTGTACTGCGGGCTCGCCATCACGTAGACGGTCTCGATCTCGGGCGCGAGCACCCTGTTCAGGTGGTTCATCTGGAACTCCCACTCGAAGTCCGAGATGACGCGCAGACCCTTCACCATCGTTCGCGCGTCGTGCTTGCGCGCGAACTCGACGACGAGCTCGGAGAACACGTCGACGACCACGTTCTCGCACGAGGCGAGCGCCTCCTCGAGGAACGCGACCCGCTGCTCCACGGGAAAGAGCGTCTCCTTGTGCTGGGGGTTCTGGACGACGCCGACCACGACCCGGTCGAAGATCGACGCCGCGCGACGGATGACGTCGAGGTGCCCGTTCGTCACGGGGTCGTAGCTCCCTGGGCAGATGGCAACGATCATCGGCTGAACACCGTAATGCGTGCGGAACCGTAACGGCGCGCGGTGACGAGGTCGAGGGGGAGCTCCGGCTCGACGCGGGCCGACGTCTCGACGACCGCGAGACCACCCTGCTCGAGCAGTTCGGCGAGGAGCTCGGCGAGCGGCGGCTCGTAGCGCTCCCACTCCTCGTAGGGCGCGTCCACGAGGACGAGGTCGTACCGGCGGTTTCGCGCGCGCTCCTCGCGGAGGGCTCGGACGGCGTCCTCGCACCGCACGACCGCGCCGGTAAGGCGGAGCTTCTCGAGGTTGCGCTCGATCACCCGGCACGCCTCGCGATCGCGCTCCACGAACACGCAGCGACGCGCCCCGCGCGAGAGCGCCTCCAGCCCCATCGCTCCCGACCCGGCGAACACGTCGAGCACGCGCGCTCCCTCGACGGGACCGACGATGGAGAAAGCCGCCTCGCGCACGCGGTCGCCGGTCGGCCTCGTGACGACGCCCTTGGGGGCGGCGATCCCGTGCCCCTTCCGCGATCCGGCGACGATGCGCACCTAGATGGTCGATGCCTCGAAATCGCCGACTCCGGGGCGGAAGCGGCCCGGACGCGCCAGATCGTGCATCCGGGCGCGAGAGATCGTGGCAGCGACCATCTAGGACTCGCCCAGATGCTCGGCCTCGCCGAGCAGGCGGTCGACCTCGTCCGCGAGGAGCCCCTCGTCGGGCAGGTCCCGAGCGATCTCCCGCGCGCGCTCGAGGAGCCCCTGGTCGCGGCGCAGGTGGACGAAGCGGAGGTCGGAGAAGCCGGACTGCCGTGCGCCGAGCAGCTGGCCCTCGCCGCGGATCTCGAGGTCGCGCTCGGCCAGCTCGAAGCCGTCGGACGTCGCGACGAGCGCCTCGAGGCGCTCGACCGCACCCTCGGTGAGCTCCTCCCGGGGCCGCGACACGAGGAGGCAGTACGACTGCTCCGCGCCGCGCCCGACCCGCCCTCGTAGCTGGTGGAGCTGGGCGAGCCCGAAGCGGTCGGCTTCCTGCACGATCATGATCGTCGCGTTCGGGATGTCCACGCCGACCTCGATGACCGTCGTCGCGACGAGGACGTCGAGCTCCCCGGCCTTGAACTTCGCCATGAGGGCGCGGCGCTCGGCCGTCTTCAGCCGTCCGTGGACACAGCCGACGCGGTACCCCGCGAGCTCGGCGCCACGCAGCCGCTCGGCCTCGGCCTCCGCAGCGCGCGCGACCTTCGTCTCCGACTCCTCGATGAGCGGGCAGACGACGTACGCCTGCCGACCCTCGTCGAGGTGTCGCCGGAGCCTGCGGTAGGCCTCGGAGCTCCGGTCCTCGGTGACCCAGGCAGTCACGATCGGCTTCCGATTCGCGGGTGGCAGCACGAGCTCGCTCACGTCGAGGTCCCCGTACACGGTGAGAGCGAGCGTCCGGGGGATCGGGGTCGCGGTCAGGTGGAGCACGTGGGGGCTCCGCCCCTCGACGAGCGCGCTCCTCTGCCCCACGCCGAAGCGATGCTGCTCGTCGACCACCGCCACGGCCAGGTCCGCGAAGTCGACCTCCTTCTGGATCAGGGCGTGGGTCCCGACGACGAGCTGCGCGTCGCCGGAGGCGATGAGCTGCCTGACCGCGGCGTGCTCGCGTGCACGCACGGAGCTCGTCAGCAACGAGACGCGTACGCCGAGCGGTGAGCACAGCTCGTCGACGGTGAGGAAGTGCTGCTCGGCGAGGGTCTCCGTCGGCGCCATGAGAGCTCCCTGGCGACCCGTCTCGACCGCGCGCAGGAGCGCGTACAGCGCGACGACCGTCTTCCCCGAGCCGACGTCCCCCTGCAGCAGCCGCTGCATCGGGACGGAGCGGCCGAGGTCTACATCGAGCTCGGCCATCGCCCGCTCCTGGTCGGCGGTGAGCGTGAACGGAAGCGTCGTGCGATACCGGCGGACGAGCTGGCCGGGCGCGTCGAGCGGCTCGGCGAAGGCCTGCTCGCGGAGCGCCGCGGTGCGCGCGAGCGCGAGCTGCAGCACGAGCAGCTCGTCGAAGGCGAGACGCGATCGTCCCGCCTCGGCCTCGGCCGGCGACGTCGGGCGATGGAGGGACGCGAGCGCGTCGTAGCGGAGCGGAAGGGCCTCGCGCGCGCGCAATGCGGCAGGCAGGGGCTCACCCGCGTCGCGCACGAGGTCGAGAGCCTGGGCGCGGAGGTCGCGGAGCCGCTTCTGCGCCACGTCCTCGCCGGAGGCGTAGACGGGCGCGAAGTCGGCGGTCTCCGCTTCTCCCTCCAGGTCGTAGGAGGAGACCGCGAAACCGAACTTGTTCGCCCGCCCCCGGAGCCGGACCCGGGTGCCCGGGGTCAGGCGCGACTCGAGCCACGGCTGGTTGAACCACGTTGCCTTGATCTCGCCCGTCTCGTCGGCGACGCGCGCGGTCAGGATCTTCAGCCTCCCGCGGCGCCGGCTCGAAACGGAGCGCACCGAGACCTCGAGCACAGCCTCCTCGTCACCGAAGAGGTCGCAGATCCTCCGTGCCGGGACCGGTGACTCGTAGCGCCGCGGCCCTTGCCACAGGAGGTCGCCCACGGACTCGAGGCCGATGCGCGCGAGCTTCCGTCGCAGCGCCGGCCCGACGCCCTGGAGCGTCTCGAGCGGAGCCTCCAGCCGCTCGGGCCCGGGAGTGCCTACGGGACGGGGCCACGTCTCGGGCGCGTCGGCGCCCGTGAAGCCGATCGGGAGACGGACGGCGGCCTTCGTCGCCTTCACCACGCGCCCCACTATAGGTCCCGGGACGGCGTCCCCAGCGAGCGGGCAGCGGGAGGCGCGGTCAGTCGTCCTGGAACCAGAAGAAGCCGACCGCGCCGGGCCCGGCATGCGTCGAGACGACGGCGCCGAGCGTCGACGTGAACTCGATCTCCGCCTTCGGACGCACCCGCCAGACGAGCTCGCTGAGCGTGCCCACCCACTCGGCCGCGTCGGCGTGGGCGATCGCGACGCGCAACCCGGCCCGATCCTCCGTCGACTCGGTGAAGCGACGCTCGAACTCGGCCACTGCCTTCTCCCGCCCGCGGACGCGCGCGACCGCGACGACGGTGCCGTCCTCGACGGAGAGGATCGGCCGGACGTTGAGCAACGAGCCGGCGAGCGCCGCGGCGCGCCCGATGCGGCCGCCGCGCTGGAGGTACTCGAGAGTCTCGACGGTGAAAACGACCGCGCACTCGCGGTGAAAGCGCTCGACCAGGGCAGCGATCTCGGCATCCGTGGTCCCGCGCGTCAGCCGGCGCTGGATGGCATGGGCGAGGAGCGCGATCGCGAGGGACGCGGTGAGCGAGTCCACGACCCGCACGCGATCGCCGCCGAGCTCCTGCGCGGCGAGCTCGGCGCTCTGGAAGGTCCCGGAGACCTTCGACGAGACGTGGAGCGAGTAGATCCGCTCGTAGCCCGCGAGGTTCTCGTAGGTGGAGAGGAAGTCCTGCGGCGTGGGCTGGGACGTCGCCGGGAGGACGGGTGACGACCGCAGCTTCTCGAAGAACGCGTCGGGGCCGAGCTCGACGTAGTCGCGATACGTCTCGTCGCCGAAGCGCACGTAGAGCGGGACGAAGCGCATGTTCGCGAACCGCGAGGGGGCATCCGGGTAGTCCGAGGTCGAGTCGAGGACGATCGCCGTGTTCTCGACGGTGAGGTTCACGCAGGCCCACCGCCGGCCGCGCGAATCGCGGCGACGAGCGCGTCGAGCCCCTCGTCCTTGCGGACGAGCGCGACGCCCGCGCTCCGCGCGACCGCGGCCTCGTCGTCGCCGGCCGACGCGCTCAGAAAGACCACGCCCGTCCCGGGACACCGCGTCCGCACGTCCGCTGCCGCCTCGGCCCCGTCCACGTCCGGGAGACGGTAATCGATGACGGCCACGTCCGCGGCGAGCTCGAGGCAGGCGGTCGCAGCCGAGCTCCCCGTGGACACCCCTCCGACGACCTCGACTCCCGGGACACGATCGAGCAGGAACGTCAGCGAGTCCCGGTAGACGTCCGAGTCCTCGACCAGCAGGACGCGGATCGCGGCCGCCGTCATTCGGCGACGACGAGGAGCGGGTAGTGCGGCTGGCCGCCGTCGTGCACCTCGACGTCCACCTCCGGGTGCGACCTGCGCAACTCGGCGAGCAGCGGCTCGAGCTCCGGGGCGTCCCGGCCGGTGAGGATCCCGAGCCAGGCTCGATTCCCGTCCAGCACACGGGAGACGACCTCGAGCGTCACGCGGACGACGTCGGCGTCCGCCACGACGGCCTTCCCGTCGACCAGGCCGAGATACTCGCCCTCCCTGATCGTCACACCGTCGAGCACCGCGTCCCGCGAGGCGACGGTGACCTCGCCGGTCGCGACCGACTCGAGGGCGTCGCGCATCTCCTGCTCGTTGTGCTCGGGCGAGTTCGTCGAGATGAACCGCCCGATCGCCGCCAGGCCGGCCTGCACCGACTCGGACGGGACCACCCGGACGGGCTTGGACGCGAGCGCCACCGCCTGCTCCGCGGTGAGGATCACGTTCGAGTTGTTCGGGAGGACGATCACCTCCGGCGCCGGTACGGCCTCGACGGCGTCGACGATGTCGGCCGTCGACGGGTTCATCGTCTGGCCGCCCTCGATCACCCGCGTGGCACCGAGGCTCTCGAAGAGCCGCCGGTTCCCGTCACCGGGGCAGACGGCGACGAGGCCCGTCTCGAGGGTCGGGAGCGCCATCGTCCCCATCTCCAGGAGGCGCTCCTCCCGCTCGGCCGTCTGCCGGTGCATGTTCGCGATCTCGATGCCCTCCACGAACCCGACCGCCGTTCCGGCCGTCAGCGCCGCTCCCGGGTCGTCGGTGTGGACGTGGATCTTCAGAGCGCTGTCGTCTCCTACCACGAGCAGCGAGTCCCCGAGGGGGTCGAGGGCCTTCTCGAGCGCGACCTGGTCGAGCTGCTCGCCCTCGACGACGAAGACGGTGCAGTAGCGGTACTTCGAGAGCTCCAGGTGGATCGCGTCCAGGCCGAGCGCCTGGCTCTCGAGCGGCGCCTCCGGCAGCGGCTCGCCCGAGAGCGCGAGCACCAGGCCGCGCGTGATCTCGACGAGGCCCGCGCCGCCGGCGTCGACCACGCCTGCGTCGCGCAGGACCGAGAGCATCTCCGGGGTGCGGGAGAGCGCGTCCTCGCCTCGCGCGAGCACCGTCGCGAGGAAGTCGACGGGCGAGAGCCTGCGGTTCTCCTTGCGCTCGCCCTCCTCGGCCATCTCGCGGATGACGGTGAGCATCGTGCCCTCGACCGGGCGCTTGACGGCACGGTAGGCGGCGTCGCTCGCCGCGCGGAAGGCGCGGCGCAGCCGGGGCGTGCTCATGTCCTGCGACTGGCCCAGCACCTCCACGAACCCGCGAACGATCTGGGAGAAGATCACGCCCGAGTTGCCGCGAGCCCCCATGAGCGCCGCCCGCGAGAGGTCACGCGCGACGTCGGCGCTCGCGACGGCGGTCGAGTTGTCGAGCGCCTCGACCACCGAGCGGAGGGTCAGCACGAGGTTCGTGCCCGTGTCGCCGTCGGGCACCGGGTACACGTTCAGGTCGTCGATCCTCTGGCGATGGGCTTCGAGGTTCCCGAGGGACGCGCGTGCGAGCTCGCGGACCGGCTCGAGCTGCATCAGCGACCCCGGACCCGGTCGATGTGCACCTCGAGTGCGGAGACCGGGAGCCCCACCATGCGCTCGAGCTCGTACAGGATCCGCTCGCGCACGGCCGTTGCCACCTCGGCGAGCTTCAGGCCCCGCTCGACGACGACCCTGACCTCGATCGCGAGCCCGTCGTCGCGCATCTCCACGTCCACTCCCTTCCTGATCCCCCACGGGAAGAGCCGTGAGAGGCGGTGGCGGCCCGCAAGCCCGACGACGCCGTAGCTCTCGGCCGCGGCGTGGGCCACGATCGCCGCGATCGCGTCGCCCGAGATCGCCACGTGCCCGAGGTCCGTCGACGCGATCGGATACTCCCGCTGGCTCACCGCGCGAGCTTAACTCTGCGCACGACCGGAATCCGCTCGCGCGGATACCGCCTTGCGCCGGGGCGCGTCAGACGGCCTTCTGGACCTTGCCGGCCTTGAGGCAGCGCGTGCACACGTACGCGCGCGTGGCCCGGCCGTCGAGCAGCACCCGGATGCGCTGCAGGTTCGGGTTGAAGCGCCGCTTCGTGGCGACCATGGAATGGCTCCGGTTGTTGCCGAAGCCCGGCTTCTTCCCGCAGATGGCGCAGACCTTGGACATGCGACCCGGCATGGTAGCGAACGCCGGTATCGCCGACGTCAGCGAGAGGCGGCGGCGCGGAGGTGTGAGAAGACGTCGGCCATCTCGAGGGCGCTCCGGACCGCCTCGGCCCCCTTCTCGACACGCGCGTCCGCCTGCTCGACGCGCTCGAGCGTGAGGACGCCGAAGGAGACCGGCACGCCGGTCTCGAGCGCGGCGAGCTGGAGCCCGCTCGCGGCCTCGCTGGCGACGTAGTCGAAGTGCGGCGTGTCGCCGCGGATCACGCAGCCGAGCGCGACGATGCAGGCGAACCGCCGCGTCTTCGCCAGCGCCGTCGCGGCGAGCGCGAGCTCGAAGGCACCGGGTACGACCATGATCGTGATCGCGTCGCGCCGCACCCCCGCGGACTGCAGCTCCGCGAGGGCCTGCTCGAGGAGGCGCGACGTCACGGCGCCGTTGAAGCGGGAAACGACCACGCCGACCGCGCGCCGGCCACCGTCCGCCTCGCCCTCGAGCACGGCGTAGCCGTCCGGGATCTCGAGCTCGCCCGCCGCGTGCTCGTGGGAGAGCTCGATCGCCATAGGAGAGACCTCGGCGACGTCCGCCTCCCCAGCTCCGGTCTCGTCCTCCGGCGTGAGCTCGTCCTCGACGGCGGGTTCCTCGACCACCGGGCCCGGCTCGAGCTCCGGCTCCTCGACGGCCGGCTCCAGCTCGACGTCCCGGACGGCGAGGCTCTGCGGCTCGGAGATCTCGTCCGGCTCGTGGCTCGCAGTACCCCAGGCGGCAGGCTCGCTCACCCCGACGTCCTCGTCCTCCGGTCCTCCGGGTCCTCCGCGACCTCGTCGCGCCCCCACTCCGAGAGCACGTTCTCGCTCGAGTCGTCGATGTCCCGGCTCATTCGGTCTCGTCGCTCTCCGCGTCCGGGTCCAGACGCATGCCCTGGTGGTGGAGCCTCGTGATCGTATGGCCCAGCTTCTCCCGCTTCGCGGCGAGGTAGTCCGCGTTCTCCGGCTGCGGCTCGACCTCGAGCGGGACCTGCTCGACCACGGTGAGGCCGTAGCCGTCGAGCCCGGCCAGCTTCCGGGGGTTGTTCGTGAGGATCCGGATCGTCGTCAGCCCCAGGTCGGCCAGGATCTGGTTGCCGATCCCCCACTCCCGCGCGTCGGCCGGGAAACCGAGCTCGAGGTTCGCCTCGACGGTGTCGAGCCCGGCCTCCTGGAGTTCGTACGCGCGCAGCTTGTTGAGGAGCCCGATGCCGCGTCCCTCCTGCGCCATGTACAGGACGACACCGGTCCCCTCGGCCTCGATCCGGGCGAGCGCCAGCTCGAGCTGCTCGCCGCAGTCGCACCGGAGCGAGTGGAAGACGTCACCGGTCAGGCACTCGGAGTGGACGCGAACGAGGACGTTCTCGGCTCCCACCACGTCCCCCTTCACGAGCGCGACGTGCTGCTTGTCGGTCAGGAGCTCGCGGTAGGCGTGGGCCTGGAACTCGCCGAGCTCGGTCGGGAGCCGAACCGACACGACGCGCTCGACGAGCTTCTCGCGGCGTCGGCGGTACTCGATCAGGTCCGCGACCGTGACCATCCTGAGCCCGTGACGCTCGCAGAAGGCCGCCAGGTCCGGCACGCGGGCCATCGTCCCGTCCTCGTTCATGATCTCGCAGACGACGCCCGCCGGGTTCAGGCCCGCGAATCGCGCGAGGTCGACCGCCGCCTCGGTCTGGCCCGCACGCTGCAGGACGCCGCCGGGCTTGGCGCGCAGCGGGAACACGTGCCCCGGCTGGACGAGATCGCTGGTGGTGGAGCCCGGGTCGATGGCGACCTGGATGGTCCGCGCGCGATCCTGGGCGGAGATGCCGGTCGAGACCCCGTCGCGCGCCTCGATCGAGACGGTGAACGCCGTCCCGAGCGGTGTCTCGTTCCGCTCCGTCATCGGTCGCAGCCCGAGCTCGTCGCAGCGCTCCGGCGAGAGGCACAGGCAGATCAGCCCGCGCGCGTGGGTCGCCATGAAGTTGATCGACTCCGGCGTCACGAACTGCGCGGCGATCGTCACGTCGCCCTCGTTCTCGCGGTCCGCGTCGTCGACGACGACGACGAACCTCCCCGACCGGATGTCCTCGATCGCCTCCTCGATCGTGGCGAACGGCGACGACGTCTCGGGTGCCCGCAGATCCACGCTCACCGTCGGATCGTAGCCCTCAGCGCTCTCGCGCCCGCAGCAGGCGCTCGACGTACTTCGCGAGCACGTCGGCCTCGAGGTTGACCTCCCGGCCGGGCACGAGCGTCGAGAGCGCCGTCGCCTCGAGCGTGTGCGGGACGAGGGCGACCGCGAACGCGTCGTCGGCGAGCTCCGCGATCGTGAGGGAGACGCCGTCCACCGCGATCGAGCCCTTCTCGACGCAGTAGCGCAGCACGCCGTCGGGGGCCTCGACGAAGACGCGCAGGCCCTCGCCTTCCGCCTCGACGGACTGCACCCGCCCCACCGCGTCGACATGACCCTGGACGTAATGCCCGCCGAGCGGGTCGCCGGCACGCACCGCCGGCTCGAGGTTGACCTGGTCACCGGCCGCGAGCGCGCCCAGCGTCGAGCGCGTGAGGGTCTCGGGGACGGTGTGGAACGAGAGCCGGCCTCCCCCGACCGCAGCGACGGTGAGGCAGACGCCGTTCACCGAGACCGAGTCGCCGACACCCGCCGTAGCAGCGGTGGCGGGCGCGTCGAGGACGAGCCGGAGCCCGTCGGCGCCCCCCTCCCTCGCTGCCACGCGCCCGAGCTCGCGCACGATCCCCGTGAACATCCTCGGAACCTAGCTCAGGGCTCATGGACGTAGGCCTGGACCAGCACGTCGCGACCGACGGACCGCGCCTCGAGGCGGGTGAGGGCGACCGTGCCGGGAAGCCCGGCGAGCATCCCGGCCCCCTCCCCCGAGAGCGTGGGTGCGACGAAGACGAGCAGCTTGTCCACGAGCCCCTGCTCCAGGAAGGCTGCCGCCAGCGTCGGGCCGCCCTCGAGGAGGAGCGACTGGACGCCGTCGGCGCCGAGGGCGGCCAGCTCGTCGGGTAGGAGCCCCGCGCGGAGCTCGAGCCCGGAGCCCTCCGGGAGCGGCCCGCGGCCGAACGCGAGCCGCCGCGGCTGCCGTGTGACCGGCACGTCGCGGGCGTCGAGGCTCGGGTTGTCCCAGCGGACCGTCCCCATGCCGACTGCCACCGCGTCGGACTGCGCCCGCAGGAGGTGCACGAGGCGTCGCGAGTCCTCACCGGACACCCACCGCTCCCCCGGCACGCCGACGCGACCGTCCAAAGTGACCGCGACCTTGTAGGTCACGAAGGGGCGGCGCTCGACGACCCACGTCCGCCACTCCTCGATCTGCTGCCGGCAGCGGAAGGCGAGCTCGGCCTCCGCGAGCTCCACCTCGACGCCGGCGTCCCGCAACCGCTCGAGGCCACTGCCCTCGACCTTCGGGTTGGGGTCCCGCTGGCCCGCCACGACCCGGGCGACCCCGGCCTCGATCAGCGCGTCGGTGCACGGCGGCGTGTCGCCGTGGTGCGCGCACGGCTCGAGCGTGACGTAGACCGTCGCCCCTTGCCCGCGCTCGCCGGCTGCCCCCAGCGCGGCGACCTCCGCATGGTCCCCGCCCTTCCGCTCGTGCCAGCCCTCGCCCACGATGTCGTCCCCCGCAACGACGACCGCGCCGACGACCGGGTTCGGGTGGGTCGTGCCGCGACCGCGCTCGGCCAGCTCGATCGCGCGCTCGAGGTGGGTCGAGTCCATGGCGTGATCCTAGGAGCGCGTAGGGTCGCGCGGTGCGCGTCCCGGACTCGCTCGCCCGGACCTGGGCTCACGAACGGGAGTGGCTGGCAGCACTCCCCGGGCTGATCGTCGAGCTGGCCGAGCGCTGGAAGCTCGAGCTCGAGCAGCCGATCGAGACGCCGCACTCGCTCGTCGTGCCGGCCGGGGACGCAGTGCTGAAGCTCAACGCACCTTCCCACACGGAGGCCGACCGCGAGGCGGACGCGCTCGAGCGGTGGGCGGGCTCGGGCGCGGTACGGCTGCTGGCACGGGACGACGAGCGCCGCGCGCTCCTCCTCGAGCGGTGCATGCCCGGGACGAGGCTGTGGGACGCCGACGTCGACGAGGCGGCGGTCGTCTCCGAGTTGCTACCTCGCCTCCAGGTCGACGTCGGCGAGGCGCATCCGTTCGCGCTCCTCGCCGACGAGGCGGAGCGGTGGGCGGAGGACGTGCCCCGTCGGTATGCGGAGGCGGGCGAGCCCTTCGAGCCCGAGCTGCTCGAATGCGCGCTCGACGTGTACCGAACGGTCGACCGCTCCGCCTCGGCCCTCGTGAACCAGGACCTCCACGGCGGCAACATCCTGCGCGCGGAGCGCGAGGCGTGGCTCGTCATCGACCCGAAGCCGCTCGTCGGCGAGCGGGAGCTCGAGGCGAGCGGGCTCCTCCGCAACACCGACTCCGTGTCACCCTGGCTCGACGCGCTCGCCGAGCTGGGCCTCGACCGCGAGCGAGCGCGCGGCTGGGGAGTCGCCCACAATCTCGCCTGGGCGTGGGACGAGCGCCGCGGCTGGCTCGCCGAGCAGGTCGAGGAGGCGCGCAGGATCCTCAACGCACGGTGAGCCGCGCGACGAAGAAGCCGGCCGTGCCGTGCAGGTGGGGCAACGTCTGCAGGAGCTCGGGGCGCCGCCGGTCTCGAAACCGCGGCCACTCGTCGCCGAGCGAGGCGTCGACCTCGAGACCCGACGCGTCGACGACCGCGGCGCCCTCGTCGGCGTTCACGGTGCAGACCGAGTACACCACGGTGCCCCCTGGCCGCACGCGCTCGGCGGCGGCGCGAAGGAGCTCGAGCTGGAGCTCGGGGAGCGGCTCGGCGCGCCAGCGCAGGTCCGGGCGCCGGTCGAGGACACCGAGGCCCGAGCAGGGAGCGTCGACGAGCGCGCGGTCGAATCCCGTGAGCTCCGGCGGCAGAGCGCGGCCGTCGGCCACGACGACACGAAGGCCGGACGCCCCGAGCCGGCGGGCATTCTCCTCCAGCTCGCGGGCCCGCGCCTCGTTGACGTCCACGGCGACGACGTCGCCTGCGAGCATCGTCGCCTTGCCGCCCGGCGCCGCGCACAGGTCCAGCGTCCGCTCGTCCTCCCGGGCGCCGACCGCGAGCCCGACGAGCTGCGAGGCGCGGCTCTGCGGCCAGACGCGGCCCTCGGCGAGCGCGGCCTCGTCGACCCGCTCGACGTGCCAGGCGCCGGGGATCTCGGTGTCCGGTCGCCCCTCGATCTCGCCGCGCACGAGCCGGACGACCGTCTCGGCGGGCTCGTTCTGCGCACGCATCAGCGCGACCGCCTCCTCGAGGCCGAGCTCGCGCTCCCACGTCTCGGCGACCCAGTCCGGGTAGGAGTGCCGAAGCGCCGCTTCGCGCGCGCTTCCCTCCGAGAGCGAGCCCAGGAGGCCCTCGATCCCGTCCGCCAACCTCCTGAGGACGGCGTTCGTGAACGGGACCGCCCGCTCCAGCCCCGCCCCGCGGACGAGTTCGACCGACTCGTTCACGGCGGCGTAGCGGGGCACGCCGTCGACGTAGGCGAGCTGGTATGCAGCGAGCCGCAGCGCCGCCCGCACCGGAGGGTCGAGCTTGCCCACGCCGCGTCGGCCGAGCGTCTCGATCGCGTGGTCGAGCGTCCGAGCCCGCTGCACGGCGCCGAACGTGAGGCGCCGCGCGAGCGCGCGGTCGCGCTCGTCGAGGCCCTGGGCCGCCGAGCCGAACGCGCGGTCGGCGTAGGCGCCGTCCTCGAAGACGCGAAGGAGAACCTGGAACGCAGCCCTGCGGGCGGCGCTTACCTGAGACCCCGAAGCCACGCGTCGTACTCCATCCTGCGACCGCCGTCCGGCTGCACCTCGAGCGGGACGAATGCACCGTCGTCGCCGACCTGCGCTCGCCAGACGGTGACGCCGCGCCCGTGCAGCTCCGCCCGGGCGCCGATGTGCGGCGAGAGCGCGCGGACGACGTTCACGAGCTCGAGCGCCGGACGCGAGAGATCGAGCAGCCGGTCCCCGGCCGTGATCTTGTCCGCGTACGTGGCTCCCTCGTCCGGCTGGGCGGTGAACGCCGGTTCAGCGAGCACCGAGTCGAGGAGGTCCGCCGCGACGGGGGCGGCCTTCGCATACAGGGCGCCCGCGTCGTCCTCCGGCCCGACGGCGAAGGCCTGCTGGGCCGCGATCGGGCCGGCGTCCAGCTCCTTCACGAGCCGGATGATCGTGACGCCCGTCTCCGCGTCCCCGGCCATGAGCGCCCGCTCGACGGGCGCAGCGCCGCGCCAGCGGGGCAGGAGGGAGGGATGGACGTTCAGCCAGAGCCGCTCGTCGAGCAGCTGCTCCGGCACGATGCGGCCGTAGGCGACGGCAACCACCGTCGGGGCATCGACGTCGAGCCCGGGCTCGAGGCGATCGGGCTGTAGTACGGGGATGCCGAGGCGCTCGGCCACCTCCCGCGCGGGGGGCGGCGCGAGCTTCCGGCCCCGTCCCGACGGCGCGTCGGGGCGCGTCAGCACGCACGAGACGTCGTGGCGCGACGACAGCCGCTCGAGCACGTCGGCCCCGAAAGGCGCGGTGGCCGCAACCGCGATCCGCGAGCTCAACGCACGCCGAGAACGGGCTGCGGCCGGAGTCTCGCGAGCGCGGCCCGCCGGGAGTCGTCGTCGGTCCGGTCGATGATGAGGACGCCGTCCAGGTGGTCGAGCTCGTGCTGGACGATCCTCGCCTCCGGGAGCTCGAGCTCGAGCTTCACCGGAGCACCGTCGAGATCGAAGCCCTCGATCGTGACCCCCGTGTCCCGCTCGACCGGCACGAGCACCTCGCGCAGCGATAGGCAGCCCTCGTCCTCGACCTCGGTGTCCTTCGAGCGCTTCGTGATCGACGGGTTCACGAGCACGCGGTCCTCCCCCTCGTCCACGAAGACGAACAGCCGGCGCAGCACGCCGACCTGCGTCGCCGCGAGCCCGACTCCCTGCGCCTCGTGCATGAGCGCGGTCATCCGCTCGGCAAGCCGCCCGAGGTCGTCGTCGAAGTCCTCCACGTCGCGGGCCCTCATGCGGAGGACGGGGTCGCCGTACTGGCGGACGCGCGAGAGCGCGATCAGGCGCCGGGCCTCGCGCTCGAGCTCCTGCTCGTGCTCTTCGTGGTCGTGCTCATGCTCGTGGTCCTGACCGTGACCGTGCTCGTGCTCGTGATCGTCGTGCATCGCGCGGCGAGTCTAGCCGAGCACCTCTTCGCGCCCGGCATGGCTAGAGGGATTGCGGGTCCACGTCCACGACGGCGGCGAGCCCGTCGCCGCGCATCGCCGGCGCGGCGGCGGAGAGCAGCGCCGCCGCCCGGCTCGCGAGAGCCCGCGGAGTGCCCGTCTTCGCGACGAGCTGCGCGCGGTGTCGTCCGCGAAGCCGCAGGAGCGGCGCGGGGCCGAGGAGACCGACGCCGGGCAGGCCGGCGAGCGCGGCGCCCAGCTCGGTGAGAGCGCGGCGGGGCGCGTCCGGGTCGGGGCCGGACACGACGATCGACACGAGATGCCCGAACGGCGGATATCCGAGCTCCTCTCGCCGTCCGAGCTCGAGTGCGAGGAACCCCGCCACGTCGTGCCTAGCCGCGTAGACGAGCGGCGTCGCGTCCGGCTGGAACGTCTGCACGAGCACCTTGCCCGGTGCATCCCGCCCGCTGCGGCCGGCGAGCTGCGTGACGAGCTGGAAGGTGCGCTCCTCGGCGCGGAAGTCGGGGAACGCCAGCCCTGTGTCGGCGTCGACCACGGCCGCGACCGCGACGCCGGGGAAGTGGTGCCCCTTCGCCACCATCTGCGTCCCGAGCAGCACCGCCGCGGGCGACGTGGCGAAACGCTCCAGCGCTTGTCTCATGGCACCCGGCTTCGACGCGACGTCCGCGTCCAGCCTGATGCGCTCGAGCCCGGGCACGCGCTTCGCAAGCTCCGCCTCCAGCCGCTGGGTCCCCGCTCCGATGCGGGCGAGCTCGACCGAACCGCACTCCGGGCAGCCCTCGGGCAGGAGCTCGGAGTACCCGCAGTGGTGGCAGTGCAGGCGACCGTCTCCGTGCAGGGCGAGCGTGACGTCGCAGCTTCCGCAGCGCCGAGACACGCCGCAGGAACGGCAGTGGATCGCTCCGGAGACACCACGCCGATTGAGCAGGAGCACCGCCCGGCCGCCGCGCTCCGCGACGGACGCGAGCTCGGCCAGGAGCGGCGCCGAGAGCGGGTAGCCGGCCTCGCGCCGAAGGTCGACGAGACGCACCGTCGGCAGCGGCGCGCCGATGCGGGAGGGGAGCTCCAGCCGATCGAGCCGCGCCCAGCTCTCGGGCCTCGGCGTGGCGCTGCCGTAGACGGACACCGCGCCCTCGAGCGCGGCACGCTTCGCGGCCACGGTGCGGGCGTCGTAGCGCGGGTCCGACTCCTGCTTGAACGAGGAGTCGTGCTCCTCGTCGACGACGAGCAGCCCCAGGGCCGGGACGGGCGCGAAGACGGCGGAGCGGGCCCCCACCACGACCGGCGCCTCACCGGCGGCGATCCGTTCCCGCTCGTCGCGGCGCTCCGCGTCGGTGAGCGCCGAGTGGAGCACGGCGACGCGGTCGCCGAAGCGCGCCCGGAAGCGCCCGACCGCCTGCGGCGTGAGCGCGATCTCCGGCACGAGGACGATCGCCCCCCGTCCCCGCGCAAGCGCGCCGGCGCAGGCCTGGAGGTAGACCTCGGTCTTCCCGCTCCCCGTCGGGCCGTGGAGGAGCACGTGGCCCCCACCGCCGTCGAGCGCCGCGACGATCCGGTCGACGGCCTCGCGCTGGGCGGGCGTGAGCTCCGCCGGTTCCGCCTCTCCCGCGAGCGCGTCGCGGCCGGCCGGCTCGCGCCGCTCACCCCGCCTCGCGCGGTTGCGCGGCGCGACGAGCGCGAGCGCGCGAGCGGGCGTGGAGCCGTAGTAGTCGGCGAGCCACAGCGCGAGCTCGACGAGAGCCGCCGGGACGCGGTCGACGACCACACCCGCGGGCGCGATCTCGACCCCCTCCGGCGCGTCGACGCCCGTCCGGACGACGAGCCCGCGCACCTGCCGGGCGCCCAGCTGCACCGAGAGGATGTCGCCACTCGTCACGTCCTCCCCAACCTCGTACGTGAACGGGCGCGCGAGCGCGCGCGCCGTGACGAGCGGGTAGACCTCCGCGAGGGGCACGCCGGCGAGCCTAGCGCCGCGAGCGCGGGGCTACGCGGTGGCGACCTTCGGCTTCCGGAAGAACAGATAGAGCGTGGGAGCGGCCAGCGCCAGAAACGCGACGACGAGGAGCACCTCGTTCTCCGGGAGCACCCCGGCCTCCGCGAGCTCGTGAAGACCGCTCGCGAGCAGATAGGCGGCGAACACGAGCAGCAGCGCGCTCGTCGCGGTGAAGAACGTCCTCAGGTTGAGCCGGTGCGAGCCCCGGTAGAAGAGATAGCCGAGCCCGACCGCCGCGATTCCACCGACGATCGCCGCGACGATCGAGAGGCCGCGGCTCGAGCCCTCGACGGAGCTGAAGAGGAAGAGGACCGTCTCGACGCCCTCGCGCGCCACCCCGACGAAGACGACGAGGGAGAGGCCAACGGCCGACCCTGCGTCGAGCGCGGCCTGCGTGCGACCCTCGATCTCCCGCCGCAGCGAGCGCGCGCGGCTCCGCATCCAGAAGATCATCCACGTGAGGAGACCGGCCGCGACGAGCATCACGACGCCCTCGAAGATCGCCTCCGAGCGGCCCTCGAGCTCGGCGCCGACGGCGAAGAGCGCGGCTCCGACCACGAGGCTCAGGGCGAGCGCGGCGGCGACCCCGACCCACACGGCCGCGAACCCGTCCCGCCGGCCGGTGCGGTCGAGGAAGGCGAGCACGATCCCGACGACGAGCGAGGCCTCGAAGCCCTCACGCAGTACGACGACACCTGCACCCATCGACCTCTCCTCCCGTCTGCTCTCGCTGGATGTAAGGCGTGCCTTACATCCATGGCACGGGACTATAGTGACCCCGGGTCTACGCCGTCAAAACGGAGGCGCACGTGGCACAGCCGCACGGCCACTCGGTCGACGAGTACCTCGAGACGATCTACTTCCTCGCGTTCCCGATCGGGGAGTACCGGCCGTCCACCGGCTCGACGGCGATCGCCGCGCGCGTCGCCGAGATGCTCGGCGTCTCGCGCGCGTCCGCCGGGGAGATGCTGAAGCGGCTCGAGGCCGAGGGCCTCGTCGAGCGCGGCGAGCAGAAGGAGGCGATCCTCACGCCCGAGGGAACCGAGCGCGCGAAGCGCGTCGTGCGCAAGCACCGGATCATCGAGCGCTTCCTCACGGACTTCATGGGCTACACCGCGGCCGAGTCGCACGTGCACGCCGACGAGCTCGGCGACACCTTCAACGACGAGATGATCGAGCGCATCAACCAGCGCTTGGACCATCCCGACCGCTGCCCGCACGGCTGGCCCGTCGATCCCGAGTTCGAGCAGTCGGAGAACGCGGAGCTCGTCTCCCTCGCGGAGCTCGCGCCCGGACGGGAGGCGGAGATCGTGCGCCTCGCCGAGCACGACGGCGACCTCCTGCACTGGTTCTACGACGAGGGCCTCGTCCCAGGCACGCCCGTGAGCGTGCGCAGGGCGCAGCCCGCGGCGGGCGAGCTCACGATCGTGCTCGCGGGCGCCGAGCGGCCGATCACGGAGAAGGCCGCCGACGGGATCTACGTCCGCGTCGCCGCCTGACCCCTAACGGAAAGCTCAAAGTCCGCTTGCGCCGCGCTCAAAGGTCGCTGCGAGGATGTGCGCGACATCGGGGGAGACCGAAAGGAGAAACGGGAAGCATGAGACTCGATCGCAAGGCCCTCGCCGCGCTCGTCGGGGGAGCGGCAATCCTGACCGGAGGCGGCACGGCACTCGCCGCCCAGGACGACGGCGACCGCGCGGCGCGGTGCGAAGCACGGCTGGCCAGGATCGCCGAGCGGCGCGGGATCTCCGTCGAGCAGCTCCAGGCGAACGTCGCGGCACAGCTCACGGCACGCGTGGACGCGGCTCTCGCCGCCGGCAGGATCTCCGCGGAGCGCGCGGCTCTGCTGAAGGAGCGGATCGCGCAGGGCGTGCTCTGCAAGGGCGCGGTCGTCAAGGTGAAGCTCGCGCGGAAGGGCGCGGTGCGCGCCGCCGCCGCGTACCTCGAGCTGAGCCCGCAGCAGCTTCGTGCGCAGCTCGCGGGGACGTCACTGGCAGCGCTCGCGCAGAAGCAGGGCAAGAGCGTGGACGGGTTGAAGGCGGCGATGCTGGCGCCCGCCAAGGCGAGGCTCGCGAAGGCCGTCGAGACGGGGCGGTTCCCGCAGGCACGGGCCGACCAGGCGCTCGAGCGCCTCGCGAAGCTCGTCGACCGGCTCGTGGTCAAGACCTTCCCGGCGAGATAGCGCCCGTCACAGGCGCCGGGAGAACGCACGAGGGCCCGCGCCGCGGGCCCTCGGTGTCTTACCGAGCTCTTACGCTCGTCTCAGGTTCGTCTCAGAGTCGTGCGCTTCCATGGAGGGTGCACTCCTTCCTCTCCACGAGTAGCCCTCCATCCGAAGGCCCGCGCGGCGGGCCTTCGGCGTTCAGACGGTCTCGGAGACGAGGCCCGCGGCCGCGCGCAGCGCATCCGCCTTGTCGGCGCGCTCCCACGTGAAGTCGCGGTCGTCCCGCCCGAAGTGCCCGTACGCCGCGGTCTTCGTGTAGATCGGGCGGAGGAGGTCGAGGTCCCGGATGATCGCCCCGGGCCGGAGGTCGAAGTGCTCCGAGACGAGCCGCTCGATGGTCGCGAGCGGGACACTCTCGGTGCCGAAGCAGTCGACGTTGACGCTCATCGGATGGGCGACGCCGATCGCGTAGGCGACCTGGAGCTGGCAGCGGTCGGCGAGGCCCGCCGCGACGACGTTCTTCGCCACGTAGCGCGCTGCGTAGGCCGCCGACCGGTCCACCTTGGTCGGGTCCTTGCCCGAGAACGCACCGCCTCCGTGGGGCGCGGCGCCTCCGTAGGTGTCGACGACGATCTTGCGGCCGGTGAGCCCCGTGTCGCCCATGGGCCCGCCGATCACGAACTTGCCGGTCGGGTTCACGTACAGGAAGTCCTTGGCGCCCAGGCGCGCGGGGTCGAACAGGTCGCGGAAGTCTGCGTGGAGGATGGGCTCGACCACGTGCTCGAGCAGGTCGGGCTTCAGCATCGTCTCGACGTCGAGGCCGTCCCGGTGCTGTGTCGAGATCAGGACGCGCTCCACCTCGACGGGGCGCTGGATCCCGTGCTCGTCGATCTCGTAGCGGACCGTCACCTGCGACTTCCCGTCCGGCCGGAGGTATGGCAGCACTTCTGCCTTCCGCACCTCCGCGAGCCGCTTCGTGAGGCGATGGGCGAGCAGGATCGGAAGCGGCATGAGCTCCTCGGTCTCGCGCGTGGCGTAGCCGAACATCATCCCCTGGTCGCCCGCGCCGAGGTGGTCGAGGGGATCCGTGTCCCCGTGCTGCGCCTCGTACGACTCGTCGACGCCCATGGCGATGTCCGTCGACTGCTCGTCGATCGCGACCACGACGCCACACGTCTCGAAGTCGAACCCGTACTTCGCGCGCGTGTACCCGATTTCGGCGATCCGCTCCCGGACGATCGCGCGGATGTCGACGTACGTCTCCGTCGTGATCTCCCCGGCGACGACGACGAGCCCGGTCGTCACGAGCGTCTCGCAGGCGACCCGCCCATCGGGGTCGTCCGTGAGCACCGCGTCGAGGACCGAGTCGGAGATCTGGTCGGCGATCTTGTCCGGATGGCCCTCCGTGACCGACTCGGACGTGAACGAGAAGGAGCGCGCTGCCATGGCCCGGAAGGCTACACGCGCCGAAAGCCAGCCCTCCGGAAGACGGCCTCGGACGGCAGGTTCCCTTCGGTGATGACGGCGCGCACCTCCGTATGGCCGGCCTCCGCGAGCGACGTGAGCGACTGCCCGAGGAGCTCGGCCGCGAGCCCCCTACTCTTCCAGGCCGGAGCCGTCATGACGTAGCTGACGATGGGACAGTCGCGGTCGCCCCAGTGCGAGACGAGGCAGGCGGAGACGGGCTCGCCGTCGGCGATACGCAGCCGCGAGTGCTCGAGCAGCGGCGTTCCCGCAAAGTAGCGCGCGACCTCGTCGCGCGCCTCGACGATCGTCTCGCCCTCGTAGTCGATCGCTCCGAGGTACGCGTCGAGCATGAGCTGCGCGAGCGCCTCGACGTCGACGGGAGTCGGGTGGCGCATCGAGTCGTCCTCCGGAGCTGGCGTGGCGGAGACGTGCAGCTCGTGGACGTACTCGTGCCGAGGCACGCTCATTCCGTCGTCGGTGTGCGGCTCATCAGCTGCTCGACGAGCGCCGTCAGCGAGGTGCCCTGGAGGACGGCGCAGACGCCGTCGGTGATCGGAAGCTCCAGCCCGAGCCGGTGCGAGAGGTCCCGCAGCACCGGGGCGGTGGTGAGGCCCTCGACGACCATGCCTATCTCCGCGACGGCCTCGTCCGCGGTCGCGCCGCGCGCGATCAGCTCCCCCGCCCTGCGGTTGCGCCCGGACGGCGACCAGCACGTGACGATGAGGTCTCCCATCCCCGCCAGCCCCGCGAAGGTGTCGGGCCGCGCGCCGGCGGCGTCGGCCAGGCGGCGCATCTCCGCGAGCCCGCGCGAGACGAGCGCCGCCTTCGAGTTGTCGCCGAGCGCGAGCCCGTCCGCGCCACCGGCCGCGAGCGCGATGACGTTCTTCGCGGCCGCGCACAGCTCGACGCCCACGATGTCCTCGTTCACGTACACGCGGAAGACGGCCGAGTTGACGGCAACCTGGAGCCGCACCGCGAGCTCGAGGTCGTCGCTCGCGATCACGGCGGCGGCGGGAAGGCCTCGAAGGATCTCGTCCGCGATGTTCGGCCCGGAGAGAACCGCGACGGGCCGGCCGCGGACGAGGGTCGAGAGCCGCTCGCCGGTCGCGGGATCGAGCCCCTTCGTGAGGATCAGGAGCGGCGCGTCCCCGGGAAGCGTGCCGATCACCTCGCCGAAGACGCGGCTCGGAACCGCCGCGACGACGAGCTCCGCCTCCGCGATCGGGGCCTCTGCGAGAACCGCGGCGGAGATTCCGCCGAGGTCGGCGTCGCGTGCGTAGCGCGGATTTCGACCCGTCTCGTCGATGACCGCGACCTGCTCGGGGTCGCGGGCGGCAAGCGTGACCTGGTGCCCACGGTCGCGGAGCACGCAGGCGAACGCGGAGCCCCACGACCCCGCGCCGACCACCGCGACGTTCACGTCGAGGTGACGAAGTCGATGGAGACCGGCACGCCCTCGAGCCTAAAGCGTCGGCGCAGCTCATTCTCCACCCAGTACGCGTAGTCGCGCGTGACGAGCCCGCGGTCGGAGACGAAGATGCGAAAGCGCGCCGGGCGCGAGCTCACCTGCGTCCCGTAGAGCAGGTTGAGCCGTCGACCGCGGCGCGCAGGGGGCTGACGCTCCTCCCGGAGCTCCTGGAGCGTCCGGTTGAGCTCCGCCGTCGGGATCCTGCCGGCATAGCGGGTGAAGACCTCCTCGATCATGTCGAGGAGACGCTCGAGCCCGCGCCCGGTGTGCGTCGAGATGGCGATCACGGGCGGGCGCTGGCGCAGGCGCGTCTCGATCCGGGGTCGCACGTCCTCGATCCGGACCTCCGTGACGTCCCACTTGGAGAGGACGACGATCGTGGCGCAGCCGGCCTTCCGGGCCACGTCGGCCACAGCCAGGTCCTGGTCGACGATCCCCTCGCCGGCGTCGACGAGCACGAGCGCGACATCGGCACGCCGCGCGGCCTCGAGCGCGCGGAGCTCCGAGTAGTACTCGATCCCCTGTCGCTGCTTGCGCTTGCGGCGGAGACCCGCGGTGTCGACGAGGACGAAGGTCGTCTCCCCCCTCCGGAGGACGGTGTCGATCGAGTCGCGCGTGGTCCCCGGCACCTCGGACACGATCACGCGCTCACGCCCGACGAGGGCGTTCAGGAGGGAGGACTTGCCGACGTTCGGCCGGCCCAGAATCGCGACCCCGATCGCCTCGCCCCCGGGAGGCCGCTCGCCGCGGCCCGGAAGCCGGCTCACGACCTCGTCGAGGAGGTCGCCCGTCCCGTGCCCGTGCAGGGCGGAGACGGCGATCGGCTCGCCCAGGCCAAGACGGTGGAACTCGAGCGCCTCGGCGTCCCGCCGCGGGTCGTCGAGCTTGTTCGCCACGACGATGACGGAGCGCCGCGAGCGCCGCAGGATCTCCGCGATCTCCTCGTCGCCCGGCGTGATCCCGGCTCTCGCGTCCACCACGAAGAGCACGAGGTCGGCCTCGTCGACGGCGGCGCGCGCCTGCGCGGCGATCTGCGGGCCGAACGGGCCCGTATCGGCCTCGTCGACGCCGCCCGTGTCGATCAGGCGGAACGTCGTGCCCGACCACTCGCAGAGGAGCTCCTTGCGGTCGCGCGTGACACCCGGCGTCTCGTGGACGACCGCTGTCCGCGTCTCGGAGAGCCGGTTCACGAGGGTCGACTTCCCGACGTTCGGAAAGCCGACGACGGCCACCGTCCCCGCGATCTCGACGTCGGCGGCGGCCTCCTCGGTCATCTCGGCGGCGCCGCTTCGCCCGGCCGGCCGAGCCCGTGCACGTCCACGAGCCACTCCCACAGCTCGCGGAGCTTCCGCTCGATCTCGACCGAGGCCTCCCTGTAGCCCCGGCCGCCCCGCGGCAGGCCCTCGAACGTCATCGGCTCGGCCCAGGCGATGGAGACGGGCGCGAAGTTGCCGAGCCGCCAGGACTGGCTGCCGTGGATCGCGGCGAGGCTCACGGGCGCCTCCTCGTTGATCGCGACCATCGCCGCCCCGGGCTGCACCGCGCCCGGGACTCCGCTTCGCTGGCGGGTGCCCTCCGCGAACATCCCGAGCGCGTGCCCCTCGCTCACGATCTCGCGCATCGTGCGCACGGCGTCGCGGTCCGACTCGCCGCGCCGCACCGCGAACGTGCCGAAGGCCCGCATGAGCGGACCGATACCGGGAATCCCGTGTGCCTCGATCTTGGCCATGAAGTACAGGGTCCTCGGGCTCGCCGCGCCGAGGGCGGGTGGATCCACCCAGCTGAAGTGGTTCGCGGCGACGACGAGCCCGCCCGTCAGCGGGACCCGGTCCGCGCCGTAGACCTTGAGGCGGGTCAACAGGTCGACGGCGGCGCCGATTGTCGGACGGCCTACCGCCCAGGCGGCGTCGGTCCGGTTCATCGCGCAGCCTCCACGAGCTCCGCGATGCGCGTGACGACCTCCTCGACCGACAGCTCGGTCGTGTCCAGCCTGACGGCATCCGCGGCGGGCTGCGTGTTCACGGCGTCGCGCTCGTCCCTCCGCCGGAGCTCGGCCGCGAGCGCGTCGGGGCCGATCCCCTCCCGGTCCGCCAGGCGCCGTCGCGCGCGCTCGTCCTCGGCGGCGACCAGGAACACCTTCACCTCCGCGGCGGGCGCCACGACGGTCCCGATGTCCCGCCCTTCGATCACCGCGTCTCCTTCCGCACCGAGAGCGCGCTGGCGCTCGCGCATGAGCTCGCGCACCGAGCCGTGGCGCGCGACGGACGGCACGAGGCGATCGATCTCGGGCGCCCGGATCTCCGTCGACACGTCGCGCCCGGCGATCTCGACGGCGCCCCTCGCGTCGAACGTCACCGGGTGCTCCAGCGCGAGGCGCGAGAGGGCCTCGCCGTCGTCCGGGTCGACGCCGTCCTGGAGCGCGAGCCAGGTCAACGCCCGGTACATCGCCCCGGTGTCGAGGTAGAGGAAGCCGAGGCGCCGCGCGAGCGCGCGGGCCACCGTGCTCTTCCCGGACCCGGCAGGGCCGTCGATCGCGACGATCATGGAGCGATTCTTATCCGCTCTCGGCGGTCAGCTGCGCGAGCAGGCCGAAGAACCCGGGAAAGCTCGTCTCCACGGCCTCCGCACCATGCAGCTCCACGCCCTCGCGCGAGGAGAGCCCGACGACGGCTCCGAGCATCGCCAGCCGGTGGTCTCCGCGCGAGTCGAACACGCCTCCTCGCAGCCTCGCCGGGACACCACGGATCCGGAAGCCGTCGCGGGTCGCACGGATGTGGGCGCCGACCCGGCGGAGCTCCTCGGCCACGGCCTCGATGCGGTCGGTCTCCTTCACGCGCAGCTCGGAGGCGCCGCGCACGACCGTGTCGCCCCGCGCGTGGCAGGCGGCCAGGGCGAGGAGCGGGAGCTCGTCGACGAGCGCAGGCACCTGCGCCGCGGAGACCGACGCGCCGACGAGCTCGGACGAGCGCACCTCGACGTCGCCCGCCGGCTCGTCGCCGATCAGTCGTCGGTTGTAGACGGCGATGCGCGCGCCCATGTGCTCGAGCACGTCGAGGAGCCCCGTCCTCCGCGGGTTGAGCCCGACCCCGTGCACCGTCAGCGCGGAGCCGGGCACCGTCGCCGCCGCGACGAGGAGCGGCGCGGCCGCCGAGAAGTCGCCCGGGACCTCGACGGAGCCGAGTGTCAGGCGCCGCGCCGGACGAACCGAGACGCTCGTCGGCCGGCGCCGGACGTCGGCTCCTGCCCGCTCGAGCAGCCGCTCCGTGTGATCCCGGGTCGGGAGGGGCTCGACGACCGTCGTCTCGCCGTCGGCGAGGACCCCGGCGAGGAGGACGGCCGACTTGACCTGCGCCGAGGGCATGGGGAGCTCGTAGGAGATACCGCGCAGCGGTCCGCCCTCCACGACGATGGGCGCATGGCCGTCGGAGGTCGTCACCTCTGCGCCCATCCGGCGGAGCGGCTCCGCCACGCGCTCCATGGGACGAGCGGAGAGCGACTCGTCGCCGACGAGCTCGAAGCGCCCGCTCTGCCCGGCCAGGATCCCGGACAGGAGCCGCATGAGCGTGGCTGCGTTCCCGCACTCGATCGGCGCCGCCGGCGCCACGAGCCCCCGGAGCCCGGCCCCCGAGACCGTCACCGTGTCCACGTCGTGCTCCTGCACGTCCGCCCCCAGCGCGCGGACGGCGGCGAGCGTCGCCTCGGTGTCCGCGGAGCGGCCGAACCCCGAGATCCGGGTGTCGCCTTCCGCGATCGCGCCGACGAGGACCGCCCGGTGCGAGATCGACTTGTCCCCCGGGACGGCGACGTGCCCCTCGAGCGCGGGCACGGGCTCGATGCGCATCGCCCTACCCGACGGTCTTGCCCATCAGCGCGACGATCGTCCGCATCTCGTCGGCGAAGCGGGCGAACTCGCCGACGCGGATCTGCTGGGGGCCGTCGCAGAGCGCGTCCTCGGGCTGCGGGTGGACCTCGACCATGACGCCGTCGGCGCCCACCGCCGCCGCGGCGCGCGCGAGCGGGAGGACGAGGTCGCTGCGACCAGCCGCGTGCGAGGGATCGACGATCACCGGCAGGTGCGTCTCCCGCTTCAGGACGGGGACGGCCGAGAGGTCGAGCGTGTAGCGCGTCGACCGCTCGAAGGTCTTGATCCCGCGCTCGCAGAGAATCACGCGCTCGTTCCCCTCCTTCGCCACGTACTCGGCCGCCATCAGGAGCTCCTCGACGGTCGCGGACGGCGCGCGCTTCAGCAGTACCGGCCGCGCGACGCGGCCGACCTCGGCGAGGAGGTTGAAGTTGTGCATGTTGCGCGCGCCGATCTGGATGACGTCGGCGACCTCCGCCACCTCCTGGACGTCGCGCGGGTCGAGCAGCTCCGTGACGACGGGGAGGCCCGTCTCCTCGCGGGCCTCGGCGAGGATCTCGAGGCCCTTGCCCCCGAGCCCCTGGAAGGCGTACGGCGAGGAACGTGGCTTGAAGGCGCCACCCCGCAGCATGGTCGCGCCCGCCGCCGCGACGGCGCGCGCGGTCTCGAGCGTCTGCTCCCTCGTCTCCACCGTGCACGGCCCCGCGATCACGCCGAAGAACCCGTCGCCGATCCGGCGACCCCGGACCTCGATGACGGTCGAGTCCGGCGTCAGCTCGCGGGCGACCAACGGGTAGGCGAGGAGCTCAGGCGGACCGGTGATCTCCATCCGTGTGAGTCTAGTGGCGGGCCGACGCCGTCCCGCGGGTCCAGGGACAATCCCGGCCATGAAGATCTTCTCGGGCATCCAGCCGACGGGCGAGCCTCACGTCGGCAACTACAGCGGGGGCTTCCGCCAGTACGCGAAGACGCAGGAGCAGGGCGACGCGTACTTCTGCATCGTCGACCTGCACGCGATCACGGTCGACTACGATCCTGCCGAGCTCCGCGACGCCACGCTCGACATCGGCGCGATGTTGTTCGCAACCGGGCTCGATCCCGAGCGCTCGACGGTCTTCGTCCAGAGCCAGGTGCCGGCGCACGCCGAAGCCGCGTGGCTGCTCGGCGCGGCCACGAGCTTCGGCGAGCTGCGGAGGATGACCCAGTTCAAGGAGAAGGCGGATCAGCAGGAGTTCGTATCCGCGGCGCTCTTCTCGTACCCGACGCTGATGGCCGGGGACATCCTCCTCTACCAGACCGACATCGTCCCGATCGGCGACGACCAGCGGCAGCACCTGGAGCTCAGCCGGGACATCGCGGAGCGCTTCAACGCGCGCTTCGGGCAGACGTTCACCGTTCCGCGCGGTGTGTACCCGGAGGCGGGCGCGCGGGTCATGGACCTCCAGGAGCCGACGAAGAAGATGTCGAAGTCGTTCGGCACCGAGCAGGGCAAGGTGCTCATGCTCGACCCGCCGGACGAGATCCGCAGGAAGATCAAGCGTGCGGTCGCCGACTCGGGCCGCGACGTCCGCCACGACCCCGACTCGAAGCCGGGCATCTCCAACCTCGTCGAGCTGATGACCGTCGCGACCGGCGAGACGATCCCCGAGGTCGAGGCGCGTTTCGACGGCGAGGGCTACGGGTCGTTCAAGGACGCGGTCGGGGACGCGCTCGTCGAGCTCCTCTCCCCCATCCAGGGGCGCTACGGCGAGCTGCGGTCGGATCCGGGCGAGCTCGGGCGCCTGCTCGCACGCGGCGCGGAGAAGGCAAGCGAGGCGTCGGCGCCCACGATCGGGGCGATGTACGAGCGCATGGGCTTCGTCCGCTAGGCGCGCGCGGAGAACCAGGTGACGAGAACCAGGTGACAGTCACCTTCGGTGACAGTCACCAGCGGTGCAGCGTCGCGACCTCGTCCGCCGCGAGCTCGCGCCACTCACCGGGCTCCAGCCCAGCGAGGACGAGCCCCGCGTAGGCGCTCCGGTGCAGCCGCGTCACGGGGTGGCCGACCGCGGCGCACATCCGCTTGACCTGGTGCTTCCGCCCCTCGTGCAGGGTCAGCCGCAGGGTCGTGGAGACGGCGTCCCGCCCGAGGACGTGCACGTCCGCCGGTGCCGTGCGCCCGTCCTCGAGGTCGACGCCGTCCCGGAGCGCCCGGACCTCCTCGGCGCCCGGAGAGCCCTCCACGAGCGCCTCGTACACCTTCGGGACGCCGTACCGGGGGTGGGCCAGACGGTGCGCGAGCGGGCCGTCGTTCGTGAGGACGAGGGCCCCGGTGGTATCCGCATCGAGCCGGCCGACCGGCACCACGCGGGCATCGACGGAGACCAGGTCCACGACCGTCTTCCGGCCCCGAGGGTCGCGGGCGGTCGTCAGCACGCCGGCAGGCTTGTGGAGGAGGACGTACCGGAGCGGCTGGAGCCGGACGGCGCGCCCGTCGACCTCGACCACGTCCCGCGAGCCGACGACCGTGTTCAGCTGCCCGATCTCCCCGTTCACGCGCACGCGGCCCGCGTCGACGAGCTCGTCCGCTCGGCGTCGGGAGGCGACGCCGGCCCGCGCGAGGTATGCGTTCAGCCGCATCGCGCCATTCTCGCCACGGTAGGGTGCCCCACGTGAGCCGGATCGAGGAGTGGGCCGAGAAGCTCGCCGAGCTCGCGGTCTTCGGGGCGAACGTCCAGCCCGGGCAGCTCGTCGCGGTGACGAGCTACATCGGCAAGGAGGACGTCACGCGCAGGATCGCCCGCGCCGCCTATGCGCGCGGCGCGAGGTACGTCGACGTCCTCTACTTCGACCAGTGGCTCAAGCGCGAGCGCGTCGCCGGCGCCGCCGACGAGAGCTCGCTCGACTACGTCCCGCCGTGGATGTCCGAGCGGCTCCTCCATCTCTCGGACGAGCGCGCGGCCCGCATCTCGCTCTCGGGCCCGCACGCGCCGCGCGCGCTCGAGGGCCTCGACCCGGCGCGGGCGGGGCGTGACCTCCTCCCGTACCTCCCCGAGACTGGCGTCGTCGTGAACCGCATGACCACGAACTGGACGATCGTGCCCGTGCCCACGCCCTCGTGGGCGGAGGTCGTCTACCCCGACCTCTCGCGCGAGGCGGCGTACGAGCGCCTGTGGGAGTCCGTCGCCCACGTCTGCCGCCTCGACGCGGACGATCCCGGGGCTGCGTGGGTCGAGCGCGTGGAGACGCTGAAGGCCAACGCGAGCCGCCTCACGGAGCGCCGGTTCGACGCGATACGGCTCCGGGGCGAGGGGACGGACCTCACCGTCGGTCTCCTTCCGTCGTCGGAGTGGCGCGCGGGAGACCAGGAGACCGTGGCCGGCGTGCGCCACCACCCGAACCTGCCCACGGAGGAGACCTTCACGACACCCGACCCCGCCCGCGTGGACGGCCACGTGAGCGCCACGATGCCGCTCGACCTCTCGGGCTTGCTGATCGAGGGGATCCGGGTCGAGTTCGCCGACGGCCGGGCCGTCCGGATCGACGCGGACCAGGGCGCCGACGCGCTCCGCGCGGTCGCCGACAAGGACGAGGGCGCGGCGAGGCTCGGCGAGCTCGCGCTCGTGGACGGCGCGGGCAGGATCGGGCCGCTCGGGACCGTGTTCTTCGACACCCTGATCGACGAGAACGCGGCGACGCACATCGCGCTCGGGAACGGCTACGACCACCCCGTAGAGGATCCCGCCGACAAGGCGAAGGTCAACACGAGCAAGGTCCACGTCGACTTCATGATCGGGAGCCCCGAGCTCGAGGTGGACGGGATCACCCGCGACGGAGACGCCGTGCCGGTGCTCCGCGACGCCGCCTGGCAGATCTGACGGCGCGAGCCCGCCGACACGGCGGGGAGCTCGGCCCGGCCGGCCGAGCGGCTACGAGGCGCGCGCCGTGGCGACTTCGAGCAGGCGCTCGCGGATCGCGCCCTCGTCCTCGCCGAGGTCGTCCAGACGGGGCAGGGCGGCGAGGCTGTCGAGACCGAAGACGCGCTCGAAGAGCGGCGTCGTGCGATAGCGCACCGCTCCGCCCGGGACGCTCTCGCGACCGGACTCCGCGATCAGCCCTCGCTCGACGAGACTCGCCACCGCGGAGTCGGCGGCGACGCCGCGGATCCGCGCGATCTCCGGGCGGGAGCAGGGGCCGAGGTAGGCGACGATGGCCAGCGTCTCGAGCGCAGCCTGCGAGAGGCCACGCTCGACGGGGCGCTCGAAGAGCCGCGCGCACGCGTCCGCCGCCTCCCGGCTCGCCCGGAAGGCGTAGCCGCCCGCCATGCGCTCCAGGACGATCCCGCTGCGCTGATCCGTGTAGCGCTCGCCGAGCAACGAGAGCGCGGTCTCCACCCGCTCGACGTCGTCGTCCGCGGCCTCCGCGAGCTCGGCGGCGGAGAGCGGGGCCGACGCGACGACGAGCAGCGCCTCGACCGTGCGGGCGAGCCGGTCGACCGGGTTGGACGCGATCAGGCGGAGCGGGCTGTCCATGTGTCCATCCTTTCGCTGTCGAGCCGGGTGACACCTTCCTCGGAGGCCGAGGCCGGCCGCGACCCCTCGGCCCGGGCGATCCGGATCGGGGCGAACGGCGCCGCCTGCGCGAGCTCGATCTCGCCCGTCTTCCGGAGCTCGAGCAGCGCGAGGAACGCGACCGCCTGCTCCACGCGCGACAGGCCGCCGACCTCCGCGTCGAAGTCGAAGCGGCGTCGGCGGGAGAGGAGCGCGCGGAACCGCTCGAGGAACTGGGAAACGGGCGGGAAGCGCAGGGCCATGTGGCCGAGCGAGACGTTCGGCGGCGAGACCGCCAGCAACCGGATCGCAGAGGCCAGGCCGGCCGGGTCCTGCGGAGCCAGCCGCCGCTCGCCTCGAGGAGCCAGTGGCGCGGGGCCGAGGCGGAACCAGCGGTCCTGCTCGGTCCCGAGGCGCTCGAGAAGCCAGGCCGCGGCCTCCTTCATGCGGCGGTACTCGGCGAGCCGCCGCGCGAGCTCCTCGGCGGCCTCCTCCGGCTCGAGCTCGCCGAGCTCGGCCGCCTCGTCCGGGAAGAGCACGCGCGCCTTCAGCTCGAGGAGCGCGGAGACGAGGACGAGGAACTCCCCGCACGCCTCGAGGTCGAGCTCGCCGCGCTCCGTGGCGTGCTCGACGAACGCCAGGACGATCGCGGCGATGTCGACGTCTCGTGGCTCGAGCTCCTCCTTGAGGAGCAGCGTGAGAAGCAGGTCGAACGGCCCCTCGAAGGCGTCGAGGGCGAGCTCGAGCTCGCGCACCGGGGTCGGAGCCACGCGCGGAGGCTAGCCAGGCCGCCGGACGCGGCCCGAGATCACCGCAGCGAGCGTGCCAGCTCGAGCGCCTCGTCGCGCTCGAAGTCCCCTTCGAGCCGGTAGCCGACTCCGCCCTCCGCCCAGAGGAGGACGTCGCGGGCGAGGCGCGCGCTGTCCTCCACCGGGTTGCCGAGCTCGTCGAGGAGCAGCAGGAAGTGCGCCTCGCCGCCCAGGTAGACGCCCGGCGCGCCCCCGACGCTCACCGGCTCGACCCTGGTCCCGGGACCGGAGAGCTTCTTCAGCAGGAGAGCCTGGTCGACGGCGCGGAGCGGCGTCTGGGCGACGAGCAACCGGACGCGCTCGGGCGAGCCGTAGAGGAACCAGACGGTCTCGTTCAGCCCCACGTACACCCGGTCCGGCTCGTCGTCGAGCTCGCGGAGGTCGAAGGTCGCGCTGTCACGAGCCTCCTCGAGCGGCACGCGGTTGCCGAGCGAGAGCTCGAGGTCCGTCTGCGCGGGCACTCGCGGAAGCTCGTCGACGAGCTCGACGCGCGCGCCGCCGATGTGGAGCACGCGGAAGACGGCCGACCGCGCCTCGGGGATCGCGAGGGTCGCGGCGAGCGCCGCGAGCACGACGAGGACCGCGACGACGTAGACGGGCCGCCGCAGCGGGAGTCGTCGCACGGTTCGCGCCCGTCGCCCGTCGATCGCTTCGAGCACCGCCGGGGCGAGGTTCGGCTCCTCCGGGAGGTCGAGCTCGCCCCCGAGTGCCACGAGCGCCCGCTCCAGCTCGTTCACGCTCCCACCTCCCCCCGGAGGCGCTCGAGCGCCCGCGCCGTCCTCGACTTCACCGTGCCCAGCCGGATGCCGAGCACGGTGGCCGTCTCCTCCTCGGAGAGCTCGAGGAAGTAGCGGCACGCGACGATCTCACGGTCTCGTTCCCCGAGCCGGCCCACCGCGGCCAGGAGCTCCTCCCGCTGCCCGCGGGCGAGGACGGCCCCCTCGGGAGACGGGACCGCGCCTCCCGGGGGGCCGACAGCGGCCCGCAGGCGAAGGGCCTCCCGACGTCCTGCCGAGCGGCGACGGTTGTGGGCCTCGTTGGCGACGATGCGGAGAAGCCACGGCTTGAACGGCGCCCCGGCGCGAAAGCGCGGCAACGAGGTCCAGGCCTTGACGAACCCCGCCTGGGCCGCGTCCTCGGCGTCGGCCGCGGAGCCGGTGAGGACATAGGCCGTTCGAAACGCGATGCGCTGATACATGCGCACGAGCTCCTCGAATGCACTCTCGTCTCCGTCTCGTGCGCGCTCCGCGAGCGCGACGTCGTCCGGCGGTCGGTCCTCCACCGCCCCCTTCTACACCGCGGGAGCGGTGGAGGTTCCACCGTGGAGGGATCCGATCAGCGCCCGGCCGGCGCGAGCCTCCGCAGGCGGCGCGTCCCGAGCACGAGCAGGCTCGCAAGCGCGGCGGCCGACAGCAGTGCGACGAGCCAGGTCGTCGGGAAGGCGCCCGGCGCGCCCTCGCGCGGAGAGCTCGTGATGCTCACGGGCCCGTAGGTCAGCCGAGAGTCGCCGAAGCCGCTCTCGACCGCGATCCTCCACTCGCCCTGGCCCGGAAACACGACGTCGGCGTCGTACACGCCCGTCTTCCCGGTCGGCATGGCGAGGAACTCGCGGGACGCGCCGTCCTCGTCGGTGATCCGCACGACGGGCGCCAGGCCGTCAAGCGGCGTGCGCCCGTGCTGGAGAACGATGATCTCCGGTCGCCACGTGGCGCCGGGCTCGGTCCCGTCCGGGAGCGGTGCGATACCGACGGTCGCCCATCCGCCGGCCGTGGCCGTGGCGGTCGCGACGAGGGCGACGGCGAGCGTCGAGAGCACGACGAGAGCACGCATGGATCCTCCTTTGGTCGTCTGCGCCGGGGATACACCGCGCGACGTCCGAAGGTTCCACCTCGCCGGGTCGACACGGACGTCCGCGCCGAGCGAGTGGAGGCTCAGCGCTCCCTGGGGATGGCCATCGCCTCCACCTTCGGAGGCGGGCCGGTGCCGCGCTTCCACGTGCGCTGCCACCACGCGAAGAACGCGGCGGAGAGCACGATCGCGAGGCCGGCGACCCAGACGTTGAGGCGGACGCCCGCGATCTCGTGCGAGGGGTCGATCCGCAGCGTCTCGATCCAGAAGCGGCCGATGCTGTACAGGAGCACGTACAGGGCGAAGAGACCGCCCGGGCGGATCCGGAACAGCCGCTCCAGCGCCAGCAGCACGCCGGCCGCCCCGAGGCACCAGAGCGCCTCGTACAGGAAGGTCGGATGGAACGTCTCGCGGTCGACGTACTCGATCGGCCGGTTGTCGACGCCGATCTCGAGCCCCCAGGGAAGGTCGGTGGGGCCGCCGAAGAGCTCCTGGTTCCACCAGTTGCCGAGGCGCCCGATCGCCTGTGCGACGAGGAGCGCGGGGGCGACGCAGTCCGCGAGCTGCGCGACGCTCACCCCGGATCGCCTGGCGACGATCGCGCCGACGATCACGCCGAGGCCGATGCCGCCCCAGACCCCGAGACCGCCCTTCCAGATCGCGAACGGCCCCCACCACTCGTCGGGGAGCTCGTCCCAGCTCGTGACCACGTGATACAGGCGGGCGCCGATGATCCCGAAGGCGACGCCCCATACGGCCACGCGGAAGATCAGGTCCCAGTCGCCTCCCCGCCGCGTCCAGCGGATCCCCCCGATCACCACCGCGGCGGCGATCGCGACGAGCAGCGTGAGGCCGTAGAAGTGGATCGAGATGGGCCCGATCTCGATCGTGCTCGAGTCGGGGGACGGGATCGAGGCGAGGGCCGCGTGCATCGCCGCGACATTCTGCCGATCCGCCGCGGAGGAGGCGGGAGAACCGCCTACGGAGTGGGGAACAGGGGCGGCACCGCGGCCGCGAAGCGGCCGCCTTCAGGGATCTTCGCGCGGTCGAGATCGTGCGCGAGCGCGATCTCGACCTTGCGCAAACCAGGGGGTCGGGAGCCACGGGCACCGCGGCCGCGAAGCGGCCGCCTTCAGGGATCTTCGCGCGGTCGAGATCGTGCGCGAGCGCGATCTCGACCTTGCGCAAACCAGGGGGTCGGGAGCCACGGGCACCGCGGCCGCGAAGCGGCCGCCTTCAGGGATCTTCGCGCGGTCGAGATCGTGCGCGAGCGCGATCTCGACCTTGCGCAAACCGATGGGGCGGGCGCCGAATCCCGGGCGGGATCCGGGCCCGACCCCGTGCTACAGGAGAATCTGGAGCGCGAGCTCCACCGAGCAACCCCGCCTCAGCAGGTTGACGGCGGCGTGGAGGTCCACGTCATGGCTCGCAGCGAGGACGAGAGCGCTCTCGGGGTCGTATCCCGCCCGCTCGAGCTCCTCGTGCCGCCAGCTCTCGATCCGGTCGATCTCGGAGATGAACAGGGTGTCGAGCTCTGCCGCAGACATACCGCCGCCTTTGCTGTGGATGGTGCTCTGATCGCTCTTCGTCCAGTAGGACGTATCGGACGTCCCCTTTCTGGGGGGATTGGGTTCAGGGTCCGTAAGCGTTTGATGAAGAGGCCGCCAGGCCTACGCCCGCCGCGAAACCAGGCAAACTCGTCAGATGCCGTTCTGCACGCAGTGTGGGACCGAGAACCCCGACGTCGCGAAGTTCTGCCTCGCGTGCGGAACGCCGATTGTCGCGGCACCGCCTCCGCAGGAGTTCCGGAAGATCGTGACGATCGTCTTCTCGGACCTCAAGGGCTCGACCGCGATGGGCGAGAAGCTCGACTCGGAGTCGCTCCGCGAGGTGATGACGCGGTACTTCGACGCGATGAGCGCAGAGCTCGAGAAGCACGGAGGCGTGGTCGAGAAGTTCATCGGCGACGCGATCATGGCCGTGTTCGGCCTGCCGAAGCTCCACGAGGACGATGCGCTCCGCGCGGTCCGGGCGGCCTTCGACATGCAGCAGGCTCAGGCCGTCCTGAACGACGAGCTCGACCGGCAGTGGGGTGTGCGCCTCACGGTCCGTACCGGCGTGAACACGGGGGAGGTGGTCGCCGGCGACCCGAGCACCGGTCAGCGACTCGTGACAGGGGACGCGGTGAACGTCGCCGCGCGGCTCGAGCAGGCGGCAGGAGCCCAGGAGGTGCTGCTCGGCGATCTCACGTACCGCCTCGTGCGCGACTACGTCGACGTCGAGGAGGTCGAGCCCCTCGAGCTCAAGGGCAAGTCCGAGCCGGTCCCCGCGTATCGCCTGGTCGCGGTCCGCGAGGGCGCGGAGCGTCCGAGGCGTCACGACGCGCCGATGATCGGCCGGGACGAGGAGCTCGAGGTCCTGCGCTCGGCGCTCCGCTGCTCGATGGCCGACGGGCGCTGCCGCCTCGTGACCGTCGTCGGGGAGGCGGGCGTCGGGAAGTCACGCCTGATCGACGAGTTCATCGCCTCCGTCGACGGAGAGGCGTCGGTCCTCAGAGGGCGCTGCCTCCCGTACGGGGACGGGATCACCTTCTGGCCGCTCGCCGAGGCCGTCCGCAGGGGCGCGGGAATCGCGGAGCGCGACTCGCTGGAGTCCGCCCTGGCGAAGCTCGACGCGATCGCGGGCGACTCCGAGGTATCGGCGCGGGTGGCCTCCGCGATCGGGCTCTCCCCCACCCCGTTCCCGGTCCAGGAGCTCGTGTGGGGAGCGCGCAAGCTCCTCGAGGCGATGGCGTCCCGGCAGCCGCTCGTCGTCGTCTTCGACGACATCCACTGGGCCGAGCCCACGTTCCTCGAGCTGATCGAGCACGTGGTCGAGACCACGCGGGACACGCCACTTCTCCTCGTCTGCCCGACCCGGCGAGATCTCCTGGACCGCCTGCCGGAGTGGTCGGTGGGCGAGGGGGCGCAGCGTGTCGAGCTGAGCCCACTGACTCCCGAGCAGGCAGGGGCGGTGGCCGCGCATCTCCTCGGGGACGCTGGCCTCGACGACGAGGTCCGGGACCGCATCGTCGCGGCCTCCGAGGGGAACCCGCTCTTCGTCGAGCAGCTCCTCTCCATGTTCGTGGACGAGGGGCTCGTCCGCTTCGAGGACGGGGCGTGGCGCGCCACCGCGGAGATCGACCGCGTCGCGGTACCACCCACCATCCAGGCCCTGCTCGCGGCGCGGCTCGACCACCTCGACCTCGGCGAGCGGGCCGTGATCGAGCCCGCGGCCGTGGTCGGCCAGGTCTTCCGCCGTGCGGCCATCGCCTTTCTCGCTCCCGAGGAGGTCGGCGTCGACGAACGGCTGGCGACGCTGACGGAGAAGCAGTTCGTCCAGCAGGATCACTCGCGTTCGGAAGAAGAGGACGCGTTCAGGTTCCACCACATTCTCATCCGCGACACGACGTACGACGGGATCCTCAAGCGCGCCCGCGCGACGCTCCACGAACGCTTCGTCGAGTGGGGCGACTCGGTCAACCGCGAGCGCGCAACGGAGTACGAGGAGATCCTCGGGTACCACCTCGAGCAGGCGCATCGCTACCTCTCCGAGCTCGGGCCCCTCGACGATCACGGCCGCTCGCTCGGCGCTGACGGGTCGCGTCGCCTCGCTTCGGCCGGACGACGGGCATTCGCCCGCGGGGACGTGCCGGCAGCCGCCAGCCTGCTCGGCCGAGCCGTCGAGCTGCTCCCAGAGGAGGCGACGGAACGGCTCGAGCTGCTGCCGGACTACGGCGAGGCACTTCTCCAGGTCGGACGCTTCGAGGAGGCGAAGGAGACGCTCGAGACCGCCATCGTGAGCGCGGACGAGGCCGACCTGGCCACGGCGAAAGCGCATGCGTCGCTGGTGCAGCTCCTCGTGACGCTCCGTGCGGGCGACCCCGCGGCCTGGCGCGAGGAGGCGGCGGTGACGATCGCCGAGGCGATGGCCGTCTTCCAGGAGTCGGGGGACCACGTCGGGCTGGCGAAGTCGTGGCGCCTGCTCGCCTGGATGCACGGGACTGCGTGCAACTTCGGCCTCGCAGCAGAGGCGCAGGAGCATGCCCTGGACGAGGCGCGTCTCGCCGAGGACGTGCGCCAGCAAAGCCGGGCGGCGACGGCGTACGCCGTCGCCGCCGTGTTCGGCCCCACCCGGGTGTCCGAGGCGATCGAGCGCTGCGAGGAGATGCTGGAGCTCGTCGCCGGCGACCGTCACGCCGAGGGGATCCTGCTCGGCTATCTCGCGAGCCTGCTGGCGATGCAGGGCGACTTCGATCGCGCGCGCGAGCTCTCGACCCGCGGGAGGGCGCTGCTCGAGGAGCTGAACCTCGCCGTCGAGGGTGCGCTCGTCGACATCGAGGCGTGGCGCATCGAGATGCTCGCCGGCGAGGTCGTGGCCGCCGAGCGGGAGCTGCGACGTGCCTACGATGCTCTCTCGGCGGTCGGCGAGAAGTTCATCCGGTCGACCGCCGCCGGCCTCCTCGCGCAGACGAGCTACGCGCTCGGGCACTACGACGAGTTCGAGCGGCTGTCCGCAGAGGTCGAAGAGCTCGCCACCGACGACGATATCGACGCGCAGGCGCTGTCCCGCTGCGTCCGGGGGAAGATCCTTGCCCGCCGTGGCGAGTTCGACGAGGCCGAGGCAGTGGTTCGCGAGGCGCTGGCGATCCTCGAGCCGACCGACGCCGTCCTCTTCAAGTTCGGCGCTCTGCTAGACCTCGCGGAGGTCCTGCGCCTGGCGGGTCGCGACGCGGACGCGCACGCTGCAGTCGAGCAGGCCCGCGCGCAGGCCGCCGACAAGGCCAGCGAAGCGATGTCGAGCGCCGCGAGGGGCGTCCTAGCGGCGCTCGACAGCTCACTGGTCCGCTAGACGGCTAGCCGACGCCCCAGCTGCCGTTGCCGTCGCCCGGGCCGGTGACGACGATGGTCGCGATCTTGGTGTTGGACTGGACCGTCCGCGAGGAGATGCAGTCGCCCGAGGGATCCGTCGTGTTGCTGCTGCACAGCGGGACGGGGTTCGTGCCGTGGAGGGTCGTCGAGTGACGGACGTCCAGGTCCGCCGGCTGGACACCCGGCCCGACGTAGACCTTGATCGTCAGCGTGAAGCTCGCCGGGAAGGCGGAGTCGCCGAGCGGCGTGATCTCGAAGTCGATCACCTGCGCACCGAAGCAGCCTGTGCTCGGGCAGTTGGGGTTGTTGCTCCCGGCCGCCTTCTCCTTCACGGTGAGGCCGACGGCGAAACCGGTCGTGCCGAGCGTCGCCCCCGTGCTGTACGGGTTGCCCGTCGAAACGGGATCCGTCTGGACCGAGTCCGTAGCCCCGTTCGCGAACTTCCCGTCGAAGTCTGCCGTGTCGTCCAGCGAGACGCTGACCGGAGGCGGCGCCGAGATGTCGTCGTTACCGCGGTTGTTCCCGGTGGACGAGGAGTACCTCCCCGTCACCGACTGCACGACCGGGGTCGTCCCGGACGACGGAACCTGCAGCTCATGTGTCTCCTTCACGTTCGCTCCGGCCGCAAGCTTGCCGAAGCTGCACGTCAGGGTGATCCCGTTCGGCGTGCACCGCGAGTCGGTCGACGAGACGAACGTCCCGGCCGTGGCCGTCACCGTGGCGCCTACGTTGTTCACGCTGTTGCCGCCATTGTTGGTCACCGTCAACAGGCAGCCCGTCGTGGTCCCGGGTGCCACGGTCGTCGGTGCACACGACAGGGTCGCTCCGACTTGCTGCGTCGTCGCCGCGTGTCCGGATGTCGCTGCTCCTCCGAGGAGGCCAACGACGATCACGAGGACAGCGGCGGCCGCTCCTACGAACTTCGAACGCCGTCCAAGGCTCATACCCCAGTCTCCTCTCCCAGCTTCCGCAGTCTGCGCCACTCCTGACATGCCAAGGCGCGCCGGCAGCATACGCGTCTTTCGATGCGACGTCCACGAAACGTTTGCTTCCTCCCGTGGTCGTACTTAGGATCGCCGGGTGCGCCTCGGCAAGGACGCCAAGATCGAGCTCCTCAAGAACGTGCCGCTCTTCGCGGGCTGCACGAAGAAGGAGCTCCGCGAGCTGGCGTCGAGGACCGACGAGATCGACCTGCGCGACGGCTACGTGCTCATGCGCGAGGGCCGCCCCGGCCGCGAGTTCATCGTCCTCGTCGAGGGGACCGCGGCCGTGACCCGCGACGGCAGGAAGGTCGCCGAGCTCGCCGCGGGCGACTGGGTGGGCGAGATCGCGCTCCTGACGAACGTCCCGAGAACGGCCACCGTCACCGCGACGTCCCCCGTCCGCGTCCTCGTCGTCACGGACCGGAGCTTCCGGGGCCTCGTCGAGACCATGCCATCGATCGCGCTCAAGGTGCTCGCGAGCGTGGGCGATCGCCTGGCGCGCGACTCGAAGAGCTAGCGTCCTCCGCGTCGAAGCCTGCTGCGCAGTGCCACGCGACGAGAACCGGGTGACAGTCCCGCTGCGGGGACAGTCACCGAGCATGGTGACTGTCCCCCGAAGGGGGACTGTCACCGGCTTTCTACGGGCTCGCTGCGCTTGCGAGCATCAGAGCGCGGCTTCGCCGAGGAGGGCGCGAGCCTCGGCGAAGAAGTCCGCGTCGGGCTTGACGCGGTAGTCAGGCCCGAGCGCGAGGGTCCGCTCTCCGAGCGACGTCTCGAGCGCGACGTACACGGGCGCCTCGCCCGGGAAGTCCTTCACGAGGGCCGCGAGCTCGCGGATCAGGCCCGCGGGCGCCTGGCGCGCGTCGATCCGCAGGCGAACCTCCTTGCGAGCCGCCACGGACTCGAACGGCCTGACCTCCATCGCGACGAGCTTCGTCTCCCCGGCCTGCTTGTGGTCGATGCGACCCTTCACGACGAGGATCCGGTCGGGCTCGAGGTACTCGCGCGCCGCCGCGTAGGTGGAGTTGAAGACGACGACCTCGGCGCTTCCCGTGGGGTCGTCGAGCAGCGCGAACACCATCGGCTCGCCGCGCTTCGTCGTGACCTGCTTGAGGCCGGACACGATCCCGCCCACGGTCACGACCTCGCCGTCGCGGCGACGCTCGACGTCGGCGAGCGCGCAGTCGGTCTTGCGTCGGAGCTCGGCCCGGGACTTCTCCAGCGGGTGCTCCGACACGTACAGCCCGAGCGTCTCCTTCTCCAGCCGCAGGAGCTCCCGGTCGTCGAACTCGCCTACGGGGATCGGAGGGTGATGTCGATCGACAGGGGTCTCCTCGGCTTCGCCCAGACCCCCGTCGAAGATCGAGGCCTGGCCTGCGATCCGGTCGGCCGCCTGTCGCTGGCCGTGCGCGAGGGCGGCGTCGAGGATCGACTCGACGAGCATCCCCAACCGCGTCGCGCCGGTCGAGCCGAGCGCGCCGCACTTGACGAGAGACTCCAGCGCGCGCCGGTTCATCGCGTGCGGGTCCACGCGCTCCGTGAAGTCCCAGAGCGAGTCGAAGGAGCCACCCTCGTCGCGCGCCCGCACGATCGCGTCCGCCGCCGCCTCCCCCACGTTCTTCACGGCGTTCAGGCCGAAGCGGATCTTGCCCTCGACGACCGCGAAGTCCTGACGCGAGGCGTTCACGTCCGGGGGCTCCACCTCGATCCCCATCTCCCGGCATGCGTTCACGTAGTACGGCACCCGGTCCTTCGTGTTCATCACCGACGAGATGAGCGCGGCCATGTACGCGTGGGGATGGTTCGCCTTGAGCCACGCCGTCCGGTAGGCGATGAGCGCGTAGCAGGCCGCGTGCGCCTTGTTGAAGGAGTAGTCCTGCGACGACTCCATGTCCTTCCACAGCTGCTGGGCGACGGCCGGCGTGACGTCGTTCGCCGCGCACCCCTCGAGGAACTTGTCCTTCAGGGAGGCCATGAGCGAGTGGATCTTCTTCCCGATCGCCTTGCGCAGCGTCTCCGCCTCCGCGGGCGAGAATCCGGCGAGCTGCTTCGCGATCTCCATGTACTGCTCCTGGTAGATGCAGATCGCGTAGGTCGTGCCGGTGATCGCCTCGAGGCGGGGGTCGGGGAAGGCCACGCGCTCACGGCCGTTCTTTCGCGCCGCGTAGGTCGGGATGTATGCCATCGGGCCCGGGCGGTAGAGGGCGACGAGGGCGATCAGGTCCTCGAACTCCGTCGGCTTCACCTGGCGCAGGGCGTCGCGCATCCCCGACGACTCGAACTGGAAGACGCCCGTGGACTCGCCGCGCGCGAGCATCTCGTACGTCGCGGCGTCGTCGAGCGGCAGGCGCGCGATGTCCACGCCACCCACGAGATCCACCGCCTTGTCGATCACGTCGAGGTTGCGGAGGCCGAGGAAGTCCATCTTGAGCAGGCCCAGGTCGACGACGTCCCACATGCCGAGCTGGGTCACGATCTCCTGGTCCGTGCCCTTCTGCTGGAGCGGGACGACCTCGATCAGCGGCTGCGCGCCGATGACCACCCCGGCGGCATGGATCGAGTCGGCGCGGGTGAGCCCCTCGAGCGGTCTGGCGAGATCGACGATCTCCTTCGCCACCGGGTCCGAGTCGACGGCCTGCCGCAGCTCGGCGCCCGCCTTCAGCGCCGCGTCGAGCGTCTGTCCCGGCCCTTCGGGGACGAGCTTGGCGATCCGGTCGACGACGCCGTACGGGACGTCCAGCACCCGCCCGGCGTCGCGGATCGCGGCACGGGCCGCCATCGTCGAGAAGGTGATGATCTGGGCGACCCGGTCCCGCCCGTACTTCTCCGCGACGTAGTCGATGACACGGTCCCGCCCCGCCACCGAGAAGTCGATGTCCATGTCCGGCAGGTCCTTCCGGGCCGGGTTGAGGAAGCGCTCGAAGAGGAGCCCGTAGCGGATCGGGTCGACATCGGTGATCTCGAGGCAGTACGCCGCAAGCGACCCGGCCGCCGACCCGCGGCCCGGGCCGACGCTGATCCCGTTCCGCTTCGCGAAGTGGATGAAGTCCCACACGATGAGGAAGTAGTCGGCGAAGCCCATCTCGCGGACGGTCCTCAGCTCGAAGCGGAGGCGGTCGGTCAGCTCGGGGGTGACCTTCTCGTACCGCCGCGCGAGGCCCTTCTCGCACAGCTCGACGAGGTAGTCGAACGCGTCCCTCCCCTCCGGCACGGGGTACGTCGGGAGCAGGACCCGGCCGAGCTCGAGCTCGACGTCGCACCGCTCGGCGACCTCGAGCGTGCGCGCCATCGCGTGCTCGAGGCCCTGGAAGTCGAGCGCCATCTCCTCGGGCGTCTTGAAGTAGAACTCGTTCGTGTCGAAGCGCCAGTGACCCGGGTTCTTCAGGGTGTCCCCCGACTGGATGCACAGCAGCGCCTCGTGCGCGTAGGCGTCCGAGGCGTCGAGGTAGTGCACGTCCCCGGTCGCGACCACCGGGAGCCCCGTCTCCTCGGCGAGCGAGAGGAGCGCGGGGTTGACCCGCTGCTGCTCGGAGAGGCCGGCGTTCTGGATCTCCACGTAGGTCGAATCGCGCCCGAAGATCTGCGCGAGGCGGTCGAGGTCGGCTCGGGCGTCTCTCGGCCGGTCCTCGACGAGCGCGCGCGAGACCCGGCCGGACAGGCACCCGGACAGTGCGACGAGGCCCTTCGCATGACGCTCGAGCAGCTCCCAGTCGACCCGCGGCTTGTAGTAGTAGCCCTCGAGGTAGCCGAGGGAGCTCAGCCTGATCAGGTTCGCGTACCCCTCGTTGGACTCGGCGAGGAGCGTGAGGTGCGCGTAGCCCTTCGTGAGAGCCCGGCGATCGTCCGCGACGTACACCTCGCAGCCGAGGATCGGCTTGACTCCCGCCTTGCGCGCCTCGCGGTGGAGCTCGACCGCCCCTGCGAGGGAGCCGTGGTCGGTCAGGGCCACCGCAGGCATCTCCAGCCGCGCCGCCTTCTCGACCAGCGCGGGGATCCGGCACGCGCCGTCGAGGATCGAGTACTCGGAGTGGACGTGGAGATGGACGAACGGCGGCGGAGCGCTCACGGGAGGGCCATCGTACTTTCCCCGGGTGACAGAACGATCGTCGACTTTTGTCACCGAAGGGACGAGTCGCAGAGCCCGTCAGCGGGCTCGATCGGGCACTCGGATACGAGCGCGGTACCTCGTCCGGGGGGACGACTCCCCGACGGACCTGCCGATAGCTCTCGCATGGTGCAGACCCGGACGGAGCGAGATGCGCTACGCGAGCGGGCGCTCGTGCTCGCGGCGGAGCTCGGCCTCGACACCTCGGCCTGGTACTTCCTCGTGCTCTCGGAGAGCAGGAGCGCCGGGGAGCCTGCCGACCTCGGCGCCCTCGTCCGCGCCTACTGGGAGCTGCAGCGCGTCACCGGACGAGCCGACCTGCGCGACGACTGGCGCCGGCTCGCGGACACGTTCTGGGGCAGCGACGCCGCATAGCTGTGCGCGGCGGCAGGGATCGCTCGCCCGAACTCCCGCCGCCTGAGCCGAGCGAGCATTCGTCAACCGAGGCCGAGGGGCTACCACAACGACCGCGGCCGCGAAGCGGCCGCGCTTCAGGGATCTTCGCGGCCGGAACCCGCGCGAGCGGGTTCCGGCCTGCGGGACAATGCATCAGTGCGCCCGCCGACCGTCATCGAGCCGGGCCGGCTGATCGCCGGTCGTCATCCGTGCGCCTGGGGGCCCGACGGCGCGCTCGTCGAGGTTGGCGACCTGCTCGCGGCCGGGGTCACGCTCTTCCTCGATCTCACGCACGAGCACGAGCTCGACGCGTACGACCGGCTCGTCCCCCCGCCCGCCCGGTGCGTCCGGATCTCCATCCGGGACTTCTCGGTGCCGTCCGGGGAAACGCTCGAGTCGGCGCTGGACGAGATCGACGGGGAGCTCGCGCTCGGTGGGCTCGTCTACGTCCACTGCTGGGCCGGCTGCGGCCGCACCGGAGTGGTCGTCGGCAGCTGGCTCGTGCGGCACGGCATGGATCCGCGCGACGCGCTGAGCCGGATCGCCGAGACGCGGGGCCTCGGCTGTCCCCAGACCCTCGAGCAGCGCCTTCTCGTGCTCGACCAGATGCCCGGGCGGAGGTAGCAGCTCGCGCGGCCGCGCCACGGCCGACGCTCCCGACCCGGCGGAGCCGCATCCCTCAGAAGGGTGAGCGAGCGGGCGACATTCGGCTCCGATAGGCGTCTTGAGCATGTCTGCCGGCTGCCTCGACCCTGCAGCTCTCCGTTCGACGGAACGCGTGCGTGTTCCCGACTCCGGATAGCGACGACATCCGCGAGGGCGAGGTCCTCGCGGACCGCGTCGAAGCCCTCGCCGCCTGGTTGCAGGAGCTCGACGTGCGGCTTCGCACCGCGGAGGTGGCGACCGGCGACGAGAAGACCGCCAAGGAGCTGCGCAAGGCGATCCAGGCGCTGGCCAAGCACGACCCGAAGCTCGAGGACCGCGTCAAGAACAGCGTCGACGTCGTGAACGACCGTCTCGCCATGCTGGCGGAGACGGTCGCGACCACGTCTGCCGCCCTCGCGGCGAAGGACGGCGAGATCGTGGGCCTCCGGCGCGCACTCGAGGCGGGCCAGGCACGGCTCGACGAGCTGGCGGCCGACCTGCGCACCGCGCCGAGCCCGGTCGGTCTCGACGAGCTTCGCAAGGAGATCGCCGCGCTCTCGGCACGGCCGCGAGCCACCAGCCAGCACGACGTGGACGGCAAGATCCAGGCGGTCGGTCAGCGGCTCGACATGCTCCACGAGACGGTCTCGACGACTGCAGCCGGTCTCGCGAGCCGTGACGGCGAGCTCGCCGCGCTCCGGCGCCAGCTCGAGGAGGACGTCCACAACATCGCGGACGCCGTCGCCGAGCTCCGGATCGCGAAGGATCCGGTGCACGTCGCGGAGCTCCGGCTCACGGTCAAGGAGCTCACCGAGAGAGCGTCCGGGCTCGAGCAGAGGACCGGCCAGGCGCTGGGCCAGGTCACGACTGGCCTCCAGGAGGTCTCCGCGCGACTCGATTCCCTTTCCGACGCGGCCGACCGCGAGCGCGCCGCCTCCGCCCACGAGCTCTCCCAGGCGCTCGCCGCCTCGGCGGAAGAGCGGGAGGCGGGACTCGCCGCCCTGCGCGCCAGCCTCGAGCAGGAGACGGGCAGGCTCGACTCCCAGGTCACCCGCGTCGAGCAGGCGCTGGCCGAGGCGAGCTCCCAGCTCGGCCGGCTGGAAGGCCTGGCCGAGCGGGACGCCGTCGAGGCGCTGCAGGAGCGGGTACAGGACTTCGCCGAGGGACTGGACGCCCTCTCCGGGCGCCTGACCTCTCTCTCCCGCGCGGTCGAGGAGACCGGGCAGGGCGCGGACGAGCAGGCAGGAGCGCTTTCCCAGGCGCTCACCGAGCTCTCCCAGAGCGTCGACCAGGAGAAGGCCGGCTTCGCGCGTGCGCTCTCCGAGATTCGCTCCGAGCTGCGCTCGCTCGCCGAGGCGGGCCCGGGCGAGGAGCTGGAGGCACGCCTGCACGATCTCTCCGGCCAGGTGGAGGGGATCGGGCACCGGCTGCAGGCGCTCGACGCCCTGAGCAACGGCGCCCGGGAAGAGGCTTCGGGCATGCGCGCCGAGCTCCAGCAGGGGCTCGAGCAGGTCGGCGGCCGCCTGGAGGCGGTCGAGCGCGAGCGCGCCGCCTCCGCCGAGGAGCGAGAGACGATCGCCGCCGGCTCGCGCCTGCTCGAGGAGCGGGTGCGGGGCGTCTCCGAGAGCCTGGACGCCCTTTCCGGGCGACTGAGCTCTCTCTCCCGCACGGTCGAGGAGACCGGGCAGGGCTACGAGGCCCGCGAGCAGGAGTTGACGGCGCTCTCCCGCCGCTTCGAGGACGGGCGGGCGCAGGTGGACGCGCTCATCGCCGACCTGCGCAGCGCGCTCGAGACGATGCCCACCCCCGATCCGGCGCTTCCCGGACGGCTCGACGATCTCTCGCGGCAGGTGACGGGGATCGGGCACCGGCTGCAGGAGCTGGACGCCCTCAACGCTGCGGCCGAGACGCTCACCCAGGCGATCGGCGCCTCCGCCGAGGAGCGAGAGGCGCTCGCCGCCGGCTCGCGCCTGCTCGAGGAGCAGGTGCAGGGCGTCTCCGAGAGCCTGGACGCCCTTTCCGGGCGACTGAGCTCTCTCTCCCGCACGGTCGAGGAGACCGGGCAGGGCTACGAGGCCCGCGAGCAGGAGTTGACGGCGCTCTCCCGCCGCTTCGAGGACGGGCGGGCGCAGGTGGACGCGCTCATCGCCGACCTGCGCAGCGCGCTCGAGACGATGCCCACCCCCGATCCGGCGCTTCCCGGACGGCTCGACGATCTCTCGCGGCAGGTAACGGGGATCGGGCACCGGCTGCAGGAGCTGGACGCCATGAGCAGCGTCGTCCACGAGGAGGCCTCGGGCATGCGCGCCGAGCTCCAGCAGGGGCTCGAGCAGATCGGCGGCCGCCTGGAGGCGGCCGACCGCGAGCGCGCCGCCTCCGCCCACGAGCTCTCCCAGGCGCTCGCCGCCTCGGCGGAAGAGCGGGAGGCGGGACTCGCCGCCCTGCGCGCCAGCCTCGAGCAGGAGACGGGCAGGCTCGACTCCCAGGTCACCCGCGTCGAGCAGGCGCTGGCCGAGGCGAGCTCCCAGCTCGGCCGGCTGGAAGGCCTGGCCGAGCGGGACGCCGTCGAGGCGCTGCAGGAGCGGGTACAGGACTTCGCCGAGGGACTGGACGCCCTCTCCGGGCGCCTGACCTCTCTCTCCCGCGCGGTCGAGGAGACCGGGCAGGGCGCGGACGAGCAGGCAGGAGCGCTTTCCCAGGCGCTCACCGAGCTCTCCCAGAGCGTCGACCAGGAGAAGGCCGGCTTCGCGCGTGCGCTCTCCGAGATTCGCTCCGAGCTGCGCTCGCTCGCCGAGGCGGGCCCGGGCGAGGAGCTGGAGGCACGCCTGCACGATCTCTCCGGCCAGGTGGAGGGGATCGGGCACCGGCTGCAGGCGCTCGACGCCCTGAGCAACGGCGCCCGGGAAGAGGCTTCGGGCATGCGCGCCGAGCTCCAGCAGGGGCTCGAGCAGGTCGGCGGCCGCCTGGAGGCGGTCGAGCGCGAGCGCGCCGCCTCCGCCGAGGAGCGAGAGACGATCGCCGCCGGCTCGCGCCTGCTCGAGGAGCGGGTGCGGGGCGTCTCCGAGAGCCTGGACGCCCTTTCCGGGCGACTGAGCTCTCTCTCCCGCACGGTCGAGGAGACCGGGCAGGGCTACGAGGCCCGCGAGCAGGAGTTGACGGCGCTCCGCACGGAGTTCGACGAGGAGACCGGGCGGCTCGACTCGCACGTCGCCAGGATCGAGCAGGTCGTGGCCGAGCTGACCTCGAAGCTCTCGATCCTCGAGACGAGCTTCGGTCCCGACCCTGCGATCGTGACGCGCCTGGAGGTGCTCGCGCAGGCTGTCGAGGCCCAGGCAGCAGTCGTCGCCTCCGCCACCGACGGCGTCGAGACCGGAGGCCGCGAGATCGCCGACCTCCGTGCGAAGGCGGCCGAGGGCGAGCAGCGCCTGGAGTCCGTCGCCGCCGGCCTGCGAGGTGCGATGGACGCTCTCGCGGTCCAGCTCGACGGCCTCGCCCAGAGCGTCGAGCGCTCGAGCGACGTTCGGGAGAACGAGGACCTCCGGCTGGACGGGCTCGATGCCCGCGTCGCGAAGGCCGGCGCACGCATGGACGCCCTCGCAGCCGAGCTGCGGCAGACGGTCGAGGCAGCGTCCACGCAGGTGAGCACAGCAGAGCCCTCGGAGCGGCACGACCTCCTCGAGCGGCGCCTGGATGCTCTCGCGGCCGACCTCGAGGCGCGATCGGCGAGCAAGGAGACCGATCTCATGCTCGGCAAGATCCTCCTCCGCGTGGACGATCTCGCACGGAGGCTGGAGGTCGTCGAGGAGTCCGGGGGAACTGCGGCGGCATCCGACCTCGGCGAGCTCGAGGCCCGCATCGAGCAGGCGGAGGCAGCAGCGCGCGAGAACCGCGAGTCGGTGGTCGTGCAGCTTGAGCGCCTCGCCTCGCGCGTCGAGTACCGGCTCGACCGACTCGAGTCCGAGCAGCCCGCTCCGGCGAGCGCACCGGCGCCGGAGGGCGAAGGATCGGGGGGGCGTGTCGTCCCTCTCCGCGGGAACGAGGCCTGACGGCGTGCGGCTGCTCGACGGCCTGCTGCTCCAGCTCGGCCCCCGCTCCTGGGTGCGCGGCCGGCTCGCCTACAGGCTGCTCCTGAGCATCGTCGTCACGACGAGGCGCTAGCTAAGCGTCCGCGTCCACCGCGTAGGCCATCAGGATCGCGTCGACCCACTCGCCGTCGCGCTCGTAGTGGCGCTTCCGGTACCCCTCGCGCTCGAAGCCGAACGCCTCGTACAGCCGCAGGGCGGGCTCGTTCCAGGGGAAGACGTGGAGTTCGAGCTTGCGGATCCCCGACGCTCGCGCCCACGTGACCGCCTCGCCGAGGAGCATCAGGCCGATCCCTCGCCGCCGCGCCCCGGCGGCGACCATCAGCCCCAGGTCGGCGACGTGCCGGCTCGCGGGGTGAGGATCCCGCGCGAGCGAGAGCCTCGCGAGCACGATCCCGTCCTCCTCCGCGACGAACACGGCTGCGTCCGGATGGCGGTGGACGGTCTTCAGGTAGCGGCGCTCGTCGCGAGCGGAGCGCCAGCTCTCCGTCGTGAGGATCCAGCGACCGTCCTCGCGCGACACCGCCTCGGCGAGTGCGACGAGGGCCTCCGCGTCCGCCGCCTCCGCAGGGCGCACCCTGATCACGGGACGACCAGCCCGGAACCGCCGCGCCGCGGATCGCCCACGGCCTCGAAGGCGCCATCCGAGCACTGCACCGCCTGCACCCCGCCGAAGAAGAGATTGAGGGCGTCCCAGCGCACGACCTCCCAGGACCTCTCGAGACCTCGTGCCTCTTCGTCCGCCCAGCCGCCTTCCAGATGCAGCGTGGAGCCGTCGGCATGGATCCGTGGCGCACGGATCGCTGCCGAGACGTCCGTGCTCGAACGGAGGATGCGCCAGGTCACCTGCGCGATCGCGCCCGCGAGCCGCACCGACCCGGCGCTGCCGATCACCAGCTCGACACCACCCGAGTGGAGCACGAGTGTCGGCGTCATCATGCTCGCCAGGCGGTCCCCCGGCGCCTTCTCGTGGAGGCCGATGACGTCGAGCTCCCCGAGCATGTTGTTGAGCTGTGTACCGCCGCGGAACACCCCCGATCCCGACCCGAGGGTGGACGACAGCGCTGCAGCCATCCCCGTCTCATCGACGACCGAGACGTGCGTCGTCCCCGGGAGCGGCCCGTGCGCGTGCTCCCCGTAGGCGAGGGCGACGGCCCGGGCTTCGTCGTCGAGCGACGGATCTCCCGCCTCCTCCAGCATCCGGAGAATCGCGAGGACGATCCCCCCGCCGAGCGACGGCGCCGGGGTCGTCAGGACGCGTCGGCCCAGGATCTCCCCATCCAGTGGCCGTGGCGCGTTGACACGGTAGGCGCGGAGGTCGTCCGCGTACTCGGGGAGGAGCTCGGCCGACCATCCCGGCGCCCGCGTCGCGTACCCGTTCGAGCGTCGCGATCGCGTCCTCCGTCCGCACGCGTGCCTCGTCGCCGTAGACGCGGCGGCCGCCGTCGTCCCGCAAGAGGATGTCCGCGAGGATCCCGTGCAGCGTCTCGCGCGGCTCGTCGCGCACGTAGCCGTCCTTCGCGAGGGCCACCGCCGGCTCGACCAGCTCGGGCCAGTCCCGCGTCGCGAAGCGATCGTGCAGCTGCTCGAGCCCTGCGAGGAGGCCGGGCACGGCGACCGAGCCCTCGCCGACATGGAACATCTGCGTCCCCGAGTCGCCGAAGTCGATCAGGAGCTCCTCCATCTCGCCGAGCGTGCGGGTCGGGACCCCGAAGAAGCAGTCGAGCATCGTCGTCGCGCCGCTCGGCTCGTGGACGAGCGCGAACCCGCCTCCGGCCGGCCCCGTGAGCGGGCCCTCGGTCACGAACGCGGTGAAAGCGGCGGCGAGGAGCGCGTCCACGGCGTTCCCGCCGTCGTGGAGCACGCGCGCACCCGCCTCTGCGGTCAGCGGATGTCCCGCTGCGATCGCGCCGCGCATGCGCGGCAGGCTCAACGGCGCTCCGCTACGCGCTCGTAGGGCCGTCGGCGGGCTTAAGTACGCGTTCAGGAACGACGGAGATCGGCTCGGCGCCGGACGAGCTGCTCGAGCGGGACGGCTCCTCGAACGACGGGCGCGCCGACCGGCGACGAACGCCACCGAGGCCGGTCGCGACGACGGTCACCCACACCTGCCCCGTCAGCCTCGGGTCGACGGTCGCGCCGAAGATGATGTTCGTCTCGTCGGTCGCGGTCTGGCGCACGACCTCCGCGGCCTCGTTGACCTCGTACAGCGAGAGGTCGTCGCCCCCGGCGATCGAGAGGAGGATGCCGCGCGCGTTCACGATCTCGGCGTCGATCAGCGGCGAGCCGAGCGCCCGCTCCGCCGACTCGCGCGCCCGGTTCTCGCCGGTCGCGTAGCCGATGCCCATGAGCGCCGACCCCGCGTCGTGCATCACCGTGCGCACGTCCGCGAAGTCGAGGTTGATGAGGCCCGGAGTCGTGATGAGATCGGTGATGCCCTGGACGCCCTGGCGCAGGACGTCGTCGGCGATCTTGAACGCGTCCACCATCGAGGTGGAGCGGTCGAGGACCTCGAGCAGCCGGTCGTTGGGGATGACGATCACCGTGTCGCAGGCCGCGCGCAGCTCCTCGACGCCGCGCTCGGCGGCGGTCCGGCGGCGGGTTCCCTCGAAGCGGAAGGGCGTCGTGACGATGCCGACCGTGAGCGCGCCGAGCTCCCGCGCCACGCGCGCCACGACGGGTGCCGCACCGGTCCCCGTGCCCCCGCCCTCGCCGGCGGTGACGAAGACCATGTCCGACCCGCGGAGAGCGGTCTTGAGCTGGTCCTCCGCCTTCTCGGCGGACTGGCGCCCCACCGCGGGGTCGGCGCCGGAGCCGAGACCGTGCGTCACCTCCTCGCCGATGGCGATCTTGGTCGGGGCGTCGGAGACGGCGAGCGCCTGGAGGTCGGTGTTCACCGCGACGTAGTCGACCTGGGCGATGCCCGCGTCCATCATGCGATGCAGCGCGTTGAGGCCGGCCCCGCCGACGCCGACGACGCGGATGACGGCGATGTACGCGGCGCCCTTCGGCGGCGGCACGCGGTGCAGCCTCGGCGCCGGCTCGAGCATGGTCTGGAAGTAACGCGCGGCCGCGCGCGCCGCGGTCGCCTCCGGCGCGGGGTCGGGAGCCGGCGGGGCCGAGCTCGGGCTCCGCCTCGGGAGCCTCCGCCGGTGGTGCCGCGGGCGCCGCGAAGTCGTGCACGTGCTCGACCGTCTCCTCGAGCGCGACCTGCGCGCGCCGCGCGGGGTCGAGGCCCTCCTCCTCGGGCGGCTCCTGCGCGCCCTCCCGCGCCGCGCTCTCGGCGCGCTGGGCGGCCTCCGTCTTGCGGAAGAGCTCCGCCAGCGGGCCCTCACGCATGCTCGCGCGCTTTCGCGCCATCGAGCACCTCCTTCGCGAGGTCGCGGTAGGCCTGGGCCGCGGGGCCGGACGGCTCGTAGCGCAGCACGGAGCTCCCCTTCACCGGAGCCTCCGCATAGCGCACCGTCTTGCGGATCCTGGTGTCGTACACGAGGTCGCCGAAGTGCTCCTCGAGGATCTCGATCGCCTCGCGCGCGTGCAGCGTCCGCCGGTCGTACATCGTCGGGACGATGCCCTCGACGTGCACCTTCGGGTTCAGGTTCTCGCGCACCATCGCGAGCGTGTTCTCGAGCTGGACGAGCCCGCGCAGCGAGAGGTACTCGCACTGCACCGGGACGATCACGCTCCCGGCGGCGACGAAGGCGTTGATGGTCAGCAGCCCGAGCGACGGCGGCGTGTCGATGAGGACGAAGTCGTAGCGGTCGCGCACCTCGACGAGCGCCTTCTCGAGCGCCCGCTCGCGGCCGATCAGCGCGGAGAGCGCGAGCTCGGCTCCGGCGAGGTCGATCGAGGCGACCGCGATGTCCACCTCGACCGTGTGGATGATGTCCGAGATCGGCACGCGGTGGACGAGGACGTCGAACATCGACCGCTCGATCGCGTCGGGGTTCATGCCCTGGCTCATGGTCAGGTTCCCCTGCGGGTCGAGGTCGATCAGCAGGACGCGGTTGCCCATCTCCTTCAGGGCGACGCCGAGGTTGAGCGTCGTCGTCGTCTTCGCGACGCCGCCCTTCTGGTTCGCGAACGCGATGACCCTGGCCATCAGCCGCTCCTCGGGCGCGGGCGGCGCCTCCGGCACGGGGACGGCCTGGAGGTGGCCGCTTCCGGCCTGGCCAGCGGGCTCCGAGGCGGGCTCGTCGGGCACCGGCTCGGGCCGCGAGCTGGACCGCGGGAGGATGCGCGAGAGCCCCATGACCGCGTCACCTTCAAGTCGCCCGTCCGTTCTCCTTCATGCGCAAGGCCGGGATCCGCAGAAGCGGATTCCGGCCGCGCGGAAGATCCCTGAAGGCGCCCGCTTCGCGGGCGCTGCGTCCCGTGCCGCCCGAGTGGCTCGGCGGCCGTCACTCCTCGCCCTCCCAGTAGTCGAGCGGCTCGATGCGGCCGGCAAGGCCGATTCCGCGGAGGAACACCTTGCCCGAGCGCGGGTAGAAGCAGATGTCCCCGGGGTCGCGCGTCCCGTACAGGAGGAGCGTGAGCCCGTCGTCTCCGGCCCGGAACGCGTGCGGCACGGCGGTTCCCGGCGGCCTCGCGACGACGGAGCCGCGGCGGACCTCGTGCTCGACCACGCCCTCCGCTTCCCACAGCAGGGCGTGCCCCGTGCCGTCGAGCACGACGAAGATCTCCTCCTCGAGCGAGTGGCAGTGGGGCGGCGAGCCGAGCTTGCCGGGTCGGATCTCCGAGTAGCGGAGCCCGGTTCGCTTCGAGCCGGCGGAGCGCGCGAGGTCGCGGATCCGCCTCCCGACCGTGGCGCCGTCGCGCTCGACCGCCTCGACGTCGTCCACGTTGACGATGTTCGCGGGCCGGGGCGAGATCTCACCGACCTCGGGCGGGCCCGCCTCCGCCTCACGCGCCCACGGGTGGTCCTCCTCGGCGCCGACCGGCGCCCAGGTCTCGCCGAGCCAGGCGACGCCCGCGCGCGGGAGCCAGGTCGCGCCGGGAGCGAACGTGCGCTGGCCGAACGCGAGCACGTCGAGGCCGTCGTCGCCCGCCCGCAGCGTGTGGGCGTTCTCGAGCGGGAGGTGGACGATGCAGTCCCCCGGGCCGACGTCGTAGGCGAGGGTCTCCTCCCCCTCCCACTGCACGGAGACGCCCGAGCCACCGAGGACGTAGAAGATCTCCTCCTCGGCGCCCTCGAGATGGAGCGGGGTCGACCACATCCCCGGGTCGACCTGGATCCGCTTCACCCCGACCGTCTCCGACGCGCGGCCGGTGAGGCTGAACCACGTGCCCGCGATGTGCCCGCGCTCGCCGCGCCAGGTCCGTGCGTCGTCCCAGTGCGAGATCACCCGGCGATCATGTCACGACCGAACCGCGACCGCGCGGCCCGGGCCGGGTGCGCTACGCGGCAGGCACCCGAGCGCTCGAGACTCTCGGCGTCCGCGCGCTCGACCGCGGCCCGGAGCTCCGCCGCAGCTCGTGCTCCCGTCTCACCCCCCTCCGCCCTGGCCCACGCCTCCGCCTCGACGAGGAGCGCGCGCAGCTCTGCCACGATCTCCGCGGGCTCGGCCCGACTCCGGTCGAGCCGCCGTATCCGCTCCAGCCGGCCGAGAAGCGCCCGCGTCTCCTCCACGGGACGACGGTAGACGCGCCGCACGCACGGGTGGCGTACGTCTTTGCGCCTGGACCGCGTCAGACCGCGACGGCCCGCACGGCGCCGCGCGGCGGCAGTCCGAGCAGCTCCCGGTCCAGGTCGTGCACGAGCTCGGCCCGGTCCCGCACCTGGAGCGCCGCGACGATCGACCGGCGGGCGGCGTCGAGCGCGCTCGGGCTCGCGGTCTCGCCCTCCGAGAGCGCCGTCAGCTGCCCGTACAGCTCCTCGCGAACACTCCCCTCCCCGGACAGGAGGACGGAGCAGCGCAGCGGCCAGGTCTCCCCGAGGAGCGCCCCCAGCGCGGCGCGGAGCTGCTCCGACCGGAAGGGCTCGTTCTGGAAGAGGGAGAGCTCCCAGCGGTCGAGCGCCTCCGCGAGCTCCGGATCGCCGTCCGCGCGTGTCAGGGACGCGAGCACGTCGACCGCGATCGGCGCGCGAAAGGCATCGAGCCGGGAAGGCTCGCCGGGAGGCTGGGTAGCAGCGATGGGAAGCACGGTCCGGATGCCGAACGGGCGGCCGTCGAGCGTCTCGAAGAGGACGGGCCCGGCGGCGAGGGCGGCGGCGGTCGTCAGCCGGATCGCGCTCACCCCGTCGGCGATCTCGGCCGGTGCGTCCGGCGGCTCCTCGCCCGCCCCGAGATCGCGGCGGAGCTCGAGCACGCACGTCCGGTCGAGCTCGCGCCCGAACCCCGGTGGGAGCAGCCCCCGTGCCTCGGGCCAGTGCTCGGAGAGCTCCCCGGGCAGGAACGCGCGGGCGACGAGACCGGCGCCGAGCACGACCGGCTTCGAGAGAGTGAGCCCGACGAGGGGCGCCACGGCGGTGTACCGGCGCGCCTCGCCGTACAGGGACAGCTCGAGGCGCGCATACGCCCGCTCGAAGGACTCGTCGTCCCAGTCGAAACCGCCACAGGCGTCCGCGGTGGACACGAGCAGGCCGAGGAGGACGGTTCGGAAGAGTGCCTCCTCCTCGCTCGCGTGCGGTCCTGCGTGCGCCCGTGCGAAGATCTCGGCGGCGGGCTCGCGCAGGAGCTCCTCGACGGCGAGCCGGGCGTCCTCGCGCTCGCGCAGCACGGGCTCGCGGTCCTCGATGAACGCCCGCACGAGGGGTCGGAGCTCGTACAGGGCAGGCCCCTTGCGCTGCACGTGCTCCTCGAACGCGAACGGGAGCTCGGCACCCTCCTCGAGGTCGCGGCCGAGCACGACGAACGAGCCCAGGACGAAGCCGCGGAGGAGCGGGTACAGATGAGGCGCGCGCACGGCCACGGGTCCCGGTACGCCCCGCGCGGCTCCTCTCCTCCGTGTCGGGGATCTTCGCGCGCACCCGACATGCGCGGCGAGGAGTCAGCGCGTGGCGACCAGCGCCCGCGAAGCGGGCGCTGCTTCAGGGGTCTTGCGCGATCGGAGTCCGCGCAAGCGGATTCCGATCTTGCGCGGAGGCTAGGGCCGCAGCACTGCGCGTCGCGGTCCCGCGAGGAAGCCGGCGTCGACGAGGAGCGCCATCGCGTCGGACTCGGCGACCGGCACGCCGTCGAAGCGCTCCACGGCGAGCCGCCTGGCGCCGCCCGCCCGCACGTGCGCGACGAGCGCGCGGAAGGCCGGGCGGAGCCACTCCGGGTCGGGCTCTCTCAGCGGGACGAGCGAGCGTCCTCCCCGCTCCACGAAGAGGACGGCGCTGCCGTCCTGCAGCACGACCCACGCGCCGGCGACCCGTGCCGCTCGCGCTCCCGCGCGGCGCGGCCACGGAAGCGCTGCCCCGTACGGCTGCGCAGGGTCGGCGGCTGCGAGAACGAGGAGCTCGGGCTCGTCGGACGCGCGTCGCTCGCGCAGGCGCTCGACCGCGCCGGGGAGGGCGAACTGCGCACCCCCGAGGCCCTCCACGAAGTAGCCGCGGCGACACACGCCGACCGTCTCGAGCGCACGCAGCTCGGCGTAGACCGCGCCGTAGCCTCCCCGCACGCCCTCTCCGCGCACGCCGTCGCGGGTGACGATGCCCTGGCGCTCGAGCAGCAGCTCCGCGAGCGCGCGCCGATCGGGCTCGCCGGCGAAGAGCCGTGCGGTCGACGACCACCGCCCCTGGGTCGGAGAGGCGACCGTGGCGCGGGACCGGGAGAACCGGTGGGGCCGGCGCTCCGGGCGCGGCGATTCGTACCGCCGCGACGCACGCAACGGCGCCCAGGCGTCGTTCGTGACCTCGCCCGCCCAGACGAGGTCCCAGAGCGCCGGCAGCGCGTCCGAGGCGTCGAGCCCGGTGGCGTGGAGCAGGTCGTCCCAGAAGAGCGCCCCGCCGCCGAGAGCCGCGCGCACCGCCGCGTGCGCCGGGCCCTCCGGAGCCGCCTCGGCTGGAGGAGCGCCCAGCGCCGCGGCGTGCTCGCGGAAGTACACGGCGACCCGGTCGAGCCCGGCCCCCACCCAGACGACGTCCCCGGACGCGCACAGCGCATCGAGATCGGCCGGGCGGTACCCGGGCAACGCGCCGCGGCAGCACGTCGCTCTCCCAGAGCGGGACGGGAAGCGCGACGGCCTGGAGCGGGACGAGCGCCTCACGGAGCGACTGGCGCCGCCCGATCCCGTGCCAGGAGGGGAGGAAGCGTCCGAACGCCGCCTGCTCGGCCGGCTCGACCTCCCTGCGCAGCACGGCGAGCGTCGCGCGCCGGATCCGGCGGAGGACGTCCGGGTCGCACCACTCGCGCTCGCTGCCTCCCGGCCGGATCTCGCCGCGGACGAGCTTCTCGAGCCGCTCGAGGGCGCGCAGCTCCACCTCCAGCTCGGCCGGGTCGAGCGCGAACCGGGTCGCGAGCTCTGCGGTCGTGAAGGGCCCGTGGGTCCTGGCGAAGCGGAGGAGCATCACCTCGAGCGAGCCCGGCACGGGCTCGAGGAACACGTTCGGCACGCCACCGGGAGGCACCGTCCCGAGCGCGTCCCTGAGGAGCCCCGCATCCTCCACCGCGGCGAGGAGCTCCCGCCCGCCCGCGCGCGCCCGGAACGCGCGCCGCTCGCGCACGAGCGTCTCCGCGAAGCCCGGATCGTGCTCGCCCTCGAACAACGGGCCGGCGCGGCGCAGGAGGTCGTGGAGCTCGTCGGCGTTCCGCGGCACGAGCCGCAGGGAGGACTCGACCTGCTCGATCGCGCCGGCGTCGAGCAGCTCCCGCAGCTCCTCGACGCCCATGAGCTCGCGGAGGAGATCGCGATCGAGGGAGAGGGCCTGCGCGCGTCGCTCCTCGGCCGGCGTGTCGTCCTCGTACATGTAGGTCGCGACGTAGTCGAAGAGGAGCGACGACGCGAAGGGCGACGCGGACGCCGTCTCCACCTCGACGAGGTCGAGCTCCCGCGTCCGCAGCCCGCTCAGGATCCCGCGGAGCGCCGGCAGGTCGAAGACGTCCTGGAGGCACTCGCGGTACGTTTCGAGCACGATCGGGAACTGCGGGTAGCGGCGGGCGACCTCCAGCAGGCTCTGCGCCTTGAGACGCTGCTGCCAGAGGGGGGTGCGCTGGCCGGGGCGGCGGCGCGGGATGAGGAGCGCGCGGCCGGCGTTCTCGCGGAAGCGGGCGCCGAAGAGCGCGGACTGCCCGAGCTCGGCGACGACGAGCTCCTCGACCTCGGCCGGGTCGAGCTGGAGGTCGTGGAGCGAGGGTGGCGCGTCGGCGTCCGGAAAGTGCAGCGCGATGCCGTCGTCCGACCAGAGCGACTGCGCCTGGACGTCGAGCGTGTCGCGCAGCCGCGCGGCCAGCGCCATGGCCCAGGGCGCGTGCACGCGGCCGCCGAATGGCGTGAGCACGCAGACGCGCCAGTCGCCGATCTCGTCGCGGAAGCGCTCGACGACGATCGACCGGTCCGAGGGCACGACGCCCGTCGACGCCTCCTGCTCGCGCAGGAAGGTGACGAGGTTGCGCGCAGCCCGCTCGTCCAGCCCGTAGTCGCCGGTGAGACGAGCCGCGGCCGCGTCGTCGTCGAGCGCGACGAGCTCGCGGGTCGCCGCTCCGATCCGCGCGCCCAGCTCCGCCGGGCGCCCGACCCCCTCGCCCTTCCAGAAGGGGGCGACGCCCGGCACGCCGGGGGCCGGGGACACGAGCACGCGGTCGCGGGTGATGTCCTCGATCCGCCAGGTCGAGGCACCCAGCACGAAGGTCTGCCCCTCGCGCGCCTCGTACACCATCTCCTCGTCGAGCTCGCCCACCCGTCCGCCGCCGTCGACGAGGTAGACGCCGAAGAGGCCGCGGTCGGGGATCGTCCCCGCGTTCGTCACTGCGAGCCGACGGGCGCCGGACCGGCCGCGCACGACCCCCGCCGTGCGGTCCCAGACGATTCTCGGCCGGAGCTCCGCGAACTCGTCCGACGGGTAGCGCCCGGCCAGCATGTCGAGGACGTTCTCGAGCTGCGCCCGGGAGAGATCGGCGAAGGGGTACGCGCCGCGTGCGAGCTCGTGGAGGTCGTCGACCGAGACCTCCTCGTCGGCGCAGACCGCCACGACCTGCTGCGCGAGCACGTCGAGCGGGTTCCGCGGGATGCGCGTCTCCTCGATCGCGCCCTCGCGCATGGCCCGCGCGACGACCGCGGCCTCGAGCAGGTCGGCCCGGAACTTCGGGAAGATCCGGCCCTTCGAGACCGAGTGCAGGTCGTGGCCCGCCCGCCCGACGCGCTGGAGGCCCCGCGCGACCGACTTCGGGCTCTCGACCTGGACCACGAGGTCGACGGCCCCCATGTCGATCCCGAGCTCGAGGGAGGACGTTGCGACGAGACAGGGGATCTGCCCCGCCTTCAGCAGCTCCTCCACCACCATCCGCTGCTCGCGGGCGAGCGAGCCGTGGTGGGCGCGGGCCAGCTCCTCGCCGGCCAGCTCGTTCAGGCGCAGCGCGAGCCGCTCGGCGAGCCGTCGGTTGTTGACGAAGACGATCGTCGAGCGGTGCGCGCGGACGAGGTCGAGGATCGCGGGGTAGATCGACGGCCAGATCGAGCGGCTCGACTGCTCGACGCCCGGTCCCAGCTCGACCCCGTCCGCGAGCCGTCGGGACCGAGAGGTGCGCGGTCGACGCCGAGCTCGCGCATGTCCTCGACCGGGACGACGACCTCGAGGTCGAGCTGCTTCCGGATCCCGGCATCGACGAGCTCGATCTCCCGGCCCGTGCCCGCGACGAAGCGCCCGATCTCGGCGAGCGGCCGCTGGGTCGCCGACAGGCCGATGCGCTGACAGGGCGCCTCGACGAGCCGCTCGAGCCGCTCGAGCGAGAGCGCGAGGTGCGCGCCGCGCTTCGTCCCCGCGACCGAGTGCACCTCGTCCAGGATCACGGTCCGGATCCCGCGGAGGTTCTCGCGCGCCTGGGAGGTGAGGAGGAGGAAGAGCGACTCCGGTGTCGTGATGAGGACGTCGGGGGGCGTGCGGAGCATGCGCCTGCGCTCGTCCGCCGGCGTGTCCCCGGTCCGCACGGCGACCGTGAGCTCCGAGCGCAGCCCCGCGAGCGGGCTCCGCAGGTTCCGCTCGATGTCGTAGTTGAGCGCCTTGAGCGGGGAGACGTAGAGCAGCCGCAACCCCTCCCCCGGGCTGCCGTTCAGCCGGTCGATGCCGATGAGGAACGCCGCGAGCGTCTTCCCCGAGCCGGTGGGCGCCTGGACGAGCACGTGCCCGCCGCGCGCGATCGCGGGCCAGCCGAGCTCCTGCGCCGGGGTCGGCGCCGCGAACGCGCGCTCGAACCACTCCCTCGTCGCGGCCGAGAACACGTCGAGCGCCCCCACCCGATCGAGGGTACCCGCACGGACGTATGCTCGGCCCGTGGGCTACGACGTCGTCGTCGTGGGCGGTGGGACCGCCGGGTGCGTCCTCGCCGCGCGGCTCAGCGAGAACCCGGACCGGCGCGTGTGCCTGGTCGAGGCCGGGCCGGACTACGGGCCGCTCGAGGAGGGTCGCTGGCCGGCGGAGATCCTCGATCCCGGCTCGCTGCCCCAGACCCACAGCTGGGGGACGGGCGGCGAGGACGATCGCTCCTTCGGCGGGCGCATCCTCGGCGGCTCGTCCGCCGTGAACGCGTGCATGGTGATCGCGGGCTCGCCGGCCGACTACGCCGAGTGGGGTCACGGCTGGTCCTACGACGACCTCCGGCCGTTCCAGGAGCGCGCCGCGGCGACGCTCCGGGCCGCCAGCGCGAACTCGGAGTCCCCGACACGGTTCCAGGCCGCGTTCCTCGAGGCCGCCGAGGCAGCCGGCTTCCCTCGCCTCGCAGACCCGAACGACCCGGGAGCCCCGGTGGGCGTCGCGCCGTTCCCGGCGAACGTCGCCGAGGGCCGGCGCTGGAACGCCGCGTTCGCCTACCTCGAGGAGGCGCGCGGCAGGCCGAACCTCACGATCCGCGCCGAGACACGGGTCGACCGGGTCGAGCTCACCGGTCGGGTGGCGACCGGCGTCGCGTGCACGGACGGGGAGACTATCGAGGCAGCCGTCGTGATCCTGGCCGCCGGCGCGTACTTCTCCGCGACGATCCTCCTCCGTAGCGGAATCGGCCCGGAGGAGGAGCTCGTCGGGCTGGGCATCGGGGTCGTCGAGCCACTCCCGGTTGGCGAGCGCCTGCTCGACCACTACGGCACGGACGTCGTCTGGAACCTCGCGCCCGCCCTGCAGCGGATCACCGCCGAGGATGCGCGGGCGGGCGGTCTGCGCGAGGCGCACGCGTTCGTCAAGGCCGCGAGCGCGAGCTGCGAGGCGGGGAGCTGGGACCTGCACCTCCTGCCCTGGATCTACCCGACCGGCGAGGGCGACGCGTACCGGGCGAGCGTGATCGTCTTCCACATGAAGCCGCTCTCTGTCGGGCGGGTCCGGCTGCGCTCGACGGACCCGGGGGACCTCCCGCTCGTCGAGCGCGGGTTCCTCGCCGACGAGCGCGACCTGGCGCCGCTCCTCGAGGGAGTCGAGCTCGCCCGCGCGATCGGCGGGAGCGAGCCCCTCGGCAGCCTGCTCGCCGCCGAGCTCGCTCCCGGCGACGAGGACCCCGGCGTCTATATCCGGCGGACCGTCCGCAACTACTTCCACCCGGCCGGCACGTGCCCGCTCGGCACGGTCGTGGACACGCACGGCCGCGTCTTCGGCGTCGACGGGCTCCACGTGGCCGACGCTTCCTTCATGCCGACCATCCCGCGGGCGAACACGAACCTGACGACGGCCGCCATCGCCGAGCGGATCGCCGGGAGCCTGTGACGGCAGCACGCATCTAGTATCGAGGGGTGCCCGAGGCCCTCTACTTCACGGAGTCGGAGGCGGCGAACGAGCTCATCGCCCGCGATCCGCTCGCCCTCCTCATCGGGTTCGCGCTCGACCAGCAGGTGCCGGTGCCGACCGCGTTCGCGGGGCCGCTGAAGCTGAAGGAGCGGATCGGCGGCCTCGACGCGGCACGCATCGCCTCGCTGGACCCTGCCGCGTTGGAGGAGGCGTTCCGTCAGAAGCCGGCGATCCACCGCTTCCCCGGCGCGATGGCGCGTCGCGTACAGGAGCTCTGCTCGCTCGTCGTCGACGAGTACGGCGGACGGGCCGAGCGGGTGTGGACGGAGGCCGCGGACGCCGACGACCTGCGCAGGCGCATCGGCGCGCTCCCCGGCTTCGGCGCGATGAAGATCACGGGCCTCGGCTCGGTGCTGGCGCTCCGCTTCGGCGTCGAGGCAGCCGCCGAGCTCGTGCCGGACCACCCCTGCCTCGGGGCCGTCGACTCGCCGCAGGCGCTCGCGGACTACCAGTCCGCGAAGCGCGCCCATCGGGAGACTCAGCGGCAGTTGACCCAGAACAACCCGGCCTAGTCGGCCTCCCTAGGAAGATAGCCACGTGCGCCAGCGTGCGGGAATGTCTCCTTCTCGAGCGACGGGCCTAGTCGATCAGCGCCGCGGGCTCATCACTGGCGAGCCATCGCGACCCGCAAGCGCTCCTCCGCGGTAATCAGGTGATCGGCGTCTTCTGCGTCTTCGCCGAGGTCGATCTGCACCCAGAGCACACTGCCATTGAACTCGTTGTCAGTGGGTCCGTAGTCGTCGCTGACGGGCGATGCAGTGTCCGAGCCAATGTCCGCCGTCTCGTCCGCGGAGAAGATCATCGGCACCGTGCCCTCGACCCGCCCTTCGCCAACCTTGTCGCCGTCAACGTAGAGCGTGACCGTGCCACCTTTGGCGAGGCCACCCCCGTCGTAGGCGAACTCCATCCGCACCTGAGGATCGCCGGCAGGGATCGGTGCGTTACCTGTGATCTTGAAGCGCTGGAGTCCGAGCAGGTTGTAGCAGTACGTCAGCCTCCCTTCCTTGACGTACAGGCTCCAGCCGGCGAACGCGCCGCCCTGGGCGATGATCACGCCCTCAGCCCCGCCGTGCGGAACGATCAGCGCCGCCGTTATCGCATGCGACTTGTTCTTGATGTTCAGGATCGAGTTCTCGCTCAATCGGCCCATGCCGCCGAAGAGCAGCTGTGAGTTGCCCCTGACGAGCACCGGGCGGCCGACGAGGTCGGCGTCGAATCTCTCGATGCGGCGGTCGTCGAGCGGAAGAACGTTGTGCTTCTGCGCCTCCTCGAGCCAGACCGCCTGCAGTTCCGCGAGCTTTTCCGGCATCTCTACAGCGAGATCGCGTGCCTGGCTCCAGTCGTCCGGTTCGTAGAGCTCCCAGACATCGTCTTCGAATGCGGGTAGCTCCGCTCCCACCAACCATGGGATTGAGTGTCTAGTCACCGCGGTCCAGCCCTGGTGGTAGATGCCGCGGTTGCAGAACATCTCGAAGTACTGCGTGTCATGGCGGTCGTCCTCGCCCGCTCCGTCGAAGGAGTAGCGCATGCTCGTGCCTTCAATCGGGTGCTGCTGGACGCCGTCGACGCTGGTCGGCTGCGGAAGTCCCGCCGCCTCGAGCACCGTCGGGGCGACGTCGATGACGTGGTGGAACTGCGAGCGCACCTCTCCACGGGCCGAGAGACCTCGCGGCCAATGCACGATCGTTCCGTTGCGCGTCCCGCCCCAGTGCGACGCGACCTGCTTCGTCCACTGATATGGCGTGTCCATGGCATGCGCCCAGCCGACTGCGTAGTGGTTGTACGCCGTAGCCGTGCCGAACTCGTCGATGCGCGACGCCACGAACTCCGGCGTCTCGAGCGCTGCGGCGCCGTTGAAGATGAACGTCTCGTTGAACGTCCCGTTGACCGTGCCCTCCGCAGAGGCACCGTTGTCCCCGATGATGTAGTAGACGAGCGTGTCCTCGAGGACACCGAGGTCGTCGAGAGCATCGACGAGCCGACCGATGTGGTGGTCGGTGTGCTCGAGGAACCCGGCGTAGACCTCCATCTGACGCGCCAGGACGGGTTTCATCTCGTCGGGCATGTCGTCCCAAGCAGGGATCTCCTCGTGCCGCACGGTGAGCTCTGCGTCCTCTGGGACGACGCCGAGTTCTTTCTGGCGCTCGAGGATCTCCTCGCGCAACGTGTCCCAGCCTTCGTCGAAGCGACCCTTGTACTTGTCCGACCACTCGGGCGGCACATGGTGCGGGGCGTGGGCGGCTCCTGGAGCGAAGTACATGAAGAAGGGCTTGTCGGGCATGAGCGATTTCTGCTGGCGGACCCACTTGATCGACTTGTCGGTCATGTCCTCCGTGAAGTGGTAGCCCTCCTCAGGAGTCTTCTCGGGCTCCACCGCCGTCGTGCCCTCGTAGATCGCGGGGTAGTACTGGTTCGTCTCGCCGCCGATGAAGCCGTAGAAGTACTCGAAGCCAGCACCGGTTGGCCAAGCGTCGAAGGGCCCCATCGGGCTCGACTGCCAGACCGGCACCTCATGGCACTTGCCGAACTGCGCCGTCGAATAGCCGTTCAGCAGCAGCGTCTGCGCGAGCGGCGCACAGGTATTGGGGCGGATCGAGTTGTACCCCGGCGCTGAGGTCGCGAGCTCGGTGATGACGCCCATCCCTACCGTGTGGTGGTTGCGGCCCGTGAGGAGTGCTTGGCGGGTCGGAGCGCACAGCGCGGTCGTATGGAAGCGGTTGTACTTGAGACCCTGTCCGGCGAGACGCTCGGCGGTCGGCGTCGCGCACGGACCGCCGAACGCACTCGACGCGGCGAAGCCGACATCGTCCAGCAGAATGACAAGAACGTTCGGCGCTCCGTCGGGCGGCCGCAGCTGCTGGATCGGCGGAAACTTTGCTTCAGGATCCTTCGCATCGAGCGGAACCGGACCGTCAAATGGCCGATCCGGGATGGGCAGGACGGAACGGTCTTCAGCGTCGCGTGCGCTCACGGGAGGGTTCTCCTTGGTGGAGGGTTAGCTTCTGCGGGCAGCGACTCTGTCCCAGAACGACGGCTCTTCGCTGCGAGCGGCCCGAGCAGTGCCCGACTGAGCATAAAGGACGCCGGAAATGTCGCCCGAACCGAGCGCGCTCGCTACGAGGTGTTGGCGAGAGCGATCTGAGCTCGAAGTTCGTCGAGTGCGGCTTGCTGCTCCAGATGAAGCCGTTCGACGTGCTGGAGCGAAGCGTGCAGGTCTGATTCCGAGTCGACCGCCCTGCGCTCTGGCGCTCCCTTGTTGGCCGAGAGGAACAAGTTGGCGAGGAAGCCCGAGAAGGTCGCGAACAGGGCCACGCCGACGGTGAGCATCCCGACTCCGACGATTCGCCCGCCCGTGGTCACGGGAAACTGATCTCCGTAGCCGACGGTCGTGGCCGTGACGTACCCCCACCAAAGGGCGTCGCCGGCCGTGGTGATGTTCGCTCCTGGCGCATTTTCCTCGAAGCGAAGCTCGAGCAGCCCGGTGACCTCGAGGGTCAGAAGGCCGAGGAACACCACCAGGTAGAGCGTTCCGGAGGCGAGCTCGGTGCGGAGCTCACCGAATACCCGTGGACCTCCGAGGCGCCGCACGATTCGGACCGCTCGCATGATCCGGAACAGCCGAAAGATGCGCAGGCCGGGTATGCAGCCGAGGAGGTCGAAGACGCCGCCGTGGCGCAGGTACCAGCGTTTGGTTCGCGCAGTGGTGAGCCGGTAGGTGAAGTCGACGAGGAAGATGATCGTTAGGACGGCGTCGATGACCGCGACGAGCCACCAGGACTGAGATTCGAACGGCAGCAGAAACAGCAGCGCCATGTTGAGGATGGACATGACGGAGATGGCGAGGATGAAGAACTCGTACGTCGTGCTTTTCAGTCCTCGCGATCAGTGGCGCGCGGCGCGATGCTCACAGAGCGGGTTTCGTGCAACTTCGTGTCGTTTCCTGCGCTGTGGTCAGTGCGACGAAGTTCGCCTGATCGTCGTCTCGGGTCCGCGATTCGCCACGGTGGCCCACACCGGCCCTCCGAGGGTAGAACGTGCGCGTCCGGTCGTAGACTCGGCTCGTGCTGACGTGCCCGCAGTGCGGTGAGGAGAACCCCGGGCGGGCCAAGTTCTGCCTGAACTGCGCGGCACCGCTCGGAGCGCCCGTCGCGGCGTCGAAGGAGGTTCGCAAGACCGTAACCGTCCTCTTCTGCGACGTGACCGGCTCGACCGAGCTGGGTGAGAAGCTCGATCCCGAGGCGCTCCGGTCCGTGCTCTCCCGCTACTTCGAGCGCATGAAGGCGATCGTGGAGCGCCACGGCGGCACGGTCGAGAAGTTCATAGGTGATGCCGTCATGGCCGTCTTCGGGGTTCCCACCCTGCACGAGGACGACGCGCTGCGCGCGCTGCGGGCCGCCGTCGAGATGCGCGCGGCATTGCCCGAGCTGGGCGTCGAGTGCCGCATGGGCGTGACGACGGGGGAGGTGGTGACCGGGACCGAGGAGCGGCTCGCGACGGGCGATGCGGTGAACACCGCCGCCCGTCTCGAGCAGGCCGCCCAGCCGGGCGAGATCCTGATCGCCGACGAGACCTATCGGCTCACCCGTGACGCCGCCGAGGTCGAGCCGGTCGAAGCACTCGAGCTGAAGGGCAAGGCCGAACCGGTCGGCGCCCATCGGCTGCTCTTCCTCCGTTCGGAGGCGCTTGCGAGTGAGCGTCACCTCGAAGCGCCCATGGTCGGTCGCTTCGACGAGCTCGAGCTCCTTGCGCGCGCCTGGGAGCGCACGATTCGGGAGCGCGCGTGCCATCTGTTCACGGTCCTCGGCCCGGCAGGGGTAGGCAAGTCTCGGCTCGCGGCCGAGTTCCTGGCGTCGCTCGAGGATGCGGTCGTCGTTCGGGGACGCTGCCTTCCCTATGGCGAGGGCATCACCTACTGGCCGGTAGTGGAGATCGTCAAGCAACTGCCCGAGGCGGACCTGGACGAGCTGGCAGCGCAGACGATCCGCGGGCTCGTCGGCGACGAGACGATAGTCACCTCGAGCGAAGAGATCGCCTGGGCCTTTCGCAAGCTGCTCGAGGCGGTCGCGGCCGAGCGCCCGCTCGTCGTCGTCTTCGACGACGTGCACTGGGGCGAGGAGACCTTCCTAGACCTGGTCGAGCACGTGGCCGACCTCTCTCGCGACGCGCCCATCCTGCTGCTCTGCATGGCCAGGCCCGATCTCCTCGACCGCCGGACCGGCTGGGGTGGAGGCAAGGTGAACGCGACCACCGTGCTGCTCGCACCGCTCGCGCCCGAGGAGACAGAGCGTTTGGTCGACAGCCTGGCCGCAGTGGACGACGCCATGCGCGCCAGGATCAGTCAGGCGGCCGAGGGCAACCCGCTCTTCGTCGAGGAGATGGTGGCTCTCGTTCGTGAGTCGGGCGACGGCGAGGTGACGGTGCCTCCGACGATCCAGGCTCTGCTCGCCGCGCGCCTCGACCAGCTCGAGGTGCACGAGCGGGAGGTGCTCCAGTGCGGCGCGGTCGAAGGCCGGGTGTTCCACCGTGGCGCGGTGCAAGCTCTGGCGCCCGGGGATCCGCAGGTGTTGGCACGGCTGACCATGCTCGTTCGCAAGGAGCTCGTGCGCCCTGACAAGGCACAGGTCCCGGGCGAGGACGCCTTCCGCTTTCGCCACCTGCTGATCCGAGAGGCCGCGTACGACGCACTCTCGAAGGCGACGCGGGCCGAGCTGCACGAGCAGTTCGCCGCCTGGCTCGAGGCGCACGGAGCCGAGCTCGTCGAGCTCGAAGAGATCCTCGGCTACCACCTGGAGCAGGCGTGGCGCTACCGGCAGGAGCTCGGCGACACGCGGGGCGGGGAGCTGGCGGACGCCGCCCGCCGGCGACTGACGGTGGCGGGGCAGCGTGCTCTGGGACGGGAGGACTACCCCGCCGCGCTGAACCTCCTCGAACGCGCACTTGCCCTCGTTCCCTCGGACGAGATCGACATGGTGCTCGAGTCGGACCGTCTCAACGCGCTCTTCTCCTCCGGCCGGCTTCGCGATGCCTATCTCGCTGCGGGCGCGCTGGCCGAGCGCGCGGCGGAGGCGGGAGATAGCGTCGCCGAGCTCAGCGGGCGAATCGAGGAAGGCAAGCTCCGTCTCTTCGTCGAGCCCGAAGGTGCAGCGGAGAAGTTGGCCGCGCTCGTCGATTCGGCGCTCCCTGCGCTCGAGGATGCAGGCGACGAGTTCGCGTTGTGCATCGCCTATGGCGGGCTCGGGATCGTGGACTTCTATCGCGCTCGGATGGATGCGTCCCTGGGGGCGTACGAGCAAGCGCTCGTCCACGCGCGGCGAACAGGCTTGCCGCACCTGGAGGCGTCGCTCTGGAGCTGGATCGCCGCAAGTCGCTACTTCGGTAGCACCCCGGCCGCGGAGCTCCTCACCTGGCTCGACGAGCAGGAGATTGCCAATGTGCGGATTCCGTACCTGCGGTCGTTTCGCGCCGCCGGGCTCTCGATGCTCGGCCGCTTCGACGAGGCGCGCGCGATTCTGTCCGACCTGTGCGCGGAGTATGCCGACCGAGGTTCGGCGACGAGCCTCGCGGTGGTGACTTCTCAAGGACGCACCGGCGTGGAACTACTTGCAGGGGAGCCCGCCGCCGCCGCCGAGCTCGGTGAGGAGGGCTGCAGGCTGCTCGAGGAGGCCGGCGAGCGGGGATGGCTTTCGACCGCGCTCGGGATGCTGGCGCAAGCGCTCTATGCGCTCGATCGGCTCGACGAGGCCGAGCGCCGGGCGGTTCAAGCGGCGGAGCTCGGTGCCAGCGACGATGCCATCACGCAGATGCTGTCGAGCCAGGTGCGGGCGAAGGTGCTCGCGCGGCGCGGCGAGCACGCCGAGGCAGAGCGCCTCGCCCGCGACGCGGTCGCCATCGGCGACGAGGCAGAGATGATCAACTCGTCGGGCGATGCGCTGTCAGATCTTGCCGAGGTGCTGGAGCTGGTCGGTCGGCACGAGGAGGCAGCCGGCGAGCTGGAGACGGCCCTCGGGCTCTACGAGCGCAAGGGCAACGTCGTCAGCGCCGGGCGGGCGCAAGCAACCCTGGCACGTCTTCGTGGAACCAGCACGGACTCGCCCACGGAGCCCTGACGGGCGCAGAAGCGCGCTTGCAGGAGCCCTGCGTGCACCAGGCTGGAAGCGGCCGGCAGGACTTCGCGCGCGCGAGCTCCAGTGGCAATTGCGACACCCCGGAAAGAATTCACCGAGCCGGTGGCGCTTTCGTCCACTCGACCCGCTGACCTTCCGCTTCCGCGTACGGCCGTCGGGCTGAGCTTCGACCTACTCGCGCTCCGTGCTCGGTGCGTGGACGAATCTATGGGTACTGCATCGGAGCGTCAAGGCGGTCACTTGCTCGATTGCCGCACTTTGCGGACTCTTTGGTCGCGCAGCTCGTACTCGCTCCTCTCGATCGCGACTCTTGCACGGGTCCGACGCCTCCGCGTACGATCCCGCGCACTTGCGCTCCGATGACGAGTCGACCTCGGCAGACGACCCTCGGCCCGAACACGGCTCCACGCTGCGCACCTTCCTGGAGATCGCCCCCTAGTGGATCGGAGGCGGCCCGGCGACCCACCCGCCGCGCGGGCGGTCGAGCTCGTGACGCTGACCGACGGCGGCCAGCGCCCCGCGGACGTGGCGCGGGGCATCGCCGGCTTCCTCGCCGCGGCCGAGCGGACGCTCGACATCGCGGTCTACGACGTCCGCTTCGAGACGGACGCCGGGGCGCTCGTGCTGGCGGGCCTGCTCGCCGCGGTCCAGCGTGGCGTGGTCGTCCGGCTCCTGTACAACGTCGCCCACCCGGGGCCGATCCCGGTGCCGCCTCCGCCAGAGACCGCGCCCGAGGCGCTCGAGGCGCTCCCGGTTGAGACGCGGGGAGTCGCGGGAGTACCCGACCTCATGCACCACAAGTTTGTCGTGCGGGACGGGAGCGCCGTCTGGGCAGGCTCGACGAACTGGACCGACGACTCCTGGTCGCGGCAGGAGAACGTCATCGTCACCGTGTCGTCGCGCGAGATCGCGTACGCGTACACCCTCACGTTCGGCCAGCTGTGGGAACGGGGCATCGTGGAGGGGACCGGGGACGCTCAGCCGCGGCCGGAGGAGGTCGACGGGATCCGGGCGCGTGCGTGGTTCTGCCCCGAGTACGGGGAGGCGCTCTCGCACCGCATCGCGAAGCACCTCGGAAGAGCGCGCGCGCGGATCCGGATCGCGTCGCCGGTCCTGACCTCGGGCCCGATCCTCGGCACGCTCGTCGAGGTGGTGAACGAGAGCCGCTGCGACCTGGCCGGTGTGATCGACGACACGCAGGTCGACCAGGTGTTCGAGCAGTGGAGGACGAACGGTGTCAGCGCGTGGAAGATCCCCCTGCTCCGCCAGGTGATCGAGGGTGCTCCGTGGAGCGGGAAGGTGTCCATCCCCTGGACGCCGGAGTCCGTCCACGACTTCATGCACGCGAAGGTCGTCGTGGCCGACGACACGTGCTTCGTCGGGAGCTTCAACCTCTCGCGCTCGGGCGAGCGGAACGCCGAGAACGTTCTCGAGCTCCGCGACGCGGAGCTGGCGGACCGCCTCGCCGCGTACATCGACGCCGTCCGTGAGCGCTATCCGGCCGCGACGCCTCCGGGAGAGTGAGCGCGCGGTGATGGACCCGCTCCGGCGGTGGCGCGAGGCCGACCTCCCGACAAGCCCGACGACGCGGGCCTGCTCACGTCCCCCGCGAGCTCTTGCCGATCGAACCCGATTCCGCAAACGCGGCGAAGGGGCCGGGGCGAACTCCCGGCCCCTTCGAGCCAGCTACCGCTTGGTGGGGTTGTGCAGCTGCGCGCGGAGCGCACCGGCGGGGTGGCTGGGGGCCGTCGTGTGCAGGTTGACGTAGTACCCCCGGGGGTTGTCCAGGATCGCCTGCAGAGTCGCGGGTGCCCCGGCGACGACCTTCGTCACGTTGCCCACTCCGTCAGCGTCGGCGGGCTCGTTCGTTCCCGAGTCGACGACGATGCCCCCGTTTGCTCCCTTCGCACCCTGGTGGATGTGGAGCCCCGAGATCGTCACCGAGCCGGGGAACGCGTAGTTGAACGAGAAGATCACCTCACCCAAGGTGATGACCCCCGAGCTGCTCCGCGTCAGGTCGAACGTGACGCTCCCGACCGCGTCCGCCTTGAGGCCCTTGATCGCGGGCACCTCCTGGCTCGGCTTGAGCCGGAGCTTGAACACGGGCGTCGCCGAGCGCGAGGGCTTGCCCGCCGTCGGCGGCTTCTTGGACTGCGCCGCGCCCGCTCCGCCGACCGCGGCGAGCGCGAGCGCGCCGGTCAGCGCAAGCGAGGCGAGCAGCATCGACTTCCTCATGTCGTCCCTCCTTCGTTCAGCGGTACGTAGCCGTGGATCACGGCTCTACGAGGGAGGATTCCCCGAGCGGCCAGAACTTGCGTTCCACGAGCGCATCCGTACCGAATGCTTACGTGCGCGTGACAATTCGCTCAAGGAATGAACACGCTTCGGTGTCTGACTCTGCGCGGAGTCATCGATCTCGGGGGAGGTACACCGACTGTGAGAGCACGAGCCCTCTTCATCGCCCTCGCCGGCCTCGTCGTCGTCGGCATTGCGTCCACTGCGCTCGCGAAGCCGCCCGCCGGGGACCCGAAGGGCGACCTCGCGCGCGCCGACCTGCGCGGCGTCAACTTCGTGGAGAACTGCCGCTTCAGCCACCAGGGACCGGACGACCCGATCGTCTTCCCCGGGAAGCCGGGCGCCTCCCACCTGCACACGTTCGTGGGCAACCGGACGACGAACGCGTCCTCGACGTTCGGCTCGCTGCGCTCGGGCGGGACGACGTGCCTGCGCTCAGACGACACCGCCGCCTACTGGGTGCCCGCGCTCTACCAGGGCACGAGCCTGATCCTCCCGCAGGCAGCCACGGTCTACTACAGGCGCGCGAGCCTCGCCCCGGTGAACGCGTTCCCGAACGGGCTACGGGTCATCGCGGGCGACGCAATGGCCACGACCCCGCAGGGGATGGGCGTGACGTTCTGGAGCTGCGGCGCCGGGAGCGGTGTCGCCCCGTCCAGCACGGTGCCGACGTGCCCGGCGCAGCGCGGGTCGTTCCTCCGCCTGCACGTGCGCTTCCCGAGCTGCTGGGACGGTCGGCATCTCGACAGCCCTGACCACAAGAGCCACATGGCGTACGCGATGCGCGGGCGCTGCCCGTCCACACATCCCGTTCCCGTCCCCGCGCTCGCCCAGATCTACCGCTACCCGACGCGCGGCGGCGAGGGCTTCTCGCTCGCCTCGGGCGGGCAGTGGAGCGCGCACGCCGACTTCTTCAACGCGTGGAACCCGGGCGCGCTAAAGCGCCTCGTGGACGGCTGCCTGAACGCGCTCGTGCACTGCGGCCGCGCGTAGGAGGCTGGGGGTGGCGCCCGGCCTCCCGGTGCCGGGCGCCCCAGCGGTCAGCCCCCGATACGGCGTTTACGAGCCGCTCACAGCCTCCAGCTAGCGTCGCGCCATGCCCGCCCCGCGGCTGTCGCTCTCGCTTCTGCTCGCCTCCGGTCGCGCTCTCGGCGGCCAGCGCGGGGAGCGCGGGCTCCCGAGCGCCCGCCGAGCCGGAGCCCGTGCCCTCGCTCGCCCCGGCGGAGACCGCGGCGCTCTGGGCCCGCCTCGTCGCCCGGCCTGCGCCGCGCGTGCAAGCGACGGCTGCCTGCCGACCGCTGCGCGCCGTCTTCTACGCCGCGAGCGACTGGCTGCGCCTGGCGACGAAGCTCGCTGCCAGCGCCTCGCCCTGTGCCGACTACTACGTCTCGATCCCGCCGGTCGTGGCCGACAAGACGCGGCCACGCCCCGACCAGGCCTGGCGCATCCGGGCCCTCGGACCGCGCTTCCACGCCCTCGCGGAGATCCACTTCGCGACCTGGAGCCGCTGGGTCGCGAGCACGGGGAGCAGCTGGCACACGGCCGGGGTGACGGCGCGCGAACGGATGGCGGCAGCCGGGTACGACGTCGCCCGCGGCGACACCTGGGTGCTCAACGAGGTCGGCTCGGCCGTCCGCAGGGGGGACGGCGACGCGCGCGCGAGCCTCCGCGAGTTCCTGCGCGGCCTGTACGAGGGAGGGACCGGCGCTCGGCCCACGCCGGGCGCGGTCTTCGTCATCGGGCTCGGCCAGCGGACGGCCGACCTCTCCACGTACCAGGGGACGGTCCAGAGCTGGCTCACGGACGCATCGTTCTGGGCCGAGGTGGCCACGTACGTGAGCGACTGGTCCCAGGAGGTGTACGGGGACGTCCGCAGCTGGGCCGTTCCCGGTGCGACGACCGAGGCTCCGCCGCGAGTACCTCGCCGACTACCTCCAGCACGTGCGCGTGCTCGCGGACGCGGGCCCGGCGGAGATCGAGGTCGGGCGCTCGTACCTGCGCGACGCCTACAGCCCCCTCGCGAACGCAGCCTGGCAGCGGGACTCGGGCTACGGCTGGACGATGGTGACGACGGAGCAGATGGCGGCGTACGTGTCCGCCCAGGTCGACGCTCTCCGCTTTCACACCGCGACGACGGGACAGGCCCGCGACCACTGGGGCTTCGCCTGGGCCCCGCGGAACGCCTCGGGGACGCCCGCCGCGGACTTCGCCGCCCAGACGAGCTCCGTGCTCGACCGGTTGGCCGCGGCCGTGCGCGACTCGGGAGAGCCTCGTCGAGCCCGAGGTCCCGGGCGGCGGGGCCTGCGGACCGCCCGGGCAGAACGTGTGGTGCGTCGGGGACCTCGCCGAAGCGAGCCCGAGCGAGGCGTGGAGGTCTTTCCGAGCATGGAGCCAGCCGCTCCTCGAGTTCACGACGCCGCTCGCAGACCCTGGCAGCGGGAACGGCATCCGCCCCGATCGGCCTCCGGCTCGTGACGAGCACGGGCCTACCTGCGCCGCCGCGGGCGCCCCTCGCCGTGACGCTCCGCTCGAGCTCCGCGACGGGGACGTTCTCGACCAGCCCGACCGGGCCCTGGATCCCGGCGCTGACGGTCACGATCGCGGCCGGCGCGAGCACGGTCGACGGCGTCTACTACCTCGATGCCGGGGCGGGGAGCCACGTGCTGACCGCGTCTGCGCCGGGGGTGATGAGCGCGACGCAGCAGGTGACGGTGACTCCCGGCCCCGTTTCCCGTGTCGTGATGTCTCCCGCGATCCGGATCCGTGCGCGCACGCGGGTCGCTCCGACTCCGGGCGACCGCAACCGATGCCTTCGGGAATGCGGTGCCCGCGTCGTTCACCTGGCGAGTCGTGCCGGCGGCGCTCGGCACGGTCGTACCGACGAGCGGCGGCGGCGCGGCGTTCACCGCCGGCCGGCTCGTCCGACGAGGTCGCGTCGTCGCGTCCGCCGCGGAATCCAGCTCGGCCGCCGCTTCCGTCACCGTCGTCCCCGGGACGCTCCGCATCGCGGGCATCGACTCCGCGCCGACGGCGAGCGGCGCGCGCCTCGCGGTGCTCGCGATCGACGGCGCGGGGCGGCCCGTGTCGGGCGCCGTCCTCCGCGTCGAGGTGCGGGCGGGCGGGCGGCTGGCGTCGTCGAGAAAGGTCTCGACCGGCCCGGCAGGGCGTGCCCTCCTCCGGATCTCCCTGCGGGGCAGCACCTGCGTGGCGGCGTCGGTCGGGCGTGCGTCGGCGGCCGGTTTTCGCTGGGACGGCCGCACACCGCGCAGCCGCGTCTGTCGGTAGCGCTATGCCACGCCCGCGAGCAGGAAGGCGCGCGACTCCTTCAGCATCTCGCGCGCGATCACGAGGCGCTGGATCTCGTTCGTGCCCTCGTAGATCTGTGTGATCTTGGCGTCGCGCATCATGCGCTCGACCGGGTACTCCTTGATGTAGCCGTAGCCGCCGAGGACCTGGACGGCCTCCGTCGTGACCCACATGGCCGCGTCCGTGCAGGCGAGCTTGGCCATCGCCGAGGCCTTCGTCAGCTCGGCGTCCGCCACGCCCTCGTCGACCATGCGCCCGAAGCGGTAGAGAAGCCCGCGCGCGCCCTCGCAGCGGGTCTCCATGTCGGCCAGCTTGGCCGCGATGAGCTGGTGCTCCGCGATGGGCTTCCCCATCGTCTCGCGCGTGCGGGAGTACTCGAGCGCGTAGTCCGTGGCTCCCTGGGCGATGCCGAGCCCCTGGGCCGCGACGCCCGGCCGCGAGCGGTCGAGGACGCGCATCGCGATCTTGAACCCCTCCCCCTCCTCGCCGAGCAGGTTGGCCGCCGGCACGCGGGCGCCGTCGAACACGAGCTCTCCGGTCGTCGAGCCCGCTATCCCCATCTTCGGCTCGAGCCGCGCCACCTCGAACCCCGGCGTGCCCGTCTCGACGACGAACGCCGAGATCCCGGAGTGGCCGGCGTCGGGATCGGTCTTCGCGAACACCGTGTACAGCCCCGCGACCGACGCGTTCGTGATGAACCGCTTCGAGCCGTCGAGGACGTACTCGTCGCCGTCGCGCCGCGCGGTCGTCCGCATCGCGGCCGAGTCGGAGCCCGAGCCCGCCTCGGTCAGCGCGTAGGCAGCGAGCACCTCGCCCGAGGCGAGCGTCGGCAGGAAGCGCGCCTCTCTGCTCGTCGGTCCCGGCGAGCTTGAGCGCGAGCGAGCCGAGCTCCTGCACCGCGAGGAGGAGCCCGCTCGTCGCGCAGACCTTCGACACCTCCTCGATCGCGACGAGCGAGGTGAGCGTCCCGGTCCCGGTGCCGCCGTACGCCTCGTCGAAGAAGAGCCCGAAGAGCCCGTGCTCGCGAAAGAGCTCGACGACGTCCCAGGGAAACTCGTGGGACTCGTCGATCTCGGCGGCGCGCGGAGCGATGCGCTCGCGGGCGAGCGTGCGGACGAGCTCGCGGATCTCGAGCTGCTCGTCGGTCAGCGGCTCCCAGGGCACGGTCGCAGTCTAGGCCGGTGCATGGTGGCAGACGGCCTCGATGTTGTTGCCGTCCGGGTCGAGGACGTACGCCGCGTAGTAGCTCGGGTCATAGTGGGCGCGGATGCCAGGAGCTCCGTTGTCCGGCCGCCGGCTGCAAGGCCGTTCGCGTGGAAGTGGTCGACGGCTCGCGGTCGGGCAGTCGAAGCGACGTGGGCGCCGCCGGCCGGGTCGCGGCGCCGATGCCGAAGTCGAGCGCCGCTGGCGAGTGGCGCCAGCGCCGTCCTCGTCGTACACGACGCGGTAGCCGAGCGGCCGAGGTCCCGAGTAGAACCGCTCGCGCGCTCCCAGTCCGTGACGTTGACGGCGACGTGCGCGACCGTCACTGCGGCTGCTGGCAGACCGCCTCGATGTTGTTGCCGTCGGGGTCGCGGACGAAGGCGGCGTAGTAGTGCTCGTGGTAGTGGGGGCGCAGCCCGGGCGCGCCGTTGTCGGCGCCACCGGCCGCGAGCGCCGCCGCGTGGAAGCGGTCCACCGGCGCCCGGTCCGGGCTGACGAATGCGACGTGGACGTCCGTGTGCGGCTCTCCGCGGCGGGCGACCCAGAAGTACGGCTTGCCGCTGCGCGCCGAACCCGCAGCCGTCCTCCCCGAGCTCGAAGACGACCTCGTACCCGAGCGGCTCGAGCGCCTGCTCGTAGAACTGCTTGCTGGCCGCGTAGTCGCGCACGTTGAGGATCACGTGGTCGATCATCTGCACCCCCTCCGGCGTCGTTACAGTCGCGCCGGATGATCCTAGAGAACGGCGTCGTGCGCACGATGGACGCGTCGCTGCCGATCGCTCGCGCCCTCGCGATCGCGGGCGACCGCGTGGCGGGCGGCGTCGGCGCCCACGAGACGGCCCTCCCCTCGCCCGAGACTCGTCGACCTCGGCGGCCGCTGCGTCGTCCCCGGGTTCACGGACTCGCACGTCCACTTCCCGACCTGGTCGCTCGCTCGGCGCGACGTTCGGCTCGAGGGCGTGTCCGGCCTCGACGAGGCGCTCGAGCGGGTCCGTGCCCACCCCCGGCGCGGCGTCGTGGATCCGTGGCACCGGGTGGCGCTCGGCCGACTGGCCGACCCAGCCGACGAAGGAGGCGCTGGACGGCGTCACGAGCGAGGTCCCGGCTCTGCTGTGGTCGAAGGACTACCACTCGCTCTGGCTCAACTCGTCGGCGCTCGCGCTCGCGGACGGCGAGCTCGAGGTCGACGGCGGCGTGGTCGAGCGCGACGAGCCGGGGGGAGCCCACCGGAGTCCTGCGCGAGGAGTCGGCCTGGCAGTTCCGCGCGCGCTTCGCGACGGTCCCCGAGGACGAGTGGGTGGAGGCGACGCGCGAGGGCCTCGCGGTCGCCGCGAGCCGCGGCGTCGTCGCGATCCACGACAAGGACGGATGGCTCGGCGCGCCGGCGATCTTCCGTCGGATCGCGGCCGAGGGAGGGCTCACCCTGCGCGTCTGGCAGTCGATCCCGTACGAGCGCCTTCCCGAGCTCGAGTCGCTCGGCCTCCGCTCCGGTATCGGCGACGACTTCCTCCGTATCGGCTACCTGAAGGCCTTCATGGACGGCACGCTGGGCTCTCAGACCGCGTGGCTGCTCGACGGCACGGGCGTGTGCATCACGAGCGGCGAGGAGCTCGCCGACGTCGTACGGCGTGCCGCGCGGGCGGGATGGCCCGTGGCGGTCCACGCCATCGGAGACCGCGCGAACCGGGAGGCGCTCGACGCCTTCGAGGCGACTCGCGACGAGTGGCAGCCGCGCGGGCTCCGTCAGCGGATCGAGCACGCCCAGTGCCTCGCGCCGGAGGACGTCGGACGCTTCGCGGAGCTCGGGATCGCCTGCTCCGTCCAGTTCAGCCATGCCCCCTCGGACCGCGACCTCGCGGAGCGCTTCTGGGCGGACCGGCTCGACGGGACGTACGCGTTCCGCTCGCTGTGGGGCTCGGGCGCGCTCGTTGCGAACGGGTCCGACGCGCCCGTGGAGGAGCTCGACCCCCTCGCGGGCATCCGGGCCGGTGTCCTGCGGACGATCGACGACCGCCCCGCCTGGCGTCCGGAGCGAGAGCGTCACGATCGAGCAGGCGCTTCTCGCGACGACGGTCAACGCCGCCTGGCTCACCGGCGACGAGCGGCGGCGCGGGAAGCTGCTCCCGGGGTACCTGGCCGACCTGGTCGTGCTCTCGCGGGATCCGGTCGAGTGCCCGCCCGACGAGCTGGAGACGGTCGAGATCGTGGCGACGATGGCCGGCGGGCGCTGGACGCACAACCCTCCGCCCTGGGACTGAAGACGAGCCGGCGCGCCTGTGGACACATCAGCGCCAACTCGTGACCCTTACGGTGCCAGGTACTCGGACGTGTCCCGGGACTAGCCATGGAGCGCGAGATCCTCGGGCGGGATGCCGGCAGGCTGCTGTTCGGACAGGATCCCGCCGGCTACGACGCCGCGCGGCCCGGGCACGCGGAGGAGGTGTACGAGATCCTGCGCGAGCGATGCGGGCTCCGCCCCGGGTCGAAGGTGCTCGAGGTCGGCCCCGGCACGGGCCAGGCGACCCGCCGGCTGCTCGTGCTCGGCGCCGATCCCCTCGTAGCCCTCGAGCCCGATCCGGGCCTGGCTGCGTTCCTCCGCAAGAGCCTGGACGAGCGCATCGAGATCCGTCCCACCACGCTCGAGGCTGCCGAGCTCGAGGACGACTTCGACCTCGCGACGGCAGCGTCGTCGTTCCACTGGGTCGACGAGGACGTGGGGCTCGCCAGGTTCCGCGACGCGCTCCGCCCCGGCGGCTGGCTCGCACTGTGGTGGACGGTGTTCGGCGACGCGAGGCGCCCGGACCCGTTTCGGGACGCGGTGGACCCGCTCGTGCACGAGCTGCCGCGTAGCCCCTCGGAGGCGACGGGCGGGCGGCCGACCTTCGCCCACGACGGCGAGGCTCGCGTCGCCGCTCTCGCTGCGCGCCGGGTTCGACGCGATCGAGCCCCGCCGGATCGAGTGGGCGCACACCTGGGATGCCGCGGGGATCCGCGGCCTCTTCGGGACCTTCTCGCCGATTCGTGCCCTCGCTCCCGACCGGCGCGACGCTCTCCTCGACGAGATCCGGCGCATCGCAGAGCGGGACTTCGGCGGCCGGGTGACGAAGCCGGTCGTGACCGCGCTCTACACCGCGCGTAAACCGGGCTGAGAGACGCGCCCTACAATCAGCTCGTGGCCAGTCGCACGATGCTCCCCGTCCACGAGGCGCCGACCTGCTCCGTCGCGGGCGCCGCGGAGATCGTGGGCTCGAAGTGGACGGTCCTCATCGTCCACGACCTCTCCGAGGGCCCGAGGCGCTTCACCGAGCTCGAGCGCTCGTGCGCCGGCATCAGCCCCCGAACGCTCGCAGAGCGACTGCGCTGGCTCGAGGCCGAGGGCATCGTGGTACGCGAGAGCTACCCGGAGTCGCCGCCTCGCGTCGAGTACGGGCTCACGCCGAAGGGCGAGGCGCTCCTGCCGGTCGTGCGCGAGATGCGCCGCTTCGGCCACGAGTGGCTCGGCTGCGGCGTCCACGAGACGTAGCGCGCGCGGAGGTCCCGTGACGGATGGCGGGTCCGCGATCCCCGAGGTGCACGCGCTCCTCGCCACCCTCGCCGCGGGAAAGCGCTGCGCCGAGGCGGGCACCGCGTTCGGCGAGGGCGCCGCGGCGATGGCGAGCGTCGGCGCGCTCCGTCGTCACCGTCGAGCTCGACGAGAGCGCGCGAGCTCGCGGCGCGGCTCGCGACTTCGAACGTCGAGCTCCTCGCCGGCGACTGGCGCGACGAGCTCCCGCCGCGGGCCTTCGATCTCCTCTTCCTGGACGCCGGCGGGTTCAAGCAGGAGCCGGAGCGAGCAGGACCACCGGCGCTCGCGCTGCTCGGGCCGGGCGGCTTGCTCGTGATCGACGACCTCACCCCGAGGCGCAGCGAGCACGACCGCGCCCGCGCGTACCTCCTCGGGCATCCGGCCCTCGTCGCGGCAGAGATCCTCACGACCGCGGACACGGCCGCGATCGTCGCCTCCCTACGACCGAGCTAGCCGGTCAGCGCCTTCGCGAGCACGCGGTCGCGCAGGCGCGTCGGCAGGCGCTCGATCCAGGCGCGCAGGTGCGCGTCGCGGCCGACGAGGTAGCGGGCCTTCGGGCGCTTCGCGGTCAGCGCGTGCTCGACGGCCCTGGCGACGTCGGCCGGGTCGGCGCCCGGGCCCCTGGCGAGGGCGACCTGCTGGAGGCGGGCCATGCGGGCGGCGTAGAGCGCCACCCCCTCCGGCGGAAGCCCGTCGCGCAGCTCGTCCGCCCGCTGGGAGCCCTTCTGCCAGATCGCCGTCCGGATGCTCGCGGGCTCCACGATCGAAACCGCGATGCCCCAGGGCCGGAGCTCCACGCGCAGGGAGTCCGCGACCCCCTCGAGCGCATGCTTCGAGGCTGCGTACGGCCCCAGGAAAGGCAGCGCGCTCCGGCCGCCGATCGAGCCCATGAGGACCACCCGTCCGCGGGTGCGCCGGAGCGCCGGCAGGAAGGCCTGCGTCACCGCGACCTGCCCCACGACGTTCACCTCCAGCTGGTGGCGGAGCTCGTCGAGCGGGACGAGCTCGAGCGGCGCGGCGACCGCGATCCCCGCGTTGTCGACGAGCCCGTGCAGCTCGTCGCCGACGGCCGCGGCTGCGGCCGCGATCTGGCCGGCGTCCGTGACGTCGAGCTCGAGCGGCTCGACGCCGTGCTCGCGGAGGGCCTCCGCAGCGGCCGCGTCTCGCACGCCGCCGTACACCCGCCAGCCCGCCCTGGCCAGCCATCGGGCGCAGGCCTCGCCTATCCCCGAGGATGCTCCCGTGACGACGACCGCTCTCACGGGCACGATCGTCGCACGTCACAGGGCTCCGGCACGAGCGGGAAGCTCGTCGTCGAACGCAGGCAGCGGGACGTCGACCTGGATCCCGGCGCCCTCGACGCAGCGCCCCTCCCTGTCGTAGGTCAAGGCGGTGCTCACCGTGAGCGTCCAGCCGGAAAGCAGCCGCAGCGAGCGCGCACGGCCGCTGCCTCCACCCGAGGGCTCGCCCGCGACGGTCACGTGCTCGAGACCCTGGAGCCCGAGCAGGAAGTCCTCGCTCGCGGAGAACGTGAGCGGGTCGGTGAGGACGACGAGCCGGCCCGGCCAGCGCTGCTCGGGAGGCGCGGGCTCGCCGACGATCGGGAACGGCTCGGAGAGCCGGCCCTCGCCGACGCTGTAGCGGATCGACCCGAGGGCAGTCCGCTCCCGCAGGAACCGGCCGCCCGTGCGGCGGGCGAGGAGGAGGTTCCCGCCCGGGTTTCCGCGCAGGTCGAGGACGAGCGGGTCGCACCCCGCGAGCTCCGCGAAAGCCCGGTCCACGGCCTCGTCCACCCCGTGCCCCACGGCCCAGGTCCCGATCCGGAGGTACCCGCTGCCGCCTTCGAGTCGCCCGAACGTGACGAGCGGATCTTCCGGGAGCGGCGTCGGCTCCTCGTCCCACGTCACGCCCTCCCCGGAGGGCGAGACGGCCGTCAGCGCGCGGGCGACTCCGACCGTCCCGGCCAGGATGCGCCTGCCCGCGATGAGCGGGCGGGAGTGAGCCGGCGCGGCGGCTCGGGCGACCCAGCCGTCCGCGTCGACCGGAGCGCCGTCGATCTCCTCCAGGCTCCACCCCCGTCGCACACCTGCGCCGAAAGCGGCCGTGTCCTCGGGGACGCGCACGAACGTCGCCGCGCCGTCGGACACGCGTACCGCGTACGGGAGGTTCCCGACCGGGGCCCACGCCCATGTGTGTCCGTCGCGAAGCTCCGCGAGCCAGCGCTGGACGGCCGCGAGCGGGTCGTCCGCCTCGCGCACCTGCGGTACGTGCCGAGCGCATATCTCCGGCCAGTCGAGACCGTGGAGCCCGAAGGACGGGTACGTGTCGGCGACCTCGGCCTCGATGCACGCGACCAACTCGTCGAGACCCGCGCAGTCCGTCACCGCCAGCGTCCCACCGCCTGCCCGCGACAGCGTGCGCCAGAGGTTCACGGATTCGAACAGGCCCACGGCGTCGGCCGCACGCGATGTGATGAGCCGCTCCCCACGGTCGAACGTGATCGTCGGGGCCGACCCGGGCTCCCCGTCGAGACGGAGGACCCAGCGCGGCCCCTCGCCCGGATCGGTCGCGGAGATCTCGACCCTCGTGCCGAGCTCCGCCTCGAACCCGGCCTTCTCGAGCTCGAGCAGCTCCGCCTCGCCGCCGAGGGTGAAATCCTCGCGCGGCAGCACGACGACCGCCCGCGCCTCGCCGGCGAACGGCTGCCGCGTCGGAGAGGTCAGTCCGCGAGCCCCTTCGCGCGCAGCTCCTCGAGCGCCGGCTCGGACTTCACGAGCTTCGCGAGCCCCATCCCGTCGAGGATCCGCGGTGCCTTCGTGAACTGGATTTCGCGATAGTCGACGACCTGCCAGCGATTCCCCCACGGGTCGAGGAGGTCGTGGCCACCGACGACGCGTGCGCCGGCCTCGCGAGCGCGCCGCACGGTCTCGTCCCGGTCGTCGACGACGAGCCCGTAGTGCCCTGCGGCCATGGGCTTGCGCGCGGCCTCGAGCGCGAGGAACTGGTCTCCCAGGTCGACGAAGGCCATCCTCCCGCCGCGACCGCGCAGCTCGAGGCCGTCGAAGATCCGCGAAAAGAACGCAAGCGCCTCGTCGAGGTCGCCCACCTCGACGGCGACGTGGTTGATGCCGACGAGCCGGGGCACTCGGCCAGCGTAGCCCGGAAGAAGCCGGTGACAGTCACCTGCGGTGACAGTCACCCGTCTCGTCAGGCGGGCTCGGGAACCTGGTGACAGTCACCTGCGGTGACAGTCACCTGTCTCGTCAGGCGGGCTCGACCCAGACGCCGGCGAGGTGCACGACGGTGGCTGCGGCGGCCGCCATGTCCTGCACGCTCGCCCACTCGCGGACGGAGTGGTACTCCTGGCCGCCCGTGAAGATGTTCGGGGTCGGCAGGCCCCGCGCCGAGAGCACCGCGCCGTCCGTCCCGCCGCGCGTGAGCGCCATCCTCGGCTCCACCCCGGCCCGGCGGATCGCCTCGAGGGCCGCCTCCACGACGCGGGGGCTCGTCTCGATGTACGGCCGCATGTTGCGGTAGGAGTCGCGCACCTCGACGTCGAGGTGCGCGCGCGGCTCGCGCTCGGCGATCTCCGCGACGAGGCCCTGCAGGAGCTCGACGTGCTGCTCGAGGAGGCCGTCGTCGTGGTCGCGGGCGATGAAGTCGACGATCGCCTCCTCGGTGGCCCCGGAGATCCGGTGGGGGTGGAGGTAGCCCTCGCGCTCCTCCGTCGTCTCGGGCGAGAGCCGGTCGGACGGGAGCAGCTCGACGAGCTGCGCGGCGAGCTTCACCGCGTTCACGAGCTTCCCCTTCGCGGTACCCGGGTGCACCGAGAGTCCTCGGATCGTGACCCTGATCGACTTCGCGGAGAAGGTCTCGATCTCGAGCTCGCCGAGGCCGGACCCGTCGAGCGTGTACGCGACGTCCGCCCCGAACGCCTCGAGGTCGAAGTCCTCGGCGCCGCGGCCGACCTCCTCGTCGACCGTGAACGCGACCCGGATCGGTGCCCGGGGGAGCTCGGGGTGGCGCACGAGATGGGAGACGGCGGCCATGATCTCCGCGATTCCTGCCTTGTCGTCGGCTCCCAGGAGCGTCGTGCCGTCGCTCGTCACGATGTCGTGCCCCACACGCGCGGCGAGCGCGGGGAGCCGGCCGGGATCGAGCACCTGCCGCCCGTCTCCGGGAAGCTCGATCGGGTCGCCCCCCCAGGCGCGGTGGACGATCGGCGAGACGCCCTCGGCGGTGACGTCGGGCGTCGTGTCCACATGCGCGATGAGCCCGAGGACGGGGACGTCCGGGGCGCCGGCGAGGCTCGCGAAGACGTTCGAGTCCTCCCTTAGCCGGGCGTCCGCGAGGCCGAGCTCGACGAGCTCGTCGACGAGGAGGCGCGAGAGCTCGAGCTGCTTCTCGGTGCTCGGCCGCGCGGGCGCACGATAGGCCGCCTGGGTGTCGATCCTCGTGTAGCGGAGGAGCCGCTCGAGCACGTCCTCCGCGAGCTCTTCTGCGAGCGGGCTCGCGAAGGGCGCAGCGATCGCCTCCGGCCTAGCCAAGCTCACCCAGTCGCGTGAAGACCTCGCGCATCGTCGCGACCCCGAGCTCGATGCTCTCCGCCGGCACGTTCTCGTTCGGCGCATGCACGTTGCACTCGCTCTCGATGCCGAACCCCGTGGCGAACGTCGGCAGGCCGCGATCGACGAGGCTCGCGTAGATCGGGAGCGTGCCCCCCGACCGCACGAGGTAGGGCCGAGCGCCGACGACCTGCTCGAATGCGTCGGCGGCGAGGCGGAGCGCGTCGGAGCCGGTCGGCGTGAGCGCGGGTCGCGCGAGGTTCCTGGGGGTGATCTCGAGCTCGGCCCCCGCAGGGAGCGCCTCGCGCACGAGACGCTCGAACGTGGCCAGGATCGTCTCCGGATCCTGTCCCGGCGCGAGGCGCAGCGAGATGTTGGCCCGCGCCTCGACGGGCAGGACCGTCTTGACGAGGTCGGGGGACCCGCCCGCGATCCCGTTCACGTCGAGCGAGGTATCGGCAAAGGTGCGGCCATAGAAGTCCTCGGCTGCTCCGGGAACGATCGGCGCGGCACCCTGGTGCGCGAGCTGCTCCGCGCCCGATGGCAGCTTCGCCCACGCCTCGAGCTCCTCGGCCGACGGCGGCACCACCCCCTGGCGGAGCTCGTCCGGGAGGCGCCCCTCCGCCCCGGGCAGGACCGGGGCGAGCGCGGCCATCAGCGCGTGAGTCGCGTTGAGGGCAGCGGCGCCGAACATCCCCGAGTGCATGTCGGTCGTCCCCGTTCTCACCCGCAGATGGAGGTAGACCATCCCCCGCACGCCGACCATGAAGCCCGGCAGGCCGCGCCGGATCATCGCGCCGTCGAGGATCATCGCCGCGTCCGCACTGCCCTCGTCGGCGTCGACCCACTCGACGATCGAGGTGCCCCCGATCTCCTCCTCCCCGTCGAAGGCGAAGCGGACGTTGACCGGAAGGGCGCCTTCCTCGGCGAGCTGCCGAACCGCCTCGACCAGCACGAAGAGGTTGCCCTTGTCGTCGGCGACGCCGCGCGCGTACAGGCGCCCGTCGCGCGACGTGAGCTCGAACGGGGGCGACTCCCAGAGGTCGAGCGGGTCCGGCGGCTGGACGTCGAAGTGCGCGTAGCAGAGGATCGTGGGCGCGGACCCCGCCCGCTCCGACGCCGCAACCTCGCCGATCACGAGCGGACGCGCGCCCCAGGGGACGACCTCGACGCCGCCTCCGCTCGAGCGGATGAGGCTCGCGACCCACTCCGCGGCCGCGGCGATGTCACCCGCATGCGCGGCATCCGCGCTGACCGACGGGATCGCGATCAGCTCGGCGAGCTGGGCTCGGAGCTCCTCGGCGGTGGGCGCCACGGGCGGGGAGTGTACTCGGGGCGAGTCTCCCCCCGCCCGCGCCTGCGACGCCTAGCCGAAGCTCTCGTCGAGCACCACCTCGTAGATCTCGACACCGGTGCGGCTGCCCATCGCGTCGCTCGGCGGCGACATCGCGTTCAGAGCCTCGTTCGCGCGCCGCATGTCGTCCTCGCTCTTCGAGAACGCGAGGCCGAGCGTGACGCCCTGGTCTCGATCGACGAGCTGGACGAAACGGTCGACGGTCTCCATCAGCGTCTGCAGCTCCGCCGGCGCGTCGGCGGGAAGCTCGCCCGACGTCATCTGTTGCCGCATCTCCTCCACCTGGGCGTCGATGCTGCCGACGTCGACACCCTCGAACCGTGCGATGCGTACGTGCATCTCTCCTCCTTCGTTTGCAGGCCTAGTAGCCCAGGCCTTCGGGATCGAGAACGGGATATGCGGTGCGCGTGTCGAGACAGTCTGCCGCGTAGACCGCTGCGCCGAGGTCGCCGGTCCACAGCGAGTAGCGGCCGCGGCCGCGCTCGGCGCGGAGACGCTCCACCTGGCCGAGCGCGTGCACGGCGAACCGCCGGGCGCGAACGAGCCAGCGCTCGTCGCCCGTGCGGGCGAACGCCTTCAGGAACGCGTACCCGTTGCCGGCGGTGCCGTGGCAAATGGACGGGCCCTTGTCGAGCCCGTGGGGCCCCGCCTTCCAGCAGAGCTCGGCACCCGCGAGCAGGAGCTCCTCGTCGAGGTAGCGCGCGGCCGCGACGACGGTCCCGGGCGCGCCGGCACACCACTGGAGGCGAATCTGCCCGTCCGGCCCGGGCAGCGTCGGGCGGTCGCGCGGCGGCCAGCTCGCGAGGCCGTCCTCGCGGATCGCCGTGCGCGCGAGGATCGCGGCGCTCTCGCGCTCGAGCGCGGCGCGCCGCCCGCCGTCGAGGTGCGGCGCGAGCGCTTCGACGTTCCCGACGAGGCCGTGTGGCGGCGTGAGGCTGCTGTACTCCTGGCCGTACAGCCGCTGCACCCAGAGCCCGTCCTCGCCGCGCCTTGCGAGGAGCGCCTCCGCGCTCTCGTGCCAGGCGTCGCGCCAGCGCTCTTCCCCGGTCCACTCGAGCATCGCGTGCGCCGCGACCAGCGTCCCCGGCGTGCCCCACATGACCTCCTCCGCCTCGTTGGCGACGTTCGCCCGCACGAGACGGTGTAGGTCGTCGGCGAGCTCCCGGCTCGGCGCCAGCCGCCAGGCGACGAGCAGGATCCCCGACTCCCCGCAGAGGAGCGAGGACCCGGGCGGGTCGGGCAGCGCCAGCCCCTTGATGAAGTCGGGTCGCGCGCGGAAGAGCTCGACGTTCCGGAGCGCGAGGTCGGCGAGGTCGAGCCGTGTCTCGGCACGCCCCCGCCGGCGGAGCTCGTCGAGCGCCCACAGCACCCCTGCCGCGCCCACGTAGAGGTTCTTCATCGGGCTCGTCCCGTGCCAGCCGTCCCACGGGTCCGCGCGCCACAGGAGCTTCGGCCCGCGGAGCGCGTCATCCGTGTCGGCGACGATCTCCCGGATCCGCCCACGGACGCGCTCCTCGTCCCAGGGCTCGTCCGTCAGCGGCTCGAACGCTTCCGGCCGATAGAGCACGTTTGAAGAGTACGGGGTGACTGTCACCGAAGGTGACCGTCACCCGGCTGTTCTCAGGCGACGTCGCGGACGCGCTGGGCGTCCGCCAGGGCCCTGAGCTTCTTCAGGCCCTGGTGCTCGATCTGCCGGATGCGCTCGCGGGTGACGTTGAACGTCCGCCCCACCTCGTCGAGCGTCCGCGGCTGCTTCCCGTCGAGCCCGTAGCGGAGCTCGAGCACCATCCGCTCCCGCTCGGAGAGCGCGCCCAGGATCGAGCGCAGCGCCTCGCGCTGCATCGCCGTCTCGGCGAGCTCGTCGGGGAGCGGCGTCGAGTCGTCGGCGAGGAAGTGCCCGAACTCGGACTCGTCGTCGTCGCCCACCGGCTTCTCGAGTGAGACCGGCGTCTGTGCGCTCCGCCGGATCTGCGCCACCTCCTCGGGCGACATGTCCAGGTCGCGGGCGATCTCCTCCGTCGTCGGCTCGCGTCCCCGCTCTGCGCGCAGCTTCCGCTCGGCGCGGAGGATGCGGTTCAGCTTCTCGACGACGTGCACGGGCATCCTGATCGTGCGGCCCTTGTCCGCGATCGCGCGCGCGACCGCCTGCCGGATCCACCACGTGGCGTACGTGGAGAACTTGAAGCCCTTGCGATAGTCGAACTTCTCGGCGGCGCGCACGAGGCCGATCGTCCCCTCCTGGATCAGATCGAGGAACGGCAGGCCCTGGTTGCGGTAGCGCTTGGCGATCGACACGACGAGGCGGAGGTTCGCCTCCACCATCGACTGCTTCGCGCCGTGGTCGCCGCGCTCGATGCGCTTCGCGAGCTCCACCTCCTGGGCCGCGGTGAGGAGCGGCACCTTGCCGATGTCCTTGAGGAAGAGCTGGAGCGAGTCGGTCGTGATCTCCGCCGCCGCCTCGACCTCGGCCTCCACCTCGACCTCGGCCTCGTCGGCGTGGACGACGGCGATCTGCGCCTCGTCGAGGGCCGCGTAGAACTCGTCGAGCTGCCCGGGCTCGAGGTCGAGCTCGTCGAGCGCGAGGGCGACCTCGTCGGCGTCGAGGCGTCCCGTCTGGAGACCGCTCTCCAGCAGCCGCTGCGCCTCGTCGGTGGCGAGCACGTCCTCGACCGGCGGTCGAGTGGTCGTGCCCTCCGGTTCGCGTGCGGCCAGACCGCCCCCCTTGCTCGTGGCGGTCACACGGTAGTCGGAGCAGCGGCGGTCGTCAAAGCAACCCGGGCCTACGCTCAGGAACGCGCCTTGCGGATCGTCTCGAGGTACCGGGCAGCCTCACGCGCGAGCGGCGAGCCGGGCCGCGTGCGCGAGGCGAGGCGGAGCTGGCGCTCGGCCTCGTCGATCCGCCCCGTCCAGAGGAGGAGGACGCCGAGGTGGAAGCGCACGGAGGGCTCGTTCGGGAACCTGCGGGTGAGCGGGCCGAGCCGCCCGAACGCGATCGCCGGGTCCGCCTTGTCGAACGCCCCCGACCGCGGCGGCCACCTGCGCCTCGGCGTCCGCGGGCGCCTCGCGGGCTGCCTCCTCGAACGCCGCGCGCGCGGACACGGGTCGTCCGAGGCGCTGGAGGCCGACCCCGTACAGCAGCCTGTCGCGGACGCCGCCGCGCTCGGCCCGGGCGCGCAAGGAGTCGAGCTGGCGCGCCGGCGGCAGGCCGGTGACCTCGGGTGATGCGCCGAAGGAGGGGATGAACGCCGGGAGCCCGCGCGGCAGCTTCGGGTAGAGGACGTTCCCGGCCAGGATCGCGTACGGCGTGTCGGGCTCGGCCTCGGCCGCGGCGCGCCATGCAGCTGCGGGGTCGCCGCGGTTCGCCCACAGGCGCGCGAGCCCGAGGTTGAGCTGGACGACCGCCTCGTCCGGGTAGAGCTTGCCGAGCTGCTCGAGGCGGTCGAGCGATCCTTCGGGCCAGGACGCGAGCGCGGCGCCGACCTTCGCCTCGAGCGAGTCGTGCCTCCCGAAGAGCGCCGCTGCCTCCGACGCCCTCCCGTCCTCGTACAGCGCGGCAGCGCGGACGAGGTCGCGCGCCTCGGAGTCGGCGCGGAGCCCGAGCGCGAGGGAGAGCGGCGGGCGCCCTTCACGTGGGGCGGCCTCCCCGGTCGCCGGCGTCGCCGACTCGCCGTCCGAGGAGACGATCGCGGCGGCGACGACCGCAATCGCGGCGGCGGATGCGACAGCGACCAACAGGAAGATGCGGCGGCGAGGAGTCATGCGAGGACGATAGCCAGGAGAACCGCTGTGACAGTCACCCGCGGTGACCGTCACCGGGTCGCGCGCTCACGGCGGAACGGTAGCCGTGAGCCCGCCGCTATAGTTCGGAAAGTAATGGCCGGCTACCGCGAGCTGCTCGGGCGCGTGCGCTCCGAGATCGACGAGATCTCCTCGTCGACGCGCACGAGCTCCTCGGCCGCGCCGACGCGCCGCTCTTCGTCGACGTCCGCGAGCCGGACGAGTGGGAGGAGGGCCACATCCCCGGCGCCCTGTACACGGGCCGCGGGCGGCTCGAGCAGCGCATCGAGGGCTTCGTCCCCGACAAGTCGCGGACGCTCGTCGTCTACTGCTCCGCGGGCTCCCGCTCGGCGTTCGCGGCCAAGACCCTGGGCGAGCTCGGCTACGAGAGCGTCGTCAACCTCGCGGGCGGGTTCGGCGACTGGAAGCGGAACGGCTTCGAGGTCACGATCCCGCGCGTCCTCTCCTCGGAGCAGCGCACGCGCTACAGCCGCCACCTGCTGATCCCTGAGGTCGGCGAGGACGGCCAGCAGCGCATCCTCGACGCGCGCGTCCTCCTCGTCGGCGCGGGCGGTCTCGGCTCGCCCGCCTCGCTCTACCTCGCGGCCGCGGGCGTCGGCACGCTCGGGATCGTCGACGCGGACGTCGTCGACGAGTCCAACCTCCAGCGCCAGATCGTCCACGCGACCGACCGCCTGGGCGAGCCGAAGGTGCTCTCCGCCAAGCGCACGGTCGAGGCGCTCAACCCGGACGTGCGGGTCGTGCCGTTCCAGGAGCGGCTGACCTCGGAGAACGTCGAGCGGATCCTCGCCGACGGCTGGGACGTGATCGTGGACGGCGCGGACAACTTCCCGACCCGCTACCTCGTGAACGACGCCTCGATCTGGCACGGCATCCCAGTCGTGCACGGCTCGATCTTCCGCTTCGAGGGCCAGGTGACCTTGTTCCACCCCGGCGTCGGCCCCTGCTATCGCTGCCTCTTCCCGAAGCCACCCCCCGCCGAGCTCGCGCCGAGCTGCGCGGAGGGCGGCGTCCTCGGCGTGCTGCCCGGGATCATCGGCTCGCTCCAGGCGAACGAGGCGCTCAAGCTGATCCTCGGCCGCGGCGACTCTCTCGCGGGGCGGCTGCTCCTGTTCGACGCGCTCGGCACGACGCTCGACGAGGTGACGGTGCGGCGCGACCCCGAGTGCCCGGTCTGCGGCGAGCACCCGACGATCACGGAGTACGTGGACTACGTCGAGTTCTGCAACGCGCCGATCGGCCTCGACTGATGGCGGCCGTCCGCATCCCGCCCACGCTGCGCGCCGAGGTCGGCGGCGCCCGCCAGCTCGAGGCGCACGGCGAGACCGTGGCCGACGTGCTCGAGGACCTCGTCGCGCGCCATCCGGCGCTCGGCCCGCAGCTCCTCGACGACGGCGAGCTCGCGCCGTTCGTGAACGTCTTCGTCGACGGCGAGGACATCCGCACGCTCGACGGCACCGAGACGCCGGTGCGAAACGGCGACAGCCTCATCCTGCTGCCCGCGATGGCGGGTGGGTAGGCCCTCTCTCGCACCCTCGCTCCTCGACCTCGTCGGGTCGACGCCGCTCGTCGAGCTGCCCCGGCTCTCGCCGAGGCCAGGCGTCCGCCTGTACGCCAAGCTCGAGGGCCAGAACCCGACCGGCTCGATCAAGGACCGGGTCGCGAAGGCGATGATCGAGGCCGCCGAGGCGGCGGGCGAGCTCGAGCCGGGCCGGCGCCTGCTCGAGCCCACGAGCGGCAACACCGGGATCTCCCTCGCGCTCGTCGCGAAGCTCCGCGGCTACCCGCTGACGTGCGTCATGCCGGCGAGCGTGACCGAGGAGCGCCGCCGCCTGCTGCGGCTGTACGGCGCGGAGATCGTGGACTCGCCGGCGGAGGAGGGCTCGAACGGCGCCGTCCGGCTCGCCCTGGAGCTCGCCGAGCGCGACCCCGCGACTCTTCATGCCGTTCCAGTACGCGAACGACGCGAACCCGCGCGCGCACTACGAGGGAACCGGCGCCGAGATCGCCGAAGCGCTCGACCGCGTCGACGTGCTGGTCGCGGGCCTCGGCACCGGCGGGACGCTGATGGGCGCCGGCGAGCGGCTGCGCGAGGCCTTCCCGGACGTCGTGGTCGCGGCCGCGGAGCCGCTCCCCGGAGACGAGGTGATGGGCCTGCGGTCGCTCGCGGACGGCTACGTGCCGCCGATCCTGGACGTCTCGAGGCTCGACCGGAAGCTCCTCGTCTCGAACGGGCAGGCCGTCTCCGGGCTCAGGCTCCTCCTCGAGCGCGAGGGCGTGTTCGGCGGGGTCTCCTCCGGGGCCGTGGTCCACGCCGCACTGCGCCTCGCGGAAGAGCTCGACGAGGGCGTCGTCGTCTGCGTGCTCGCCGATGCCGGCTGGAAGTACCTCTCCGCCGGGTTCTGGGACGCCGAGGACGTCGAGGCCTCGATGGAGCGCTCCGTCTGGTGGTAGTCCCCGCCTCGGTGCGGCGGGAGCTCGAGCAGCACGCGCGCGAGGAGGAGCCGAACGAGGCGTGCGGGCTGGTCGTCCTCGAGGAGGGCGTCGCGACGCGCTACGTCCGCGGGAGAAACGCTGCCGCGTCGCCGTACCGCTTCGAGCTCGACGTCGATCCCGAGACCTGGTTCCTCGAGGACGAGGGTTACGAGCTCGCGGTCTTCCACTCGCACCTGTCCTCGCCACCGCGCCCTTCGCGCACGGACGTGCAGAACGTCGGCCTCTGGGCCGGGCGGCCGTACCTCATCTACACCGTGCGCACGCGGCGAGCTCGCCGCGTGGCGGATCGAGGACGGGACGATCGAGCCGCTCTCGCTCGGCTAGCACCGCAGGCCGGACTCCGCTCGCGCGGACTCCGAGCGCGGAGAATCCCTGAAGGCTTCGCGACCGCGGCGCTCGAGTTACGTCACGTGCGGAGGAGCACGGAGGCACCTTCATCGGCTGCCCGGTAGAGGGCGTCGATCGCCCGCGCCTGCCCGAGTGCGTCGTCACGCCCGAGGAGCTGCGGGACGCGGCCCTCGACGGCGCCGGAGAAGTTGTCGAGCTCGAGGACGAACATGTCGCCCGGCTCCACCTCCACGTCCTCGACCTCGCCGCCTCGCCGGAGCAGAACGCGCACGCCCCAGTCGGCACGCCACGGCGCCTCGACGAGGATCGAGCCCTCCTCGCCCACCGCCTCCAGGCGCTGGCGGGACGCGACGAGGAACGAGGCGTCGAGCTGCGCGACGACGTCCTCCGCGAAGCGGAGAGTGCCGTGGAAGCCGAGGTCCACCCCGGTCGGGCCGAGCACCTGCTCTCCCTGCGCCCGCACGGGCTCGCCGGCGAGGAGGCGCGACCCGCTCACGCAGTAGCAGCCGACGTCCATCAGGGCGCCGCCGTCGAACTCGGGCAGGAGCCGCACGTCACCCTCGTTCTGCAGGCGGAAGCCGAACGTCGCGTGGATCGAGCGGAGCCGGCCGATCGCCCCGTCCGCCACCAGCTCGGGGACGCGGCGCCACTGCGGGTGGTGGCGGTACATGAACGCCTCCATCAGCACGAGGCCCGACCGGTCGGCGAGGTCGAAGGCCTCCACCACGTCCGCCGGGCGGCGCGAGTACGGCTTCTCGCAGAGGACGTGCTTGCCCGCCTCGAGCGCCCGCACCGTCCACTCGTGGTGCGGGCCGTTCGGGAGCGAGACGTACACCGCGTCCACCTCGGGATCCTCGAGGAGCGCCTCGTACGACCCGTGCGCGCGCGGGATCCCGTGCTCCCGTGCGTAGGACTCGGCGCGCACCTGCTCGCGGCTGGCCACCGCCGAGACGACCACCGTGTCCGTCCTCGCCGCCGCGGCGAGGATCTCGCCGTTGATCCTCGCGGTCGAGAGGAGGCCGAGCCGCGTCACGCTCACGTGCCGATCGCCCGCTCCGACTCGGGATCGAAGAAGTGCAGCCGGCGGACGTCCACCGTCACCTCGACCCGGTCGCCCCTGCGAATGCCGGCGCGAGGCTCGAACGTCGCGCAGAACGGGGTTCCCTCCCGGGTGATGAGAGCGACCTCCTCGAGCCCACCGCCCGTCGCCTCGGCGATGGCCGCGCTCGTCGCCGGCGCGGCGTCGATCGTGAAGAAGCCGAGCAGGTTCGATCCGAGCGCCTCCACGCGGTCGATGGTCGCGTCGAGCTTCTCGCCCACGATCTCGCCCCCGTCCTCGGGCGGGCCCTCGAGGTCCTCGGGCCGGATTCCGACGATCGACTCCCGCCCGACCCAGGCGTCGAGCCCGCGGTCGCGCGCGAGGTCGGCGGGAACCGGGATCGTGGAGCTGCCGAGGCGGACGGCGAGGCCGTCGTCGCCGGCCTCGATCGTCCCGCGCGCGAGGTTCATCGGCGGCGAGCCGATGAACCCGGCGACGAAGAGGTTCGCCGGGCGGTCGTAGACGTTCGTCGGCGTGTCGATCTGCTGCAGCTCGCCCGCCCGGAGGACGGCGACGCGGTCGCCCATCGTCATCGCCTCGACCTGGTCGTGCGTCACGTACACGGTCGTCACGCCGAGCCGCTTCTGGAGCGCCTCGATCTCGCCGCGCATGTGGACGCGGAGCTGCGCGTCGAGGTTCGACAGCGGCTCGTCCATGAGGAACACCTGTGGCTTGCGGATGATCGCGCGGCCCATGGCGACGCGCTGACGCTGCCCGCCGGAGAGCTGCTTGGGCCGCCGGTCGAGCAGCTCCTCGAGCCCGAGGAGCTTGGCCGTCTCCTGGACGCGCTCGCGGATCTCCCGCTTCGGCCGCTTGGACAGCTTGAGGCTGAAGGCGATGTTCTGGGCGACCGTCATGTGCGGGTACAGCGCGTAGTTCTGGAACACCATCGCGATGTCGCGGTCCCGCTCGAGCACGTCGTTCACGCGCCTGCCGCCGATGTAGAGGTCGCCGCTCGAGATGTCCTCGAGGCCGGCGATCATGCGCAGCGCCGTCGTCTTGCCGCAGCCGGACGGGCCGACGAGCACGAGGAGCTCCGCCTCGGCGATCTCGAGCGACAGATCCTTCACCGCCTCGAACCCGTTGGGGAAGCGCTTCGCGAGCTTGTCCAGCCGGATGTCAGCCATCGGTCGCGGTCATCCTTTCAGCGCGCCGGCCATCAGGCCGCGCATGAAGTAGCGCCCGAGGAGGATGTACACGATGAGCGTCGGGAGCGACGCGAGCAGCGCCGCGGCCATCTGCACGTTGTAGGGCGTCACGAACGACCCGGTCGTGTTGTTGAGCGCGACCGTCACGGGCCACTGCGCGGGGTCGTCGACGATGAACACGGCGAACAGGAAGTCGTTCCAGATCGAGGTGAACTGCCAGATCGCGGTCACCACGAACGCGGGAGCGGACAGGGGCAGCACGACCGACCAGTACGTCCGCAGCATCCCGGCCCGGTCCATGCGTGCGGCCTCGATCAGGTCCTCCGGGATGGTCGCGTAGTAGCTCCGGAAGATGAGCGTCGTGATCGGGATGCCGTAGACGATGTGCGCGAAGGCGAGGCGCGGGATCCCCTCCGGGAAGCCGACGTCGATGAAGATCTGGGTCAGCGGGATCATCACCGCCTGGTACGGGATGAACATCCCGAACAGGAGGAAGAGGAAGACCAGGTCCGCTCCCGGGAACCGCCACCGCGAGAGCACGAAGCCGTTCAGCGAGCCGAGGATCGTCGAGATGAGCGTCGCGGGGATGACGAGCTTGAGGCTGTTCTTCAGGAACGGCAGCAGGCCGTACTGCTCGCCGTTCCACGCCTGCCGCCAGGCGTCCAGCGACCACACGTCCGGGAGGGCCCACGCCCGGCTCGGATCTGCCTCCGTCCCGCTCTTGAAGCTCGCGACGAGGAGCACGTAGACCGGCAGCAGCACGACGAGCGCGACGAAGGCGAGCGCGACGTACTTGACGGCCTGCGCCTGCGTCCTCTTGCGGCGCCTGCGCTTCACTCCGGCCTCGAGGGCGACGGTGGTCACCCGGTCACACCTCCCGCTCCGAGCGGACGGTGTAGACGAGGTACGGGATCACGAGCACCGAGATCCCGACGAGGAGAAGCGTCGCGATCGCGGCGCCCTTCGCGTAGTCGCGCGCGTCGTAGATGAGGATCCACATGTAGACGGCAGGGGTCTGGGTGATGAGCTGCTTCCCGCCGATCGCGACGATCAGGTCGAACACCTTGATCGAGATGTGGCCGAGGATGATCAGCGCGGAGAGCGTGACCGGCCGCAGGTGCGGGAAGACGACATGCCGGTACACGCGCCACTCGGAGGCGCCGTCCATGCGGGCGGCCTCCCGGAGCTCCTCGGGGACGCCGCGAAAGCCGGCCAGGTAGAGCGCCATGATGTACCCGGAGAGCGCCCAGACCGCAGGGACGGCGAGAGCCGCCGCGCCCCAGTCGGGGCCGAGATACCAGTCGTTGCGGAGAAACCCGAGCCCGAGCTTGTCGAACAGGAGGTTGAACCCGGTCGAGCGGTCGCCGGGGGCGGGGTTCATCAGCCAGCGCCAGACGACGCCCGCGGCGATGAACGACACCGCCATCGGGAAGAGGTAGACCGCACGGAAGAACCCCTCCCCCTTCACGCCCTTGTCCAGCAGGAAGGCGAGGAACGCGCCCATCAGCAGGGCGCCGAGCACGAACACGAGCGTGAAGAGCAGCGCGTGGTGGAGGTCGATGATCCAGGCCGGGTCGGTGCTCAGGCTCTCGGGCGGATCGCCCGTCGCGACCGCCCGCACGAAGTCGCCGCTCTGTCCTGCGTCGCCCGGGAAGAGCTCCGCGTACGCTCCGGTGTCGAAGCCGGACGTCTGCTCTGCCTGGCGCCAGTCCGAGAACGAGACCTTGACGTTCCAGCCGATCAGCCCGTAGACGAAGACGGCGATCGAGCAGAATCGACGGGGAGACCAGGAGCAACCCTGGTCCCCACCGTCGAATCTTCCTCACGACATGCCTCCGGCCATTCGGGTCGTCGGTGTCGTGGTCCCTTCCTCGTTCTCCTTCGTTACGAGTTCTTCTTCGCTGCTGCCACGAGCGCCGTCTGGAACCTGCCGACGTTCTTCGTCTGCAGGAAGAGACCGAGCGCCGTGTCGATGTCGGCGTTCCACGCGTTCGACGCCACGACGCCGTGCGTCAGGGAGCCCGCCAGTGCGTCGGACTTCCAGTCCTTCAGCGCCGACTTGAGATACGGCCCGTAGAGCCTCGCGTTCGCGTCCTTGCGGGCGGGAATCGAGCCCTTGACCGGGTTGAACGTGTCCTGTGCGACCCTGCTCCCGAGGAACGTCAGCCACTCGACGGCCGCGGCACGATGCGGCGCGCCCTTCGGCAGCGTGAAGCTGTCGGAGAGCCAGTCGTACACGTTGTCCGTTCCGGGCACCGGAGCCCAGCCGTACCCCGTTCCGGGCTTCAGGGCGAGGTTGCCGCCCTTCTTGGTGCCGCTGAAGTACCCGTCCTGCCAGTCGCCCATCACGTTGAAGGCGGCCTTGCCGTCGGCCACGAGCTTCCCGGCGTCCTGCCAGATCAACGACCCGGCGTCGGAGTTCGTGTAGCCGAGCAGCGTGTTGTAGCGGTTGAGCGCGTTCGTCACCGCCTTGCTGGACCACCTGGCCTGCGAGTTCGGCCTCCACAACGCCGACCAGCCCTTCGGCCCGAGAGCGCCGATCATGACCGTCTCCAGCAGGTGCTTCGCCGTCCACTGCTCACCCATCGCGAGCGGGATGAGACCCGCGTCCTCGGCCTTCTGCAGCGCGATGATCCACTGCCCCCACGATTTGGGGACGGCGATCTTGTTGGCCCTGAGGGTCTTCGGGTTGTACCAGAGGACGTTCGCCCGGTGGATGTTCACCGGCACCGAGTAGATCTTGCCGTTGTACCGGATCTGGTTGATGAGGGACGCGGGCATGCTCTTGCCGAACCCGGCCTGCTTGTAGATGAAGTCGATGGGCAGGACCTGGCCGGCCTTGATGTAGTCGCGAAGCTCGGCGCCCGCGTGACCCTGGAACGAGTCGGGCGGGTTGCCCGCCGCGAGGCGCTTCGCGAGGACGGCCTTGGCGTTGGTTCCTGCGCCGCCTGCGACCGTCTCGTTCTTGAACTTGCAGTCGGGGTGAGCCCTGTTCCAGATGGCGATGAGCTTCGTCAGCCCGGCGGCCTCTCCCCCGCCCGTCCACCACGAGAAGACGGAGAGCTCGCATGCCTGGTTGCTCTTCCCCTCCACGCCCAGCCCGGAGGCCGGGAGCGCCAGCGCCGCGACGACCGCCACGAGCGCTGCGGCGAGCACCGTGGGACGTGCTCGCCTGAGTCTTTCGGACATCACTCCTCCTCGTCTCGTTCGACGTTGTCGGGGAGAGTCAAGTGGACGGATCGAGGAGTGTCAACAGGACTTTGCCGCAGAGCGCGAACGTGGGTTCCCGGGCGGCCGCCGCAGAGGTGGGATCACGGGAGCAGCGGGACGAGCGGGCCGGCGCCGTCGACCGCCCGGCACCGAAACGGCGTGGGGTCGAGGCCGGTTCGGTCGGCATAGCCGGAGGTCGCGAGCCGCGCGATCGCATCGGCCTCCGTCTCGTCGCACACGGCGACGACGCATCCGCCGAAGCCACCGCCCGTCAGCCGGGCGCCGCGGGCGCCTGCGCGCACGAGCTCGTCGACGAGGACGTCCAGCTCCGGCGTCGAGACGCGGAAGTCGTCCCGGAGGCTCGCGTGGCTCGCGCCGAGCAGGTGCCCGAGGCGGTCGAGGTCGCCCTCCTCGAGCGCCTCCGACGCCTGGAGCACGCGGGCGTTCTCGCTCACGACGTGGCGCCCGAGCGGCTCGTCGGCCACCTGGCTCCCGGTCGCGTCGCGGAGGGCCGGGAGGCCGAGGCGCCGTGCGAGCTCCTCGCACGCCCTGCGCCGCTCCGCGTACGCGCTCGCGTCGAGCGAGCGGGCGACGCCCGAGTGCACGACGAGCACGGCCAGCCCGGCGGGAAGGCGGACGGGGCGCACGTCGAGCGTCCGGCAGTCGACGAGCAGCGCGTGGCCGGCCACCCCGGCCACCGAGGCGAGCTGGTCCATGATCCCGCAGGGGACGCCCGTGGCGAGCTCCTCGGCCCGCCGGCAGGCTTCGGCGAGGGCGGCAGGGGTGACCGTCCAGTCGGAGAGAGCCACGAGAGCGACGGCGCAGGCGACCTCGAGCGCCGCGCTCGACGAGAGCCCGGCGCCGAGCGGCACGTCGGAGGCGAGCACCGCTTCCATGCCGACGGCGGGCCGGCCGACCGCGGCGAGCTCGTGCACGACGCCGGCCACGTACCGCCCCCACTGCGGGCGCACCTGGGCGGCATCGAAGCGCCCGTCGGGCTCGAGGTCGACCACGGTGCCCGCGTCGAGCGAGCGCACGCGAATCGCATCTGCAGGTCTTGCCGCGACGACGCACGAGCGGTCGACGGCGACCGGGAGCACGAGCCCGTCGTTGTAGTCGGTGTGCTCGCCGATCAGGTTCACGCGGCCCGGCGCGCGGAACCATCGCGCGCCGGGGCCTTCGCCGAGCGCGGCGGCGACGCGCGCAGCGGCGTCGCCGCTGGTCGCTCCCGGCTCGCCGTCCGGATCGGGCAGGCCCGGCCCCACCGGGCCGAGCCTACCCGCCCGGGCGGGCCGAGCCGAGCTAGCCCGTGACCTCGAAGCTCCCGTTCATCGAGCTCGCGTGCGGATCGCACTGGAACGTGTACGACCCGGCCTCGAGCGTGATGTCGAAGGTCTCGTCCTCCGTCCCTCCCACGTCGCTCGCCTCGTCGACTCCGGGACCGGTGAGGTGGAAGTTGTGGATCGACGACTGATCGTCGATCTCGAGCGTGTAGTCGCCCGGTGCGAGCGTCGACACGGGTGACCCGTCTTCCGTTGTCAGGCTGATCGTGAAGGCATCCGGGTCATCGCTGGTACCGACGGTGCCGACGAGGGTGCTACCGGCCGCGGGCGCGCCCGTAGTGGTCTCCGTCGTGGTCGTGTCCGTTGCGGCCTCCTCGTCGTCGCCGCCGCAGCCTGCGGCGACGAGGACGCCGATCGCGAGGAGCGCTGCCAGCGCGAGGCGAATGGATCTCATGCGTCTTCCTCCCTTCGTGGGTCGAACCGACGATACGCGACCCGGCGCCGGACGGTTTCGCCCGCTGCCCCTCCGTAGAATCGCCCCGTGGACGCCCTCGAGATCGCACCGGGGCTCTGGAGGTGGACGGGCCGCCACGAGGAGTGGGCGGAGGACGTCGGCTCCGTCTACCTCGAGACGGAGGACGGGGTCGTGCTGATCGACCCGATCGTCCCGCCGGAGGACTCCGACCGCTTCCTCGAGACGCTCGACCGCGAGGTCGCCGGCTCGCAGGTCCACATCCTCGTGACGGTCTTCTGGCACACGCGCGACGCCGCAGCGATGGTCGAGCGCTACGGCGCCCGGGTATGGGCGCCGGCGGGGGGAAGCCGGCGATCGCCCGGCGCGCGGGCACGGTCAGCGACCCCTTCCGGGCCGGTGACCCGCTGCCCGGAGGGGTGCAGGCGCTCCCGACGGCGCGCGCGGCCGAGGTCGTCTACTGGCTCCCGCGACACGGAGTGCTGGTGCCCGGTGACGTGCTGCTCGGGGAAGGGGCGAAGGGCGGCGGCACCCGGCGGGCCGGGCCCGCGGGGATCCGCATGTGCCCGGAGTCCTGGCTGCCCGAGGGGAAGAGCCATGCCGAGCTCGCCGACTCGCTGCGCCCGCTCCTCGAGCTCCCGATCGAGCGCATCCTCGTCTCACACGGCGCGCCCGTCCTCGAGCGTGCAAGCGACGCGCTCGCGAAGGCGCTTGCGATCTGATGTCCGCATTGCTCTGGGTCGTACTTGCGGTCGGCGTCCTCGTGCTCGTCGCGGTGTACGGCTACAACCGCCTCGTCCGCCTGCGCAACGAGGCGGGCACGGGCTGGGCGAACATCGACGTGCAGCTCCAGCGGCGCGCCGACCTGATCCCGAACCTGGTCGAGGCCGTGAAGGGCTACGCGGCCCACGAGCGCGGTGTCTTCGAGGAGGTCACCCGAGCGCGGGCGGCGTTGCAACAAGCCTCGTCGCCGGGATCCGCCGCCACCGCGAACGAGGCGCTCACGGCGGCCCTCGGCCGGCTCTTCGCGGTCGCCGAGGCGTACCCGGACCTGAAGGCGTCGGAGAGCTTCCTCCGGCTCCAGGAGGACCTGACGGACACGGAGGACAAGATCAGCGCGGCGCGCAGGTACTACAACGCGACCGTCATGCGGTTCAACACGGCCGTGCAGAGCGTTCCCTGGCTGCTGCTGGCCCGCCCGCTCGGGTTCCGGGAGCGGGAGTTCTTCTCCGCAGAAGGCGACACCGCGCCGCCCGAGGTGTCGTTCGCCGCGTGACGCTCCAGGAGCAGATTCGCGCGAATCGCCTCCGGAGCGCGATCGTCGTCCTCGGCTTCGCCCTCCTCCTCGTGCTCGTCGCGGGCCTCGTCGGGCTCGCGCTCGACCTCTCGCTCGGCGTCATCGCCCTCGCCGGGGCGGCCGTGTACGGGATCTTCGGCCTGATTCGCTCGCGGAGCATGGTCGCGCGGTTCACCCGGGCGCAGGAGCTCTCTCCGGGCGAGCTCGTGCCGCTGCGCAGGCTGGTGGAGAACGTCTCCATCGCGGCGGGGCTCCCCGTGACCCCGGAGGTACGGGTCGTCGACGACGCCGCCCCGAACGCGTTCGCCGCCGGCCTCCGTCCGGAGACGAGCTACGTCGGCGTGACCACGGGCCTGCTCGCCTCCATGCCGAAGCGCGAGCTCGAGGCCGTCCTCGCCCACGAGGTCTCGCACATCCGGAACCGCGACACGTACCTGATGACGATGGCGACCGTCTTCGCGGGCGCGATCGCCCTCGTCGCCGACATCGGGTTCCGCACGCTGGCCTACGGTGGGCGGTCGCGCAAGGCCGGTGCGCTCGTCGCCGTGCTCGCCGTCGTCGGGCTGATCCTCGCGCCGTATGCGGCGCTGCTGCTCCGCATGAGCCTCTCCCGCCGCCGCGAGTTCCTCGCCGACGCGGGTGCCGCCGAGATCCTCAACGATCCCGAGGCGATGGCGCTCGCGCTCCGCCGACTCGAGGTCGACACGACGACGATCCGCTACGCGGAGGCCACCACGGCGCACCTCTGGGTCGAGAGCCCGACCGAGCGGGTGGGCTCGCACGGAGCGGGGATCCTCGAGTTCTCGAGCTGGTTCAACACCCACCCGCCCATGCGCTCGCGCATCGCCGCGCTCGAGCAGGCGGGAGGCTTCCGGCTCCCCGAGCGGCTGCCCGCGGACGAGCCGTTCGCGGACGAGCTGGCCCGTATCGGCTGAGCCTCGGCGAACGGGGGCTACAGCTACCGGCCTCTGCAGCCGAAACAGGTCGATAATGGGCGTTGCCGTGAAAAGGCTTCGCATCGGTCGGCGTCGCTCGCAGATCGCCGAGCCGAGCTCGCCGTTCGAGCTCGCGACGATGCCTGCCCTCGTCGAGGACCGCTGGAAGGTCCCCGACCGCTTCAACTTCGCACGCGACGTCGTCGAGGCGCTCGCCCAGGACCCGAAGCGCCGCGCGCTGATGTACTCGGGGCGCGACGGCATCATCGAGCCGCGCACGTTCCTCCAGCTGGCCGAGGGTGGAGCGGCCTGGGCAGCGCTCCTGCGCGAGCGCGACGTCGGGCCGGGCGACCGCGTGCTCGTCCTGCTCGGCAGCAGCGCAGCGTGGCTCGAGGTCGTCCTCGGCTGCATCAAGGCCGGCGTCGTGACAGTCCCCTGCTCGCCGCGCTGCTCTCCGCAGGCCCTCGAGGCACTCGTAGCCGCGACCGGTGCAGCGCTCGTCGTCACCGACCGCGCGTCGGACTCGCTCCTGTCGCAGATGTCCTTCACCCCCGAGGTGCAGCACGTGGACGACGCCGCTCTCGACCGCTCCACGGAGACGCTGGCCGCGACGCCTACGCACGACACCTCCTCGCGTGACGTCGCCTTCATCCTCTCGGCGTCGCGACCAGGGAGCGACCAGCGGCTCGTCAGCCACTCGCACGGCGCGGCCTTCGCGACCCGCGTGCAGGCGGAGCACTGGCTCGACGCCACGCGTGGCGACGCAGTCTGGTGCACCGCGGACACCGGTTCGGCCCAGGCCGTCTGGACCGGCCTGCTCGGCCCATGGGCCCGTGGCGCGGAGCTCGTGCTGCACGAGGGCACGTTCGACGCCCAGGAGCAGCTCGACCTCCTCCACCGCCTCAGCGTGACCATCCTCTGCCAGACGCCCGCCGAGTACCGCGCCCTCGCCGAGCTGCCTCGTCGGCACCTCGAGCGCTTCCAGTCCAGCCGTCTCCGCCGGCTCGTCTCCACGGGTGACTACCTCGAGCCGGACGTCGTCGCGGTGTTCGAGGAGGCCTGGGGCATGACCGTCCACGACGGGTACGGGCAGACGGAGACGAACGTCGTCGTCGCCCACAGCGCGGACGCGGGCCTCGAGCCGGGCTCGCTCGGTGTCGCGCTCCCCGGGCATCACGTCGCAGTGGTGGACGCCCAGGGCAACGAGTTACCGCCCGGGATCGAAGGAGAGCTCGCGGTTCGCGGCCGCCCTCCGACGCTGTTCGCCGGATACTGGGAGGCGCCCGACGAGACGAAGCAGGCATTTGCGGGCGACTGGTACCTGACGGGCGACATTGCGGTGCGCGACGAAGAGGGCCTCTACTCGTTCGTGGGGCAGTCCGAGAACGTGATCGCCAGTCGCGGGCGCACCTTCGGCCCACACGAGGTGGAGCACGTGCTGCGCACTCACCAGGCAGTCAGGCTCGCCGCGGTCGTCGGCGTGCGCGACCTCGAGCGCGGCGGGCACTACGTCCGGGCGTTCGTCGTCCTCGAGCCTCGGGTGAAGGCCACGGAGCAGCTCGGAGCGGAGCTCCGCCAGCACGTCGCCGAAGCGCTTCCCGAGCAGCACGTGCCGCGCGAGGTCGATTTCGTCGACGAGCTCCCGACCACGGCGGCAGGCAAGATCCGCCGCGACGAGCTCCGCGAGCGACCGGTGGTGGGCCGGCCGCTCTGGGAGGCCGCTCCCACCGTGGCGATCGTCGAGACGCCCACGCCGGAGGCGGCCCCGGTGGTCGAGCAGGTCGTCGTCGAGCCGCCTGCGGTCGAGCCGGCCCCGGTGGTCGAGCCGGTGGTGGAGCCCGTCGTCGAGCCCGTGGTTGAGCAGGCCGTCGAGCCGGTCGTCACCCAGGTCGCGCCGGAGCCCGCGGTCGAGCCGGAGCCGCTGGTGGAGCCGGAGCCGCTGGTGGAGCCGGAGCCGCTGGTGCGAGCCGGAGCCCGTCGAGCCCGTGGTGGAGCCCATTGCCGAACAGGTCGTCGAGCCGCCCCCGGTGGTCGAGCCCGTCGCGGCCGCGGTCGCCGCCGCACCGGAAGTCGTGACCGAACCGGAGCCCGCGCTCGTTCCGCCCGAGGCCGAGCCGTCCACGGAGCCCGCCGAGGCCCCGGCCGCGCACGCCGAGCCGGAGCCGGTCGGCGAGTCGGTGACCGCGCCCGAGCCGGAGCCGGAGCCCGTCCAGCCGCCCGCGACCGAGTACGCGGCCGCCGCCGAGCCGGAGCCCCTGCCCGAGTACATCGTGCCGTCGTCACCAACGCCCGAGCCGATCCCGGTCGTGCCGGCGGAGCCCGAGGAGGAGCCGGAGCTCGGCCCCCTGCCGGACTACGTCGTCGACCCGGATCGCCCGAGGACGCTGGAGCCGGTCCCGACCGCGTCGGTGGAGCAACCCGAGGTCTACGACCCGCCGCCGCCCGAGCCCGAGGACCCGCTGGCGGGGCTGGGGCTGAAGCCGGTGACGGAGTTCCCGAGCGTCGAGTCCAGCGCGGAACGAACCACGCCGCCCGGAAGGCGCCGCCCGGGCGGGCCCCTGCGCGACACGAAGCCCGACAGGCCGTCGGAGGGCGAGCCCGGCGACGACGGCGAGGAGATCGGGTGGATGCAGGGCCTGTCGAACCGTCTCAGCGCGTACAGCCTGGACTCCGAGCCGCAGGCGCCCGAGTCGCCGGCAGCGGACGAGGACGAGCCCGAGGATCCCGAGCGCGCGTAGCGCCGACGCGGGCTACGCGACCTCGGCGTGGATCCGCTGCGCCGAGTCCCTGAGCCGCCCTCCGTCGCGGTCGGCCCGGACCGCGAGGATCTCGGCCAGGATCGAGAGCGCCGTCTCCTCCTGGGTTCCCGCGCCGACGTCGAGGCCGCACGGGCCGCTGATCCGCGCCAGGTCGTCCTCCGAGACGCCCGCTTCGAGAAGGCGCTCGCGTCGGCGCTCCTGGTTCCGCCGCGATCCGAGCGCGCCGACGTAGAAGGCCTCCGTCGCGAGCGCGCCGATCAGCGCCGGCTCGTCGAACTTGTCGTCGTGCGTGAGCACGACGATCGCCGTGTGCGCGTCCGGACCGACCTGGGCGAGCACGTCCTCCGGCCAGCCGACGAGGAGCTCGTCCGCGGACGGGATGCGCTCCCGCGTGGCGAACTTCTCCCGGGCATCGGCGACGATGGTCTGCCAGCCGAGGAGCCTCGCGGCCGCGCAGAGGGCCTCCGCGGTGTCGACGGCGCCGTAGACGAGCAGCCGCGGCGGCGGGCCGTACCACTCGGCGAAGACGCGCGCGCCGTCGACCTCGAGGAGCCGGTTCCGCCCCTTGCGGAGCACGTCACCGGCGAGCCGGCGGAGGCCGTCCGGACCGTCGCCGCGCGTCTCGCCGCTCTCGAGCACGAGGAGCTTGCGACCGGCGTCCGTCCCCCTCGAGCACCGTGAGCAGCACCGCGCGCTCCCCCTCGACCGGAGCGAGCGGCTCCCGGTCGCCGCGCCGCTCGAGGAAGACGTCGATCTCCCCGCCGCAGGGGAGCCCGACGCTCCACGCCTGGTCGTCCGAGATCCCGTAGGTGACGAGCTGCGGCGAGCCGCTCTCGAAGACCTCCTGTGCCTTCTCGTAGATGTCGCTCTCGACGCAGCCGCCGGAGACGGACCCGCAGAGCGCGCCGGACGACGAGACGGCGAAGCTCGAGCCCAGGGGTCGGGGAGCGGAGCGGCGCGTGGCGACGACCGTCGCGACGACGACGCTCTCCCCGTCCTGCTCCCAGCGCTCGACGTCGGGCAGGATCTCCTTCACGCGGCGTGCCTCCTTTCGATGCCGGCCAGCACGCCGGCGAGCCCCTCGAGACTGTCGAGATTATGCCCGGGGAGGAATCGGTCGACGTACGGGAGCGCCGCGCGCATCCCCTGGGCGAGCGGCTCGTAGCCCGGAGTGCCCTTGAGCGGGTTGATCCAGACGACGGAGTAGGCGGCGCGCGACAGGCGCGCCATCTCGCGGGCGAGGAGCTCGGGATCCCCGCGCTCCCAGCCGTCGGAGGCGATCACGACGACGGCGCCGCGCGTGAGCGCCTGCCGGCCGTACTCGTCGTTGAACTGTTTCAGCGACGCGCCGATCCTGGTACCGCTGCCCCAGTCGACGAGGTTCCTCGAGATCCGGGCGAGCGCCGCGTCCGGGTCGCGCGTGGCGAGGTCCCCGGTGAGCCGGTGGAGGCGCGTGCCGAAGGCGAACGCCTCCACGCGGCCGGCCTGCGCCGTCGCGTGCAGGAAGAGCAGGAGCGCGCGGGCGTACGGCGCCATCGAGCCGGACACGTCGCACAGGACGACGAGCTTCCGCGGCACGACCTTTCGCGCCCTCGTGGGCAGCTCGACGAGATCCCCGCCGGAGCGGAGCGACCGCCGTACGACGCGCCGCAGGTCGAGGCGCTGCCCACGGGAGTGCGGCCTCAGCCGCCGGGAGACGCGACGCGGTCGCACGCGGCCGACCTCCACGAGCAGCCGCGTCATCTCGGCGAGCTCCGACTCGTCGAGGAGCCCGAAGTCCTTGCGTCGGAGGACCTCGACGAGCGACGCGCCCAGCGCCTGCTTCTCCTCGTCGCGGCTCGGCCCGTCCGGTCCGTCGTCCCCACCGGACGCCCTCGTCGCCGTGGGCACGAGCATCGCCTGCGCCTCCTCCTCGAGGACGTCGACCCCGGCGCCGGACACCCACGCGGCGAAGGCGCGGTCGAAGAGCGCGAGCTCCTCGCGATGCGAGACGAGCGTCTGGCGGAGCGTGAAGTAGACGTCGCGGCTCTCCCCGAGGCCGACCGCGTCGAGCCCACGGAGGGCGTCCGCGATGCGTCCGGGGCCGACCTCGGCGCCGCCCGAGCGGAGGAGCCGGCCGAGCCCGACGAGGTCGCGGGCGAACGTCTCGCCGCCCACGGCCTTCACGTGCGGGCGACTGCGAGGGCCTCGGCGACGAGGGCGCCGAGGCGGCCGTCGCGGAGCGCCTCCAGGTCCTCGCGCACCTTGAGGAGCGAGCCGAGCGTCGTCTCCACTGCTTCGGCGTCGAGGTCCTCGCGGCCGAGCACCGTGAGCGCCTGCGCCCAGTCGATCGTCTCCGCCACCCCCGGCGGCTTCTCCAGGTCGGCCCCGCGCAGCGCCCGCACGAATGCAGCGGCCTCGACCGCGAGCCGCTTCGCGACGCCGGGCACCTTGAGCCGGACGATCTCCACCTCGCGCTCCAGCGACGGATGGTCGATCCAGTGGAACAGGCAGCGCCGCTTGAGGGCGTCGTGGAGCTCGCGCGTGCGGTTCGAGGTGAGGACGACCACCGGTTTCCGGCGCGCCCGGACCGTTCCGAGCTCGGGGATGGTGATCTGGAAGTCGGAGAGCACCTCCAGCAGGAAGGCCTCGAACTCCTCGTCGGCGCGGTCGATCTCGTCGACGAGCAGGACGACGGCGTCGTCGGCCTCGATCGCCTCGAGGAGCGGCCGGCGGATGAGGAAGTCCGGCCCGAAGAGCTCCTCCTCGGAGACGGTGCCCTCCTGCGCCGCCCGGATGTGCAGCAGCTGGCGCGTGTAGTTCCACTCGTAGACCGCGTGCGCGACGTCGAGCCCCTCGTAGCACTGGAGCCGGATCAGCCGGGCATCCCGGGCGCGCGCGAGCGCTTTCGCCGCCTCCGTCTTGCCCACGCCCGCCTCGCCCTCGAGGAGGACGGGCTTCTCGAGCGCGGTGGCGAGGAAGAGCGCTGTCGCGAGCCCGCGGTCCGGCAGGTAGTCGGCGCGACGCAAGGCGCTCTCGAGCTCGTCCACCGACCGGAAGTCCACGCCGAGAGGGTAGTGGCGCGACGCGGTAGCGTGCACGCGTGGCCGATCAGGCGACCGTGAGCTTGCTTCGCTGGCTGCGCCGGCAGCTGCGGCAGCCGACGCCCCAGCGGGAGCATCTGGAGGCCGCGGTGGCGAACGACGACCCGGAGGAGGCACGGCGACTCGTCGCGCTCGTCCCGTTCACGGAGGCGCAACGCCGCCACGTCGACGGGCTCCTCGCACGCTGGGAGGAGACCCGTGGCCGGAGCTGAGCGGACGAACGAGGAGCTCGTGAGGCACATGTTCGACGCGTTCGCGCGGAAGGAGGGCCTGGGGCTGCGCGGGCTCTTCGCCGAGGACGCGGTGTGGAGCGTCCCCGGCGACGGGATCATGGCGGGGACGTACCGCGGGCGGGAGGAGATCTTCCGATTCTTGGGTCGACTGCCGAAGGAGACCGGCGGTACCTACGGCACGGAGCTGGTCGACGTGCTCTCGAGCGACACGCGAGCAGCGGTGCTCTACCGGGCCCGCGGCAGGCGCAACGGACGCGTGCTCGAGCTCGACCAGCTGCTCCTCTTCACGATCGAGGGCGGTCTCGTGACACGCGTGCTCGCGCTCCCGAGCGACCCCGCGGCCTTCGAGGAGTTCTGGGCGAGGGACACGTGACCGGGCCCTACGCTTCCGCCAGGACCGGGCCGGAAGACTCGACCGACCCGACCCCGCGGGAGGAGCGTCGCGTGATCACGGTCCTCTTCGCCGACCTCGTCGGGTTCACGGAGCGCGCGGAGACCCTGGACCCGGAGGACGTCCGAGGGCTCCTCACGACCTACTACCAGGAGTTGCGCTCCCGGCTCGAGCAGCACGGCGGCGTCGTGGACAAGTTCATCGGCGATGCGGTGATGGCCGTCTTCGGCGCGCCGGTCGCACACGAGGACGACCCCGAGCGCGCCGTCCGGGCCGCGCTCGCCATCCGCGAGTGGGCCCGCGGACGGGACGACCTCCACCTCCGGATCGGGGTCAACACGGGTACGGCGCTCGTCGCGCTGGACCCGTCCTCGACGGGCGTCGGGATGGTCGCCGGCGACATGGTGAACACGGCCTCGCGCATCCAGTCCGCGGCGCCCACGGACGGGGTGCTCGTCGGCGAGCCCACGTACCGCACGACCGCGGGAGTCTTCGACTACGAGCCGCACGAGCCTGTCGAGGCGAAGGGGAAGTCGGAGCCGCTCCACGTGTGGGAGCCCGTGCGAGCCCGCGTCGCGGTAGGCGGCGCGCGACGGGTCGGCGAGACGCCGCTGGTGGGCCGCGAGGACGAGCTCGCGCGCCTCCGTGCCGCGTTCGAGCGGGTCGTGGAGGACGGTCGCTCGCGTCTCGTGACGCTCCTCGGCGTCCCGGGTATCGGCAAGACCCGGCTGGTACGCGAGCTCGAGCAGCGCCTGCGCGAGGACCGCGCCGCCGCGACGTGGCTCGCCGGGCGCTCGCCCTCGTACGGGGCGAGCGGCTCGCTCTCCAGCCTTGCCGACATGGTGAGGTCCCGGGCCGGAATCGTGGAGGCAGACGACAGCGCCCGGGTGGAGGCGAAGCTCCGCGCCGCGATCGACGCGCTTCCGGCAGGCCCCTCGGATGCGACCTGGCTGCTCGGGCATCTCCGCCCGCTCGCCGGCGTGGGCGGGGACGGCGCCTTCCGCGAGGACGGGCGAGCCGAGGCGTTCGCGGCCTGGCGCAGATTCTTCGAGCTGCTCACCGACGGCGGGGCCGTCGTGCTCGGGTTCGACGACCTGCACTGGGCGGACGAGGCTGTCCTCGACTTCGTGGACGAGCTCGTCGAGCACGCGCTCGTCCCGATCCTCGTCCTGGGGACGGCGCGCCCGGAGCTCTACGACCGCAGGCCCGACTGGGGATCGGGCGACCGCCGGGAGGCGATCGCGCTCGAGCCGCTCACCGACGAGGAGACGATGGTGCTCGTCCGCGAGCTCGCGGGTGCGAGACCGCTTCCCTCCGAGCTCGAGCCCGCGCTGCTCGCCCGGGCGGCGGGGAACCCGCTGTATGCCGAGGAGTTCGCCCGGATGGCCGCCGAGGGCGGGAGCCCGGGCCTCGCGCTGCCCGAGTCCGTGCGCGGCATCGTCGCCGCGCGACTGGACGTCGTCCCGCCGGAGGAGAAGGAGCTGTTGCAGGACGCCGCGGTGCTCGGGCAGACCTTCTGGCCGGGAGCGCTGGCCCACGTCGGCGGCCGGGAGCCGGCCGGTCTCGCGCGAGCTGCTCGCCGGGCTCGAGCGCAGGGAGTTCGTTCGCCGCGCGTCGCACTCCGACGTCGAGGGGGAGCGGGAGTACGCGTTTCGTCATCCCCTGATCCGCGAGGTCGCCTACGAGCAGATCCCGCGCTCGCGGCGCTCGCGGATGCACCTGCTCGCCGCGGAGTGGACGGCGTCGCTTCCCGCCGACCGCGCGGAGGACAGAGCGGAGCTCCTCGCCGAGCACTACCTGGATGCCCTCGCCTACGGCCGCGCGGGGGAGGACCTCGGTGACCTGCCCGAGCGAGCGTGGCGGGCTCTGTCGGATGCCGGGGACCGCGCCCGCGCGCTCCACTCCCTCGGCCACGCCGCAGACCGCTACCGCCGGGCGCTCGAGCTCGCCGGGGAGCACGGCGGCGACGTCGAGCCCATCGCGCTGTCCCTCGCGGAGATCGAGCTCCGCACCGGGTCGCTCGACCAGGGCCGGGCGCGCCTCGAGGCAGTCCTCGGCCGCGCGCGCTCCTCGGGACGGCACGAGCTCCAGGCCCGTGCCACGCTCGCCCTCGGCGGGGTGGGCTCGGAGGTGGGAGACAGCGACGACGCGTTCGTCGCCCTGCTCGAGGGGGCCCTCGAGCAGCTCGGCGACGCCGACCTCGGCCTCCGCTCCCGGCTGCTCGCCCGCCTCGCGGTCGAGCTCTACTACGTGCCGCCCTCGAACCGGCGCGAGGAGCTGAGCGACGAGGCCGTGCGTCTGGCCCGCGACCTCGGCGCGTCCGCTGCGCTCGCCGACGCGCTGAGCGCGCGCCACGCGGCTCTGTGGAGCCCGGAGCGCCTCCCCGAGCGACTCGCCGTGGCCCACGAGCTCGTCGCCCTCGCCGAGGCGATCGGCGACCGTGAGCGCTCGCTGGAGGCGCGCACCTGGCTCGTCCTCGATCTCGTCGAGTCCGGGGACATCGACGGGGCTCGGGCCGCGATCGCGACCTACGCCGAGCTCGCGGAGCCGCTCGGGATCGCGGCGTACTCGTGGTGGGTCCCCGCCTGGAACGCGATGCTCGCGGAGCTCGAAGGGCGCTTCGACGATGCGCGCGCGCTGGCCGTCCGGGCCCGGGACGTCGGCGCGCAGGCGTCGGACCGGAACGCGGAGCTCTTCGCCACTCTCGTCGAGTGGTGGTCGGACGTGGAGCAGGGGCAGGGCTACGAGCGCTGGCTTCCGGTGATCGACCTGGGCATCGCCCGCGGCAACCCCGCGACGGCGTACCGGTGCGGGCTCGCCTTCCACCACGCGATGGCCGGCGAGCTCGACGCCGCGCGACGGGCCCTGGACGAGCTCGGGGACGGAGGCTTCACGAGCGTCGCGCGCGACATGAACTGGTTCACGGCCGCCGCCGAGTTCTCCCAGGCGGTGGGGATCCTCGGCGACGCCGAGCGCGCGCGGGCCGCCTACCCGCTGCTCCTCCCGTACGGGGACCGCACGTTCCTCATGGCCCGCGCAGCCGTCTGCCACGGCCCGGCGGCCTCGTTCCTCGGCCGTCTCGCCGCGACCGCCGGGGACCGGGACGCGGCAGAGGCCCACTTCGAGGCAGGCCTTGCCGCGTGCGAGCGCATCGGGGCGCGACCGCTCGCGACCCGCACGCGGGCGTGGCACGCGGAGATGCTCCGGGCGCGGGGAGCGCCCGGCGACGCGGAGCGGGCAGATGCGCTCGAGCGAGCCGCTCGCGACGAGGCGGAGTCGCTCGGGCTCGCCCTCTCGCCCACGGCGCCCGGGAAGGACGCGACCGGCCCGTGAGCCTGCCCGCCGGCTTCGTCGCCGAGCTCCGCGCGGCCGTCGGTCGCGAGCACGTCCTCACCGAGCCCGAGCAGCTCCGCGTGTACGAGTGCGACGGGCTCACGGGGCATCGCGCGATCCCCGAGGTCGTCGTGCTCCCCGGCTCGACGGAGGAGGTGCAGGCCGTGCTCCGCGCCTGTCACCGGGAACGGGTGCCGTTCGTGGCGCGCGGGGCGGGGACGGGGCTCTCCGGCGGCGCGACGCCCATGGCGGGCGGTGCGGTCGTCTCGCTCACGCGCATGAACCGGATCCTGGAGGTCGACCTCGAGAGCCGGCGCGTCGTGGTCGAGCCGGGCGTCGCGAACCTCGACGTCACGCGCGCGGTCGCCGGAGACGGCTTCTTCTACGCCCCGGACCCGTCGAGCCAGCAGGTCTGCACGATCGGAGGGAACGTCGCCGAGAACTCGGGCGGGGCCCACTGCCTGAAGCACGGCTTCACGGTGCACCACGTCACGGGGCTCACGCTCGTGCTCCCCGACGGGGACGTGGTCGAGCTCGGCGGCAAGGCGCTCGACCCCGACGGGCCGGACCTGCTCGGGCTCGTCGTCGGGTCGGAAGGCACCCTCGGCATCGCGACGCGCATCACGCTCGGGATCGTCCGCGCGCCCGAGGCCGTGCGCACCCTGCTCGCCGGCTTCCTGACGACGGACGCCGCCGGCGAGGCGGTCTCCGGGATCGTCGCGGCCGGAATCCTGCCCGGGGCGCTCGAGATGATGGACCGCCTGACGATCGAGGCCGCCGAGCGAGCCGTCGCGCCCGGCTACCCCGCGGGTGCCGGGGCCGTGCTCCTCGTCGAGCTCGACGGGGTCGCCGAGCAGGTCGAGGAGGACGCGGAGGAGGTGGAGCGGATCTGTCTCGCGGCCGGTGCCTTCGAGCTGCGGGTCGCCTCCGACGACGCAGCGCGCGCGTTGCTCTGGAAGGGCCGAAAGTCGGCGTTCGCCGCGATGGGGCGGGTAGCGACCGACTACTACGTCCAGGACGGCGTCGTGCCGAGGACGCGTCTTCCCGACGTCCTTCGCCGCATCGAGGAGCTCTCCGCGGCGCACGGCCTCCGGGTCGGGAACGTCTTCCACGCGGGCGACGGCAACCTCCACCCCCTCGTCCTCTACGACGCCGAGGCGGGCGAGACGGAGCGCGCCCGCGCGCTCGCAGAGGCGATCCTCGAGGCCTGCCTCGACGCGGGCGGGTCGCTCACGGGCGAGCACGGCGTCGGCATGGACAAGGCCTGCTCGATGCCGAGGATGTTCTCGGAGCGCGACCTCGAGACGTTCGGGCGCGTGCGTCTCGCCTTCGACCCGCTCGGCATCTGCAACCCGGGCAAGGTGATCCCGACGCCGCGTCTGTGCGGCGAGGTCCCCGGTCGCTACCGCCCACACGCCCTCGAGAGGACCGGCGTTGCCGAGCGTCTCTAGCCTCACCGAGGCGTCCGAGCTCCTCGCGTCGGCGCACGCGGAGCGCCGGCGCGTGCGGATCGGCGAGGACGTGACGACCGAGGGGCTCGACGCGATCCTCGAGCACGAGGCCGGCGACCTCACGTGCACGGTCGAGGCCGGGATCCGGCTCTCGACGCTGAACGCCGCCCTCGCGCGGCACGGCCAGCGGCTCTCCCTCGACCCGCCCGGCGACCCGACCGTGGGAGCCCTCCTCGCGGGGAATGCGTCCGGCCCGCTCCGGCACCGGTTCGGCACACCGCGCGACCTCGTCCTCGGCGTCACGCTCGTCCTCGCGGACGGCACGATCACGAGCTCGGGAGGGAAGGTCGTGAAGAACGTCGCGGGGTACGACCTCGCCCGGCTCGTCTGCGGCTCGCACGGGCGGCTCGCCCTGATCGGCCGGGCGAGCTTCCGGCTTCACCCCGTCCCCCGCACGACGCGCACGCTCGTCGTCGCGACCGACGAGCCGGCGGCGGCGGTCTCGGCCCTCCACCGCTCCCAGCTCGAGCCGAGCGCCGTCGACGTCCTCCACCCCGGCCGTCTCGCCGTGCTCTTCGAGGGCGCCGAGCGCGCGGCCGCGGCCCAGCTCGCCCGTGCCCGTGCGCTCGTCGGCCGCGACGAGGCGGACGGCACGGTCTGGGAGGAGTCGCGCAGACGACAGGGCCACGCTCGCGGCCGGGTGCGCTTCGAGCCCGGTCGGCTCGCCGAGGAGCTCGCGGCACTGCCGGAGGCGGTCGTCCGCCCCGCCGCGGGGATCGCCTACACGCCGGCAGCCCAGAGCCGAAGCTCGACCTCCGGCGACGCGCTCGGCCGGCTCGTCGCGCGGCTCGAGGCCGAGCTCGATCCCGAGGGCGTCCTCGGGTGATCCGGGAACTGACCGCCGACTGCGTGCACTGCGGGTTCTGTCTCCCGACCTGCCCGACCTTCGTGCTGTGGAGCGAGGAGATGGACTCCCCCCGCGGCCGCATCCACCTCATGGACGCGCGGCTCGACGGCACGGTCGAGCTGAACCGCACCGTGACCACGCACTTCGACCGCTGCCTCGGGTGCATGGCCTGCCTCTCGTCGTGCCCGTCGGGAGTGCGCTACGACCGTCTGATCGAGTCGACGCGGGCGGCGGTGGAGGAGGAATACCGCCGCCCGCTCGGCGAGCGCGTCCTCCGCGGGGCGCTCTTCCGGCTCCTCCCCCATCCGCGACGACTGCGGGCCGCTCTCCGCCTGGCGCCCGTCGGCCGCGCGGTGCCCCTGCCGCGCCGCCTCCGCCCGCTCGTGGACGTCGCGCCCCGCTGGCGCGGCCGCGGCGACGTCGCTCCCGTCACGCCAGCGCAGGGGCCGCACCGGGGACGTGTCGGGCTCCTCACGGGGTGCGTCCAGAGCGCCGTCTTCCCGGACGTCAACGCGGCGACCGCCCGCGTGCTCGCAGCGGACGGGCTGGAGGTCGTCGCGCCCCGTCAGGGCTGCTGTGGCGCGCTGTCCGTGCATGCAGGCCGCCTCGAGGAGGGCAAGGCGCTCGCCCGCGCGCTCGTCGCAGCGTTCGAGGACGTCGACCTCGTCGTCGTCAACTCCTCGGGCTGCGGGTCGCACCTGAAGGAGCTCGGATGGCTTCTCGGGGACGATCGCTCGGCGGCCTTCGCGGCGAAGGTGCGCGATGCGGGCGAGTTGCTCGCGGCGCTCCCTCCGCGCGCGTCACGCCACCCCCTTGCGGCCAGGGTCGCCCTCCAGGACCCGTGCCACCTGCGCCACGCGCAGAGGCTCCCGCTCTCGTACCTCGCGTCGCTCGGGCGCATCCCGGGACTCGAGGTCGTGGAGCCCGCCGAGCAGGATCTCTGCTGCGGCTCCGCGGGGATCTACAACGTCGTCCAGCCCGACGCCGCCCGCGAGCTCGGCGACCGCAAGGCGGCGAACGTGCTCGCGACCGGCGCGAGCGTCTACGCGAGCGCGAACCCCGGGTGCCTCGTCCAGGTGTCGCACGGGCTGCACCGCGCGGGCCGGCCGCTCCCCTCCCTGCACCCCGTCGAGCTCGTCGACGCCTCCATCCGGAACGTCGGCGCCGGCCGGCTGCTCACCCGGGCGCGACGCTGACCGGCCGGAGGTCGTCCAGGCGGTCGACGCCGGCGAGCTCGGGGAACAGGCGCCACCAGAGGACGGCCACGACTACGGTGGCGATCCCGCCGAGCACCACCGCGGGTACCGCGCCGATCAGGGCCGCCGCGACTCCGGACTCGAAGGCGCCGAGCTCGTTCGACGCGCTGATGAACACCATCTCCACGGCGTTCACGCGGCCGCGGAGCTCGTCCGGCGTGACGAGCGGGAGGATCGTCGCGCGCAGGACCATGCTCACGAGGTCGAACGCGCCGGCGAACGCGAGCGCGAGCATCGAGAGCCACATCTCCCGCGACAGACCGAACACGACCATGGAGGCGCCGAAGCCGGCGACGACCGCGAACAGGACCGGCCCCGCCCGCCGGCGGACGGGGCGACGGGAGACGAGGATCGCAGAGAGGAACGCTCCCGCCGGCGCGCTGGCACGGAGCAGCCCCAGGCCCGTCGGTCCGACCTCGAGGATGTCCTTCGCGAAGATCGGCAGGAGCGCGACGGCGCCGCCGAGCAGCACCGCGAAGAGATCGAGGGAGATCGCGCCGAAGAGGACCCTCGTCCGCCGGATGAGGCGCACCCCCGCGAGCACGTCGCCGAGGTCGGCCGCTCCCTCCGCGAGCCGGACACGGCCGGTGCGGATGGAGAGGGCGAGGCCCAGCGCGACGAGCGACAGCGCGATCCCGACGACGTAGACGAGCTCGCCCTGGATCGCGAACAGGATCCCTCCCACGGCAGGCCCCGCGACCACGGTCAGCTGCATGCCGATCGAGCGTTGGGCGAGCGCGGGCACGAGCAGCTCCTGCGGGACGAGCGAGGGGAGCAGCGCCCGGCCGGCGGGAGCGCCGATCGCGCTCCCGATGCCTTGGACGAAGGCGAGCACGAAGAACGGCCAGACGTGCGGCGCCCCCGAGGCGGTCACGGCGAGGAGCCCGCCGAGGACGCCGAGATCGAGCAGGATCATGAACAGGAAGAGCCGCTGCCGCGGCAGCCGGTCTGCGAGATGGCCCGCAGGGAGCGCGAGCAGCGGCAGCGGCAGGAACTCGGCGAGCGCCACGAGCGCGAGGTCGAGCGGGCTCTCCCGGACCGAGTACACCTGCCAGCCCACGGCGACGGTCGCCATCGAGAGCGCGAAGGCCTCGACGATCTGCGCCGACAGGTACCGGGCGAAGTCGCGGTGGCGGAGGGGCGATCCGCTCGGTTCCGTCACGCCGGGAGGCTAGGCGGCTTCGGGCTCGTCGGCCGTGTGCTTCTTCTCGACGCCGAACTCGACCTCGATCCGCTGGATGCGCGACCCCTCGATCTCGAGCACGGTCAGCGCGAGGCCGTTCACCGCGACCGTGTCGCCGACCTCCGGAGCTCGTCCGAGCGCGCCGAAGACGTAGCCGGCGAGGGTGTGGAAGTCCTCCTGCTCGATCTCGGTCCCGAACTCCTCGTTGAAGTCGTCGATCGTGTACGTGCCGTCCACGCGCACGCGCCGCTCGTCGATCCGCTCGATCGACGTGTCGGGGAGATCGAACTCGTCCTCGATCTCGCCGACGATCTCCTCCAGGAGGTCCTCGAGCGTGACGATGCCCTCCATCGCGCCGTACTCGTCGATGACGACCGCCATATGCTGCTTCTCGCGGCGGAAGTCGGCGAGGAGGGCGCCGAGGTCCTTCGTCTCGGGGACGACGTATGCGGGCCGCGCGATCGCCTCGAGCCGGACCGACGCGATGCCCAGGTCGTGCATCGCAGCGAACAGGTCGCGGACGTGGAGCACCCCGACGATCTCGTCGAGCGACACGCGGTAGACCGGGTAGCGCGTGTAGGGGGAGTCGACGACGACCGTGAGCACGTCCTCGGGCGGCATGTCTACCGACAGCCCGACGACCTCGGGACGCGGCACCATCACCGCCGAGACCTCCTTCGAGGCGAAGTCGAAGACCTTGTACAGCATCTCCTCCTCGGCCGTCTGGAGCTCCCCCACGTCCTCGGCAGCCGCGACGCTGTGGCGGATGTCCTCTCGCGTGTACGCGATCATCCCCGCCGGCGCGGGCTTCACCCGCAGCAGGCGGAGCACTGCGTTCGCCGAGAGCTCGAGGGCCCACACGACCGGGTGCGCGATCCGCGCGAGCCAGTCGAGGGGCACCGCGAGCGCGACCGCGAGCGGCTCGGCCTTCTGCAGCGCGACCGCCTTCGGAACGAGCTCGCCGACGGTGACGGAGAGGTACGTCAGGATCGCGAACGAGACCAGGAACGCGACGGTGGTGGAGAGCGGAGGCTCCATGAGCCCCGAGATCAGCGGCTCGCCGATCGCACCGAGGAGGATGGCGAAGATCGTGATCCCGACCTGCACGGTCGAGATGAAGCGGACCGGGTCGTCCATCAGGCGCAGCGCCGTCTTGGCGCCACGCCCGCCGCGGGACGCTCGCTCCTCGAGCCTGCTCCGCCTCCCGGTGACGAGCGCGTACTCGGCGGCGACGAAGATCGCGTTGCCGGCGACGAGCAGCAGCACCACGGCGATGCGGAGGGGCGTGCTCACGACGACGCCTCGCCGCGGAGGCCGGTCATCCTGCTGAGAGACGGCAGCGCCCCTGTCGGGGCGCCGGTACTAGGCGGGTGGTCGTCCACCATCTATCAGGCCGCAGTATAGGCGACGGCCCCGACGCTCTCGTCCCGGGCGGCAGCTCCCTGCCGGACCAGGCGCTCCAGGTGGGACAGCGTCTCGGCGATCGCGAAGCGGCGGCCCGCCGGCTTCAGGTCGGCCCCGAACAGGGAGTACGACAGCTCGTAGCCCGTTCTCGGCTCGGGATCGAGTGCCGCGGCCGTCTCCTCGAGACGCAGGCGATGGTGCTCCTGGAGCTCCTTCGCGCGCGCCACGGGATCCTCGACGACGTCCCCGTGACCGGGAAGGGCGACGTCCGGAGCGAGCTCGACCGTGCGCTCGAGCGCCTCGAGGTAGTCGCCGAGCGGGTCGGCGCGACTCGCCGGCCAGAGCCCGACCGTCGGCGTGATCCTCCCGAGCACGTGGTCCGCCGCGACGAGGACGCCGTCCTTGAGGAGGCAGAGCTGGCCGTCCGCGTGCCCCGAGGCGGCGACGAGCTCCCACCCGTTCAGGTGCTCCCCGGCCTCCACCAGGATCGGGTCCCGCTGGTAGCGGATGAACGGCCGGTACAGCGAGCTCTGGCCGACGAGCTCCTCCGTCACGTCGTCGGGCGCTCCGTGCAGCCGGAACCACTCGACGAGCCGCTCCGGCCACGCCGGGTTGCCCCACACGAGCTCGCACTGCGCGTAGTCGAGCGCGCCCTGGTACACGGGCGCACCGGTGAGCTCGTGCAGGTCGGCGGCCGCTCCCACGTGGTCCGGGTGGAAGTGCGTGACGAAGATCGCCGCAACCGGGCCGCCCGCCCGGTCGAGCTCGGCGGCCCAGGCCTCCTTCGCCTCCGGGATCCCGACCCCGGTGTCGACGACGATCCATCCCTCCGAGCCCGGCAGCAGGTAGGCGTGCACGTGCCCGGGCCTCGTCGGCAGCGGCAGGGTGACCCGCTTGATCCCGTCGACGAGCTCGTCCATCGGACGACTCTAGATGGTTGCTGGCCGCGCCTTCTAGGATCACCGCATGTCCGGTGCGATACGCATCCGCCCGTATCGGGACGGCGACGAGCGCGGGTGGGTCGTGTGCCGCGTCCTCTCGTTCCTCGACTCGGCGTTCTTCGACGACGTCCGCACGGCGAAGGAGCGGTACGAGCATCCTGCGATCGAGCTCGTCGCCGAGCGCGAGGGAGAGGTCGTGGGCCTGATCGACGTCGAGTGCGAGGAGGAGCCCGGCTCCGTGTGCGAGGCCCGGCCGGGCCTCGGAGGAATGATCTGGCACCTCGCGGTTCATCCCGACCATCGGCGCCACGGTGTGGCAACGGCGCTCCTCGAGGAGGCCGAGCGACGGGCGACGGGGCACGACCTCGTCCGGTTCGAGGCGTGGACCCGCGACGACCTCGCGGCGCGGGCATGGTACGAGGCCAGGGGCTTCGGCGTCGTCTCCTCCTACCTGCACGTGTACGTCGAGCTCGACGAGGGGCTTCGCGACCTGTTCCCGGTCACGTCCGACGGGATCCGGCCGGTCAAGGTCTTCGCGCACTACCTCGGTGACGACGGGCAGGCCGTGCGCGAGCGGTTCGCCCGCGTCCACGAGGACGTCCTGTACGAGCGGCGCTTCCGCTAGCTCGTGGGCCGGACGCGAGCTCGCCCACGGCGGCTTGCCCTTATCGAACGTATGTTCTATCCTCGACGGGTGCGTACCGAGTACCGCCTCGACCCGTGCAAGTCCGCCCTGAACGCGGTTCGCGGGATGCCGTTCAAGTGGTCGTTGAACCCGTATATGGGCTGCGTCCACCGGTGCACGTTCTGTTACGTCCGCCACTTCGAGCAGCGGGCCGACCGCCCCTCGGACGATCGCTACGGCCGGTCGATCCGCGTGAAGGTCAACGTCGCGGAGGTGCTCCGCGCCGAGCTCGCGAGGCCTACCTGGCGGCGCGAGAGCGTGTCCCTGGGAGCCGCGACCGACCCGTACCAGCCGGCGGAGGGAAGGTTCCGGCTCACGCGCGCGTGCCTGGTCGAGCTCGCCGCGGCGTGGACGCCGTTCTCGATCATCACCCGCGGCCCGCTCGCGGTCCGCGACGTCGACGTGCTCCAGGACGCCTCGTCCCGCGCCGAGGTGAGCGTCTACTTCTCGCTCCCCACCCTCGACGAGCGCGTCTGGCGCACGACCGAGCCCGGCACCGCTCCGCCGGAGAGCCGCCTCCGGGCGATCCGGGTGCTGGCGGAAGCGGGGATCGCCGTCGGCGTCGGCATGGCCCCGATCCTCCCCGGCCTGTCCGACGGGCCCGGGCAGCTCGAAGCGGTCGTGAGCGCGGCCCGGGAGGCGGGCGCCCGGAGCATCTGGGCGAGCCCGCTCCATCTCCGACCCGGGACGCGCGAGCACTTCCTCGAGGCGCTCGAGCAGGACTGGCCGGCGGAGGTCGCCCGCTACGAGCAGCTCTTCGCGGGACGCGCCTACCTGCCCGCGTCCTTCGCCGAGCCACTCCGCGAGCGCGTGCGTGGAAGCTCTCGCGCGACCCCCGTGAGGCACGTCCCGCCACCGACCCGACGACCCGCGTGGCCGGACCAGCCCCAGCTCCGGCTCGCGGTCTAGGACGTTCGAGGAAGGAGCCTGCCGCGGCACGCCGTAGAATCGCGGCGTGGCCGACGAGATCACCTGCCTCATCGCCGACGACCACGAGGTCGTGCGCGAAGGGCTCCGCCTCGCGCTCTCCCGCTCGCCGCGCATCCGCGTCATCGGCGAGGCGAACGACGGTGCCTCGGCGGTCGCCCTCACGGAACGGCGGCGGCCGGACGTCGTGATCATGGACCTGCGGATGCCGGACATGGACGGCCTCGAGGCGACGGAGACGCTGCTCGAGCGCGTGCCGGACACGGCGGTGCTCATCTTCACGGCGTACGGCGAGCGCTCGCTCCTGCAGCGTGGGCTCGAGTCGGGCGCGCGCGGGTACATCCTGAAGGAGACCCCGCACGAGACGCTCCTGCGCGCGATCGAGAAGGTCGCCGCGGGCGAGACGTTCGTCGACCCGGGCCTCATGGCGGAGTTCATCGCGGGTCGCGGCCAGATGGACGTCCTGACTCCCCGCGAGCGGGAGATCCTGCAGCTCCTCGCCGACGGCATGTCGAACGTCGACGTCGCCCAGAAGCTCTTCATCAGCCAGGAGACGGTGAAGAGCCACGTGCGCCACATCCTCGCGAAGCTCGAGGCGGACACCCGAACCCAGGCCGTCGCCATCGCGCTGCGCGAGGCGATGATCGATTGACCCAGGACGACGCCGAGCGAGCGCTCGTCGGGGAGCGGATCCTCGCGGAGCAGGAGGAGCGGCGTCGGCTCGCGGAGCTTCTCCACGACGGACCGGTCCAGCACCTCTCGGCGATCGCGCAGATTCTCGACACGGCGGTCGCGGCGGTCCGAGACGGCCAGGGCGACGGCGCGGAGGCGCTGCTCGCCCGCGCGCTCGAGCTCTCCCGGACGACGTCCCGCGAGCTGCGGGCGCTGTGCGACGACCTCGAGCCCCGGACGCTGCACGAGCTCGGGTTCGCCGCGGCGGTGGACACGCTCGCGCGCCGCATCGCCGCGACGCGCGAGGTGGAGTTCGACCTCGACCTCGCGCACGCCGCGGAGCTCGGCGACAACGCCCTGATCGCGCTCTACCAGATCGTACGGGAGGCGATCGACCAGTCCCTCCGCCGCGGGTCGAGCCGCGTCACGATCTCGCTGCGTCCGCTCGCCAACAAGGGGGCGGAGCTCGTCGTGTCGGACGACGGGCTCCCCGAGCGGCGGAGCGCGGTGCTCGAGGCGCTCGCCGAGAGGGCCGCGACCCTCAACGCGCGGTCGAGCTCGGAGGTCTCGGAGCCGCGAGGCTCCACCATCAGGGTCGAGCTCCCACCCTCCGCGGCCCGCCGCTAGCTGGTTGCTGCCCCTGAGATCGCCTGGCCCCGCTTCCGGGCTACTCCGGCAGGACGTTGTGGACGTCGTGCTCGGACGCGTACGCGTCCGTGAGCGAGTTGATCTTGCCTGCGTCCGGGAACGCGTAGTTGATCTCGACGAAGGCGTTCCACTTGTCCGGGAGGGCGTCCTCGGGGAAGATCGCCTCCACGGGGCATTCGGGCTCGCAGGCCCCGCAGTCGATGCACTCCTCGGGGTCGATCACGAGGATCCGCTCGTACTCGTGGATGCAGTCGACCGGGCAGACGTCCACACACGAGCGGTCTTTGATGTCGATGCAGGGCTCGGCGATGATGTACGTCACGCGCCCGAGTCTAGCCGGACGGCCCGACCCTCCCGCAGGCGTGGGGGCGCCGCCTACGTGGTGAGCTCGGCGACGAGCTCGGGCGCTCGCTCGACGAGGGCGGACTTGACGATCACCTGGTCGAATCCCGCGGTGTGCGCGCGCTGGAGGCCGGCCCGGTCGGTGTGGTTCGTGAACCCGACGATCGGGACGTCGGGCCACGCGTCGACGACCTCCTCGGGCTCGATCCTCGCGATGTCCGCGATGACGAGGTCGGGCGCGTCGACGCTGTCGCTCGTGACGAAGCGATGGCCCGGAAGCAGGGTCTCGAGCTTTCCGCGGAAGAAGAGATCGACCCCGACGAGCAGGATCGTCGGCACCGCCCGACAGTAGCACTCCGCAAGACCGGAGTCCGCTCCCGCGAACTCCGGTCGCTGGACATCCCTGAAGGCGGCCGCTTCGCGGCCGCGTGCTCGAGGTCTCACGAGCCAGGCAGGCGGCCGCTGCGGATACTGCGCCCCAGCACTCCGCAAGACCGGAGTCCGCTCCCGCGAACTCCGGTCGCTGGAATCCCTGAAGGCGGCCGCTGCGGATACTTCGCCCCATGGCACTCGAGGAGGGCCTCGAGCTCATCCGGGCGGGCGCGTACTTCGAGGCTCACGAGGAGCTCGAGGACGAGTGGCGCGACGCCCCTCCCGCGGAACGGGACTTCCTCCAGGGGCTCGTCCACGTCGCGGTCGCCTGGCTCCACGCGACGCGAGGCAATCGCCCCGGCTGCGAGCGCCAGCTCGAGAAGGCTGCGCGCCGGCTCGACGCGTACCGCCCTGCGCATCGAGGCGTCGACGTCGACCGGATTCTCGAGGACGTGCAGCATGCACGCAGCCTCGTCACGGGCGGGTCGCTGGCGCTGCCGCCACCGCGGGTCTGACCGTGGAAATGCAGGTGACAGTCCCCTGGGGGGACAGTCACCAGAGCAGTCACCAGGTCGGCTCGAGCCCGACCCACTCGAGGAAGCGGTTGAGGTAGACGCGCAGCACGTAGAACCGCTCGAAGAAGAGCAGCAGCCCGAGCGCCACCATCGTCCCGCCGCCGACGACCTGGACGACGCGATAGTGGTCCCGGACCCAGCGAAACGCGCCCATGGCGCGCGAGAACACGGCGCCCGCGAGCACGAACGGCACCGCGAGCCCGAGCGAGTAGAAGGCGAGGAGCACGGCACCCTCCGCGACGGTGTCGGACGATCCGGCCAGGACGAGCGTCGCCGCAAGCACCGGCCCGATGCACGGCGCCGCGCACACGGCGAACGCGCCGCCGAGCAGGAAGCGCGAGCCGCGGTCCTGGGCTCCCTCGAGCAGGCCGGCGCCGAGGAGGCGCTCGGGCCAGGGCAGCAGTCCCATGAGCGCGAGCCCGAACACCACGAGCACGAACCCCGCGATCCGCTCGAGGAGGAACTGGTCGGCGAGCAGACGGCCGCCGACGAGCGCCGCGCCCGTGCCGAGGAGCACGAAGAACGTCGTGAAGCCGAGGACGAAGGGGACGCTGGCAACCACCACGCGCCGGGCGTTGCCCGGCTCTCCGAGCTTGTCCGCGTCCACCGCGGAGACCGCCGAGAGGTAGCCGGGCACGAGCGGGAGCACGCAGGGCGCCAGGAACGAGACGAGCCCCGCGAGGAAGGACACGGGTATCGCGGTCGGGCTCACGCCCGCCGGAGCCGGGCTCGGCCCGCGCCGACGAGGCGGGGGCGGTCGTGCGCGACGGAGAGGAGCGGACCCATCAGCCGTCGAAGCGCGCGAGCTCCTCGTCGACGCGACGTTCGAGCTCGGGGTCGAGCGCGCCCTCCTCGGGCCTTCCCTCGCGGGACCGGCTCCACCTGCGGACGAGCAGGCCGACGACCACCGCCCCGACCGCGAGCACCGCGAGCGGGACGAGCCAGGCGACGAGCCCGAAGCCGCTCTTCTCCGGCGTCGCGAGGACGCCCGGGCCGAACTCGCGCACGAGCGCGTCCTTGATCTCCCGCTCCGTGTCCCCGGCTGCGAGGCGCTCGCGGATGTACAGCTTCATCCGCTCGGCGACGGGCGCATTCGACTGGTCGAGCGTCGTCTCGCAGACGGGGCAGACCACCTCCGCCTCCAGATCGGCGGCGTTCGGCGGCGCGGGCCACGCGCCCGCCGGTACGACGGCGGCCGCGCACAGCGCGACGAGCGCGGCAGCGGCGACGCGCGTCACGACTCGAGCGCGCGGTCGACGGCTGCCGCCAGGTCGGCGCGGTCCTCCTCCGAGTTGATCGCGCCGATGAAGGTCTCGATCACGCGGCCCTCGCGGTCGAGGACGAACGTCTCCGGGAAGCCCGTGACGCCGTAGCGCCCGGCCGTGTCGCCGGGACCGTCGAAGACGACGGGGAACGTGAGGTCGTACCTGCGCGTGAAGCGCCGGGCGTCGCGGCGGAAGTCCTTCGCGTTCAGGCCGACGACCACGAGGCCACGCGTACGTCTCTCGCGCCAGATCTGCTCCAGGAACGGCGCCTCCTCCCGGCAGGGGACGCACCACGAGGCCCACACGTTGAGGACGACCGCCTTGCCGCGCAGCGACGCGAGCGCGAGCTCGCCGTCCACGTCGAGCCGCTCGAGCTCGAACTCGGGAGCCGGGGGCCGCTCGCCGCGCGCGGCGGCCGCGGCCAGGTCGCCTCCCTCGTCGGTGACGAGGGCCCACACGAGGAGCGTGAACAGGAGAGCGACGAGCCCGATGGCCACGCCCTGGGCGACGAGCCGCGCGCGGCGGGCCATCGACGGCTACCGGGCGACGATGAAGACCGGCAGCCCGATCTCCACGTGCCGGAACAGCCACTCCGCATCGGAAATGCGCATCCGGATGCACCCGTGGGAGGCCGAGTAGCCGATCGAGGCGGCGTCGGGGGTGCCGTGGATCCCCACGTACGGCGCCGAGATCCCCATCCAGCGCGTGCCGAGCGGGTTCCCCGGCCCGGGCGGCACGGGATCGGACTCGGCGGCCCAGGGCGACGGCGGCGGATACCACCACGGGTTCCGCTGCATGTTCACGATCTCGTAGTCGCCGAGCGGGGTCGGGTAGGCCGCCTGTCCGGTCGCGACGCCGAACCTCCTGACCAGCTTCACGTCGTCGTAGTAGAGCAGCCGGTTCGAGTTGCGGAGGATCACGATCGCGCCGACGTACTTCACCGACAGCACCTTCGGCTTGCGGACGTCCCACGCGAGCGGGAGCGCGGTGCGGGTGTTGCGCTTGATGGCGAAGCGGATCGCGCGCGAGTTCGAGAGCAGCTTCAGATGCCGCCCCTCGTGCGCCTCGACCGCCCGGGGTCGGATCCCGCGGAGCACGACCTTCGCATCCGCAGGCTCGTGGTCGAGGTCGCGGCCGAGGCGCTCGACGTACGTCCGGATCCGCTCGACGGACACCGCGACGTCGAGCGGGACGATCCTCCCCGGCCTCGCCTTCCGCGCTTGCAGGATCGCCTTCGGGAAGTTCGGACGTGCGCCGAGAGCTCCCGGCGCGAGGCGGATCGTCCGCGTGTCGCTGACGACGAGCGGCAGCGGGCGCGCGTACGCCTTCTTCACGGCCCCGGCGGCCTCCGACGGGAACATCCCGCCGACGGACACGCCGCCGACCGTCACGCCGAACGCGATCGGAGCGGGCCGCGGCGCGGGCGGAGGCTCGCTCGGGGGATCCGTCGGAGGGGGCTCGGTCGGCGGAGGAGGCTCCGTCGTGGTCGTCGTGGTGGTCGTCGTCTGCCCCGGCCCGGCGTCGGCGGCAGCCGCCAGGCCGAACGAGGTCGCCAGGCCCACGACGGCCGCGGCCACGACCAGCCCAGCCAGTAACGCGCGCGCTCCCATGCTCACGACATCAGTGTAGAGACGAAGATCGTCGGATCGTCAGCAACGACCGCGTCGACCCCGGCGGCGTCCATTCGCGCCAGCTCGCGGCGGTCTCCCACCGTCCAGGCGACGACTGCCGACGAACGGGCGTGCGCCGCGCGTACGGCGGCGGGGCCGACGAGCACGTGGTGGGCGACGAGGGCGCTCGCGTTGGCACGGGAGAGGAGCCGCCCGACGAGAAGCGGCGTCACGACGCGGAGCGCCCGGAGCCCTGTCCAGACCAGGAGAGCCGATCCTCGCCGAGCCTGGATGCCCATCCTGTCCTCGGGGAACGAGGCTCCGGTGCGCACGCCGGGCGCGAGGGCCCCGAACCGACGGAGCGCGTCCGCGTCGAACGAGCTCACGAGCGTGCGCTCCAGGAGCCCGAAGCGACCGAGCGCAGCGGCGACCTCCGGTACCGCCCCCTCCGACTTCAGATCGACGTGGACACCGACCTCCCGCGCCTCCTCGGCGAAGAACACGAGCGCCTCGTCGAGCGTGGGAAGTTCGGGGCACAGCTCGCGCAGCTCTGCGAGCGACCTGTCGCGCACGGTCCCCCGCGCGATCCCGTGGCTCACCTCGTGCAGGTCGTCGGAGTGCGCGACGACGATCTCGCCGCCGCGCAGGTCGAGCACGTCGAACTCGACGAGGTCGACCCCGGCCGCGACCCCGGCGCGAAACGAGGTGAGCGTGTTCTCCGGGGCGAGCGCCGCGGCCCCTCGATGGCCGATGCGGAGCGGGCGGCCGTCCCGTCGCTCCAGCGAGATCATGGCGCAGGAGGGCGTGTCGGCAGGTAGTCCTCGTCGAGGCGCCCGCCCTCCGCCGCGTACGAGACGATCATGCGATCGGTCAGCCACTCGACGGGAGCGCGGTCGTCGGTCCAGGGCCGGCCCGAGCTGGTGAGGGGCCGCGCCTCGCGCGCGAGAAGCTCGCGCAGCGGGGCGAGGTCACCGGGACCGGAGCGCAGGCGCCGCGCGAGCTCGTCCCGCTCGAGCGCCGTCGTGAAGCCGAGGACGATGGTGTTGAAGCGGAGGGCCGGCCACTCGAGAACCTGGGGGAGCTCCGCGACGAGCGTGCTTCCGATCGCGCGGACGAGCCGGTCGTCGTCGGGAACCCTGGCCACATTCAGCGCGACGATGCCGCCGGGCGCGAGGTGATCCCGGACGAGCCGGAAGAACTCGCGCGTCGCCAGGTAGAAGGGGACGTACGGCTGGTGGTACGCGTCGACGACGATCAGGTCGTAGCGCGTGTCGGTGGAGCGCAGGAAGGGGCGCGCGTCGGCGTCGTGGATGCTGAGGCGCGGGATCTCGTCCATCCCGAAGTAGCGACGCCCGACGCGGCTCACGGCCGGGTCGAGCTCGACCCCGTCCACCCGGGCCTCCGGGTAGTAGACGCCGAGCGCACGCGCCGTCGTGCCCGCCGCGTTGCCGAGGATCGCGACCCGCTCGAGCGGCCGCCCGAGAAGCGGCGGCACGGCGAGGAACGCGTCCCAGACGCCACCGGTCAGCACGGAGTGGGCCTGCCACACCGAGTGCACGGCGATCCCCTCGTTCAGCTGCAGGACGCGGCGCCCGTCCGGGCGCTCGACGACCTGGATGTACTGGTGATAGGACGTCTCCTCGTGCAGCAGCCCCGCCTCCGCCTTCACCGCGCCGGGAGGCACGGCGACGAGCGCCGCCAGCGCCGCCGCGACCACGAGGTAGCGGGCGCCGAGAAGGAAGCACGAGGACATCGCGAGCAACGCGGCGATCACGAGGAACGTTCGCTGGGTCCCGATCGCCGGGATGAGCACGAGCGCCGGGAGGAACGTGCCGAGGAGCGAGCCGGCGGTCGAGAGCGCGTACAGCCTGCCGGCGACGGCGCCCGCGGTCTCGACGGACGACACTGCGAGCCGGATCGCGAACGGCGAGACCATCCCCAGCAGGACGACGGGCGGCGCGCAGAGCAGGAGCACACCGAGGAAGCTCCCCACGACCGACCCGGCCGATGCCTCGTCGAGACCCTCCACGGTCAGGTCGAGGAGCGGCTTGGCCACGAACGGGATCGCGGCCACGCAAACGGCGGCCGCGAGGACGATGAAGCCGAGCAGCGCCGGCTCCGGCCTTCGGTCGGCGAGGCGCCCACCCAACCAGTAGCCGAGCGCGAGGGCCGCGAGCACGATCCCGATCAGGTTCGCCCACACGATCGTCGACGAGCCGAAGTACGGCGCGAGCAGCCGCGACGCGCTGATCTCGGTCGCGAGGGCGCCGATACCCGCGCCGAACACGAGCGCGCCGAGCGCGAGGCTCCCGCGTCTCCCCTCGACGCTCCTGCGGAGCACGCGTCCTAGAGCCCGAAGAGTCGCTCGATCTCGCCGAGCGTCTGCGCCGCCAGGAGCACCACCCCGGCGACGACAAGCAGCAGGACGAGCCAGAAGCGCACCCCCGCCCAGCGCCGCTCGCGGTGCCGACGCTCGCGCGCGGCACGCCGTGCGCGATGGAACCGGTAGGCGCGATCGACCGCCCCGGGATCGAGCGGCGGCGCCTCGTCGGAGGCAGTGGTGGGCGCCGACTTCGCCACGGTGAGATTGTAAAGGGGCACGAACGGATCGACAGTCGAAGCACGCCGCGCGAGGCCGCGCCGCCCCCCCCGGACAGCCCCCCTCGGCCGCCGCACGGCCGCCGAGGAACCCATACTGTTCCCGCGATGGAACGCGGAGGTCCCCTCGCCCGCGTGCGGACGCCGTTCGGCGCTGGGCGCTCACCGGACCTCGGCCAGCGGCTGACGTTCATGTTCGGGTTGCTCCTCGCGCTCTCCGCCCTCACCGGCTGGTACACGGGCGAGGGGGAGAACACGACCGTATCCGTCATCGGCTGGCACACCGGCACGATCGGCAAGATCGTGCTCTTCGTCGGGCTCACCGCCGTGCTCCTCGTGGTCCTGCGGGAGATCGGGGTCGCGCTCCCCGCAGCCGTCCCTGAGAGCCTCGTCACCATCGCCCTCGGCGCGCTCGGGACGATCCTCGTGCTAGTCCGTCTCGTCTCGATTCCGGACACGTTCTTCTTCGCGCACCGTGGCATCGGCATCTGGATCAGCCTCGTCTGCGCGCTCGGGATCATCGTGGGCGGCCTCCTCGAGGCATCCGAGGAGCTCTAGGCGGGCCGGTACGGGCGCGGCCCGCGTCCGACGGACATCGTTCGCCTCTCGGCACGAACCCGTGCCCCATGCGTGCCGCTTACGGCGATACGCTGGCAGCGGGTGGTGGGCTGGGGTGCCCCGGCGAAAGACCTCGCGTTCGCTACGGCGATCAGGGTGAGGTCACGGTTACCGTCACCGTCCGGGCGGGCGGCTGCTGCGGAAGGGGCTCGAGCGTACGCACGTCGGTGACCGCGCCGCCCGACCTCGGACGCTCGTCCAGGGTGCGGGCGAAGGCGATCCCGAGGAGGAACGCGAGAGCGGCGACCACCACGACCAGGACGCCACGGGCGATCCGATCCCGACGACTCGGCGCCGCGGGCCGCCGGGGTCGCTCGATGCCGCTCACGGCTCGTAGTCCGGTGCGCCCCGCGAGTACAGGTGGAAGGCCGCCCCCTCGACGACGGTCAGCGACGACAGCCAGCCGGGAAACGGAGCGTGGGCGACCGCATCCCGGGCCCAGTCGTCGGCATGCGTGCACTCGGCAGCCAGCTCCGCGAGCGTGAACGTCGAGCCGACCCGCTTTCGCCGCTCCTCGGTCAGAACCCGGAGCTGACGATGCACCGCGCCTCCCGCACGCAGCTCGGTCTCGACCTGCGTGAGCCGCCGGTGGGCGTCCTCCCAGTCGCGCCTCGCGCTCTCGACGTCGGCCGCCACGGAGGTTGAGGTTAGCCGCTCCCCTGGAGACCCTCGGCGCAGCAACGATCGGCCGGCCACAGCGGTTCGATCTCGGCCAGGATGCGCTCTCCGAGCAGATAGCCGGGGCGCGCGAGGGCGAACGCCGCGTGCGCGTGCAAGCACTTCAGGCTGCCCCGTGACCGCGAGCCGCCGATCCCGAGATCGAGCGATGCTCCCCCGTCGCCGAGGGGCTCCTCCCCGACGAGCTCGTGTCGGATCCTGCCCTGCTCGTCCGAGGCGCTCGCCAGCGACTCGGCGAGTCGCGGATCGTCGGTCGCGCGACGACTCCAGCGCTCGACTCCCCCGGCGGCCTCCACTCTCGCGATCGCGGCGACGAGGTGCCTGCACGTCACGTAGTACGTCGTGGGGAACGGTCGGCCGTCGCGGTCGTACGGGTGCTGCTCGGTTACCGCCGGACGGCCGAACGGGCAGCGGGTAGCAACCCCACGGAAGGCACGCGGTGGGCGCCCGAGCTGCGCTTCGACGATCGCGCGGTCATCCATCGTCCCCGAGCGTACGCTGAGCACGCCGCCAGGCAGGGATCCCCTTGACGACGAAGAGCTGCTCGCCGGGTCGCACGTAGCCGATCCGGCGGGCTTCCCGCCGCGTTGCCTCGACACTGGTCGACGTCACGAGCCGCAGCTCCAGCTCGGCCTTCACGACCCGGAGCGTCTCGACCTCGGTCCGCTCGGCGGTCAGCTCGTTGCGCGTCTCGAGGTACGACGCGATCGGCTGGTAGTACAGGTACACGGCCGCGACGACCGCGACGACCAGACAGACGAGGCGCAGCCGCCGTCGCCAGAAGCGGGTCCGCTTCGCGCGTGCATGCGCCCGAGGCCTCGTCGTCGTCGCCCTCCCTGCCACGCCGCCAGGTTCTCCGCGGAGGCGTCCGTCCCTCCGTGGCCGAGCCTCGGCCGAGGCCGGCGGCCCGCGGCGTCAGGTCCCGAGGTCGGCGGCCTTCGGTCCTCAGGCGGTGTCGACCTTGATGACGTTGGTGGACCCCGGGATGTTCACCGCCGTCCCGGCGGTGAGCACGACCCGGTCCCCCGCGCTGACGATGCCCGCATCGCGCGCGGCGTCGATCGAGCGTCGCCACAGGTCGTCGACGTCGGTCGACTGCTCGATCTCGAGCGGTGTCACGCCCCACTCGATCGCCATGTGCTGGAGCGACGTGCGGACGTGGGTCAGCGCGACGATCGGCCGCTGCGGGCGGAGACGTGCCACGGCCGACGCCGTCCGTCCCGTGAACGTGGGCACGAGGATCGCCTTCGCCGAGAGCGCCTCCGCGAGATCGCACGCGGCGTTGGACATGGCACGCCCGACGGTCGGCGCCTCCGCGGCAGCGGGGAGCTGGTGGCGATAGCCGAGGCTCGGCTCGACCGCGCGGGCGATCTCCGCCATCGTCTCCACCGACTCGATCGGGTACTCGCCGACGGCCGTCTCGGCGGACAGCATCACTGCCGAGGTGCCGTCGAGGATCGCGTTGGCGACGTCCGAGGCCTCCGCGCGCGTCGGCTCGGGACGGCTGATCATCGACTCGAGCATCTGCGTCGCCGTGATCGCGGGCTTTCCGCGCTCGAGTGCCGAGAGGATGATCCGCTTCTGGAGCAGCGGCACCTCGGCGGGCCCCACCTCGACGCCCAGGTCTCCGCGCGCGATCATCACCGCGTCGGCCTCGTCGAGGATGTCGGGCAGGTCGGCGACCGCCTGCTGGAGCTCGATCTTCGCGATGACCCAGGCCTCCGAGCCCGCCTGCTCGATCCTGGCGCGCAGCGCCGCGACATCGGCTCGGGAGCGGACGAACGACTGGGCGACGTAGTCGACCCCAAGCCCGAGAGCGAACTCGAGGTCGGCGATGTCCTTCTCCGTGAGCGAGGGGACCGGGAGCGTGACTCCGGGGAAGTTGACTCCCTTGTGCGGCTTGACCACGCCGCCGATGACGACCCGGCAGAGCGCACGCCCCGCCTCCACCCGCTCCACGCGAAGGCGGAGGAGGCCGTCGTCGATGAGGATGTCGCGGTCGGGCTCGAGCACAGCCCCGAAGGCCGCGGGGGCAACGGGGAGATCGCCGTCGCGGGCGGAGGCCTCGCCCGCGACGACGACGGTGTCGTCCGCGCGCAGGCTCATCGGCTCGGCGAGGTCGCCGACGCGGATCTTCGGGCCCTGCAGGTCCGCGATCAGCGCCAGCGGTCGTCCTGCGACCGACTGCGCCTCGCGGATGCGGCGCGCGCTCTCGCCGTGATCCGCGTGCGTCCCGTGGGAGAAGTTGAGTCGCGCGCCGTCCATGCCGGCCTCGATCAGGCTGGCGAGCACGCCGTCCGCCGACGACGCGGGGCCGATGGTGGCGACGATCTTCGTCCGACGGTCAGGCGTGGCCACGGCAGCCCAGGCTAGCGGTCGCGCTGGAAGGCGGACCACCCGGGGTAGAACGCCCGGTCCCCGAGCTCCTCCTCGATCCGTAGGAGCTGGTTGTACTTCGCGACGCGATCGGATCGCGACGGCGCGCCGGTCTTGATCTGCCCGGCGTTCACGGCGACCGCGAGGTCGGCGATGGTCGCGTCCTCCGTCTCCCCGGAGCGATGGGAGATGACGGTTGCGTACCCGGCCCCGCGCGCCAGCTCGATCACGTCGAGCGTCTCCGAGAGGGTGCCGATCTGGTTGACCTTCACGAGGATCGCGTTCGCGACGCCCTCCTCGATCCCGCGTCGGAGGAACTCGACGTTCGTGACGAAGAGGTCGTCGCCCACGAGCTGCGCTCGGTCGCCGAGCTTCGCCGTGAGCGCCCTCCAGTCGTCCCAGGCGTTCTCGTCGAGCCCGTCCTCGACGGACACGAGCGGGAACCGATCGGCGAGGTCGGCGTAGAAGTCGATCATCGCACCCGGCTCGAGCAACTTCCCCTCACCCGGAAGCTCGTACACCCCGTCCCGGAAGACCTCGCTCGCGGCAGGGTCGAGCGCGATCGCGACACGCTCGCGATGCCCCGCGCGCTCGGCGGCCTCGAGGACCGCCTCGATGGCTGCCGCGGTCGACTCGAGATCGGGCGCAAACCCGCCTTCGTCGCCGACACCCGTCGCCAGGCCGCGCTCGTGGAGCACGGCCCTCAGGTGGTGGAAGACCTCCGCCCCGACCCGGAGCGCGTCGGAGAACGTCTCCGTGCCGGCGGGGACGACCATGAACTCCTGGAGGTCGAGCCGGTTCTGCGCATGGGCGCCGCCGTTGACGACGTTCATGAGCGGCACCGGGAGCGTTCGCGCCTCGTCGCCGCCGAGGTAGCGGTAGAGGGGCAGGCCCGCCGCGGCAGCCGCGGCCTTCGCGGTCGCGAGCGAGCAGCCGAGGATCGCGTTCGCGCCCAGGCGCCCCTTGTTGGCGGTCCCGTCGAGGTCGAGCAGCACGCGGTCGACGGCGCGCTGCTCCGCGGCATCCATCCCCACGAGCGCGTCCGCGATCTCCCCGTTCACGTTCGCGACCGCGCGGCCCACGCCCTTCCCCAGGTACACGCGGGGATCCCCGTCGCGCAGCTCGACGGCCTCGTGCTCGCCGGTCGAGGCGCCGGAGGGGACGGTGGCGCGCCCGAGCGCCCCCGACGACAGCCGAACGTCGACCTCGACGGTCGGGTTCCCACGCGAGTCCAGGACCTGTCGGCCGTGCACTCGGGCGATGGTCGTCATCCCAGAGCCTCCTTCGCCTGCTCGTAGTAGCGATCCTGCGCGTCGAGATCGAGCGCGCGCCAGTCCTCCTCGCGCTCCGCGGCGAGCTCGGCGGCGAGCTCGACGCGCGTGACGAAGCGGTCGGTCGCGGAGCGCAGCGCGAGCTCCGGGTCCACGTTCAGACGGCGGGCGACGTTCACGAGCGTGAAGAGGAGGTCCCCGATCTCGTGCTGCACACGCGCGTCGGGCTCCGTCTCGGGGCGCGGCCCGGGCGCCTCGCCGATCGCCTGCAGGAGCTCGCCGCTCTCTTCCCGGAGCTTCTCCAGAGGCCCGGCCAGGTCCGGCCAGTCGTAGCCGACGGCAGCCGCGCGGCGCTGGACCTTCCGCGCCCGCACGAGCGCCGGGAGGGAGCCCGGGACGTCGTGGAAGATCCCTGACCGTCCCTCGCTCACCGTCTTCAGCTCGTCCCAGCGCTCGCGGACACGGCCCGCGGTCGCGGCCTCGGCGTCGCCGAACACGTGTGGGTGCCGGCGCACGAGCTTCGCCTGGAGCTCGCGCGCCACGGCCTCGAGGTCCCCCGCCCCGCGCTCCTCGAGAAGGAGCGAGAGGAAGTACACCTGGAAGAGCAGGTCACCGAGCTCGCCGCGGAGTGCCCCGTCGTCGCCGGCCAGCGCAGCGTCGGCGACCTCGTAGGCCTCCTCCACGGTGTGCGGGACGATGGTCCCTGCGGTCTGCTCGCGGTCCCACGGACAGTCCCGGCGCAGACGCCGCGTCAGCTCCTGGAGGTCGAGAAGCGCCTCCGCGAGGCTCATCGAGGGGGAACCTACTGGTTCCCGGTCTCGGTCGTCGTCTCCTCGGGCAGCTCGGGCGGCTCGTAGCCCGCCGCGTAGCTCACCTTGCTCTCGTACTCCTTCCGGAGCTCCTCGAGCCACTTCAGCGTGGCCGCGTCCTTCTTCTGCTGCAGCAGCGTGGAGCGGATGGACGCGCGAGCATCGTCGAGCGGGGTCACCTTCGCCTTGCGCAGCGGTGACAGCGCCTCGATCAGGTGGTACCCGTAGGTCGTCTTCACCGGCTGCGAGACGACGCCCTCCTTCAGCGCGAACGCGACCTTCTCGAACTCGGGCACCGTCTGGCCGCCCGAGATCGTGAGCTTCCCGCCGGAGGCCTTGCTCTCCGTGTCGGCCGAGCGCTCATTCACGATCGCCGCGAAGTCGCCGCCGCTCTTCAGCTCCTCGTACACCTGATCGGCCACGATCTTGCTCTTCGCGAAGTCCGTCTCGCCGTTCGCCTTCTTCTCCTGGATGAGGATGTGACGGATGTCGCGCGACGCCGGCGTCGAGTACTGGGACTGGTTCTGCGTGTAGTAGGCGAGGATGTCCGGCTCGGTGACCTCGACGTCCTTGGTGACGTTCTCGAAGATCTTCTGCGAGAGGATCGAGAACGTGAGCGTGTCGCGGAAGTCCGCCTCCGTGTAGCCCTGCTCGTCGAGGGCCTTCACGTACTCGGCCCGATTGCCGTCGAAGCGCGACGTGATGAAGTCCTTCACGGCCAGGTCCTTGTCCTTCTCGGTGACCGAGATGCCGAGCTCCTCGGCGCTCTGCGCGAGCTCCACGCGCTCGACGAGGTACTGCACGAACTGGGTCTGCAGGTCCTGGAACTGCGTCGTCCCGACCTTCGGAAAATCGAGCTTCTGCGAGACGTAGCCCTTCTTCGCCCGCGCGATCAGCTCGTCGAGCTCGGCCTGCTCGATCTCGGTTCCATCCACGACCGCGATCGAGCCCTCCGGCACGCTTCCGGAGCCTCCTCCGCAGGCGGCGGCGAGAAACACGAGAGCGGTCGCGGCGAGAACGGCGATGGTGGCGCGCAGGAGCTTCATCGGAGCGGTTCTCTTATAGCCGAGGCGGTGTTGAGCAGGCGTTGTGGTCCGTGTGCCCCGCGGGCACGAAAAAGGCCGCGATCAGGCGGCCAGCCGGGACGCGACTATAGCATCGGGCAGCTCCAGGGCATCCCTGAGCGTCTCCACCCGCAGCGACACCTCCCGCCTCTCGACGGAGTAGATCGCGGTCGGTCGCGCCTCCCGGAGCGCCCGGACGTCCGCGGACCCGAGCGAGAGCGGCCCTACGGTCGCACGCCCACCCCGGAAGACGAGGTAGTCCGCTCCGAGCCGTGCGAGCTTCAGCTTCGCCTCCTGGATCGCGAAGAGGTTCTCGACCGGCTCCGGCACGGGCCCGTAGCGGTCCTCGGTCGACGCGTGCAGCTCGCGCAGCTCGGTCTCGTCCTCCACGAGCGCGATCCGCCGGTGGAGGTCGATCTTGAGCGCCTCCGCGGCCACGTACGTCGCCGGAACGTAGGCGTCCACCCGTGCGTCCACCCGCACCGGGCGCGCGGTAACCCGCGCCTGGCCCGAGAGCTCCGCGACCGCCTCGTTCAGCATCTCCACGTACAGCTCGAAGCCGAGAGCGGCGACGTGGCCCGACTGCTCCTGCCCGAGCAGGTCGCCCGCCCCGCGGATCTCGAGGTCGCGCATCGCGATCTGGAACCCGGCGCCGAGCTCCGTGTGGTCGGCGAGGGTGGTGAGCCGAGCGCGAGCCTCCGGCGTCAGCTCCGACGCCTCCGGATAGAAGAGGTACGCGTAGGCGAGGACGTCGGAGCGGCCCACCCGGCCGCGGATCTGGTACAGCTGGGCGAGCCCCAGCAGGTCGGCCCGCTCCACGACGAGCGTGTTCGCCTGCGGGATGTCGATGCCGGACTCGATGATGGTCGTCGACACGAGGACGTCCGCGTCGCCCGCGAGGAAGGCGTGCATCCGCTCCTCGAGCTCGCGCTCGGACATCTGCCCGTGCGCGACGAGGAAGCGCAGGCCCGGGCAGAGCTGCTGCAGCTTCTCCGCGGCCTCGTCGATCGTCTCCACGCGGTTGTGGAGGTAGAAGGACTGTCCCTCCCGCGCGTGCTCCCGCTCGAGCGCGGTTCTCACGAGCTCGTCGTCGTACTCCCCCACGTCCGTCCGGATCGGGCGTCGCCCCTCGGGCGGCGTCTCGATGATCGAGATGTCGCGTAGCCCGGACAGGGACATGTGCAGCGTACGCGGAATCGGGGTCGCGGACAGCGCGAGCACGTGCACCTCGAGGCGGAGCGAGCGCAGCAGCTCCTTCTGTGCGACACCGAAGCGTTGCTCCTCGTCGAGCACGACGAGCCCGAGGTCCTTGGGGATCACGTCCCTCGAGAGGATCCGGTGCGTCCCGATCAGCACCTCGATCTTTCCCTCGCGGAACTCCTCGAGGATCCTGCTCTGGTCCGCGCGCGTCCGGAAGCGCGAGACCATCTCGACACGGATGGGGAAGTCGCGGTAGCGCTCGCGGAACGTGTTCCAGTGCTGCTCCGCGAGGATCGTCGTCGGGCAGAGGACGAGCGACTGCTTTCCGTTCAGCGCCGCCGCGAACGCCGCCCGCACCGCGACCTCCGTCTTGCCGAAGCCGACGTCGCCGCAGACCAGCCGGTCCATCGGCCGCGGCGCCTCGAGATCCTCCTTGACGGCTTCGATCGCCTGCTGCTGGTCGTCCGTCTCGCGGTAGGGAAACGACGCCTCGAGGCGCTCGAGCCAGTCGTTCGCCAGGTCGAGCGCGAACCCGGGCGCCTGCTGCCGCTGCGCGTACAGCGCGAGAAGCTCGCCCGCGAGCTCGCGGACGGATGCGCGCGCCCGGCTCTTCAGGTTCAGCCACGCCTTCCCTCCGAGCTTCGAGAGCGACGGCGCCTTCGCGTCTGCGCCGATGTAGCGGCTGACTTTCCCGAGCTGCTCGTGAGGGACGAACAGGCGATCCTCCCCCCGGAACGCGAGGTGGAGGTAGTCGCGCGTGACGCCCGCGACCGTTTTCGTCTCGAACCCGAGCAGTCGCCCGATGCCGTGGTCCTCGTGGACGACGTAGTCCCCGGTCCGGAGGTCGGCGAAGGACTGCAGCGCCTTCCCCAGCCTGGCATCGGCACGCGGGGGCCGCTTGCGGAAGACCTGCGTGTCGGGCAACAGCGCGAGCCCGAGCTCGCGCCAGACGAACCCCCTGCGCGCGGGGCTGACGACGAAGCGGACGGACGCAGCATTCGGCAGGGCCGGGACCGCGTCGACGACCTCGGCCTCGACCTTCCGGAGCAGGCGTTCGGAGCGCATGGCCTCACCGCGATGGGGGAAGGCGACGACCACGCGCCTGCCCTGTCGGACCATGGATGCGAGTTCCGTCTCCGCCTCCGCGTGCCCGCGCGCGGCGATGGCGGGGCGCTGTGCCTCGAAGGCGTGCGGCTGGGCACGGGGAAACGGGTCGAGCTCGACGGCGCCGGCGAGGGACGGCGGCTCCACCCCGTCCTCCTCCTCCCACGCTCTCCTCACGTCGTCCGGCTGCCAGACGAGGTCGGGAGCCCGCCCGAGAACCGGGCTCAGGTCCTCCCCGGAACGTGACGGGTCGGCCTCCTCCTCCACGAGGTCGCGGCGGCGCTCGGCCGCCGGAAACACGGTCGCCTCCCCGACGGCATGGAGCGCGCGCTGGGTGAACGGCGAGAACGCCCGGACCTGCTCGATCTCCTCGCCGAAGAACTCGACGCGGAGCGGCTCCCGCCCCGTGCTCGGGAAGACGTCCACGAGCCCGCCGCGCACCGCGACCTGCCCCCGTTCCTCGACGCGCTCCGCTCGCTCGTAGCCGGCGAGTGCGAGAGCCTCGACGAGCGCGTCCAGGCCGGGCTCGTCGCCGACCGTGAAGCGAATCGGCGCCGGACGGAGGCGCCGCGCCGGAAGCCCTTCCGTCACCGCGCGCGCCGAGGCGCAGACGAGCCCGCCGGCGTCGAGCACGCTCAGCGCCCGCGCGCGCTCCCCGACCAGATGGGCGGGCGGCTCGAGGCCCGAAGCCAGGCGGACGCCGCGGCTCGGAAGGAGCGCGACGCTCGCGGGATCGAGATACCAGGAGGCCGCCTCCGCGACGTCGCGCGCCTGTGCGTCCTCCGCGACCAGGCAGACGAGCGGCACGGAGAGCTCGCGGTGCAGGGCCGCCAGGAGGAGCGGGAGGGCTGCCTCGGAGACGCGCGCGTCGGCCGGGAACTCCTCGAGGTACGCGCGGAAGCGCTCGCTCCGGGCGAGCTCGTCCACGAGGCCGGTGAGGGGCGAGGCGGTGTGGTCCATGCGGCCGACGGGAACGGCGTCCCGCGGCCCCATCGTACCGTGGTCGATCCGGTGCCCTGACCGCCGGGGTGGCGTGCCCGGAAGCCCGCACGGGCGGGCGGGCGTTCCCCCGCTGAGGTACGGAATCCGGCGTGTGCGCCCTGCGTGACCATCCTCCGAAGAAGGGGCGCTGAGGCCCTTGCGGAAACACCCGGAAAACACCCCCAGGGGCACTCCCGTGTCCCTACGTCGACGATATCGGGGAAACCGTCACGGGTGGGACACGGCTTCGTGCCGGAACCCATCCGGCAGGCGCGTGCCCGACGGCGCGGACCGAGAGCAGCTCAGTTGAAGCGCTGCTGCGTGACGTCGAGCCCCTCGGAGACGAGCGACTCGACGGCGTCCGCGGCACCCGCGACGATGGCGTCGACGTCGTCCTCCGGAGCGAACGCGGAGAGGACGTAGTCGGCGACCGGACGCGGATCTCCCCGACCCGGCCTTCCGACACCGATGCGCAGGCGGAGGAACTCCTGGGTGCCGAGGGCCTGCGCGATCGACCGGAGGCCGTTGTGCCCGGCGAGGCCCCCTCCCAGTCGCGCCTGCAGGCGCCCGACCTCGAGGTCGACGTCGTCGTGGACGACGAGCACGTCCTCGGGAGGCACCTTGAAGAAGCGAGCGGCCGCCGAGATCGAGCGGCCCGACTCGTTCATGTACGTCTCGGGCTCGAGCAGGGCGACCCGGGACTCGCCCACGCGGGTCTCGGCCAGCCGGCCGCTGAACTTCGAGCGGAACGAGCCCCCGTGCCGACCGGCGAGCTCGTCGACGACCATCCAGCCGACGTTGTGCCGGTCGCGCGCGTGCTCGCGGCCGGGGTTGCCCAGACCGGCGACCAGCAGATCGAGCGTCGAGGCGACCTCACCCCGACGAAAGAGGCGCACGAGCTACTCCTCGTCGGATGCTTCGTCGGCAGGGGGCTCCCCTGCCTCGGCCGCCTCTTCACCCTCGGCGACCTCGCCCTCGGCCTCCTCGCCTTCCTCGACCTCGGCGACGGGCTCGACCTCGACGCGCGGCGCGGAGACGGTCGCGATGACGGTCTCGTGCGGATCGTCGAGGAACGTCACACCCTCGATCGCGGGAAGGTCCTCGAGGCGGAGGACGTCACCGACCTCGAGCGACGAGACGTCGGCGTCGATGTGCTCCGGGACCTCCATCGGCAGCGCCTCGACGTTGACCTCGCGGTTGACGAGCGAGAGCACGCCCCCGTTCTTCACCCCCTGCGACTCGCCGACGAGCTGTACGACGACCGTCGCCTGGATGGGCTGGTCGAGCCGCACCTCGCGCAGGTCGATGTGCGAGACCGTGCCGCGGATCGGGTCCTGTTGCAGATCCGCGAGGATCGACGGGTGCACGGTCTTCTGCCCCTCGAGGACGACGTCGAGGATCGCGTGCATCCCCGACGAGCCCGTCAGCGCGGCGCGCAGGTCTCGCTCGGCCACGGCGATGGCGCGGGACTGCCCCTTCCCGTAGAGGACGCCCGGGATGAGGCCCTGGGCGCGCAGCCGTCGGGACTCGCGCGAGCCGCGCGACTCTCTCTCCTGCACCTCGAGCTGGAACCTGTCCCCGGACACGGCGGCGGATTGTAGCCGAGCCGGCTCGAGCGGAAGCGGGACTCGCCAGCTGTCCTCGACCGTTCTCAACAGATGAGGCTCGTCGCTTCACTTGTGCTGCTGACCGTGACGACGGCCATCCCGTCGAGCTGGCACACGTTTCGCGGAGACGGCATCACCGTCCGCTACCCGCCGCCTGGTCGGCGACGTCGCGACCGCTGACAGCGGTCACGTACCCGAAGCAGATACTGGCCGTTGCCCCGTATCCGCTCCCCGCGGCAGCTCCGATGCGAACGGATACCGACCGGCGGGAGCCCTCGACCGCCTGCCCTCGACCTGTGCGTTCGTCTACGGGTGGGACTACGGTCGGAGCCCCCGCCGCGCAGCGCTCCGCGAGCGGGACTTCCCACGGCGTCCGAAGCACTTCCGGCTGACGGGCTTCGCCCGGTACGAGTGCCTGGGCCGAGCTACCAGGTGCGGTTCGTCAGTCGGGACGGTTCATCCAGATCCACGTCGCACTCGAGAGGCGAGCGACCTCGGGGACTCGAGCGACCGCGCTTCGCGTCCTCGACAGCATGCGGGTGAGGTAGGGCGCGCGGCCCCGGATTCGTCGGGCCGGAGAGCTAGAAGAGCTGGTTCTCGCCGCCGAAGATCGCGGACACGGAGTCATCGGCGAAGACGTTCATGATCGTCTCCGCGAGCAGGCCCGAAACCGTGAGCACGGTGAGGTTGTCGGGACGCTCACGCGGATCGATCGGCACCGTGTCGGTGACGAGGATCCCCGTGATGTCGCTGTCGGCAAACCGGTGAAGAGCACCGTTACAGAAGAGCCCGTGCGTGGCGAAGACCCAGACGTCGTTCACGCCGTTCTCGCGCAGCGCTGCGACGTTCGCGAGCAAAGTGCCTCCGGTCATGATCACGTCGTCGCCGACGATCGCGACCTTGTCGCGGACGCGACCAGCGATCTCGGTCACGGAGACCTCGTCGTGCGCCGGCCGGGTCTTGTGCATGATCGCGAAGTCGGCGTCGATCATCTCCGCGAAGCGCACTGCGAGCCGCGCCCTACCGGCGTCCGGGGAGACCGAGACGACGCCGGAGCCCGTGAGCCCGAGGTCGCGGAAGTGCCGGGCGAAGAGTGGCAGCGCCGTCATGTGGTCGACGGGGATCGTGAAGAACCCCTGAACCTGACCGGCGTGCAGGTCCATCGTCAACACCCGGTCGGCGCCTGCGAGCTGGAGCATGTCCGCGACGAGCCGAGCCGAGATCGGCTCGCGCGGCTTCGCCTTCCGATCCTGTCGCGCGTACGGGAACAGCGGCATGACCGCGGTGATCCGCTTCGCGGACGCGAGCCTCGCCCCCTGGATCATGAAGAGAAGCTCCATGAGGTTGCGATCGACCGGCTCGCACCCCGTCTGCAGGATGAAGACGTCGGCGCCGCGGATCGACTCGTCGTAGCGGCAGTACGTCTCCCCGTTGGCGAAGGTCGTCAGCTCGATCTCCCCGAGCTCGACGCCGAGCCGCTCGGCGATCTTCGAAGCCAGCTCCGGGTGCGAGCGACCCGAGAACACCATGAGGCGCTTCTGGGGCGTCAGCGGGATCGCGTGCCCGGTCGTCATCTCGGCGTGCGGCACCTCGGCCTCGAGGCCCGGCAGCGTCTGCTCAATCGTTCCGCTTTCCACCGCGTCCTTCCTTGTTCTCCTGCCGCGCCCGAGCGATCGCGAGCGCGCCGGGGGGTACATCCTCTGTGATCACGGAACCGGCTGCAATCCATGCGTCGTCGCCGATCGACACCGGGGCGACGAAGGCATTGTCGACGCCGGTCCTGACGTTGCTGCCGATCGTCGTCCTGTGCTTCGTCCTCGTCTCGTGCTCCAGGTTGACGGTGATGTTGCCGGCCGCGATGTTCGTGTCCTCGCCCACGTCCGCGTCGCCGAGGTAGGAGAGGTGCGGCACCTTCGTCCTCGCGCCGATCCGCGTGTTCTTCAGCTCGACGAACGTGCCCGCCTTCGCTCCCGCCTCCAGCACGGTGCCGGGGCGAAGGTAACAGAACGGACCGACGAGGGCTCCGGCACCCACGACGGCATCCACGACCACCGCGTGCGGACCTACCTCGGCCCCCGCCGCGACGCGCGAGGCGCCCCGGATCACGGTGAACGGGTGGATGACGGCGTCCGGCTCCAGCACGACCTCGGCCTCGATCCACGTCGTCGCCGGGTCGACGATGGTCACGCCGGCCAGCATGTGCGCTTCGTTTATGCGGTCGCGTAGCGTCGCCGCGGCGTCCGCGAGCTCCGCACGCGTGTTCACGCCCTCCGTCTCCACCGGATCTCCTCCCTTGTGCACCGCGACGCGATCCCCGTCCGCGACGAGGAGCCCCACCGAGTCCGTGAGATACAGCTCTCCCTGCACATTGTGCGGCGTCAGCAGGTCGAGGACCCGCCACAACCGCTCTGCCCCGAAGACGTAGATGGACGAGTTGACCTCGCGGACCGCGAGCTGCTCGGGGGTCGCGTCGCCGGCCTCGACGATCGCGGCGAGCCCGCCCTCGGCATTCCGCAGGACGCGCCCGTAGCTGCGGGCGTCGTCGGGCTCGAAGGAGAGGACCGTCGCGACCGCGCCGTCGCTCCGATGGGTCGTGAGGAGATCGCGGAGGAGGTCGGGCCGAAGCAGTGGCGTGTCGCCCGAGAGCACGAGCAAATCGTCCACCCGTCCCTCGAGCGCACCTCGCGCGCATCGCACGGCGTCGCCGGTTCCCAGGGGCTCGGGCTGAATCGCGACCTCGACCCCGACGAACGCGGAGACGCTGGCGGGGCCGGCGACGACGACGAGCGGATCCGCGCCGAGCGACCGCGCGGCCTCTACTACCCAGTCGACCATCCGGCGACCGAGGAGCGGATGCAGGTGCTTCGGCACGGCCGAGCGCATGCGCGTGCCGAGGCCGCCTGCCATCACGATCGCTCCGAGCCGGGCGTCGTCGTTCATCCGCACGTGGCTGGGGCGCCAGGATTCGAACCTGGGATCACGGGACCAAAACCCGTTGCCTTACCACTTGGCCACGCCCCAGAGCCCGGTCATCTTGCCAGCCTCACTCGTCGGTCACCGGGTGTGTGAGCCAGGTACGAGCCCGTCCGCCAAGCGCCCCGGCGGCACCCTTCGCCGCCTCGAGCGCTCCGAAGAGGCCGTACACGACCGGCCCGGCGCCGCTGACGTCGGCCCGGAACGCGCCGAGCCTGCGGAGCTCGTCGGCGAGCGGCGCGGAGGCGAGGTCGTTCGGCGGGAGAGCGGCGAGGTCGCTCGCGCGCTCCACCCGAGCGAGGGTCGAGGCGAGGGCGGCGCGCCGCTCCTCGAAGCCGCCCGCGCCCGACCGCTCGTCGAAGGCGCTGTACACGTCCCGGGTCGAGGCCTTCATCGCACCCTCCGCCAGGGCGAGGAGCACGACGTAGTCCTGCGGGAGTCGAAGGCCTCCGAGCTCGGTCCCGTCGCCGGAACCGAGCTGGGGCTCCCGGCGGAGGAAGAAGGGCACGTCCGCGCCGATCCGTGCGGCGAGGCGGTCGAGCTCGTCGAACGGCAACGGGCTCGGGAGCAGCTCGTTAGCGAGCATCACGGCCGTCGCAGCGTCCGAGCTCCCGCCCCCGAGCCCGGCGGCGACGGGTATCCGCTTCTCGATCCGGACTGCCCATGCCGGCGTCACGCCGGCGGTTGCAGCGAGCTCGCGGAGCGCCTTCGCCACGATCGTGTCGCCGTCGAACCCCGTCACCCGCAGGCTCGCAGCGGCCTCGAGCTCCACGTCGTCGTGCAGGTCGACGCGCTGGAGCACGGTCGCGACCTCGTGCTTCCCGTCCGGGCGAAGCGGCCCGACGACGAGGGCGAGATTGATCTTCGCGTGAGCGCGGACGCGGCTCACCCGAGCGCCTCCGCGAGCGCGACGAACTCGCCGGGCTCGAGCTCCTCCGCGCGGACGCCGGCGCTCCGCCCGATCGCACCGAGCGCCGCCTCGGCCCGATCGCGGGTCGCGCGACCGGCGAGCGCCATCGAATTCGCGAGCGTCTTCCGCCGGTGCGCGAAGGCGGCCTCCACGACCGGCCGGACGGGCGCGACCCCGGGCCCGGGTCGCCGCGTGAACGCGACGAGCGCCGACTCGACGCGCGGCCTCGGGCGGAACACGTTCGGCGAGACCGCGTGGAAGCCGACCTTCGTCGCCTGAAGCTGTACGAGGACGGAGACCGAACCGTACGCCTTCGTCCTCGGAGCGGCGAAGAACCGATCCGCGACCTCACGCTGCACCATGACGCACCACCGCTCGAGCGACGGCACCCGTTCGAGGCTCTCGACGACGAGGGGGGTCGCGACGTTGTAGGGGAGGTTGGACACGAGCTTCCGCGGCGCGGGCTCGAACACACCGAGGTCGAGTCGGAGCGCGTCTCCGAACGTGACCGTGACGTTCTCGACGCCCTCCAGAGCCTCCGCGAGCGGCTCCTCGAGCGAACGGTCGACCTCGACCGCGTGCACGACCCGCACCCGCTCGGCGAGGAAGCGGGTGAGGACGCCGAGGCCCGGCCCGACCTCGAGGACGACGTCCTTCGGGTCGAGCTCGGCGAGTCGACCGACGACCCCGAGCACGTTCTCGTCGACGAGGAAGTGCTGGCCGAGTGCCTTCTTCGCCCTCATGCGAGCCCGAAGGCCACGGCCGCGTTGTCGTGCAGGCGGGCCGCCAGCGCGTCGCGGTCCTCGCCCCTCGACGCGGCGAGGGCCTCGATCGTGTGCACGAGATGCGCAGGCTCGTTCGCCCGACCCCGGACGGGCTGGGGCGCGAGGTACGGGCTGTCCGTCTCCGCCAGGAGCCGCTCCCCGGGACTGCAGCGGCCGCGTCGCGGAGGTCGTGCGCTTTCGGGTACGTGACGTTGCCGGCGAACGAGACGAAGTAGCCTCGCTCGAGCGCGACGGGCAGGAGGGCGGGCGACGAGAAGCAGTGGAGGATCACGGTGCCCCCGAACCCGGCGAGCGCGTCCGCCGTCTCGTCGGCGGCTTCGCGGCTGTGGATCACGACGGGCAGGCCGACCCCGTCGGCGAGTGCCAGCTGGGCGTCGAAGAGCCGGCGCTGATCCGCAAGCGGCGCGTGCTGCCGGAAGCCGTCGAGACCCGTCTCGCCCACCGCGACGGCCCTCGGGTGGGAGAGGAGCTCCACGGAGCTCGTCGAGCCGTCCGGCCTCCGGCGTGGCCGCGCTGTGAGGATCGACCCCGAGCGCGGCGAACACGCCCGCATGCTCCCCGGCGATCGCGAGCGCGGCCCGGCACGAGTCGATCCCGGTCCCGATCGTGACGATCCTCGTGATGCCGGCCGCATACGCGCGCTCGACGAGGGCGGACGCCGGCTCGTCGCACGCGTCGAGGTGCGCGTGCGTATCGGTCACGCGCTCGCGGCCGCTTCCATGCGGGCGAGCTCGTCGGCGACGACGCGCTCGGGATCGAGCTTCACGAAGAGGGGCGCCGGCTCGCGGAGCGTCTGGCCGGGTGCGAGCGTGCTCGGTTCCCAGCGGCCCACCCAGCTCGTGTAGTCGCCGGTGAGAACGACGTGCTCCCGACCGTCCTCCTCCGTGACCGGCCTGAGCTCGAGCGGCCCTGCGATCAGGCCGTCGTGGCCGAGGAGCTCGTGGAGCCGCTGCGACGAGAACGGCAGGAACGGCGTCAGGAGCACCTTGAGGTTGTCGATCGCGCGCAGCGAGACGTACAGGATCGTGCCGGCGCGCTCGCGCTCCGAGGCCAGCTTCGCCCAGGGCTCCTGCTCGGCCACGTACTGGTTGCAGAGGCCGGCGAGCCGCATCGCCTCCTGGAGCGCGCTCTTGAAGCGCGCCGCCTCGATGAGGGAGCCCACCGACTCGAAGCCCCGCTCGACCTCGGCGAGGAGGGCGTCGTCGGCGTCGCTCAGCGGCCCCGGCTCCGGGACTGCCCCGAAGTGCCTGTAGGCACTCTGGAGCGTGCGGTTGACGAGGTTGCCCCACGTCGCCACGAGCTCGTCGTTGTTCCGGCGAACGAACTCCGACCATGTGAAGTCGGTGTCCTGGCTCTCCGGGCCGGCGATGGAGAGGAAGTAGCGGAGGGAGTCCGGGTCGTAGCGGCTGAGAAAGTCGCGCACGAGGATCGCGACCCCGCGGCTCGAGCTGAACTTCCGCCCCTCCATCGTCAGGAACTCGCTGGAGACGACGTTGTCGGGAAGGTCGAGCGCACCGCGTCCCGCACCGACCTCGCCGCCCTCGCCGTAGCCGAGGAGGATGCTCGGCCAGATGACGGTATGGAAGACGATGTTGTCCTTCCCCATGAAGTAGGCGTGCTCGGCCGACGGGTCCTGCCACCACTCGCGCCAGGCGTCCGGGGTGCCTCGATTCTCGGCCCACTCGACCGAGGCCGAGAGGTAGCCGATGACCGCGTCGAACCAGACGTAGATCCGCTTGTCATCGCGCTCGTCGTAGCCCTGCACCGGGATGGGCACTCCCCAGTCGAGGTCGCGTGTGATCGCCCGCGGCTTGAGCTCCGCGACGAAGTTGAGGGAGAACCGCTTGACGTTCTGCCTCCACTCGTCCTTGGACGCGATCCAGGCGGTCAGCTGCTCCTTGAACGCCGGGAGGTCGAGGAACAGGTGCTTCGTCCTCTCGAAGACCGGCGGGGCTCCGTCGATCCTCGAGCGGGGGTCGACGAGGTCCACCGGGTCGAGCTGGTTCCCGCAGTTGTCGCACTGGTCCCCGCGGGCGCCGTCGAACCCGCAGATCGGGCACGTGCCCTCGATGTAGCGGTCCGGGAGCGTGTGGCCGGTCGAGGCGGAGAACGCGCCGAGCGTCTCCTGCTCGAAGATGTATCCCTTCTCGTGCAGCGTGCGGAAGAGGTCCCGGGTGACCCGGTAGTGGTTCGCGGTCGTCGTCCGGGTAAACAGGTCGTACGAGAGGCCGAGGTCGTGGAGGTCCTCGCGAATGAGCCGACTGAAGCGTTCGGCGGTGTCACGCGGCGACTCCCCCGCCGCGTCGGCCGCGACCATCACCGGCGTGCCGTGCTCGTCCGTGCCGCTGACCATCAGCACGTCGTTGCCGCGGAGCCGGTGGTAGCGCGCGAACGTGTCCGACGGAACACCGAACCCCGCGACATGGCCGATGTGACGCAGGCCGCTCGCATACGGCCACGCCACCGCGACCAGGATCTTCCTCCGCGACTCCGTCTCGCTCACGGCCGCCAATCATAGGGAGTCGCCTTTTCCCGACCGGCCGCCCGAGGAAGGCGGTGCCGACCGCGAGCCCGAGGCACACGAGCGATGCGAGAAGGGCGATCCGCGGATCGACATCTCGGCCGTGGCGAGGCGTGCTGAGGTGCCCGAACGTTCCCGGGCCCGGTCTCCGCGCGAGCGCCGAAGCCGCCACCGGCAGCTCGAGGGGAGGATCCTCGCCGGGGCGCGCAGCTCGGGGCCCGAGGGGACCGGTCGTTCGCGGCGAGACCGCCGTACGCGCCGCGACCGGTCGGCTCCGGCTCCCTCGAGGGTCGGTGTCGCGTGGGGTCGGCCGGGACGCTGCGCCGGAGCCCGATCGAACGGGTCCGGGCTCGTCGGCACCCAGCACGACACGGGCAGGGCGAGCGACGGCCCTCGCCCCGACGCGGCCGGCGCTCCCGCCGGTGGCCGTCCCGGGCCCGGCCTCGGCCGCCGGGGGAGTGAGCACCGGTTGCTCCGCAGGCGGCTCGGCGGGTTGCGCGGGGGTGGGTTGCGCAGGCGTTGGCTGCGCGGCGGCAGACGGCGCCGGCGCCTCGGTCGCAGGGGGCTCCTGTGCGGCCGGAGGTGCCGGCGGCGGCGGGGGAGCTGCGGGCGGGGCAGGGGTCGGGGGCGGCGCGGGGGCCGGCGCCTCGCGCACGGGAAGCAGCGTGAGCGGGTCCACGTACGTCTCCCCCTCGCCGGCGCGAACGCCGAGGTGCACGTACGGGACGCCGTGCTCCGGATCGCCGGAGGAGCCGCCCTGGGCCACCGGCTCACCTTCGGCGACGTCGTCCCCGCGGCGAACGAGCAGCGTCCCGAGGTGGGTCAGCGACGCCCGTTGGCCGTCCGGGGTCGTCACGGTCACCGTGAGCCCGTGGGTCGGCACCTGCCCTGCGAAGGTCACCTCGCCCGCAGCCGGCGCGCGAACGCTGCGGCCGGCCTCGAGCGCGACGTCGATCCCGCGATGCTGCCCGCCCGCATACGGATCGTCCCCGACCGCGAACGAGCGGAGGACGGGGCCGTCCGCGGGCCACGTCCAGGCAGCCGCCCCGCCGGTCTCGCACAGTGCCCACGCGCCAAGCGCCATCGAGCAGAGTGCCAGCCGGGTTGCCCGTGGAGCGAACATGGCTCGACCGTAGCCGCGTCGTCGTCCCGTTGTCAACGTAGGAGACGAAGTTGTTACAGAGAGCTGCGGTACAGCGTGTTGCGCGGCGTCCCCGTGAGACGGGAGACGACGTCGGAGGCATGGCGGCGCGTGACGCCGGCGGCGACGAGCTCCCGGACGGCCGCCGGCCCGTCGCTCTCCCGGTCCTCCGGGAGGGCGGGCGCCGATCCGAGGACGACGGTGATCTCGCCGCGCGCCGGCTCCGAGAACCTCTGGGCAAGCACGGCGAGCGGGGCCACCACGATCTCCTCGAAGCGCTTCGTCAGCTCACGACAGACGGCGGCCGGGCGGTCCGGCATCACCTCCGCGAGCGCCGCGAGCGAGCCGGGCAGCCGGCGCGGCGACTCGAACGCGACGACCGCATACGGCCACCGCGCGAGCTCGCGAGCGAGCGCCGCGCGCTCGCCTGCGCGCCGCGGGAGATAGCCGACGAACTGGTAGCGGTCACCGACGAGGCCGCTCGCGACGAGCGCCGTCTCGACAGCCGAGGGACCGGGGAGTACGGTCATCGGAGCCCCGGCCGCGACGGCGCCGGCGACGAGGCGTGCTCCCGGGTCGTTGACCCCGGGAAGGCCCGCGTCGGAGACGAGTGCGATCCTTTCCCCCCGCGTCAGCCGCGAGAGGGCTTCCTCCGTCCTCGCAGCCTCGTTGTGGCGGTGGAAGCTGACGAGCCGCGCCTCGATGCCGTGGCGGTCGAGGAGGATCCGCGTGCGCCGGGTGTCCTCGCACAGCACGACGTCGGCCTCGCGGAGCTCCACGAGGACGCGGAGGGTCACGTCGTCGAGGTTGCCGATCGGCGTCGCACAGACCGAAAGCGGCATCAGCGCACACCGTCGAGCGCCTCGAAGGCGACGAGGGCCGCTCCCACGAGCCCCGCCTCGGAGCCGAGCGCCGCCGGCACGACGCGCAACGTCCCGTCGGCGGGGGCGAGCGCCTCCCTCCGCGCGGCCTCCTGCGCCGGGCCGAGAACCAGCTCGCCCGCCGCCTCCCCGAAGCCGCCGCCCACCACGACGAGGTCCGGGTCCACGAGGTTCACGATCGAGCCGATCGCCGCGCCTAGGAAGCCCCCGATGTCCGCGAGCCGCGCGACGGCGTCGGCGTCGCCGGCCCGTCCCCGCTCCACGAGGGTGCGCGCGTCCGCGTCCGGCCCGTAGAGCTCGCGCGCCGCCGCGTCCGCCGCCGTCCCGGACGCGAGCGCCTCGAGATGGCCCCGGCCGTGGCAGTTTCCCTGGCACGGAGGCCCGTCGGCCTGGACGACGACGTGCCCCGCCTCCGCCCAGCCCCGGTAGAGCGTGTCGTCGAGCACGAGGCCGCCTCCGACTCCGGTGCCGAGCGTGAGCACGAGCAGGCTGGAAGCTCCGCGACCGGCACCGAGCTTCCACTCCGCGAGCGCGGCTGCGTTCGCGTCGTTCTCGACGCCGACCGGGAGGCCGAACCGAGCGCGCGCGTGGACGAGCAGGTCGAAGTCGTCGAGCGGCAGGTTCGTCGCACGAAGGATGCGCCCGGACCCGCGCTCCAGGTTCGCAGGCACGCCGAAGCCGACCGCGCGGACGTCGTTCCCGAGGACGGCCTCGACCGCCGTGTCGAGCGCTCCGACGACCGCGTCCTCCGACACACCGGGGCTCTCGGTCTCGCTTCGCCGCAGGACGTTGCCATCCCGGTCGACCGCCCCGGAGAGGATCTTGGTGCCGCCGAGGTCGACTCCGATGACGACGGGTGCTGCCACGCCCGCGGGCAACACTAGCGTCCCCGGGTGGCGACCTCCGCCCTGCAGCTCAGGACTGCCCGCCGAGGCGCCAGGCGGTACGGGGGTCGAGGCGGGGCCCGCCGTGTAGCAGGCCCTGTCCGTAGACCCGTCCGGCGAAGCGGACGAGCGCGTAGATCGCGCACAGGACGAGCACGACGGCGAACGCGTGCTCCCAGAGCGGCACCCCGACGAGCGCGCTGCGGGCGGGAAGCACGAGCGGCGCGGTCAGCGGGAAGACGGTCAGCGCGTTCGCGAAGACCCCCTCCGCATTCGCCGAGACGGCGACGTAGCCCGCGAAGTAGGCCGCGAGCAGCGCGTAGGTGACGGGCTGACCGGCCGTGTCGGCGTTCTGCTGTCGCGACGCGAGCGCCCCGGCGGCGGCGTACGCAGTGGCGTAGAGGGCGAACCCGAGCGCAAACCACGGGATGACGAGGGCGAGGTCGCCTCCCAGCGACCCCGGGGCGTCGAACGCGCCGGCGACGAGGAGCACCGCGGCCAGGCCCGCGACGAGCGCGAGCTGCGCGAGGCCGAGCAGGCCGATCCCGATCACCTTGCCGGCGAGCAGGTGCCGGGGCTGCACCGCCGACAGGACGACCTCGACGACTCGGCTGCTCTTCTCCTCCACGACGCCGCTGACCACCCACTGCCCGTAGACGGCAAGGCTCGTGAGGAGGAGGAGCGAGGCGGCATACGCGACCAGCACCTCGGCGTCGCCCGTCTCGTCCGGCGGATGGAGCGTCGCCGCCGTCAGCTCGGGCTCGGGCGGCAGCTGCCGGCGCACCTCTCGGATCGCCGTGTCCGCAACGGCGGCGGCCTTCGCATCGACGTTCGTGCGAAAGAGGAGCCGGTCTGCGGACAGGAGCAGCAGCGCATCGACCTCCCCGTCCTCGAGGGCCTGCCGTCCGGCCGCTTTCGAGACGACCACGCGGAGCTCCACCTTCGCCTCGTCGAAAGGTCTCGCGGCGCGCTCCAGCGCAGCGGCGAGAGCGGGCGGCGCGGGCGCGACGACCGCGACGCGGTAGCTCGGCGTCTTCGAGAGCGCGCCCTGGAGCGCTGTCGACCCCCCGACGAGCAGGAGCATGATCGCGGTCGAGGCGAGGAACACCTTGCCCCGCGCGCGCTGGCGAATCTCGCGGCGGGCGACGAGCTCGATGGCGCGCCGACCGCTCATCGTCCGACGAGCTCCAGGAAGAGCTCGGCGAGGGAGGGCGGGCCGTAGCTGAACTCGACGACCTGCCCCGAGCGTTCGGCCTCGCGGAGCACCCGCTCGGGATCGACGTCTCGGCCGACGAGGAGACGCAGGTCGCCGTTACGCCGCTCGATCAGCTGCACGCCGTCCACTTCCGGCACCCAGGCCGGGGCTGCGCCGTCGAGCTCGATTTCGATCCGCCGCCGCACCGACGCACGCCGCAGTGCGTTCACGTCGCCGCTCGCGACGATCCGGCCGTGGTCGATGATCACGACCTCCTCGCAGATGTCCTCGACGAGCTCGAGCTGGTGGCTCGAGAAGAGCACCGCGGCGCCGCGCGCCGCTTCGCCGCGAAGCACGTCGGCGAGCGTGTGCACCGCCACGGGGTCGAGGCCGGCGAACGGCTCGTCGAGTACCAGCAGGTCCGGCGAGTGGACCAGCGCGGCGGCGAGCTGGGCGCGCTGCTGGTTGCCGTGCGAGAGCGCCTCGACGTTCGCCTCGGCCCGGCCCGCGAGACCGAGACGCGCGAGCCAGTGGGTCGCCGCGGCGCGGGCGGAGCTCGCGTCCAGCCCGTGGAGACGGCCAAAGTAGGCGAGCTGCTCACCGACGCCCATGCGCGGGTACAGCCCTCGCTCCTCCGGCATGTAGCCGAAGCGCAGGCGGTCGCCGGGCGCGACGGGGCGACCGTCCCACAGCACCTCACCGGCGTCGAGCGCGACGAGCCCGAAGATCGCGCGCATCGCCGTCGTCTTCCCTGCGCCGTTCGGCCCCAGGAAGCCGAGCATGCGCCCGCGTTCGACGGAGAACGAGCACCCCGCGAGCGCCCGCACCGCTCCGAAGCGCTTCTCGAGATCGTTGACGCTGAGCATGGGCGAGCCGCTCCACCCTCGTCGCTGACGGGCCGTGCGACTGACGCGAGCGCTCTCGGCGAGAGAGGCTGGCGTCGGCCGTCCGCAACGAGTCTCCTCCGCGCGGCGGGCGGCCGCATCCGGGCGTACCCACGATCCGAGCTGCCTGGAACTACGGACGGGACCCGGGCGCCCGCTCGGCGCGAGGGCTGCCGCGACGCACAGGAGAGCCGTGCTGCCAGGCACCATGTGGCGGCCGACGATGACGTCCTCTCCCCCGACACCCGGCGCGACGTCGCCGCTCGCGCACGGCCCCCTGGCGGACCGGCGCGCCGCTTCCGGCTAGATGGCCGAGGAAACGAAGCCCTACCGGCTGTACCGGGGCGGCCGGGTCAAGGGCAGGGTCCCCCTCGAGCGGCGCACGCGACCCGGGCCGAAGCCGCCCGTGGCACCCGACACACGGCCTCCGCGACGCAGGCGCGTGTGGCTGTGGGGCGTGCTCGGGCTCGTCGGCGTGCTCGTCCTCGCGCTCGCGTGGGGCGTGCTCGGCTTCGTCTCGTTCTCGAACGGCGTCGACGAGGCGAACGCGCGCCTTTCCCGCAAGGCGAAGGGGCAGCTCGCACGACACGACGGCTCCCTGCTCTCGGGCCCGGCGACGATCCTCGTCGTCGGCACGGACGGCGGGAAGGCACCGGGACGGGGCGACGCGCGCCGCTCGGACTCCCTGCTTCTACTCCGCACGGACCCCGGCACGCATCGGCTCTCGTACCTCTCGATCCCGCGCGACCTCCGCGTCGAGATCCCCGGTTACGGCACGTCGAAGGTCAACGCCGCGAACCAGTTCGGCGGCCCCGCGCTCACCATCGAGACGGTTCGCAAGCTGACCGGGCTGCCGATCCACCACGTCGTCGTCGTCGACTTCGACGGCTTTCGCGAGCTGATCGACGCCCTCGGGGGCATCGACGTGAACGTGCCGAAGCCCATCCTCTCGAACAGGTTCGACTGTCCGTACACGGCGGAGAAGTGCCGTGATTGGGAGGGCTGGCGGTTCGCGAAGGGCGTGCAGCACATGGACGGCCGGCGCGCTCTCGTCTACTCGCGCGTCCGCACCAACCGGCTGGATCCCTCGGACACCGACGTCTCCCGCGGCGGCCGTCAGCAGGCCGTCGCCGACGCTGTCGGCGACGACATAGCGAGCTTCTCGACGTTCCTCCGGCTCCCGTTCATGGGGAGCTCCCTCGCGGCGCCGCTGGCGACGGACCTCTCCGCCCGGGAGCTCGCGCAGCTCGGCTGGGTGCGCTTCCGGGCCGATGCCTCGAGGTCGCTCCACTGCCACCTGGGGGGCGACCCGACCACGATCGGCGGAGAGTCCGTCCTGATCGGATCGGAGGGGAACGTCGAGGTCGTGTCGATGTTCCTGGGCCGCTCGGCGGCGGTGGCGCCCCCGAAGGGCATGCCCTACGCGCCGGGCTGCACGCGCTAGGCTCGCGTCGTCCAGGCAACCTCGAGGAGGGCGACCATGAGCGAAAAGCAGAGCCTTGGACTCGACGACCTCCTGGGAGGGCTGACGGGTGGCTCGGGTGGCGGAGGTCTCGACGACCTGCTCGGAGGGCTGCTCGGCGGCTCGGGCGGCGGGGCGGGCGGACTCGGCGACATCCTCGGAGGGCTCACCGGCGGCAGCTCGGGGGCGACGACGGGGTCACGGGGCGGAGCGGGCGGGCTGCTGGCCGCGCTCCTGCCGATGCTCGGCACGCTTCTCGCGAACGGCGGCCTGAACAAGATCCTGAACGGCTTTCGCCAGCAGGGGCTGGCTTCCCAGGCGGACTCGTGGGTCGGCACGGGCACGAACGAGCAGCTGAGCGGGGCACAGGTGCGCGAGGTGATCGACGACGCCGAGATCGCGCAGATCGCGCAGCAGCTCGGCGTCTCGGAGGACGAGGCCGCGACCGCGATCGCGGCCGTCTTGCCGACCCTGGTGGACCGCGTCAGCCCCGAGGGCCAGCTCCCGGACGAGCAGTCGCTCGACAGCGCGTTCTCGCAGCTCGCGAGCCTCGGCTCGAGCTGAGCGACGGCGAGTCGCCGGCGCCTAGCCCGAGTCGGCCGCGGGCTTCGGCTTCGCGTCGGTGCCCTTCGTCTCGACGGTCTTCTCGCCCGCCTTCTCGGTGGACGGTCCCGAGTCGCCGTCGCGTGCCTTCGCTTTCGCGCGCCCGTAGTCGGTCGAGTAGAAGCCCGATCCCTTGAAGTGCACGGCGACCGGGAACAGCCGCTTCTCGACGGGCCCCGCGCCGCAGACGGGACAGGCCGACGGCGGCGCGTCGGTCATCTTCTGGAAGAGCTCGAACGTGTCTCCGTTCGGGCAGCGGTACTCGTAGATCGGCACGCGAGAAAGGCTAACCGCCGGGGTTGACCTCGGTGCCCGGACGCTGGCCCTCGAGGAGCTCGAGGTAGCACGGCGCGCTCTCGAACGCGGCGAGCCCACGGGGTCGGGACCTGCGCCGTTGGATCCGCCGCCGTCGACGTCCGGCCGCGACCGCGGCCGACGCACCGACGAGACCGCCGAGGACGAACGCCCGGAGGCCTCCGCGTCGCTGCTCGCCGTCCATCTCCTGATCTTACGATTCCCCGGATGCTCGTCTGCGCCCTCGGCGACCTCACGCTCGACGTCCTCGTGCGGCTCCCTGCCGCCATCGCGGTCGGGGCTGACACCGAGGCGGAGATCCGGCTCACCCCGGGAGGGCAGGCCGCCAACGTCGCGGCCTGGGCTTCCGCGCTCGGCGCGACCGCGCGCTTCGTGGGCAAGCAGGGGGACGACGCGCCGGGGCGCCTCGCCCGCGCGGGGCTCGAGGCGCACGGGGTCGAGGTCGTCGGCCCGGTCGCCGGCCGGAACGCCGTCGTCTGCTCGCTCGTCACGCCGGACGGCGAGCGCTCGATGGCCTCGGACCGCGGCGCCTCCGCACAGCTTCGAGAGGACGAGCTCGACCCGGCGTGGCTCGACGGCTGCGAGCACCTCTTCGTGTCCGGGTACGCGCTCGTCCGCGAGCCGTCCCGCCGCGCCGCGCGGCGTGCGGTCGACCTGGCCCGCGCGGCAGGGGCTGCGGTGAGCGTCGACCTCTCCTCCTGGATCGCGATCCGCGACGTCGGAGCGGACGTCTTTCGCGACTGCCCTCGACGGGCTCGCGCCGGACGTCGTGTTCGCGAACGAGGACGAGGAGCGCGCGCTCGGCGGTCCCGCTCGCCGGCGCGACGTGGATCGTCAAGCGCGGCTCGCGTGGCTGCTCCTTCGACGGTGTCGAGCGGCCCGCGCTACCCGTCGAGGAGGCGGTCGACTCCACCGGGGCGGGCGATGCCCTCGCGGCGGGCTGGATCGTGGGCGGGCCCGACCTCGCGCTCGAGGCGGCGGCCCGCTGCCTGGCGCGACTAGGGTCGATGCCGTGAGCGAGCTGGTCGTCGTCTCGGACGAGGTACGCGCGGCCCTGGAGGACGGTGCGCCGGTCGTCGCGCTCGAGACGACGCTCGTCGCGCACGGCTTCCCGGCACCGGTCGGCGTCGAGGTCGGCGTCGAGAGCGACGAGGCCGTACGGGCGGCAGGCGCGGTCCCGGCCACGGTCGGCGTTCTCGACGGGCGCGTCCGCGTGGGGCTCGAGCCGGAGGAGCTCGCCCGCTTCACTCCCGAAGCGCGCAAGCTCGGCCCCCGCGACCTCGCGGCCTGCGCCGTCGGGGCGACGTCGGAGCCACGACGGTCGGAGGCACCCTCGCCGTTGCAGGCGGGCTCGGCATCCGGTTCCTCGGGACGGGCGGCACCGGCGGCGTGCACCGCGGCTTCCCGTCCCCGCCCGACGTGTCCGCCGACATCCCGGCAATCGCGACGACGGCAGCGGTCGTGGTGAGCTCCGGCGTCAAGTCGCTCCTCGACGTGCCCGCGACGATGGAGCTCCTCGAGACCCTCGGCGTCCCCGTCGTCGGCTTCGGGACCGCGACGCTCCCGCTCTTCTACGACGCGGAGGGTGGGCCCGCGCTCACCGACGTCGTGCGGACGCCCGATGGAAGCAGCGCGGGTGGCGGCGGCGCACTGGGAGCTGGGCGGCGCGGGCATCCTCCTCGCCAACCCGCCGCCGGAGAGCGTGGACGTCGAGGGCTTGATCGAGGAGGCGCTCGCGGACGCCCGGCGGGAGGGCGTCGCCGGCCAGGCGGTGACGCCGTACGTGCTCGGCCGCCTCCACGAGCGCAGCGGCGGACGGACGCGCGAGGTGAACCGCAGGCTGATCGTCGCCAACGCGCGGCTCGCCGCCGAGGTCGCGGTAGCGTACGCCGCGCTGTGAGCCTGTACGCGAACGTCCGGGACGTCCCGCTCGAGATCGAGGGCTACGCGCTCGAGGGGCTCGAGCTGCAGGCCCGGCCCGACTTCCTGCGCAGGACGACCGTCGTCCACCTGCGCGGCGCCGGGCACGAGGGCATCGGGGAGGACGTCACCTACACGCCCGAGGAGCACGAACGCCTGCAGGCACGCGGGGACGACCTGCCGCTGAGCGGCACCTGGACGCTCCACGAGCTCTCGCAGCACCTCGCCGAGCTCCCCCTCTTCGAGAGCCCGCCCGAGCAGCCGCAGTTCGCGGACTACCGCCGCTGGGCCTTCGAGAGCGCCGCCCTCGACCTCGCGCTGCGCCAGGCCGGAGACGTCCCTGGGCGAGGCCGTCGACCGCGAGCCGCGCTCCGTGTCGCCTTCGTCGTCTCGATGGGCCTCGGCTCGCCGCCCTCGCTCGAGCGCGTGCGCGCCTGGCTCGAGCTCTACCCGACGCTGCGCTTCAAGCTCGACGCGACACCCGGAGTGGACGGACGAGCTCCTCGCCGAGCTCGCGGCGAGCGGCGCGGTCGACTCGATCGACCTGAAGGGCCACTACCGCGGCACCGTCGTCGACAACCCTCCCGACCCGGGCCTCTACCGGCGCGTCGCCGAGGCGCTCCCCGGGGCGTGGATCGAGGATCCCGCGCTGACCGACGAGACGACCCCCGTCCTCGAGCCCCACCGCGACCGGGTCACCTGGGACGCCCCGATCCACTCCGTCGAGGACATCGAGGCGCTCCTCTGGCCGCCGCGCACCGTGAACGTGAAGCCCTCGCGCTTCGGCTCGGTCGAGCGGCTCTTCGCGGCGTACGACCACTGCGAGGAGCGGGGCATCGGGGCGTACGGCGGCGGCCAGTGGGAGCTCGGCCCGGGGCGAGGGCACATCCAGCTCCTGGCCGCCCTCTTCCACCCCGGAACGCCGAACGACGTCGCCCCCAGGGAGTTCAACCTCGAGCCGCGCCCGGGCCTGCCGACGAGCCCGCTCGCGGTCGAGGCGCGCGCGACCGGGTTCTTCGCGGAGTAGCGCGGCCGCTGCGACGCTCAGAGCGTCGCGAGGACGTCCTCGATCGAGATCAGCGGGAGCGACTCGAGCTTCGCGCTCCCCCGCGCTCCGAGCGCGATCGAGACCCTGGCGATCGTGAGGTCGTCGGGCGCCTCGACGATGTTCACGAAGTCGTACTCCCCGAGGCAGGCCCACTGATGGAGGACCTTCGCGCCCATCTCCTCGACGTCGCGGTTGACCTCGCGCAGCCGGCCGGGGTTCGCGTGGAGGGTCTGGATCCCCTTCTCCGTCAGCGTCGTCAACATCAGGTACGTCGGCATCTCACTCCTTCGGTCGCTCGCGCGAGCGTAACCGAGCCTCCTGGTCCACGTACAGCAGGGCTCCACCGAGGAAGAGCAGCGGGCCGAGAACGGTGTCGGCGAGGAAGATCGCGACGCGCACGGTGTTGTCGGCCTGCGACTCGAGGAGGAGCGCGAGGCCCAGGCGCGCGAGGACGAAGAGGATCACCAGCGTGGCGAGCGACCCCGCCGCGTGCACGTAGTCCACGCGGCCGAGACGTAGCCCGCGGGCGAGCGAGCCGACGAGCGACGTTCCCTCCGCGATCGCCGCGGGCACGCAGAGCCCGGCGAGCGCGAGCCAGAGCACCGAGGCGAGCGCGAACCAGGGAAAGAGGAGCGCCGCGGGGGCGAACACGATCGTCCCCACGCCCAGCGCGACGACCCAGGAGCGGGCCGGCGCGCGCGCCCCGGTCACGAGCTGCGCGGCGTACGCGTACGCGAGGGTGAAGAGCGGTGCCGCGAGGACGAGGATCGCGGTCGTCGCCTCGCGGTCGAGCCCGAGCGAGACCTGGTTCACGCCTGCGACGACGAGCCCGAGTGGAAGCGCACGCAGGAAGCGCGCGCCGTAGAGCCGGATGGTCTCCGCGACGAGCTGACCGACGGTGCGGTGCTCCGGGGGTAGCGCCGACGGCAGGGTCGTCTCCTTGGGCCTCGCGGTCCTCGCCACGAGCCCGAACGCTACTCAGCCAGCGCTTCGAGGATGCCCGGGAGCGCGGCGCGGAGCACCTCGAGCCCGCGCTGGATCATCCAGCGCTCGCGATCGCCCTCGCCGATGTCGTTGGAGATGCCGCGCACCTCGACGGCCGGGACTCCGGCGAGCTCGCACGCGCGGAGCACGCCGAAGCCCTCCATCGCCTCCACCCTGAAGTCGTGCTCCGTCGGCCCGCTCCGGACCGTGGCGCTCGTCGCGATCGGGACCGCGACGACGTCGGGGAACGCAGCACGGAGCGCCGCCAGGAGGTTCGGGTCCGGCTCGACGCGATCGACGACCGGGATCCCGGCGGCGAGGTCGAGGTACGCGGCCTCGGTGCCGAAGACGAGCGTCCCCGGAGTGAGCCGCCTCCCGCCCGCGACCCCCAGGTGCAGCACGGCGCGCGGGCGGTCACCCGCGAGGTGGGCCGCCGTCGCCGCCGCGGCCTCGACCGGCCCGATCCCGCAGACGAGGCCGTCGCGGTCGCAGAGCTCGAGCTCGGTGGCGGCGACGAGGAGCAGGTCGTTCGTCATGCCGGGCGGAGCCTAAACACCGGATGGCTCGGAGCCTCGGCCAACCACTCCTCGTGCGAGGAGTCGAGGCCGACGCGAAAGAACGTCCTCGTCACGCGACCGAGCTCGTAGTAGCGGCGGAGCACCGGCACCGCGTCCTCCGGCGAGAGCTCCTCGACCCCCAGCGTCTCGCGTCGTCGCCCGCGCCTGAGCTCGACCTCTCCGGCGGCGCGCGCGTTCCGGACCCAGCTCCGGTCTCCGTACGGGGCAACGAGCCAGCGCTCGCCGCCCTCCTGCACGATCGAGACGGGAGTCGACCACGGGCGTCCCGTCTTCCGTCCCGCGACGGTGAGCAAGTGCGTGCGCGGGCCCGTGAGCCCGAGCCTCGCGAGCGGGCGCACGAGGCCGTTCAGGGCCCGGCGCCAGACGCTCCTCCGGTACGGCTTCGGCGGGCTCGCCACGGGGGAAGTAAACCGGTACGCCCTTCGGCCGCCCGGAGGCGGCCGACGGGCGTACCGAAGAGCTGGCGGTCAGTGCGCGAGCGGGCGCGTGTGGACGAGCCGCAGCATCAGGAAGAGACCGAGCATCAGGGCGATCCCGATCCCGAGGCCCGCGCCGATCTGAGGCCACTCCAGGTCGCGGCCCGAGCCCGTCGCGACGATCTCGGTAGGCGGGCTCACCGGCTCCGTCCGGTAGTTGTCGAACACGAGGGTGGACCCCGCGCTCGACGGCTCGTTCCCGATCCGATGGTTGTCGAAGACGAGGCTGCGTCCCGCCGTGTTCCTCGAAGCGACCGCTCGCTCGAAGGCGTCGGGCTGAATGACGCCGCCAAGCTGCTGGCTGATCCTGTCGCCGATCCCCGAGCGGTGGTTGTCGAACACGAGCGAACGGCCTTCGGTCATCTTCGCCGCGACGGCGCGCTCGACGACGTCGGGATACGGCCTCGCTGCCTGCTGGGCCTCACGCGCCGCCACCGCACGGTCGACCGCGTCGGGCCTCAGAAGCGGCGCCCGGAGGTCGCTCCCGCTGCCCGAGTACAGCACGCCGAGATCCTGTGGCGAAACACCCGGCGACGTGTCGGTGACCTTCTGCCCCGACCGATCGTAGTTCCAGAAGTCCTGCTGCGACTGTCCGAGAGCAGGTACTGCGACCATGAGCGCCAGTCCGGCGACTGCGGTGATGAGTGAGATCGTGCGGGTCATCGCTCCTTCTCCTCTGTCCCTGTGGCCCCGTGGCCACCTGACCCGAGGCTAGGGAGCGGGAGGCGGTGCCGAAACGGGCGTGTCCCTCGTGTTTGATGCCGTGACCCCCTGCGTTTGACGCGCCGCGAGCGCCCGGGCGACTTCCGCACGGTGCCTGATGCCAAGCTTCCCGAAGATGTGCGAGAGATGGCCCTCGACCGTGCGCTCGGAGAGGAAGAGCGCGGCCGCGACCTCCCGGTTCGTCCTGCCCTCGGCGACGAGGGCTGCAACCCGCTCCTCCGCGGGAGTGAGCGCGCCCGGGGTCGCGGCGCGGCCGCTGATACGCGCGAGCTCCGCCTGGGCTCGTTGGGCCCAGAGCTCGGCACCGATACGGTCGAAGATCGCGAGCGCGGTCTCGAGGGTCTCCCGTGCCTGGCGGCGACGCTTCATCCGTCGCTGAGCAGCGCCGAGCGCGACCAGCGTGCGGCCGTGCTCCAGCGGAAGCTCGACCTTCGCATGCCACTCGAGCGCTTCCTCGTACGCACGGAGCGCCGAGTCGAGCTCACCCGCCTGGGCGGCTAGCAGGCCACGGCAGCGCGCGCTAGACGCGAGAGCGGACGCGCGCACGAGCCGTTGTGCGCTGCCCTCGTACCAGTCGAGGAGTTCGACCGCCTCGTCCCGACGTCCGAGCTCGATCAGCGCCTCGACCTGGTCGACGACGAAGGGGATTGCACCAGGCTCGGCGATCTGCTCGCGCCGAACGAACGCAACGGCCTCGGCAAGCAACGCCACAGCCGACTCGGGGGCGGCGAGGGCGAGCTCGAGATGGCCCAGAGCCCTCTTTGCCACCAGCTCCGCCGGTCGCCCGCCCGTCTCGGGCACGCGCTCGAGGGCGGAGAGTGCGGCCGTGCGCGCGGGCTCCACGTGCCCACGCTGCGCCTCGACGAGACTCTCGAGCGCCAGGTGGTAGACGACGAGCGTGTGCTGCCCGGACTGCTCCGCTGCTCCCCGGCCTTCGATCGCTCGCTCGAGGCTGCTCTCGAATTCGCACAACGCACACTCGACCTGGCCGAGGATCACGAGAACATAGGGGAGCGAGCTCTCGTCGCCGAGCTCGTGCGACCTTCGGAGCATCTCGATCAGCGCCTCGCGAGACCTCGGGAGCTCGTCCGTGAACCACCAGCGTATGGCTGCTGCGACGGACGGGTGTGAGAGCACACGCTGGTCCCGCACGCGGTCCTCTAGAGGGAGCATGCGCTCTGCCGTCTCGGCCACCTCCCCCCGCCCGAGCAGCGTTTCCAACACCAGGAGCGACCCGAGCGCCTCGGCGGCGAGAGCGTCGTCCTCGAGCTCGGCGGCGAGGCGCGCGGCGAGCTGTGCGTGCTCGACGCCCTCGGACAGGCGCTCGCGCAGGCGGAAGAAGCAGGACGCGACGCCCTCGTGCGCGATCGCGAGAATCTCCCGGTGGCCGCCGGCCTCGTCGACGGCTTCGAGAAAGAGGTCCGCAGCCTCTCCCTGCGCCTCGTAGGAGCGAATGCGAGCAAGCCGCACGAGAGCTCGTGCCCGCTCCGGCCCCGGAGACACCGCCGCTAGGACGTCGTGGAGTCGTGCCTCCGCGCGCGGTGAGTCGCCGGACTCGAAGTGCAGATACGCGGCGTCGATCGCACGTCTGGCCGCGTCGTCCGGTCGATCACGGGGCGTCAGCTCGTGCGCCCGGTCGAGCAGGAGGGCGGCCGGGCGCGGCGCCCCGCGGGACCGAGCGTGTCGTGCAGCCTCGTCGAGCGCTGCCGCCACGCGTACGTCGGGCTGTCCCGCGGACGCCGCCAGCTGCCACGCCCGCGCTTCAGGATCTTCCAGGAGATCGGCCAGGCGGGCGTGGATCGCGGGTCGACGCAGAGGATCCGCCGTCTCGTATGCCCCGGCTGCGAGCAGCGGGTGAGTGAACCGGATGCGGTCTCCGTCGAGCTCGACGATCCGAGCCTCGAGAGCGGGCGGTAGCCCTGCGTCGCGCGGGACGCCGGACGCCGCCTCGGTGATCGCGACGGTGGGGTGGGCGTGCGCCGCGGCGGCGACCAGGAAGTCCCGGCTCTCAGGGGGCAGAGCCTGCACGCGGGCGAGCACGAGGTCGTGCAGCGACTCCGGCACCGGAAGCGGCTGACCCGCCTCGACCGAGACGCCCGTGCGTCGAAGCGTGCGGACGAGCTCGAGCGCGTAGAACGGGTTCCCACCCGCCGCACCGTGCACCTCCGCCAGCAGCGGGCGCGGAAGGACGACCCCCAGGTGACCCTGCACGACGTGGTGCAAGGCAGCGACATCCAAGGGTCCGACCTCGACCTCCCGGTAGCGCTCGGCGGAGAGCGAGCGGCGCAGCTCGTCCGGGAGCGCGCAGGCGAGGCCCGTACGGCGTGCCAGCAACAGGCCGACCGGTTCCTCCCGGAGGCGTCTCGCCGCATAGCCGAGACCGGCGGCCGAGGCGGGATCGAGCCACTGGACGTCGTCGACCGCGACGACCAGAGGCCCGGAGACGGCCAGGGCTCGGAGCCCGCTCAGCATCGCCACCCCCACCGCGTGCGGGTCGGGCGCCGGCCCTTCGTCGTCCTGGAGCACGAGCGCACGCGACAGCGCACGCCGCTGCGCAGTCGGCAACGACGCCAGGAGCTCGTCGAGCACGCCGTCCAGGAGGTCGCACACGGCAGCGAACGAGAGCTCGGTCTCGCTCTCGGCCGGCACGGCCCGGAGGACCCGGAATCCGCGCTCCTGGGCGTCTCGCACGGCAGCGCTCCAGAGCGTGGTCTTTCCCATCCCCGCCTCGCCGCCGAGCACGAGCGCCGCCGCCCCCTCGGGGATGCCGTCGACGAATGCGCGCAGCGCGGCGAGCTCCGCCTCCCGGCCTGCGACGTCGACGGCCATCGACGGATCATCGTACGCTTGCGCACAAGCGTACGACAGGTGCCGAGCATCCGTCTCGATGCGGGATACTCGGCCGATGGAGTACACGATCTTCAGGCAGGACGAGCTCGAGTGGGTCCCGCGCGGCGACGACGACCCGAGGACGATCGCGCGGCTCTCGGACTGGATGACGCGCTCACGCGCGAACCTCTGGCGCTATCCGCCGGGCGCCCGTGGCAGACGCCACCTCGACCCGATCCAGGAGGAGGTCTTCGTCGTGCTCGACGGCACACTCACCGTCGACCTCGGGGAGCCGCCCGAGCGACACGAGGTGCAGCGCGGCGGCGTTCTCGTCGTGCAGCCCGGGACGATCCTCCAACTCCGGAACGCCGGAGACGAGGAGCTCGTGCTGTTCATCTACGGCGCACCGCCGGACCGCAGCGGGCAGGCCGAGTTCTTCGACGACGTTCCCTAGGGCGCAGCGGTCGCTTCGTGTACCGCATCGCGGAGGGAGTACCTGGCCCCCTCCGCTCGTAGCTCGTCGAACCGAGAACCGCCGAGAACGGTGCTCGACCGCCGCTGCACGCGCTCGAAGAGACCCTGCTCGTAGGGCTTCAGGGTCGCGCCCATGCCGGAGAGCAGCCGATCGGCTGCCCCCAGCAACCGAGCGGCTCGCTCGTGATCCGCCTCTCGCTCGTGGACCGAAGCGAACGCGACCAGGCACCAGGCGATGTCCTCCTTGTCGTCCAGAGCCAGACACCGTTCGGCGCTCTCTGCGAGATGCCCTCGCGCCTCTGCGCTTCTTCCGCGCTCGAGCTCCACCACCCCGAGGTTGAAGAGCGACCGCGCAACGTTCACCTCGTCGCCGACGCCGTGCAGGAGCGCAAGGCTCTCGTCGAAGCGCTCCCACGCCGTATCCCAGTCAGCGAGCGTGAGGGCGACGTCCCCCCTGTTGTTCAGCGCAAGCGCGAGGAGGCGCGCATCGTCGAGATGCCGCGCGAGGGAGACGGCCTCGTCGAGCACCGAGGCTGCCTCGTTCGGACGTCCGAGAGCTACGTGAATGGCCCCGATGTTGCTGAGCGAGCGAGCGATGCCCGGACGGTCGCCTGCCTCCTCGTAGAGAGCGAGACCGTTCTCTGCGAGATCGAGCGCACGACCGTACTCACCGAGCAAGACGCTGAGAGCCGAGGCGACGCGTTGCGCCTTCGCACGGAGCGCCGCCGGTTGTCCCGCGCCACGCGCGAGTGCCGACTCGAGCGTCGTCCGTCCCTCGGCCAGGTAGCCGCGCACGTACCGGAAGCGCCCCAGCGCAGCTGCCAGCCGGAGCTCGCCCGCCACGTCACCCCAGCCCGCCAGCCGTGCGAGGGCAGCACGGAACTCATCGTGCTCGAGCTCGAGGCGGTCGAGCCAGGCGCCCTGGTCCGGCCCGGCCAACGCGTGTTCCGCTTCCTCCGCGACGGCGAGGAAGCGCGCGGCGTGGCGTCGCTCGATCTCCTCACCTTCGCCCGAGGTCTCCAGCAGCTCGCCCGCGAGCTCACGCACGACCTCCAGCATCGTGAACCGCGAGTCCCCGTGCTCCCCGAGTGCGATGACGAGGTTGTCGTCGACGAGCGTGGACAGCTCGTCGAGGCCGACGTTGCAGATCGCCTGCGCGCTCTCGAGAGACCACGCGCCTGCGAACACGGCGAGCCGCGCGAAGGCGCTCCGATCGTGCTCGGAGAGCAGGTCGGCGCTCCAGCTGATCGTCTCCCGGAGCGTCTGTTGACGTGCGGGGAGGTCACGCGGGCCGCCGGTGAGGAGACGCAGCCGAGCGTCGAGCCTGGCTCGCAGCTCCTTCGGGGTGAGCGTCCTGATCCGCGCCGCCGCGAGCTCGACGGCTAGCGGGAGGCCGTCGACGCGCCTGCAGATCTCGCGGACGTCGCTCTCGCCGCCAGCCAGCTCGAATCCCGGGCGGAGAAGCCGCGCGCGTTGCACGAAGAGCTCGACGGCTGCGTCCTCGGCGAGAGGTGCGACCGGGAACACCTGCTCGCCACTCACGTGGAGTACCGCGCGGCTCGTCACGAGAAGCGTCAGTCGCGAGGCTCGCGCGAGCAGTTCCGTGAGCTCTGGTGCCGCCTCACGCACGTGCTCTGCGTTGTCCAGGACGATCAGCTGCTCACGTGGAGCGAGCGCCAGAGCAACGGTCTCCAGGAGTCGCTCCATCGGCGCCTCGGTCACGTCGAGCGCATGCGCGATCGTGGGAAGGACGAGGTCGGGGTCGCGCAGCGGCGCGAGCTCGACGAGCACGGCGCCGTTCGCGTACGAGCCCGCGGCCCGACGCGCCGCCTCGAGGGCGAGCCTCGTCTTGCCGCTCCCGCCCGCACCCGTGAGCACGAGGAGGCGCGCGCTCCGCCGCTCGAGCAGACCTTTGAGCTCGTCGAGCTCTCGCTCGCGGCCGACGAGCGGGTTCGGCGGCACGGGCAACGACGGCACACCGGGCTGCGCCTCGACGACCGGATCGAGCGCCGAGTCCTGCTGGAGGAGTCGCCGCTGGAGCTCGCGGAGCGCGGGTCCCGGCTCGAGGCCGAGCTCGTCGCGGAGCCGAGCGTGGACAGCTGCATAGTGCTGGAGCGCCTCCGACTGCCGACCCGACCGATAGAGCGCGAGCATCACGAGCTCGTGGGGACGCTCGCGGTACGGCATCTCGTCGGCGAGTGCCACGACCTCGCCCAGCACCTCCGCGTGGCGCCCGAGCGCGAGCTGCGCATCGAGCCGCTCCTCCGAGGCGACGAGGCGAAGCTCTTCGAGCCGATCGCTCTCGGCCCGCCACGTCTCTTCGTAGCCGAGGTCCCCGTACGCCCGGCCGCGCCAGAGCGCGAGCGCCCGCTCCGCGAGCGACAGAGCGAGCGCGGAGTTGCCCTCCCGCCGAGCCGCGCCGCATTCGTCCAGGAGCCGTTCGAAGCGTGCGGCGTCGAGCGCCTCGGACGCGAGCTCGAGCGCGTACGCGCCGCGGCGCGTGACGAGCTCCATCTCGGGCGGCAGCGCCCTGCGGAGCTGGGACACGTACACCTGCACGAGCTTGCGGGCCGACGCGGGCACCGATGCGTCCCACAGCGCCTCGACGAGCTCCTCCACCCCGCATGCGCGTCGGCCCGCCACGACGAGCGCGGCGAGGAGCCGGGCCTGCTTCGCCGCGAGCGGGATCGGGCCGCCTTCGCCGACGACCTCGACGGGGCCGAGCACACGCACCTCAGCGGCAGCCACGCGCGCATTCTCGCCGCGCGGCCGCCGACGAAAACCGAGAAGTGTTCGGTCGGAAGATCTGGCCGGCTGGTACGAACGGGGCTCGATCGGCCCGGATCCGGCCCGATCGAGCCCCGTCGACTACGTGCGACTCAGGTCAGCACGAGGGAGAGGCTGTCTGCCCCTGCCAGCTTGTAGTTGGCCCCGCCGCCGGAGAACATGACGACGATCGTCACCTGGGTGGTCTTCGCGGGCACCTTCCCGCTCCGGGTCCGCATGCCCATGTCCGTCCCGGCGATGGTCACTGCGGGCCCGATCCTGATCGTCGAGAGCACCAAGCCTGCAGCGTCCATGAACTGGGCGCGGACCTGCGCCCGGTTCTCCCCGTAGTTGCCGAGCCAGCCGCTCAGCGTCGCCTTCTTGCCGACGGCCGCAGCGGGAAGCGCGATCACCTGCTGGCCGACGCTGGCAGGCGCCTGCACGGCCTCGGTGGTCGTTCCTCCGAAGAAGTAGTTCTTGCCGCGCTTCGCCGGCCCCTTCGAGGTGGCCCTGAACCAGCCGTTGGGGAACGTGTACGACGCCGCTCCGAATTGACCGCCCGAGAGCGTCCAGCCGGGGACGGCGCCGAACGCTCCGACCGCCATCACGCCGCGGCCGGCCTCGGCGCCGGGATTCTTGATCAGGTTCTTGCCGCACACGGGGCACCCTCCGGCCGCGGTGGCCGTCATCGCGAGCACGAGTGCCAGCGCGACGACGGTGCTCGCGGCGAGCGTCAGCAGCCCTGCGCGGCGAGTGGTGTTGGCGATGTCGTTCACTCCGCCCTCCGATCGTCCGTTGTTCCCACTGCAGGCGGCGCAACGGCCGGTGCAGAGGGGTGGGGTCGACAGCGAGTCTCGGGCGGGCGGTTCAGCCTGGGTATAGCGGCGCCCGGATACCCCACATCGTGGGCCGAGCGCGCGGTGATACGGCGGCTATACCGAGTCTAAGCCGTCGCCCGCGATGCTCGCGATCGTGTGGTACGCGATCGTGGAGGATGTCGCCGCGAGCTGGGAGAGCTACGAGCCCTATGCGGCAGCGCTCGAAGGAAGAGCGCCCGAAGGCCTGATCCTGCACGCCGCGGGCCGGACGGAGGAGGGCTTCCGGATCATCGAGCTCTGGGAGACCGAGGACGCGTGGCTCGGGTTCGCGAAGCGACTTGGCTCTGACGCGGGATTGCCGTCACGACACCAGGTCTTCCGGGCGCTGCGCCCGGAGCACGTTGTCTACGGACGAGGGGAGGAAGAAGGATGGCGGGGAAGGTAAAGGGATACGCGGCGATGCTCGCGGTGGTCGCCCTCGGTGTCGTCGCGCTATCGAACCGGGCTCCCGGGTAGAGAACACGCCCGACTGCGCGAGCGGGCAGTTTGCCACCGGGTTCGACTCCGATGGCGACATCCAGTGCGCGGCTCCTGCCACGAGCGGAGTGAGTGCGTACTCGGCTCACGTAGGTGAGACGAGGCTCGCGGGCGATACGCTCGTGATCTCGAAGACGCTTCCGGCCGCTTCCTACCTGCTGTTCGCGAGCGTCGCCCTCATCAACCAGGACGGCAACGCCGCGGCTGACGAGGAATCAGAGGCGCGATGCAAGATTCCCGGGTACGACACGGGCAGTGTGGATCTCGTGTGGGGCGATGTCGAGACCGCCGAGACCAAGGTGTCCGTCTCCCTAGCCTCGGCCATCAACCACGCGGGCGGCGCTGTCGAGCTCAGGTGCGAGGAGACTTCGGCAGACGTCGACGTGTGGAACGCCACGCTCACGGCAATCACGGTCGACTCGCTGGGGTAGCAACGCGACGGTCAGGCAGCGGCCGCCGGTTCCGCGGCTGCTGCCTTCTCGAACACGAGCTCTCCGTCCGCCGTGTCGACGTTCACCGTGTCGCCTTCTGCGAAGTCCGTTTCGAGCAGCCGCAGCGCGAGCGGGTTCTCGAGCAGGCGCTGGATCGCGCGCTTCAGCGGCCGGGCGCCGTAGGCGGGATCCCAGCCCTCCTCCGCGAGGAGCTCCTTCGCTGCGTCGCTCACCAGGAGCTCAATCCTCCGCTCGGCGAGCCGCTCACGCAGGCGCGCGAGCTGGAGCTCGACGATCTCGGAGAGCTGCTCGCGCGTGAGCGCCTCGAAGGTCACGACCTCGTCGACCCGGTTGAGGAACTCGGGTCGGAAGCGCTCGCGGAGATCGTCCACCGAGCGGATGTTCGAGGTCATGATCACGACGGTGTTCCGGAAGTCGACCGTGCGCCCGTGGCCGTCGGTGAGGCGCCCGTCGTCGAGGAGCTGGAGAAGCACGTCGAAGACCTCGGTGTGCGCCTTCTCGATCTCGTCGAGGAGGAGCACCGCGTACGGCCGCCTGCGCACGGCCTCGGTCAGCTGGCCGCCCTCCTCGTACCCCACGTAGCCGGGCGGGGCGCCGACGAGCCGGGCGACCGTATGGCGCTCCTGGTACTCCGACATATCGAGCCGGACGACCGCGCGCTCGTCGTCGAACATGAACTCGGCGAGGGCGCGCGCGAGCTCCGTCTTCCCGACGCCGGTCGGGCCGAGGAAGATGAACGACCCGATCGGGCGGTTCGGGTCCTGCAGGCCGGAGCGCGCCCGCCGGAGCGCGTTCGAGACGGCCTCGACGGCCGTGTCCTGGCCGACCACCCGCTGGTGCAGCCGCTCCTCCATGTGGATGAGCTTCTCCACCTCGCCCTCGAGGAGCCGTGAGACGGGGATGCCGGTCCACGACGCGACGACGGCCGCGATGTCGTCCTCGTCGACCTCCTCCTTGACCATCGGCGCCTCGCTCGGCTCCTCCCGCTCCGCGAGCTCGCGCTCGAGCTCGGGCAGGATCCCGTAGCGGATCTCGGCGACGCGGGCGAGGTTCCCCTGCCGCTCCTCGCGCTCGGCCTCCATGCGCAGCTCGTCGAGCTGCCGCTTGATCTCCGCGACGCGCTGGAGCCCCTCCTCGCTCCCGGAGCCCAGCGCGCGGCGAGCTCGTCGCGGTCGGCCCTTCGCCTCGGCCAGCTGCGCTCTCCAGGGGCTCGCGCACGGCAGCGGCTCTCCTTCGCCATCGCGGCGAGCTCGATCTCGAGCTGCCGTACGCGGCGCTCCGCCTCGTCGAGCTCGACGGGCGAGGAGTCGATCTCCATGCGCAGCCGCGAGGCGGCCTCGTCGACGAGGTCGATCGCCTTGTCCGGGAGGAACCGGTCCGAGACGTAGCGGTCGGAGAGCACCGCCGCGGCGACGAGCGCGGAGTCCCGGATCTCGACGCCGTGGTGCGCCTCGTAGCGCTCCTTGAGGCCGCGCAGGATCGCGATCGTGTCCGCGACCGTCGGCTGGCCGACGAAGACGGGCTGGAAGCGCCGCTCGAGCGCCGCGTCCTTCTCGATGTGCTTGCGGTACTCGTCGAGGGTCGTCGCGCCGACGGCGCGGAGCTCCCCCCGGGCGAGCATCGGCTTGAGCATGTTCGCGGCGTCGACGGCTCCCTCGGCCGCGCCCGCGCCGACGATCGTGTGCAGCTCGTCGATGAAGAGGACGATCTCGCCGGCAGCGTTCTGGATCTCGCCGAGGACGGCCTTCAGCCGCTCCTCGAACTCGCCCCGGTACTTCGCGCCCGCGAGCAGCGCGCCGATGTCGAGCGCCCACACGCGCTTGCCCTTCAGCCCCTCCGGGACGTCGCCCGCGACGATGCGCTGTGCGAGCCCCTCGACGATGGCCGTCTTCCCCACGCCGGGCTCGCCGATCAGGACCGGGTTGTTCTTCGTCCTGCGGGAGAGGACCTGGATCACGCGCCGGATCTCCTCGTCGCGCCCGATGACCGGGTCGAGCTTGCCGGCCTCCGCGAGAGCCGTGAGGTCGCGCCCGTACTTCTCGAGCGCCTGGTACGTCCCCTCGGGGTCCTGCGACGTGACCTTCTGCCCGCCGCGGACCTCCTGGAGGGCGGCGAGCAGCGCGTCCCGCGGAACGACGTCGAGGGCGAGGAGCAGGTGCTCCACCGACGCGAACTCGTCGCCGAGCTCGCGCATGGTCTCGAAGGCGCGGTCGAGGGCGCGTGCGGAACGCGGCCGAGGGCTGCGGCTGCGCGTTGCCCCCGGAGACCGAGGGCTGGCTGCGGAGGCGCGCCTCGGCCTCGGCCCGCAGGTCGGCGGCACCGTAGCCGGCCCGGTCGACGAGCGTGCGCGGCAGCTCCTGGTCGAGGAGCGCGAGCAGGAGGTGGTCGGGCGTCAGCTCCGGGTTGCCCATGCGGCGCGCGAGCTCCTGCGCGCCGGCGACGGCCTCCTGCGACTTCAACGTCAGCTTCTGGAACGTCCACGTCAGCTCCTCGGTCACCGGGGGTGCTGCGACGGGCGATAGAGGACGACCTCCCGCTTGTACGAGCGGTGGACCGCAGCGATCTCCGCCCGCAGCTCGCGCTCGAGCCGCTCCATCCGGGCGTGGACGCGGTTCAGCTCGTCCTGCAGCCGGAGCACGTGCTCCACACCGGCGAGGTTGAGCCCGAGCTCGGTGGTGAGCCGCTGGATCAGCCGGAGCCGCTCCACGTCGTGATCGGAGTAGAGGCGCGTCCCGCCCGGTGTGCGCGCGGGACGAACGAGCCCCTTGGCCTCGTACAGGCGCAGCGTCTGCGGGTGCATGCCGACGAGCTCGGCCGCCACGGAGATCATGTACCGAGGGCGATCCGGCATCAGCTCCGAGCTCCTCTCCAGCCCAGGTACCGCGCGAGCGCGGCGGCAGTCATGACCGCGCCGAGCAGGACGCCGACGAGGTCGCGGCCGGCGTCGCCGTCGATCGCGACGAGGTTGACGACATTCACCGTGACGAAGACCGCGCCGAGCGCGGCACCGGCCAGCCACCAGAGGTTCCGGCCCGACGTCATGCGCTGAACACCCGCTCTCTCGGGTTCTCGCGCGACACCTTGCTGTAGCCCTCGAGCGCCTCCTTCTCCGCCTTCGTCAGCTTCTTCGGAACGGTCACCCGGACACGGGCGAGGAGATCTCCGCGACCCGAGCCCTTCAGATGCGGCGCCCCGCGGCCCTTCACGCGCAGGAGCTTCCCGCTCTCGGTGCCCGCGGGGACCTTGAGCGACACGGGGCCGCCGGGAGTCGGGATCTGGACGCTCGCGCCGAGCGCGGCCTCCGCGTAGGTGACCGGGACGTCGAGCACGAGATCGGTGCCCCGGCGCTCGAAGAGCGGTGACGGCTCGACCTCGACGACGACGAACAGGTCCCCCGGCGGCCCGCCGTTGCGGCCGGCCTCTCCCTTGCCCTTGAGGCGGATCCGGGTCCCCGTGCGCGCGCCTGCAGGGATCTTCACGGCGTAGCGCTTCGTGCTCCGCTCGCGGCCGCTGCCGCGGCAGCTCTTGCAGGGCTTCTCCACGATCGCGCCGTTCCCCTGGCAGCGCGGGCACGGCTGCGAGAACGCGAAGAGCCCCTGCGAGTCCGACACGACCCCGCGCCCGGTGCACTCCGGGCAGACGACGGGCGACGTGCCCGGCTCCGCTCCGGTCCCGTGGCACACCGAGCACACGGTCTCCGTCTCGACCGGGACGCGCACCTGCACGCCCTCGAGCGAGTCCTCGAAGGAGATGCGAACCCTCGTCTCCAGGTCGTCACCGCGCATCGGTGCACGGGCGCCCTGTCTCCGCGCCCCGCCTCCGAACATCCCGCCCAGCAGGTCGCCGAGGTTGCCGAGGTCGAACTCCTCGAACCGCATGCCGCCCGTGCCCGCTCCCCCGCCCGGGAAGCCGCGCGCGCCGGCGCTGCCGAACGTGTCGTATGCCCGCCGCTTCTCCGGGTCGGAGAGCGTGTCGTAGGCCGACTGGACCTCCTTGAACCGCTCCTCCGCGCTCGAGTCGCCCGGGTTGCGGTCCGGGTGGTACTCGCGCGCGAGCTTGCGGTACGCCTTCTTGATCTCGTCGTCGGATGCCGTCTTCGCGACGCCGAGGACCTCGTAGGGGCTGCGCGTCGCTCACGTGCTACTCCGCCACGATCACTCGCGCGGGACGGACGACCTTGTCGCCGACGCCGGTACCCGCGCTGGAGGACGTCCAGCACGGTGCCCGGCTCGGCGCCGTCGCCCGGCTTCGTCAGCATCGCCTCGTGGACGTGCGGGTCGAACGGGCCGTCCGCGGAGATCTCGACGACCCCCTCCCGCTCGAGCACCGTGCGCAGCGACCGCTCGACGAGCTTGACGCCGTCGACGAGCGCCGCCTCCTCGTGCCGCTCGGCCGCCTCGAGCGTCCGCTCGAGATCGTCCAGGACGGGCAGGAGCTCGCGGACGAGCCGCTCGTGCGCGTGCGCGACGAGGCGCTCCTGCTCCCGCGCGGCGCGCTTCCGGTAGTTCTCGAGCTCGGCCTGCTTGCGCTGGAGGAGGTCGAGGTACTCGTCGCGCTCCGCCGCGAGCTTCGCGAGCGTGTCCCCAGCCGTGGCCTCCTCGCTGGAGGAGGTCGCGTCGGCAACCTCCTCCAGCTCGTCCGTGTCGACGTGCTCCGAGGTCACGACTTCGCCGCCTCCTCCTCGTCGAGCACCTCGAAGTCGGCGTCCTCGACGACCTCGTCCTCCGACGCGCCGCCGTTGCCGGACGCCTGCGAGGACGCCTGGGCCGACGCCTGCGCGTACACCGCGTCGGAGAGGGCGCGGGTGGCCTCCTGGAGGGCATCCGTCTTCGCGCGGATCTCGCCGAGGTCGGCGCCCTCCAGCGCCTTGCGGAGCTCCATGATCCGACCCTCGATCGTCGCTGCGTCGGCCTCCTCGAGCTTGTCGCGGTGCTCGGCGAGCGTGCGCTCGGTCTGGTACGCGAGCGCCTCGGCGGCATTCCGGGTGTCCGCCAGCTCGCGCAGCCTGTGCGCCTCGCCCGCGTGGGACTCGGCCTCCCCGATCATGCGCTCGACCTCGTCCTCGGTGAGGCCCGAGCCGCCCTCGATCCGGATCTGCTGCTCGTTCCCCGTGCCGAGGTCCTTCGCCGACACGTTGATGATCCCGTTCGCGTCGATGTCGAAGGAGACCTCGACCTGCGGCATGCCCCGCGGCGCCGGCGCGATGCCGACGAGCTGGAACTTGCCCAGGGTCTTGTTGAACGCGATCATCTCCGACTCGCCCTGGCCGACGTGGATCTCGACGGAGGGCTGATTGTCCTCGGCCGTCGTGAAGACCTCGGACTTGCGCGTCGGGATGGTCGTGTTGCGGTCGATGAGCTTGGTGAAGACGCCGCCCTTCGTCTCGATGCCGAGCGAGAGGGGCGTGACGTCGAGCAGGAGGACGTCCTTCACGTCGCCCTTGAGGACGCCGGCCTGGATGGCGGCGCCGATCGCGACGACCTCGTCCGGGTTGACGCCCTTGTGCGGCTCCTTGCCGATGAGCTCCTTGACCTTCTCCTGCACCGCGGGCATGCGGGTCATGCCGCCGACGAGCACGACGTGCTCGATGTCCGCCGCGGTGATGCCGGCATCGGCGAGCGCCTGCTTCGTCGGCTCGACCGTGCGCTCGAGCAGGCCGTGCGTGAGCTCGTTCAGCTTCGCGCGCGTGAGCTGCAGGTCGAGGTGCTTCGGGCCCTCGGGCGTCGCGGTGACGAACGGCAGGTTGATCTGCGTCGTCATCGTGGACGAGAGCTCGACCTTCGCCTTCTCGGCCGCCTCGTACAGCCGCTGGAGCGCCATCGGATCCTGTGCGAGATCGATGCCCTGGTCGCGCTTGAACTCGGCGGTCATCCAGTCGACGACGGCCTTGTCGAAGTTGTCGCCGCCGAGGTGGTTGTCGCCGTTCGTCGCCTTCACGTGGTAGACGCCATCGCCGAGCTCGAGCACCGACACGTCGAACGTGCCGCCTCCGAGGTCGAACACGAGGATCGTGTGCTCGGCGCCCTCCTTGTCGAGCCCGTAGGCGAGCGCCGCCGCTGTCGGCTCGTTGATGATCCGGAGGACGTTCAGGCCGGCGACCTTGCCGGCGTCCTTCGTCGCCTCGCGCTGGGCGTTGTTGAAGTACGCGGGGACGGTGATGACCGCGTCCGTCACGGGCTCGCCGAGGTACGCCTCGGCGTCCTGCTTGAGCTTCTGGAGGATCATCGCGGAGATCTCCGGCGGTGCGTACTCCTTGCCCTCCGCGCCCACGCGGACGTCCTCGTTCGGGCCCTTGACGACCTCGTACGGGACGATCTTCATCTCCTCGGAGACCTCGTCGAACTTGCGGCCCATGAAGCGCTTGATCGAGAAGATCGTGTTCTTGGGGTTCGTCACCTGCTGGCGCTTCGCGGGCGCCCCGACGAGCCGCTGGCCGTCACGGCCGAACGCGACGACCGACGGGGTGGTGCGCCCGCCCTCGGCGTTCGGGATGACTGTGGGCTCGGATCCCTCGAGCACGGCCGTGCAGGAGTTGGTCGTGCCGAGGTCGATGCCGATCGTCTTTGCCATGTGAGACGTGCTCCTTCCAGCTACTTGAGTGTATGGGACTCAGGGAAATATGAGTCTTACCGTAGCAGATCACAACCGGGGAGGAAACGGCGGCGGGCACGGCGAAGAACCGGCGCGTGGCGCTGCTCTCACCCGCCGCCCTGGAGCGGATCAACCGTGCAGTCCTCTCCGGGCGGATCCTCCCCTTCCTCGCCGGCGCCACCGCGCTCGTGACGCTGGCGGCGGCGCTCGTCGTCCGGGTCTTCGCCCACGGCGAGTTCGACTCGTTCGGCGAGTCGGTGTGGTGGGCCGCGCAGACGGTCACGACGGTCGGCTACGGCGATGTCATCCCGCAGACCACGTTCTCGAAGACGGTCGCCGTCCTGGTGATGTTCTTCAGCATCGCGGCCATCTCGCTCGTCACCGCGGTCGTGACCTCCGCCGTCATGGCGTCGTCCCAGCGGCGACTCGTTGCGGACGAGGCGAGACCGGACGAGCATCTCGCCGCGCTCAAACGGATAGAAGAGCGCCTCGACTCGCTCGAGCGCCGCCTCTCCTAGCGGAACGCGCCGATCAGGATCCCGCCGGACACGACGAGGCACGCGCCAGCGACGAGACGCGCGCCGACGCGCTCGGACCCACGCAGGAAAACCGCGGAGAGCACCACGCCCCACAGCGACTCCGTCCCGACGATCGGCGAGACCACCGAGACGCGCCCGCGGTAGAAGGCCTCGAACAGCAGCATGTACGAGAGCCCGTAGCAGAGCCCCGCCGGCACGAACGCAGCCGCCCCGCGGAGGGTTCCGCGGGCACCTCGGAGGAGCACGAGCGCGAGCGAGACGGCCGCTCCGGTGAGAAGCGCGGCGAACGCCGCGAGCGCCGGCTCGACGTCGGTCGCCTCGGTTCCGAGCCAGCGTATGAGGCTGTCGCGCGTCGCGAACGCGAGCGTCGCGCAGACGGCGAAGACGAGCCCTATCCGCTTGAAGTGCTCGGGCCGCGCCCGCTCGCTCGCGAGCAGGATCCCTCCCGCGACGATGAGCGCCGCGCCAGCGACGATCCCGGCGACGACCGGCTCGTCGAGGACGACGAACGCGATCACGACGGCGAAGAGCGGCGCGGTGCCGACCGTGACGGACGCACGTGACGCCCCCGCATCGCGGACCGCGAACGTGAAGAGGACCTGCGAGAGCCCGGGCGCGAGGAGACCGGCGAGCAGGAAGGCCCACGCGTCGGCCAGCTGCCATTCGCCGCGCGCCACGGCGTAGACCGCCGTGATGGCGAGCGCCGGCAGGATGGTGAAGAGGGTCCCGACCTCGGGCGAGGTCTTCGTCCGCAGGGCGACGCGGATCAGCACCGTCATCGCACCGAAGAGGAAGGCCGAGGTGAGCGCGAGGAGGATGGCGTCCACGCGCGGTCACCGCCTCCCGGGCAGAAGCCGGCGGAGCGCGTCCGCGGCGGACGGCTCGGCGAGGAGGATCCCGGCCATCAGCACGGCGCATCCTGCCCAGCCCGGCCAGCCGAGGACCTCGTCGGCGAGGAGGACGCCGGCGATGGCCGCGAACGGCGCCTCCAGGGTGAAGAGGAGCGCGGCCCGCGCCGCGGTCGTGCGCGCCTGCACCCAGGTCGCGACGAGGAACCCCAGCGCTCCCGCGAAGAGACCCGTCACGAGGAGCGCGGCCCACACCGTCCTTCCGTGCGGGACCTCGAGCTGTCCGAGCACGAGGGCGATCACGGCGAACGCCGCCAGGGAGGTCGCCATCTGCAGGAACGCCAGCGCGCGCGGGTCGTAGCGCGGCGCGTAGCGCTCGAGGGCGACGATCTGGAACGCGGAGGCGAGCGCGCACCCGAGGACGAGCGCGTTCCCGAGCGCCGAGCCCCCCGGGGCGCCGTTCAGCAAGAGGAGGCCGACGACGGCGAGCGCCACCCCCGCCCACACGACGCGTGGGACAGGTGTGCCCAGTGCGGCGAGCGCGATCAGCGGGGTGAAGACGACGTACAGGCCCGTGATGAAGCCCGTGCTCGAGACCGTCGTGTGCTCGAGGCCGGCCGTCTGGAGCCCGTACGCGACGGCGAGCAGCGCCCCGACGCCGACACCGGCGAGGTAGCCCTCCCGCGGCAGCGCGCGGAGCTCGCCCCACGCGAAGGGGGCGAGCGCGGCGGTCGAGATCGCGAAGCGCAGCGCGAGGAACGCGAAGAGCGGGTAGAGCGCGATCGCGTTCTGCACCTGCACGAAGGTGACGCCCCAGATCGCGGTGACGCCGACGAGGGCGAGGACGGGAAGTGCTCGCGGAGTCGACACGCGGCGATTCTCTACGCTGTCCCAGGTGGGCATCGTCGACACCCTCGGCCGCCCGGTCCGGGACCTCCGGATCTCCGTCACCGACCGCTGCAACTTCCGGTGCGTGTACTGCATGCCGAAAGAGGTGTTCGGGCGGGATTACCGCTTCCTCCCGCGGAGGGAGCTCCTCTCCTTCGAGGAGATCGAGCGCGTCGCGCGCGTTCTCGTGGCGCTCGGGGTGACCAAGCTGCGGATCACGGGCGGTGAGCCCCTCGTCCGTCGCGACCTCGAGCTCCTCGTCGCACAGCTCGCGGCCCTCGGCGACCTCGACCTCACGCTGACCACGAACGGCTCCCTCCTCGCCGCGAAGGCAAGGGTGCTCGCCCAGGCGGGCCTCACGCGCGTCACGGTCAGCCTCGACTCGCTGGACGACGAGGTCTTCCGGGCGATGAACGACGTCGACTTCCCCGTCGCCCGCGTGCTCGGCGCGATCGACGCCGCCTCCGACGCCGGGCTCCCCGTGAAGGTCAACGTCGTCGTGAAGCGCGGCGTCAACGACGGCTCCGTCCTGGACATGGCGCGCCGCTTCCGCGGGACCGGCCACGTGGTCCGGTTCATCGAGTACATGGACGTCGGCGCCACGAACGGCTGGCGCCTCGACGACGTCTTCCCGGCCGCCGAGATCGTCCGGACGATCGGCACGGAATTCCCACTCGAACCGGTCGAGCCCGCGTACCGAGGGGAGGTCGCCGAGCGGTACCGCTACCTCGACGGCGAGGGCGAGATCGGCGTCATCGCCTCGGTCACGCAGCCGTTCTGCGGGAACTGCACCCGGGCGCGGCTCTCCGCCGACGGGAAGCTCTACACCTGCCTCTTCGCCGTTCGCGGCCACGACCTGCGGGCGCTCCTCCGCTCCGGCGCCGGCGACGACGAGCTCGACGCCGCCCTGCGAGCGGTCTGGGAGCGTCGGAGCGACCGCTACTCGGAGCTCCGCACCGAGGAGACGGCCGCCCTGCGCAAGATCGAGATGTCCTACATCGGCGGCTAGCCGGGCGCGGGTCGGCCGGCCCCGCTCGCCCCGGAGCGAACAGCGATGGCGCCGTCTTTACGGTGCCTGGGCACTGTAAAGACGCCAAGAGTGCGCCAAGGAGTCCACAGGGCGCGACGCGCGCGCGGGCCTCCGCTGCCCGCGCAGGCGGCCGGCGGCGCCGGCGTCCGAGATCCTCAGACGCCCGGTCCGGACACGGCCGCCGGTGGCGACAACCGCCTCCGCAGCAACCCGCGGCCGGGCTCGAGCGCCGTCCCGCTCGCGCGGACGACGAGCGCGACGGAGACGACGATCGCGGCGCCCGGCGACCGCCATCTGGGCCGTGACCTCCTCCCCGAGCAGCGCCCAGCCGAGGAACACCGCGACGATCGGGTTCACGTAGGCGTACGTGCCAACGAGCGAGATCGGGGCGACCCGCAGAAGCCAGACGTAGGCCGTGAAGCCCACGAAGCTGCCCGCGACGATCAGGTAGCCGAGGGCGAGGAGGGCGTCCCGCGACACGTGCGCCTCGCCGATCTCCCCCGAGCCCAGGGAGACGACGAGCAGGAGCACGCCTCCACAGACCGACGCGAGACCGGCCGACACCAGAGGGCGGCGCGGGAGCGGCGCGACGCGGGAGTAGAGGGAGCCGGCAGCCCAGCTGAGCGCTCCGAGGACGATCGCGAGCGCACCGAGGCGGTCGACCGAGCCCTCGCCGAAGGGGTCGAAGAGGAAGGCGAGCCCGACGAACCCGAGCACGAGCCCGGCGTACGCCGACACGCGCAGTCGGCGCCCGAAAACGACCCGGTCGAGGAGCGCCATCCAGATCGGGATGCTGCCGACGAGGAGCGCCGCGACCCCGGCAGGGACCGTCTGCTGCGCCCACGCGAGGCTCCCGTGGCCGACGACGAAGAGCAGGCCTCCGAACACGAGCGCGGCCCCGATCTGCGACCTCCCGATCCGATCCCGGGCGCGGTCTCCGCGGGGAAGGGCGAAGGCGAGGATCACGCTTCCCGCCACGAGGTGGCGCGACGCCATCGCGAGGAACGGAGGGAGGTCGCGGACAACGATCGCAAGCGCGATGAACGTCGATCCCCAGACGAGGTAGACCGTCCCCAGGGCGAGCCACACCCGAGCGCCGTGACGAGCCGCCATGCGGCAGCTTCGCGCAGGGTGGCACGGGGCTCAAGTCGAGCCTGTGGATCCTTCGATCACGAGACCTGATCCGCCACCTCGAGGCCGTGACGGCGCCGCAACGTCGGTGCGGGAAGCCCGAAAGGGGCTCAGCGTTCGCCCCGATGCCCCGGCGTCCGGGTCGGTGGACGGTGTGTCCCATGGGAGGTCGCGGCATCATCGACGGGAACGAGGGCGCGGCGTGGGTTGCCTACCGCGCGAGCGAGGTCATCGCCATCTACCCGATCACGCCCGCGACGTCGATGGGCGAGCTCGCCGACACCTGGTCGTCCCAGGGCGTGTCGAACGCCTGGGGCTCTGTGCCCCAGGTGGTCGAGATGCAGAGCGAGGGCGGTGCGGCCGGCGCGGTGCACGGGGCCCTGCAGACGGGAGCGCTGGCGACGACCTTCACGAGCTCCCAGGGGCTCCTGCTCATGCTCCCCAACATGTTCAAGATCGCAGGCGAGCTCACGCCCGCGGTGATCCACGTCGCCGCCCGCACCGTGGCGGCGCACGCGCTCTCGATCTTCGGCGACCACTCCGACGTCATGGCCGCGCGGTCCACCGGCTTCGCGCTCCTCGCCTCGTCGTCGGTGCAGGAGGCGCAGGACCTCGCCCTGGTTGCCCACGCCGCGACCCTCCGTTCGCGCGTTCCGTTCCTGCACTTCTTCGACGGCTTTCGCACGTCGCACGAGCTGAGCACCGTCGACCGCCTGACCGAGGACGACCTGCGGGCGCTCCTCGACGAGAAGCTCGTCGCCGATCATCGCTCGCGAGCGCTCTCGCCCGATCGACCCGTGCTGCGCGGGAGCGCGCAGAACCCGGACGTGTACTTCCAGGCCCGGGAGGCGGTGAACCCCTTCTACGCGGCGGTGCCGGCGATCGTCCAGGAGGAGATGGCGAGGCTCGGCGAGCGCACCGGTCGCACGTATCGGCTCTTCGACTACGTCGGCCACCCGGAGGCCGAGCGCGTGCTCGTGCTCATGGGCTCCGGCGCGGGTGCGGCCGAGGAGGCGGTCGAGCGCCTGTGCGACGAGGGCGAGCGGGTCGGTCTGGTGAAGGTCCGGCTCTTCCGGCCCTTCGACGCGGCGGCCTTCGTCTCCGCGCTCCCCGTCTCCACGTCGCGGGTCGCGGTCCTCGATCGGACGAAGGAGCCGGCTGCGCTCGGCGAGCCTCTCTACCAGGACGTCGTCACCGCTCTCGCCGAGCAGGCGACGGAGATGCCGCGCGTGATCGGCGGACGCTACGGGCTCTCGTCGAAGGAGCTCACGCCCGCGATGGCGGCCGCGGTCCTCGCGGAACTCGAGCAGCCCGAGCCGAGACGGCGCTTCACGGTCGGGATCACGGACGACGTCGGCGGGCTCTCGCTCGACGTCGACCAAGCCTTCACGACCGAGCCGGAGGACGTGCGGCAGGCGGTCTTCTACGGCCTGGGCGCCGACGGCACGGTGGGCGCGAACCGCAACTCGATCAGGATCATCGCCGAGGCGACCGGGCTCCACGCTCAGGGCTACTTCGTGCTCGACTCGAAGAAGGCGGGATCGACCACCGTCTCGCACCTCCGGTTCGGGCCGCGCCCGATCCGCTCCACGTATCTCGTCCAGCGCGCCGACTTCGTGGCCTGCCACCAGTTCGGGTTCCTCGACCGGATCGACGTCCTCCACCTCGCAGGCGACGGAGCCACTTTCCTGCTGAACGCGCCGTACGGCCCGGACGAGGTGTGGGACCACCTGCCGGTCGAGGTGCAGCAGGGCATCGTCGACAGGGAACTCCGCTTCTTCGTCGTCGACGCCACGGGAGTGGCGCGCGACGCCGGGCTCGGCAAGCGCGTGAACACCGTCCTCCAGACGTGCTTCTTCGCCCTCGCAGACGTCCTGCCGCGCGAGCAGGCGATCGCAGCGATCAAGGACGCGATCCGGGCGACGTACGGGAAACGCGGAGAAGCCGTGCTCGAGCGCAACTTCGCCGCGGTCGACCGCGCGCTCGAGGGGCTCCACGAGGTCGAGGTCCCCGCGCTCGCCACGGCGACGGTGCACGTCCAGGAGCCGGTTCCCGCCGGCGCGCCCGACTTCGTGCGCGACGTGACCGGCCCGATGATCGCCGGCAGGGGCGACGAGCTCCCGATCTCGCGCCTTCCCGTCGACGGGACGTTCCCGACCGGGACCTCGCAATACGAGAAGCGCTCGATCGCGCTCGAGATCCCGATCTGGGATCCCTCGATCTGTATCGACTGCGCGAAGTGCGCGCTCGTCTGCCCCCACGCCGCGATCCGCATGAAGGTCTTCGCCCCAGAGGCGCTCGACGGCGCTCCTGAGGGCTTCCTCTCGAAGGAGTGGAAGGCGCGCGACCTCCCGGGGATGTCGATGACGATCCAGGTCGCCCCCGAGGACTGCACGGGGTGCGGGATCTGCGTCGAGACCTGCCCGGCGCACTCCAAGGAAGAGGTGAAGCACAAGTCGATCAACCTCGAGCCGAAGGACGAGCACCTGGAGGTCGAGCGCGAGCGCTACGAGTTCTTCCTCGCCATCCCCGAGATCGACCGCGCGCTCACCGCACCGGCGACCGTGAAGGGGTCACAGATGCTGCAGCCGCTCTTCGAGTACTCCGGCGCCTGCGAGGGCTGCGGAGAGACGCCCTACCTGAAGCTCCTGACGCAGCTCTTCGGCGACCGCATGCTCGTGGCCAACGCGACCGGCTGCTCCTCGATCTACGGAGGCAACCTGCCGACGACGCCGTGGTCGCAGGACTCCGAGGGGCGCGGGCCGGCCTGGTCGAACTCGCTCTTCGAGGACAACGCCGAGTTCGGCCTCGGGATGCGGCTCGCGCTCGACCAGCAGGAGGCTGCCGCACGCGGGCTCGTGTCGACGGTCGCCCCGGACCTGGCGCCCGCGCTGCTCGACGCCGACCAGACGACCGAGGCCGGGATCGCCGCCCAGCGCGCGCGCGTCACGGAGCTCGAGGCGCGCTGCCGCGAGCTCGGGACGCCGGAGGCGCTCCGGCTCCTCGTTGTAGCCTCCGCGCTGGTCCGCAAGACCGTCTGGATCGTGGGTGGCGACGGGTGGGCGTACGACATCGGCTTCGGCGGGCTCGACCACGTGCTCGCCTCCGGGCGCAACGTCAACGTCCTCGTCCTCGACACCGAGGTGTACTCCAACACGGGCGGCCAGGCCTCGAAGGCGACCCCACGCGCTGCCGTGGCGAAGTTCGCCGCCGGGGGCAAGCGGACGCGGAAGAAGGACCTGGGGATGATCGCCTCCGCCTACGGCGACGTGTACGTCGCGCAGATCGCGATGGGCGCGGACAACCCCCAGACCGTGAAGGCGCTGGCCGAGGCGGACGCGTACCCCGGCCCCTCGCTCGTGATCGCGTACAGCCACTGCATCGCCCACGGGATCGAGATGAAGAAGGGCATGGAGCAGCACAAGCTCGCCGTCGACACCGGCTACTGGCCGCTGTACCGCTACGACCCCCGTCATACGGAGGCGGGCGAGCACCCCTTCCGCCTCGACTCGCGCGCCCCCAAGCTGCCGGTCTCCGAGTTCATGGCTAGAGAGGCTCGCTTCGCGATGCTCCAGCGGGCGCGTCCCGCCGAGGCCGCGGAGCTCGCCGAGCTCGCGCAGGCGGACGTCGACGAGCGCTGGCACCTCTACGAGCAGGTTGCGCAAATCGAGCGCAGGCCCGCCGAGCACGAGGAGGACGAGACATGACGCCCGACCTCGAGACGACCTACCTCGGCCTACCCCTACGGAGCCCGGTCATCGCGTCGGCGTCCCCGCTCACCGGGGACCTCGACTCGCTGCGCGCCCTCGAACGGGAGGGCATCGCCGCGGTCGTGCTCCCTTCGCTCTTCGAGGAGCAGATCGAGCACGAGCAGATCGACCTCCACGAGCTCCTCGAGCACCAGACCCACAGCTTCGGCGAGGCGGTCACCTGGTTCCCCGAGCTCGACGACTACAACACCGGGCCCGACTCGTACCTCGAGCACCTGGCGGCCGCCAAGGCAGCGCTCGACGTGCCCGTGATCGGGAGCCTGAACGGTGTCTCACGCGGGGGCTGGCTGCGGTACGCCCGCCTCTGCCAGGAGGCCGGCGCCGATGCCCTGGAGCTCAACGTCTACGCCGTCGAGACCGATCCCGGCCGCTCCGCGGCGGAGGTCGAGGAGCGGACGCTCGCGCTCGTCCGGGACGTCCGGGAGGCGGTCACGATCCCGCTCGCCGTGAAGGTCGGTCCGTTCTACTCCGCCTTCGCGCACATGGCCGGGCGCCTCTCGGAGGCGGGCGCCGACGGCCTCGTGCTCTTCAACCGGTTCCTCCAGCCGGACATCGACCTGGAGACGCTGGAGGTCGCCCCCTGGCTGCCGCTCTCGACGCCGGTCGAGCTGCGCCTGCCACTTCGCTGGATCGCGATCCTGCGGGGGCGGGTCGACGTCGACCTCGCCGGGACGACGGGCGTGCACGACTGGCAGGGGGCGCTGAAGCTCCTGCTCGCGGGCGCGAACGCCGTGATGCTCGCCTCCGCGCTGCTCGTGCGCGGCCCCGGCGTCGTGCGGGAGGTCCTCGACGGGCTCGAGGCGTGGATGGTCGAGCGCGAGTACACCTCGGTGCGACAGCTGCAGGGCAGCCTGAGTCAGGCGTCCTGCCCCGACCCTGCGGCGTTCGAGCGCGGGAACTACATGCGCGCGCTCACGTCGTACGCGCCTCGGCCCGAGAACAGCCGGAGTGCGTCCGCGTCCTGGCGGCCTCGCTAAGATCGGGGTGCAGTGTCGAGCCTCGTCGCGCAGACTTCACGGCGCCTGCCACGCGGCTGGGCGCATCTGGTCTTCCAGTTCGTGATCTGGATGGGCTTCTACGTCGTCTACCAGATCGCCCGCGGCGCAGCCGACCGGGACGTCGCGCACGCGTTCCACAACGGCGAGTGGGTGCTGCGCACGGAGAGCCAGGTCGGCGCCCTCTTCGAGCCGGCGGTTCAGCGCGTGGTCGACACCTCGACGATCATGGTCACGCTGACCTCGTACACGTACTGGCTCTCGCAGTTCGCGATCGTCGGCATCACCCTTCTCTGGGTCTACTTCCGCCATCACGAGCGCTTCGCCGGCTTCCGCAACTGGCTCATCGCCGCGAACCTCGTCGGTCTCCTCGGGTACGTCTTCATGCCCACCGCCCCTCCGCGGATGTACCCGGAGTGGGGCTTCGTCGACACGCTCGCGCAGTACTCCTCGGTGAACCACTCGAGCGGCCTCATCGCCTTCGCCGCGAACCCGTACGCCGCGATGCCGAGCCTGCACGCGATGGACGCGCTCATCGTCGGCGTCGTCATGTTCGGCCTCGTGCGGTCACGGGTTGCGAAGGCACTCTGGCTGGCCTGGCCCATCTGGGTGTCGTTCGCCGTGATCTCGACCGGTAACCACTACTGGCTCGACGTCGCGGCCGGGTTCCTCGTCGCGGTGGCCACGGGGTTCGTGCTGCGTCGGGCACACGCCGTGCGCCTCCGGCGCGCATGAGCGAGAGCCCCGCGCCCGAGCCGCCCCGCGTCAGCCAGCTCGACCGCGTCAAGCAGGAGTACACGCAGGCCGCGCGCGAGATCCTCGCGCGCTCGATGCGCGGCGTCGCGAAGACGAAGCTGACACCGGACATGCTGACGCTCGCGGGGGTGTCGCTCTGCCTCGCGGGAGCGGTCCTGGTCGGCTTCGAGGAGCGCAACGAGAAGCTCTTCTTCTGGCTCGGCGGGTTCCTGTTCGTCATCGGGTCGATCGCGGACATCCTCGACGGCGCGCTCGCCCGGGCCGCGAGCAAGGGCACGGTCTTCGGCGCGTTCCTCGACTCCACGTTCGACCGCCTCGGCGAGGCGGCGATGCTCGCGGCGATCGGCCTCGTGTTCATGCGCGACGGGAACGAGATCGCGCTCGTCGCGACGTTCGCCGCCGTGATCGGCTCGTTCCTCGTGTCATACACGCGCGCGAAGGCGGAGGCACTCGGGCTCCGCGGCGACGTGGGGTTCGGCTCGCGCGTGGAGCGCGTCGTCCTCATCTCCGTGGGGCTCGGCCTCGCGCCCTGGGGCCTGCTCCAGTGGCCGATCTACGTCCTCGCGGCGATGGCGTGGCTCACGGTCACCCAGCGCATGCTCTTCGTCCGCCGCCAGCTCCGCGAGCTCGCGGAGCAGACGTCCTGAGGGCGACTCCGCCCGGGCACGCGATCGCGGCGATGGCCGACCGGCGACTCCTCGTGCCTGCGATCACCTGACGTTCGGTCGTCGGCGGCGGGCGGAGCTCGTCGCCGAGGGAAGTCGAACAAGGTCGCGGCCGAGCTGATCTCCGTGCACACCGTGAAGTCGAGTCTGACCTCGATCCACCGCAAGCTCGATGTGCGCTCCCGGACCGTCCTCGCACGGAGGCTCGCGGCTAGATCGTCGCATGCGGACAAACACCACGGATTTCCGGGTTTCGGGATGGTGCTGCGCCGTGGGAGAATCGCGGCATGAGAAAGCGCGATCGCGTGCGCGCGCGCGTGCTCGCCAGCGCTGTCGCCCTCGGGCTCATGGTGGTCCCTCTCGAGTCGGGATCGACGGCGAGCACCGTGACGGCCGCTCAGGCCCGTTGGCAGCCTCTGCCGGGGCTCACGCTCGGGCACGGCCAGGCGCTCACGGACGTTGCCTGGGCATCGGGACGCTCCTGGTTCGTGGTCGGCTCCCCGACGAAGCTGACGGTCATGAGCGCGCGCGTCCGCGGCCGTGCGCTCAGCTCGTTCGAGACGACCCGGGTGACCGCGCCCCTGGGCTGGTACCCCATCGTCCTGGGATCCGATGTCCTCTACTCGCGGACGCGAAGCGCCTCGGGAGTCGCGCGGCTCCTCCCCAACGGCAGGGTCGGCCCCGCCGCAGCGGCCTCGCCCGAGCCGATGGCGAAGAAGGTGGGCGTCCCGGTGGCAGCCGCACGTGTGGGCGAACGGGTCGTCTGGGCTCTGGCAGGCGGCGTCCCCGTGGGCGAAGGCGTGAACTACAAGCCGTCGCTCTGGGCCTGCTGCGACGAGGCGGGAGCCGCCCGCGACCTCACGTCGTTGATAACACGGACCGTGAGCTCGCCGCCGCGCGGCCATGCCCTCGGCGTCGATGCGCAGGGCCGGCTGTGGCTGGCCTGGTTCGACGGGACCGTCGTTCGCGGCGAGATCCGGATCGTCCAGCTCGACCCGGCGACGCTCGCGCCGCAGACCCTGAAGGCGCTCGCCGCCCCGGTGGCCGGCGCCAGCCCGCCCTCACCCGCAAGCGATCCCCTCGCGCTCGTGTGCGCGACGACCTGCCGCCTCGTCCTCGAGGCGTCCTACCGCCTGCCCTCCGGAGGAGCCGGCACGCGGCTCGTCACGTGGTCGCCGGGAGAGCGGTCCGCGACCACGCTCGAGCTCGACCTCGATCCCGACCCGGAGGGGTACTACCGGCATCCAACCCTGCTCTCGGCCGGGTCCCGCGCAGGCGGGCTTGCGGTCGCCTATCGGTACGGCTCCACGGATCGCGGCCCGACCCTCGACGTGGCCGTGGGAGACGCTCGAGGCCGCCGGTTGCGCACGGTCGGCTCGATCGAGCAGCCCGCGAGGTCTCGCGGCCGGCAGATGTACACCTTCCACGCCGGCGCGTTCGGCCCGGCCGGCTTCGTGTTCGCGCAGACCTACTCCGAGAACGGAGTGCACGGGCACGCCCTCGCCACGGTGGTCCCCTTCCGGTGAGCGAGCTCCTCGACGAGCTCGCGCGGTCGCTGGCGAAGCCGATGTCGCGCTCTCGGTCGTTGCGGCTCCTCGCCGGCGCGCTCGTGGCCGCTGCGACCCCGAGTGCGCTCGGGAGGCGAGCCCCGGCGGCGAGAGCGGGTCGGAGAGCCGCCGCAGGATGCTTCACCTCGACGTGCGCCTACCGACCCACCTCGTTCGTCTGTCCGGACCCTGGCGATTCGAACCCCGGAGCGCCTTGCGGACCTCCGCACGGCGTGCCGAACTGCTGCGAAGGGGGCCAGAGGTGTTGCTCCGACGGGCCCCCCGGCGGGAACTTCCCCGGCCGCTGCACCGGGAGCAGCGAGGTCAGCGTCGAGGGCTTCTACTGCTGCCCGCGGGACTGCGAGTGCTACAAGGGGATCTGCTGCGCACCCGGGACGATGCGCGGCGTCGACAAGACCGGCTTTCCGATCTGCTGCGAGAGAGACGAGGCGCTCTGCGACCAGCCACAGGCGCAGGGAGGCGTCATCTGCTGCAAGAAGTCGTGCGGCCCGGACATCACCGACGAGCTGGAGAAGGCTCTCGGTCGCGTCAGGTCCGAGTTCGGCCGCTGGGGTGCCGTGAAGCGCTACAACGCATGCCTCGATCTGGTGACGCTCCCGGGAGCGGCCTTCGTCTGGGACATCCGGGAGCTCGGCCCAGGAGGCCGGCAAGCCTTCACCAACCGATATCGAGGCTGTGACGGCTGCGGCAACTCCGTGCAGGTGGGCAGGGGCTGCCACTACTCCGGCTCGGTGAACTACGTCGCCTACGGCGTCATGATGCGCCTGTGCCATGACTACCTCGCGAGCGAGAGCTCCGCGTTCGCCGACTGGTTCTCGTCGAACGAGATGCTCGAGCTCGTCTACATGCACAAGAACAAGACCGGGACCCCAGCCGCCAACTTCCAGGCCTCGAACAACTGGGCGCTCGCGGGGTACCACTCGAAGTCGATCCGGCCGATCCCGCCGGGCGACCGGCCGGAGTGCACCGAGCGCTGCAGCAAGCCATACTCGGGAGCGGGGATGACGGTCAACTGGCTGCCGTTCGTCATCGGCCCGGGCTGATGAGCGGCCGACGACGCCTGTCGAGCCGCCTGCTCGCTCCCGCCGTCGCAGCCGCCGTCGCGGCGTCGGCGCCGCTCGTGGCAGCCGCCGCAGGTACCGAGGGAACGGCGGCCATGGCCCTGTGCCAGGGGCGGACCGTCACCGTCGCCGGCACGAGCGGCGACGACCAGCTGAACGGCACCGCCCGCGACGACGTCATCGACGGCGGCTCGGGAAACGACCGCATCGACGGCCTGGGTGGGAACGACGCCCTCTGCGGGGGTCCCGGAGACGACCAGCTCCTCGCCGGCGCCGGGCGCGGGAACCTCCTCGCCGGTGGCGAGGGGAACGACACGCTGACCGGCGGTGCGGGCATCGACATCCTCGACGGCGGCCCCGGAGACGACCTGCTCGCGGGCGGAGCAGGGCGCGACGCGGCGAGCTTCGAGAACGCTCCCGCGGCGGTCCAGGTCGACCTCGCCCGCGCGCAGGCGACAGGCTGGGGGAGCGATCGCATGAGCAGGATCGAGTCGGTCCTCGGCTCGCGCTTCGCGGACGTCCTGACGGGCGACGGCCAGCGGAACCGTCTCTCGGGGCTCCTCGGCAATGACCGGTTGAAGGGTGCTGGTGGGAGCGACCTCCTCGACGGCGGCCCGGGCACCGACTCGGCCGACGGCGGCCCCGGCTCCGATCTCTGCGTCGCGGAGACGAAGGTGCGCTGCCCGTGATCGCCGTCGCCGCCCGGCTGCTCCTCGCCGCCGTATTCTTCGTCGCCGGCCTGGCGAAGCTCGCCGACCGCAGGGGGACCCGGGAAGCGGTCGTCGCCTTCGGATCGCCCGCGCGGATCGCCGGCGGGCTCGCGATCGCGCTTCCCGTCTCCGAGCTCGTGGTTGCCGGCCTGCTGCTCCCGGCACGAACGGTTCTCTACGGCGCCGCCGGCGCGGTCGCGTTGCTCGTGCTCTTCACCGCGGCGCTGACGGCCGCGCTCGCTCGCGGCAGGTCGCCGGACTGCCACTGCTTCGGCCAGCTCCACTCGGAGCCCGCGAGCTGGAGGACGCTCGCCCGGAACGGCGCGCTGCTCGCGGTCGCCGTCCTCATCCTCGGCGTCGGCGTCGCCGACACGCCGCCGAGCGCGGTTGCGTGGGTCGGCGACCTCGAAGGCGCCGAGCTCCTCGCCCTCGTCGTCGCGCTCGCGTCCTGCGCCGTGCTCGCCGTCGGCGCGATCGCCTTCCTCTCGCTCATGCGCTCGTACGGGCAGGTGCTCACGCGTCTGGAACGGGTGGAGGGCGCCCTCGCGCGCGTCGGGCTCAGCCTCGCGCGCGAGACGGAGATGCCCCACCTCGGGGTTCCGCCTGGCTCGCCGGTGCCATCCTTCACCGCCCGAATGGCGAGCGGCGAGGAGGTCGTGGAGGCCACCCTCTTCGCGGGGACGCTCCCGACGCTGCTTCTGTTCACGAGTCCCGGCTGCGGGCAGTGCACCGTCCTCATGCCGCGGGTGGCGCGCTGGCAGCGCGACCACGCCGAGAGGCTCTCCATCGTCGTGGCGAGTGCGGGCGCGCTCGAGGACATCCGGGCGGAGGCGGAGGAGCTCGGTCTCGAGAACGTGCTTCACGACGAGGCGAGCCGCCTCTCCGAGCTCTTCGGCGCGGCCGGCACGCCGAGCGCGGTGCTCGTGACGCCGGAGGCGACAATCGCGAGCTGGGTCGCATCGGGCCAGGAGTGGATCGAGCACCTCGTCGAGCAGACCGGCGAGCCTGCCGGTGGCGAGGGGCTTCCGCTCGGCGCGGAGGCTCCCGGCCTCGAGCTTCCCTCGCTCACGGGCGAGCTCGTGCCGCTCGCGTCGCTGCGCGGCCGGGACGCGCTCCTCGTCTTCTGGAACCCGGGCTGCGGCTACTGCCGGGAGCTGCACCCCGAGCTGCTCGCCCGCGAAGCAGGGGCGAACGGGGAGGGGCCGCGCCTCGTCATCGTCTCCTCCGGCGACGGGGAGAGCACCCGCGCGGAGGGCTTCACCTCGCTCGTCCTGCTCGACCGCGACTACCGCGCCGGGGGGGCGTTCGGAGCGCACGGCACGCCGATGGCGGTCCTCCTCGACGCCGAGGGCAAGGTCGCATCACAGGTCGTGGCCGGCGGCGACGCCGTGCTCGAGCTCGCCGACGGCCGAGGGTCGACGTGAGCGAGCTCCTCGACGAGCTCGCTCGCTCGCTGGCGACCTCGATGCCCCGGCGCCGAGCGCTGCGCGTCCTGGGCGCGACGGTCGTCGGCATCTGGGCCGGACGCGCCGCGACCTCCGCCCGGGGCGCGCCCGGCCGACAGACGCATACCTGCGACACGAACGTCCGCACGCTGGGCTGGAAGTACTGCACGCCGGCGACGGAGCGCTGTTTCCCGACCTGCTGTCCGCGGGAGCGAGTCTGCTCGGTCGGCCCGAGCCCGAACGGTTGCCCGATCCTCGTCTCGTGCTGCAACCCCTGCAACCCGAGGGGTTCGCGACCGACCCCCGACGGCTCCTGCGGCCCCGGTCCGGTCTCCCCCGACTGCGCGCCGAAGACCTGCGGGCCGGACATCACCCGCGCGCTCGAAGATGCGATGGGCGGCGTGAGATCCGAGTTCTCCGGCTGGTCGACCCTCGAGCGCTACGACGCGTGCATCGGCCTGACGACGCTGCCCGGGGCGGCGATCTCCTGGGACATCAAGGAGCTCGGCCCCGGAGGCCGGGAGAGCTTCACGAGGCAGTACCCGGGCTGCGGGACGTGCGGGAGCTCGGTGCAGGTCGGAAACGACTGCCACTACGCGGGATCGGTGAACTACGCCGTCTACGGCGTGATGATGCGGCTCTGCCACGACTACCTCTCGCGGGAGGAGTCCTCGATCGCCGACTGGTTCTCGCGCGAGGAGATGCTCGAGCTGGTCTACATCCACAAGAATCAGTCGGGAACCCAGGCCGCGAACTTCCAGGCGTCGAACGAGTGGGCGCTCGCGGGCTACCAGTCCGGGTCGCTCAGACCGACCCCGCCCGGCGACCGCAGTGACTGCACGAAGCGATGCTCGAAGCCGTACAGCGGGCCCGGCCTCACGGTGCGCTGGCTTCCAAAGGTGATCCGCCCCCGGTGACGGGCCTCCGCCACACGCTCGCTCCGGCGGCCGCCATCGTCGTCATGGGGGCGACGCCGCTACTCGCTTCGGCGTCTCTCACGCAGGCGAAGGCGGCGTCGTGCCTCGGCCGGGCCGCCACGATCGCCGGCACGCCGGCCGACGACACCCTGCAGGGCACCGGCGGGGACGACGTCATCGCGGGGGGAGACGGGAACGACCGGATCGTCGGCAGGGGTGGCGACGACGCGATCTGCGGGGGCGACGGCGACGATCAGGTCGACGCGGGAGGCGGGACCGGCGACCAGGTCGACGGAGGCAACGGCAACGACACGCTCGCGGGCGGCGCCGGCATCGACGTCCTCAACGGCGGGCCGGGAGACGACACGCTCTCGGGTGGCCCGGGCCGCGACTCCGCGGTCTACGCGAACGCCCCCGCTGCGGTCCGCGTCGATCTCGGCCGCAAGCAGGCGAGCGGCTGGGGCACCGACCGGCTCGAGGGCGTCGAGACGGTTCTCGGCTCGCGCTTCGGCGACGCGCTCACGGGCGACGCCAACCGCAACCGGCTCGGAGGGGCCGGCGGCAACGACCGGCTGAGCGGGGCGGCCGGCAGCGACCTCCTGGACGGCGGCCCGGGACGGGACGTCGTCGACGGGGGAGCGGGCGCCGACCTGTGCCTCCAGGCGGAGCGGAAGACGCACTGCCCGTAAGGCGCCGGTGGTCTCGACCCCGCGCTCGCCTCGGAGCACGCAGCTCGAAGACGACCTTGCCGAACGCCGCCCGGCGGAGCACGCTTCGGGAATGGAGGAGATCGTCGGTCGGGAGGCCGAGCTCGAGGCCATCGAGTCGTGGCTCGATACCGCGTCCCCTTCCGTCCTGCTGCTCGGGGGCGAGGCGGGCATCGGCAAGACGAAGCTTTGGCGCGCCGCCGTGAAGCGCGGGCGGGAAAGGAGTCTTCGCGTCCTCGCCACCGTGGCGACAGAGCCTGAGTCCCGCCTCGCGTATGTCGGTCTCGCAGACGTCCTGGGCCCGATCGTGGGCGAGACGCTCGCGCAGCTTCCCCGTCCTCAACGCCATGCGCTCGAAGTAGCGCTTCTGCTGCGGGACCCGGGAGAGCGGCCGCCGGATGAGCGGGCGGTAGCCGTCGCCACCCTTGCCGCGCTGCACGCTGCAAGCGGCCGCTTCCTGGTCGCGATCGATGACGCGCAGTGGCTCGACCGGGCGTCGTCGCGCGCGCTGTCCTTCGCCTTCCGCAGGGTCGGCCCGACCGACGGTGTGCAGGTGCTGCTGGCGCGGCGGGGCGGTCTCGCGGGCGGGCTCGAGGCGGGCAACGACGCCCAGGCGCTCGCCCTGGGACCGCTGAGCATCGGAGCGATTCGCCGAATCGTCGCCCGGCAGCTCGGCTCTACGCTCCCGCGCCCGGCGCTCGTGCGGGTGCACGGCGCGTCCGGCGGCAACCCCCTCTACGCGCTCGAGCTCGCGCGTGCCGAGTTGTCGGGCGATCGCGCCTGGACCCACGGTCGAACACCCACGCTGGTCGAGCTGGCGCAGCAGCGGTGCGCCTCGATGCCGGAGCAGACGCGCGCTGCTCTCCTGCTGCTGGCAGCGGCCCACGATCCGACCCCCGGGCTCCTGTCCCGGGCGCACGGTGCCGACACCCTGGACTCGCTCCTCCCCGCGCTCGACGAGGGCCTGGTCGAGATCACCGGCGACCGCGTCCGCTTCACTCACCCCGTGCTCGCCTCGGCGATTCGCGCCGGAACGCCCGAGCACGTCTACCGCGACGCCCATGCACGGCTCGCGGTAGCGGTGACCTCGGTCGAGGAGCGCGGCCACCATCTCGCCCTCGCGACCATCGAGCCGGACGCGGACGTCGCGGGCGCGGTCGAGAACGCGGCCGTGGCAGCTCGCGGGAGGGGCGCGCGTGCCGACGGCGCGGAGCTCTTCCAGCGCGCGGCGGAGCTGACGCCGGCGGACGACGCTGCCGGGCGCGGGGCGCGACTCGTCCTGGCCGCCGACTCGTACTTCGAGTCCGGCGATGCGCTCCGGGCGCGTTCGCTCCTCGAGCAAGCCGCCGAGCTCGGCGGCCCGTCTCGACCTGAGGCGCTGTGGCGGCTCGGTCGCATTCTGGACGAGACGGAAGGCTTCGACCGCTCTCGTCCCCACTGGGAGGAGGCGCTGTCGACCGCCGATCTCCGGCTGGTCGTCGACATCAGGCGCGCGATGGCGCTCGCAGCGCTGTTCGTCGACGGCTCGACAGCGCTCGACGACGCCGCCGCCGGAGTGGAGGCCGCGGAGGGGCTGGGCGAGGCACGCCCGCTCGCCCTCGCACTCGCGATGGAGGCCTACGTGCGCGGCGTCCTCGGCGATCCCGGATACCGGGAGCCGCTCGAACGCGCCCTGCTGCTCGAGACAGAGGTCGAGCTCGACGAACTCCACAGCCCGAGCGCGGTGCTCGCGGACATCGGTCGCCTCTCGCTCGACCTCGACGCCGGCAGGCGCGGCTACGAAGCGGTTCTCCGGCACGCCGAGGAGGTCGGCGACGCTCGCTCGGAGACGTGGTGCGCCTACGGCCTCGGCATGGTCGAAGCACTGGCGGGCAACCTCGAGCGGGGATCGGAGCTCGCCGCCCGAGCGACGGAACTCTCGGAGCAGGTGACGCTGTTGGGCTTGCCCGCGGTACGTCTTACCGCCCTCGTCGCGGCCTGCCGCGGCGAGGTCGCGCACTGCCGCGAGCTGCTCGAGGCGTGCTATTCGACGTCGAGACAGATGGGCGACAGGGTCAACCTGCTCGGCACGCTGGCGATCGACGGCTTTCTCGAGCTCTCGCTCGGCATGTCCGCCGCGGCGCTGCCACCGCTCCGAGAGGCGTGGACCGTCCAGGCCGAGCTCGGCCTGCTGGAGCCGGGCGTGACGCGCTTCCTCGTGGATCTCGCGTCCGCTCTCTCGGACACCGGAGAGCTCGTGGAAGCAGACCGTGCGATCGGGGTGTTCGCGGATCAGGCGAAGCAGCTCGGACGGGACTGGGCGCTGCCGCTGATCGCCCGCGCCGAAGGCGAAGTGCTTGCTGCGCGGGGAGACATCGACGGCGCGCTCGGTCGGCTCGAGTCGGCGGCTCTGGCCGAGGGCGTCCTCCCCATGCCGCTCGAGCGAGGGCGGACCTTGCTCGTGCTCGGCTCCGTGCAGCGACTCGCACGGCGACGACGTGCCGCGCGAGAGACGCTGCAGCGCGCGCTCGGCGTGTTCGAGGAGCTCGGAGCACCGCTCTGGACGGCGAGAGCACAGGCCGAGCTACGCCGTATCGGCGGACGGGCCCCATCGTCGAGCGAGCTGACCCTCACCGAGCAGCGTGTCGCCGAGCTCGTCGCGGAGGGCAGGTCGAACAAGGAGGTCGCGGCGGAGCTGGTCGTCTCCGTGCACACGGTCGAGGCGGCGCTGACCTCCATCTATCGCAAACTCGACGTCCGCTCGCGCACGGAGATGGCCCGGAAGCTCGTTGGGACGCGCTGAGCAAACACTAGGGCTTTCCAGGTTTCGGCCGCGCGCGCGAGGGCGCACCATGACGGCCATGTGGAAGGGCGCACGAGCTGCGCGCGTCGCGTCGGCCACGCCGGCGCGGGCCGCGCTCGCAGGGCTCGCCGCCTGCGCGTCTGCCGTCCTCCTCGCCGCCCCGGCCGCCGGGTCGGCGCAGGCCGTGAGCGCGACGTCGCCGTGGCGGCTCTTCGGAGGGACGACCACGCCCGAGGGCGGCGCCGTGCTCGTCCCCACGTGGGCCGCGAACCGGGCGTGGGTCCTCGTCGCGCGGGGGGGCGGCGGCACCCTGGCGAGCGCCCGCGTGACGGGCAGGACGGTGACGAGCTTCAACGCGCAGCGACTCTCGCCCGGAGACGTGCGCGGCGTGGGCGGGCTGAGCCGCGACTGGTTCGTCGACGGCCGGCTCATCGTGCGGACTGGCGAGGGGCAGCTGGACGACAGCGTGGCCACCGCCCGGCTCCTCCCCGACGGTCGGCTCGGGGCCCCCGAGGTCGTTCCCGACGACCTGCCGGCGCGGGCCAAGGAGGCCGTGCCCGAGGTCGAAGAAGTCTCGATCCACAACGCCGTGCGCGTCGGACGCCGGACCGTGTGGGCGGTCGCAGGCCTTCCGCCTGCGCGCTCGATCAACGACTCCAGGAACTACCTCCTCGCGTGCTGCAGCGAGAGCGGTACGGCCGTGGACCTCACGCGCTTCAAGGGTGGCCTGCGGACCGTCCTGCTCCTTCCACGTGGCGGCTGGGACGCGCGCGGACGGCTCTGGCTCGCGTGGCTCGACAACCGGAGCTCCCCGGGAGCCCTGCTCGGAGTGCCGCGCATGCTCGAGCTGGACGCGTCCACGCTCGCACCGCGGTCGCAGGCGGTCGCAGCACCCGGCGTCAGCGCGGTTGCCTTTGAGCTCGTCTGCGCCTCCACGTGCCGGATCGTCGCGCAGACCAGCGGCGGAGACATCGTCTCGTGGGCGCCCGGAGAACGCTCCACCACCCGTGTCGCCAGGGGCTGGCGCCCGCGGAAGGTCCCGGGCTCGAGGCCCGACACGCGGTTCCTCGCAGCCGCGTACCGCTCGGGCCACCTCGTCGTGGCCTATCACGGTATGAGAGGGAAGACCGGGTACGCCGATGCATCGGTGCACGACGAGATCCGGATCGTTCGGGGCGACGCCCGTGGCGCGGGGGCGCGCGAGGTCGGGGGCTCGATCCGGGTGGCGAACGAGTGGCCGCCCGGGAACGTCGGCTCGCCGCCCGCGGGGCCGCTCGTCTCCGGGACGTTCGCGCCCGGCGGCCTGATCGTGGTCGAGCAGTTCCAGTTCACGCGCCGACCCGGTGGCTCGGCGCCTCTCCTCGGCGCCGTGGTGCCTTTCCGGTGACGACCCGCACACACCTGGGGCTCCTGGCGGTGACCGCCGTCGGGCGATGCTCGTCGTGCCGGCAACCACGACGTCATCAGCCGCCGAGCGGGCATCTCCCTGGCGGGTGTTTCCCGGAGCGAGGGTCGACGAGGGCCGGCCGCTTCTCGGCGTCGCGTGGGCGGCGAACCGCGTGTGGATGATCGCCCCGCAGGGGAAGGTTGCCACGCTCGCGAGCGCCCGCGTGTCGGGCCGGGCCCTTGCCGGCTTCGCCACGGCGCGCGTCCCGGGCGGATCCGAGCAGTACGTCCCCATCGTCGGCGGAGAGCTGATCCTCGCCGGCGACGACGGCACCTTCATCGAGTCGCTGCTCCCGAACGGCCGGCTCGGGCCCCCGGAGCGGGTTCCGGACCTGCTGGCACCGGCGAAGCAGGCCGTGCCGAAGCTCGAGACCCTCGCAATCCAGGCCGGCCTCCGCGCCGGGGCTCGACGGATCTGGGCCCTCTCGGGCAGCCCGCCGTGCCACTCCAGCAACGGGTGCCCGGGCTACTTCCTCGTCTGCTGCAGCGAGAGCGGCGCCGCAACGGACCTCACGCGCTTCGTCGACGATCGCAGGATCGGTGCGCACCTGCCCGAGCTCGGCCTGGACGCTCGCGGACGGCTCTGGCTCGCATGGCTCGACCGGAGCCGGACCGCGATCCGAGGCCGTCCCCGTGTCCTCCAGCTCGACGCGGCCAGCCTCGTCCCGCGCACCGACGCCGTTGCACCCCCCGCCCTGGTCGCGGACCGGGTGCAGCTCGCGTGCGCCGCGTCGTGCCGCATCGCCACGCAGAGCGCTGCCGGCGACATCGTCTCCTGGGCGCCAGGAGAACGAGCGCCGACCCGCATGGTTCGAAACGTGGTGTCGCAGAACGGCGTGTACCAGTTCCCTCGCGAGCTCCTCGCAACCGCGTACCGCGCAGCCGAGCTGGTCGTCGCGTATCCGGGACAGACGGGGAAGAACGACCCGGTGGAGGAGATCGGAGTCGCCCGCGGCGACGCACGCGGTGCCCGGGCACGGGTGGTCGCGAGAGTCGCGACCGCGTACGGGTGGCCGCCGGGAAAACTCATTCCGCCGTATTCCGACCCGGTCGCCTACGGAATGTTCGTGCCGGGCGGCCTCCTCGCGCTCGAGCACTTCTGGTACGGCGGAGCGTCCCCGCTCGTCTACGCCTTCGTACGGGTCGCGCGGTGAGATGAGCGAGCTCCTCGACGAGCTGGCCCGGACGCTGGTGAAGCCCATGCCGCGCTCGCGAGCGGTGCGGCTGCTCGGGGGGGCGCTCGTGTCCGCGGCCATCCCGGCACTCCGCCCGCGGCGCGCGTCGGGCGCGCCGAAGCGAGCACTCGATCCCTGCGACCACCCCTTGCGCTGCGTCGGGAAGGAGACTTGCGGGATCCCCGATCCCAACGCCGGTCCGTCACCGATCCCGGTGTGCGGAGTCACATGCTGTACCGCGCTCCTCCCGCAATGCTTCAAGTGGCCGGAGCTCCAGGGACGCCAGGTCACCGCGCGCCAGCTGAACGGAAGCTGCCAGACCGCGGTCGGAATATCGTGCTGCTGCCCGCCCGGGACGAAGCGCGGTGACCTCGCCGCCGGGGAGCTCGCGTGCAAACCGCAGGTCTGCGGGCCAGACGTCACGGGGGCGCTCGAGGACGTCGTCTCCCGGACCGAGGCGGCGTTCGGCACGTGGTCGTCGCTCCAGCGGGACCTCGCGTGCTTCACCCTGGTCGAGACTCCGATCGGAGCGGTCGGGTGGGAGATCAACCAGCTGGGACCCGGGGGCAGAGAGGAGAGCGCCGACAACTTCCGCCCCGCGTGCGCCACCTGCACCGAGTCGCTGTCGGTCCAGGTCGGGAGCGGGTGCCATTACGCCGGTTCGGTCAACTACGTCATCTACGGCGTGATGCTCCGGCTGTGCCACAACCACCTCGAGTCGACCCGCAGCTGGAAGACGCAGATGTACAGCGAGGAGCAGATGGCCCGGTACGTCACCCTCTGGAAGACCTTGAGGGGAGCGCCGAACCTCACCGCTTCCCTCAGGTGGGCGCGGGCCGGCTACAACGGCTGGCCCGGCGGGGCGATCCCTCCGGCCGAGCTCCCGAACTGCGCGAAGTGCCCGAAGAAGGTCACCAGTCGCATGACGGTCCGATGGCTGCCGATCGATCGCAGCATCTGATGCGCTCGGCGCTGCTCGCGCTCGCGCTCGCACTCGCCGCGGGCCTGCCGCTCGTCGCCGCCGACACCTCGCGGGGAGTTGGCGTCGCCTCCGAGCTCTGCTTCGGCGAACCCGCCACGATCGTCGGCACGAGCGTCGACGATCAGCTCACCGGGACGGCCCGAGACGACGTGATCGAGGGCGGTGCGGGGAACGACCGCATCGACGGCGGCGGAGGGAACGACCTCGTCTGCGGCAGGGACGGCAACGACCAGCTGAATGGCGGCGGCGGGAGCGACGTCGTCGACGGCGGGGCTGGCGACGACCAGCTCAGCGGGGGCCCCGGCAGCAACGATCTCGACGGAGGCGCCGGAGACGACACGATCACGGGCGGCCCGGGGGTCGACGCCGCCATCTACGTGAACGCCTCCGCAGGGGTACGCGTCGATCTCGGCCGACGCCGGGCAACCGGCTGGGGAACCGATCGGCTGAGTGGCATCGAGACGGTCCTCGGCTCCCGCTTCGGGGATGTCCTGGTCGGAGACGCGGCGCAGAACCACCTCGCCGGCGCGAAGGGCAACGACCGGCTCGTGGGCGGCGCCGGGTCCGACCTGCTCGACGGCGGGCCAGGCACCGACTCCGTCGACGGCGGACGCGGCAGGGACCTCTGCGTCAAGGCCGAGACGAAGGTGAGCTGCCCCTGACACGCGGCGGCCGCGCCGGCATCGTCAGAACTCCCTAGCAGCGAACCTCGAGCGACGCAGGCGCTGGCGATCCCGGGAGCAAACACTAGGGATTTCCAGGTTTCCGGCAGTCTGCAGCGCTGCCACGCTCGGTGCGTGCCGAGCTATCTCGTGGAGTCGTATCTCGCCGACTCGCCGACCGCGGTCGAGGACGCGCGGGAGCGGGCGCGCCGGACCGCGGCGCTCGGATCGGGGGTGCGCTACCTGCGGACGACCTTCCTGCCTGGAGACGAGACGCTCCTGCACCTCTTCGAGGCACCGTCGGCCGAGGCGCTCGACGAGGCCGGCCGGCGGGCGGCGCTGCCGTTCGAGCGCATCGTGGAAGCGGTCGACGGCTCCGAGGGTCCCCCGTGAGCAGGCCTTGCAGCGTACGGGGGCACCAACGCCTCGACCAACCCCAGTCCATGGATGTCGTCCTGACGGCGGTCGCGCCGTCGGAAGGAGAGAGAGATGCGTAGACGACTGCTCTGCGCGGTCGCGGCCGCCGCAGTAGCGGCGCTCGTGGCGAGCGCAGTCCCCGCGTTCACCGCGGACACCGGCACGGTGACGGTGACGGTCACGGCCGAGCCGCCCGCCACGCCCTGCATCACGGTGGCGCCCCCCACTCTCGACTTCGGGACCCTGGCGTTCTCGACGGCAGGCTCGCTGTCGACGAGGTTCGTCGGTGGGGCGGGCACGAGCCCGACCGTGACGAACTGCGGGACCGCCGGGCAGAACCTGACCCTGACCGGCTCGAACGCAAGCGGCGCGGGCGGGTCCTGGACCATCTCCGGCAGCGCACGCGGTACGAATCAGTGCCCGACGGTCGACCGCTTCAACCTCACGGGCCATCGTGAGGCCGACGCCAATCAGGGCATTCACCTCACGACGAGCCCCCGCCTCGTCCTCGCGCCCGGAGGGGTCACCCCGTATGTCCAGGGAGCCGGGCTCGCCGACAACTTCGGGTTCACGCTCGACATGCCGTGCCAGGGCTCGAACGGCGCCGGCGACGAGAAGACGCTCACCGTGACCTTCACCGCGACGATCGCCTGATGGGGCGGGCGCTCCTCATCGGCCTGGCGGCGCTCTTCGCCTCGTCGAGCGCAGCCTCGGCTGACCGCGGGGTCGCGCTCGACCTCGGCAAGCTCGAGATCGAGCAGGCCCTCACACCCGGGGGCGGCTACCGGCTGCCGCCGGTGGGCGTGAGGAACCCAGGCGACGAGGTCACGACGTACCGGATGGTCGTGGGGTCGGCGCAGGGACAGGCAGGAGCTCCGGTACCCGAGGAGTGGCTCCACTTCGCGCCCGGCGAGGTCACGCTGAAGCCGGGGAAGACGAGGAAGGTGAGCGTACGGCTCAGCGTGCCGACCGGCGCCGATCCCGGCGACTACGAGACGCTCCTCGCCGCCCGGATCGTGAGCGATGGAGGCGGCGCCCGGGTGGGTGCCGCCGCCGCGGCGAAGGTCACGTTCGAGGTCGAGTCGGCCACGCTCCTCGGAGCGTGGTGGCACGAGCTCTCGACGTGGCTCACGGAGACCGCGCCGTGGACGTGGATCGTCCCGGCACTGCTCGTCGCGCTGGGCACGGCATCGCAGCTCCGCCGCCGATTCGCGTTCCATGTGGAGCGGCGCGCATGAGACGGCTCGCGCTCGTCTCGGCCTTCGTCGCCGTCTGCGCCGCCAGCCTCGCGCAGGCCGGCGCCTCGACCTCGATTACCGGTCGCGTCGTCGCCAACCCTCTCTCGGCCGCGGTGATGGGCCCGACGGATCCGGTGAAGCCGGGCAAGAGGTTCGAGATCATGGCCACGGTCTCGAATGCCGGTGCGGCTGCGATGCGAGACGTGGAGGTCGGGCTGGTCCGCGATCCCGCGATCGCCCTCTACGACCCGGCGACGCAGACGCTCGACCGGATCGGTCCCGGTGGCAAGAAGAAGGTCGTCTGGACCGCGTGCTCGGCGACGCCGGGAACCTATGTCCTGCTCGTTCGCGCGACCGACGGGCCGTTCACGGCGGAGAGCCCCGGCTCGCTCGTGACCGTCCTTGCAGGGCGTCAGGTCAAGTGCTGACGAAGGAGGAGAGATGAGCAGGAGAGACATCGTCGCGGCCGCGGCGGGCGCGGTCGTGGCAACGGCGCTCGCGGGAGGCGCCGCCTGGGCGGCGATCCCTGCGACGCCGGGCGGCGTGATCCAGGGTTGCTACGACAGCGGCGGAAACGTCAAGGTCGTCGAGGCGCTGCCGTGCCCGAAAAACTCCACGCCGTTCCAGTGGAACCAGCAAGGCCTGCCCGGCGCGAAGGGCGACAAGGGAGAGGACGGTGCCGACGGGGCGAACGGTGTAGGCCCTACCGTGTCGCAGCTCCCCGAAGGGGATACCAACTGCCCCACGGGAGGCGCGGCGCTCACCGACGCATTCGGATCGACCGCCTACGTCTGCAACGGGCTCGCAGGCGACGACGGCCAGCCGTTTGCGGGGTCCTTCACGAGCCCCAACGGCGAGTACTCGATCAGCGTCACCGACACCGGGATCACGATTTCGCACGGCACGGCGAACTCGATCATGCTGACCGGCGACGATCTCGCGGTGCACAGCGAGGACATCGACGTGCGAAGCGATCTCACCATGATGTTGCGAGCAGCCACGACGGCGACCGTCGATGCTCAGACGAAGTTCACGCTCAGGTCGAGCGGAACGGGCGACATCCACACCACCGGAGTGCTCGACCTCGAGGGAAGCGCAATCAACATCAACTGAACAGGAAGCGTGTATATTGCTAGCAGTTTGGCTGCTAGCAAAACGCATCGGGCGGGCATCCTGGTCAGGATGCCCGCGTCGCTCAAGGCGGCTCTCGTCCGCGAGGCCGCCCGCCGCGGCTCCAACGTCAACGACGTCGCCGCCGGGCTTCTCGCCGACGAGTTCGGGATCGCGTACGTCCCGAGCGGGCGGAGGCGCAAAGTGCTAGCAGGTTCCTCGCCCGTCCTTTTCCTCCGAGTCCCGCAGGAGCTGAAGGACGAGATCCACGCCGAGGTGTCGCGATGCGGCTCCAACGCGAACGACGTCATCCTCGCCGCACTCGCGGACGGGCTTGGCGTTCCGGCACAGAGCAATCGCAAGCGGGGGACAGTCTCCGTTCGGGGACAGTCCCCGGGCGCGTCTTCACGCGGAAAGGAAACGATGGCCACTCAGAACGGCTCGAAGAACGGCGCGCGCGCGAAGGAGAAGGTGCGCGTCGCGATCATCGGCGTGGGCAACTGCGCCAACTCGCTCCTCCAGGGAGTCGAGTACTACAAGGACGCGAAGCCGGAGGACAGTGTCCCCGGCCTGATGCACGTCGATCTCGGCGGGTACCACGTCTCGGACATCGAGTTCACGGCCGCCTTCGACGTCGTCAAGGGCAAGGTCGGCGCCGACCTCGCCGACGCCATCTGGGCGCACCCCAACGACACGATCAAGTTCGCGGACGTGTCGAAGACCGGCATCAAGGTGTCGCGCGGCATGACCCACGACGGCATCGGCAAGTACCTCTCGCAGGTCGTCGAGAAGGCGCCGGGCCAGACGGCCGACGTCGTCGGGATCCTGAAGGAGACCGGCACGGACGTGGTCGTCAACTACCTCCCGGTCGGCTCCGAGGCCGCGACGAAGTGGTACGCCGAGCAGATTCTCGAGGCGGGCGTCGCGATGGTGAACTGCATGCCCGTCTTCATCGCGCGCGAGCCGTACTGGCAGAAGCGCTTCGAGGACGCCGGCGTGCCCATCATCGGGGACGACATCAAGTCGCAGGTCGGCGCGACGATCACGCACCGCGTGCTGACGACGCTCTTCGGCGACCGCGGCGTCCACCTGGACAAGACGATGCAGCTGAACGTCGGCGGCAACTCCGACTTCCTCAACATGCTCGAGCGCGAGCGCCTCGAGTCGAAGAAGATCTCGAAGACGAACGCGGTCACGTCGATGCTCGACTACGACATCGGCGACAAGAACGTGCACGTCGGCCCGTCCGACTACGTGCCGTGGCTCACCGACCGCAAGTGGGCGTACATCCGGATGGAGGGCTCGTCGTTCGGCGACGTGCCGCTGAACGTCGAGCTCAAGCTCGAGGTGTGGGACTCGCCGAACTCGGCCGGGATCGTCATCGACGCCGTCCGGCTCGCGAAGCTCGCCCTGAACAACGGCGTCTCGGGCGCTCTCGAGGCACCGAGCGCCTACCTCATGAAGTCGCCGCCCAAGCAGATCCGCGACGACGAGGCGCACGAGCAGATCGAGCGCTTCATCGTGCAGAACGCGGTGAAGAAGCAGAAGGCGGCAGCCAAGGCGTGATCGCCGGAGTCCGCTACGCGCGGCTCTTCTGGATCGGGGCGGCGGGCGCCGTCGTGCTCGCCGCCCTGATCGGCATCTCCGCGCTCCTGCGTAGCGAATTCACCGAGACCGACGGCCAGATCCTCCTGACGATGGCCGCCCTGCTCGCCGCGAGCGGGACCGCGGTCGCCGGGCTCACGGTCGCCGAGCGCGGGCACGAGATCGTCGGCTGGTCGGCGATCACCGTCGCGGTGCTCAGCTTCTTCTTCATCGCGACGGCGACGTGGTCCGGCTTCGACGACGAGACGCTCAGCAGGATGGCCGGCACGTCCGCGATCGCGCTGATCGCGACGCTCCTCGGGGCGACCCAGCTCGTGCTCCACCGCGGAGAGCACGGCTGGGTCCTTCTCGTCACCTGGACTGCCCTGCTCTTCGCGTTCTTCACGACGACGGCCGGGATCTGGGACGAGAGCAGCGACGACGGTCTCTGGAAGGTCGCCGGGTCGTGCTGGATCGTCGGCGTGATGGGCTGGGTGTTGCTGCCGGTGCTCCAGCGCTTCAGCGCCGCAGCCGTCGTCCCGTCCGGCACGCTACGCGTCCTCGCCGCGCTCGACGACGTCGAGCTCGTCGTGACGCGGTCGGGTGAAGGGCTCGACTTGAAGCTGGAGCGAGGCGAGCGGCTGCTCCTGCGGAGGCGCGGCTCCTAGCCCTGCACGCGCGAGGACTGGTCGTCCGCGACGAAGCAGGCCTCGCGATGGCTCTTGTCGCAGAACGGCTTCGTCCGGGAGTGCCCGCACCGACAGAGCACGATCGCGTCACCCTCGGGCGGCACGATCTCGTTCCCCTGCGAGTCGACGATCCTCACCGCCCCCGTCACCTTGTACGGGCCGTTCCTGCGGACCTTGATCTCGACCTGGCTCATCCGACCAAGTTACAAGTTGTAACTTGCCCGGGGTGAGCCTCCGCATCTGCTTCGTCACGCCGTTCGCGTGGTCGCAGCCGCACGAGGTGAACGCGCACGTCGAGGGCGCCGCCCGGGCGCTCCGTGCGCTCGGCCACGAGGTCACGGTGCTCGCTCCGTCGTCTCGCGCCCGCGACCTCCTCGACGGCCGACGGGCTCTCCAGCGAGGGCTCGACCGGGAGGTGATCGCCGTCGGGCCGTCCGTCCCGATCTCGCGGCGCACGCACCTCGGCGTCCCGGTCGGTGTCCGGGCGAACCTCGTGCTGGCCCTCCGTAACGGGCGGTTCGACGTCGTCCACGGCTTCGAGCCGGGCCTGCCGAGCCTCTCGTATCTCGCGCTCACGTCCGCGGACGCGCTCACCGCGGCGACGTTCTTCTCACCCGAGCGGCTCGGCTATCCGGCGCGGCGCTCACGCCGCGACCGTCTGCGGATCCGTGTCGACGCGCTGCTCGCCACGTCCGAGTAGACCATGGCCGCCGCGGCACAGCGCTTCCACGGCGACTACGGCCTCGTCCCGATCGGCGTCGATACCGGGCGCTATCAGCCGCGGGCGAAGCGGCGGGTGATCGCGCTCGAGCTCGAGATCGGGGGCCGCCCCCTCACGCGCGGCCTCCTGCGAGCGCTTCCCGAGCTCGAGGGCTGGGAGCTCCACCTCCTCCACACGAAGCCGCTCGCCTACCGGCCCGCGATCCCGCGATCGCTCCGCGACCGGACACATGTGCGCTCCGTCCGGCGCCCCGACCAGCGCGCGACGGTCCTCGGCGAGGCGTCGATCTTCGTCCCGGCTCCGTCCGGCGAGGAGCGGCTCGCCCTGGAGGCCGCGGCAGCGGGCGCGGTCGTCGTGCGGGGAGCCACGCCCGACGACGTCGCCTCGGAGGTCGAGACGCTCGCCCACGACGACGCGGCGAGAGCCCGGGCCGCCGACGAAGGGCGCAAGCGCACGGAGGCGGAGAGCTTCGAGCACCTTGGGCAGGAGCTCGACGCCGTCTACGGGCGCCTCGTCCGGAAGCGTCGCACGCGGCCCGTGCGCTCCGAGGACGATCCGCTCGAGGACCGCGACTGGATCGTCGTCGACCTGCACATGCACACGGACTGGTCGCACGACTGCTCGGTGCCCGCCCTCGACCTCGTCGAGCATGCGGAGAGCATCGGCCTCGGCGGGATCGCCGTCACCGACCACAACGTCTTCGGCGGCGCGCTCGAGGCCGTCCGGCTCGCCGCCCGCCGAGAGCTCGTCGTCATCCCGGGCGAGGAGGTCAAGACCGACTCGCAGGGCGAGGTGATCGGCCTCTTCCTCCAGGAGGAGATCCCGCGCGGCATGTCCTTCGAGGACACGATCGCGGCGATCAAGGACCAGGGCGGGCTCGTCTATCTCCCCCACCCCTTCGACCGGCTGCACGCCATCGCCGACCCGGCGACGCTCCACCGGCACCTGGCCGAGATCGACGTCTTCGAGGTGTACAACGCCCGGCTCCCGCGCGACTCGTTCAACGACGAGGCGCTGCGCTTCGCCCGCAAGTACCGGCTTCTGCAGGGCGCGGGCTCGGACGCGCACGTGCTGCAGGGGGTAGGCACGGGAGCCCTGCGCATGCGCCGGTTCGACGGGCCGGAGGAGTTCCTCCACGCGCTGCGCACGGCCGAGGTCCTCCGCCGCCCCAAGTCCCTCGCGTACCTGCAGTCGCTCAAGTGGGTCGCGCAAGTCAAGGAAAAAGTGCGCTAGAGGAGAAGGACCCCCGGACTCCGTGCCCGCCGCCGTGCCCACCGACGAGATCTACGAGCGTTACCTGAAGAGAGCCATCGCCGAGGTCAACGAGCTCGGCGACGAGCTCGCGCAGGCCGGCGACGAGCTGCGCGTCCCGGTGCTCGGCTCCGGCCATCCCCTCGCGGACGTCCTCCTCCTGAAGTTCACGCCGCAGCCGACCGAGATCCAGGAAGGCGTCGCGTTCTTCGGCCGCGCGGGGCAGGCGGTGCTGAAGTCGCTCCAGCGTCTCCATGTGGACCCGCTCGCCGTGTACGGGACCAACTGCCTCAAGTTCGGCACCGAGGACCCGGCGGACGCCGCCGCCTGGCTGACGCGAGAGCTCCACATCGTCCAGCCCAAGCTCGTCGTGGTCATGGGAGCACGCGCGGCCGCCTTCCTCGACGACCTCCGTTTTCCCCTGTCCCAGCCGATCGACGCGGGCGCCGAGGGCGTCGTCCAGCGCTTCACGCCCACCATCCAGGCGCTCGTCACGCCCGACGTCGACGAGTCGCTGGACGACGCGCCGGCGAAGACACGGTTCTGGAACGCCTTCAAGGCGCTCGGCCCCTGGTGGGCCGAGCAGTCACCGTTCTGAGCGGCCCTGCTGAGCGCGCGAAGACCCCTGAAGGCGGCCGCTTCGCGGCCGCTGCGTCGGCTCTGCGCCCGAACGTCCATAGCCGTACCCGCAGGAGCGCGCTCGGCGGGCTGCTCGCGGCGCTCGTCGTCTACGGCGCGATCGCGGGAGCGCTCCCGGCCTTCCCCTCCGGCGCCGATGTCGCCTTCTACAGCCTCGTCGTCTTCCCCGCGTTCGCCGCGGCGATCTGGCTCGCGCTCCCGCTCGCGCGCGGTCCGAGCACCCGCGTGCTCGTCGGCGCGGCCGTCGCGGGCGTCGCGGCCGTCGGCCTGTCGCTCGCGGACGTCGACTCGGCAGCGAACGTCGCGAAGCTCGTGTGCTTCGGGCTCGTCGGATTCTGGTTCCTGTCGCTCTTCGAGGAGCTCTGGTGGGTCTCGCTCGTGGCCGTCGTCGTCCCGTGGGCCGACATCTGGTCGGTGGCCGCGGGGCCGACGCGCTATGTCGTCGAGGAGCAGCCCGGGCTCTTCGAGCGCCTCGCGGTCTCCTTCCCCAGCCCGGGCGACGCCGCGGCCGTCAACGTTGGCCCGCCCGACGTGCTCTTCTTCGCGCTCCTCCTCGCAGCGGCCGACCGCTTCCGGCTCCGGGTCGGGTGGACCTGGATCGCGATGACGGGGCTGCTCGCCGCCACTCTCGCGCTCGTGTGGAGCTGGGACGAGGTGTCGGGGCTCCCGGCGCTCCCTGCGATCTGCCTCGGGTTCGTCCTCCCGAACGCCGACCTGCTCTGGCGGGACGGGCGTGCCGCGTGGGCCTCAGCGCGCGGGCACCCCGACCAGGAGTGACCGTGGCTAGACCGGCTCGGCGGCCGCAGATCGCGTGAGCAGCGAGACGGACTCGACGTGCGGGGTGTGCGGGAACATGTCGACAGGACGGCAGCGGCGGAGCTCGTATCCGAACTCGTCGCGCAGCACCTGGACGTCCGAGGCGAGGGTCGTCGGGTTGCAGGAGACGTAGACGATCCGCTCCGCGCCGAGCGCGCCCGTGCGACGGAGGGCCTTCCCCGCGAGACCCGCCCGCGGAGGGTCGACCACGACGACGTCCGGTGGGCCCGACTCCTCGACGAGCTCCTCCAGCGTCTGCCCGACGTTCCCGGCGAAGAAGCGCGCGTTCTCGATCCCGTTCAGCTCCGCGTTCTCGATCGCGCAGGCGACGGCCTCCTCGGAGATCTCGAGGCCCCACACCGCCCCGGCCTCGCGGGCAAGCGAGAGGGCGATCGTGCCCGTCCCGCAGTACAGGTCGAGCACGTTCTCGGTGCCGCGCAGCCCTGCGAAGTCGCGTGCGAGCGAGTACAGCTGCTCTGCCATCTCGGTGTTGGTCTGGAGGAAGGCGCCCGGGCGCAGGCGGAACCGGAGCCCGAGGAACTCCTCCTCGATCGCCTCGTCCCCCCAGAGGAGCTTCGCCGGGACGTTCGTCCGCTCGGACGGCGTGTCGTTGATCGCCCAGTGGATCGAGCGCACCTCCGGGAACCTCCGGAGGACGTCCACGAAGTAGCCGGTCTCGAAGCGCTCGCCTGGAGCCGTCACGAGCAAGACGAGAACCTGCCCCGTGTTGCGCCCCTCGCGGACGACGAGGTGGCGGAGGTAGCCGGTCCCCGTCGCCTGGTCGTACGGCTCGAGGCCCTCCTCGCGCGCCCAACCGCGGACCGCCAGGCGGACCGCGTTCCCCAGGTCCGTGGTCAGCAGGCACTCCTCGATGTCCACGATCTCGTCCCAGCGCCCGGCGCGATGGAACCCGAGCTCGAGACCCTCCCCGCCCGCCGAGAAGGAGTACTCGAGCTTGTTCCGGTACCCGAAGACGGAGGCGGCGGGGACGATCGGCTCGAGCGGGGGCTCGCCGATCCGCCCGATGCGGACGAGCGCGTCCCGAACCTGCTGCTCCTTCGCCGCGAGCTGTGAGTCGTAGGCGAGATCCTGGAACCGGCAGCCGCCACAGACGCCGAAGTGACGGCACGGCGCGTCGACGCGCTCGCTCGACGGCTCGAGGACTGCCTCCGTGACCGCCTCCGCGAACCCGCGCTTCGCCTTCGTCACCCGCGCGCGAACGAGATCCCCGGGGAGACCGCCCCGCACGAAGACGACGAACCCGTTCACCCGTGCGACGCCGTTGCCGCCGTAGGCGAGCGAGTCGACGCGGAGCTCGAGCTCCTCCCCTTTCCTCACGGGCGCGGCCACTGCCCGGCCAGCCTAGCCAGGGCAGCCCGGTCAGGTCACGTCTTGCCGCGACATGCGGAGGTACCCGAGCAGACCCAGGCCGGTGACCCACGCCAGGCTGACGAGGCTCCCCATGCCCTTCGAGAGGCCGTCCTCCTCCGTCCCGTCTACCGCGGAGAGCGCCCGGCCGGGAAGGTAGTCGGCGACGCCCTCGAGATCGACCAGCCCGAGCAGCGCGCCGATCAGGCCCTCGGCGAGCAGGATCCAGATCACCGCGCCCACGAGCGCCGGCGTCTGACTCTGGACGACCGCGCCGATCCCGACGCCGAGAGCGCCCCAGAGCACCGTCGCGAGAATGACCCGCGCCGCGAGCCCCGCCGCGTCCCCGTCGAGCTCGAGCGACGAGTCGCGGAGCTCGAGCCACGGGATCGCGATCGCGAGGGCGAGGGCGAGCCCGAGGACGGCCAGGCCTGCGGAGAAGAGCGCGATCCACATCTCCTTCGCCACGAGCACGCGTCCTCGCCGCGGCGTGACCAGGAAGGTCCGCGTCACCGTGCCGTGCCTCCACTCCATTGTCACGCAGAGGATCCCGACGATGAACGCGATCAGCGCCGCGAACAGGGCGCTCGCGACGACGTCCTGCGTGAGCTCCGCCGTGCCGAGCGCCACGTCCTCCGCTGTTCCCACGGTCCCCGCCGCGCCGAGGGCGACGAGCGCGACGGCGGCGAGCAGCACGCCGATCGCGGTGCGCGTGGTCCGGAACTTGACGAGCTCGGCCTGGACGAGGGCGCTCATGGCGTCTCTCCCGGCTCCCCGTCCATGTCGGTCAGCTCGAGGAAGACCTCCTCGAGGGTCGCCCGCTCGGTCGTCAGCTCGTGGAGGACGATCCCGTGCTCGGCTGCGAGCTCGCCCACCCGCTCGGGAGCCGCAGCGACGGCGAGGTTGCCGTCACCGATGGACCGGGCCTGCAGCCCCGCCCGGGCGAGCACCGAGGCGAGCTGTTCCGCCTGCGGGCTCCGCACGCGAGCCTCACCCGCGGCCATTGCCTCGACCTCGGCCATGGTCGCCTGCCGCACCAGCCGGCCCTGGTGAATGATCACGACCTCGTCCACCGTCTGCGCGATCTCGGCGAGGACGTGGCTGGAGAGGAGCACCGTCCGACCCTCGCGCGCGAGCGCCCGGAGGAGGTCGCGAAGCCAGCGGATGCCCTGCGGGTCGAGCCCGTTCGCCGGCTCGTCGAGGACGAGCACCTCGGGGTCGCCGAGCAGCGCCGCGGCCAGGCCCAGGCGCTGGCGCATCCCCAGGGAGTACCCCTTCACGCGCCGTCGCGCCGCACCGGTGAGCTCGACGTGCTCGAGCACCTCGTCGACGCGGGAGGTCGGGATCCGGGCGGCAGTCGCCAGCATGCGCAGGTGGTTCCGGCCCGAGCGCCCCGGGTGCGCGTCGAAGGTCTCGAGGACCGCGCCGACCCGGTGGGGCAGCTTGTCGAGCTCGCGGTACGGATGCCCGAGGACGGAGGTCTGCCCGGAGGTCGGGTGGACCAACCCGAGGATCGCGCGCAGCGTCGTCGACTTGCCGGCGCCGTTGGGGCCGAGGAAGCCGGTGACGGTTCCCGGAGCGACCGTGAAGGAGAGGTCGTCGACCGCGAGCGTCTTGCCGTACCGCTTGGTAAGGTTCCGCACCTCGATCACGACGGTCTCAGCTTACGGGGAGCCGGGCGATCGGCTACTTGAGGACGCTGACGTAGACCTGGCGGTCACGCGGCCCGTCGAACTCGCAGAAGAAGATCCCCTGCCACACGCCCAGCTCGAGCGAGCCGAGACCGACGAGCGGCACGACGACGCTCGGGCCCATGAGCGAGGCGCGCACGTGGGTCGGCGCGTTCTCCTCCCCCGGCTCGACGTGCTCCCACGGCCAGCCGTCGTCGACGATGCGCTCGAGGGCGGACTCGAGGTCGCGCGCGACGGCCGGGTCGGCGTGCTCGTTGATCGTCACTCCGGCCGTCGTGTGCGGGACGTAGACGAGGACCGCCGAGCCGCTGTCGTCGGCGACCGCCTCGCGAACGTCGCGCGTGATCTCGACGACCTGTGTCCGCCGCTCGGTGCGGATCCGGATCTCGTGCACGTCAGAGGGCGCCGCCGGCGGCTGGCGGAGCGCCCGTCTCGAGCGGGCTCTCGCCACCCGCAGCGCGAGCGATGTGCTCCTCGACCTGCAGCAGATTGTCCTTTCCGCGCTCCACGACGGCGAGGAGCTCGGTCATCGATGCCACCTCTTCGCGCTGCTCCTGCAGGAACCAGTGCAGGAACTGCTCGCCCACGAGCTCGCCTTCGGAGCGGGCGAGCTTCACGAGCTCGACGATCTGCTCGGTGACCGTCTTCTCCTGCTCGAGGGCGAGGGCGACGGGCGCGACGGCGTTGGCGAAGCCGGTCTGTGGCGGCTCGACCCCCGGGATCGCGACCGCCTCGTCCGCGTCGAGGAGGTACTGCACCATCATCATCGCGTGATTCCGCTCCTCGACCGCCTGCCGGTAGAAGTGCGCCGCGAGGTGGGGAAGATTCTCCGAGTCGTAGAAGACCGCGACCGCGACGTACTGCTGGGACGCGGCGAACTCGTGCCGCACCTGCTCGTTCAGGGCATCCGCGAAAGTAGCCATGCCGCGACTCTACCGCGGGGTAGCAGCTACGGGGTACGGGCAGGCGCAGCGGTCGGCGCGCCTCGTAGCATCGCCCCCATGACCTTCGAGGATCAGGTACGCGAGGCACTCGACGAGCTCCCGGAGCACCTGGCGAAGGCGCTTCGCAACCTCGCGGTCGTCGTGGAGGACGAGAACCGGGAGGATCCCGATCTCTTCGGCCTCTACCACGGCGTGCCGCTGCCCGAACGAGGGGACGAGGGCGGCCTCCTCCCCGACACCATCTCGATCTACCGGATACCGCTCGAGGAGAGCTTCCCCGACCCCGAGAAGCTGCGCGAGGAGATCCGCATCACGGTCCTCCACGAGCTGGCGCACTACTTCGGCCTCGACGAGGAACGGATCGCCGAGCTCGGCTACGAGTGAGGTTTGAGCCCTCGCACGACGCGGGAATGGACCGCGCAAGCGAACCGTTGAGGGGGACATGACCACGATTCAGATCCACGACGCGATCGAGCAGCTCTCGGAGGAGCGCCAGGTACTCTGGCAGCAGCTCTCGGACGGGCTCGATCCCTCCGTGAAGGACGAGATCAAGGAGATCGACGCGCGCCTCCAGGAGCTCTGGCAGGAGCTCCGGATGGAGAAGGCACGGCTCCGCTTCGGCGAGCGCGAGGAGATCGTGCGTCGCGCGCGCGCGGAAGAGCGGCTCGAGCGCGCGGCGTAGCGCGAACGAGACGACGGCGGCGGCGAGCAAGGCCGCGGAGCGATCGGCAGGAGAACGCGCGCGCCGCGCATATCATCGACGCGTGCCCCTCTTCGGCCAGCGAGACACCCGGGTGGACTCGGTCGAGACCGAGCTCGCGCGCCTGCGCGCGATTCGCGCCGCGGCCGAGGACGAGCTCGGGCGCCTGCGCGACGAGCTCGCCGAGCGCGTCGCCTCGGTCGAGCGCAAGGAGCGCGAGCTCCTCGACATCCTCGCGAGGGTGGAGCACGCCGGCGGGAAGCTCCCCGCGGGAGGCGAGAACGCCTTCATGCACGCCCAGGTCGGTCTCGCCGCCCGCGCGCGTGAGCTGAACCGGCGCGAGGCCGAGCTCGACGCCCGCGAGCGGGCCCTCTTCCAGGAGGAAGCGGAGCTGAGGCGCAAGGCGGGCGCCCCCGACGCGCAGGAGCGGCTCGCGCAGATCGAGGCCCGTCTCGTCACGCTTCAGGAGGCCGAGAAGGCCTTCGCGCGGACGCAGGCGGAGCTCGCGGCCCAGAGCGACGATCTCGCTCGCCGCGAGGCGGAGCTTCTCGAGCGCCGGCGGGCAGGAGCGAAGCCGGGGGGCCGCGACGTCGGGCTCGACCGCGCCGCCCTCGACGAGCTCGACGAGCGCCTGCGCCGGCTCGAGCGCGAGACGCGGGAGGCAACCGAGAGCACCTTCGACGGCGGCCTGCGAACGCTCGGGGAGAAGGGCGTCCACGACGTGCCGCCGAATCGGTGACCGCCTACACTTGATCCGCTCGGGGCGTTAGCTCAGCTGGGAGAGCGCCGGCTTTGCAAGCCGGAGGTCACCGGTTCGATCCCGGTACGCTCCACTCCCAGAAACCCCTGCTAACGCGGGGGTTTCGTTGCTTCACGGGAGGCATCCGAAGCGGTGTGTGGTGACCCGGAACCCCCATCGTGGTGACCCTACGATCCCTGTCAGCGCGGTGGGGCCTGCTCGGCGGAGCCGAGTGGGTGAGTGATTCAGCGCGGCTCGATCACCGTGACACTGAGCGCGAGCTCGACCGCCTGATCGAGGTTCAAACCGCCGCCCTCGGCCCATGCCGCGTCGAACGCGTCGTTCCCCAGCGCTTCTCTGGCCTGGGCAATCGTTGCGTCGAGCTCTTCCTTTTCCGCCGGACTGAGGATCGCACCGATGCGCTCGACGAGCCCGGCGAAGACCCCGAGTAGGGTCGCTGCGTCTCTTGCGTCTCCGCCAGCCAGGGCGATTGCGGAGATGCTCCGAAGGCAATAGGCGACCTGCGCCAGGTATCCCATCTCCCAGGCGAGCTCGATGCTCTCTCTGTAGTACTCGAGGGCCTTCGAAGGGCTTGCCGTCCGCATGAGATCAGCGAGACCCGACAGCACTTCCGCCTCTGCCCGCGAGAAGCCGTGAACGCGACACAGCTCGAGGCTCTCCTCGAATGACCGCCGAGCCTCCTCGCTCTCACCGTTCGCCGCGAGGGCAAAGCCGAGCAGACCGATGGCGAGCGCGAGAGAGTAGGTGTCGCGACCACGGGTACCTGCGACCCTCTCGCGCAAGAGCGAGATCGCCCGTTCGGTGTCGCCCCTCGCGAGCGCGTTGGCCGCGAGATTTTGCAGCGCGAGGAGTCGGCCTCTCTCGTCCCCGGCCGCTTCGTACTCCGCGAGCGACTCCTCGTAGAGCTCAACCGCAGCGCTTGGGTCACGATCCATGGCGATCATCCCGAGAAGGTTGAGCGCGTAGCCCGACCCACTCCTGTCGCCGTTTTCCCTCGCAAGCCCAAGAGCCTCGCGCCCGAGTTGCTCTGCGGCGTCTAGATCCGCCTGCCAGAGAGCGAGATTTCCCGCTTCGCTGAGTGCACGGGCGCGAGCGGAGGCTCGAGCTGCGGGAGCCGCCGCGAGAGCGGCCGCGAGCCTCTGCCGTCCTTCGCGATAGAGGCCACGCCGGTTCCAGTAGAGACCGAGCCTCGCCGCCAGCTCGAGCGCCTGCTCGGGGTCGAGAGCGAGCGCGGCATCGAAGGCACTGCGAAGATTGTCGCGCTCCTGTTCGATCCGACCGAGCTCGTAGTCGCCCACCTTGCGGCGTTCGTCGACACCCTCAGCGAAGGCGAGGTAGTACGCGAGGTGACGTCGTGCGATTCTCTCTGCTTGGCCCGAGGCGGCGAGTTGCTCGGCCGCGAACTCGCGAATCGTCTCGAGCATCCAGATGCGCGGGTCGCTTTCTACGTCACGGCGGCGAATCAGGCTCTTGTCCAGGAGGGACTGAAGCGTGTCGAGATCGCTCTCGCAGATCTGTTCGGCGGCCTCCAGCGTGCAGCCACCTGCGAATACGCTCATCCGAGCGAACGCCTGCTGCTCATCCATCGAGAGGAGGTCGTGCGACCAGGCGATGGTTGCCCGGAGCGTCTGCTGGCGCGGATCGGCATCGCGCTCGCCCGTCAAGACGTCGAGACGTCCACCGAGCCGCTCGAGGAGCTGTTCGGGCGAGAGGAGCGCAGTGCGGGCTGCGGCCAGCTCAAGCGCCAGCGGCAGGTTGTCGAGCCGCTGGCAGAGCTGCTGCACCGCTCCGTTCGACGAGAAGGTGGGATCGACGGCACGGGCGCGAGCGTGAAAGAGGCGGACGGCGTCCTCGTCGGCGAGGGTCGCCACCGGGAAAGCGTGTTCGCCCGCAATCCGCAGCCGTTCTCTGCTCGTCACGACGATAGTCAGTGTCGGAACCGCCGCAGCGAGCGCCGCCACGTCGCTGGCGAGAGCCGGCAGCAGATGCTCGGCGTTGTCGAGCACGAGCAGCATGGCTTTGCCAGCGAGTGCCGCAGCGAGTGACTCGAGGGGTGACTGCCCCGCTTGCTCTCTGAACTCCATGACCTCGGCCACGGCTGCGAGCACGAACCCCGGATCGCGGAGCGGAGCCAGCGGCACCCAGAAGGTGCCGTCGGGAAAGAGCTCCGCCACCTCTGCCGCGGCCTGGACGGCGAGGCGGGTCTTGCCGGTTCCGCCCGCACCCGTCAGCGTGCACAGACGGACGTCATCCCGCCCAAGGAGCGATACGACATCTCCAAGCTCGCGTTCGCGTCCTAGGAACGGCGTTGCGGGGACGGGGAGGTTGGTCTGGTAGAGGCTCTTGAGTTTCGGGAACTCGAGGTCGCCGAGCTGGAAGACCCGCTCTCGAGCTGAGAGATCCTTGAGGCGATGCTCACCGAGGTCTGTGAGCTCGGTCTCAACCAGGCTGGCTGTCGACGCCGATACGAGCACCTGGCCGCCATGACCGCTCGCGGCGATGCGGGCGGCGCGGTGGACGTCGTGGCCGATGTAGCCCTCATCTCCGACTAGAGGCGTGCCGGTGTGAATGCCCACCCGTACCCGGATCTGCCCGCTCGTTTCAAGGCTCACCGTAAGAGAAGAGGCGGCGGCGAGTGCGCCTGGTGCGGTCGGGAATGCAAAGAAGAGGGCATCACCCTGGGTGTCCACTTCGACGCCACCTTCTGCTACGCACACCTCGCGGACGACGCGCCGGTGCTCGGCGAGCGCGTCGCCGTACTGCTCAGAGCCGAGTTCCTGCAGGAGCTTCGTCGAGCCCTCCACGTCGGTGAAGAGAAAAGTAACCGTGCCGGTCGGGAGAGCGTCTCGCATGCCGTGTGATCATCCGCCGCAGTTGGACTTGCGTCCAGTCCGCCGGGACGGGAGGCCCGAGGGGACACGACGATTTCGGGGGGATGCCCCCCAACCCCGGCACCGAGGGTGGGGTCGGAAGCGGAGGCACCCCCCCACCCGCTCTGTACAGCCGAATGTGACCCCACCCCTTTGCGTGGCGGCCGGCACAACCTCTCCAGGAGGGATAGACGGGAGGGAGTCGGTCACCACGCGGCACCACGCCGGCCGCAAAGCGGCGTGGTTGAGCCGTCGAGAGGGGTGAGTTCCAGCCCCGCTAGTCGGTGGTCACCGACGACACCCCCGAGACGATGGCACCTTCGGGCCTTGGCAAACGGAGAACCTCGTCGCGGGCGCTGGCCCGGAACTAACGAGCTGTAGTCGGTACTGCGCGATACGTAGCGATGCTCGTAGCGATCGACCAGATCACGAGTGTAAGTACTCCAGGAAAGAAGCCGAAGCCGAACAGGCTGTCTTCGCCCAAGCCCGACAGAACCGCGGCGAACGCAACGAGAAATGAGACAGCGCCGATGAGCGCCACGACACCCGTCCAGCGTGCGAAGACCCCGCTTCGAAGTGTCACGAGTCCACCGGCCATGAGGAACGCGGCAAAACCCATGGCAGAGAGTAGGAACGGCCCGGCCGAAGCACTTGCCACGGCGCGAGTCACGATCGGGTTCGCGTCGGCACCCTCAGTCGTCGCGCCCGAGATGATGACAATCGCCATGACCATGCCCGCCATGCCCGTAATGGCACCCGCGAACGCGACCCGAGCGAGTTGTGCAGAACCCCCACCCTTTCTTTCCGCATCCCCGAGCACAGTTCGGATGGTTGCCGCGAAGTGCAGGAACACGAAGCCGGCGAGCAGCATCGCAAACGCTCCGATGCGGCTCTTCCACTGGTTGTCATCCGCCCAGTTCGTCCACGCCTGGTCGGATGCGCCGTAGTCGGGCGCATCGCCGCCGCTTGCAAACCAACCGACGAGAAAGAGGATCGCGAAGGCGACGCCGGACAGGGCCAGGAGGCGCCGCCACGCTTGGGGTGGGGAGTTCGACGACGGCTGCATGGACATGTGTGAAACGGCGGGTCAGGCCGTCGAGCCGCCGCGCCAGGTTGGGCGAAGGATTGGAGAGTCTTTCCTGAACCCCCAGATGGCGCAGTAGATGCCGAGGAACGCTTCCCAGATGAACTCGGGGACTACCAGGACGTTCACCAGACCGGTCTGATCCCACCAGTCGAAGAGCACGCCTACGTTCCCGAACAGGAGGAGCGGCCCCCCGATGAGTCCGAGCCAGGCCATGCGCCGTGGAACGAGTCCGGACTTGTACATCAGGTAGCCGAGGATCAAGCCGTTTCCCCAAGGGACGATCATTCCGGGGCCAAACAGGAACGTCCAGTCCTTGAGCTGCGCAAGCGAGACCGCGAGGTCGGCCGCGTCTGGAGAGTCCTGGCGCAGGCTCACGACCCCGAGCACGAAGATGATCCCCGTCGCGATGAACACGGACTCGATGATCCGGGCCCCGACGTAGCCGATGGCGAGAGCCTCGTTCTGACGCCTGGCGATTGGGTAGAGAGCGACGGCCGTTCCGACGTTCGAGATGACGAGCAGCAGTTCCAGGAACGCCCCTAGGTAAATCTGGTTGTCCTTCCCGCCACCGGCGATGTAGCCAGCCGGGTCGTCGAGAACCGATTGGAAGAGAGCGAGCGCCGAAATCGACGTGATGAACGTGATGATCATCAGCACTCCGAAGATGTGGCCGTGCCTCTGGTCGTCAGCCATCCCGAAGCTCCTCCTCCAAGTCGCCCACCGAGTACGCGGGCGAAACTACAACCCGAGCGCCATGATTTCCACTAGCCGAACGTCTAAACGCTCCGTGCTTGACCCCGGCAGGCCCCCTCCCCCTCGCGATGCGCTCGGGTGACGGGGGCCTGCTCAGGGAGCAGCGAAGCGCCGCGAGTGTGGAAGATGGCACGGTGTCCGATCCGCGCCGCGCACTAGAACAAGTCACCTCGCTCATCACTCGCCACCTCGGAGCGAGCCTGCGCGGCCTCTATCTCTTCGGCTCGCTCCCGGCTGGTGCTTTCCGACCGGGAAAGAGCGACCTCGATCTAGTGGCCGTGCTCGGAGCGGATGTTCAAGAGGGCGGGGAGCTTGAGGCGCTGACCGAACTGCACTCCGGCTTCGTAGCCGATCACCCCGACTGGCGCGAGCGTGTGGAAGTCGGCTACCTCAGTCACGCAGTGCTGCGGACGCTCGGAGAAACCCCGACAGGTCGTATCGCCGTCATCAGCCCCGGCGAACCACTCCACATCAAGGATGTTGGAGCCGACTGGATACTCAACTGGCGGAGCGTATGCACGCGGGGTGAGACGTTAGTTGGCCCTCCACCGCTTGAAGTCGGCCCGCAGATCACCGACGAAGCGTTCAGACGGGCGGTTGAACTCCAGCTTGAAGCGTGGACGGAGGACGTGCGTGCTGCTTGGGTCGCGTATGTACCAGCGCACCAGGGATACATCGTGGTGACGATCTGCCGCGCCCTGTACACGCTTGCAACCGGCGACCAGACGAGCAAGGAAGAGGCGGTGGCTTGGGCGGCGGAGCGCTTCCCAGCCTGGTCGGACTTCGTGAACGACGCGCTCGCCCAGTACCGGGCCGACCTCACGGAGCAGCACATGGCCACAGTCGCCTTCGTTGACTACGCGGCATCGGAGGCTCGCCTCGACCAGTCCTAAGGTTGCCACCCTCCCCCCTCGTGAAGCCTTGGACGCCGGGGCCTGCTGTCGGGATGGCTGTACGCTGGCCTCGCGTGATCCCGTGGATCATCATCGCCGTCGTCGCCGTCCCGCTGGTCGTCGTCGGCTACATGGCCATGCGTCGCAACACGGCTGCGAGCGAGTCTCCAGCAAGCGATGACGCGAACGCGAGAGCGCGAACGGAGCAGGAGTTCGCGGACGCTGAGGCTTACGAGGCCAAGTGGCACGAGAAGGACAAGAAGAGGTTCCAGCAGGAACGCTTGCCCTAGTCCCCGATCCGTAGCCAGCCCTGGCGACGATCTCGCGCCCTGGCCGGGGGAGGGCCACTTCCCGGATGATCGGGAGCCCGAGCCTGAGGGGGTTCGCGAGGGGCGAAAAAGCGCCGAGCCGCCACACGACTGATCGCTCGGGCGGGACGGAACGGCCCTCGAACCGATCCTCCATCGGGGACGTACCTCGGTTTTGGGCCGGAAGCTCACCGACGACAACGCCCAGCCTTCTTTCCTGGCGACGCTACCTCTGGCGACGAGAAGCGGCGTTCGGGTTGTAACCGGCCCCCCGCTTCTCGGAGAGAAACCCGACTTCGCCCTTAGCCATGCTTGTCTGAGTCCAACAAGCGGCGCATACTCCGATCAGGTCAGGCGCGACAGCTGGAGGGTCGGCCCGCACACCGGTAACACCGAGGGGGCACGAAGAGTCTTCCGGGGGTTGACGGAGAGGTTGTCGCGCCTGCCCCCTCACTCAGTGGATTCCCCGATGATCCGCTTGGCCCGGGGCAGAGGCTCTTTGGCGAGCCGGGCGGCTGCCGGCATGCAGTGGCGATGTTCCCTCACATCCCCTCGTCGTCGTTTGTCCATGCGTGCCGCGCCCGGCTTTCCGCCCGTCGAGACGCGCGAGAGTGGAGTCTGCGCCCCTCACTCAGGCGACGACGCCTAGCGATGTCTCGAACGTCAAGTCGTAACCACGGCCCGGAGCTGCAGCGCCGGCAGATCACGCGGAAGTGCGCCACGCCGTTGCACACCTCTTCACTCTTCCCAGTACGGCGGTGCCTCCTGCTCAGCCCAACGCCGTGCGATGAACATGACGATGGCGATCGCGATGGCGAGAGCGGCGGCAACGATCGCAACCCATGCCCAGGGAGACACCGTCGGTCATGCTATGCCCGGCAGGGCGTTGGGGGTGTTAACGGTGGGCGGCGTCGCAGAGACCACGGAGTACCGTCTCGTGCGCCGGCCCGGCCTTCGTCGGTTAGCGGGACGCGACGTCGGGGTACTCGCCGGTCAATCTCAACCGACTGGGGAGAGGCAATGACTGGGATCGTCGTCTCTGCGGCGCTGCTCATCGGCGGCGCCATGCTCATCCTTCTGATTGCGATGCGGAGCTAGCCCAGACACGTTTGCAGAGTGCGTGAAGGCGGGTACCGCTGCGATGCCGCGGGAGAGGATCCAGGCGGCAAGCGCTCGCGGGGAGGTGACGCGGACCCCTCGTTTGCAGTCGCCTTCCCGCTGAGCGCTACTGAACGTCCGCTTGAGGGGGGCGATGTACGGCGAAGACAGCCGTGCCGCGTGACCGACGAAAAGTCGTGCGTGTCCCTTGGTTGAGTGACTCTCGAGCTCCGAGGGTTTCTGTGCTCGTGGATAAGGAACAGATGGTCCTGAGGAAGAGGCACCGTGAGCGGTCTGGCCCGTCTCATGCGTGCTGCTTCCTCGACTTCCACGAAGGAGAGCAAGATGCGCGACGTCCGAGAGCTTGTCGTACCGCTCGTCGGCTATCTCCTAATGGCGGCCATGGGCGTTGTTGTTCTCATGGCGGCCGTCTCGGTGTAACGCCATCGGACGCCATAGATCGTTGCTCGAGGGGCGAGCCGCGCACACCCAGCAGCCGCGTTAGTCTCGCGCCGCGATGGATGAGAGGACGACGATCCGCTGCACGGAGTGCGAGCGCGCCGTCGATGAATTCACGGCGATCGCCGAGCGCTGAGACTACTGGAGCGACGGTACGGGCGAGCTCTTACCGTTTTGCCCGGAGTGCGCTACACGTGAGTTCGCGCCCGACGCTCCCGCGAGCGCTGCATCGCCTCCCGTTCAGAGTCGCGCCGCCAGTAGCTCGGGTACTTCGTCTTGATCCAGCCGCGCCGGGTCGCCCCGTAGCGGCTGCGTCCGTCCTTCGCGACGAGTCGCAGCGCCAGGCCCGCCCCGGCGGCGACCGCCTCGACCTCCTCCTCGTCGAGACGGGTTCGAAGAACCGCTCACGAGGATCAGAGCTACCCGAGGGTCATGGCGGGGACATCGTTCTCGGCCAGCCCTCGGAGCGGCGGAGCAGGCGGCAGAGCGCGTCTTGCGAGGTTCCTCGCGCGCACGCGTGCTACGTCGGAGGGCGGGCGATTCAGGCGGGCGGGGAGTCGGGCGGAGACGCGCGCTCCGACGGGCGTGGACTTCTACCGATGTCTCGACAAGCGCCTTCTGCGATCGTCAGCTCCGCAGCCCGCTGCTGGTGTCCATGCGTGGCGCGGCTCGCGGGCGCTTGAAAGGAGGTGTCCGAGATGACACCAACGCCCAATCAGGCGACCACACTGGAGCGGGTCGCTGGCGTCCTGCTCGCGGTTGGCCTGCTTGCTGGTCCCGTCGGCACGCATGTCTACTGGATGCTGGGCGGCACCTGGGGGCTCCACGACGAGTCGACGGCGGGCATCCGCGTTGTCGCCGCCGTGGTCGTCCTGGGGCTCGTCGGCGCGGTATTGGTCGTCCTCGCGCGGGTCGGGTTCTGGCAGCAAACGTTCGTGTCCGAGCGCGTGATTCGGACTCTCACCTGGGGGCTGGCGGTGTTCTTCCTGGTTCATGGACCGGTGAGCTTCGCCGAGGGCTGGGCCGGGATCGCGGACGAATGGTGGCTGTACGGCCCCGTCGACCTCGTGCTCGGATTGCTGGCGCTCGTCGTAGCTCGCTCGGGCGCTGTGCAGAGACAGACGGTTCAGACGCCGCCGCCACCCCAAGCATTGCCGTCGCACTAAAGAAGGGAGGGGCAATGACCGTCGCCCCAACTCCAATTCAAAGTCCACGCGAACACCACCTCATCCGGTGGGCATTCGTCGTCGTCCTTGCTTGCCTAGCTGGACTCGCGGTGGGGCTCCTCTTCCAGTTCGACGTACTTGGAGGCTCTTCGAGCAGCTCCAGCGTCGAGGGATCAGGTGTCGCCGCGACGCAAGCGCGTGATGTCGCCCCGTTCAATAGCGTCGACCTCGCCGGGAGCAACAACGTCGTGCTTCGCGTTGGTGGGAAGCAGTCGGTCGTCGTGAGAGGCGACGACAACCTCCTCGATCGCGTCACGACGGATGTGCAGAGAGGCACGCTCGTCATCGGCAAAACGTCGGGCAGCTTCACGACCAATTCCCCGATGCGGGTCGTGGTCAGCGTCCCGTCGCTTACCGCGTTGACCCTCTCGGGCAGCGGCAACATTGTCGTCCGGGGTATCAACACGCAAGACCTGGCCGTGCTGCTGTCCGGCAGCGGCACGTTGACTGGGAGCGGAAGCGCGACGACTGTTGACGTGACAGTCATGGGTTCTGGAAGCGCGCTGCTCGGGCGACTCGTCGCCGAGCATGTCCAGGCGGTGGTGACGGGCTCGGGCAGCATCGTCGTCATGGCGACCAAGAGCCTTGACGCCGCCGTGCCGGGATTTGGCTCGATCGTTTACGCGGGCAATCCGCCGAGCGTGACGAAGAGTGTCACCGGGACGGGGTCGATCACTGCGAAGTAGTGCAAAGCGGTGTTCCTCGCGCGGGGGCGGTCTTCGGGTCGCCCCGCTTAGAGGCGTCGCCCTGTCAAAGCCGGTGGCCGTACCCGAACGCGCCGCCGATGCAGACTCCGCCGCTCGACATCATCGGCATCGGATCCCAGTCGATGCTCGCCGTGCCCTCACCCGTGCCGTGCTGGTCGTGCTGGAGGACGGCGAGCGCGCAGGCCATCGCGAGGTCACAGTGCCTCCCGGCTGTCCGCGGCAGGACGACGCTGGGGCGGCCCGGCGGCGTAGCGCGTCCGCACCACCCTCGCCACGGCGTGACCGCCGCATCGCCCGATGAGCGCGGGGGTCGAGGAGCCTGCTCCTAGCGCGAGCGGGTGGCGCCGCTAGAAGCCGTGGCGTGGGCGGTCGCGAACGGCGCGCGCGACCCACTCGGTGTTCTGTGGTGGAACGCCACGTACGGGGGCTGCCTTGTCTGGGTTCAATAGCCGCCGATGAGCCCGGATCAGGCGGCGGCACCCAAGCCACCGTGCTGGGCGCGAGGGCGTCTACTGAGCGGGAAGCTCATCCGCACCTCGGTTCCCCCTCCTCGGGAGGCGGCCATGGAAGAGCGACGGGCGAGCCGGTCGATGAACTTCAACCCGTAGCCGAAGGTTCCGGCTCCTTGAGCGAGCAGGCCCCTTCCCATGTCTCGCACCACGACGATGAGCTCGTTCGGAGTACGGACGACGCGGACCTCGACGGGTCCGGCGTAATCCCCATAGGCGTGACGGACCACGTTGGCGAGCGCTTCGTGAACGCAGAGCGCGATGTCGCTCACGACCTCTCTGTCGGCCCCCTCGCGGATGGCGACACGGGCGACAGCCCGGCGCAGTGAACGAACGCTGTCTATCCGAGCGTGGCCGAAGAGCTCCTCCAAGAGCACAGCAGTCATTTTCCCGAGTCAAGGATCGGCCCGTATGCGCGCGGCTAAACATCGGAGGGGTCCGAGTCACCTCTCCGCGCGCGCTTGCCGCTTGGATCCTCTCCCGCGCGCCTTCGCAGTGGTACCCGCCTCCACGCACTCCGCAGACGCGTCCGAAGCGGCAGCTCCGCATCTCAATCAGAAGAGCATGCGCTCGATCGCAGCGACCCTCGACCGAACGTCAGGGATCTTGACCTCTATCCGTTGTTTGCGTTGGCTTTCCGGGCAGGTCGTCGTGATCCGAGCGGGAAGTCGGGCGAGAGGGCGCGGAGATCGAACTGACCGAAGACGAGTTCGATGCGCTCAGGCGACGCGCTCGTAGATTAGGACCGCGACACCATCGCCGACCACCTTCGATTCCTTGAGCCTAAGGTCGCGTCGCTCGGGCTTGTCGTCGAAGACCTTCTTGCCCGTCCCCAGGATCACGGGGAAGACCATCAGGTTGATCTGGTCAACAAGATCGCTCTCGATCAGCTCCTGGACCAGTCGCTGGCTGCCTGGCACCTGCAGCTCGCCGTCGAAGTCCTCCTTGAGCTTGCGCACCTCGGCCGTCGCGTCGCCGCTAGCGAGGACCCTCGTGTTGTTCCACTCCGGGTCCTTGAGCGTCGTCGAGACGACGAACTTGGGCATCGAGTTGAACTTGTCGGCGAAGTCGCCTTCGCGCTGCGGCCAGGCACCGGCGAAGCTCTCATAGGTGCGTCGGCCGATCAGCAGGCCATCGGACCGGTTCGTCTCCTCCAGCTTGAACTGGTTCCCGTCGTCACCGCGGTCGAACTCGAAGGTCCAGCCTGGGTACTTGAACCCCGGCTCACCTCCCGGCGCCTCCATCACGCCGTCGAGCGATACGAACTCCGTCACAACGATCCGTGCTGGCATTTGTCGCTCTCCCGTGTCTCGATGGTGCCGATCGGTCTAGTGACCGGCTAGGGCTCGGAAACTAATCGGGTGGCGTCGTCGCGGACATCAATTTCGCCTCGGAAGGGCGCAAGACAGAGTTCGGAAGTGGGGGACCGCGCGCACGCGCGCGTGCGCGCGGGGGCGGCCATCGCGACTCCTGCCGGATCGCCCGCGCAGTAGTCGGGACCGTCACCATCCTCGACGTCGAGCGGGGCCCACGCGAGCAAATCATTTCCCGCATAACGCAAGCGGGCGGGGTGTCAAGAAGGGCGTGCAAGCCTGCGCTATCCACGACGAGGAGTTTGGTGAGCTCGAGCTGCAACTCGTCGTCAGGTCGGAACGCATGAACTGCTTCCTCGAGTAGAGATGTCGTGGAGAAGTCGAGGTCTCCTGCTAGGCGGATGCCCTTGCGTCGGGAAGCGGCGCAATGTCCCGGGAAGGTGACGACCGACATCTCGTCTTTCGACGTGGACGCGAACAGGTCATCGGGCGGATGATCACGGTACGTGCGAGACGAACTTCCGACGGGCACCGTCACCTTCCTCCTCACCGACGTTGAGGGATCGACGAAGCTTCTCCGGGAGCTTGGCGCCGATGCCTACGCCCAGGCTCTCGCGGAGCACCGCCGGCTGATCCGCGAAGCCAGCAGAACCGAAGGCGGAGTCGAGGTCGACACGCAGGGGGACGCCTTCTTCTTCGCCTTCCCGACCGCACCCGGCGCCCTCGCCGCCGCACGGGCGTTCACCGAAGCCCTTTCCTCGGGTCAGATCCAAGTGCGCGTTGGTCTGCACACGGGCGTGCCGCTCGTGACCGACGAGGGCTATGTGGGTGACGACATCCACTTCGCCGCGCGGATCGCGGCCTCGGGCCACGGCGGCCAGGTGGTCCTCTCGCGGGCGACCGCCGACCTCGTTGACCTCTCTCTCACAGACCTCGGAGAACACCGGCTCAAGGACATCGAGGGAGCAGTCGCGATCTTCCAACTCGGGGACGCGCGCTTCCCCCCGCTCAGGACGATCTCGAACACGAACCTCCCACGGCCGGCAAGCTCGTTCGTCGGACGCCAGGCTGAGCTCGCCGATGTCTTCGCCCTCCTCGAGGGCGGTTCACGTCTGGTCACGCTCACGGGTCCTGGCGGCTCCGGCAAGACCCGCCTGGCGCCTCGAGGCCGCCTCCATGCTCGTCCCCGCCTACAAGGCAGGGGTCTTCTGGGTCGGTCTCGCCTCCCTCAGCGACGCCTCGCTCGTGAGCGCGACGGTCTCCCAAGCGATCGGGTCGAGCAATGGTCTCGCCGAACACATCGCAGAACGGGAGATGCTGCTCCTACTCGACAACCTCGAGCACGTGATCGAGGCGGCATCCGACGTGGCTGCCCTCCTGCTTGCATGTCCCAATCTCACGCTGCTTGTCACGAGCCGCGAACTCCTGCGTGTACAGGGCGAGGTCGAGTACGAGGTACCTCCGCTCGCCTCCCCAGAGGCCGTCTCGCTCTTCTGTACGCGCTCGCGACTTGAGCCATCGGAGGAGGTCGCCGAGCTCTGCGCACGCCTCGACGACCTTCCGCTCGCCCTCGAGCTCGCCGCTGCGCGCACGAAGGCCCTCTCGCCGAGGCAGATCCTCGAGCGGCTCGCCGAGCGTCTCGACCTGTTGCAGGGCGGCCGTGACGCCGACCCCCGTCAGCAGACCCTGCGCGCAACCATCGAGTGGAGCTACGACCTGCTCGCCGCCGACGAACAACGACTCTTCCGCGCGCTCTCCGTTTTCGCCGGGGGCTGCACGCTGGAGGCCGTTGTAGGAGTGGCAGACGGCCAGCTCGACACCTTGCAGTCGCTCGTCGAAAAGAACCTCATTCGTTTCTCGAATGAGCGTTACTGGATGCTCGAAACGATTCGTGAGTATGCAACGGATCGACTCGAGGACGCGGGCGGGGCGGAGCAGTTGAGTGACCGTCATGCCGGCTTCTTTCTTGAATTCGCCCAGCGTCATGGGCCGCTACTGGAGTCCGCTCTCCAATCGGACGCGAGGCAGCAACTGATGGAGGACGAGAGCAATCTCCGACTCGCCCTGATGCACGCCTACGATCGCTCCCCGGAGCGCCTGGTCGAGTTCGTCAGCGCACTCGGCCTTTACTGGACCAGCGCTGGCCGATCGACCGAAACACAGACGTGGGCCGAGCGCGCGCTCGAGAATGCGCCTCCCGAGCCCTCGGTTCTGCGAGCGGATGCCTTGCTCGTCCTGTCCCTTACCGCGTCTCGCGTAGGCGACACGGTCAAGTCGGTCGCATGCGCTCAGGAAGCGATTGAAATTTACCGAGACCAACACGGTCAACGCCTCGGGCGCGCCCTCGTATACCTCGCGAATGCCTACGTGAGAGGCGGCGACTACGAGGCCGCTAGCCCGGCCTATCAAGACGCGATCGAATATTCAGAACGGGTGACCGACGACTGGTCTCGGGCACTCGCGTTAAGCAACCTCGGCTACCTCTCGCTCATCCTTGGCGACTACCAGAACGCCGAGCGAATGTCCCTTGAGGCGGTCGACCTCAAGCGCGAACTCGGCAACGAGGTTGGCGCGATGGAATCGCTTTGCAATGCAGGCCTCGCTGCGCTCCTGGCGTTGCGGCTCGACGAGGCACATAGGCTCTTGAGCGACACGCTTAGGGTCAGCCTGGATCTCGAGCAGCACACACTAATCGCATGCAGTCTCGAGGGCCTCGCGTGGATGAGTGCGAGGTCGTCTGAGTTCGAGCACGCCGCAAGGTTGCAAGGCGCGGCGGAAAGCCAGATGGAGGCGGCCGGCGGATCCTTGGACGGCGTGGAACGGAAGATCCATGACGAGACGCGCATTGCGATCCGTAGCGGCCTGGGCCGGAGTTGCAACGAGCAGCTTGCACATGGCCGGGCGCTCAGCGTTGATGCGGCCGTCGCGTTAGCCCTGGAGGGCTCACCTCCGGCCCCCAGGCATGGCTAGCTGCGTCGGCGCGATCTGGCGATAGCCCGTCGTCGCCGTATAGCAGCAAGGACGCGCCGTGTCAGATTTGTGTCAGATCACGCTGACCATCGTCGCCCACCCCGGACAGACGGTTGAGTCGCAAACCGCGCAACCATCGCGTCCCGACATGCGCTGACCGCGCCTGATCGGCGCCGGACAGAATTGCAAGCCGGAGGTCACCGGTTCGATCCCGGTACGCTCCATCGAGAAGGCGGTGGGCCTGCTCTCGGGACGACCCTTCAGAGCCGGACGGTACCGTCTGTTCGGTGTCCCGAAGCGACGAGCTCGAGCGCTACCGAGCCGCCCTCCGACGACGGCTCAACGCTGAGTTCGTCGAGCGATGGGGTGTCTGCGAGCGAGGCCACGTTCTGACGGACCTGAACCGCGACAGACAGGGACGCTGCTGGTGCTGCACCCGCGCACACGAGCGAGCGTTCGAGACTCGCGAAACCCGGGTGAGGTCAGGGAACCCGCGTTAGTCGCTCGTTCTACAAGAGCGGCCAGATCTAGCCTTCATCGGTTCAAACAGCGGAGGGTTTACCAACGGTTGACCACCGTCGCCGCCCGTTCTTGATGCGGGATTCCAGCCGATTCCCTGCTCTCCAAGTAGGAGGCGACCGCCGCGTTAGGGGGATACACCCCCGGTACTCCGAACCTACGCTTGGACGACGCACTAGGAGGAGCCACGCCGCCGCTGCCCTCGATCGATGATGAAATCGCGGTCTCCGATGGAGATCCGGTCACCCGCCGCCCGCCATACGAGCGACTCGGTGGCCGTACGCGGCGCGAATCTCCGGCCTCGGGCCTGCGGCCCACGGTTCGTTTCGCCATCGCCTTCGCACTGACGTTCGCGTGGGTGGCGTTCAGCGTCTGGGTGTCCGAGCCATGGAGAGGTGAGCTCGAGGCTGCGATCGGGCCCGTCATGGGCTGGGTGATTCCGCTCTTCCTCGCTTACGTCCCCGCCCTAGTCATCGGCTTCATGATCTTCACGCTCCTGATCACGCGCTACCAGGAGCTCGCGCTCGATCCTCCCAAGGGCGACTGGCCCGAAGGCGAGTGGCCACCGGTGACGATCCTCGTCGCCGCGTGGAACGAAAGCGGCGCTATCGAGCGCACTCTAGAACGCATCGCCGACCTCTCCTACCAGGGCCAGGTCGAAGTCGTCGTCGCCGACAACAACTCGACGGACAACACAGCCCAACTTGCAGACGCAGCGGGTGAGCGTCTGGGACTCGACTACCGACGTGTCTTCGAAACGCAGCAGGGCAAGCACCACGCATTGAACGCAGCCCTTGCCACCGTCACGACGCCTCTCGTGGTGACAGTCGATGCCGACACGCATCTGCACCCGCAGTCGCTCGCACGACTCGTGGTGCGCCTCACCAGCACGCCACAGGGGCAGCACGTATCGGCGTGCGCCGCCGCGCTCATCGCGGAGAACCCGATGGAGACCTTCGTCACACGGATGCAGCAGTGGGACTACCGCCTCGGGATCAACGGCGTGAAGCGAATGCAGGCCGCGTACAACACTGCGCTCGTCGCTCAGGGCGCATTCTCCGCGTACTGGACGAGCGACCTGCGTGCGGTCGGCGGGTGGCCCGATGCGATCGGTGAGGACATCGTGCTGACCTGGTCGATGCTGGCGTCGAGGGGACTCGTGCAGTACGAGCCTGTCGCGCTCGGCTTCACGGTCGTCCCCGAACGCCTCGATCGCCTCCTGAGCCAACGCTCGCGTTGGGCACGCGGGATGCTGGAAGGCCTTCGGACCCATCCCCCACTCAAACAGCCCCGCGTGCTTGCGAAGGTGGTGGCGGGGATCGACTACCTCGTCCCGCTCCTCGACATCGGCGTCATCTTCTTCTGGGTGCCCGGGGTCATCCTCTTCCTCTTCGGCTATCCCTTGATCTTCGGCTGGTGGTCGATGCTCCTCCTGCCGATCACGCTCGCCGTCTTCGGCTTCATGCAGCGATGGCAAGCTCGCCACGTCTTTCGGACTCTCGACATCCATCCGCAGTCCGACAAAGGCGGCTTCGTCGGCTACCTGCTGGCATACCAGGTGTTGACCTCGGCGGCGGCGCTACGCGGCTACGGCCAATACCTCGTCGGGTCGGGTCGCCGCTGGAACTAGTGGGCGTCGAGCGGAGCAGAGGCGTCCTTGACACAGGGCACTCCTCCCCCTCGCGAGGCGTTCGGGCGACGAGACCTGGCCGCGAGGCCCGAGCCTCGTCCGTCCGCGGCATGTGGGAGATAGATGGGCGATCGGCACGAACCACCACCGACTCGGTCACCGCGCCAGCTGCTGATCGCGGGCCCGATCGTCATCATCGTGAGTGGCTTCTTGGCGCTGGTCTTCTCGTTCGCGACCGTGCTCGCGGCCAACCCATGTGGCGCGTTCGGTGACGCCTGCGACGACTACGGAACCACGTCTACCACCTTCTGGGTCATGATGGCCCTGACGATTCTGGCGATCGTGGCGTTCGTCGTTGGCCTCGTGCTCGTAGTCAAAGGTTTCAGTCGGCGCAACTGACTGCCGGCACCCCTCCCCCTCGCCAGCACGTCCTGTCCTGGGGCGCTCGCAGCGAGGCGCCAGAGCAGGAGTGCCGCTAGGCGACTCCGAGCGCCTGTGTGATCTTCCCGATGGCTGCGGTCTCCTCGTCCTTCACCCCGCCCTTGGCCTCCGCCACCGCCGTTGCAACCTCGAGCACCAGGCCACGATAGGCGTCGAGCTCGTCCGGGGCTTTGGCGCCGAGCACTGCCACCGCGGCACCCAGAGCGCTCATCGTCCCCTCCACGACCTCCTTCGGTGACGCGACCAGGCCGAAGCCGGTGCCATGTGTCCCCGAAAGGTCGCGAACGAGCTGGCTGTCGCTCTCCCGATGCGCGGCGAGTTGCTTCGCAACCGTGCTCGCTTCACCGAAGCTGTCGGTGAAGTCGCGATGGGCCGCGGAGACGAGCAGCCCCGCGCCCGTGACACCCTGCTGCAGGTTCTTCCACTCGTCCTCGGTGAAATCCGTCTTGCCTGCCATGTGTCCTCCCTCGATGCGTGTGAGTGCTCGTGCGTCAAGTCTGATACCCGCCGGGGCGCCGGATGCAACTCGATCCGGACGATCACCCTCCCGTCGCGATGCTCGTTCCTCGTCTGTCAACGCCGCAGGAAGACGTTCAGCACGATCGTCCCGACGATCGAGACGAGGAGCATGAGCCCGATCGGGACGAACACTGTCACGTTGTCGGACTTCCACGAGAGCGTCCCGGGGACGCGATCGACGCCGAGCCTGGCGAGGCCGAGCGCGGCAAGCCCGACGATCGCGAGGACGAGCGCGCTGATGAGCAGAACCTTGCCCGCCGTCTCCATGGGACGAGGCTACCCGGCTCGCGTCGCCTCGAACCGGGCCAGTGGCGCGCGACGACGCTCCTGACGACCGAGAAGCTCGGCAGCGAGTTGGCGACAGTTCGTACACGCCGGTTTCCGGGCTCCGCGATGTGCCTCGCCCTCGCCGAAACAGTGCCCGCTAGCGCAGCTTCCTTATGGCACGCCCGAGTGCCTGGCCGCCCGCGAGCACGGGCTCGAACAGGTCGCCGTGCTGCTCGACCCGCTCGAGCGCCTCGCGCATCCCGAAGCGACGCGGCGTCACGTCCTCCGTCAGCTCGTCCCAGCGGAGCGGCGTCGAGACCGGCGCGCCCGGCTTCGGCCGCACCGAGTAGACCGAGGCGATCGTCTTCCCCCGCGCGTTCTGACGGTGGTCGACGAGCACGCCCTCGCGCTTGCGCTTCAGCCATTCGGTCGTGACCAGCCCCGGGTGCCGCTCCTCGAGCCCGCGCGCCACGCGCTCCGCGAACGCGTAGGTCCGCTCGTAGGTCGCCCGGCGCGCAATCGGGACGAGCACGTGAATCCCGTCGGCGCCGCTCGTCTTGACGTAGGACCGGAGCTCGAGCCGCTCGAGCTCCTCGCGGATCAGGTGAGCGACGCGGATCGCGAGCGCGAAGCCGCCATTGGGTGGATCGACATCCGGCGGGTCGAGGTCGAAGAGCACGAAGTCCGGGCGGTGCGGCTTGTCGACGCGCGAGTACCAGGCGTTCATGTCGATGCAGTTCATCTGCACCATCCAGAGCACCGCCTCCGGCGAGTTGAGGAGCGGGAAGTCGACGAGCCGCGACCCGCCCTCGCGCGGGTAGGTGCGGAACGTGCGCGTCGGGATCCAGGAGGGCATCCCCTTCGGCGCCTGTTTCTGGAAGTACACGTCCCCGCCCACTCCGTAGGGCGAGCGCTTCATCGTGAACGGCCGGTTGCGCAGGTGCGGGACGAGCACCGGCGCGATCGCGCGGTAGTACTCGAACAGGTCCTGCTTCGTGATCCCTTCGTCGGGGAACAGGACTCGTTCCGGGCTCGAGAGGCGGACCGACCGCTGCGCCACGCAGCGGGTTGTACCGGTCCCGCGTCTGCTGGGCCATCGGCTCCCCTCGTCGAGCGGCACGCGCACGGGAGCTGGACCCGGTCCTGGACGCGCCGCCCGCCCGATGAGCCGGCGCTTGGGGTAGGACCCGGCGCGGAGTACGATCGACGTTGGCTTCGAAGGAGGTGGTCATGACGACGATCTGGGGCCTCTCCAAGGATGACGCTGACTACGGGCCTGCCCCGACGCCCGACGTGCGCTGCGACAAGTGTGAGTACATGTTCCCGCCGCTCGCGTTCGGCGGGTGCCGATTGGTGCGCGGGGTGATACGCGGGTCCGCGAGCTGCAAGGAGTTCGTGCCGAAGCATCCAGCGCCTATCGAGCGCGAGAGCTAGGCCACCGCAAGGGAGACGAAGCGCTGGGCATCCTCGCTTCGGGATGGGTGCTCGATCGCACGCATCCGCCAACTCACGGGCGATCGCCTTGGACTCGTTGTCGATGGCGTCGTTCCTCCCGGCGAGCGACCGCATCTCCGCGACGTCGTTGTCCCCTTCGGCTGCGACCAGTTCACCGAGCACTTCCCGTTGCTCGGCGATATCGACCAGGAGGTCCGCCTGCTCGGCGATCTCGTCCGGAGCCTTCGGAGCGTCGAACGCCTGCATGATCGCCGCTTCGAAGGCGTCCGGGATCCAACAGCAGCTCCTTCAGCACGCAGAGCTCCCGGATCTGCGCAGGCTCGGGCCCCGCTGGGGCATTTCGTAGGCGCCCACGACGTTCGGAGGATTCGTGCCGACACCTCGCTCGATCCAGCGCACGTATCTACTGCTCCTCTTCGGGAACACCCTCGCGGCGTCGCTGATCTGGGGGATCAACACGATCTTCCTCCTCGACGCCGGGCTCTCCAACCTGGAGGCATTCACGGCCAACGCCTTCTTCACCGCCGGGATGGTGATCTTCGAGGTGCCGACCGGCATCGTCGCCGACACGGCCGGACGACGGGTCTCCTACCTGCTCGGAACGGTGACGCTGTCCGCCTCGACGCTGCTGTACGTGCTCCTGTGGCAGATCGAGGCGCCGTTCTGGCAGTGGGCGGTGGTCTCGATCCTGCTCGGCCTCGGCTTCACGTTCTTCTCCGGCGCCGTCGAGGCATGGCTGGTGGATGCGCTCACTGCCACCGGCTACACGGGCTCGATCGAGGCGGTGTTCGGCCACGGTCAGGTCGCGTCCGGAACCGCGATGCTCGGTGGATCGATCGCCGGAGGGTTCATCGCGGCGCAGACCAGCCTCGCCGTGCCGTTCGTGCTTCGGGGTGTCGTGCTCGTCGTGATGTTCGTCACCGCGTTCAGGCTCATGCACGACGTCGGGTTCACGCCCACGAGGGGTGACGGGGTCGTGAGGGAGGTCCGGAAGATCACCTCCGCCTCGATCGAGTACGGCTGGCGCGTGCCTGCGGTCAAATGGCTGATGGTCGAGGCGCTGGCGACGGGTGGAGTGGGCATCTACGCCTTCTACGCGTTGCAGCCCTATCTCCTCGAGCTCTACGGAGACCCGGACGCCTACCAGGTCGCCGGGCTCGTCGCCGCCATCGTTGCGGGTGCACAGATCTGCGGCGGGATCGCGGCGCCACGGATCAGGAGACGCTTTGGACGCCGCACGTCGGCGTTGATCGTGATCGCAGTGCTCAACGTCGTGACACTCGGCCTGATCGGGCTCATCGAGAGCTTCTGGGCCGTGCTCGGGCTGATCGTCGTCTGGGGTCTCCTGTCCGCGGCAGCGATGCCGATTCGGCAGACCTACCTCAACGGGCTGATCCCGTCGCGCCAGCGCGCGACGATCCTCTCGTTCGACTCGCTCATGGGGTCGACCGGCGGAATGTGGGCGCAGCCCGTCCTCGGTCGAGCCGCGGACGTGTGGGGCTATCCCCCGTCCTATCTCCTCGGAGCGGGGATCTCAGCGCTCGCCGTGCCGTTCCTCGCTCTGTCGAGACGCGAGAACGCGCCGGCGGACAGCCTCGAACTGCCGAGTCTGCCGGTCGCGCCGCAGGAGGCCTGAATCGACGCGCCGGGCCGCGTTACTGGCTGCCGACCGCGAGGATGTTGCCGTCCGGGTCCTTGAACCACGCTCCGGACATGTCTCCGAGATGGGCGATCCCCTTCTCGTCGGTATTGAACGGCTCGCCGTACTGCTCGAAGGCGACTCCCTTCGACGTGAGCTCGTCCACGGTCCCCTCGACGTCATCGACGACCCATCCGGCTACCGTCGCGCCCGATGTGCCGGCGTTGCCGGGCGACGGATAGATGTGAATCGCGGTCCCGTCGCCACACGGATACGTACGGCCGCCATCGGGCTCATCCGTGCCGCCCGAGAGCCCGAGCGTGCCCTCGTAGAACGCCGTCGCCCGACCCATGTCGGACACGGCGATGGTCGGTTCGACACGACTGTTGCTGAGTGCCATCCTCGCTCCCTTTCCTCGACCAACGGCAGCCTATCCCCTCGAAGGCGCCGCGGGAGAGTCTCATCGCGGTCGTGTCGCATTCATCGGCACAGTCGCCCGCATCTCGATTCAGCTGACGCCGCAGCTGGACCAGGTCGCGGGGTGAAGGAGCGAGCCGCGGAGAGAGAGGGCCACGGCAAGAGTCGCGCCCCCGCAGAGGAGCCCTGCCGCGTCGACAACGATCAGCGGGACATCCCCGACGCTGAGTCCGTACAGCAGCCAGATCGCATAGCCGCCGGAATAGGCCGCGAAGAAGCGTGCCGAGATGTCACAGGACGCGCGGCGCCGAAGCATCTGCCGCATCTGAAGGAGCGCGGTGAGCGCTGCGAAGACGCCGTAGCCGGTAGCGGCCAGTGCGAGGAGCTGGGAGGTGCTGCTGGACATCGGTGCAAACGAGGCTACGGCCCCGTCGCCTCTGGGGAAATCGGGAGTTCTCCCCATTCGACGAGCCGGTGCTCCATCGCAAACACGGTTGCCGCTGCACGGGAGGAGACGCCGATCTTGCGGTACGCGTTCTGGATGTGGCGGTCGGCCGTCTTGGTCGAGATTCCGAGCTCTCGCGCCACCTGCTTCGTCTGAAACCCCCGAGCCAGCAAGGCGACGACCTCGACCTCACGCTCGGTGAGCCCCGCAGGACGCTCCATGCGTGGGGTCCGCTGACCCGCGGTCTCGAGTACCGCTGTGACCGCGTGGGCGTCGAGCCTTCCGGCGCTCACCTCCTCGGCGAGGAGCCGCGCAGCCTCTTCGGGGGGATGGGGCGCCCGATGCGGCCGCGGCTCGGTCATCGCGTTGTACGCGTCGGCTGCGGCCAGTAGTCGGGCGGGCAGCCCGAGAGCGGAGCCACTGGCACCTCGGTGATAGCCCGATCCGTCGAGCCGTTCGTGATGAGCGTCCGCGATCGGGCACAGCGCCGAGAAGAAGGGCGAGCGGGAGAGGACACGTTCGGTGTGGTACGGGTGCAGTCGCACCTGCTCCCACTCGTCGGCGGTGAGCTGCCCCGGTTTCTGCCAGATGCGTGGGTGGACCGCAACGCGGCCGAGGTCGTGGAGGAACCCGGCCCGCCGGATCGGCACGGCACCTGCTGCATCGATCCCGCAGCGCTGAGCAGCCATGCCTGCCAGCTCTCCCACGCCGATCGAATGCCCGGAGAGGTACGGAGAGACGAGGTCGGCGAAGCTCCCCATCGCACCGAGAGCCCGATCGACACTCTCCCCGTCCAGGGCCAGCTGCGGGGACGGCTCCCACGCCAGGACGTCGTCCCACGACGAGCCGCCCTCGTCGATCGCGAGGAGCTCCGACGCGTGCTCCGCGCAGCACGCCGCGATCTCCGGGTCGAACGCATGCCCGGCGCGCTGGTGCACGAGGTGGGCGGCGTGCTCGACGCCACCCAGCAGACACTGGAAGGCAGCGTCTGATGCCACGTGGACGATCCGCATCGGCACAGAAATCTGCTCGCCCTTGGCGCGGCGCAGTGGCCCCTTGCCGTCCCAGCGCTCGGTCAGCTGTGCGAGCAACCCGGCCACCGAGGACGGAGCGCCCACTCGTTCTGCCAGCATTCCCGCGACCTCGCAGGCGGCGGAGAGGGCCGGACGCTGCTCACGAGCCATCCTCGGTAACCGACGGGTCGTCTGCGCGAAACGGACGAGCGCGGAGCCGCCAGGATCCGGAAGCGCGCGCAGCAGCCCCGTGACGACCTCTCGCGCGGACCCGTACATGACCGGGTTCAGGTTCGTGGTCAGGGAGCCGCCGAACACCTCTGCGGCGATGTGCGCCTCGGTCGTACAGCCGGCGTGGGAGAGCAGGGAGGCGTAGTAGGTCTCGGACGCGGTCCGCCGGTCGACGCCCAGCCGATCGGCGAGGCGCATTGCGATCAGGGTCCTGTGCAAGCCGTGCTCGAAAGGAAAGGCCATGCCGAGATCGGTCGCCAGGGAGAGCGCCGCGATCACCTCGGCTGTCCGGACACTGTGGTCGCGCTCCGGCACGACTCCCACGCCGCACAGTATCGACCACCCGATCGGCGTCGCCCGCTCGGGGCTCGCTGAGGGCATGGGCTCACGGCATGGGGAGAACTCCCGATTGCCCATGAGCGTGTTCGCTCCTAGCCTCCGGCTGTCCGCAAACCGAAGGAGTGAGCGATGCACGCAGTAGTCGGAACCGTGACCATCCACGACTTCGAGCGGGGCCTGCCCGTCCTTCGCGATCAGATCGTTCCCCGCGTCGCGCACGCGCCGGGCCTGGTGAACGCGTACTGGCTGCGATCCCGGGACGACCGCGGAATGTCCGTGATGGTCTTCGAGACCGAGGAGGCCGCACAGTCGCTGGCTCAGAGGATCGAGACCGAGGGCCCTCTCACGGATGCGATAACGCTCGACGACGTCGAGGTGCGCGAGGTCGTCGCCAGGGTGTGACCGCCGGCGTGCGACGCTGCGCAAGCCGGAGGTCGCGGGTTCGAGTCACGTCTCTCCCTGTCGGTCGTCGCGTCGGTGTCCCAGGAGCGCGGCAGGGCCCCGGTCCGCCGCGCAGAAGAAGCACTCGTACAGCAGTCGCCAGCCCAAGGCTGGCCTGGGACACTGTGACGACTCCGCGCGGCCATTCGCGCAAGTGACGACCACACCGGGAGGCGACATGACCACCGACTCCACACCGACCGACTCGAGCCCACCGGCCGTGCCGCCACCGCCGCAGGTCGAAGGCGAACGCCGCAGGCGCCCGGTCGTATGGATGATCCTCGCGGGCGTGGCGATCGTCGCCGCGCTGGGACTGGGCGTCTGGGCAGTCCTGCTCAACGACGACCTGAACGACACCCAGGCCGAGCTCGAGGCCCAGACGGCCGCAGCCGAGTCGGCCTCGGCCGAGGCGGAGAGTCGCATCGCGGATGCCCGTGCGAGCATCGAGGCGGCGCTCTCCGACGTCGCAGGCGTGGTGGTCGTCAGCGACGAGGACGTGGCCGAGGCCGAGCAAGCCGTCGCCGACGCAGAGCAGAGCGTGGCAGAGGCGCAGGCGGCGGCGGACCAGGCGCAAAGCGAGGTCGAGCAGGCACGCGCCGAGCGCGACCTGGCCCGAGCCGAGGCCGAGCAAGCGCGTGCGGAGGCGGCGCAAGCCGACCTGTGCGCGGATGCCTCGCTCGCAGCCACGCAGGCGCTGGCCGAGAACGACGACGCGGCCGACGCGTACGAGGAGGCCGCAGCTCGCGCCGAGACGGCCGCGAGTGCCTGCTCGTGACCTGAGCGAGCCCCGGATCTCCAGCTTCGGCGGTCAAGAGGTCCCGCCGGACGTCGCTAGGCTGAACGCGTCGCGATGAGCTCCCCGAGCTACGACGAGATCTGCGCGGGTCATCGCTGGGAGGTGCCGGCGCGCTACAACATCGCCACCGACGTCTGCGACAAGCACGCACGCGACAAGCCGGCGATGGTCTGGGAGAGCTTCGACGGCTCGACCCGTGAGCTCGTGTGGGGGGAGCTCCAGGACCTGGCGAACCAGGCGGCGCACACGCTCGCCGCACGCGGTGTCTTGCAGGGAGACCGCGTTGCGGTCGTCCTGCCGCCGACGCCTGAGGCCGCTGCGATCTTCTTCGGAGTCTGGAAGCTGGGCGCGATCCTGCTCTCGATGTCCGTGCTGTACGGCGACGACGGGATCGAGCACCGGCTCTCGGACTCCGGCGCGACGCTGCTCGTCACCGACCCCGGCAATGCGCCGCGCTTCGACCGGCCGTGGGCGCCGGACACGCTCGTGCTCGAGCCCGACGCGCTGGCGGCGGCCCCGACGGATTTCATGTGCATAGACACCGCGGCCGACGACCCTGCGCAGCTCTACTACACGTCCGGGACGACGGGGCTGGCGAAGGGGATCGTCCATGCGCACCGCTACATCCTCGGCCACGAGGAGTTTCGCTACTGCCACGAGGTGCAGGACGGGGAGCGCTTCCACGGGATGGGCGAGTGGGCCTGGGCCGCGGGGATCGCGCCGCTGCTCGGGCCGTGGCGCCTCGGCGCGGTGCAGTGCGTGTACCGGCGCGAGGGCGGCTTCGACCCGCACAGGCAACTCGACTTCCTGAGCCGGCACTCGGTGACGAACGTGTTCACCACGCCGACGGCGATGCGCTCGATGATGGCGGTCGAGGATGCAGGGAGGCGCTACCCGCAGGTGTTCCGCCGGGTGTGCTCGGCGGGAGAGCCGCTGAACCCCGAGGCGATCCGCTGGTTTCGCGAGCAGTACGGCGTGACGGTGCTCGACTACTACGGCCTGACGGAGTCGTATCCACTCGTCGCGAACTACCCGTTTCTCGAGGTGCGCGAGGGCTCGATGGGCAAGCCGATGCCGGGCTGGGACGTGCAGCTCCTCGACGAGGACGAGCAGCCGGTGGGACAGGGGAAACGAGGCGAGCTCTGTCTCCGCGCCCGCTCGAACCCGCACTATCCGCTCGGCTACTGGGGGAACGACGAAGCGAGCATGGAGACCTTCGGCGGCGAGTGGTTCCACACCAAGGACGCCGCCGTCCAGGACGAGGACGGCTACATCTGGTACGTCGGACGCGCCGACGACGTGATCATTGCAGCGGGGTACCGGATCGGCCCGTTCGAGGTCGAATCGGCCTGCCTCGAGCACGCCGCGGTACGCGAGGCGGCGGTCGTCGCCTCGCCCGACGAGCTCCGGGGCAACGTCGTCAAGGCGTTCATCGTGCTCGCGGACGGATACGAGCCGTCGGAAACTCTGACCGACGAGATCAAGGGCCACGTCCGCGAACGCCTCTCCGCGTATGCGTACCCGCGCCGCGTCGAGTTCGTCTCCGAGCTGCCGAAGACGCTCACGGGAAAGATTCGCCGGATCGAGCTCCGCCAGCTCGAGCTCGACCGCGCGGGCGCGGACACCTGAAGTCGGACCGGTCGACGGCCGATACCCTCGCTCATGCCCATGTCCACTCGCCCGGAGCTCCGCAACGTCGCGATCGTCGCCCACGTCGACCACGGGAAGACGACGCTCGTCGACGCGCTTCTCTGGGAGTCGGGCGCGTTCCGCGCGAACCAGCATGTCGCGGAGCGCGTGCTCGACACGATGGATCTCGAGCGCGAGAAGGGCATCACGATCCTTGCGAAGAACACTGCTGTCCGCTTCGGCGGGACCAAGATCAACATCGTCGACACGCCTGGCCATTCCGACTTCGGTGGGGAGGTCGAGCGCGGCCTCACCATGGTCGACGGCGTGCTCCTCCTCGTCGACGCGAGCGAGGGTCCACTGCCGCAAACGCGCTTCGTACTGCGCAAGGCGCTCGAGGCGCAGCTCCCCGTGATCCTCGTCGTCAACAAGGTCGACAGGCCCGACGCCCGCATCGAGGCCGTGGTGAACGAGGTCTACGAGCTCTTCCTCGACCTCGATGCCGACGAGACCCAGATCGAGTTCCCGATCGTCTATTGCAACGCCAGGGCCGGGCGCGCGTCGCTCAGATCGAATCCGGACGAGCTCGAGCCGGACCTCCGCCCGCTGCTCGACCTGATTCTCGAGCGCATCCCGGCGCCGAGCTACGAGGTCGGCCATCCGCTCCAGGCACTCGTGACGAACCTGGACGCATCCCCGTACCTCGGGCGGCTCGCCCTCTGCCGGGTCGCTCAGGGCACCATTCGGCGAGGCCAGCAGGTGGCATGGTGTCGCGCGAACGGCACGATCGAGCGCACGAAGGTGACCGAGCTCTACGTGACCGAGGCGCTCGACCGGGTGGAGGCCACGGAGGCCGGGCCGGGCGAGATCATCGCGGTCGCCGGGCTCCCGGACGTGACGATCGGCGAGACGCTGGCCGACCCCGACGATCCGCGGCCGCTCCCGGTGATCGCCGTCGACGAGCCCTCACTGTCGATGACGATCGGCATCAACACGTCGCCCCTCGCCGGCCTGTCCGGAGACAAGCTCACGGCGAGCCTTCTGGAGAGCCGGCTGGGGACGGAGCTGGTCGGCAACGTCTCGCTGCGCGTCCTGCCGACGGGCTCGCCGGATGCCTGGGAGGTGCAGGGCCGAGGAGAGCTCCAGCTCGCCGTTCTCGTCGAGCAGATGCGCCGCGAGGGATTCGAGCTCACGGTCGGCAAGCCTCAGGTCGTCACGCGCGAGATCGAAGGCCGGGTGCACGAGCCCGTGGAGCGGCTCTCGGTCGATGCGCCCGAGGAGTACCTCGGCGTGCTCACCCAGCTCTTCGCGCTCCGCAAGGGGCGCACCGAGGCGCTCGTCAATCACGGCAGCGGCTGGATCCGGATGGACGTCCTCGTTCCTGCTCGCGCGCTGATCGGGTTTCGCACCGAGTTCCTGACGGAGACGCGAGGCACCGGAATCCTGCATCACGTCTTCGAGCGCTTCGAGCCGTGGTTCGGCGAGCTCCGCACGCGGCCGACGGGCGCGCTCGTGGCCGACCGGCGCGGTAGGACGACGGCTCACGCGATACTGAACCTCCAGGAGCGCGGATCGCTCTTCGTCGCACCCGGCGTGGACGTCTACGAGGGGATGATCGTCGGCGAGAACGCACGGGCCGAGGATCTCGACGTCAACGCGACCAAGGAGAAGAAGCTCACGAACACGCGCGCGCCGTCGGCGGACACGACGGTTCGGCTCATTCCCTCACGGCCGCTCTCGCTCGACCAGGCCCTCGAGTACATCCGCGAGGACGAGTGCGTCGAGGTGACACCGTCAGACATCCGCCTCCGCAAGGTCGAGCTCTCCGCACAGAAGCGCCAGACCGCCGCGAGCCGGCGGGCACGAGGACTCACTCCGGTCGGATAGCGCGAGACGCGGTCCGTCGAGAGCCGACCATCGCGGTCACGACGAGCACGAAGAGGAGGATCGCGGTCGGCGCGAACACGGCGCGCTCCGACGAGCTCTGTGTGGCCAGGTCGAGGACCACCGCGAGGGCGGAGTAGACGGTCGTGAACCAGGCAAGCGCGGTGACGAGCCACCTCGGAGCGTTCTCGAGCGGGCCCTCGCGCACTCGCGCCAGGATGGCAGCGGCCATGACGAGCAGGAGCACGCACGAGACCGCGGCGAGCACTCGTCCCGTGGTGTCGAGCGCGCCTTCCGTCTCGCCTCCCTGCGTATACGCACCCCACGGTGCGCCGAAGACGAGTGCGACCTGGAACGCCGCGATGCCCACCAGCACGACGGCAGCAGCGCGGGCCGCGAGAACCGGGAGCATCAGGTTCGACTGTAACGCCGTTGACAGCGACATCTGCCCTGCTCGACCAGAGGTCGACCGGGTCGGGCGTCCAGCTGCATCCGCCAGTGGCGGAACGTGGCTCGAGCGCTACCTCTCGTGATCCAGAAGCCTCGTCGGCGCTGTCCGCTGAGCGAAGTAGCGTTGCCTGGGGCGTGTTCTTCTCGCTCAGCAGCTGGGAGCTCGGGCTTCTCATCTTCGCGATCATCGGCGGCGCATCCGCCCTCGGCGTGCTCGCCGGCCGCTATCTACGACAACAGTCCGACAGGCATCGCGAACCCATCGGCGCGCTCCAGGGGGCACTGCTCGGAGTGGTCGGACTGATCCTCGCGTTCGGTCTCTCGCTCGCCGTCGGCCGCTACCAGGATCGCCGCGCTCACGTCGTCACCGATGCGACCACGATCGGCACCGCGTATCTCCGGGCACAGACGATCGCGGAGCCGCAGCGCGGCCGCTCGCTCGAGCTCCTGCGGGCCTACAACGACCTCGCGATCCGCATCACGTACGAGGTCCCCGGCAGCGCCGCGATCCGGGCCACCTCGGCACAGCAGGAACAGGTGCAGCGCACGCTCTGGCGTCTCGCCGGCCAGAGCCTCGACGCCCGCCCGCGTGACAGCGCGCCGAGGCTCTACGTGGACAGCCTGAACGACATGATCGACCAGCAGACCATCCGGCTCTCGGGGCTGGACAACCGCGTGCCCGATGCAGTGCTCTGGCTCGAGCTGCTCGGCGCCGCGCTCGCGCTCGGGTTGCTCGCTCTCTACCTCTCGGTACTGGGCAAGGGCCTGCTGCCGATCGGCGCCGCCGCGGTGATGGTCAGCTTCCTCGTCCTCGTCACATTCGACCTCGACCGGCCGACCCGGGGTCTGATCCAGATCCCGGCCACACCGCTTCTGGCCGAGAAGGCGACGATGAGCCATCCGCCCGCAGCTCAGGCACCTCGCTGAACGCCTGTAGCGCCATCATCTCGGGCGCTCTTCGCCCGGAAGCAAGCATCCGGCCTCGTTACAGGCGGGGGTCGACGGGCTCGCTCTCGAGGGCGAGCACGCCGAACACGCACTCGTGGACGCGGCGGAGCGGCTCGCCACGGACGAAGCGTTCGAGTGCTTCGATGCCCAGCGCGAACTCGCGGAGCGCCAGCGAGCGCTTTCGGCCGAGACCGCGCTCACGGAGCCGCTCGAGGTTCTCGGGCTCCGTGTACTCCGGCCCGTAGATGATGCGCAGGTACTCGCGGCCGCGCGTCTTGAGCGCGGGCTGCGCGAGCCCGCGCCGGCCGCGTGTGACGTAGTCGAGCGGCTTGACGACCATTCCCTCGCCCCCACGATCGGTGAGCTCCGCCCACCAGGTGCTGCCGGCCTGCTCGCTGTCCCGATCGGTCGTGTCGATCACGGTGTGGGCGGTGGCGTGCAAGAGCTCGTCGGCCGCGCAGAGCTCGGCAAGGGTCTCCATGTGCCAGACGTGGTCCTTGTCGACGTGCACCGCGCCCGCTGTGGCCAGCAGATGGAAAGGGGCCAGCCTGAGGTCGTCGATGCCGCGTACGGGCCAGCAGTAGCGGCGATAGGCGTCGACGAACCGGCGTCCGTCCTCGGCCCGCCCACGGAAGCGCTCTAGCAGGTCGCCGACCTCGACGCCCACACTCACCGTCTGCTCGAGCGCCAACACGGTTTCGCCGAGACCGGCGCGCGCAGCGGCTCCGACCGCGGCGTACTGCTGGCGGAGTAGCTCCTGCGCCTTCGCCGACCAGGGCATCAGTTCGCAGTCGAGCAGGATCCAGTCGCTGTCGAGGCGATCGAAGAGCCCGACGTTCGTTGCGGCGTCCCGGACGCGCATGAGGAAGCTCGGACTCGAGCGAATCCTCCTCGAAGAACCGCCGCCCGGTACGCGTGAAGCAGGCGCCAAAGCCTTCGTCGACGACGCCGAAGTGGCGACGGGCAGCGTCCTCGTCGCGACAGACGATGACGACGGCGCGCGAGCCCATGTGCTTCTCCTCGCATACGACGCGAGGCACGCCTTCCTGCCGGTAGTACGCGAATGCTTCGGCGGGGTGCTCGAGCAGGCCAGGCTCGTTGCTCGTCGCCGAGGGAGAGACGGCCGGCGGCAAGTAGATCAGCCACTTCGGGCTGACTGCGAAGCGGCCCATCACCTCGAGCGCGGCAATTGCGTTCTCCTCGCGGATCGTCACGTTGCGAGCGAGGCGCGTCGAGACGATCCGCTTGCCAAGCACGTCCTCGATGTCGAGCAACTCGTCTTCACGCTGCTGCGTGGTCAGCACCGGTACCGTCTCGTCCTCCGGAAGGAAGGGTTTAACCGGCTCCGAGTACGTCGCCGCCGCGGAGACGCTGATGAGCTCCTGCTCGGGGTAGCGGAGCGCCGTCAAGCGGCCGCCGAAGACACAGCCGGTGTCGATGTTGATCGTCCGGTTGAGCCACTCGGCGTCCGGAACGGGCGTGTGCCCGTAGACGACCATCGCCTTGCCTCTGTACTCGGCGGCCCAGTTCCAGCGCACCGGCAGGCCGAACTCGTCCGTCTCGCCCGTCGTCTCTCCGTAGAGAGCGAAGTCGCGAACCTTCCCGGAGCCGCGTCCCTGCATCTCCTCCTTCATCCCGGCGTGAGCGACGACGAGCTTGCCCTCGTCGTACACGTAGTGGCTGACGAGCGAGTCGAGGAAGCGCAGCACCTCGGCGGCACCCGCTTCGCGCCGCTCGTCTGGGAGCGCGTCGAGCTCGGCGAGCGAGCGGTCGAGGCCGTGCGTGATCTGCACGTCGCGGCCCCGAAGCTTCCGTACCAGTTTCATGTCGTGGTTGCCCGGAACGCAGTGCGCCGAGCCCAACCTCGACCATGTTGCGGGCGAGCCGGACGCTGTCGAGTATCCGCGGGCCGCGGTCGACGAGATCTCCGACGAAGATCGCCGTACGGCCCTCGGGGTGCGCGTAGACCGAACCACCCTCCGGGAACTCGCCCTCCCTCTCCTCGACGACCTGGTAGCCGAGCTCGTCGAGCAGGCGCTCGAGCTCGTCACAGCAGCCGTGGACGTCGCCGATGATGTCGAAGGGGCCGTGCTCGTCGGTGCGGTTGTTCCAGAGGCGGGTGCGGTCGATCGTCGCTGCCTCGATCTCTTCCGGCGACGAGAGCACGTGCATCTGCCGGAACCCCTCCTTGCGCATGCCGCGTAGACCGCGGCGCAAGTCGCGAGTCTGGTTGCGGATCACGTGCGGGCCGAAGTCACGGTCCGGCCGGCTCCGGTTGCGGTCCTGGCAGAGTCGCTCAGGCAGGTCGAATACGATCGCGACCGGCAGGAAGTGATGATCGCGCGCCAACCTCACGAGCTGCGCGCGGTCCTCGCGCTTCACGCTCGTCGCGTCGACCACCGTCAGCCGTCCGGTGGCCATCCGCTTGCCAGCGATGAAGTGCAGGAGTTCGAAGGCGTCCTTCGTTGCGCTCTGGTCGTTCTCGTCGTCCGCGACCAGCCCGCGGCAGAAATCCGACGACAGGATCTCGGTCGGCAGGAAGTGCTTCTTCGCGAACGTCGACTTGCCCGAACCGGAGGCGCCGACGAGGACAACGAGTGACAGCTCGGGTACCTCGAGCGCCCGAGCATCCGCGACGCGAGTCCCCTCGGTCATCGCTCGAACACCGCCATCTGCGTAGGTGCGCCCAACTCCGTGTCTTCGGGGCCGATCGGCAAGAACCGCACGCCATAGCCGAACCGGCCGGCGAGCTCGCCGGCCCAATTCTCGAGCTCGTGGCGCGTCCACTCGAAGCGGTGGTCGCGATGCCGGAACCGGCCGGCGGGGAGCCCGTCGAACTTGGCGTTGTACTCGCGGTTCGGTGTCGTCACGACCACCGTCGCCGGACGGGCATGCTCGAAGACGACTCGTTCGAACGAGGCAAGTCGCGGCTCGTCCAGGTGCTCGATGACCTCCACGACGGCGGCGGCATCGAACCCCGAGAGACGCCGGTCTCTGTAGGTGAGCGCGGTCTGGAATAGGCGCACGCGCTCGCGTTGGCGTGGCGCGAGCCGCTCCAACCGCAGCCGCGACTCCGCGATCTCGAGCGCGCGGTGCGAGATGTCGACACCGACGATCTCGTCGAACCTGGGGTCCTTCATCAGCTCGCTGATGAGCTTGCCGCCCCCACAGCCGAGATCGAGCACCCGCTTCGCACCGCTCGCCTTCAGCACCGCGACCACCGAGCCCAGCCGCTGCTCGTTCAACCGTAGCGGCTCCTCGACTGCCTCCTCCTCCGCCTCACGCGCCTGCTGCTCCCGATCGGGGTCGGGGTCGTCGTCCTCGAGCAACTTGGCGAGTGCCTCATCACGTAGCGACCGCTGGTACTTCAAGTAGCGGTTCACGATGAGCTCCCGCTCCGGATGTCCGCCCAGCCACCCCTCGCCGCGGCGCAGCAGCTTTTCCACCTCGGCCTCGCCCACCCAGTAGTGCTTCTCCGCGTCCAGCACGGGCACCAGGACGTAGAGGTGCGCGAGCAGTTCGCGCAGGCGCAGCTCGGCCTCTAGTTCGACCGTGAAGTAGCGGCTCTCGCCCCACTCCGGGAACTGCGCGTCGAGTGGGTGCTCGACGGCATGAACGACGTATCCCAGCGGCTCGAACAGCCGCCGCAGCTCGTCCTCGCCACCCGAGCAGCCGAGCGCGGCGATCCGGGCTCGCAACGGGAGCGTTTCGTCGGGCAGTTCCGGCCTCGAGCTGCACTTGCCCGCGAGCGCTGTGTTGAAGACCCGCGCGATCGCAACGCTCAAGAAGGACGACGCCACGTACGGCCGGTCGTTCACGTACTGGTCAAGACGCGGGAAGCGCACACCGCGCCGAATCAGACCGACTGGATCGACGTCGAGCAGCAGAGCCGCCGTGCACTGCTTCTCCCCGCCTCCGGGTAGAAGACGTGCGCCTGCCCGAACGGCAGTGAGAACGACTGCAGCCGATCCGGGTGCTTGTGCAGCAGATGCCCAAGATCCGTTGCCGGCGGGCGAGTCGTGGTGATGGTTAGCAGCATCGGGACAGGTACTCGGCTCCTAGAACGGCAAAGGCGACCTCGACGGTCGCCCTCGCTTCTGGAGTGCTCTGCGCCAGAGGCTTCTAGCGCTTGCACCCCGTCGCGAGGGCGTGGGCGTGCGCGTCCCTGGGGTGTGCGAACGTGTCCGGCGCGCCGACCGGCGTCGTCTCCCTGCGATCGGCGGGTGAATTGGCTCGGATCACGGTCGCGTGACCGGACGATACTCGAGTTCGTGGGTGACACGAGGGCTCATGCAGATCTCGGCCACGCTGCTTCTTGCCGATCACGCGACGATCTGCCTGACGCCGCTCCCGCACTCCGCTGACCGAGATCGGCCGTCGGTGTCGCGCTTCGCTCACCTCCCGCCTAGGAGAGCGCGGTCGAAGAAGCCGACGACCCGCTTCTCGTACTCGGCCGGCTGCGCCTCGATCCCACCCGTGTGCCCTGAGCCGGGAACCCTCCAGAGCGCCTTGGGCTCCCGTGCGGCGTCGTAGAACGTCTGCGTAAGCTCCGCCTCACCGCCCTGGCCGGGAACTGCGTAGATGAAGAAGACCGGGCGAGGGGAGATCCGGCTGACGAGGTCGTCCAGTGCCGGCGGGGGCAGCGAGTTGGAGAAGAGCGCGACGCTCGGCGTCACGATCGCTTGCTCGAGGATGGCCTCGATGCGACGGCGCGTCTCGGGGATCGCCACGGCCTCCCGGAACGAACGGATCCCCGCCCCTTCTGAGACGACCGCCCCGAGGCCGTCGGACTCCGCCGCGGCCTCGAGCATCATCTCGCCGCCTACCGAGAGGCCGAGACCGCCGATCCGATCGTCGTCGACGTCGGGTCGGCCCTGCAGATAGGCGACGGCTGCGCGGAGATCTCGCTCGCCCTGCCAGCCGAAGATGTTCGGATCGCCCTCGCTCTCGCCTTCCCCGCGGCGGTCGAAGAGGAGCACTCCGTACCCGTGGCGGGCGAGCATGCGCGCCGAGCGCTGCGGCCCTCTCCGCCCCGGGAACGCGATGACGGCCGCCCTGTTCTTCGACGGGATGTACCAGCCCTGGAGCTCGAGCCCGTCGCTCGTGGTGAACGACACCTCCTCGTGCGGCGCACCCAGCTCGGGCGTCGGGACGAACCCGCGCGCGACATGCGTGAAGACGTACGACAGGCTGAAGGGCCCGACGACGAGCAGCACCGCGGCGATCCCGCACACCGCGACGAGCGTCCTCCGCAGGTAGCGGCGCGCCCGGCTTCCTCCGCGTCTCGAGCGCCAGAGCGTCGTCGCCCCGAGCCCCAGCAGCACCGCGCCCGCCGGGATGGCCAGCAACCCGGTGAAGTCGTCGCCGGAGGCGTCGCCCTTGGCCAGGGAGTAGGCGCCCTCGATCCCCGCGACGATCCCGAACGTGCCGAGGACGAGCGCAATCGCCCCGCGCGCCCCGGCCCGCAGGCGCGGGTACAGCCACGCTGCCAGCGCGAGCGCGGCAAGCGGGCCGAGACCGCTGACCAGGTGATCGGCCGCCGAGGTCCCGGGCTCCGGCTGGAGGAAGTTGTCGTCGGCCACGTGCAGCCCGATGACCCCGACCGAAGCGAGGAACATCGCGTACTCGGCTCGCCCCGCGATCACGACGCTCTCGGCGCGGCTCTTACCAGGGATCGCTGTCGCCTCGGTCACCTCTCGCCCTCTCGGAGAAGAGTGCCTCGTCGAGGAAGCCTTCGCCGATCCCTTCGAGCCCGCCGCCTGGCGACGCCGTTCGCGGAGTCCTCGCCGACCGAGGGATAGAGCGCCTCAGACCTCGCCCTCGCAGCAGGAGCCGAGGTAGATGCCCTTGGCGGTCGCGTCTCGCGGCGAGCGCAGGTACTCGGTCCAGGCACGGCGCTCATGGCACACCGCGCCGAGCTCCCACACGCAGAAGGTCGGGCGGTGCGTCCCCTCGGCCGGCCACGGCTTGAAGCAGAACATCCTCTCACCGTCCTTCGCCCAGACCGTCTCCCACAGCTCGTTCTCGTTCTGCCAGGTCGAGACGAGCAGGAAGTAGAAGTCCTCGCCGCAGCGGTGGAGGATCACGAACCCGAAGTCCCCGGAGATGCGGAGCGAGCCGTCCTTCGACGCGTCGCGCAAATTCCTGCGCGCCAGCGCGCGGACGACCAACGGCACCGGCGCGTCGGCGGGCGCGATCTCGTACCACTTCAGCACCGTGCTCCGGAGCGTGAGGCTCGCCTGGGGCCTGACGACCTTCGTGACGTGCTCGTAGCCCGTGTGGACGACCGCTGCTGCTTCGCTCATCTCGACCTCCCGTGGTGTTCGCTCACAGGGCAGACGCTATCGCTGAAATAGGGCGGATCAGGCCCTCAATCTCTGCTTGACTTGCAGTCATGCTAGCCCCTACCGCACGGCTCCTCGACCTGCTCGAGCTCCTCCAGACGAGGCCGCTCACCACCGGGCGCGAGGTCGCCGAGCGCCTTGGAATCGATGCGCGCACGGTCCGGCGCTACGTGGCCGCTCTGCAGGATCTCGGGATCCCCGTCGAGGGCCAGCGCGGTGTCGGCGGGGGCTACCGGATCCGGCCCGGGTACCGGCTGCCGCCACTCATGCTGAGCGACGACGAGGCGGTCGTGGTCGCGCTCGGCGTCGTCGCCTCCGGGCAGCTCGGGCTGACGTCGCCGGAGTCGATCGACACGGCGCTGGCGAAGATCCACCGCGTGCTGCCCGACGGGCTGCGCCGTCGGGTGGAGGCGCTCGAGTCGACCCTCGACTTCACCCGGGCCGCGCCGGCCGGAGCGCCGGTCACCGGCGAGACCGTGCTCCTCCTCGCCGACGCGATCCGGCGGCGGAAGCGGGTTCGCTCCGGGTACCGGGCCTTTTCCGGCGAGGAGACGCGGCGCGAGCTGAGCCCGCACGGCCTGGTCGTGCATTCCGGCCGCTGGTACCTCGCCGCGTACGACCACATGCGCACCGACCTCCGCACGTTCCGGGTCGACCGCATGCGGCGCCCGAGCATCTCGAAGGAGCCGGCGGTTGCCCCTCCGGACGGCTTCGAGGCGGTCGTGTACGTCAGCCGCTCGCTCGCGCGGACGCCGTGGCGCCACGACGTCGTCGTGCTCCTCCACCTGCCGCTCGAGGACGCGACGCGGCGCCTCCCCGCGACGCTGGCGGAGCTCGCCGAGGCGGAGGACGGCACCGTGCTCCGCATGCGCGTCAGCTCCCTCGACTGGATGGCGAGCGTCCTCGCGGGGATCGGCTGCACGTTCTCGATCCGGGAGCCGGAGGAGCTGCGGACGAGCGTGCGCGTGCTGGCGGAGCGCCTGGCGGCCTCGGCCTGAGCCGACGGGGCGGGCGCCGCTGCGACGCCCGGCCGCTCGAGGTCCCTAGGATCCGGGGATGCCCTCGCTGCCCAGCGGGACGGTGACCTTCGTATTCACCGACATCGAGGAGTCGACGGCCCTGCTCCGGAAGCTCGGGGACGCGTATGCGGGCGTCCTCGCGGAGCACCGGCGGATCGTTCGCGGCGCGTTCGGGGTGAACGGGGTCGAGATCGACACCCAGGGGGATGCGTTCTTCTACGCCTTCCCGCGCGCGCGCGAGGCGGTCGCCGCGGCGGTCGAGGTGCAGCGGGCACACGCTGCCCACGACTGGCCGACCGACGGCCCCGTGCGGGTCCGCATCGGCCTGCACACGGGCGAGCCGTCGGTCGCGGACGAGGGCTACGTCGGGCTGGACGTCGTCCGCGCCGCGCGCATCTGCACCTCGGCGCAGGGCGGGCACGTCCTCCTCTCGGAGACGACCCGGGCGCTCCTCGGGTCGCAGCTGCCCGACGGCGTCTCGGTCTTCCCGCTCGGCGAGCGCCACCTGAAGGGCATCGACGAGCCGGAGCGCGTATACGAGCTCGAGATCGAGGGCATCGAGCCGGAGGAGCCGGCCGCCGAGCCGGAGCCGGAGCCTGCCCCAGAGCCCGCGCCCACCCCGCCGGCACCGCCGCCACCCATGGACCAGCGCGAGATCGAGCGGCGCTTCGACGACCTCGGTGACCGGCTCGCGGCCGGCATCCAGGAGAAGGTCGCGGAGCGCCTCGAGCGCGCCTTCCAGAAGCTCGAGCCGCCTTCCGCGCCACCGGGAGCGGACACGGACGTCGAGGACCTGGTCGCCCGGTCGGCGTCGCTCGAGGAGAGGATCCGCGCTCGCGTGGACGCGGCCCTCCGGGCTCGGGGCGTACCGCCCGACGACGAGGACTAGGCGTCCTCCTTGACACCCTCCCGTCCCGCCCTGATGATCCGGCGGTCGTCAGGAGGGCACGTGGGTCGCCGGAAGTCCCACCGCGTGGTCGTCGCAGGAGCCCGCAGCCCGGCGCGGGAGGAGAGTGGACGTGGCTGAGCCGACCGTGGCGCCCGCGGTGCGCGAACAGGCGATGGAGGAGGCCGCGAGCCCCGTCCGCGACATCGGCGACGCGGACGGGAGGCGCGTCCAACCCGGGATCGCGCTCTGCCTCTCGGGCGGCGGCTACCGCGCGATGCTCTTCCACCTCGGCTCGCTCTGGCGCCTGAACGAGCTCGAGTTCCTCTCGCGGCTCGATCGCGTGTCGAGCGTGTCGGGAGGGTCGATCACGGCCGGCGCGCTCGCACACGCCTGGCCGCGCCTCGACTTCGACGAGCGCGGCGTTGCCCGTGCCTTCGGCCCCGAGGTGGCCGACCCGCTGCGCCGACTGGGTGCGCGCACGATCGACATCCCGACCGTCCTCCTCGGCGCGCTTCTGCCCGGGATGATCGGCGACCGGCTCGCCGGTGCCTACGCGCGCCACCTGTTCGGCGACGCGACGCTCCAGGATCTCCCCGACCGCCCGCGCTTCGTGTTCAACGCGACGAATCTCCAGTCCGGCGTCCTCTGGCGGTTCTCGAAGCCGTTCATGGCCGACTACCGCGTCGGGACGATCGAGCACCCCACGGAGCGCCTCGCGCTGGCCGTCGCGGCGTCGTCGGCCTTTCCGCCCGTCCTCTCCCCCGTCAAGCCGAAGCTCGACCCGGCCTCCTACGTCGGCGGCCAGGGGACGCTCACGGGCGAGGAGTACCGCCGCCGACCGGTGCTCACGGACGGCGGGGTGTACGACAATCTCGGGCTCGAGACGGCGTGGAAGCGGTACGAGACCGTGCTCGTGAGCGACGGGGGCGGGCAGTACCAGGCGCAGCCGAACGTGAAGGCGAACTGGCTCCTCCAGACGCGCCGCGTGATCGGGACGATCGACAGCCAGGTGCGCGCGCTCCGCAAGCGCCAGGTCATCGGCGGCTTCGCGGCCGGAGCGCGCTCCGGCGCGTACTGGAGCATCTGGAGCGAGGTCGCGGACTTCCGCCTCCCCGACGCGCTCGACGTCCCCGACGCGCGGGCGAAGGAGCTCGCGCACGTCTCGACGCGGCTGAAGAAGCTCGACGCCGCGACGCAGGAGCGGCTCGTGAACTGGGGCTACGCGATCTGCGACACGGCGATGCGCAGGCACGTCGAGCCGGGGACGCCACGGCCGGCGGCCCTCCCCTACCCGGAGACGCCGATTTGACCCCCTGGATCCGACGCGGCCCTGCCGCCGCCGCCGCGGGCGGACCGTGCACGCACGCGCTCGTCGTCGGCGTGAGCCGCTACGAGTTCCTCACCGAGGACGGGTCGCCACCGCCCGGCGGGCGCGAGACCTTCGGGCTCCAGCAGGCGAAGTCCCCCGCGACCTCGGCGTTCCTGTTCGCGCGCTGGCTCGAGTCGACGTACCGGAGCACCGCCGCGCCACTCGGGACGATCCGGCTCCTGCTCTCCCCGTCCGACTGGGAGAAGGAGAACGTCCCCGACTTCGCCGAGCTCCCCGAGGAGGCGATCGCCGCGACGCGCGAGAACGTGGAGGAGGCGGTCGCGGAGTGGTTCGCCGACTGCGCGGCCAGCCCGGACAACGTGGCGATCCTGTACGCGAGCGGCCACGGCATCCAGATGTCGCCGGACGACGGCGGGATCATCCTGCTCGAGGACTTCGCGAAGCTCCCGAACGTCCTCGACTTCTCGCTGGATGTCGGAGCAGTCCGCAAGGGGATGGCAGGACCGACGATGGCCCAGCGGCAGTTCTACTTCGTGGACGCCTGCCGCGTGCGTCCCGAGGCCGCTCTCCGGTTCCAGACGCTCGGCTCCGGAGTCGGGCTGCCCAACCCGTTCGCGGGCACCGCGCGGGTGTCGGCGGTCTACTTCGCGGCGACGCCGAGCACCGAGGCGCTCGGAGCACCCGGGAAGGGCACGCTGTTCGTCCAGGCGCTCCTCGAGTGCCTGGACACGGCGCTCGGCGTCGACGACCACGCGCTCGCCGACGGAACCTGGGCGGTGACCGCGACGACGCTCGTGCGCGCCCTCCCGGATCGCGTCCGCCAGCTCGCGGCGATCCACGACGCCGAGCAGTTCCCGACCACGGGCGGCCAGCTCGAGGAGGTCCCCTTCCACGTGCTGCCAGGGAAGCCGCAGGTGCCGATCACGCTCTCGCTCGTTCCCGCCGACGCGTCCGCCTGCGCGCTCGCGCGCCTGTTCGACCCGCAGGACGGCGACGTCTTCGCGGGCGAGGCGTTCGCACCCACGATCGCCCGAGAGGTGCCCGCGGGGAACTACCTGTTGTCCATCACGATCGAGCCGCCGACGCCCCCGTTCGCGAACGTGGACGTCATCGTCCCCGCCCTCCCGCCCTCGTTCACGACGACGGTGAAGGTCACATGAGCGGCACCGGCACGCTGACGGTGAAGCTGTCCTCGGCCGACCCGTACGTGCGGCAGCCCGTCAACGTCATCGACGCGAAGACGCTCCAGCTCGTGGCGTCGCCGGCCTGCGAAGAGGAGATCGAGCTTCCGGAGGGCACGTATCTCGTGTCGGCCGTCCAGCCCTCCGGGCAGCGCTCGGTGGGCGCGATCGAGGTCGCGTCGGACCAGGCGGCGGAGCTCGAGCTCGGGGCCGCCGAGTCGATGCCCATGCCGCAGCCGGCGCCCGTGCCGCCCCCCGCCGCCGCGCCGCCTCCGGCGGACGAGCTCGAGGGTCTCGGCCCGCCCGCGGGAGCGGACGCCGCCCCTGCGACGAGCGGCTGGTTCGTGCGCTTCCACGTCCAGCTGCAGTCGGGCTTCGTGCCGGCCGAGCCGGCGTTCGCCGCCGCTCCCTCGGACGAAGGTTTCGAGCTCTCCGTCCAGGCGTCGGGCGACGGCATCCTCTTCGCGCAGGTCGCGCGGGAGGGCGAGGTCCCGCTCGTCGTGGCGCTCCCCGTCTACGGGCCGACGAGCTCGCAGTCGTGCCGGCTCACCCTCGCCGGAGCCCCCGACATGCTCACGGCGGACGTGTCGCTCCCGGACAGCCCGCAGGTGGACGCGGTCGCCCGGTACCTGCAGAGCGGGCACCTCCAGGAGGCCGCGGGGGTGATCGAGAACGCGGAGACGCTCCTCCAGCAGAAGATGGCCGACCCCTTCGGCGCCGCCCTCGGCGGATACGCCCTGCTCCGCTCGGGTCAGCTCGACCGTCTCCACCACTGGCCGCAGAACCTCGCAAGGATGTTCCCCTACCTTCCCGACGGCGCCGTCATCGCGGGCGAGGAGCTCGCGCTCGAGGGCGACCACGCCGGTGCGATCGCGTTCGTGTGCGACGCCGCCCGGCGCGGACTGCCCGTCTTCTCCGCGGGCTTCTCGCTCCTCGCTTCGCGGCTCCGGGAGTACGCGGGAGCACCGGCGACGGCGTTCGCCGGGAACGCCGCGCTCGTCGGCGAGGCAGGGCAGCACCTCGAGCGGATCCTGCGCGTGATGCCGTTCGTCGATTTCGCCCGCGTGTCGTTCGCGTTCCGCGGCGGCCGCATCGACGATCCGGCCGACTCGCAGGACGCCTTCACCCCCACCGACGACGGCTGGAAGGAGATCTGAGGAGATGCTGCGGATCGAGATGCTCCCGGCGAGGAACGGCGACGCGCTCTGGATCGAGTACGGCGACCCGGGGAGCCCGCGACGGATCGTCATCGACGGTGGCACCGAGGGCTCCTACGACGACGGCCTTCGCGCCCGCATCGAGGCGCTCGCCCCGGAGGATCGAAGCTTCGAGCTGCTCGTCGTCACGCACGTCGACTCCGACCACATCGCGGGCGTGCTCGAGCTGCTGCGCGACGAGGAGATCGGCGCGACCTTCTCCGAGGTCTGGTTCAACGCGTGGCGCCACCTTCCCGAGACACTCGAGGAGCTCGGCCCCGTCGAGGGAGAGCTGCTGACGCAGACGATCCTCGCGCGCGACCTCGCCTGGAACGAGGCGTTCGACGGAAAGGCCGTCGTCCGGCCCACGGAAGGAGAGCTCCCTCGGATCGAGCTCGCGGACGATCTCGTGGTCACCGTCCTCGCGCCCGGGCTCGAGCAGCTCTTCGAGCTGAGGCCCGTGTGGGAGGAAGCGGTCGTCGCGGCCGGCCTCGTCCCCGGCATGCCGCCGGCGGAGACCCCCGAGGAGCCGCCGGACGGGCTCGAGCACCTCGGAACGACGCCCGACGTCGCCACTCTCGCCGCGTCCGTGTTCAAGCAGGACACGGCGGAGGCGAACGGGTCGAGCATCGTGCTCCTGCTCGAGCACGACGGCTCGAGCATGCTCCTCACCGGCGACGCGTTTCCCTCGGTCGTCCTCGAGGGGGTGAACCGCCTGCTCGCGGAGCGCAACGGCGGGCCCCGGCTCGGGGTCGACGCCTTCAAGGTGCCGCACCACGGAAGCCGCGCGAACCTCTCCCCCGCGCTCGTCGCCGCGCTCGACTGCGACCGGCACCTCTTCTCCTCCAACGGCACGAACACGAAGCACCCGCATCCGGAGGCCGTCGCCCGCACGATCGTCGGCGCGGGGCAGGACTCCACGCTCTACTTCAACTACTCGACCCTGTTCACAGAGCCCTGGGCGGACGACGAGCTGGAGGGGCAGCAGGGATACGAGGCCGTGTACCCCGACGAGGGCGAGACCGGCCTGACGCTCGAGCTCGGCGAGGACTGACGCGACCAGAGCTGTAGCGCGGGAAGTCGGCAGGCGCTGGGGATTGGAGCGCGACGCACTCGTCAGCCTGGCGGGCGCGCTCGAGGACGTCGGCTTCGAGCTGATCGAGCCGTCCCTCGAAGGTGTCGCACGCTGGATCGCCCAGGGCCTGACCGCGTACGACGCGGCCTACGTCGCGGTCGCCGAGGCCCGAGCCGAGCTCGTCACCGACGACGACCGCATTGTCTCGCTCGCCCCCGGGATCGCGCGGCCGCTGGCACCCGTTCCATGAGAAAGGCCCCGGTTCCCCGGGGCCTCCTCGACCTGGGATGTGCAGAGGATCTCAGGCGGTCGCGCCGGCCTTCGTGCTCACGCCGATCGCGGTGCCGATCATGATCTCCCCGATCTTCGTCGTCTTGAGCTCGATGTCGTCGCCGCTCAGGTTCTCCGCGACCCACGACGCCGCCGCCTCGTTCGCCGCTTCGGCATCCGCGGCGGAGTTCCAGGCGCTGAACGAGAGGATCGTGTCCTCGGTCGCCATGACCGAGTAGGCCTTGAATCCGGGCTGAGACTGGAGGATGGGCAGGAGCCCCTCCTCCACCTTGACCGCGAGCTCCTGCGCGTCGCCCGAGTAGCTGTACTTCGCGAAGCGACCGTGCATGTGGTCTCCTTGTCCGGCCGCCCGTCGCCCCGTGGCCCCTCCACGACACCCGGCGGCCTGTGCCGACACCTTGACAGATCTGGCGCGAGCCGTGCCGGACCGTTGCTGTTACCGCCGTCCAGCCGCGAGATCCTCCTTCTCCTGGAGGTCGACGAGCTCCGGCGGGATCACCGCGACGCGGGACCGTGTCCGTGCCGTCAACGTGGCGGTTCGCTTCCCCTCATGCAGCGATGCGAGCTCCCCGACGATGGCGCCCGGGCCGATCTCTCCGACCTCGTCGCCGTCGACCACGACAGCGAGCACCCCATCGACGAGCAGGTAGAGGTCGTCTCCGGGCTTGCCCTGCTCCACGAGCGTGTCGCCCGGCTCGAGCGTGCGGCGCGCCAGGTCAATCCCGGAGGTCATGAGCTCGCGCGAGATCTCCCGCTCGAGCGCGCTCTCGGCGCTGGTCACGAACGCCTCGGACTCCTCGTCGCCCCACGGCGTGTTCTCACCGTGCGCCTCCCGGTACCAGGTCTTGAAGTCGACGGTGCCGGACTTCTTCACGAGGTTCCCCTCGTGGTCGTAGACCCAGTGCCTCGGGAACGCGCTCGCGCCGGCGAGCTCCGCGATCGACGACCCGTCGAGCCCGATCGTCAGGCCGAGCGTCGTCCAGGCAGTCGCGGAGTGGACGCGGAAGAACGGCTTGCCGCTGACACGCCGCGGCGCGGGGAAGCCGGCCCGACCGCCGACGGTCTGCGCGAAGTAGACCGAGTTGCCGCCCACGTCGGGCTCGGGACGCAGAACCTCGAAGGCGACCCCTGGAACCACGATCTTGAGCCCGAGTCGGAAGGTGGTCGACCCCACGAGGCCACCGCCCTCCTGCCCGTGCGCGACGATCTTCCCGTCCTCGACCTCGATCCAGGCCTTCAGCTGGTTTGCCTCGCGGAAGCGGTCCTCGTCTCGGAGCCGCTCGAGGTCGCCCTCCTCCAGCCGGTCGGGCGGAGGTTCGTCGTAGTGACCGATGCCGAGCTCGAACGGGAGCTTCGGCATCCCCTCGATCGCCTCCGACGGGATCCAGGAGATCGCAGTGACCGACGACTCGTACCGCATTGCTCCTCCTTGGTGGACGTGTCTACGCTAATGCACTTCGGGTCGAGGTGGTAGTTCCGCATGCGAGCAGAGGCAGACGGTTATCGTGGGCTCGGCAAAGGAGAGCCGATGGCGTTCACGATCCGGCCGGTCGACTACTACTACCTGACGGTCCGCGACGAGCTCGGTGCCGCGTACCGCGTCCTCTCGACCCTCGCCGAGCGCGGCGTCAACCTCCTCGCCTTCACCGCCGTGCCGTCCGGGCCGTCGCTCGCCCAGTTCGCCATCTTCCCCGAGGACCCGAACCTGCTCATGGCCGAGGCGCGCGCCGCGCAGCTCCCGCTCGAGGGCCCGCACCACGCCATCCTCGTGCAGGGCGACGACGTGCTCGGCGCGTTCGCGAGCGTGCACGAACGCCTGTATCGCGCGGGAGTGGACATCTATGCATCCGCCGGCGTCACGGACTCGCGCAACGCCTTCGGCTACATCGTGTACGTACGCGAGGACCAGTTCGAGCGGGCGGTCGGCGCGCTCGAGATCTAGCTACGCGCCGGTGATCGCCGGGAGGATCTCGCACACCGGGACCTCCCAGACCCGGTAATCGACCACCTCGAGCCCGGCGCTCCCCGCGATCTGCTCGCGCATCGTCTGCCGCACCGTTCGCGAGCGCAGCTCCACCTCGGGCGACTCCCAGAACGTGATCACGCGTGCGGTCTTCGACTCCTCGTCGGTGAGCATGACGAGGCCCAGGTAGCCGTCGTAGTCGCGGAGCCAGCCCTCGATCCCCTCGGCCGCCATGCGCGCGATCTCCGCGATCTCGGTCACGGTGCCCGAGAACTCCGCCATGGCCGCGATCACGAGCGGGAGGCTATCCGCCGGCGCGGGTCAGCGTCGCGACGATCGTTTCCTCGGCGGTGAGGAGGTGGAGCATGCCCCCGTCGATGCTGTAGCGGACGGCCTTCGGAAGCGCCGCGAGGTACGCGGCCTCCTGCGCCATGACGCCCTTCGGCTCGAGGCACGCCTTGCGCGTCGAGAACGGCTCGGCGATCTCGAGCACGCCGGCGGCGGCCGCGTACGGAGCCCGGTACACGTTGCAGCCGCCGGAGCCGACGAGCATGCCGTCGTCCCCGAACACGATCGTGATCTCGGTGTCGGCGAGCGTGCTCGAGACTCCGTCGTCGCGCAGGAAGGCCGTGACGACCCACTTGCCGGAGAGGGCCGCGGACGCGTAGCGCAGGAGCTCCTCGCCGTCCGCGTCGAGGAGGACGAGCCCGCAGTCCTCGACCCGCGAGCCGGCGACCTGCTCGAGCGCCGCGACGTAGGCGCGCTCGACCGCGTCGCGCGGGGGCAGGCACGCCAGCAGCGTGAGCGCGAGCGGCCCGAGGTGGAGCGACTCGCCGTCGAGGGTGTACGGCCCGGTGTAGCGGTTGCACCCGGTCGAGCCCGCGACCCGGCCGCCCTCGAAGGTCGCGCTGGGCGCCGCCTCCTCCCAGCCTTCGACGTCGAGCCCCGAGGCGAGCACCCACGGAATACCCTCGAGCGGGGCGACGTCCGTCACGCGCCCGAGCGTACCGTCGAGCTCGCGAGCTCGACGAAGCGGCAGAGGGCGTTCACGAGCCGCATGTCGTCGACCGACTTGCAGTCCGCCTCGAGCAGGCGCGGCGAGCAGACGAGCTCGACGCGGCACTGCGCGCGCGAGGTCGCGACGTTGATCCGGTTGCGGTTGAAGACGAACGCGATCCCGCGCGGCGCCTCCTCCCCGCTCGAGCTCGCGAGCGAGACGATCACGACCGGCGCCTCCTGCCCCTGGAACTTGTCCACCGTCCCCACCCGGACGCCGTCGGGCACGCGCAGCCGCAGGGTCCGCACCTGCGCGTTGTACGGCGTCACGACGAGGACGTCCTCCACGGCGAGCGGCCGCATCCTCCCCTGCTCGTCCGTGTACGCCGTCCCGAGCAGCGCCTCGATCGCGCGCGCGACCTCGTCCGCCTCCTCCCGCGAGAGCTGGCCGTTCGCCTCGTGGGGGACCGCGCGGAAGAAGAGGCCGTCGCCCGCGGCGACCGTCCGACTCGCGCACGGCGGGCCGCACTCGAGCCGGCCCGCGTAGTACGCGTCCGAGGTGAACGCGGTCAGCTCCGGCCGCAGGCGCCACGTCTCGGCGAGGAAGATCCCGCGGTCGGGCGGCACCGTCCGCTTGTCCCCGAGCAGATGCTGGAGCACGGACTGCTTCGCCTGCTCCGGCATCGCGCCCTGCGAGACCTGCGGGAGCTGGTTCGGGTCACCGAGGAGGACGAGATTGCGCGCCGCGTGCCCGACCGCGACGACGTCCGCGAGCGCGACCTGCCCCGCCTCGTCCACGATCAGCGTGTCCAGGAAGCCCTCGAACTCGGGGTAGACGAAGAGCCAGGACGTGCCCGCGACGAGCTGGAGCTCGGGATCGAGCAGCTCCCGCCAGTTGTCGGCGGAGTCGACGAAGTCGCCCTCGAAGCGCGTGTCCTCGTCGCCGGCCGTCGACTTCTTGCGCCCGCGGAAGCGGAAGCCCTGCTCCCGCGCCTCGCGCTCGATCTCGGCCAGCAGCTTCCCGATCGCCTTGTGGCTGAGCGAGGTGACGCCGACCCGCCGGCCCGCCTTCATCAGCGCGACCGCGGCCTTCGCGCCCTGCCACGTCTTCCCCGACCCGGGCGGTCCCTGCACGAAGAGGTAGCTCCCGTCGAGCGAGAGCGCGGCCTCCGGCACAGGGAGGTCGAGGCGCGCCCGCGGCACCCGCCGCTCGAGCACATCCACCAATGCCGGGACTGTCACCGAAGGTGACAGTCCCCGGCTTTCCAGATACGCCCGCGCGAACCGCGCGATCGCGTCGCGGTGGCGCCAGTCCGGGATCGGCGAGGTGGGAATCAGCGCCCGCGGCAGCGGCTCCTCGACACGGTCTTTCGACCGCCTGAACGAGACCACGCCGAGCTCGTCGTCGGACCGCACGCGGTACGCCTTCCTCGTCGCGGGATCGACGCACGGCCCGTCGATCTTGTGCTCCTGCGGCGGGAAGTCGAACGTGTAGACGAGCGACTGGCCGTCCTCGACCGGCTCGCCGGCGAGCGTCAGGCCGCCGATCGTGTCCGTGTCCTCGATCAGCTCGTCCTCGTCCAGGCCGAGGTGGTGGAACCACTCCCACCACTGGGACTTCGACTCGCGCCGGTGGTAGTGGACGAGATGCGCGAGGAGCCAGCTCGGGCTTCCCTCCTCCTCCCCGTCCAGCAGCGACTCGTGGAGCGCGACGCGCTCCGCGTCCCGCTCCTCGGCTTCCTCCGTCTGCGGCCGCTCGTCCGGCGGCGCGCGCCACGGCAGGTCCGGCGGCCGCAGGCCGAGCAGCCACTCGTGCAGCGCGACCGTCGAGCGGCAGTCCTCCTCGTTGTACGCGCGGATCCCCTCGAGGATCGCGTTCTCCCCGGACTCGAGCCATTCCTCGAAGAGGACGACCGACTCGTCGCCGCCCGAGACCTCGGCCGTGCGCTCGAAGCCGTAGATCCTCTCGATCTCCTTGATCGAGTAGCTCGGGACGCCCGCGCGGAGCGACTGCTTGACGACGCGGTAGAGGTCGACGAGCACCTCCTGCCGCAACCAGTCGTCGATCTCGGACTCGCGCACGGAGTGCTCGCCCATGAGCCGCCGTAGCGCCGTCCGCTCGTACGCGGCGTAGTGGTAGATGCGCAGGTCGGGGTAGCGGCGGCGACGCTCCTCGAGCCAGTCGACGAAGCGCTCGAACGCGGCCTTCTCCCCCTCGCGGTCGAGCCCCCAGACGGGCTCGTAGCGAAGCTCGCCCGCCTCGTCGCGGTAGCAGTAGCCGAAGAGGTACTCGAGCCCCCGCGCGGGCTCGTAGAACGGATGACCCTCGAGGTCGAGCCAGACGTCGCCCGCCGAGGGCGGCGGGAGGAGCCGGAACCCACGGTCCTCCTCGTCCGGGAGGAGGTTGACGACGCGCACGCCGGTCCGCTCGAAGACGAGCTGGAGCGCGGCCTGGTCCCGGAGCTTCTCGAACGTCTCCGGGCGGATGCGGATGCCGGTGAGCGACCGTTCGGCCGCCGTCTCCCCGAGCGCCGTCAGCGTCGGGATGCCCGCGGCCTGCAGGCGCTCCGCGTGCAGCCGGCCGAGCCCCGCGACGAGCACGGGGTGGTCGTCGTCCACGAGCTGCTGCCTGCACAGGTGGCGGAAGTCGCAGATCCCGCAGTGCCCGCACGGCCACGGATACGTGGGTGGCGTCTCTGGTGACTGTCCCCGAAGGGGACTGTCACCGGCTTCTCCGTCCACCGCCTCCAGGAACCGCTCCCGCGACCTCCGGAAGAAGGCGATGAACTCGGCCGTCCGGAACGTCTCCTGCTCGCCCGTCCCGAGCTCGACATGAATGTGCTCGGGCAGCTTCCCCTGGATCCGCCCGAGCTGCTCGGCGTAGAAGCAGAGCTGGAGGAGGTGGAGCGGCTTCGCGGAGCGCGCGAGCTTCGTGTCCACCGGCTCGTAGACGGCGTTCGCCCCGCCTCTGCCGGCGTTCGTCCCGCCTTCGTAGGGGCGAGGCTTGCCTCGCCCTGATCCGTCGTCCACCTTCACGAGGAAGTCCGCGAACCCGCGCCAAATCCCGTCCGCGAGGTACGCCTGGTAGATGACCTCCGCCTCACCCGCCCTGATCGCGTCCTCGGTGTCCCGCCGCGCCTGCTCGGCGTCGAAGCCCTCGTCGTCGTACGTCAGCATGCGCGCGACGCGCACGCCGCTCGCCTCGAGCCGCTCGAGGTACGCCTTCTCGTGCTCGTTCCCCTTGGCCATGATGATTGCGCCGTAGGCGTCCTTCACGTGCGGCCGCGCGAGCTCGCCGCGCTGCACGCGGAGCTCGAGCTGCGTCAGGTGCGCGCAGGCGAGATGGTTCCCGAGGTCGGTCGGGGAGAGGCGAAGCGTTCCGTCGTCGTCGAGACGCATCACCTGGAGTATCAGCGCGAGCGCGGCGTGTGCTTACGCGTGGTGCAGCTCAGTCGTTCCTCCGCTGGCGCGGCTTCCCCAGGCCCATCTCGACCTCGTGCCGGGCGATCGCGGCATGGAGGCTCATCGGACCCTCGCCCTCGTCGTGCGAGAGCGCCTCGTTCATCTGCAGAGCATGGGAAGTGGCACCGCGGCGCTCGTCCTCGCCTTTTCCGAACCAGCCGGTCACCCTGTCCTCGACGGTGTCGTAGATGGCCCAGCGGCCGTCGATCTCACGCGGTTGATAGCGCTCCACGTTGGACCTATCGTCCATTCGGCGGCGCTTCCTTACACCTCATGCGACGAGGAGTGCTCCCGGCACTGCCGCGGCAAGCCGGCGGTCGGAGGTGACGAGCGGGATCTCGAGCGCCTCTGCGAGCGCGGCGTAGAACGCGTCGTACGCCGACAGACCACGCGCCACTGCGACAGCGAGGGCGACAGAGGCGACCGGGGGGCTCGGGCGAAGCACGACCGGCCACATGAGAAAGGCGTCGAGCGCACGCTGCGCCTCCTGGATGGGCCAACGGTCGGAGTCGACACGCAGGCGCAGAGCGTTCGTCACCTCGGCGACGATGAGATCCGGCGCATGTGCCGCGCTCCTCCCCGCGGCCACTGCGCTCGCGATGCCGGAGGCGGCTCCCTCGTCACCGACGAGTCCGCGCACGGCCACGGACGCGTCGAGGACGAGCTCAGCGGGCGTCACGGGCCCTGCGGATGACGGTCTCGGGCTCCTCTCCGGGCGGGAAGCCTTCCGGGTACGCCGCGCGCCAGATGCGCCTAACCTCCTCGAGGCGCTCGAGCACGTCCGTTTCGTGCGCCGAGCGCTCGGCGTGCCCGACGAGCGCCGCGACCAGCTCGGCATTCAGCGACCGCCGATGACGGCGCGCCGCCTCGCGAAGCGACTCGAGGGCCTCGGGCGGCAGGTCTCTCACATGGACGTTGGGCATGCTGCTCATGGTATCGATTTGATACCACATCCCACTTTATCCACCAGATGTCCGAAGAGGACGTCTTGAGTACGGTCGGAGCATGCACCTGACCGCCCGCCCTCGCGGACGCGGTCGTCGCCGCCCTCGCCCACGCGCCGCTCACCTGCTACGTGACCCTCCTCGACCAGCACCGCACACGTCGCCGCGGCCGAATTGTGCGACCGGAGCGAGTACCTGATCGAGACTTCCGCGTACCGTCTGATCTTCGAACGTGCTCATCGCCGAAGCACGGATGGCGAGGGCTCGATTCGGGCCGACTACGGGATCGTTGTAAGCACGAGATGCCGAGGCGAGACTCCCCTAATGGCAGCGGAATCCGTCTCTCGTCACTCTGGCCGAGAGGCCACTGCAAGCCCGACTCAAAGAGTTGACTGGCGACCCGCCCTTGTGTGCGGCCTTCGATCTCGGTCTCCCGGACAGCGCGGGCCGGCGTCCGTCGCCGGGCGCCTCGTTCCACCGTAGGATTTACCGGGTGAGCGCCGACGAGCTGCGCCGGCAGGCGCTCGAGACCTGGGAGGCGATGGCGCCCGGGTGGGAGCGGCGCGCGGAGAAGATCGACGAGACAGCCGCTCCGATCCTCGAGTGGCTGATCGCCGCGCTCGCGCCGCAGCACGGCGAGGTCGTCCTCGAGCTCGCGGCCGGGCCGGGCAGCACGGGCTTTGCGGCAGCCCCGCTCGTCGGCGACACCGGCCGCGTCATTTCGACCGACTTCTCGCCCGCGATGGTCGAGGTCGCGCGCCGCCGGTCCGAGGCGTTCGGGGTGACGAACGTCGAGCACCTCGTCATGGACGCCGGCCGGCTCGAGCTCGAGGACGCCTCCGTCGACGGCGTCCTCTGCCGGTTCGGCTACATGCTGATGCCCGATCCCGCGGCGGCGTTCGCGGAGACGAGGCGCGTGCTCCGCCCCGCGGGCCGGCTCGCGTTCGCCGTCTGGCGCGGCCCCGAGCTGAACCCGTGGGTCTCGATCGCCGGGCGGATGCTCGTCGAGCGCGCGCTCTTCCCGCCGCCCGAGCCCGGCGCACCGGGGATCTTCTCGTTGGGAGACGACGAGCGCCTGCGCGGCCTGGTCGAGGGCGCCGACCTCGCGATCGAGCGCGTGGAGGACGTCGTCGCGCACTTCCACTACGACGACATCGACGAGTACATCGTCGCGGCGCGCGACACCGGCGGACAGTTCGGAAAGGCCTGGGACGCCGCGTCGGACGAGGAGCAGGCCGCGATGACCGCCGAGCTCGAGGAGCGCTTCGAACCATTCCGGGTCGAGGCCGGCTACGCGCTCACCGGCGTCGCCGCCTGCGTTCTCGCGCGCTGACCCCCCGGCAGCCGCGCCGCCGCGGCATCCGAGAGCGCGGAGAAGGCGGCGGAACGAGGGCGGGGCGGGCCTTCGAACGTGTAGGGGCGAGGCATGCCTCGCCCCTACGGGCAGACCGGAGATCAAGCCTCGCCCCTACGGGCGGAGCTCGACGAAGCCGGCCGCGGCGAAGCGCCGTCGAAGGCGAGCGCCTCGCGGATCCGGAGCTTGCGCATGAGCGCGAAGCTCGTCGCGTCGACGTACGAGTACGCCCGCTCGTCGTGGCGCCTGAGCCACGTACAGGCTTCCTCCTCGAGCTCGGGGTCGATGCGCTCCACTACAAGAGCGAGCTCGGTGTGGACGCAGTCGAGCCAGCTCCGCGCGTGGAAGTGCCCAATCCTTCGGGAGAGGAGAGTCCAGACCTTTCCGAGCACCAGGTTCGAGGTGACCGCACGCGTCTCTCGTAGCCCCCGCGAGGGTCGCTGCGTCTGCATGGCGGCTATCTCGCGTTACCGCTTCGGCGATCCAGAACGACGAGTCGACGAAGGCCATGCCTCCTCCGAGATCGGTCCGTGGAGGAACTCGTCGATGTTCTCGACGGGCTCGACGTCGGGAAAACATGCCCACGAGCTTCCAGAGCCCGTTGATCGCGACTCCTACCCAGCTCTCCGCGTTCACGAGCGGGGACGGCGGCCGGCGGGCCTTCGGGCGCATCGCGCGGCCGAGCACGCGGCGCTGACGCCACCGGCAATGCGGGGGACTGTCACCGAAGGTGACTGTTCCCTGGTTCTCATGAGCCCGCTCCGTCCTGAGCAGGTGACTGTCACCGAAGGTGACTGTCACTCACCTGGGTTCTCACGAGCCGCTACGTCTGGCTCGAGGCGGCCCAGAGGTTGATGCCGCTGTCCGTCGCATGGCGGTCGATCTCCGCGAGCTCGTCGTCGCTGAAGCCGAGCCGCTCGACGGCGCGGACGTTGTCCTCGAGCTGCTCGACGCTCGAGGCGCCGACGAGCGTCGAGGTCACGCGCTCGTCGCGGAGCGTCCAGGCGAGCGCCATCTGCGCGAGGGTCTGGCCGCGGCCGGCGGCGAGCTCGTTCAGCGCGCGGATCTTCCCGAGGGACTCGTCCGTGATCAGGTCGGGCCACAGCGAGTAGCCCGGGCGGCTGGCGCGCGCTCCCTCGGGGATCCCGTTCAGGTAGCGGTCGGTGAGCATCCCCTGCGCGAGCGGCGAGAACGTGATGCAGCCGATGCCGAGCTCGCCGAGCGCGTCCAGGAGGTCGGGCTCGATCCAGCGGTTGAGCATCGAGTACGAGGGCTGGTGGATGAGGAGCGGCGTCCCGAGGTCGCGGAGGATGGCGTGCGCCTCGCGCGTCTTCTCCGCCGAGTAGGAGGAGATGCCCGCGTACAGCGCCTTCCCCTGGCGGACGGCGGTGTCGAGCGCGCCCATCGTCTCCTCGAGCGGCGTCTCGGGGTCGAAGCGGTGCGAGTAGAAGATGTCGACGTACTCGAGCCCCATGCGCGCGAGGCTCTGGTCGAGGCTCGCGAGCAGGTACTTCCGCGACCCCCACTCCCCGTACGGGCCCGGCCACATGTCGTAGCCGGCCTTCGTCGAGATCACGAGCTCGTCGCGATACGGCCGGAGGTCGTGGCGCAGCATGAGGCCGAAGCTCTCCTCCGCCGAGCCGTAGGGCGGGCCGTAGTTGTTCGCGAGGTCGAAGTGCGTGACGCCGAGGTCGAACGCGCGCCGGACGACCGCCCGCCCCGTCTCGTACTGCCGGTCGCCGCCGAAGTTCCACCAGAGGCCGAGCGAGACCGCGGGGAGCTTGAGCCCGCTCCGCCCGGTGCGGCGGTAGGCCATCCCCTCGTAGCGGTCCTCGGCAGGCGTGAACGCCATTCGGGGCCGAGGATAGTCGGGGACGGACGTGCCGAGGCGAGCTAGTAGGCGAGCCCGGCCTCGACGAGCGGGCTGCGTCCCCACGCGAAGCGCGTCTCGTACCAGCCGGACATCGGCACGAGGGTCGTGCCGCGGTCGGACGAGTGCACCATCCAGCCGTTCCCGAGGTAGATGCCCATGTGCCCCACCTCGGCCGGCTTCGACCGCGCGCCGCGCGAGCCGAAGAAGACGACATCGGCCGGGCGAAGGCCGTACCAGGAGATCCGCTTGGCGCGCGGCACCTCGCCGCTCATCGCGTAGGTCGTTCTGCCCTTGAGCACGGCGGACAGGGAGGGCGCGCCTGCGAACGGCTCGAGCTTGTAGACGCGCCAGACGAGCCCCGAGCAGTCGAAGCCGCCCGGGAGGAGCCTCCCCCCGAGCTGCTGGTCGCGCTCGGAGGTGCCCGCGAACACGTACGGCGAGCCGACGAAGCGAAGGGCGCGCTGCAGGACCGTCTGCTGCCACGGATCGAGCGCGGGGAACGAGAACGTCGCGGCGGCCTGGCGGACGGCGTCGACCTCGGCCGGCTGGAGGGTGAGGAGCCGCGCGAGCGAGTAGGCGGTCTCGGCGCGCGTGGCGGGCTCGGTGAGCTGGAGCTCGAGCTCTTCGCTGTCGCGGAGGTGGTTCAGCCGCAGGCCGAGCAGGCGCGCGACGGTCTCGGTGCCGAGCGACGGCTTGGGGGCAAGACCGGCGGCCAGCGCGGCAGCGCGGATCAGACGCGCAGCGGGGCGAAGGCCGGCAGCCGTGACGAGGTGCTGGTCGAGCTCCCGGATCGTCACGGGCTTGTCGAGATCGTCCACCCAGACAGTCACGCCCAACGACGCGACGACCGTCGTGAACTCCCCCCAGGTGAGGGGGTCGTCGGGCCGAAAGCTCTCGACGGACGGCCCCATCAGACCCGAGGCCACGACCGTCTGGATCTGCGGCGTCGCCCAGGAGCGAGCGGCGTCCGGCTGCGCGCCGGCCAGGCCGGGGCCGGCGAGGAGAACGAGTGCGGCGCAGGCGAGCGCGATCCGTCGCATGCTCCTGATATCGGCGGAGCGGCGGAGGGTCCACAGCCTTCCTGGGGAAGCGAACCGGGGACTGTCACGCAGGTGCCTGCCCTGCGTTGACAAGCCGGTGACAGTCCACCTGCAGGGGGACCGCCACCGGGGGACAGTCACCGGGGGACGTCACCCGCGCGCGCGGTACGCTCCCCCCGATGCCTGCGCGGGTGGAGAGTCTCTATGCGGACTGCCTCCTCGGGACCTGGCTCGCGGAGCGGCTCGCGGTCGATCCGCTGAAGATCGACGCCATGCGCCGCGCGGGCGAGCTGATCGCGGTGCGCGAGCCTGGATCCGACGAGTGGCTCTACCCAGCGTGGCAGCTCGAGGCGTGGAAGCCCAGGCGCGCCGTCACGCGCATCACCGCCGCGGCGCGCGAGGTTGGCCTCGACGAGACCGGCCTGTACGGGCTCCTGACCGCCCCACTCGGTCTCACCGGCGACGCCGCACGACTCGCCGACCTGCTCGCCGCCGGGCGGGAGGACGAGGTCGTCGCAGCCGTGCGCCGCGGCTAGACGGAAGACGTCGCCGCGGAGCGCACGATCGTGACGTCGCCGCTGATGGTCTTTATCTCGAGCGGCACGACGGCGGCCGGCGCGGCGTCGGGCTCGGGCTGCTCCTCGTCTGCGGGCTCCTGATCTGCGAGCCCGAGCTCGGACTCGAGGTCTCCCGAGACCGAGGTTGCGTCGATCCAGACGGGGGTCCCCCGCCCGACACCGATCCGCACGTCACCGGAGACCGACTGGAAGTGGACCTCCCCCGCCTCGACCGACTCGATCCTGGCGTCGCCGGAGGTGGTCGCGAGCGTGAGCGGCCCGCGTACCTTCGCGATGCGAGCGTCACCGGAGACCGCGCGTGCCACGAGCGAGCCGTCCACGCGCTCGATGCCGATGTCGCCGGAGACGGTGTTGACGGTGCCCTCGGCCTCGATCACGCCGACGACGACATCGCCGCTCGCGGTCTTGACCTGCAGCTTCCTGCGGACCGACCCGAGCTTCACGTCGCCGGAAGCGGTGCGCACCGCGACCTCGCCGAGATCGCCCTCGACGCGTAGGTCGGTCGAGCCGCCCGAGAGGTCGAGGTCGGCGCCCGGCGGGCAGATCACCTTGACGAGGATGTCGGGGCCCCAGGTGATCCGGAGCGGGCCCCAGCGGATGCGGTCCTTCTCCTCGATCGTGACCACGTGGCCGCCGCCTCGTTCCTCGGCGGTGACGAGCACGTTCTCGATGGCGTCGGAGCCACGACGGCCGGTCGCGATGAGCTCGACGCTGGTGCGCGGCTCCTCGGCCGTCGTGACCACGACGCGGCCACTCGGGAGTCGGATATGGAGGGAAACGCTCCCGGGTGTATCGAACACGGGCATCCTCGTCACCTCGTGCTCGCGCCGGACGGGGTGCGGCGGACGCGGCTGCCGGCCGAGACCTTGCGCGTCTTGCGCACGCGGTCACCGGGGTCGAGGAGCGTCGCGTAGTCGAAGGGGAGTGGGGCGAGAAGCATGGTTTCTCCTTTCAGCCCTGGGCGTAGCCCTGCATGCGGTTGCGGCCCGGCCGACGGGTCGAGCGCGCGTGCAGCATGTGCGCGATCGTGCGGACGAGCCAGGCGTTGGTCGAGATGCCTTCCTGGGCGGCGGCGGCCTCCACGGCCGTCTTGAGGGATTCGGGGAGCCGCAGCGAGATGCGGCCGGACATGTCCTCGCCGACCCCGAGCTGAGTCGCGTCCGGGCTCTCCTCGGTGACGACGACGAGCTCGGGCTCACGTCCTGCGAGCCTCACCTCGACGCGCCCGTTCTGAAGCTGGCCGGAGATCTCGAGCGTGGCCTCGCCGAGCAGGTCGAGGAGGCGGAGGTGGAGGGTCGAGCCGAGGGCCTCGGTCAGCCGGCGCGCGGCCTCTGCGGTCGCGTCGTCGCCGAGCCCGGCGGTTGCGGCGAGGTCCTGCTGGATCGCATCGATGTGGCTGTCGAGCTGCATGATGACATCATCATGACATCATCAGCGACGTCTGTCAAGCAGCACAAACGATATCGCTCTGATGCAGGATTTTCCGGGCCCTGGCGCGCACGGAGGTCTGCGGGGCCTGGTCCCCCGGTGGGCGGTGAGATCCGGGCCCCGCGGCGGGGAGGCTAGGCGAGTTGCCAGACGTCGTCGCGGATGACCGGCGTCGCCGCTCCGCTCGCGTCGAGGCCGTCCACCTCGACCTCGGCCCCACCGATCATGAAGTCCGTGTGGATCCCGGAGACGTTGAGCCCGAGACCGAGCAGGTCTTCCCGCGCGGTGCCCTCCGGCACGTCGACCGCCTCCCGGATCGCGTCTCCGTAGGCGATGTGGCAGGCCGCGTTCTCGTCGAAGAGCGTGTCGCAGAAGACGAGGCCGGTGCGCTTGACCGCGGACGACCCGTCGACGAGCGCGATCTCGCCCAGGTATCCCGCCTGCTCGTCGGTCGCGAGCTGCTGGCGAACGATGTCCGCGCCGGTGTCGGCGTTCGCCTCGACGATCTTTCCACCCTCGAAGCGCACCTCGAGCCCGGAGATGCGCGTGCCCGCGGCCAGGAGCGGCGCCGTCGAGCGCACGAAGCCCTCGGTGCGCCGCCAGTCCGGGCTCGTGAAGACCTCCTCCGTGGGCATGTTCGGGAGGTGCACGATGCCGGTCTCGGTCTCGAGCGAGGCAGCGCTCCAGACGGAGGCGGACAGGAGCCCGACCGTGAGGTCGGTGCCGGGCCCCCGGAAGCGGATCGCGTCGAACATGCGCGCGTTCAGCCCCGCGGCGCGCGCCTGGAGCCTCGCGACGTGCTCGCGCCAGGCACCGACGGGATCGGGCTGATCGAGCCGGATCGCGATGCCGACCGCTTCCCAGAGGCGCTCGACGTCCGGCTCGCCGAAGACCTGCGTCGCCCACCCCTCGTTCGGCGCGGCGACGATCGTCCAGTTGAACCGCTTCGCGCCGATGTGCTCGAGCGTCGCGAGGCGGATGTCGCGCGGGTCGGACCTGCCCACGGCCGCGGGGTCGAGGTCGGACAGGAGGTCGGGGTCCGGGTTGCCCGTGAGGGCGATGAGCGCCGGACGCTCCTCGCCCCACCGGCGCACCCAGTCGAGCACGTACGGAGGCGACCAGCCGAGCTCCTCGTCCGGGCCGAGCTCGATCGCCGCCCGCCGGACGTGAAGGTCCGAGTAGAGGACGACGACGTGCGTGGCGCCGGCGCGATACGCCTCGCGCGTGACCGCCCGCGCGATCTCGGCGTGCTCCACGAGGCAGGTCACGACGACGTCCTGGCCGGGCTGGACGTTCGCCCCGACGCGGACGGCCAGCTCTGCGTAGCGTTCGAGACGCTCCTCGGGAGTCACGCGCGCGAGGGTGGAGCCGGGGTCAGTCGCCCCAGTCGAAGTCGCGCGGCCGGCCCGTCCAGAGCGCCTCGTCGAGCACCGCGCCCTCGCCCTCGACGTTCTCGACCGTCTCCTCGCCCGGCCACGGCAGCCGCTCCGAGCTGAGCGCGGCGGCCGGCTCCCCGTCCATGGTCTCCTCGATCCGCGCCTGCTCCTCGCTCTTGAAGAGCGGATGGTTCTCGAGCGGGTCACCGTCGAGGTAGGGGTCGAGTGGCATCTCGCCCTCGAGCCCCGAGTTACGCGCCTTGAGCTCGAGGTGCTGGCGGATCGCCTCCGCGAAAGGGGATTCGTTCTCGACGGAGCCGAAGTCTTCGAGTTCTGCCATGCCGCGCACCGGGTCGGATTCTAGCCGAGGCGACCGCGGAATAGACCGCCCGCGAAGCACGCTTGCTCCTTTCGCCACGATTGCATGCGGGACGAGGCGGGTATGCTCGGCACATGGCGCTGGTGTTCCGGGCGACCACGCTACTGCTCTTTCTCTTCCGCATCTGGAAGCGCCTTCCGGCGAGGCAGCGTCGCCAGGTGCTCTGGGCTGCGAGCCGCCACGGGCCGCGGATCGCGAGATCGGTCCGGCGCGGGTCGCGGGCGCGCGCTTAGGGTTCTCCGACCGCCGGCTCCGCCGAGAGAGACCCTGGGCAGCGGCCGCGAAGCGGCCGCCTTCAGGGGTCTTCGCGCTCACGATCCGCGAGAGCGGATCGTGAGCTGCGAGTCAGCCGACGCCGAGGGCCGCGCGGACGATCCGGTCCTGCTCGCGCTGGTGGAGCGTGGGGTAGCCCTCGCTCGGGCTCGCACGCCAGGGCCGGCCGACGTAGCCCACCGGCACCGGGCCGGAGGGGCGCGAAGAGGTCTCCTCGAGCCGGTGCCGCAGCGATCGCCAGGCCCCCATGTTCTGGGGCTCCTCCTGGGCCCAGACGATCTCCCGGAGGCCGGGGTACGACTCGACGACCCCCGTGAGCGCTTCCAGGGGGAAGGGGTAGAGGAGCTCGATGCGCGCCACGGCGACGTGCGCGGCGGCGGCCCGGGACTCGTGGCCGGTGATGTCGTAGAAGAGCTTCCCGCTGCACAGCACGAGTCGCGTGACCGCCCCGCGGTCCTCGACCTCGTCGTCGAGGACGGTCCTGAACGACCCCTGTGACAGGTCGCCGAGCGCGGAGGTCGCCTGCCGCAGGCGGAGCAGTCCCTTCGGTGTCATGACCACGAGCGGGCGCGCGGTCGCGTCGAGCGCCTGCCGGCGGAGGAGGTGGAAGAACTGGGCCGCGCTCGTGCAGTTGGCGACGCGGATGTTGTCCTGCGCGGCGAGTTGGAGGAAGCGCTCGAGACGGGCGCTCGAGTGCTCCGGGCCGTTGCCCTCGTACCCGTGCGGCAGGAGAAGCGTCAGGCGCGAGGTCTGCTGCCACTTCGAGCGTCCGGAGACGATGAACTGGTCGACAACGATCTGCGCGCCGTTGACGAAGTCGCCGAACTGCGCCTCCCAGAGGACGAGCGCGTCGGGCGCGGCGATCGAGTACCCGTGCTCGAAGCCGAGCGCCGCGAACTCGGAGAGCGGCGAGTTGTAGACCTCGAACGACGCCGCGGCGGTGGGAAGCGCCTGGAGTGGAGTGTGCACCTCACCGGTCACCGGGTCGTGGAGCACCGCGTGGCGGTGCGAGAAGGTGCCACGCTCCGTGTCCTGGCCGGACAGGCGCACGGGAATCCCCTCTTCGAGGAGCGACGCGAACGCGAGCGCCTCCGCGTGACCCCAGTCGATCCCGCCCTCGGCGAGCGCCTCGCGCCGGCGCTCGAGCTGGCGCGCGAGCTTCGGGTTCACCTCGAAGCCCTGGGGGACGCGCAGCAGCTCGGCATCGAGCTCGCGGAGCCGCTCCGCGGGCACGGCCGTGACGACCGCGTCGCCCGTGTGGCTCCGCGTCTTCTGCTCGACGGGCGGTAGCGGCGGGGTCGCGAAGCTCGTCCGGAGCTCGTCGTGGACCGTGCGGAGCTCCTCGAGCGTGCGGTCGAGAAGCGTCGCGGCCTCGGCCTCGGGCAGCACTCCCTCCGCGACGAGCGCGGCCGCGTAGGTTTCGCGGACCGGCGGCTGCCGCTCGATCCGGCCCGCCTCGAGCGGCTGCGTGTACGCCGCCTCGTCCTGCTCGTTGTGCCCGAAGCGGCGGTAGCCGACGAGGTCGACGACGAGGTCCTCGCCGAACTCCGCACGGAAGGCGAGCGCGAGCCGGATCGCGGACAGGGCCGCCTCGGGATCGTCGGCGTTCACGTGCACGATGGGCACGTCGAAGCCCTTGGCGAGGTCGCTCGAGTACCGCGTCGAGCGCCCCTCCGCCGGGTCGGTCGTGAAGCCGACCTGGTTGTTCGCGATGACGTGGAGCGTGCCGCCGGTCGAGTAGCCGTCGAGCGAGTGCAGGTTGAAGGTCTCCGCGACGACGCCCTGGCCGCCGAACGACGCGTCGCCGTGGATCAGGACCGGCAGCGCGACGGCGGGGTCGTGGATCCCGGCGCCGCTCGAGCGATCGGTCTGCTCGGCGCGCGCGAGGCCCTCGACCACGGGGTCGACCGCTTCGAGGTGACTCGGGTTGGCCGCGAGCGTTACCTGGATCTCGCCGGCCCGCGTCACCCGCGACTCGGAGGCGGACAGGTGGTACTTCACGTCGCCCGTGCCGCCCTCGGGGTCGCTGACGAGGGCGTCGATCGTGCGCTCGCCCTCGAACTCCCGGAGCAGCGAGGCGTAGCTACGCCCAACCGTGTGGGCGAGGACGTTGAGCCGTCCGCGGTGCGCGATGCCGATCACGACCTCGTGCGCTCCACCCTCCGCCGCGAGCTCGACCGCCTCGTCGAGCATCGGGACGAGGACGTCGAGGCCCTCGATCGAGAACTGCTTCTGCCCGATGAAGGCCCGCCGGAGATACGTCTCGAAGGCCTCCACCTGCGCCAACCGCTCGAGCAGGGCCCGCCGCTCCTCGGGCGGGGTCGGGCGCCGGAAGCGGCCGGACTCGATCGCGCGCCTGAGCCACGTCCGCTCGGCGTGGTCTGAGATGTGCTCGATCTCGTATGCGATCGTCCCGCAGTAGACCCCGCGCAGGCGCGGCAGGACGTCCGCGAGCGTCTCGCCCTCGACGTGGACGCCGAGGAGCGAGGCGGGGATGCGTGCCTGCAGCTCGGGCGTCAGCGGCGGCCGGTGTTGATGCTCGTCGAGGGCGGGGTCGCCGAGCGGCTCGGAGCCGAGCGGGTCGAGATGCGCCGCGAGGTGCCCGTGCGTACGGATGGCGTCGATGAGCGCCATCGCCGACGCGACGCCGCCCAGGAGCTCCGCGTCGACCGCGATTGGAGCCGTCGGGGCAAGCTCGGCCGCAGCGGGCGGCGCCTCGGTCGCAGCCATGGGCTCCGCAGATGCAACGGCGACGGCCGTGCCCCCGTTCCCTCCGTCGCCGGGCCGCGCGGCAACGAGCCGCGCGAGGCCGGGCAGCGTCGAGAGCACGGACGCGTCCGCGTCCTCGAAGAGCTTCCGCCAGGCCGGGTCGACCGCCTGTGGGTTCTCGAGGTACTGCTCGAGGAGGAGGCCGACGTACCCGGCGTTCAGGCCGGAAGGCTGCTCGGGAGAGGCCACGTCTCCGGTTGTAGCAGCCGGGCCGTCAGAAGAGCGGGTTGTCCGTGGAGATGGCCACGAGCATCCCGAAGAAGAACGAGAGCCCTGCGACCACGACCGACACCGCGGCGAGCGTGCGATGCGACTCCGTCATGCGGACGGCGGCCAGCGCGAGGACGACCGCCACCGGGGCGAGCAAGCCGGGGTCGCGGACGATCGCGATCCCGGAGAACGTGAGCGAGAAGGCGCAGAGGAACCCGGCGACCGTGTCCGCCTGCCGGTGCGGCACGGCGCTCACGCCGGCGCCCCCGCGTAGGCGCGCGCAGGTGGCCGGATCGGGTGCACCGGACGGACGGGCCGGCGACCCACGTAGCGCCGGGCGCGGCGTCGGCGCCAGTCGTCCCAGCCGCACGGCGTCAGCGGGACGAGGGCGTACGACTCGTCGGGACCGTCCTCCTGAGCCGGCTCGGCGCGGATCGCCCACCAGACGACGGCGCTCAGGTAGACGACCGGAATCTTGAGCACCACGAGCATGAACAGGGCTTCCCAGACGGACACCGAGTCCATCGGCGGAGTGTACGCGATGCCTTCCCAGGCGCCGGAACCGCGGCCAGCACGGCCCGTCCGGGTCCTAACACCGGCCTCATAGTCCAGTCGCTAGGGTGCCGGAATCTTCCTGCCGCCTCGTGCCGATCCACCCGCATGCCAAGGAGTGAATTCGTGAGACGCACCGTTCGCCTCGTCCTCGCCCTGTGCGCGCTTGCCGCGGTCGCGACGCCGACTGCACTGGCAGCCGAGCGCATGTGGGTCGGCTTCCACGACGACCCGAGCTTCCGCTGGGCGAACGACCGGACGGCCCGCGTGCAGGGATCCGCCGACGACGGTGCCGCGATCATGCGCCTCCTCGTGCAGTGGAACCTCGTGGCGCCGCAGCGGCCGAGCATCGCGTCCGACCCGTTCGACCCCGCCTACCGGTTCGACGACCTGGACGAGGCGCTCCGCGAGGCGCAGCGCGCGGACATGGAGGTCATGCTGACCATCTCCGGGACCCCGGGCTGGGCGAGCGGCGGCAAGGACGCGAACGCGATGCCGAGCCGGATCTCCGACTTCGGGAACTTCGCCCGCGCCATCTCGTCCCGCTACAACGGGCGGAACGACGGCTATCCGTTCGTCCGCTTCTGGTCCGTCTGGAACGAGCCCAACCTGACGCGGTTCCTGACCCCGCAGTTCGTGCGCGGGAAGTCTGTCGCACCGGCCAACTACGCGAGGCTGTACGCCGCTGCGTGGACGGGCATCAAGGCGGGCAACCCGCTCGCGAAGGTCGCCATCGGCGAGACGTCGGCGCGGGGGAGCGACAAGCCCCAGGGCCTTCGCCCCGACCACTCCCCGGGCCGCTTCGCGGAGCTCGTCGCCAAGGCCAACCCGCGGCTCAAGTTCGACGCGTGGTCGCACCACCCGTACCCGTTCAACCCGGCCTCGAAGCCGAGCCAGATCGTCAACTGGCCGAACGTCTCGCTCGCCTCCCTCCCCCGCTTCAACGCCGAGCTCAAGCGCTGGTTCAAGCGCAAGTCGGTGCCGATCTGGATCACGGAGTACGGTCACCAGACGAGGCCCCCGGACTCCTTCGGCGTCTCGTACGCGACGCAGGCGCGCTACGTCCGCGAGGCGATCGCCATGACGAAGAAGCTCCCGTACGTGGGGATGTTCATCTGGTTCGTCTACCACGACGACCCGGGCCAGCCGTGGGACTCGGGGCTGTACGGCCAGAACGGCTCGCCCAAGGGGTCGTCTCCCCGTGTCTTCTCGGCGGCCGCGAAGCCGCTCGATGCGCGAAACGCGCTGTACACGTTCCGCGCCGGCACCTCCACGCCGCTCGTGAACCTGTACACGCGGCGCTACTGCGTCGGCGACACGACGGGCGAGCCGATCGGGATGACGTGGCGAATCTTCCAGGCGGGCAAGCTGATCGCCGTCGACCAGCAGACCTCTCCGCTCCGCGTGGACTGCACGATCAACGCGCGCCTCCGCTTCCCGCGGGGCGGCGTGAAGAAGGGCGTGACGTACCTCGCGACGTTCGCGCTCAACGACATCAACGGCACGGTGCTCAGCCGCCGGCTGACGATCGTCGGCGCCTAGCGCCCGACGATGGCCGCGCGAGCGGCGGGAACCCGGGCCGGACCTCGAGCGCGTGGTCGAGCTGCGGCGCGCCTCGCTCTGTCGCATCCGGCCGCCCACGCGGTGGGGAGCGTAGGGGCGAGGCATGTCTCGCCCCTACGCGTGGCTTGCGCTGGCCATGCCACGGACCGGCCGGTGTTCTGGGAACCCAGGTGACGGTCCCCGAAGGGGACTGTCACCCTTGTTTCTCCGTTGACTGTCCCCTTCCATCCGCGGTGAGGCGTGCCTCGCCCCTACAGGTGGCTCGTCACGCCGGCGAGGCTCGGCTCGTCCGACGGCGGCTCGTACCAGGACAGGGCGTAGCGGCCGTCGTCGAGGTCTCGCGCGAACGTCGACAGCCGGAGTGGCCGGAACGTGTCGCACATGACGGCGAGCTCGGTGGTCTCGGCCACCCCGAGCGACCTCTCCGCGAGCCCCGGCTGCGGCCCGTGCGGGAGGCCCGACGGGTGCAGCGTGATCGCCCCGACCGAGATCCCCTTGCGCGAGCCGAAGTTCCCGGAGACGTAGTAGATCATCTCCTCCGACTGCAGGTTCGAGTGGTGGTACGGGATCGGGATCGCCTCGGGATCGAAGTCGAGCTTGCGCGGGCAGAACGAGCAGATCACGAAGTTCGGCCCCTGGAAGGTCTGGTGCGAGGGCGGTGGCTGGTGGATCCGGCCCGTGATGGGCTCGAAGTCGTGGATGGAGAACGTCCACGGATAGAGGAAGCCGTCCCAGCCGACGACGTCGAACGGGTGGTAGTCGAGCACGTACTCCTGGTACCCGCCGCGCACGCGCACCTTCACGAGGTGGTCGCCGCGGTCCCGGTGCGTCCGGAGCTCGGTCGGCGGGTGAATGTCGCGGTGGTAGTACGGGGCGCCTTCCATGATCTGCCCGTACTCGTTGCGGTACCGGCGCGGGATCTCGATCAGCCCGGGCGTCTCGAATACGAGGTAGCGCTGCGGCCCCTCGGGCACGAAGCGGTACGTGGTGCCGCGGGGGACGACGACGTAGTCCCCGTCCTTGTAGGGGACGTCCCCGAAGATCGTCTCGAGCGTGCCCGAGCCCTCGTGGACGAAGATCACCTCGTCGCCCTCGCCGTTCCGGAAGAAGTAGTCCATCGTCGAGCTCGGCCGGCAGAAGGAGATCTCGACGTCCTGGTTCCACATCAGCGTGCGCCGACCCGTGATCTCGTCACCCTCCGGGGGCACGTCATACGTGTTCTGGAGCCGGTGCGCGTGGGTCTCCGGAATCCACTCCTCGCGCTCGATCGGCGTGAACGCGCCGAGCTCCTTCACGCGACACGGCGAGAGGAGGTGGTAGAGGATCGACTCGTTCCCGGAGAACCCCTCGAGCCCCATCACCTCCTCGGTGAGCAAGGTCCCGTTGTCCCGGAACACGATGTGTCGCTTGCGCGGTAGGTCGCCGCGGCGCTGGTAGACCGGCATGTCGTCCCTTTCGGAGTCGGTGGGACAGGTTCTACCGCACCACACCCGACTCGCGCAGAGTGGAGATCGGCTCGCGCCGACCTCCACTCGCGAAGACCCCTGAAGGCGACGGCTTCGCCGTCGCATGGCGCTTCGGGGCACGGCCGTGCAGCACCTACATCGAGGCGTTCGGATCCGTCTGCCAGAGGCCGAAGTCGTTGCCCTCGACGTCCGTGCAGGTCGCGAACCACCCCATGCTCGGAACGGGCATCGGGTCGCCCGCCTCGCCGCCGAGCTCCTTCACCCGGGCCGCGCCGGCATTGATGTCGTCGACGTCGAAGTACACGCGCGCCCCCCGCTCGGCACCGTCCGCCTCCATGATCGCGCCGCCCTGGGTGTCGGAGAACTGGGTCATGTGGTACTCGCTCGGCGACCCCTCGTACGCCTGGAACTGCCAGCCGAAGAGCCCGCCCCAGAACTCCTTCGCCTTCGCGGTGCTCCCGGCCGGGATCTCGAGGTGAACCATCTGGCCTGCCATGTGTGTCTCCTCTCGTCGTTTGCGGCCATTCACTACGACGACGAAGAGGCTCCGTGGGTTTCGACACCACGTCCCGGCGGTGTCGGATCAGCGATGGAGCCAGTCGGGCTCGAACCGACGACCTCTGCCATGCCATGGCAGCGCTCTCCCAGCTGAGCTATGGCCCCAGGAGAGCAATCAGTTTAGCGTCGAGCTCGAACTCACTGGCCCAGTTGACGCCCAGGCGCTGGTTGTTGCGACACGGTTCGAGACGGAGCAACATCTCTGACCTTCCGGGAATCTCGCCGATCGGGATGAAATGGCACCGATCGAGTTCCACGCTATGAGCTGCGATCGCATCGATCTCGGCGGAGGAGTAGAAGCGCTCGATCAGACCTTCGCTCGTTCGTCGCGCTGAATAACAGGCGACCCTGAGCACCGAACCACGCAGTAGCACCGCAGTCTTGCACTGCACGCGCACGAGGCATGGCCGGAGGTCGAAGATGAGGTCGTAGCGCTCGCCGTCCGTCAGCGGCTTGAAGACACCGACGCCCAGCCTTGCCGCCGCGCGGGCAATCGAGAGCTCCGCGATCGCGCCTTTCTGGTCGGGCGTCAGCATCATCACCAGGGTAGTTGACGGATCGGACAACAGAGCCGCCAGGCTACGCTTGCCCAATGGATGGGGAGAGACGCCCGGGCGTCTTCACCCGTATCGCTCGCCGCCTCCGGCAGCTGTTCTCGAGCGGGTCGCCATCGCCGGGCTTCGAGGACGACGAGCTCGAGGGCGGCGTCGGGGTGCGCGAGCCTCGCCGACCGCGCCGACCGAGCCAGAGCGGAGCCTTGGCCCTGGAGGTCCCACCGGAGGAGCGGACGGGCGTGCGGGCGATCGGCGAGGACCGCGACTAGCTACGCGGTGGCGGCTTCGAGCTCGACGGAGGGAACGTCGCTCCAGAGCTCCTCGAGCCGGTAGAAGCCGCGCGTCTCGGGCGTGAAGAGGTGCAGGACGACGTCGAGGTAGTCGGCGACGATCCAGTCGGCCTCGCGCACGCCCGCGGTCGAGCGGGCCAGAAGGCTCTGCTCCTTCTTCAGCGTGCCGGCGACCTCGTCGTAGATCGCCTTCGTCTGCCGCGGGTTCCGGCCCGTGGCGATCACGAAGAAGTCCGTGAAGTCGCAGACGCCGCGCATGTCGAGGATGGTGACGTCGGTCGCCAGCTTCTCCTGGCAGAGAGCGGCGGTACGGCGTGCTTGCTCGAGCGGGCTCAGTCGGTCTGTGTCCTTTCTTCCTCGGGGTCAGTGTACTCGGCGAACGTGTACAGGCCGAGACGCGCGATCTCCGTGGCAACCTTCGCGGGCACGAGCGCCTCGATCGGCTCGCCGCGCGCCACTCGCTCGCGTATCTCGACGGACGAAACCGCCACGGGCTCCATCGCGAAGTACTCGATGCGGCCGGGCGCGGGGAGACGAGCGCGTACGTCCTCCAGCTGACGTTCGGGCACGCCCGGCCGCATCGCCACGCCGAGCTGGACGAGCTCCAGTACGCGCTCCGGCCGCTTCCAGCCCGGAAAGTCGGCGAGCTCGTCGGCCCCGACGACGAACACTGCGTCCTCTGGCCGACGCTCCTCGAGGGAATCGACCGTTCGCGAGTGCGGATCGAGCTCGACCTCGGCGCCCGGGACGTCCTCGAACGCGAGGCGGGTGAGCGCCAGGCGGGTCTCCGCGGGCGTCGTCGTGCGCTTGTGGCCGGGGTTCTCCACGACGAGGACGAGCAGCCGCTCCAGGCCGAAGTGCTCGATCGCCGCCCGGGCGAGCGCGACGTGACCGACGTGCGGCGGGTCGAACGCGCCGCCGAGGATCCCCGTGCGCGTCACTGCCACTCGAGCTCCTCGCCGCCGACCTCGACCGCGGTGCCGCGCTTGATACCGATGCGGCGCAGCGCCTCCTCCAGCTCGTCGGCCGGCGGGGGCGTGCCCACCACGCGATAGCCGCGGTCGGTGCGAAGGATGCGGAACCGTGGTCCTCGCCGGGCGCGTGGCCGGTACTCGAGGAACTCCGGGAGCTTCTCCTCCTCCTCGGAGGCGGGGCCGTGGACCGGGCAGAGCTCGAAGAGCGCTCGCTTCAGCTCGTCGATGCCCTCTCCGGTGGCACACGACGCCGCGAGGACGCGCACGATGCGGTCGTCGCGGACGTCGAAGCCCGGAGGGCGGTCGAGCAGGTCGACCTTGTTGAGCACGACGAGCTGCGGTCGCTCGTCCAGGCCCGCTCCGTACTCCGCGAGCTCGTGGTCGATCGCGCGGAACCGGCCCTCCAGGTCCTCCTCGGAGGCATCGAGCACGTGCACGAGGAGGTTCGCGCGCTCGAGGTGCGCGAGGAACTCGTGGCCGAGCCCCGCGCCCTGGGCGGCTCCCTCGATGAGGCCGGGGACGTCGGCAACGGTCAGCTGCCGCTCCTCGGCCCCGTCGACGGTGCCGAGCACGGGCTCGATCGTGGTGAAGGGGTACTCCGCGACCTTGGGCTTCGCGTTGGAGATCCGTCGGAGCAGTGACGACTTCCCGGCGTTCGGCAGGCCGGCGAGCGCTGCGTCCACCACGAGCTTCAGGTGGAGGACGAGCTCGGCGTCCTCCCCGGGAAGGCCGGTCTCGGCGAAGCGAGGCGTCTGCCGGGTGGGCGTCGCGAAGCGGGCGTTCCCGCGACCGCCGGTGCCCCCGCGTGCCACGACGACGCGCGCGTCCGGGGAGGTCAGGTCGGCGAGGAGCACGTCGCCCTCGCCCAGGATCTGCGTCCCCACGGGCACGCGGACCTCGATCGTCTCGCCGTCGGCGCCGTGCTTGCGGCTGCCCCGGCCGTTCCCGCCGCGCGTCGCCCGCAGCCGCCGGACGCGGTGGAGCGCCGACAGGTCTCGGAGCGCCGCGTCGGCGACCACGAGGACATCGCCGCCCCGGCCGCCGTCACCGCCGTCCGGGCCGCCCTTCGGCACGTATTTCTCGCGGCGGAAGCTGAGGCCCCCGTCACCGCCACGCCCCGCCTCGACGTGGATCTCGGCCCGGTCGTGGAACATGTCAGCCCTTCTCGTGGGGCAAGCCCGGGCGGGGCATGCCCGGCCCCTACGGCGCGGCCGCGACCGAGATGAAGCGCTTGTCGCCGGAGCGGCTGAACTCGACCGTGCCCTCGCGGAGCGCGAAGATCGTGTCGTCACGGCCGAGACCGGCGCCGGGCCCCGGGCGGAACTTCGTGCCTCGCTGCCTGACGATGATCATGCCGGCCTTCACCGGCTGGCCCGCGAAGACCTTGACGCCGAGTCGCTTCGATTCGGAGTCGCGGCCGTTCCGCGAGGAGCCGAGGCCCTTCTTGTGCGCCATCTACGCCTCCTCCTTGGCGGCGATCGCCGACTCGATCGCGGCGAGCGCGCCCTTGCGCTGCGCGTGGCCCTGCTCGTACTCGAGCGCCGCGGCGAGCATCGGGGCGTTCCAGCCGGAAGCCGCATCCTTGATCTCGGCGACCGTCATGTCCTCGTACCCCGAGGGCATCCCCTTCGGACGGTCAATGTCCTCGGCCTTCGTGGCCGGCTGAACGACCTTCTCCGCGGGCTTCTCGGCAGGAGCTTCCTTCTTCGCCGCCTGGCGCTTGCCCGCACCGATCGACTCGATCTCGATCTGGGTCAGCGAGGCGCGAAAGCCGGTGTGACGACGGTAGCCGGTGCGCTTCTTGTACTTGCCGATCCGGATCTTCGGGCCCTTGACGGCGCCGAGGACCTTCGCCGTGACCTGCACGTCGGGGTCGAGGGCGGCCTCGCCGTCGCCACCGACGAGCAGAACCGCGGGCGTGAACGTGGCACCCTCGTCCTGGGCGAGCCGGTCGACGAGCAGTCGTTCGCCCTCGCGAACGCGGTACTGCTTGCCGGCAACCTTGATGATCGCGTAGGTCACGTGAGTCTCTCCGTGCGTGAGAAACGCGGGCCTGAGCCCGCGAGCCGGGGAATGATAGCGGACGACGGCGAGCTAACGAGGCCTGTCGAAGTCCTCGATCCACTCGGACATGGGGACGTACGGCTCGGCCCCGGGCGCCGGCTCGACCCGCGCGGCCGTTGCCGCGGCCGCCACCTCGACGGCCGGCTCGTCGGCCTCGCTCGCAGGCCCGGCCGGGCCGTTCGCCGACGGCTTGCGGCGCTTGCGCCCGCCGCGCGTCCCGCGCCGCGCACGCTTCTTCGGCGCCTCCCCGTCGGCCGCAGGCGCCTCGTCTCCGGCGGCGGGTGCAGCGGGCTCCGCGGCGTCGGCGGCCAGCGCGAGGTCGGGCGCGGGGACGTGGATTCGCGGCGCACGCTTCCGGCCGTCCACTGCTCCGGACGACGCGGGCGTAGAGGCGGAGTCCTCATCCGGCGAGGCGTCGCTCCCCGGTACCTGCTCGGCCGACGCCGCCGCCCCGGTCTTCTTGCGCCCACGGCCGCCGCGTGAGCCGCGCCGCGTCCGCTTCTTCTTCGGAGCCTCGTCGCCAACGGCGTCCCGGTCCTCTTCGACCTCGCCCTCGGCGAGCTCGTCAGCTGACGCCGTGGCTTCGCTAGCAGTCGGCGTCTCGGGCGTCTCGCCGGTTGCCCGCTTGCGGGTCGGTGCCCCGTCTCGCTTCGGCGCCCGGGGCTTCGCGGTCACCGGCTTCGCGGCCGCGGGCTTCGCCGTCTCGGGCTCCGGCTCCTCGGCGGCCTCGAGCTCGGGGGGCTCGGTTGCGGCCTTCCTCCCGCTCACCGCACGCGTCGGCTTCTCCGCCTCTGCCTCGAACGTGATCGGCGTGGGCGGCTCGGTGCCGTCGGCCGGTGTCGCGAACGCCGTTCCGGAAAGCACACGGCCGACCTTCACCGCGACCTTCTTACCGACGAGCTTCGCCGCGCCGGCGACGACGACCTCCCAGCCGTCCACCTTGCCGACGCCCGCGGTCGGGTCGTAGAGCCCGACCTCGAGGAGCTTCAGCTCGAGCGACGCGCCCTCCTCGAAGGGCGCGGCCGGCCGCAGCGTTTCCAGCTTGCCCTGCTTCAGCACCTCGAAGTGGTCGAGGTGGACGTGCCCGTTGTCGGACGTCGCGGGAACGAGGAAGAACCGCCGCCGGGCCACCGCCTCGATCCCCTCGAGCCTGCTCCCTCCGGGCCCGGCGAGCAACGACAGGACCCGCGGATGGACGGCGACGCTGAAGCCCTGGACGCGCGAGCCCCTCGCCAGATCGCGCAGCTTGCGCTCGATCTCGAGCGCGTGCGTGGCCTCCGACACGACGAAGCCGTCGCCCGCGCACACCGCGCACTTCGTCGTGATGATCTCGCGGGGGCCGTCGGTCACGTTCTGGCGCGTCATCTCGACGAGGCCGAGGGGCGAGATCTCGACGACGTACGTCTTCGTCCGATCGCGCTCGAGCTCCGTCCGCAGCGCCTCCTCGACCGTCTCCCGGTTCTTCGGGTTCGACATGTCGATGAAGTCGATGACGATGATGCCGCCGATGTCGCGGAGCCGGAGCTGGCGCACGACCTCCTTCACGGCCTCGAGGTTGTTCTTGACGATCGTGTCCTCGAGCCTCCCGCTCGAGCCCTTCGCGCGAGACCCGACGAAGCGGCCGGTGTTGACGTCGATGACCGTGAACGCCTCGGCGTAGTCGAACACGAGGTAGCCGCCGGAAGGAAGGTTCACGCGGCGCTCGAGCGTCGAGCGGATCTCCTGCTCGACCCCGGAAGCCTCGAAGAGCGGTGCCTTCTCCTTGTAGCGGTGAACCCGCTCGATCATGTGCGGCGAGGTCTTCTTCAGGTAGCTGACGATGCGCCGATGCGTGCGGTCGTCGTCGATCTGGGCCCCCACGAAGTCGCCCGCGAAGAGATCACGGACGATCCGCAGCGGGAGCTCGGCCTCCTCGTACACGAGGCTCGGAGCGGTCGCGGTCTTCGTCTTGGCCTGGATCGTCTTCCAGAGGCGCTGGAGGAAGACGAGGTCGCGCTCGATGTCCTCGGCCGAGGCGCCCTCGGCGGCGGTGCGCACGATGATGCCCCCGCCCTTCGGGTCGAGGCCCTTGACGATGTCCTTGAGCCGGGTGCGCTCCTGGTCCTCCAGGCGACGTGAGACCCCCGAGCCCTCGCCGTTCGGCACGTAGACGAGGAAGCGGCCGGGCAGCGAGATCTCGGTCGTCAGCCGCGCGCCCTTCGACTTCATCGGGTCCTTGACCGCCTGGACGAGCACGGTCTGGCCGCGCTTGATGAGGTCCTGGATCTTCCTGGCGCCCTTTCGCCCCTCGAGCTCGGGCCCGACGATCTCGTCCACGTACAGGAACCCGTTCTTCTCGAGGCCGATCTCGACGAACGCCGCCTCCATGCCGGGAAGCACGTTGTCGACGACCCCGAGATAGATGTTCCCCGCGATCGAGCGGCGCTCGGGACGCTCGAGGTAGACCTCCGCGACGACGTCGTCCTCGAGGATCGCGACGCGCTGCTCGCCAACGTCGACGGAGATCAGGAGCTCGCGCTTCGCCGCAGGGAGCGGCGCCCGCTTCGTCGGCGTCCGGCGCCTGCCGCGCGCGGGTTTTCGCTCGCCCTTCCGCTCGGGCTTCCGCTGCGACTTGCGCTCGGGCTTCCCCTCGTCGGCGCGACGATCGGAACCGCTCGGCTCCGCGGCGGCCCCGTCGGCCGCCACCGCGGCGCCCTCCTCCGTGCCGGGCTTCTTCCTGCCACGTCCACCGCGACTGCCGCGGCGGCGCCTCTTCTTCGCGGGCTCCGTCGGCTCTTCGGCCTCCGGCGCCTCTGCGGGCGGCACCTCAGGCGGTGCCTCTACCTCCGTGCTGGCCGCGCCCTCGGGCGCAGCGTCCTGCAGCTTCTTGCGTGTACGAAACCAGCGTAGTGCCAAGGTGTGAATCTCCTCGTTCGGTCGCGCGCGGGCAGGTGGGCACCACGGCGGTGCCGGGCCTCGCGCTGCGCAGTGTGAAAACAGTGGTCATGGGACCTGACCGAACGGTAGCAGCAGCCGGAGTGGACACCGTCTCGACGGGCGGCAGGGGCGAGACGTCGCTCGCCCGCGTCCACCGGGATGCCGAAAGCTCACGCCGCGGCGGGCCGGAGCCGTCGACCTGCGCGCGCCCACTGCTCGCAATCGCTGGGACAGCCGCGCCCACGCCCATGGCTCGAGCTCCGCATACCGTGTCTCCAGCTGTCCCCTCGTGGCCTCGAGGTACTCGAACCAGGCGTCGGCTTCCTCGAGCTGCAACAGCTCCTCCGCCAACTCCGTGTCCGGCATCGTCCCTCCCATGACGTCGCTCGCGCCGCATGCTAGGTCCAGGTCCGGACAGCATCGTGGGGGGAAACGACGTTTCCCCCGACGAGCCCCCCTTCCTCTGCGCACAGCCCGGACACGCGTCGCTTGACCTCCCGGCCGGCAGAGCCGGCCTTCGGTCACAACGGCCCACCACGCGCGTGCCCTCTACGAAGTCGCGGTCCGGCTCTGTAGCTTCTGGGCCGCGCGCGCGAGCGCCCAGGTCCCGGCAGCCGCGATCGCGGCGTTGACGAGTGGTGCGGGAGCCTTGCCCCGCGTCATCCTCGCCGTCTCGCGGAAGGCGAAGCCCGAGGCGTAGACGAGAGCGGCCATGCCTGCAGCCGCACGAGGATCCACCGCGCCGGCCGCCTGCGGGTCGAGCGCACGCAGACGGGAGAGGGCGCGGACCTGCTCGAGCGCGAGAGCGGAGCGAGTCCCACCCCGGCGTGACCCGAGCGCGGCGAGCAGAGCCGACCGGATCGTCGCACCGCGGACGACGCCGCTCTCCACCGCGTCGCGGAGGGCGGGAACGCGAGCAGCGAGCGCCGGTGCGTGCTCCGCGGCCTCCGCGATCCGGCCGGCGATCTCGCTCACGGGGAACCCTTCTCCCGCCCGGCACTCCACGACGAACGGGGTGAGGACGAACGTGCGCGTCCACTCCGCCTGTGGCCAGAGCTGGACGAGCACGACCGGGACGCCTTCGCGCTCGGCGGCACGAACGACGGCCACGTCCTCGTCGCTCGGGTCGCCGGCGATCACGCGAACGACCATCTGGGCTCCGGCGACGATCGTGCCCTCACGGGTGAGGACCGCGCCGGGCGCCGCGCCGGCCCCGAGCTCCCGGACGAGCTGCTCGGCGAGCATGCCGCTCACGACGATCCCGCCCGACGGCGTCGCCGGCTCGTCGAGGAGCGTGCTCCAGAGCTTCCGGCCCTCGAGCAGACCCTGGCGAGCTCCGACGACCGCCCCCCTCACTGGAGCGGACGCTCCGCGAGCCGGCCGCGCGCGTGAATCCCCTGGAGCACCCCGATCAGGAGCAGGTTCGCGACCATCGACGAGCCGCCGACGGTGACGAACGGCAGCGGGATCCCGGTGACGGGCGCAACGCCCATCGTCATCCCCACGTTCACGAAGACCTGGAAGAGGAACCCGAACACGAGACCGCCCGCGACGACGGCCCCGTACAGGTCGTCCGCGACCGTGAGCACGCGCAGGCCGCGCCAGACGACGAGGAGGTACAGCAGGAGCAGGACTGCGCACCCGACGAACCCGCGCTGCTCCGCGAGGGACGCGAATGCGAAGTCGGTGGCGTGTTCCGGGAGGTAGTCGAGCCGGGTCTGGCTCGCCGCGACGACGCCGCGCCCGGTGAGGCCTCCCGAGCCGACGGCCGTGATCGACTGGTCGAGGTTGTAGGTGAGACCGCCCGGGTCGGAGGCCGGGTCGAGCGTGAGCCGCGCCGTCTGGTACGGCTTCAGCACCTGGACGCCGGCGGCCGGGAGGAGCCAGAGCACGGAGGTGATCGCGAGCGCGCCGACCAGGCCCAGGACGAGCAGCTGTCGCCAGCGGACACCCACGAAGAAGAGGACCGCGAGCAGGGACACCCCGTACACGAGGGCCGTCCCGAGGTCGGGCTGGAGGAAGACGAGCGCAATGGGCACAGCGCCGAGGCCGAGCGCCGACACGATCGTGCGCCACCGCGTCACCCGCCCCGCCCGCTCGACCAGGAAGCCGGCGATCGCGAGCACGAACAGCACCTTGCCGAGCTCGGACGGCTGGAACTGGATCACCCCGAGGTCGAGCCAGCGCTTCGAGCCGCGAATCGTCTCCGCGGCGAGGAACACGACGAGCATGAGTGCAAGGGTCGCCCCGTACACCACGCGCCAGTAGCGACGGGCCAGATCGATCGGCACGAGGATCGCGGTGACCATCGCGACGACGCCGAACGCGGCCGCGATGCCCTGGCGTACGACGAAGTAGCTCTCGTCACCCAGCACGTCGAAGCGCGTGATGCCCGAGACGACCCACAGGCCGTAGGCGACGAGCCCTGCCCCGGCGAGGAGCAGGATCCAGTCCAGCCGCCGGACGAGAGCAACGAGTGCGGGCTCGGCTCGTCTCCCGGCGGGCCTGATCCTCGTACGGTCGGCAGCCTCGATCATCGATCCGTGCTAGTCCGTGCTCACGAGGACGCTCGGCGGCGCCTTCGCCTTGAAGTAGGACTCGAACATGCGCAGGGCGGCGGGCGCGGCCGCGGTGGAGCCGTGTCCACCGTTCTCGATGAGCGCGCACACAACGAGCTTCGCGTCGTCCGACGGCCCCCAGCCGCACCACCAGGACTGGTCCTCGAGATGGCCCGCCGGGTAGCCGGGGAGCGGGACGACCTTCTCCGCCGTGCCCGTCTTGCCCGAGATCGGGACGGCGTAGTTGCCGAAGACGCCCGAGGACGTCCCGCTCGCGCCGTGCGTCGCGCGGAAGAGGCCGTCGCGGACCGCCGCGAGCGCGGCCGGGTCGACACCGGACGGCTGCGGCAGAGGTGGAGCGAACCGGCGGAGCACGACGCGCGGCGAGTTCTTCGCCCGGGGCTGCTCGACGCTGGAGACGAGATACGGCGTGACGACGTTCCCGCCGTTCGCGAGCATCGCGTACAGAGCCGCCATCTGGAGCGGCGTGACGAGCAGGTCCTTCTGCCCGATCGCGAGCTGGATGGAGTCCCCGGGGTTCCAGGCGCGATCCCAGTCGCTCTCGAACGTCTTCTTCCGCCATTCGGGCGTGGGCAGCAGCCCTTCCGCCTCGCCGCCGATGTCGAGCCCGGTGGGCTGGCCGAAACCGAAGCGCCGCGCCCACTGCTGCATCCGGATCCGGCCCTCCGAGCCGCGCTCGTAGAACCGGTTCCCGATCTCGTAGAAGTACGTGTCGCAGGACTCGGCGAGCGCCTCAGGCAGCGTCATCGCGCGGTTCACGTACGGGTTCCAGTTGCGGAAGCGCTGCCGGTCGAGCCCGTACTCCGCGAACGGCGTGCACGGAAGCGACTCGTACGCCGAGAAGATGTGCTCCTGCATCCCCGCGAGCGCCGTCACCGGCTTCCAGGTCGAGCCGGGCGGGTAGAGCCCGGCGGTCGCCCGGTTCAGGCCCGGGTAGTTCGCCTTCCGCGCAGCATCCTCCTCGAGGAGCGGCGCGAGCTTCTCCGGATCGGGGCGCCCCACGTAGACGGACGGGTTGTAGGTCGGGGCGGAGGCCATGGCGAGGACGGCGCCGTCACGCGGGTCGAGTGCGACGATCGCGCCGCCGTCCGCGGCCCAGTGGTCGTCCTGGTGAGCGAGGTCGATCCCGTAGCGGAGGGCCCGCTCCGCCGCGCGCTGCAGCCTCATGTCGAGCGTAAGCCGCAGGGCGTAGCCCGGGCGCGCCTCCTGACGCAGCTCGACGCGGGACTGCGGGCGTCCCAGCGAGTCGACGTGGATCTGCGCGAGACCGCGGTTGCCCCGGAGATACGAGTCGAACGCGGACTCGACTCCCGTCTTGCCGATCCGGTCCCCGCCGCGGTATCCCTCCCCCCGCAGCGCCTTGAGCTCCTCCGGCGAGACCTCGCCCGTGTACCCGAGGATCTGCGCGGCGAGCCTCCCGTAGGTGTAGTCGCGGAGGTACACCTGGGCGATCTCGACCCCGGGGAACGCGGCCTGGTGCTCGTACAGGTAGTTGACCTGCTCCTCGCCCACCGACGTCTTGACGGTGATCGGCGTGAGCGGGTCGCCGCGGCGCTCCTCGACCTCGCGCGCCAGGGCTCGAGGGGAGACGTCGAGGACCCGCGCCAGCCGCTGGACGAGCTTGTAGCGCCCCCGCTTCGGCATGTCCGCTACCCAGAGCTGCACGGCCGTGCCCGCGACGTTCGAGACGACGGTGCGGCCGTAGCGGTCGAGGATCGGCCCGCGCGGAGCCTCGATCCGGATGAGCCGGAGCTGGTTGTTCTGGGCCGCGTTCAGGTACTCGTCCCCGGACAGCACCTGGAGCGACCAGAGCCGCAGGAACAGCACCGCGAACGCGATCAGCGCGACGGCGCCGAAGATGCCGACGCGGAGGGCGAGCTGTGGCGTCAGCCGATAGGGCTCGCGAACGCGCGGGTCCGGCGGGAGGAAGCGGCCCGACTTCGAGCGGGGCTCGTGGTACGCGCCGCCCTCGCTAGACAAGGACTTCCACCTCGGTCGAGGGCTCACCCAGCGCTCCCTCGCCGACCGCGCGCCGGACGAGCGCGTAGACGGGGAGGGCGAGGACGAGGTTCGCGAGGAGCGTGGGAGCGAGCGCCGTCAGCAGCGCGTGCCTCGCGTCGACCTCGTCTCCGAGCATGTAGTGCAGCACGCACACGAAGACTCCCGCGAGCACCGTGATCACGCCGACGGCCACGAGCGGGGCGACCCGACGGTCGCGCCCGGTCGTCTCCCCGTAGCGTCCCGCCCAGAACCCCGCGAGCGTCAGCACGAGCGAGGTGATGCCGAGCGTGTCGAGCGTGAGGAGGTCCACGACGAGCCCGCCGGCGAAGCCGAGGAACGCGCCGGGGATCGCACCACGGAGCAGGCCGAGCGAGACGACGACGACGAGGAGCAGGTCCGGCGCGCCCCCTCCGAGGACGAACGACGAGAAGACGACGGTCTGCAGCAACGCCGCGACGAAGACCACCCCGACCATCCGCAGCGCGTCGACGGCGCTCACCGTGTGCGCTCCTTCGGAACGAGCACGAGAACGGCGTCGAGCGTGCCGAAGTCCACGAACGGGTCCACCTGGACCTGCTGGAAGAGGTCCGTGTCGGTCTGCCCGATGCTCGTCACCTTGCCGATCGAGATCCCCTTCGGGTAGAGCGAGCTCAACGGGCCGGCGCGCCAGCCGCTCGTCACGACCTCGTCACCGACCCTGACGACGTCCTGCTTGCGCACCCGGTCGAGCACGAGCGTCTCGCGCGTGCCGCGCGCGTGGAGCACGATCCCCGGCGCGCCCGTGCGCAGGTCGACGGCCGAGACGGCGGCCTCCTCGTCCGTCAGCAGCTGGATTCGCGCCGTGCCCGCGGTCACGCGCGTGACGAGGCCGACGAGGCCGTCGGCCGTCACCACGGGATCGTTGACGCGTACGCCGTTGTCCGAGCCGGCCGCGACGACGATCGCCTGCGTGAACGCCCCTGCGGGCCGGCTCACGACCTCGGCCGCGACCGGCTCGAAGTCGTCGGGGAAGCGTGGCCCGTCGAGGTAGTCGAGCAGGCGGCGGAGATACTCGTTCTCCTGGAGCGCGAACTCGCTCTGGATCGCGCGCTGCCGGAGGTCCCGGACCTCCGCGCGCAGCTCCTCTGCCTCCGAGCGGGCACCGAGCAGGCTGTCCATCCACCCGTAGGCGTCCTTGAAGGGCTGCGCCACCCGCTCGACGCCCACGGCGAAGGGACGGAGCGCGGTGGCGCCGGCGGACTGCACGCCGGACAGCGGGCCGTTGTCGCCGGATCGGAAGGAGAGGGAGATGAGCACGAGCGACGCGAGCACGAGCAGGCCCACGGCAAGCCGACGCCGAAGCGCGCCTGCGCTTCGTGAGCTCGAGTGGGCCGACGGGATGCGCCGGACGGTCACGCCCAGCGCCGCCGAGCGCGCGCTGCGTCCCCTGGGCACGACAGCCGAGTGTAGCTTGGTTCCAAGCGGACATCCGCCCTGTGGCGCTGGTTAGCGCCCTCGCAACAGACCGCGTCCGCGGGTGCCGGGAACCGGGTGACAGTCACCAGAGGCAAAGCCGGTGACAGTCACCTTGCTGACAAGCCGGTGACAGTCACCTGCGGTGACAAGCCGGTGACAGTCACCTGCGGTGACAAGCCGGTGACAGTCACCTGCGGTGACAGTCACCAGAACCAAGGTGGACAGTCACCTGCGGTGACAGTGACGTTTACTCAGTACCGGAGCAGCCCGTTCCGGCGCGCTCGGCTGCGGTTGGTGCGGTGGATCACGTCGAACTCCTCGAGCGAGCGCCCGGAGCCGACCGCCACGCACGTGAGCGGGCTCTCCGCGAGGTGCACGGGCATCTGCGTCTCGTGGCGCACCCGCTCGTCCAACGCCTGCAGGAGAGCGCCGCCGCCGGCAAGGACGATTCCGCGGTCCATGATGTCCGCGGCGAGCTCCGGCGGGGTTTTGTCCAGCGTCGACTTGAGCCCGTCGAGGATCACGGTCACGGGCTCGTCGAGCGCCCGGCGGACCTCCTCGGACGAGATGATCACGGTCTTCGGGAGACCGGTGAGCATGTCGCGCCCGCGCACCTCCGCCTGCAGCTCCTCCTTGAGCCTGAAGGCCGAGCCGATCTCGAGCTTGATCTCCTCGGCCGTCTGCTGCCCGACGAGGAGCTTGTACTCCTTCTTGATGTGGTTGACGATCGCCTCGTCCATCTCGTCGCCGCCCACGCGCATGCTCTGGGAGACGACGATGCCGCCGAGCGAGATCACTGCCACCTCGGTCGTCCCGCCGCCGATGTCCACGATCATGTTCCCCGTCGGCTCGGCGACGGGCAGCCCGGCGCCGATCGCCGCGGCCATCGGCTCCTCGATCAGGTAGGCCTGCCTCGCTCCCGCGGAGAGCGTCGCCTCCTCGACCGCGCGCTTCTCGACCCCGGTGACGCCCGAGGGCACGCACACGACCACGCGAGGGTGCGCGAAGCGGTGCTGGTGCACCTTCTGGATGAAGTGGCGCAGCATCTGCTCCGTCACGTCGAAGTCGGCGATGACGCCGTCCTTGAGCGGCCGGATCGCGGAGATCGTCCCCGGAGTTCGCCCGAGCATGCGCTTCGCCTCGACGCCGACGGCGTGCACCTCGCCGGTCCGCTGGTCGATCGCGACGACGGACGGCTCGGAGAGGACGATGCCGCGCCCACGAACGTAGACGAGCGTATTCGCGGTGCCGAGGTCGACGGCCATGTCGCGGCCGCCGAAGCCGGTGAGGGTCTTGAACCAGGCCACGAGGAAGGGAGAGTCTAGCTGCGGGTTTGCAGCAGCTTTGGCGCGTGCCGCTCGAGCAGGGAGACGAGCAGCGTCCCGGGCAGGCCGACCACGTTGAGGTAGTCGCCGTCGATCCGATCGACGAGGTGCCGTCCGAAGCCCTGGATCGCATACGCGCCTGCGCGCCCTTCCCACTCCCGGATCGCGACGTACGTCTCGACGCCGTTGGGCGACAGCCGCCTGAACGTGACGTCCGTCACCTCGTGGGCGAGGAGGTCCTGGTCGAGCCCGACAAGGCACAGCCCGGAGACGACGGTGTGCGTCCTCCCCGAGAGCGCGTTGAGCATGTCCCGCGCCGCCTCGCCGTCGGCGGCCTTGCCGTAGACGCGCCCGTCGAGGACGACCGTCGTGTCCACGCCGAGCGTCACCCGGCCCTCGACGTGAACCGAGCGTGCTTTGCCCTGCGCGTGGCGACGGACCAGCTCGACCGCGTCGGCGTCGAGAGGATCGTCCTCGACGTACTCCGGCGCGACGATCTCGAAAGGGATGCCGAGCCCGCGCAGGATCGCGACCCGCTGCGGCGAGGTCGAGGCGAGGGTCAGGCGGTCTTGCGCGCTGCCCACAGGTCCTCACTCGGCCACCTCTGCGCCCAGTCGACGGTCGCGGTGTCGTAGTAAGGGTGCGTTTCGGCATCGTCGGGCGCATACAGCTCCACCAGGCGCTCGACCTCGAACCCGGCAGCGTGCAGGAGGTCGATCCACTCGCCGTGGCCGACGTGGAACTCGACGCCGTCCTCGTGCTCCCAGGTGACGCTGTACATCCCCCGCTGGGGGCGCATGAGGCGCTCGGTGGCAGGGCCAGGACCTGCGGGGACGCAGAGGACCGAGAGCGGGCTGTTCGTCAGGAAGACGAGCCGGCCGCCCGGTCGCAGGAGACGCGCGGCCTCCGGGAGCCAGCGCACGGGATCGCACCAGAGGCTCGCGCCGTACTCGGAGACCGCGAGATCGAAGCCCCCGTCGGGAAGCGGGACGTCCTCCGCGCTCGCCTCGATCAGCGGGAAGGAGAGCCCGGTCTCCGCCTGCATTCGCCGCGCGGTCTCGAGCTGTGCGGGCGTGACGTCGACACCGACGGGTCGCGCTCCCTGCCTGGCGAGCCAGGCGGCGAGGTAGGCCGTCCCGCAGCCGAGCTCGATCACGTCGAGCCCGGCGAGGTCGCCCAGCACCCCCAGCTCCCGCTCGGGAACACCGAAGACGCCCCAGGTGAACTCGCGCTTGGACCACCCACGCTCCGCGGCGCCATCCGTGTACTCCTCGTTCGTCTTCGTCCACAGCTCGCGGTTGCGAGCGACGTAGTCCGGGTCGGGCAAGCCCGACCCCTACACGAGGCCGTCCGGGAAGAAGAGCGCGAGCTCACGCCGTGCGCTCGCCTTCGAGTCCGAGCCGTGGACGATGTTCTCGGACAGCTCGAGCGCGAAGTCGCCGCGGATCGTGCCCGGCGCCGAGTCGAGCGGGTTCGTCGCGCCCATCATCGTCCGCACGACGGAGATCGCGGACTCGCCGCCGACCGCGAGCGCGAGCACGGGCCCGGAGGTGATGAACTCGACGAGCGAGCCGAAGAAGGGCTTGCCCCTGTGCTCGGCGTAGTGCTCCCGGGCAATCGACCTCGGGATCTTCAGGAGCCGGGCGCCGCGCAACTCGAGGCCGCGGCGCTCGAAGCGCGCCACGATCTCGCCGGCAAGGCCCCGGCGCATGCCGTCGGGCTTGACGAGGACGAGGGTGGTCTCGCGGGCCATGCGGCGGCGGATTCTAGTCGGGGCGAGGCAAGCCTCGCCCTACTCCGCGCGGCGACGCCGCGACGTCACGTCGTCGAGGGCCGGGAGCCCGGGCGTGATCTCCGTCGCGCAGTACGGGCACACCTGCCACAGCGACTCGAGCGGCTGGCCGCACGAGGGGCATGCCTGCCGCAGCCGTGTCGTGCACACGGGGCAGACGATGAAGGACGACTCGACGCGCGCTCGGCAGACCGGGCAGCGCAGGTCCAGCTGCGACAGCCGCTCCTCCATCGCCTTGATCTCGAGGTCGCGCTCGCGCACGTCCTGGAGGTACTCGGGCGGACGGAAGAAGAGGTAGATGATCGGCCCGAGGAACGGCGGGACGAGGCCGACCAGCGTGGCGAGGGCCACGAGCCAGGGGTCCTGGATCCGCCTGCGCGCGTCCTTGAACGTCCAGTACGCCGTCGCCAGCCAGAGGACGACGAGCAGCCCCAGGCCGATGTTCCGGAGGAGAGTCCAGTCGGGCGAGTCGAGGGTCTGGGCAAGCGGCATCGTGGAGCCGGTCATAGTAGAAGCTTCCCGACCAGATAGCCCAGCCCGAACGCGAGCGCCACGATCCCGGCGACGAGGAGGGCGGCGAACGCCAGGACGGACAGCCGCTCTCCTACGCGGGCCACGCGGCGCCCCTCTCGGCCTGCGCGAGATCGCCCAGCAGGTACAGCGAGCCCGTCACGAGCACCGGCTCCCCGAGCTCGTGGGCACGTACCAGTGCCTCTCCGGGGTCGTCCACCGCCTCCACGAGCGGGAAGTGCCGGCGTGCGAGCTCGGCGAGGTCGACGGCCGGAAGCGCACGTGGAGACGACGACCGGGTGGCCACGAAGCGCGTCCCCACGCGACGTAGCTCCCGGAGCATGTCGTCCACTGCTTTGTCGGCGAGGATCGAGGCGACGACGGTGTGGTCACCGGGTGGAAGCCGCTCGACCAGGTAGCGGACACCGTCCGGATTGTGCGCACCGTCCCGGACCTCGCCGTCCCGCCGCTCGAGACGCCCCGGGAGCGAAACCGCCGGCGTGGCGGTGATCGGGTGGCCGACGAACGCCTCCGCGGCCTCGCGGGCGCCGCCCAGACGCACCTCGTTCCCGGCGACGAGCGGCGCGTACGTCTCGTCGGGGAGAACCACGACCGCACCCGCCTTCGCGACCGCGAGCTTCTCGCGCGCGATCGCCTCGACCGTGTCGCCGAGCACGTCCGTGTGCTCCAGCCCGACGTTCGTCAGGAGGACGACCCGTGAGCGCAGGACATTCGTCGCGTCGAGCCGGCCGCCGAGCCCGGCCTCCACGACGGCCGCGTCCACCCACGCGTGCGCGAATGCGGCGAGCGCGGCGGCGGTCACGATCTCGAACTGGGTCGCGCCGATCCGCTCCGCCGGCTCACGGACGCGCCCGACCGCCTCCTCGAAGTCGGCCTCCGTGCCGTCCACCCGGATCCGCTCGCTCCAACCCGCGACGTGGGGAGAGATGGTCGAGCCGACCGAGAGCCCTTCCGAGAGGAGCAACTGTTCCACGGTGATCGTCGCCGTCGACTTCCCGTTCGTGCCGACGACGTGGATCGCGGGGTAGGCGTACTGGGGGTCTCCGAGCTCGGCGAGCAGCGCGTGCATCCGCTCGAGCCCGAAGCCCTCGCGAGGCCAGGGCGAGAGGGAGTCGAGCCAGGCGACCGCGGACACGCGCCCATCGTAGGTTCCGTCCCTCGACTTGAGCGTTCCTTGAGGCATGTTCGACACCATCCCCGCGTGACTGCCGTTCGCGATCTGGTGAGACGCGTGCCGGTTCGAGCGAGCGCGCGCGTGGCCGCTGCAGTGCCGGTGCTGCTCGCCTCGATCCTGGCTGGCTGCCTGAGCTCGAGTGAGGCCGAAACAGAGACTTCTGCCGCTGTCAGCGTGACTGCTTCGCCGAGCGACTTCTGGCAGACGAACGGCGAGGTCGAAGCGCTCGCGATCTCGGGTAGCACCCTGTATGTCGGCGGCGACTTCTCGCAGCTGAGCCCGCGCACGGGTCCGCTCGTCGCCTTCACGCGGAGCGGTGAGCGGCTCGTGCCATTTCCGAGGATCGACGAGGGTGTCGTCGACTCGGTCGTGGACGACGGTCGGGGCGGTTGGTTCGTGGGCGGAAGCTTCCGGGAAATCGGAGGCGTGAGCTGTTCCAACCTCGCACACATCACGTCCGGCTCACGCGTGGATCGCGGCTGGTGCCCCAGGCCTCAAGGAGAGATCGTTGCAATGGCACGGCGCGGTTCGACGCTCTTCGTAGGCGGTGTCCTGCGCCGGATCGACGGAAAGTCGCGGAGAACGCTCGCTGCGCTCGACGCTGCGTCGGGCCGCGCGCTCGTCTGGAACCCCGACCCGGGCTACTTCGTGGACGACATCGAGGTACACGGGCGCACGGTCTTCGTCCTGGGGAGCTTCGGAGAGCTGGGAGGCCGTGCCCACGGGGGGCTGGCTGCGATCGACGCGGTCACGGGGCGGATCCACGACTGGGACCCCAAGCCGCCGATCGACGAGCACGAGGACCCCCTCCTGCGCCGGCTCGCGGTGTCCGACTCGTTCGTCTATGCGGGAGGCGCCCTGCTGGTGGCCTACGATCGAAGTTCAGGTCGACGCATCCGATGGAACCCTCTCCCCGACGGTTACGTGACGGCGATCACGGTCGCGGGCGGACGTCTCATCGTCGGAGGCACGTTCCGACAGATAGCGGGAGCGAGACGATCGAATCTGGCCTCCTTCGGCACAGCTGCGAACCGGCTGACCGCCTGGACTCCACGGTCCAGCTCCGTGAGCGCTGTGAGCACGGCGGGCTCCGTCGTCTATGCAGCTTCGGTGGATGGCCTCGTTGCTTTCGGGATCGACGGCCGACGTCGGTTGGGGCCAACCGGGGCCTCCAACGCGCCCGTCCGCACGCTGGCGGTGTCAGACGCGAAGGTCGTGGCCGGAGGCGCCTTCGACGGAATCGGTGGTGTGTACCGCAGTGGCCTCGCCGCGATTGATCTTCGGACCGGAAAGCCCACCGCCTGGGATCCACGACTGAGCGGCGGCGTTCCGCACGATGCCGTCTACTCCATCGTGGCACGCGGCTCCACGGTCTACGTGGGTGGCCTCTTCAAAGGCGCTCGAGGTCGTCCACGAAACGGCCTCGTCGCGATCAGCACCGCAACCGGTACACCCATGGCCTGGAACCCGATGCTCGACGGAGAGCGCGGCTACGTCACCGTCAACTCTCTGGCCCTCTCCGATGGAAGGCTGTACGTCGGTGGTGAGTTCGAGAGCGCTGCGGGGCGGCCGCAGTACGGGAATGCCGCCTATGAGCTCGCCGACGGTCGCCTCACCGACTGGTATCCGACTCAGGGGTCGTGGCCCGTGAGCGTGAGCGACGAAGCGATCGTCCTCGGAGGGAGGGAGCGACTCACGGCGGTGGATGCGGCGAGCGGGAAGGATCTGAAGTGGCAGACGGAGCTCGAGGTCTTTCGTGTCCCGAGGGTCGACGCGATCGCGATCTCCGACGGTGTCGTGTACTTCGGCGGCTTCTTCGAGAAAGCCGACGGGTTGGCTCGAGGTGGACTGGCTGCCGTCGACGCGGCGTCCGGCGACCTGGTCAACTGGAACCCGAGAGAGGATCACTTCGACTTCCACCAGGCGCTCGCCGTCGCTGGCGACGTCGTCTACGCGGGCAGCTTTGCGGGCCTGACAGCGACGGATGCCACCACAGGTTCACGCCTGCGCAAGTACCCGTCGCTCGTCGATGAGCGGGTCGACGCGATCGTCGTCCTGGGCAACAACGTCTACATCGGTACCGAGCACGGGCTCGTTGTCGTCGCAGCCGTCGAGAGATGAGGCCTCCGATGCCCGGCTGCAAACGGTCTCCTGAGACGGACAGCCTCGGGCGTGTAGTGATCGTCGGCGTGGTGGTCGTCTCACTTCTCGCCGCCTGCGGGAACGAGAAGGAAGCGCGAGTCGACTCCCCCTTGCCGAGGGGCGACTACGCCCTCGTCTTCAGCGGCGATGGCGGGCGCGAGGCTCACCTGTTCACCTCGGCAGGCCCGGGCTGGAACGTACGCCGCCTGCCGAGGGTCTTCGACCATATCCGCAGCCCGATCTGGTCTCCGACCTTCCGGCACCTCGCGGACTCGGGGGGATACCTCGTTCGCGCCGACGGAACGGGCGGACGCGAGCTCGACCGACGCGGGAGCGGTCACGCATGGTCGCCGGACGGGACGCGCCTCGTCTATTCACTCGACAGCGGGGAGATCGTCGTCGTGTCGACGGACGGGGAGGACCCCTACGTCGGAGCGCAGGGCGACGTTCCAACCTGGTGGAACGACGGGCGCCTCTACTTCAATGCCCTCGACCCCACCGGACTGACGTCGGGACCGACCCAGGCTCTGGATCCTGGGTCGGGTCGCATGGAGACCCTGCCTGGCGACCGGAACCTCTTTGCCTTCCACTACGGCGAGTGGTCGCCCGACCGCACTCGCGTGGCGAGCACCGAGGGAGACCCGGGTGCACACTCGCTCGTGATCCTTCGGCCGGATGACCCCGGCGAGCCGGAGCGTCTCGACCTCGAGACCGAGTCACCCGTGGACGACGTCAAGTCGTTCGCCTGGTCACCGGACGGAAAGCGACTGGCCGTGATTACCGGCCGCGAGGATCCCTCCGCCGAGAAAGCGCTCCCGAGAGACGAGTTCGACGGCCAGATGACCGAGCTGTACGTCGTCGACGTCGACGACGGATCGGCCGAGAAAATCGCGGACGTCGACGCGAGCGAGCTCGCCTGGTCCCCGAACGGCGGGTGGATCGCCATGACCCGTCTCTGGGGACGCGACGCGAACCGCAATGGGGCACACGACATCTGGATCGTCCGTCCCGACGGAACAGGCCTCCGCCGGGTCACGGACGGCCGCACAGCCGGGAAGGACTACGGCCACGCGGCCTGGGTGCCCCTCGCGGTCGCCGAGACAGCGCTCGCCGCTCACTAGGGGCTGTGCTGCCTGCGGAGCGCGGCCGGCTCGCGGGGGTAGCGCACGAGCTTGTCGCCGGCGTCGACGCCTCGCCGGCGCACTCCGCCGAACCGCCCCGCGTATCATCGAGCCTTCCGGTGGAGGACGGGAGACACGCGGCGAGCTCGTTTCGGGAGCGCGCCCGTGCCTGAGCTCTCGCGGCGCGACCTCGTCGCTCGCGCAGGGGTCGCTGCCGCTGCGCTCGCGCTCGGACGACCCGCGCTCTCCGAGGCCGCCGCACCGGATCTCCGGCGCTGGAGCGCGGTGCGGGAGCAGTTCGCGCTCGACTCCAGGCGCATCCATCTGACGTCGTTCCTCCTCGCTTCGCACCCGCGGTCGGTCCGTGAGGCGATCGAGCGCCACCGGCGCGGGCTCGACCGGGACGCCGTGACCTACCTCCACGCGAACGAAGGCCGGCTGACGAGGGACACACGGGCGGCTGCGGGCCGCTTCCTCGGTGTTCCCGCCGACGAAGTCGCCCTCACGGACTCCACGACCATGGGCCTCGGCCTGCTCTATACACGGCTGGAGATCGGGCCAGGCGAGGAAGTGGTGACCACCGAGCACGACTTCTACGCGACCCACGAGGCGCTGCGCCTGTCCAGAGCACGGGTGCGTCGCGTCCGACTGTACGACGACCCGCGACGCGCCTCGGTCGACGAGATCGTTACCCGCCTCCGCAGTGGGATCTCGGAGCGTACGCGCGTCGTCGCTCTCACCTGGGTGCACTCGAGCACCGGCGTCAAGCTGCCGATCCGGGCGATCGTGGACGCACTCCCGGACCGGGTCCTCGTCTTCGTCGACGGCGTGCACGGCTTCGGCAGCGACGCGACGTCGGCACGTGAGCTGCGCTGTGACGCGTTCGTCTCGGGCTGTCACAAGTGGCTCTACGGGCCACGGGGCACCGGCGTGCTGTGGGCGAACGAGCGCGTGCGCGAACTCGTGCGGCCCACGATTCCCTCGTTCGACGACCCGGCCAGCTACGGCGCATGGCTGGCGGGCACAGCGCCGACCGGGATCGCCGACGGCTCGCGGCTGACGCCGGGCGGCTTTCACTCCTTCGAGCACCGCTGGGCTCTCGCAGACGCGTTCCGCTTCCACGAGACCATAGGACGGAACCGTGTCGAGAGCGAGAGTGCGAGCTCTCGCGCAGAGGCTCAAGGCGCAGCTCTCGGAGACCAGGAACGTCCGCCTGCGAACGCCACAGGCCGGCGTGGTGTCCGCGGGGCTCGTCTGCTTCGAGGTCGCCGGTCTCGATCCCGCGGTGGTCGTGCAGCGCCTGGCAGCCGATCGCATCGTCGCGAGCGTCACGCCGTATGCGCAGCGCTACGTGCGTCTGGGCCCGGGAATCGTCAACACGCCCGCGGAGGTCGATGCCGCGGTGCGAGCCATCGCGGCGCTCTGACCTCGACCAACTCGAAGACCGCTCTTTGAGCGGTTCTTGAGCCACCTGCGCGAGCTTCTGCTCGTCACTCGTCAGGAGGAGGTATGCAAGTGCGCATCCGACTCGCCACATTCGTGGGGTTCGCAGCGCTGCTCGTGCCGGGAGCTGCGGTCGCCGCCCCGCCCAGCAACGACGACTTCGCCGCGGCAACCGGGATCACCTCGCTCCCGTTCACCGATACCGTGACGCTCACCGAGGCGACGACGGAGTCGGACGAGCAGCCTGGGTGCTTCGGCCCGACCCAGACGGCCTGGTGGTCGTTCACGCCGGCGGTCGACACCGTGATCCGTGCTGACACCTTCGGAAGCACGATCCCTGGCTCCTACGTCGTCCTCTGGGAGGCGAGAGGACCGGGCCTAGCTGGGCTCACGCCGAAGGACTGCGCGATCTACTACTCGTACTTCACCGAGAAGCTGAAAGCGGGCAACACGTACTACTTCCAGGCCGGCTCGTTCTACGGGTTCTCCCCCGGCGACGTCACGCTCAACGTCCGGGTGGAGCCTCCGCCGGAGTTCGACTCCATCGCAACGGCAAAGGAGATCTCGGGCGTCTACTACACGGACTCGAGCGCTGACTCCGCCTACGCGACGACCTCCCCGGACGACCCGAGCTGCTTCGGCACAGGCAGCACGGTCTGGTACGTGTTCGTTCCGACGGAGGACATGCGGCTCGAAGCTTCTCTGCAGCCTCCATACCCGGACTCGCCTTCGGACTTCACACTGTCCGCATACCGCGGGTCGCCGGGGAGCCTGAGCCAGCTCGATTGCAGCGACGACTCGCTCCTCGTCCAGGGCTATCCGAAGCCGCACATCGAGTTCGACGCGAAGGCCGGCGTGCCCGTGTACTTCATGGTCGGAACGTCGGGCGGCACCGACGGTGGCGCGTTCTACTTCACCGTGCAGCGACCGCTCGAGTGTCCTTCCCGGTGTCGGACAAGGCGACCGTCACGAAGTCCGGAGCCCTCACGATCTCGGGAACGGTGAGCGTGCTCGCGTCCCACCAACGGAAACGCGTACATCACCGTCAGGCAGACGTTCGCCGGCAGGTTGAACGCATTCGGCTTCACTCAGGCCTCCCAGGACTGCTCGGCGACGCCGACCGTGTGGACGACCACGATGACCTCCTTCCCCGTGTCGTTCGGCCCGGGCGGCGCGGACGTCGAGATCGAGGTCGTCAACCCCTGCGACTCGCAGGGATGCCAGCCGGGCGCACTCTGGGATCAGAGCTCCTACGGTCGAAAGATCGTCACGAAGGTGAGCATCAAGCGCTCGAACTGACGCCCTCGCCTCCCAGGCTGGATCGGCTCCGAGACCGCCACCAGTTGGCGGTCTCGGCGTTTCGCAGGCTCTGTCTGGGCCCGAGCGTTGTCAGCCGCCGAGGGCGGCGAGCTCGCGGCGGTAGCGCTCGAGCTTCGTCGCGCTCGGCGTCGACGACCTCCGCCGGCGCGTTCGCGACGAAACGCTCGTTCGCGAGCATCCCCTCCGCCCGCGCGACCTCGGCCGCGCAGGCGCTCGAGCTCGGCCTCGCGCTTGTCGTCCACGCGCGCGCGCTCCGGGCGGACGACGGCCGCGAAGATGCGCCGCTCGTCGTCGCTCCCGAGCTCCACCTGGACGCCGCTGCGACGGAAGATCTGCGCGGCCTCCTGCACGCGGTCGAGCGCGACGGCCGCGTCGGCGAAACGCGCGTCCGGCTCGGGCCACGGAGAGACGATCAGGCGCGACTCGCGGTCCGGGAGCTGCGACCAGATCTCCTCGGTCACGTGCGGCATCACCGGGTGGAGGAGCGCGAGCAGCCGCTCGAGCGCCGCGAGCGCGGTCGCGGCCGCATCCTCGTCGCCCTCGTACAGACGTGGCTTGATCGCCTCCGCGTACCAGTCGCAGAAGTCGTCGAACGTGAGGTGGTAGAGAATCGCCGTGGCGGGGGCGAGGTCGAGACGACCGAGGCAGTCCTCGAGCTCGGCCCGCGCGGCGTCGAGGCGCGCGAGGATCCAGCGCTCCTCGAGCTCCCTGGGCGTTCGCCTCCGGCCGCACGTGCCGGCGTTCGCCAGGATCAACCGCGCGACGTTCCAGAGCTTGATCGCGAGCCGGCGGCCCTCCTCGATCGAGTCGAACGAGAAGCGTGCGTCCTGGGTCGAGGTGACCTTGAGCAGCCCGTAGCGCGTCGCGTCGGCCCCGTAGGGCTCGAGGGCGTCCTCGGGATCGATGCCCGTGCCGAGCGTCCGCGACATCCGCCGTCCCTCGGGGTTGAGGAGCGTCGAGTGGATGAGGACGTCGTCGAAGGGCTCCTCATCGAGCAGCTCGAGCCCCGAGAAGATCATCCGCGCGACCCAGAGGAAGATGATGTCCCGCGCGGTCGTCAGCACCGAGCCCGGGTAGTACCTGGCGAGCGCCGGCGTGTCGTCCGGCCAGCCGAGGGTCGCGAACGGGTACAGCGCCGACGAGAACCACGTGTCGAGCACGTCCTCCTCCTGGCGGAGCTCGGCCGAGCCACACTCGGCGCACGCGCTCGGCGCCTCCTCCTCGACGGTGAGGTGCCCGTCCGGGCAGTACCAGACGGGAATCCGGTGGCCCCACCAGATCTGGCGCGAGATGCACCAGGGGCGGACGTTCCGCATCCAGTCGAGGTAGACGCGCGCGAAGCGCTCCGGGCGTGAAGCGGACGCGGCCCTCCTCGACGGCGGCGATGGCGGGCGCGGCCAGCTCGTCCATCGCGCACCACCACTGGAGCATGATCAGCGGCTCGACGCGCGTGTGGCAGCGCTCGCACGTGGGGACCGCGTGACGGTAGGGCTCCTGACGCTCGAGCAGGCCTCGCTCGCGCGCCCACGCGAGCACGCGCTCGCCCGCCTCGTCCTGCGTCAGCCCCGCGAGCTCGCCCGCCTCCTCGCTCATGCGCCCGTCGAGGCCGATCACCGCCAGCTCCGGCAGCCCGTGCGCACGACCGATCTCGAAGTCCATCGGGTCGTGCCCGGGCGTGACCTTGAGCGCGCCCGTGCCGAACTCGGGGTCGACCTGCTCGTCCGCGACGATGGGCACCCGTCCGCTCGACGAAGGGCACGATCGCCTCCTTGCCGACGAGATCGCGGTAGCGCTCGTCGTCCGGGGTGCACGGCGACCGCGACGTCGGCGAGGATCGTCGCCGGCCGCACGGTCGCGATCGTCACGTGGCCCGAGCCGTCGACGAGCGGGTACCGGATGTAGGAGAGCGTGTCGTCGACCTCCTCCGGCTCGAGCTCGAGGTCGGAGAGCGCGGTTCGGTCGCGAGGGCACCAGTTCGAGATCCGGTTGTCGCGGTAGATCCAGCCGCGTCGGTACAGGTGGACGAACCAGCGGATGACCGCGCGGTAGTAGCCGTCGTCCATCGTGAAGCGCGTGCGCCCGTAGTCGAGCGAGGCGCCGACGCGACGGAACTGCGCCATGATCGTCCCGCCGTAGCGCGTCGAGCCACTCCTGCACGTACGCGTCGAAGCCCTCGCGTCCGAGGTCGCGCTGGCTCTTCCCCTCCTTCGCGAGCGTCCGCCCGATCGCCGCCCAGGTCGAGATCCCGGCGTGGTCGTAGCCCGGGCTGGAAGAGCGTGTCGAACCCGCGCATCCGGTGCCAGCGGACGAGCGTGTCCTCGAGCGAGAGCTGGAGGACGTGGCCGATGGTCAGCGAGCCCGAGATGTTCGGCGGCGGGTGCATGACGACGAACGTCTCGCTCGCGGCGCGCGCCCGCGCCGGCCGCGTACAGGCCCTCGTCCTCCCACGTCTCCTGCCAGCGCGTCTCGACGTCCGCCGGGCTCGTAGCGCGGATCCATGGCGCGAGAGTCTAGGGAGGAGTGGTCGCGGCGCTCGCCGCTAGGCGCTGCGGCGCCGCCCGGCTACCGGGGACAGCGAGGAGCCCTTGCTCGTCGCGGCGCATCGCCTCAGAGTACCGCGCTCATCCGCCGAGCACGAGGATCGTGCTCGTGCCGTGGGCGTAGAGCCGACCCTGCGCGTCCTCGATCCGTGCCTCCGTCGTCGCGACGCGGCGGCCGGGATGGATGACCGACCCCGGTGCAGCGGACGAGGCCGGTGTCGACGCGTGAGCGCGCGCGTGAAGTTCGCCTTCACCTCGAGCGTCGTCCAGCCGACGGGCTCGTCGAGCGTCGTGACGAACGCGAGGCCCATCGCCGAGTCCATCAGCGTCATCGCGAGGCCCGCGTGGACGATCCCGATCGGGTTGTAGTGGAACTCCGCCGGCTCGCACTCGAAGACCGCGTGCCCGCGCTCGGCCTCGACGAGCCGGAAACCGAGCGTCTGCGCGATCGGCGGTGGCGGGAGCTCGCCGGCGGCCATCAGCTGCATGAGCTCGAGGCCCGAGCGCCCGGCCATCGGCGTCGCGGAGCGCGAACGGGTCGTCCCAGGTGTAGGTGCGCGTGCGCTCGTCACTCGGCGCACCGTCCGCGATCCGCCTCGCCTCACCGGCCGACGGCGTAGCCCTGCATGCCGCGCGGGTTCGCGCCCGCCTTCAGGAGCCCGCCGGGCTCGCGCGCGACCGCCGTCACCCGGCCGAGCGACCAGGGCGGATGCAGCGTGACGTCGTGGCCTCGCCCCTGGAGGTCGGCGACCGTCCTCGAGGCGAACCGCGACTCGAGCGCGAGCGACTTCCGGACGAAGCCGCGCGGGTGGAACGACGAGATGAGATGGTCGGTGTGGAACTCCGGCGCGTCGATCGCCGCCTGCAGGTCGAGGCCGCGGTCGACGTGGCGCAGGAACGCGTGCAGCGCCCACTGCTCCTGCTGGTCCCCGCCCGGCGTCCCCCACGCGAGGTAGGGCTCGCCGTCGCGCAGCGCGAGCCCGGGGCAGAGCGTCGTCCGCGGCCGCGCGCCTGGCCGCAGCGACGACGGCAGCCCCTCCTCGAGCCAGAACATCTGCGCGCGGGTCCCGAGCGGCCACCCGAGAGCCGGGATCACGGGCGAGCTCGTCAGCCAGCCGCCGCTCGGCGTCGCGGACACGACGTTCCCGAACCGGTCCGCGACGTCCAGGTGCACGGTTCCGCGCCCGGGCTCTCCCGAGCCGACCGTCGCCTCCGCCGCGTGCAGACTCGGCAGGCGCCCGTAGCCGGGGCTGTATTCCCCCGACGCGTCCTCGCCGACGAGGGCGCGCCGCTCGTCGTTGTACTCGTCGGAGAGCAGGATGTCGAGCCGGACGTCGGCGTCCCCGTAGAGCGCGTCGCGGTCGGCGAACGCGAGCTTCGCGCACTCCGTCACGACGTGGACGAACTCCGCTTCGGAGAGCTCGCCGAGGTCGTAGCCCTGGAGCAGCGCGAGCTGCTGGAGCCCGACGGGGCCGGCGGCCCAGGGCAGCGTCTTGCAGACGGTGAGACCCCGGTACTCGTACGTGGCGACGGGCTCGAGCGTCGCCTCCCATGCGGCCAGGTCCGCGCCGGTCAGCAGTCCGCCCTCGGCCGCGCGAGAAGCGGTCGATCTCCTCGGCGACGAAGCCCTCGTACCAGGCCTTCCGCGCCCTCTCGATCTCCTCCTCGCGCGAGCCGCCGCGCGATTCGTCGACGATGCGCCGGTACGTGGCGGCGAGCGCCGGGTTCCGGAAGAGCGCGCCGGCGGGCGGCGGCGGAAGGTACAGGTCGCGCGAGCCGGGCCACGTCGCGAGGAGCTCCGCGGTGCGCTCGATCGTCGCCCGGATCCGCTCGTGCAGCGGGTAGCCGTGCTCCGCGTACCCGATCGCGGCCTCGAGGACG
>CAVVRG010000005.1:0-240778 GCA_963750595.1 uncultured Actinomycetes bacterium | reverse complement strand
CATCAGCGGTGAGGCGACCACCCCGAGCGCCAGCTTCGCGGATCTGCCGGCTCCTTGCACTACGACGGCCTGCCGCCCACCCGTGGACGAGGCTGACTCCCAAGCATCGGGCCGGCGCAGCGGCGATCAGTTCTGCGTGTATGTGCGATCGCTTGATCGTGCCGCACCTGACGCCACGCCAGCAGCACGACATCGGCGCTGGAGTGGTGTCGCTCGACACGCTCACGCGTGACTTTCTGGCCCGACACGCTGCTGAGTCCGTCGGGGGTCAAACGGGAAGTTGGAGAGCGGCGAGCGTCAGGCGGGAGCACGCTCGCGCAGGCGACTGTCGTCTCGCTTTGAGTCAGCTTCGAATCGGTTCGGGTGAGGCCTTGCCCCGACTCAGCCATAGACCGACCACGATCAGCCACACTGGGACGAGGAAGTACCCGAAGTACCCGAGCGGCGTGAGGAGCGATGCTCCGATGACGATCGTCGCCCATGCAAGCGGCGTCGGCAGCATCCGATTACGACGAGCACCGAGGCCGGTTGCGAGCAGCATTGCCGCGAAAGCCGCGTTCTGCGCCAGCCAGTGGTAGGAGTGGAGCTGATTGAGCGTGTAAACGGCTTGCTGCTCCCCCTCGTGCGCCGCGTTCGTCATCGCGGCTTCGAGCATGCCGACCAGCGCGAACGCTGCAGCCGCGAGGAGCGCACCGCCGAAGGCGACCGAGCCGTGCCCGGCGTCACCACTGCCCTGCTCCAGCCGCCGCTTCAGCCCCGCTCCGAAAAAGGTGAGCAGGAACGCGATCAAGGGCAGCAACAGGAGGCCAACGATCTGGTGGATGCCTCGGTTGTCCTGCCAATACGCAAAGGTCTGCGCCGGACCGGTCTCTGCGCGCGGGTGGTTCCAGTCGACGATGACAGCGGCACCGAATAGCAGCCCCGCTAGCACTCCGGCTAGCGGCAGGAAGCGATCGAATCGGTCGGAGACCACGCGGTTCCTCTCCTCTCGGGTTCCGCGACCCTACCGTTGCCGTGGATAGTCCCAATAACTCACACGTTCTGTCCTTCTTCGTCTAACTACTCGGCTCGGTCAGGCCCGACGAGGACGACCGTCAGGCGAGAGCATGCGTGCGACGCGACGTTGTGTCGCTGCCGGTCAGCTCGGAATCGGTTCGAGCGGGGTTGGCGTGCGCAGAAAGAGCCACAGCCCAACCACGATCAACCACACCGGAAGGATGATGAACCCGAAGAAGCCGAGCGGGGTTAGGAGCGATGCGCCGATCACGATCGTCGCCCATGCCAATGCCGACGGCAACATTCGATTGCGACGAGCACCCAGGCCGGTCGCGATCAGCACTGCCGCGAAAGCCGCGTTCCACGCCAGCCAGTCGTAGGAGTGGAGCTGGTTGAGCGTGTAAACGGCTTGCTCCTCCCCCTCGTGCGCTGCGTTCGTCATCGCGGCTTCGAGCATGCCGACCAGCGCGAACGCTGCAGCCGCGAGGAGGACGCCGCCGAAGGCTACGGAGCCGTGCCCGGCGTCACCACTGCCCTGCTCCAGCCGCCGCTTCAGCCCCGCTCCGAAAAAGGTGAGCAGGAACGCGATCAAGGGCAGCAACAGGAGGCCAACGATCTGGTGTATGCCTCGGTTGTCCTGCCAATAGGAAAAGGTCTCCGCAGGCCCGGTCTCGGTGCTCGGGTCGTTTCGGTCGACGATGAAAGCGGCACCGAACAACAGACCAGCGAGCACTCCGGCGAGCGGCAGGAAGCGGTCGAATCGGTCGGAAACCACGCAGTTCCTCTCTTTCGGGTTCCGCGACCCTACCGTTGCCGTGGGTAGTTCGAATGACTCGCACGTTCTGGTCCTTTTCCACTAACTACTCAGCGTTGAGCGGCAAAGCGGCGCCCGGCTACCGACGCTCAGGAGACGTGAGCTTCTTCGGGTGTTGGGATGACGCCGAGTTGCTGGAGGAAGCCAAGTTCGTCCTTGTTCGACCACTTCTCGGCGAGCATGCCGTCTTCGATCCTGTGCGTCACCGTCGCCGTCGTCTCCAGCTTGTTCCCGGTTTTCGGAATTCCGGGGAGATCCTCCTCGTGTGTTCCGGTTACGCGAATCCGCGTCACAACCTTGTCCCCTTCGGCGACCTGATCCTCGATGTGGTGTTCGCCGGGCGTCGCGACCCAGAAGATTTCGAATGCCTGCTTGAGACCAGCGCGACCTGATGTGAGACCCGGGAACGGTGGTGGAGAGTGGTCGATGTAGTTCTCGGCGACCAGTTCATCCATCGCCGCCAGATTGCCCTTGTCGATCTCCTCGTAAAAACGGCGGACGAGGGCTTTGTTTACCTCAGCCGACATGACGCACTTCCTCCTGTGGGGTTGCTCGCATGTTGCCCAGGTTAGGGATGGTCGTGCCTGGTGGTCGCGAATTCAGCTACTCCGCGACCCACTCGACGTTGTAGCGCGGCCCCGCATCCAGCATCCGTGCGATCATCGCCTCGTCTGCAGGCAGGGGAGCCGTGTCGAACTCGCGCGGTGGAATGCGCTCGAAGACTTCACGGAACCAGCCCTCCATTCCGGCGGGCGTATAGATCGTGTACATGAGCGCATTACCGTCGCCCACGTTTCGGTAACTGTGGGTTGTGCCCTTGGGCACGAAGATCGCCTCGCCCGCTGATACGACGTAGGTCTTCCCGGCGGCGTTGAATATCACCCTCTAGAGGAAGAAGAGTTCGTCCTCTGCGAGATGGCGGTGCGGCAGCGGTCCTCCACCCGGCCCAACGAGGCAGTCGAGAGCGAACATAGAGGCGCCCGACTCGGCGCCTGTGACGTGGAAGACGTATCGGTCGCCAGGGCCCCAGTACGCCTCGCCACTGGCGGTGCCATGAACGGGTAGTCGCGTATGGGCGGGCATGGCTTGCCTCCTCTTTCGCCGTCACCGCGTCAATTTGGAAGCAGCGTAGATACTCGGTCGATGGACACAGACATGAAGGTGTAGGAGGTTATGCCGCTCTTCGCCTAGCTACTCAGTCGGTCAGGGATGAGGGGATCGCGCGGCACACCGCCACGGCGACACGCTCGCTGCCGGAGCCCCGGCTGAGATCTGACCCAGATCTGACCCAGACACGAAACGAGGCCCCGGAAGGGGCCTCTCTCTCTGCTCAAATGGCTTGTTCAAGCCATGGGCGGTACTGGGCTCGAACCAGTGCACGCAGGGACGAGTCCGAAACGGCCATCTCGACGGGGCGATCGTTGACGACGTAGGCTCGAAGCGAGGCCGGGCCGCTCAGAGTGGACGCCGGTCGCGACCGGGGATCAGGAACCCGGCCCGGCCTCCCGGACGCTCCTGCAACTCACGGCACGACCGCGCATGTCGCGTCCATGAACCTCAACACCGGGTGGAGTTCGATCCCGTTCGGGGCAACGCCCGTCTGGCCGTGGAGGAAGTCGAAGAACCCGATCCCGCGGATCGTTGCCTTCCCCTTGAGCGTCGTAAAGGAGGACGCACTGGGACTACCGCAGGCGGCCATGAAGGCGTTTCGCGTGTTCTTCATCCGGGTCTTGGCGCCCTGGGTCGCGCCACTCGAGCAGGCCACGGTCGGAAACTCGACGATCATCGTCCCCGACGTCGTTACGCCCTTGATGACGAGGTGGAAGTCGTCATCCTCCTCGAGTTTCGCCGAGACAAGCCTCGCCCGCACCTCCCAGAACGTCGACTCGGCGCCTTCGCCGCGAGAGCCGCCGGGACCGCGCTTGACGGTGAGGGAGCGAAGCGCGCTGACCGTCGTTTTCTTGATCACGCTCAGGTCGAGAGCCTTTCCCGCTGGGTCTTGCAGAGTTTTCACCGGCCAACGCTCTGTGCCTGACGTGGCGGAGCGGCTGCGGGTGCGCCACGCAGAAGGTCGATGTCTGACCTGCGGCTGACCGGCACGCGGGGATACCGCATCAGCGCTGGACTTGCAGACTGACCCCCCACCCTCCGAAGCAGGGGTGCGTCTCGGAGTGTGCTCGGAGGTGGTTGCTTCTTCGTCGTGCCCCGGATACTCGTGCGCGTGACTGATATGCAGTGTTCGAGTCACGCTTCTGCGTGGTTCCGTGGCTATCTCGCACGGCCCGGTGATCGTCGGACCAAGTTGACCAGACCGCCGCCTATATCGAGAAGTACACCTGGGGCTTCGAGTGGCTCGGAGTCAGCGAGAGCGGGTATGCCGCCCAGTCCTCGACGCCTATCGTGATCTCGCTCGACCGGCTCCGTACGTACTACTGGGCGCGCCGGGCGACGGCGGCGCGCTCGACCACGGCCGCGAGCCGTGCCCGTACCTCAGCGGCGACAGGTGCGAGCTCGTCATTACCGACGATCGACAGCATTCGCTCCGCGTCGACGGCAGAGATGTGTGTCTCGCCCGCGCGCTCGTAGACGACGACGTTGCAGGGCAGGAGCACGCCGAGGTCGGGCTCGACCTCGAGGGCCCGGTGGGCGAGCGGCGGGTTGCAGGCTCCGAGGATCACGTAGGGCTCGCCCTCGACGCCGAGCTTCTCCTTCAGCGTCGCCTGGACGTCGATCTCGCACAGGACACCGAACCCGTTGTCCTTCAGCGCGGCCCGCACACGCTCGACCGCGTCTGCGAACGGGAGGTCCGTCGTGGCGCTCAGTGTGTAGCTGGTTGCAAGCATTCGCACTCCTTCTCTAGGTAGCGGCGGCGCGCCTTGATCGCCTTCAAGCGGTGCTCCTGGGCGCCCGGTGGTTCGGCAACCTGTCGGTTGAGGTAGGCGCCGATCGCGTCCTCGCCTACCAGGGCGGAGCCATTCTCGAGCACCAGGGCAGGGATCACGTCGGAGCCGGTCGCGTCGCGCAGCGCGGCGCGAGCATCCTTTTCGACCGGCACCTGGCGCGTTAGGTAGTCGACGCCGAGCTCGGTGAGATGCTCGCGCACGCGATGCGAGGCGGGACACCACTCGGTCTGCCAGAGCTCGAGCATCAAGAGTGCCCAAACTTCACGTCCGGCAGGATCCGGCTAAGCCAGCGCGGCGAGGCCCAAGCCGCGTGTCCGAACACCCGGAGGAGCGTCGGGATCAGGATCAGGCGGACGAGCATCGCGTCGAGCAGGACGGCGATGCCGAGGATCACGCCCATCTCCTTGGGCGGTAGCGGGCCGGAGAGAGCAAAGGTGAAGAACACCGCGACCATGACGGCAGCGGCAGCAAAGATCACGCGTCCAGAGTGGGCGAGCCCGTTGATCGAGGCGTCGCGCGGGTCTCCGGACTTGTCGTAGTGCTCCTTGGCCGAGGAGAGCAGGAACACGGTGTAGTCCATCGAGATCGCGAAGATCATCGCGAAGAAGAAGACCGGCCCCCATGCGTCGAGGAAGCCCTGCGGCTCGAAGCCGAGGAAACCCGCGCCGTGGCCGTTCTGGAAGATCAAGCGCGCGACGCCGAATGCGGCACCGACGGCGAGCAGGTTCGTGGCCACTCCGAGCGCCGCGATCAGCGGCGCCTGCAAGGCGACGAGCAGGAGCAGGAAGCCGAGCACGAGAACGACCCCGATCACGAGAGGCGTCTTCGTGGCGAGCGCCCGCTCGAGGTCGTGGTTCTCGGCTGACGCGCCGCCGACGAGTGCGTCTGCCGGCAGGGTCGACCGGAGCCGATCGACGGTATGGCCGACGGCCGGGCTCGACGGGTCCGCGTTCGGAGTCGCCTGGATGAGGACGAGCTCGCCGCCGCCCGCCTGTGCGGCCGAGACTGACGCGATCCCGGTGTCGCGGCGAACGACGCTCGCCACGGCTGCTGCGTTCCGCCGCGGGGCGACGATTTGCAGGGTGCCGGGGGCACCTGCGCCGAACGCCTGCTGGACCTGCGCGTAGCCGACCCGCGAAGAGTCCTGCTTCGGCACGACCTTGATCGAGGGCATGCCCGTCTTCAGGCCCAGTACCGGCAGAGCGAGAAGCAAGAGCACGAGCGTCGCCGCGGGGCCGTAGATGTGCGGGTGCCGCCACAACCGCTCGCCCCAGCGGGCGAACGCCGGCGACCGATGCTCGCCCGAATGCACCCACTTCAGCGGGAGCGCGTCGACGCTTGGCCCGAGCTTGGCGAGTACCGCAGGAAGCAGCGTCAGCGTCGCCGCAAGGACGAAGAGCACGCTGAGCATGATCCCGAGGGCCATCGAGCGAAACGCTGGGCTCGGGACAAGCATGACCGCGGAGAGCGAGATCAGTACCGTGACGCCGGAGAAGAGAACGGCCTTGCCCGCGGTGTCCATCGCCACGGCGACTGCGTCGCGCGCATCGAGCTTGGATCCGAAGTAGGCGCCGCGGAAGCGGTTAACCACGAACAGCGCGTAGTCGATCCCGAGCGCGAGAGCGAACATGAGCGCGAAGTTCATCGCCCAGATCGAGATCTCGAAGCCGTGCGTGAGCAGCGAGAGCGCTCCGGCGGAGGCGACGAGGCCGAGGATCGTGAGCATCAGCGGCAACCCCGCTGCGACGAGCGAGCCGAACGCAAGTACGAGGATCGCGAGCGTCACCGGCCACGAAAGAGCTCCGACTTCATCATCGCGGTGCGGTTCGCGGTGTTGAAGTCGCTCCACATACCGGACGCGCCGGTGAGCGAGACACTCACGCCCGAGGCGCCGGCCGCCTGCAACTTCGCCTTCAGCGTGTCGGCGACCGCGACCATTGTGGTCGGGTCACCCTTTGCGCCGGCCATCACGATCGCGGTGTGGCCGTCCGCGGAGATCGTCGATCCGGGGCGGGGCGCGACGACCGTGGCGACTTTCGGGTTCGTCTGGAGCACCTGCTCGACGCGCGAGACGGTGGCACGGAAGGCCGGATCGGTGGCCGTCCGGCCCGGCGAGTGGACGACAACCATCAGCGCCGAGCTTGAGAGACCGCCGAAGTTGGCCTGGATCAGCTGTCGCGCCTGCACCGACTCCGAGCCGTTCGCCTGCCACCCCGCTCCAGAGAGCGCGGTCTCGACCTTTGGCGCGAAGAAGCCGAACCCGACCGCGACGACGACCCAGGCGACGACCACGGTGCGGAAGTGATCGGCGGTCCAGCGGCCGAGCCGGCCAATCGGCCCGACAGCTTCGGGGTGCTCGGCCGCAACGATCCCAGGGCGGAGATTCGCCGCGACGGTAGTCACGAGCCCACCGCGCCCATCAGCTCGTGGAGCGAGGCAAGCTGCCGCTGGAGGGAGCCGCACACGTCTTCGCAGAGCGCGAACACGCCCTCGTCGACGACGCTGTAGTAGACCCGGTTTCCCTCCTTGCGGCGACCGAGGATGCCGACCTCGGCCAGCACCGCGAGGTGCTTGGAGACGTTTTGCTGCGAGGCGCCCAGCGCTTCGGTCAGCTCGGTCACGGTCGCCTCGCCGTCACGCAAACGGTCAAGCAGCCTGATCCGCATCGGCTCGCCGATCACGCGGAAGCGCCGCGCGATCAGCTCGGCGAGGTCGTTTGGAAGTGGGTGCGGAAGTCGCATCAGTGAAGCGCTTGTTGTGAGTTAAACAGTTGTATAGTTGTATATCATGCAATCACCACCTACCGCAAGGGAGGACTGAGAACGATGGAAGTAACCACCGAGACCTTCGAGCGCGATGTGATCGAGCGCTCCCGTGAACTGCCCGTTGTGGTCGACTTCTGGGCCGGCTGGTGCGGGCCGTGCCGGATGCTCGGTCCGGTGCTCGAGCGCGAAGCCGAGGCGCGAGCCGGTCAGTTCGAGCTCGCCAAGGTGGACGTCGATACGAACCAGGAACTCGCCGTCCGCTACCGGATCCAGGGGATTCCCGCCGTCAAGGCGTTCCACAACGGCGAGGTCGTCGCCGAGTTTGTCGGCGCCCTTCCGCCCGCCACGGTCGCGCAGTTCCTCGATCAGCTGACGACACTCTTCGAGCGTCAGCCAGCCGAGAGCGTGTCGTGATGGCGACCACGCCCAGCACGACCGGCGCGGTCCGGGCCAAGGAGTTTCACTTCCCGGTCTCGGTCGAGTGGATCGGCGGCCGCAAGACGCTCGCGCGCGTCGATGGCAAGCCGTGCATCGAGATCGCGCCGCCGCCCGAGTTCCGCGGCACCGACCCCGATGTCTGGAGCCCCGAGGACTTCTTCGTGGCAGCCGCTGCGTCCTGCTTTGCGGTCACCTTCACAGGCCTGGCACAGCGAGAGGGGCTGAGGGTTGAGCGGCTAACGGTGGACGGGGATGGCATCGCCGGGAAGCGGCCTGACGGCGCGTTTGGCTTCACGCGCGTCGAGCTCCGGATCGTGCTCGAGCTCGACCCCGCTGCTCACGACCTTGCACGTAAGCTGGCCAAGACGGCGGAGCAGACGTGCCTCGTCACAGTGTCGCTCGACGTTCCCGTCGAGATGACGATCGAGCTGCGCACGCCCCCCGCCGCCTGAGCGGCGCGAGGTCTGCGATGACAGGCACCCCCGCCGCACAATTGAGGGGGCCGGTTAGGTAGAGAGAGACGCCGGATCGCCACGCCGCTGATCCTCGCCAACGCCGCGGTTAGGCGACCATCGGCAAGTTCCTCGACGAGTTGCTCGCCAAGGAGGCCGAGGCGGCCGCGGCCTTACCGCAGCCGCCGTTGCTGGTCTAGTCCAGGTCGGTGTCCACGCCTTCGGGCGGTTTCATCCATCGCGCCCGTACGCCGAACGACTACTCTGAACTGAACGCGATGAGGCTCGCGTCTAACCGCCCTTCGGGGCTGATGGCCTCTACCTAACGTCTCCGCGACGAATGGGAGGTCAGGTTGGACGCCATCGAGCTTGCCGCGGTACTCGTCACGTTGCCCTGCTCGCCAGCATGGTCTCGGTCGAGTTGGGCGTGACCGTCGCGCTCATCGAGCTGACGTTCGGCGTCGTCGCGGGTAATGCCTTCGACTTACAGAGCCAGGACTGGCTGACATTCATCGCGGCGTTCGCCTCCATCGTCCTGACCTTCCTTGCCGGGATGGAGGTCGATCCTGCCTACATGCGCCGTCGGCTCACCGCTTCCGTCGGAATCGGGATCGTGTCCTTCATCGGCCCGTTCGTCATCGCGTCCCTCGTCGCCTACCTCCTGCTCGACTGGAGCGGAAGAGCGTCGCTCATCGCGGGCACGGCGCTCTCAACGACTTCGCTGGCGGTCGTGTACGCCGTGCTTGTCGAGCGGGCGCTCACGGACACGAACATCGGCAGGCTGATCATGAGCGCGACGTTCGTGACCGACTTGTGTACCGCCGTCGCGCTCTCGGCCATCTTCATCAAGCCGAACCTCTGGTTCCCGGTATTCCTCGTCGTCTCGCTGGCACTGATCCTCGCGCTGCCGCGGATCGCCCCCTGGTTCTTCGGGCGCTACGGCGACCGCGTGATCGAGCCTGAGATCAAGCTCGTGTTCGCCTGCCTGCTCCTGCTCATGGTGCTGGCCGACCTCGCGCATGGGCACGCCGTACTCCCGGCGTTCGTCCTCGGCCTCGTCATGAGTAGCACTACGCGCAGCATCGCGAGGAGCAGAAGCGGCTTCGTGTGGTCGCCTTCGCGTTCCTGACTCCGTTCTTCTTCATCAAGGGTGGACTGAACGTGTCGCTTGCCGCCGTGTTCTCCAACCTCGGGCTACTCGCGGTCTTGCTGGCGGCGAAGATGGCTCCCAAGCTCGCCTTCATCTACCCGCTCGCACGACGAGCAGACCGCCGTCACGGCGGGTTCACGACGCTCCTCATGAGCACGGGGTTGACCTTCGGGACGATCTCGTCGCTCTACGGCCTCAACGCCGGGATCATCGACGAGACGCAGTTCTCTCTTCTCGTCACGGTCGTTGTCCTTTCGGCAGTCGTGCCAACGGCGATCGCGGAACGCTGGTTCCTTCCAGATGCTGAGCGCGAACGTCGCGTAGATCGTCGGCTCGCGTATGCGGAGTCGGAGGAGTACGTCTGAGACGGCGTCCGCGCAACCATCCCTCGCGACTCCAGGCCGCGGTTTATGGACGGAACTGTGACTCCACACGTACGGTCGATGCGATCGGCTGCGAGATCTCACGCGCACGTCGCACCCGCGATGCCTTGGCGTGTGCCGCTGAGCTCGCCAACGCAGCGGAGCAGTGTGCGTCTGGGTCAGATCTGGGTCAGATTTCCCTGACCCACGGTGCCCGATCGTGACCTCGGTGGAGTGCGCAAACCCGCATTACTACGCCCCCTGACCACCCCTGACCCCGCCTCGTCGACAAGCTGGGGGCCGCCGGTGATCGTCAGTGTGTTGAGTGTGATTGTTCTGGACGAATCTGCTGACAAGGCGCTGACATAGAGCATGCGAAAGGGGCTACTCGGCCCCTCTCGTGTCCCGCAAACCTTCTATCTAAGCCATGGGCGGTACTGGGCTCGAACCAGTGACCCCCAGCTTGTCGAGCTGGTGCTCTCCCAACTGAGCTAACCGCCCCAATTGTGCCGAATTGCAGGCACTTTGCTTGAATTTCGCGCTTCTACGCTCTCCCAACTCTTCGAGAAGCGCGCACTCCGGGTCGATTCTAGCCAACCTCGGGTCCGGGGTGGGCCGCACGACCAGGCGCAACAGGCGGACGCTGTGGGTCGCCAGCGGGAAGGATTCGCACCCTCGGCTCCTTCCCGACTGGAGCGTACGGCACCAGGGATAGGGTAAGGGCCTCATGCTCGAATCGCTTCTCGCCACGGGGCTCGTCGTGGTGGGAGCGGGGAGCGCGCTGTCGTTCGGCTCCCGGACGTTCCAGTGGGGGCTCTGGGCCCAGGCGCTCGGTATCACGCTGGTCGGGATCGCGGGTCTCGCGGTGTTCGCCTCCGGAGACGAGCTCGGGTCGTCGTTCACGAGCGAGCTTGAGCCTCGGCTCGGTGTCGATCCCACGAGCGGCTACTTCCTCTTCGTGCTCGGCCTCGTCGGGGCGCCGGCCGTCGTCTTCGCGACGCACTACCTCGGGCAAACCGCGATCGGCCGCGTGACGGGCGGCCTCACCGGCATCTTCCTGCTCGTTCTCGCGCTCGTGCTCTGCGCACGCGACCCGCTGACGTTCCTCGCGGCCTGGGAGCTGATGACGCTGGTGCCCGCGGCGATCATCCTCGTCGGGCGCCACGACCGGGAGGCGCGGAGCTCGGTGTACACCTACATCGGGCTCACGCATCTCATGGGCGCGGGCACGTGGATCGCCGTGCTGCTGCTCGCCGACGCGGGAGCGTTCGGCGGCGGTGGTGCGATCGAGACCGGGTCAGGCACGCAGATCGCGATCGCCGTCGCCGCGCTCGTCGGCATGGGGACGAAGGCCGGGCTCGTACCGCTGCACACGTGGCTACCCCGGGCGCACCCGATCGCCCCGGCTCACGTCTCGGCGTTGATGAGCGGCGTGATGATCAAGATGGCCGTCTACGGTCTCGTCCGGGTCCTCGTCGAGTGGCTCGGCGACCTGCCGACCTGGTACGGCGCCGTCGTGGTGGTGGTCGGCGGCGCCTCGGCCGTGATCGGCGTCGTCTACGCGATCTTCCAGCACGAGCTGAAGCGCCTGCTCGCCTTCCACTCGATCGAGAACATCGGGATCATCGTGCTCGGGCTCGGCGCCTGCCTCCTCCTGCATGCGCGCGGAGCGGACGACTGGGCCGGGGTCGCGCTGGCGGCGGCACTCCTGCACACGCTGAATCACGCCGTCTTCAAGGGTCTCCTGTTCCTCGGGGCCGGTGCGTTCGAGAAGGCCGCCGGATCGCTCGAAATCGACAGACTGGGCGGCCTCCTCCAACGGATGCCGTGGACGGGTGGCGCGTTCCTGGTCGGCGCCATGGCGATCGCCGGGCTGCCGCCGCTGAACGGGTTCGCATCGGAGTGGCTCACGCTTCAGTCGCTGCTCGCCGTGCCTGCGAACGGAGGCGTGGCCGAAGGTCTCACGGGAGCGCTGGCGCTCGGCGCGCTCGCCGCGACCGCTGCCCTGGCCGTGCTCTGCTTCGTGAAGGTGGTCGGGCTCGTGCTGCTCGGCCGTCCGCGGCGCCCGCGAGTCGAGGAGGCCGTCGAGGTGTCGCTCCCGATGCGCGGCGGCGTCGTCTTCCTCGCGGCCGCATGCGTAGTCCTCGGAGTCGTGCCCGGCGTGCTCGCCGGCCCGCTCGCCGGACTCGCGCCGTGGCCGACGGACGACGCGCCGAGCACGGCCGTCGAAGTGCCATGGGACGACTTGCTGCCCGCGCCCGGGATCTTCCTCGTCCTGCTCGTGGGGTCGGCTGTTCTGGTCGCGGCTCGAGGCAGACGGAGGGCTGCGCCGGCGCCGAGCTGGGCCTGCGGGCAGCGCGTCGGGCCCGAGCTCCAGTGGACGAGCGCCGGGTTCACGAAGCCGCTTCGGCTCGTGCTCGAGGCCGTCCTGCGACCGACGAGGGACATCTCGCAGTCGGTGCGAGGAGGCGTCCTCCAGGAGGTGCGCTACGAGGGGCACGTCCCGCACCTCTTCGAGACCCACTTGAACCGCCCGATCACGCGTGCTGGGCTGTGGGCTGCCTCCCGCGCGCGGCGCGTGCAGAGCGGGAGCCTGACCGCCTACGTGGCCTACCTCGTCGCGCTCGTGATCGTTCTCCTCGCAGCCGTGAGGATCGGAGTCATCGGGTGAGCGGAGCGTCCTTCTCGGCGACGGCAGTGCAACTGGTCGGAGGAATCGCGCTCGCGCCGCTCCTGCCCGGCCTCGTCCAGCACTGGAAGGCGCGCCTCCAAGGCAGGCGCGGCCCCTCCCCCCTCCAGCCGTACCGCGAGCTCGCGCGGCTCTGGTCGCGTGCGAGCATCGACGTCGAAGGGACGACGCTCGTCTACAGGCTCGTGCCACCCGTCGTCGCCGCCTCGCTGCTCGCGGCCGTCCTCCTCGTCCCGGTCGCGGCGGACGCCCCGGCTCTCGGCGTCGGCCACAGCCTGCTCGCACTCGGAGGCATGCTCGCCCTCGCCCGCTTCGCGGTGTGCACGGCCGCGTGGGACACGGAGAACGGCTTCGCACTGATGGGGGCGAGTCGCGACCTCACGCTCAGCGTCTTCACGGAGGCGGCGCTCGTCCTCTCCCTCGGCGTCGCGGCTCTCGTGGCCGGCACCACCGATCTCACCGGGGTCGTCGCCGGCACTGCCGGCGGCGACGCCTGGACGTCACCCGGCCTCGCGCTCGGTACGGTCGGGTTCGCGCTCGTCGTTCTCGCGGAGACCGGTCGGCAGCCGTTCGACAACCCCGACACACACCTGGAGCTGACGATGATCCACGAGGGGCCGGTCCTCGAGTACGGCGGGCGTGATCTCGCGCTCCTGCACTGGAGTGCGGCAGCGCGGCACTGGATCGTCCTCGTGCTCGCGGCGCAGATCTTCGTGCCGCACGCCGAGAGCGTGTGGCTCCAACTCGCGCTCCTCCCCGTCGTGCTCGTCGTCCTCTGCGCTGCACTCGCCCTCGTCGAGACCCTCGTCGCGAAGATGCGCATCCTCCTCGCGCCCAGGCTGCTCGCGGTCGGCGCCGGAGCAGCGCTGCTCGGCATCCTCACCTGGCTGATCGAGACGACGTGACCGGATTCCTCGCCTGGCTGCTCGTCGCGTCCGGTATCGCCGTCGTCGTCGTGCGCCGACGTTCGGTCGTCGTCGGCATCGTCACCGCCCAGGCGCTCGCCCTCGCCCTGGTGGCGCTCGCCGAGGCCGAGACGACCGACGACGTCGTCGCGAGTGGAGCACTCGCGGTGCGCGCAGTGCTGCTCGGCGTGCTGTTCGCGGGGGTCGTGGCGCAGACGCGCGAGCGCCTCCCCGTCCACGCGCGTGTCCCACCTCTGCTGCGCGGCGGCCTCGCGGTCCTCTTCGCGCTCACGCTCGTGTGGCTCGTGCCGGAGATCGGGCTCGAGTCGCGAGACGCCGAGCGTGCCGTTCTCACGCTGATCGCGTTCGGGGTCGCGACCGCCGGCCTGCGACGGGCGACGGTGCTGCAGGTGCTCGGGATCGTCCTCGTCGAGAACGGCCTGGCGCTGGCGGCCCTCGAGCTCCCGGGCGGCGAGTCGGCGGCGATCGAGATCGGCGTCGCGATCGATCTCGTGCTCATCTCGGTCGTCGCGGTCGTGTTCCATCATCGGATCTTCGGCCTCCATGGAGCCGGGGACACCGCTGCCCTGAGGACGCTCCGTGACTAGCCGGGAGTGGCTCGCCGTCGCCGTTCCGCTAGTGCCTGCGGTGGCGGCGCTGGTCGTCACCGTCGCTCCACGCCGTGCGGTCGCCAGCCTCGGGCTGGCCGGCGCGGGATGCGCGGGACTGCTGGCGATCGTGCTTGCCGGCATCGCGATCGCGGACGCGGACGATCCGATCGTCGGCGACTGGCTGGTGGTCGACGCGACTGCAGGTCTCTTCGTGGGCGTGATCGGCGTGGTCGGCCTAGCCAGCGCGCTCACGTCCCCCGCATACCTCGGCGGTGTGCACACCGAGCTCGTCCGGCCGGAACGAGGGCCGCGCCTGTACTACGCGACGCTCCTCGCGTTCTGGGCTGTCCTCGTCGCCGTGCCGCTCGCCGGGAACCTCGGCATCGCATGGCTCCTGATCGAGGCGACTACCGCGGCGTCGGCGCTCCTCGTCGGTTTCAGCGGACGCGCTCCGGCTCTCGAGGCCGGCTGGAAGTACCTCGTGCTGACGACGCTCGGGCTCGGGTTCGCGCTGCTCGGCATCGTCCTCATCGCCCCCAACGTGGAGGGCGGCCTGGGCGGCCTCTCGTGGAGCTCGCTCGCTTCTCTCGACGCCGGCTCGGATCAGCTCTCGGTCGCGTTCGTGCTCCTCCTCGCCGGCCTGGCCGCGAAGATCGGCTGGGCGCCGGTGCACAACTGGCTTCCCGATGCGCACTCCGAGGCGCCACCCCCCGTGTCGGCCCTGCTCTCGAGCGCTCTCCTCCCTGCCGTTCTCGTCGTCGCCTGGCGCTCCGACAAGGCGCTCGCGCCGGCAGTCGGCGAGGAGATGGCGCAAGGAGTCCTCGTCGGCTTCGGGCTCGTCTCCCTCGCCGTTGCCGTCCCCTTCCTCTGGCGTTCGCTCGCGTGGAAGCGCTTGCTCGCGTACTCGAGCCTGGAGCACATGGGCGTGCTGGCCCTCGGCTTCGCGTTCGCCAACCCTCTCGCGATGGCGGGCGTCGTCCTGCACGTCACGGGCCACGCGATCGCCAAGGCGCTCGGCTTCTACGCAGCCACGCCGCTGATCGCTCACGTCCCGGGCGCCGCCGGCCGGGCGGCGACCGGCGTGGCACGCACGACCCCCGCTCTCGGCACCTCGATGGGGATCTCGCTCGGAACGCTCGCCGGGCTGCCGCCGTCACCCCTCTTCGCCAGCGAAGTCCTCATCGTCGCGGGCGGGTTCGCCGCGGGCCGGACGTGGGAGGCGGCGACCGCAGCGATCCTCCTTGCGCTCGGCTTCCTCGGGCTCGGTCACGCGCTCCTCGAGACGACCGCCGGGAAGGCGCGCCGCCGCGCGCCCGGGCCGCCGCGTGGGCTGCGCACGGTCGTAGCGCTGACCGCCGTGGCGACAGTCGCCCTTCTCACGCTCACCGCCCTCGCTCCCTGGCTGCCGAGCTCGGAGCTCGTCGACGCGATGCTGGGCGCGGCATGACCGGGTACCGCGATCGGACTCAGGAGGCGCTCGACAGCGGGTGGTCGTTCGCCGGCCTGTATGCCGTCGCGAGTGACGGCCCCGTACGAGTCGTGCTCGCGGGCGAGAGCGGCGAGCTGCGCATCGAGACGGTCGACCCGGTCGCAGGCGCCGTGCCGTCGATCGTCGACCTCGTCCCCGCGTCCGGCTGGGACGAGCGGGAGGCTCATGACCTCTACGGTGTTCGCTTCGACGGCCACGAGCCGCTTCGGCCTCTGGTCGAGCACGATCTCGACGTCGCTCGCTGGACCGTGCCGGTGCAAGGCCGGGACGCCTACCAGGTGGCAGTTGGCCCGATTCACGCCGGCGTGATCGAGTCGGGGCACTTCCGCTTCCACCTCGTCGGCGAGAAGATCCTCCACCTCGACGCGCGACTCTTCTACAAGCACCGTGGGCTCGAGCGTGCTGCTGAAGGCACGAGCCTCGAGGCAGGAGCCCGCTACGTCGGAAGAGCCTGCGCGGCGTGTACGGTCACGAACGGGGTCGCGTACGCGCAGGCAGTCGAGGAAGCGCTCGGCCTCGCGGCGACGGCCGACCTCGGCCGGGCGCGCACGATCCTCCTCGAGCTTGAGCGTGTCTGGAGTCACCTGAACGACATCTCGGCCGTCTGTGCAGGAACGGGGCTCGCCGCGGGCGCGCAGCGCTTCGCGGGGCTGACCGAGTGCGCGCGGCGACTCAACGCACGCATCGCCGGCCACCGGTTCCTCTTCGGAGCGATCCGTATCGGTGGAAGCAACCTGGCACTCGACGCCGACGCGATCTCGACCTCGCGCGAACAGCTTTCCGTCCTGCGCGCCGAGGCAGCCTCGGGCTGGCGTGAGCTCGTCTTCAATCGCTCCTTCGACGATCGGCTCGTCGACGTCGGGATCGTGCGCGCGCGAGACGTACGGCGGCTCGGCGCGACGGGCCCGGCTGCACGAGCCGCCGGCGTCGCTGCGGATGTGAGGCAGACCAGCTCGCGGCTCGCGTACGACGGCTTCGTCCCCGTCGTCTCTAGCCGCGGCACGGGTGACGTCAAGTCCCGGCTCGAACAGCGCCACCTCGAGCTCGTCCAGTCGTTCGCCCTTCTCGAGTCGCTCCTGAGTCGCCCTCTCGAACCGTGCTCCGCCGAACGCAGAGAGTCGGAGCAGTCGATCGGGGCGTCGCGGGTGGAGAGCCCGCGCGGTGCGACGCTCTGCGTCGTCGAGCGCGACGGTGACCGTGTCGCACGCGTCCACCTCCGCACGGGCTCGTACGCCAACTGGCCTGTCGTCGCGTTCGCGGCGGTCGGGAACATGCTCCCCGACTTCCCCCTCATCAACAAGAGCTTCGAGCTCTGCTACGCCTGCGCGGACCGCTGATGCTGACGCTTCTCAAAGACCTCCGCCGCCTGCGCCGAGAGATCGCACTCCCGAGACCCGACCGCGGGCGGAGCCTCGCCGTACGCCACGTCGACTGCGGCTCGTGCAACGGCTGCGAGCATGAGCTGGTCCTCATCTCCGGTCCTTACGCCGACCTCGAGCGCTTCGGCCTCGGGATCGTCGCCTCGCCACGCCACGCCGACGTGCTGCTGGTCACCGGACCCGTGACGACGCGGATGCACCGACCGCTGCTCACTGCGTACGCGGCGATGCCTGACCCGAGGCGCGTCGTCGCCCTGGGCAACTGCGCGCTCGGAGTCGATTTCCTGGGCTCCCCCGACGAGATCGTAGGGCCTGTCGAGGCCGTGCTCCCGGTCGACGCACGTATTCCCGGCTGCCCGCCGTCTCCGGAGACGATCGCCACGACGCTCCTCGAGCTCATCGACGGTGAGCAGGCGGGCTAAGGCGGGCCCAGCGTGCTTCCGCCCGCGTCATCGAAGCGTGACGTGCGACCAGCCTTCGGAGTACTGGTGCTCTCCCAACTGAGCTAACCGCCCCGGTCGCAGCCGATTCTAGCCGAGTGAGGGAGGCATGACCCGCCGCTGGTGGGGCGGGGCCGCCCGCCGTCGCTACGGTCCGCGCGTGGGCGGCGCGGGCGCGAGCTGGGGTACGTGGGTGCGGGTCGCGCTCGTCGTCTTCGTGCTCGCATGGATCCTCGGGCCTAGCGAGCTGCGGGACGCAATCCCGATCCTGCCCGTGTTCCTCGCGGCGTTCGCCGTCGAGCTGCACTTCCTCGTCAGCGCGCTCCGCGGGGAAGCGCGCCCTGCGCCCGACCGGAGGCCGCAGGAGATCGACCTCGCGCGCTACGGGTTCGACCGCGAGCCGGACGAGCTCGTCGTCGTGGAGGGCACCACGCAGGACGTCTGGCTGGCGGTGTCGGAGGAGCTGGAGGACGCAGACTCGGAGGACGAGTTGGCGGAGGACGACATCGACGAGGACGTCCTCGAGCTCGGTCCGGCCGCCCGCTCGCCTCTCGCACCGATACCTCGCTTCCTGCTCGGGCTCGGCGTCATCGGCGCGCTCGCGCTCGCGATCTGGGTCGTCGACAGCCGCACCGGCTGGGGCGCCCTCGACGGCGAGGAGAAGGCGGAGGCCGTCGCACGCTTCTCCGACGAGGCGTCGCGCATCGCGGGGAAGCCCGTCTCGATTCGCTGCGACGAGTCCCGCGACTACGTCGGCGCGGTGCAGCACGCGGACGGCGTCGCCGTGGTGGGCGGCGATCTCGCGCTGCTGACCCCGGAGATCTGCCACGACCTCTACCGCCTTGCCTTCGAGGGCGAGGCGACGGGAGCACGCACGGGGCGCGCCCTCGCGGTGCTGGCGCACGAGGCCTGGCACCTCCGCGGCGAGCGCGCCGAGGGGACGACCGAGTGCTATGCGCTCCAGTCCGGCGTCGCGCTCGGCGTCCGGCTCGGGCTGTCCGAGGGCACCGCGCACCGGCTCATGCGCCAGCAGCTGGCCGAGAACGCGCTACGGGGCGCCGGCAGCCTCGAGTACCGCGTTCCACGCGAATGCCGTGACGGGGACGCTCTCGACCTCGAGCCGGAGAGATCAGACTTCCCGTAGACAGGATGCGCCGTCACCCCTCCGGGGGCCGCCGAACGGGGGAATTCGTCCGGCCCCCGCAAGTTCACCGACCTGCGAGCGTCGTCATCGGTGAGAACGTCGTCCTGAACAAGGAGTGAAGACATGAAGCTGAAGTCCGTGCTCGTGAGCGTCGTCGTGGCCGGTCTGTGCGTCTCGGCCGCGGTAGCCGCCCCTCCGCCCGGGAAGGGCAAGCCTCCGACGACGTCTTCCCATGGGTCACCGACGTCTCCGGCGAAGCCGAAGCCCGGGAAGGGCAAGCCGCCTGCGACGGGTGACAACTGCAGGCCCAGGGTGACGGTGGTGCTCAAGGGCACGGTCGGCAGCGCCTCGGCGACCGCGCTGGCCATGACGGTCACGCACTCGAACCGCTGGGGTCGTGCGTGGGCCGACGCCGGCTCCGCGACGATGGCCGTGGACCAGGACACGAAGGTTCGCCGGAAGGGGAACAAGACCCTCGCCGCTCAGCTCGTCAGCGGCGACCGGGTGCTCGTCCAGGCCCGCGCCTGCAAGGCTGATCTCGCCGACGACGCCATGCCGGCCCTGACCGCGGCGCGGATCGTCGCCCATCCGGCAAAGGCGTAGCGCCGGCAACCTCCCGACCAGGATTCAAGCGGCGAGGACGGCGACCTCCGGACCAGCGGCGGCGCCGGCGCCGTCCTCCCGCTGATACGCGACCCCCACAACTCTCGCACCCGCCGCCGGGCGAAGGTGGAATGGACATCGGTGACATCGTGAGCTTCGAGGGGAAGCGCTTCTCCGTCCGGGGCCTCGATCCGGCCGGCGTCGAGCCGCGCTTCGTCTACCTCGAGGAGGCGAGCGGCGGAAGGACGATCCCCGTTCCGTTCGAGGAGCTCTTGCGCCCGAGCCTCGACGGTGCGCCCCTCCATCTCGTCGAGGACGACGAGCCCGAGTAGCCGCCGAGCGCGGCTAGAAGATCTCGGGGCACCAGGGCGCGCGCGTGCGCCCGAGGATCGCGTCCGCCCGAGCGGCCGCGCCGCGGCGAAGCTCCTCGACCCGGCCTCCCCGCACGAGCTCGGCGAAGGTGAACCCACCCAGATAGACGGCTCCGAGCGCGGTCACGTCGCAGCGAAGCTGCGCCGACGCCTGGGTTCGCTTCGCGCGGCCGTCGGCAAGCCGCCAGCGGCCCTCGTTCCACGGGCAGAACGCGTCCACGACGTCGAAGACGACGGCGCCGTCCGTCGCGTAGGTGCGCGCGGAAAGCGCCTCCCCCACGTCCACGAGCCGTGCCCAGAGCGCGTCGCCGACGCGGAAGAGCATGCGCCTCGGCGTCGCCAGGAGCTGAAACAGCGCGTGGTCGAGGGGCAGCAGCCGCGCGTTTACCCTCGCCGCCCAGTCGATGTCGAGGAGGTAGCGCCAGAGCTCCGCGGTCGGCCGGCCGTCGAACGCGACGGCCTCGACAACCTCGAGATCCGAATCCGGGACGCCCTGCTCGAACCTGGGCCGATGGCGGTAGATCGCGTACCCCTCGGCGCGTCCGTCGAGCTCGAGGACGACGAGGCGCTTCGGGCCTGCTCCCGCGGCGCCCGGCGCCTGGAAGAGGACGCGGAACTCCCACCAGTTGCGAGAGCGCGCGAGCATCCCGGGCGTCTCGCGCCGCACGCGATCCCACACCCTGGGGAAGAGCCGGAGCGCCTCGTCCTGCTCGACGATCCGAACGGTGCCCTCGCGCTCGAACGGACGCGCGTATGCGGCAAATCCGGTCGGCAGGGACATCTCCCCGCAGAGCGAGGCCATCCCGTAGCCGAACCGGCCGTAGATCGTCTCCTCGGACGCCCACAGCAGGGCAACCGGCTCGCCGCGCTCGTACACGTCGTCGAGCTGGGCGCGCATCATCGCGCGCAGCACGCCGCGCCGGCGGTGCGTGGGATAGGTGCCGACGACGGTCACGCCGGCGGTCGCAACCGTGCCACCGGGGACGGTGAGCTCGAACGGGAACGCGCCCGCGCCCCCGACGATCAGACCACCCTCGCGCGCCGCGTGCATCCGCTCGACCGGGAGGTTCTTCGAGAAGCGCTCCGTCCACTCGTCCGTGGGGTCGAGCCCGAAGTACTGGCCGATCGACATGGCCGCCTGGGCGAACTCTTCGCGGTCCGCGCACGGCGCGACGGCGATCGCCCCCTGCCTCCTGCCACGCGCCATCAGAACCCCTCCGGGCACCACGGCGGGATCGGCGTCGCGAAGAGCGCCGTCGCACGCGCGAGACCACCTGGCCGCAGCTCCCGCGCGCGCCCGGCCGCGGCGAGCTGCTCGAACGAGAACGCGCCGAGGTACGGCGAGGCGAGGTCGGAGACGTCGAGCGCGACGTCGGCGTCGGCGTCCGTCCTTCCGGGCTCGGGCCCGAGCGTCCACCGCCCCGCGTTCCGCGCGAAGAGGCCGTCCTCGACCTCGAGCACCGCGGGCTCGGTATTCGCGTACGTGCGCGCGCCGAGCGCCGCGGCGACGTCGACGAGGCGCAGCCAGAGGCCCTCCGCGAGCGAGAGATGAAGACGGCGTGCGTCCGTGACCATCAGCGGCAGCGCCCAGGCAGGGTCCATCCTCCCGCTCTTCACGCGCACGACGAGGTCGACGCCGAACAGGTACCGCCAGAGCTCGGCCACCGCCTCCGGCGAACCGGCGAACGCGTCGGTCACGCGGAGCTCGTTCTGCGGCGTGCCCTCCTCCCACTTCCCCTTGATCCGGTACATGGCGTACCCCGCCGGCTCGCCGTCGAGCTCGAGGAGCGCGTAGAACTTCGGCCCGTACCCGTCGCGCCAGTGCTCGGGGTCGGGGAGAAGCGCGTCGCGCCACCACGTTTCCGAGCGGGCGAGCGAGCCCGGCCGCTCCCTCCGGCGGCTCTCGTAGAGCGGTGGGAAGAGCTCGAACGCCTCGTCCGCTGTGAGCAGCCGCACCGATCCCCGCGGGCCCGGGTCGTCGCGCAGGGCGAAGGATCCTCGCTCCGCGTCCATGAACGTCTCCGGCGCAGCGATGCCGTAGCCGAAACGCCCGTAGATCGGCGCCTCCGAGGCCCACAGGATCGCCAGGGGCTCACCGCGCCCGTCCACGTCCTCGAGCTGCCGGCGCATGAGCTCGCTGAGGATGCCGCGGCGGCGGTGGCTCGGGAGGACGCCGACCCAGGTGACGCCGGCTGCGGGCAAAGCGCCTCCCGGGACCGTGAGCTCGAACGGGTACGAGGCTGCGACGCCTACCGGACGGCCGTCGTCCCAGGCAGCGAGGACGCGGTCGGGCGGCATGAGCTTCCGCTGGCGGTCGATCTCCTCGTCCTTCGCCTCCTCGCCGAAGGCGCTGTACGTGGCACGCAGGACGGTCGCGAACTCGTCCGCGCTCGGGCTCCGGTACTCGAGGTCCACCGCGCGCGCCAGGCTACGCGATCTTCTCGAGCGGCGCGTACTCGATCATGAGCCGTCGCTCGGTCCCGTCCTCGGCGAAGCGGATCGTGACGACTCCACCGGGCTCCACGGCAGTCACGATGCCCTCCCCCAGCGACGCGTGTCGGACGGTGTCGCCGGTCGAGACCACGAGGTCCGACGTTCCCCGCGGGGCCGCGCTCGGAGGCGAGCCGTACCCGCTCCAGGACGACGGCCGCAGGCGCTCGCGCTCGACCTCGGCCGGAAGCTCGTCGAGGAAGCGCGAGGCGAGGTTGTAGCTCCGGCGGCCGTACAGCGAGCGCGACATCGTGTGCGTCAGCGTCAGCCGCTCCATGGAGCGGGTCATGCCCACATAACAGAGCCGGCGCTCCTCCTCGACCCCCTGCTCCTCGATCGCGCGGACGTGGGGGAAGATCCCCTCCTCCATGCCGATCATGTAGACGGCCCGGAACTCGAGCCCCTTCGCGTTGTGGAGCGTCATCAGGGTGACGAGGCCGCGGTCGTCGCGGATCGTGTCCTGGTCGGAGACGAGCGCCACGTCCTGGAGGAACCCGGCGAGCGAGGCGTCGGCGGTCTGTTGGCGGTACTCCCGCGCAACCCCGACGAGCTCCTGGAGGTTCTCGATGCGACCGCGAGCCTCGATCGTCCGCTCCGCCTCGAGCGCGTCGAGCGTCCCCGTCTTCTCAAGGGTGCGCTCGAGGATCTCGTCCACGGGAAGCTCCTGCGCCAGTGCCATGAGCGACTCCATCGCCGCGTGGAACCCCCGGACCGCCCTGCATGCCGCGGACGACACGCCGGCCGCCTCGGGGTCGCCCATCGCCTGGAAGAGCGTCCGGCCGGTGGCGTCCGCGTGCGCGACGAGTCGCGCGAGCGAGGTCGGGCCGATCCCGCGCCGCGGGCGGTTCGCGATCCGCAGGAGCGAGCCGGCGTCGCTCGGGTTCACGAGCACGCTCAGATAGGCAGTCGCGTCGCGGATCTCCGCGCGCTCGTAGAACCGCGGTCCGCCGATGACCTGGTACGGGACGTCCTGGCGCACGAGCACGTCCTCGAGCACGCGGGACTGCGCGTTCGTCCGGTAGAAGACGGCGATCTCGCTCGCGGACGTCCCCTGGTCGATGAGGCCCGCGATCTCCGCGGCCACGAAGCGGGCCTCCGCGTGCTCGTCCTCGACCTCGACGACGCGCACGGGCTCGCCCTCGCCGAGGTCCGAGAAGAGGTTCTTCGGCTTCCGCTCGCTGTTCTCGTCGATGACGGCGTTGGCCGCCCGGAGAATGGTGTTGGTCGAGCGGTAGTTCTGCTCGAGGGTCACGACGTGTGTCCCGGGGAAATCGTTCTCGAACTCGAGGATGTTGCGGATGTCGGCGCCGCGCCATCCGTAGACCGACTGGTCCCCGTCGCCCACTGCACAGACGTTCCCGTGCTTCGCGCCGAGGAGCTGGAGGAGGCGGTACTGCGCGTGGTTCGTGTCCTGATACTCGTCGACGAGGATGTAGCGAAATGCCTTCTGCCAGCGCTCGAGCGCCTCGGGGAAGCGCTCGAGCACCTGCACGGTGAGCATGAGGAGGTCGTCGAAGTCGACGGCGTTCGAGGCGTGCAGGCGCCGCTGGTACAGCTCGTACGTCTCCGCGACCGTCTGGTCCCAAAACGACGCGACCCGGGCGATCGCCTCGTCCGGCAGGACGAGCTCGTTCTTCATCCGCGAGATCTGCGAGTGGACGCCGCGCGGAGAGAAGCGCTTCGGGTCCTTGCCGAGCTCCTCGAGGCACGCCTTCACGAGGCGCACCTGGTCCTGGTCGTCGTAGATCGTGAACGTCGAGCGGTACCCCAGGCGCTCGGCCTCGCGCCTGAGGATGCGGCCGCACGCGGCGTGGAAGGTGAGGATCCAGATCGCGCGCGCGGTCCCTCCGAGCATCCCCTCGAGCCGCTCGCGCATCTCCCCGGCCGCCTTGTTCGTGAACGTGATCGCGAGGATCTCGTTGGGCTTCACCTTCTTGTCGACGACCAGATGTGCGACCCGGTACGTGAGGACGCGCGTCTTCCCCGAGCCGGCGCCCGCGACGACGAGGAGCGGTCCCTCCGTCTGCAGGACCGCCTCGCGCTGGGCCTCGTTGAGGTCCGCGAGCGAGCTGCGAGGAGGCGCGACGGCCACTCGTCGATGCTACCCGTGGCCCCGGCGTGGCCCGGGGCACGATTCACGTGACCGGTAGAGCCCGCTACCAGCGAACGGTGAGCTCCACGTGCGCGGGCACTTTCCGCAGGCCCATCCAGCTCACCCGCCACGTGTAGGTGCCCCTGGGAAGCGGCTCGTACGCGGCAGTGCAGTAGAAGGAACCGGCTGCCCCGTCGCATGCCGTCGGCCGCGTCGGGCTCGTCCGGATCAGCGGGCCGCCCTTCGGCGCGCTCTTGCCGAGCAGGAAGAGCTTCGCCGTGCCCTGGGTCGGGACCCGGAGGAGGATGCGAAAGGCCGCGGGCCGGTGCGTCACGATGGTCACGGAGGACGACGAGCCCGACGGGACGTTGTCCTCGAACGAGACCTTCCCCTGGCGCGCGCCGAGAGCCGCTGCGGGCAGGGCGATCGCCGCGGTCGCGGCGAAGAGGACGAGCACGCGCATGGAACCTCCTTCAGGCCTTCGGCCCTCGCAGCCCGAGCGGCCGACCGAGCACAGTGAAGCACGCAGGCGGAGCAACCGCCTCGAACCCACCCGAAGTCGTCTAGGTGTGTCGAGCGCGGCGTGGAACGACCGCGATCCGTCCATCCACCGACACGATGTCGATCGTCGCGCCGTAGTGGGCCGCGAGCGCGGCCTCCGTGAGCACGTCGGCCGGCGCGCCTTCGACCATCACGCGGCCGCCGTCGAGGAGGAGCATCCGGTCGGCGTACTGGGCGGCCAGCGTGAGGTCGTGCATCGCGGCGACGAGCGTCAGCCCGGAGTCGGCGCGCAGGGAGTCCAGGAGCTCGAGCGCCTGCTGCTGATGGCCGATGTCGAGCGCCGCGGTGGGCTCGTCGAGGAGCACGATGCGCGCGTCCTGGGCGAGCGCGCGCGCGACCACCACGCGCTGCTTCTCGCCGCCCGACAGCGTGCCGAGCCGGCGCGCGCGGTAGTCGAGCAGGGCGAGCCGGGAGAGCGCGCGCCCCGCTGCGTCGCGGTCGCGGGCGCCCTCCTTCCCGAGCGGGCCGAGGTACGGCGTGCGACCGAGGAGCACGTACTCCGACACGGTCATCCAGGGAGGGGTCGAGGGCTCCTGCGGCACCACTGCGAGCAGTCGTGAGAGCTCCGTGCGGCTCATGGACGAGCTCGAGCGCCCTTCGAGCGCGATCGAGCCGGAGAACGGCAGGAGGCGCGCGATCGCCCGCAGCAGGGAGGTCTTGCCCGCGCCGTTCGGGCCGATGAGCGCGAGCCACTCGCCGGGCGCGACCGTGGCCGCGACCCGATCGACCACGGCACGACCGCCGAGCTCGACGGTGACGTCCCGGAGCTCGATCGCGCTCACCCGACGCCTCCGCGCGTCGAGCGCAGGACGAGGGCGAAGAACGGCGCTCCGAAGAAGGCGGTCACGACCCCGAGCGGGATCTCCGCTGGCGAGAGGGCAGTGCGCGCGATCACGTCGGCGAGCACCAGGAACCCCGCGCCGACGATCGCGGAGAGCGGGAGCAACGCCCGGTAGCTCATTCCCGAGACGAGCCGGATCGCGTGCGGGACGATGATCCCGACGAACCCGATCAGGCCCGTCACGGCGACCGCGGCGGCGGTGCCGAGAGTCGCGGCCACGACGAGCGCGAGGCGGACGCGCCCGACGTGCACGCCCAGGCTGGCGGCCTCGTCGTCCCCGAGCGAGAGAACGTCCACCACGCGCCGCAGCGCGAGGATCACGACGGCGGCGACCGCGACGTACGGGAGGATGAGATAGACGTCGGGCCAGCCCGTGCTCGGGATGTTGCCGAGGATCCAGCTGTACACCTGCTGCAGCGTGTCCGTGTTCTGCTGCTGGAGGAAGGTCTGCCATGCGGTGAAGAATGCAGCGACCGTCACCCCGGCGAGGACGAGCGTCGCGGCGTCCCGCTCGCGCCTCGCCGAGCGCCCGACCGCGTAGGTGAGCACGACCGCGACGGTCCCACCGAGGAACGCGGCGACCGGGAGGGCGCGCTGCCCGCGGAGCCCCTCCGGCAGGTAGGCGATCGCGATCGTCGCGCCCAGCCCGGCGCCCGCGGCGACGCCGAGGAGGTACGGGTCCGCGAGCGGGTTGCGGAAGACGCCCTGGTACGTCGCTCCGGCGAGGGCCAGCATCCCGCCGACGAGCGCGCCGAGCACGACCCGCGGGACGCGGATCTCCCAGAGGATGGCCTCCTCGGTGGAGGAGAGCGGCGACGTCGCGCCCGGGAGATGGAGCCGCGCGGCCGCCGACTCGAGCACCGCGCCGACGCCGAGGTCGATCGGCCCCACCACGACGCCGACCAGCAGCGAGAGCAGGAGGAATCCCGCCGCGCCGGCGGCCCACAGGGGCGTGAGCCCGCGTGCCCGGACGTCCGCGCCGGGTTCCGCGGTGGCCGTCACCTACTGGCGGAGCCGGGCGAGCGCCGACGACATCGCCCGGAAGAAGTTCACGAGCCGCGGTCCCCAGCGCGACGCGATCGAGTCGTCGACACGGACGATCGAGCCCGAGCGCACGGCGCTGACGTGGTCCCAGCCCGGTCGCGCGGCGACCGTCGCCGGCCTCTGCCCGCAGCACACGCCGTCCGCGAGCACGATCACGTCCGGGTTCGCCGAGACGACGTACTCGGACGAGAGCTGCGGGTAGCCGCTCCCGGTGGCGTCCGCGGCGTCGGCGATGTTGCGCATCCCGAGCGCGGCGTACACCTTCCCGACGAACGTCTTCGACGTCGCCGAGAACAGGTCCGGGTCGAGCTCGTGGAACACCGAGAGGCGTGCGCCGGTGGGCTTCGACCGCTCGACGATGCCCGCGATCCGCGTCTTCATCCTCGCCACGAGGACGCCCGCCTCCGGCGCATGGCCCGTCACGAGGCCGAGCTGGCGGACCTGCCGGTACGCCTCCGCGAACGACCGGGCTCCGTCGTGGTGGACGACGACGATGTCGAGCTTCCGGAGCGCACCCGAGAGGCCTTTCGGGTCGTAGGCGATGACGACGAGGTCGGGACGGTACGCCGCGATCGCCTCGACGTTCGGTGTGAAGCCCGACAGCCGCGTCCGGGGCGCAGCCTTCGGATAGTCCGACCGGTCGTCGACCGCGATCACCTGCGAGCCCGCGCCGATCGCGAAGAGCGACTCGGTCGCGGTCGGAGACAGCGAGATGATGCGGCGCGGCTTGTTCGCGACGGTGACCTTGCCTGCGGGCGTGACGATCGTGACCGGGAACCGGGGCGACGCCGCGGGGCCGCCCGCGGCGCTCGAGACGAGCAGCGTGAGGGTCGCCACCACGGAAAGGGCGACGAACGAGAACGAGCGAAGCACCTGAATCCTCCTTCCGCGAGGGGTTCGGCTATGGGGAGCGCGACAGGTCTTCTGACTCGGGGCTCCCTCCTCCGCCGCCTTCCCGGCCCGGGGGCCAGTGGCTTCGTGGCGGAGGAGCGTCTCCCCTCACAGCGGCGGGACCGTCCCGGACTCGCACCGGGTTCCCTCACCGCGCTCCTGGTTCGGAGGCGAGCCTATCATCGGACAGTGTCCGGCTCGTTTCTCCGCCTGTGGCTTCCCGTGGTCGCGTGGGCGGCTCTGATCTTCACGTTCTCGTCCGTGCCCGATCTCGGGACGGGGCTCGGCGGCTGGGACCTCGTGCTGAGGAAGATCGCGCACGCGGCCGAGTACGCCGTGCTCGGCGCGCTCCTCGCGCGCGCGCTTCGCCGGCCGGGGCTCGCAGTGGCTCTGGGCGTTCTCTACGCCGTAAGCGACGAGGCTCATCAGGCGTTCGTGCCCGGACGACTGGGATCGCCGATCGACGTCGCGATCGACGCGCTGGGCGTCGTCGCCGGCGTTCTCCTCTGGGAGCGCACGCTCGCCCGGAGCCGCTTCGCATGAGGGGCTCGCCCCCTGTCGCGATCGACCTCGACGGCGCCCTCGGGGACACGCGTCCGCTCTGGCGCGACTGGCTCGCCTCGGCGGCGCCGCTGCTCGGCGTCGACCCCGACTCGCTGCCGTCGGACCGTGCGGAGGCGGCGGCCGAGCTCGACCGGCACGGCGCGGGCAACTGGCGCTCGCTGCTCGAGCGGTTCGGCGAGGAGCGCGCACCCGTCTATCTGCGTCGCGACGCGTCGGCGGCAGCCGCGCTGCGGGCGCTCGCCGACGGTGGGCACGCGATCGGCGTCTTCACCGACGCGCCGGAGCCGCTCGCGCGAGTCGCGCTCGCCCAGCTCGGCGCGGACCGCCGGGTGTCGGCGCTCGAGACCGGCACCGGCGCGCTCGACCGGCTCAGGGCGAGGCTCGGCGAGGACGCCGTCGTCGTGCGCACGCGGAGCGAGCTCGACACGGCCGCCGCGTAAGATTCGACGCATGGAGAAGCACGGCGAGGTCGGCGATCGCCAGCTGGACGCGCTCCTCGAGCGCCTCGACAGGATCACCGCGGAGCTCGAGCGGCTCAATCGCGCCGCCGAGCACCAGGAAGGCTTCACGCTCGTCGCACGCGAGCTGCGAGAGCTGAACGAGTCCCTGAGCACGCTCGCATACGCCGCGCTCGGCCAGACGCCGCCGCGCGTGCGACGCCGCGCGAGCTAGGGCGCCTGCTCGGGACGAGAACCAGGGTGACAGTCACCTTCGGTGACGGTCACCGCCTGCGCGACGACCGGCCCCCGGCTCAGCCGGTACGGCGAGAACCCGGGTGACAGTCACCTTCGGTGACGGTCACCGCCGCGCGTCTTGCCCTACGACGCGACCGCGAAGCGGGCGCCTTCAGGGATCTTGGCGCGATCGGAATCCGCTCGGCGGATTCCGATCCTGCGCACAACTCAGCTCAACCGGTAGAGCGTGCCGTCGGCCTGGCTGACGGCGTAGAGCTCGCCTGCGAGATCCTCGCCGAACGAGGTGAGACCGGCGATGCGGAACGGCTCGCGCCGCACGCCCGCGGCCTCCCCGGCCCGGACGCGGAAGCTCCAGACGATCCCGCTGCAGTAGTCACCGACGACGTAGCGGCCCCGCTCGGCGGGCCGCGCCTTCCCGCGGTAGACGTAGCCCCCCACGATGGTGCAGCTCCCCCCGGCCCGCCCGTACTCGAAGACCGGGAAGACGAGCCGTCCCGGGCCCGGCTCGCCCTCCTCGAAGCGCCGCGAGCCCTCGTACAGGTTCCAGCCGTAGTTCTCGAGCCCGGGGCTCGATCTCGGCGTGTAGTCGACCTCTTCCACGGACCCCTGACCGACGTCGCCGATGTAGAGGTCGCCCGTCGCGCGGTCGAACGAGTAGCGCCACGGGTTGCGCAGCCCGAGCCCGACGATCTCCGGCGCCGAGCCCGGACGGCGGACGTTCAGTCGCAGCATCTTGCCGAGGTAGGTGCTCATGTTCTGCGCCCGCCCTTCGGGATCGCCGCCCGCGCCTCCGTCGCCGAGACCGACGTAGAGGAAGCCGTCCGGCCCGAAGGCGAGGTCCCCGCCGTTGTGGTTCGAGTACGGCTGGTCGACGCGAAGAAGCTGTCGCGCGGTGCCCGGGAGTGCCCGCCGGCCGTTCGTCCGGTACCGAACGACGCGCGTGTCGCCGCTCCTGTCCGTGTAGTTGACGTAGAGGAACCGGTTCTTCGCGTAGCCCGGGTCGAAGGCGAGGCCGAGGAGGCCCTGCTCGCCTCCGCCTTCGGTGCGATCGCGGACGTCGAGGAAGAGCCCGGGCCGGATCCGCCCCCTCTCCACGACGCGCACCGTCCCGCCCTGCTCGACGACGTACAGGCGTCGCGGCTCGCCCCGAGCGGCCGCGATGTGCAGGGGCTCGTCGAACCCGCGTGCCACGACGGCGAGGCGGAACGCGCTCTCGGCAGCCGCTGCCGACCCTACGAGACTCACGAGCGCGACACCCACGACGAGGGCCGCAAGCGTGGACGCCGGACGCACGGGATCACGGTAGCCGACGGCTGACGGCGCACGACGGCCGGAGTACGCTACGCGGCCGTGCGCATCTTCCTGATCGGGGCCGGACAGGTCGGGTCTGCGGTCGTCGAGGCCCTCCACCACGAGCACGAGGTGATGGTCGTCGACACCGAGCAGGCACGCCTGCGGGCTCTCGCGGAGCGATTCGACGTCGCGACCCAGGAGGCCGACGGCGCGAGCCGGCACGACCTCGCGGCGGCGGGCATCCGGGACGTCGACCTCGTCATCGCCTGCACCTCGCGCGACGAGGTGAACCTCGTCGCCGGGATGTTCGCGCGTCTCGAGGCGCCCGGCGCGACGACGGTGATCCGCACGTCGAACGTCGAGTACGTCGACCTCTGGCGGTCCGGGCAGCTCGACGTCGACTTCGTCGTCTGCTCCGAGCTCGAGACGGCCAACGCGATCAGTCGGATCATCGGCGTCCCCGCTGCGCGGCAGACCGACGTCTTCGCCGAGGGCCAGGTCCAGATCGTCGAGTTCGAGGTGGAGGAGGGCGCCTCCCCGGACGTCGTCGACCTCCCCTTGCGCCAGGCGAGCACGCCCAGGGACTCGAAGGTCGCGGCGATCATCCGGGGAGGCGAGACGCTCCTGCCGGGCGGCGACGACGTCATCCGCCCCGGAGACCGGATCGTCGTGATCGGCTCACCGCAGGCGGCGAAGTCCTGGAGCGCGCTGCTCTCGCCGGGGGAGGCGGTCGTGCGCGACGTCGTCATCTTCGGCGCCGGGCGGGTGGGCACGGCGATCGCACGCGTCCTGCTCGAGCAGGGGATCGGCGTTCGCATCGTCGAAGCGTCGAAGGCACAGGCGATCCGCGTCGCGGAGGCGCTGCCCGAGGCACGGGTGTACAACGCGACCGGGTTCGATCCCGACTTCCTCGAGCGGGAGCGCATCGGCAAGGCACAGGCGGCCGTCTTCGCGATGCGCGACGACGCGAAGAACCTGTACGCGTCCTCGCTGGCAGAGGTTCATGGCGTTCCCTTCACGATCGGCATCGCCCACGAGGCCGTCTCGGTGCAGGCGTTCGACCACGCCGGGATCGACGTCTCCGTCAACCCGCGCGCCGTGACCGCGGAGGAGATCATCCGCTTCGCCCACGACCCGAGGACGAAGCAGATCGCCCTGCTCGAGGGGAGCCGGTACGAGGTGCTCGACGTGACGACGCGGGACACGAGCCGCTACGTGGGGTCGAAGTTCAGGGACATGCCGATCCACGGCGCGCTCATCGGCGCGATCGTGCGGAACGGGACGGCGATCTTCCCCCACGGCGAGGACGTCCTGGAGGCGGGCGACCGAGTGATCGTGTTCACCGAGTCGGCCGACGCCGCCCGGGTCGTCGAGGCGCTCTGAGCTTGCCCCAGGCGACTGCTCGGCGAATCGGACCGAGGCGCCGGCTCGCGGTCGACCTTCCCGCGGCCGCGAACCTCATCGGGATGCTCCTGAAGTACCTCGGGCTCGCAGCTCTGTTCCCGACCGCCCTGGCTCTCTGGTACCACGAGCCCGTCTGGCCGTTCCTCGTCGCGGGAGCGATCACGAGCGGTATCGGTCTCGTACTCGAGCGGATGACGAACGGGGCGGCGACACGCGTGGGCGTTCGCGAGGGATTCCTCGTCGTCTCCGCGACGATGCTCATGACCGCCGCCTTCGCCGCTCTGCCCTACCTCTTCGAGGGCGGGGACCAGCTCGGAAGCCCGATCGACGCGTACCTCGAGGGCATGTCGGGCTTCTCGACGACCGGCGCGAGCGTCGTGACGGACTACGACGCGCTCCCGCGATCCCTCGCCATGTGGAGGCAGTTCACGCAGTGGCTCGGCGGGATGGGGATCATCGTCCTCGCGATCGCAGTCCTGCCGCGGCTGCGCGTGGGCGGCAGGCAGATGATGGAGTCCGAGCTCCCCGGCCCGGAGATCGCCGGCCTCCCCGAACGGATCCGGGAGACCGCTCGCACGCTCTGGACCCTGTACGTCGCGCTCACGGTCCTCGCCGCGCTCTCGCTCGCCTCGCTCGGCTGGCTCGGGATCGACGAGGAGATGACGGAGTACGAGGCCGTCGCGCATGCCTTCTCGACCGTGCCGACGGGCGGCTTCTCGACGAAGGCGGACTCCATGGAGGGCTTCTCGCCCGAGACCCAGTGGATCGTCGCCCTGTTCATGCTCCTCGGAGGGATCAACTTCATGCTTCTGTACCGGGGGCTCGTCCGCCGGCGTCCGAGGCTGTTCCTGCGGGACGAGGAGTTCCGGCTGTATCTGGCCCTGGCGCTGGTCGCCTCCGTCGCGCTGACGATCCAGGTCTGGGGCTACGGGCTCGCCTCCGGCGAGGAGGTCGTGCTCGACGGCGTGTTCCAGGCGGTCTCCGTCCTCACGACGACCGGCTACGCGACCGAGGACTTCGCGCTGTGGCCGGTGCTCCCGGTGCTGACGCTCTTCGCGCTCATGTTCGTCGGAGGATCCGCGGGATCCACCACGGGGTCGATCAAGGTCGTGCGCCACGTGCTCCTCGGCAAGGTCCTGCGCCGCGAGCTCGACCAGACGGTCAGCCCCGAGCTCGTCATGCCGGTTCGCCTGAACGGGTCCCCGGTGGACGAGCGCACACTGCGCGCGATCGCGGCGTTCATCCTCCTCTACGTCGGCTTCTGGGTGCTCGGCGCCGCGGTCATCGGGGTCGACTCGGCGATCGTCGGCGTCGACCTCGGGGCACTCGACGTGCTCGCCGTCTCGGGAAGCGCGCTCGGGAACGGCGGCCCCGCCTTCGGCATCACCGGCCCGATGGCCTCGTTCGCCCCTCTCGGCGACGTCTCCAAGGTCACGATGATCCTCCTCATGTGGGTCGGACGGCTCGAGATCGTGCCCGTCGTCGTGCTCCTCACGCGCAGCTACTGGCGCCTCTGAGGCCGCGATCCGCGGCGGACGAGCTACTTCTTCGCGCCCAGGAGGACGCGGCGGAAGTCCGGTGCGGAGTCCTCGGAGACGACCGCGAGCACCTGGTCGCCGGGGCGCATGACGGTGCCGGGCTCGACGAGCTCCGTGCGGCCGTGGCGGAAGACGGAGATGAGCCGCGAGCCCTGCGGAAGCGAGAGCCCGGCGACGCGCGTCCCCACCGCGGGAGAGTTGCTCTCGATCTGGACCTCCACGATCTTGAGGCCTTCGCGCTGGAGGTTCAGGAGCTGCACGAGGCCGTGCTCGGGCACCTCGTGCTCGACGAGGCCGAGGATGCTCGTGGTCGCGCACACGGTCTGGGTGATTCCGAGTAGGTCGAAGAGCGGCTGGTTACGCGGGTCGTTCACGCGCGCGATCGCCTTCGGGACGCCGTAGCCCTCCTTCCCGATCTGCGAGATCACGAGGTTGTCCTCGTCGTCCCCCGTGACGGCGAGGAGCAGTTCCGGCGGGCGCGCGATGCCCGCGCGCTCGAGCACGCTGATCTCGGTCGCGTCGCCCCGCAGCACGACCGGCCCGAACTCCTCCTCGAGGCGCGCGAACCGATCCGGTCGTTGCTCGACGAGCGTAACCTCGTGGCCCATCTCGAGCAGCGTCCGCGTCGAGTTCGCCCCGACCTTCCCACCGCCCGCGACGACGACGTACATCAGGACGCGGCCTCCTCCGGAACAGGCGTGGTCTCGCGGACCGTCTCGAGCAGGACCGAGATCGCCGTCTCCGTGGGACAGACCGTCCGCAGGCCGCGGCTCGCGTAGAACTCGGCACGCGCCGGGTCGAGCACCCGGACGACGACGCAGGGGATCTCGTAGCGCTTCTGCACGACCTGCCCGATGACGAGGTTCGTGTTGTCGCCGTTCGTGGAGACGACGGCCGCGTCGGCCTGGTCGATCCCGGCGCGCTCCAGCACGGAGACGTCCATGCCGTGCCCGACGACGAACCCTCCCTTCCAGACCGGGCCGAGGCGAATGAGCGCGTCCTCGCTCTCGTCGACCGCGGTCACGTCCCAGCCGGCGGCGAAGAGACCCTTCGCGACCGCCGAGCCGACGCGACCGCATCCGATGACGACGGCCTTCACGGCGCGTCAGGTTACTCCTCGACGGATCCCTCGGGGAAGGAGCCCTCCGGGAAGGTGACGACGAGCACCTCGCAGGGGGCGCGCCGCAGGACGAAGTCGACGGTCGGGGAGAAGAAGCGGGACTGCCTCCGCCACCGCGCCGACGAGCCCATGACGACGAGGTCCGCGTCGCGCGCGCGGGCCTCGTCCACGATCGCGTGGCCGATCGAGCGCGCTCGCAGCACTCCCGTCCGCACCTCGACGCCGTGCTCCTCGCCGAGCAATCGAGCCTCGTCCAGGGCGGCATCGACCTTCGCGGCGACGTCCGACGGGAGCGGCCCCTCGAGTGGGTACTTCCGGGGAACGCGGACGACCGTGACGGCCTCGATCTCCGCGCCGCGCTCCTTGGCGAGCGCGATCGCCGTCGCAACCATCTCCTCGCCGATGTCACCGAGCTTCACCGGGACGAGGATGCGGCCGAACTCCGCTCCTGCCGGAAGGGTCCCGACGGGAGCCACGTGCTCGAGCAGCCCGCGTCGGCCGGTGCGGCGGACGACGACGAAGATCACGAGGCCGAGCGCGAGCCAGGCCGGCCCGGCGTAGCGGGCGCCCGGATGGGTGACGAGGGCGAGCACCCACACGAGGAGGGTGAGCGGCGCGCCGACGAGCGCGGCGAGCGGCAGCGACCGTCCGCGCACCGTCACGTTCGGGCGCGCCCGGAAGGGCCGCTCGAGATCGGGCTCGCGCACCCGGAGCCGAAGCACGGCGAGCTGGGCGGCGGTGAACGCGACGAGGACGCCGAACGAGTACATCGCCGCGAGGAAGGCGGGGTCGCCCCCACCCGCGACCTCCATGAGCACGATGAGGCCGATCGCGAGCCCGGCCGCGATTGCGATCGCCTCGCTCGAGACGAGAGCCCGCCGCTCGAACCTCGCGAAACGCCGCGGAAGCGAACCGTGCCCGGCGAGCGAGTAGGCCAGGCGCGTGATGCCGGAGAACGAGGTCGTGGCCGCGGCGACGAGGATCAGCGCACCCGAGATGCCGACCGCGACGCGGACGATGTCCACGACGAGGTCCGGCAGCGATCCGTCGAAGGCGACCGCGATCCCGACGAGCGGCGCCTCCAGCCACTCGTCCCCGAGCGCCGTCTCTCCTCCCGAGGCCGGGAACGCCGAGAGGCCGATGCTCGCGATGAGCACCGTCACCGCGACGACGAGCCCGACGGCCGAGAAGAGCGACCTCGGCAGATCGCGACCGGGCTCGCGGGTCTCCTCGGCGAGGTTGGCGACCGTCTCGAGGCCCGTGTAGGCGAGCATGGCCAGTGGCAGGGCGAAGGCGAGGTCGCTCCAGTCCTGCCCGCGCTCGAATCCCAGCCCCTCGACCAGGGTCTCCGGTGAGACGAGGAAGGCGAGACCGAGCACGACGAGGACCCCCTGCACGAGGAGGTCGAGCACCGCGATGGCCAGCGACCCGACGTGCAGGCGCGTCCGGCGCGCGAGGCGGACTCCCGCGATACCGGCGATCAGCGCGCAGCCGAGCAGCGCGTCCCACGGGTCGTTTCGGAAGGACGGAGCGGAGATCGCGGCGCCGACGTAGTGCGGCACGAACAGCGCCGAGAGCGCGATCACGATGAGGAAGTCCAGGAAGAGCGCCCAACCCGCGACGAACCCGGCCAGGTCGTTGAAGGCCCGCCGCACGAACGTCGCCGCCCCGCCCGTCTCGGGCAGGGCGGCGGTTCCCTCGGCGTACGAGAGCGAGACGAGGAAGAACAACGCCCCGGTGACGAGGAGGACGAGCGGGGTCAGGCCGAGCGCGGCCGCCGCGACGATCCCGAGCGCGATGTAGAGCGACGAGGCGATCTCGCCGTACGCGACCGCGAACAGCGCGGGCGCGTCGAGCACCCGCTCGAAGCCGCGGAGCTTACGGGCCACGTCTCTTGCGCTCCAGGGTCAGTCGGGCGGCGCCGAGAGCGATGAAGAGAGCGCCGAGCAGGAAGCCGACGACGCCGCCTCCCGCCGCGGCGGTGCGCACGAGCAGAGCGATCCCGATCGCGACGAAGGCGGCGGAGAAGGCGACCACCGCCCACGAGTACGCCCTCACGTCCCCTCCGAGGCCGTGACGAGCACGCGGCACCTCGCATGCTTGAGGATGTAGTCCACCGTGCTCCCGAGGACCGCCGCCTGGGCGGCGGTGAGGCGCCTCCGCGGCGCGCCGAGGACGATGATCTCCGCGTTCCTGGCGTCGGCCTCGTTCACGACCGCCGGTCCGGCGGCCCGGGCGCGCTCGAGGCGGGTGAGGACGTTCACGCCGTACGAGTTGCCGATCGCCTGGGCCTCGTCGAGCTCGCGGTTCGCCTCGCGCTCGAGCTCGGGCAGCTCGTGCGTGATCGGCTGGTCGAGTGGGATCTCGAGGACGTTGAGCGCGAAGATGCGCGACCCGCGCTCCGCGGCCAGGCGGCAGGCGACGTCCATGGCGGCATCGGAGGGCTGACCGGGGATCACCGGCACGAGCAGGCGCCGGTACTCGAGGGCGAGCGCGGGGCCGAACGCGGGCGGCGCCTTCACGAGCTCGCGCACCGACGACTGCACGAACCGCCGCCGATAGACGGCGTAACCCACGAGGCCGAGCACCATCCACCCGAGGCCTGCCCAGCGCGTGGTCGGGTTCTGCACGACGAGGACGAGGAACGACGCGCCGGTCGCGATTGCCCCTCCGATCGCGAACAGCGGCCAGACGACGCCTCCGACGCGGAGGTTGGGACGCGCCCGGTACACGACCTCGGCCTCCGCCCCCTCGCGCATGCGGAGGCGCACGAGCGAGATGTGCGCGATCGTGAACGAGAGCGTCGCCCCGAGCGAGTACAGCGTGCCCACGAAGTTCACGCTTCCGGGGAGGATCACGAGGATCGGGGCGATCCCCGAGAAGAGCACGAGCGACAGCCAGGGCGTCTTGAAGCGCGGGTGCAGCCGCCGGAGCGCCTCGGGCAGCTGGCGGTGGCTCGCCATCGAGTACGTGATGCGGGAGGCCCCGATCACGCCCGCGTTGGTCGCGATGACGAGAATCGTCGCCGCGAGCACCCCGACGTACACCTCCGCCGCGTCCAGGGAGAACCCCTCGAGGCCGAGGTTCCGCACGACCCCCAGGATCGGGTCGTTCGCGTAGCCGCCCTCCTCCGGCGGGAGTGCGAGGTACGTCGTCAGCTTGCCGTCGATCTCCTGCACCGGCAGCGCCGAGAGCGCCACGAGCGGCAGCGTGAAGTAGATGGCGAACACCGCCCCTGCGACGAGCTTGTACGAATTCGGCACCGTGCGCACCGGGTCTCGCGCCTCCTCGGCCAGGTTCGAGACGGTCTCGACCCCCGTGTAGGCAAGCATCGCCACCGGGATCGAGATCGCGAGGTTCGACCAGGTGGGAGCGACTCCCCAGTGCACGTTCTCGACGAGCACGTCCGGGTTGAACACGAGCGCGAAGCCGATGACGACAAGAAGGACCTGCGTCGCGAAGTCGAGGACGGCGAGGGAGATCGAGAGCCGTGCCGCCTCCTGCACGCCGACGACGTTCAGCGCGACGAGCGCGACGATGACGACGACGCCTCCGACGACGTCCCACGGGTTCTCCCGGAGTGGCTCCCAGAAGATCGAGAGGTAGTGAGGGACGAAGAAGGCCGACACCCCGACCGTGACGACGTACACGAGCATCTGCGCCCAGCCCGCGGTGAAGCTCACGAGCTCGTCGAAGGCATGCCGCGAGAAGCTCGCCGAGCCTCCGGCCTCCGGGAAGCGGGCGGTACCCTCGGCGTAGGTCGCCGCGGTGGCGGCGAACACGATCCCGGCCGCGACGAACACGAGCGGGGTCAGCCCGAGCGCGTAGAAGGCGGTGAGGCCGAGCGCGTAGTAGATGGAGGAGCCGACGTTGCCGTACGCGGTGGCGAAGAGCGCCGGGGTCCCGAGGACCCGCTCCATCTCCACCTGCCGTCTGCGACGGCGACCAGGCACGGCGCGTGAGTCTACGCTCGGGCTCTGTTGTCGCGCAGAGCCGGGATCCGCTCTCGCGGATCCCGGCTCGCGCGAAGACCCCTGAAGCGCGTCCGCTTCGCGGCCGCGGTCGTGGCGACAGCTCGTCCGCGTGGTGTGCGCAGGTCGGGGTCCCCGGCGCGGATCCCGGCTCGCGCGGAAGACCCCTGAAGCACGGCCGCTTGGCGGCCGCGGTGTCCGCGTGGTGTGCGCGGAAGCCGGGATCCGACGGCGCGGATCCCGGCTCCGCGTGTTCGCCCGCTCGATCAGTCCACGGCGTTGGCCGCGTTCACACGGCCGGCCCCGTAGAAGTCGTCGTTGCCGGGCTTGCCGAGGTCGTCGGCCGACGCGCGAAGCGCGGCCTCGACCTGTGCCGGGCCCATCGAGCCACCGTTCTTCCCGATGATGATCGCCGCGACGCCGGAGGCGTGCGGCGCGGCCATGCTCGTCCCACCGGCCCAGAAGTAGAACTGCGTGGCGCCGACCGCCGCGCCCGGCGAGAACACGAGGTCGAAGACCCAGCACGGCCTCGTGACGCCGGCGACCGTGCAGTTCTCGTTGCCCGGGTAGACGGCGTCGCCGCCCGGGGCCGCGAAGTCGATCACCGACTGGCCGAAGTTCGTGTAGCTCGCAGGGTTGTCCAGGAACGTCGTCTGCGGTGCCTTCGCCCAACCGATCGGAGCGGTCGCCGCGATCGAGAGCACGTGTGGCGCGTCGGACGGCAGGTGGAAGACGTCGGCCGTGTGGTCGGCGTCGCTCGCCTCGTTCCCGGCGGAGGTGATCACGGTCGCTCCCCGCTGGTAGGCGTACGCGGTCGCGCGTGCGACGGCGTTCTTCTGCTCCTGGACCTCCGGCGCGGTGACCCAGACGTCGTCGCTCGGGTCTGCCGTGCCCATGTCGTCCAGGTACCCGTGCTTCGCAAGCGTCCCGCCGAGGCTCATGTTGATGACCTCCGCGCCGTGGTCTGCGGCGTAGACGATCCCCTCGACGACGTCCTCGAAGCTCCCGCTCCCGGTGGCGTCGGAGAGCACCTTGACGAGCAGGAGCTTCGCCTCGGGTGCGACGCCGATCGTCCCGAACGCGTTGTCCGGCGCCGCGGCGATGCCGGCGACGTGGGTGCCGTGGCTGAACGCGCCGGCGGCGCCCGACCAGCCGGGCCCCTCGCCCGAGACCATGCTCGCGGTGCCGACGACGTTGGCGGCGATGTCCGCATGGCCCAGGTAGAAGCCCGTGTCGAGAACGGCGATGAGCGTGCCGGCGCCGCGGTACCCCGCGTTCCAGGCGCCCACCGAGTCGACCGCCGTGTGCCCCCACTGGAGGTCGAAGCGGGTGTCGTTGTCACCGCTCGTCGGCGGGTAGGCGAAGCTCGGTCCGGAAACGACTTTCGTGGGCTCGAGCCAGGAGATTGCGCTGTTCGGTACCACCCTGCCGAGCGCGCCGGCGTTGGACCGGAAGTCGGCGCTCGCCGAGCTGGCGACGGCGATCCCGACCGCCGGGATGGTGTTCGTGAGCGTCCCGCCCGCAGCCTCCACCTGCGCGGCGAGATCGGCGGGCAGCTTGCCCTTGGCCATGATCAGATACGAGTGGGGCGTCGGGCTGGCACCCGCACCGGCACTCGAGCTGAGCAGCGCGGTCATCGCGGCGAGCGATGCCAGCGCGACGAGTGATCGTCGCACGTTGTCTCCTCTCCTCTGTTGCGGCCGCCTTGCGGAGCGGCCGGTGTCCTGACGACGGTCCCGACCCTAGTCACGCCGGGCGGCTCGGCAATCGCCCATCCGAGGGCCCCCGAAACGACGAGAGGCGGCCCGGGGGGCCGCCTCTCGCAGTTCGGCGCCGCGACGCCTCAGCCGTGGATCGAGGCGATCACCGGGATGAGCAGGATCGCGACGATGTTCGCGATCTTGATCATCGGGTTGATCGCCGGGCCCGCGGTGTCCTTGTAGGGATCGCCGACCGTGTCGCCCGTGATGCCCGCGGCGTGGGCCTCCGAGCCCTTCCCGCCGTACAGGCCGTCCTCGATCGTCTTCTTCGCGTTGTCCCAGGCGCCTCCGCCAGACGTCATCGAGATCGCGAGGAAGATGCCGGTGACGATCGTCCCGATGAGCAGGCCGCCGAGCATCTCCGGCTTCATGATCCCGACGACGATCGGGAACGCGACCGGGATGAGCGCCGGCACCATCATCTCCTTGATCGCCGAGCCGGTCACGATCGATATCGCGCGCGAGTAGTCGGGCCGTGACGTCCGCTCCATGATCCCCGGGTCCTCGCGGAACTGGCGACGCACCTCCTCGACGACCTGGCCGCCGACGCGGCCGACCGCCTGCATCGCGAGCGAGGCGAAGAGGAACGGCATGAGGCCGCCGATGAACAGCCCTGCGATGACCCACGGGTCGTCGAGCGAGAACGAGACCGTGAGGCCCTCCTCCGCCAGTCCACGACCGAACTCGTCGAACAGGATGAGCGCCGCGAGGCCGGCCGAGCCGATCGCGTAGCCCTTCGTGACCGCCTTCGTCGTGTTGCCGACGGCGTCGAGCGGATCGGTGATCCCGCGCACCGACTCGGGAAGGTCCGCCATCTCTGCGATCCCACCTGCGTTGTCCGTCACGGGGCCGTAGGCGTCGAGCGCGACGATCAGGCCCGTCATGGAGAGCTGCGCCATGACCGCGACGCCGATCCCGTAGAGGGCCTCGCCGGCTGCGTAGTACGCACCCACGACCCCCGCGGCGATCACGACCACGGGAAGGGCGGTCGCCTGCATCCCGACGGCGAGTCCCGCGATGATGTTCGTCGCGTGGCCGGTCTGGGAGGCCTTCGCGATGTCCTTCACCGGCTTCCAGCGGGTACCCGTGTAGTACTCGGTGATCGCGACGAGCAGGAACGTCACCGCGAGGCCGATGAGCGCCGAGCCGTACAGGTTCCAGAAGTCGAACTCCTCGGTGCGGTCGTCGAACGCCATCGTCACCGGGATGAACCCGACGGCCGAGAGCACGGTCGCGACGAGGACGCTCCGGTAGAGCGCGTTGATGATCGCGTTCTTCCCGGTGCCGACGTGTGTGAACAACGTGCCGACGATCGAGGCGAGGATCGAGATGCCGCCGAGGGCGAACGGGTACAGCCACAGGTCGGTGTTCTCGAACCCGATCCCGAGCAGCATCACCGCGACCGCCGTGACCGCGTACGTCTCGAAGAGGTCGGCGGCCATGCCCGCGCAGTCCCCGACGTTGTCGCCGACGTTGTCGGCGATGACCGCGGGGTTGCGGGGGTCGTCCTCGGGGATGCCGGCCTCGATCTTCCCGACGAGGTCCGCGCCGACGTCGGCGGCCTTCGTGTAGATGCCGCCGCCGAGACGGGCGAAGACGGAGATCAACGAGCCGCCGAAGGCGAGACCGACGAGGTCGTCGACGGCCGACGACGGATCGTTCCCGATCCAGTCGGTGAGCACCCAGTAGTAGCCGGCGACGCCGAGCAGCCCGAGCCCGACGACGAGCAGGCCGGTGACCGAGCCCGCGCGGAACGCGACCTTGAAGGCGGGCTGCAGGCCTTCGCGCGCCGCCTCGGCGGTGCGCGAGTTCGAGCGCACGGCCACGTTCATGCCGATGAAGCCGGCCGCGGCCGAGAGGAGCGCGCCGATCAGGAACCCGATCGCGGTGCCCCAGCCCAGCTCGTTGTAGAAGCCGAGCAGGAGGAACGGCACCACGGCCACGACGGCGATCGTCGTGTACTGCTTGCGCAGGTACGCCGCGGCACCCTCCTGGACCGCGCCCGATATCTCCCGCATCCGCTCGTTCCCCGCCGGCTGCTTGAGCAGCCACCAGGTGAGATACAGGCCGTACAGGACCGCCACGGCTGCGCAGGCAAGCGCGAACCCGACGGCGTGGTCTACGAAGAAGTCCATGATCCTCCGGTCGGTGAGGCCGTCACAAGATGAGCGCCGAGTCGCCCCGGCGCGGCGGATTATCTATCACAAGCTCCGCGTTCCGCGGTTCGCAAGGTGACTGTCACCGACTCTCCGAACGCAAGGTGACTGTCACCGCAGGTGACTGCCACCGTCTTTCCGCGCGCAGGCTGGCTGTCACCGCAGGTGACTGTCACCGTCTTTCCGCGCGCAGGCTGGCTGTCACCGCAGGTGACTGTCACCGGCTTTCCGTCTCGGGTGCCGCCGCCCCGGCCCCCCGGGCCACCGCCTCGGCGTAGGCCAGCTGGAGGTTCGCGCGCGCCTGCTCGAGGTCGCGCAGGACCGACTCCTCGACGCCGCCCTCCCGGAGCACGGGCTCGAGCGCACGCAGGGCCTCGATCGCGAGCCGCGCCTGCGGAAGGTCGCGCGCCTCCGCGGAGACGCGGTGGAAGCCCAGCGAGGCCGCCGCCGAGAGCGCGTTCACGAGTACGTCGGACACGCCGACCCGCCCCAGGGCATCGCGCAGCTCCTCCTCGGTCGGGAGCTCGTCCTCAGCCACCGATCGGCTCCGTGGCGCGCACCTGCTCGGCATAGATCTGCTCCAGCGTCGCCCCCTCCGCGAAGCGCTCGATCTGCCGTTCGGCCGCGTTCCGCTCGGGCACGGCGAGGTACGGGGCGGCGCCGATCGCCTGCGCGGCCGGAAGGACCCACTCGATCAGCTCCTCGATGCGCCGCCTTGCGGGAATCGGCTCCCCCCGCTCGAAGTCGACGAGCTCGCCGGAGAGCCCGAAGCGGATCGCCCGCCAGAAGTTCTCCTCGATCAGCCGGCCCGGAAGCGGCGCCACGGGCTGGCCCTCGTCGAACGCGAGCGCGATGCGGGCGGCGAGGGACGCCGCGAGCGCCGCGAGGGACTGCGCCTCCCCCAGGTCGGGCTGGCCGTCGCAGACGCGGATCTCGACCGTCGGGAAGGCGAGGTGCGGCCGGACGCTCCACCAGATCTGCGTGTGCTCGGTGATCGAGCCCGTGTCGTAGAGGAACCGGACGAACCGCTCGTACTCGTCCCACGAGCGGAACGCGTCCGGCACGCCGCAGCGGGGGAAGAAGCGCGTGAAGATCTGCGTCCGCGCCGAGTGCAGTCCCGTGTTGACGCCCTCGACGAACGGGGAGCTCGCCGAGAGGGCGAGCAGCTCGGGGAGGAAGTTGCGGAGCCCGTCGGCGACCGCGATGACGCGATCGAGCCCGTTGATCGCGACGTGGACGTGGAGCCCGAAGGAGTTGTTGCGCCACACGACGTAGCGGAGGATCTCGTCGTTCCGACGGTAGTGCGGCGTGTCGATGATCCGCTGGTCCTTCCAGTCGGACCAGGGATGCGTGCCCGTGGCTCCGAGGACGAGCTCCATCGGCTCGACGAGCGACTGGAGCTGCGCGCGACGCTCCGACATCGCAGCCGGGACGTCCGCGAAGGAGTCGCAGCGGCCGGTGCGGATCTCGACCTCGGAGGCGATGAGCTCCCCCACGAGATGCGGCTCGAGCGACGTGCCGCGGGCCGCTGCCTGAACGTCCTCGAAGCGGTTCGTGAGCTCGAGGGTGGAGGGGTCGAGAAGCGCGAACTCCTCCTCGACCGCGACCGTGAAGTCGGTCGCGATCTCGAAGCGCTCGCGCGCCTCTGCGATCAGCTCCTCCGGAGCGAGCTTCTGCTCGTCGCCCATCGGCGCACTATCGTATTTGAAGCGTTGTCAGCGGCTGCGGGCGAGCAGACGCTCCGCAACCCCCGCCCAGCTCCAGCGCTCGAGGGCCGCACGGCGGGCGGCGGCCCGCACCTCCTCGCGCTCGGCTCCGGTGAGCGCGAGCAGCGCCTGGAGCCGCTCGCGCAGCGCGAGGGCGTCACCGGTCGGGAACGACGCCAGCCGGCCGAGGCCCGGACGGGTACTCCGCCTCGAGCCCTTCGGCGACCTCGGCGAGCCCGGAGTGGCGCGCGACGATCGGGGGGCAGCCCGCCGCGGCGGCCTCGGCCGCAACCATGCCGAACGCCTCGGGGAAGATCGAGGGGACGACGCAGGCGTCCGCGAGCGCGAGCAGGTGGACGAGGTGGCGGTGCTCGAACGGGCCGGTGAAGACCACGCGAGCCGGGTCGGCGAGCCCCTCGAGCTCCTCGCGGTAGTCGCCGAAGCCGACCACGACCGCGCGGGCGTCGACGCGGTCGAGCGCCTCGAGCAGCACGTGGACCCCCTTGTTCTCGAGCAGTTTCCCGAAGTAGACGACCGTCGGGATCGAGGGGTCGGCGAGGAACACGGCCAGCCTCTCTGCGTTGCCTTCGTCGGGGAGGCGCTCCTCGGCGTTCCCGGGATTCGGCGGGTCGAGCCTCGCCTCGTCGAGCAGGGCTGCGAGCGCCTCCTCGCGAGCGCGAGGGCGCCACTCCTCGACGTCGACGCCCGGCGGGACCTCGTGCACCCGGTCGACGTGCCCGCAGACCTCCTCGAGCACGTCGCGGATGTGGCCCGAGCCGACGAACACGGCTGCCGCGCCGGCGAGCGCTTCCCTCCCCCATGCCTCGAGCTCCGGCCGACCGCGCATCGAGTACTCGAGCTCCGACCCGTGCGCCTTGACCGCATAGCGGGCTCCGCTCGCCGCGCCGACCGGCCCGCCGAGCAGCACGTGATTGCAGAAGACGAGGTCCGCGGGAAGGTGCTCTCGGACGGCCGCCGCGTTGGCCTCGACCCAGGCGTCGAGCTCCTCGCGCGTGCAGTCCTGCACGAGCTTCACGTCGTAGCCCTCGTAGCGGTCGAGGACGAAGACCGGGAGCAGGCCGTCCACGTCGGGACGAACGACCTCCGCGCCGCCGAGGTCGTAGCGGCCCGGATCGCGGTCCTGGCAGAAGACCGTCACCTCGTGCCCGGCGCGGCTCCACTCGCGTGCGAGCTGGCGCGTGTACACGTTCGACCCGGTCCCGCCCAGGAGATACCCGTGCCAGAGGAGGATTCTCATCCGCGCATCTTCGCCTTTCCAGGGTGACTGTCCCTGTGGCCTGGTTTCGCGGTGTGACTGTTCCGCAGGGACTGTCACCGTCGCGTCGCGGGGTGACTGTCCCCGCAGGAGACTGTCACCCTGGTTCCGCGGCCTGCGAGCTCAGGTCAGGTGGAAGTAGAGGGCGTAGAGGAGATCGACGGCGGGGTTGGAGGTGTGCACGGCGACGTCGGCGGGGACGTCGAGCAGCGCCTCCGAGTAGTTGAAGACGATCTTCACTCCTGCCTGCACGAGCGCGTCCGCCGCCTCCTGCGCGTTCTCGGCGGGGACCGCGAGCACGCCGACGATGATGTTCCGGTCGCGGCAGACCTCGGTGACGTCGGCCATCGAGCTCACCTCGAGGTCGCCGATCCGCTGGCCGACCTTGTCGGGGTCGTTGTCGAAGATCGCGGCGATCGTGATGCCGTGCTCGGCGAAGATGGGCGAGCCCGTGACCGCCGTGCCGAGCCGGCCGGCGCCGACGAGCGCGATGTTGTGCTGGCCCTGCGTCCGCAGGATCTTCCGGATCTCGTCGAGCAGCGCGTCCGTCCGGTACCCGACCCCCCGCTTGCCGAACTTGCCGAAGGCGGACAGGTCGCGGCGGATCTGCGTCGCGTTGATGTTCGTGTACTCGGCGATCTCCTGGGACGAGATCCGCTCCTTGCCCATCTTCCTGGCCTGTGTCAGCACCTGGAGGTACCTGCTCAGACGCGCCGCGACCCCGACGGTAAGACGCTCGGCCACGTTCATCCTCTCCTCACCGCTTGTGACAAAGTGTCACGATTCTGCCAGGGGCGCCCCGACTCCCGCGCCAGGAACCGTCAGCGCGAGAGCCGGGCCCGCAGCGCGCCGGCGTCCACGAAGTACCGTGAACGCACGGTCCCCGTCGATCTCGACGACCGGGAGGTGCTCCCGGTAGCGCGACTCGAGCTCCGGGTCTCGGCCGACGTCCACGAGCGCGAGGTCGAACCCGAGCTCTTCCTGCACCTCGCGCACGACCTCGATCGCCCGCTCGCAGAGGTGGCAGTTCTCGGCGTGGTAGAGCGTGACCAGCCGGGCGGCTACGGGTAGAGACCCCGCGTCGTCGTCGCCTCCGCCACCCGCTGCACCGCGAGGCCGTAGGAGGCGAGGCGCAGGCTCATCGCCCGGCTCTCGTGCGTGTACCACGCCTCCTCGAACGCGCGCGCGACGATGTCGTGCAGCTTGGCGTTGACCTCGTCCTCGCGCCAGAAGTACTCCTGGAGGCCCTGCACCCACTCGAAGTAGGAGACGACGACCCCGCCCGCGTTCGCAAGCACGTCGGGCATCACGACGATCCCGCGATCGTCCAGGATCGCGTCACCGGCGGGCGTCACCGGCCCGTTCGCGCCCTCGCAGACGATCCGCGCCTTCACCTTGTCCGCGTTCTTCTCGGTGACGACCTGCTCGAGCGCGCAAGGCGCGAGCAGGTCGCAGGGAAGCTCGACGAGCTCCTCGTTCGTCACCGCTTCCGCGTTCGCGAGACCCTCGAGCACCCCGTGCTCCTGCTTGTGCGCCAGTGCGGCCGGGACGTCGATGCCCGCCGGGTTGTGGACGCCGCTCCGGGAGTCCGAGAGCGCCACCACCTTCGCTCCCTCCGCGTGCAGGAGACGTGCGAGATGCGCGCCGACGTTGCCGAAGCCCTGGATCGCGACGGTGTAGTCCGCGATCCGCTCCCCGAGCTTTCCGGCGAGCGCCTGGGTGCAGTAGAGCGACCCGCGGGCGGTCGCCTCCTCGCGCCCGAGCGACCCGCCGAGCGACAGCGGCTTCCCGGTGACCACTCCGAGCACCGAGTGCCCCTTGTTCATCGAGAACGTGTCGAACATCCACGCCATCACCCGGCCGTTCGTGCCGACGTCCGGCGCCGGGATGTCCCGCTCAGGCCCGATGTCGTTGATGATCTCGCTCGTGTAGCGGCGCGTCATCCGCTCGAGCTCTCCGAGGGACAGGTCCTTGGGCTGACAGACGACGCCGCCCTTGGCGCCGCCGAACGGAAGTGCCATGAGAGCGCACTTCCAGGTCATCCACATCGCGAGCGACTTGACCTCGTCGAGCGTGACGTCGGGGTGGTACCGGATACCGCCCTTCGAGGGCCCGCGGGCGATGTTGTGGGTCACGCGATAGCCGATGAAGACCTCGATCGACCCGTCGTCCATGGAGACCGGGATCGACACCTCGACCCCTTTCTTGCACTGCGAGAGAACGCGGATGAGATCGGGGTCGATGCCGAAGGCCTCACCGACGCGCCTGAGCTGCGACCGTGCGATCTCGAAGGGGTTCTCCCGAAGGTGTGAAGCCCTTGCTACCGCCTCGGACATGACACGCGCCTCCTCGACTCGACGGGACGGCGCGAGTATAGGACGGTCACGGAATCGCGTAGTCGATGGCCTCGACCTGCCGCCGGGTGCCGTCTCCCGGCCGGGCGACGACGCGCACGACGTAGCGCCCCCGGCGGAGACGCCGGCCGCTCGGGTCGCGGCCCGTGAGCCCGAACGTGTACCGGCCCGGAAGCAGCTCGCGCCGCCTGGCGAGGACGCCGAGGAGCCTCTCTCCCCGCCAGAGCTGCACGTCCAGCTCGTCGACGGCCCGAACCTGCGGGTCGGGTGTCGAGGTCACGGCTCCCGCGACGAGGCCGAGGACGGCAGGGGTGGCATCCGACACGCGCGGCCCGGTTCGGCGCAGGGTCAGGCCCGAGATCAGGTCGACGTCCTTCTCGGGAACGGCGACCGCCCACGGGACGCGGGCTTCCTGCGCTCCTGCCACCCGGAGGACGAGCTCGCCCGTGGCCACGCCAGCCTCCTCGGACAGCTCCTGCGTGTCCGCCCGGACGACGACGGCGGCGCTCCCTCCGGGCCTCAGGCGCAGCCGATCGGGGTCGACCGAGATCTGGACGCCCTTCGGCGCGAGCGCGGCGAGCCCGATCCCGACGTCGAGCGTCCGTGTGGAGACGTTCCGCACGCGGATCGTCCGCTCCAGCCCGAAGCGATCGAACTCGGGCGCGTCGTCGACCGTCCCGAACGACACTGACGCCGGCGTCGCGACCAGCTCCTGCTGGACGGCCGAGCGGAGGTCGACGAGCCCGGCACCCGAGGCCGCGGGGTCGAGATCCGTTCGCTGGGCCGACCCGACCAGCAGCCCGCGGAGCTCCGCCGCGTCGACGCGCGGACGCCCCTCTGCAAGAACGGCCGCCGCGCCGGCCGCGATCGCGGCTGCCGCGCTCGTCCCGCTGACGGTGCCGAAGCGAACCTCGCCCTCGTCCCCACGCCCCGGCTCCGAGGTCGGCACCGCCACCCCGGCCGCCAGGACGTCCGGCTTGAGCCCGCCGCCCAGCGCGAGGCCACGTGAGGAGAACGCCGCGATCGACCCGCCGCCGACGTTCTCCGCGACGTCGACCGACCCGATCGACACCGTGACCGGAACTCCGGCCGCGAGGAACGACCTGACCTCCTGCACAAGCGTCTGCGGCAGCCCGACGACCGGTACGCCCGCCGGCACGTCGAGGCTGAAGGCGCCCGCCGGCAGAGGCCCGTCGACGAGCACCGCGAGCGTGCCGGCCGTGGTCGCCTCCTCCACGGCCTCCTCCGAGAGCGCTCCGCGTGGGAGGAGCGCCGCCCGACCGGCGATCACGCTCACGCCGTCCGGCCCGAAGAGCCCGGCGATCCCCTTCCTTGCCTCCTCGCGCGTCACGAGCGTGACGTCCGCGGTCACCGTCTCGGTCGGAGCGCCGCCGAGCGGAAGCGCGCCCTCGAACAGGACCCGGAGCCCCGCGCGCACGAGCACGCGCACCGTCGGGGTCGCGGGCCTCGCGTCGGAGGCCGCGACGGTCAGAGCGTCGGGCGCGCCACCTGGGCCGGCGATGCTCCCGTAGCTCGGCCCCGCGAGGCCGTCGTTCCCGGCGGGAACCACGACGAGCGTGTCCAGGATCGTCGCTCCGCCGATCCCGCGTGCGAGCGGGCCGTCCGCGAACGAGGCGTACGGCTCGACCACGCCCACGAGCGCGACGCGAGCCGCGTCGAGCGTGTCGCCGTCGTTGTTCGGGTCGACGGCCGCCTCAAGCCCGGCGAGGATCTGATCGGTCCGGGAGTAGACCGTATAGCCGCCCTCGGCGTCCGGCTGCCAGCCTGCGACGCGGATCGGGAGGATCGACGCGCCGGGGGCCACGCCGTGCAGGCCTTCCGGGCCGTCAGAGCCCGTGACGATGCCCGCGAGCTCCGTCGCATGGCGCTCGGGGCGGCCCGGGATCGTCGGGTGTGGCTGGGCGACCGCTCCGCTCCCCGGGCTGATCACGTCGATGCCGGTGAGAACGCTTCCGCGCAGATACGGGTGGGTGGGGTCGACGCCCGTGTCGAGCAGGGCGACGGTCACGCCGCTGCCGTCGAGCCCCGGGACCTCGAGTCCGGTCACCGCCGACGCGGTCATCGCGATCGTCTCGGCGCTCTGCGCCGGGTACGCGATGCGGACGGGGTAGACGGCGGCGACCTCCCGGTCCTGCTCGAGCAGCGAGAGGGAGGTCGGGTCGAGCCTGGACGACAGGCCGTTGACGACCCTGACGTACCGGTGCTCCGCGGAGATCCGCGCTCCGCGCGACGCCATGCGCGCGAGGAACTGCTCCTGGAGAGTGATGGCGTCCCCGGTCCAGGCCCGCATCTCGGCCTCGGATGCCGTCCCTCCGTTCTCCTGCACGCGCGCGGCCAGCGACGGGGCCCGCAGCAGGACGACGTACCGCTGCGCCGTGGAGACGGCCGAGCGCACTCCCAGCACTCCCTGCCAGCCGGCCTCGTCGATCGCGTCGAGCGGGGAAGCCTGCTGCGCACGAGCGCCGACCACGCCGACCAGCAGCGCGAACGCAGCGAGCGCCGCGACGAGGGCAGTGGCGTTACGCGACCGAGGCATAGGCGTCGAGGGTGAGGTAGTCGGGAGCGGCGAGAGCCGGGGAGTATCGGGCCGCCGAGGCGATCATGGCGGCGTTGTCCGTGCAGAGCGCGAGCGGCGCGAAGCGGGCATCGGGGAGCGCCGCGCGCAGGGCGGAGTTCGCCGCGACGCCTCCGACCACGGCGAGGCGCTCGAGGCCGGTCCGTTCGGCCCCCTCGCGGAGCCGTCGCACGAGCGCGCGGACGATCGCGGCCTGGTACGACGCGGCGAGATCGGCCTTCCTGGCCTCCGCCTCCTCGTGGCCGAGGTCGCGGACCGCGTACAGGAGCGCCGTCTTGAGCCCCGAGAACGAGAAGTCGACCCCGGGGACGCGGGCGACCGGGAAGGAGAAGGCCTCGGGGTCCCCGTCGCTCGCGAGGCGGTCGATCTCCGCTCCGCCCGGGTACCCGAGCCCGAGCAGCCGTGCGCCCTTGTCGAACGCCTCGCCCGCCGCGTCGTCCAGCGTCGTCCCGATACGCTCCGAGCGGCCACGCTCCAGGACCGCGAGGAGCAGCGTGTGCCCCCCGCTCGCGAGCAGGCACACGAACGGCGGCTCGACCGGCTCGGGCTCGAGGTACAGGGAGGCCACGTGACCCTCGAGGTGGTCGACGGGAACGAGGGGAAGGCCCCTCGCCCACGCGAGCGCCTTCGCCGTGGAGATCCCCACGAGCAGCGCGCCGACGAGGCCCGGCCCCTGGGTCACCGCGACGCGCTCCACGCGCTCGAGCGCCGTGTCCGCAGCCTCGAGCGCCTCCCGGACGACCGGAGTGACGAGCTCGAGGTGGCGGCGAGAGGCGATCTCCGGCACGACGCCTCCGTACCGCCCGTGGAGCTCGGCCTGCGACGAGACGATCGAGCTCAGGACGCGGCCCTCGTCGTCGACGACGGCGGCCGCGGTCTCGTCGCACGACGTCTCGAGCGCGAGGATCACGAGGTTCCTCGTGGGGGAGCCCACGGTCCCCCCACGGGCCCCCTCCTCTGCGCATGTGACCCGCCCGAGCACTTCTGGGCTCCCGCCGGGCACGGGCCGGCTCCGCCCACGAGGGTACTGCTCCGCCCCCACCGACTTCGGGCTGCGATCGTTGCGAGCAGCTGCACGGCGTCCGACGTTCCCCCTACTGGGCACGTGTCCCGGGTCACGACGCCTTCTCCTCCGGCGCCGACTCGCGCCACATGATCAGGGCGTCCTCGCGGTTGTCCGTGTAGTACCCGCGCCTGGTGCCGCGGGCCTCGAAGCCGAGGCGCTCGTACAGCCGGATCGCGTCGAGGTTCGAGACCCGGACCTCGAGCGTGTACCCGCGGCGCTGATCCGCCTCGGTCGCCTCGAACAGGCGCTCGAGGAGCGTCGTCGCGATGCCGCGCCGCCGGACGTCCGGCGCGACCGCGACGTTCATCACGTGCCAGGCGTCCACGTAGCGCGAGACGAACGCGTAGCCGACGAGCTCACCCTCCTCACCGAACGCGCCGATCGCGACCGATCCGGGCTTGCGCAGCTCGGCGGCGAACATCGAGCGCGACCACGGGGTCGGGTACGAGGCGCGCTCGATCATCTCCACGGCGTCGAGGTCTCGCGTGTCGAGGCGGCGAAGCTCGAGCGTCACGCGGCGCTCCGTACCTGCGCGTCGGGCGGACGGACGTAGATCGGGAGCAGGTCGTCGACCGTGCCGAGCTCACGTGCGAGGGGCACGTGCAGCCGCGCGTGGGGCAGGTGTGCCGGGTCGTCGTCCGGCGGCACGACCGCGCCCTTGCGCTCGAACGCGGGCCGGTAGCGGACCGCGCCGCTCCCGACGCACAGCGTCCCGGCCTCGAGCTCGACGTCGTCGGGATGCACTGCGCGCGGGCCGCAGACGAAGACCTCGCCGCGCCGCGCGTCGATCACCGGATACGCGCCCGACCCGACCGCGGCCAGGGCGTCGAGCGTCGACACGCCGGCGACCGGGATGCCCAGGGCAAGCACGAGGCCACGCGCCGCGGCCAGGCCGATCCTGGTGCTCGTGAAGCTGCCCGGGCCCGTCCCGACGACGAGCGCGTCGAGGTCGGACGGCGCGACACCCGCGCCCTCCAGCAGCGCGTCGACGTCCGCGAGCAGGCTGCGCGGGACCGAGACGCGCTCGCCGAGCACGGTGCGGTCGTCGACGAGCGCGCTCGTCGCGACGTCGGTCGCCGTGTCGAAGGCGAGAGTCAGCATTCCGCGATCCCTTCTAGCAGCGCCTCGTCACCCGCGACGAGCTCGATCGACCGCAGGTCGCCGCCTTCGTGCGCCATCCGGATCGCGAGACGCGGCGACGGAAGCGCGGCGCGGCCGGCCTCGGGCCATTCGACGAACACGACGGCGTCGTCGAAGTACGGCTCGAGGTCGCCCCACTCGGCCGGGGAGAGCCCGGTGAAGCGATAGAGGTCGAGGTGCGACACGTCCGGCCCGCCCCTGTAGCGATGCCCGATCGTGAACGTCGGGCTCGTGACCGGAGCCGTGATCCCGAGCTCACGGCAGGCGCCCCGGACGAACGTGGTCTTGCCCGTTCCGAGCTCCCCCGAGACGGTGACGACGTCGCCCACGCGCAGCCGCGGTGCGACGCGAGCGGCGACGGCTTCCGTCTCCGCAGCCGACCGGGTGGTGAAGACGAGGCTCGTGCGCTCGACGGCGGCGCTCTCCTCGACGGGGTCGGACCCCTCGGGGCCCAGCAGCATCAGCGACTCGATGCCATCAGAAGAGGCCGAGCTGGACGGGCTCGGGCTCTCCGACCTGGTGCAGCTCCGGTTCTGCGCTCGTCGCCGGAGCGTCGGCCGCGCTCTCGAGCAGCGCGGGGATCCGGGCGAAGTCCTCCTCGAGGACCTTGAGCATCGACGGCGTGTAGAGAGCCGCGGCCGGGTGGTAGAGCGGGTAGAGGAGCACCGCCCGCGCGCCGAGGGTCACTTCCTGCTCGTGACCGTGGACGCGCGTGATCCCGGTCGGCCGCCCCGACAGCAGCTTCGTCGCGAAGTTGCCGAGCGTCGCGACGAGCTTGGGCTCGATCAGCTCGATCTGCCGGAAGAGGTGCGGCTCGCAGGCTGCGATCTCGTCCGGGAGCGGGTCCCGGTTCCCCGGCGGGCGGCACTTGAGGACGTTCGCGACGAAGACGTCGGCTCGCGTGAGCCCGATGCCTTCGAGCAGCCGGTCGAGGAGCTTGCCGGCCTGCCCGACGAACGGGATCCCCTGCTGGTCCTCGTGGAAGCCGGGCGCCTCCCCCACGAACATGAGGTCGGCGTGGGGGCTCCCGGAGCCGAACACGACCTGCGTGCGGCCCTCGGCGAGCGCACACCGGGTGCACGTGGCCGTCTGCTCCGCGTACTCCCGGAGCGCAGCTGCGCGCTCGACGGCATCCATCGGCACGTCAGTCTACGTGGCCGCCCGGATGCGCCAGGGCGGCTCGTCTGCGCGCGCGAGGTCAGTGCCCGCAGCCGCAGGAGCCGCCGCAGCAACCGCCGGCCCGAGAGCCGCCGGCCGAGGGCGCGGAGACGCTCGACTTCGCGGGAGCGCCGTGCACGGCGAACGTGGAGAACTGCTTGAGGACGTTCCCGGCCCCGCACTCCGGGCAGGTCACCGCCTGTCCCTCCGAGCGCACGAGCTCCTCGAAGTGGGACTCGCAGGCCATGCACGCGTACTCGTAGATCGGCACGGGCCGAGTGTACTGTCGCGGGCGGTGGAGCGGTGGAGCTGCCCGACGCTCGAGGGCCGTGTCGTCCGGCTGGAGCCGATGACGAGGTCGCACGAAGCTGATCTCTGGTCCGCGTCCAGCGACCCGCGGACCTGGCGCTGGCTCAGCGTCGTCCAGCCGCGGACCTCGAAGGAGTGGCGCGCCTGGATCGAGCAGGCGCTCGCCGAGGCCGACGCGGGGCACGAGATCCCGCTCGTGACGGTGCTCCACGGGGACGTCGTCGGCTCGACCCGTTTCCTGGCGCTCCGCCCCGAGCACCGGTCCGTCGAGATCGGGTGGACGTGGCTGCATCCCGACGCGTGGGGCAGCGGGGCGAACGTCGAGGCGAAGCTCCTCCAGCTCCGTCACGCCTTCGAGACCTGGAAGTGCCGCCGGGTCGAGCTCAAGACGGACGCGCTCAACGACCGCTCCCGCGGCGCGCTCGAAGCGCTCGGCGCGACGTTCGAGGGGATCCACCGCAAGCACATGCTCGTGCGGGACGGCGAGAGTCGCGACAGCGCCTGGTACAGCGTCGTCGACGACGAGTGGCCGGCGGTGCGGGCAGGGCTCGAGTCCCGGCTCGCTGCGGGCTAGGGCGACGCTGCTACCCTCCGGCTGCCCGGTATCCGGAGACGGAACTGGAGCCACGATGATCGACAGCATCGACGTGATCGGCGCCGGCGGCCGCGTCGGCTCTGCGGTGAGCGCGCGACTCCGCGAGCTCGGCCTGCGCCCTGACGGCGAAGAGCCCGGTCTCGTCCTCCTCTGCGTCCCCGACCGGGCGATCGCCGAGGTCGCAGCGGAGATCGAGCCGGGCCCGTGGATCGCGCACGTGAGCGGCGCTACGCCGCTCGCGGCGCTCGAGCCGCACGAGCGCCGCTTCGGGATGCACCCCCTCCAGTCGTTCTCGGCCTCGCGCGGCCCGGAGCAGCTCGACGGAGCCTGGGCCGCCGTGACCGCCGAGACGGAGGAGGGGCGCGACGCCGGGCGCTGGCTCGCAGAGACGCTCGGGCTCCGGCCGTTCGACCTCGACGACGCGCGGCGGAGCGCCTACCACGCCGGAGCGGCCTTCGCCTCGAACTACCTCGTGACGATCAGGGAAGCCGCGGGCTCGCTGCTCGAGGCGGCGGGCGCCCCGCCGGAGGCGCTCGACCCGTTGATCCGCGGGGTCGTGGAGAACGGCTTCGAGCTGACCGGCCCGATCGCACGCGGCGACTGGGAGACGGTCGAGCGCCACCTCGACGTCATTCGTGCCGAGCGACCCGAGCTCGAGGAGCTCTACCTCGCGCTCGCAGAGGCGACCGCCCGAGTGGCGGGCCGCACCATCCCCCGTGACACGGTGTCACTCGGCGTCCGAGGCGCCCGCTGAAGGTCGCGCGGACGATCGCCGACGCCCGTGCGGAGCTCGCCCCTTACCGCGGCGCGACGATCGGGCTCGTCCCGACCATGGGCTCCCTCCACGACGGCCACCTCGCGCTCCTGCGCGCTGCGCGCTCGGAGTGCGACGCCGTCGTCATGAGCCTCTTCGTGAACCCCGCGCAGTTCGCGGACGCGAGCGACCTCGCGCGCTACCCGCGCGACGAGGCCCGTGACCTCGGCCTCGCGGAGGCGTCCGGGGTCGACGTCCTGCTCGCGCCGTCGACGGAGGAGATGTACCCGCCGGGGTTCCAGACCTGGGTGGAGGTGACCGAGCTCGGGTCGGTCCTCGAGGGAAGGTTCAGGCCGAACCACTTCCGCGGAGTCGCGACGGTCGTGCTCAAGCTGCTCGAGATCGTGCGTCCCAGCCACGTGTACTTCGGGCAGAAGGACGCCCAGCAGGTCGAGGTGATCCGCCGGATGATCTCCGACCTCGCCCTCGAGGTCGAGCTCCGGGCGGTCCCGACCGTGCGCGACGACGACGGCCTGGCGCTCTCCTCGCGGAACGCGCTGCTCTCCCGCGAGGAGCGCGCGCGGGCGCGCGCCCTCCCGCGCGCGCTGGCGACGAAGGACGCCGAGCAGGCGCGAGCCGCTCTCGAGCGGTCGAACGGCCTCGTCGTGGACTACGTCGAGGTCGCCGACTTCGACCCCCCCGTCCTCGCCGGCGCGGTGCGCGTCGGTACCACCCGTCTGATCGACAACGTCCCGCTGGAAGGAGACACGACGTGAGCATCCGCCCGCAGAAGCCCGCCCCCGCGACGCCCGCGCCCGGGAAGCTCCCGCTCACGGAGCTCCCGGAGATGAAGGCTCGCCGGCAACCGATCGTCATGGTCACCGCTTACGACGCGCCGGGGGGTCGCCTCGCCGACCAGGCGGGTGCCGACCTCGTCCTCGTCGGCGACTCGGCGGCGATGACCGTGCTCGGGCACGAGTCGACGGTGCCGGCGACGATGGAGGAGATGCTGATCCTCACGCGCGCCGTCACCCGCGGCGCGGCGCGGCCGCTCGTCGTGGCCGACATGCCGTTCGGGAGCTTCCAGATCTCCGACGAGGACGCGGTGCGGAACGCCATCCGCTTCGTCAAGGAGGGCGGCGCGGACGCGGTGAAGCTCGAGGGCGCCGGGCCGATGCTCTCGCGTGTCAGGGCGATCGTCGGCGCCGGAATCCCCGTCATGGGCCACCTCGGCCTCACGCCGCAGTCGGCGACCATGCTCGGAGGCTTCAAGGCGCAGGGCCGGACCGCCGAAAAGGCGCTGGCGCTCCTCGCGGACTCGCGGGCGCTGGAAGCGGCGGGGTGCTTCTCCCTCGTGCTCGAAGCCGTGCCACGAGCCGTCGCGAAGCGCATCACGCACGAGCTCTCGATCCCGACGATCGGCATCGGGGCCGGGGTGGACTGCGACGGTCAGGTGCTCGTGTGGCACGACCTCCTCGGCCTCTACGACGGACGCGCCGCGCGCTTCGTCAAGCGCTACGCGGACATCGGGGAGACGATCCGGTCGGCGCTCGAGGCCTACGCGTCGGACGTGCGGGAGCGCCGCTTCCCGGAAGAGCAGCACACGTACACGATGCCCGACGACGAGCTCGCGCTGTTCGAGCGGGGAGCGACGTCAGACCATCGCGAACACGCCGACGATCGCACCTAGAAGCGCGACACCCGCGGCGATGGCTGCGAGGGAGCGCAGCCACCCCCAGCCGTGGACGACCCTCACTCCGAGAACGAGCAGGACGAGGGACCAGGCGACGAAGGCGAGCTGGAGCACCAGGAGAACGATCTCGCCCGTGCCCTCGTCGGGCCCGCTCCGACGGAACGTGTCCCCGCCGTAGAGCGCGAGACGCACGGGGAGCAGCACGAGGAGGGAGAGCGCGAGCGGCGCGAGCGCGAACCCGACCAGCTGCCGCTCGCGCCGGAAGTCGCCCGCGCTACCGAGCAGGCGGGCGCCGAAGAAGAGGGCGAAGCCGAACAGGAAGTAGCCGAAGGCGCCGTAGAGGCCTCCCGCTACGAACGCCCACACCGCTACGAGGAGCGCGTCGTAGTCCTGCTTGTCGAGGAGCGCGCCGGCCGTGGGAGTGGCGAGCACCGCCGCCATGCCCGCGAGCAGGACGAGCAGCAGGACCGGCTCGGAGCGGGCCGCGACGTCCTCGGGATCGTCCTCCCGCAGTGCGAAGAACACCGGCCTCGGGCTCACGAGCACCGCCGGCACACGGAGCCACCACGCCCGGTCCGGCGAGAGCTCGACGGCGGCGTCGACCGTGTCGGAGGCCATCCGGGCAGCCTAGATGTAGCCGCCGGCGATCGAGCATTCGCTGGCACCATCTAGAGTTGACGCGTGGCGGACACGCTCGACTGTCCCTCCTGTGGAACGCCCAACGAGGTGGGCCGGAAGTTCTGCGGCGAGTGCGGTACCGCGCTCGCCCACGCGTGCGCGTCGTGCGGCGCGGCGAACGCGCCAGGCGTGAAGTTCTGTGGGGAGTGCGGCTCGCCGCTCGCGGCGGCTGCCGAAGCAGCTGCCCCGGCACGGACCGCCACCGCGGCCGCTCCGGCGGCCGAGCGGCGGCTCGTGTCCGTCCTCTTCGCCGACCTCGTCGGGTTCACGACGCTCTCCGAGAGCCGCGACGCGGAGGAGGTGCGCGAGCTCCTGTCCCGCTACTTCGACACGTGCAGACGGCTCATCGAGCTGTACGGCGGCACCGTCGAGAAGTTCATCGGGGACGCGGTCATGGCCGTCTGGGGCACGCCGACCGCGACCGAGGACGACGCGGAGCGGGCCGTTCGCGCCGCTCTCGACCTCGTCACGGCAGTCTCGGCGCTCGGGGACGAGGTCGGCGCCGCCGACCTCCACGCGCGCGCGGGCGTGCTGACCGGGGAGGCGGCCGTCACGATCGGCGCCGAGGGGCAGGGCATGGTCGCCGGCGACCTCGTCAACACTGCGGCGCGGATCCAGTCGGTCGCCGAGCCGGGGACGGTGCTCGTCGGCGACGCGACGAAGCGGGCCAGCGAGCCCACGGTCGTCTACGAGGACGCGGGGTCGCACGAGCTCAAGGGGAAGGACGAGCCCGTCACGCTCCACCGCGCGATCCGCGTGGTCTCCGGGCGAAAGGGGGCCCTCAAGTCGGCCGGCCTGGAGCCGCCGTTCACGGGTCGCGAACGGGAGCTGCGCCTCGTGAAGGAGCTCTTCCACGCGTCGGCGGCCGAGCGGACCGCGCACCTCGTCTCGGTGCAGGGCATCGCCGGCATCGGGAAGTCCCGGCTCGCGTGGGAGTTCTACAAGTACTTCGACGGCCTGGTCGACACCGTCTACTGGCACCGCGGGCGCTGTCTCGCCTACGGCGAGGGAGTGACCTACTGGGCGCTCGCGGACATGGTGCGGATGCGGGCGCGCATCTCCGAGGACGACGGAGAGGCCGAGGCGCGCTCGAAGCTCGAGGCCACGCTCGACGAGCATCTCCTCGACGCCGACGAGCGCGCCTTCGTCGAGCCGCGTCTGGCCACGCTCGTCGGGATCGGCGACGGCGAGGTGTCCCACGATCGTCACGACCTGTTCGCGGCCTGGCGCCTCTTCTTCGAGCGGCTCGCCGACACGTACCCGACCTTGCTCGTCTTCGAGGACATGCAGTGGGCGGACACCAGCCTCCTCGACTTCGTCGAGTACCTGCTCGAGTGGTCGCGCTCGAGCCCGCTCTTCGTCGTCGTCCTGGCGCGCCCCGAGCTCCTCGAGAAGCGGCCGAGCTGGGGCGCCGGCCGACGGAGCTTCACGTCGCTCCATCTCGACCCGCTCTCCGCGGACGCGATGGTCGAGCTCCTGGACGGGTTCGTTCCCGGCCTCCCGGACGCGCTACGCGAGCAGATACTCGCGCGCGCCGAAGGCGTCCCGCTCTACGCCGTCGAGACCGTGCGGATGCTCCTCGATCGCGGGCTCCTCGTCCAGGAGGGCCCGGTCTACCGGCCTACCGGCGACATCCCGTCGCTCGAGGTCCCCGAGACGTTGCACGGCCTCGTCGCCTCTCGCCTCGACGGGCTCCCGCCGGAGGAGCGGCGTCTGCTCCAGGACGCGGCGGTGCTCGGGAAGACCTTCACCCGCCAGGCGCTCGCCGCCGTCAGGGGTGACGACGAGGCCGTGGCCGAGTTGCTCGGCTCGCTCGTCCGCAAGGAGATCCTCGGCGTCCAGGCCGACCCGACCTCACCCGAGCACGGCCAGTACGGCTTCCTCCAGGACCTCGTTCGCCACGTCGCCTACGAGATGCTGTCGAAGCGAGAGCGGCGGGCTCGCCACATCGCGGCGGCGTCCTACCTCGAGAGCGCGCCGGGAACGAGGAGGAGCTCGCCGAGGTGATCGCATCCCACTACCTCGACGCATACGCGGCGGCCCCCGACGCCGAGGACGCGGCCGAGATCCGCGCACGAGCGCAGGCCGCGCTCGTCCGCGCGGGCGAGCGCGCAGACTCGTTGGGCGCCGCCGGCGAGGCGGTCAGGTACTTCGTGCTGGCGTCGGAGCTCACGGGCGACGCGCTCGAGCGAGCGGGCCTCCTGGAGCGCGCAGGCTGGCTGAACGTCAGCGTCCCGGACTTTCCGGGCGCCGAGCAGCGGCTCGCCGAGGCGATCGCGATCTGCGAGGAAGAGGGCGAGCCACGGGCCGCTGCGCGGATCTCGGGCCGCCTGGCGATCGTCGAGTCCTGGCAGGGGAAGTCCGACGACGCGATCCCGCGCGCCGAGGCCGCGTTCGCCACGCTCGAGCGCTTCGAGCCGGGAGAGGAGATGGCGGCGCTCGCGGCGACGCTCGCGAGCGGCTACTCGTTCCTCGGGGAGAACGGGAGAAGGCGCTCGAGAAGGCGGAGCTGGCGCTCGAGCTCGCCCAGGCGCTCGGGACGCCGGAGCTCCTCGTGCGAGCCTTCAGCGCCAAGGCCCTCGCGACCCACGGCACGCGTCCACACGAGGCGCTCGCATTCCGGAAGCACCAGCTGGCCCTGACGCGGGAGCACGACCTTCCCGACCTCGAGATGAACGCGCTGTTCAACCTCTCCGACCTCTGCTTCCAGCGCGACCGCTACGAGGAGGCGCTCTCGTATCTCGACGACGCGCTCGCCGTGGCCCGCAGGCGGGGCTCGCGGCCCGGGGAGTGGAGCGTGCTGGGCGAGACGACGTATCCGCTGTTCATGCAGGGTCGCTGGGACGAGGCCCTGGCGCTGTTCGCCGAGGTGCCCGAGGAGCGGCTGCACGAGGGGACGACGGAGAGCTTCCTGAGCTCGATCACCGAGATCCACATCGCGCGGGGGGAGGTCGAGCGGGCGGCGCACGTGCTCTCCCTGTACGCGCCCTACGAGACGGCGGAGAACCTCCAGCGGCGTTCGATGTACCTCGCCGCCGCCGCCTCGGTGGCCCGGGCCGAGGGCCGGCTCGAGGAGGCGATCGAGCACGGGCTGGAAGCGACACGGCTCGCCCGCGACGTGGGCGGAGAGGCCTTCCAGCAGGTGAAGCTCGGCCTCGTGGAGGCGATCGAGGCGGCCCTCGCGCTGGACGAGCGCGACCGGGCGGAGGAGCTCGTCGCGTCGATCGAGGCGGTCCCGCCGGGCCTCCGATCGCCGTACCTCGGCGCGCAGGCGGAGCGATTCAGGGCGCTTCTGGCCGGCGACGACGGCGCCGTAGAGCGCTTCGAGGCCGCCGAGCTGGCGTTCGCCGCACTGGGGACGCCGTTCTGGCTCGCCGTCACGATGCTCCAGCACAGCGAGCTCGGCGGAGATGCATCGCTGCTCGACGAGGCCCGTGAGATCTTCGACGGCCTGAAGGCGACACCGTGGCTCGAGCGTGCGGGGCGGAGCCGCGGGTGCCGCGGTCGAGTCGGCGCCCGCGGGCGCCTCCGCCTGACGCCGCGGTTCCCGCTTGACACCGGCCACCGCGGTCGAAAGGATCCCGTGCGGGTGGGAGTGGAGAGCAACTCCTTCAGCACGTCTTCGTCATTCGAGGAGGGAGAGACTTTGTCCAGGAGACGTACGTTCCGACTGCTCGTCGGACTGGTAGCGACCGGGCTCACGGTGTCGCTGGTCGCCGCCACTACAGGCGGCGCGGCGAAGTCGCCGGCCGCGGGAGGCGCATCGATCCAGGCCTCCTACTACACACCGATGAGCCTCAGGACCGACACGGTGACGGCGATCGTCGAGCTCGCGGGCGACCCGATCGCGGAGGTCCAGGGGAAGCAGCCCCAGGACCAGCTCACCGCTGCGGAGAAGAACGCGATCGAGAACGCAGCTGGAAACCGCGCAGGGAGCCGTGATCCCGGGGATCCGTAGCGCCGGCGGCCAGGTGCGAAGTGCGTACCAGAACGCCTACAACGGGATCAGCGTCCGGATCGCGCGCAACAAGGTGTCCGCGCTCCGCGCGTTGCCCGGCGTCGTGGGCGTCCACATCGTCAGGCCGATGTCGCGGTCGAACGCGACGAGCGTTCCGTACCTCGGCGTCCCGGCGGCATGGAGCACGCCGTTCTTCTGGCGCGGCCTCAACCAGAAGGTCGCGATCATCGACACGGGCATCGACTACACGCACGGGAACTTCCGCTTCCCGGGCACGGTGGCGACGTCCGCCGAGTTCGACGCCGCCGACGCCGCCGACACGCTGCCGGCCAACCCGGCGCTCTTCGGCCCAGCCGCCGCGAAGGTCAAGGGCGGCATCGACCTCGTCGGCGACGACTACAACGCGAGCGCACCGGACGGCGATCCGGCGCTCGTCCCGCATCCCGACCCGAACCCGCTGGACTGCAACGGCCACGGCTCGCACGTGGCGGGCACGCGCCGCCGGCTTCGGCGTCCTCGCGAACGGGAGCACGTTCGGCGGCCCGTACGACGCGACGACGCACACGCCGAACCGGTTCCTCGTCGGGCCTGGCGTCGCACCTCGGGCGAACCTGTACGCCGTCCGGGTCTTCGGCTGCGAGGGCTCGACGGACATGACGGTCGACGCGATCGAGTGGTCGCTCGACAACGGCATGAACGTCATCAACATGTCGCTCGGCGCACCGTTCGGCCTCCGGAACGACCCCTCCGCGGTCGCGGCGACGAACGCCGCGAAGGCGGGAGTGGTCGTCGTGACGTCGGCCGGCAACGAGGGCCCGAGCCCGTACATCGCCGGGTCCCCCGGCATCGCGAGCAACGTCATCAACGTCGCCGCCAACGAGTCGCTGGGATCGTTCCCCGGCTTCACGTTGAGCCTCCCGTCGGGCTCGCCGAACCCCATCACGGGGATCAACGCGAACGGCGAGACGGACGTGACGAACGGGACGCAGTACACCATCGTCTCGGTCAACGACGACCCGGCGACCGCGACGGTCGACGAGTCGCTCGGCTGCAGCGTGGCGTCGTTCCCGCCGCCGCCGAACGGGAACTCGATGGCAGTCGTCGTCCGTGGTGTCTGCGCCCGGGTGGCGAAGGCGATCTTCGGCCAGCAGGCCGGGTACGCCGCGGTCGCGATGGTGAACAACTCGACCGCCCTGCCGCCGTACGAGGGGCCGATCTTCTCGAACCCCGACGACGGCGTGCCGTTCACGGTGACGATCCCGTTCATCGGCGTCCGTGGCCTCGCGACGACCGCCGGGACGGACGGGAACAGGCTCCGCGCGGCGTCGGGCTCGCTGACGACGGTGAACAACACGTCGGTCTCGAACCCGAACTTCTCGGGCCTGGCGAGCTTCAGCTCCGGCGGCCCGAGGAACGGCGACAGCATGCTGAAGCCGTGGATCACCGCACCCGGCGTGAGCATCTTCTCGACCCTCGTCGGTAGCGGGAACCTGCCCGGTGGCAACTCGGGCACGTCGATGGCGGCACCGCACGTCGCGGGCGTCGCGGCGATCGTGCGGCAGGCTCATCCCGGCTGGTTCGGCGACGAGCTGAGCGCGGCGATCGTGAACACGGGCAACCCGGCGGCGATCGTGGGGACGACCCCGTACGTCACGAGCCGGGCCGGCACGGGCCTCGTCTCGCCGCTCGCGGCTGCGAGGACCCAGGTCGTCGCGTTCGCGGGCAACCGCGAGCCGATCGCGAACTTCGGCTACTTCGAAGGTGCCGACAACTTCACCGCGACGAGGACGATCCGCCTCTGGAACAAGGGCGCCTCGCCGGTGACGTTCAACGTCGGCTCCTCGAACCAGGCGGGCTCGACGCACTCGCTGACGTCGTCGCAGTCGTCGGTGACCGTGCCGGCGGGCGGGTTCTCGCCGGTGCACGTCACGCTGAGCGTCGGGATCGGCACCGTCGGGAACGCGTCCGCATTCCGTGAGGTGTCCGGGCTCGTGACGTTCACGCCGACCGGCGGCGGGAACAACGGCGTCGCCCTGCGCGTGCCGTACTACCTCGTCCCGCGGGCGCTGTCGCAGATCGACGTGACGGTGGCCGACTCGACGCCGTCGTTCGTGACGACGTCGACGGTGACGAACAACTCCGAGGCTGCCATCTCCGGCAGCGCGGACTACTACGCGTGGGGGCTCCGGGACGGCAACGACCTCGAGGGGTCGCCGGCCGACCTGCGGGCAATCGGCGTGCAGTCGTTCGACATCGGCGGCGGCCAGCGGCTCATCGGCTTCGGCGTGAGCACGTGGCACCGCTGGTCGAACGCGTCCACCACCGAGTTCGACATCTACGTGGACGTCGACCCGCAGAACGCCAACGGCGACGACTACATCGTGGTCGGCGTCGACAACGGCGCCATCGCGGCGGGGGCCTTCAACGGGCTCTACGACGCGTACGTGTTCAGCACGAGGAGCGGCGGCGCGAGCTCGCTCGCGGGCAGCCTGGGAGCGCTGACGGACGGAAGCACCGTCTTCCTGCCGGTCATCTCCAGCCAGCTCTGCCGCGCAGGTGAGCCGTGCCTCAACTCGACCAACCCGCGGTTCACGTACCACGCCATCGGCTTCGACCTCAACGACGAGGAAGAGGACCCGATGCCGCTGAACGCGAGCTTCAACCCGTGGACGCCGGCGATCTACACGGCGAACGAGTTCGACTTCCTGACGGTGGCCCCGGGCGCCTCGGCGACCACCGCCGTCACGATCGACTCCGCCGAGTGGGACGTCACTCCCGCCCGCGGGCTGATGGTGCTCGTGAACGACAACGCTGCCGGAGAGGCGGAGGCCGCGCTCATCCAGATGAGCAAGTAGCCGACGCCGTCCAGCGCTACTGCGAAAAGGCCCCCGGCGCCACGGCGCCGGGGGCCTTTCTCTTGTGGTGGGCGCTACGTGTGCGTACCGATGCCGGTCGGCGACACGCAGTCGGGGACCAGGCGCCTCTGCAGGACCCGCGCTCGGCTTCCCTTCGAGCCGAGGGCGCGCAGGGTGAAGCGGCCGCACGGGCCGAGCGACGCCTGGAACGACGCCCTGAACGTCCCGTTGCCGGCCGCGACGGTCGATCGCCAGTGCTGGCGAGCGTTGACCGTGAGCAGCACCTGCACTCGCTCTCCCGGCTGGAAGCCGAAGCCCCTGACGTCGAACGGGCTCGTGTCCACGACCCCGAGCGCCGGACGCGCCTGGCTCGTTGCCCCCAGGGCCCCGACGGCCGACCCCGTGACGGCGAGCACACACAGACCCACGACGAGCGTCACCCTCGTCATGTCCCGAGTATGCCACCGGACACGAGACATCCGGAACCGTGCGCCAGGACGCACCCTGCCACCTGACGGTCGCTGCCACGATCTCGCGCGTCCGGATGCGCGATCTCACTGCGTCGACCGTCTAGAGTCTCGGGCGTGAACGGGCATCGCCGGCCGCTCGCACTGACCGGTCTGCTCGCGACCGTGCTTCTGCTTGCGGCCAGCGCGTGGGTGACCCTGGCCTTCGTGCCGGTCCTGCCCGGGGTCGGCGGGCGGTTCGCGGCCGGCACGCAGACGCCCGCCCAGGCCCATCGCCTCGCTCGCGAGGCGATCCCGGAGGCGAGCTGGCCGATGTTCGGAGGCTCGGCCGCACGCACGCGATTCGCTCCGACGCGGCTGCGCCCGCCGTTCCGCCTCCTCTACCGGATCCCGGGCGGCGGTGGCCTGATCGAGATGCCGCCCGCCGTCTCGCAGGGGCGGATCGTGTTCGGAACGCACGACGGCCTCGTCGTCGGCGCGCGTGTCGAGGACGGAGCCGAATCGTGGTCCGTCAGCCTCGGCGGCTGCATCGCATCGTCGCCGGCCGTGCAGGACGGCGTCGTCTACATCGGCTGGTCGGGCCGGGCGCCGTGCCACTCCGGAAAGGACGAGACCGGAGGTATCGCCGCGCTCAGCCTCCGGACCGGCGAGATCCTGTGGCGGTTCAGCCCGGGGAACGTCGAGGCGAGCCCCGCGATCGTGGACGACACGCTGTATTTCTCGGCGTTCCGAAACCGGAGCGAGTCGCGGGTCTACGCGATGCGGTTGACGAAGCCGCGTCGCATCCGCTGGAGCTTCCCGATCGCGAGCAAGGTGGCGTCGAGCCCGGCGCTCATCGGCAGGACGCTGTTCGTGTCCGCGTACAACCGCCGCCTCTACAACCTCGACACGCGCGACGGCAGACTCCGCTGGGAGACGACCGCCTTCTCCGACGCCACCCAGGCGCGGCTGCTCCTCGGCGTCCGGAGCCTCATCCGCCGGCGCTCCTGGACGGAGGGCGGCTACTACGCGACTCCCGCCGTCGCCTACCGGCGCATCTTCGTGGGGACGATCGACGGCGTGTTCTCCGCCTTCGACGCGCGCACCGGCACGCACCGCTGGAGTCGCCGGCTGGGCGGCGCCATCTACGGGTCGGCCGCCCTCTGGAACGAGGCCGTCTACATAGGGACCACCGGCGGCACCTTCTTCGCGCTCTCCGCCCGCGACGGGCACGTCCTCTGGAAGCGCGACCTCGGAGGCAAGATCCTCGGGTCCGCGACGGTGACGAACGAGCGCGCGTACGTCGCGACGAGCGCACGCCAGACATTGGTTCTCGACGCGCGCACCGGCGAGATCGAGTGGGTGTTCGGCGACGGCAAGTACTCCCCGCTCGTCGTCGCCGGCGAGCGAGCGTTCCTCGTCGGCAAGGGCCGGATCTACGCGCTCGAGAACGCGCCCTGCCCCCGCTGCCGGGCGACTCCGCCCGCCGCCGGCGCACGAGACGCGCGGCCGTCGGGCTAGGCGCGCTACGCCGCTGCTGCGGCAGGCTCCGCGAGGACGCCGCGCAGGAAGAGCCCGGTGTACGAGCCCTCGACCCCGGCGACCTCCTCGGGCGTGCCGACAGCGATCACCTCGCCGCCCTCGTCGCCCCCCTCGGGACCGAGGTCGACGATCCAGTCCGCCTGCTTGATCACGTCGAGGTTGTGCTCGATCACGAGGACCGTGTTGCCCGCGTCCACGAGGCGTTGCAGGACCTCGAGCAGCTTCTCGATGTCGGCGAAATGGAGCCCGGTGGTCGGCTCGTCGAGGATGTAGAGCGTCTTGCCGGTCGCGACCTTCGACAGCTCCGCGGCGAGCTTGACCCGCTGCGCCTCGCCCCCGGAGAGCGTGGTGGCGGGCTGCCCGAGCTTGATGTAGTCGAGCCCGACGTCGTGGAGCGTCTGCAGGCGGCGGCGGATCTTCGGGATCTTCGCGAAGAACTCGAGCGCCTCCTCGACGGACATCTCGAGGACGTCGGCGATCGACTTGCCCTTGAACCGGACCTCGAGCGTCTCACGGTTGTAGCGCCGCCCGTGGCACGTCTCGCACGGGACATAGACGTCGGGCAGGAAGTGCATCTCTATCTTGATCGTCCCGTCGCCCTTGCACGCCTCGCACCGGCCGCCGCGAACGTTGAACGAGAAGCGGCCCGGCTTGTAGCCGCGGATCTTCGCCTCGGGCGTCAACGAGTAGAGCTCGCGCACGTGCGTGAAGAGATCCGTGTAGGTCGCGGGGTTCGACCTCGGCGTCCGCCCGATCGGGCTCTGGTCGATGTCGATCACCTTGTCGAAGCACTCGATCCCCTCGACGCCCGCGTGGTCGCCCGGCTTCGTGCGCATCCGGTTCAGCCGGTTGGCGAGCGCCTTGAAGAGGACCTCGTTCACGAGCGTCGACTTCCCGGACCCGGACACCCCCGTCACGACCACGAACCTCCCGATCGGGAAGTCGACATCGATGCCCTTCAGGTTGTGCATCGTGGCGCCGCGCACGCCGAACCAGCCTCGCCCGTCCTCCCCGCGGCGCGTCGGCACGGCGATGCGGCGCTCGCCGCTCAGGAACTGGCCGGTCACCGAGCCCGTCATCGCGGCGATCTCCTCCGCGGAGCCCTCCGCGACGACGGCGCCGCCGTGCTCCCCGGCGCCAAGGCCCATGTCGACGATCCAGTCGGCGGATCGCATCATCTGCTCGTCGTGCTCGACCACGAGGACGGTGTTGCCGAGGTCGCGCAGCCGCTCGAGCGTGGCGATCAGCTTGCCGTTGTCGCGCTGGTGGAGCCCGATGGACGGCTCATCGAGGATGTAGAGAACGCCCACGAGCTGGGAGCCGATCTGCGTGGCGAGCCGGAGCCGCTGCGCCTCGCCGCCCGACAGCGTCTTCGCCGCCCGGTCGAGCTGCAGGTAACCGACGCCGACGTTGTCGAGGAAGGTGAGCCGCTCCCGGATCTCCTTGACGATCCGCCGGCCGATCAGCTCCTCGGTCTTCGTCAGCTCGAGCTCCTCGAGGAACCGCAGCGCCGCGGTCACGGAGAGCTGCGAGAACTGGTGGATCGACCTCCCCCCGATCGTGACCGCCAGCACCTCGGGCTTGAGGCGGGCGCCGCCGCACTCGGGGCAGGCGCGGAAGCTCATGTACTCCTCGATCCGGTCCCGTTGCTGCGACGAGTCCGTCTCCCGGTACCGCCGCTGGAGGTTGTTGACGAGCCCCTCGAAGGCCATCGTGTACTGCCGCTTGCGGCCCATCCGGTTCCGGTAGGTGACGAAGATCTTGTCGCCGCCCGTCCCGTACAGGAACCGGTCCTGCGCCTCCTGGGTCAGGTCGCGCCAGGGCGTGTCGAGCGAGATCTCGTACCGGTCGGCGATCGCCTCGATGACGCTGTCGTAGAAGCCCTGGCTTCCGATCGTCCACGGGACGAGCGCGCCCTCCTCGATCGAGAGCGACGTATCCGGCACGAGCAGGTCGGGATCGATCTCGAGCTGGGCGCCGAGGCCCGTGCACCGCGGGCAGGCGCCGTGGGGGGAGTTGAACGAGAAGATGCGCGGCTCGAGCTCGGCCAGCGAGACGCCGTGCTCCGGGCAGGCGAAGTTCTCCGAGAACGTGAGCTCGTCCCCGTCGACGACGTCGACCACGACGAGGCCGGCGGCGAGCGAGGTCGCGGTCTCGACCGACTGGGTCAGCCGCTGGCGCAGGTCGGGCTTCATGACGAGGCGGTCGACGACCACCTCGATCGTGTGCTTGAACTTCTTGTCCAGCTCGATCTCCTCCTCGAGCAGGCGCTGCTCGCCGTCGACCTTCACCCGGGTGAAGCCGTCGCGGCGCAGCTCCTCGAGAACATCCTTGTACTCGCCCTTGCGGTCCCTCACGATTGGCGCGTTCACGGTGAACTTCGTGCCCTCGGGGAGACGTAGGACCTGCTCGACGATCTGGTCGAGCGACTGCCCGGCGATCGGCCGCCCGCAGATCGGGCAGTGCGGCCGCCCGATCCGTGCGTAGAGAAGCCGGAGGTAGTCGTAGATCTCGGTCACGGTGCCCACGGTCGAGCGCGGGTTCCGCGACGTGGTCTTCTGGTCGATCGAGATCGCCGGCGAGAGCCCGTCGATCGAGTCGACGTCGGGCTTCTCCATCATCTGCAGGAACTGTCGCGCGTAGGCGGACAGCGACTCGACGTACCGGCGCTGCCCCTCCGCGTAGATCGTGTCGAACGCGAGCGACGACTTCCCGGACCCGGAGAGGCCGGTGATGCAGACGAGCGCACGCCGCGGGATGCGGACGGTGACGTTCTTCAGGTTGTGCTCGCGGGCGCCGTGGACGACGAGCTCTTCGGCGATCATGGACCCACCAGTCTACCCGGTCGAACAGACGTTCGATGGCGGGAGCCGGGGCGAAGTGCCATCCTCGAGGCCACCACACCAAGGAGGTGGGACGGATGGCAGACGCCGGCATCTTCGTCGGCTTCGGGAACCCCGTACGCGGGCGCGAGGCGCAAGCGGTCGAGCTCTTCAACGAGACGCTCGCCTGGTACGCGAACCTCCAGGAGGAGGGGGAGATCGAGGGCTTCGAGCCGGTCTTCCTCGAGCCGCACGGCGGCGACCTGAGTGGGTTCATCCTCATCCGCGGCGACGCGGGGAAGCTCGCCACGCTGCGAGTGAGCGACGAGTTCACGCAGTTCACGATCCGCGCGGACCTCTTCGTCGAGAGCATCGGCGTCGTCGGCGCCGACCTCGGCGAGCGGCTCCAGAGCCAGATGGCGTACTACACGGAGCAGATCGGCGCTATCGCGTAGCGGCCGTTCCATCGGGTACAACGGCGGCGTGCGCCTCGCCGCGTCCGTCGCCTCGTGCCTCGCCGTCCTCGCGCTCGCCGGGTGCGGCGGGTCGGACGTCGACGTCGACCTCGTCTGGGCAGGCCCGCCCGAAGCGGGCGAGGCCGGCGGCGTCTCCGTCAACGGGTTCGCGAGCTTCCAGGGCTCGGTCGACGAGCCCTGGGAGCGCTCGCCGGCGATGGCCGCCGGCGAGTTCCTACGCCTCGACCAGCGCACCCCGGCGCAGACGACGATCGACGCGCGCTCGGAGACCGGCGAGGGCACGGGCCCGCAGACGGTGATCGTTACGCTCGACGGGCTTGCGGACGACTCGGTCCGCGCCGAGCGCTGGACGCTCGGCTTCGAGCCCGAGGACGAGATCTACGTCCTCACCGCGGCGCTCCGCGAGCAGCGCTGCCAGCCCGGCCGCGGGCACGCCGACTTCTCGGCCGAGCCCTGCGTCTGAGCGTCTACGGGTAGGGCGGTGGCTCCGGGGTGGGGTCCGGCGCAGGCGGAGGCGGATCGTTCGACCCCGTCCTCACTTCCGACGCCCTGAGCTGCCCGCGGACCTCACCCGCGGCGTTCTTGGCGGTGTGGACGTTCACGTAGCCACTCCCCGCCGCGATCGTCCGCACCTGGGCGTGGGTGATGGTCGCCGTGCCGCGCTGCCCGGTCCGGCACGGGGCGCACAGCGCGACCATGACGTTGCCGGCCTTGCCGGGGCGCCCGCTGTGGACGTGCGCCTGCAGCGCGCGCCCGCTGAGCTTCGAGAAGGTCAGGCGCCACGTGAGCCGGGCGCGGTCGTTCTGGAGCTCGATCGTCTTGCCGGTGAAGAGGCCTGTCGCACCACGCGGCACGCCGGTCGGCCTCGGCACCTCCGACCGCGTTCTGAGGTTGGCGGTGAGGGTGTACGTGTCCTTCTGCGGCCCCGCGGCCGCCAGGCCGGTGACTGCGAGGGCCGCGACGGTGACTGCGGCGAGAAGCTTCGACATGGGGGTCCTCCTCGGAAGAGAGTGCACCCCTTCTTCGCGCCGAGCGCGTCGAGTGGATTCGGCGACTAGCGCCGCGCGGTGCGCCAGCGGCCGAAGATGAGGCCGCCGACGGTGAACCCGAGGCCGAACGTGCCAAGCGCGAACGCGCCGATCGCGATGAACTTCCGCCAGATCGAGAGGCGCTCCCAGCGCCCGATGACCTCCTCCTCCTCGGCCGAGAGCGGCTCGCCCCGCCGCTGCTTGCGAACTGCTCCCCCCGCCTGGAGACCGAGGTAGATGTCGTCGAAGAGCTCCGGCGACTCGTTGGCCACCCTTCGAGTGTATAGGGCGCCCCGGCGGTGGCAGCGCGGGCGTCCCGAGCCGGGCAGAAGAAGCCGTCGCGCGCGGGTAGAGTCAGATCGTGGAGCCTGCGGCGCTCGGCGAGCTGAAGGAACGACTCGGGGTGATCACCGACCTCGAGCGGGCGCACAGCGTCCTCGCCTGGGACATGGAGGTCTGGATGCCCCCGGGCGGCGGCGACTCCCGCGGCACGCAGCTCGGAACGCTCGCCTCCGTCGTCCACGAGCGGCAGATCGACGATCGGATCGGCGAGCTCCTGTCCGAGGTCCAGCCCTATGCCGCGAGCCTCCCGGCCGACCACGACGACGCTTGCCTCGTACGGGTCGCGCAACGGCAGTGGGAGCGCCTGCGCCGGGTCCCGACCGCGCTCGCCGGCGAGTTCGCGAAGACCCAGGCGGAGTCGTACCGCGCCTGGGTGAAGGCGCGCGAGGACGACGACTTCCCGGCCTTCCGGCCCTGGCTCGAGCGGATGGTCGACCTCCGGCTGCGCATCGCCGCGTGCATCGATCCCGACCTGGAGCCGTACGACTCGATGCTCGACGAGTTCGAGGAGGGGTTGCGCCAGGACGACGTCGGCAGCGTCTTCTCGGTCCTCGAGCCCGAGCTGACGCGGCTCGTGGCCGAGCACGCGGACCCCGGCGAGGAGGACGTCCTCCGGGGGACGTTCGACGTCGGAGCGCAGCAGGCCCTCTCCCGCGCGCTGATCGAGGCGTTCGGCGGGAGCTGGGACGCGTTCCGCCTCGACCTCACCGTCCATCCGTTCCAGGTCACGTTCGGCCTCGACGACATCCGGCTGACCACGCGGTACGCGGAGGACGACCTCAACTCGCTCTTCACCGCCATGCACGAGTGCGGGCACGCTCTCTACGAGTGGGGGTCGAGCCCCGCGCTCGACCGAACGCCGCTGGCCGGCTGCGTGTCGTCGATACTCCACGAGTCCCAGAGCCGCCTCTGGGAGAACGTCGTCGGACGCTCGCTCCCGTTCTGGCGCTGGTTCTACCCGCGGGTGCAGGAGGCGTTCCCGGCCGAGCTCGGCGACGTGAGCCTCGAGCAGTTCCATCGTGCGGTGAACCGCGCACAGCGCACGTTCGTCCGCGTCGACGCGGACGAGACGAGCTACGGCCTTCACATCATCCTCCGCTACGAGCTCGAGCGCGCGCTCGTCTCCGGGCAGATCGCCGTCCACGACCTTCCCGACGCGTGGAACGCGCGCTTCGAGGAGCTGCTCGGCGTCCCCGTGCCGAGCGACCGCCTCGGCGTCCTGCAGGACTCGCACTGGTCCGCCGGCTCGTTCGGTTACTTCCCGACGTACCTGCTCGGGACGGTGCTCTCGGTCCAGGTCGCCGAGACGGCGCGCGCGGCGATCCCCGACCTCGACGCGCAGTGGGAGCGCGGCGAGTTCGCGCCGCTCCACGAGTGGCTCCGCGAGAACCTGTACGCCCTCGGGAGCAAGTTCACCCCCACGGACACCATCGAGCGCGTGGTCGGCGGGCCGATCGACCCGCAGCCGTACCTCGCATACCTCCGCGACAAGCTGGAAACGCTCGCAGCGGTGTAGTCGCCTCCGTCCGGGCGGGGCGCCGTCCGAGTCGGGGGCTACGCGGCGTGTCCGAAGCGCTTCTCGGCCCGGGCCCGCGCCCTCGCGGCCTCGAGCTCGCGGTCACGCGGCGGCGCAGCCGTGACGAGCTCGCCGAGCAGACGGCTCGTGACCGCCGGCGATCTCCTCGACCGCCCGCCCGAACGCCGCCTCGTTCGCCTTCGACGGCTTCGTCGACCCGCTCACCTTGCGCACGTACTGGAGCGCGGCCGCGCGCACCTCGTCCTCGGTCGCGGGCGGCTCGAAGTTGTGGAGCGTCCTGATGTTCCGGCACATGCGGCCAGCTTAGACGAGGGGGTCGTGCAGCCTCAGGCCGGGGAAGCCGGCGTAATCGCGATCCGCCGTCACCCATTCGCAGCCCGACTCGATCGCGAGCGCAGCGAGGTAGGCGTCCGAAACGAGATTGCCTCGGGCACGCGATTCGCGGCAGAGCCGCTCGAAGATGCTCCAGTGTCTCGCGCCGGGCTGCACGACGACAGAGTTCGGACGCGTCCGCAGGACGTCGACGAAGTCGAATGCGGCCTCGAATGGTGTCGGAGTCTTGAAGACGCGTGGATGCGTCACGACGCGGAGGAAGCCGCTCAGGACGAGATCGAAGAGAGCGTACGCCGTATCCGCCCGGACAGTGCCCTCGAGCCAGCGGCGGCACGCGTCGTGCTCGGGAAGCTCCTCGCGAAAGGCGTAGACGAGGACGTTGACGTCAGGCGCGACCACGCGGCTCGTCCATCAGGTCGAGCAGGCTCGCCGTATCGTCGAGATCGACGCCCGGCTGCAAGCCGTCGCCGCGGAAGGTCGGCAGCTCGACGTCGTCGTGCGCGACGGATGCGCCGGAAGCGAGTGCCAGCCGAAGCGCATCCTCGATCACGGCCGTGAGCGTCGTCCCGCGTTCGAGAGCAGCTCGCTTGGCTTCCGTCAGGAGATCGTCGTCAAGACGAATCGTCGTCCGCATGCATCGTGATGTATCAGTGATGCATCAATATGTCAAGCTTCGGCGAACGCGGTGAGCTCGCGGCGCAGCTCCTTGATCTCGTCGCGGAGCTTCGCGGCGTACTCGAAGCGGAGCTCCTCGGCCGCGAGGTACATCTCCTCCTCGAGTGTGACGACGAGCTTCTCGAGCTCGTCCCGGGACATGCCCTCGACCTCGGCCCTCCCCCGCCGGCGCCGGGAGGACGGGACGTGCGGCGACTCGAGGGCGAGGAGCTCGGAGATGTCGGAGACGCCCTTGACGATCGTCTCCGGCGTGATCCCGTGCTCCTCGTTGTACGCGACCTGGTAGGCGCGGCGGCGGTCCGTCTCCTCCATCGCGCCGACGATCGCCTCGGTGCGCTTGTCCGCGTACATGAGCACCTTCCCCGCCGTGTTGCGGGCCGCGCGGCCGATGGTCTGGACGAGCGCGGTCTTCCCGCGCAGGAAGCCCTCCTTGTCCGCGTCGAGGACGGCCACGAGCGACACCTCGGGCAGGTCGAGCCCCTCGCGCAGGAGGTTGACGCCGACGAGCACGTCGAACTCGCCGAGGCGCAGCTCACGGATGATCGCGATCCGGTCGAGGGTGTCGATCTCCGAGTGCAGGTAGCGCGCGCGGACGCCGGCCTCGAGGAGGTAGTCCGTCAGGTCCTCCGCCATCTTCTTCGTCAGCGTCGTGACGAGGACGCGCTCGCCCGCTTCCTCTCGATGGCGGATCTCGTTCAGGAGGTCGTCGATCTGGTTGCGCGTGGGTCGCAGCTCGACCTCGGGGTCGACGACCCCGGTGGGGCGGATCAGCTGCTCGGCGACGACCTTCGACCGCGTGAGCTCGAACGCGCCCGGCGTCGCGGAGACGAAGACGAGCTGCTGCACCTTCCCCAGGAACTCGTCGAAGCGGAGCGGGCGGTTGTCGAGCGCGGACGGGAGCCGGAACCCGTAGTCGACGAGCGTCTGCTTGCGGGAGCGGTCGCCCTCGTACATGCCGCCGAGCTGCGGCACCGTCTGGTGCGACTCGTCGACGAAGCAGACGAAGTCCTCCGGGAAGTAGTCGATGAGCGTGAACGGGTGCGAGCCGGGAGGCCGCCCCTCGAGCACGCGTGAGTAGTTCTCGATGCCGGAGCAGAAGCCGAGCTCCCTCATCATCTCGAGGTCGTACTCGGTGCGCTGGCGGATGCGGTGCGCCTCGAGCATCCGACCCTCCGCCTCGAACCTCGTCACCTGCTGCTCCAGCTCGGCACGGAGGTCGTCGACGGCCCGCTCGACGGTCGGCTTCGACGTGACGTACTCGGTCGCGGGCCAGATGACGAGGTTGTCGAGCTTCGCGTACACCTCGCCCGTGAGCGGGTCGAAGTGCGTGATCTGCTCGACGTCGTCCCCGAAGAAGGACACGCGGTACGCCGTCTCGATGTTCGCGGGCTGCACCTCGACGACGTCGCCCTTCACGCGGAAGCGCCCGCGGCCGAGGACGGTGTCGTTGCGCACGTACTGGCTGTCGACGAGCTTCTGGAGCACCGCGTCGCGGTCGTGCTCCTCCCCCACCTCGAGGATCAGCACGCGCTCGCGCCACTCGTCGGGCGAGCCGAGCCCGTAGATGCAGGACACCGAGGCGACGACCACGACGTCCCGCCGCGTCATCAGCGACGAGGTGGCCGAGAGCCGCAGGCGGGCGATGTCGTCGTTCTGGGACGAGTCCTTCTCGATGTAGAGATCGGCCTGCGGGACGTACGCCTCCGGCTGGTAGTAGTCGTAGTAGGAGACGAAGTACTCGACCGCGTTCTCCGGGAAGAACTCGCGGAACTCGTTGCAGAGCTGCGCGGCGAGCGTCTTGTTGTGCGCGATGACGAGCGCGGGCCGCTGCAGCTTCTCGATCGTCCACGCCATCGTCGCCGTCTTGCCGGTCCCGGTGGCGCCGAGGATCGTCTGGAAGCGGTTCCCGGCGGCCACCGACTCGGCGATCTCGCCGATCGCGCGCGGCTGGTCGCCCAGGGGCGCGTACAGGTCGGAGGCCCGGAAGTCCCGCATCGGCTCAGCGTAGCGACGGGCAGGGTGGCGGACCGGCCGGTGTCCGACGGCCGCGCCTAACCCAGGTAGAGCTCGCGCTCCTCGGGCGTCAGCTCGCGACCGGTCGCTGCCAGGCGCTCCTCCGCGAGCTCGAGGAGCTCCGGGATCTCGCCGCACACGCGGCACTCGTAGCTGCTCACGACGTCGCCGGCCGACGTCGCGAGCACCGTCCGGGAGTCTGGGCTGAACGCGACCGCGGTGAAGGGCCCGGTCGGGCCGCGGAGCAGCCGGACGAGCTCGCCCGTCGACGCCTTCCAGAGACCGACCGAGCGGGGGCCTGCAGTCACGATCCAGCGGCCGTCGGGGCTGAAGCGTGCGTCCGAGACGGCGTTGAAGTGGGCCCGCAGCACCCTCAGCGCCTTACCGGAGGCGACGTCCCAGAGGATCGCGTCGCGATCCCTGCTCGCGGTCACCAGGCGCCGCCCGTCCGGTGAGAACGCGACGCTGGTGACGAGGCGCGTGTGTCGGGCGAGCTCGCTCGTCGTTCCGTCCGCGCGCGCGAGCTGCACGACCTTGCCGTCGATGCTCGCGGTCGCGTCTCCCGTGGGGCTGGTCGCCTTCTGATCGGCAGGAGAGGGCGGGTCGGCATCCGTCCGCTCGAGGTCCCCACGTGTCTCGGCGTCCCAGATCCGCACCGTGCCGTCCTCGCCGCCGGTGGCCACCAGCGTCCCGTCCGGCGAGAAGCGAGCGTCGAGGACGGCCCCCGTGTGGCCGGTCAGCAGGGCGAGAGGCATACCGGTGACCGCCCACGTCCGCGCCGAGCCGTCCAGGCTGGCCGTGACGACCGACTCGGCGTCGGGGCCGAAGTCGACTGCGTCGACGAAGTTCGTGTGCCCGAAGAGCACGGCCGCCACCGTCCCTGCCGGAACGTCCCAGGTCCGCCCCGTCCCGTCCGTGCTCGCCGTGGCAGCAACGACGCCCTCCGAGTCGATCGCGACATCGAGGACCTGCCCGCGGTGCCCCCGTAGCACGTCGTCGGAGGCGGCCGGTGTTCCCGCTCCAGACGCGTCCGACCCCGTCGCGCGATCCGGTGACGATGGTCTCGCCGTCGCCGTCGAACGCGAGGCTCGTGATCGCACTGGGATGTGGGAGCACGAGCAGCTGCCGGCCACTCGGGACCTCGACGACGCGCGCCGTGCTACCGGACACGAACGCCGCGCGAGAGCCGTCGGCACTCGGAACCACCCGGACCGCGGTCTTCCCCACCTCGTCCACGGTCTGGAGCAGCCGGCAGCGCGCGCGATCCCAGACATAGCCGCGGGCGTTGCGGACGACGACGGCGTTGACACCCACGATCGCCGCATCCCCGACCGGTCGCCCGGCCTCCTCGAGGACGCACGTGACCTTGCCGCTCGCCGCATCGACCTCGACCGGCGGGCTCGCGCTCCCGTGCAGCACGAGCGAGCTCCCGTCCTCGGAGAACGAGACACCGCCGGCCTTTCCCACCCGCTTCGCGAACACGTCCCTTCCCGAGGAGAGGTCTCGCACGCGCACCCAACCGCTCTCGCTCGCGAAGGCGAGCAGGCGCCCATCGGGGGAGAAGGCGATCTCGCCGACCGGGCCGCGCGTGCGCACGATGCCGCGCGCGTGCGAGGCGAGGAGCGACTGCCGGAGCGCGTCCTCGGCCGCGCGCCCGGGCGACATCCGTGCCGACTCGGTCGCGAGCAGCAGGCCGAGCTCGGGGTCGCTCTGCAGCAGGGCGACGGCGGAGGCGTCGAGGCGGCGCGCCCGCGCGTCGCGCTCCTTGTCCTCGGCGTTCGCCCGCTGGACGAACGCGAACACCGTGGCCGCGGCGATCAGGCCGAGAACGAGGAGCGCGAGCGCCAGCAGTCGCTGAAGTCGCGAGCGTCGGCGGTGCGCCTCCGCGAGCTGCGCTTCCACCTCTCGCTCGGTCCGGTGCCGGGTTCGCCAGGCGAGCACGGGCTGGGCGAGCACGTCGTGGAAGATCTCGTAGCGGACGTCGCCTCCCTCCTCGAGCGAGCGCAGGATTCGCCGCTCGGCGAGCGTGTCCAGCACCGGCCGGAGCTCCTCGACCGGGACCCGGCCGAAGTCGGCGAGGTCCGCGATCTCGTGAGCGATCTTCGTCCCGGACGGCGTCACGAGGTGGTTGAAGAGGCGAGCGGCGATGTCCTTCTGCGCCGAGGTCAGCTCTTCGAGTGCCCCCTCGAGGTGCTCCTCGACGATGTGCTGCGCACCGCCGAGCCGGTCGAGCGTCTCGCCGCGGAGCATGCTCGACCCCGCTGCTCGCTCCTCGTCCCAGATCCGCTGCATCACGAGCTGGAGGTACGGCGCCTCGATCCGCGTCGCGTCGTCGCCGCCCTCGACCGCGCCGAGACCCCCGAGCGCGGGCTCGATCAGGCCTGCGCCGACCTCGTCGAGAACGCGCTCGACGAGCTCGTCCTCGACGGCGACCGACTCCCCGGTTAGCTCGGCGAAGCGCGCGACGGGCCGGACGATCGCGGCGCGTGCCGCGGGCCGGTCGAGCCGGTCGAGCCGCAGCGTGTTGGCGAAGAGCCCGGGAATCCGTCCCGTGAAGCGGTCGAGCTTCGCCAGCGAGTCCTCCCGCAGCGAGACGAGGACGTTGATCCGGTACGGCGTCGCGAGCACGGCCGGCAGCGCCTCGGCGAACGAGCCGGGCCCGCGGTCGTCCGCGTGGTAGAGGAAGTACTCCTCGGCCTGGTCCAGCACCAGATATACGTCGCGGTCCGACTGCGCCCGCTCGAGGGCGTCCAGCGGCGCGCCGTCCGCGCCGGTCCCGGCGACCTCGCCGATCGCCTCCACGAGAGCGGACGCCGGGTCCTCGCTCCAGCGCGAGAAGACGACCACGAGCGGCTCCTCGGGAAGCGACCTGAGCGACCGGGCGACCGCTGCGCGGAGCAGCGACGACTTCCCAACTCCGCTCGGCCCGTACAGAACGGTCAGCCGCGACGCGATCAGGTTCGCGACGACGATCTCCCGCTCGCGCTCGCGGCCGAAGAAGAGGAGCGCGTCGAGCTCCGAGTCCTCGAACGCGTTGAGACCCTTGTACGGCGAGGTCGGAGGGGCGCTCACACCGCCTCCAGCCGCCGCTCGAGCAGCTCGACGTACGCCTGTAGATCGACGTCTAGCGGCGTGACGTCGTAGCGCCGCCAGAACGCGCGGGCGAGCGGAGTGGGCGACGACTGCACCGCCCACGAGCGGTAGCCGACCGGCCGCTCGCCCCAGATCCGGTTCAGGATCAGGCGGAGATTCCAGTCCGCCATCTCGTAGCCGAGGAAGAGGAAGTGGCTCCGGCGCAGCTTCGCCGCGAGCGCGACGGGCACGACCGCAGTGAGCTCCGAGTTGCCCAGGTAGTCGATGTAGTCGTCCTCGGTGATGACGAAGCTCTCCCACTCGCGCTCGGGAAGCGGGTCGACGGCCCCGTGCAACTTGAGCAGGATCGTCCGCCGCTCGAGCGACAGCTCGGTCGCGTAGGTGTTCGGGACGTCGATCGGTCGCGGGACGTCGCCGGGCGGTCGGTGCCAGAAGCGGCCGCGGTGCGGGCCGGTGGCGACGTACGCGACGATGTCGACCTCCTCCTCGGCCTCCTCGAACGCCCGCTCGAGCGCGAGGTCGTAGTTCGTCGTCACGATCAGCTGGTGTGGCGCGCCATGCTCGCGTAGGAGCGCCGGCAGGCGGGCGAGAAAGCGGTGGAGCGGCCCTGGCTCGACCGCCGCCTCGAACCTCACGTGCAGCTCGTCGTAGAGCGGGCCCGAGCCCTGCATCGTGGCGACGTACTGCGAGACCCGTGCGAGGTCGACCGGACGGTCGTCGGGCACGTCGAACGCGCTTGCCAGGTGCGCGGCGAGGTCACCGGCCCCGTCGAGCCCGATCACGGGCACGATCCTCCCGGCGATGAGCGCCTTCAGGATCTCGCCTTCGTCGTCCGAGACGACGACGGGCGATCCCGGCGCCGCGAGGCCTGCCTCGTGCCGCAGGATCTCCGCCTGGAGCTGGCGGAGCTCCGGGCCGGGCTCGATCCCGAGCTCCTCGACGAACCGCGCTCGCGCGTCCTGGTACGCGTCGAGCGCTTCGGCCTGGCGTCCCGAGCGGTAGAGGGCGAGCATGAGCTGCCTGCGCGGGGTCTCGCGCAGGGGATGCGCGACGACGAGCGCCTCCAGCTCCCCGACGACGTCGCCGTGCCGGGCGAGCTCGAGATCGGCCTCGATCCGCTCCTCGACCGCCACCAGCCGAAGCTCTTCGAGCCGGCGTATCTCGGCTTGCGCGAACTGCTCGAACGTGAACTCGGCGAGCGCAGGACCGCGCCAGAGCGCGAGCGCCGCCTCGAGCAGCTCGCGCCGCTCGCCCGGCGCGGCACCGCGGGCCGTTCGCAGGAGCTGCTCGAACCGCCTCGCGTCGATCTGCTCCTGGTCGACGCGGAGGACGTACCCGGGGGCGCGGGTCTCCAGCACGTCTTCGCCCAGTGCCCGCCGCAGACGTGAGATCGCGTTCTGGAGCGAGGTCGTCGCCGTCTTCGGCGCCTCGGCGCCCCACAGCTGATCCACGAGGCGCTCGGTCGGGACGACGCGTCCGCCTTCGAGAAGGAGCGCCGCCAGGAGGGAGCGCTGGCGATGCCCGCCGAGGGGGACCGGGCCGCCTTCACCCTCGACCTCGAGCGGCCCCAGGATCCGGAACTCAAGCGCCACGGGCGACCCTGGTCATGAAGCCTCGGCTCTGTCCCAGACGCTTGTCCATGTGAGCATCGATCGTCCTCCTCTGCGCGCGCTCGGCGAGGAGATCACAGAGCTTCGCGCTCAAAGGACGCTCAACACGGGTATCGGCACGAGCGCTACGCGCACACGAGAGCCCGTTAGCGGGCTGTTGGTCGCCGGTTGCCGGCCGGTTGGAGGCCGGTTCGACCGTGCGGGCCATGAGCACTTCACGCAGCATCTCAACCCTGACGGCTGTCGCCGTCTTCGCGCTCGCGTCGGCGAGCGTCGCGCTCCATGACGAGTCGCACGCGGCCGATCGCGAAGCGGTCGTCTCCATCGATACGAAGGTCGAGCATCAGCCCTTGCAGCGGAGGGTGACAGTGACGCGCCCGCGGCTCGCCGACTCCGAGCCGTCCAGGTATCGCTGGCCGGTCAAGCCGTTCGACCGGCAGCACCCGGTACGAGGCTTCTTCGGGGACCCCCGCATCGGGAACCACGGCGCGTCGCGCCAGTTCCACTTCGGCATCGACATCTCGGCGGCGAACGGCACCCCCGTCTACGCCACCCTGGACGGCACGGCCTTCATCCACCCCCTCCACTCGACCACGGTCGCGATCGTCGGGGCGGACGGCGTCGAGCTCAGCTACTGGCACCTGATCCCGGCCATCCGCACCGGCCAGCGGGTGGTCGCGTACGAGACGGTGATCGGACGCATCGAGGCGCCGTACGGACACGTGCACTTCTCGGAGAAGCGCGACGGTCGCTACCTCAACCCGCTGAGGCCCGGCGCGATCGGCCCCTTCGTCGACGGCACCCGGCCGGTCGTGCGCTCGCTCGTCCTCAGGGACGGCCTGCTCGTCGCGGAGGCCTACGACGAGACGCCGCTCGCGATTCCGCGCCCGTGGCAGGACCTGCCCGTGATGCCGGCGATCGTGCGCTGGCGCGTGCTCGACCTACGCGGCGGCGTCGTGCGCGGGTGGACGACCGCCGTCGACTTCCGACGGACGATTCCGGCCGCGTCCGCGTTCGACCGCATCTGGGCGCCCGGCGTGACCCAGAACCACGTCCGCGCGCCCGGCCACTTTCGCCTCGCCCTGTCCGTGGCCGACGATCTGGGCGCAGGTCGGTACGAGGTCGAGGTCGCTGCGTCGGACGTCCGTGGCAACGCGACGCGATCTCGCTTCGAGATCGACTTGAGCGGGTCCTGAGCGAGGCGGTGAACACTCTGGTCATGTCCGACGTGGACACCGAACAGCTCGTCGAAGAGATCGCCCGTTACCTCGCGGTGGTCGATCTCTTCCGCGCGCTCGGCTGCGACCCGACGTGGCGATCCGAAGCAGCCCACACCCCCACCACGTCCGGCGACGAGCCCCAACAATCGCGGATCTCCTGACGGCTCGGCTCGCACGAGCCTTGAGCATTCCTTGAACGTCCCCTGCCACGGTTCCGTTCCAGACCCGCCATCGGCACGACTCGACTAAGGGAGGCCTCAGATGCGACCGATCATCCGTCTCGCCGTACTCGCCTTCGCGCTCTGTGCCGTCCTGTTCCCGAGCACAGGGGCTTCGGCAACGGGGACATTCCTCCAGATCGATAGCCAGCCCGGCGATCCACTGGGCGGCGGCGTCGACACGACATTCAACCTCTCGAACGCCACCTTCAGGGCGTGGAGCAACGGGGAGGACACGTTCGTGAGCGTGTACTCGCCGCTAGCGGGCGGGTGGGAGGTGCAGATCTCGTCACCACGAGGTAGCGGTCAGCTCGTTCCCGGGACCTACACCGACATCGGGCGGTCGGCGTTCCGTGCCTGGGGTCAACCCGGCATGGACGTCACGTCGCCCGCAGGTGGCTGCAACACGGTGAGCGGCACCTTCACGGTGAACGAGGCGGCGTACGGCCCGTACCTCCCTGGGTTCGGATACCTCCGAGTGATCGCTTTCGATGCGACGTTCGCGGTCTCCTGCAGCGGGGCGCCCGCCCTCCTCGGGCACGTTCGGTACGAAGATCCGCCGGACCTGACGCCACCGACGATCTCACCCGTCAGCGACCTGACGACGGAGGCCGAGGACTCGACCGGAACCAACGTCTACTACGAGACGCCGTACGCATCCGACACAATCGATCCGAGTCCGACCCTGTCCTGTGATCCGCCATACGGAGCCCGATTCCCGATCGGCGAGTCGACAGTCACCTGCACCGCGACCGACTACTCCGGGAACATGTCCCAGGCGTCGTTCACGGTTACCGTCCTCCCACCGCTCGAGTACGCGCTCGCCATCGACCGCCACGGCAACGTCGACAAGAGCGGGGTCGCAACGATCGGCGGGACGATCACGTGCTCACGACCCGGCTCCTACGCGTTCGTGGCCTACGGCGAGGTCATCCAGCAGTTCACAAAGCGCGTGACTCTGACGGGAGCGTTCAATGAGTACACACAGTTCGACTGCTCCCCGACCCCGACTCGGTGGTCACGGGCGGTGAAGCCACCCAACGGCATGTTCAAGGCGGGGGAAGCTCGCGTGGAGATCTACTCCGCATCCGCGTGTTACCTGCGGTGCTTCTACTTCTCTCAAAGCGCGGACATCTCGCTGCGCGCCAAGTCGTAGCGCACCGGAGCGCCGCCCGCGCGTAGCCGAACACCGCCGGTAAGCGGCGGTGTTCGGCTGCCCAGAGGGCAGACCGAGCTCCGAGGATCGCGCTCACACGGCCTGCCACCGTGCCTGTCGGCACGCGCGACATTTGCCACCCGCTATCGGCCGGGTGAAGCGCCGGATGCCAGCACGGAAGTAAGCGGGGTTTCTCGGAGCATCAGAGACATCTCTGGATGAAGTAGCTGCTGGTCCTTTCGGGACTCCGGAACGTGGAATCGCGTTCCGGAATCTCTTGGTGATTACCGGCTCGTTAGCCGCTCGTGTCCGAGCGGTTAGCGGTCGGGCCGAGCGTGACCGGCGCACACCCGGAACCCGAGAGGAGGGAACCATGCGCCAGGTCACTCATCTGCACCGCACGCTGGTCGTGCTCGCAGTCGGTCTGCTCGCGCTCGCGGCTCCGCTCGTCGCCTACGCCGACGGCACGGGCCCAGGCCCTGGCTAGCGCGGACGATCCACGTGCCGCAACGATGCATGGCCCGCCTTTCGGCGGGCCATGCCATGCTCAGACGAGCGCGACGTCGACTAGCGAGTGTGTGCGTGCGACTTCCACGAGGTTCCCCTTTGCCTCGTAGAGCTCGAGCGCCGCACGATACGACGCACGCGAGGCATCGTAGGCCCCACCCATCGTGTGTACTTCACCGAGGTCTCGCAACGCCTGTGCATGACGGTTGAGCGCGTCGGTCGTCTCGGCCAGCCTCACAGCCTCGGTCCCCACCACGACCGCCTCCGCGATAGCGCCCTGGCGAGCGAGCACCTTTGCTCGGACGGGCATCCACAGGACAAGCGCGTCGAGATCGTCCGGTGCTGCGTGGTGCTGGGCGACCTCCGTCCACTCGAGTGCCTCCTCCACGAGGTCGAGCCGATAGAGAGCTGCGGCCAGAGCGCCCGCAACGCTGGCGAGATGGCTGTAGGCATGAGTGCTCTCGAGCTCCTCACATAGCCAGCGGAGTTGCTCGACGGCACCGGTCACGTCGCCCCTCAGGAGCTGGATCTCACCGGCGATCGCGCTGCTGAACGTCGCCGCCGCCGTCCTCTGACCGAGCTCCTCGTGGGCCGCCCTCGCCGATGACAGGAGCGCTGACGCACGATCGAACCCACCGGTCTGTGCCAGAAGTCCCCCCAGGTGCGTCTCGACGTTTGCCCGCCCGAATCGATCGAGCCCCTTGGTCTCCAAGAGCGCTCCGCATCTCTCAACGGCCTCCGGGACGGGCGTCGGCCCGAAGTAGAGCGCGTTGGCGATCTCGCCGATCACCGTCGAGACGGGCCACGTCGAGCGGCGATAGTGCTCGAGGGCGCGCTCTGCAGCTTCCAGCCTGAGCTGATGTCTGCCGCGATGGCCGCCATGCACCCAGCCCGTGAGGACCCATGCGCGGCCGAGGAGCCTCTCGTCGCCAGCCGCTTCGAACACGGGGATCGCGGCGGCGGCAGCCTCGAGGAGGGCGTCACCCGTTTGGGAGTGGAAGGTGATGAGCACGTACGCGCGCTCCATCCGCGCACGTAGGTCCGCCTTCCGATCCCCGGTCGCCCCTGCGAGCTCGACGGCTCGGTCGAGAACATCGACGGCACCGTCGAGGTCGCCGGCGCCGCGCAACGCGATGCCGAGCTCGGTCAGAAGGTCGCACTCGACGTTCGCCGAGAGAGCCGGAAAGTTCAAAGCACGACGGAGAAGAGCGATGGAGGCATGCCCGTCGGCACGCTTCAAGGCACGGATTCCTGCTGCGCCAAGCCGTCGCGCGGCGTCCTCAGCAAGCGTCTGCGTGCGACGATCCGACTCGCCGAGCTCGGTTCGCAGGCGATACGCCTGCTCGAGGTGGTAGCCGGCGAACTCGTCGACGTCCGCGACCCGCACCGACCTACCTTCGAAGCGGTCGACGAAGCGCTCGTGCAGCTCGGCCCGCAAGCGCTTCGGCGCCGCGCGGTAGACCGCCTCCTGCGCGAGCACGTGCCGGAACGTGAACTCCTCGTTGGTGCGAGGCCTGACGAACCCACGGGCGACCAGCGTCTGCAGGTGAGCAGCGAGAGTCGGCACGGCTTCGGGCTCGAGCAGGGCACCGACGTCGTCCAGGCGGAAGTCCTTCCCGATGACGGCTCCGCGCTCGAGCACCGCCCGCTCGCCCGGGCCGAGCCGGTCGAGGCGGGCGGCCAGGAGCGCCTGCACCGTCTCGGGCAACGCACCCTCGGCGAAGCCGCCCTCGAGCCCGAGTGCGGCGAGCTGCTCGAGGAAGAACGGGTTTCCCTCGGCGGCCTGGACGATCCGATCGCGCTGGTCGGACTCGAGGACGTCCCCACCGAGACCTTCGAGCATCGTGTCCGTCTCGTCGAGCGAGAGCGCATCGAGCACGATCCGCTCGCAGCGCCCGGGATCCGCGAGGAACTCCGGATGGTCTTCCAGCAGCTCGTCGCGGGCGAGGCAGACCACGAGAGTGGACCCGGCTCCCCGGCTCGTGAGATGCTCGACCAGGTCGAGAAACGTCGGCGCCGCCCAGTGGAGGTCGTCGAGGACGAGGACGAGCGGGCGCTCCGCCGCGAGCGACGCGCAGAACTCGCCGAACGACCAGGCGATCTCGCCGACGGGAGGCGGTGTCTCGGCCTCCAGCGCCGCGACGATCGCATCGCGCTTCGCCCCGCTCGCGGCCTGCTCGAGCACCTCCCGGAGCGGCCAGTAGGTAATGCCGTCGCCGTACGAGAGGCAGCGGCCCCAGAGCGCGGTGACGCCCCGTGCGCGCCGGGTCAGCTCGGCGGCCAGCCGCGACTTCCCCACCCCGGGCGGGCCGACGACGAGGCACGCGCGGACGCTCCCGGTGTCTTTCGCTGCCTTGAGCTGCTTGCGCAGCGCCGCGAGCTCGCGCTTCCGTCCCCACGAGAGGCACGTCGAGGCGTCGCTCGAAGGCGGGGGCGACGGGAACGAACTCGACCAGTCGGAACATGCGGATGGGCGCCTTGCGGCCCTTCACGGTCAGCTCTCCGAGCGGCTCGAGCCGCGCCGCGTGGTCGATCAGGCGCGCGACGACGTCGCCGACGACGATCTCCCCGGGCTGGGCGGCGTGCTCGAGCCGGGCGGCGACGCCGACGGCGTCGCCGGCCACGAAGCGCTGTCCGGCGTCGGTCGGGGTCGCGACCACCTCGCCCGCGGCGATGCCGATCCGTATCTCGAGCTCGACGTCGTGCTCCGTCGAAGGTGGTCGTTGAGCGCCGTCACCCCGACTGACGTCCAGTGCGGCGCGCGCCGCGCGCAGCGCGTCGTCCTCGTGCGAGACCGGGACGCCGAACGCGGCCATGACCGCGTCGCCCGCGTACTTCTCGACCGTCCCGCCGTGCCGCGTGACCGCGCCGCGCGACGTCTGAAGTAGCGGCGCTGGAGCTCCCGGCGCCTCGGCGTCGAGCGCCTCGGCCACGGCCATCGATTCGACGTCGGCACGACGAGGATCGTGACGAGCCGGCGGAACTGCATCGCCGGCTTGGCGGGCGCCGCCTCCTCGAGGAGCAGCGACTCGTCCTGGCGGAGGATCGCGGCCTCGAGCTCCTTGAGCTCCGGGCCGGGCTCGATCCCGAGCTCGTCGACGAGCGCTTCGCGCGCGCGCGGTACGCCGCGAGCGCGTCCGCCTGCCGCCCCGAGCGGTAGAGCGCGAGCATCAGCTGCGCGCGCGGGCGCTCGCGCATGCGGCTGCGCCTGAACGAGCGCCTCCAGCTCGGCGACGAGCTCGGCGTGCCGGCCGAGCGCGAGATCGGCCTCGATCCGCTCCTCGAGCACGACCGTGCGGAGCTCCTCGAGCCGGGCGATCTCGGCCTGCGCGAACGGCTCGTACAGGAAGTCCGCGAGCGCGGGGCCGCGCCAGAGGCCGAGCGCCTCGCGGAGCGCGGGTCGGCGGCCCGGGGGTCGCTCTGCGTGCGAGCGCGGCGCGCCCCTCGCCGGCGAGCCGCGTGAAGCGGTGGGCGTCCACGCTGCTCGGCTCGAGCTCGAGCACGTACCCGGGCGCCCGGGTCGCGATCACCGGCCCGAGGGCCTTCCGGAGCTGGGAGACGTAGACCTGGATCGCGTGCGGCGCCGTTTCCGGCGGTCGCCGGGCCAGAGTGCCTCGACGAGGCGGTCGACCGAGACGACGCGGCCGCGGTCGAGCGCGAGCACGGTGAGCAACGCACGCGGCTTCGGCCCGCCGAGGGCGACGGGCTCTCCGTCCCGAACCGCCTCGATCGGCCCGAGCAGCCGAATCTCGGTGCCACTCTTGCCTGCGCGACGAGCTCCGTCCATCTCCTGCTCCTCGCTTGCCTCTACGTATCGCACCTTCTCACGACGGCGCTCGTAAAGCCATCCTCAATTTGAGCCTTCCTTGAGGAGACGCGCGCACGCTGCCGGCATGCGGACATCGAACCCCGGGAGGTCGTCATGGCAGCGCTCGTCGTCTCCGTCTCGCCCGCGAGCGGGATGGGTCGTGCGGAAGCACGAATCGGCATCTTCCCCGGCGGAGCGACGCCGTCCGTCTTCCCCGCAGGAACGCCATTCTGGATCGGCTACGGCTTCACGCCCGAGCAGGACGACGAGGTCGGCGCGCCCTACGAGCTCGGCTCCGGCACGCGCTTCGAGCTCGACGTGGACGGAGCGCGCGTCGACGTGCACACGAGCGTGCGGAAAGGCAGGCCTGCCGCCCCGGCCCGCAAGACGGACATCGCCGCGTTCCCGACCGGCCTGCCCGCCGGCTGGCACGAGTTCGCCGGGCGCTGGTACGACGGGGGGAAGCTCGTGCTCTCGAGCCGGGCGAGCATCGAGTTCGTCGAACGCTAGGCTTCGACGGTCAGCGAGTGCCGACACGGAGCGCGGGCTCGTGAGCCGGCAGGACGTCCACGACCCCGGGATCCGGAAGGAGGCACACGCACGATGAGACAGCCATTCAGCGCCGGGTCGATCGTCCTGCTCGGAGCTGCTCTGGCTCTGTGCGTCGGCCTCGCCGTAGGCGCGGGCACGAGCGCGCGCCCGGCGCCGGACGGCTGGGCGGTCCACACGCTCACGGCCCGCGACGCTCGCGGAGCCTCGCTCGCTCCGCTCTCGGGTCGCGCCATACGGACGGCGGCGACGTGGTGCGGCGCCGCCACGCGCACGGATCTCGCTCCCAACGCGGTCGCCGGCAAGCCCGTGCACTGGATCTACGCGATCCCCTCCGACGGGCCGGACCGGTCGCCGACGTACGCGAGCGCGATGCAGACGGATGCCGAGTCGATCGACGCCTGGTGGCGCGCGAGCGACCCGACGCGGACCCTCCGCAGCGACCTCGCGCGGTTCCCCTGCGGAGCGCAGATCGACCTGTCCACCATCCGGCTCAGCCGGTCGAGCGCGCAGCTCGCGTCGGTCGACACGCGCTTCGGGCGAATCGCGGACGAGCTCGTCTCGCTGAGCTTCGAGTCCGAGCACACGAAGTACGTCGTGTACTACGACGGGCCGGTCGAGCCGGACATCTGCGGGCAGGGAGGAGGCAGCCGCTCGGGGCTCGGCTTCGCGATCGTGTACGTGCAGGCCTGCGCGGGCGTCGCGTTCGACACGACCGCCGCGCACGAGGTGCTGCACACCATGGGCGCGGTGCCGGACGGGGCGCCGAACATGTGCGCGGAGCCCGACGACGGCCACGTGTGCGACGACCCGAAGGACATGATGTACCCCTACGGCGACGAGACCCCGATCACCGGTCTCACGCTCGACACCGGGCGGAACGACTACTACGGGCACCCGGGGGCGTGGCTCGACCTGCAGGATTCCCCGTGGCTCGTCCAACTCGACCGCCAGGCGCCACTGACCCTCGCGATCACAGGCCCCGGCTCCGTCTCGGCGGACGTCCCCGGCCTGCAGTGCGGCCAGAGCTGCGCGACGACGTGGAACGCAGGCACGGAGCTCGAGCTCACGGGCGCTCCGGCGTCCGGCGCAAAGCTCGTCCGCTGGGGTGATGCCTGCACCGGATCCGCCGGCTGCGACCTCGTCGTCGGCCAGGCACCGCGCGTGTCGGCACTCTTCGCGCCGAGCACGTACCGACTCTCCGTGACCGTGCGGGGAAAGGGCTCGGTCACGAGCGCACAGGCGCGCATCGTGTGCGCCGGCCACTGTACGAAGCTCGTCCCCTCGTACCAGCTGCTCCGTCTGGCGCCCCGTCCGGCCAAGGGGTGGCGCTTCCGGTCGTGGACCGGCGCCTGCCGCGGCACGACCGCGGTCTGCCGCGTGCCGATGACCGCGAACACGAGCGTTCGCGCGGTCTTCGTACGCCGCTAGTCACACACCCTGCGCGCCTTGAGCGTTTCTTGAGCGTCGTCTCGCAGCCTTCCCACGAGAAGCGAGGCGCCGTGACCGGATCGGTCCGGCGCAGAGAGGAAGGTCGGACATGAACACACGCCGGATCAAGCAACCGAGCCCCGCGTTCGTCGTCGCCATGATCGCGCTCTTCGTCGGGCTCGGCGGCACGGCCGGAGCCGTCGTCACCGCAGCCGTGCCGCTCGCCAAGCGAGCGCTGGTCGCGGACAACGCGAAGAAGCTGAATGGCCTCACGGCCTCGCAGCTCGGCGGAGCTGCGGTCTCGGTTGCGTTGAAGGAATCGCCCGCTGGGCCACGGCCCGCGAGCACCGCTTCGAGCCTGGTGTCCGTGAAGTCGGCTCCCTTCGCGCTGAACCCTGACGGTCAGGGGCCGTTCACCGCGTCTTGCGACGCGGGCCAGAAGGCGGTCGGCGGCGGATACCAGAATCCCGTGGGAACGGCATTCTCGATCGACAACGGCCCGACGTCGGACGGGTCAGGCTGGTCGGTCTACCTCATCGAGGGCACCGGCAATAGCGCGGCTGCCGGACTGGTTCAGGCGATCTGCCTGAGGTAGGGGGGAGAAGGGCCGCCGGCGCGTGCTTCGTCCACGCGCCGGCGGCCGGAAGCAGTCAGAGAGAATTCCGATGAACGACGCGCACACGACTCGTCCAGCGACCTGCCTCGGCTCGATCGCGGTCGCGCTCGTCGCGGGTGCCCTCGCGGACGGCGCGGCGTTCGTCCGGCGATAATCCGCACGAGCGCTCGGGGGGCAGGCACGCTCGGCGTGTCCGCCACCAACGAAGGTGCGAGCCACTGGTCGGGGACGTACACCCCAGGCCCGGAAGGACGCAGGTCTGGGCCGAGGGCGACGACAACGCCACGGGGGCGGGAGAGCTGCGGATGCCGAAACCTCCCGACGTCATCGCGCCGCGCGCACGGGCGCTGGTGAGCAAGGGCCGCCCCGGCCCCGCGATCAGGCTCGTGGCTCTCGTCGAGGACGACTCTGGCGAGGTCCGGAGCTGCTTGGAGAGGTGGGGAGAGGCGAGAGGACGATCGCGAGCGTGAGAGAGGGCTACGTGACGATCTCGGGGCCGACATCCGTCACGCTCGTGTGGAAGACGCCCGGCCAAGGCCGGCGGCACCTACCAGCACTGTGTCCGAGCGATCGACCGCGCCGGCAACACCTCGACGGCGAGCTGCGCGAAGCTCGTCGTCCGCTGAGGGGAGGGGAAGGAACGGGCGGCGCCCACGCGCCGCCCGTTCGTCCGCCGATCCACCTTGAGCGGATCTTGAGCGTCGCCGCCGACACTCGACTCAATCGACGCGCCGGCAGCGGTGCGAGAGGAGGAGGTTCGCAGATGACCACAACGAGGCGCAGACATCTCAGCGCGTTCGTCGTGGCGTGCGCTCTCGTCACGGCGGGAGCGGTGGGGGCAACCACGATTACCGGGACACCGGGGAACGACGTGCTCCGCGGAAGTGGAAAGGCCGACAAGCTGAACGGGAAGGGCGGCAACGACAGGCTTCTCGGCCTCGCCGGCGACGACGTTCTCGTCGGCGGGCCGGGCAACGACACGCTCGTCGCCGGCGCCGGGAAGGACGTGCTCTCGTGTGGCCCGGGCCGCGACGTGGCCTCGGGGGACGCTCAGGACAAGGCGGCCAAGGACTGCGAGGTCGTGCGGGGGATTCGACCCACCCCACCCCCAACTCCTCCGCCTCCTCCGCCCCCGCCCCCGCCTCCGCCTCCGCCTCCGGTCACTCCGGTCACGGCCGGCACGTACCAGGGCCAGACGCAGAACGGGAACTACGTTTTCCTCACCGTGTTGGCAAACAGAACGTTCACCGGAATGCGCGTCAACGATCTTCCCGCCCAGTGCAACGGCGGCCTCAGGCTGACGGGCGGCGAGGACTTCGGGGACAGCACGTTCACGATCCGAGACGACGCCACCTTCGAGGCCACTGGAAGCTGGGACGGCTCCTCGATCCAGGGCGATGCAGAGTGGACGCACTGGGACGGGAGGATCGCCGGACGATTCGACACGGCGACCACCGTCAGCGGCACGATCGTTATGAACTACGGGTTGAAGTACAAGGGCACCGCCTATCAGTGCACGTCGGGCGAGATCCGCTGGAACGCGACGCTTCGTCCTTGAGATAGGGGCGGGCGGGGAAAGACCGCCGGCGCGCGCTCCGGCCCGCGCCGGCGGTCGTCCGGTCCGACGTCAGACGGCGACCTCCGCCGAGGGAGCCGCGGCGTCGATGTCGCGGTGGCGGAGCACGATGGCGCCGTAGACGATCGCCATCCACGTGATCCCGCCGACGACGGCGGTGAAGAGGGGGACGAGTCCCCAGTGCTCGAGCACCTGGCCGGCTGCGAGGAAGCCGAGCGGGGCCGCGAGCGTGTTCATCGAGATCACCGCCGTCATCACCATCGCCCGCAGGTCCTCCGGCGTGCGCGCGGTGAGGACGGCGATGAGCGGGCCGTTGATGAGCGGCGTGAAGAACATCGCGGCGAAGAGCGCGAGGAAGACGACGGGCCACGGCGGCAGGAAGGGGAGAACCCAGAGCGGGACGGCGAACCCGAGGATCGCGAGGCCCGACAGCCGCAACGGTGCGACCTTGCGCACCGCAGCGACGGCGACGATGCTCCCGACGAGCGCCCCCGCACCGAGTGCTGCGTAGAAGAGGCCTGCGATCCGCGAGCTTCCGTCGAACTCTTCGAACGCGTAGTAGGGGAGCCCACCCGACATCGCCGCTCCGAGGAGCCCGAAGGCGACGACGACGCCGGCGATCGGACCGAGGAGCGTGTCCCCGAGCAGGAAGCGGACGCCGGCGAGGGCCTTCGGCAGCGCACCGACGGCCGCGCGCTTCCGCCCCGGCACGAACGCCAGCACGAGGAGGAAGGCGACGAGGTACGACGCGGCGTCCACGTACAGGACGTTCGGCGCGCCGATCACCGGAATGAGAAGTCCCGCGAGCGCGGGCCCGAGCAGCGCCGACAACGCGGCGCCGCCCTCGATCAAGCTGTTTCCCTGCGACATCAGGCGCTCGTCCTCGCCGACGAGCTCGGGCAGGATCGTCCGCTGGGACGCGAAGTATGGCGGCATGAAGCAGCCGAGCAGCGCGACGAGCCCGAGGAGAAGCGGGAAGCTGAGCACGTCCGCTGCGTACAGCAACGGGATCGAGGCGAGAATCGGCGCGCGCGCGGCGTCGGCCAGGAGCATCGTGTTGCGGGCACCGAAGCGCTGCACGAGCAGGCCGCTCGGGATGCCGAGAATCGCCATCGGCGCGATCTCCGCAGCGAGGACGAGGCTCATCTTCCCGGGCGAGCCCGTCGTCACGAGGACGAACCACGGCAACGCGAGATACGTCATGCGCGTCCCCAGGACCGAGGTGATCTCGGCGGCGACGAGCGCGCTCACTGCGGTCTTCCTCACACCCGTCACCGCCGGATCGACCATGGCGGCGCAATAATAAAACGTCCGTACGGTTTTGTAAAGTGCGACGTGCGTGCCAAGGATCTCCGAGGAGAGGAAGACCGAGCGGCGCGAGCAGATCCTCGCGGGGGCGCGACGCTGCTTTGCGCAGCACGGGTACGAGGGAGCCACGGTCGCGCGCCTGGAGGAGGCGATCGGGCTCTCCCGCGGCGCGATCTTCAACTACTTCGGCTCGAAGGAGGACCTGTTCGTCGAGCTCGCGGTCGAGGACGCGGCACGGATCTCGGAGCTCTGGGTGCACGACGGGCTGCGCGCCGTCGTCGAGGAGGTCGTGTCGACCGACCCGGCCTGGTTCGGCGTCTACCTCGAGCTCATCCGACGCGTCCGCACCGACCGGGAATTCCGGGAGCGGATCGACAAGCGCCAGGAGGCGGTCGTCCCCGTGAACCGCGAGCGCGCCGAGGAGGCCCAGCGGACGGGCGAGTTCCGCGACGACGTCGAGGCGCGCGAGATCGGCCTGTTCGTCAACCTCGTCCTGAACGGCCTGGCGCTGCAGCGCGCGTCCGGCGACGAGCCTCCCCCGGTCGACCTCGTCGTGCGCCTCCTCGAGGACGCTATAGGAGGCCCAGCTCGCTCGAGTACGCCTTCGCGTACACGTCCCTGAGGCGGGTCACCTCGTCCACGTAGCTGCGCGTCTCCGGGAACTCGATCCTCGCGCCGTCACGCAGCCAGGCGTCGACGTTGCCCTGGCCCGCGTGGTACGCGGCGAGCGCCGTCCGGATGTCGTCGTAGCGCGTTCGCAAGTGGTCGAGGTACCACGACCCGTAGCGGACGTTGATCTCGGGGTCGCGGAGGTCGGCGACGACGAAGCGGCGCCCACCCGTGCGCAGCGCGATTCCCTTCGCCGTGTCGGGCAGCAGCTGCATGAGCCCGATCGCGCCCGCCGTCGACCGGGCGTTGGGGTCGAACCGGCTCTCGACGTAGACCACGGCGGCGAGGAGGGCAGGATCGAGATGGTGGTTGTCGGCGTGGGTGCGGATGATCTGCTCGTACTCGAGCGGATAGCGCGTCCGCAGGTACCAGTCCGGCTGCTCGTCGACGACCCAGGCGGCCCCGGCGGCGAGGACGAGGACGGCGAGCGCTGAGAGAGTCAGAAGTCGCAACAAGACGGGCTGCTCCGGGTCACGCGAGACCCACGTGACACGGTGTCACGTGGGCTAGGCGTCGGCGGCGGCGTGCCCGGTCAGGGTAGCCATCACCCCTGCCACCCAGGCGTCGAGCTCGTCCGGGGTGCCCGTGTTCACGTACGCGAAGTCCGCGCGCTTCACCTTCTCACGGTCGGGGAGCAGCCGTGACTCGCGGTCGTCCTTGCGGCCGCCGCGCCGCGCCTCGCGCAGCTTCGAGGGGGCGGTGACCACGACGACCTGGTCGAACCGCGTCTCGCCTCCCACCTCGTACAGGAGCGGGACCTCCGTGACGCAGACCCGCGGTGGGCTCGGTAGCGCCGCGAGCTGCTCGCGCCAGGCGAGGTACTCACGCGACACGAGCGGGTGCAGGAGCTTCTCCAGGAAGTCGAGTGCGTCCCGGTCCTTGAAGACACGGAGCGCGATGCGCTCGCGATCCGGCGCGCCGTCCGCCTCCAGGACATCGTCGCCAAAGCGCTCGACGAGCGCCGTCTTCACGTCCGGGTCGGTCGCGAGCAGATGGTGGACGATCTCGTCGCTCGAGACGGTCGCGGCCCCGTGCCGGCGGAAGCTCTCGAGGGCGGTCGTCTTGCCGGCGCCGATGCCGCCGGTGATCGCGACCGCGATGGGGCGGGTGCCGGGCCCAGACCCCGTGGGGCCTGACTCCATGCTACGGCTCGGTCTGCTCGACCTCGGCCTGCTCTTCGGGCTCGGACGGCTCGTGCGCGGCGCCCTCCGCGTCTGCCTCCGCCTCCGCCGGCGGCTGCTCGCCCTCGGCGACCGGCTCCTCCGCGTCGTCCATCTCCGGCTCGTCCGTCTCCGGCTCGGCATCGACAGCGACCTCGTCCGCGGGCACGGCCTCTGCCAACGGCTCCTCGACGTCCTCTGCCACCTCCGCCGACGGCTCCTCGACGTCCTCTGCCACCTCTGCCGACGGCTCCTCGACGTCCTCTGCCACCTCTGCCGAGGGCTCCTCGACGTCCTCGGCGACTGCGGCTGCCGCCGCTCCCGCCGGGAACGCCTCCTCGGAGAGCCGGAGGTCGGGCGTCGTGTGCACGGACTCGGCGCCGTCGGCGCGCGGCACGGGCTGCTCGCCCTCCTCCACGCGCTTCAGCGACAGGGAGAGGCGCCGGCGCTCGCCGTCGATCTCGAGAATGCGAACGTTGACCGCCTGACCCTGCGACACGACCTCGCGCGGATTCTCGACGTGATGCGCGGCGAGCTCGGAGATGTGCACGAGCCCCTCGACGCCGGGGAGGATCTCCACGAAGGCGCCGAACGTGACGACCTTCGCGACGCGCCCCTCGACGACGTCGTCCTCGCCGTATGAGTCGACGACCTGCTGCCAGGGATCCGTCTGCGTCTGCTTGAGGCCGAGCGAGATCCGCTGCCGGTCGCGGTCGATGTCGAGCACCTTCACCCTGACGGTCTGCCCGATCTCGAGCACCTCGGACGGGTGGTTGACGTGGCTCCACGAGAGCTCGGAGATGTGGATCAGCCCGTCCATCCCGTCGAGGTCGACGAATGCGCCGAAGTCGACGATGTTCGAGATCTGGCCCTCGATGACGTCGCCGGGGCTGAGACGGTCGAGGATCGCCTGGCGCATCTCCTTGCGCTCGTCCTCGAGCACCGCACGGCGCGAGAGCACGACGTTGTTGCGCGAGCGGTTGAGCTCGATGACCTTGCAGCGCAGCTCGCGGCCGAGGAACTCGTCGAGGTCCTGGACGCGGCGGATGTCCACGAGCGACGCGGGCAGGAAGCCCCGCACCCCGAGGTCGAGGATGAGCCCGCCCTTGACGACCTCGATGACCTTCCCCGTCACCGGCTCGCCCGACTCGGAGGCAGCCTCGATCTTCTTCCAGGCGAGCTCGAAGCGGGCGCGCTTCTTGGAGAGGATCAGCCGCCCCTCGGCGTCCTCCTTCGTGAGCACGAGCGCGTCGATCTCCTCCCCCACGGACACCTCGTCCGCTGGATTGACCGAGCGGCGGATCGTGAGCTCCGCGACCGGGATGACGCCTTCCGACTTGTAGCCGATGTCGACGAGCACCTCGTCCTTGTCGACCCGCACCACCGTCCCGTGGACGACTTCCCCCTCGTTGATCTCGGGGAACGACGCCTCGTAGTCGGGGACGAGCTCGCCGTCCGGGCCGGTGACCCAGACGCCCTGCTCGGCGGCCGCGGGCTTCTCGACGGTTTCGTTCGCCATCGGATCGCGGAGTATAGCCAGGTTCGCCCCGTTTCCAGGATCTTCCGGCAGCACCGCTCCCGCGGCCTCTCCTGGGGTAGAACACCCGTCGTGCGCCTGACGCTCGTCCGTAGCGCGACCGTGATCCTGGAGCTCCGCGGGCGGCGCATCCTCGTCGACCCGATGCTCGACGAAGCCGGCGCCCGCCCGCCGATCGACGGCACGGCGAACCCCGTGCGCAACCCCACGGCCCCGCTGCCGTTCCCGGCCGAGGACGCCGTCCGCGGCCTCGACGCGGTCATCGTGACCCACAGGCATCGCGACCACTTCGACGACCGGGCCGGCGAGCTCACTCCCCGCGACGTGCCCGTGCTGTGCCAGCCCGAGGACGAGAGCGCCCTGCGGGAGCTCGGGCTCGACGCGCAGCGCCGTCGACGACGAGATCGACCTCGACGGCCTGCGGATCGCGCGCGTGCCCGCCCGGCACGGATCGGGAGCGATGGCGGAGGCGCTCGCGCCCGTCAGCGGGTTCGTCCTCGACGACCTCTACCTCGCCGGCGACACGGTCTGGTACGAGAGCGTCGAGAAGACGATCGCACGGTTCCGCCCGCGCGTGGCGGTCGTCAACGCGGGCGGCGCCTGCTTCCAGGAGGGTGGCCTCATCGTCATGGGGATCGACGACGTCCGCCAGGTCGCCGAGCGCGTGCCCGTCGTCGTCGCCGTGCACATGGAGGCGCTGAACCACTGCTTCCTGGCGCGTGCCGACCTCCGCGCCGCCCTCCCGAGCGTCCTCGTGCCGGAGGACGGCGAGACGCTCGACGTGTGACGCGGGAAACGGGTGACAGTCCCTCCGGGGACAGCCACCGGTGACTGTCATCCGGCGTAGCCGGTGACTGTCACCCGGTTCGCGGGCTAGGCCTTCGCCTCGGCCCAGTCGTCGCCGACGCCGACGTCGACGGCGAGCGGCGGATCGAGCGGGTAGGCGCCGCACATCTCCTCGCGCACGAGCTCGCGCACGGCGGTGACCTCGGTCTCGGGCACCTCCAGCAGGAGCTCGTCGTGTACCTGGAGCACCATTCGCGCCGAGCGGCCCTCGTCGCGCAGGCGCCGGTGGATCGCGACCATCGCGACCTTGATCATGTCCGCGTTCGACCCCTGCATCACGAAGTTCACCGCCACGCGCTCGCCGAAGCCGCGCGTCTGCCGATTCGACGCGCGGAGCTCCGGGACCGGGCGTCTCCGGCCGAGCAGGCTCGTCGCGTAGCCGTCCTCGGCCGCCTGCGCGATCGTGCGCGCGATGAACGCCTGCACCTGCGGGAAGCGCGCGAGATAGGCGTCGATGTATGCCTGCGCCTCCTCCTTCGGGATGTCGAGGTTCTCGGAGAGACCGAACGCCGAGATCCCGTAGACGATCCCGAAGTTGATCATCTTGGCGACGTTCCGCTCGTCCTTGGTCAGCGTCACCGGGTCCTTCGCCGAGGACCTCGGCAGCGGTCGCGGTGTGGATGTCCTCGCCGCGCAGGAACGCCTCCCGCAGCCTCGGCTCCCCGGACACGTGCGCGAGGATCCGCAGCTCGATCTGCGAGTAGTCGGCGGAGAGCAGCCGCCGGCCCGGCTCGGCCACGAAGGCCGAGCGGATCTCGCGCCCGAGCTCGGTGCGGATCGGGATCGCCTGCAGGTTCGGGCTCGACGTCGAGAGCCGGCCCGTCGCGGCGACGGTCTGGTTGATCGTCGTGTGCAGGCGACCGTCCTCGCCGATCAGCGTAGGAAGCGGCCCCAGGTAGGTGTTCACGAGCTTCGTCAGCTCGCGCCACTCCTCGACGACGGCGACGATCGCGTGGTCTCCGCGGATCCGGGCCAGCACCTTCCCGTCCGTGGAGTACCCGGTCTTCCCCTTCCGCCCGGGCGTGAGGCCGAGCTTCTCGAAGAGGACGCGCCCGAGCTGCTGCGGCGACCCGAGCACGAACTCCTCGCCTGCGAGCTCGTACGCGCTCGCCTCGAGCTCCTCGATCCGGTCCGAGAGCCGCGCCGTGATCTCCCCCATGCGATAGGTGTCGATGCGCACGCCCGCGTCCTCCATCGCCGCGAGCACGCCGGTGAGCGGGAGCTCGACCTCGTCGTAGAGGTGCTCCAGCCCGCGCTCGCGGACGCGCTCCCGCAGCAGCGGCGCGAGCCGGCGGGCGGCCTCGGCGTGCCGCACGAGCGCGGCGGTCTCCTCCTCCGCGACAGGCTCCGGCTGGAGCTCGAGCGCATTCTCGGCGGCGAGGTCGTCGAGGTCGTACTCGGCGCGACCGGGGTCGATCAGGTACGCCGCGATCATCGTGTCGTCGGAGGGCGTGACGCGCAGGGACTTCGCGTCGTGGGTCGCGAGCGCGACCTTCGCACCCAGTGACGCCGTGGCACCTGGCTTCGGGGCGACGGTGACGCCGTCGGGAGTCGCGACCGCGATCCGGTCGGCTGTCGCCGCATAGCCGACCGCGCCCGGGAGCTTCGGCAGGTCGCCCTCCTGCCACGGCACGGCCTGCGCCTCGGCAACCGGCCGCTCGGCGGCAGGGAGCGCCTCGTCCAGCGTGTCCACACGGCCGAGGAGCCCCCGGAACTCGAACCTCCGGAAGATCTCCTTCAGCTGGGAGCGGTCCGGCGGGCGGGAGACGAGCTCGTCAGGGTCGACGTCCAGCTCGAGATCGCGGCGCATCGTGGCGAGGAGCTTCGAGGCGCGCGCCTGCTCGGCGTTCTCGGAGATCGACCGCGACCGCGCCGGGGAGAGCTCTCCGACGTGCTCGAGCACGCCTTCGAGCGACCCGTACTGGGCAACGAGCTGCCCGGCGGTCTTGTCCCCGATCCCGGGGACGCCCGGGATGTTGTCGCTCGTGTCGCCCTTGAGCCCGATGAAGTCGGGCACCTGGTCCGGTCTGACGCCATATCGGGCCTCGACCCGCTCCGGGGTGTAGACGTGGACGTCCGCGACGCCGCGCGGCGTCATCATCAGGCAGACGTTGTCCGACACGAGCTGGAACGCGTCCCGGTCGGTCGAGACGACGCACGTCTTGATCCCCGCTTCGTCGGCCAGCGTCGCGATCGTCGCGATCACGTCGTCCGCCTCCCAGCCCTCGAACTCGAGGTTCCGGTACCCGAAGGCCTCGACGATCGGGCGGAAGTGTGGGAACTGCTCACGCAGGAGATCGGGCATCGGCCGCCGCTCGGCCTTGTACTCCGCCGAGATCTCGGTCCGGTGCACCGGGCGCGTGTCCCACGCGACCGCGACGCCGCGCGGGCTGTAGTCGGCGAGGAGCTTGAAGAGCATGTTCGTGAACCCGAGGAGCGCGTTCGTCGGCTGGCCGTCGGTCGTCTGCAGCTCCTCGGGGAGCGCGAAGAAGCCGCGGTAGGCCAGGTTGTTGCCGTCGACGAGGAAGAGCTCCGATCCCCGTGCGGGCGCCTCGTCGAGCTGGAGCTCCTCGCCGGTCAACGTCTTCGGCACGGATCGAGTCTACGTGGTGCCCGCCGGGCTCCCACCCCGGCCTGGAAGCCCGCGGAGACCGGCTACGAAGAGCGCTCGAGGGTGTCCGACACCGGCGTACGCTTGGATAGCGAGGTGCGCCGGGTTCCCGTCCTCGCAGGCTCGCGCATCGCGCTCGTCCCGGTCGGGGACGACGACGTCGTGCTGGCACCGCCACCCCCGCCGGAGCAGGTCGTCGACGTCCCCGCCTCCGTGCGCGACGCGCTGCGCTTCCCGCTCTCCGGTCCCACGCTCGAGCAGATCGCACCCCGCGGCGGCCGGGCGACGATCGTCGTCGAGCATCCGGCCCTCCCGTACCCGGAGCCGCAGCAGGACCCGCGACCCCGGGCGCTCGCGGCCGCGATCGACGAGCTCGAGAGCTGCGGCATTCCGGACGAGCGCGTCACGATCCTCGTCGCCGGCGGGCTCGAGCGGCGGTACGGCCAGCGCGAGCTGGAACGCATCCTTCCTCCGCCCCGGGCGCGCTCGTTCCGCGGGCGCGTCGTGACCCACGATGCGGAGGACCCGGAGCTCGTCCCGGTCGCGTCGGCCGCCCGCCTGAACCGGGACCTCGTCGAGACGGACCTCGTGCTCACGGTCGGCGCGGCGGAGACGGTGCTCCACGGCGGGCCGGGAACGCTCCTTGCCGCCTGCGACTCGGCCACGCTGCGCGCGGTGGCCGGAGCGGAGTCCCTGGTCGAGGCGGGAGGAGCTCCCGAGTGGCGCCGCGCTCTCGAGGTCGAGGAGGCGCTCGGTGCCGTCGTGCCGGCGCTCGGCGTGTCGCTCGTCCTCGATCTGCCGAGGCTCACGGGCGCGTACCGCGGGTACCCGCACGATCCCGGGGCCGTGCAGGACGCCGTCGGGTCTCCGTTCCGGATGATGTTCGGGCGCCTCCCCGGCCTCCTCCGGCGGGACATCCTCGAGCGCCAGGCGCGGCGCGCGACCGTGATCGCCGCCTTCGGAGGATCCCCGTCGGTCGCCCATGCCGAGGCGCTCCTCCGAGGCGTCGAGCTTCGCGGCCTGCGGCTGGCGGAGTCCGTCGATGCGCTCGTCGTCGGCGCACCGTGGATGGGGTACCACCTGCCCCGCGAGCGATCGAACCCCGTGAGCGCCGCGTCCTCCGCACTCGGGCTTGCCCTGCGGCTCTACCGCGACGCGTTCCCGATTCGCGAGAACGGAACGGTCGTCATCGTCCACCCGCTCGCGCGCTCCTTCGAGCACGGAGCGGGAGACCCCTACTCCGGGATGTTCAACGCGCTCAGGGCCGCCAGGGACGGTGACGAGCTCGACGCCGCCGAGGCCTCGGCGGCAACGGATCCCCGCGGCCTCGACGCGTATCGCGCGGGCGGAGCCTGCCATCCCCTGCTGCCGTACGCCGACTGGGCCGGGTGCCGGCCGGCCCTTTCGCGGATCGGGCGCGTCGTCGTCGCCGGCTGCCGCGACGCGATAGCGGCCAGGACGCTCGGCTTCGTTCCCAGCCACGGCATCGGGAGCGCGCTCGAGATGGCCCACGGCGTCGCGGGCGGGAAAGCGCGGGTCGGGGTTCTGCTCGCCCCGCCGTACGCCCCGATCCTGGTCGGGCCCTGAGGCGAAAGCGGATGACTCCAGGCGACTGGTAGCCGGCGGAGCCGGCCCGGAGCCGAGGCGACAGGCGGGTGACAGTCCCCTCCGGGGACAGTCACCAGGCGACTCCAGGTGACTGGCAGCCGGCGGAGCCGGTGCCTGTCACCCGCTTTCCAGAGGGACGTCGCCCGCCGCCCGGGTTACGTCTCGCCGAGGTAGGTGCGTCGTACCTGCTCGTTGTCGCGGAGGGACTTCGCCTCGCCGGAGAGGACGACACGGCCGGTCTCGAGGACGTACCCGCGGTGGGCGGTGTCGAGCGCCATCAGTGCGTTCTGCTCGACGAGCAGCACCGGCGTGCCCGCCTGGTTGATCTCGACCACGATCTCGAAGATCTTCTCCACGAAGATCGGCGCGAGGCCCATCGACGGCTCGTCGAGGAGGAGCAGCTTCGGCTTGGCCATGAGCGCGCGGCCGATGGCGACCATCTGCTGCTCGCCGCCGGAGAGCGTGCCCGCCTTCTGCGAGCGACGCTCGTGCAGGCGTGGGAAGAGCTCGAACACGCGGTCGAAGTCCTCCTGCATCGTCGAGCGGTCCTCGCGCTGGAACGCGCCCATCTCGAGGTTCTCGAGGACGCTCATGCGCGGGAAGAGGCGCCGTCCCTCCGGGGACTGCGCGATCCCCGCCTTGACGATGTCGTGCGAGCGCGACCCGGTAATGTCGATGCCCTGGAAGCGGATGTTGCCCGTGCGCGGGCGGTTGAGCCCGTTGATCGCACGGAGGGTCGTCGACTTGCCGGCGCCGTTCGCCCCGATCAGCGTGACGATCTCGTGACTCCCGACCTCGATCGAGATCCCCTTCACCGCGTGGATCGCGCCGTAGAAGACGTGCACGTCCTCGAGCTCGAGGACGAGGCCGTTGTCGTCTGCCGTGTCGCTCACGCCGCAGCACCCCTTCCCAGGTAGGCCTCGATCACACGCTCGTTGCGCTGGACCTCCGCGGGCGTGCCCTCGGCGATCTTCGCCCCGTACTCGAGGACGGTGATGTGCTCCGACACGCCCATGACGACCTTCATGTCGTGCTCGATGAGGAGCACGGAGACGTCCTTCTCGTCCCGGACGCGCGAGACGAAGGAGGTGAAGTCCGCCGTCTCCTGGGGGTTCATCCCCGCGGTGGGCTCGTCCAGCAGCAGGAGTTTCGGCTGCGTCGCGAGCGCACGGGCGACCTCGAGGCGGCGCTGGTCGCCGTACGGCAGTGACCCGGAGAGCGTCTCGTGCCGGCGCGGAAGCCCGCAGTAGACGAGGAGCTCCCGCGCGCGCTCGTCGGCCTCCTTCTCCTCGTGCCGCACGCGCGGCGTCCGCAGGATCGAGCCCAGGATGCCGCCCTTGAGGCGACTGTGCATCCCGACGAGCACGTTCTCGAGCGCGGTCATCTGGTGAAACAGCCGGATGTTCTGGAAGGTGCGGCCGATCCCGCGCTCGACGATGCCGTGCGGGGGCATCCCGGTGATGTCCTCGCCGTTGAACGTGATGACGCCCGCCGTCGGCTTGTACACACCGGTGAGCATGTTGAAGAACGTCGTCTTGCCCGCGCCGTTCGGGCCGATCAGCGCCACGATCCCTCCTCGGGGAACGACGAAGTCGACGTCGTCGGTCGCGACGAGCCCGCCGAACTCCTTGCGTACCTTCTCCGCGACGAGCAGCGCGTCGGCCATCAGTCGTCCGAGGGATTGCGGTCGGTGAGGGCGCCTTCGTGCTGGACGTCGTAGAACGGCGTGTCGTGCACACCCTCCTCGAGCTCGATCTTGTGCCGACGTTCGGGGATGAGCCCCGCGGGTCGGAGCAGCATCATCGTGACGATGATCGCGCCGTAGATCCCGAACGCGTACTTCGGGACGTCCACCTGCTGTCCGGAGATGTCACTGATCCAGCTCCCGATCTTCGCGAGCCCCTCGCGGTCGAGCCAGGACAGGATCACGGCGCCCGCGATCACGCCCCAGATCGAGCCCATCCCGCCGAGGATCACCATGCAGAGCAGGAACACGGAGAACTGGAAGTAGAAGTCCGACGGGAAGGCGCCGGACTTGTAGACCGCATAGAACGCCCCGGCGACGCCGCCGAAGAACGCGCCGATCGCGTACGACCACGTCTTCGTGCGCATCAGGGGGACGCCCATCGCGGCGGCCGCGGTCTCGTCCTCGCGAATCGCGATCCACGCGCGCCCCAGGCGCGAGTCGCGCAGGCGGACCGAGCAGAAGACCGTGAAGAGGACGAGCCCGAGGGCCGTCCAGAAGTACAGCTCCGCGCGATTCTCCGACGTGCGGTAGACCTCCGGCAGCCCGATCGCACTCAGTGGCCCGAAGCCCACGGAGTCGATCGGGTTGATCCCGAATGCCCCGTGGGTGAGGTCGAAGCCGATCCCCTGCTCGTCCGAGTTCAGGACGAAGATCGGGATGATCTCACCGAATCCGAGCGTGACGATCGCGAGGTAGTCGCCCCGGAGCCGCAGCGTGGGAAGCCCGATCAGGATCCCGGCGGCCATCGTCACCAGTCCGGCGATGAGCAGGACGAGCCATACGGAAAGGTGGATCCCTGGCGCGTCGGCCGGCGTGCCCACGGAGCCGAAGTGGAACGTGACCTGCTCGAAGTGGAGCGACGCGAACCACGCGGCGACGTACGCGCCGACCGCGTAGAACGCGACGTACCCAAGGTCGAGCAGGCCGGCGTAGCCGACGACGATGTTGAGCCCGAGCGCCATCATCACGAACACGAGCATCACGACGGCGATGCTCACCGCCGGGAAGGCGCCCGGCAGGATGTCCACGTAGAAGGGGTAGAGGATTGCGAGGCCGATGAGGGTCGCCGGGAGCGCGTAGTGGCGCACCCGGGCGGGCAGCGCGTCCCACCGGGTGCGAACCGGCGCGAGGACGCTGCTCACGCCCTCACGCTCCCTCCGGCGTCCGCTCGCCGAGCAGGCCTTCCGGCCTGAACACGAGGACGGCGATGAGGACCATGAAGACGATCGCGCGGGTCCAGTTGGCGCCCGGCGAGACCCAGGCGAGCCCGTCGCACGAACGCCTCGACGAGGCCGATGAGGACGCCGCCGAGCACGGCGCCGGCGAGGTTCCCGATTCCCCCGAGCACGGCTGCCGTGAACGCGATGAGGCCGAGCTGGAAGCCCTGGTCGAAGCGGATGGTCGTGAACTGGAGCACGTAGATCAGGCCGGCCGCGCCGGCCAGGCCGCCGGCGAGCGCGAACGTGAACGAGATCGTGCGGTTCACGTTGATCCCCATCATGGCGGCAGCCTCCATGTCCTGCGACGTCGCGCGCATTGCCTTCCCCTGCCTCGTCGACCTGACCAGCCAGGTCAACGCGAGGAGAAGCGGCACCGTCAGCGCGATCATCGACCAGGTTGTCCCACTGGAACTCGACCCCGCCGATGCGTGAAGGCCGGCTCCCCGCTGATCAACGGGTCGATTGAGGTGTACGCCGGCCCCCAGAAGTAGAGGCCGACGTTCTGCAGGATGAACGACATCCCGACGGCGGTGATGAGAGGGGCGAGGCGCGGCGCGTTCCGTAGCCGCCGGTACCCCACGAGCTCGACCGTCATGTTGAGGGTCGAGGCGAACGCGACGGCGATCAGGAGCGATCCCCCGACCGCGAGCGCGATCGCCCCTGGCGAAGACGACGACGTCGACGTCGAAGAGGTTGAGGATCAGCGTGGCCGAAACCAGCCCGCCGAGCGCGAACACGTCGCCGTGGGCGAAGTTGATCAGCTGCAGGATCCCGTACACGAGCGTGTACCCGAGCGCGACGAGCGCGTATACGGATCCGTTCGTGAGTCCGATGATCGCGATCTGGAAGAACTCGGTCGGATCCTGCACGAGGTTGACGGCGAGCCAGATGCCGACCAGGACGAGGATGAGGACACCGAGGACGGTGACGAGACGCGGGCGCCAGCGCACGGCGAGAAGCTCGTGGAGCGCGCGCCGTGGCTTCTGCGTCGTGTCCGAGTCGCTCATGGGCGCCCTGGAAGCCGGGCGGGGAGGGCCGAAGACCCTCCCCGCCTCGGAATCGACCAGTCGTTCGCCGCTTTAGCCTCCGCCCGCCGCCGTGACGAGCTCGACTGTCGGCGTGATCACCTCGACGTCCCCCCAGTCCGGCCCCTCGTACACGGTGATGGCACCGGAGTCGACGTCGCCGTTCTCGTTGATCGCGAACTGACCGAGGATGCCGTCGACGTCCACGTTGTGGATCGCCGCGATGACGTCCGCCCGCGAGTCCCCAGCGCTCGCGATCGCGTCGAGGAGCACCTGTGCAGCCTGTGCGGCATACGCCGTGTACGGCTCGACGCGGGCGACGCCGTACTCCTCCTTGTAGTTCTTGATGAACTCGGCGCCCTGGCCGCCCTCCGCCTCGAGCGCTGTCGGCCGACGAGCCGGCGACGGTGATGTACATCCCCGTCGAGACGTCCTTGCCGGCCTTGTCCACCTCGGTGAACGGAGTGAAGCCGTCCGGGGCGAGCAGCGGCACTTCCTCGTTCGAGCCGAGGACCGCGAACTTGTCCTTCAGGAGCTTCACGCCGTTGAGGGTCACGAGCCCTGCAAGCACAACGCCCTCGGCACCCGACTGCTTCACCTTGTTGAAGAGAGCCTCGTAGTTCGACGCCTTCGCGTCCCAGCCCTCGTTCCCCTTCACCTCGATGTCGAGGAACTTGAACGAGTTCTCGAGGTTCGTGGCGAGGCCGAGGCCGTACGCCTGCTTGTCGTTCAGGATGAAGACGCTCTTCAGCTTCAGGTTGTCCTTCACGAACGTCGCGATGGTTGCCGCCTGGGCGTCGTCCAGCGCGACCACGCGCGAGTAGTTGCGGGTACCGGTCGGGTAGTACTTGTCCGGCTCCGTCGACTCGCACGACGGCACCTGCAGCGTCAGGCAGACCTTCGTGTTCGCCGGTGACACCATCGCGATGCCGCCGTCGTCCGCCTCGTTCAGCACGGGGATGATGATCTGGGCGCACCCCGAGTTGAACGTGCCGATCAGGCCGATCAGGTCGGAGTTACCGGCGTACGACGACGCGTTCTCGGAGCACTTGCCCGAGTCCCAGGCGCCGGCCTGCGCCGTCGAGTCGTCGCACATCTGGTAGGCGATGTTGAGATCGCCGGCCTTCCAGTCGTTCTGGCCGAGGATGTAGCGAATCGCGTCGGCCATCTGCAGCGTCTGCACGCGGTCGGCGCCCTGCATGGGCAGGTCCGAGGCGATGAGCAGATCGGGCTCGCCCTCGCCCTCGTACTCGACCTCCGTACAAGACGACGATGGCAGCGCCTGCACTCCGCCCCCGTCGTCGCCGCCCCCACAGCCGGCGGCCACGAGCGAGAGAGCCGCGACGAGCAGCCCGAACGCGATGAGCAGACTTCGCTTTCTCGCAGTCAACCTAGTCCTCCTCACCTCGGATACGCGGTTACGGGATGCGCCGGCGGCGCCGGCGTCCCGGAAGTATCTGCCCTCCCCCCGTCTTCTGCAACCGGAACCGCGGGGAGCGTTTGGTATACGCGCCGCGTCGATGCCGGAGGTGGGAATCGAACCCACACGCCCCGAAAGGCACGGGACTTTGAGTTGAGCCAGCTCCCCCGCCGCGTCCGGGCGCTTCCGAGGTGGAACCTACCTAGTAGTCCGCAGGCGGCCGACAAGCACTGCAACGGCGGCCGCGAAGATCAGCGAACCCCAGATCGGATACCGGGGCGCTGCTCGTGCGCTCGACGAACGGGCTCGACCGCGTTCGGCCGGGCCGTCCATCCGGGGCGTACTCGCCGACGGGTGAGCGGGTGCCATGTGAGGCGAAGGCGCGCGCCATCCAGCAAGCTCGTGACGCTCGGGAAGCTCAGCGCGAGGGCGAAGACTGAGCAGAAGCGCCACTAGAAGATTGAAAGCCACGACCATGGCGGCGACTGCACCGACCACGTGCATCCACATCGGGCGGGAGTATGTCACCCAGTCCGGCTGCCTGTGCTCAGAGCCACACAGGTGGCTCGGGAGCCGGGCCGCTCTTGGCGCGCCCCGTTGCCCTCGAGTCGCTGGTAGCCCGAGTTAGGGCTGAATCGTGCTGTCCTTGATAGTCCACATGCCTCCGCCGAAGATGCCGTGATCCATAGGCGCGGTGTTCTCGATGACCGTGCTGTCGGTCAGCAACCCGGCCTGCCCGAGAGCATCGCGAGAGTCTCTGACTCGCGCTCGAGGAGCTTCGGGAAGAGGTATGGGAAGCTCGTTCAGGTCGAGGCGCTCGACCCGAACGTCTTGCGAGGACTCCTCCAGGACGCGATCGACGCGAACTTCGACACCTCCACTTTCGAGGCCGTCTTGCAGCGCGAGGCCGAGGAGAAGACGAGCTTCGGCGGTCGCGGAGAAGATGAGGGAGGCGGCGTGACGAGCCCACCGGAGAAGATCACCGTCCGCTGCCTTCGCTGCGGTGACCGCTACGAGACCTGGCACCGCCCGTCCCCGTGTTCGCGGCCTGCGTCGAAGCGGAGAGGCTCGCAAAGTGGTGGGGTCCCGCCGGCTTCACGTCACCGAGCGTGCAGCTCGACGTACGCAAGGGCGGGCGGTATCGAGTCACCATGCAGCCGCCCGAAGGCGACGCGTTTCACCTCCGCGGCGAGTTCCGTGCGGTCGAGCCCCCACGGCGACTCGAGTACACCTTCGTGTGGGAGGAGCCCGACCCCGACGACCAGGAGACGGTCGTCACCCTGACATTCGAGCGGGTCGGCGAGAACACGAGGCTTTCCCTCGACCAGAGCCCGTTCAGGACCGACGCCCGGTACGAACTGCATGAAGGCGGCTCGACAGAAACGCTCGAGCGGCTTGAGAGGTCACTCGCGGCTGGCTGAGGATCGAGTCACGGGAAAGGTCGGCGATGTCATCTATCGCTTCGGCTACTACACCGTCGCTCGCAACGGGCGCTGGAGGGAACGATTCCGTGACGGCTTCACCGGAGGACGCGGTACTCGAGGTGCGTCGCGCCGTCCGTCTGGCTGAAACCCGTCCGATCCAGCTCGACACGCTGAGGCAGCTGGTCGAAGAGCCGACGGCCGCCTCCGAGGAGTACGTCGATCACGTGGATCCGGATCTCATCCACGAGCCCCGCAGCGAGGAACTGCTGGTCGATGTTCGCTCCCATGAGCCCGATCCGCTTGTCGCCTGCGGCCTCCCGAGCCCGGGCGAGAGCGGACTCGATCCCGTCGGTCACGACCGTGAAGATCGGGTCGATGTCCTCGATCGGCCGGTGGGTCACGACGAAGCACGGAACGTCGCCGAGGGGGCCCTTGCCGCCCCAGCTCTCGATCGAGTTGTCGTAGGTGCGACGGCCCATGATCACGGCGCCAGTCTCCTCGATGAGGTTGCCGTACACGCGCTCGAAGACCGAGGGATCGTCGAAGGCCCAGTTGTGGAGCCTCATCCCGTCCTCGCCGAGGCCCTGCTCGGGATTGTCGTTGGGCGCGGCGATGTAGCCGTCCAGCGACATGCTCATGTCGATGACCACGCTGCCCATCTCACTCCTTCAATCGCAGTCGGCGAAATTAAAGCCGTTCTTTCTCGGTCGCGGCAGCGCGGGGTCGTTCCGCGCGAGCCCGTCGAGAATCGGCTCGAGGAGTACCTGCTCTTGACGCTCGTCGCCGCCTAGTCCGCCGTGTCGTCGCTGACGAGTTCGATCTCCTCGCGCAACTCGCGCATCATCTGATTGACCCAGTGGGCGTTCAGCGGTCTGGGCGGAAGCGGGAGCACCTCCCTCACGCTGCCGCGATCGGCTTCGATCGCCTCGGCGATCTCCTTGCTCTCGTAGCCGGCCGTCGCGCGAAGTGCGACGACGCGCAGGATCTCGAACCCACGCGGCGAGAGCCGCGACCACACGACCACGCGCTCGTCCGGCATCCCGAGAGCGGGAACCTAGGCCGCGTCTCGGACGACGGCCGCTGAAAGCGCGTGTTGCCCAGGTGTTGCCCCACACGACTTTCGGGGCCGACCGGCCGAAGCCCGCCTCAGCGGATTCCCGCATGGATAGACGGTTTGCGCCGATGCCGGAGGTGGGAATCGAACCCACACGCCCCGAGGGGCACGGGATTTTGAGTCCCGCGCGTCTGCCAGTTCCGCCACTCCGGCCAGCAGGACGATCGTAGCGTCGGTGCGGGCGTCTGCCCCGGGGGCCGAAGGCCTGCTTCGCCGGCAGGGACGCCAGACCGACGCTGGCTCCGGCGCGACCCCCAGGAGGGGGCTCGCGGGGGAACCTGGGTTCCCCCGCGTGGAAGTTCCGCCACTCCGGCGAGCAGGACGATCGTAGCCACCGTCGGGACAGCGTCTAGGCTCTCGCCCATGCTCCTCGGGGTCCTCACGGGCGGCGGTGACGTCCCCGGGCTCAACCCCTGCATCAAGGCCTTCGTCAACCGGGTGGAAGCAGCGGGGCACGAGGTCGTCGGGATCCGGAGGGGCTGGGCGGGTCTCCTGCACTTCGACCCCGAGAACCCGGGCTCGGCAGGCCATCTGGTGCCGCTCGACCCCTCCACCGTCCGCACCATCGACCGCACCGGGGGAACCGTCCTCCACACCTCCCGCACGAACCCCGGCGCGGTGCGAGCCGCGCGAGGTGCCGGCGTTCCTGGCGGGAGCCGCCGCGGGCGAGGGGCCCTTCGACCTCACGCCGCACGTCCTGCGCGCCATCGAGCACCTGGGGATCGGGGCGCTCGTGGCGATCGGCGGCGACGACACGCTCTCCTACGCGCTCAGGCTCGACGACGAGGGGATCCCCGTGATCGCGATCCCGAAGACGATGGACAACGACGTGCACGGCACGGACTACTGCATCGGCTTCTCGACGGCGGTGACGCGCGGCGTCCACTTCATCCACGACCTCCGCACGAGCGCGGGCAGCCACGAGCGGATCGCCGTCGTCGAGCTCTTCGGCCGCTACTCGGGTGAGACCTCGCTGATCACCGCGTACCTGGCCGGCGTCGACCGCGCGGTCATCTCCGAGGTGCCCTTCGACATCGACCGCCTCGCCGAGCTCCTCCTGCACGACAAGCGGACGAACCCGTCGCGGTACGCGATGACGACCGTCTCGGAGGGAGCGACCGACGCGAGCGGCGAGCTCGTCCTCTCCGGCGAGCCGGACGCCTACGGGCATCGCAAGCTCGGCGGCATCGGCCAGCTCCTGGGCGAGGCGCTCAAGGAGCGAACCGGCGAGGACATCGTCTACCAGCAGCTCGCCTACCTCATGCGCTCGGGCAGCCCCGACTCGCTCGACCTCATGGTCGCAACCAACTACGCGGTCATGGCGGCCGACCTCGCGATCGCCGGGGAGACGGGCCGGATGGTGTCGCTGCGGAACGGCAGCTACACGACCGTCCCGATCTCCGCGACACGGGAGGGCGTGAAGCGCGTCGACGTCGACGAGCTGTACGACACCGCCGAGTACCGGCCGAAGGTCCGACACGTCCTCGGCAAGCCCATGTTCCTCTATCTGATCGTCGGCGTCCTCACCGGCGGAGGCGACTGCCCCGGTCTGAACGCGGCCATCCGCGCGACGGTCCGCGGGCTCACGGCCGAAGGGCACGACGTCGTCGGCATCCGCGCCGGCTGGCGTGGCCTGGCCGAGGGCGCGCTGCTCCCGCTCACCCGGCGGGCGGTGGCGGGGATCCTGCCCCGCGGAGGCACGATCCTGGGGACGTCCGGCTACGACCCGTTCCGCGAGGAGGGCGCGCTGGAGGCGCTGCTCGAGCGTTGCAAGACGCTCGGCCTGGGCGGCGTCGTCGCGATCGGCGGGGAGGGCACGATGGGGATCGCCAACCGCCTCCATGCAGAGCACGGCTTCCCGGTGGTCGGCGTGCCGAAGACGATCGACAACGACCTCGCCGGCACGGACGTGACCATCGGGTTCGACACGGCCGTGCACGTCTGCACCGAGGCGATCGACCGGCTCCACTCCACTGCCGAGTCGCACAACCGCGTCATGGTGGTGGAGGTCATGGGTCGCGACACGGGGTGGATCGCCGCCGCGAGCGGGATCGCCGGAGGGGCGGACGTCATCCTCGTGCCCGAGCACCCGACGGCGATCGAGGACGCCTGCGACCACGTCCGGCGCCGCCACGAGGACGGCAAGGACTTCTCGATCGTCGTCGTCGCCGAGGGCTACGCGCTTGACGCGCCGATCGGGCGAGCAGGAGGAGCTCGTCGTGCAGGACGTCGACGCGTACGGCTTCGCGCGCCTCGGCGGGGTCGGCCGGGTCGTCGCCGACGAGATCACGCGCCGGACGGGGTTCCAGTCGCGCGTGACGGTCCTCGGGCACGTCCAGCGCGGCGGCACTCCCACGGCCCGCGACCGCGTGCTCGCGACGCGTCTCGCGCTAAAGGCCGTGGAGCTCGCGTCGTCGGGGAGCTGGGGCCGGATGGCGGCGTCACGCGGCGGCGAGATCGTCGATGTCTCGCTCGAGGAGGCGATCGCGACGCGGAAGAGCGTGCCTCTCGAGTGGATTCGCGACGGCCGTGTCGTCGGCTAGGCTCGAGTCCGGGAGCGTCGGCTACACGTCCGGTGGCTCGGCAGGGACGAGCGCGGCGACGTCACCGGCGGCCACGAGCACCGCATCGATCCCCGCCCGCTCGAGCTCCGCCACGTCGTCCGCGGTCGCGTCGTGGAGCTCGGCGATCGCGAGCTTCCCGGCCGGGACGTCGTGGAGGAGGCCGAGGAGCGCCTCGAGGGCGTCCTCCTCGCCTTCCAGCATCGGCGAGAGCAGGAAGATCTCGGGATCGAGCTCCTCGAGGGCCAGCTCGAGGTCGTCCTCGCGCGAGACGCGCACGACGCAGTCGAGACCCAGCGAGTGGGCCTCGCTCCAGGACGCGGGGTCGACGGGGACGACGACGCCGTCAGCCTCGACCCCGCTCGCCTCGGCGAGGCTGCCGAGATGGAGGAGGGGCAGCTGAGACGCGGCGCGCACCGCTCCGGCCCCGGACCGGGCCACGAGACCATCCGCGCCCTGTCGCTCTGCCGCATCGGCCGTCGCGGCGTCCTCCGCATGGACGAGGATCGAGATGCCGTCGCCCTCTGCGATCGCCTGGCTCAGCTTTCCCACCGGCGGGATGCTAACGGGGCCGGGGGCCCGCACGAACGGGCCGGACGTCGGGACGGCCGGCGAGCCCGTCGGCGCGCTCGCCTCTCGGTCGTTCTCGCCGCCGCGCTCGTGGCCGCGGGAGGCGCCTCGGCGGCGCGGATCGAAGGCACTCCCGGCGACGACCGGCTCGTTGGCACACCGGGAGCCGACACGATCCTCGGCCTCGCCGGTCGCGACCGGCTGCTCGGGGCGGCGGGCGGAGACGTCCTCGACGGCGGGCTGGGCCGGGACGTCGTCGAGGCGGGGGCCGGCGCCGACCGCGTCGCCGTGCAGTACGACGGCGCCCGCGACAGCGTGCGGTGCGGTGCCGGCGTCGACCTCGTCAACGCCGATCTCACCGACTCCGTCGCCACCGACTGCGAGCTCGTGGGCCGGCGGCTGTCGCGCGATCCATACACGGACCCCGCGAGCCAGCACGAGACGGAGGTCGAGCCCGACAGCCTCACCGTCGGCCGCACGACCGTGGCCACCTACCAGGTCGGGCGCAGGTTCGAGGGAGCGGCTACGAACGTCGGCTTCGCCGTCTCGCGGGACGACGGCCGGACCTGGCGGAGCGGGCTCGTCCCCGGTCTGACCGTGGCGAGCCGCCCCGCGGGGCCCCACACACGTGCGAGCGACCCCGTCGTCGCGTACGACGCCGTGCACGGCGTCTGGCTCATCTCGACGCTCGCTCTTCAGGACCCGACGGCGCGCCTGACCGTGAGCCGGTCTGCCGACGGGCTCACCTGGGGGGCACCGGTCTTCGCCGTGGAGGCGACGGCGAGCCAGGGGATCGCGCTCGACAAGAACTGGATCGCGTGCGACAACGCCGCGACGAGCCCGTTCCGCGGGCGCTGCTACCTCGCCTACACCGACGTCCTCCGGAACGATCGGATCGCCGTCACGACCTCGAGCGACGGGGGGCTGACCTGGTCGCCGCCGGTCGGCGTCCCCGTCACGAGCGCGGTCGGCGCGCTCCCGCTGATCCGCCCGAGCGGCGAGCTCGTGGTCGTCTACCTCCGAGGCGTCGACAGCATCGAGGCCTCCGTGTCCGTCGACGGCGGCCTCACGTTCGGGCTCCCCGAGACGGTGTCGGACGTCCAGGCGCGGAACGCCCGCGGCCTCCGCTTCTTCCCGCTCCCGGCGGCGGACGTCGACCGCCGCAGCGGAAGGCTCTGGGTGACGTGGCACGACTGCCGCTTCAGCGCCGGCTGCTCGACGAACAGCGTCGTCGTCTCCACCTCCGACGACGGCAGGTCGTGGACGACGGCCGCGCGCGTCACCAGCGGTCGGCACGCCTTCCTCCCCACGGTCGGGATCCACCCGGCGACCGGGCGGGCGGCGCTCGCCTACCACGTTCTCGGCCCGGACGGAGGGATCGACGTCGAGCTCGTCGAGTCGCGTCCCGGTGGGGGTTGGGGCACTCCGCGGCGCCTCTCCGCGCGGACGATGCGGCCGGAGTGGCTTCCGGACACGTCCTCGGGCCGCATGCTCGCCGACTACATCTCCGTGCACTACGCCGGGTTGCGCCCGCTCGTCGTCTGGGTGCTCGCCTCGCAGCCCGTCGGGACGAGCCTGCGGCAGGCCGTCTACGCGACCCGTGGGTAGCGCGAGCGGCTACTGGTAGCGGAGCGCCTCGGCCGGCCGGATGCGCGACGCGCGCACCGCGGGCGCCAGCGTCGCGAGGAGTGCAACGACGTAGACGACGAAGAAGATCACGAGGAGATTGGCCCAGGGGACGACGAGCTCGAGGTTCTCCCAGCTCGGCTGCTGACGGGTGTCGGCGATGATGTTCCAGGCGAGCACGAGCCCGAGCACGGTGCCGACGAGGATCGCGGTCAGCGCCACGAAGGACGACTCCAGCAGGAAGGCCAGCTGCACCATGCGCGGCCGGAATCCGATCGCCCGCATGACGCCGATCTGCTGGCGCCGCTCCACCACCGCGCGCGCGCTGATGACACCCAGCGCTGCGACACCGACGACGAGCCCGAGTCCCATGAAGCCCTGGATCAGCTTGTTGAAGGTCATGTTCGCCGCAACCATGTCGTCGACGACCTCCTCGATCGACTGCGCCTCGAGCCCGTTCGCGAGGAAGGCGGACTCCAGGTCGGCCGCAGCGTCCTCGGGGTCGACACCCGGCGCGAGCCCGAAGTAGTGGATCGTCGGGGTCGTCCGCCCCGGGAAAGCCGAGCTGAGCGTCTCCTGCGAGGTCGAGATGCCGACCATCTCCAGCGGAGCGGTCTCCTTCAGGATCCCGATGACGGTGAGCCGCACGCTCAGGCCGGTCTGCTTGTCGTAGGCCTCGACCGGGATGGGTTCGAACTGGCCCTCCTCGTAGTAGAACCCGCTCAGCGCGAAGTCGGGCGGGACTCCGAAGCCGAATGCATCGCGGCGGGGAACGATCAGGCTGTCGACGACGGCCAGTCCCGGGTGCTCTCGTACCGCCTTCCACACCTCCTGGGCGGAGTCGTAGCCCCGCGCCGTCTGGCCGAGCCCGAACGTCGTGTGGGAGAGGAAGGCGTCGTCGAGCCCCCGCACGAGGTAGGCCTCCGGCTTCCGGCCCGAGCCGAGCTGCTTCGCCTGGACGGCGAGGACCGACTGGCTGCCGACGAAGGGATAGTCGGCGGGCCGGATCCCGGGAGCTGTCCGGAGGGCGGCCGCCATGTCGGGAACGGCGCCCGCGCCGACGGTGCCCGCGCGCACCTGGAAGCCCCCGCCGTAGTCCTCGGCGTCGATCCCGTGCACGAAGGACCCGTTCGCGGCGCTTCCCGTCACGAGGGTGAAGACGACGAGCGTGAACATCGCGAGCGTGGTGCCCGTTCGGAAGCGGGCTCGGAGCGGATACGCCACCGACATGCGCAGAACGGGGGCGAGTGAGCGGATGCGGCCGAAGACGCGCGTGACGAGCCCGAGGAGGACGTCGGCGTTGAAGACGATCACCCAGACGGTGCCGACGACGATCATCAGGCCGGAGACGATCCAGGTCGTGAAGTCCATCGCGAGCGCGCCGAACACGTCCTCGAGCCACCTCCAGGGGAGGAGCAGGAACACGACGACCGCGAGGCCGCACGCGGTGAACGCGAGCCGCTCCGGCACGCGCACGAGGAGGAGCAACGGCACCAGGCTCATGAGGCTGAGGGAGACGCCCAGGAGCAGGGGCGTCGCGGTCCCGTTCGCGACGCCCAGGTACGCGAGCGCGAGACCGAAGGCGAGCCCGGCGACCGCGCGCACGATCCGGCGGCGACTCCGCACGACGACGGGCTCCGGCAGGTTCCGGATCGCCGCGGCGATCGTCATCGAGCTGACGCGCCAGGCCGACACCGCGACCACGACGAGGGTGAGGACGAGGCCGATGGCGAAGGCGATGGCGAGACTCCGCGCCGTCACGGCGAACTGGATCTGAAGACCCTCGTCCGCGTCGGCCGCCCCGAATGCGTTCGCCATCAGGAAGACCATCCCGAACGCGACCACGGCGCCGAGGAGCGCGCCGACGAGCGCCGCAGCGACGTCGTAGGCGACGCCCTCGAACGTGAACATCTCGGTGAGATGGCCCCGGCGGGTGCCGATCGCCCGGGCGATGCCCAGCTCGCCACGACGCTCGGCCGCAAGCATCACGAAGATGAGGAAGATGAGCAGGATGCCGGCCGCGATCGAGAACGTGCCGAACGTCGTGAAGAACGCGACGTAGGCGGCGCCGGCGGCGTCGGCGTCCTCGATCGCGTCCTGCTTGAGCAGCTTGATCTCGAGCCCGAGCTGGTCGGCGACCGGCTGCAGCATGCGCGCGACGTCGTCCGAGTGCTCCGCGCCCGCGAGCGGCCCTCCTCGGTTCGAGATGAGGACCGCACGAATCTTGCCCGGATGCCCGAAGAGCTGCTGGGCGGCCCGGAGCGGCATCAGCAGAGCCGCATCCGCGGTCCCGGCACCCTCGAACCGGACGACGTCGCGGACGCGTGCGCTCCGGCGGGCGTCTCCCGCGTAGACGAGAACCCGGTCCCCGGTGGAGACGCGAAGCTCGTCTGCCGCCTTCCGGTTCAGGAACACCTCGCCCTTGCGCAGGGCGTCCAGCGACAGTCGGTTCCCGCCCGATCCGATGATCGGCGAGAACCCGGCCAGGCGCTGGGCATCGGCTGCGAAGAGCACGACGCTCGGCTCGCTCTGACGCTGCACGGGCGCCTGGACGGCGACGCCCTCGACGATCGCGCCGGTAACACCGTCCACGAGGTCGGTTCCGACGACCGCCTGCTCGATCCACTCCACTGCCGAGTCGTCGATCCAACGCGTGCCCGTGGCCGCGCCGAGCGCGCCCGGGATGTCGTCGGACGCACCCCTGGCCGCGAGCGTCTCGTCCGTCTCGCCGAGGGCGCCCACCGCCGTGGCGCGAACGGTGTGACTCATGGTGTCGCCGGTCGTCAGAGCGGCCGCGATGATCGTCGTGCCGAGCATCAGGCCGACGACGATCAGCGCGCTGCGGCCACGGCGACGACCGACGTTGCGCAGCGCGAGCTTGAGCAGGATGCGGTTACGGATTGCCAGCACGGCGAGGACGCCGAGGGCGGTCCCGAGCGTGACGGCGAGGATGAGGAGGAAGGTGTCGACGGGGATGCCGAAGATCTCCTTCATCGGGTCAGGCGATCGCCCCCTGCGGTGCCTCTGCGACGACGAGGTCATAGGCCTCGCGACCGGGCTCGTGCCGGTAGAAGACGACGTCCGAGAACTTCTCGACCTGCTGCTCGTAGAAGCCGCTCAGGCGGGTGGCCTGCGCGGTCTCGTCGCTCTCCCAGAAGGTGAGGACGAGCATCTTGCCCTCTTCCGAGAGGAGGACGTAGCAGCCTTCGTACCCTCGCTCCTCGTGGAGCGCCGGGAGCACCGACTCCTCGAACAGCGTGATCGCGTCGGCCGGATCCGTCCGGACGACGTCGATCTCGGCTTCCGTTGCGCGTACGACCATCGCTACCTCACCCCCATGAGCTCTTCGCCGCGGATCTCACCGTCGACCATCCGCACGATTCGGTCCGTCTTCCGTCCGACGGCGATGTCGTGCGTAACGATGAGGAAGGACAGCCCCCGCTCGACGTTGAGGTGCCGCATCAGCTCGACGATCTCCGCTGCGTTCTCGGAGTCGAGATCGCCGGTCGGCTCGTCGGCCCACACGATCGCGGGGTCGTTGACGAGCGAGCGCGCGATCGTCACGCGCTGGCGCTCGCCGCCGGAGAGCGCATCGGGGACGTGGTTCGCGCGATCCGCGAGACCCACGAGCTCGAGCGCGGCGAGCGCCCGCCGTCTCGACTCCTCCCCGCTCGCCCGCGCGAGCAGGAGCGGCAGCTCGACGTTCTCGACAGCGGTCAGAACCGGCATCAGGTTGTAGAACTGGAAGACGAAGCCCATCCGCCGCGCCCGGTAGTCGGTGCGTTCCCGATCCGACATCTCGGAGAGCGGAGTACCCTCGATCACGATCTCGCCCCCGTCCACCGAGTCGAGCCCGGACAGGCAGTTCAGGAGCGTGGTCTTCCCGCAGCCGCTCGGGCCCATGATGGAGACCATCTCGCCCTGTTCGAGGGAGAGATCGACGCCACGAAGCGCGTCGACGCGGACGGCCCCCGTGTCGTAGGTCTTCCGGACCGAGCGAGCCTCGACGATCGTCGCCCCGGGAGTCGCGGCCACCTCGTGCACATCCGCGACCGGGGCACGCACTGCGACGCCCATCGTGCCTCCTTGTCTCGCTGCCACAGAGCGTCGCGGACCAGCCCTCCTCAGCCATCGGGGAAAGCGCCGGACGGTGGCTTCGGCGAACTACCGAGACGCGATCAGAGGCCGAGCCGCTCGAGCATGCGCGGATCGCGTCGCCACTTCGGCCGGACCTTCACGACGAAGCTCGAGATGCACGCGGTGCCCGACCAGTGCCTCTACCTCGGGCCGCGCCCGCGTGCCGATCTCGCGCACCATCGACCCCTTGGACCCGACGAGGATCCCCTTCTGGGACTCCGTCTCGACGTAGAGATGTGCCCGGCACGACCTTCTCGCCCAGCTCGTCCACCTCGACGGTGAGCGCGTGCGGCACCTCCTCGCGCGTCAGGTGCAGCGCCTTCTCGCGAATGACCTCGGCGACGCGCTCCTCCACGGTGAGGTCGGTCGTCTGCTCCGGCGGGAAGTACGCCGGGCCCTCGGGGAGGAGCGACACGAGGTCGTCCCGGAGCTCGTCGACCCCTTCCTTCGTCTTCGCGCTCACGGGGTGGAGCGCGTGGAAGTCGCCGAGCGCGGCCGCGGCCTGCATCTGCGAGAAGACGTGCGCCGCGCTTCAGGCGGTCGACCTTGTTGAGCGCGATCAGCACCGGCTTCCCGAGCGAGAACACCCGGCGCGCGACGAAGCGGTCACCGGCGCCGATCCGCGCCCGGGCGTCCACGACGAAGAGGACGGCATCCACGTCCTCGAACGACGAGTCCACGGTCTGCTGCATCCGCTCGGTCAGCGCGTCGAGCGGGCGCTGGAAGCCCGGCAGATCGACCAGCGCGAGCTGGTACCCGGGACCGTTCGCGACGCCGAACAGCCGGCGCCGCGTCGTGTTCGGGACGTTCGATGTGATCGCGATCTTCTCCCCGCAGAGGGCGTTCACGAGCGTCGACTTGCCGACGTTGGGGCGACCTGCGACCACGACGATCCCGCTTTTCACGGGCGCCTTCTTTCGGGGCACCCCGACCCACCACCCACTGCGAGCGTATCGAGGAAGGCGTGCCGGAGGGGATACGGGAGCGTGCCGAATCGGTGGAGAGAGCTCGGCGAGGTCATCGCAGCTTCGAGGAGTCGAAGGACTCCGGAAGGAGGTCGTCCGGCGTCATCGTGACCACGCGATCCCCGTTGCGGAACACGACGCGTCCGACCTGCATCTCGTGCAGCCACTGGCGGCACCCGCCGCACGGCGAGGCCGTGATCGCGGCAACCGCGAAGTCGCCCGGCCGGTAGCCCTCGGCGATCGCCCGGGCGAACGCCGTCTCCTCCGCGCAGACTCCCAGCGGGTAGGACGCGTTCTCGACGTTGACGCCCTCGATCACGCGGCCATCCCGGGCGAGCACGGCGCACCCGACGTGGAACCGGGAATAGGGCGCGTAGGCCCGCTCGGCCGCGGCGTCGGCGAGGCCGAGCAGCTCCGTGTCCGAGAGCGGATCGCCCGTCACGCGAACACCTGGAAGAGGAAGAGCGTCGTGAGCGCGCCCACCGCCCCGCCGCTCGCGACCTCGGCGGCCGAGTGCACGCCCGTCTCGACGCGCGTCTGCGCGACGAGCAGCGCCAGGATGAACGTCACCGAGGACACGAGGAACCGGTGCGACGAGTCGTCGAGGATCAGCGTGACGGCCATCCATCCGGCGAAAGCGACCGCGGCGTGGCCGGACGGCAGCCCGCCGCGCAGCGGAGTCCCGCGTCCCGTGTACGCCTTCACCGCGATCACGATGATGACGGTGAGAGCCAGCGCCACGAGCGTGAGCTCCGCCGGTTGGTCGTTGAGCCGGTCGAGGAAACGCGAGCTGCGATCCGCGACCTCTCCGGAGAAGACGAGGTAGCCGACGGCGAGGGCGTTCAGCGAGGCGACGAGCACCGCCCCGGCCGCGATGTCCTTCGCGAGCTTCGCCATCGGATCGAAGGAGGTGGACGCGACGTCGACGGCCGCCTCGATCGCGGTGTTGAGGAGCTCGGCAACGAGTACGAACGTGATCGCGAGCAGCAGCACCATGAGCTCGATGCGCTCCACGCCGAACGCGAGGGCGGCGACGAGCACGGCGGCGGCCACGGTGAAGTGGATCCAGAGGTTCCGCTGCGTGCGGAGCGCGTGGATGATCCCCTCCGTCGCGTGGTTGAAGCTCTGGAAGAGGGACGGAGGACGGCCGAGCGGCGTCATCGCCCCGCGTGCTCCAGCTCCCGCCGCTCCATCTCGTCTCCGTGCTCGTAGCCGAGCAGGTGGAGAAGCCCGTGCACGAGAGGTCGCCGCCACTCGTCGCCGACGACCTGCGGGCAGAGGACGACGTCCCCGAGCGCGCGGGGAACACCGTCGGGCAGCTCCTCGCGACCGTCCAGCGGGAACGAGAGCACGTCCGTGACCTCCTCGACGCCCAGGTGCTCCTGTTTCAGCGCGCGGATCTCCTCCGCCGACACGAACGCGATGCCGAGCTCTCCGTCCGCCACCCCCTCCGACGCGAGCACGCGCCGCGCGAGCGCCGCCGCGTCCGACTCCGCGACGTCGGCGCCGCTCCGGTTCGACGTCTCCACCGTGATCACGCGCCCCGCCTCAACGGCTCCGCGCCGTCCCGGTCTCCTCGGCGTGGCGCTTGTAGGCCTCGACGATGCGCTGGACGAGCTTGTGCCGGACGACGTCCTCGTTCCCGAACTCCACGAAGCCGATGTCCTCGATCCCCGCGAGGATCTCGCGCACCTGGATGAGCCCGGACGCCTGCTCGCGAGGCAGGTCGACCTGCGTGACGTCTCCGGTGACGACCACCTTCGAGCCGAACCCGAGCCGCGTCAGGAACATCTGCATCTGCTCCGGCGTCGTGTTCTGCGCCTCGTCGAGCACGACGAACGAGTCGTTGAGGGTTCGCCCGCGCATGAACGCGAGCGGAGCGACCTCGATCGTCCCGCGCTCCATGTACCCGGCGAGGCGCTCGGCGTCCAGCATGTCGTAGAGCGCGTCGTAGAGCGGGCGCAGATAGGGGTCGACCTTCGCGAGCATGTCGCCGGGCAGGAAGCCGAGCCGCTCGCCCGCCTCCACGGCCGGGCGAGTGAGGATGATGCGGCCCACCGCTCCTTCCGAGAGCGCCGAGACGGCGAGCGCCATCGCGAGGTACGTCTTGCCGGTCCCCGCCGGGCCGACCGCGAAGGTCACCGTCCGCGCGCGGATTGCGTCCACGTACCGCTTCTGGTTGACGGTCTTCGGGGCGATCTTCTTGCCGCGGTGCCGCCAGACGACGTCCTCGAACACGTCCCGCACGTCCTCCGCCTGGTCGAGAGCCGTGAGCACGGCGCCCACCGTGTCCGGACCGATCTGGTGGCCGCCCTCGACGAGCTCCACGAGCTCGTCGACGACGGCTCGCGCCGCGGAGACGTGCTCGTCGTCACCGCCGAGCGTCAGCCGGTTGCCGCGCAGGGCGATGGTGCAGCCGAGCCGCTCCCGGAGCGCGTCGAGGACGCCGTCCTCCACGCCCGCGAGCTCCGCGGCCACCTCGTTCGAGACGTCGAGCACCTGCTGCACGGCCTCAGTGTAGGGCTGGGCTCCGTCGCGACCCGCGGCGTGGCGGGATGTCGGACACCGATTCGTGTCGAGGGGAACGTGTGCCGTCGGGCGGTGTCCGACACCGGCTCGCGAGGAGGAGCGACGAGCCCGGCCGCGAGCGATGTCAGGTCAGGCGAGCTTCTCCTTGACGAGCTGATTGACGGTCGACCCGTCGGCGCGACCCGAGACCTGGTGCATGACGCCGGCCATGACGCGTCCCATGTCGCGGATGCTCGTCGCCCCCACCTCCGAGATCACGTCGTCGATGATCTCCTCGAGCTCGTCCTCGGAGAGCGGCTCCGGCATGAACTCCTCGAGGACGTCGAGCTCGTACTCCTCGTCGTCGGCCTGCTCCTCGCGGCCGGCCGCGCGGAACGCGTCCGCGGCCTCCATGCGCCGCTTGCGCTCCCGCTGGAGCACCTGCAGCTCCTCCTCGTCCGAGAGGGGTCGCCGGAGCTCCTTCTGCGCGGCCTGCAGCGCGTTCAGGAGCAGGCTGAGCGCGTCCCGGCGATCGCCGTCACGGGCGAGGCGCGCGTCCTTCAGCTCGGTCTCGATACGGGCGATCAGGCTCATTGCTCCTCCAGGAGCGCGCTTGCGATCCGCGCACGGTCGAGCCTACCCCCGAGGACGTGCCAGTGGAGGTGGAAGACCGTCTGCCCGGCGCCCGCACCGACGTTGACGAGCACGCGGTAGTCCTCGAGCCCGGCTCGCTCCGCGGTCTCGGCGATGAACCGGACCATGGCCGCGGCCTCGTGGTCCGGGAACGCGTCGATCTCCCTGAACGTGTCCACGTGGCGCTCGGGGAGGACGAGCAGGTGCGTCTCGGCCAGCGGAGCGATGTCGCGGATCGCGACGAACCCGTCCGCGCGATGCACGTGCTCCCCCTCGGCCGCGAGCCGGCAGAACAGGCACGTCGCGCTCTCAGGCGGCGACGGCAAGGATCCCCTCCTCCGCCAGCGCGACCGCGCGCGCCGGGACGAGCTCGCCGACCTCGGCGTCGAGGAGCCACGGCGTGTAGTCGTCGGCGTAGCCACGGCCGGGCCGGTCCACGAGGACGAGGTCCGTGGTGCCGACCCTCTGCCGCCAGCGTCGTCGGCAGAGCTCGTCGGAGAGCGCACGCAGCCGCGCGCTCCGCTCCCGCTTCTCGTCCGCCGGAACGGTGTCCGCCGCGGCGGTCCTCGTCCCCGGGCGCGGCGAGTAGGGGAAGACGTGCACCTTCGTGATCCCGGCATCCTCGACGAGCCGGAGCGTCCGCTCGAACGCGCTCTCGTCCTCGCCCGGGAAGCCGACGATGACGTCGGTCGTGAGGTTGAAGTCCGCGAGCGGCGCGAGCTTCGCCAGGTACTGCCCTGCGGAGTAGCGGCGAGCCATGGCGCGGAGGACGTCGTCGTCGCCCGACTGCAGCGGGACGTGGAGGTGGCGGGCAACCGCCGGCGTCTCGCGCAACGCCGCCACGAGCTGGTCGTCCACGTGGTTGACCTCGATCGACGACAGGCGGAGGCGCTCGACCCCGGGGATCGCGCCCGCCTCCCGGACGAGCCGGGACAGCGTGAACCCGTCCTCGCGGTCGCGGAAGCAGCCGAGGTTGACGCCCGTGAGCACGACCTCGCGATGGCCCTGCTCGACGCGGCGCCGGATCTCGCGGAGGACCGCGGCGGTCGAGCGGCTCCGGGTCCCGCCGCGCACCAGCGGGATGACGCAGAACGCGCAGGAGAACGAGCAACCGTCCTGGATCTTCACGAAGGCGCGCACCCTCTCGAGCCGGTGCTCGGCACGGACGCATGCGATCGCGCCGACGTCGCCCGCGACGGCGGCGGGCACGTCCTCGCCCGGCCCCGCCACGACGGTCACGTTCCCCGGCAGCCCCTCGAGCGCGCCGGCCAGGTTCGCGCTGCACCCCGTCGCGTAGACGCGTGCGTGCGTTCGTGACGCCCGCGAGAGCGCCTGCCGCGACTTCGAGACGGCCTCGTGCGTCACGCAGCACGTGTTCACGACCGCGACGTCAGCCTCGCCCTCGACCTCCACGTGGCCGTCCGCGAGCAGGCGCTCCCGCACCGCCTGCGCGTCGGCGAACGAGACCTTGCAGCCCAGGAAGCGAACGGAGAACGTCCCCATCGGGTCACCAAGCTTAGAGCCGGACGAGCACGTCGGCCGCCCAGCCCTCGAGCTCGAGGCGCGCGGTGCGCTCCCACCCGGCGGCGGCAGGCTCCTCGTGGGCGAGGTACCCGGACGTCACCGCGACCTTCGCGGACACCCTCCCGAGCAGGGCGTCGACGACGGCGAGCTCGATGTTCGCGACGGCGACGTCGGTCGCCGGGAGCTCGTCCCGCAGGACGTCCGCCCGCCTCACCTCGACGACCACGCCGTTCCGGCGCGCGGTCGCCTCCGCGGCCACGACCGCCTCGGGGTCGAGGTCGACGGCCACCACGGGCCCGAACCCGAGCCGCACCGCGGCGACGGCGAGGACGCCCGAGCCGCAGCCCGCGTCGAGGCAGCTTCCCCGCTCGACGTCGGCGAGCAGCTCGACGCACGCCCGCGTCGTGGGATGGGCTCCCGTGCCGAAGGCGCGACCCGGGTCGACGACGACCGCCGAGACGCCGTCGGGAGGCGCCTCCCAGGGCGGTCCGAGCCACATGCCGCCGGCGACGACCGGGCGATGGAAGCTCCGCCACCGGTCCTCCCACCCGCTCGGGACGGGAGCAACCGTGACCTCGCCGAGGGCCGTGCGCAGAAGCTCCTCGCCGCCCGCCTCCACGTAGACGGCGAGCTCGATCCAGCCCTCGCCCTCGACCTCCTCGAACCCCGCCGGGGCGAGCGGGAGCAGTCGAGCGCGCGCCACCTCGGCCTCTCCGGCGGGCACGCGGAACGAGACGCGCCGCAGGTCGCTCAGCGAAGCGCGCTCTTCAGGCGGCGGAAGAACCCCTCGTCGTCGTCCTTCGGCGCGTAGGTCTCCGGGCCGGCCTGCTTGCCGAACTCGTCGAGAATCTTGCGCTGCTCCTCCGTGAGCGTCGTGGGCAGGGCAACGTCGAGCCGCACGTAGAGATCCCCTCGCCGGCCCTGGAGCGAAGGCATGCCCTCGCCGCGGAGCACGCGCACCTCGCCGGGCTGCGTGCCGGGGACGACGTCGAGGTCGAGGTCGCCCCCCGGCGCCGAGACCCGCGCCGTCGTTCCGAGCGCCGCCTCCGTCATCGTCAGGCGCACCGCGGTGTGCAGGTCGTCGCCGTCTCGCACGAACCGCGCGTCCGGGCGCACGCGGACGACGACGTAGGCGTCACCGGAGCCGCCACCGCGAAACGCCGCGTGGCCCCCGCCGCGCACCCGGATCCGCTGGCCGTCCTGGATGCCCGCGGGAACGTCGATCTCGAGCGACCGCGCCGAGACGACACGTCCGGCGCCGCGGCACTCCGAGCAGGGCGACTCGAGCGTCACTCCCGCTCCGTCGCAGTCCGGGCACGTCCGCTGCTGGACGAACTGCCCGAAGATGTTCTGGGAGACGCGCCGCACCGCTCCCGCTCCCCCGCAGGTCGAGCAGGAGCGCGTGCCGGTACCGGGCTCGGCGCCCGACGCGCCGCAGCGCTCGCACGCCGCGGCGACGTCGGCCGGAACCGTCACCGACACCCCGGTGAACGCCTCCTCGAGGTCGATCTCGAGGAGCGCCTGGACGTCGCCCCCGCGAGTCGCGTGTCCCCGCGCCCTGGTGGCGCCGCCGAGGAGGTCCTCGCCGAAGAACGCGGCGAACACGTCGGCGATGCTCCCGAAGTCGGCGAACGGGTGGAAGCCTCCCGAGCGCAGGCCGGCGTGCCCGTAGCGGTCGTACGTCGCCCGGCGCTCCGGGTCGGAGAGCACTTCGAACGCCTCCGCCACCTCGCGGAACTTGCGCTCCGCGTCCGGGGTGCTCGACACGTCCGGGTGCAGCTCGCGCGCGAGCGAGCGGAAGGCCTTCTTGATCTCCGCCTCGCTCGCCCCCCTGGCTCACGCCGAGGACCTCGTAGTAGTCGCGCTCCGTGGTCGCCATGTGCAGCTAGATGGTCGATGCCATGAGATCGCCGACTCCGGGGCGCGAGCTGGCCGCTCCTCGCGAAGCGCACGCCCAGACACAGGCCGTTTCGCGGCCTGTGTCTGGGCGGAAGCGGCCCGGACACGCCAGATCGCGCATCCGGACGCGCGAGATCGTGGCATCGACCATCAAGGCTCTTCGTACACGTCCTCGACGAACCGCGAGAGCTCGTACGCCGCCGCGCGGACGCTGCGTATCGCCTTGTCGTAGTCCATGCGAAGAGGGCCGACGAGCCCGACGGCGCCGAGCGGCGTCGACCGGATCCCGTAGGTGGCGCCGATGAGCGAGACGTCGTGGATCTGATCCCCGCCGAGCTCGGGGCCGATGTGGACCACGGGGCGGCGCGGCTCCAGGGCTTCCGAGACGAGCTCGAGGACCGCCGCCCTCCGCTCGAGGCGCTCGAGCAGCCGCATCGCGGCCTCCGCTTCCTCCGCCCTGGCCTCGCCCAGAAGGCCGGCCGTCCCGCCGACGAACACCTGCGGCCCCTCGTCCGTTCGCCTCTCGAGCAGCGCGGGGCCGACGAGCGCGAGGAAGGCACGCTCGCGGTGCGCGAGCTCGGGCGACTCGAGGCGGCGGCGCAGCGAGCTCGTGCCGAGCCGCTCCCCCACGACCTCGTCGTTCAGGTACTCCGAGGCCCAGGTGACAAGACCGGGGTCGACCGGGTCCGCGAAGCGGAAAACGCGCTTCGTCACTCCTCCGGTGGACGTGATCACGACCACCATCACGGTGCTCGGCTGGAGGGACAGGACCTCGACGTGCCTGATCGTCGCGGTCTCCAGGATCGGCGCCGAGACGAGCGCGAGCAGCCGCGTCGCGCGGGAGAGCGTCTCGGTCGTCGTGCGCAGGGCGTTCTCGAGCTCGTCGCGCATCGAGCGAAGATCGATCCCGATGCCCCCGGGGCTTCCCTCCATGGACTCGACGAGCTCCTCGGCATACAGGCGGTAGCCGCTCTCCGTCGGCATCCGCCCCGCGGACGTGTGCGGATGCGTGAGGAGCCCGAGGCTCTCGAGCTCGGCGAGCTCGCCGCGCACCGTCGACGAGGACACGTCCAGCGCGGCCCGCTCCACGAGCACCTTCGAGCCCACGGGCTGGCCCGTGGCCACGTACTCCTCGACGACGCGTCGCAGGATCTCGCGTTTCCGCGCGGTGAGCTGCATCCCGAGCGATGGTAGCCCCTCGGCCCGCCGATCCCCGCTGCGCGCTCCCCTTTGCAGAGCCCGAGTACGGGTCCATACTTCGACCCAGGGAGAGGAGGAACGGGTTGACCACGCTGCGTCCGCGGCGCTCCGTCCGGAGTGTCGCGTCGACAACGGGGACAGCCGCCGCCGACGACCGGGTCCGCACCGGGCCGCCGGGCACGACCGAGCGCGGCCAGGTTGTGCTCGTCTTCGCCCTGCTCCTGCCCGTGCTGCTCGCGCTCGGGGCCGTCGTCATCGCGCTCGGCAACTGGTACACCCACGCGAAGCACCTGCAGACGAAGGTCGACGCCGCCGTCTTCGCGGGGGGTACCGCGTGGGGGTTTCCCTGCGGCGCCGACGTCGACCTGAGGATCGAGACGCTCGCGCGCACCTATGTCGGCCCGCACACGAAGGTCGACGGCACGCTGTACGCGGGGACGACGTACAACCCGCAGGTCGGCGGGGTCGGAGGCTCGAAGATCCATGCCGTCCTCAACGGGAGCGCCTGGTTCGACGACGACTCCAACCCCTTCCCGGTCGAGAAGGACAGCCCCTCGAACACCTCGCTCTGCGAGTCGAAGGTGCTCGACGTCAAGGCGACCGAGGACAACTCGTTCCCGCTCGGAAGCGTCCTTCCGTTCTTCCCGGACATCAAACGGAGAGCCCGGGTGGAGATCCAGGAGATCGCAGGCCTCACCGGGCTGCTCCCGATCGCCGTGCGGCTGCCCCAGCCGCTCAGCGCGGCTGTCGCCTTCTACGACGAGTCGACCGGAACGATTCTCGCCGTCAGACCGCTCCGCGAGGTCTGCTCGCAGGCGAATCCGGCGTGCCTATTCGGCGTCCCGCCGGGCCTCGGACAGTGGACGAGCGAGCCCGCGCCGGGCGACACGACGACCGGCTGGGCGCGATTCCCCGTCGCGACACGGACGGGTGCGGTCGTCGCCACGAGCTTCCGTCCGCGCTGCGGCGTCGGCACGCCACCGGCGGGGCCGCCGTGCCTCAACTCGTCGGGCTGGGTAGGGCAGCCGATCGACACGTTCTGCCGTCAGGCGAGCGGCGCCGTCAAGTGCTACGACTCGGACGGAGCCGGTATCACGCAGACGGTTCGCTCGGGACTCCACTTCGTCCGCGGCTACCCGACCGGCACGGTTGGAGCCGCGCCGCCGGAGCCCAAGAATGCGTACCTGGCGAACGTGAGCTGCCCGGCGACCGGATACTTCAACTCGCAGCCCGGCCCCTGCGACGTACAGCTCAGCGTCGAGATCGACCTGGGATCCGTGCTCGAGGACGTCCCGCCCACGCCGCCGAACGTGGCCGTCGAGACGCGGCTCGCCTCGAATGTCGAGGTGCGGTACAAGCAGGTGCGCGCCGACGGCACGGTCGTCTGCAACTTCGGACCGAGCTGCTCGCTCCAAACCGCGAGCGCAGCCGGCGGGACCGCGACCTTCTCGACGCAGGGGAGCGCGAGCTCCCCGCACCTGCGGATCGCACCCGATTCACAGGGGAACGCGGTCGCGCTCGAGATCAGGCTGAAGGGGAGCTCCGTGACGCCTGCCGACCCGGACTGTGGCCCCACTGCGTCGTTCAGCGACCGCTGCCGCTGGTTCTACACGGGCACGGGGAACTTCGGGCCCGACGTGGCGCCGACCGCGGCGCAGGTCCTCGCGTCGCCGATCCAGCGCTCGTTCATGGGCGACCTTGACCGCACGGGGCCGGTCAAGTGGCTACGGCTTACCGTGGATCAGGACTGCAACCTGCTGACGCTCACCGACCGGATCGTCGGCACCGATCCCATTACAGGCGCGGACGCAGCGAGCCAGCCGAGGAACCAGGAGCGCTGCTACGTCCTCGACCTGGGCCTCGCCGGCGGCATGGCCCGCGACCAGGACGAGCCACCGATCGCGCTCAACCTCGGCAGCGGCTCGAGCCAGCGCGCGCTCATCGACTGCGACCCCGTGATCCCGAACCTGAAGGACGAGATCATGACCGGCTGCCAGCGTCCCTCGTACTCCGTGAACAGGTTCGACACCTCGCCGCTCTGCCCGGGGACGGCGAGCTTCTTCATCACCCCGAAGGCGGCGCCGTTCGACACGTGGCCGCCGTTCCGCTGCGTGCTGACGCAGACCACCGCCGCGGCGAACCAGATCATCCAGGGCTTCAACGAGCGGCTGTTCGGGGTCTCGAACAACCCGCGGTGCCCCGGCGACAGCACGACTCGCCGCGAGCGCGGGCGGAACTACTGGCACCGCGACAACAACGACTTCGACGACGAGACCTTCGCGTGGGACGGCGACACCCCGGCCGACGAGTCCGACGACTGGGGCAACGAGATCGCCGACAACGACCCGAGGCTCGTCACGCTCTTCTTCACCGCCTACGACTCGTTCACTGGCCCCGGAAACGAGGTCTACCCGATCGTCGGGTTCGGCAACTTCTACGTCACCGGCTATGGGCGCTCGCAGAACGGGGGCTGGCAGGGCGGGCGGCCGGACGACCCCTGCGACGAGGGGAACGACGGCAACCTCTTGAACGGGAACGGGAACGAGCCCCCACCGGACATCGACCTCTCGCGCAACACCGCCTGGGCATGGGGTCACTTCGTGAAGGACGTCACGCCCGCGCCGTTCACGACCGGGGGCTCCGGAGTCCTGTGCAACCCCGAGGCGAGCTTCCAGCCCTGCGTCGCGGTACTGGTCGAGTAGCCGCGGCCCAGGTCCTCGAGACCAACGGACGCGCGTCACGCCTCGTGCGGCCCCGTGCCGGTCCGCGCGTCGTCCCGGCGCGCGACGACGATGCCCGCGTGCCAGCCGGGAGCGCGCCCGCCCGCAGGCGGCTCGATCGAGTCCACCGCGATGCCGGACCGCGCGAGCAGCCACGCGATCACCGAGTTCGAGTTCCACATCTCCCCCGTGCCGAGCTCGTCGCGGCCCCAGACCGCCGTCGGCACCGCCGGGGCGGCGTCGAGGACCCGCTGCGCCGATCCCGCGTCGCTCGTGAGCAAGCATGGGCTGTCGACCGCCTCCGCGAGGTCGGGAATGACGCCGTCGCGCCAGCAGCGCAGCTCGTAGCGGAAGAGCCGAAAGCGCCCGAGCCATCGGCTCCCGACGGCGCCGCCGGAGACCACGCCCCGCGCCGAGCCGTCACCGCGGCCCGCGGGCCCCTGCTCGATTGCAAAGCGGCCGTCCGGGGGGACGTGAACGACGAGCGCCGAGTGGTAGAGGTCCAGCCGCGGGCGGCCCTCGCGCCGCGCGACCACCGCCTCGAACACGCGGCCGTTCAGGCGCACCGAGTGCCCGCCCGCGCCGAGCGGGAGCCAGTAGAGGTCGATGCCCGGGCCGGGGCCCTCGGCCTGGCGTCCGTCGGCCCGCGGATCTCCCACGAGCGCCCTAGCGGACGAGCTCGGCCGTGACGCCGCCGCCGAGGAAACGCCCACGGCGCGTGAGGCGGAGCTTCGATCCGCGCCCGTTCGCGTGCAGCTCGACGAGCCCGAGCGCCGCCAACCGCTCCGCCGCGTCCGGTTCGAGCACGTTCTCGACGAACGCGACCGGGAGCGGCTCGTCGAGGCGCAGCCCGAGGAGGAGGCGCTCGCGCTCCTGGGTCTCCCCGTCGAGCCGCTCGACCTCCCGCGGAGGCCGCTCTCCGGCGAGCGCGGCGGCAACGTAGCGGCCGAGGCCGGGCGCGTTCGTCCAGCGCGTGCCGGCGACCGTGGAGACCGCGCCCATCCCGACGCCGAGGTAGTCGCGTCCCGTCCAGTACGCGAGATTGTGATGCGCACGGAGGTCGCGCCCCCCGACGAGCGAGGCTTCGCGGCAGAAGTTCGCCGTCTCGTACCAGCGGTAGCCCGCGGAGGTCAGCGCGTCGACGACCCGCTCGAAGTACCCCTCCATCGCCTCGGCCTGCTCCAGGAGAGCGTCTCCGTGCGCGTGGGTGAAGCGCGTCCCGGGCTTCGCCTCGAGCTCGTAGCAGGAGAGGTGCTCGGGCTCGAGCGCGATCGCGTCGGCGAGATCGGCCTCCAGGTCGGCGGCGCCCTGGCCGGGGATGCCGTACAGGAGATCGAGGGAGATGTTGTCGAATCCGGCATCACGCAGAGTGTGCACGGCGCGTCGGACGTCATCCGGGGACGCGCGACGCTCGAGCGCCTCGAGTAGGTGCGGGCGGAAGCTCTGCGCGCCGAGGGAGACGCGGCTCACACGACCATCCCGCAGCAGTCGCGCGAGCGCGGGCGTGACGGTCTCGGGGTTCGCCTCGACCGTCAGCTCCTCCGCGGGCGGGAGCGCGTCGAGCAGGCGGGCGAGATCCCGGGAGTCCGTGAACGTGGGCGTGCCGCCGCCGAGGAACACGGTCTCGACGCGCTCCGCGAGGGCCCCGCGCTCGAGCGTCAGCTCCGCGAGAAGCGCGTCTACGTAGGAGCCGTGCTGCCCGCGCCGGCCGACGACCGTGACGAAGTCGCAGTAGCCGCACCGGTGCGCGCAGAACGGCAGGTGCACGTACAGGTGCCTGACGCCCTGCCGGGTCACTTCCGCCGCTCCGATTCGAGGTTCAGGACGGCGAGGAAGGCTTCCTGCGGCACCTCGACGCCGCCCACCTGCTTCATCCGCTTCTTGCCCTTCTTCTGCTTCTCGAGGAGCTTGCGCTTGCGCGTGATGTCGCCCCCGTAGCACTTCGCGAGCACGTCCTTGCGACGCGCCTTGATCGTCTCACGCGCGATCACGCGGGCGCCGATCGCCGCCTGCACGGGGACGTCGAACATCTGCCGCGGGATCTCCTGCCGGAGGCGCTCCACGAGCTGGCGCCCGCGGTCGTAGGCGGCGTCGCGATGGATGATCAGCGAGAGGGCGTCGACCTGCTCGCCGCCTACGAGGATGTCCACGCGGGTCAGGTCACCGGGCCGGAAGCCCGCCAGGTCGTAGTCGAAGCTCGCGTAACCGCGCGTCCGCGACTTCAGCTGGTCGTAGAAGTCGAGCACGATCTCCCCGAGCGGCAGCTCGTAGGAGAGAAGGACGCGCTCCTCGCTCAGGTACTCGAGGTGGTCGAAGCCCCCGCGGCGCTCGTTCGCGAGCTCCATCACGGCCCCCACGTAGCCCTTCGGGACGATGATCGACGCCTTCACGTACGGCTCCTCGACGACCTCGAGCTCGTGGGGCATCTCGGCCGGGTTGTGCACCTCGACCTCCTCGCCCGCGCGGGTGGTCGCGCGGTAGGCGACGGTGGGCGCCGTGATCAGGAGGTCGAGATCGAACTCGCGCTCGAGCCGCTCGCGAACGATCTCCATGTGCAGGAGGCCGAGGAAGCCGCACCGGAAGCCGAAGCCGAGCGCCTGCGAGGTCTCGGGCTCGTACGAGAGGGACGCGTCGCTCAGCTTCAGCCTCTCGAGCGCGTCCCGGAGCTCCGGGTACTCGTCGGAGTCGGTCGGGAAGATCCCGGCGAAGACCATCGGCTTCACGTCCTGGTACCCGGGGAGCGGCTTTGCGGCCGGGCGTCGGCGCGAGGTGAGCGTGTCCCCGACCCGGAGTCGCGACACGTCCTTGAGCCCGGTGACGACGTAGCCGACCTCCCCCGCGCCCAGCGCCGGGACGGGCTCCCGTGCGGGGGCCATGACGCCGAGCTCCTCCGCCTCGAAGGCCGTGCCCTGCGCCATCGCACGCAAGGGCTCACGCGGCTCGAAGCGCCCGTCGACGACACGCACGAACGCGACGACCCCGCGGTACTGGTCGTACGAGGAGTCGAAGACGAGAGCGCGAGCCGGCGCCTCGGGATCGCCCGCGGGGGGTGGGATCCGCTCGACGATCGCGTCGAGGACGTCCTCCACCCCCTGGCCCGTCTTCGCGGAGATGTGCAGGACGCGCTCGGCTTCGTCCCCGAGAAGCTCCGCGAGCTCGGCCGCGGCGGCGTGGGGATCCGCCTGGGGCAGGTCGATCTTGTTCACCACCGGAACGATGTCGAGGTTCAGGTCGAGCGCGAGGTATGCGTTCGCGAGCGTCTGGGCCTCGATCCCCTGGGCGGCGTCGACGAGCAGGAGCGCCCCCTCGCAGGCCTGCAGGGAGCGGGAGACCTCGTACGTGAAGTCGACGTGCCCCGGGGTGTCGATCAGGTTCAGATGGTGGCCGCGCCAGCGCACCCGCACCGCCTGCGCCTTGATCGTGATGCCCCGCTCGCGCTCGAGCTCCATCGAGTCGAGCACCTGCTCGCGCATGTCCCGCTCGGAGACGGCACCGGTCAGCTCGAGGATGCGGTCCGCGAGCGTCGACTTGCCGTGGTCGATGTGCGCGATGATCGCGAAGTTGCGGATCCGGTCCAGCGGAGTCAGGTCTTGCATGTTGCATGTTCCACGCGACATGCAAGACCCGACCCCTACTGCTCGCCGCGCAGGAGGAGCAGGGCCTCCAGCTCCCGGAGCCCGAGCGCGCGCGCAGCGCCGAGGTACGCGAGGCCGCCCACGGTGAGGCCGCCGCCCACCGCGACGACCTGCGCCCAGAGAGCGCGTCCGAGCCAGGCGTCGAGCCCGTACCAGACGAGATACGCGCCCGCCGCGGCGACCGCGGCTGCGGCGAGCACGCGCAGGACGACGACCAAGGTTCGGGAGAGGTGCTCGAGACCCAGGCGCCGGCGCATCATGACGAGCAGGATCACCGCCGCGAAGACGTTCACCGAGGCGGTCGCGAGCGGGATGCCCCAGATGCCGAGCCGGTAGAGCACCGCGTCGAGGCCCGCGTTCAGGGCGACCGCTCCCAGAGCGATCCCGGTCGGGATCCAGTTCGTCTGGAGCGCGTAGAAGCTGCGGTTCAGGATCAGCATCCAGCCGTTGAAGACGAGCCCGAGCGAGAAGGCCTGGAGGCACTGCGCGACGATGGTCGTGTCCTCCGCGGTGAACTCCCCGCGCTCGTACACGAGCCGGACGATCGGCACGGCCAGCACGATCGAGACGAGGCTCGCGGGGACGAGCAGAAAGGCGATCTGGCGGAGCCCGCCGTCGAGCGCGCGCCGGAGACCGGGCTCGTCCCGCCGCGCTGACAGCCGCGCCAGCGTCGGGAAGAGGACGGTCGTCACGGCGACCGCGAAGATCCCCTGCGGGAGCATGTACAGGCGAAAGGCCTTGTCGATCGCGGCGGGCGCGAGCTCGGGGTCGAGCAGCCTCGACGCGAAGAGCGTGTCGACGAGGAAGTTCACGTTTACGAGCCCGATCGTGAGGGTCACCGGGAGCATGAGCGCCAGCACGCGACGGACCGCGGGATCGCGCCAGTCGAGGACCATGGTGAGCTGGCCGTCGAGCCGCCGCAGCCACGGGATGGGCAGGAGCAGCTGGACGAGCGTCCCGAGGACGACGACGCCCGCGTAGAGGTAGAGCTGCGCGTCCTCGCCCTCGATCCGCGGCACTCCCAGGACGAGACCGAGGACGATCACGAGGTTCCAGGCAATGGGGGCGAGCGCGGGGAGCGCGAAGTGGTGGTACGTGTTCAGGATCCCCACGACGATCCCCGAGAGGCCGAGCAGGACGACGATCGGGAAGAGCACGCGGGACAGCCCGACCGCGAGGTCGAAGTCGCCGCCCGGGTCGCCGAACGGTCGCATGAGGAGGGGCGCGAGCAGGATGAAGAGCGCGGTGACCGCGCCGAGGACGAGCAGCGTGAGCCAGAAGAGCGTGGACGCCACGCGCCACGCGCGCTTCCGCTCGCCGCGCTCGAGGAGCTCGCTGAAGACCGGGACGAACGCGCCGGAGAGGGCCGCATCGGCGACGAGCGCACGGACGAGGTTCGGGATCTGGATCGCGACCGTGAAGGCGTTGATCTTCCCGCTGACGCCGAAGTAGTACGCGCTCACCATCTCCCGGACGAGCCCGAGAGCGCGCGACCCGGCCGTGGCGAGCGAGAACACGGCTGTCGAGCGCGCGAGACGCCGGTTGCGCCCCGGCTCGTCGAGCGCGGGAGGAGCGGGGATGTCGGGTGATTCCGTCACGGGGAAGCAGGCGCGAGATCGGGCAGCATCATCGCTGCAGGGCGCCGATTCTCACAGCGGGTCCTGCTACCATCGCGCGGCCCGCTCCACGCGGGCGTCTTCTCGAATGGCGAACATCAAGCAGCAGAAGAAGCGCGTCCGGATCCAGGCGAGGCAGCGCCTCGAGAACCTCCGCTACCGGTCGACGATCAAGACGTTGACGAAGCGCCTCGAGACCGCGGCCACGGAGGGTGACGCGGAGCGGCTCGCGACCGAGCACCGCGAGCTCGTCCGCACGATCGACCGCGCGACCTCGCGCGGCGCGCTCCACCGGAACACCGCAGCCCGGAAGAAGTCGCAGGCGGCGAAGCTCGCCGCCGGCGCAGGCTCCTAGCGGCCCTTCGCGCGTGACGGCGGCCCTGAGCGGCTCGTCAGGGCGACGAGCGTCCGTTGCACCTCGAGGTCGGGCGCGAGCTTGCTCTGGCCCTTGAGCGCGCCGTCGAGCTCCGCGAGACGCACGACAGCGTCACGGAGCTCCTCGGACGAGAAGCCCTCCGCCTGCGCGAACAGCTTGCCCGCGTAGTAGGGGTTCAGCTTCAGCTTGGCCGCCGCCTCCTTCGAGCGGAGGCCCTCCCCCGCGAGCCGCTTGATCGTGCGGAGGCGGTTGAGATGGCCGCCGAGCGCTCCCGCGAGCCGGGCGGCGGTGTCGCGGCGCTGTCGTGACTCCCGCTCGAAGAGCACCTCGGTCGCGTCCAGCGCCCGGGCGGCGTCGCGTGCGGCCCAGGCCTCCGTGAGCTCGTAGATCGGGAGCTCTGCGGTGGGAGCGACGAGAGCGACGACCTCACGCTCGCCGACGGGCTCACCTGCAGCCCACGTCGCGAGCTTCTCCATCTCGGCCGAGAGCGTGCGGGGGTCGTCCCCCACGAGCTGGACGAGTGCAGCGCAGGCGTCGGGCTCGGCCTCGACCCCGCGCTGTCGGAACTGGTCGGCCACCCATGCCTGGAGCTTGCCCTTCGCGACCGCGAACTCGAGGACGCTGCCCGCCTTCGCGCACGCCTTCCCGAGGGCCGCGGTCTTCTTCACGTCCTCGCCGACGAGCGCGAGCACGGTCCCCGGACTCGGGCTCGCGAGGTAGGCCGCCACTGCTTCCACGTCGGCCGCCTTCCACCCGCCCTTCAACCGGTTGTCGCCGTCGCGTGCGCCGTCGACCTCCTCCACGATCACGAGTCGCGCGTCCCCGAAGAGGCTTCCCGCATTGCAGAGAGCGACCGCCGCCTCACCCGAGGTGACGAGCGCGCTGACCGACTCGATGGCCTCCGGGGCGAAGTGCCCGCGAAGCCGAGCCAATGCCGTGTCGATCTTCGGACGGTCGCTGCCGGTAAGCAGATAGACCGGCTTGTCGGGCGCGTCGGCCATGCCGCAACACTACTGGGCGGTCCGCACGCGAAGCATGTGGCCGTCCGACTCGACTACGACGCGACCGTCCTCGTCCGTGCGGTACACGACGAGCCCGGGCACCGTGTGCAGCGCGGCGAGCGTCTCCGCCCGCGGATGGCCGTACTCGTTGCCCCGCCCGCACGAGATGACGGCCACGCGCGGCCGCAGCGTTCTCAGCTCCTCGTCGAGCCCGGGGTCCTCCGAGCCGTGGTGCGCGACCTTCAGGACCTCGATCTCGCGGAGCGGGAGCCGTTCCGTCACCTCGGACTCCGCGTCGGCGGGGAGGAGCACGTCGGTCTCGCCGTACGAGGCTAGGAGGACGACGGCGTTCAGGTTCGGGTTCTCGGACGCGAGGCCGGCGTCGGACGGCCACAGCGCCCGAAGGACGAGCCCGCCCGCACGCAGCTCGGAGCCCGTCCGCACGAGCCGGACCGGGATGCGGCGCTCCGCGGCGGCAGCGACGGCCTCGTCGTGCTCGGGGCCCGTGGCCTCGAGCTCCGGGTCGAGCACCGCGCCGACCCGGAGCTTCCTCAGGACGGCCGCGGCGCCACCGACGTGATCCCGCTCCGGGTGCGTGAGAACGAGCGCCGACAGAGAGTGGATGCCCATGCCGAGAAGCTGTCCCGCCACGTTCGCCTCCGGCGGGCCCTGGTCGACGAGCACCCTCGCACTCGCCGTCTCCAGGAGCACCGCATCGCCCTGCCCCACGTCCAGGAACGTCACCCGCAGCCCCGCCGGTCGCTCCCACGCCGGCGCGGGTCTCGCCCACCACCAGCCCGCGACCACCACGAGCACCGCCGCCGACGCGGCGATCGCCAGCCCAGTGCTCCCGCTGAACGACCGCGCGCGCAGCTGACGTGCTCCCGATCCGGCCGCGAGGACCAGGAGGACGGCGGCGAGTGTGGTACGAGACCCGATCTGCGCCGCCGGCAGCGAGGCGACGAGCCTGGCGACGAGCTCGATCCAGGCCGCCGCCCACCCGGCGCCCGCCGCGAGCGCGGCCGCCGCTCCCGGAGAGACCGGCTCGACGACGGCGGCGAGCAGCCCGAGGGCCAGCACGAGCGGCATCGGCGCGAAGGCGAGGAGGTTCGCCGGAACCGTGTACACCGGAGCGCGGTCGAAGTGGAGGAGGACGAGCGGGGCCGTCGCGAGGCCGCAGACGACGGCGACCGCGAGCGGGTCGACAACGGGCCGCGGCACCGGGTATCCCTCGAGCACGCGGCGGGCGCGCGGGAGGCCGACGAAGATGGCGGCGACGGCCGCGAAGGACAGCTGGAACCCGGGCTCGAGGACCGTCGACGGCATCCAGGCGAGCAGAACGAGCGCACCGAGCGCGAGGAAGTGCCAGCGGTCTTGCGGTCGAGCCGCGAGCCAGGCGAGCGACGCGAGCGCTCCCGCGACGCCGGCGCGGACGACCGACGGCTGCCAGCCGACCGCGAGGACATAGGCGAAGATCGCCGCGACGGTCACGAGCTCCGTCCCCACGCGCGGCACGCGCAGGAGCCAGCACGCGCCGGCGATGCCACCCGCGAGGAACGCGACGTTCTGACCCGAGACCGCGAGCAGGTGAGCGAGACCCGACGCGCGGAAGTCCTGCCGCACCCGCTCCGGGAGCCCCTCGTCCTCGCCCAGCACGACGCCGAGCACGAGCGCACGACGGACACCGGCCGTGCCGCGCGAGACCGCGCGCTCGATCCGGTCTCGAAGGCGGTCCCCGAGGCCCTGCAGCCCGCCGCGCCGGCCGACCTGCCGCCACGCGCTCGCCCGCAGGACGACGTGGACGCCCTGTTGCGCGAGCCAGGCGCGCTCGTCGAACCCTCCCTCCGCGGGGCGGGGCTCGGTGACGCGCACGACCGCCTCGAGGACGGCCCCGCGCGGCGGCGAGCGGCCGACGGGCAGGCTCAGGAGCACCCGCTCCCGGAGCGACGCGCCACGGAACGAGGTCGCTTCGGCCGGGACGCGAACCGCCCAAGGCGTCATGCGCGCAGGGCCGGTGACGACGAGCTCCGCCGACCCCGATCGTCCGACGTCCGCCGCAAGCGCGCTCTCGCCGAGAGCGTCCAGTCGCAGTGAGCCCCACCACAACCCGAGCGTGACGAGGGCGGCCGCGAGAGCCAGGATGCGAGCGTCCCCACCCAGGAGCGCCAGCCCGACCAGGGCCGTGAGACAGCACGCCGCGACGGCGAGGAGACCCGGGGAGACCCAGTTCGCGAGGCCGAGCCCGCCGCAGGCCGAGCCCGCGAGCAGGCTCGGACGGTGGAGCTCGACCGCTCGCCTCATCGGCCGCCCCGCAGCCCGTGCGTGTGGAGGGGTCTGCGGAACCGGGAGGCTCCCCACACCGTGGAGAACCAGGGGACACGTGGGGGAAACATGGTCTCCCCCACGAACGCGAGCCGGAGGCGAGCCTCCCTCACGGGGTCACGAGGTCGCGCAGCTGCTCGATCCTCGCCGGCCCGATGCCGGGCACGGCGTCGAGCTCGTCCACCGATCGGAACGGCCCGTGCTCGGCGCGGTAGTCGAGGATCTTCTGCGCGGTGATCGGCCCCACCCCGGGGAGCGCGTCGAGCGCCTCCAGCGTCGCGGACGCGAGGCTCGGCTTGGCAGCTCCGCCGGCGAACGCCCCGCCGGAGCCCCCGGACGTGGCCGGCCCTACGGCGGTCGTCGAGAGCGGTGCGGCGGGGCGCGCTCGCAGCGGGACGAAGACCTGCACCCCGTCGACGAGGGGCGCAGCCAGGTTCAGCGCAGCGAGATCGGCCCGCCGCGTCGCCCCGCCCGCCCTCGCCACCGCGTCCGCGACGCGGGCGCCCTCGCGCAACCGGAGGAGCCCCGGACGCCGCACCGCGCCGACGACGTGGACGACCAGCGACCGGCGTGCCGGCGCGTCCGCGACCGGCTCGAGCGGCGCCACGGCCTCGGGCGAGGTGGCCGCGCCCGTCCGTGCGAGCCGCTGCCCTGCGACCACGAGCACGAGGAAGAGGACGGCGACGCCGACGAGCGCCGTCGAACGCGAGAGGGAGGACAGGCCCATGCGGCGATCGTCGCCGCCGTCGGCTCACACGTGGGCAACGGCTGCGTCAGGAATGTGTGCCGGCGAGCACGGCCACGAGCGGAGCGGCCGCACGTTCGGCGCCGGCGACCGGGACTGAGGCGAGCCAGCGGTCCACCTCGCGTCGGCTCCGGAGCACGACGACATCGCAGGGGCAGTCCCGGAGCGCGGCGTCGACCACCGGTTGCACGTCGCGCCCGAATCGCCAGATCCAGCGCAGGAAGGGCAGCTCGAGGCGGTCGTGAGCGCCGGTGTCGGGGCGAACGCGTCCGAGATGCCGGAGCCGCCTGGCGACGACGCGTCGCAGACATGTACGGCGCGGGACGTCGAGGAAGACCACGGTGTCGGCGCGCTCGAGGCGCTCGGCGAGGAGCCCGGGCTTCATCCCGTCGAGGATCCAGTGGTCTCCGGCAATGAGCCTTCCGTGGATCTCGGGCCAGTCGTCCCCGCGGCGCGCGCCGGCCCCGCGCCAGTAGTGGCCGTCCACGTGGACGACGGGCAGGTCGAGACGACGACCGAGCTCGCGTGAGAGCGTCGTCTTCCCCGCTCCGCCGCAGCCGATGACCGCGACGCGCCGCATGCTCGGATGCTAGATGATCGCTGCCACGATCTCGCGCGTCCGGATGCGCGATCTGGCGCGTCCGGGCCGCTTCCGCCCCGGAGTCGGCGATCTCATGGCAGCAACCATCTAGCCGCCGACGGCGCGCCGTCCAACCCGGTCAGGTCACGAAGTTCACGAGCTTGCCCCGGACGACGATCGTCCGGGTCGGCTCTCCGCCGTCGAGGTACTCGCCCACGCGCTCTGATGCCCGCGCGAGCGCGACCAGCTCCTCCTCGGCGAGATCCGGCGAGACGTGCAGCCGGTCGCGGATCCTCCCGTTCACCTGCACGACCACCTCGACGGTGTCGACCTCGAGCAGAGCCGGGTCGGCCGCGGCCCACGGCTGCTCCCACAGCCGTTCGTGCCCGAGCCGCTCCCACAGCTCCTCGGCGACGTGCGAGGCGTACGGCTGGATCAGGCTGACCGCCGTCTCCGCGGCAGAGCGCGCTGCCGGATCGTCGGGAGCGCGCTGGATCTCGTTCACGAGCTCCATGACCGCTGCTATCGGCGTGTTGAGCGTGAAGCGGCGGCCGATGTCGTCGGTGACCCTGGCGATCGTGCGGTGCGTCTTCCGCGCGAGAGGCGTGTCGGGGACCGGATCCACGCGCGGCTTCTCCGCCTGCTCCAGCACGGTCCGCCAGAGACGGTTCAGGAAGCGCACGATCCCCTCGAAGCCGGCGTCCTGCCACTCCGCATCCTGGTCGACGGGGCCGATGAACAGCAGGTACAGCCGCACGGCGTCGGCGCCGTGGCGCTCGACGTACTCGTCCGGGGAGATGACGTTCCCCTTCGACTTGGACATCTTCGCTCCGTCGCGGTAGAGCATCCCCTGCGTGAAGAGCCGCGCGAACGGCTCCCGGAACCCGACGAGGCCGAGGTCGTTCAGCACCTTCACGAAGAAGCGCGCGTACAGCAGGTGGAGGATCGCGTGCTCGACCCCTCCGATGTACTGGTTGACCGGCAGCCAGTAGTCCGCCAGCGCGCGCGAGAACGGCTCGTGGTCGTTCTGCGCGTCCGCGTAGCGGATGAAGTACCAGGAGGAGTCGACGAACGTGTCCATCGTGTCCGTCTCGCGCCGCGCCTCGCCGCCGCAGCGCGGGCACGACGTTCGCACCCAGTCCTCGGCCGCCGCCAGCGGGGAGCGGCCCTTGGGCAGATACTCCTCGATGTCGGGGAGGAGCACGGGGAGCTGGTCGTCGGGGACCGGGACGATCCCGCACTCGTCGCAGTGGACGACGGGGATCGGGCAGCCCCAGTAGCGCTGCCGCGAGAGCAGCCAGTCGCGCAACCGGAACCGGATCGCCGTCTCGGCGAGGGCCCTCTCCGCCAGCTTCTCGACGATCGCCCGGCCGCCTTCCGGCGCGGGCATGCCGCTGAACTCGCCGGAGTTGACGAGGCGTTCGCTCTCGGTGTGCGCCGAGAACGCACCCTCCGTGGGAGCGTCGCCCTCGAGCGGCTCGACCACCGTGCGGACCTCCAGCCCGTACCGCTCGGCGAACGCGAAGTCGCGCTCGTCGTGGGCGGGCACGGCCATGATCGCGCCCGTCCCGTACTCCATGAGGACGTAGTCCGCGACCCAGATCGGGATGCGCTCGCCGTTGACCGGGTTCACGGCGTAGCGTCCGGTGAAGACGCCGTCCTTCTCCTTCCCCTCGCGCTCGACGGTCGTCCGCCCCCCGGCGAGCCGGACGTAGTCGAGGACCGCGGCCTCGTGGTCGGTTCCCTCCACGAGCCGCGGGACGAGCGCGTGCTCGGGTGCGAGGACGAAGAACGTCGCACCGTAGAGCGTGTCGGGACGCGTCGTGAAGACGCGGACGTCCTCGTCGATCTCCTCGATCCGGAACACGAGGTCGGCGCCCTCGGAGCGCCCGATCCAGTTCCGCTGCATCGTGAGCACGCGCTCCGGCCACTCCTCGAGGAGCGCCATCTCGTCGAGTAGCGCGTCCGCGTAGTCGGTGATCCTGAAGAACCACTGCTCGAGGCTGCGCCCCTCGACCTCGGCACCGCAGCGCTCGCAGCGCCCGTCGATCACCTGCTCGTTCGCGAGGACGGTCTGGTCGTTGGGGCACCACTTGACGGGCGCCTCCTTCCGGTACGCGAGTCCCTTCTCGAAGAAGCGGACGAAGAGCCATTGCGTCCAGCGGTAGTACGCGGGCTCGTGCGACGAGAGCACGCGGCTCCAGTCGATCGCCCAGCCCATGCGCTCCATCTGGACGCGGATCGACGCGACGTTCCGCTCGGTCACGTCGCGGGGGTGGCCACCCTCCTGGATCGCGGCGTTCTCGGCGTTCAGGCCGAACGCGTCGAATCCCATCGGGCGCATGACCGCGTAGCCGTGACGTCGCCGGAAGTGCGCGACGATCTCGCCCAGCATGTAGTTCCGAACGTGCCCCATGTGCAGCACGCCAGAGGGATAGGGGAGCATCTCGAGCACGTACGTCTTCCGCTCGTGGCGCTCGAGCTCGTCCGGGCCGGGGTTCGGCACGGAGAACGCGCCCTCCTCGGCCCAGGTGCGCTGCCACTTCGTCTCGATCGCCTGCGGGTCGTACTGCTCCATCGCTGCCTCACTTCGACTCCGGGAACAAAAAGGCCTCTCGCGTGAGAGGCCTTGGAGGGAACCTCGCGGCTCTCGCCGCGCTCGCTCCCTGGGCTATGCAAGAAGCTGCCGCATGAGGGAAAAAGCGTAACAGGCAGAATCGCCGGATGCTGGCGCTTTTCCCCGATTCGGCGCGGATCGAGGCGGGCACGCTGACGATCGGGGGCGTCCCCGCGCCGGACCTCGCGGAGCGCTTCGGAACGCCGCTCGTCGTCTACTGCGAGGAGACCCTGCGCGCACGGGCACGAGCGTTGCGCGCCGCCGCGGGCGCGAACGGGCGCGTCTTCTACGGGACGAAGGCGTTCCCGAACGTCGCGGTGCTCCGCCTCCTGCGAGAGGAGGGTGTCGGCGCGGACGTCGCCTCCTCCGGCGAGCTCGCCTTCGCGCGGACGGCGGGGTTCCCGGGGGGCCAGCTCGTCGTGCACGGCAACAACAAGGACGAGGCGTTCCTGCGGGAGGCCGCGGCGGAGGGCGCGCCCGTGGTCCTCGACGCGCCGGACGAGGCCGCGCTCGCGGCGTCTGCGGGTGTCGCGTCCGCGCTCGTGCGGGTCACGCTCGGCGTCGACGCGGACACGCACGAGGCCGTCGTGACCGGGCATCACGGCTCGAAGTTCGGGCTGCCGCCCGAGCAGGCGCGCTCCCTGGTCGCCGATGCGCTCGAGCGCGGCCTGGACGTGCTCGGGCTGCACGTCCACGTCGGCTCCCAGCTGCCGGACTTCACCGCGCAGGCGGAGACGATCGACCGCCTCGCCGCCTTCGCGGCGGCCTGCCGCGACGCGCTCGGCTGGGAGGCACGGGTCGCCGACCTCGGCGGCGGCTTCGGCATCCGCCACCACCCGGACGACGCCGTCCCCGACGCGGCCGAGCTCGCGACCTCCGCAGCCGGCGCCGCCCGCGAGGCGTTCGCCGCCGCCGGGCTCCCCGAGCCGGCCGTCTGGCTCGAGCCGGGGCGCTGCCTCGTCGGACGCGCGGGCGTCACGCTCTATCGCGTCGGCGCCGTCAAGCGCCTCCACGACCGGACCTGGGCGGCGGTCGACGGAGGCATGTCGGACAACCCGCGCCCGCAGCTCTACGACGCGCGGTACACCGCGCTCTCCGCCGGGCGCGCCGACGAGCCGCCGGACGAGGCGGTCAGCGTCGCGGGGATGCACTGCGAGTCGGGCGACGTCCTCATCGACGACGTCGCGCTTCCCTCCCCGCGGCGGGGCGACCTGCTGGCAGTGCCCGCGACGGGCGCCTACACGCTCGCCATGAGCTCGAACTACAACGGGGTGCCACGCCCGGCCGCCGTCCTCCTCACCGCGGGCGAGGCACGTGTGGTCCGGCGGCGGGAGACGGTCGAGGACCTCCTCGCGCTCGACACTTGAACCCGCCCCGCGCGTGAGTCATGGTGGAGCGGCCGACGGAACTCGACCAGGGGGTCTCGAATGGCTCGCACGCCGCTCATGGAGAACGTCCAGGAGGCGGTCGCCCTGATCGCAGCCGAGCAGGGAGAGCAGGAGATGACGCGCCGGCGACTGCTCGAGCGCGCGGGGCTCGCGGGGCTCGGTCTCACCGCCCTGGGCCGGCTCGCACCGGCCGCACGCGGGGCGTCGGGCACGTCGATCGTCGTGGTCGGTGCGGGGCTCGCCGGCCTCACGTGCGCGTACCGGCTGAGGCAGGCCGGGTACACGGCGCAGGTCCACGAGGCCTCGACGCGGCTCGGCGGACGCTGCTGGACCGGCCGCGGGTACTTCGCCGACGGTCAGCTCTACGAGCACGGTGGCGAGTTGATCGACCAGGGTCACAACGCGATCCGCGGCCTCGCGCAGCAGCTCGGGCTCAAGCTCGACAACCTCCGCCGGGCGGAGGCGAACGACTCCGAGCTGGTCGCGTTCTTCGACGGCGCGCCGTACACCTTCGCCGAGATGACCAACGACCTCAAGCAGGTCTGGCAGAAGATCCACGCGGACGTCTCGGCCGCGAGCTACCCGACGCTGTTCGACAGCTTCACGGGGCGGGGGTACGAGCTCGACCGGATGTCGATCGTCGATTGGATCGAGGAGTCGGTCCCGGGAGGAGCGGCGTCCAGGCTCGGACAGCTGCTCGACGTCGCCTACAACATCGAGTACGGCGCCGAGTCGAGCGACCAGAGCTCACTGAATCTCCTCTACCTGCTCGGCTACATCGGCCCGGGACAGTTCCGCACGTTCGGGAAGTCAGACGAGAAGTACCACGTGCGTGGCGGGAACGACCTGATCCCGACCCGGCTCGCGCAGGCGCTCCCCGGGCAGATCACGCTCCGCTCGGAGCTCGTGGCCGTCGTGCGAACGTCCGGGGGGCGGTACGAGCTGACCTTCCGACAGGGCTCGAAGCACGTCACGCTGAACGCGGACACCATCGTCCTCGCGCTCCCGTTCTCGATCCTCCGGCACTCGGTCGACCTGACCGGCGCGGGGCTCTCGGACCGGAAGCTGCTCGCGATCGAGGAACAGGGCATGGGCACGAACTCGAAGCTCCACGTCCAGTTCACGTCGCGTCACTGGAACACGCTGGGGGTGAACGGGGAGACGTACTCGGATCGGGGCTACCAGAGCACGTGGGAGGTTTCGCGTGCCCAGCCCGGGACGTCCGGGATCCTCGTCGACTACACCGGAGGGAACATCGGAGCGAGCTTCGGGTCGGGAACGCCGACGACACTGGCACAGCAGTTCCTCGCGCAGATCGAGCCGGTCCTGCCTGGGCTCTCACAGCGCTGGAACGGGAGGGCGACGATCGACTTCTGGCTCGACTACCCGTGGACGCGGGGCTCGTACTCGTACTGGAAGGTCGGCCAGTACACGGCGTTCGCAGGCGTCGAGGGAAGGCAGGAGGGGAATGCGCACTTCTGCGGTGAGCACACGTCGATCGACTTCCAGGGCTACCTCAACGGCGCCGTCGAGACGGGGGAGCGCGCCGCCGCAGAGGTGATCGCGGACCTGCGGTGACGACTCTCGACTGCCGGGTCTGCGACGAGCGCGGCGAGCACGGGCTCGGGTGGATCGTCGACGAGGCGGCGACGCGCACGTCGCACGCCCTCGCCGCGGAGGGCAGGGTCTGGCTCGTCGACCCGGTGGACTGGCCGGACGCGATCGAGCGCGCGCTGGAGCTTGGCGAGCCCGCGGGCGTCGTCCAGCTCCTGGACCGTCACAACCGCGACTGCGAGGCGCTCGCAGCGCGGCTCGGCGTCCCGCATCTCGTCGTGCCCGACGAGGTTCCGGGCAGCCCCTTCCGCTGCGTGCCCGTCGTGCGCCGGTCGCGCTGGGCCGAGTCGGCGCTCTGGTGGGCAGAGGAGCGCACGCTCGTCGTCGCCGAGGCGGTGGGGACGAACCGCTTCTTCACGGCCGGGAAGACACCGGTCGGCGTTCATCTCCTCCTCCGCCTGACACCGCCGAGGGTGCTCGGGCAGTTCGGGCCGACGACGCTGCTCGTCGGCCACGGCGAGGGGCTGCACGGCCCCGGCACGGCGGACGCGCTCGCGACTGCGCTGGCGACCTCGCGACGGGGCCTCCCCGGGCTCCTCGTCCGGCTCCCCTTCTCGGGCCGCACGCACGACGCCTCGTGACACCGTGTCACGAGGCCCAGGGTCATGCGGGCGAGGAGGAGGCGGCGAGCAGGCCTGGCCGCACGAGCCGCGGCGGCGCGACGAGGCCCGCGTCCTTCACGGATGGGTTGAGCGGCTCCGCGAGCGGCTCCGCGCCGAACGACGACCGCACGCGCTCCTCCGACGGGTCGCCGTAGAGCGTCGTCCGCTGGCGCGGTACGCGGCCGGCGGAGCGGATCAGCTCCTCCATGGCCTCGGGCGGGAGCTCCTGGCCGAACGCCGCCCCGGCAGAGCGCGAGATCGACTCGTTCATGAGCGTCCCCCCGAGGTCGTTCACCCCGGCCAGCAGCGCCTGGCGCGTGCCCTCCGGGCCGAGCTTCACCCAGGACGCCTGGACGTTCGTGATCTCCGGATGCAAGGCGAGCCGGGCGACCGCATGCACGAGGAGCACCTCGCGGAAGGTGGGACCGCGGCGCGCGCGCCCCTGCAGGTACATGGGCGCCTCCATCGGCACGAACGGCAGGGGCACGAGCTCGGTAAAGCCTCCGGACCGCCGTTGCTGCTCGCGCGCGCGCAGGAGGTGGCGCGCCCAGCTCCGCGGCGTGTCGGCGTGCCCGAACATGAGCGTCACGTTCGAGCGGAGGCCCACGCGGTGCGCCGCGTCGTGCACCCGGAGCCACTGCTCCGTCGTCACCTTGTCCGGGCAGATGACGCGGCGCACCTCGTCGTCGAGCACCTCCGCGGCGGTCCCGGGCAGGGAGCCGAGACCCAGGTCGCGAAGCCGCGCGAGATAGTCCTCCAGCACGAGGCCGAGCGTCGCCGCGCCCTGCCAGACCTCGAGCGCGGAGAACGCGTGGACGTGTATCCCCGGCACGGCCTCCTTGATCGCGCGGACGACCTCCGCGTAGTACTCGCCGGTGAAGGCCGGGTGGATCCCGCCCTGGAGGCAGACCTCAGTCGCGCCGCGCTCCCACGCCTCCTCCGTTCGCCGCACGATCTCGTCGAGCGGGACGAGGTAGGGCGCGCCCCGCAGGTTCGCCGCGAGCCTCCCCTTCGAGAACGCGCAGAACCCGCAGCGGAAGTAGCAGACGTTCGTGTACTGGATGTTCCGCGTCACGACGTAGGTGACATCGTCGCCGCAGACCTCGCGCCGGAGGCGGTCGGCCGCGGCGAAGACCCGCTGCGCCTCCTCCCCGCGCGCCCCGAGGAGGCGCGTGAGCTCGTCCTCGCCGAGCTCCGCACCCGTGAGCTCGAGGGGCGGGGCGTCGCGACCGACGAGGAACGGCACGCCGACGGGCTCGCCCGGAGCCCATGCGTCGTCGCGCGCGAGACCGGCGGCGTCGGCCGCGCGCCGCACGTGCGGCGCCAGCGCAGGATCGACCCAGCGCTCGAGCTCGGCGACGTGCTCGGGGTAGAGCGGGAGCCTCGGCGCGAGCTCGAGCCCCCGGCCCCGGGTCGCCTCCGCGAGGAGCTCGACCTCCGGCCAGGGCGCCTCCGGGTTGACGTGGTCGATCGTCACCGGCGAGACGCCGCCCCAGTCGTCGATCCCCGCGTCGAGGAGCCGCGGAAAGTCGTGGAAGGCGAGGTTCGGCGGCGCCTGCACGTGCCAGCCCGGGCCGAGCAGGATCCGCGCGACCGCGATCGTCCACAGATGGTCGTCGAGCGACGGCTCGGGGTGCCCGGCCATCCGCGTCCCCGGCTTCGCGCGGAAGTTCTGGACGATGACCTCCTGCACGTGGCCGTGCTCCTCGCCGAGCGCCCTCAGCGCGAGGAGCGCCTCGATCCGCTCCTCCCGCGTCTCGCCGATCCCGATGAGAATCCCGCTCGTGAACGGGATGGAGAGCTCGCCGGCCATGCGGATCGTCTCCAGGCGCCGCGCCGGGGCCTTGTCCGGGGAGGCCCAGTGGGGCCCGCCCTTCGCCCCGAGCCGCTCCGCGGTCGTCTCCAGCATGATCCCCATGGACGCGCTGACGGGGCGGAGCAGCTCGAGCTCGGCGCGCGTCATCACGCCAGGATTGAGATGCGGCAGCAGTCCGGTCTCCTCGAGGACGAGCTTCGCGCAGCGCTCGAGGTACTCGAGCGTCGTGGAGCAGCCGAGCGCGCGAAGCTCCCGACGGGCGACCTCGTAGCGCAGCTCCGGCTTGTCTCCGAGCGTGAAGAGCGCCTCGTGGCAGCCCGCGGCGGCGCCCGCGCCGGCGATCGCGAGCACCTCCTCCTCCGTCAGGTACGCCCGCTCGCCCCGCCTCGGCGGACGCGCGAAGGTGCAGTAGCCGCAGACGTCGCGGCAGAGCGTCGTCAGCGGGACGAAGACCTTCGGCGAGTAGGTGACGAGCGGGCCGGGCCGCAGGCGCCGGGACTCCGCGAGGAGCTCGTCGAGCGGCGCGGCGAGGAGGTCCCGCACGGCCACGAGCATACGCGTGCGTGTCGAACCTCCGTATCGTCGTTCGTCTCCGCAGCGAGGCCGAAGGGAGGAGACCCGATGAAGTTCCTGTTCCTGATCCACGGCGATGCGGAGCGCGAGGCGGCCCTCACCGCCGACGAGCGGCGGGCGATCGTCGACGAGCACGTGCGCTACGGGGCGATGCTGCGAGAGCGGGGGTCGTACGTGCTCGGCGAGGCGCTCGCGGGGGACGCTGCGGTCGTCCGTCCCGGCGAGCGCCCGATCGTGACGGACGGGCCGTTCGCCGTCACCAAGGAGGCGATCGGCGGCTTCTACGTCGTCGAGTGCGCGAGCCGCGAGGACGCCGTCGGGCTCGCCGGCCAGGTGCCGGCGAGCCCTGGCGTGGCAGTCGAGGTGCTCGCGATCGCGGACGTCTGACGGCCGCGAGACGCGTAAACCAGGGGTGACAGTCACCTGCGGTGACAGTCACCCAGCGACGACGGTCGGGGGACGCCAAAACAAGGCTGACAGTCACCTGCGGTGACAGTCACCCCTGCGACAAGGTCGATCGTGCTCGGACATCAGCCACCGCGAAGCGGTGGCTGCTTCAGGGGTTCTCGCGGGCCGGGGATCCGCACTCGCGGATCCCCGGCAGAAGCGACGTCGAGCTGGCCGTGTCCATCAGCCACCGCGAAGCGGTGGCGCTTCAGGGTTCTCGCGAGCTGGGGATCCGCGAATGCGGATCCCCAGCCCTGCGGAGGAAACAGCTCAGCCTTCGCAGACCTGCTCCTCGTACGCCGTGTTGCGAGAGGTGTGCTCGAGGACGTCGGGATGCGTGCGGTTGAACACGGCCAGGTCCTCGGGCGTGCTCTCGAGGTAGATGCGCCGGAGGTCGTAGCCGTACTCGGCGACCACGTCGCTCCAGCGACCCCGGAACCACTCGGTGTCGGCCGCGACGTCCTCGGCGATCTCGGCGGGAGCCGTGGCCTCGAGCCCGTCGAGGACCTCGTCGAAGCGGTCGCCCGTGACGAGCGTCCGCAGCACGTCCGGGTCGAACTTCGAGGAGGCGACCTCGTCGAGCTCGCCGTCGAGCTCGCCCAGGGCGGTGCAGAACGCATTGGACGACTCGCCGACCCGGAACACGACGTCCGCCGCCGGTGGGGACGGCTGCGTCCCGCACGCCCTGTCCTCGTAGACATGCTGGGCGTCCTGCGCCCTCCGGATGTCGGCAGGCGGCTGCGCGAAGAGGGCCTGCTCGGCGGCGGTGCCCTCCCGCTCGATGCGCTTCGCGTCGAAGTCGTACTTTTCGAGCAGAGGGGTGATGAGCGTTCGGATGCCGCTCACCTTCACCTGGACCGCATCGCGGATCTGCGAGGGCGCCTCGTGGAGCAGCGTCTCCTCGAAGATGAGGTACTCGTTCCAATACCTCCGGAGCGCCGCGGGGTTGGGCTGATCGTTGCCCTCACCGCCGTCGAGCTCGTGCACCTGCCACGCCCGGTACGCGTCGCAGTAGGCGCTGTCACCGCCCGCGACCGGCGTGAATGCGGTCTTGTCGCCATCGCTGCCGCCGCAGCCGGCAAGCGCCGCCATCCCCAGCGTGAGGGCCGCGAGGACGCAGATCGTGAATCGTCCGAACGCCATCTCGTCTCCCTTCCGGCTAGCGAACCTGGGTGAACCGATGTGCGAAGACGGCCGCGCGCACCTGGCACGAGGGGGACTCCCGCTTGCTCGTGAAGCTCATCGTCTTGCCGGACCGCTTCCAGGCGTAAGTCCCTGATCCGCCGCACCCGGTGGGCTCGCGCAGCGTGATCGTGGTCGCGGTCGCGGAGTACGTGCCGCGAGCGAGGGCCTTGCCGTTCAGGGCGACCTTGTAGGTTCCGGCCTTCATCAGCGTCAGGGTCCACTTCCCCTTGATCTCGAGCGGGCTTTTGATCGTCGTCGTGTACGTGCCCGCCACGCCACCGCCTGCGAGGGCCACCGACGAGACCGCGAGCGCCAGGATGACCACCGCGACACACGCGAATCGCTCTGTCCACTTCGACTTCATCGCGCACCTCCGATTGGGATCACTCCCCGCAAGGTGCCGGACTGGAGCGCACGGAACGATCCCCCGGAGCCCCCGACGATGGTTGCGCGGAGGGAACGGTTTCTGACCGTCCGGCAAGGATGGGCCCTGCCGAGCGACTGCTTCAGCTAGCGGGCCACCCCGAGCACGTCGGGCGGTAGGGCGTTCCCGAAGGCAGGTAGAGATCCCACTCCTCGCGGCTCAGGTTCCGTCCGACGATCGCGCACGCGCGCCGGCGCCAGACCGCGGGGTCGACATCCCAGAGCATCGCGCGCGCGTCGACTCCCGCAGCGGCGAGCAGCGTCCCGTCCGGACTGAACGCGTTCCGCAGCCCGAGGAAGGCGAGATCGACGGTCGGTTCGAGCGACCCGGGTCTGGGGCTCGCGAGCTCGTCGCCGTAGGGCAGCCCGGTATCGGAGTCCCACAGTCTCGTGCCGCCGGAGAGGCTCGTCGTCGCCAGGAGGGAACCCCCGGAATCGAACGCGGCCCCAAGAACGTAACCGGCGTGGCCGGCGAGCGGCGGGAACGCCTGACGACCGTCCCCGACCCGCCACACGCGCACTGGACCGACAGCTCCGCCCGCGGCGACGAGCCCGCCGGTCGGATCGAACGCGACGCTCAGGACGCCGTCCTCCGCCACCCTCAGCGGCTTGCCGTGGTGGGCTCTGGTCGCGACGTCCCAGAGATCGAGACGGCCCGCATAGCTGCCGGTCGCAAGCAGGGTGCCGTCGTCGCTGAACGCCAACGCGAGGACCGATCCGGCGCCGGGGGTGATCGCACGCCCGATCCGGCGCCGGGTCTCGACGTCCCAGAGCTGGACTTCGCCCTGTCGCTGCTGCGTGAAGAACCCCTCCGCTGCACCGTTCGGGTCCACGGCCACCGCCAGCAGGCGACCATCGGGGCTGAAAGCCACCTGCCAGACAGCCCCGCTCCCACCGTCGAGGAGGGCCCCGGCGGCGGATCCGGTCTCTCGATCGAAGAGCCGAACGTGCCCGTCGACGGTCCCTACGGCGACCTGCCTCCCGTCGGGATGGACCGCCACGGCCGAGACGACCGAGTCGCCGTCGATCCGAAGCGTCGGTTTCCCCGTCGCCGTGTCGTACACGGCCGTGTCGCCGTCGAGCCGTCCGGCGACGAGCCACCGGCGGTCGGGGCCGAACGCCATGTCCGTGATCAGGGCCCCGGGGCCGCCGAGCGGCGTCCCGATCACGTGCCCTCCGCTCAGATCCCAGGCGACCGCCGAGCGCAGGTGCGAGCTCACGAGGGTCCGGCCGTCGGGGCTGAAGGCGACGTCGCTCACGGGGCTCGTGTCGGCCGTGAGCGGGGAGCCGTAGGGCACGCCCGTCTTCGTGTCCCAGACGAATACCGACCCTCCGAACGACGCCACGGCCAGCAGCCGTTCGTCAGGGCTGAGGGTCAAGGCGGCGGCGACCTGATCCCCGACCGAGAGCGGCGGGCGGACGGGTCGTCCCGTTTGGACGTCGACCGTCGACACCACGCCGGCATCGTCGCTGGCGATCAGCGCCCGGCCGCCGTCCGCGAAGATCGCCTCCTCCACGTCCCCGCTGCCGACCACGAGCCTTCCGACCCGGCGCCCCGTGGCGACCTCCCAGATCCCGACGCTGCCGGGGGCGCCCGGAACGGCGATCCGCTGCGAATCCGGACTGAAGGCGATCGATTGGGCGCCCGACCCCGGGGGGTTGGTGATGATCGGCCCGGCGAGCACCCGGCCGCTCGCGGCGTCCCACAGCGTGACGTGGTTCGCTTCCTGCCCCCCCGCGGCGATGACGCTGCCGTCCGGGCTGTAGCGAACGGCGGAGAGCGCGGGCTCCGCGGATGTCGCCGCTGCCGGGTCCTTCAGCTCGCGCAGCTTCTTCCTCGTTGCCACGTCCCACAGCTCGACGCTGCCTTCGCCGCCCGCGATCGCGAGCGTCCGCCCGTCCGGGCTGAAGTCGACGCCCTCCCCGCGGCCTTGCGACGAGCGCAGGGGTGCGCCGAGCGGCCTCCAGGTCGACGTGTCCCAGAGCGTGGTCGCACGCTGTGCCACCGTCGCGAGGAGCCTGCCGTCCGGACTGAACGCCGAAGCGTTGACGGGGGAGGGGAATCCTTGCAGCCACGCGCGAATCCGCGAGCCGTGCTCGAGCGCCCCCAGCAGGGCACCGCGCGAGTCGACCGAGTCGTCGAGGCGGCCCGCCTCCAGCGCGAGCAGGACGCCCAGGTCCGGGTGCTTCGCCGCTACCTCCCGCGACCGGGCGGCGAGGCGTCCGGACTGGGCGATGGTCGCCGTGTGTCGCGCGCTCCCGCGCTGGACGAGCGCGAACGCCCCTGCGACGACCGCGACCACGAGCGCCGCCGCGACGACTGCGAGCAGGACCCGCAGCCGACGGGCCCGCCGCTGCGCGCTCCGGAGCTCGCTCTCCTGCGCGCTCCGGCTCGCCTGCAGGAACTCGTGCTCGACCCGAGAGAGCTGCTGCTCACGGTTGCCGGTGAGATCGAGCGCCGCCTCGAGACGAGCTCCGCGGTAGAGGTCCGCCTCGTCCCGGTCGCTCGCCTCCCACGCGCGGGCGGCGGTCGACAGCCGCTGGAGAGCACGGAGCTCCTCGCGATCCTCGGTCAGCCATCCCCGCAGTCGAGGCCACTCTCGGATCAGCGCCTCGTGCGCGATCTCGGCCGAGTCGTCGTCCACGACCAGGAGCCGGCCGGCGGCGAGCTTCTCGAGCGCCTCGCCGGTTGCCGCAGCGTCCTCGCCCTCCGGGACGAGCTCGGCGAGGAGAACCCGCCGACGGGTGTCCTCCGCCCCCTCCCCCAGCTGCGTGAGCCGGAGGAACAGCTGCCGCATGCGGGCTTGCTCCTGCTCGCCGCAGCCGAGGAAGACCTCGTCGGCCGTGTGCGCGATTGCGCCCCGTACGCCGCCCGCCGCCCGGTACCCGGCGAACGTGAGCACGCGGCCGTCGCGGCGGACCCACGACTCGTAGAGCGCGTGGGAGAGCAGCGGGAGGGCACCCGGCTCTCCTTCGACGTCCACGAGCATGGCGTCGACGAGTCCCGCATCGAGGCGCAGGCCGGCGGCGCGAGCGGGGCTCTCGATCGCCCGGCGAAGCTCCTCGGCCCGCATCGGCCCGAGCAGGTGCTGGTGCTCCGCCACCGCGACGGCGAGGCGCGGATGCTCGGCGCAGCGTCCGTACAGGTCGGCACGGAGCGTGACGACGATCGATGCGGCGTTCGTGTCGCGGAGATCGAGGAGAGCGTCGATGAACCGCGCCCGACTCTCCTCGTCCGCGCAGAGCGTGAACACCTCCTCCAGCTGGTCGACGACCAGGAGCGAGAGCGGGCCGCCGGCCGTCAGGGAGCGATCGAGCTCCGCAACCGGATCGGACCCCGGGTGTGAGCACCGCGACGGGTCCTTCGTGCGCTCGGCGATACGCCGGAACGAGCCCGGCCCGGACGAGGGAGGACTTCCCGCTCCCCGACGCACCGACGACGGCGATGAAGCCGCTGTCGCGAAGACGGCCGAGGATCGACGCCACGACCTCCTCCCGACCGAAGAACAGATCCCCGTCGTCCACTCCGAAGGCGATCAGCCCGCGGTAGGGGCACTGCGCCGCGAGCGGCGGAGTCGACAGACCGGGCGCGACGAGAGCCCACACGGGCGGGTCGGCCGGAGCTGCGACGTTCTGCACCTCCGCGAGGCCGAGCTCCGGAGGGAGTCGACCGTCGATCGTCTTCGCGGTCGGATCGTCGATCACCACCTGCCCCTGGAGCGCCATTCCCAGTAGCTGCCGCACGTCGTCGGTCAGCGCCCCCCGGTAGCTCCCGGCGCTGGGCTCGGCCTCCCCGGTGGCGACGGCGACCCGGGCGTCGAGACGACCGGCGAGCTGGCGAGCGGCGTCGAGCCCGTCCTCGGCCGACGCGAAAGCCGCCAGCAGCGGGCCGTCGTCGACCGCTGGGACGCAGCGGCCGTCGAGTGTGCGCGCGACCTCGTCGACCGTAGCCTCCGCGCTGCGAGCGGAGACGATGGCCACGTCGGCAAGCACCAGGGTGACGGTCCCACCGGGAAGGTCGGCTCCCCACCAGCGCCGCAACCGAGCGACGAGGGCGGCGGCGGACTCGTCGCGCCGCCCCGGATCGGCGGCGAGATTCGGACGAAGGATCCGCTCGAGCGCCGGTATTCGCTCGGGCTCGATCGTGCCCCAGGTCGGGGCGCCGCCCGCAGGACGCACGCCGGTGAGCAGCGCCACGGCGGTGGCGGCGAGCGAGTACACGTCCGACGCCGGTGTCGGTCGTTCCCCGGCCGCGACCTCGGGCGCGACGAATCCGGCGGTGCCGGCCCGGCGAGGCTCGTCGTCGGGTCTCGAGGAGAGGCCGAAGTCGACGAGGACGACCCGCCCCGAGGAGGTGAGGATCAGATTGGCCGGCTTGACGTCGCCGTGCACGACGGGTGGGTCGTGTGTGTGCAGGTGCTCGAGCGCCTCGGCGGCCTGCTCGAGGTGGTCTATCGCGAGCGCCGGGTCGAGCCCGGGGCGGCCCTCGGCCGCGAGCAACGCTTCGAGGTCCCGACCCTCGATCCAGTCCATCGCGATGACGTAGCGGTCGTCCACGAAGAAGTCCTCACGGACGAGTGGCAGCCCCGGACTGGGCGAGAGCGAGAGCAGGAGCCGGGCTTCGGAGAGCAGCCGGGCACGGGAGCCCTCGTCGGACACGGGCCTGACCTTCAGAGCCACCTGACGTCCGTGGAGGTGATCGAGCGCGCGGATCACCTCGCCCTCTCCGCCCCTCCCCACCACGTCGAGCGGCTCGTACCGTTCGCGGAGAAGCTCTGTCCTCATCGCGGCCCGGCCGGACGCAGGTCGCCCAGCTTCACGGCCCCGCGGGCGACGGCCGCGTTTGCGAGCTGAACGCGTCTTCCTCTCCCGAGCGTCGACGTCGAACTTGTCGTAGAGGCGCGACAGGTGCTGTTTCACTGCGGCCTGGGACACGACGAGCTCCGCGGCGATCGCCCGGATCGACGCCGGCTCGGTGAAGGCATCACCCGTCAGCAGCGGACGGCAGAGGGCTACGAGGACATCACGCTCGCGGGGCGTGAGTGACGGCGGCTGTGCGATAGCGGCCGTCTCCGTTCCCCGGGCCGGGCCGTGGAACACGAGACGGAGCCGCCCGAGGACGATCTCGTCGCCCGGGCGCAGAGCATGCTCCCCGATGATTCTCGCCCCGTTGACCGAGGTGCCGTTGCGCGAGCCGAGGTCACGGACGCACCACGTATCGCCGAAGCGCTCGAGCACCGCGTGCACACGGGAGACGCCGTCGGCGTCCACGACCACATCGTTGGACGCGAGGGTCCCCACGGTCACGCGCTCGGAGTCCAGCACCCGCAGCTCCCGCCCGCTCCTGCCCCACACCTCGACGAAGCTGCTCACGGCGCACCAGCATGACAGGGCAGGCGAGGAGCGACTACCGCGCAGCCGATGTCGCTCCAGGGGTTTTCGCGGGCTGGCAGTCCGCACTCTCGGATCCCCGCAGGCGACGTCGCGCTGGCGAACGAACCAGGGTGACAGTCACCTGCGGTGACAGTCACCCAGCGACAACGTCGTCGTCCAGGCATAAGCCACCGCGGAGCGGTGGCGCTTCAGGGTGTTGGCGGGCCGGGGTCCGCCTCGCGGATCCCGGCAGGCGACGTCGCGCTGGCGAACGAACCTCGGTGACAGTCACCTGCGGTGACAGTCACCGAGGGACAACGTCGTCGTCCAAGCCCTCGCGGATCGTGGCCCTGCGAGAAGAACGACTCAGTAATTCTTCGACGCCCAGAGCCCGCCGAAGGGGACCCACTTCCCCTTGCGCCAGCGCTGCATCTGCACCTGCTGGATCGGGAACCCGTCGCCCTTGCCCGTCTTGACCGCGATCCCGGGGAGGACGAACGGGTTGGAGGGGCTCGTGATCGACCGCGCCGCCGCCATGAGCCGGACGCGCGTCGCGTTCGCCCCCATGCGCTCGAGCAGCGACACCGTCTCGTAGGCGACCGCCATGCCGTAGACGTGGTACACGTCCGCGATGCTCGCGCCCTTCGCGTAGCGCGCCATGATCGCGCGGTACCGCTTCATCGCCGGGTCGTTCCTGAAGAGCGGGTTCGTCGGGTCCTTGAGGAAGTTGAGCGTGATCGTCCCCTCGACCGCCTTGTTCTTGCCCCCCTCGGAGGCGAGCAGCATGACGTTCGTCGCCGCGGAGACCGTGTTGTTGATGATCGCCGGCCGCCAGGCGAGCCGGTTCGCGAACACGTAGGCCTGGATCGCGAACTTCGGCGTGGCGAAGATCGCGAACACGTTCACGCCGGCGGCCTTCAGCCGCCCCACCTGCGAGCCGACGTCGACCGCGGTCACCTCGTAGGGCAGCGCGGCGGTCACCTTCGAGCCCGAGCCGGCGAGCCCGCGCTTGAGCCCGACCAGGAGGTCCTTGCCGTAGTCGTCGTTCTGGAAGAGGACGCCGATCTTCGCCTTCTTCATCGTCCTCGCCACGTAGCGCCCGTAGATGAGGCCCTCGGCCTGGTAGCTCGGCTGGAAGCCGATCGTCCACGGGTACTCGCCGGCGTCGGCGCCCCACGTCGTGGCGCCCGACGCGACGAAGAGCTGCGGGACCTTGCGCTGGTTCAGGTAGTCGCGGACGGCGAGGTTCTGCTCCGTGCCGAGCGAGTTGAAGACCGCGAACACGCGCTCCTGCTCGACGAGCTGCCGCGTGGCCTGGATCGACTGCGCCGGGTTGTAGGCGTCGTCGACGATCTCGTACTCGATCTTCCGCTTGGCGACGCCGCCCTTTGCGTTCACCGAGTCGAAGTAGGCCTTCGCGCCCCGCGCGACCGACGCGTAGGCCGCGGCAGGCCCGGTGAGCGGCGAGGTCCCGCCGAGCACGATCGTGCTCGAGCTCACGCCCGGGTCCGCGGCGGCGCCCGCGAAGGCAGCCCGGCAGCGCGGCCAGCGCCACGAGCCCTGCGATCCCATAGGCGACGAGTGTCCGCTTCCGTCTCATCCTGAATCCCTCCGCGGTCTACTCCGACCGAGAGTAGCGGCGCCGGGCGATCAGCTGCCCGGCGCGGCGGAAGATCCCGCCGACGCCGTTCGGGATGAGGAACATGAGCAGGATGAGGACGACCCCGTACACGATCGCGGGTCCGCCCGCGGCGCCCGTGCCCTTGAACACACCGAGGAACGGGATGCTGAACGAGCCCCCGTCCACCACCGAGTCCGGGAGCACGGAGCCGAGGTCCTGGCCCTGCGCCCAGAGCGGCAGGAAGTAGACGAAGATCGCACCGAAGACGAGGCCGGACAGCCCTCCCAGGCCCCCGACGACGATCCCGATGAGCAGGAAGATCGAGAGCGCGACCGGGAACGTGTCCGGGTTGACGAACGTGTTCGCGGTCGCGTAGAGGCCGCCCGCGACCCCTGCGTAGGCCGCGCTGATCCCGAAAGCGAGGGTCTTGTAGCGCGCGAGGCTCACGCCCGAGGAGACGGCCGCGGTCTCGCTGTCCCGCACCGCGCGGAAGGCGCGTCCCGTGCGGCCGCGGAGGATCAGCCAGGCGCCGGCGAACGCGACGAGGGCGATCGACCAGGACAGGTAGTAGAGCCAGTCGTTGTACGTGAGCGTGCGCCCGAGGACGTCCACCTCGCCCGAGAGGGAGCCGGTCAGCTCGGAGATCCCGAAGAGGTTGATCCCCGAGCCTCCGCCGGTGAACTCCTCGAACCGCTTCGCAGTGGATGGCAGCGCGACCGCGATCGCGAACGTCGCGAGCGCGAGGTAGAGCCCGGAGAGCCGCAGTGCGGGCAGGCCGAAGGCGAGGCCCACGAGCCCGGCGACGAGGCCCGCGAAGGGGATCGTCCACACGTCCTTCATTCCCCCGGCCATCGGCCCGCCGAACTGCTCGTTCCCGGCCATGAGGATCGCGGACGTGTACCCGCCGATCGCCATGAAGGCGCCGTGCCCGAGCGAGATCTGACCCGTATAGCCCGTGAGGATGTTGAGGCCGAGTAGCGCGATCAGGTAGATGCCGACATACGCGTACTGCTGCGCCTTGAAGTCGCTGATGAAGGACGGCAGGACGGCGACGAAGGCGACGAACACCGCGAACGCGACGAAGCCGATGATCCTGGTCTGGCGAGGGCTCACAGACATGCCTCGTGTCTGTGAGCGGGGATGGGTGTGGGGAACCGGGAGGTTCCCCACGCTCTCAGGAAGAAGGGGGTACGCGGGGGAGACATGGTTTCCCCCGCGAACGCGAGCCGGAGGCGAGCGTTGCTCATACTCGCTTCACCTCTGGGCGGCCGAAGAGGCCGGTGGGCCGGACGAGCAGGACGACGAGGATGACGAGGAGCGCCATCGGCAGCCGGAGCTCCTCGCTGAACCAGCTGAACAGGTCGTACTGCGTGAGGTAGCCGAGCATGTTCAGGAGCACGCCGAGCAGGAGCCCGCCCGCGACTGCGCCGACCGGGGAGTCGATCCCGCCGAGGACGGCCGCCGCGAAGGCGTAGATGAGCACCGCTTGCATCATCTGCGGGTCGAGGCCCACCGTCGGCGCGGTGAGGATCCCGGCGACCGCGCCGAGAAGCGCCGCGAGCCCCCACCCGAGCGCGAGCATCCACGTGACGCGCACGCCCACTAGGCGCGACTCCTCCGGGTTCACCGCGGCTGCGCGGAGCGCGAGCCCGACCTTCGTGAAGCGGAAGAATGCCCACAGGAGGCCGACGATCCCGAACGCGACCGCGATCGTCCCCATGTCGTGGGCGGCGACGACGACCCCGCCGATGTCGTACGTGTCCGTTCCAAACGGGCTCGGCAGGGACTGCGGCTCGCCGCCCCACTGCCAGAGGACGAATCCGTTGATCGCGATCAGGAGGCCGATGGTCACGATGACGATGCGCAGCACGCTCCCGCGCTCGACGGGGCGAATGACGGCGCGGTGCGTCCCGACCCCGCCCAGGAACGACACGGCGAGCGCGGCCACGAATGCGGGCCAGTAGCGCCAGCCGTGGTGCGTGATCAGCGCCCAGGCGATGTACGTCGAGAGCGTCGCCATCTCGCCCTGCGCGAAGTTGATGACCCCGGTCGAGCGGTGGATGATCACGAGCGCGAGCGCGAGCAGCGCGTAGACGCCGCCCGACGCGAGGCCGGAGACCACCTGCTGCATGAAGTCGGCGAAGGCGGCGACGACCATCAGTACCCGAGGTAGCTCCGGCGGATCGACTCGTCGCCCTGGAGCTCGGCGCTCTTGCCGGTCAGGGCGACGCGACCGACCTCGAGGACGTATGCGCGCGTCGAGGAGGCGAGCGCCACCCGCGCGTCCTGCTCGACGACGAGGACCGTGAGCCCCTCCTTCTCGTTCAGCTCGCGAACCGTGCGGAAGAACTCCCGCACGATCATGGGCGCGAGCCCGAGCGAGGGCTCGTCGAGGAGCAACAGCCGCGGCCGGCTCATCAGCGCGCGAGCGAGCGCAAGCATCTGCTGCTCGCCGCCGGAGAGCGTCCCGGCGCGCTGGTTTCCACGCTCCGCGAGCCACGGGAAGTAGCCGTTCACGCGCTCGATGTCGTCGTTCACGCCGCGGTCGCGCCGCGTGTACGCGCCGAGGCGGAGGTTCTCCGTCACGGTGAGGTCGACGAACGTGCCGCGACCCTCGGGCACGTGCGCGATCCCCGCACGCGCGGCCGACTCGGGCCCGCCCTTCAGCGTCTTGCCGTCGAGCTCGATCGCGCCGCTCCGCTGCACCGTGCCCGAGATGGCGCGCAGCGTCGTCGTCTTCCCTGCCCCGTTCGCGCCGAGGACGGCTACGACTTCGCCCTCCCCCACGGTGAGCGAGACGTCGCGCAGTGCCTGCACCGGCCCGTACCGCGCCTGGACCGCGTCGAGCTCCAGCAGCGTCCTCACTCCTCGGGCACCTCCGCGGTCTCCGGTTCGTCCTCGGGCCGGGCGATCAGATCCGACTCCGGCTCCCGCTCGAGCTCGTCCTCGTCGCTCCCGAGGTAGGCCTCGATCACGGCCGGGTCGGCCTGCACCTGCGCGGGCGTGCCGTCGGCGATGTTTCGGCCGAAGCTCAGGACGTTGACGTGATCGGAGATCCGCATGACGAGGTTCATGTGGTGCTCGACGAGGAGGATCGTCAGGTCGAGGTCGTCGCGGAGCTTCAGGATGAAGGTCCCGAGCTCGCCGACCTCCTCGTGGTTCAAGCCGCCGGCCGGCTCGTCGAGGAGCAGGAGCCGCGGCTTCGCCGCGAGGGCCCGGGCGAGCTCGACCCGCTTCTGCGTCCCGTAGGGCAGCGCCGCCGCCGGAAAGTGCGCGCGCTCGCGCAAGCCGACCACGTCGAGCGCCTCGTACGCCTCCGCCTCGCCGGCGCGCCGCCCCTGCCCGTGCGCCCCGATGAGGACGTTCTCGAGCACCGACATCGTCCGGAAGAGCTGGAGGTTCTGGAACGTGCGGGCGACGCCCTTGCGCACCATCGTGTGCGGCGCCGCGCGCAGAATCGACTTCCCGTCGAGCTCCACGCGGCCGGAGTCGGGCTTGTACAGCCGCGTGATGACGTTGAACGCTGTGGTCTTCCCGGCCCCGTTCGGCCCGATCAGCCCCGAGATCTGCCCTTCCTCGACGTCGAACGACACCCCGTCGAGCGCGACGATGCCGCCGAAGCGGAGCGTGACGTCCTTGACCGCGAGGAGGGCCACCGGTCCGACAACCCTAATCGGGGTCGGCTCACGCTTGCAATCGGCCCGTGCCCGGCTCGTTCCAGAGCTGGAGGACCGCAACCTCGCGGTGGTGTCCGAGGATGCTCACGGTTGCGGTGTCGAGCGCGAGGCGACCGCCGGTGGAAGGGTCGAGCCCCACCCACCGGGCCCCGAGCACGCGCAGCAGGTGCCCGTGCGCGAAGACGGCGACGTCGCCATCTGCTGCGCGCAGCTCCGTGATGACGCGGTCGGCGCGCACGCCGACGTCTGCCGAGCTCTCCCCGCCCGGGCAGCCGTCGCGCCAGAGCGTCCAGCCGGGGCGATCCTCGCGGATCTCCTCCGTCGTGCGACCCTCGTACCGTCCGTAGTCCCACTCGCGCAGGTCGTCGCGGGTGAGGGCGGCATCGTCGAGCCCCGCGAGCCTGCACGTCTCCGCTGCACGCACGAGCGGGCTCGTGACGACGAGCGCGAACCGCCGCCCGGCAAGAGCGCCGCCCAGCGCCGCAGCCTCCTCGCGGCCTCGCTCGGTGAGCGGGAGGTCCGTGCGCCCGGTATGCCTGCCCTCCCGGCTCCACTCGGTCTCCCCGTGCCGAATGAGGACGATCTGCTGCGAGGGCGCGGACACGTGCACGGTCAGCATGCCGCAGGTCGGGAATCGCGGCGGCCGAGCGATTAGGATCGTCGTGGATGGACCTGCGCGACACCGCCGAGGAGGCCGCGTTCCGGGCGGAGCTCCGCGCCTGGCTCGAGGAGCATCTCCCCGAGGACATCCAGGGGCACCGCGGGGGCGCGGCGCGCTTCGACACGCCGGACATGCGCGAGTGGAGCCGAGCGCTCTACGACGCGGGCTACGTCGGGCTCACCTGGCCGAAGGAGTACGGCGGTGGGGGGGCGCCGTACACGCACCAGGCGATCTTCCTCGAGGAGCTCGCGCGCGCGGAGGCGCCGCCGCACATCGGCGTGATCGGGCTCGGCATGGCCGGGCCGACGATCATGGCGCACGGCACCGAGGAGCAGAAGGCGCGCTACCTCGCGCCGATCCTGTCCGCGGACGAGATCTGGTGCCAGGGCTTCTCGGAGCCGGGCGCCGGCTCCGACCTCGCGGGCGTGCGCACGAGCGCGCGCGTGGAGGACGGCCACTTCGTCGTCGACGGGCAGAAGGTGTGGTCGTCGTTCGCGCACCTCGCCCACTTCTGCATCCTGCTCACGCGGAGCGACCCCGAGTCGACACGGCACGCGGGGCTCACGTACCTCATCGTCGACATGCACGCGCCGGGCGTGGAGGTGCGCCCGCTGACGCAAATCACCGGCGAGGCGGAGTTCAACGAGATCTTCTTCACCGGCGTGCAGGTGCCCTCGGAGAACCTGCTCGGCGAGATCGGCGGCGGCTGGCAGGTCGCGATGACGACGCTCCTGCACGAGCGCGGGACGCTGGGGTTCGCGCTCCAGGCCGCGCTCGAGGTACAGGTGCGCAAGCTCGTCGCGCTCGCCCGCGACCGCGGAGCCGACCAGCTGCAGCGCGACCGGATCGCCCACGAGTGGAGCGAGATGCAGGCGCTCCGCTTCACGAACGGCCGGGCGCTGTCGCAGCTGATGAAGACCGGCCTGCCGGGGCCGGAGGGGTCGATCTCGAAGCTCGTGTGGTCGGAGGCGAACCAGCGCGTGACGAAGCTCGCGCTCGAGCTCCTCGGCCCGGACGCGGCGCTCGGCGAGGAGAACGCCCCGTACGGCGGCTACTGGCAGCACCAGCAGCTCCGGAGCCGCGGCAACACGATCGAGGCGGGGACCTCCGAGATCCTCCGGAACATCGTCGCCGAGCGCGTGCTCGGGCTTCCCAAGTCGAGATGAGGCGCTAGTGGACTTCACCTTCACCCCCGAGCAGGACGCCCTCCGCGAGCAGGCGCGAGAGTTCCTCGCGGCGAACCCCGAGCCCACCTGGGCCGAGCTCGCCGAGCTCGGCTGGACGGGCGTGTCGATCGCCGAGGAGGACGGCGGCGCCGGGCTGACGTTCGTCGAGGAGGCCGTGCTCTTCGAGGAGCTCGGGCGATCGCTGTACCACGGCCCGTTCTTCTCGACCTTCGCGCTCGCGCTCCCCGCCCTGCCGGACGACCTGCGGGCCGAGGTCGCGGCCGGAGGCGCGAGCTGGACGCTGGCGCTCGGGCCGCTCGTCACCGACCTCGACACCGCCGACCGCGTGGCGATCATCGGCGGCGACGGCGTCTACGAGCTCGAGGGAGCGGAGCGCGAGGTCCTGACCACCACGGACGCGACGCGCCCGCTCGGCGTCGTCCGTGGAGGGAACCCCGGCAGGCGGCTCGCCGACTCGACGATCGTGTCCGGGATCGAGGCCCGCGCGCACGCCGCGCTCGCGATCGAGGCCTGCGGGGTCGCGCGCCGCGCGCTCGAGCTGGCGATCGAGTACGCGTCCGAGCGGGAGCAGTTCGGGAAGCGGATCGGCGTGTACCAGGCCGTGTCGCATCCGCTCGCCGACGCGTACACGCAGGTCGAGCTCTCGCGCTCCCTCTCGCTGTGGGCGGCGTGGTGCGTCGCGACGGGCGATCCCCAGGCGTCGCTCGCGGCCGCGGCGGCCAAGGCGTACGCCGCGGATGCGGCCGTGCTCGTCTGCGAGACGGCGATCCAGACGCTCGGCGGGATCGGCTTCACCTGGGAGCACGACGCGCACCGGCTGTACAAGCGCGCGCTCGGGATCCAGAGCTTCGCGGGCTCGAGCACCCGACTCCGGGCCGAGGTCGCCGCCGGGCTCCTGAACGGTCGAGACGAATCCGAGCGCGGCGTGCCGGTGGGGGCGGCGCCGGTGGAACAAGGAGGCTAGTGGTGCAAGGCCTGATGATGGACTACCAGCTCAACGTGCCCGCGATCATGCGGCGCGCCGACGAGCTGTACGGCGAGAACGAGATCGCGAGCCGCCTGCCGGACAAGAGCTGGCACACCTACACGTACGCCGACTTCGTCTCGCGTACGAAGAAGCTCGTCGTGGCGCTCCGCAGGCTCGGGCTCGAGGACGGCGACCGCGTCGGGACGTTCATGTGGAACCACTCCCAGCACCTCGAGGCGTACATGGGCGCCCCCGTCGGCGGGTTCGTCACCCATACGCTGAACCTCCGCCTTCACCCCGACGACAACGTCTACATCGCGACGCACGGCGGCGACCGCGTGCTCATCGTGGACAAGACGCTCTGGCCGCTCGCGGAGCCGTTCGTCTCGCGCTGCGACTTCGAGCACGTCATCGCGGTCGGCGCCGGGCCGGCGCCCGACGGCACGATCGACTACGAGGAGCTCCTCGCGGACGCGAGCGAGTCGGACTTCTCGTACCGCGACCTGCCCGAGAACACGGCCGCCGCCATGTGCTACACGAGCGGCACCACCGGCCGGCCGAAGGGCGTCCTCTACTCGCACCGAGCGATCGCCCTGCATGCACTGACCGTTCTCGCCTCGCTCGGCTTCTATGCCGACGACGTCTGCCTGCCCGTCGTCCCGATGTTCCACGCGAACGCGTGGTGCTTCCCGTTCTCCTCCACGCTGACCGGCGTCAAGCAGGTCTTCCCGGGGCCGCACATGGATCCGGAGACGCTGCTCGACGGCTTCGCGGAGCAGAAGGTCACGGTGACGGCGGGCGTCCCGACGATCTGGATGGGGATCCTCCAGCTGCTCGACGCGAACCCGGGCAGGTGGGACCTCTCCTCGATCAGGTTCATGACGGTCGGTGGCGCCGCGCCTCCACGCGCGATGATCGAGGCCTTCGGCGAGCGTCACGGCCTCCACATCGTCCACGGCTGGGGCATGACCGAGATGAGCCCGGTCGGGACGATCTCGGGCGCTCCCGGCCAGGAGACGCGGCCTGTCGAAGGACGAGGCGTACTCGCGGCGCGCCATGCAGGGCCTCACGATCCCGTTCGTCGAGATCCGCGCCCGCAGCGCCGACGGCCTCGCCCCCTGGGACGGCCAGACGATGGGCGAGCTCGAGGTGCGCGGCCCGTCGATCTCCTCGGCGTACTTCGAGTCGGACGAGGGCGCCGACCGCTGGACGGACGACGGCTGGTTCAGGACCGGCGACGTCGTGACCATCCACCCCGACGGCTTCGTGGAGGTGCAGGATCGCGCGAAGGACCTCGTGAAGTCGGGCGGCGAGTGGATCTCCACGGTCGCGCTCGAGAACGCGCTCATGGGGCATCCGGCGATCGCCGAGGCGGCCGTGATCGCGGTGCCCGACGAGAAGTGGTCGGAGCGGCCGCTCGCCGTGTGCGTGCTGCGGGAGGGCCAGACGCCGACGGACGAGGAGCTCCGCGAGTTCCTGGCGCCGAACTTCGCGAAGTGGTGGCTCCCCGACCGCTTCGAGTTCGTCGAGGAGATCCCGAAGACCGCGGTCGGCAAGTTCCGCAAGACCGCGCTCCGCGACCAGTTCGCGAAGCAGCCCGCGGAGACGACCTAGGCGGTGGCCGAGTACGTCTCCACCGAGCGCGACGGCCTCGTCGCCGTCGTCACGATCGACCATCCGCCCGTGAACGCGCTCTCGGCGCCACTGCTCGAGGAGCTCGAGGCCGAGCTGGCCGCGCTCGACGGGGACGAAGGAGTGCGTGCGATCGTCCTCCAGGGCGCGGGCGAGCGGGCGTTCGTCGCGGGAGCGGACATCTCGGAGTTCCCGTCGCTCCGCGAGGCCGCGGCGGAGGCCCAGGAGAGCGGGTCCGCCCGCGGGATCCAGAAGCTCGGCGCGCGAATGGACGCCGCGCACACGCCGTTCGTCGCCGCGATCCACGGCTTCTGCCTCGGCGGCGGGCTCGAGCTCGCGATGTGCTGCGACATCCGGGTCGCCTCGGAGGACGCGCAGCTCGGCCAGCCCGAGATCAAGCTCGGCCTCATCCCCGGCGGCGGCGGGACGCAGCGGCTGCCGCGCCTCGTCGGGCTCGGACGTGCGCTCCTGCTCAACCTGACCGGCGACTTCATCGACGCCGGCACGGCGTACGAGTGGCGCCTCGTCGAGAAGGTCGTGCCGCGGGAGGAGCTCATGGACGCGGCGATCGGGATCGCCCGTACGATCGCGGACCGCTCTCCCGTTGCCGTCGGGGTGCTCCGAGAGCTCGCGCGCACGACGCGTGACCTCTCGCTGGAGGAGGGGCTGCGCCGCGAGGCGGACGGCTTCCGGCGCTGCCTCGCCTCGGAGGACGGGGCCGAGGGCGTCGCGGCGTTCCTCGAGAAGCGCGAGCCGCAGTTCACGGGGCGGTGAGAGCCGGCAACCAGGTGGCAGTCACCTGCGCTGACAGTCACCCATGCGGCGACTTGCATGCCGGTTGACCGGCACGAGTGACTGGCACCGCAGGTGCCTGTCACCGGCTTTTCGCACCGCCTGCGCAGGTGACTGGCGGCGCAGGTGCCTGTCACCAGGTTTTCGATGAGAGCCGTCGTCCTCCAGGGGATCGGCGGGCCGGAGCAACTCGTTGTCCACGACGTGCCCGAGCCCGAAGCCGGCGAGAAGCAGGTGGTCGTCGACGTCCGGGCGTGCGGGATCAACTTCGCCGACGTCCTCGTCCGGCTCGGGCGCTACCCGCAGGCACCGGAGCTTCCGACAGTGCTCGGCTCGGAGATCGCCGGCGAGCTCGACGGCGACCGGGTCATGGGCTTCGTCCGCGGCGCCGGAGGTGGGTACGCGGAGCGCGTGGCCCTCGATCGCCGCTGGCTTCTCCCCCTTCCCCCGAAGGCGAGCTTCGCCGAGGGCGCCGCCTTCCCGATGGCGTTCCTCACCGCGTGGATCCCGCTCACCGAGCTCGTGCGGATCGGCTTCGGCGCGCGCGTCCTCGTGACCGCGGCCGCCGGCGCGGTCGGAACGGCCGCGATCCAGCTCGTCCGGGCGCTGAACGGCGCCCCGGTCGCCGTGGTCGGGAGCGCGGACAAGCTCGAGCTCCCGCGCTCGCTCGGCGCGGTCGAGTGCGTGACGTACGAAGGCCTCGCGGAGCTCGAGCAAGTGGACGTGGTCTTCGACCTCGTCGGGGGTGACGTCTTCGCGACGTCGCTCGGCCTGCTGAAGCCGCTCGGGAGCGCGATCGCGGTCGGCTACGCCGGGGGCCTCTGGCAGGACGTGAGCCCGACCTGGCTCGTCGGACGCAACATCGGCGTCCACGGCTTCTACCTGGGGCGGCTGCTCGGGCGGCGACCCGACCTCGTGGAGCAGGCGGGGCGGGACGTCCTTCGCCTGTGGGAAGGTGGCGCCGTGCGCCCGATCGTGGGCGCGGAGTACCCGCTCGAGCAGGCCGGCGAGGCGCATCGGCTGATCGAGGAGCGGAAGTCGACCGGAAAGGTGGTGCTCGTCCCGTGACAGCGTTGGTGACCGGATCGGCCGGAGGGATCGGACAGGCGATCGTCGAGAAGCTGACGAGCGAGGGGCTCCAGGTGCGGGAGCTCGACCTCGTGCACGGCTTCGACGTCTCCGACCCGGGGGCGTGGGAGCATGTCGGCTCCGTCGACCTAGCGTGCCTGAATGCCGGCGTCCTCACGGGCGACGACGGCGACATCGCCTCCCTCACGGACGAGCAGTACCGCCGCGCCGTCGGGGTGAACGTCGACGGCGTCGTGTTCGGCGTGCGCCGGCTGGCGCGCGTCATGCCGAAGGGGAGCACGATCGTGGCGACCGCGTCCCTCGCCGGGCTGACGGCGATCGCCGACGACCCGGTCTACGGGCTCACGAAGCACGCCGTCGTCGGCTTCGTCCGCTCGGCCGCGCCCCAGCTCGCGAAGCGCCAGATCCGGATCCAGGCCGTCTGCCCCGCCTGGGCCGACACCGGGCTCATGACCGACCAGTTCAAGCGCGACCTCGGCGAGCAGGGCTACAAGCTGCTGCGGCCGGAGGACGTGGCGGAGGGAGTGTGGGCCGCGTACCGGAGCGAGGGAACCGGCGAGGCCTGGATCGTGCAGTCCGGCCGCGAGCCCCTGAACTACGAGTTCAAGGGCGTTCCCGGCCCGCGCTGAGGAAGCCTGCCGCCCAGGGACGTCGTCTACGCGCGAGGATCGTCCCATATCGTTGGCGACGTGCAGCGCAGGTCCGCCACGCTCCCTCTCGTGCTCGGCGCACTTCTGCTCTCTGCCGGGTGCGGCGGCAGCAAGGTCTCCGTGCCCGAGAACGTGCCGCCCGCGCCGACGCCCGGCCTCGGGGTCGGTCGTCCCGTGGGCTGCCACCTGAAACGCGGGTGGTGCCGTACGCGAGCGTGCACAGCGCGAGTGCGGCGAGATCGGCGCGCAGCCATCGCTCCTGCGCCGAGCCCGGCTCGCAGCCGTCGACCTCGGAGCAGCTCGAGTTCAGGGCGACCACGTGCCAGCCGCCGAGGTCGTAGCTGTAGTACCCTTGCTCGGATCGCCCGACGCCGATCCGAAATAGCGGTCGTAGCCCTCCGCGTCCGCCGTCCGGTACTCGTGATTGCCGGGCACGGGCCGCGTGATCGACCTCACGCGCCCCCAGGACGGCGCATACGACTCGAGGAAGGCGCCGAACGCTCCCTCGTCGTACTGCACGTCCCCGAGCGCCAGCACCTCGGAGTAGCCGCGGTTCACGAGCAGCGTCGGTGGTCGCGAGCTGGCGGCATCGGAGGTCGTCGCCCCGCCCGTCGCTCGACGGCCGCCGTCCGGATCGCACGCGATGCGCCGGCGGCGGCGACCCGTACCCCTCGGCGGCCATCGTCCCCGGCGTGCGGAGCCGTGCATATCGCCGCTCCACACGCACGACGTCACGGGCGTCCTCCACACGGAATCGAAGGCATCGACGCCGAACACGCTGGGCGAGCTTTTCACCGAGTGGGACGTAACGCTCGACCCCAGCTGCGTGGGCGGTTACTGCAAGGCTGACGCGAGCGTGCTCGTCTACGTCGACGGTGAGCAGTACGACGGCGATCCCTCCTCGATCGAGCTCACGGACCAGAGGGAGATCGCCATCGTCATCGGCACGCCCCCGACCGAGATCCCGTCCCGCTTCGACTTCGGGTAACGGCTGCCGGCGACGGTGTGCGAGCGGAAGGCGCCTAGTCGAAGCGCCAGGGCTCGCCGGCGGCGAACGACTTCAGGATCCGCCGCGCGACGACCATGCGGTGCACCTCGTCGGGGCCGTCGTAGATCCGCGCCCCGCGCGCCATCGCGTACATCGTGCCGAGGGGCGTCTCGTCGGTGAGCCCGCGCGCGCCGTGCACCTGCACGGCACGGTCGATCACGTCGTTCAGCACACCGGCTGCGAAGAACTTGATCAGCGAGACCTCGACGCGCGCCTCGTCGCCCTGGTCGATCTTGTGCGCTGCATCGAGAGTCATCAACCGGCACGCCTGGATCTCGGCCGCGGAGTCGGCGATCCAGTTCTGGACCGTCTGCTTGTCGGCGAGCGGTGAGCCGAAGGCCTCGCGCTCGAGCGCGTAGGAGCACATGAGCTCGAACGCGCGCTGCATCTGGCCGAGCCAGCGCATCACGTGGTGGATACGCCCCGGCCCGAGGCGCTTCTGGGCGATCCGGAACCCGTCCCCCACCTCACCGAGCGTGTTCTCGAACGGGACCCGGACGCCCGTGTAGCGCACCTCGCAGTGCGTCGTCCAGCCGCGGCCGCGGTGGCCCAGCGTCGGCACGGCGCGGACGACCTCGACGCCCGGCGTCTCGGCCGGGACGACGATCTGGGTCGCGCGGCGGTGCGGATCGGCGTCCGGGTCGGTGACGGCCATGACGATCCCGAAGGCCGCGCCCTCGGCGCCGGAGGAGAACCACTTGTGGCCGTCGATCACCCACTCGTCGCCGTCGCGTACCGCTCGCGTGCGCAGCGTCGTCGGGTCGGACCCCGGCACCTCCGGCTCGGTCATCGAGAAGAACGAGCGCACCTCGCCAGCGACGAGCGGCGCGAGCCAGCGCTCCTTCTGCTCGTCCGTGCCGAAGTGCCACAGGATCTCGCCGTTCCCCGCGTCCGGCGCCTGGCAGCCGAAGACGAGCTGCGCCCACACCGAGCGCCCAATCTCCTCGTTCAGGTGCGCGTAGACGAGGAAGCTCCCGCTCGAGCCGCCCGCCTCGGGCGGCAGGTGCGGCGCCCACAGCCCCTCCTCCTTCGCGAGCGCACGCAGACGCGCGACGACGGCGTCCGACTCCTCGTCCTCGCGGCCCAGCGCGGGCTCGTTCGGGTACAGGTGCTCCTCCATGAACGCCCGGTAGCGGTCGCGGAGCCCGAGCACCTCGTCGGTCGGGCGGAGGTCGGCGATCGCCATCGCGTTAGCATCGCACTTCCGTGAAGCTCGGGTTCTACATGGGATACGCGCCGCCGGGGACGAGCCCGCTCGAGCCGATCGCGCTCGCGCAGGAGGCGGAGCGGCTCGGCTACGACTCCGCGTGGGCCGCCGAGGCGTGGGGCACGGACTGCGTGAGCGTCCTCGCCTGGCTGGGGGCGACGACGGAGCGGATCAAGCTCGGCAGCGCGATCATGCAGATTCCCGGGCGGACGCCTGCGAACACGGCGATGACCGCGGCGACGCTCGACCTCCTCTCCGGCGGCCGCTTCCTCCTCGGGCTCGGGACGTCCGGGCCGCAGGTCGTCGAGGGCTGGCACGGCGAGCCGTGGGGGAAGCCGCTCACGAAGACGCGCGAGTACGTCGAGATCGTGCGTGCCGCGCTCCGTCGCGAGCTCCTCGAGCACCACGGCGAGCACTACGACATCCCGCTCTCGAACGGGACCGGGCTCGGGAAGCCGCTGAAGCTGATGGCGCGCCCGCTCCGCGCCGAGATCCCGATCTACCTCGCGGCCATCTCGCCGAAGGCGGTCGACCAGGCGTGCGTGATCGCGGACGGCTGGCTCCCGATCTTCTGGTCGCCCGAAATGGCGCCGAAAGTGTTCGGGTCCGCGCTCGCGAAGGCGAAGCCCGGGTTCGAGGTCGCTCCGAGCGCGCCGGCGATCCTCGTCGACGACGCGGAGGCGGGACGCGAGTTCCTCAAGCCCTACTACGCCCTCTACATCGGGGGCATGGGCGCGCGCGGCAAGAACTTCTACAACGACCTCGCCTGCCGCTACGGCTACGAGGCCGAGGCGAAGGAGATCCAGGATTTCTACCTCGCCGGGAACAGGCGCGACGCCGCGGCCGCGGTGCCCGACGCGTTCGTCGACGAGGTCGCGCTCGTCGGGCCGAAGGAGCGGCTCGCGGAGCGCCTCGACGCCTGGCGCGAGTCGGGGGTGACCTCGCTCCTCGTCTCGACCCAGCAGCCCGAGGCGATCCGCGCGCTGGCCGAGATCGCACTGTGATGCGAAAGCCGGTGACAGTCCCTGCGGGGACAGTCACCGGGGACTGGCTCCGGCGAAGCCGGTGCCTGTCCCCCGCTTCAGCAGCTTCAGGTGCGCGCGGCGGCCGCGGCGGCCGCCTCGGCGAGGGCCGGCACGCCCTTCTCCAGCCTCGCGGCGCGCTCGTCCTCGACGCCGAGCTCCCCGCGCACGTAGCGGCCGTAGATCGCCTCGCAGAAGACGGCCGCCTTCCACAGCGCGAGCGCCTCGAACCAGTGGAGCGGCTCGACGTCGCGGCCGCTGCGCTCGACGTAGCGCTGGCGAGCTCCGCCCTCGTGGGGAACCCCGGCAGGGCGGTGATCGGCGACGTCCCGAGCGGGTTCGGCGGCCCTCCCGGCTCGCTGTAGGTCGCGAGCAGGTAGCCGACGTCGGCTCGCGGGTCGCCGATCGCGCCCATCTCCCAGTCGAGAACGGCGACGATCTTCGCCGGGTCGTCCGCAGCGACCATCGTGTTCCCGAGCCGGAAGTCGCCGTGCACCACGGTCGGCGGAAGCGGCTCGGGCAGGTTGCCCGCGAGCCACCGGCCGACCTCGTCCACGGCCGGCACCTCGCGCGTCTTGTTGATCCCCCAGAGCTGGGAGAAGCGCCGAACCTGGCGCTCGCCGTAGCTCCCGGGCCGCGCGAACGCCGCGAGCGCCGGGCTCGTCACGTCGGCGGAATGGATCTCGACGAGCGCGTCGACGAGGTCGTCCCCGAGGCGGCGACGCGGTGCCGTGCCCTCGAGCCCGGGGGGCAGCTCCTCCGTCGGCACGTGCCCCTCGAGGTAGTCCATGACGTAGAAGGGGACTCCGAGGACGCTCTCGTCCTCGCCCACCGCGACGATCGTCGGCAGGCGCGTGAACCCGGCCTCGCGGAGGGCGAGCTGGAGCCGTGCCTCGCGGACGACGTCGTGCGCTGACGGCGGCAGCGGCGGGCGCGGAGGGCGGCGGAGGACGAAGACGCCCTCGTCGCGCTCGAGCAGGAACGTGAAGTTGGAGCCGCCGCCCTCCCCGATCCGGCGGGCGCGAACCGCGCCCGAGCCGAGACCGTGCTCGTCCAGGAACGCGCGCACGCGGTCGAGCACGAGCAGGGGCGGCTTCGTGAGGCCGACGGCGTCGGCGTCGACCTCGACGACGTCACCCGATCGCCCGGGAGCCACAGGCACCGTGCGATCCTATGCGCCGATGCGACGGCGGCTGTACCTCATGCGGCACGGAGCGGTGTCCTACTTCGCTCCCGACGGGCGGCCCGTCGACCCGGAGCAGGTACCCCTGAACGAGGAGGGGCGCGCGCAGGCCCAGGCCGCGCGCGAGCTCCTCCAGGGCGTGCGCCTCGACCGCATCCTCGCGAGCACCCTCCCGCGCACCGTCGAGACCGCGCGCCTCGTCGTGCCGGGCGTCGAGCCGGAGGAATGGCCCGAGCTGAGCGAGCTCCGCGGCGACCGGCTCTCCGGGATCTCCCCCGAGGAGCTCGAGGCCGAGTTCGTGCACGCGTTCCGCGGTGTCGTCCCCAACGACAAGCGCTTCCTCGGCGGGGAGACGGTGGGGTCCCTGTTCGACCGGGTCCTGCCGGCGCTCGAGCGCCTGCTCGCCGACGACTCGTGGGACACGGTGCTCGCCGTTCTCCACGGAGCCGTGAACCGCGCGATCCTCTCCTACGCGCTCACCGGCGAGCGCATGTTCCTCGGGCACTTCGAGCAGGCGCCGGGCTGCCTCAACGTCCTCGACGTCGGAGACGAGTGGATCGTCCGCGCCGTGAACATCGCGCCGCTCGACCTCCTCCACGCCTCGACGCGGCTGACGACGATGGAGGGCTACTGGCAGGAGCTCCAGCCCTACCGGCACCTGCTGAACGGCTGACGGAGCCGAACGCCCGCTGAACGCGTAGAGGCCGGGCTGAGCCCGGCCTCTACGTCACGTCCGAAGGGAGCTCGACTACTTCGAGCCCGGCCGCCCTTCGATGACCTGCCCGAAGCGGACCCAGTCCGGATGCGTGTAGCGGATGAGCTGCATCTGGCTGATGATGAAGCGGTCCGTCCTCGACGTCTTCTGCCTCACTCCCGGAAGCGCGAACTTGTTCGTCGAGTTCATCGTCAGCAGGGCGTTCATCAGGCCCGCGCGCGTCGGGTTCTTCCCGGCCTTGTACAGCGCCTGGACGAACGCCTCGGCCTTCGCGACGCCGTAGAAGTACAGCCCGTCGTTCGCATTCGCGCTCGGCGCGTACTTCGCCATGATCTCCCGGTACTGCTTCATGGCCGCGTCGTTGTTCCAGGTCGGGCTCGACGGGTCCTTGAGGTACCCGACCGAGAGCGAGCCGTTGACGTACTGCGCGCCCGCCGCGTTGACGGCGACGTTGAGGAACGCCGCGGTGGCGGACACGGAGTTGAGGTAGATCTGCTCGGGGTTGTAGCCGAGCGCCTTGCCCGTCGCGTACGCCCGGATCGTCGGCGTCGGCGTGGCGAGGATCACGAGGATCGGAGCGCCGGTCGCCCTGATCCTCGTCATCTGCGTGGCGACGCTCGTCGCGGTCACCTCGAACGGCTCGGCCGTTGCGAGATTCTGGCTCACGTACCGGTCGCCGAGCGCGTACTTCACGCCGTACAGGTAGTCCTTGCCGTAGTCGTCGTTCTGGTAGAGGATCGCGATCTTCTTGCCGGCGAAGTTGTTCTTGATGTGCAGCCCGTAGATGCGACCCTCGGCGATGTAGTCCGGCTGCCAGCCGATCGTCCACGGGAACTGCTTGCCCTGGCTCCCCCAGAACGAGGCGCCCGTCGAGACGAGCGTCTGCGGCACCTTGCGCTGGTTCAGGTAGTCGCGGACCGCCAGGTTGGGCTCCGTGCCGAGCTGGCCGACCGTGGCGAATACCTTGTCCTGCTCGACGAGGCGCCGCGTGAGCTGCACGGTGTTCGCGGGGTTGTACGCGTCGTCGTAGAACTTCCAGACGATCTGCCGGCCCATCACGCCGCGCTTGCCGTCAGGCCCCCGGCGCGAGTTGATGTAGCTGAAGTACGCCCTCATTCCGACCGGGATCGGCGCATAGGCCGCCGCCGGCCCTGTCAGCGGGAACGTCCCGCCGATCGTGATCGTCTTCGCGGTGACCCCTGGTACCTGCTCCGCGCTGCCGATTGCCCCCGGCACCGTGAGCGCGAGCGCCCCCACCAGAGCGACACCGCACGCGATGAGCTTACGCACCGACCTTCCTCCTTGGTTGCACTGCGGGCTGCCTGCCTGTCGGATGCGAGCGTAGCGCCGGAACTGGCCTCCTGCACGCGCATCCCTCGTGCACAACGGGTTGGACGTAGGCGACCGGCCGCCGGTTAGCCGTGGCGACGTGGAGAGCGCGCTCGCCGCGTGTGAACGGGGATGCTCCGACCGCCATACGTCTGGACGCGATCATGACACGTCGCGCGCTCTGTATCAATACACGCGTCTCCGTGTGTCCCGAATGGGCTGTATGCTCGCACGACCTTGAGCACGGTTTTCGAGGCTCCGCCCCGCCGTGGCCGCCCTCCAGCGGCGAGCCGTGAGGACGTTCTCGCGGCGGCCCTCCACCGCTACCTCCACGGACGTCGCGTCGACGTCCGGGCGATCGCGACCGAGCTCGGCCTCGGCCGCACGACGGTCTATCGCTGGTTCGGCTCGCGCGAGCGGCTGGTCGGCGAGGCGGTCGTGCTCGCGGGCGAGCCGCTCCTCGCCACGGCCCGCGACGCGGCGGCAGGCTCGGGAGGCGCCATGCTCCTCGACACGTTCGACCGCATCAACCGTGCCCTCGCCGAGGCCCCCGCGCTTCGCTGGTTCCTCGAGCAGGAGCGCGACGCCCTCAGGATCCTCACCTCGAGCACGGGCTTCGTGCACCCGCGCATGGTGGAGCGGGTCACGGGCCTGATCGAGGACGAGGTCGGCGCCGGGAGGTACGAGCCGCCGGTCGACCCGGCGACGCTCGGCTACGCGATCGTGCGGCTCGCAGAGGCCTTCCTCTACAACGACGCCACGGGCCTGCGCGGCGACGTCGACCGCCTGCGCGACGTCGAGGCCGCGTTGCTCGGTATCTCGCGCAAGACCGGGATCCGCTCGCGCGGCATCCCGGTCGCGCCAAGACCCCGTGAACGGGCGGCCGCTTCGCGGCCGCGGCGCTGTCGGCTAGCAGCGAGCCTGCCGCTGGTCCAGCGATGCCTCAACCGAGCCCGACCTCGTCGCCAGCGCCTCCGCCTCGTCGAGCTCGGCCTCGAGCGCGTCGATGCCGCTCGACCAGATGTCCGGGTTCGTGAGATCCAGGCCGACCATCTCGGCGAGCTCGGCGGGGGGCTTCGACCCTCCGGCCCGCAGCAGGTCGAGATAGGGCTCGACCATCGAGTCCCCCTCGAGCTCGTACTTGCGGAAGATCGAGAGCGCGAACAGGCAGCCGTACGAGTACGCGTAGACGTATCCCGGTGTCCCGATGAAGTGCGGGATGTAGCTCCACCAGGCCCCGTACCCCTCGATGTCGACGGAGTCGCCGAACATGTCGAACTGGGTGCCGAGCCAGAGCTCCTCGAACTTCTCCGGCGAGAGCTCGCCCTCGTCGCGCCGCCAGGTGTGCACGGCGTCCTCGAAGCGGTTCATCGCAACCTGGCGGTAGATGGTCGCGATCGAGTCCTCGATGCGCCCGGCGAGCAGGTTGAGCCGGCGCTTCGGGTCGTCCTCGTCCGCGAGCAGCCGCTTGAACGTCAGAGCCTCGCCGAAGACGGACGCCGTCTCCGCCGTCGTCAGGGGAGTCGACGCGTTGAAGAGCCCGAGGGGCGCGGCGAGATACCCGTGCAGGCCGTGGCCGAGCTCGTGGGCGAGCGTGAGGACCGACCGACGGTCGCCGGTGTAGTTCAGGAACACGTACGGATGGACGCCCGGGACGTGCGTCGCGCAGAACGCGCCCGGCCGCTTCCCGTCCCGTGGAGGTGCGTCGATCCAGGCGTCACGGAAGAACCGCTCCACGATGTCGCCGGTATCCGAGGAGAAGTCCGCGAACGCGTCGACCACCAGCTCTCGCGCCTCGCCCCAGGCCATCTGCGCGGAGTCCTCCGCGAGTGGCGCCATGCGATCGTAGAACGACAGGCGCTCGAGGCCGAGGAGGCGCGCCTTCAGCGTGTAGTAGCGGCGGACGACGTCGTACCGGCTCACGACCGCGTCGATCAGGGCCTGCACGGCCTCGTCGGTCGTGTCGTTCGCCAGGTTGCGCGCCGAGACCCACGTCTCGTGCCCGCGCAGGCGGTCGTCGATCGACCTGTCGATCGCGATCGTGTTGAACACGTACGTCCGGGTCCGGACACCCGGCTCGAGTGCGGCCGTCACCGCCTCGGAGGCGCGTCTTCGCAGTTCCCGGTCGGGCGAGTACAGCTTCGACATCGCCTCCTCGAACCCGATCTCCTCGCCGTCGAGGTCGACCTTGATAGCGCCCAGGAGCTCGTCGTACAGCCGGTCCCAGGCCGCGAACCCGGAGACGACCTTCTCGGTCATGATCTTCTCCTCGGGCTCGCTCAGCAGGTACGGCCGGTACTTGCGGACCGAGCGCAGCCAGTGGCGCCACCGCTCGAGCGCGGCGTCGGCGAGGAGCGCCTCGGCGGCCTCGTCGTCGAGGTCGGCAAGCTCGAGGCTGAAGAAGAGCAGCTGGGTCTCGACCCCGGCGCCTTTCTCCGTCAGGTGCGCGACGAGTGCCCCGCGCGGCGAGTCGTTCATGTCCGTCGCGAACCACAGGTGCGCGTAGAAGATCGCGCGGGTGAAGACCGACTCGATGCGCTCGCGCTCCTCGATCGCCGCAACCACAGCGGCCGCGTCGAGCCCGGCGACCTTCCCGTGGTACCGGTCGCGGAACGCCGCAGCGGCCGTTTCAGCCTCGTCGACGTCGCTCTCGAGTCGTGGGTCGTCGCCGCTCTCGTAGAGGTCGGCGAGGTTCCACGCGACATCCTCCGCCCCGGTCAGCTCCGTTGTGGTCATGGGCAGGACGCTACCCGAAGCGCCGTGCCTCGATGCTCGACGTCGAACGGAGCCGGTGCCACGCACCGGAACGCACCCTTGCCAGGGCGGTCAAGAAGCTGCCGGAAGCAGCCGGTCGCCGACGAGACGCACCATGTCGTCGTCCCCGTGGTTCAGGTGCTGCAGGAAGACGCGGGTCACACCGAGCGCACGGAGCTCCTCGATACGGGCGGCGACATCGTCGACGGTGCCGACGAGCCAGCGGTCGCGGCGCTGCTCGAGGACGGCCCCGGGCTCGCCCTCGCCGCGGGCCGCGAGGAAGCCGCCGAGCCGTTCGAGCACCTCGGCGCGATCCGTGCCGACGAAGCACGCCGTCATCACGGAGAAGCCGAGCGTCGACGGGTCGCGGCCCGCCTCTTCGCACGCGCGGTCGAGCCGGGCCCTGCGCTCGCGCAGCTCGTCGTTGGTCGCGCCGAGCGTGTTGACCTCGGTCGCGAAGCGGGCGGCCAGCGCCGCGAACCGCGGCCGCACGGTGCCGCCGAGGACGAGCGGCGGATGAGGCTGTTGCAGCGGGCGCGGGAGAGCCGCCTGGTCGCGGAGCTCGTAGGCGGGGCCTGCATGGTCGAACCGCTCCTCCGTCCACGAGCCGACGACGACCTCCACCTGCTCTGCGAAGAGGTCGAAGCGCCGCCTCGCGTCGAGGAACGGGAAGCCGTGGGCAGCGTGCTCTCGCTCGTACCAGCCCGCCCCCATGCCGACGTCGAGCCGGCCGCCGGAGATGTGGTCGACCGTCGCCGCCATGCGCGCGAGCACGCTCGGATGACGGAAGGTGGCCGGGGAGACGAGCGTGCCGAGACGGATGCGCTCCGTGACCGCCGCGAGCCCGGCGAGCGTCGTCCACGCGTCGTGAGCCGCCGCGTCGGCGCGGATGATCGCCGTGTAGTGGTCCGAGCGGAAGAGGCCCTCGAGCCCGGTCTCCTCCACGAGCCGTGCGAGCCGCACCCAGTCCTCCCAGGTGACGCCCTCCTGGCCCTCGATCATTAGACAGAGCCTCATTGCACGAGCACCTCCTCGGGAGCGGTGACCGGCGCGTGGCACGCGAAGCGCTCGCAGACGTACACGCCCGGCCGGCCGTCGACGAGGCTCTTCCCGGCGAGAAGAGGGACCTCCTCCGAAGGGCCGACCGCTACCACGGTCCCCGGCTGGAACGGCGCAAGCGCGGCACGGGCGACGGGCGATCCAGGGGGCCCGACGACCGCGATCTCACGCGGCGGCGAGAGCCAGAGATCGAGGCCGCAGAGCGCCCACGCGAACGCCGCGGGAGCGCGTCGGATCGCCGGCTCCACGAGCCGGAACGTCGAGACCGCGCGCCGCTCGAGCTCCTCGTCGCCCCAGAGCCTCCCGAGCCGGAGCAGGACCCAGGCGAGCATCGAGCTCCCCGACGCCACCGGCGTGTCTTGGAAATCCTTCGTGCGCGCCAGCCGCTCGTCCCCGTCGGTCGGAGCGAGGAAGAACCCTCCCCGCCCCTCGTCGCCGAACAGCTCGATCGCGAGCACGGCGAGGCGATGCGCCTCCAGCAGCCAGCGGATCTCACCGGTCGCGACGTGGAGCTCCAGCAGCCCGTACGCGACGTTCGCGTAGTCGTCGAGGAAGCCGGCGCCGCTCGCGCGACCGTCCCTTGTAGACCGCAGCAGCCGGCCGTCACCCGCGGAGAGCGGCCCGAGCAGGAACTCGCCCAGCTCACGGGCCGCGTCGAGCCAGTCGTCGCGCTCGAGCCGGTATCCGGCCTCGGCGAGCGCGGCGAGCGCGAGGCCGTTCCAGGAGGCGATCGCCTTGTCGTCGAGGAACGGCTGCGGCCGCCCCTGGCGCTCGGCGAGGACGCGCGCGCGGAGCTCGGCGTCGAGCACGCCGCGAACGATCTGCCGGCCGTGCTCGAACGGCTCTAGCAGGTCGCGCGGAAGGCCGACCGCGTCGGCCTCCTCGGGCGTCCATGTGTACGTCAGCCCCTCGACGCCCTCGGTGTCGGCATCCTGAGCCGAGGCGAGCCCCCCACCGGGCAGCGCGAGGTCGCGGAGCACGTAGCCGAGCGTCTCCTCGACGACCTCCCGGTACCGCGCCTTGCCCGTCACGACCCACGCGTGGAGGTACGCCGAGGCGAGCACCGCGTTGTCGTAGAGCATCTTCTCGAAGTGCGGCACGAGCCAGCGGTCGTCCACCGAGTAGCGGTGGAAGCCTCCGCCGACGACGTCGTAGAAGCCGCCCGCCGCCATGCCCTCGAGGGTCGTCTCGACCATCGCGAGCGCGTCGTCGTCGCCCCGCCGGAGCAGGAGCTCGATCGTCGAGGCAGCGGGGAACTTGGGCGCACGGCCGAACCCTCCGAACGCTGGCTCGAACGTGCGCGCGATCCCGCGCACCGCCTCGGAGACGAGGGACGCCCTCAGCGGCTCCACCGAGGGGTTGACCTCCGCGCCACGGCGAAGCGACTCGCGGATGCGGCCGGCCTGCGTCTCCAGGTCGGCACGCCGCTCGCGCCATGCCTTCGCCACCGCCTGGAGAACGTCCCGGAAGCTCGGCAGCCCGTGCCGTGACTCCGGCGGGAAGTACGTGCCGGCGTAGAACGGGCGACCGTCCGGCGTCATAAAGACGGTCGTCGGCCACCCTCCTGAGCCCGTGAGCCCGACGGTCGCGTCCATCGTCACCGCGTCGACGTCGGGGCGCTCCTCCCGGTCGACCTTGACGTTCACGAACAGCTCGTTCATCAGCTCCGCGACCGCCCGGCTCTCGAACGACTCGTGCGCCATGACGTGGCACCAGTGGCACGAGCTGTAGCCGACCGATACGAGGAGCGGCTTGTCCTCCGCCCGCGCGCGCTCGAACGCCTCGTCTCCCCACGGGTACCAGTCGACCGGGTTCTCGGCGTGCTGGAGGAGGTACGGGCTCGTCGCGTCCGCGAGGCGGTTCACGGAACCAGCGTATGCGCCGGGCTCGGGTGTGAGCGCCGCGAACACGGCGACCGCGAAGCGCCGCCGTCAGGATCTTCACGCGGCGGGATCCGCGCGAGCGGATCGCGCCGCTGCGAAGCGTGCGCGAGTCAGTAGGTCAGGACGCGGTCGCTCTCGAGCGCGAGCTCGACGAGCCTGTTCGGCATGGCGAGCTCGACCGGCTTGCCCTCGAGGTCCTGCTCCCCCACGCCGCGTGCCTTGCTGGACATCCCCGACGCGTAGATGCGCGTCCCCGCGGCGACGACCGCGTCGTACGACTCGCGCAGGCTGCCGGTTCCGAGCCCGACGAGGGAGTCGAGGACGGCGTCGCGGAGGAGCTGCGTCGCGTCGCCCGCGAGGAACATGGTCACGTCGTGCCCTTCCTCGACCGCGGCCTTCGCGACGAGGAACGCGAGGGCGGCCTTCGTCGGATGCTCCGGGCCGCAGGTCACGTGGACGAGGATCGAGGCCACGACTCGATCCTGTCACACGTCGGGTGGGTCGGCGACCTTCCGCCGCTGCCGGTAGTGCCTGACCGCCTCGACGACGAACCCGAGGGTCAACGCCAGTCCGAGCGCGAGGGCGACTCCCCAGAGCGGGTGGTCCTCGAAGGTCTTCCCGCCGAAGTAACCGAGCAGCGCCGCGTAGGTCGCCCACAGCAGCCCCGCGGCGACGTCGTAGACGATGAAGCGGCGCCACGTGAGCGAGTGCACGTAGCCCGCGGAGAACGTCACCGCCGTGCGCCCGCCCGGGATGAAGCGTGCGATGAGGATGATGTACGCGCCGCGCTCGTCGAGCGTCCGCTCCGCCCACTCGAGGCGCTTGTGCGCCTTCTCGCCCCGGAACCACCGCTTCACGGTTCGCTCGCCGACCAGGGTGCCGATGCCGTAGGAGATGTTGTCGCCGAGGACCGCCCCGGCCGCGCCCGACAGGATCACGAGCGGGAGGACGAGGTCACCCGAGCTCGCGAGATTGCCGCCGATGACGACGAGCGACTCCGAGGGGACGAGCGGGAAGAACGCGTCGATCGTCGCGACGGCGAAGATCACGAGGTAGCTCCACCACTCCCCCGAGACCCATTCGGTGAAGCGGTCGAAGTCGAGCCAGTCGGGCATCCGCCCATCTTCTCAGCAGGTGATGATCTGTCGGTGCTCCTCCCGCTCGCAGGCGCTCGCGTGGTCGACGTCACGACGTCGATCGCCGGGCCGTACTGCGCCGAGATCCTCGCCGCGCTCGGCGCCGAGGTCGTGAAGGTCGAGCGGCCCGACACGGGGGACGACGCCCGGGCCTGGGGACCGCCCTTCTGGAACGGCGAGAGCGCGATGTTCCTCTCCGTCAACGCAGGCAAGCGCTCGCTCGCGGTGTCGTTGCGGGAGGAGCGCGGGCGCGAGGTCGTCCTGCGGCTCGCGGACCGCGCGGACGTCTTCCTCCAGAGCCTCCGCCCCGGCCTCGCCGAGCGCCTCGGGCTGGGCGCGGACGTGCTGCGCGAACGGAACCCACGCCTCGTGTATTGCACGATCGGCGCGTACGGCCGCGTCGGCCCGCTGCGCGAGGAGCCCGGCTACGACGCGCTCATGCAGGCGGCGGGCGGGCTCATCAGCATGACGGGCGAGCGCGGGAGGCCGGGCGTGCGCGTGGGCTCGTCGCTGATCGACGTGGGAACCGGGATCTGGTCGGCGCTCGGCATCACGGGCGCGCTCCTCGACCGGGAACGCAGCGGAAGCGGCGCCGTCGTCGACACCTCTCTGTACGAGACCGCGCTCGCGTACGTCGGCTACCACCTCGTCGGGTACCTGGCCGACGGGACCGTCCCGGCACGCGAGGGCACCGTGTTCCCCATGGTCGCGCCGTACGAGGTGCTGGCGACCCGAGACGGCGAGCTGATGGTCGCGGCGGGTAACGACCGGCTGTACGGAGCGCTGTGCTCGGCCCTCGGCGTGCCCGAGCTCGTGTCCGACCCGCGGTTCCGCACGAACCCCGACCGCGTCCGGAACCGCGAGGTGCTCGTCGAGCTCCTCTCCGAGCGCCTGCGGGAGCGGGCGAGCGCGGAGTGGCTCCCGCTCCTGGCCGAAGCGGGCGTCCCCGCGGCACCTGTGGCGGACGTCGCGGACGTCGTCAACTCCGAGCAGACCCGGGCGCTCCGGATGCTCCAGCCGCTGCCTCATCCGGCGGTCGCCGACCTCCGGCTCGCTGCACTGCCGCTCTCGCTCGCGGGGGAACGGCCGCTGTTCCCGTCTCCGCCCCCGGTCCTCGGGGAGCACACGGCCGACGTGCTGCACGAGCTCGGGTACGCGGACGACGAGGTCGAACGGCTCGCGCAGGACGGAATCGTTCGACTCCCGACTCCGGGAGACACGGGCTAGGCTCAGGCCGTGGCCCACCTCTCACCCTCGTTCAGCGCGACGCTCCGCGTCCAGCTCGAGGACACGCCGGGATCGTTCGCGCGGCTCGCCGGTGCGATCGGGGAGGAGGGCGGCCTGCTCGGCGCGATCGACCTCGTCCGCGTGGAGAGGAACCGCAAGGTTCGCGACGTCACCGTGTCCGCGACGGACGAGGATCATCTCCACCGGATCGCGGAGGCGGTGCGGGCGCTGGACGGCGTGGACGTCCTGCGCGTCTCCGACCGGACGTTCCTCATGCACCTCGGCGGCAAGATCGAGATCCGCTCGAAGGTCCCGCTCAAGACCAGGGACGACCTGTCCATGGCGTACACGCCCGGCGTCGCCCGCATCTCGGAGGCGGTCGCCGACGACCCCGAGTCGGCCTGGAACCTCACGATCAAGCAGAACACCGTCGCGGTCGTGTCCGACGGGAGCGCGGTCCTCGGGCTCGGGGACATCGGGCCGGAGGGGGCGATGCCGGTGATGGAGGGGAAGGCGCTCCTCTTCAAGGAGTTCGGAGGCGTGGACGCCTGGCCGATCTGCCTCGCGACCAAGGACCCCGACGAGATCGTCTCCGTGTGCAAGGCGATCGCGCCCGGCTTCGGCGGCATCAACCTCGAGGACATCTCCTCGCCCCGTTGCTTCGAGATCGAGTCGCGCCTCCAGGCCGAGCTCGACATCCCCGTGTTCCACGACGACCAGCACGGGACCGCGATCGTCGTCCTCGCCGCCCTCGTCAACGCGCTCGAGGTCGTGGGCAAGCGCCTCGAGGACGTCACCATCGTGACGACCGGCGTGGGCGCGGCCGGTGTGGCGACGACCGACGCGCTCATCGCGGCCGGCGCGCGCAGGATCATCGGCTGCGACCACGAGGGTGCGATCTACAGTGGCCGCCCACGGCTCGTCCCGCACAAGGAGGCATACGCGGAGCGCACCAACCCGGACGGACTCCGCTGCTCGTCGGACGAGGCGCTCGAGGGCGCCGACGTGTTCATCGGGCTCTCCGTGCCGGGAGCGGTCACCCCCGAGGGCGTCCGCAGGATGGCGGCGGGCGCGATCGTCTTCGCGATGGCGAACCCCGTCCCGGAGGTCGAGCCCGAGGCGATCCAGGACGTCGTCGCCGTGGTCGCGACCGGGCGCTCCGACTACCCGAACCAGATCAACAACGTGCTCGCCTTCCCGGGCGTGTTCCGCGGCGCGCTCGACGTTCGCGGGCGGGCGATCACGTCGGAGATGAAGGTCGCCGCGGCACACGCGATCGCGTCCGTCATCCCGAGGGACGAGCTCGGACCCGAGTACGTCGTGCCGAGCGTCTTCAACCGCGACGTCGCGCCGCGGGTCGCCGCCGAGGTCGCCGCCGCTGCGGAGCGGTCCGGCGTCGCCAGGAGCCCGCAGCCGCACGGCTAGAGAAGACGACGATGAGCGAGCAGAAGCCGATGGATGCGCCGGGCGACGACGCCACGCCGGAGACGATCCCTGCGCCGCCCGACCCCGAGGAGACGCCTGCCGAGCCCGCGGCCACTCTCCAGGCGCCCACGACACCCGCGGCGGCCGATCGCCGCCTCGTGCGGAGCCGCGACGACCGCGTCCTCGCGGGGGTGTGCGGAGGGCTCGGCGAGTACTTCGGCGTGGATGCGGTCCTGATCCGCATCGCCGCGCTCGTGTTGCTCTTCGCCGGCGGCGCGGGAGCGCTCCTCTACGTCATCGGCTGGATCGCGATGCCCGAGGATCCCGAGTCGGACAGGCCAGGGCCGATGCACGCGCCCGGAGCGAGGCCCACGCCGGAGCGCACCGGAGGTGCCGTCGCCATCGGAGTGCTCTTCATCGCCCTCGGAGCGTTCTTCCTCGTCGACGAGATCTGGTCGGACTTCCTCGCCTGGAAGTACGTCTGGCCGATCGTGCTGATCGCCGTGGGGGCGGCGGTGCTTCTCCGCGCACGCCGATGAGCAACCGCGCTGGACTGGGCATCGTCCTCCTCGCGGGCGGGATCCTCTGGCTCCTCGCGGCGACGGACCTCGTCGACCTCTCCTACCCGGTCGCGATCGGGATCCTGCTGATCCTCATCGGGGTCGTCATCGCGGTCACGCCCGGCAGACACGTGCTGCTCGTGATCCTCGGGATCCTGATCGCCCTCGCCGGAGTGCCGGCGCTGTTCGTCGACTCCGACCTCTGGGACGAGGGAGTCGGGAACGTGCGAGAGGAGCCCGAGTCGGCCTCCGACCTCGTGCCGTTCGAGCACGGCATCGGGAAGCTGACGGTGGACCTGACGGCGACCGGGCTCGATCTCGACGGCGAGATCGTCGAGGCCCGCCTCGGGATCGGAGACCTCGAGGTGATCGTGCCCACCGATGTCGACGTCGACCTGGACGCGCACGTCGGCGCCGGGAACATCGACGCCTTCGGGGAGGAGGAGAACGGCTTCGACGTCGACGTGAACGGCATCTCCGGGACGTCGGGCACCCAGGAGCTCGACCTCGTCGCCGAGGTGGGCCTCGGGAACCTCCGTGTGCGCTTCGCGCCGTAGCTCGAGACGGAATCGAGACCGCACGCTCCGCAGGCCGAAAGCCGGGTGACTGTCACTCGCAGGGTGACTGTCACCTGCTCGTTCTGAGGCTAGGGGCGCCCCCGGCAGACTGACATCGCGCGGCTCCGCAGCCCGGGAGCGGCCGGCGGCCTGCGGCGTCAGGTCACTCGTACGCGATCGCCTCGAGCGGGTTCAGCTTCGCGGCGCGCCTGGCCGGGAAGATCGCCGCGATGATCCCCACGAGGATCGCCGCGAGCACGAAGACGACGATCTGCGCGACCGGGAGCGAGAAGACGAGGAAGTCGACCCGGATGATCAGGAGCGTGGCGAGCGCGAGCCCGAGCGCGATGCCGATGGCGGCCCCGATGAGCGCGGTGATGATGCTCTCGTGCCGGATCATCCGCCGCACCTGGCGGCGGGTCATGCCGATGGCGCGCAGCATCCCGATCTCGCGCGTCCGCTCGAAGACGGTGAGCACGAGCGTGTTCACGATCCCGAACAGGCTCACGATCACGGACAGGGCGAGGAGCACGTACAGGATGTTCAGGATGGAGTTGATGCCCGAGATCTGGTTGTCGATGAACTGCTGGCGGGTCTGCGCCTTCGCGTTCGGAAAGTCCGCCAACGCCTCGTCGAGAGCTGTCTGGTTCGCGTCGGTCTCCCCGCCCTCCATCTTCACGAACGAGTAGAGGTTCCGCGGCTGCGGCACCTCGCTGTCCCACACCGCGGACGAGATCGTCACCTCGCCGAAGGGCGAGCCCCCGGTCGGAGGGTCGAAGATCGCCTCGATCTTGAAGATGCGGCTGTTGCCGTTCGGGAAGGTGAGCTGGATGCCGTCCCCCACGCCGAGGCCGTTGTCCTCCGCAAACCCGTCGTCGACGAACGCGCCGTCCTGCCCGAGGGTCCTGAAGACGTCCTGGGAGCCCTCTTTCCACGTCACGTCGATGACCTGCTCCATCCCCGGATCGACGGCCGTCAGGAAGCGGACGCCGTCGTCGACGAGCGCCTCACCGGTCCGGACGTTCCCGACCGCCGTGACGCCCGGGGCCTTGGCTGCCGCCTCGGCGGCGTCGATCGGGATCGGCGAGAAGTTGTTCTGGGCCGTGATCGCGTAGTCGCCGGTGAAGAGGTCGTTGACCGCACCGCGGAACGACGCCACGAGGCCCGCCGCGAGCGTCGCGACGAGGGTGACGAGCGCGAGGCCGATCATGAGCGCCGCGGCCGTCGACGCCGTGCGTTGCGGGTTCCGGCGCGCGTTGTCGCGGGCGAGGGCTCCGGCCACGCCGAAGAACCGTGCCGGGAACCACCCGAGAAGATGCGCGAGTGGACGCACGAGCCGGGACGAGAAGAAGGCGACGCCGAGGAAGACGAGCAGCGTGCCGACGCCCATCCAGAGCAGGACCTGGGTCGTGCCGAGGCCGCTCCTGAAGATGCCGTAGGCGATCGCTGCGAACCCGAGGAGGGCGAGCACGACTGCCCCGATGCTGCGCAGTCGCCGGAAGCGCCCTTCGGGCAACGTCCCTCCCTCGCGGATCGCCGCTATCGGCGCGACCCGCGTGGCACGGATCGCCGGGCGCAGGCTTGCAAACAGGGTGACGAGGACGCCCACGAGGAGCGCCACGATCACCGTCCGCCCGACGAAGACGATCCCCGTGTTCGGAAGCGTGAAGCCCACCGCGTTGAACAACCGGAAGAGAGCCTTTGCGAGCAGGAGCCCGAGGAACAGCCCGACGACGGACGCGGTGATGCCCATGGCGAGCGCCTCGACGACGATCGAGCGGAGGATCTGCCTCCGCGAGGCCCCGAGCATGCGCAGCGTCCCGAGCTCGCGCGTGCGCTGGGAGATCGTGATCGACAGCGAGTTGGCGATCACGAATGCGCCCACGAAGAGCGCGATGCCCGCGAACGCGAGGAGGAAGCCGCGAAAGAAGCTGATGAACTCGTTCGTGCCGGCGGCGTCCTCGCTCACCTGCTGCTGCGCGGTCCTCACCTGCGTGCCGTCGGGGAGGATCGCGTCGATCTGGCGCACGAGCTGCGCGTCCGAGACCCCCTGCTTCGCGGCCACTGCGATCTCGTCCAGCTGCCCCTCCTTCTTCATCAGGCGCTGGGCGGTCGGCAGGTCGAAGCCCGCGAGCGTCGCCCCGCCGATCGTGAGTCCCGAGCTGAACTGGACGATCCCCGAGACCCTCAGCCGCTGCACCGGGCCCTCGGCCTGAACGCCCACCGCCTCGCCGACCTCGAAGTCCTCTTTGCCCGCGGTGGCCTTGTCTACCACGACCTCGCCCGGCCCGGGCCAGGTGCCCTCGACCAGCGTCAGCGGATTGAAGACGGAGTCGCCGTTCGCGATCGAGAAGCCGAGGTTCGGCGCTCCCCCGTAGACGACTGCCTTGCCGTCGTCGCCGATGAACTGCGTCGCGTCGCTGTCGACGCTCCCTTCGGCCTGATCGACGTCGGGCAGCTTCTGCACCTCTGGGAGCAGCGTCTCGTCGAACGTCGGCTCGCTGATGCCCTCGTCTTCGCCGATGTCGAATGCGGACTTGCCGGTGATGACCGCGTTCGACCCCTTCCGGATGTCCGTGAAGATCGTGTCGAAGGCCTGGTCGATCGAGTCCGTGAGGACGTAGGTGCCGCTGATCATCGCGACGCCGAGGACGATCGCAAGCGCAGTAAGCGCCGTCCGCAGCTTGCGACCGAGGAGCCCGCGGAGCGCGAAGCGCGTCATGCGGTGAGGCTACTCGTAGGCGATCGCCTGGAGCGGATCGAGCCGCGCCGCGCGACGAGCGGGCATGATCGCGGCGAGGATCCCGATGACGATGGCGACGATCGTCAGGATGACGAGCTGGACCCACGGGATCGCGAAGCTCGACGTCGAACTCCGAGAGTGCGCGGTTCACCAGGGCGGCGAGGAAGATCCCGAGCGGGAGGCCGATCGCCGCGCCGATCAGGGCGGTGATGATGCTCTCCTGGCGGATCATGCGGCGCACCTGCCGCCTGGTCATTCCGATCGCACGCAGCATCCCGATCTCTCGCGTGCGCTCGTACACCGAGAGCACGAGCGTGTTGATCATCCCGAAGACGCTCACGAACACGGCGAGCGTCAGCATCACGTAGAGGAAGGAGATGAACTCGTTGAAGTCGGCGTCCTCCCGCTGGATCCACTCCTCCCGCGTCTCGAGCTGCGTGTCCGGGAAGCCTGCGATCGCGTCCTCGATCTGCGCGCGGTTCTCGTCGTTCGGGTCGCCCGGCACGTTCGCCCACGTCCAGCGGTTGCGCGGGCGGTCGTACAGCGAGTCGAACAGCTGCGTCGAGACGTTCACGCTCTCGATGAGAGGGTAGAAGGGTGGCGGCTCGAAGGTGCCGACGACGGTGATCTGGGCCGCCTTGTCGGCGGTCGAGCGCAATCGTGAGCACGTCGCCGAGCGAGACGTCGTGATCGTCGGCGTAGTTGGAGTGACGACCGCGTTCTTCATGCCGAGCGTCGCCAGCACGCTCGTCGTCGCCTTCCTGCCAGTCGAAGACGTAGGCGTCGGCGATCGTGTCGGGCTCGATGCCGCCGACCTCGGTCGTGTCGTCGTCCACCACGCCCGCGTCCGACCGAACGCTCGTGACGACCTCTGCCGCCGGCGATGCTGCGATGGCGTCGCCTGCGGCTGCGACGAACGGCGTGTACCCGTCCTGGGAGGTCACGACGTAGTCGGCGACGATCTGCTCCTCGATCGCCTCGCGGTTCGACGCCTTCATCCCGTTCGTGAGCGTCGCGATGAACGAGACGAGCGCGATGCCGATCATGAGCGCGGCCGCGGTCGCGGCCGTCCGCGCCGGGTTGCGGACCGAGTTGCCGCTCGCGAGCCGCCCCGCCGCGCCTCCGCCGCCGTCTGCGCGGGGATGCCCGACCACCGGCCGCGATCGGCGTCACGAGCTTCGACGAGAGCATCGCGACGCCGAGGAACAGCAGGAGCACGCCGGCCGGCGATGGAGATCAGCCTGTCGCCCGGTCCCGAGCTCGTCGGTGAACATCGCGCGTGCCAGCAGCGAGCACCGCGACCGACGATGACGAGCCCTGCGACCCAGGGCGACGAAGCGATGGAAGCGGCGAGTGCGGAAGCGTCGCGCCTTCGCGCACGGCCGAGATCGGTGGAACGCGCGTCGCGCGGATCGCCGGGAAGAGCCCGGCGAGGAGCGTGATGCCGATGCCGACGGCAGCGAGACGACGATCGTCCGGCGTCGCGAACACGCGGTCGGCGGTGGGCAGCTCGACGCCGAGACTCTCGAAGAGCGCCTCGATGCCCTCCGCGAGGAGAAGCCCAGACGCGAGCCCGACGAGCGAGGCGAGGAGGCCGATGACGAGCGACTCGAGGATCACCGCGCCGAGCACCTGGCGGCGTGAGGCGCCGAGCGTCCGCAGCGTCGCGAACTCGCGCGTGCGCTGCGCGACGGTGATCGAGAGCGTGTTGAAGATGACGAACGCGCCGACGAAGAGCGCGATCGCTCGCGAAGGCGAGGAGGAAGTATCGGAAGATCGACGTGAACTGGCTGACCTCGTCGGCCTGCTCCTCGGCCTCCGCGGTCGCGCTCACGACCTCCGCATCCTCCGGAAGCACGGGCGCGATCGCCGCGACGAGCTCGTCCTCCGAGATCCCTCGCTCGCTGCGACGGAGATCGCGTCGTACTGCCCCTCGCGGCCCAGAAGCGCCTGCGCGTCGGGATCGTGAAGACGGCGAAGCTGATCGCGCCGAGGCTCTCCACCTCGCCGTACCGGGCGACGCCGACGAGGGTGAACGGCTCGCTTCGGCTGCAGGGTCGAGATCTCGACGGTGTCGCCGACCTCGTACCCCTGCTCGTCCGCGGTCCCCGCGTCGATGACGACCTCGTCGGCGGCGCGGGCCAGCGCGCCCTCGAAGAGATGTGAGCGGGTTGAAGCTGCGCGAGCGCCGGGGCTCGTGATCCATGCCCGAACCCGAGCGTCGGCCAGCCCTCGAGTTGCCGATCGCACTCGCCGTCGGGTGTCACGACCTTCGTCGTTTCCTCGTCGAGGATGCTGCCGGTCGCGAGCGCGACCTCGTCGACGCCGCGCACGTCCTCGAGCAGCGACGCGTCGACGGGCGGCGGGGGCGGCTTCTCGCCGTCGATCGAGATGTCGAGCCCGCTTGCCCGTGACGACGGCGTCGGTCCCCGCGTACGACTCCACGAGCAGGCTCGTTGAACGCCCGCTCGACCGTGTCGGTGAGGATGTAGGTGCCGCTGATCATCGCGACGCCGAGGACGATCGCGATGCCGGTCAGCGCGGCGCGCAGCTTCCGCGTCAGCGAGCCCGCGAAGCGCGAAGCGGATCACTCGGCAGCCGAGCTCCTCCATGACGCCTGTGACGATCTCGTGCGCGTCGCACTCGCGCCTCCCGCACGATCAGCCCGTCGGCGAGGAAGAGCACGCGCTCGGCGATGGCTGCAGCGCGCGCGCTCATGCGTGACCATGACGATCGTCTGCCCGACTCCTCCACGGAGTGGCGCAGGAGCTCGAGGATCTCGCCGGCTCGTCGCGGAGTCGAGGTTCCCGGTCGGCTCGTCCGCGAAGAGCACGGTCGGCTTCGAGATCGAGGGCGCGCGCGATCGCGACGCGCTGCTGCTGCCCGCCGGACAGCTCGGAGGGCCGGTGGGTCAGGCGCTCGCTCGAGGCCGACGTCTCTCCACGACCTGGTCGACCCAGCTCGTCCTCGGGCTTTTCCCCGGCGATCGTGAGCGGGAGAACGTGATGTTCTCCTTCGGCGGTCAGCATCGGAAGCAGGTTGAAGAACTGGAAGACGAAGCCGATGTGCTCGCGGCGGAGCTTCGTCAGATCGTTGTCGCCGAGCGTCGTGATCTCGGTCCCGGCGATCCTGACCGAGCCCGATGTCGGCTTGTCGAGCCCCGCGAGGATGTGCATCAGCGTCGACTTCCCCGAGCCCGACGGGCCCATGACGGCCGTCGCCTTGCCAGCGGGCGATCTCGACCGAGACGCCGCGAAGGGCGTTCGACGGCAGTGTCCCCTTCTCCGTACCGACGCGTCAGCTTCGTTCGCGACGACGACGGCTCCGTTCGAGCTCTCCATGCCTTCTCCCTCTCCTCCGGTTCGTCCAGTGGCGAAGAAGGCTACAGCCCCCGCGCACAAGACGTGGAACACCTGCGCAGACCGCCCGAACCCGCGCAGAGACGCTCGCGTTGCGGCAGAGTCTCCGCTATGGACGCAGCCCTGGAGATCCGGTACGCGCTCGAGCTCGCGCGGGCGGGCACCGAGGCGATCCTCGAGCCCCTGTCCGACGGTGTGCTGTCGCTCAAGCCACCCCCGCCGGCGGCGCCGCTCGTGTGGGACCTCGCCGACGTGGCGTTCTTCGAGGAGCTCTGGCTCCTTCGCAACCTCGGCAACCAGCCGCATCTCTCCGATCGTCACGAGGACGTCTACGAGGCCTTCCGGAAGAGGCGGCACGCGCGCAACGGGTTCCCGCCGCTCCGCCCCGAGGCCGTCGCCGCGTACGCGGAGGACGTGCGCGAGCGTGTCCTCGCCGCGCTCATGACCGAGGATCTCGACGCGCCGAACCCCCTCCTCCGCGGGCGCTTCGTCTTCGGGCTCGTCGTCCAGCACGAGCTGCAGGCCCAGGAGGCGCTCCTCCAGACCCTCCAGGGGCTCGTCGCGACCGAGTACCACACGCCGCGCGAGCGCCCGCCGGATCGCGCGCCGTCGGGCCCGGACGAGATCACGGTGCCGGGGGGTGTGTTCACGCTCGGCGCCGTCGACGAGCCGTGGGCATATGACAACGAGCTCTCGCCGCACGACGTCGAGCTCCCGGCGTTCCGGATCGACCGCACGCCGGTCTCGAGCGCGCGACTTCGCCGGGTTCGTCGACGACCGCGGCTACCGCTCGCGGAAGGTCTGGAGCGAGGCAGGCTGGGACTGGCGAGAGCGCGAGAACGTCGTCGCGCCGCTCCACTGGGAGGGCGGAAAGACCGGTTGGGAGCGCGTCCGCTTCGGGAGGCGCGAGCCCGTGCCGATGGAGGAGCCCGTGCAGCACGTCTCGTACTGGGAGGCCGAGGCGTTCGCCCACTGGGCGGGCAAGCGGCTGCCCGCCGAGGCCGAGTGGGAGCGCGCAGCGGGCTGGGACGAGCGCCGCGGGAAGATGCGCTACCCGTGGGGCCAGGAGGCGATGGGCTACGAGGCCAACCTCGGCCGGCGTCGGTTCTCACCGAGTCCTGTCGGTTCGTTCGGCGGAGGTGTCAGCCCCGTCGGCTGCGTCCAGATGGCCGGGGACGTGTGGGAGTGGACGTCGTCCCCGCTCGAGCCCTACCCGGGCTTCCTCGCGTTCCCGTACCCGGAGCTCTCCGAGGTCTACTTCGGCGACGAGTACCGCGTGCTGCGCGGGGGCTCGTGGGCGACCGACACCCTCATAGCCCGCACCTCGTTCCGCAACTGGCAGAACCCCGGCAGTCGCCACCTCTTCTCCGGCTTCCGCTGCGTTCGCGACACCTGAGCGACCTCGTTCGCCGCGGACGGCGTCAGTGGGTCAGCGCACGAGCGACACGGCCTTGGCGAGCACGTCGCCGAGGATCCCGGTCATCTCGTCGAACTCGGCCTGCCCGGCGACGAGCGGCGGCGAGATCTGGATGACCGGGTCGCCGCGGTCGTCCGCACGGCAGATGAGCCCGGCCTCGAACAGCGCGTCCGAGAGGAAGCCGCGGAGCAGGCGCTCGCACTCCTCGTCGGAGAAGGTCTCGCGCGTGTCCCTGTCCTTGACCAGCTCGAGCGCGTAGAAGTAGCCCGTCCCCCGCAGGTCGCCGACGATCGGGAGGTCGAGGAGTTGCGCGAGCGTCGAGCGGAACGCGTCCTCGTTCTCGCGGACGCCCTCGACGATCCGCTCCCGCTTCATGATCTCGATGTTCTTGAGCGCGATCGCGCACATCACGGGGTGCCCGCCGAACGTGATCCCGTGCGAGAACATGCTCGCCTGCTCGAGGAACGGCTCCATGACGCGGTTCGTGGCGACCACGCCGCCGATGGCCGCGTACGAGGAGGAGAGACCCTTCGCGATCGTGACGAGGTCGGGCCGGATGTCGTAACGCTCCGAGCCGAACCAGTGTCCGAGCCGGCCGAAGGCGGTGATCACCTCGTCCGCGGACAGCAGGACGTCGTAGCGGTCGCAGATCGCGCGGACCCCGGCGAAGTACCCGGCCGGGGGTGTGAACGCGCCCCCCGCGTTCTGCACGGGCTCCATGTGCACGAGGCAGACGGTCTCCGGGCCCATCGCGAGAATCGCCTGCTCGAGCTCGGCGAGCAGGTAGCGGGTGAACTCCTCCTCCGTCTCCTCGGGCGGCCGGTGGTAGCGGTTCGTGTTCGAGACGTGCCGTACCTCCGGCACGAGCGGCTCGAACGGCGTGCGGAGGGCGGGGATCCCGTTGATCGAGAGCGCGCCGAACGTCGTGCCGTGGTAGGCGATGTGCCGAGCGACCGCCTTGTACCGCCGCTGTGGCGCTCCGGCCGCGGCGACGAGCTCGTCGTGGCGGGTCTCCGGCTCCCCGGCTCGGCCCGCGACGGCCTTGCCGCCGCGCGCGGCGTAGTACTGGCGTGCGAGCTTCCACGCCGACTCGACCGCCTCCGAGCCCCCCGAGCAGAAGAAGACCCGGTTCAGGTCGCCGGGGGCGAGCGACGCGACCTCCGCGGCCAGCTCGATTGCCCGCGGGTGCGCGTACGACCAGTTCGTGTAGAAGGGCAGCTCGCGCATCTGCTCGAGCGCGGCCTGACCGATCTCCTCGCCGAACGAGTAGCCGACGTTCACGGAGAAGAGCCCGGCGAGCGCGTCGAGGTAGCGCTTCCCGCTCGCGTCCTCGAGGTGGCACCCCTCCCCGCGCACGATGATCGGGACGTCCGCCGTCCCGTACCCGCCCATGCGCGTGAAGTGCATCCACAGGTGCTCCTTGGCCGCGCGCTGCAGCGAATCGGCGTCAAGAGCCGTGGTCGCCATGTGGACGTAGACTAGTTCGAGCTCGGAGGCTCAGCGAACGGAGCGGCAAGAGACCGCGTTCGGCGGAGTCGTCGAGCGCGATGCGCACCCCCCGGGGCCGCTCTCCGAGTCGGTCGAGCGCCTCTAGACGTTCTTGCCGCGGACAGTCACCCACACCGCGTCCGTCCCGACCGCGACGCCCGCCGGGAAGTAGGGGACGTCGATCGGCGTCGTCGCGTTCGTGTCCGGATCGATGCGCCAGAGCTGTCCGGCTGCCGGCACGGTCGCCCAGACGGCCCCTTCCCCCGCTTCGACAAACAAGACGCCATTGAACGCGTTGGGGCCCGGCGCACCAGTCGCCGCGAGGTCGATCACCCGCGAGCGGGGAGCACCGCGGGCCTGCAGCCGGGCAACCCGCGGGCTGTCCCAATCCGCCACCCAGACAAGGTCAGCGGCAACAGCTACGTCGCCAGGACTGGTCACGCCCGGATCGATTGTCTTCGTGGACGACGTGGCAGGGTGGAGTCTCGCCAGCCGCGCGAAGTCCGCCCCGAAGCCAAGCCCCCACAGGTCGCCGTATCCTTCCGACCAGGCGAGGGGCTCAGTCGGATACGGCATGTCGAACCGGCGCCGCTTTCCCGTGCGCGGATCGATCTGATCGACCAGAGTGGAGTCACTGCCGTCGACATCGGATGTCCAGAGCGAGCCGCCGCCATAGACAAGTGGGCGGGCGGCTTCGCTAAACGCCGACACGAAAAAAGTCCGTTTGAACCTGAGGTCGTCGGCCCCCACGCGCACGAGCGTGCCGGGACGTGAGGGCCCGTAGCAGTTCGCCACCCAGACGTCCCCAGATGGGTCCGCTGTCAGCCCACACGGCGCCAGGCCTCCCCCGACGACGACGGCCTCGTTCGTTCGCGTGTCCACCCGAGTGAGAACTTGATCGCCGGACCGGCGAATTGCACTCGGTCCGATCACGTAGTGGGTGACCCACGCGTAGTCTCCCGCCGCGACGACGAGGTCGGGCCCGGGCCCAATCGGAATGACGTCTGTCGGCTCGAGCGTCTCCGGGTCGTAGCGGACGAGGCTGTTGGAGACGACGGTCGGCGGGGCCGAGTCCGAGCCGAGCAAGAGGAACAGTGCTGCCGCGATGCCGGCCGCCACGAGCGGTGCTGCGACAAGCGCGATCCTCCGCGATCGCCGCCGTCGCTCCGGACGCGGCGCCTTGAGGGGCGGAAACTGCGTCGGCAACCCGTCGATGTCGAGCTGGTAGATGCGGACGGGCCGGGCGATGTCCTTGAGCTGCCGCTCGCCGAGGTCCTTGAGCGAAAGCCCGTCGAGGTGGTCGATGTCGTCCTCGACGACCTGTGCCGTCGTCTGCGAGACCAGCACCTGGCCGCCATGGCCCAGGGCGCTGATCCTCGCGGCCCGGTTGACGGACAGGCCGATGTAGCGCTCACCGGTCGAGTGCGCCTCGCCCGTGTGCAGGCCGATCCGCACGCGCAGCTCGACGCCATCGGGCCACGAGTGGCGGACGAGCGCCCGCTGGATCTCGGCCGCGGCGCTCACGGCGTCCTTCGCGCGCGCGAACGCCACGAAGAACGAGTCGCCCTGGTTGTCGATCTCCTTCCCTCCGTGGTCGGCGAAGATCGTGCGCAGCAGGTGATGGTGCTCTGACAACAGCTCCGCGTAGCGCTCGCGGAGCCTCGTCAGAAGCTGCGTCGAGCCTTCGATGTCCGTGAACAGGAACGTCGCTGTAGCCGATGCCTGCACGTTCACGGTGCCATCTTCGCGCATCCGGAAGTCGCCCTTCACTCACCTAACGAGCGCGAGCCGGCGATCGTGCTCAGCTTCGGCTACCCCGCGCGGAAGCTGCGAGCCGAGACCGATCACCATCCGCGGCAGGATTCCGCCGTCGCGGCCGATGGTGTGGAGCCGGCCGAAGTGGGCCTGTCAGAACGAGCCGGTCAAGAGCACCCCGCGCTCCCGAAATCCAAGTCCTCCTTGGCGAGCTGCTGATACGTGGGCGCGTCGAGAGCCGTGGTCGCCATGCGGAACGTAGCGCTACAACGGTCTCGGGGTTGGTCGGGCGAGAGCCGTATAGGTTCATCGGCCACAGCTTCAGCACAGGCAGATCACACTCCCCGAAGCCTCACGGCATGCAGGCCGAGTGCCCGACGGCCCTCATGGAGGGCCGTCGGGCAGCCTCGTACAGCAGGTCGTCAGCCGTCGAGCCGCAGCACCTGGCCGCCGCCCGGGCACACCGAGCAGACAGTCACGTACGGCGCGCCGTCAGGGCCGAGGGCGACACCGCCCGGGGAGAACAGGTTGTCGGCGATCGTCGTCCGCGTGCCGTCAGGGGCGACGCGGATCAGCGAGCCGATCATCTCGGGCGGGAGCCGTAGGCTTGACGAGTCGATCTCGACCACGTAGAGGCTCCCGTCCGCCCCGAACGTGATGTCGACGACGTTCGTGAAGCCGGTCCGGAATGGCGCCGGGCCCGAGGCACCGATCCGCCAGACCGTCGAGCCGCCCACCGGGAACGGGAAGCCGGTCAACTGGCCGACGTAGAGCGCCCCATCCGGGCCCCGCGCAACCGACGTCGGAACCGCGTCCATCGGGAAGCCCGGGAACGGGAAGTTGACCGGTGTTGGCGGGAAGGCTGCGACGGTCGAGACCTTCCCGGACGCGGAGACCTCGAGGAGGGCGTTCGCGCCCGCATCGGCGACCAGTGTCCGACCCGGAAGAGACAGGATCCCGTACGGGTTCGTGTCGAGGTCGGTCCCGTCGGGGTTGGCCGCTGCCTCGTGGGCCGCGAGGCTCGCGATCGGTGTCCAGGTTCCCGAGCGGCCGTTCAGGCGGTTGAGCGTGGCCATACCCGCGCCGGCGATCGGCCCGCCGGGGGCGACGGTCGAAGGCGGCGCGCCGAGCCCGATCGAGAAGAGCAGCCCGCCGTTGCCAATCACCGAGACATCGTGCGGGCCGGTTGCGCCGCCGCCACCCTGGCCCGCCACGGACGGCAGGCCGGTCGCGATTCGCGTCTGCGTCCCGTGTCGTACCTGCGTAATCGCGCCCGACGTCCCGAAGCACACGAGATTGGGCTCGCTGTTCATGAAGCATGGTCCCGACCCGCCACGGCCCGCCTCCGCGACGTAGAGCGTCCCGTCGGCGCCGAAGGTGAGGCCCCGTGGGTTGTCGAGGCCGGTCGCGACGACGGTCGGTACTGCACCGGCGGACGCGGCGGTGATCCCCACCGCGGCCACGACCGCCAGCGCGACGACGAGCTGTCCTCCGAGCCTTCGCATCAGTCCCCCTCCCTCTGAATGGAACTCGTACCCGGGACGCTAGCGGAGGATGCTCGCAGTGACCAACCAACCGCGGGCGGGCAGGGGCATCGGTCGGGAGCATGTCCGGCGTTCCCCGACGCCGATGGGGATCAGAGGCCCGTCAAGAGCCCTCTGCACCCCAAACCCAGGTGCTCCTTCGCGGCGAGCTGCAGGTCGAGGGCCTCGGTGGCGGTCATGCGACTCCTTGTCGTTGGCGCTTGGCCGACCTGTACTGCCAGAGGACGTTGCCGAGCGCCAGCGCGATCGCCACGAGGAAGATCGCGCTCGCGACGACGTTCACCTGCGGCGGGACGGACACGCGCGCGATCCCCCAGACGAACACCGGGAACGTCTGCGTGACGCTGCCCCCGTTGAAGTACGTGATCACGAAGTCGTCGATGGAGAGGGCGAAGCCGAGCAGCGCGGCGGCGAGCATCGCCGGAGCGAGCAGCGGGAGCGTGACCTTGCGGAACGTCGTGAGCTCGTTCGCGCCGAGGTCCATCGCGGCCTCCTCGAGATGCCGGTCGAAGCCGATGAGGCGTGCCTTCACCGTGACGACGATGAAGCTGACGATGAACATCACGTGCGCGATGAAGATCGTGAAGAAGCCGAGCTGGAAGACCTGCGACGTGTTCAGGAAGAGCGTGAGCAGCGACGCGCCCAGCACGATCTCCGGCGTGGACATCGGCAGGAAGACGAGCAGGTTGGTCGCGCCGCGACCGACGAACCGATGGCGGACGATCGCCATCGCGATGAGCGTGCCGAGCGCAGTGGCGACGATCGTCGCCAGGAATCCCACCTCGAGCGATCTCACGACCGCTTCCTGAATGCCGAGCACGGAGTTCCAGTTCGCCCAGTTGTCGAGGGTGAACCCCTCCCAGACGTAGTTGAAGCGTCCGGCGGGCGCGTTGAACGAGAACATGATCACGACCGCGATCGGCAGCATCAGGTACGCGACGACGAGGAGCGCGTAGACGGTGAGCGCGTGGCGTTTCGCGAACGACCACACACGCGTCGCGACGCCCGGATGGGCCCGCGGCGGGACTGCGGCCGCGCTGGTCATCCCGTCAGCCGCTCCGAGCCGACGATGCGGGCATACACGAGAAGCGAGGCGAGGATCGCCCCCATGAGGAGGAACGAGAGCGCCGCCGCGCTCGGGTAGTCGAGCGACTCGAGGAACTTCGCCTGGATGACGTTCCCGATCATCGACTGCTGCGGCGTGCCGAGCAGCGCGGCGTTGATGAAGTCACCGGCAGCCGGGATGAACGTCAACAACGTCCCGGCCACGATCCCCGGCGCCGACAGTGGGAGCGTGACCCGGAAGAACGCCTTGGTCGGCGACGCGTAGAGGTCCTTCGCCGCCTCGAGCAGGCGCGGGTCGATCTGCTCGAGCGATACGTAGATCGGCAGCGCCATGAAGGGGAGGAAGTTGTAGGTGATCCCCGCCACGACGGCGAACGTCGTGGCGAGGAGGCGTCCGTCGGGCTCGAGGATGTGGAGGTCGCGCAGGATGGAGACGACGGGGCCCTGGTCGGCGAGGATGTTGAGCCAGGCGATCGTCCGCACGAGGTAGGTGACGAAGAAGGGCGCGACGATCGCAAGGAGGAAGAGGTTCCGCCACGGCCCGGACCGGAACGCGATCCAGTAGACGAGCGGGTACGAGAGGAGAAGGCAGGCGATCGTCGCGATCCCGGCGTAGACGAACGACCGCACGAACTGCTGGTGATAGTCGCGGATCCCGTCCGAGAAGTTCGAGAACTGCCACGTGAACTCGAAGTTCGGGAACGACCCGGACTGGAGCGACCCGTAGCCCAGATAGGCGAGCGGGACGAGGAAGAAGATCGCGAGCCAGACGATCCCCGGCGCGAGCAGAAGGTACGGCGCGACACCCCGGTGCCGGTGGAAGAACCCTCCCATCGCGACGGGGCTACGTCCCCTTCACCTGCAGCCACCTGTCGACCCAGTCCTCGTTGGAGAACATGGCCGGGTCGTTCTGATGCATCTGCGCGAGCATCTCGTCGGTGGGGAAGACGAGGGTGTTCTCGATCGCCTTCGGGTTGAGCTTCGCGGCGGCTTCCTTCACGCCCTTGACGGAGGAGATGTAGTTGGCGCCGAGAGCGAGCTCCGCGGCGATCTCCGGGTCGTACACGAAGTTCATGTACGTCGAGGCCGTCGGCACGCTCCCGCCGAGCGGGATGAGCATGTTGTCGGTCCAGATGATCCCGCCGTCGTCGGGGACGACCCACTTGAGCTTCGGGTTCTGGAGGTTGACGATGTCTCCCGACCACGCCATCGAGGCCGCGAGGTCGCCCGTCGAGAGCGGCTGCGCATAGTCGTTGCCGTAGAACTTGCGGATCTGCCCCGAGTCCACTGCTGTCTTCAGCGTGGTGAGCGCCCGGTCGAAGGACTCTTCCGTGACCTTGGCGGGGTCGTCGCCGTTCGACAGCATGATGAGGCCGAGCGTGTCGCCCATCTGGCCCCACACGCCGACCTTCCCCTTCAAATCCGGGTCCTCGAAGAGCTGCTTCACGCTCGTCACGGGCCCCGTGACATCCTCGTTCCAGGCGATCCCGTCCATGCCCGAGAACCACGGCAGCGTGTACGTGCGCTCGGGGTCGAAGGGAGGGCTCGCCTGCACGTCGATGAGGTTCGAGATGTTGGGGATGAGGCTCTTGTCGAGCTCGAGCGCCCAGCCGTTGTCGAGGTACTCGCCGAGGTACTTGTCGTTGTCCGTGGACGTGAGGAGGTCTCGCCCGATGCCCTGGCCCTGGGACAGCCGCCCCTGGACGGTCGCGAAGTACTCGGGGTTCCCGTTGATGTCTTCGTAGTAGTTGACCTTGATCCCCGTCTTCGCCTCGAACTGCTCGAGCGTCGTCGGGCCCGTCAGGCCGGCGGTTTTCCGCAGGGACGGCGTGTCGATGTACAGCTCCCAGTTCGAGAAGTTGAGGACGTCCTCGAGCTCGCCGCTCGACTCCGAGCCACCACTACCTCCGCCGCACGCGGCGAGAAGCGACGGGAACGCCAGCAGCACGCCGCCGACCGCTCCGCGTCTTACGAGCTCCTGCCGAGTCAAACGCGGGTTCATTCCGCTTCCTCCTCCTTTGTGACCGTGTCGTCCCTCTCGACGACGAATGTCGATTCCGGCGCCCAGCTCAAGGTGACGTTCTCCCCTGCGGCCAGGCCCCGACCCACCGAGCCCATGTTCTGGGCGAACACGTGCACGACGCCCGCGGGCGTCCTCACGACGACCTGCGTCGCGACGCCGATGTACGCGGTCTCGGACACCGTCCCCGGCAGCTCGTTCGCACCTCCGCCGGCGCCGAGCGTGATCTTCTCGGGCCTGACGCCCGCGGCCACCTCGCCCACGCGACCGTCCGCGTGCGCCACACGGACGAGCTCCCCGCTCGTGAGCCGCACCGCGTCGGACCCCTCGACGACCCCGGGCAGCAGGTTGGAGATGCCGAGGAAACCTGCCACGAACGCCGTCGCGGGCCGCTCGTAGAGCTCCTGGGGTGGCCCCAGCTGCTCGATGTGCCCGCCGTTCATGACGGCGATCGTGTCCGCCATCGTCATCGCTTCCTCCTGGTCGTGCGTGACGTGGACGAACGTGATCCCGACCTCGTGCTGGATGCGCTTCAGCTCGAGCTGCATGTTCTTCCGGAGCTTGAGGTCGAGCGCGCCGAGAGGCTCGTCCAGGAGGAGGACGCGAGGATGGTTCACGAGCGCCCGCGCGAGCGCGACCCGCTGCTGCTGCCCGCCCGAGAGCTGCTTGGGCTTGCGCGCGGCGAAGCCGTCGAGGCCCACGAGGTGGAGGATCTCCTTCACCCGCGCGGCCCGCTCCCCCTTCGGGACGCCCTTCCGCTCGAGCCCGAAGCCGACGTTGCTCTCGATCGACATGTGCGGGAAGAGCGCGTAGCTCTGGAACACGGTGTTGACGTCGCGCTTGTACGGCGGAAGGCCGACGACGTCCTGGTCGCCGAGCAGGATGCGCCCCTCGTCCGGCTCCTCGAAGCCGCCGATCATCCGCAGGGTCGTCGTCTTCCCGCAACCCGACGGCCCGAGCAGCGCGAAGAACGACCCGCGCGGGATCTCCACGGAGATCCCGTCCACGGCAACGACGCTGTCGAACCGCTTGACGACACCCTCGAGGCGGACGTCGGCCGGCTGCTCGACCGTCGTCATTCCGCCAGCTTCACCGCGACGTGCTTGATCCGCGTGTACTCCTCCATCGAGTAGATGGACATGTCCTTCCCGTACCCGGACTCCTTGAAGCCGCCGTGCGGCATCTCCGAGGCGAGCGGGAACAGGTGCTCGTTCACCCACACGGTCCCGAAGTCGAGCTGCGCCGCGACCTTCAGGGCGCGGCCGACCGACTCCGAGAACACCGACGCGGCGAGCCCGTAGCGCACGCCGTTCGCCATCGCGATCGCCTCGTCGTCCGAGGAGAAGCGCTGCAGCGTGACGACCGGGCCGAACACCTCGTCCTGCACGATCTCGGCGTCCTGGGTGACGTCGGTGACGATGGTCGGCTTCACGAAGAATCCGCGGTCGCCCAGCGCCTCGCCTCCGGTCGCGATCGTGGCCTTCGCGTCCGTCGCCCGCTCGAGGAAGCCGAGGACGCGCTCCTGCTGCTCGCGCGAGATCACCGGGCCCATGTCGACGTCGTCGCCCTCCGCCGGGTCGGCGACCTTCATCCCCTCCGCCGCCTTGACGGACTCGGAGAGGACGTCGTCGTAGACCCGCTCGTGCACGAGGATGCGCGAGGAGGCAGTGCAATCCTGGCCCGAGTTCCAGTAGCCGCCGATCTTGACGGCCTCGGCGACCGTCGCGGGATCGGCGTCGTCGAGGACCACCATCGGCGCCTTGCCCCCGAGCTCCAGGTGGACGCGCTTCAGCGTCTGCGCGGCGTTGACGGCGATGAGCTTCCCCGTGGCGACGTCGCCCGTGAGCGAGACGAGCCGGATGTCCGGGTGCCTGACGAGCGCATCGCCGACCGGGATCCCGTCACCCGTCACGACCTGCAGGACACCGGGCGGGAGGAACTCCTGGGCGAGCTCCGCGAGCCGAAGCGTCGTCAGCGGTGTCTGCTCCGCCGGCTTCAGGATCTGGACGTTCCCCGCGGCGAGCGCCGGCCCCGTCTTCCAGATCGCCATCATCAACGGGTAGTTCCAGGGCGTGATCCCGGCGACGATCCCCAGCGGCTCGCGACGGACGATCGACGTGTAGCCCTCGACGTACTCGCCGCCGGCCTTCCCCTCGAGGTTCCGCGCGGCGCCCGCGAAGAAGCGGAGGTTGTCCGCCGAGAACGGCATCTCGTCCGCGGCGATGGACATCGGCTTGCCGACGTTCAGCGACTCGAGCCGCGTCAGCTCGTCGGCGTTGTCGTCGATCGCGTCGGCGAGCTTGAGAAGCAGCTCCATGCGGTCCTTCGGCGTCTTGAACCGCCACTCGGACCAGGCCTCCTTCGCGGCCTCGACCGCGCGCTCCACGTCCTCGGCCGTTCCCCGCGGCACCTCGGCGATCACCTCGCCCGTCGCCGGGTTCAGCACCTCCATCGTCTCGCCGCTCGACGACTCGACCCACTCGCCGCCGATGAACTGCTTGTGCTGCGTTACCGACACGCTCACGGCCGACCTCCGTTCGAGGGAACGCGGATGAGCCTAACTCCCGGAGTCGGGAAGCGACAGGGGAAGCCGCTCCGCGTGGGCGATGCGCTAGAACACGCCGCGGATGAGGCTGCTCGTCGTCGGAACCGGAGGAGTCGGCTCGGCCTTCGCCGGGATCGCTCGCCGGCGATCCTTCTTCGAGGGCTGCGCGCTCGCCGACTACGACGACGACCGGGCGCGCGCGCTCGTCGGCACGCTGGACGACGGCCGGTTCAGCGCGCACGGTGTCGACGCGTCGAGCCGCAGGGACGTCGCACGCCTCATCGGCGAGACGAAGGCCGACGCCGTGCTGAACGCGGTCGATCCGGTCTTCAACATGCCGATCTTCGACGCCTGCCTCGATGCGAAGGTGACCTACCTGGACATGGCCATGTCGCTCTCGCAGCCGCATCCGAGCAGGCCGTACGAGGAGGCGAACGTCAAGCTGGGCGACGAGCAGTTCGCGCAAGCGGACGCGTGGGAGTCGGCAGGCTCCCTCGCCCTCGTCGGCATCGGGATCGAGCCCGGCGCGGCGGACGTCTTCGCGCGGCACGCGGCCGACGAGCTCTTCGGCGAGATCGACGAGGTCGGGGTCCGCGACGGAGCGAACCTCGTCGTCGAGGGCTACGACTTCGCCCCCACCTTCTCGATCTGGACGACGATCGAGGAGTGCCTGAACCCGCCCGTGATCTGGGAGCGGGACCGCGGCTGGTTCACGACCGCGCCGTTCTCCGAGCCCGAGGTGTTCGACTTCCCCGAGGGCATCGGCTCCGTGGAGTGCGTGAACGTCGAGCACGAGGAGGTGCTCCTCGTGCCCCGCTGGGTCGACTGCCGCCGCGTCACCTTCAAGTACGGGCTCGGCGACGAGTTCGTCGACGTGCTGAAGACCCTCCACAAGCTCGGTCTCGACTCCAAGGAGCCAATCCGCGTCAAGGACGTCGAGGTCGCGCCCCGCGACGTCGTCGCGGCGGCGCTCCCGAATCCCGCCACGCTCGGCGAGCGCATGACCGGGAAGACGTGCGCCGGGACCCTCGTCACCGGTCTCGGGAAGGACGGGCGGCCCCGGAAGACCTACCTCTACCACGTGGTCGACAACGAGTGGTCGATGCGCGAGTACGGCTCGCAGGCGGTGGTCTGGCAGACGGCGCTGAACCCGGTCGTGGCGCTCGAGCTGCTCGCGGAAGGCGCCTGGAAGGGGTTCGGCGTCCTCGGCCCCGAGGCCTTCCCGGCGGAGCCGTACCTCGCGAAGCTCGCCGAGCTCGGCTCGCCGCACGGCGTCCTCGAGCTGGAGCCGTGAAGCCGGTGACCGTGACCGCAGGTGACTGTCACCGCAGGTGGCTGTCACCCTGGTTTGCACGGATGTCGATGAGATTCGCCGCCGTTCGTCGTCTAACCGGTGATGCGCTCTAGGATCGGCCCATGGCAGTCGTGAGGCTTCGCGCCCCGCTCTCCGAGCTCGCGGGCGGAAGACGGGAGCTGGAGCTCGACGGTGCGACCGTCCGAGACGTCCTGCGCGCCCTCGAGCGCGAGCATCCTGCGATCGCCGGCTGGATCCTCGACGAGCAGGTGTCGATCCGCGAGCACGTCAACGTGTTCGTCAACGGGGAGAAGAGCCGCGAGGACACGGCCACGAGCGCCGGAGACCGCATCCACGTGATCCCCTCTATCAGCGGAGGTTGAGCAGACATGCCGGAGCTTCTCGTCGGTACCAAAAAGGGGTTGTTCGCGCTCCAGGGCGACGGCGGCGCGTTCGAGATCTCGGCGCGTGCGTTCGCCGGCGAGCCGGTCGAGTTCGCGATCCGCGACCCGCGCAGCGGCCGCTACCTCGCGTGCGTCACGTCCGCCTTCTACGGGCCGAAGGTGTTCGTGACCGACGACCCAGGGTCGGAGTGGGAGCAGGCGGAAGGGCTGGCGCTGCCGGAAGGAGCCGAGAAGTCGCTCGAGCGCCTGTGGTCCATCGTGCCCGGCGAGGAGGAAGGCCTCCTCTACGCCGGAGGCGCTCCGGGCGTGCTCTTCGAGAGCCGCGACGGCGGCACGACCTGGGCACTGAACGAGAGCTTCTGGAACCAGCCGACGAGGCCGGACTGGTCTCCCGGCGCAGGAGGCATGTGCCTCCACTCGATCGCGACCTGGCCGGGCGACCCGCAGCGGCTCGCGCTCGCCATCTCCGCGGTCGGCGTCTGGCTCTCCGACGACGGGGGTAAGACCTGGAGGCACGGGAACAAGGGCTTGTACCCGCGCTACATGCCGGAGGAGAAGCGCGAGGAAACGCTCGATCTGTGCGTCCACAACATGCACCGCCACCCGATGCGGCCGGAGCGCCTGTTCATGCAGTTCCACGGAGGCGTGTACCGGTCGGACGACGCCGGGGAGAGCTGGGAGTCGATCGCGGAGGGCCTCCCCTCGGACTTCGGCTTCCCGATGGTGGTCGACCCCGACGACCCCGACAGCGCGTACGTCATCCCGCTCGTCGCCGACCTGGACCGGGTGACGCCCGACGGGCGCGTCCGCGTCTACGAGACGCGCGACGCCGGCGCGAGCTGGACCGCGCGTGGTGACGGCCTCCCGCAGGAGAACGCGTACCTCACGATCCTGCGCCAGGCCTTCGCGCGCGACGGGGGAGGCCAGAGCATGGGCCTCTACTTCGGCGCCACCTCAGGGGACGTGTTCGGCTCGACCGACGCCGGCGCGTCCTGGTTCACGGCGGCGACGAAGCTCCCGCCCGTGCACTCCGTCCGCGTGGCGTAGGGGGCCGGGCATGCCCGGCCCCCTACAGGGGTTCGTAGGGGCGAGGCTTGCCTCCCCGAGGACGCACGGGATGCCGAGATCAGTCCAGCCCGCGAGACTCGATCCGCGCGGGCGCGATGCGAACCGTGACGCGCCGTTCCTCCGGCTTGTGCCAGGGGTAGGTGTCGCGGCCCACGTACTTCTTCGCCAGCCGGTCGATCTGCTCGTTCGCCCCCTGCTCGACAAGCTGGGCGGTCCCGCTGATCGCGATCCAGCGGTACGGGTCGCCGGGGTCGACGACCGTGAGGGAGACCCGCGGGTCGGCCGCGATGTACCGGGGCTTCGCGCGCGGCCACGCCGTGTTGAACGACACGCCCTCGGCGTCCACGTCGACCCAGACGATCGTGGAATGTGGGGAGCCGTCCGGTCGGAGGTCGGTGACGACCCCGACGAACGCGCCCTCCAGGAACGACCGCTCGCTCGCCGAGAGGTTCCTCACCCGACCGCGACCATGCGGTCGATGGCGCCGCGAGCGCGCTCGGCGATCTCCGGCGCAACGGTGACCTCGTACTTCCAGTCCCGCAACGAGTCGCGCAGCTTCGGGAGCGTGATCATCTTCATGTAGCGGCAGATCGCCTTCTCCGAGACCGCTTCGAAGCGCTTCTCGGGCGCCTCCTTGTTGAGGCGGTGGATGATCCCGGTCTCCGTGGCGACGAGGAACCTGTCCTTGGGCGACTCGTGCGCGAAGCGGATCATCCCCTCGGTCGAGAGGATGTGCGTGCGGCCGTTGCCGAAGGCCATGCACTGGCTCGCGCACCCGCACTCGGGATGCACGAGGAGCTCGGCGTCGGGCGCCTCCTCCTGCCAGCGCTCGATGTCCCGGGGTCGGATCCCCGCGTGGACATGGCACTCGCCCATCCAGATCCGGAGCGTGCGACCCGTCACCTTCTCCAGCCAGAGGCCGAGGTACATGTCCGGGAGGAAGAGGATCTCGGTGTCCTCCGGGATCGATTCGATGACCGCCTTCGCGTTGCCGGACGTGCAGCAGTAGTCGCTCTCCGCCTTCACCTCGGCGGTCGTGTTCACGTACGAGACGACCACCGCGCCGGGGTTTTCGGACTTCCACGTCCGCAGCTGGTCGGCGGTGATAGACGCCGCGAGCGAGCAGCCGGCGTCGAGGTCCGGAATGAGGACGGTCTTGTCCGGGGAGAGGATCGCCGCCGTCTCGGCCATGAAATGCACGCCGCAGAAGACGATCGAGTCCGCGTCGGTGCTCGCGGCCTCCCGCGACAGCCCGAGCGAGTCGCCGACGAAGTCCGCGACGTCCTGCACCTCGGGCACCTGGTAGTTGTGGGCGAGGATGACCGCGCCCCGCTCCTCGGCGAGCGCTCGGATCTCCTCGTGCATCGTGGCGATCTCGGTCGCGGTCATGGGACGACCCGTCCCATGACGGGGGAGGGTCGTGGGGAACGGGGACGTTCCCCACGACCTCGAGAAGAACGAGGTTCGTGGGGGAAACATGGTTTCCCCCACGAACGCGAGCCGAAGGCGAGCGTTGTCACGAGAGCTCCAGGGAGACGTCGAGTGAACGCGCCGAGTGGGTGAGCGCGCCGACGGAGATCTCGTCGACGCCGGTCTCGGCGATCGCGAGGACGGTGTCGAGGGTCACGCCGCCGGACGCCTCGAGCCGAGCGCGACGCCTCACGAGCGCGACTGCCGCGCGCAGCTCCGCGAGCGACATGTTGTCGAGCAGGATCGCCTCCACCCCGGCGTCGAGCGCCTCGGAGACCTGCTCGATGGTGTCGCACTCGACCTCGACGGGCAGCGGCGTGGCCGCGCGCACGCGCTCGACCGCGGCGGCGACGGAGCCCGCGGCGCGAAGGTGGTTGTCCTTGACGAGCACGCCGTCGTCGAGGCCGAAGCGGTGGTTCCGACCGCCGCCGGCTGCGACCGCGTGCTTCTCGAGCGCCCGCAGGCCCGGAGTCGTCTTGCGCGTGTCGAGGATCGATGCGCCGGTCCCGGACACCGCGTCGACGTAGCGACGCGTGAGCGTGGCGATGCCGGACAGGCGGCCGAGGAAGTTGAGGGCGGTCCGCTCTCCCGTCAGGATCGCACGCTCCGGGCCGCTCACACGGGCGACGGGAGTCGAGCCGGTGACGGTCGTGCCCTCGTCGACGAGGCGCTCGAAGCGGACCTCCGGGTCGAGCGCGCGGAACACCGCCTCTGCCACCTCGAGCCCGCAGACGACGCCGGGCTCGCGGAGGACGATCTCCGCCGTGCCGACGACGTCCTCGGCCACCGTGGCGTCGGTCGTGACATCTCCCTCTCCCACGTCCTCCGCGAGCGCGGCGAACGCGACGCGCTCGAGCGTGTCGGTGGCTACAGCCATGACTCCAGGACCGGCTCGCAGCCCGGCCGCAGCACGACGTGCCGCTCGAACGCTTCGCTCGACGCGGGGAAGTCGGCGCGGAAGTGGGAGCCGCGACTCTCCTCGCGGACGACGGCGCACTGGGCGATCAGCCGTGCGAGGAGATGCGTGGCGGTACGGCGTCGCTCCAGGCCCGCGGCGTCGCGCACGAGACCGCAGTCCTCCCAGAGCGCGCGACGCAGGGCGGGCGTCACGGGCTCGACGGTCGCCGGCGAGGGGTCGGGCGCCGCCACCCGGCCGACAGCGGCCGGCTCGTCGAGCGCCGCGTGGGCGGCGCGACGCCCGAACACGAGGCACTCGAGGAGCGAGTTGGATGCCAGCCGGTTCGCGCCGTGGACGCCGGTCGCCGCGCACTCGCCCGCCGCGTACAGGCCGGGAAGCTCGGTCCTGCCGTCGAGATCCGTGACGATGCCGCCGACCGTGTAGTGGGCTGCCGGCGCGACGGGGATCGGAGCCTGCGCGGGGTCGTAGCCACGCTCGACGAGGCTCCCCATCAGCGTCGGAAACCGCCCGCGGTCGATCGCGCGGAGGTCGAGGAGCGCGGTGCCGCGCGCGGCGATCTCCCGCGCGACGACGTCGCGCGGCGCGAGCTCGTCGGTGAACCGCTCCCCGTGCTCGTCGAGGAGCAGGGCGCCCTCGCCGCGGAGCGCCTCGGAGAGGAGGAGCGTCGAGTCGACGAGGGTCGTCGGATGGAACTGCGTGAACTCGAGGTCTGCGACCCCGGCCCCCGCCCGATAGGCCGCGGCGATCCCGTCACCCACGGCGCCGGGGGGGTTGGTCGTCCGCTGCCAGAGCGCAGCCGCGCCCCCCGTCGCCAGCAGCGTCACGCGGGCGCGCACGGGACCGCGGTCCGTGACCGCCCCCACGCAGCGCCCGCCGGCCGTCCAGAGCGCGCTCATGCGGGCTCCCTCGACGACGTCGATCCGCGGATGCGCGAGGACGCGCTCGGCCAGCTTCCGCGCCACCCGGTCGCCGGTGGCGGCCCCACCTGCGTGGACGACGCGCCTGCGGGAGTGGCCGCCCTCGAGCCCGAGGCCGTCGTCGAACCCCACGCCCAGGTCGACGAGGTCGCGAATCCGGGCCGGCGCCTCCTCGGTCAGCACCGAGACGGCGCTCGGGCGGGAGAGGCCACGGCCCGTGCGGAGCGTGTCCTCCGCGTGCAGGGACGGGCGGTCGTCCTCACCGACGGCGGCGGCGATCCCACCCTGTGCCAGCGAGCTCGTCGACGCGAGAAGCGGGCCCTTGGAGAGCACGAGGACGCGTCCCTGCGAGGCGGCGCACAGCGCTCCGAACAGACCGGCGACCCCCCCGCCCACGACGAGGAGGTCGTGGGCATCGTCCTGTGCGATCCGGGGCGCTATGCTCATGGTAGTTTTCGCCTCACAGTCGATAACCTCATGGCGCATCCTAGCACCCCACCCACGTCCCCCGCGCACACGGTCCTCGCCGTCGTCTTCCAGGTACGCGTGGGGGCGTTGCAGGCACTCCTCTGGGAGCGGGCTCGCGACCCGTTCCGGGGAACGTGGTCGTTGCCCGGTGGAACGCTCGCGGCAGGCGAGACCCTCGAGGAGTCGATCCTCCACCACCTCGCGGCGAAGGTCGACGTCCGTGACGTCTCGCACCTCGAGCAGCTCGGCACGTGGAGCGACCCGGCACGGCATCCCGGGGAGCGCGAGCTCGCGACCGCCTACCTCGGCCTCGTCCCGCTCGGTATCGATCCGCACGTCCCCCCCGACACGCGCTGGCACCCGGTCGAGGCGCTCCCCGAGACGTCGTTCGATCACGGGGACATCGTCCTCGCCGGCCGCGAGCGGCTGCGCGGGAAGCTCTCGTACTCGAACCTCGGCTTCGCGCTTGCGCCCGAGACGTTCACCCTTGCCGAGCTCCGCGACGTCTACGAGGCCGCGCTCGGCCACGAGCTCTCGGCCACCAACCTCAAGCGCGTCCTGCTCCGCCGCGGGGCCATCGAGTCCACCGGCGAGCGACGGGCGCACGGGCCTGCGGGCGGCCGACCGGCGGAGGCGTTCCGGTTCCGGTCGCGCCGCCTCGAGGTCACCGACCCGTTCGCCGTCCTCCGCCCACCGCACGGGTAGGCCTGTGGATCGGTTGGCGCACAATCGGCGTCTTAACAGTGCCAGGCACTGTTAAGACGGCCCCGGCCGGCCTCGACGCTCAAGGCAGGTCGCCCGCGGGCCGATTCTCTGCCGTATGCGGCACTTTCGACTCTGGCTCCTCGCCATCGGCGTCCTCAGCGTCGCCGCCGAGGCCGTCGCGGCCGCGGCGGTCTTCTGGCGGCAGCGGGCCTAGACCAGCCTGACCGCGGCGGTCACGAGCGCGGCGAGCGCCATCGCGGCGACGACGGGAGCGCGCCACCAGACGGCCAGGGCTCCCGCGGCGACGCCCGGTAGGCGCGCGTCGAGGGACAGCTCGCCGTCCCCGCCGACGGCCTGCGTCACGACGAGCGCCGTGAGCATCACCGGCGCGAGCAGGTCGACGACGCCCTGGACGTGCGCGGGCAGCGATCGTCGGCCGAGGAACACCGGCCCGGCCGCCTTGAACAGGACCGTCGCCAGCCCCACGCCCGCGACGACGATCCAGGCGCTCATCGCCGGAGCCCCAGGAGGCAGGCCGAGGCCGCCGCGACGATCGGGACTCCCGACGGCGCCACGGGCGTGAGCACCAGAGTGATGACGGCGGCGAGCGCCGCGGCCTGGAGCTGCACGCCGTCCGCGGAGGTACGGCACCGCGAGAGCGAGGAAGAGCACGGCGAACGCGGCGTCGAGCCCGAGCGCGTTGGGGTCGTCCAGCGCCCCGCCGGCGACGGTGCCGAGCGCCGTGCTCCCGACCCAGAGCACGTACAAGAAGATCCCGGCGCCGACGAGGACGGGCCACTCGAAGCGCCCGCTGCGCCCGGAGAGCGCCCACGACTCGTCGACGATCGCCTGCGACTCGAGCAGCCGCCGGAGCCGGCCACCCGGGAAGATCCCCGCGACGGCGATGCTCATCGCCGCGTAGCGGGCGTTCAGGAAGACCGCGGCCAGGATCGCCGCCAGGATCGTGCCCCCCGCGTCGAGGACGGAGACGGCGGCGAACTGCGCCGCACCGGCGAAGGTCGTGGCCGACATCGCCGTGGCCGCGACGGCGCTCATCCCCGCGGCATCCGCGAGCACGCCGAACGAGAGGCCGAAGAGAATCGGGCCGGGCGCGAGCGGAACCGCGGCGCGGGCGCCGTCCCGCAGACGGAGAGGCCTCGGCTCCTCCGAGGTGGTCATGGAACGACGCTACCTGCCTCCTGGCAGACTCACCGACGTGAGGATCGTCGTCTCCGGGGCGTCCGGGCTCATCGGCTCGGCTCTCGTGCCGGCGCTCGAGAGCCGGGGTCACGAGGTCGTGCGCCTCGTGCGCCGCGAGCCGCGAGGTGGCGGCGAGGTCGCGTGGGACCCCGCGGCGGGCACGATCGACGCAGCCCGCCTCGACGGCGTGGACGCCGCCGTCAACCTGAGCGGCGCGAACCTCGATCGGCGCTGGACTGCGAGCAACAAGCGCGAGATCGTCGAGTCCAGGGTCTCCGCGACGCATCTGCTCGCCCGCACGCTCGCGGACCTCGAGCCGCGCCCGTCGGTCCTCGTCTGCGCAGGGGGAACCGGGATCTACGGTGACCGCGGCGACGAGATCCTGACCGAGGAGTCCGAGCTCGGGTCAGGGTTCCTCGCCGATCTCGGGATCGACTGGGAGGCAGCCGCGGAGCCCGCGCGCGCTGCCGGCATCAGGGTCGTCAACTTCCGCCAGGGCATCGTGCTCTCGCGCGACGGAGGCGCGCTGCGGCGGATGCTCCTCCCGTTCAAGCTCGGCGTCGGCGGCCGCGTCGGGTCCGGGAAGCAGTGGTGGAGCTGGGTCTCGCTCGACGACCTCCTGTCCGCGTACGTTCTCGCGCTCGAGGGCGACCTCGCCGGCCCGGTGAACCTGGCCTCGCCGAGCCCGGCGACGAGCGCGCGGTTCACGACGTCGCTCGGCCGCGCCCTCCATCGCCCGACCGTCTTCCCGCTTCCCGCGTTCGCCGTCAAGGCCGTCTTCGGCGAGAAGGGCGAGGCCGTGCTCCTGCACGGCCAGCGAGCACTGCCGGCGCGACTCCTCGACGCGGGCTTCGCATTCGCGCGACCGGACCTCGAGCCCGCGCTCGAACACGCGCTCGGAAGGTAGACGGGGCCGGCCCGGAGGCCGGCCCCGTCGCTCGAGCTACGGAACCGGAACCGGGCAGTTGTTCGCGCTGCCCGCGTTGAGCTTCACGCACTTGATCCGCCCCTGCAGGGCCGGCGTCACGGGCGTGTTCGCCGTGATGTAGTCGGCGAGCACCTCGTCCATCAGGTCCTGGGTCGTCCCACGCGAGAACACGTTCGGGTACCCGTCGCCTCCGGTCGCCATGAAGTCGTTCTGGACGATCCGGTACGTCGACCCCGCGGTGAGGTCCACCGCGGGCCCGGTGCAGGTCCCGTTTGCCGCCTGTCGGACGGCTCCGGTCACGCGACTTCCCGCAGTAGCGGAGATGTCGTACGTGAAGCAGAGGCCGGACACCTGCGGGAACCGCCCGTTCGCCGCCGGCATCGCGGACACCCCGTTCTCGAGGTAGGTCTTGAGCTCGGCTCCGCTGATGCTCACGGTAAACGCCACGTTGCCGAACGGCAGCACCCCGAGCACCGAACCGCGGGTGATCGGGTACGGCGGCGGCGTGAACGCCGGGCAGAAGTCGTCCGCGATGTTCGTGGTCGGGCACGTGAGATCCGCCCGCAGGCCGCCCGAGTTCGTGATCGCGAAGTCGATCGCGGAGCCCGGGGTCGAGTACGTCGCCCGCATGGCGTCCATCGTCACGTCGCCGATCAGCGACTCGCACAGCCGGCCGTCGCCGCGGCCGCACGAGTCGGCCCGCGGGATCGCGACGTTCGAGGTGCCGATGACGGTGTTGAGGATCGGCGCGAGCTGCGTGTTGAGGTCGTTGATCATGGCCTGAATCCCTGCATCCGGCGTGACGCCGATGTTCCAGGGCTTGTGGAAGTCGGCGGTCTTGTAGATCACCGACTTCGTGCTCGTGTCGATCGTGAGTCGGATCCGGTTGAAGCGGAAGCCCGCGTTCGGAGTCTCGGTCACGAGCATCCCGTCCGGCAGGTGCGCGATGTACTCCGAGTGCGTATGCCCACCGAAGACCGCGTCCACCCCGTCGAGGTCGTTCGCGAGCTCGATGACCGGGCTCGTCGGGAGCGGGTTGAGGATCTCCGGCCCGTCGCCGCCCATGTGCCCGACGGCGACGACCGCGTCGAGGTTGCCCTTGGAGCGCAGCTTCGCGGCCTCCGCGTTGATCGCCGCGGCCGGGTCGGTGATCTTGAACGGGTTCAGGTTGCCCGGGAAGATCAGCGTCGCGAGCTCGGGCAGTGTGAACCCGACCACGCCCAGCTTGAACCCGTTGAAGTTGAAGACCTGGGACGCCTTCCACTCCGGCGGGAGCTGGTTGTTCGACTGGAACACCGCGTTCGCGGTCACGTACGGGAACTGCGCCAGCGGGATCAGCTCCTGGCGCAGGTACGCGGAGCCGCGATCGAAGTTGTGGTTCCCCAGCGAGTCCGCCGACAGCTTCAGCATGTTCAGCGCCAGCATCGTCGGCTTGTCGCCGAAGAAGTTCGAGATGGGCGGCGTCGCGCCCACGGCGTCACCGCCGTGGATCGTGATCGAGCCGTCCTTGGCCTCGCCGCGGTAGAGGTCGAACCACGGCTTCAAGAACGCCGCGCCTCCGATTCCGAAGGCCGGGTTGACCGCCGGTGCGGCGAGGTCGTCCGCCGCCTGCGTGAGCGGCGTCAGCTGCCCGTGAAAGTCGTTGAAGCCGATGATCGTGGCCTCCTTGTACTTCCCCGGCGAGGGCAGGAGGTTGTAGAGGATCTTCCCGCGGGCGTTCACCGGCCCCGGGATCCCCAGCAGGAACGAGACCGTGGGAGCGAGGTCGACCGCGCGGACGCCCTGGATCGGCGCCTGCTTGCGGATGCCCGGCCCGGCGGCGATGAACGTCGCGTGCATGTTGACGTTCCGCTCGAGGTTGACGAGGTTCGGCAGGTATCCGTGCTGGCCGAAGAACTGCGAGAAGGCGATCCGCTGCCCGGCGGTCGCCGCGTCGAACTGGTACGGAGGCCGCAGCACGACGACGACGTCACCCGAGCGGCTCGGGTGCAGCGAGTCGGAGCCGTCGACGTTGCGGAGCTCTTCCTTCTTCATGATCTTGAGCACGACCTGCTTGCCCGGGTTGGCCGGGTCCGTGAGGTTCTGGAACGCGTTGATCACGGCCGTCCGCACGCCCTCGTACGTCTGGCCGGTCGGCAAGGTCGTGTTGACGTAGATCTGCGCGGTTCCGCCAGCCCAGCAGGCCTTGGCGAGGTTGACAGGGGCCGTCCCCGTCGCCGCCCGGCAGTTGCTGATCTGCTCGGGCGTCTGGATCCCCGCGTCGGCGAGCACCTTGCCCGCGTTCACCGCGTACCACTGCGGCGCGAAGCCGTGGTCGGACGACACGAACACGGTCGGGTCGCCGTCCAGCAGCTCGAGGCCGGTGGAGAGCGTCTCGTCCGCCTCGTGGTACGCCGAGCGGATGTACCCCTCGCGGATCGCGGTTCGCCCGTCCGGGACGTTGTCGTTCGTCAGGTCGTCGAAGTAGGGGTTCGGGTCGCCGTCGATGTCGACGGGGCTGACCAGGCCCATGAACTGGTGCTGGAACTCGTCCGTCGTCGGCGCGCCCAGCATCAGCAGGTCGGGATCGACGCCGAGGTCGTCGAGGATGTACTCGAGGTAGGCGAAGTGCGCGTCCTTCCACTTGAGGCCCTGCTCGACGTATGTGTCCTCGTCGACGATCCCGGCCTCGAGTGGCGCGAAGTCGGCCGCCGTCGACGTCGGGAAGTCGTTCGCGAGCGTCTGCTCGAAGGCCGCCGAGCCCGCCGGGCCGAGCTTGTTGTAGGTCGCATTCACACGCGAGATGGAGGTGAAGTACACGCGGAACTTCGACAGATCGGGAGCGATCTCGATCGCCTTGACGTAGAAACCGGCAGTCTGTCCCGCGCGGGCGCCGGTCAGCGCGACCTTGACATCGGCCCACTCGCCGGCGTCGAGGTTCGCGACGGCTTGCGCGCCGTTCTTGCCGGCCGTCGAGGGGACGACGAGCACCTTGTCGTAGCTGGTCGTGCCGTTGTTCGTCGAGTCGAAGATGTACAGGTCGTAGAAGCGGTCCACGTTGTCAGTGGCCGGGAACGCCGTGTTCGTGAGCTTCAGCTGCTCCTGCATCGCAGGGCTGAAGGACGCCGGGACGTTCGTCCACCCTGCCGCCGCGTCCAGGTCGACGCGCTGGTACGAGACGCCGAACGCGTTGGCCAGGCCGGGCTGCCCGGCGAGGTCGTAGTTGAGGAGGACGCCTCTGTTCGAGAAGAACGTCCGGAAGTCGACGACCGGGCCCTGGAGCGCGGGCCTGAAGTTTCGTGCGCCGACCCACTCGACCGACACCACCGTCTTCCCCGCGCGCTCGGCAGCCTGGTGGAGCGAGTCCGCCTGCAGCACACCGTCCGTTGCGAACGCCGTCCGGTTGTTGAAGTTGGCCTCTCCCGTGCGGTGGTACGTGTTGTTCGTCGAGCCGTGCTCACCGGGATAGGTCCCCGTGGCGAGCGTGTGCCAGCCGACGCCGGTGTTCGGTGGAAATGCCTGGACGAGGCCGTTCTGCCCCTTGACGCCGTCCGCCATGAGCCCCGTCATGGTCGGCATCGCGCCCTGGGAGGCGTACTTGTCCACGAGATCCGGCCGCATCCCGTCGGAGGCGAAGAAGACCATCTTCTCCGTGAGCGGGAAGTCGGGCGGCTTGGCCGCGACGGCGCCGCCTCCGACGACGAACGCAGCCAGGACGAACAGCAGCGAGGCGACCGCGAGCACGCGGACGTGGGTCAGACGACGTGGCATTTCTCTCCCCTCTCTCCCGTGACGGAACGGGGCCGACTCTACTCCCTCGGAGGGCTTCATGCTCCGAGACGTCACGATCGAAACGTCACCGGCGCAGGTTCGTGACAATGACGCCGTGCTCACACTCGAGACGCTGGGCTGGGACGAGGCGTGGGCGAGGTCGTTCGAGCCGTTTCGCGAGGAGGGCCTCGTCCCCGGACGGGTTTCGGTGCAGCACCGCGGCGCCTGGGACGTCGTGACCGAGGGCGGCGAGGTGCGCGCGCGCACCACGGGGCGACTCCGGCACGCGACCTCGCGCGCCGAGCTCCCCGTCGTGGGCGACTGGGTGGCGCTGGACACGGTTTCGCAGGAGCCCGAGATCCGCGCCGTCCTCCCCCGGCGGACGCAGTTCTCGCGCCGTGCCGCGCACGAGCCCGGCTCGCGGGCCGCTCGCGAGCAGGTGATCGCCGCCAACCTCGACGTCGTGCTCGTCACGGTGGCGCTCTCGGACGTGAACGCGCGGGTCCTCGAGCGCTATCTCACGGTCGCGTGGGAGAGCGGCGCGCAGCCGGTCGTCGTCCTCACGAAGGCCGACCTCGAGCCGGATGCGGACGCCGTGGCGGCCGAGGTCGAGGTCGTCGGCGGTGGGGTGCCGGTGCACGCGGTCTCCTCCGTCACCGGGCTGGGCCTCGCCGCTGTTCGCGCCCACCTGCCTCCCGGCGTGACCGGTGCGCTCGTCGGTCCGTCGGGGGCCGGCAAGTCGACGCTCGTCAACACCCTGGCCGGCGACGAGCGCCTCGCGACGGGCGCGGTGCGGGAGGACGGCGCGGGTCGGCACACGACCACCCGCAGGGAGCTCGTCCTGCTCCCGGGCGGAGGGCTCGTCGTCGACAACCCCGGGATGCGCGAGGTCCACCTCTGGCTGGCCGACGAGGGCCTCGAGGACGCGTTCGAGGACATCGCCGAGCTCGCCGCGGGATGCCGCTTCACCGACTGCCGGCACGACACCGAGCCCGGCTGCGCCGTCCGTGCGGCCCTCGCCGAGGGCCGGCTCGCTCCGGAGCGCTGGCGAAGCTACGAGGAGCTCCGGCGCGAGCTCGCCGAGCTCGAGGCGACGCTCGAGAAACGCGAGCGCTCCCGCGCCCGGCGTCGACGGCCGGACGCGGGAGCATCGTGAGCTAGGAGGACGCGGCGTTCGCCGCTCCCGGCGTCTTCGTCGTGGTGAACGCCCAGTCGGTCGCGGCGTCGTTCGTGTCCGCTCCGTCGGGGAGCCGGGACAGGGAGCCGTCGACCGAGTTCGAGTCGGCGACCGAGGCGGGCAGCGCCGTGCCCTCGACGAGGTCGTACACCTGCCCCTCGATCGTCGCCGTGTGGATCTCACCCTCGTACGACAGCGCGTCGAGCAGCGCCTTCGTCGCGGTGTCGATCAGCGCGAGCCCGTCCGGGGCCCCGTTCTGCATCTCGACGGGAACCACGAGATACGCCCCCGCCGCCAACGTGCCGGACAGCGCAGCGCGCTCGTACTCCTGGCCGTCGCCTCCGTTCACGAGGACGAGGGCAATTCCGTCGAGCGTCGCCGAGCTCGTTCCGACGTTCTTCAGCTCGACGAACCCGTTCCCGTCGGTGCCGACCTGGTCGTAGTCGACCTCGTTGATCACGAGGTCGGCGTCGGTCGGCGGAGGCGGCGGCCCGCCTCCGCCGTCGCACTGGATCTCGACGACGTTCGCCGCGGTAGTGACGACGTCGACCGTTCCGGCCGAGCCGTCGAACCGGGAGCAGGCCGTCCCGTCGAGGGCGGTCAACGAGGCCGGGCCGGCAGGCCCCTGCGGGCCTGCGGGACCGGCAGGACCCGCCGGGCCGGCGGGACCAGCAGCACCCGAAGGACCTGCAGGGCCGGTCGCACCCGCGGGGCCCATCGGCCCGGCAGGTCCCATCGGGCCCGCCGGACCGGTCACCCCTGCTGGCCCGGCAGGCCCGGCAGGACCCGGCAGGACCGGGCGGACCGGCGGGGCCTTCCTCGTTCCAGGTCACCACGCGCTCGGACGCCCGGCAGGCCGAGGCGCTGCGGACGACCCTCAGGAAGCCCCCGCGCTTCTGGCAGGCCGTGATCACGTCGCCCTGCGCCGCGACCGCGGACGCGCCGGACGCCAGTGTCGCGGTGCCAAAAACAGCCGCGAGCACGGCAATCCCGATTCCGATCGTGCGTGCGTGCACGCATCCTCCCTTCGTCGATGTCGGAGCCCGTGGTAGTCGACCCGCCGCCGAAGAGCCAGAGGTCCGAAAGCGACATGGGCCAGCGATCCCGCATGGTTGAGCGACGCTGTGGAGACACCGGCACGAACTCGTCACTCCTCCAGGAGACGGTCGCTCCGCGAGGGATGGAGCCCTTCAGCCAGAATCCCCCGACATGGCCCACGAGCCGCTCAGCCCCGAACTCGCCCTCGTCGACCCCGAGCTCGGCGCGCGCGCACGCGCGTCGCTACCGGATCGCGCGCCCGAGCGGCGCCGGCCGCTCTCCGCGCTCCCGGTCGCGGCCGCGCCTCCTGCACTGGAGTCCCACCGCCCGTACCCGATCTGGGCACGCCTGACCGCGGCGCTCTGGCTGCTCGTGCTCGGCATCTTGATCGGCGGCGCGGCGATCCCGCACGCGCAGGACCGGCCCCGGGTCGTCCCCGGGAACGAGGACGCCCCCACGCCGATCTGCAAGCCTGTGAAGACCGCAAACCCGGCCCCCTCCGGCCCGGGCTTCGGCTTCGGCACGCCGAACCGGCCGGGCGGCTAGCGGCCGAGAAAAGGTCTCGGCGGCGGCTACACTCTCTGCCGCGCGGGGCTATAGCTCAGCTGGGAGAGCGCCTGGATCGCACCCAGGAGGTCGTCGGTTCGAGTCCGACTAGCTCCATCTCGAAACCCGCTTCGGTTTCCGCGCGCGTGATCAATCGGTGGAGGCGGTTGGCGCTCGATAGGCGACGCCGCCGTGGACATCGCTGTCCTCGCCGCCCCATGCGAGCAGAACGTCGCCGGCGGTGATCCATGCCACGATGTCGTTGTCGAGGGACAACATGTCACCGGGGAGCGACCGCCACGTCTCGGTCGCGGGGTTCAGCGCCCACGCTTGCGTGCTGCCTTGGGAGGGAAGGAGCCAGTCAGCGCCGCGGATCCAGAGCAGCACCTGCTCGCCGACCCACACCCCCGATGCATGGAGCTCGTCCCCGAACTCGCCCGAGTCGGCGGGTACGCCCGGCAGACGTCCGATCGAGTCGCCCGCGCTGTCGAGCTTGTCGACCGGCGCCCCTGGCCGGGACGGCACGGCGAGGACGGTGCGCGCCACTCCGTCGGCATCGGGGACTCCGACCAGCGCGGCGTACCCTTCATCGACGCGCCACGCGTCGGTGCTCACGTCGTAGCGCGCAAGCACGTTCGAGCGGTCTAGATGGAACGTCGCGAGGATTGCGGTGCCGGTCCAGACCATCTCGGAAGAGCCGCCAGCAGGCGGGTCGGCAAGCCGGCGCCACTCGTTCGTCACCGGGTTGTACGCGGCTAGCTGAGGCGCGTCCTCGCTGCCTCCGAGAGTGATGAACTCGTCGCCCGTCCACACCGCGCAACAACCCGAACCCGAACCGATCGGTGCTTCGGGCAGGCGTCGCCACGTGTCGGTGGTCGGGTTGTAGGCAGCGCCGTCTGCGAGGCCCGTCTGGTCGTAGGCACCGTCTGTAACTGTGCCGGTTCTGTGGAGGCCGCCCCACACGATCATCTCGGTACCCGTCCATGCGACCTGCGCATGGTTGCGGCCTTCGATGGGAGCCTGAGCGATCACCCGCCAGGTGCCGGTCGCCAGGTTGAACGCCGCACCGTCGCCCGTAGATGCCCGACGAGCATCGAGACCTCCCCACACGATCCACTCCTTGCCCGACCAGATGGCGTGCGGGATTTCGCGTGTGCTGATCGGCGCCGGCGGAAGCGCCACCGTCGCATCGGGCAAGAGGTCCGCGAACACCTGCGTCGAGCCCGGCGAGGTCGTCGCCTCGGAACCGCCATCGCTCTGGATCAGAGCAACACCGGCCACGACGGTCAGCGTGGTCACGACGGCCACGGCGGCGAGCCCAGGCGCGGAGCGTCCCCGACGCCGGGCGCCTGACAGCGGCCGCGAGTCCTGGACAGCCGGCCCGTCCCGTGTGGAGTCTTCGTTCATCCCCCGGGGGAGTGTGTCATGTCGCGTCCCTTCCACCAGCCACGCGGAAGCTCTGCGCTCGACGCGCCTGCCATGCCGGCCAACAGCAGCCCGACGCCTGCGACGACAACGCCGAGGCGGGCCATCAGCTCACGTGCGCGCGCGTGGCGTGAAGACGATGCGCACCGAGCCGGTCGTGACGGTCTCCTGCTTCTTGAGCTTCACGTCCTCCTGGTTGCTGACCGACTTACCGCTGAGCGCGAGCGTGAAGGCCTTTCCTGCAGTCATGCGGTCGAGGGGGAATCCAGGCTTGCCGTCCGCCGGCCTCGCAACGTTGATGGCGAGGCTCACATACGAGTCAGTCAGTTGTCCGCCGACGCGGCTACCGCCGATCCGCGCAGCAATGGGCACGATCTGGGCGTTGCTCGAGCACGTGATCGGGTCACCCTTCGGCGGCCCGACCGGACCGGAGTTGATGCGGAGCGTCGCCTCGGCAGACTTCCTCTTCAGGTCGTAGCCCCCTAGCACCTCGACGGCCGTCAGCGTTGTCACGACAGGCTTCTCCGGCCCGCAAAACCGGGTGCGATGGTCCCACGTGGTCGTCTGCATGCCGGCCTTGCGACCCTGCGTCACGATGGAGCCGGCAAGGGTGAACCCCCGATCCATGAACGTCACGCGCAGTCCCTTGACCGTGAGCGTGCGCGCCTGCGTGCCGCTGTATCCGTCTTCGCAGCTCCCACCGCAGCCGTGATCGATCCAAGTCGTCTTGAGATTCGACGCGATTCGAACGTCGTAGAGCTTCGGCGTCGGTACCTTCGGTACAGCGACCGGGGCTGCCGGCCCTGAAGCCGCCGACCCGGCCGCGACGACGATCGCGACAAACGCTGCGAGGATCATCGCGCGACTCATCGGGCGGGAGAGTAGAGACACCGCCTGGCGGAATCAAGGGCCTGCGGAGCAGCTTTCGGGCCTTGACGGCGACCGTCTTGTTCGTTCCGAGATCGCGGACGTGCCGCTGTCGTCCAGGTAGCCGGACGAGCTGAAGCAGGTCTCGATCTTGCCTCCGGGGAAGTCTCGCTGAAGCTCCCGAACCAGGGTGGGGGATGACGTACGCGCGCAGACGGTACCGTGGGTTGACCCGAACGCCGGGAGGACGTCATCGACCCACTCCGTGCATCGTCGCGCGGGCGCCTGGCGCTCGCCATCCTCGCGGCCGCGCTCTGGGCGGCGGTCGTCGCGGGGGGCGCCTCGAGCGCCGATCCCGGTCTGGGCGCCGGACTGAAGCGTGGCGGCCTCGTCCTCGTCCTCCGCCACGCGGCGACCGACTTCTCGAAGCCCGACGCGGACCCCGTCGTGCTCGACGACTGCAGCACGCAGCGCAACCTCTCCGCACGCGGGCGCGTGGCTGCGCAGGCGATCGGCTACCACGTGCGCCGTCTCGGGCTGAAGGTCGGCACGGTGCTCGCGAGCCCGTACTGCCGGACGCTCGAGACCGCCCGGCTCGCCTTCGGTCGGGCGCGGGTGAGCCGGGCGCTCCTGAACACGATCACGGAGAGGCACGATGCGCAGTGGCGTCGCCAGATCCGTGCCGCGCGCAGTCTCTTCGGGACGAAGCCGCGACCCGGGACTCTCACTGTCCTCGTGACGCACGGCAGCCTCGTCGTGGACGCGGCCCATCTCGAGCTCCTGGAGGGCGAGACCCTGGTCTTCCGTCCGCTGGGGAACAGCCGCTTCCGCCTGATCGGTCGGGTCCTGGCGACCGACTGGCGCCTGCTCAGCGTGGGCTGAGCCCGACTGCGCGCCTAGAGCAGCGTGGTTTGCGGGCCGTGCGACATCAGGCCGGCGGTCGCCAGCCTTGGTCGCTGAGTGGTCGCACCCGGGACGGCCGTACTCCGCTTCCGCGCCGCGAGGGCTGGCTACAGATCGCACCAGGAGGTCGCCGGTTCGAGTCGGCTAGCTCCATCGCAGAACCCGCTGGAAACGGCGGGTTGCTTCTTGGGGCTCACGCCGCGCCCCGTTGCCCGCAGCAAGTGACACTCCGTGGTCGCGACATGTCGAAGGAATGCCACTCTTCGATCGCGTCCGCGCTCACGACCGTCAAGCGCCGGAAACCGCGGCCCTGTCGTCATCCAAGGCGACCGCCGTTTCGGTCGGGACGGACTCCCTGCGGAAGAGCCAGATCCCCACGACTATCAGCCACGGAGGGATGAACAGCGACCCGAGAAAGCCGATGGGGGTCAGCTGCGTCGCCCCGAGGACGATGGTCGCCCAGGCAAGCCAGCCCGGCAGCATGCCGTTGCGACGCGCGCCGAGTCCCGTGGCGAGCAGCACGGCTGCCCAGGCCGCGTTGAAGGTCAGCCAGTCGTACGAATGGAGTTGGCTGAGCGCGTAGACGGCCTCCTGATGGCCCTCGTGCGCTGCGTTCGCTGCTGCACCCTCGAGCTCGCCGATGAGCGCGAACCCGGCAGCGCCGAGAATCGCGCCGCCAAACGCAACCGAACCATGACCCGAGTCGCGGTTGCCGGTCCGAAGGCTTCGCTGCAACCCCGCCCCGAAGAAGATGAGCATGAGCGCAACCAGGGGTGCGAGCAGAAGGCCGGAGATCTGATGCTGACCGCGGTTGTCCTGCCACCACGAGAACGTCTCCTCGAACGACGTCTCACTGCTCGGAATGCTGTAGGTCAAGGTGAGCCCACCGGCGAGCAGGAGTCCAGCGAGCACTCCTGCCAACGGCAGAAAGCGTGCGAAGCGGTCGGGAGGCACGAAGCTCCTCTCGTCAGGGGTCGCAAGACCCTACAGCGCCGTGCCGCGGGCTAGAACACGTGCCTACGGGACGTCGAGCGCCATGCCCTCGCAGGCGGCGACCGGGGGCTCGCCGGAGGCGCCGTCCCACAGCTCGCGCGCGCGCGCCACGAGCCCGTCCACCCCGTCGTCCGAGCGATCCGGGTCGTGGTGGAAGAGCACCAGGCGCCCGACGCAGGAGCGCCGGGCGAACTGGACGGCGTGGGCGACGCTCGAGTGCCCCCACCCCACGCGGGACGGGTACTCCGCCTCGCTGAACTGACAGTCGTGCAGGAGGACGTCGACGTCCTCGGCGATGGAGTATCCGGAGATCCACTCCGACCCGAGATCCGCCATCTCGACGCCGAGGACGGGCTCGTGGTCGGGGATGTACGCGAGCGAGCTGCCGTTCAGGGCGAGCCGGTAGCCGAGCGTCGGGCCGGGATGGGACACGGGCTGGGCGTCGATGAGCACCCCCTGGATCTCCCACGTCTCGTGCGGAACGTCGTGAAACGTGACGCTCGCGGGCGTGTCGGCGAGCTCGAGCGGGAAGAGCGGCGGCGAGAAGGCGCGCGCGATCCGCTCCTCGAGCGAGTGCAGCGGCGAAGGAGGGCCCCAGATGTGCAGCTCGGCGCCCGGACGCCAGAACGGCGAGAAGAACCGCAGGCCTTCGACGTGGTCGAGGTGCAGGTGGGTGAGGAGCACGTGCACCGGGCCGTCCCACTCGAGCTCGGCGCCGAGTCGCTTGATGCCCGTTCCCGCGTCGAGGACGAGGAGGCCGCCGTCGTCGGTCCGGATCTCGACGCACGGCGTGTTCCCGCCGTAGCGCACGGTCGCCTCGCCCGGAGTCGGCAGCGACCCGCGGCAGCCCCAGATCCTCGCCCGCAACGACATTCAGTCGTCGCCCGGGTCCTGCCAGAAGAGGGCGATCATCCCGACGAACTCGGTCGGTGACGCGAAGAGCGGCGAGGCCGTGACCGAGAGCAGCCTGCGTTGGCCGTCCAGCCCCGTCATCCAGAGCTTGCCGTGCGTCGGCCGGCGCTCCATCAGCGCGATCGCGGCGGGCATCCGCTCCATCGGCAGCGGCGCGCCGTCGAGGTCCTCGAGCTGGAACAGCGACGGCCAGCTCTGGGCCGGCATCGGGCCGGCCTCGGCGAACGACCTGCCGAGGAGCTCCTCGGCGCGCTCGTTGTAGAAGACGAGATCGCCAACCGCGTCGGTGATGAACGTCGCGGTCGCGAGCTGCGACGCGAGCTCCCGGGCGAGGATGAGGGCGAGGTGCTTCTGAGGACGGCCTTCCACGGTGGGGAAGCCTAGTACGGTGGCGGGTCGATGCCGAACCACTCCCTCGTCTCGCTGACGCGCCCCGCGGCGGCCGAGCCCGAGGGCCTCCTCGTCCTCTTCCACGGTAGGGGCGCCGACGAGGGCGATCTCTTCCCACTCCTCGACCTCCTCGATCCCGACCGGCGGCTCCTCGGCGTGACGCCGCGGGGCCCGCTCCGGCTTCCGCCCGGCGGGGCGCACTGGTACGCCGTGCGCGAGATCGGCTACCCGGACCCGTCCACGTTCTCGGAGACGTACGCGCTCGCCTGCGACTGGCTCGACTCGCTCTTCGCCGGGGCGGGCATCGAGCCGGGGCGTGCGGTGCTCGGGGGGTTCTCCCAGGGCGCGGTCATGGCGTGGGCGCTGTCCCTCGGCGCGGGGCGCCCCCGTCCGGCGGCGATCCTGGCGCTGAGCGGCTTCGTCCCGACCGTGCCTGGGTTCGAGCTCGACCTCGCGCCGCCCCTCCCCCGGGTCGCGATCGGCCACGGCGCGCTCGACCCCGTGATCTCGGTCGAGTGGGGACGGCGTGCACGCGATCTCGTCGAGGAGGCGGGCGGCGCGGTCCTGTACCACGAGTCGCCAATCGGGCACTCGATCGATCCGGCCTTCCTCCGGACGGTCGCCGGCTGGGTTGCGGAGTCGGTGCCGGGAGCGCCGGCGTGAGCCCGCTCGAAGCGCTGTACGAGGCGCCGGGCATCCCGTCGTTCGGGCTCCCTCCCGAGCTCGGGCGCCTGTACGGCGGCGCGCTCGGGTTCGACGAGACGTGCGTCTACGCGAACTTCGTCTCGACGCTCGACGGCGTGGTGGCGATCCCGTCGATCCCGGACTCGAACAGCCTGATCGCAGCCGGAAGCCGCGCCGACCACTTCGTGATGGGCCTCCTGCGGGCCTTCGCGGACGTCGTGCTGATCGGCTCGGGCGTGCTGCGCGCGTCCCCGCGAGGGGACGTGGCGACCCGAGAAGGTGTATCCGCCGGCGGCCGAGGCCTTCGCGGAGCTGACGACGATGCGCGGGCGACCCGAGCGTCCCGAGGTCGCGGTGCTCTCGGGCCGCGGCTCGATCGACCCGTCGCACCCGCTCCTCGCGAGCGGCGCGGTCGTCCTGACGAGCGACCGCGGCGCCGAGCGCCTCGCGGGCGCGCTTCCCGACGCGTCCGCGATCGTCGCGCTCGGCGACGACGTCGACATCCCCGCGTCCCGCGTGGTCGGGGCGCTCCGGGAGCGCGGCCACCGGCTGATCCTCTCGGAGGCCGGGCCGCACACGTTCGGCTCGCTCCTCCGGGCGCGGGCGGTGGACGAGCTGTTCCTCACGGTGTCGCCGCTCCTCGCGGGCGACGCCGGACCGGACAGCCGCCTGCGGCTCGTGGAGGCGGCGGACCTCGATCCACTCGTCGACGCCGGGCTCCTGAGCGTCCGCCGCCACGAGCAGCATCTGTTCCTCCGGTACGCGCTTCCCCGCTCGACGGCGTGACCCGCCTGACCACGGGAGCGGAGCTCCGCCGGACCGGGAACGGCGACCGCGGCGCCGTCGTCTGCGTGAACGGCGGGCAGGCGCGCGAGGTCGAGGGCACCTGGAGCGCGTCGATCGAGTGGCTCGTCGACCGGCTCGCGCCACGCGTTCCCGAGCTCGAGTTCGCGGAGGTCCGCTACCGCGTCAAGTCGTGGAGGAAGCTCGAGTGGTGCGTGGAGGACACGGAGGCGGCGATCCGCGAGGTCGGCGCCTCCCGCACGCTCGTCCTCGGGTTCTCGATGGGCGGCGCGGTCGCGATCGCGGCGGCGGAGGAGCCGTCCGTGGAGACGGTGGTCGGGCTCGCGCCCTGGATCCCGGACGAGCTCGACGTCACCGCGCTCGAGGGCAAGCGGCTCGTGGTCCTCCACGGCGCGCTCGATCGCTGGCTGCCCGGGATCCCCGGCGTCTCCCCGCGCAGCTCGCGCAGGGGGTTCGAGCGCGCCCGCGCCCTCGGGGTCGACGGGAGCTACACCGTCATCCGCGGAGCGGTGCACGGAGTCGCGGTGCGATCTCCGTGGGGACGCCTCGTGCCGCTCCCGCGGGCCGGGCGCTGGGCGGAGCTCGTCGAGGACGAGCTCCGCCGCTTCGCCGCGGGCGCCTAGCTCAAACCGGGGCTCAGGCGTGAAAGGCGGCCAGCCGCTCCGCCTCCTCGCGCAGCTCGCGGAGCACGCTCCGGTCGAGCTTCCCGAACGGCGCGAGCTCGACGCGGCCGCCGTCGTACCGCCACGTGCCGGCGACGGCGCCGTCCACGAGGAACGTCGGCACGGAGGGCGGGTTCTTCGTGCTGAAGACGACGGGGCGATGCTCCTCCGGGAGGACCCGGGTCCGCCTCGCGTGGACGAGCAGCACCGAGTCCCACGTCGGCAGGAAGCGGACCGGCGCCGGCGTCTCCGGTTCGGGAAGCGGCGCGCGCGGGAGGTCGAGCAGCTCCTGCCCGCTCTCGTCGAGGAAGCGACGGAGAGCGAGGCGCCCGAGCGGCCCGGTGAGATCCTTCGCCTTGAGGCCCGCCCAGGAGGCGATGTCCGCGCGCGTCGCCGGCCCGAACGCGCCCAGGTACCGTCGCACGAGGTGGTCGAGCGCGGCGTCCGGCTCGACGTCCTCGGGGCCGATCCAGCGCTCGGCGGTCTGGAAGAGATGGGCGCGGCGCTGGTCCCAGGTGCCGGAGGGCGGCACGCGCACGAGCTCCAGCCAGGGCGACGCGTTGTGCCAGCCCCGCTCGGTCAGCGCATCGAGCTGTCCGTAGCTCATGGTGCCGCCGGCCAGATGCTCGCGGACCTTCGCGGCGACGGCCTCGAGCTCCCGCTCGTCGGGTTGCGGTCTCCGTACCCGGAGCAGCCACTCCCGGAGCGCCGCGCGGATCGCGACGGCGAAGGGCCAGAAGTCCCGCTTCGAGACGACGTGGATCGTCGCTCGCATCAGCGACGCCTGGACGACCGTGCGCCGCTCGAGCGCGCGTGTCAGGTCGTCGCGGCGAAACCCCTCGAGGCACGAGAAGAGGCGGAGGTAGGCGTTGGGCGCGTACTGGTCCTGGATGCCGCCGATCCGCTCGACCGCCCGCGCGACCGGGAGTCGCGACCGCTCCAGGAGGAGCTGCCTGGCGAGGAGGGCCCGGTTCAGCTCCCGGCGGGTGAGAATCCGTTCCGCCACCCGGCCGAAGCTAACGAACCGCGGCTCAGCGCACGCGGGCGAAGCGGTGGACGGCCTCGAGCAGCTCGGTCGTCTTCGCGGCGGCGTCGGACTCGTCGCCCGAGGCGAGAGCCCCCGCCACGCAGTGGTTGACGTGGTCGTCGAGGATCCGGAACGCCAGGCTCTCGAGCGCGGTGTTCACGGCCGCGATCTGCGTCAGCACGTCGATGCAGTAGCGGTCCTCCTCCACCATCCGCTCGATCCCCCGGACCTGCCCTTCGATCCGGTGGAGCCGCTTGACGAGCGCCTCCTTGTCGCCCGCGTATCCGGGCGCGTGCGTGTGCGTGTCGCTCATGCGATCTCCTCCCGCGCGGAGTGGAAGCGCCGCAGCCGGAGCGAGTTCGTCACGACGAACACGCTCGAGAAGGCCATCGCCGCGGCGGCGACGATCGGGTCGAGCAGCCCGGCGACGGCGAGCGGGATCGCCGCGACGTTGTAGGCGAACGCCCAGAACAGGTTCCCCTTGATCGTGCGGAGCGTCCGGCGCGCGAGCGCGATCGCGTCCGCGGCCGCCCGCAGGTCGCCCGAGACGAGCGTGATGTCCGAGGCCTCGATGGCGACGTCCGTCCCCGTCCCGATCGCGAGCCCGAGGTCGGCCTGCGCGAGCGCGGGCGCGTCGTTGATCCCGTCCCCCACCATCGCCACGACCTCGCCTTCCTCCTGGAGCCTCCGCACCTCGGCGACCTTGTCCTCCGGGTACACCTCGGCGAGCACGCGCTCGATCCCGACCTCGCCGGCGACCCGCTCGGCGGTCGCGCGGGCGTCCCCGGTGAGGAGGACCGGCGTGAGCCCCAGTCGCCGGAGCTCCGCGACCGCGTCGGCGCTCGTCGGCTTGACGCGCGTCGCGCACGGCGAGCGTCGCCCTCGGCTCGCCGTCCCAGGAGACGGCGATCGTGCCGTCGCGCCGTCCGACCTCCACGGCGTGACCCTCGACCGTCCCGGTCACCCCGACTCCGGGAACGTTCCGGAAGTCGTGGACCTGTGGGAGCGCCCCCGACCTCGTCGCGCGCCGCGGCGGCCACGGCCTGCGCGATCGGATGCTCCGAGGCAGCCTCGACGGCGCCGGCGAGGCGGAGGACGTCCGCCCGCGACGCGCCGTCGAGCGGCGTGACGTCGGCGAGCTCCATCCTGCCCTCGGTGACGGTCCCCGTCTTGTCGAGGACGACGGTCGTGATCCGGCGCGTCCGCTCGAGGATCTCCGGGCCCCTGATGAGGATGCCGAGCTGCGCTCCCCGCCCGGTGCCCACCATGAGCGCGGTCGGCGTCGCGAGCCCGAGCGCGCAGGGGCAGGCGATGATGAGCACGGCGACCGACGCCGTGAACGCGGCGGTCGGGTCGCCGGTGACGAGCAACCAGCCCGCGAGCGTCGCGAGCGCGATGCCGAGGACGACGGGGACGAACACGCCGGAGACGCGGTCGACGAGACGCTGGATCGGCGCCTTCCCGGACTGCGCCTCGGCGACGAGGCGCGCGATCTGGGCGAGCGCCGTCTCGGCCCCGACCTTCGTGGCGCGGACGACGATCCGCCCGTAGGTGTTCACGGTCGCGCCGGCGACCTCGGACCCGGGCCGGACGTCCACTGGCACGGGCTCGCCGGTGAGCATCGACTGATCGACCGCGGAGCCGCCCTCGACGACGACGCCGTCGGTGGGGATCTTCTCCCCGGGCCGCACGACGAGCAGATCGCCGGGCTGCACGTCCTCGATCGCCACGGACGCCTCGACGCCGTCGCGCAGCACCCGCGCGTCCTTGGCGCCGAGCTCGAGCAACGCCCGGATCGCCGAGCTCGAGCGGCGCCTCGCCCGCGCCTCGAGGTACCTCCCGAGGAGGATCAGCGTCGTGATCACCGCCGCGACCTCGAAGTACGTGTCGGCATCGTCGAGGACGAGGAGGGCGACCACCGACCACGTCCAGGCCGTGAGCGTCCCGATGGAGACGAGCGTGTCCATCGTGGCGGAGAGGTGGCGGGCGTTGAGCACGGCCGCGCGATGGAAGCCGAGGCCGGCCCACAGGACGACGGGGGTCGCGAGCGCGAAGGCGGCCCACTCCCAGCCCTGGAACTGCAGGGGCGGGATCATCGCGAGCGCCGTCAGCGGCGCGGTCAGCGCTGCCGCAGCGAGGAGCCGCGTGCGGAGCGCGGCCGCGCGATCCTCCGCCTCGCCCTCGTCGCCGGCGAGCCGCGCGTGGTACCCGGCAGCCTCGACCGCGCCGACGAGGTCGGCGAGCGCGACGCGATCCGCGTCGTAGCGCACGGCGGCCTGCTCGGTCGCGTAGTTGACCGACGCCTCGACGCCCTCCAGCCTGTTCAGCTTGCGCTCGATGCGGTTCGCGCACGCGGCGCAGGTCATCCCCTCGAGCGCGAGGTCGACCCGCGCATCGTGCTCGACGGCCGTCGTCACGCCGCCTCGTACCCCGCTTCCTCGATCGCCGCGCGCAGCGCCGCGTCCTCGAGCGCGCTGCCCCGGATCGTCACGACCTTCGTCTCGAGGTCGACGTCGACGCCCTCGACGCCCTCGACCTCGGAGACCTCCTCGCGGATCGACATCGCGCAGTGCGCGCAGTGGATCGCGGGAACGCTGTAGGTGATCGTCTCGCTCACTGCTCTCCTCTCCGATGTGGCCGAGGGAAAGTATACCCCTCAGGGGTATGAATGTGCCGTCGACGGTCAGAACGAGATGCGAGACGCGCCGACGATCGCCTCGCCACCGCTCGCGAAGCGGACGAGCGCCTTCCCCTTGCCGTCGTAGTCGGGAGACCACACGACCAGCGTCGCCTCGTCGCCGTGCACCCGGCACGTGCGTCCGTCCTCGCCGTCGAGCCCGCGCCAGTAGCGGACGAACGGGTTCTCCTCCCACTCCCGCCCGATCGTGGTCTCGTCCGTGTGGCCCGGCAGGACGCGAAGGTCCGGCGGCAGGTTCATGAGAACGTCCATCACCGAGCTCCGCAGCTCGTCGGCAGGGCCTCCGCCGACGGCGTCGCGGAAGAGCGTGTCCCCCGTGAAGCAGAGCTCGCCGCCGACGACGAAGGAAACGCCGTCGTCCGAGTGGCCGGGCGTCGGCAGGACCTCGACGTGAAGCGCGCCCGTCTCGACCGGCCCGCTCGTCACGACGAGCCCGAACCGCGCGACGAGCTGGTCGTTGCCGGCGACGTGATCGGCGTGGCCGTGCGTGACGAGCAGGTGCGTCGGCGTCAACCGCTCGCGCTCGACGGTCTCGAGCAGCGGCTCGAGCGGTGCCCCGCTGTCCACGAAGACCGCAGTGCCGCCGTGCTCGTCCCCGAGGAGGTACGCGTTCGAGAGCCACGAGGGGTGCATGCTGCGCTCGAGGAGCATCGCCCCGGAGACTAGAGGTCGCGGCAGGAATGCGGGACGACGGCGCGAATCCGCTCGCGCCGTCGCGAATCGCACCCAGGAGGCCCCATGACGACGATCGACTCGATGTTCGAGGAGCGCGAGGTCCTCGAGGAGGCAGCCGGGAGGTGGTGGCTCTTCCTCTTCACGGGCATCGCCTGGCTCGTCTTCGCTCTCATCGTGTTCCAGTGGGACTACACGACGGTCTCGGCGATCTCGTACCTGTTCGGCGTGGTCGCGATCATCGCCGGCGTGAACGAGTTCTTCGAGATCACGGTCTCGACGACGGGCTGGAAGATCGTGCACGGCATCCTCGGCGTGCTCTTCGTCCTCGTCGGGATCTACGCCCTGATCCACCCGTACGACACGTTCGCGACGCTCGCCGCCCTCGTCGGCCTCTTCCTCCTCTTCCGCGGCATCTTCGACGTGACCGTGGCGTTCGTGACGAAGGACGAGTTCGACCTCTGGTGGCTCCAGCTCGTCGCCGGCCTCGCCCAGATCCTGCTCGCCTTCTGGGTCGCGGGGGACTTCAAGGAGAAGGCGATCCTGCTCGTGGTCTACGTCGGAATCGTCGCGCTGATGCGGGGGATCACCGAGCTCTTCCTCGCGTTCAAGCTCAAGGGCCTCCAGCGGAGGCTCCGCGCCGCCTGACGACCACGCGCGCGAGAGGGTCGCTGCGCGACCCTCTCGCGGTTCGTTAGGATCGGCGCCGATGCGCCGCACACCTCTCGCACTCGTCGCGCTGGCGCTCGCGGTCGGGGTCTTCGCCGTCGGGTGCGGCGGCGAGGAGGAAGCCACGCCCACCCCGGACACGGTCACGGGCACGACCACGGAGACGACCACGACCGAGACGACGACTACCGAGGGCGAGGCGGGCGAAGGCGATCCCGCCGCGGGCAAGGAGATCTTCCTCGGGACGTCCGGGTGCGGCACGTGCCACACGCTCGGCGACGCCGGCACCTCCGGGACCGTCGGTCCGAACCTCGACGACGCACAGCCGAGCTATGACCACGTCGTCGACCGCGTGACGAACGGCTTCGGCGAAATGCCCCCCTTCTCGAGCACGCTCAGCGAGGAGGACATCCAGAACGTCGCGGCCTACGTCTCCAGCGTGGCCGGCAGCTAGCGCCCTTCTAGACTCCGACCCGTGATCGATCTCAAGGCGGCCCGCGCCGCTCCCGAGGCGTACCGCGCGGCGCTCGCGCGGAAAGGGTCGGCGGAGGCGTTCGACGCCCTCCTCGCCGCCGACGAGCGCTGGCGCGCGCTCGTCCCGCGCGTCGACGAGCTCCGCTCGCGGACGAAGCTCGCGGGCAAGCCGACCCCCGAGCAGCTCGAGGAGCTCCGGGCCGTCAAGGAGGAGCTGAAGGCGGCGGAGGAGGAGCTCGCCGCCGCCGAGGCCGAGCGCGACGCCGCGCTCGCGCCCGTGCCGAACCCTCCCCACGAGTCCGCGCCGGACGGCGACACGGAGGAGGACGCGGTCGAGGTTCGGCGATCCGGGGAGCCGCCGGCGCTCGAGGCTCCGCGGGAGCACACCGAGATCGGCCGGTTCGACATGGAACGTGCCGCACGCATCTCGGGCGCGCGCTTCGGGTACGTCATCGGCGACTCGGCGCTCGTGGCGATGGCGCTGTACCGGTTCGCCCTCGACCACCTCGCGCAGGCCGGCTTCACGCCGGTCCTCCCGCCCGTGCTCGTCCGCGAGGAGGCGATGTACGGGACCGGGTTCTTCCCCACCGACCGCTCGAACATCTACGCGCTCGAGGCCGACGGCCTGTACCTCACCGGCACGTCCGAGGTCGCCCTGGCCGCGCTGCACATGGGCGAGATCCTCGAGGAGCTCCCGCTCCGCTACGCGGGCTTCTCGACCAACTTCCGTCGGGAGGCGGGCGCCGCGGGGAAGGACACGCGCGGGATGTTCCGGGTGCACCAGTTCAACAAGGTCGAGATGTTCGTGTTCGTCGAGCCCGAGACCTCGTGGGACGAGCACGAGCGCATGCTCGCCCTCGAGGAGGAGCTCGTCGACGCGCTCGGGCTCCCCTACCGCGTGGTGAACGTGGCCGCAGGCGACCTCGGCGCATCCGCGGCCAAGAAGTACGACATCGAGGCATGGTTCCCGTTCCAGGAGCGCTACCGCGAGATCACCTCGTGCTCGAACACGACCGACTACCAGGCCCGCCGCCTCGGGATCCGCTACCGGGGCGAGCGCGGCCTCGAGCACCCGCACACGCTGAACGGGACGATGGTCACCGACCGGGCGCTGCTCGCGATCCTCGAGAACTTCCAGGGCGGCGTCCCGGAGATCCTCCGGCGCTACGGCGCCCCCGCCGAAGTCCGCGCATAGCCGTCGGTCACAATGCGCTCCGGCGGGGTGCCGGAGCGGTCGAACGGGGCGGTCTTGAAAACCGTTGGGCGTGCAAGCGCCTCGTGGGTTCGAATCCCACCCCCGCCGTTACCGAAACACCTCACACTCGCTTACACTTCTAGACTCTGGTTCACAACGAAAATACCTGCAAAACAGTGCTTTCTAGGCGCCTCGGTACACCCTGCAGTTCACTACGCCGAAGTGGCTCAACTCAGGCCTCGAAAGGCCCCGAAATCGACACTTCCTCTCGCTGAATCAGGCATGATCTACTTGACAAGCAAATGGGGCGGCACCGCGCGAACGGCCCGCCCCCGGCACAGGAGGCACACCTCCCATGCATCAACACCGTACCCACCAAGGGACCCGCGTTCGACACGACCGCTCGTGCGCGACGACGCGAGGTGGTCGCTGTGACTGCCATGAGGCGGCGGGGCAGAGTCACAAGATCCGACGCATCGTCGCCACCCTGATCGAGGGTCGGAGACGCGACTCCGGAGGCGAGATTCGCGGCGGCAACCGTCGCAATGCGTCGAGTGCGACGCTTCGTGAGGCATGGACGGTCTGGCTCGACGGAGCGAAGGCCGGCACGATCCGTACCCGCTCAGGCGATCCATACAAGCCCTCTGCGCTGCGGTCGTATGACCTCGGGATGGAGGCACGCGTCCTTCCGGTGCTCGAAGGCGTGAAGGTGTCCCTCCTCGAGCTTCGCGACTTCCAAGACCTGGCCGATCAGCTCCTCGCCGACGGTCACGATCCCTCCACTATCCGAAACACCTTCATGGGCGTCAGAGCCCTCTACCGGCGCGCCGTCGCACGCGGGGAGGTTGCGGTGAACCCGACTGCCGGATTGCAGCTTCCCGCGGTTCGTGGACAGACGTGACCGAATCGCGTCAGTGAGTGAGGCCGACAAGTTGCTCGCGGTGCTGCCCGAGGGTGATCGAGCGCGTGTGGGCCACCGCGTTGCTTCGCGGCCTCCGACGCGGCGAGTTGATGGCGCTCGACGTCGAGCACGCGTTCGACACCAACGGTGTTGCCAGCACGATCGCGGTCGAACGATCCTACGACCCGGTCGCCGGCGAGTTCATCGAACCGAAGAGCGATGCGGGCACGCGCCGCGTCCCGGTCACGCAGGAGCTTCGCGGCCACCTCGCGGCGCACCAGCAGCGGCTGGGCAGAAGTACGGGACTTCTGTTCGGCCGCACCGCGACGAGGCCCTTCGATGACCGCGCCCTCAAGATACGAGCTGAGAAGGCTTGGCATGCAGCGGGACTGACGCCGATCACGCTCCACGAAGCCCGCCACACGTACGCGAGCCTTCTCATCGCCGCCGGTGTCAACTCAAAGGCCATCAGCACGTACATGGGTCACGCGTCCATCACGATCACGCTCGACCGCTACGGCCACTTGATGCCCGGAAACGAGACGGAGGCTGCCGACCTGCTCGACGCTTACATCGCTCGCGAGCGTCAAGCGCGGGCGACGGAGTCGCAGGTCGCGACACGTCGGCAGGCGTAGACGACTTGCCTTGGCGGGCTCGGATGCGCGCCTGCGGCTGACTAGTACCCGAGCCGCTCCCGTACGAGCGCATAGCAGTCGCGGACGAACGCTCCGTAGGTGTCCTCATCCATCCGCTTCGCGGCGAGCTGGATGAAGCTTCTTCGACCTCGCCCGAGCGCTCGTGCCACCTTGCGGATGGAACGAGGTGGCGCCTGCTCACGGTAGATCACAAGCTGCATACGCCCCGGCCGACTCGTTCCCCCGCCTGAGCCAGGCCGCGCGGGTTCGCCGTAGCGCTTGAAAGCATATGGGGACGGAGTACCGATGCGGACGAAGGGAGCCGCTCAGGATGCTTCGGCGCAACTTGTCTCAGAGGTGCGAGACTTCTGTTTTTCAGAGCTGCGGGCTGCGGGAAGGGGAGTTGTTTGGCGTACCACTCTGCGGAAGAGCGGGCGATCGCCTGCCATGTACATAGGCGTCCTGCGGCGGCGCAAGTGGATCGTGCTCGTGTTCGCACTGGTTGTCCCTGTAGCCGCGTTCTTCTTCTCGGCACGGCAGGAGGCGCTCTATCAGTCGTCCGCCGAGGTGTATCTGAACAAGCAGGACATCGGCTCGGCGATCACCGGCATCGAGAACCAGACGCTGTTCGCTAACGAGGATCGGGCTGCCGAGACGCAAGTGAATCTCGCCTCGGTGCCCACTGTGGCGGAACGGGCGCTGAAGATCGCGGGCGTGAAGAATTTGACTGCCGACGCTCTTCGCGCCGAGTCCTCGGTGGCATCCAAGGGTGCTAGCGACATTCTCGAGTTTACGGTCACCGACCCGGATCCGAGGTCGGCAGAGACGCTTGTGAACGCCTACGCGCTCGCGTTCACCCAGTACCGGGGCGAACTCGACAGCGCATCGGTCAAGTCGGTGCGCAAGGAAGTGGAGCAGAAGCTCGCGGAACTCCAGGCGGAGGGGAAGGACGACTCTGCCCTGTACGACAACCTGGTCCAGACCGAGCAGCGGCTCGCGACGCTGGAGACGCTGAACACCTCGCGGGCCTCGGTGGTGCGACCGGCGGACGAGGCGGTCCAGGTGGCTCCGTCGCCTGTCCGAAACGCGATTCTCGGCCTTGCGCTGGGCCTCGTGCTGGGGGTGGCACTTGCGTTCGCGATCGACGCGCTCGATACGCGAGTGCGCTCGGTGGGCGAAATCGGCGAGCGGCTGGGGCTCCCGCTGCTCGCGCGTGTGCCGCCGCCGCCGAGGAAACTCGCGAAGGGCCACGACCTGGCGATGATGGCGCAGCCGATGGGCGCAGGCGCAGAGGCGTTCCGGATGTTGCGGACGAACCTGGAGTTCGCTTGCATGGAGCGCGAAGACATGCGCGTGATCATGGTCGCGAGCGCTGTCGAGCAGGAAGGCAAGTCGACGACCGTGGCCAACCTGGCGCTCGCCGAAGCGCGCTCGGGCCGCACGTGTCGCGCTGGTCGACCTCGACCTGCGCCAGCCGTCCATCGATCGTCTCTTCGGCCTGCTGCATGCGCAGGGGATCACGGATGTCGCGCTCGGAAACGTCGAGCTCGGGGACGCGCTTCATCGCATCGACCTCAGGACTGGGGCGGCCGTCCCGACCGTCCGCGCGATGACGCCACTAGGAACGCCGGAGAGCGACGTGGCTCGCTCGACGTGCTGACCACGCGGGCCGCTGCCGCCGGCTCCCGGCGAGTTCGTGGGCACCAGGCGCTTGGCCGAGATCCTCGCCCGGCTAAGAGCGACATACGACCTGGTGATCCTGGACACGTCGCCCCTCCTACGTGTGGGCGACGCGATGACGCTGTCGGCTCATGCGGATGCGATTCTCTTGGTGACGCGGCTGAGCCTGATGCGCCGGCCAATCGCTGGACGAGCTGAGGCGGCTGCTCGAGGCTGCGCCCGTACCGAAGCTCGGCTACGTCGTCACAGGCTCAGACGGCAGTCGATTCCGTGGGTTACGGCTACGGCTATGTGTACGGCGGCCACCCGTCCGGCGATGTGCCCGCCCTCGAAGACCGCGTTGCCTCGGTACAGGCGAAGGCGACCGCCGTCGCGGAGGGAGGTGATCTCCGCTGACCGAAATCGACCTGGCTGTTCCGCGTTCCGCATCGCGCGACGATGTCGATGGTCGAGCGTTCGAGCTGATAGACCTCGTGGACGAGCGGACGCGTGAGCTGATCCATACGCGGCGCGGCGACAGGACGTATCGGCGTAGATGGATCATGCGCCGGGCTCCTCGTGACGGTCGACGTGATCAGCCTGACAGGAGCCTTCGTCTTGGCGCAGTTGATGTTCGGCGGCGCCCCTGACGTCGACCGCGTGAGGCCCGCGATCGAGATCGCTCTGTTCATGGTGACGTTGCCGGCGTGGGTGCTGCTCGCACACATCTTCGGCCTTTATGCGAACGACGAGGAGCGCGCGGATCACCGCACGTTTGATGACACCGCGCGGGTCATCGTCGTGGTGACGATGGGCTCCTGGTGCCTGTTGACGCTCTCCTGGCTGACACAGGCCGCCGATCCATACCTGCCGAAGTTGCTCACGTTCTGGATCGCGGCCGTCTTGCTCATCCCCTCCGCACGCGCGATTGCTCGTACAGTCGGTACGCAGATCGTCTGCATACGTGCAGAACACGGTCATCGTCGGCGCAGGCGAGATTGGCCAGCTGGTCGGATCGAAGCTACTACGCCACCCCGAGTACGGGATCAACCTGCTCGGGTTCGTCGACGAAGAGCCGGCGAGCCGTCGGAACGACCTCGGAGATCTCTCACTTGCTCGGGACCATCGACGAGCTACCGTTGATCGTCCACGAGCTCGACATCGAGCGAGTCATCGTTGCGTTCGGCAGCGACGACCCACCTCGACTGATGAGCGACTTGCGTCTGACTACGGCAACGCGATGTGCAGGTTGACGTCATCCCGCGGCTCTTCGACATCGTCGGCCCAGGGGCACGGGTTCACGAGATCGAGGGCGTTCCCGTATTGGGGCTCCACCGGTCCGCTTGCCCGCGGGATCGCGGACTCTGAAGGGAGTCCTCGACCTGTTCGGCAGCCTCGTCGGGCTCGTCCTCCTCATGCCGCTCTTCGCGTATCATCGCGATTCGGATCAAGCTCGACTCACCGGGGCCGGTGTTCTTCAGACAACAACGGCCTGGCCGTGATGGCGAGCTCTTCGAACGTCGTGAAATTCAGGACGATGCACGTGGCCGGCCCCGGCCTCGACTCAGCTCCCCCGCTCGAGGCCGCGCTCGCGAGCGAGTACAGCCTGAAGCACAAGCTCGACCATGACCCCCGGGTAACGCGGTTCGGCAGTTGGCTCCGTCGCACGTCGCTCGATGAGCTACCGCAACTCTGGAATGTGCTGCGCGGGGAGATGAGCCTTGTAGGTCCCCGGCCAATGCTGATCGACGAGCTGGAACGGCCGACAGACGTGACTGAGGAGTTGCTAACGGTCAAGCCGGGCATGACCGGCTACTGGCAGGTGAACGGGCGGTCCGACACCGACTACGACGATCGGCTGCGGCTCGAGCTGAGCTATGTCGCGAGCTGGTCCATCGGCTTGGACCTGACCATTCTCGCGCGCACGGTGCGTGTCCTGGTGTCCGGGCAGGGCGCCCCGTAGGTGGAGCCCCGGGCACTGGCCGGCCCGAGCCCCGTGCTCTCCCAGCCCTCTCTCTCGATCATCACTGTCAGCTACGACTGCAGGGCGTTGCTGGCTCAGTGCCTCGATTCGCTGCAGTCGAATCGATCGGACATCGATCTCGACTTGATCGTCGTGGACAACGGATCGACCGATGGATCGGCCGAGGTCGCTCGTCGTCCGGACGTGACCCTCATCGAACTCGATAGGAACGCAGGGTTTGCAGCGGCGAACAATCTGGCGATACCTCGTGCGCGAGGACGGTTCCTGCTCTTCCTGAATCCCGACACGGTCGTCCCGCCCGGCGCTCTGCGGAGCCTCGTCGAGGCGTTCGAGGAACGGCCCGAGATCGGCATGCTCGGGTGCAAGCTGACCCTGCCTGACGGCGGGCTCGACCATGCGGCAAGCGCGGCTTCCCGTCGCCGACGGCTGCGCTCGCCTACTTCACCGGCCTGAGTCGTCTGGCCCCGGAAGCAGGCGGTTCGCGCAGTACACCGCAGGCCACGTCGGTCCGAGACGAGACCGCGGTCGGAAGCCATGAACGGGGCGATCATGCTCGTCCGGCGCGAGGCGCTCGACGACGTCGGGTCCGCTCGACGAGCACTACTGGCTGTACATGGAAGACCTCGACTGGTGCTACCGGTTCGGCCAGCACGGCTGGCCCGTCCTCTACTGGCCGGGGGTCGAGGTCGTTCACGTCAAGGCAGGTAGCAGCGGCCAGATCGCGCCCGTGGAAGCCAACTACGCCTTCCATCGAGGCATGTGGCTCTTCTACCGGAAGCACTACGCGAGGAAGCGCTCGTTTGGAGTGAACGCCATGGTCTGGGCGGGTGTCTGGAGCAAGCTGGCTCTCTCGGCGTCACGGAGCTTCGTGGCAAGGAGCTTGAGCCGATGACTCTGACCTCACTCGATCCCCGCCGCGTTCTCGCCTCCCTCTCGGCCCTCTGCTTCGCCGTTCTGGTGGGTTTCGCGCTCGCGACGCCCCCCTGTTCTCGCGGTCGGCGGGATCGTCGGAGCGGCTCTAGTGGCGATGACAGTCGCACGTCCGGAGTTCGGCGCTCTGGCCATCCTGGTACTCGTCGCATCGTCCCACGCGACGTCCTGTTCGACCAAGGCATCGCACTCGGCGGCGGAAACCTGAAAGTCACGGATCTACTCCTGTCGTGACGATCGGGAGCTGGCTTGCGGCTCGAACGGTCAATCCCGGGCGCTACCCGCTGCCGAGCCCTTCCGACGACCCTGCTCATCCTCGGCTTTCTGCTCCTCGCGCTCGTCTCCTTGGTCACGGCAGACGCGATGGGAACTCCGCGGAAGCTCAGCCTCCTGGAGTTGCGGCCTCTGCTCTCCTACCTTCTCGTGTTTCCTCTGGTGAGTGCCGCGCGAAGCTGGGCGCAGCTGCGCGCTTGGGATCGCGGTGCTCCTTGGCGCCGCAGCGCTCAGCGCGGGCATCTCGATCATCCAGTACGCACTTGGGGTGGGCAGCGATGCGACTTTCACCGGCGGCGCGTTACGAGTCGACTCGGCCACTTTCCTCTTCCCCATGATCGCCGCCGTGGTGCTCTGGCGCTCCGTCGCCTACGCCCAGTCCGACGCCCCAGGTGGGCGACACTGTGTCTTGCAGCCGTCGTCCTTACGGGGCTGTTCTTTACGCTCCGAGGACCTGGCTCGCCGCGCTCGCAGGCGGATTCACGGTTGTGGTCCTGCTCCGCCCGTCGCACCAGGGGAAGGCCTCGGCTGGGTCGGTGCCGCTGGTCGTTGTCGCAGCCCGTCGGTGTTGGCTTCAACTCCTTGTCCGACCCGGCAGGTCGCGAATCCCTTTCCGCCGGACTTGACCGCCTGACGTCCCGATCGGTCAGTACCAGAGACGACGTCTCGAGCAGCTATCGGCATCGCCGAGTGGAGTAAGGCGATCGACGAGATCGAGCGCCATCCGCTCACCGGGATCGGGCTCGGGACGAGCATCACGTTCACGAACCCGATGTTCTCGCCTGACGAGCGACGCATACGGCTTCACCGTTCAGCACGTTCTACATCCACAACAGCTATCTTTGGTTCGCCCTCAAGCTCGGGCTGGTCGGCGCCCTCGTCTTCTTCGCACTCATCGCCAGGTCGCCGTGGATGGCGCTCTCCGGCTTCTGCCGTGCCGGCGATCCGCGCGGGAGATGGTGCTGCTCGCGTGCCTCGGCTCCCTCCTCGCGGTACTCGTTCTCTCGGTCACCGGCCCGCACCTCAATGTCGACAGCGCCACTCCAGCTGTTGCCGCTTTGATCGCGGGTGTCGAGATCGCTCGTCGACTCGGGGCTCGGGACGTCGAGGAGGCAGTCACGTGAGGATCACCTCTTCGACTGGACCGCCGGCGGCCACCACCCGCTCTATGTTCGCCGCTTTGTCGAGGCGCTTCGACCGTCGGTGGACGTCGTGGTCGCTGCTCCCGACGAGACCCTGACCCAGATCGGCGACCTCGAGGTAGAGAGCGTCTCTCTCGGCGCGGCTCGCCCTTCTGGTCGACCTCAGCCGTTCACTGCCGCCGCAACATCGAGAACTGGCCCAGCGTGAGTTGGATTTCTTCGTGGACGCGGCCCTCAGACCGAACCGGATCACATCGTGCACCTCT
>CAVVRG010000004.1:0-6532 GCA_963750595.1 uncultured Actinomycetes bacterium | reverse complement strand
CTGGAAGGACGGATCGCCGGGACAATCGACGAGGTTGATCTTCCGTCCCTGCCACCCGGTGTGGGTCGAGCGAGAGCGAGATCGAGACTGCGCGCCGCTGCTCGTCCTCGTCCGAGTCGGAGACAGTCGTCCCCGCCTCGATCGAGCCGAGGCGGTTGACCTCGCCCGTCTGGAACAGGAGCGCCTCGACGAGGGACGTCTTCCCTGTCCCGCGGTGACCGACGACGGCGACGTTGCGGATCTTCCCCGGCTCGGTTGCAGCCATGTGCGCGCGTTCCTCCTGGTCCGGTGGGTGCTTCGGGGAATGCTAATCCGGACCGGGCGAGTCGAGTGCCGCGAGGTCGCGGCGGCGGCTGTCTGCGATCCGGCGGTACCCGAGCAACTCGAGCCGTCGGATCTGCTCGGCGAACCCCGTACGAGCGGATCCCACCTCGCCGAGAACGGCGGCGATGCGGGCGGCGACATACTCGATCCGATCCAACACGGGGCTCTGGTCGATCCCGGCCGCCAGACGCCGTGCCGACTCCACGAGCGCCAGCGCCAGCGCTCGGTTGCCGAGCAGCGCCCGAGCGTATGCCTCCGAGAGGTCGAGCTCGATCTGGTCGGCGATGTCCTCTGGATGAGCAACGGCGCGACCGCGCTCGATCGTTTGCAGGGCGACGTCCACCTGTCCGGCCGCTGACTGGTGAAAGGCCAAGATCCCCAGGATGTTCGCGAGGTACATGACGTCGCCGACGCGCTCCATCTCTCCCACGTACCCAGCCAAGCCGCGCACGGCCGCTTCCTCGTCACCACCGAAGGTGAGCGCGCGGTACAGGTCCCACGCCGCGACTACCGCGCCGCCCTCGGAGCCGGTTTCACGGAGCAGCCGCACATGGGCGCCGATGGCCTCTTCCAGCTCCTGCATCGAGATCGCGCCGGCGTCGTACTCGATCCGCGCGCGCACCGCCGTCAGCGCGGCCGCGGCGAGCGGCGCCTCGCGCGGCAGACCGTCCTGGAGCTCGTCCGCCAGCGCGAGCACGTCGGCAACCGGTGCACCGCTCGCCGTCGCGCTGATCAAGATCGACTCGATGCGTTCCCGCTGCAGGGCGCCAGATCCGGCCGCGCGGAAGAGGTCGTCCGCGCGGCGATAGGCGTGGTACGCCTCCGCCGAACGGCATGCCACCCACGCGGCCCATCCGCGCGCACGCTCGCATCGGGCGACGCCGAGGAGGTCGCCCGCCGCCTCGAGCACCGCCTGAGCGTTGTCGAGCGTCGTCGTGTCCGCTGCGGCGGCCGCCGCAGGGGAACGCGCCGCCCGGAGTGCCGTCGCGCGAGCGCGATCCGCGTCGCTTTCGCGCTCGAGCTCCGCCAGCAGGGCGTCGGCTGCCTCGGGCTCGCCAGCCTCGTACAGCGCCTCGATCAGCTCCGTCAGCAACCGCCCGCGCTCCTCGCCCGCCGGTGTGAGCGAGACGGCCCGACGAAGCAGGTTTCTCGTCGCGTAGATGTCGTCTCGGTCGAACGCCCTGCGACCGGCAGCGCCGAGCCGCTCGGCTGCGCGTCTCTCGATCTCGAGCGCGCTGGGGTCGTCGGGGTCCAGCTCGCGCCGGTACCGCGCTGCCTGCTCGAGGTGGTAGCCGAGGATCTCGTCGTGCTCGTAGAGGGAGGCATGCCCGTCGAGCCATTCGGCGAACCGCTCGTGGAGCTCTGCGCGGACCGCCTTGGGAAGCGACTCGTACGCGGTGTCTCTGATCAACAGATGCCTGAAGCGAAAGGCGTCGTCTCCCGGGATCTGCGTCCGATCGGGGCGCACGAGCTCCTTGCGCACGAGTGAGAGCAACCTGCCCGGGACTCCGTCGCGCTGAGGCTCCGGGGCGAGCGCGGTCACGGCTCCGCGGTGAAACACCTTCCCCTCCACCGCACCCCGCTCGATCACGGTCCGCTCGTCTGCCGCGAGTGTGTCGAGCCGTGCCTGGAGCAGCGCCTGGATCGTCGGCGGCACCTCGACGGCGCCGTCCGCTTCCCTGGCGAGCGCGGCCATCTCCTCGAGGAAGAGCGGGTTCCCCTCCGCCGTCTCCAGGATCCGCGCCCGGGTTGCAGGGTCGAGCTCCACCCCTTCGAGCAGTCGGTCGACAAGCTCGGCCGTCGCCAAGTCGTCGAGGGGCTCGAGCAGCGCGGATGTCGCGTTCAGCTTCCCGCCGGCCCATCCGGGCCGCACGTCGAGCAGCTCGGGGCGCGCGATGCAGAGCAAGAAGATGGGCGCACCTCGCGACCAGTCGCAGACGTGCTCGACGAGATCGAACAGCGGCGGCTCTGCCCAGTGGAGATCGTCGAGCACCAGCACGAGTGGACGATCCTCCGCCGCTCGTTCGAGCAGCGCGCGGGTCGCGAGCTGCGTGTCTGCGGGCGACGATCCGATCGCTTCGCTCGGCTCCACGCCGAGCTGCACCAGAGCCTCCACGAGCGGCCAGTACGTGATGCCCTCGCCGTAGGACAGCGCGCGTCCACGAGCGACCGTCGCCGCATCCCCGATCCCCGCGAGGAAGTCAGCGACCAGACGGGACTTTCCGACACCGGCGGGGCCGATCAGCGTGAACAACCGGCACGAGCTGGTCGCCGTCACGTCGGCGAAGTCGGCGCGCAGCCGCTCCCGCTCTCGAACACGCCCGACCAGGGGGCTGCCGAAGGTGCGCGCGACACCCTCCGCGCCGATTTCGAGCGTCACGAGCCGGACCGCGGCAACCGGGGCGCTCTTCCCCTTCACGTCGAGCTGCGCGGGCTCCCCGCCGACCGCGTCCCGCACGAGACGGAAGGTGTCGTCGCCGATCAGGATCTCCGCCGGGCTCGCCGCCTGTTCGAGCCGCGCGGCCACGTTCACCGCGTCGCCGGTGACGAGGGTGTCGCCCTCGCCTGCGACCACCGCGCCCGTGTTGACGCCGATTCGAGCCTCGAGGCCGAGCTCGTGGACGACGTCGCGCAGCTCGACCGCGGCACGCACCGCGCGTAACGCATCGTCCTCGCTCGCCACCGGGATCCCGAACACCGCCATCACCGCATCGCCGACGAACTTCTCGACCGTCCCGCCGTGCCGCTCGAGCACGGTGCGCGCGGCGTCGTAGTACCGGCTCATCAAGGCCCGCAACGCCTCGGGATCGGTTCGCTCCCCGATCGCCGTCGACCCCGGTCAGGTCGCAGAACAGCACGGTGACGACCTTCCGCACCTCGCGTGCGGGCACGGCCGCCGAGAGGAGCCCCGCACGCGGGGCAGAACCCGAACCCGTCGGGACTTTCCCGCCCACACTGGCCGCACGTCAGCACCTGGCGAGTCTACGGCGGTCCATGACCCGCGTTTACGGAATCCGAACCAGAACCGACTACCGTCCATCGCCGTCCGGCGACGCCGGGTGGGGTCACGTGGAGAACGCCGAGCACATCGTCGCGAACCGCTATCGCCTGCGCGACCAGCTCGGTCGCGGTGGCATGGGCATCGTCTGGCGTGCCCACGACGAGCGGCTCGGGCGCGATGTCGCGCTCAAGGTGCTGCACCCCTGGGTCGCGGACGACAAGGAGCTCCGCGCGCGCTTCGAGCGCGAGGCCGCGGCACTCGCCCGGCTCGAGCACCCGAACGTCGTCCGGCTCTACGACGTCCTCGAGGACCGCGGGCAGACGGTGCTCGTCCTCGAGCTCGTCGAGGGCGACGGCCTGCACGCGGTCGTCGGCGGTCGCACGCTCGGCTGGGAGGAGGCGAGGCGACTCTGCGCCCCCGTCGCCGCTGCGCTCGCGCACGCGCACGCGCGAGGCGTCGTCCATCGCGACCTCACCCCGTCCAACGTGCTCGTCGAGCGCGGGACCGGCCGTGTAGTGGTCACCGACTTCGGTCTCGCGCGGCTCGTCCGCGGCACGACGACCGCGCCGGTGTCGGGCGTGCTCGCGGGGACGCCCGAGTACTGGGCGCCGGAGCAGGCCTCCGGAGCCGAGACCGGGCCTGCCGCGGATCTCTACTCACTCGGCTGCATCCTCTTCCAGCTGCTCTCGGGGCGGCTGCCGTTCGAGGGCGAGGATCGGCTTGCGACGGGTCTCCGCCGGGCACACGAGCCCGCCCCGTCCCTCGCGACGGTCGCGCCGCACGCTCCGTCGGAGGCCGTACAGGTCGTCGACGTCCTCCTCGCGCGGCAGCCGGCGGTGCGAGGCGACGCCACCGCGACCGCGGTCGCGCTCGGCGCCGACCCCGCGTCGCTGCCCGGCCGGGCCGAGCCGGCGCCCGTCGCACGGGAGGCCGCGCCGACGCTCGTCACCCGCGTGCTTCGCGAGCCCGTGACGATCATCCAGCGAGTCCGCTCGCATCGCCCCGTCCCGCGCGCGAGGATCGCGGCCGTCGCCCTCCTGCTCGCGGCCGTGATCGGGCTTGCAGGCGGCGTCTTCGCGGTCGCCGGCGGCGACCCGGCCGGCGTCAAGGCGCCGGACGTCGTCGGCACGAAGGTCCGGGCGGCACGGAGCGCGCTCGCCGGGAACGCGCACGACGCGGAGCTCCCCGTGCCCAAGCTGAAGATCGTCGACCGCTCGTACTCCGAGTCGGCGCCCGCCGGCGCGATCATCGCGCAGGACCCGCCCGAGGGCGATCGGATCACGGGCAACGGCGCCCTGCTCGTGTCGGTCAGCCGTGGCAGCGCCTACGCCGACGTCCCGTCCGTGACCGGGCTCACCGGCGCGGACGCCTTCGCGCTCCTCGAGCGGCTCGACTTCACACCGTCCCGGAGCTACGCACCGTCGACGCAGATCGAGGCCTGGCACGCGCTCGAGACCGATCCGGCGACGGGCACGCGCGTGAAGCGCCCTGCCCGCGTGCAGCTCGTCGTCTCGACCGGCCCGCCGAAGCGCGCGGTGCCCGCCCTCCGGGGCCACGACGTGAGCGCCGCCTCGGAGGCGCTGCGTGACGCCGGGTTCACTCCGGTCGTGGAGGAGCGGCCGAGCGCCACGTCCGAGCCGGGAGCGCTGCTCGCAGTCCGCCCGGCGCCCGGCGCCCGTATCCCCATCGGCTCGACGGTGACGCTTGTCGTCGCGCGTGCCCCGCGCTGGGAGATCGTGTCCCGCGTCGAAGGCACGGAGGACGCCGAGCCGGCGCCGTTCGTGGTCCCGCGCGGGCGCACGCCTCGTGCTGACGACGGTCGACACGTCCCCGCTCGGCCTCTGGGGTGGGAAGGTCAAGGTGCGGGTCTCGGGAGACAGCAGCGGAGAGACGGAGGTCGACGCCGGCGAGTGGATCGTGCTCGCGGACCCGTCCGACGGGGTGCGGACGATCGAGGTCGACGTCGACGTCGACGGGTCGGCGCACTGGACGCTCGCCGTCGAAGTGCCGCGGTAGCGACTCCTACGTGTCGGCGGTCGCGCGCACGCCGCCCGACAGGCGCGCCTTGAGGCGGAGCACCGCCTTCGTGTGGAGCTGCGAGACGCGCGACTCGGTGACGCCGAGCACCTCGCCGATCTCCCGCAGCGTCAGCTCCTCGTAGTAGTAGAGCGTGACGACGAGCTTCTCGCGCTCGGGCAGGCGGGCGATCGCCTCGGAGAGCGCCTCGTTGAGCTCCGTCTGCTCGAGCGAGAACTCCGGGGCGGGCACCGCCGTGTCCTCGATGGTGTCGATGAGCGCCACCTGGTCGCCCCCGCCCTGCGGCGTCCACAGCTCGTCGAGGGCCGCCATCGACGAGCGCGAGATCTCCGAGAGGTTGCGCTCGAGCTCGTCGTCCGAGATGCCGAGCTTGCCGGCGATCTCCTCGTCGGTCGGCGCACGCATCAGCGTGCGCTCGAGGTCGACGATCGCCCGCTCGATCTCGCGGGCGCGCGAGCGCACCGAGCGCGGCACCCAGTCGAGCGAGCGCAGCTCGTCGATGATCGCGCCCTTGATGCGCATGATCGCGTACGTCTCGAACTTGATCTCGCGGTCCGGGTCGAAGCGCTCGATCGCCCCGATCAGGCCGAGCAGGCCGTAGGAGACGAGGTCCTGCTCGTCGACGTGCGACGGGAGGCTCGAGCCGAGACGACCGGCGACGAACTTGACGAGCGGCGCGTACGTCAGGATCAGGCGGTCGCGCACACCGCGATCGCGCGTCGCGCGGTACTCGTGCCACAGCGTCTGGGTGTCCCCCACCGGTTGCGTGCTCATGCCGGAGCAGGGCCTCTACGGAAGATGGTCGCCGCTACCACCCCAGCAGAATACGCCGTCGACCCGCTGACTCATCCCAGCGGGTTGGCCAGATCGCCCCGTCAGTTGGCCAGATTCTCCTGGCGAGGTCCCCCATCCAGAAAGCGATCGCCGCAGCGGCGAGCGCGACGACCCATGCGCGCCCTCCCTCGAGCGCCGACCAGACCGCGACGAGCGCGAGCGAGAGCGCGATTGCGGCGAACAGGGCTGCGAGCGCGTACCGCTGCATGGCTCGTGACACAGTGTCACAAGCGGGGTCGGGGTACACTGCGCTCCGCAGCCCAGGGGCGTGGCGCAATTGGTAGCGCACCGGTCTCCAAAACCGGGGGTTGCAGGTTCGAGTCCTGTCGCCCCTGC
>CAVVRG010000003.1:0-1306422 GCA_963750595.1 uncultured Actinomycetes bacterium | reverse complement strand
GTCGACATGGCGCAGGAACGCGTGCAGCGCCCACTGCTCCTGCTGGTCTCCGCCCGGCGTCCCCCACGCCAGGTACGGCTCGCCGTCGCGGAGCGCGAGCCCGGGGCAGAGCGGTCGTGCGTGGCCGCGCTCCGGGCCGCAGCGACGACGGCAGCCCCTCCTCGAGCCAGAACATCTGCGCGCGCGTCCCGAGCGGCCACCCGAGGGCCGGAATCACGGGCGAGCTGTCAGCCAGCCGCCGCTCGGCGTTGCGGACACGACGTTCCCGAACCGGTCCGCGACGTCCAGGTGCACGGTGCCGCGCCCGGGCTCTCCCGAGCCGACCGTCGCCTCCGCCGCGTGCAGGCTCGGCAGGCGCCCGTAGCCGGGGTTGTAGTCACTCGACGCCTCCTCGCCGACGAGGGCGCGCCGCTCGTCGTTGTACTCGTCGGAGAGGAGGATGTCGAGCCGGACGTCGGCGTCCCCGTAGAGCGCGTCGCGGTCGGCGAACGCGAGCTTTGCGCACTCCGTCACGACGTGGACGAACTCCGCTTCGGAGAGCTCGCCGAGGTCGTAGCCCTGGAGCAGCGCGAGCTGCTGGAGCCCGACGGGACCGGCGGCCCAGGGCAACGTCTTGCAGACGGTGAGACCCCGGTACTCGTACGTGGCGACAGGCTCGAGCGTCGCCTCCCATGCGCGAGGTCCGCTCCGGTCAGGAGGCCGCCCCCTGCCGCTCGAGAAGCGGTCGATCTCCTCGGCGACGAAACCCTCGTACCAGGCCTTTCGCGCCCGCTCGATCTCCTCCTCGCGCGAGCCGCCGCGCGATCGTCCACGATGCGCCGGTACGTCGCAGCGAGCGCCGGGTTCCGGAAGAGCGCCCGCCGGCGGGCGGTGGCAGGTACAGCCCGCGCGACCCCGGCCACGTGGCGAGGAGCGTCCGCAGTGCGCTCGATCGTCGCCCGGATCCGCTGTGCAGCGGGTAGCCCGTGCTCCGCGTAGCCGATCGCGGTCTCGAGGACCTCCTCGAGGCGCCATGTGCCGAAGCTCGCGAAGGAGGAGCAGCCACCCGCCGAACGCCCCCGGCACGCACGCGGCCAGCAGCCCCGTCCCCGGGACCAGGTCGTGGCCGAGCTCGTGGAAGCGCTCGATCGTCGCCGCCGCGGGCGCGACCCCCTGGCCGCAGAGCGCGAGCGCCTGCTCGCGGTCGGCGGACCAGAAGACCGCCGGGACCTCGCCGCCCGGGCCGTTCAAGTGCGGCTCGACGACCTGCAGCACGAACCCGGTCGCGCACGCCGCGTCGAACGCGTTCCCGCCGCGCTCGAGGACCGACATCCCGGCGGCCGACGCGAGCCAGTGCGTGGACGCGACCATCCCGAACGTGCCTCGCAGCTCGGGCCGGGTGGTGAAGGCCATGCGCAAGCACTCTGGCAGTCGCGGTGGCGTACTGCTGATAGACGCGTCGCCGTGCGACGCATTCGCCGTGTCGGTGTCCTCGCTGCGGTCGCGGAGAACCCCGACGGCGCGAAGTTCTGCAACGCCTGCGGGGCGCCGCTCGCCGAGGCGGCCGCTCGAGCGAGGAGCGACGCGTCGTCTCGGTTCTGTTCGTCGACCTCGTCGGCTTCACCTCGCGCGCCGAGAAGCTCGACCCCGAGGACGTCCGCGCGATCCTGACGCCGTACTACGAGCGCGTCCGCGCAGAGCTCGAGCGACACGGCGGCATCGGTCGAGAAGTTCGTCGGCGACGCGGTGATGGGCGTCTTCGGTGCGCCGACCGCGTACGGCGACGACTCCGAGCGGGCGGTGCGCGCGGCATTCGCCGTGCGCGACTGGGCGGAGCACGGACGGGCTCGAGGTGCGGTCGCCGTGAACACCGGCGAGGCGATCGTCGCGCTCGAGGCGCGCGCCGGCCACGGCGAGGCGATGGTCGCGGGCGACGTCGTCAACACGGCGGCGCGGCTCCAGTCGGCCGCGCCCGGTCGGCGCGGTCCTCGTCGGCGAGGAGACGTACGCGGCCACGCGCGACGCGATCGACTACCGGCCGGCCCAGCCGGTCCTCGCGCAAGGGCAAGTGCGCGAGCCGTCCGCGCCTGGCTCGCCCTCGAGCCGCTCAGCCGGCGGGCGAGCGCCCGTGCTGCCCCGGTCCCGATCGTCGGCCGCGAGCGCGAGCTGGCAGCGCTCGCCGGGATCTGGGACGCGTGTCGACCGACGAGCGCGCGCCCGCAGCTCGTGACGATCGTTCGGGCCCGCCGGCATCGGCAAGTCCCGGCTCGGCCTCGAGTTCTCGCACAGCGTCGTCGCCGCTCGGGCGGGCAGGTCGCTCCGCGGTCGCTCGACGCCGTACGGCGCGAGCACCCCGTACAGCGCGTTCGGCCAGCACGTGAAGCAGATCGCGGCATCTTCGACAACGACGAGCCTCGAGGCGGCGCGAGAAGCTCCGCACGACGCTCGCCGAGCTCGTCGGCGCCGGACGGGCGGCGAGGAGCACGCCCGCACCTCGCGCTGCTGCTCGGGCTCGGCGACGACGGGACGGTGAGCGACCGCGAGACGCTCTTCTTCTCCGCCCGCGTGCTCCTCGAGACCGTCGCGAACCGGGAGCCGATCGTGCTCCTCTTCGAGGACATCCACTGGGCCGACCCGAGCCTGCTCGACCTCCTCGAGACCCTCGCCGTCGCGACTGCACGACGTCCCGTCCTCCTGCTCGCCCTGACGCGGCCCGAGCTCCTGACCGAGCGCCCGGGCTGGGGCGGCGGCCTGCCGGCCTACACGGCGCTGCCGCTCGAGCCGCTGCCGAGCGACGCGCCCACGAGCTCGCGCGAGCGGCTCCTCGAGCGGCGCGGGGCTCGACGGAGCGACGCGTGCGGCGCGGTCGCGAAGACGGCGGAGGGCAACCCGCTGTTCATCGAGGAGCTCGCCGCCGCGCTCGCCGAGCGCACGACGGACGATGCCGACGAGCTGCCCACGAGCATCCGCGCGATCGTCTCGGCCCGGCTCGACGCGCTCCCCGCCGACGAGCGCACGCTCGCTCCTCGACGCCGCCGTCGTCGGCCGCGTCTTCTGGAAGGGCGCGCTCGCGCGGATCGAGGCGGCCCGCGACCTGACGCGCTGCTCGGGTCGCTCGAGCAGCGGGACCTCGTGCGGCGTGAGGCGGTCTCACGGATCCAGGGCGACCAGCAGTTCGCCTTCAAGCACGGGCTCATCCAGGACGTCGCGTACCAGATCCTGCCGCGCGCGGGGCGGCGCGAGCGACACGCCCAGGTCGCCGCGTTCCTCGAGGACACGACGGGCGAGGTCGGACAGTCCAACGAGGCGCTCGCCCACCACTGGCGGGAGGCCGGAGAGCCCCGGCGCGCGGTCGACTGCCTGATCGTGGCCGCCGACCAGGCCGGACGCGGCTGGGCGAAAGCACACGCCGTGACGCTCTATCGTGCAGCGCTCGCCCTCGTCCCCCCCGACGACGAGCGCCATGCGGAGATCCGGCGCCAACTCGCCGTCGCCCTCATGGCCGAGTACCACGTCGACGACGCCGAGCGGCTGCGGCCGGCGCACAACCCGGCGCCGAGGAACGCTGCGACCGCCGCGAAGCGGGCGGCTCAGGGGTTTCGCGCGAACAGCCCGCCTAGCCCGGGTCCTCGGTGAGCGGGAAGTCGTCCGGGGTCACGTCGCCCGCGATCTCGTAGATCACTGCGATCGAGTGGTCGCCCAGCCGCTCGGCGTGCTCGCGGACCATCTCCTCGCTCGGAGCGAAGTAGACGCAGAACGACTTCGGAGTTCCGTCGCTGTCGAGGACGACGTGGCTGTGCTCCCACACGATCTCCGGGTAGCGGTGGTGCCCGATCGCCTTCGACCGCGTCGCGACGGTCGGCACGCTGTCCATGTCGACCGTGTACGTGCGTTCGATGAGGTAGCGAGGCATGAGGGCAGCCTACGCCATGGAGTGCGTCGGCGACATCGGTCGAACTACCGAGATTGCGGAGCCGCTACGCGGACTCTTCGGCAAGCTCTTCGAGCTCGTCGTCGAGGCCGTCAGCGCTCGTCACGAGCGTCGGCTTGAGGCCCTTCGAGATCGTCTCCTTCGTGATCACGCACTTCGTCACGTCGGTCCGCGAGGGGAGCTCGAACATGACGTCGAGGAGCGCGGTCTCGATGATGGAGCGCAGTCCGCGCGCGCCGGTCTCGCGGACGAGCGCGTGGTCCGAGATCTCCCAGAGCGCGTCCTCGGTGAAGACGAGCTCGATGTCGTCGTACCCGAAGAAGCGCTGGTACTGCTTCGTGAGCGCGTTCTTCGGCTCGATCAGGATCTCGACGAGATCCTCGCGCGTGAGCTGGTGCACCGCGGAGATCACGGGGAGCCGTCCCACGAATTCGGGGATGAGCCCGAACGCCATGAGGTCCTCCGGCATCACCTGCGTGAGCATCTCCGCGCTCGCCTCGGACGTGCGCGAGCGGATGTCCGCGCCGAAGCCCACGGTGTTCTTGCCGATCCGCCGCTCGATGATCTTGTCGAGCCCGGCGAACGCCCCGCCGCAGATGAAGAGGATGTTCGTCGTGTCGATCGAGAGGAACTCCTGGTGCGGGTGCTTGCGCCCGCCCTGGGGCGGCACCGAGGCGACGGTGCCCTCGAGGATCTTGAGCAGCGCCTGCTGGACGCCCTCACCGGACACGTCGCGCGTGATCGACGGGTTGTCCGCCTTCCGCGCGATCTTGTCCACCTCGTCGATGTAGATGATCCCGGTCTCGGCCTTCTTGATGTCGAAGTCGGCCGCCTGGATGAGCTTGAGGAGGATGTTCTCGACGTCCTCGCCGACGTACCCGGCCTCCGTCAGCGCGGTCGCGTCCGCGATCGCGAAGGGGACGTTGAGGATGCGCGCGAGCGTCTGGGCGAGGAGCGTCTTCCCGCACCCGGTTGGGCCGAGCAGCAGGATGTTCGACTTCTGGAGCTCGACCTCCGCGTCCTCGAGGCCCATGCGCACGCGCTTGTAGTGGTTGTAGACCGCCACCGCGAGGGTGCGCTTCGACTCTTCCTGCGAGACGACGTAGTCGTTGAGGACGGAGTAGATGTCGCGCGGCTTCGGGAGGTTGTCGAGGTCGAGCTGGGTCGGCGAGGTGAGCTCCTCGTCGATGATCTCGTTGCAGAGATCGATGCACTCGTCGCAGATGTAGACGCCGGGTCCGGCGATCAGCTTCTTGACCTGACGCTGGCTCTTGCCGCAGAAACTGCACAGGAGCTGCTCGTTACCCTCGCTCGCCCGAGCCATCCCGGTCTCCTTTTACTCCGTTTTCACCTGTTCGGGAAGGGGCAGCGCCGACTCTGCGCAGGCCGCCACCCGCTCGCGCGGGTCCCGACCGCGCAAAACCCCTGAAGGCGTCCGCTTCCGCGGCCGCCGTGGAAGCGCTCGATCCATGGCTACCTGTGCTCGATCACACGGTCGATGATCCCGTACTCCTTGGCCTCCTGGGAGGTCATGTAGAAATCGCGATCCATGTCCTTGGCCACCTTCTCCTCGTCCTGACCGGTGTGCCTCGCCATGATCTCCTCCATTAGCCGCTTGAGGCTGATTACCTCCCGCGCCTGGATCTCGATCTCGGTCGGCTGGCCGTGGAAGCCGGCCGAGCCCTGGTGGATGAGGATCTTCGAGTGGGGCAGCGCGCTCCGCTTTCCGGGAGCCCCGCCCGCGAGCACGACCGCACCCATGGACATCGCCATCCCCACGCAGATGGTCTGCACGTCGGGCTTGATGAACTGCATCGTGTCGTAGATCGCGAGGCCCGCGTACACGACGCCGCCGGGCGAGTTGATGTAGATCGAGATGTCCTTGTCGGGGTCCTCCGACTCGAGGTGGAGGAGCTGCGCCACGACGAGGTTCGCGATCTGGTCGTCTATCGGCGTGCCGAGGAAGATGATCCGCTCGTTGAGCAGCCGCGAGTAGATGTCGAACGAGCGCTCGCCGCGCGAGGTCTGCTCGATGACCATCGGGATCAGGGGGCTCATCCAGTCTCCTTGCTGCCGGGGGTCCACAACTTCGTGTCACCTGCGGCCTTTTCCTTGTCGGGTGTCCAGAGCTTCTCTCGCGCCTCGGCGAGGTCGGGCGCGATCGGCTGCACCTCAGCGGCCAGCCGGTCGAGCGCCGCCCGCAGGCGCAGGTCCTCACGGATCGACTCCTGCTGGCCGTGCGCCCACACGTCGGCGACGAGCCCCTCCGGGTCCTCCTCCCCCGCCGCCTCGGCCTCCTCGCGCAGGTACGCCCTGACCTCGTCGTCGGAGACGTCGATGCCTGCGCGCTCCGCGAGCGACTCGAGCGCGAGCTCGCGTGCGACCGAGACGGCGGCCTCGAGCACCATCTGGCGCTGGAGGTCGTCGCTCGTCGCCCCGCTCGCCGCGAGGTAGGCCTCGAGCGAGATACCGCGACGCTCCAGCGAGCGCACGAATCCGGTGAGGAGGTCGGCAGCTCGAGTGCGAACGAGGGAGAGCGCCGGCTGGACCTCGGACGCGCGGACGAGCTCGTCCACCGCCGCGACGCGGAACGCCGAGTCGATCTCGGTGTCGAGCTGAGCACGGAACGTGCCCTCGATCGAGCTGCGCAGCTCGTCCAGCGTGTCGAACTCGCTCGCGGCGCGGGCGAGCTCGTCGTCGAGTGGGGGGAGCACCTTCTCCTGCACCTCGCGCACGGTGACCTCGACCGTGCTCGTCGTGCCGTCGGCGCGCGTGAACGTGACCTCCTTCGTGTCGCCGGCGCTGGCGCCGACGAGCGCCGCCTCGAGCTCCCCGGCCATCCTGCCGGCGCCGAGCTCGACCACCGTGTCGCGCTGCGTCTCCCCGGACGGGTCGACGAGGTCGACGACGAGCGTGTCGCCCTCGCGCGCAGGCCGGCCGTTCGCGGGAGCGAGCTCCGCGACGGACTCCCGCAGGGCCTCGAGCTCCGCGTCGACCGCTTCCTGCGGAACCTCGACCTCCGTGCGCGGCACCTCGAGCGTCGTCCAGTCGACGAGCTCGGGCAGCGGCTGAACCTCGACGGTCGCGGCGAAGCGCCAGCCGTCGTCGGCGCTCGCGGGCAGCTCGAACTCGTACTCGGGCTCGGCCACGGGACGGACGCGGCTGCGCGACGCGGCGCTCCAGAACCACCCGCCGATGTGGCTCTCCACGGCCTCGGCATAGATCCGGTCCTTCCCGAGCCGCGAGACGAGGACCTGCGTCGGGATCTTGCCCTTCCGGAACCCTGGGATCTTCACGCTCTCCGCGAGGTCCGACATCGCGTGCTCGACCGCGTGCTTGACCTGCGCGGGGTCGACCTCGACCGTCAGGCGGACGCGGTTCTCGCCGAGCTCCTCCACGGTCGGACTGCTCACGTGGCCATTCAACCAGCCTGAGGCGGAGTCGCGGCGGATCGGCGGCGCCTCGCCCAGCGCCGGTCTTGACAGTGCCTGGCACTGCAAGCGCAACAAGACCGCGCCAACTTGTCCACGAGCCGCCGCTGGTGGAGTTAACGGTGCCTGGCACTGTAAGCGTGAAAAGAGCGCGCCTATGCATCAACAGGTGGGGCGTAGGATCGCCTCCGTGCCCGAGCGATACGACGTCGTGGTCGTCGGAGTCGGCGGAATGGGGAGCGCCGCTCTCTACCACCTGGCGCGCCGCGGCAAGCGGGTCCTCGGGCTCGAGCGCTTCGACATCCCGCACGAGCTCGGCTCGTCGCACGGAGTGACGCGCATCATCCGGCTCGCCTACTTCGAGCACGCTGCGTACGTCCCGCTCATGCGCCGTGCGTACGAGCTCTGGCGCGAGCTCGAGCGGGAGGCTGGAGAGCAGCTCCTGCACGTGACCGGGATCGTCGAGGCCGGCGAGCGAATCTACGAGGGCACGCTCCAGCGCCTGCCACGAGCACGACCTCCCGCACGACGCGATCGACGGCCGTGAGCTCGGCCGCCGCTTCCCGGCCTACCGCCTTCCCGCCGACCTGCCCGTGATCGTCCAGCCGGACGGAGGCTTCGTGCTCCCCGAGCGCTGCATCGTGTGCCACGTCGAGGGCGCCCTCGCGAGGGGCGCCGTTGTCCGCGCTCGAGAGCGCGTGCTCGAGTGGAGCGAGACGGAGAACGGCGTCCGCATCACGACGGACCGCGGGGTCGTGGAGGCGGAGCGGCTCGTGCTGACCGCGGGCGCGTGGGCACAGGACGTCGCGCGGCTCCCCGCGGGGATGGTGCGCGGCGTGCGCCAGGCCCTCGCCTGGCTCCAGCCGACCCGGCCCGAGCTCTTCGCCCCGGAGCGGTTCCCGGTCTTCAATCTCGCGCTCGACGGCGAGCACTTCTACGGGTTCCCCGTGTTCGGCATCCCGGGCTTCAAGCTCGGCCGCTACGACCACTTCGGGGAGGGCGGAGACCCCGACGCGATCTCGCGCGAGCCCACGCTCGCCGACGAGGAGCCGCTCCGCGGGTTCGCGAGGCGCTACTTCCCGGACGGAACCGGGCCGACGATCGGCCTCAAGACCTGCCTCTTCGAGCCCTCCCCCGACGAGCACTTCCTCATCGACGCCCACCCCGACACCGCGTACGCCGTCCTCGGCGCCGGCTTCTCGGGCCACGGCTTCAAGTTCTGCTCGGTCGTCGGCGAGATCCTGGCCGACCTCGCGCTCGACGGCGAGACTCTCCACGACATCGGCTTCCTCCGCCTCGCTCGCTTCGCCTGAGTCGCATGCGGGCGGGAGGACTCGAACCTCCAAGGGCCTCGCGGCCCAACGGGACCTAAACCCGTCGCGTCTGCCAGTTCCGCCACGCCCGCGAAGCGTCAAGTGTAGGGGCGAGGCTCGCCTCGCCTCAATCTGCGCAAGACCGGAACTCGCTCGAGCGAATTCCGGTCGCGCGAACACCCCTGAAGGCGGCCGCTACGCGGCCGCTGTCGCGCGGCAGACCGGGCTAGTAGCGCCCGACGAGGAGCGCGAACGTCTCGCGCACGCTCTCCGCGACGAGCCCGAGCAGGAACACGATGGCGAGGACGGCGGCGGCGCCGAGCGCCTCCCCCGTCGCCGACTGCACGAGCAGCGCCGCGAAGCAGCCGAGGACGAGGAATGCGGTGGAGAACGGGCGTCGGGTGTACGTGCCGAGCCCGAGCCCGACGAGGAACGCGGCGCCGAACACCACGATCCCGAGTGTCATGCGGCGAGGGTAGGACCAGGGTCGGACGGAATGGACCTCGCCCGGGACAGCTGGGGTGGCAGTCCTCTCCGGGGACAGTCACCTACGTTCCGGTCCTGCTCACCGCCGGCCGCACCTAGACTCGGCGTCATGGCGAGCCTTCACCTCGGCTTCCGCCTCGACGAGAAGACGGGCAAGCCGGGCCCCGACCGGCTCGTCGTCGAGTCGGGCGACCTGACCACGCACGGCGTGATCGTCGGCATGACCGGCTCGGGCAAGACCGGGCTCGGGGTCGTGCTGATCGAGGAGGCGCTGCTGGCCGGGATCCCGTGCCTCGTCCTCGACCCGAAGGGCGACATGGGGAACCTCCTCCTTACCTTCCCCGACCTCGACGCCGCGAGCTTCCGGCCCTGGGTGAACGAGGACGACGCGCGCAGCGAGGGCGTGTCGCTCGACGACTACGCCCAGCGGACCGCCACGATCTGGCGGGAGGGGCTCGAGGCGAGCGGCATCGGCCCCGACCGCATCCGCGCGCTCCGCGAGGCGGCCGAGCTCGCCGTGTACACGCCCGGGTCGGATGCCGGGATCCCGCTCAACGTCATCGGCTCGCTGAAGGCGCCGGGGCTCCCGTGGGAGACCGAGGCGGAGACCCTTCGCGAGGAGATCGAGGGGACGGTGACGAGCCTGCTCGGCCTCGTCGGGATCGAGGCGGACCCGCTGTCGAGCCGCGAGCACGTCTTGCTCTCGAACCTGATCGAGAACGCGTGGCGCGCGGGCCGGGACCTCGACCTCGAGGCGCTCATCGGCCAGGTCGTCACGCCGCCGATCCGCAAGCTCGGCGTGTTCGAGATCGACGCGTTCTTCGCGCCCGCGGATCGGACGGAGCTCGCGATGAGGCTGAACGCGCTCGTCGCCTCGCCGTCGTTCGCGGCGTGGGGCGCCGGCCAGTCGCTCGACCCGGCGACGCTCCTCCGCACGCCGGAGGGGAAGCCCCGCTGCGCGATCGTGTACCTCGCCCACCTCTCCGACCCCGAGCGCCAGTTCGTGGTCACGCTCCTGCTCTCGAAGCTCGTGACGTGGATGCGCGGGCAGCCGGGCACGTCCGACCTGCGGGTGCTCGCATACATGGACGAGGTGTTCGGGTTCGTCCCGCCGACGGCCGCGCCGCCCGCGAAGAAGCCGATCCTCACGATCTTCAAGCAGGGCCGCGCCTTCGGGGTCGGCATGGTGCTCTCGACCCAGAACCCGGTCGACCTCGACTACAAGGCGATGTCGAACGCGGGGACGTGGCTCGTCGGACGCCTCCAGACGGAGCGCGACAAGGAACGCGTCCTCGAGGGGCTCCGGTCGGCGGCCGGCGCCACGGATGTCGAGAAGCTCGACGTCACCGTGGGCGCCCTCCAGAAGCGGCAGTTCCTGCTCGTCAGCGCGAAGGGCTCGGCGCCCGCGCTCTTCGGCACGCGCTGGGCGATGTCGTATCTGCGCGGCCCGCTCACGAAGGACCAGATCGAGACGCTCACAGCGAGAAGTGCCCCGGCCCGCGGCGGAGCCGGTCGCGGCACCCGCCGTGACGCCCCCCGAGCCGGCGGCGGACGAGAGCGCCGTCGCGCCCACCGTCGTGGACGACGTGCCAGTGCGCTTCCTCGACCCCGCCGCACCCTGGGCCACCCAGGTCGGCGCCGCCGCCGGAGGAAGCCGGCTGCAGGCCTTCCTCGCTGCCCGCGTCTCCCTCCGGTTCGACGACGCGAAGGCGGCTCTCGACCACACCGAGGAATGGGAGGCGCTGTACGGGCCGCTTGACGGCGGGCTCGACCTCGACAGCGAGACCCACGTCGACTACGACGACCGCGACTTCCGAGCCGAGCCGCCTCCGAACGGGGGCTACGTGCTCACGCAGGCGCCGATCGGCGAGGCGTCGTTCTTCCGCGACGCCACCCGTCGGATCCAGCAGCGCCAGGTCGACGGCCAGGCGCTCGAGATCCAGCGGAACCCGTCGCTGAAGCTCTATTCGCGGCCCGGCGAGACCCCCGAGCAGTTCGCGCAGCGCTGCGACGAGGCCGCCCAGGCCGAGGCCGACCGCGAGACCGCGAAGATCCGCGACCGGCTCGAGGCCCGCCGGGAACGGCTCGAGGACGCGCTCGAGACGGCGCGGCGCCGCATGGAGGAGGCCGAGACGTCGGCCCGTTCGCACCAGACGACGGAGCTCCTCGCGGGAGCGGGGTCCGTGCTCGGCGCCCTGCTCGGCGGACGGAGGAGCACCCGCTCGATCGCGACCTCGGTCGGAAGCGCCGCCTCACGCCGCGGCGTGAGCGCACGTGCGACCGAACGCAAGCGTACCGCCGAGGCGAAGGCGCAGCAGAAGGAGGACGAGCTCGCCGATCTCGAGCAGGAGCTCCTGGACGAGGTAGCGGAGATCGACGCGCGCTGGCAGGAGCGCGCAGAGGACGTCGAGACCGTCTCGATCCGGGCCGAGGCGACGGACGTCCGGGTCACCCAGCTGACGCTCCTCTGGGTGCCGACGGCCTAGCGCGCCTCCCGCTACCGTGCCCCCACCGGCCCCGTAGCTCAGTGGATAGAGCGGCAGACTTCGAATCTGCGTGCGGAGGTTCGACTCCTCCCGGGGCCATTCCGACCAGCGGCCGTGCGGGACGCGCACGGTTGGGATGGTTCGGGACAGCCGCGGGAGCGCGCTGCGTGGGTGCTCGACCCGACCGCGGACGCACCCGACACCGAGCGCCCGCCGTCTACACGCGCGCGTATCTGATGTGCGTGACTCCGGGCGCCTCGATCGCCTCGACTTGCTCGAGCCTGGGCTTGGCCCCGCCCAGGTTGTCGAACAGCCGTGCGCCGCTTCCGAGCAGCACGGGGACGATCGAGACCAGGATCTCGTCCAGTAGACCCGCCGCCAGATACTGTCGTGCCGCGCTCGCACCGCCGCCGACAGACACGTCCTTGTCGCCGGCGACAGCCCGGGCCTGCTCGAGGGCCGACTCGACTCCCTCGGTGACGAAGTAAAAGGTGGTTCCGCCCTGCAGCTCCAGCGGCTCGCGCGCGTGGTGGGTGAGAACGAAGACCGGGTGGTGAAAGGGCGGATCGTCTCCCCACCAGCCCTTCCAGGGCTCGTCGCCCCACGGTCCAGGCCCGCCACCGAACATGTTCCGGCCCATTACGGTTGCACCCACGTTGCCGAGGATCCCCTCGGCGATCGGCGTGCTCGCGTTGACCTCGCCGCCGTGCTTTCCGTGGCCCTCGCGGAATGCCCTGAGCGGAACCACCCAGTCGTGGAGCTGCTCTCCTCCGATCCCGAGCGGGCTCGTCACGCTCTGGTCGGGACCGGCGACGTAGCCGTCGAGCGACATCGAGATGCTCAGCTTGAACTTGCCCATCGCGTGCTCCTTCCCGGAAGGACGTGATCGATCGTAGGACTCTGCGACCACGCTGGAGTCATCGCTCGCCGATGTGCGCGGGCTCAACCAGGCCCCGTGCGGTCTCTCGGCTGCCGGCGTGGGATCGGACGACGAGACGTACGCGTGACACGAGGCGACTCGAAAACTACCGCGCCGGCCCCGCGAAAAGACAGTGTTTCCGCCGTAGTCCTGTCGTTCGGCCCCGCCTAGCGTCAGCGCACCGAGACGAACCGAGGAGGTGCGCAGTGATGGGCTTCGGACGGATGTGGCGCGGAGGCGTGCCGAGCAGCGAACACGAGACCGGCGGAGGCGGGAAGTGGGAATGAGCGCTCACCTGCGCGCACTCGTGTTGGCGCTCGTTGCTGCCACGGTCTCAGGGGCTGCGCTCGCAGCATCGGCGGCGAACTTCTCGGCCTGGGGCCCAGCAACGCTGGTCGACCCCGTGGATGCCGTGGGGGTCAACACGGCTGCGCAAGACGGCTGCCCGATCGAATCGCCCGACGGGGGCAGCCTGTACATCGCCTCCAACCGGGCGGGCAGCGCCGGGCTCGACCTCTGGGTCGCCCACCGCGAGGGTGCGGACGAGCCGTGGGGGAACCCGGTGAACCTGAACGACCAGCCAGGGGCCGACCTGAACACGGGCGCGGACGAGTTCTGCCCGACGCCCGTGCGCGGGAACGGCCTCTTCTTCGTCAGGAGGCCAAGCGCGTGCGGCCTCGGGGACCTCTACTTCGCACGTTTCGACCCGGAGCACGGGTGGAGCGAGCCGGAGCGTCTGGCCTGCGCGCCAGATGGCCCGAATACCGCTCTCGACGAGATGGGGCCATCGTACGTCGAGGCAGGCGGTGGAGCTCGCCTCTTCTACTCCAGCTCGCGGGCTCCAACGCAGCCGGGCGGGCTGATCCTCGGCGACATCTTCGTGAGCCGCTTGGGCGAGGGCGGGACGTTCGGGCCCGGCACTCTCGTCGACGCACTCAGCGATCCCGCGGCGAACGACATCCAGCCGAACGTGAGCAGGGACGGGAAGGAGGTCGTCTTCTCGTCGAATCGCGCAGGCGGACAGGGAAGTCAGGACATCTGGGTCGCCACGCGGGAGAACGGAGGCGTCGCCTGGTCACAGCCCGTCAACCTCGTCAACCTCGGGGACGCCTCACAGAAGGTGAACACGAGCGCGAGCGAGACGAGACCGTCGCTCTCCTGGGACGGAGAGCGGCTCTATTGCGGCCGTGCGCCGGCCGCGGGCGGGCCTGGCGACGTCCATGCCACCACGCGAGCGAGGGCCTCCGCCCGGGGGGCGCTCGCCCGGACACGAGCAGAGAGGGAGGAATGAAATGTCTTCATCCAACAGACCTCGTCGTTTGTTTGCGGGCCTGGGTGTCCTCATCGGTGCCGGAGCTGCCGCGGTTGGCCTGGGGGTAGTGCAGGCGTCGGCAACCCCGGGTGCGGGAATCGTCGGCGGGCCGATCGTCGCCCGCGGCCCGGTCGCGCAGGATGTCGTCGTCGGCGTTCCGAAGACGGTCACGGTCAACAGGACGGTCCAGGTTCGCGTCGGCAAGAAGGTCGTGAGGAAGCGCGTGAGCTTCCAGGTCCAGACAGTCGAGCCCCTGATGTCCTGCGCGACCTCGGCGCCATGCGACATCGCCTTCCAGCAGCTCACGATCGCGCCGGGCGGCCACACCGGGTGGCACACTCATCCTGGCCCGACGCTGGTGGCGGTCGCACAGGGCGACGGGACGCTCTACCACGGGATCGCCGGCTGTCCTGCGCACAAGTACGGCACGGGCTCAGGCTTCTTCCAGCCGACGACGGAGGTGCACAACTTCAGGAACGAGGGCTCGACCCCCCTCGTCGTGTACGCGCTGTACTACCTGCCCTCGGGAACGCCGAATACGGCCATCCGAACCGATCAGGCGCAGCCTGCGAGCTGCCCGAGCATTCCGTAGCCCCGTGTCCTGTCTCCACGACCACCGGTGGCGGCCAGCTGCCGGTGGTCGTGCGATCGACCGTGAGAGTGGGATGGCGGCACGGGAAAGGATCGAGATTCGCGTCTGGCAGCCGTACACTCGGCGTCAGTGCCGAGGCGCGATCCGGTGATCCGGCGGGAGCACGAGCTGGCGATACTCGCGGACGCGGTCGCTGCGACGAAAGCCGGGCGGGGATCTCTGCTTCTCCTGGCGGGTGAGGCCGGGATCGGGAAGACGCGACTCGCGGAGGAGGCGATCGCCGCGTCCGGCCTCGCGGCCGTTCGCGGCGCTGGCGCGCAGAGCGGCGCGGCGCCATACACGCCCGTCGTGGGAGCGATCCGTTCGGCCCTTCGGCGGGACGCGGGAGCCCTCGCAAGCGCCGGACAGGCGGCGGGGCAACTCGGCGCGCTCATGCCGGAGCTCGGGACTCCCGCCGCAATGCCGGATCGCGCGACGCTCGTCGAAGCGATCGGCAGAGCGTTCGAGGCGATCGCGAGCGCCGGCCCGACGATCGTCTTCCTGGACGACCTGCAATGGGCAGACGCAGCGACGCTCGAGCTTCTGCCGGCGCTCGCAGAGCCGGTCGAGGAATGGCCGCTTCTCCTGCTCGGCGCGTACCGAAGCGACGAGATTCCGCGCGGGCACCCGTTGCGGCGAATGCGGACCGACCTCCGGCGTGCAGGTCGACTGTGCGAGCTGTCCCTCGAGCCCCTCGACGTCGACGCAGTAGCGGAGCTTGCGACATGCGTGCTCCGAGCTCCGCTCGGCGCAACCTTGCGCGCAGCTCTTTACGACCGGACGCAGGGGGTTCCCTACTTCGTCGAGGAGCTCGCAGCCGCGCTCGCCGCCAGCTCGCTTCTCTCTCGTCGAAGGCAAGGCCTCGAGCTCGACGAGGGCGCCGCGATGCCTCTTCCTGCGACCGTCCGTGACGCGGTTCGACTACGACTCGATGGCCTCACCGACGACGCGCGCGCCTCGCTCGACGCGGCCGCGGTCGTGGGACGGCGCGTCGATCTCGACCTGCTGACGGCTCTCGGCGCCGACGCAGGACTGAACGAGCTTCTCGACGAGTCGGTCCTCGATGAAGTAGGGGACGGCGTTGCCTCGTTCCGGCACGACCTGATGCGTGAGGCCGTCTACTCCGACACCCACTGGCCGAGACGCCGCGCGCTTCACAAGCGCCTCGCGGAGATCCTCGAGACGCGCCGCGGCCCGCCCGAGGTTATTGCCGAGCACTGGCTCGCCGCCTCGGAGCCGAGCCGTGCGCGTCCGTTTCTGCTCGAAGCCGCCCGCCGCTCCTGCGCCGTTCACGCCTACCGGGACGCCATGGCCGCCGCTCGGGCAGCGCTCGAAGCGTGGCCGGACGGCGACGATCCGCCTGGCCGCCTCGAGGCCCTCGAGGAGCTCGGGCGCTGCGCCGAGCTCTGTGGAGAGCTCTCCGAGGCAGTTCGTGCGTGGGAGGAGGTCGTCGCGGCTCTCGATGGCTCCGACGATCTGCTGCGAGGCGCGGAGACCACCCGACGGCTGGCCGCCGTCTACGAGTTGCAGGGCGCCAGGTCGCGAGCCGTATCGGCTCACCGACAGGCTGCGGACGACTTCGCTCGCCTGGGTCGCCACGGAGATGCTGCGGACGAGCGAAACCTCGCAGCACTCGGCGTCTATCAGGACGACCCTGAAGGAGCGAGCGAGCTGCTCGACACGGCGCTGACCGAGGCGATCCACGCAGCTCGCAGTGACCTCCAGTCTCGCTCCCTCCTCAACCAGGCGCATCTCGCGTCCCACGCCGGACGGCTGGACCAAGCGCTCACGTTGACGCGACGGGCCCTCGCACTCGCAAGGGACGGTGGTCACGTCGAGTGGATGCTGAGGGCGTACTGGTCGTTGGGCGCAATCGCGAACGCATGGGGCGAGTATCCGGCGGCCCAGTCCGCGCTCGAAGACGCCGTCGCCTTCTGTCAACGCGAGGGCATTCCCTCGGAGGAGCAGTTCTGTGTCAGTTGCCTGGCGGTGGTCGTCCACACTCGGGGCGACTGGCCACGGGCGGCGGAGCTCTCCCGGATCGTCCTTTCGTCACTCGCCGCGGACGACGCGGGAACGGCGCATGCGCTGTCCGTCCTGGGCCAAATCGCCGTCGCGCGGGGAGCAACCAAGCAGGGCCGCTCTCATTTGCGCAAGGCGCTTGCTCGAGCGCGCGACCTCCCTGGCACCCGGGTGGCATGCGCTTTCGGCCTCGTGCTCGCCGACGAGTTCGACGGGAAGGCAGACGGTGCGTGGCACGAGCTCGTCGGCGCCTCCTCGACCGCCTCGCTCCCGCACTACTACGTGTCCACCCTCCGCTGGGCTGCGACATTCGCCGGACGCGGCAACGACGCTCCTCTCGTGCACGCTTGCGCCGAGACCCTCGCACGAATCGTGGCGCGCTTCGCGAGTGCGGACGCGCTCGCCGCGCTCGCGCATGCGCTCGGCGAGGTCGCGCTGCTCGAGGGCAACAGCGATCGCGCGAGCGAGCAGTTCGGGCGGGCCCTCCGCTTCCTCGACGACGTCGACGCTCCCTTGGAGCGGGCACTGACGCAGATGCGGTCCGGCGTCGCACTGGCGACCTCCGGCGAGCGGGAACCGGGTCTGGAGCGGCTGACGAATGCCTACCGCCTGCTCCGACGACTCGGCGCTCGACCGCTCGCCACGATCGTCGCAGCCGACGTGGAGCGTCTGGGAGAGCATGTCGAGCAACGGCTCGGGCGACATGCGGCTCGCGCTCTCGAAAGCGGCGGCCTGACACGTCGCGAGCTCGAGATCCTGCGCTTGGTGGCGGTAGGGCGGACGAATCGAGAGATTGCGCGCGACCTCGTTCTCAGCCCACGCACAGTCGAGATGCACGTGCGCAACATGCTCGCGAAGCTCGGCTGCCGCTCGCGGACCGAGGCGACGACGCGGGCCCACGCGCTCGGACTGCTCGAAGGCGCATCGCGCTGATCCACCACGCCAGACCGCCGCTCGAAGGAGCTCTCTCCCTCGCAGGGGCCACTCCTCGAGGCTGTTGCGCAAGCTTCACGCTGGTGCGAGGATGATCGTGGGCATGTCACGAACCGCACGTTCCTTCGTCGCCTCCGGCCGGAGGGTGGCGACGGTCCGACGAACGGTCTGCATAGGCATGGCCGTGCTCGCCACGTTCGTTCCGGCAGCGCTCGCCGGCTTGGCCTCGAAGACCGCCCCCGCCGCGAAGCCGAAGTCGCCGTGGGGCGTCTTCGAAGGGATGAAGTTCGCCGGCGACCGTCTCCTGTTCGCCTTCGGCTGGGCGTCGAACCGGGTGTGGGCGGGTATCGAGAACGAGGCCCCACGAGGCACGGTCCTGACGCTCGGAAGCGCACGCGTCTCCGGTCGCTCATTGGCGGGGTACGCGACCTCGCGTGTACCGACCGACGAGCGGCAGCTGATGCCGATCGTCGGGAGCGAGCTCGCGTTCGAGGCCCCTCGCGGTCTCGTCACGGCGCCGCTGCTCGCCAACGGTCGTCTCGGCGCGACGACGCCCGTGACAGACGATCTGGAGGCACGCGCCGGGGAACGCGTGCCCAACCTCTCGGGTGCCCGGATCGAGGACGGCGTGCGCGTCGGAGGCCGCATCGTGTGGGCGCTCACGGCCGGTAGCGACACGAACCTCGGAAAGACGTACGTGCTCGCGTGCTGCAGCGAGAGCGGCGAGGCGAGCGAGCTCGTCCTGCGCAAGGCGGCGTGGCAGATCTTCGTCCATCTCGGCGTGGACGCACGAGGGAGGCTCTGGCTCGCGTGGCTCGACACGACGGGCTATGGAGCGGCGCGAGGCGTCCCTCGCGTCGCCGAGCTCGCCCCTTCGACCCTCGCGATGCGCAGCAAGCCGGTCGGCGCCCCGATGATCGCCGACAAGCTCTTGCTCGCCTGTGCCACCTCGTGCCGGATCGTGGCGCAGAGCGCCGCAGGTGACATCGTCTCGTGGGCGCCCGGGGAGCGCTCGCCCACGCGCGTCGTACGACACGGCGCGAACGCCCCGGCGTGGCTTCTCGACGCGTCGTACCGTTCGGGTCGCCTTGCGGTCGTGCACCAGGCGTCGACCGCTCAGGACCCTCGCGGTTTCCAGGGGGTTCGAGTCGTCCGCGGTGATGCGCGTGGCGCCCGAGCCCGGGAGATAGGCGCGGTCACGGTGCCCAACGGCTGGCCGCTCGGAGGGCGACCCGGGTACGAGAGATTCCAGGGCGGGGAGATCGTGGCCGGCAGGCTCGTCCCGCGCGGGCTCGTCGTCCTCGTGACGTTCTCGGTCACGTTGACCGGGTCCGACGTGCCCCCGACCATCGCCGCCTTCGTCCCGCTCGGCCGATGACGGCCCTCACGCGGGACAGGGGCACGGCGCCGTCCGGGTCGAGCTCGCCACAGGCCGGGCGACGGGCTGGGGGAGCGATCGCCTGAGCGGCCTCGAGTCGGTCCTCGGCTCGCGCTTCGCCGACGCCTCACCGGCAACGGGCAGCGCAACCGCCTCTCCGGCCTCCTCGGCAACGACCAACTGAAGGGCTCGGGTGGGAGTGACCTCCTGGACGGGGGCCCCGGCACCGACTCCGTCGACGGAGGGGCCGGCCGCGATCTCTGCGTAGGGGCGGAGCGGAAGGTGAGCTGCCCCTGAGGCACGTGGTGTGCGAAGCGCAGCTCTGGCCACCCGTGAAGGCGAGCTAGCTCGCCTTCGCCGTCTTCTCGATCCAGCTCACGAGCGTCGCGGGCGCTTCGGGTGCAGTAGGCACGTTGTCGACGAGTCCGTGCCCGGCACCGGGGAACACGACGATCGTGAGGTTCTTCCCCGCGCGCTTCAACCGCGAGAGGATCTCGACGCTGCGATCGGTGGGCATCGACTTGTCCGCGCCGCCGTACAGCCAGAGCCCCGGCGTCGTCAGCCGCTCGATGTAGGGCGCCGGATCGAAGCCGGAGGGCCCAGCCTCCTCCAGGCGTTGTGTGGCCTCGGCTTTCCGCTCTGCGGTGAGCGGTCCCTCCTCGCCTTCTCCGGCTGCCTCGCTCCAGACCTCCTCCTCGCCCGTCGTCACCGCAGGTCCATCGACGAGCGCAGTGAAGGCGACGGGCTTCTTCAATCGTGCGTCCGCCAGCGGCACGACCCAACCCGCCTCGCTCGCGCCGTAGAACCCGACCCTGTCGGCGTCGATCTCGGGATGCGATCGAAGTGCGAGCACCGCGCCGTCTGCATCCGCGGCGACGAGGTCGTACTGCCCAGGACTCGTACAACAGCCGCCCTCCGACTCACCCACCCCGCGCTTGTCGTAGGAGAAGACGGCAATTCCGTCCTCGACGAGCGGAGCGACGATCGGCCCGTAGTTCAGCCGCGGCTGCTCACCGCTGCCGTGTACCCAGACCACCGCCGGGTGGCGACCAGCTCCACTCGGGAGATAGAGCGTTCCGGCAAGCTCCGTTTCCTCGCACGTGTAGTGGACGGAGATCTCTCGATGGTCGCCCACTTCGGTCGCATCCCCGAACGTGGCATTCGGGTTCGTGCAGCGAGCGCTCTCGGGATCGGCATCACCGCCACCGCCGCCGCAACGCGTGAGGAGACCGAGCAGCACGAACGGCAGGAGAAGCGAACTTCGAGACAACGGGCTCGACGCTACTCCCTCTCGCCGTAGCCGTCCAGTCGCCAGGTGCCTAGGGCTCGAGGCGTGCCTAGGGCTTCCCCCCGTAGCGGCGCTCGCGCCGGGTTTCCCGCGCGCGTGCCCGCCAGCGTTGCTTGAGCTCGCGATGCTCGCGTGACCCGCGGCGCATCCGCACGCGGCCCAGCTCTCGCTGGAGCTTCAAGTAGCTCTCCCAGCGGGCCGGGTCGAGCACGCCCGCCTCGAGCGCCTCCTGCACCGCACAGCCCGGCTCGGTCTCGTGCGCGCAGTCGTTGAACCGGCAGCGCGCCGCGAGATCGGCGACGTCGGAGAACGCGCTGTCCACGTCGCCTTCCCAGATCTGGAGCTCGCGGAGGCCCGGGGTGTCGACGACGATGGACCCGTTCGGGAGGACGAGCAGCTGCCGGTGACGCGTCGTGTGGCGTCCGCGGCCGTCGTTGCGAAGCGCGCCGGTCGCCATTACCTCGCGCCCCGCGAGGCGGTTGACGAGCGTGGACTTGCCCGTCCCCGACGACCCCAGCAGCGCGAACGTCCGCGCCGGGCGGAGCAGGGCGCGCACCTCGTCGACGCCGTGGCCCGTGACGTTGCTCACGGCGAGCACCGGCACGCCGACCGCGACCGCCTCCGCCTCGTCGAGCTTCCGCAGGTCGTCGCAGACGTCGAGCTTCGTCAGCACGACGACCGGATCGGCCCCGCTGTCCCACGCCGCCGTCAGATACCGCTCCATCCGCCGCGGATTGAAGTCGTGGTCGAGCCCGGCGACGAGAAAGACGGTGTCGACGTTCGCCACGAGGATGTGCTCCTCGGCCTTGAGCCACGGGGTCTTGCGGGAGAACTTCGTGCGCCGCGGGAGGACGGCCTCGATCGCCGCCCGGCCGCCCGGTGCGTCCACGATCGCGACCCAGTCACCGACCGCGGGCATCCCGCCCCAGAGCTCGTCGTCGCGGAGCTTCCCGCGGGCGTGCGCGAGCACGTCGCCGCGAACGCCGCGGACGTAGAAGCCGCCACGGTGCTCCGCGACGACCCGTGCGGGATCGAAGCCCCGCTCCGAATAGCTTGTGAAGGCCGCCTCGAGCTCGTCGGTCCAGCCGAGGGCGGCCAGGGTTTGATCGAGCAACGCTGACTCCTCTTCTCGAAGGTGAACCTGGCGCCAACTCGCGCCGCGTCGGAAGAGGTGCCTAGGTCGAAGCGGCGTCGAGCCGGAGGAAGTTGCGGAACGTCGCTTTCATTTGCATGCCTCCTCTCCTCGCTCGACGGATCGAGGGTCAGGGTAGGCGGAGAAGACGCCGGCGTCAATGTCGCACGGTGCGGGCGCCGATATCCTCGCCCCGAGCATGAGCGAGCCACAATCCACCACCCTCGATGCACGGCAGACCGGAGGCCGGTCGTGGAAACGGTGGCTCGCGTACACCGGGATCGTCGTGGCCGTCGTGATCGTCGGCGGCTGGATCGGCGCGGCGTTCATTCCCCGTTGGTGGTCGCAGCGGATCGGCGACCAGGTGAACGGGAGCATTCCCGCCGGGATCACCCTCGGTCTCGCGTACGGCTTTCTCTTCACGGTCCTCCCGCTCCTGGTGATCGCCTGGGCAGTGCGAAGACGGCGGAGCTGGAAGGCGTGGGTGGTGTTCATCGGCGCGGCGGTGCTGCTCGCGCTGCCGAACCTCTTCACTCTGGGCATCGTGCTCGGGCGCGGCAACGCGGCCCATGCCGGCGACCGGACACTCGACGTCGAGGCGCCGGGCTTTCGGGGCGGCACACTCGCCGGCGCGATCCTCGCCGCGCTCTGCGTGCTCGCGGTCGGCTGGCTCGTCAGGTCACGCCGGAGCGCGCACCGGGAGGTCGACCGGCTGCGCTCGGAGGCGAGCGAGCCCGACGAGCCGCCTGCATCGACCGCATAGGCTGTTCTCGTGCCCGTCGCCGACCTGACCGACGTCGTCAACAGCCAGATGCCCCTCGGCGCGACGCTCGGGATCAGGACGAGCGGCGGTCCGGACGAGGTGGAGTCGACGCTCGAGTGGGCGCCGGGGCTGTGCACCGCGGCCGGCGTCCTGCACGGAGGCGTGCTCATGGCGCTCGCCGACTCGGCCGGAGGCGTGTGCGCCTTCCTCAACCTCCCGGAAGGAGCCCACACGGCGACGATCGAGTCGAAGACGAACTTCTTCGGCGCGGTGCGCGAGGGGACCGTGGTCGCGCGCTCGCGACCGCTTCACCGCGGCCGGACGACGATCGTCGTCGAGACGGATCTCTTCGCCTCGGACGGGCGGCACGTCGCGCGCACGACGCAGACCCAGGCCGTCCTCACCCCTTGACGCGAGGCAGTCGGTCTCGTTTCATCTCACGCCGGGGCGATGTCCGAGCTGTCGGCACGAGCCGAGACGACCGATGGGCTGCCCGACGGGGGCGACGTCGCCATGGTCCGGCTCGAGGGCGTTCGCAAGAGCTTCGGCGACAACCTCGTCCTGGATGGCATCGACCTGAGCGTCGCGCTCGGCGAGGTCCTCGTCGTCATCGGCCCGAGCGGCAGCGGGAAGAGCACGCTGCTCCGCTGCGTCAACCTGCTCGAGCCTATCCAGGCGGGCCGCGTCTTCCTCGAGGGCGAGGAGATCACACGCAAGGGCGCCCACGTCTCGGCCATCCGCCAGCGGATCGGGATCGTCTTCCAGCAGTTCAACCTGTTCCCGCACCTGACCGCAATCGACAACCTGACGCTCGCGGCTCGCCGGATCCGCAAGATGCCGAAGAAGGAGGCCGAGCGCCGCGCGCGGGAGCTTCTGGTCAGCGTGGGCCTGGAGGAGAAGGCCGACCAGCACCCGCACCAGCTCTCGGGCGGCCAGCAGCAGCGGGTCGCGATCGCCCGCGCGCTGATGATGCAGCCGCACGTGATGCTCTTCGACGAGGTCACGTCCGCCCTCGACCCCGAGCTCGTCGGCGAGGTGCTCGTCGTCATGCGCGACCTCGCACGGGAGGGGATGACGATGCTCATCGTCACGCACGAGATGCAGTTCGCGCGCGAGGTCGGGGACAGGGTCGTGTTCATGGACGAGGGCCGGATCGTCGAGGAGGGCCCTCCGAGCGACGTGCTCGACAACCCGAAGGAGGAGCGTACGAAGAGGTTCCTACGCCGAAGCCTCCAGCTCGCCCATTCGCTGGAGGATCTGACCATCCACGAGGAAGGAGCAGACGAATGAGACGGCTCATCGCCGTAAGTGCCATCGTCGCCCTCACCGCCGCTGCGCTCGCGGCGTGGGGCGGAGCCACACCCACGCGGGAGGCTGGGTCTGCGAAGGCCGAGCAGGCCAAGCTCCCGCCCCTGCCCGCGAACATCAAGTCACGCGGGTTCTTCAACATCGCCGTCAAATGCGACTCGCCGCCCTTCGGCTACATCGACGTGCGAGGGCGTAACGCCGGCTTCGACGTCGAGATCGCACGCAGGTTCGCGGCCTTCGCGTTCGGGCGGAGCGCCCGCGTGAAGTTCACGTGCGTGACGACGCCCGCCCGTGAGCCCGCCCTCACGTCGGACCGCGTCGACATGGTGATCGCGACGTTCACGTACACGGCGGATCGCGACACGCGCATCGACTTCTCGCGCGCGTACTACAAGGCGACCGGGCGCATACTCGTCCCGAACAGCGCACCGAACGACTACATCTCCCAGCTCGGGGGGAAGACGATCGCGACGACCAGCGGCTCGGTCTACGACCGCTGGGTGAAGAACTGCTTCAAGGACACGAAGCTCGTCGTGACCGACGGGTTCACGAACGCCCTGCTCGCCTTCCGCGACGGCCGCGCCGATGCGCTCATGTGGGACGACACCGTCCTGGTCGGGATCGCCACCGCCGACCCGAACGTGAAGCTGACGAGCGACACGTTCCTCGCGCTGCCGTACGGGATCGGGATCAAGCAGGGGAACACCGCGCTCAAGGCCTGGGTCAACGCGCGGCTCAGCCTGATGAAGAAGCGCGACACGTTCAACACGATCCTGAAGAACAACGTTCCCGCACGGGTGTTCGCCGGGTTCCAGAAGAACATCCTCCGGCCGAACAACAACTTCGGCTACACGCAGGGCGACGAGACGTCGGTGTGCCCGTAGCGGGCGCGCACGAGGACACACGAGGAGCGGCCGCCGACGCGGCCGCTCCTCACTGGGCGTGACGCTTCAGCTCGCACTTCTCGGCTCGTCCTTCCTGGGCGACCTGTGGACGTATCTGCAGGACTACGGGCGCGAGCTCGCCTTCGGCCTGCGCCGCACGATCCAGGTGTCGGCGATCGCGATCGTCGGCGCGTTCTTCATCGGGCTCGTGCTCGGCGCGGCGCGAGCGCACCGCGTGCCCGTCGTGAGCCAGCTGGCGGCGGTCTACGTCGAGATCATCCGGAACACCCCGATCCTCGTCCAGATCTTCTTCCTGTACTACGGCCTGGGCTCCCTCGGGGAGAAGGAGCTCTTCGGCACCGACATCACCGTCGACTTCCGGCTCGACGCGTTCACGGTCGCCTGGCTGTCCGTGATGATCTGGGGCGGCGCGTTCAACACCGAGAACTTCCGCGCCGGCTTCGAGGCAGTGCCGGCCCGCTACCGAGAGGCGGGCTTCGCGCTCGGGTTCGGGCGACTCGCGACGTTCCTCAACGTGACCCTGCCGATCGGTGGGCGCATCGCCCTGCCCTCCTCGATCAACACGTACATCAGCGTCCTCAAGAACACGTCGCTGCTGTACGTCATCAGCTACCCCGAGCTGACGACGGTCGCGCTCCAGATCAACGCGCTGACGCTCCAGACGATCGAGACGTTCACCGTCCTCGCCATCACGTACCTCGTCCTCGTCTGGTCGATGTCCGCGGTGATCCGGTTCGTCGAGGCGCGACTGGCCCTTCCGGAGGAGCGCTAGATGAATCTCCCGGACTGGGTCGAGCCGGTCGCGCGCTACATGCTCGAGGAGGGTCTCCGGGGAACGCTCCAGGTCGCCGCCGTCGCGCTCGTCGGCAGCACGGTGATCGGGATCACGCTGGGCACGCTGCTCACCATCCGCTTCCTCCCGATGCGCGCGCTCATCCGGGCTTACATCGAGGTCTGGCGAGGGCTGCCCATTCTCGTAACCATCTTCATCATCTTCTTCGCGCTGCCCGCTGTCAGCTCGAAGCTTCTGTTCGGCCCGCTCACTGCAGCGGCGATCGGGCTCATCCTCTGGGGGAGCGCCCAGGTCGCGGAGGCGACCCGAGGCGCGGTCGAGTCCATCCCCCGCGAGCAGCACGAGGCGGCGGCGGCACTCGGCTTCGGCTGGGTCGGCCGCCACGCCTTCGTGATCCTCCCGCAGGCCCTCCGGCGACTCATCCCTCCGATCGTGAGCCTGCTCGTGAACATCATCCAGAACACGACGATCGCCCAGGTGATCGGCGCCCCCGAGCTCCTGGAGTCGGCCGAGCGCCAGGTCGAGCGGCTGACCTTCGAGGGCCAGGTGCACGCGCTCGAGATCTACGCCGCGGTCATGGCGCTCTTCTTCCTCATCTCCTTCCCGCTCACACGCCTCGCCGCCTACCTCGAGAAGCGGCTCGTATGACGGAGGAGAACCTGGGTGACAGTCACCTTCGGTGACAGTCACCACGCGCCCGGCGGAAACGGGGCGGTCCGAGGCGGCGCTATCCTGTCCCGGCCGCGGTGGCGGTAGCTCAGTTGGTAGAGCCCCGGGTTGTGGTCCCGGTGGTCGCGGGTTCGAATCCCGTCCGCCACCCTGTATTCGAGCCGTTTGCGGCTGAGCTCCTCGATCCGAGTTGACGAGTAGGTATCCGCGGCGGGATCCTGTAGACGTGGAAGAGAACGAGCTGATCGCGCAGGAGTTGAGCGACCTCGGGGAGAAGATCCGCGGCCTCGATGACCGCCTGGCCGACGTCGAGAGAGTGAATGCGCGGCTGGAAGACGCGGCGCTGACGACTGCTCGTTCCCTCGGGGAGATCTCACGGCACTGGGACGCGGTGTACGAGGCGATGCGCCGCGCCGAGAAACGGATGGAAAGCTCCGGTTGAGTCTCTGACGCGAGACCCGGCTTCGGCGAAGGAGGCAGGATTCACCAAGTGGAAGACCCCGGATCCCCAGTCTCTTCGGGCGACTCGGACACCTACGAGGAGGACCGGAGCACGCGGCTCCATCGGAATCGCGTCGTGGGATTTTCCCTGTGCGCTCTGCTGTGGGTGCTGAGCGTCGTTCCACTGGCGCTCGAGTCGATGCACGGGCGAGAGGGCGCGGGTAGGGTCGGAGTCTTCCTGGCGGTTGCCGCGATCAGCCTGGGAGTCGCGGCCGTGATCCGGGGCGTCTACGTCGTGCTGAGGAAGCGCCGGTTCTGGTCGCCATGGCTGTTTCTGCTTGCGGCCCTCCTGGCGATCGTGGGCTGGGCGGTCCAGAGCGCCGGGGACAAGGAGATCCCGATCGCGAGCGCTTCAACCCGAGACTCGAGTGGCGAACCGGGGCTGCCGGGCGACGGACCGTAGGGCTCCTCGAGCTCGGCCGGAACGGATGAGGGGCCCGGCAGAGCCGGGCCCCTCGTGACCGCGTACAGGAGTGCTACGAGCGCGTGATGCCGTTGGTGTGAGCGACGACCGTGCCGCTCGTGATCTTGGGCTCGTTGGGGATCATCGTGTCGAGCTTCTCGTCGCGGATCCAGGTCGCGACGACGTTCGAGGACTCCTTGCCCTGCTCGGGCGTCTCGAAGAGACCGAGCGAGCTGAAGACGCCGTTGCCGGCCTCGACCAGGTAGTAGCCGGCGAACCCGGGCAGGTTGCGCAGCTTCGGGACGAGGCTCTCGTTGACCTTCTGCGTCAGCTCGGCGGTTCGAGCCTGGTCCACACCGTCGTAGCGGCGAATGGTCGCATGCATATGGTGCTCCTTCGTTTCCGATCAGGGCAGGCGAGTCCGAACGAACTCTCTGCTGCGCTCGGGCCGGTGCGACAGTCGACGAGGACTAACCCTTGTCGTCTTCAGGTACACCCGACGCGCTGGTACCACCCTAGCCGCGATCCGAACGCGCCGTGTTGCGTCTCACCAGACGCGCTCCGGATCTTCCCCGGGCTACAGCGACGCGCCGCCCTCGTCCTCCCAGGATGCAACTGCCGACGCCCTCGTCGAGATCCGTTCCCCGGCGCTCGGGCGGAATGCTTCGGTCACGGACCATCCGTCGACGACATCCGCGCGTCTGTACGCGCCGTAGGCCGCAATTGCCTTGAGGTCGTGTCGCCGGCCCTCCGGAAAGTACGCGGCCGAGAATCCCTCCCAGTCGAGCTCCGCAGGCGTGGCAGGTTGCTCGCTCGTGAGATCGCGCTCGCCGTCGGCGAGGATCGTGGATACGGCACCGGAGGGCATAGCCCCCTCGCTTTCCGCTCGACCCGGCGCGGTGGCACGAGTTCGGTCAGAGCGGAGGGGTGAGCTATGTAGGTAGGAGACCCAGTCTAGCCCGTTCCGCAGTGCGCGTCGCCGCGCGCGGGCTCCGACCGCCACCACTAGCATCGAGCCGTGCGCCACACGCGTCACGGCTGGTGGCTCGACGAAGCCGGTGCGGTCGTGCCCACGCGCCCGCTCGAAGGCGATACGGGCGCCGACGTCGTTGTGGTCGGCGGCGGCTATCTCGGGCTGTGGACCGCGTGGCAGCTGCTCGAGCTCGAGCCGGAGCTCGACGTCGTCGTGCTGGAGACGGCCGTCTGCGGCCACGGGCCGAGCGGACGGAACGGCGGCTTCTGCGAGACGCTCTGGGGCGACGCGCCCGTGCTGCGCGAGCGGGCCGGCGACGACGCGGCGCTCGCCGTCTGCCGCGCGTCGGAGGACGCCGTGCGCGGCATCGGCGGGTGGTGCGACGCGCAGGGCGTCGACGCCTGGTACCGCCCTGCCCCGATGCTGCGCGTCGCCACGACCGCGTCCCAGCTCGGTTCGTGGGACGAGACGGTGCGCGCCGCCGCCGCGCTCGGGGCGTCCGAGGAGGTCGTCTCCGTCGGCGCGGACGACGCACGCGCACGCTGTGACTCGCCTCTCTTCCTCGGTGGTGCGCTGTACCGCCTGAACGCGACCGTCCAGCCGGCACGGCTCGCGCTGGGCCTCCGGGCCAGGCTGCTGGAGCGCGGCGTGCGGATCCACGAGCGGACCGAGGTCACGCGCCTGCACCGCGACGGCTCCGTGGAGACGCGCGCGGGGCGTGTTGGGGCCGGCTCGGCCGTGCTCGCGGTCAACTCCGCGACGGCCGGCTTCCCGGGCTACCGGCTCTCGCTGGCCGTCTCCTCGAGCCACATCGTCCTCACGGAGCCCGTCCCGGAGGTGCTCGAGGAGCTCGGCTGGACGGGCGAGGAGGCGATCGTCGACAGCCGGACGCTCGTCCACTACACGCGGACGACCGAGGACGGTCGCATCGCCTTCGGCTGGGGCGGCGGCGTCATGGGCCGGGGAGGGCGGCTGTCACGGCGGCTCGAGCTGGACCGAGGCGCGATCGCCGGCGCGCGCGAGAGCATGCTCCGCTTCTTCCCGCAGCTCCGTGGCCGAGAGGTGACCCACGCCTGGGGCGGGCCGATCGACGTCTCCCCCACCCACCTCCCGATCTTCGGGAGCCGGGGGCGCGTGCACCACGGGTTCGGGTTCACGGGCAACGGCGTCGGGCCCTCGTACCTCGGCGGCGAGATCCTCGCGCGCCTGGCCCTCGACCGGCGGGACGAGCGGACCCGGCTCGCGCTCGTCGAGGCGGGCCGCACGCACTTCCCCCCGGAGCCCCTCCGCCACGCGGGCGGCTCCCTCATCCGTCGTGCGCTCCTCGCGCAGGACGCGGCGGAGGACGAGGGCCGCGAGCCCGGGGCCGTCACCTCGCTCGTCGCCTCCCTCCCCCGCCGCCTCGGCCTCCGTCTGCCGCGCTAGGAAGGCTCCGCCAGCTGCGCCATCCGCATCTGGTTGCCGGACGGATCACGGAAGCCCGCGTCGATCCCGTACGGCTGCTCGGTCGGCTCCTGCTGGAACTCGACACCGCGATCCTTCATGTCCTCGTAGGTCCCCTGGACGTCGTCGGTCGCGAAGAAGAGCCCGCCCGCGGCACCCTTGGCCACGAGCGCCTGGAGTTGCGCCTGGGTCTCCGCGTCGAAGACCGGCGGCCCCGGCACGGCCATGAGCACGATGGAGACGCCCTGCTGCCCCGGCAGCCCCACGGTGAGCCAGCGGAAGTTCCCCATCTCGGGGACGGTGACGTCGTCGCGAAGCTCCAGCCCGAGCTTCTCCGTGTAGAACGCGAGCGCCTCGTCCTGGTCGTGAACCCAGACGGTGACGTTGGTGAGCTGCGTGAGCATGTCCGACCTCCCGGTGTCTCGTGTGACTGACTGAAGCCACGCTAGCCCGGCTCGGCCCGGCTGTCTTCTCCAAACGTGCTGGATACCGGACGTGTCCACGCGAGCAGGACGCACGTGGGGATCCTGGCCCGGGTCACGGCAGGCGGATGGGCCGCTCTGTACGCGGTCGGTGACATGCCGAACATCCTCCCGAAGCTGCTCGTGAACGACCCGACGCTCCGGAGGCCGACCGTCAGGCAGATGTCCGCGACCGAACGTTCCGTCGTCCGAAGCAGCGACGCCGCCCGCTCCAGCCGTCGGTGGAGTAGATACCGGTGGGGCGGCTCGCCGAAGGCGCGCCGGAACTCGCGGCTGAAGTGCGCCGGCGAGAGGCGAGCCGCACGGGCGAGCATCTCCACGTCGAGCGGCTCGCGGTAGCGCGCATCGACGAGGTCCTTCGCGCGCAGGAGATGTCGTGTCGGATGAGCGACGGCGATGGCCCGAGTATCGCTTCCCGGAGGCCCTCGGCGATCGGCGAGAATGCACGCGTGGCGGCCTCCGACCTCCTCCTCACCACCGTCGTCGGGAGCTACCCGCAGCCGGGCTGGCTGATCGACCGGGCGCGTCTCGGTGAGCGCCTGCCACCCCGGGTCCGAGCACGAGACCTCTGGCGAGTGCCGGAGCCGTTCCTGGAGGAGGCCCAGGACGACGCGACGCGCCTGGCCGTCGGGGACATGGAGACGGCCGGCGTCGACGTGATCACGGACGGCGAGATGCGCCGGGAGAGCTACTCGAACCGCTTCGCGACCGCGCTCGACGGCCTCGACCTCGAGCAACCCGGCGTCGCCCTCGACCGCACGGGGCACGAGAACCCCGTGCCGCGCGTAGTGGGCCCGATTCGCCGCACTCACGCCGTCGAGGTGCGCGACGTCCAGTTCCTGCGCTCGATCACGGACCGCCGGATCAAGATCACCGTCCCGGGGCCGTTCACGATGACGCAGCAGGCGCAGAACGACCACTACCCGGACGAGCGGAGCCTCGCGCTCGCCTACGCGGCGGCGGTGAACGACAGAGCTGCACGACCTGAAGGCGGCCGGTGCGGACGTCGTGCAGATCGACGAGCCGTACCTCCAGGCGCGATCGGAGCCCGCGCGCGAGTACGCGGTCGAGGCGATCGACCGGGCGCTCGAGGGCATCGAGGGCGAGACCGTCCTCCACACCTGCTTCGGCTACGCGCACGTCGTCCACGACCGGCTCACCGGCTACCCGTTCCTCCGCGAGCTGAACGCCTGCGCGGCGACGCACGTCTCGATCGAGGCCGCGCAGCCGGAGCTCGACCCCGAGGTGCTGCGCGCGCTCCCGGACAAGGTCGTCGTGCTGGGAGTGCTCGACCTCGGCTCGGACGAGGTGGAGACGCCCAAGGTCGTCGCCGAGCGGATCCGGCGCGCGCTGGCCGTCGTCCCGCCCGAGCGGCTCGTCGTCGCGCCCGACTGCGGGATGAAGTACCTCCCGCGCGAGCTCGCGTTCGGCAAGCTCGCGGCGATGGTTGCCGGCGCGCAGCTCGTCCGGGATGATCTCGCGTCTCGGTGACGAGCGTCCCGGACACACCGGTCAGCCGCCTCGGTCGGGCGTACCCCGACCGGGTGGAGGTCCGCGGGCGCGACCTCTCCGGCGACCTCATGGGAAGGCTCGGCTTCACCGCCTACTTCCACCTGCTGCTCACCGGCCGAGAGCCGACGGACGACGAGCAATTCTTCCTCGACCTGCTCCTCGTCTCCATCGCGGAGCACGGCCTGATGCCGTCGAACGTCGCGGCGCGCATGACGCTCGCCGCCGACCCGGAGTCGCTGCACGGAGCGGTCGCGGCGGGGATCCTCGGCGCCGGCCCGGTCGTCCTCGGCACGTCGGGCGAGTGCGCGCGGCTGCTCGAAGAAGGCCGGCGCCGGGTCGTCGGAGGATCGACGCCCGAGGCCGCGGCCTCCGAGCTGGCGGCCGAGATCCACGCCGGGGACGGACGCGCGCCGGGCTTCGGACACCCAGTGCACCGGCCGGTCGACCCCCGCGCCGAGCGCATTCTGGAGCTCGCGGACGCGCGCGGCGTGAGCGGGCCGCACGTGCTCCTCGCCCGCTGCCTCCGCGACGCCGTCGCGGAGACCTGGGGGAGGCCGTTGCCGATGAACGTCTCGATGCCGATCGCCGCGGTGCTGCTCGATCTCGGCTACTCGCCCACCGCGGTGCAGGCCGTACCCATCCTTGCGCGCACGGCGGGCCTCCTCGCGCACCTCGCGGAGGAGCGAGAGCATCCGATCGGCTTCCGGCTCGCCGCGGCCGCGGAGGACTCCGTCGAGTACGAGCCGCCCGCGGACGTGATGCTCGAGCCCGAGGTCGAGGCACGCCCCTGGGACGAGCAGCTCGCGCTCGACGACGAGAGCTACCGCGCCCAGCTCGTGTACCTCTTCGAGCGGTCGGCGTTCTACCGCGAGAAGCTCGGAGCCGTCGGGGTCACGTCGGCAGCCGAAGCCGGTGGGCTCGCGGACGTCGCCCGGCTTCCTCTCACCGAGAAGGCCGAGATTCGCGCCACGTGCACGCCCGAGAGCCCGATCGGGGCGCACCTCTGCGCCGAGCGGTCGGAGATCGTCCGCATCTACTCGACGAGCGGGACGACGGGAACGCCCAGCTTCGTGCCCCTGACCGCAGGCGACCTCGAGAACTGGATCACCGGCTCGGCACGGAGCTACGCGGCGTCGGGTGTCACGGCCGGCCAGAGCATCGTCTCCACGTACAACGCCGGCCCGTTCGTCGCGGGGGCGGCGCTCGCGGCGTTCGACCGCATCGGGCTCTGCCACGTTCCGGTCGGCACCGGGAACACGGAGCGGCTCCTCCGGTCGATCGAGCTCCTCCGCCCCGAGGCCGTGGTCCTGACCCCGTCCTACGCCGCCCACCTCGCCGAGATCGCCGCCGAGCGTGGCGTCGATCTCCCGCGCTCGAGCGTGGAGCGCGTCCTCGTGGCCGGCGAGCCCGGCGGTGGTGAGCCTGGCTTCCGGTCGAAGCTCGAGGAGGGCTGGGGCGCCAGGGTCACGGAGGCGATGGGGATCGGCGACATCGGCGTCTCGCTCTGGGGGGAGTGCCAGGAGCAGGACGGCATGCACCTCGGCGCCCGCGGCTTCGTCCACGCCGAGCTGGTCGACCCGGAGACGGACGCCCCACGCGGGCTGGAGGACGGCGCCGACGGCGAGCTCGTGCTCACGCACCTCCGCCACCGCGCCGCGCCGCTCCTCCGTTTCCGTACGCGCGACCACGTGCGGGTGTGGACGAGCCCCTGTCCTTGCGGGCGCACCGGGCCGCGCATCCGCTGCCTGGGGCGCACCGACGACATGCTGATCGTCCGCGGCGTCAACGTCTTCCCCTCTGCCGTCCGCGACGTCGTGAGCGCCTTCGCTCCCGAGGTGAGCGGCCACGTTCTCGTGCGGCCGCGTGCGAGCGGCGTCAAGCAGGAGCCCCCGCTCCCGGTACGGGTCGAGCTGGCTCGAGGGCGCGCAGGTGACGCAGTGCTCGCCCAGGCGATCCGTGAGAGACTGCGGAGCGTGCTCGTGATCCAGACCGAGATCGAGCTCGTACCCTGGGGCGGCGTGGAGCGGAGCGAGTACAAGGCGACGTTGGTGGAGCGCGAGCAGTGAGGAAGCTCCAGACGCAGGGCGTCCACCACATCACCATCGTGGGGGCAGACCGACAGACGTCCATCGACTTCTGGGAGGGCGTGCTCGGAATGCCGTTCGTCTTCGAGCAGCCGAACCTCGACAACGAGGCGGAGAGCCACCTCTACTTCGACCCCGGCGACGGGCGGCTGATCACGGTCTTCACGAACGAGGGCCGTGAGGCCGAGCCCGAGCCCGACGCCCCGCGAGCCGGGGTACGTGCACCACCTCGCCTTCGCACTGTCGCAGGCGACGTTCCGGCAGGCGGTGGAGCGGCTCGACGAGCGCGGCGTCCGGCACTCGGGCGTCAAGGACCGCGGGTTCATGGACTCGATCTACTTCGACGACCCGCTCGGGATGCTCGTCGAGCTCGCGTCGTACCGCTTCGAGCCCCCGTACCCGTACACGCACGGCGAGGTGCTGCTCGAGGCGCACCGGATCCGGGTCGAGCGCGGCGAATACAACATCGCCGAGGAGCACCTCGCGGACGCGATCGAGAACCTCGTCACCCGCTCCCGCGAGTCGCTCTCGGACGACCGCTCGCCGATGGATCCGTACAACCGGGTCGCGACGTGATGCCCACACGACAAGGCCGCGAAGCGGCCGTCTTCAGGGATCTTGCGCGGCCGGCGTCCGCGAGAGCGGATGCCGGGCTTGCGCCGACAAGGAGGAGCTGATGGCCACGAACACGCTGAGCATCCTCAAGCCGAGCGTCAACAACATGACGGTTCGGATCTTCGTGCGGGCCGCGGGGCTCGACTTCGACGAGGAAGACGTCTGGGGGAAGAAATCGACCCCCGAGTTCCTCGCGAAGGACCCCGCGGACCTGACACCGCTGCTCGAGGAGGCGGGGCTGCCCAAGGGCTCGCTCTGGGAGAGCTGCGCCATCATGCAGTACCTCTGCAACAAGCACGGCCTCGACCGCTTCTACCCGACGGACCCGGGCGAGCGGGCCATGGTCGACAGCGCGATGTTCTACCTCATCGGAACGCTCTACCCGCTGCTCGCGCGTGCGACGTACCCGGCGCTCGGGTTCGGGCAGTACCCGGGCGAGGTCGCGACGGCGGACGTCTCGGACGAGCTCAAGGAGCAGGCCCGCAAGGACGCCGAGGCAGCGCTCGCGGGACCGCTCGACGTCTACCGCGCCTTCTTCCTCGACGGCAGGGACTTCATCGGCGGCGACACGCCCTCGATCGCGGACATGCGCTTCGCGGCAACGCTCGAGTTCCTGCGGGCGATCGACTACGACTTCCCCGGCTGGGCCGAGGAGTACATGTCGAGGATGGAGGCGAGCCTCGGCGAGGCGTACTCGGAGCCAGTCGCGGACGTGCGCGGGTACATCGATTACGTGAGGTCCCAGGCCGGCTGACCTCCTCGCCGACCCCTGGCCGGCGGCACCACCGCGGCACGACGCCGTACGAACTGATCGGACGTAGCCATTGACAGTGTGACCGGCTGCGCTTACGTTGGCTCGTGCGGGTCGCGACAAGCGGCCCGTGGCATGTGCGGCAAGCGGCAGCAGGCGAGGAGGGTCGAGATCCTGGAAGCAGGGACCGTACGGGTCGGTCTTGGGCTGTGTGTTGCCGTCGCGGTCGCCGCACTGGCGGCGACGGATGCGCCGGGTCGAGGGACGATCTCGTCCGTGCCAATACGTGCCGTGTCGACGGTCGGGCTCACGGCGTCGAGGTTCGGCAAGGGCGCCGCGGAGAACCGCCCGGCCAAGATCCTCGTAGCGAACGCGGACGGCAGCGGAAGTCGCGTCCTCACGACCGCGTGGTTCTCCTTCGTCTCGCCGGACGGCTCGCGGATCGCCGTGCTGGACTGGGACGTCAACCACACGAATGCGCGGCTCGAGCTGTACGCGAGCTCCGGTGGCGCCCCGGATCGCACGATCGACATTTCCTGCGCAGGAGTGGTCTGGTCGCCCGACTCGACGAGGCTCGCGTGCGTGGACTACGGCGACGACCCTGCCAAGCCGTGGCGCCTGGTCCTGATCGACCCCGCCAGCGCAAATACCACCACCCTCGCCACCGGCTTCTTCGACTCGCAGGCCAGCTTCTCGCCCGACTCGACCCGGCTCGCCTACGTCCAGAAGCCGACTGGGAGGACGTACTACAACAGGCGCGCACGGCTCAAGGTGGTCGACCTCGCCACGCGGAAGATCACGACCATCCGCACCAGCGCGGCCGCATCGCCTGCCTGGGGCCCGGACGCGATCGCGTTCAGCACCCTGAAGCCACTCGGGCTCAACTACACTCACAACGTCGCCGTCGTACAACCCGATGGCAGCGGCTACCGCCAAGTCACGAACTTCCGGCCCACTGCGGAGCTGTATGGCCCGACCCCCGTCGCCTGGTCCGCGGACGGCAAGCGGTTGCTCGCCGGCATGGCAGGCCTGGACGCCTGGGTCGCGCGCGAGTCGTACGCCGTCGACCCGGTCCGCGGCAGCGTCCGGCTGATTGCCCACAGCGTCTCGCCCTCGGCCTTCAGCCGAGACGGTCGGTACGTGGTCGGTCAGACGGGCGATGCCGAGACCACCGGTCTCGCGGGCTCGAATGTCGTGCGCGTGCCGTGGGGCGGCGGCCAGAAGCGCATCCTCCTGCGCCAGGCCGTGGGGCCGAGCTTCAATGGCTAGGGGTACGCCCGTCGGCCTGGCTGCGCTGGCGGCGCTCACGCTGACGTCCCTTGCCTGGGCCGCGAGCGGGCCGAACTCGAGCGAGGACTCCTCGTCGCTCACGTCCGCAGCCGCGGGCCAGTGCTCGAAGGCCACGGCGCTCCAGGTCGCCGTGCGCCATCGGTTCGCGGCGCCAGCTGGCGGGGACGCCGTTGCCACGGTGCTCTGCGGCTCCTTCGTCGGCCCGAGAAGCAAGGCCATGGCCGTCGCGATCACCCCGGGGACGTGCGGAATCAACGGCTGGGCGGTCTTCAGGTACACGGGTGGCGACTGGCAGCTGGTGGGCTCGCTCCACCCCGGCTGGGTCATGGCGATCGAGGCCGTCGGGTCGGACATCCGCGAGACGGCTCCCGTACCGACGGGGAGGTTCGGGTGCCCGACGAGCGGCGAGCCGAGAACGCGCATTTGGCATTGGAACGGCTCACGCCTCGTCCCAGGCCCGTGGAAGCGGTCGACACCGGGCGCTGCGGACGTGGGTGAGTTCTACTCGCCGAGTCGCAACATCGCCTGCGGCATGTTCGACGGGACCTTGGGCCGAGAGGTCGTCTGTCAGAGTCGGGTCCCGCCGCAGAAGGTGACGATGGATCACACGGGACGGGTGACGATCTGCCGCGACCCGACGCCGAGCAACACGAGCAACGAGTGTGGGATCGGCGATCCGGGCGAGGGCAAGATCCCCGTCCTCGCCTACGGCAGGCACGTCACCGTCGGACGGTTCCGATGCGACTCGCTCGTCACCGGAGTCAGGTGCGTGGTGACCTCGACCGGCAAGGGCTTCCTGATCAACCGCGACGGCGTCAGGCGAGTCGGTCCCTGAGGTGCAAGCAGCCAGGACGAGAGGCTCCTCGCCGGACAACCGCGTCCGCAGGTGACGGCCGGTGACGGATCTGCGGCGGGCCTCAGTGTGAGGGCGGCCCGAACGAGGACAGCTCTCGTTCTCTGCGTCGCGAGCACGGCAGCAGTTGCGGCCTTCGCTGCGCCGAGTGCAGTCGGCGGCTCGACTGCGCAACATCTGACCGACGCGGCGAGGAACGGCTACTTCAAGACGCCGTCCCGGAACATCGTCTGCGGCTACACGGTCTACGCGGGCTCGACGAGTGGGCAAGTCCTACGTGGGATGCAGGATCAAGACGGGCCTCGAGCCCGAGCCCCCGGGCACGCCGCGGGGTGCTGGACGACGGTGACGTCTCGCTCCAGGCGACCGGTCGCACGACGTTGGGGGGACGATCTGCCCAGGCGACGACGAGGGAGACGCCGGCGTCTTCGTCTTCGAGTCTCGCGCGCGTGTGCTCGCCTACGGAAGAGCCTGGAGCGGCGGCGGTCTTCGCTGCACATCTGCCGCAGTCGGGCTGACGTGCCGCAACACGAGTGGTCACGGTTTCTTCCTGAGCCGCGAGCGCTGGCGAACGTTCTAACTCGAGGAGGAAGCGGATCATGCGAACGAACACCGTGCGGATGAGGCGTGTGCTGATTGCGGGCGTGACGGCGGTTGCGGCGGTTGTCGTGTCGGGCGCGTCAGGCGTCTCGAGTAGCGCGACGATCACGACGATCGCGGGCACCGGCGAAGCGGGGTACTCCGGGGACGGCGGCCCGGCGATCCGCGCGAAGATGTACGCGGTCGCGGTTGCGGTGGACGCGAAGGGGAACCTCTACATCGCCGACTTCCGAACAACCGCGTGCGCAAGGTGAGCCCAGCCGGGACGATCACGACGCTTCGCCGGCACGGGCTCCCGGCTTCTTCGGAGACGGCGGCCCGGCGACGCTGCGCAGCATGAACCCGCGCGCGGTAGCGATGGACGGGCAGGGGAACGTCTACATCGCCGATCCTATCTACAACAATCGCGTGCGCAAGGTGAGCCCCAGACGGCACGGTCACGACGTTCGCAGGCAGGGGCCTCGGCGCGGGCTTCTCCGGGACGGCGGCCCGGCGACGTCGGCGCAACTGCGCTATCCCGTACGGGATGGCAGTGGACGCGAAGGGGAACCTGTACATCGCCGACACCGACCATCCGCGTGCGCAAGGTGAGCCCAACGGCACGATCACGACGTTCGCGGGGCACGGGATAGCGCGGTTTCTCCGGAGACGGCGGCCCGGCAACCTCGGCCAGGCTGAACTACCCGTACGGCGTGGCGGTCGACAAGTCGGGGGAACGTCTACATCGCCGACTACTACAACAACCGCGTGCGCAAGGTGAGCCCGGGCGGCACGATCACGACGTTCGCCGGCACGGGCCCGGCAGGCCCGAAGGCTCGTTCTCCGGCGACGGTGGCCCGGCGACCTCGGCCGCACCTGAACAAGCCGGCGGGCCTCGCGGTGGACGGCCAGGGCAACGTCTACATCGTCGACCGCAACTCCCGCATGCGCAAGGTGAGCCCCGACGGGACGATCACGACGTCGCGGGCACCGGCGCGCTGGGCTTCTCCGGAGACGGCGGCCCGGCGAAGTCCGCGCAGCTGGCAGGTCCCTTCGGTGTCGCGGTGGACCCCAGGGGAAACGTCTACGTCGCGGACACGGACAACAACCGCGTCCGCAGGATCGGACAGCGCCGAGCGAGCGCGCCGAGATGGCAAGGAACAACACGGGAGGCACGACGTGCGGCTCAAGCTCGTCACATCCCTGATCGCAGCCCTTGCGCTGCTGCCCGCGCTCGCGGGCGCAGCGCGTTCGGATCCTGCGGCGGCGCCGCCGATACGTGGGCGAGTTCGCCGGCGCGATGGCATTCATGAGGACCGACGGCGCATTCCAAGGCACGCAGTTCGCGCGCCTGACCGTGAACGGGAGTAGCGCCCGGCGCGACGGGGTCCACGGTTCAGTGGACCGTCTACGTGGTGCCATGGAGCTCGCCGTCGGCGGTCTGTGTCCACCACCTCACCGCGACCAAGACTCTGCGGCAAGAACGTCGAGTACGGCTTCCGCGTCGCCTCCATGACGGGAAGCCGCATCCCGAAAGCTCAGAGCTATCGGATCTCTTCCGTGGACCGGCGGAGGAGCGGCCGTCGAGCTCTTCTACGGCGACGGCATCAAGGCCACCGGCCTTCCTCTTCAGGAGATGACGGCGTCGGCGACACATCCGAGTACCCGACCGAAAGGAGACGCAAGTGGGTGACTTCTTCGCATTCCGGACGCTGATCACGCCGCGCTTCATCCAGGTCCTGTTCGCGCTCGGCCTGCTCGGCATCGTGCTCGGGTTCATCGCCGCGTGTCGAGCGACGAGGCGCTCGGCGGGATCTTGATGCTCGTCTTCGGCACGCTCTACTGGCGGATCGTCTGCGAGCTGTTCTTCGTGTTCTTCCGGATCAGCGAGACGCTGGTGTCGATCAAGGCCGACACCACGGCGATCGCGCCTGCGGTCGCGGGCCAGGGAGCACCGCCCGCGGCCACGGACGCGGGCGAGCCGGCAGCGGTCACGACGTCCGAGCAGGCGGCCGTCGGTAGCGGCGCCGAGCCGGCTGCGGCCACCGCGCCCGAGGGCTGGTACGACGACTCGGAGCGACCCGGCCACAAGCGCTGGTGGGACGGAACGGCCTGGGGCATGCGAGACGACGAGCACCCGTCGACCCAGGGACCGCCCGAGTAGGCGCGAGCCCCGCCGCTCCGTGCGCCCTCCCGTCAGGAGCCCAGCGCGAGGGCGACGGCCTCGTCGAGCGTCAGCGCTCGGCCTGCCTTCCGGGCCTCGGCAACGGTCGCGTCGTCGAGCTGCGTGCCGATCGCGCCGAGCGTGTCGTCGTTTCTCCTTGCCGTCCAGGACGGCACGGGGCGGCCGGTCTCCTCGTAGAGAGCTTCCGAGCAGGAGATCAGCCGAACGGCGGTCTCGGCCTGTCCGGCGACGGCGAAGGTGCTTGCGAGACGGCCGAAGTCGTCCGCCATCCCGAGGCGGTCGTCGAGCTCGCGGAGGATGCGTAGGGACTCTCTCAGCATCGAGATGGCGTCCTCGACGCGGCCTTCGTCCCGGGCGTGCGGCGCCAGCTGACCGAGCGACCGTGCGACGAACCGGCTGTTGGACTGGTCACGCGCCCGACGGAGGTTGTCCTCGTGCAGTCGTCGGGCCCGCTCGAGGTCGCCGAGATCCTCGTAGACGCCGGCGAGGGCGTCGCCGGCCATCATCGCGCGATGCTCGTCACCCAGCTCGCGGAATCGTCGCAGGCTCTCGCCCAGGAGCTGCTGCGCCTGCTCGAGGTCGCCCTCGTCGGTGAGGACCTCGCCGAGCATCATCCCCGAGTAGGCGGCGCCCCAGTCGTTCCCGAGCGTCACGATGGATCGCCAGCGCCTCCTCGGCGCAGCGCTTCGCCGTCGCGACATCGTCCCCGATCGCGATGGCCGCAGCCCCGTCGAGCGCCCTCGCGCGCGCGGCGGTCGCGCGCGTCGTCCAGCGCGAGAGCGGTGTCGAGGCGGCGTCCGGCCTCCGCGAGGTGGCCTCTCATGAGCCAGAACCGCGAGAGCGCCCCTGCCAGCTCGAGCTGGAGCTGGGTCTCGCCCGCCGCGTGGAACCGATCGAGCGCCGCTCTCAGATTGTCGTGCTCGCGCTCGAGGCGATCGAGCCAGTCCCCGGGGCTGCCGTCCCAGCGCAGGTGCGGCCAGGCCTCCTCGGCGAGTGCCAGGAAGTGCTGCGCATGACGCCGTTCGACCTCGTCCGACTCGCCGCCCTCCTCCAACTGCTCGTACGCGTACTCGCGGATCGTCTCGAGCATCCAGAAGCGCTCGCCGGTGTGGCGGACGAGGCTCTTGTCGAGCAGCGACTGCAGCGTGTCGAGCTCCGCGTCGGCGACGGCTTCGGCGCTCCCGAGCGTGCAGCCGGCCCGGAAGACGGCGAGGCGTGCGAAAAGCCGCCGTTCCTCGGGCAGCAGCAGCTCGTGGCTCCACTCGATCGTCGCGCGCAAGGTGCGCTGGCGCTCGGGCAGATCCCTGGCGCCGCCGGTCAGGAGCGACAGCCGCTGCTCGAGCCGCTCGAGGAGCTGGGCGGGCGAGAGCGCCCTGACGCGCGCGGCGGCCAGCTCGAGCGCCAGCGGCAGCTCGTCGAGGCGCCGGCAGATCTCGGGGACGAGCTCGTCGGCCGCGAAGTCCGGCTCGACTGCCCGAGCCCGTGCGACGAAGAGGTCGACGCCTTCCTCCGGCTGGAGCGGCGGCACCGGATACTCCTGCTCGCCGGTGAGGTGCAGCGACTCACGGCTCGTGACGAGCACGTCGAGCCCGGGGCACGCGGCCAGCAGGTCCGCGATCTCGGACCTGGCCGCGACGACGTGCTCGAAGTTGTCGAGGAGCAGGAGCATGCGACGGTCCGCGACGTGCTCGGCGAGATCGCTCGTCGCGTCGAGCGACTGCTCGATGGCGGCGCGGACCAGCTCGGGGTCGCGAAGCACGGCGAGCGGGACCCACCACACCCCGTGCGGATAGCGGTCGGCGACCTCGGCGGCCGCCTGCAGGGCGAGTCGTGTCTTCCCCGTCCCGCCAGGCCCCGTCAGCGTGAGCGGTCGGCCATCGCGGCGCGAGAGGAGCCCGATCACCTTGGCGAGCTCCTGTCCGCGGCCCAGGAACGGCGTGGACGGAACGGGCAGGTTCGTCCGGTGGAGGCTCGCGAGGGGTGGAAAGTCCGCGTCGCCGAGCTGGTAGATGCGCTCCGGCGCCCCGAGGTCCTTGAGCCGGTGCTCGCCCAGGTCCCGTAACCGGGCCGGAGCCACGAGGGACGCTGTCGAAGCCGAGACGAGCACCTGCCCGCCGTGGCCGCAGGCGGCGATCCGGGCCGCGCGGTGGACGTCGGCACCGACGTAGCCCTCCCGCCCCAGGTGCGGCGTCCCGGTGTGGATGCCCATGCGAACCCGGATCGGGCCCGATGCGAGCGTCGTCGATGCCTGGGCGGCTGCCTCGAGCGCGGCGGGCGCGGTCGCGAAGGCGAGGAAGAAGGCATCGCCCTGCGTGTCGACCTCCACGCCCGCGTGGCGGGCGCACGCGTCGCGGATCACGCGGCGGTGCTCGTCGAGCGCCTCCGCATAGTGCTCGTCGCCGAGCTCGTGGAGGAGCTGCGTCGAGCCCTCGACGTCGGTGAAGAGGAAGCTGACGGTCCCGGAGGGAAGGTCGCGCCGCACGGCCGCATCATGAGCGCCTGCGGCGCCGAGCGCGACCGCCGCCTCGCCCTCAGGCGCCCGCCTGCCCGGACGTCAGCCCTCGCGGAGGACCGGCTGGCCGTCCACGTCGAGCTGGTCGACGATGCCGACGACGACGGCGCGAACCGGCGCGGTCGGCATCCCGAGCACCTGGCGCGCCGAGTTCCCCTCGTCGACGATCAGCACCGCCTCGCCGGCGCCCGAGCCCACCGTGTCCACGCAGATCAGGTAGCTCCCGTCCGGCTCGCCGGCGGTGTCCAGCAGGTCGCAGAGCAGCAGGCGCCGACCGTCGAACACCGGCGATGCTGATGGTGGACACGACGGTGCCGACGACGCGCCCGATCTTCACCGGAGCTCCTCGACCGCGTCCACGATGCCGACGATGGCGTGGTCGACGGGGACGAACGTGTTCGGCAAGGCCTGTGCCGCCTCGCGGGCGCCCACGATGTAGACGAGCTCGCCGGGGCCGGCCATGTGCACCGCGTCCGCGGCGACGACAGGGCTCCCCTCGGCCTCGAGTCGCCGGTCGAGCGGCTGGACGATCAGGAACTTCACGCCCTCGAGCCCGTCGGCCTTCACCGACGCCACGAGCGTCCCGGTCACGCGCGCGAGCTGCATGCCTACGCCTTCTTCCTCCGGCTCGAGTTCGCCCGGCGCCGCCGCTTCGGCTTCGGCGGCGGCGCACCGTTCGCCTCGCCGGCACGCTCGGCTCCGCCGGAGCCCGGCAGCGGCCGCCCGCGCGGCACGAAGGCGACGGGCTTGCCGTTCTCGGCGGCGGGCTTCTCGAGGTCACGGACGCGCTCGCCGAACCGGGGATCGGCCGCGAGGTTCTCCCGCATCTCGGCGTGGAGCTGCGAGATCACGACGTGCGTTGCCGCCTGGCCGGAGGCCTCGGTGCGGGCCACGCCGTGGCCGACCGCTGCCTCGACCTCGGACACCTCGCCCCCGAACAGCACGTACCCCTTGCCGCCGAGGTCGTCGGCGAGCCGCAGGTCACGGATCGTGACGCGCGCTCCCTTGACCGCCGGCGTCGGCGGCGTCGATGGTCGCGGCCACGGTCGGCGCCTCGATCACGCCGAGCGCCTCGCCGGCGTCCTCGCGCCTCGCGCCTCCGATCGACGCGACGACGTCGGGATGCACGTCCGGCAGGTAGACGACGGTCCACGAGGGAGGAGCCGGCGACCTCGCGCCCCGCCTGCAGCGCCTCCTCGACGTCCGCCGTGCGGCCGCCGATCAGGACGAGGTACTTGCCCGGGTGGACGGTGCCCGCCCGGATGACGTCGAGCGGGGCGCGCTTGACCATCGCGTCCCCCGCCTCGATCCCCTTCGCGATCGACGAGAACTCGAGCAGGGAGACGGCCGGCTCCATCAGACGATCCGCAACGCGCCGACGACGGTGATCCGCCGCTCGCGCGAGAACGTGCGCGGCCTCGTCATGCCGTCGCCCGGTGGGGCTCGCGATCGAGAACGAGGAGAAGCCCTCGCCGCCCTGCCCGAGCCCGGCGAAGTTCGGGCCGTTCGCCACGAAGATGCTGCAGTTCATCGCGCGGGCCATCTTCGTGATCGTCTCGACGTTCGTGGAGTGGATGGACGCGGTGTGCCGGAACCCGTGCTCGGAGCGCACCGCCAGGTCGATCGCCTGCTCGACGTCGGGGACGCGCACGACGGGCATCACCGGCATCATCTGCTCGGTCCACACGAGGCTGTGCTCGCGCGGCACCTCGGCGACGACGCAGCCGCGGACTCATCGTCGACGCCGGATCCCGATCTCGTCGAGGATGACCGCCGGCGTTCTTGCCCGATCCACGCCGGGTTGATGTGCCCGGGCTTGCTCGGGCGCGCCGAGCTCCGTGAAGATCACCCGCTCCAGGCGCCGCAGCTCGTGCTCCTTCGAGCACGTAGGCGCCGTGCTGGGCCATCGACGCGGACGAGCCGGTCGGCGACCGATGTCGACGACGAACGTCGTCCTTCTCGTCGGTGCAGATGATGTTGTTGTCGAACGACGCGCCGGCGACGATGTCGCGCGCCGCCTTCTCGACGTCCGCGGTCTCGTCGACGACCGCGGGCGGGTTGCCCGGCCCCGCGGTGATCGCTCGCTTGTCGCGTCTTCAGGGCCTCGCGCACGACGCCCGGCCCGCCGGTCACGAGCAGCAGCCGGACGTCGGGATGGTTCATCAGCGTCCTTGGCGCCGACTCGATCGTCGGCTCCGGAACGGTCGATACGACGAAGTTCTCGGCGGCCCGCCGGCGGCGACGATCGCCCGGTTGACGAGCCGGATCGTTCTCGCGTTCGACACCCGCTTCGCGCCGCGGGTGCGGGTTGAACACGACCGCGTTCCCCGCGGAGACGATCGCGATCGTGTTGTAGATGACCGTCGACGGCGGGGTTCGTGACCGGCGTGATCGCGCCCGACGACCCCGAACGGCGCGAACTCCGTGACCATCATCCCGTCGGTCGCCGGTGACCGCCTCGACCTCGAGGTCCTCGGGGCCCGGCGCCTTCGCGAGTGACGAGCCGGTTCTTGGTGATCTTGTCGCCGACCCGGCCGAGGCCCGTCTCGCTCGACGGCCAGCCGGGCCAGCGCCTCGGCCTGCTCGAGGCATCGCGCGCGGATCGACGCCGCGATGATCGCCTTGCGCCCTCGAGGCCGATGCCGCGGTAGGCGGCGTACGCGCGCGCGCGGCCGCGATCGCCTCGTCCGAGCGTCGGGAAGACGCCGTCGCCGAGCTCGGCCTCGCGCCGCGGCCCGCGAGCGCCTCGTGCACCGCGCAGCCGGCGGCGAGCTGCGCGCCGGGCTCGCCGACCCGCCGGCGGACCCGCTCGATGATGTCCTGGATCTCCCGCTCGCTCGTCTCATCGCTACTTGCCCCGGTCAGCTCACCTCCGGAACTTCTCCTCGCCGCCCACTTCCCACGTGTCGACGATGGCCATGATCACGGCGTCGCACGGGCGGTCGCGCGTGACCTCGGTCTGGCGCGCCGACGAGCCCGACGCGCACGAGCACCACCTCGCCGACGCCCGCGCCGACGGTGTCCGCGGCCACGACGTACGCCGCCAGTTGGCTCGTTCTCGACGCCGAGCTGCTGGACCACCAGCAGCCGCCAGCCCCTCCATGAGGGGCTCCTTGCGGCTGGCGACGACGGTCCCCGCGATCCGTCCGAGGAGCATGTCGATCTCCTTCCGTCCTGCTCGGTCGGCCGCCGCTCCCGGCCGCCCGGGAAGTCGTGCCCCCGGCGGCCGACGCTGCGGCACTCGCCGCTGCCGCTAGGCGGCGGCGCCCAGCTCGCTCTTGGCCTCGTCCGTGCGGCCCGAGCGGCAGCACAGTGTCGACGTTCGCGTGCGGCCGGGCGATGACGTGGCGTCGCGACGACCTCGCCGACCTTCGCGGCGTTCCGGATCGCCCGCCTCGACCGCGGCCTTGACGGCCGCGACGTCGCCCCGCACGACGGCGGTCACGTACCCGCCGCCCGTCTTCTCGTAGCTCGACCAGCTCGACCTTGGCCGCCTTCACCATCGCGTCGGCGGCCTCGACCACCGCGGCGAAGCCGCGCGCCTCGATCATTCCCAGCGCGTCTGCCATCGTACGCCTCTCCCTTCTTCGCGCCATCGATGTCGTGGTCCCGGTCGTCGTCATTTCCTCGGCCTCGCGGCCGTCCAGGCCCTCGATCGCCGCCACTGCCGCCCGCCAGCCGACGTCGATGTCCTGCTCCTCGCCGCCGAGGTACACGCGGCCCATCGAGCCGAACGAGCGCACCTCGAGGACGTTGATCGCGGCGGCCTTCTCGGCCTCGTTGGCGGCGAGCGCGCGCGTAGGCGGCCGGCTCGCATCTCGAGCGACGTACAGCGACTGCCCGCCGAGGATCATGTGCCCGTGCCGCGTCCGGTTGATCAGCTGGGCCTGGTGGTCGTCGATGTCGCGGATGATCTGGCTCGACAGGATCCGCGGCTTGATGCGCGTCGGTCTCCTCGACGCCCGATCTCCTCGAGGATCGCCGCGCCCGCAGCCCGGACCTCCGCCTGCGACGGCGAGTGGATCTCGAGCAGGCCGAAGAACCGCTCGATGATCTGCATGCCGGGCTTGACCTGCGTCGACTTGAGCGCGACGTCGGTCAGGCGGTTGATCTCGATGCCCGGCGAGACCTCGATGTACAGCGAGGCGTCGCCCGGCAGCGGCAGGAAGCCCTGCGCGACGGTGCCCAGGAACGCGGCGTACTGCGGCTGGAGGCTGTCCAGGAAGCAGTACGCCCGAAGCTCGATACCGTGCCACTGGCGGCCCCCCCCCTCTCCGGTCACGATCTTCACGCCCGCGGAGGCCCCGATCCGGGTCGCGCCCGCGGCGATCATCTCCCTCGACGTCCTCGGGCTCCGGATGCCGCCGGACGCCTTGACGCCGATCCGCGGCCCGACCGCCTCGCGCATGAGCGCGACGTCGTACACGGTCGCGCCGCCCGGGCCGTAGCCGGTGCTGACGTCTTCACGAAGTCCGCCTTGGCGAGCTTCGCGAGCTGGCAGGCGACGACCTTCTCGTCGTCGCGTCAGCAGCGCGGTCTCGATGATCACCTTGTTCACGGCCCCGGCCTCGCGGCACGCGTCGGCTGACCTTCTGCGACGTCGCGGCGGACGTCGCTCGTGCATCGCCGCTCTTCAGCGCACCGATGTTGATCACCATGTCGATCTCGCGCGCTCCGTCGCGGATCGCACGGCGCGCCTCGTGCGCCTTTACCTCCGGGTGCTCGCGCCGAACGGGAACCCGACGACCGAGGCCACTTGCACGCTCGAGCCGCGAGCCGCTGGGCGCAGCGGCGAACCCAGGTCGGGTTCACGCACACGGCTGCGAACCCGTGCTGCGGCCTCGTCGCACAGCGCGTCGATGTCGTCGGCGGTGGCGTCCGGCCTGAGCAGGGTGTGGTCGATGAAGCGCGCGAGGTCGCGCGGCACCTCCGCGCCGTTCCCCGAGTAGCTGATACGGCCGGCCCCCGTCGAGACGACGCTCCGCACCTTGTCCGCGCAGTAGGCCGCACAGCTCCCCCGCAGTCCGGGTCGGAGCAGTCGCAGACGTCCGTGCCGGCGAGGGCCGCCAGGACCTCCCGGGTCACGGCGTCGATCAGGGCTTCCGTCGTCGTGCTCATCGCCTCGCTCCCACCTCGCTCCGCAGATAGGTCCGTTCGATCTCCGTGATCTTCCCGACCCTGCGGGCGTGACGATCGCCGCCCCAGGGGGTCGAGAGCCAGGTGTCGACGATCTCGAGCGCGAGACTCTCGCCGATCAGCCCCGCCCCCAGGACGAGGACGTTCGCGTGGTTGTGCTCGCGGCTGTTCCTCGCGGAGGAGACGTCCCAGCAGGTGGCGGCCCGAACGCCGGGCACCTTGTTCGCGACCATGCACGACCCGATCCCGGCGCCGTCGACGACGATCCCGGAGCGGCAGGTGCCGTCGGCGACGAGGTGCGCGACCCCGTGCGCGAAGTCCGGGTAGTCCACGGAGTCCGTGCCGTCCGTGCCGCAGTCGTAGACCTCGGTGCCGTGCTCGCGGAGGTGAGCCGCGATGCGCTCCTTGAGCCGGTAGCCGCCGTGGTCGGCGCCCAGGGCGATCTCGGCCGGGCCGGATGGCTCCGGGACGGGCTCGGAACCGGGGGTGCCCGGGTCGCTTCGCGGCGGCGCCTCGTCGACCGCGACCTCGGCGACGATCGCCGCCACGAGCGCGCGCACCTCCGCCTCGGTCGGGACGGCGCTCATCGCCCCGCCCCCGGCTCCGGCTGGTGCAGCTCGACCCGGTACTCGTAGAGGTCGCCGACGAAGACGAGCCTCGTCGACTCGACGCAGCGTCCCTCCGGCGTGTAGGTGAGCCTGCGGATGAGCAGCACCGGCGTTCCGGCCTCGCGCCCGAGCAGCTCCGCGCTCGGCGCATCCACGGCCCCCGGGGACACCGTCTCGGTCGCGTGGTCGAGCACGAGCCCGATCGGCTCTGCCTGCAGGACCTCGTACATCGAGCCCGCGTCCAGGTGCTCGGAGTCGAAGAGGTGGTCGTGGCCGCCGAGGGCGTCCACGGGGAGCCAGGTCTCGGCGAGCCCGACCGGGCTGCCGTCGGCGAGGAAGAGGCGGCGCAGGTGACGACAGCGCGTCCCCTCCGCAAGGCCGATCTCGCCCGCGGCGTCCACGGGAACCGCGTCCACGGACGAGGACAGGACGCGGTGCGACGGCGTGAAGCCCTGGCTCCTGGCGAGCTCGCTGAACGAGGTCAGGAGCGGAACGTGCCGGATCTTCGGCACCGCGACGAAGGACCCGAGGCCCTGCACCTTGCGGATGACGCCGCTCGTCTCGAGCTCGGCGAGCGCCTGTCGAACCGTCGCCCGCGAAACCTGGTAGCGGTTGCGGATCGCGGTCTCGCTCGGGAACCGGTCACCCGGCTCCAGGCCGCCGTCCCGGATCTCCCGGAGCAGCGCGTCCTTGAGCTGCACGTAGAGCGGAAGCGGCGCCTCGCGATCGAGCACCGCGGTAGACCGCGCAGGTGCGGCGTCACTTGTCCGGTCATCCAGACGACCGTACATGCAGGACTTATCGACCATCGCGCCGGAAAAGTCAAGGGGTGCGGTGCGGCTCGCACGAGGTGAGCTTGTTTTCGGACTCCCGCTCCGGTGCATGCCCCCGCAGTGAAGGGCTGGCTCTCCGACACGTGGCTCGTGCTGCGGCGCGCCGTGGCCGAGGCGCGGGACGACGACGTCCCGACCGTCGCGCAGGCGCTCGCCTACTCGCTCTTCCTCGCGATTCCCGCGACCATGCTCGTCGTCCTCGGCGCCTTCTCCCTCGTCGCGGATGCCGACACGATCGACTCGGTGATCGAGCGGGCGCGCACCGTCATGCCGGAGGAAGCCGTCACGCTGCTTCGCGACAGCCTCGAGCGGACGACGGCCTCAACGAGCTCCGGCGTGCTGATGACGGTGGTCGGCCTCGCCCTCGCGCTCTGGACGACGACCTCCGCGGCGGCCACGCTCATGAAGAGCGTCAACGTCGCGTTCGACCGGGACGAGAGCCGTTCGTTCGCGCGGACGCGGCTGCTCGCGCTCGCCATCGTCGCCGCGCTCGTGATCGCCGCCTCGCTCGTCCTGGGCCTGCTCGTGCTCGGGCCGCATCTCGAGCGCTGGGTCGGCGACGCCGTCGGTGTCCCGACGGTCACGGCGTGGCTCTGGTGGACCGTGCAGTGGCCCGTGCTCGCGGGCGGCCTGCTCTTCGCGTTCGCCGTCGTCCTCTACCTCGGCCCCGACGTCGACCAGCCGAGCTGGAAGCTCGTCACGCCGGGTGCGGTCACGGCGCTCGTCGTCTGGCTCTTGTCCTCGGCGGCGTTCGCGGTGTACAGCGCGAACTTCGGCTCCTACGACAAGTCCTGGGGCACGCTCTCCGCCGTCGTCGTCACGCTCGTCTGGCTCTGGTTGACGAGCGCGGCGATCCTCTTCGGCGCCGAGGTGAACGCGGAGGCGAAGCAGCTCGCGGACGAGCGCCGCGGCGAGACCGGTCCGGCAGTGCCGTAGCACGACGTCGATCGGTCGCGCATCCGCGGGCCTTGCTCGTCGAGAGGCTCAGCCCATCTCGAGCGCGACCGGAACGCCGTTTCGGCCCATCGTGCGCAGGTGCCGGAAGTGCGACCGGAGCGCTGCACGCAACGAGCGCTGGGTGACGTAGCGCACACCGTGTCGCTCGGCGTTGCGCTGGACGATCGTGGCGATGTGCGGGTAGTGGGTGTGCGGCACCCGTGGGAACAGATGGTGCTCGATCTGGTAGTTGAGGCCTCCGACCACCCAGCTCAAGACCGGGTTGCCGGGGCAGAAGTCGACCGTCGTCTCGACCTCGTGCACCGCCCAGAGGCGCCGCTCGCCGGCGAGCTCCTCGGCCGAGGCGAAGTCGGCCTCCTCGACGCAGTGTGCGAGCTGGAAGGTCACGGCCATTACCAGGCTCACGACCATCGAGTAGACGAGAAAGGCGCAGAGGACCGCCCACCAGGGATACACGAGCATGGGCACGACGATCGCCCAGGTGACGAAGATCACCTTCCCGCCGACGAGACCGGCGAGATCCCACCCCCGGGGCAGGCGCAGCGCGCTCGTCCCGATGCTTCCCCGGGCGAACGCGGCGACGTCACCGACGGTCTGCCAGCGGAGCGCCATCAGGGCGTACAGCGGCCAGATGTAGTAGTGCTGCAGCCGGTACCAGGGACGGGGTGCCTGGACGGGCGTCAGCCGTGCGAACGGCACCTGGGTGATGTCGGCGTCGTAGCCGTCGACGTTCGTGTAGGTGTGGTGGGCGACGTTGTGCTTCACGCGCCACGCGTAGCTCGAGAGCCCGAGCAGCGCATCCGCCGTCCAGCCCAGCAGGTGGTTCAGGCGGCGTGCCCGGAAGTAGGCGCCGTGATTCGCGTCGTGCATCACGCAGAACGCGATGAGTGATGTTCCCAGGATCAGCCCGCCGAAGCTGACGAGACCGAGCCACGGGCCCGGGTTGCCGAGCACGAGTGTCAGCCACGAGGCGGACAGGACGAGGAATGCGACGAGCCCTTTCCCGTACAGCTCGACCCGACCACGCACCCGGACGTGCCGGGCGGAGAGGTACTCCTCGACGTCGCGGCGCGTCTCCTTGATGAACCCGCCGCCGTTGTCGAACGAGAGCCGCGGCGGGGAGGAACTCCCAAGCGTGTCCATGTCGGAGATGCCGTAGCTCCTTCCGCTCGCTCCGTGGGCGGCACAGGGCAACCGTCCACCTCAACCTTTCGTGTCGCCCGGTCGAGTCCTGGGCTCGAAGTGAGACGGGGGCGCACCGCTCGCGCGGTGCGCCCCACGAGCTCAGACCGAGGCGACGACGCTGACGCTCTTCGCCTGCGGGCCCTTCGGGCCCTGCTCGACCTCGTACTCCACCTTCGCGCCCTCGGCGAGGCTCTTGAACCCCTCGCCTCCGATCGCGCTGTGGTGGACGAAAACGTCCTTGCTCCCATCGTCCGGCGACACGAAGCCGTAGCCCTTGTCGTCGTTGAACCATTTCACGGTTCCGGTTGGCATATCTCCACCTCCCCTCGGCTGCTCCATGAACGTGCAGCGGAAGGCGTGCAAAGCCAAACCGAGCGCTCGCTCAAACTGCTGTGAGGCTCCAAGATATCAGTCACCTGGGCACAGCGAGGTTTCGTGATCGGCTTGGGACACACGACAGGCGGCTTGCATCGCAGTGCGACAACCCGCTATAGCGAACCCAATGGTTCAGTATCTGCCGACCATCGACCGCGCGTTCGCAGCCCTCGCCGACCCGACGCGCCGCGCCGTCCTCGAACGACTCGGTTCCGGCAGCGCGACGATCAGCGAGCTCGCCGAGCCCTTCGGCATGTCGCTGACCGGGATGAAGAAGCACGTCCGGCTGCTCGAGGAGGCGGAGCTCGTGACGACGGAGAAGGTCGGGCGGGTGCGCTGGTGCATGCTCGCGCCCTACGCCTTCGAGGGCATCAGCACGTGGCTGCAGCGGCTCGACCGCTTCGCCCAGGTCGTCGAACGCACGAAAGGAGCTCGATGAACCCCACCACCGTCACCACCCCGAGCGAGCTCGAGGTCCGCGTGGAGCGGATCTTCGACGCGCCGCGCGCGCACGTCTTCTCCGTCTGGACCGACCCGAAGCTGATCCCGGAGTGGTGGGGCGACGGCACGGTCGTCGAGGAGATGGACGTCCGTCCCGGCGGCAGCTACCGCTTCCAGACCGCCTATGGTGTCGTCGAGGGCGAGTTCCGCGAGGTCGATCCCCCCGAGCGGCTCGTGCAGACGTTCCAGAACCACCTACAGACGCTCGAGTTCGAGGACCTGGGCGAGCGGACGAAGCTGACGCAGACGATGCGCTTCGCCACGCTCGCGGAGCGCGACACGACGATGCAGTACGGCGTCGAGGAAGGAGCGAAGGGCGGCTTCGCGCGCGTGGACGCGCTGCTGCATCGGCTACCGCTCGACGCGTGAGCCGCCGATGACGGCATCCAACCGGCGACTGCGGCGGCCAACACCCGCCGCCTTCGCGAGCTACGACTCGAAGTCGAGCTTCCGCTCGTCGCCGCTCTTCGGCGGTCGGCCCGTGACCGCACCGACGAGGATCTCGGCGAACTGCAACACCTTGGGCTTCTTGTCCTCCCAGTACTGCGCCTGCTCGACGTCCACGCGGAGAAGACCGAGGTGAGGATCGTCGACGCCTCCCGGAAACCAGGCCTGCGCAAAGGTGTTCCACAGCTCGTCCGCTTTCGCCCTGTCGTGCACGAGCACGGCGCGTCCCGAGACGGAGACGTAGAGGTCCTTGTCGGGAGCGGCGTAGCTCAACCCCACCCGCGGATTCCGTTCGAGCTCGCGGGCGAGCGGCCCGTCGTCGGACACGAAGAACCAAAGGGTCCCGTCGAACTCGTCCCCCTGCGTCCACATGGGCCGCGATCGGTACGAGCCGTCCAGCTCGGCCGTCGTCATCATCGCCGGCCGCACCTTCTCGATGCGGTCCCAGAGCTCCCTCTGCTCGGCGGTCATCGTGTCGCGATCTCCCATGGCGGGCTCCCTTCGGTGTGAGTTCAGGTGGAGGTGTGACGTTCCCCGTGACGCGACCTCGAAACGTGGTTGCGAACGGCGTTGGACGCTTCGTCGGGCACGTTCTCCATGACAAGACGTCGGGCTCAGACTGATCGAGAGCTTTGAGGAATTGGCGCCAGAGGCTGTTCAGAGCCGCGCGCGAAGCCTTGTCGCGATCGCGTCCCAACGGGCGCTGAAGCCCTGGCAAGGCGGTCCGCCGATAACAACGTCGGCTTGGGGAATTCGCGTACGCCCGCAATGTCGCCCACGTGGATGTGGTCACCGAAGTTCGCTCTGTAGATCGCGGCGGCCGTGCTCTTGCGGGCGTCGCGATCGATGCAGTGGCGTCGCGTGAGATCGCCGTGATCGTAGGAACGCTCGTGACCGCAGCCGCTTTCGCTGCGCACTATCGGTTCGGACATGGGCGCTACTCAAGAGCGGTTCGGCACCACACTCCGTTGTTCCCGTCGAATCCCGTCGACGGCTCGTAGCCGGTCGAATCGCGTCACGGCAGTCCGCCCATCGCTAGGACTTCGGGACGAACCCGCTGCGCGTGCAGAGGTTGGTTCACACACCGGGGTGTTAGCTTGGTTGTAGAGGCGCTCATCCCGGGAACGTCCTCAACTCTCGCGTAAGGAGCGCTATGGCGGCCCCGACCGAGGCGGCGAGCACCCTCGCCCGTCCAGAAATCGAGAAGGAGCGTGGCCGTGGCCACATCGGCCTTGTCGTTCTGGGATCGATCGTGGGAGGGCTGATTCTAGGGTTTGTGCTCGTCCTCGGCGTGTTCGGAGGCGGACCTGAGCATCTCATCACGGGTGCGGCTCTCATGGCGCTCGCGTTCGGGATGCTGATGCTCTTCGAGCTGGCTCGTCGACGCACAGATCAACCTCAACCCTGGGCGCTCGTCCCCGCGTTGGGCATCGGCGTCGTGGGCTTGGCACTTGTCGTTCTCGGGCCGAGCGATCGCGTCCTCGGCTGGCTGGGGTGGATCTGGCCCGTACTGCTATTGCTCGTTGTTGTCTGGTCGGTGCGGGGTGCGCGCCGCTCATTGCACAACTGGTCGCGTCGAGCGCTTCTCTATCCGGCATTCGCCGTCTTGGGGCTCATCGCTCTTGGCGGCGCATTCGAAACGATCGCGGAGGCGACGACGGAGAACAAGCCTCCGGCCGGCGGCCGCACATACCTCGTCGCTGGCCGCAGTCTTTATCTGCGCTGTACGGGTTCGGGGTCTCCGGCCGTGATCTTGTTCAATGGGCTGGGCGAGCGCACTCCGAACTGGGCGTGGGTGCAAGAAGATGTCGCGGGCCAGACTCGCGTCTGTGTGTTCGATCGCGCCGGCCAAGGCTGGAGCGGAAAGGCGCCCGGTCGCCAGGACGCGCATCAGCTCTCCGCCGACGTGAGCGGCCTCCTTGCGGCCGCCAGTGTTCCCGGGCCATATGTTCTCGCCGGTCACTCAGTCGGCGGCACATACGCACTCGCCTACGCGATGGACTATCCGAAGGACGTCGCCGGCGTCGCGTTGATCGACTCGGCCACGCCGTATCAGTTTGATCTGCCGTGGTACCCGCGCTTCTACTCGCTGTGGCGTCGTGGGTCGGCGCTACTGCCGACGCTCGCGCGGGCGGGTGTCGCACGTGTCTACTCGCGCAGCTCCTTTGCGTCCTTGCCGCCGGATGTCCGTCACGCGGCGCGGGCGTTCGGCTCCTCGCCGCGTGAGTTGCGGGCTGATCGTGATGAGTTCGCGCAGTTGCCGACAATCTTTCGTCAGGACAAGGCGCTTACGAGTCTGGGCGGAAAGCCGCTCTTCGTCCTCTCGGCCGATGTTGGACAGATGTCAGGCTGGTCCGCAGCTCAAGAGAAGCTCGCAGCTCTCTCGACAAACAGCGTTCACGAGACGACGCACGGCGCGACACACGAGGCTCTCCTCGCAGACAGGAACTACGCGGCAGTCAGCAGCCGAGCGATCGACGCTGTCGTCCGCTCCGTTCGCACGGGCGGTCCGCTCGCGCGCTAGACGCCGGCGCGTACCGAGCCGCACGCGCACGCTGCGCTCGGCGGCTGACCGGGAGTCCGCTCGACCCTGCCAATACCCTGCTGACCCTGCGCAGACCCTGCGAATCGGGTCTAGCGTGGGTAGATCCGGCGCACGCCGGTCGGACGCGGTCTTCTCCCAAAAACGGCTCATTTGCGGGCAAGTTCCGCCGAAATCGTGGCCGCTACGGGGATGCGCCCGGCAGGATTCGAACCTGCGACCCGCGGATTAGAAGTCCGCCGCTCTGTCCACTGAGCTACGGGCGCCTGCGCGCAGGGTACTCGGCGTCGAGCGCAGCACCGACCTTCGAGCCGGCCCGCCCGGGTCCCTACCGCGTCCGGAGCACGAGCGGCGGACAGGCGTACCCGGTCGCCTCGCGCACCGCCCGTCCCTTGGCGTCCTTCATCGCAACCGTCAGGCGCTGCGCAGTCACGGTCACCTGCGCGTAGCTGTACGTGTCGAGCGCCGCACACTGCATCCCCATCCCGTTCGGCGGCTGCGGCTTGAAGAAGAGCGCGCCGATCGCCGTGCCCGCGCCCGTGGAGCCCAGGAAGCCGTCGATCTCCTTCGCGAACGTGTTCGTCGCGACCGGCCCGGTCACGACCTCCCACATTCCCGAGCCCTCGGGCGTGGCGCCGAGGGTGCGATGGCGCACCTCGTTGACGAGGTTCGCATGGGTGTCCGTCGTCAGGAAGACGAGGTTCCTCACGCTCCCCTGGAGGAAGCGGAGCAGGCGCTCGCGCTCCGCCGCGTAGCCCTCCCAGCGGTCGTAGGGCAACGCGTAGTACTGCTGGATCGGCACCTCGTTGACGACCACCTTCCAGGTCGCGGTCGACGCCCGCACGGCTTTCGTGAACGCCGCGTACTGCGCGGCGCCCAGCATCGTCCGGGCGGGGTCGTTCAGCGCGGCGAGACACGCCTGGGGCACCGGCTTGCGGAGCCCCGGTGCGAGCGTCGCGAACGCGTCACGGACTGCCTGCGGAGCCGTGGGAGCGAGGTCGCCGTCGCAGACGTCGTCGGCCTTGGCGCTGCGGAAGGAGCGCTCGTCGAGGAAGAAGAGCTCGAGATGCCTTCCCCAGCGGAACGTGCGGTAGAGACCGAGGCGGGACGGACGCGCGACCGGTGCGTAGTCGAGAAAGGCTTCGACGCCCGCGCGGTAGGTCGCCTCCCCGCTCTCGGCCCTCGAGAAGTCGTTGACGAACTCGTGGTCGTCCCAGTGGCTGTAGAGACCGGTGGCCGCCCGGAGCCTCTGGAGCGCCGGGAGCTCGAGGCCGAGCTTGTACTTCCCCCACCTCTGCGCGACGGTGCGCGCGACGGGGGCTCCGCCGACCTCGCTGTCCGAGTAGATCGTGTCGCCGAGGTTGACGTTGAAGTCGTTCTTCTCCGCCGCCATGCGGCCGTAGACCCCGAACAGGTTGTACGCCGGCTTGCCGTTCGAGCCAGGGGTCGCGTCGGCATCGCCCGAGATCGCGAAGCGAACGGGTGTCCTCGCCGTGGAGCGGGGCGCCGTCGTGAAGTGGCCCGTCGCGCTGACCCGTCGTCCCTGCCGAAAGCGGAACGAGTAGCGCGTGGACGGGCGAAGACCGTCCACCTCCAGGCGGACGGTGAGGTCGGCCGTCCGAGCCGGGGCGTTGACCGGGAGCATCGCCCGCCCACCGAGCTCCAGCGCGAGGGGCGCCGCGCTCGGCGCGCGTGTCCACAACATCGCCGACGTCGAGGTGATCTCCCCCGCGGCGACGCCGTAGCGGAACCCCGGTGTCGCCGCGTCCGACGAGACCACGGCTAGGCCGAGGACGGCCAGTGCGGCGAGGAAGACGACGCGGCGCATCCGGCGAGTCTAGGCCGCCTCGGGAGGACGGTCGACGTCGGCACGCCGTTCCTCCTCGGCCAGGAAGCGGACGAACCAGTACGCGAAGACCGCGAAGAAGACGACGGCCTGCTCGACCGCCATGAGGATGCCGCCGATCTGCTGGTCGTCGATCGGCGTCAGGCCCCATACGCGGTGGTGCGCGTCGACGTAGAAGTCGTAGATCGCGTCCGGCACGAGCGCCAGCACGAGCCCGATCGGGCTGCCGAGGACGAACGCCGCGAAGACGTAGCCCGCCCGCGTGCCCGCGCCGAGCTCGTGCGGGGCATCCTGAACGACGCTCCACCACATGAGGATCCCGGTGAGGAGATAGCACGCGTGCTCGAGATGCAGAAGCGACCCCGGGCTCCGGAGAGCCGCGTCGTAGATCCAGGGGAGGTGCCAGAGCATGTAGTTCGCGAGCCAGAGGGGGAGCGCGACGGCGGGGTGCGTCAACGCTCGGGTCGCGCGCGGTCGCGTGAGGACGGCCGCGAGCGCCGGCGGAAGCCCGAGAACGACGAGGAGCGGAGCCCACTCGGCGAGGACGACGTTCTGGAGCAGATGGACGGTGAGGAGGTAGTGCATCCCGAGCGTGTGGATCGGCGTGACGCCGACCACGACGAGGAGCGCCATCGCGCCGAGGAAACACGCCATGCGCCACCACGGCGCGGGGTACCGGCGGAGCGCGAGGAGGTAGGCGAGGATGAGGGCCGGGACGACGACGAGCGCCTCCGGGTTCCAAGACCACGCGTACGGATCCACGGCGCTACGCTAGTCCCTGCGCGGGCGTAGCTCAGCTGGTAGAGCGGTGGGTTTCCAACCCACAGGCCACGGGTTCGAGCCCCGTCGCCCGCTCTCAGCCGTCCGGACGCATCGGTACCGTTCTCTGAAGTGAAAACGGCAGGGCGGGAGCAGGCGCGGTACCTACGAGGCGAAGGTCGCTCCATGAAGGAGATCGCCGGGCTGGTCGGCTGCGCCCTCTCGTCGGTGAGCCACTGGACGAGGGACATTCGGCTGACCGAAGAGCAGTGCCTCCGACTCCGCAGTCGTAACCCGGCGATCAACGGGCAGCTGATCGCCCGCCGAAACGAAGAGCGGGCTCGGGCACAGCGACGCCGCTACCAGGAACACGGACGCAGCCTGGCGCGACGTGGCGACCGCTTGCACAGGGCGGGGTGCATGCTCTACTGGGCCGAAGGGGCGAAGTCGCGCAACTCGGTGGTCTTCGTGAACTCGGACCCGGCGATGGTTCGCTTCTTCGCGGACTTCTTGAGACGCAGCTACGACGTCGGGAACGAGCAGTTTCGGCTCGACTGCAACCTGTTCGCCGACCACGCTGTTCGAAGGCGCGACATCGAGCAGTACTGGCTCGACACTCTGGATCTGCCTCGGTCGTGCCTGCGCAAGTCGACGGTCAACGTGTATTCCAAGTACAGCGAGAAGAAACGTACGAACCGCCTCCCCTACGGAACGGCTCGTCTCTGCGTGCACCGGACGGCGATCGTCCAGTCGATCTACGGCGCGATCCAGTAGTACGGAGGGTTCGAGCGGCCGGAGTGGCTCGGATGACGCGCGCGCCCGTGAGGGTCAGGCCTCCTTGACGACCGCGTACCAGACGCGCTCGGCGACGTCGACGACGACCTCCCCGATGCGCGGGACCCGCCGGTAGAGCTCGCGCCGGGACATGACCTCGCGCAGATCCTGGACGCCCACGAGGGACGCCATCGCGACGCGGTAGACGCGCTCGATCTGGCGTTGCGCCCGGAGCGCCTCGTTCGCCTTCTCGGTCGCCGCGTCGGAGTGGGCGCCGAGCAGCGCGACGGCCTCGGCGACGAGATGGACGGCCTGGGCGAGCGCCACGCACATCTCCGCGAGCGGCGGATCGGGCGGGCAGTCCATGATCTCGCTCTCGCGGACGAGGTCCTTGCAGAAGTTCAGGATCCAGTCGATGTTGCGGGAGAGCGAATAGAGATCCTGCGGCTCGAGCGGCGTCGTGAACGCGGTCGTGAGCGCCGCCTCGAGCGCTCGCTTGTGCTCGTCCCCGCGGTGCTCCAGGGCCCGGATGACCGCGGCCTTGGACTCGTCTCCGCCCGCCCACTCGACGAGCGCGTCGACGCCCTCGGTCGTGACGCCGAGCTGCAGGCAGAGCATCCCGATCAGGTCGGGGGAGTCGGGGAGGAACCAGCGCTGCACCTTCACGAGACCCACCTCCAGGTCGAGAGCACGGCTGCCGCGATCAGCGCCGTGCCGGGCACCGTGGTCACCCAGGCTATCCCCATCTGCCTGACGACCGACCAGCGAATCCTGCCGTAGTGGCGACGACCGAGGCCGGCACCGACGACGGAGGACGAGACGACGTGCGTCGACGAGATCGGGGCGCCGACGATGGAGGCGCCGAGGATCGCGGCCGCCGAGCCCGTCTGGCCGGCGAGCGCGTCCAGCGGGCGCAGGTCGTAGATCCGCCTGCCGATCGTCCGCACGATCCGCCAGCCACCCGCGAGCGTGCCGGCCGCCATCGCCAGCGAGACGGCAAGGATCACCCAGAAGGGCGCCTCGAGCGACGCCGACGTCCCGTTGGCGAGGAGCACCGTGGCGACGAGGCCGACCGCCTTCTGGGAGTCGTTGGCACCCTGGCCCACCGAGAGCAGCGTCGACGTCACCCACTGCGCGTCGCGCACCGCGCCGGAGAACCGGCGCGTGCCTCGCCGAAGCGCGCGGCGGAAGACCCGGATGGCGACGAAGGTCGCCGTCGCCCCGACGAGCGGCGAGGTCGCGAGGACGACGAGGACCCCGATGACTCCGACCGGCCGCAGGCCGTCGAACCCGCCCCAGTTCACGGCGTCGAGGCCCGACGTCGCCACGGCGGCGCCCACCAGCCCGCCGATGAGCGCGTGGCTCGAGCTCGAGGGGATGCCCTCGTACCAGGCCACGGCATTCCAGGCGAGCGCGGCCACGAGAGCGGCGACGACGACCGCGATCGTCTCCGAAGGCCGGACGTCGACCATCCCGGCGACCGTGCTCGCGACCGCCGAGCCGAGCAGGAACGGGCCCGCGAAGATCGCGAGCGTCGCCATCACGAGCGCCGGGCCGGGTCGTCCCGCGCGGGTCGCGACGAGCGTCGCGATGGAGTTCGCGGCGTCCTGCACCCCGTTCGTGAACGCGAAGGCGAGCGCGAGCGCGACGGCGAGCACGAGGCCGGCATCCATCCGGCGGAGAGTACGGAGCGAGCGTCAGACGGTGAACGGATGACCTGGCGGCCCGTCTGCGGCCTGTCCGGACTCGGCCAGGTGCCGCCGGATCAGAATCGCCGCCGCGGTGCCCAGGACGAGCATCTGCTCGAGCATCATCACGATGCCCGCCGCATCCTGGTCCGAGCGAGCAGAAAGCCCGAACGGTCCAGCAGGCCGTCAGACGGCACTGGAACCGTCCCGCAGGAGAGCACCGTCGCGAAGCGAACTTCCGACGGACGACTGGAGGTGTGAGATGGATCAACCCCTTGGAATTCGCCTCGGTGCCGAGGCGCTCGGCACGTTCCTGTTCTTCTTCCTCGGCTTCAGCGGCATCGCCGTTGCCACCGACATCGGCCTGGAGGCGATCGGGTCGCTCGGCATCGCCGCCGGCTTCGGCTTCGGCCTCGCGCTCGCGATCACGGCGTTCGGCCACCTGAGCGGAGGTCATTTCAACCCCGCGGTGAGCGCGGGACTCGCCATCGCCGGAAAGTTCCCCAGCCGCGAAGTCGTGCCGTACTGGATTGCCCAGCTCGTGGGCGGGTTCGGCGCCGTGCTCGTCATGGGGGTCGTGTACTCGAGCCTGGTGACTGATGCGCTGGACACGCAGCCGGGGATCGGGATCGACAACTGGGCTGCGCTCGTCCTCGAGATCATCGCGACCGCCCTCTTCGTCATGGTCATCCTCACCGTCGCCACGGACGACCGGGCGGCGTGGAAGGGCGTCATGGCGCCCTTCCTCATCGGTCTGTTCATCTTCACCGCTGCGGTGACGGTGGGGCCTGCGTCCGGTGGATCGTTCAATCCCGCCCGCTCGCTCGACCCCGTGCTCTGGAACCAGGACTGGAACGACGTCTGGATCTACATCGTCGGCCCGCTCGCCGGCGGCGTGCTCGGAGGCGCGATCTGGGCATACCTCGTCGAGCGCCGCCAGCCGCTCGCCACGTAAAGGGCAGCTCACCTCGAACGTGCGAGGGGCGCCCGGCGGGCGCCCCTCGCGTGTCTATGCAGGCGTGACGACGATCCCTGCGACGAAGAGGAAGCAGACGGCCCCGAACACCAGCGGCCCGAGCACGATGATCGAGCGCTCACCCTGCGTGAGCGCGGCGGTCAGCGCGATGATGCCGGCCGCGATCCCGATCAGCACGCCCGCCCCGCTCGAGAGCGCGAGGGCGAGGAACACCGCCCAGCCGAGGTCGGGCGCGCCGGCCACCACGAGGCCGCCGACGGCCGCCAGCACGCCGATGACCCCGCCGACGAGCCAGGCCGACCACCTCCCCGCCCGCGTGCTCGGTGGGCCGATGATGCGACGCCACAGCGCCTCCGGTGCCCCCTTCGAAACCGAAGCGGTCGACATGTACCACCTCCCCTGCGGGGAGTATGCACAACGAGAGCGCGCCGGAGAAACCCGAGACGGTTACGTGCGCTCGACGACGAGCGTGAGGCTGTCCAGCGCCAGGGCCACGACCTCGTCGCCCGTGTCCGCTCCCTGCTCGCAGCGCGCGTCCCAGGTCTCGCCGCGAACCCGGACCTGCCCGGAGGGGTGGCACGCCGTCACGACCGTCGCGGTCAGCCCGATCAGCGTCTCGGGGCCGACGCGCTTGCGGTGTCCCCGCACCGTCCGGCTCCAGAGCCCGAGCTCACCGAGGAAGAGCGGGATGCAGACGAGCAGGGCGACGAGGTTCCACGGCGACGGCAGCAGGAAGACGAAGACGATTCCGGAAACGAGGAACATCGCCCGAGGCTAGCGGCCGCTCGCCGAGAAGTGCTGGTAGTCCTTGACGCCGGACCAGCGTCCGCCCCAGCCCCAGCCGATCGCGTCGAAGGAACGCACGACGGCACCTCCCTCGTAGGTCATTCCCGGCCGACGCCGCGAGCGGTCGAGGTAGGGCACGCTCGCCCGGTGCGACGTGCGCCCGCCGGACACGTACGGGTTCTCGATGGGATTGAGATCGAGCGCGCGGCCGTACGCGTGCTCGGACCACCTGCTCGTGCCCTCGACGTGGCGGCAGTTGAACGCGGACGTGTTGTCTGCCTCGATCGAACGAAAGTCATCCGCACCGTAGACGTCCACCGGGACCATGCGCCGGATCGGGAAGCCCGCCCGGATAGAGGCGGCGGAAGACCTCGACGACGTCCGCGCGCGACGTCCTCGTGCACCAGCAGGCGTCCCGTCCCGACCCGGCCGTCGAAACGGTGGTGCGAGAGCGTCAGGAGGCGGAGATCGCGGAGGGGGACCGGGCATCCCGGCCGCCACGACACGCCGGTCATCCGCTTCGCCTGCGCGACGTCGATGCGCGAGATCGTCCCCCGGAAGGTTGCGCTGCCGCCTGGGGCCGGAGCGGCGTGCAACGTGAGCAAGACGAAGGCGACAGCCAGAATCGCCGGGCTCCCTGCGCGTCTCACCAGTCGGGGCGGACAGACTCGAACTGTCGGCCTCTGCTCCCAAAGCGAGCGCTCTACCAGGCTGAGCTACGCCCCGTTCGCGACAGTGTAGGGCTGTAGCCTGCCGCGATGGTCGACGCGCCCACCCTGCTCCCGGAGGCGCGCACCGACGACCGCTCGCGACTCGGCTACGCGATGGTCGCGACGGCGGCGACCCTGTTCGCCGTCAACGGCAGCGTGTCGAAGGTCGTGCTCGACTCGGGCCTCTCGTCCCTCGAGCTCGCGCAGATCCGCGCGACGTGCGCGGCAGCCGGGCTGCTCGCGTTCCTCCTCGTCTTCGCCCGGTCGAGCCTCCGCGTCGGACGGCGCGAGCTGCTCCTCCTCGTCGCGTTCGGCAGTCGTGGGTGTCGCGCTCGTCCAGTGGCTCTACTTCGTCGCCATCGAGAACCTCCCGGTCGGCGTCGCGCTGCTGATCGAGTTCACCGCCCCGCTCTTCGTCGCGCTCTTCGCGCGCTTCGTCTACAAGGAGCAGATCCGGCGTCGCATCTGGGCAGCGGTGGCCCTCTGCCTCTTCGGCCTGGCGATCGTCGTCGAGGTCTGGGCCGGGGTCGCCTTCAGCACGGTCGGCGTGACGGCCGCGCTCGGCGGGGCGCTCGGCCTGACCGCGTACCTCCTGATGGCCGAGCGCGAGCGCCGACACCGCGACCCGGTCTCGCTGACGTTCTACGGCTTCCTGTTCGCGACCGCCCTGTGGGCCGTCGTGCAGCCGCTCTGGAAGTTTCCCTGGGACGTCCTCGACGACTCGGTGTCTCTCCAGGGGAACCTGTCCGAGCACAGCGCGCCCGTGTGGGCGCTCGTCGCCTTCATCGTCGTCGTCGGGACGATGATCACGTTCTCGCTCCTGACCGGCGCTCTCCGCCACATCCCCGCGACACGCGCCTCGATCGTCGCGACGCTCGAGCCGGTGATCGCGACGGGCGTCGCCTGGATCTGGCTGGGACAGACCTTCGGCGCCGCCCAGCTGGTCGGCGGCGCGATCGTGCTGGTCGGCATCTTCCTCGCGCAGTCGGCGCGGTAGCCGCGGCGCGTGCCTCGGGGGCGGCGCCCCTCGCTGTGCGCAAGACCGGAAACCGCTCCCGCGGTCTTCCGGTCGCGCAGACCCCTGAAGCGCGGCCGCTTCGCGGCCGCGGTGGGGGGCGCACAACCGATGGGTAGTACGCGAGTACCCTGTGGCGGTGGTTCGCCGCGTCCTTCTCGCGTCGCCGCGCGGGTACTGCGCGGGGGTCGAGCGCGCCGTGGAGACGGTCGAGCGGGCGCTCGAGCACTACGGCGCGCCCGTCTACGTGCGCAAGCAGATCGTCCACAACATCCACGTCGTCCGCGACCTGGAGGCGCGTGGCGCGATCTTCGTCGACGAGGAGACCGAGGTCCCCGAGGGCGCGACGGTCGTGTACTCGGCCCACGGCGTGGCACCGACCGTCTTCGAGAACTCCGCACGCCTCGGCCACAACGTGATCGACGCGGTGTGCCCGCTCGTAACGAAGGTGCACGTCCAGGCGCGGCGCTACGCGGACGAGGGCTACACGGTCGTCCTCATCGGCCACGAGGGTCACGAGGAGGTGGTCGGCACGATGGGCGAGGCGCCGGACTCGACCGTGCTCGTGCAGACCGTCGAGGAGGCCGAGACGCTCGACCTCCCGCCCGACGCGAAGCTCGCCTACGTGACCCAGACGACGCTCTCCGTGGACGAGACCGGCGAGATCATCACCACGCTCCGCCGACGCTTCCCGGACATCCGGGCGCCGCGCAAGGAGGACATCTGCTACGCGACCTCCAACCGCCAGTGGGCGGTGAAGGAGATGCTCCCGGAGATCGACCATCTCCTCGTGATCGGCTCGCGCAACTCGTCCAACTCGAACCGCCTCGTCGAGACCGCACGGGCCGCGGGGACGCCGGCGCACCTCATCGACGACGAGACGGAGATCGACGAGGCCTGGCTCGAGGGAGCGACAACCGTGGGGATCACCTCCGGGGCGTCCGCGCCCGAGAAGCTCGTGGCCCGCGTCTGCGACTGGTTCCGCGGACAGGGCGTGACGGACATCGAGGCCTACCGCCTCGTCGAGGAGGACGTGACCTTCCGGCTTCCGGTCGAGCTCCGCCGCGAGCTCGAGCTCGCGGCCCGGAGCTGACCACAGGGAAGGTCCCGAGCCCGAACGTCGTCAGGTCCAGCAGAGACGTCGCACGACGAGGAGGTCAACGATGGCATTCGAGGAGCTGAAGGCGCGTCAGAGCGTGATGTGGGGGAACGGTCCGTACCAGCGGATCACCGAGACGGTTGCCGACGTCCATCAGGCCGTCGTCGAGAAGCTCGAGCCGGAGCCCGGCATGCGCTGGCTCGACCTCGCCTGCGGGACGGGCGCGGTCGCCGAGCTAGCGGCCGCGAGGGGCGCCACCGTGACGGGCCTCGATCTCGCCCCCGCTCTCATCGACACCGCGCGAGAGCGGGCGAAGGAGCGTGGTCTCGAGATCGAATACGTCGTGGGCGACTCCGAGCAGCTCGAGCTCGCCGATGCCTCCTACGACGCCGTGTCGTCGACCTGCGGGGTCATGTTCGCTCCTGATCACGAGGCGGTCGCGCGGGAGCTCGCACGGGTGACGAACCCGGGCGGACGGATCGCGCTGGGGAACTGGACGCCGAACTTCGGTGTCATCGACCTCTTCCGGATCATGGGCCCGTTCCAGCCTGCGCCGCCGCCGAGCAGCCCCTTCGACTGGGGCGACGAAGCCACCGTCGAGAGGCTGCTCGGCGGATCGTTCGAGCTCGAGCTGGAGCGCCGTGTGTCCCCGCTCGTCCTGGAGTCCGGCGAGGCGTACTGGGACCTCTTCTCGTCGAGCTACGGGCCGACGAAGACGCTCGCCGAGTCGCTCGGTGAGCGACGCGAGGAGCTCCGGACCGCCTGGATCGAGTTCTTCGAGCAGAACAACCGCGAGAACGGGGAGATCGTCCACCGCCGCGAGTACCTGCTCGTGCTCGGCACGCGCCGGTAGCGCTGCGGGGAAGGTCAGGCTCTCGCGAACGCGAGCTCGGGGCCGAACGCCTCGACCGAGACGGCCAAGGTCTCGCGGGCGATCCACTCGCGGTGCTCGAGGAGATCGACGTCCGCGGCCGGAAGCGTGAGCCGGATTCGGTCGGTGAGCTCGAGCCCGGCCTCCTTGCGCATCGTGTTCACGGTGTGGACGAGGTCGTAGACCCGTCCGCGCTGCACGAGACCGTCGTCGAGGTGCAGGTCGAGCGCGACGGTCAGGCCGTCGGACGCGGCCACCGCCCACCCCTCCTTGCCGTGGCGCTCGACGAGGATCTCCTCTGGCGCCAGCTCGTGCCCCGCGACGCGGACGCCGCCGCCCGGAAGCTCCTCGAACTCGCCGGCCTCGAGCGCCGCCCGCACGGCTCCGAGCTCCCGGCCCAGCTTCGGCCCGAGCAGCGGGAGGTTCGGCTTCACGCGCAGCTCGCTCGCGTCGACGTCGCCGAACGAGACCTCGAGCACCCGGAGCTCGTCCGCGATCTCGGCCGCATGGGTCTCGGCGAGCGGAGCGCCCTCGACGACGAGCGCGCGCAACGGCTGACGGAGCTTGACGTTCGACGTGGCGCGCGCCTGGCGGCCGAGTTCGACGACGCGCCGCAGCTCGCCGATCTCCGCGAGGAGTGCCGGATCGGGCTCGGGCACCTCGGGCCAGCCCGCGAGATGAACCGACTCGGGCGCGTCGGCGCACGGAGCGGTCAGGCACCGCCAGAGGTGGTCCGTGAGGAACGGCATCACTGGAGCGACGGCGCGGAGGCCCTGTACGACCGCGTACCAGAGCGTGCGCAAGGCGATCGCGTCTCCCTGCCAGAAGCGCCGCCGCGAGCGCCGGATGTACCAGTTGGAGAGGTCGTCGACGAACGCCTCGAAGGCACGCACGACGTCGACCGTGAGCCAGCTCTCGTACGCGGCGGTCGCCTCCGTCACGAAGGCGTTCGTCCGTGAGACGAGCCAGCGGTCGAGCGGCTCCAGATCGCGCTCCGGACCGCCCTCGAGATCGGCCCAGATCGGCTCCCAGCGCGTCGATGTTCCCGTAGTCGACGAGGAACTTGCACGAGTTCCAGAGGGTCAGCAGCCTCCGCTGGATCTCGTGCGCCGGGCCGAACCCGAAGAGGAGGTTGCGGTCGGGTGGCTGCGCGCAGTACTGCCAGCGCATGACGTCGGCGCCCATCCGCTCGAACGCGTCCGGGGCGTCGATCGTGTTTCCCCACGAGCTGTGCATCTCGCGGCCCGTCTCGTCCAGCATCTTCTCGTAGCCCAGCACCTTGCGGAACGGGGCATGCCCGACGAGGACCACGGACATGAAGAGCTGCGAGTAGAACCACAACCGGATCTGCTCGCGCATCTCCGAGACCCAGTCCGCCGGGAACCACTGCTCCCAGTACGCGTGATCGGGCAGGTCCGCCGTCGTCAGCCCTTTCGCCGCGCCCGTGCCGTATCCCTCGGGAACCCGCTCCGGGCTCTCCCAGCCGAGCGTCGAGAAGGGGACGATTCCGGCGTCGAGCCACACGTCGCCGACCTCGGGGATCCGCTCCACATCCTCGTCGCACTGCTCGCAGCGGATGCGCACCTCGTCGATCCACGGGCGGCGGAGCTCTTCGAGCTGGTCGAGCCCACCCGTGGCACGCGCCTCGAGCTCGGCGCGCGAGCCGATGACGTTCAGATGCCCGCACGCGCACGGGTAGATCGGTAGCGGGAGGCCGTAGTAGCGGCGGCGCGAGATGTTCCAGTCGCCGAGGTTGCGAAGCCAGTCGTCCATGAGCTTTCCCATGTACGCAGGCGTCCACTCGACCTCCGCGTTCGCGGCCAGGAGCTGTGGTCGCAGCTCGTCGGCCGCGATGAACCAGTCGTCCGAGATCCGGAAGATGAGTGGCGTGCGACAGCGCCAGCAGAAGGGGTACGAGTGCTCGTACGTCTCCGCGCGCACGAGGAGCCCGCGGTCGCCGAGGTCCGCGACGATCTGCTCGGCGGCCTCGACCGTCGAGGTGCCGTGCAGCCAGCCGTACTCCTCGTAGAAGCGACCCGACTCGTCGACCGGCGTGAGCACGGGGAGGTCGTGTGCGCGCGAGAGGTCGAAGTCCTCACCGCCACAGCCCGGCGCGATGTGGACGATCCCCGTCCCCGTCGCGAGGTCGACGTCGTCCCAGGGGATGACCCGATGCTCGACCGCCGAGCCAGGGCCGAGAGTGTCGAACGGTCCCGTGTAGCGGAGCCCCACGAGCTCCTCGCCCCTGCGCGCGTCGCGTGAACGTCCCGTCGGGGAAGAGTGCGACGGCGACCCAGTCTCCGCTCTCGAGCAGTCCGTACTCGGCGTCCGGTCTCACGGCAGCGGCGACGTTGGCCGGGAGCGTCCAGGGAGTCGTCGTCCACACGACGAGCGCCTCGTCGTCGCGATCCTGGAGCGGGAACCGAACGTACAGCGACGGATCGACTCGATCCTCGTAGTGGCCGTGGAGCTCGTGCGCCGAGATCGACGTCCCGCAGCGAGGGCACCACTCCGTCGACCGGTGCCCGAGCACGAGCCAGCCACGTTCGTGGACGATCTTCAGGAACTTCCAGATGTACTCGATGTTCGTGTCGGAGAACGTGAAGTAGTCGCGACCCCAGTCCATCCACTGACCGAGCCGGACGGATCCCTCGGTGAGGGCGCGCGAGGACCGCACGACCACGTCGCGGCAACGACGCGCGAACTCGGCGAGGCCGTACTCCTCGATCTCCCGCTTCGAGTTGAGCCCGAGCTCGCGCTCCACTCCGACCTCGATCCAGAGCCCCTGGCAGTCGAAGCCGTTCTGGTAGCGCTGGTGGAAGCCGCGCATCGCCTTGTAGCGCTGGAAGACGTCCTTGAGCGTCCGTCCCCAGGCGGTGTGCACGCCGAGCACCATCCTGTTCGCGGTCACCGGCCCGTCGACGAAGCTGAACCGTGGGCCGTCGGCGTTCTGCGCCCGCAGCCGCTCGAAGGTGAGGTCACGCTCCCACGTCTCGAGGATCGCGAGCTCGAGCGCGTCGTGGTCGGGCTTGTCCGGCAGCGCTGGGAAGATGGGCGGCACGCCGGTCAGTGTAGGAGGTCGCGCTTCCGGGAAGGATCGGGACGACGGGAGCGTTAGCCTGTGAGCAAGACTCATACCTCGTAGAAAGGATCGAAGCGTTCAGATGGCAATCGACGTGACAGAGACGACGTTCGAGCAGGAGGTCCTGCAGAGCGACACCCCGGTGCTCGTGGACTTCTGGGCGGAGTGGTGCGGCCCGTGCCACGCCGTCGCGCCCGTCCTCGAGAAGATCGTCGAGGAGCGGACGGGCGAGCTCAAGCTCGTGAAGGTGAACATCGACGAGGAGCAGGGCCTCTCGCTCCGGTACGGGGTCATGTCGATCCCCACGATGATCCTCTTCAGGGACGGCGAGCCGGCGGCAGCCGCGGTCGGCGCGCAGCCGAAAACGACGCTGGAGCGTTCTCTCGGGCTCCAGGGGCAGGAAGCCGCAGCCTGACCGGCGCTTCTCCTACCTCCGCGAGGAGTATCCTGATATGAAGGACGTTTCCAGGGATTTCGTTCGAGGCTTCCCCCTCCCCCTCCCCTAACCGAAGGGCCGGCTGACCGGCCCTTCGGTGCGTCCGAGGCTCTGCATCGGTGACTGTCACCGCAGGTGACTGTCACCGGCTTTTCCGGGCGACTGTCACCCGCGTCTTGCCCCCGAGATCCAGGCCTGCAGCCCGGGGGCGAGCCACCGGAAGGCGATCTCCCCGTCCGGCGGGAGCTCGTCGCGGTCGAACCAGCGGAGCTCGGTGACGTCGTCGGCCGGCCGGGCCTCCCCGCCCGACACGGCGACCTCCCAGACGAGGTTGAGCACGGGAACCGCGCCCTCCTCGTCCCCATAGGTGTCCATGAAGGCACCGACGAACGCTCCCGGCTCCGCCCGAAGCCCCGTCTCCTCGAGCACCTCCCGACGGAGCCCGTCGAGCGGATGCTCGCCCTCCTCCAGGAAGCCTCCGAGCGCGTCCCACAGGCCGGCGTCGGGCTCGTGTGCGCGACGAGCCAAGAGGACGCGCCCCTCTTGGTCGGTGACGAACGCCGACACGGCGGGAGAGGAGTGCGCCCAGTGGACGAAGCCGCAGGCTCCGCACTCGACGCGTCCGGCGGAGTGGGTGAGGGCGGAGGCGCAGCGAGGGCACCGCCGCCAGCCGTCGAGGACGCCCACGCGGGATACCGTACCGTTGCCGTGAGCCCCCGACACGTCCCTGCCAGCGTCACCGAGCTCGCCCGCGTGGGGCTCTTCGCGTCGCTCCCGGGAGAGACGCTCGGCAAGCTCGCCGACCGGATGCGTCGCGACGAGGTGGCCGCCGGCACCGTTCTCGTCGAGGAGGGTCGACCCGGAGACCGCTTCTTCGTCCTCCTCGCCGGGGTTGCCAGCGTCTCGCAGTCGTCGCTCGGTCATCGAGGAGTGGTGCGCGCCGGCGAGTTCTTCGGCGAGGTCGCGCTCACCATGCGCATCCCGCGAACGGCCACGGTGACGGCGATGACGCCCTGCGTCGTGGCGAGCTGCGACGCGGAGACATTCGACGAGCTCGTCCGGCCGATCTTCGCCGACGACGGCGACGGCGAGACCGCCGCCTAGCCGAGCTCCGCGAGCACGGCGTCCGAGAGCTCCGGCCACGCCTCCTTGGCCCACTCGCCGAAGGGCCGGTTCGTCAGGGCCACACAGGCGACGCGAGCCTCGGGATCGACCCAGAGGAAGGTCCCCGAGCCCCCGAAGTGGCCGAACGTCCTCGAGGAGACGCGGGATCCCATCCATGCAGGCCCGGGAGTGGCGAGCTGCACGCCGAGCCCCCAGTCGAGGGGATCGAAGCGACCGAAGTCGGGCAGGACGCCGGCGAGGCCGGGGAACTGGACGGTCGTCAGCTCGGCCAGGGTCTCCGCCGCGACGACGGTCGGCCGGAGCAGCTCGCGGGCGAGCACGAGCAGGTCGCCGAGCGTCGCGTGCATCCCCGACCCGGGATCGCCCTGCGGGTCGAGGCCGATTCCGAGTGGCGAGACGATCGCGGCCTGGACGTACTCGGCGAACGGCATCTGCGCCCGTCGGGCGAGGTGCGCGCCAAGCACGCGGAAGCCCTCGTTCGAGTAGACGCGCCTCGCGCCGGGCGCAGCGATCGGGACCGTGCCTTCGAACGGCAAGCCCGAAGCGTGCGCGAGCAGGTGGCGTACCGTCGAGCCGGGCGGCCCTGCCGCCTCGTCGAGGTCGACGACGCCCTCCTCGGCCGCGACCAGCAGAGCCAGGGCCGCGACGGGCTTCGAGACCGAGGCGAGCGGGAATGCGACATCCTCGGCTCCGTGCGACTCGGCGCGCCCCTCCCCGGCGACGATCCCGGCCGCGGCGAGCGGCACCGGCCAGTCGTCGATCCGGCGCAGCGCCTCCACGCCGCGCGATACTAGCCCCGTCATGGAGCGGCGCCTGATCTCCGGGCACTCACCCTACGAGCGGGTCGTGGGATTCTCGCGGGCGGTCGTGGTCGGCGCGAACGTCCATGTGGCGGGAACCGCGCCGATCCCTCCCGACGGATCGCCGCCGCCCGAGGGCGCCTACGAGCAGGCGCGACTCTGTCTCGAGATCGTCGCGGAGGCCCTGGAGCGGGCCGGCGCAAGCCTCGGCGATGTCGTCCGCACGCGGATCTATGTCACGGATCCGGCCCACTTCGAGGGCGTCGCACGGGCGCACGGAGAGGTCTTCGCAGACATTCGGCCGGCGAGCACCGCGGTCGTGACCGCGCTCCTCGACCCTGCCTGGAAGGTCGAGATCGACGCCGACGCGGTGATCGCGTGACCGCCAAGCAGGCGATCCCTCCCTCGATCACGGGCCTCGAAGAGGTCCAGACGGGCAGCGTCGTGGATCACGCGTTCGGCACCGGAGAGCCGTACACGATCGGCGTCGAGGAGGAGTACCAGCTCCTCGACGGGGAGACGTTCGACCTCGTCCAGCACATCGACACGATCCTCGCCGCGGTCAGCGGCCACGAGCTCGAGAAGCAGATCAACGCCGAGCTCATGCAGTCGGTCATCGAAATCGCAACGCCGGTGTGCCGGACCGCCGGGGACGCGATGAGCTCACTGATCCAGCTGCGGGCCTACGTCACGAAGGTCGCGCACGAGAAGGGGTTGCGGGTCGGGTCCGCAGGCACTCACCCGTTCAGCCTCTTCGAGCGCCAGCGGATCACGGCCAAGGACCGGTATCGCGCGCTCATCGACCAGCTCCAGTACATCGCCCGCCGCGAGCTCATCTTCGGGATGCACGTCCACGTCGCGGTCGACGACCCCGAGAAGGCCATCCAGGTCGTGAACGGCCTGCTCCCGCAGCTCGCACCGCTGCTCGCGCTCTCCGCGAGCTCTCCGTTCTGGCGCGGTGAGCCCACCGGCCTCGCCTCGAGCAGGCAGATGGTCTTCTCGGCCTTTCCCCGCTCGGGGCCGCCTCCGCGCTTCCGCGACTACGCCGACTACGCCGAGGTCGTCGGGCGCCTCGAGAGCTCCGGCTGCATCGCCGACTACACGCACATCTGGTGGGACATCCGCCTCCATCCGCGTTTCGGGACGGTGGAGATCCGCATCTGCGACGCGGTGACCCGCGTCCAGGACGCGGTCGCGATCGCTGCGTACTGCCAGGCGCTCGTCAAGTCGCTTTGTGAGGCGTACGAGGCAGGCGAGGAGATCCCCTCGTACCACCGGATCCTCACGAGCGAGAACAAGTGGCTGACCGCGCGCTACGGGCTCGAGGCCCCGGTGATGGACCTCGTGACCGGCCGGCGAAACCGCGTCCCCGTGGCGCGGGTGATACGCCGGACCGTCGAAGACCTCGTGCCGCACGCGCGCGAGCTCGGCTCCGAGCGCGAGCTCGAGGGCGTCCTCGAGATCCTCTCGCGCGGCAACAGCGCCGACCGCCAGCTGCGCATCTACAACGCGAACCGCAACATCACCGAGGTGGCCCGCGAGATCGCGGAGGCGACCGAGGCGCTCCCGATCGTCGCCTAGCGTCTCGCCACCGCCACCTTCCACGTCACGGTGTCCACCGTGACAACGCGCTTGCCGCCGAGGCTGGCCGAGAGCGCGCCGCGCCGTTCGTCGAGCTTCAGGCGCAGGCCCCACTGGCGGCCATACCCGAGGTCGAGTGGGAGGTCGATGCAGAACGCCTGGCGCCTCGCGGTGTCCAGCGCGTGGACGAACGGCTCCTCGCCGCGACGGGCGTACAGCGTGTACGCCCAGCGACCGTCGGCGCTCGCTGCCCGCGTCGCCGGCACGCCGCCCATCTCCTCCTCGCCCTCGAGCCGGTCGACGATCGCGCCGCGGAGCCTGCTGCTCGCGGTGTCGAACGGCCGCACGCGATAGAGCGGCCTGTCGCCGGCCCGGACGTGCTCGGTGAAGAAGATCGTCGAGGCGTCTGCAGAGACCGCGTCGAAGGACCAGGAGCCGTCGAGGACGATCGACCGGCGGAGCGCGAGCGTCCCTGCGTTCAGCACGAGGAAGCGCGTCTTGCCGGATGCGCCGGGCAAGGGGCCGTACGACGCGAGCACGAGCGAGCGCCCGTCGCCCGAGAGGCCACCGGGCGTCCCGTCGTAGGCGACGAGCGGAACGCCGTAGAAGCCCCGCACGACCCGGCTGCGCAGGACACGGCCGTCGCGCGCGCGAACGGCTGCGACGATCGTCGAGCGCAGCATCCCGAACGCGACGAGGCGAACCCCCGGCTCGTGTGAGCCGACCCCACTCCAGCCGTAGACGAGGCCGGGCGAGTAGGGCGAGCCGTCCGCGCTCGCCCCGGCGACCACGATCGTGGCGGCGAGAACGACGGCGACGAGTGACGCGAGGGACGATTTCACGGAGCGCCTCCTTTCAGGGCCCGAAGACGATGCAGGCGTCGTGTGCGGCCTGCGCGACCTCGCGGACCGCCTGCAGGCGGCCGTTGCGGTCGAGCAGGCTGACGGTGCCGCCGCTCAGGGACGGCGTGACGACACGACCCCAGCCGAAGGTGACGTTGTAGGAGCCGGCCGGGACACGGGTCTCGCGAGCGAGCTCGCCGTCGAGCCGGTGCCGGCGGAGGGTCCCGTCGTCCCCGCTCGCGACGAAGGCCTCGCGACGCGCGAACGTGACGTGCTGCGGCGGCGCGCCGGCCTCAAGGATCCTTGGCGGGCGGAGATCGTGTCCGTACAGCGCGATCCGTCGCTCGTTTCCCGACGTCACCCAGACGTCACGCCCGTCGGGCGCGAACACCACGTCGTGCGCGAGGAACGGCGCTGCGAAGGTGCGGACGAGCCGCGGACGCCGCGGATCCCCCGCGTCGAGGACGGCGACTCGCGCCGCCTTCGACCCGAGGGCCGCCCATAGCGTTCGGCGGTCAGCGCTCAGGGAGACGTGCCGCACAGGACCCGGGACTCGCGCGCGCCAGAGCACCCGCGCGCGCTCGGCGTCGAGCACGACGACCTCCCCGCGCTCCGAGTCCGTGACGTACGCGAGCGGGAAGCGGGGATGCACCGCCGTGTAGCGCGGCGCGCCGAAGCCGTCGAGCTCGGCGCGCACGCGGTAGGTGGCGGCATCGAGGAGGGTGACCACCCCGTGCTCCGTGTGCGCCACGACGGCGATCCGGTCCTGCACCGACTCGATGCTCCTCGGTCCCGGGCCCGTGCGGACGTACCGGACCACCCGGCGCGTCCCGAGGTCGAGCACGACGACGCGGCTCTCGAGATCCGCGGTGACGAGCGCCATCGGTGTCCCGCCCGCCCGCGCAGCCAGCGCCAGCGGGTCGAGTGCGAGCGCGGAGGGGAGGGCTCCGGCTGCCAGCAGAAACTCGCGGCGGTTCACGACCTCTCCTACGGTGGGTGACCGCCGGGAGGTCCCCGGACCTTTCGAGCTCGCCCGTCCGTATCCCGGGCATGGACCTCACGAGCAGGCCCCGTCGTAGTCTGGGCACGAGATGCGCGCGCCTCGGGACGAGCGCGCCCGCGTGCGAGGGGCGCAGCGGGGATCGACCTCCGACCTCGAGGCCCTCTTCCGGGCCCACTGGCCGAGGGCGCATCGTGCCGCGTACCTCGTCACGCACGACGCCCAGGCCGCCGAGGACATCGCGCAGGAGTCGTTTCTCGCCGCCATCCGCGCCCTCGACCGCTTCGACCGGCGGCGGCCGTTCGGCCCCTGGCTTCATCGCATCGTCGTCAACCGGGCGATCGACTGGTCGCGGGCCAGGCGGCTGCGCTCCGAGGTCGAGCTCACCGAGTCGCTGCCCGCACCGAGCCCCTCCGGCGCGCCCGGGGAGGACACGCTCGCGGCCCTCATGCGGCTCTCGCCCGAGCACCGGGCGGTCCTCGTGATGCGGTACCTCCTCGACTTCACCCCGGGCGAGATCGCCGACGCGCTCGACGCTCCCGCGCGGCACGGTCAACTCGCGACTCCGCCGCGGCCTGGACGCGCTCGGGGAGGAGCTGTGAAGAAGCGGCTCGAGCAGGTCGAGGCCCCGGGCGAGGAGGCGGCGCAGGAGCGGGCCTGGGCCGTCGTCCGCCAGTCGTTCGCGGAGCGAGTGCCCATGGAGCGTGCCAGGCACCGGCTGCGCCCGGCGCTCGCGGTGGCCGTTGTGCTCGGCCTCGTCGCGGCGGCGGTCAGCCCTCCCGGCCGGGCGGTCGCCGACGACATCCGCGGGGCCGTGGGCGTCGAGCGCGCGCAGCCCGCGCTCTTCGCGCTGCCCTCGCCCGGCCGGCTCCTGGTCGCATCCGACGCGGGCGTGTGGGTCGTCCAGCACGACGGCTCCAAGCGACTGCTCGGCGACTATCGCGAGGCGAGCTGGTCGCCGTTCGGTCGCTTCGTCGTCGCGTCCAGGCGCGAACGAGCTCGCGGCGCTCGAGCCGGACGGCGACGTTCGCTGGACGCTCGCGCGCGCAGGCGTGCGATTCCCCCGCTGGACGGGGATCGAGAACGACACGCGGATCGCGTACGTCGACCGAACCGGCATCCGCGTCGTCGCCGGCGACGGCACCGGAGACCGGCTGGTCGTCCCTGACGCCCGAGGCCCGCTCGCGTGGCGTCCCGGAGACGGCTTCGTGCTCGCGTACGCGACGCCTCGGAGAGTGCACGTCCTCGACGTCGAGACCGGTCGCGTCCTGTGGCAGCGACCCCGCGCGAGCAGCGAGCCACTGAGCCTCGAGTGGTCGGCGAACGGCCGACTCCTCCTCGCCACACCCCGTGCAGTCACCGTCTACGGCGAGGGCGGAGCCGTCCTCTACGGGTTCGGCCGCGCGGCGCGTTTCACGGCGACGGCGCTGGCTTCCGGCGGACGCGAGCTCGTGTTCGCCCAGGTGCTCGCCGGGCGGGGCGAGGTCTGGACCACGCCCCGGCACGTGCCACGACAGCGGGCCGGTCCTGCGAGGATCGCGACGGCTGTTCGGCGGCTCGGGCGCGTTCGATCACGTCTCGTGGACGCCCGACCGGCGGTGGGTCCTGGTGACATGGCGAGCCGCAGACCAGTGGGTCTTCGTCCGCTCGAACGGTGCGGGGATTCGCGGCGTCGCAAACGTCTCGGAGCAGTTCCGCTCCCGCTCCTTCCCGCGGATCCAGGGGTGGTGCTGCGGGGGATAGGCTGACGCCGTGCTGGAGCCAGGCGACGCGGTTCCCGACGTCCAGGTCTGGACGGCGCCGGGCGAGGAGGCTCGGCCACTCGAGCAGGTGCTCGGCGCCGGCTACGCGTTCCTCTGCTTCTACCTCTGGGACTGGTCGCCGACCTGAACGAACGAGCTCCTGCTCCTGCGTGACAGGCGCGACGACCTCGCCGCGGCGGGCATCCGACCGCTCGCCATCTCCCGCGACTCCGTCTGGTCGCACCGCGCCTGGGCGGAGGCGCTCGGGGTCACGGAGGTGCCGCTCCTCTCGGACTGGAACGGCGATGCGACGCGTGCATTCGGCGTGGCCGTCGAGCTCGGCGGGATGCAGGACGTCGCCGCGCGGGCGAGCTTCCTGATCGAGGACGGGCGAAAAGTCGTGGCGGCGTGGATGCTGGGCCGCGAGCTGCCGGACATCGACGCCGTGATCGCCGCCGCGACGCCCGACTAGGCTCGCGCCGATGGCGCGCTTCCAGCGGCAGCGGGACGCGGGCGAGGAGCAGCGGGCGACGACGCTCGAGCTCTTCTACGACCTCGTCTTCGTGTTCGCGATCACGCAGGTCTCGCACATCCTGCTCGTGGACGTGAGCTGGAAGGGGGCGGGCGAGGCGACCCTGTGCCTCCTCGTCGTGTGGTGGGCCTGGAACTACACGACCTGGGTCACGAACGAGCTCGACCCGGACTCGACCGTCGTCCGGCTCCTGCTGATCGGGATCATGCTCGGGAGCCTGCTGATGGCGGTCGCCATCCCGCAGGCGTTCGGCGAGCACGGGCTCCTCTTCGCGGCCTCGTACGTCGGCATCCAGGTCGGCCGACACACGTTCCTCACGTTCGCATCGGCGAGCGCGGGCACGATCGAGCGCGAGCGGGCAGGTCGGATTCTCGCCTGGTTCGTGGCGGCGGGCGTGCTCTGGATCGCGGGCGGCCTCGCCGACGGGCCGGAGCGCACGGCGCTGTGGGTCGCCGCGCTCGCGATCGACTACGCGGCCCCGCTCGTGACCTTCTGGGTGCCGGGCCGCGCGCGACTCTCACCGTCGGCGTGGGACGTCGAGACCTCGCACTTCGCCGAGCGCTTCCAGCTCTTCGTGATCATCGCCCTCGGCGAGACGATCGTGATCACCGGCGCGACGACTTCGGGGCTCGAGATCGACCTCTCGAGGGTCACCGCGTTCGGACTCGCGTTCCTCTCCACTGCCGCGCTCTGGTGGCTGTACTTCGGCTACGTCGCGACGATCGCGGAGCGGCGACTCGAGCTCACCGACCGCCGGACCGAGCTCGCGCGCGATGCGTACACATACCTGCACGCGGGGATCGTCGCCGGGATCGTGCTGACGGCCGTCGGTGACGAGCTCGTGATCGCGCACCCGACCGCGCAGCTGCCCCACGACGAGCTCACGGTCGTCGTCGCAGGCCCGGCGCTCTACCTGCTCGCGCACGTTGCGATGCGCCTGCGGATGGCCGGATCCGTCAGCGTGCGCCGACTGGGCGGAGCGCTGTCCTGCCTCGCGGTCGGGCTCGTCGGCCTCGCCGTGCCGGCCGCTCGTCGTCGCCGCGCTGCTCGTCGCGGTGCTGATCGCGGTGATCGTGTGGGAGCGGGTCGCCGAGGCACGACGCGAGGCCCGCGGAGCTGCCGTCGCCGCTCGAGCGGGTCGAGGCCTCTGCGGCCGCTCAGAGCGACCGGTAGCCGGCTCAGTCGACGACGGCGGGCTCGGCCGGCGCCAGCTCCACGCGATCGAGGCGCTCGAGCCACGGCCTCGCGCGAAGCCGCTCGAAGGTGGCGCGCGCCTCGTCCAGGAGCGCTTCCGCCTCGGCCGCGCGGCCACTCGCCGCGAGCCATTCGGCGTGCTCGAGCCGGACGACAGCGAGCTCGAACGGCGTCTCGATCTCACGGTAGATGTCGGCGGCGGCGAGGAAGGCCGCGTTCGCGGTCGTGGCGTCACCGTCGAGCGCCGCACGACGCGCGCCGAAGCGCGCGCCGATCGCGCGCAGCAACGGCCGCAGCCCTCCGGGCGGAAGCTGCTCGATGAGGCCGAGGAGCTCGTCCGCCTTCGCCCGGTCCCCGAGCGCGAACGCCGCCTGGAGTGCCTGCTCGAGAGCAAACGTGACCGCGTCCTGGGTCAGGCCCAGCTCGGCACGCAGCCCGATCGCGACCTCCGCCTGGACCAGTGCCTCCGCCATCTTGCCCTCGGCGACTAGCACGTACGCATCCTCCGCACACAGGCCCGCGTGCTCCTGAGGTTCGTGCAGGTTGTACTCCTCCCTCATCCTCTCGATTTCCCGACGCGCCTTCTCGACGTCGCCGCGCTCGACGTCGGGGGCGAGGATCGGGTACAGCTTCTCGCTCAGGGCCTCCCACATGACGATCGCTTCGTCCCACCGGCCGAGAGCGACGAGATGCCCGACGGTCCAGTGGTCGAGCATGAGCCCGCCTTGCCTCTCGCCGATCCGTCCGCGCGAGCTCCGCCCCCGCGCGACTCAGCTCGAGAGCGTCGCGATGGCGATCCTCCATGGACGTCAAGGCAGTGAGGTTGATGTAGGCCCTTCGTGCGGGGTCGGAGAGATCGTGCGCGAGCGCGACGTCGAGCGCGTGCCGCAGGAGCAGCGTCCCCTCCTCCCGGCGCCCGTGCTGCGCGTAGCAGAGGCCCTTCGTGTTCAGCCCGTGGGAGAGGACGTACGGAAGCTGGAGCGCTTCGGCGATCTCGAGGGCGAGCTCGTTCCGCTCCATCGCCTCGTCGATGCGGCCGCTGAAGTAGAGGACGCGCGCGGAGTGGACCGCGAGCAGCGCGAGGTCGACGTCCCGCTCGTCGTCCGAAAGCGCGGCGAAGGAGCGCTCCATGTCCGCGAGCGCCCGCCCGATGTCGTTCTCCTGAGCCCATGTGACCTCGGTCGCGAGCATCGCCGAGATGCGGGCGGCTCGATGTGCGTGGCCGAGCTGCCTCCATGCCCTTCGATCGCGCTCTCGAGGTGGGTGCGCGCCTCTTGCGTGCGCCGGCCACGGGCGGCCATGATCCCCGCGCGCTCGTGGAGCTCTGCGCGTTCGAGCGGCGCTTCGGTCAGCTCGAGCGCCCGTTCGAAGGAGCGCTGGGCGCTCTCGGTCGCCGCGAGGGACGCGGCACGCTCCCCGGCCTTGACGAGCGTCGCGCGGGCCTTGGCGCCGATCTCCCCCGCGTCCTCGGCGCCCGGATCGAGCTCGAGCGCGGTCACGTAGTGCGAGGCGACGATCTCGGCGAACTCCTGCTCGGAGTCGTGCTCGTCGTCGAAGTGCGCCGCCACGGCGAGGTGCCGGCTCTTGCGCTCCGCCCGCGGCATCGTCTCGTAGGCGACCTGCCGCAACAGATCCTGCAGGAACGCGTACTGGCCCCGCTCGGGGGAGCGCGGGTCGACCTGGAGCGAGAGGACCTCCTTGCGGGCGAGCGCGCCGAGGAGCTGGTCCACGTCCTCTTCGGGAACGTCCGTGACTGCGGCGAGGGCATCCCGCGAGAACGCCTTGCCGAGGACCGCCGCGTCCTGCAGCAGGCGACGCTCGGCCTCGGCGAGCCCGTCCAGGCGGGAGGCGACCAGCGCGTGCAGCGTCTCCGGGACCTCGAGCGCCTCGATCGGGCGCGTCGGCCCGTACCCGGCTCCCCGCCGCTCGAGAAGCCCGCGGTCGAGGAGCATCCGGACGGTCTCCACCGCGTACAGCGGAACGCCCTCGGCCCGCTCGAGCACCTGCCCCCGGATGTCGTCCGGCAGACCGGGGACGAAGCCGTCGAGGAGCTCGTGCATCGCGTCCTCCGCCAACGGCTCCAGCGAGAGTGTCGTCGAGTTCCGCGTGGAGCTGCCCCACCCCGGGTGCCGCTCGAAGAGCTCCGGCCGCGTGAGCGCGAGCACGAACAGTCGATGGCTCCGCGACCATTCGAGGAGGTACTCGAGGAACTCGAGCAGAGGCGCGTCCGCCCACTGCATGTCCTCGACGACGAGCACGACCGGGTCGCGATCGGCGAGGCGCTCGAGGAAGAGGCGCCATCCCGCGAAGAGATCGGACCGGTCTCCGTCACCGCCGTCCTCCAGAGCCAGCAGCTGGGCCAGCCGAGGCTCGATCCAGTCGCGCTCGTCCGGATCGTCGACGTATCGCTCCAGCGCAGATCGGAGCTTCGTGCGGGCGGAGTCCTGCTCCTCCCCCTCCGCGATCCCGGCCCGCATGCGCACCATCTCGGCCAGGGCCCAGTACGAGACGCCCTCGCCGTAGGCGAGGCTGCGGCCCCTGTGCCACTGGACGGTCTGGGCGACACCGTCGAAGTACTTCTGAAGCTCGAAGGCGAGTCGCGACTTCCCGATGCCGGCGATGCCGACGATCGAGACGAGATGGGCCTTGTGCTCCTCGGCGCTCGCGTGGAAGAGCTCCTTCAACAGTCGGAGCTCGCGCTCGCGACCGACGAACGGGGGATCGAGCAGGTCGGACTTGAGGCTGCCGCCACGGCCTGCCGTGACTCGCAGCGCCCGCCAAAACGTCTGCGGCTCGGACTTCCCCTTCAGGGCGTGCGCGCCGGCGTCCTCGTACGCGATCGCAGCTTCCGTCGCTCGCCTCGTTGCATCGCCGACGAGGACCGTGCCCGGCTCCGCGAGAGCCTGGACGCGCGAGGCCGTATTCACGAGATCGCCGGCGACCATCCCCTGGCCCTCGGCGCCGAGAGTGACCGCGGCCTCGCCGGTGAGGACGGCCGCGCGCGCCGTAAGCGTCGGCGCTCCGACCTCGCCTCCGAGCGCCGCGACTGCAGGAACGAGGTCGAGTGCCGCGCGCACGGCACGCTCGGCATCGTCCTCCCGGGCGGTCGGCGTGCCCCACACCGCCATGACCGCGTCCCCGATGAACTTCTCGATCTCGCCGCCGTACCGCCCGACGATCGTCCGCGCCACATCGGCGTAGCGCGAGAGGAGCTCGCGGACGTCCTCGACGTCGCGCTGCTCGGACAGCGCGGTATGCCCGACGAGATCGGCGAAGAGGACGGAGACGAGCCGTCGCTCGACCCCCGATGCGGGCGCTGCCCGAGCCGGTACCGCCCCGGAGTCGAGCGCCGTCCCGCACTCCCCGCAGAAGCGCTCGCCCGGCTCGTTCGCCGCGCCACAGGACGAGCACTCGACCGCGAGCGCGGTGCCGCACTGCGCGCAGAACTTGCGCCCGGCGCGGTTCAGCTCCCCGCACGCAGGGCACATCGTGCCTTCGGCGACGTCTCCTGCCACGGCCAGACAATAAGCGGCCCGCCGGGACCGTCCAAGCTCGCGGCTCTACATCCCGATCGAGTGGTACCCGGCGTCGACGTAGAGCGTCGTGCCGGTCACGTTGCGACCTTCCTCGGAGAGGAGGTACGCCGCCGCGGCGGCGCAGTCGTCGGCGTCGATCTGACGATGCAGCGGTGCCCGCTGCTCGAACAGCTCCTCCATCGTCGTGAAGCGGGCGATCGAGCGCGCGGCGAGGGTCCGCACCGGCCCCGCGGAGATCGCGTTCACGCGGATGTTCTTCGGCCCCAGGTCCATGGCGAGGTAGCGCATGCACGAGTCGAGCGCGGACTTGGCGACGCCCATGACGTTGTACTGCGGCATCGCCCGCTCCCCGCCGAGGTACGTCATCGTGACGATCGATCCTCCACCCCGCGCCTCCATCAGCGGCTCGGCCGCACGGGCGCACGCGACGAGGGAGTAGGCGCTGATGTCGAGCGCCATCCAGAACCGGTCGCGGGGCGTGTCGGTGAAACGGCCTTCGAGGTCCTCCTTGGCGGCGAAGGCGACCGAGTGCACGAGGACGTCGAGACCGCCGTCGAACACCCCGCCGACCTCGGAGAAGAGGCGGGCGAGGTCGTCGTCCGAGCGAACGTCGCACTCGGTGACGAGCGGGCTCGAGACCGTCGCCGCAAGCTGGCGCACGGTCTTCTCGATGCGCTCGCCCTGGTACGTGAATGCGATCGCGGCACCCTCGTCGGCGAGGCGCCGCGCGATCGCCCACGCGATCGAGCGCCGGTTGGCGACGCCGAGCACGAGCGCGTTTCGTCCCTCGAAGCGACCGGCCACGGAAGCACCCTAAACCAGACGAGGCTTGTGACAGTCACGCTGCGTGACAAGCCGGTGACAGTCACCCTGCGGGTGACTGTCACCGGCGGTAGGCTCGCCCGGCGATGAGCGAGCGGCGTGTAGCGGTCGTCACCGGCGCGTCGTCCGGCATCGGCGAGGCGACGGCACGGGAGCTCGCGAGACGTGGCTGGCTGTGCGTGCTGCTCGCGCGACGCGGCGACAGGCTCGAGCGACTCGCCGCCGAGATCGACGGGGAGTGGGAAGTGTGTGACGTCAGGGACCGGACGCAGGTGAACGACGTCGCCGCCCGCACCCTCGAGCGGCATCCCCGGGTCGCTCTCCTCGTCAACAACGCGGGCGTGCCCGGCCGCGGCACGTTCGTCTCTACGGAGCCGGAGACGGTCGAGCGGGTGCTGGAGACGAACTACCTCGGGGGGGTCTGGTGCTCGCGTGCATTCCTGCCTGGGTTGCGCGCCGCCGTCTCGTCGAACGTGAGCGCCCACGTCGTGAACGTCATCTCCGTGGCCGGCACGATCGCGTTCGCGCCGGCAGGCCCGTACGCGGCTGCGAAGCACGCTCAGCTCGCGTTCTCGCGCTCGCTCGCGGCGACGCTCCGTTCCGAGGGGATCCGGGTACACACCGTGCTGCCGGGATTCGTCGAGACCGAGGGCTTCACGCCGCGCTCGAACCTCCGCAGCGGGATCATGCGCCGGCTCGTGATCGACTCCGACGACGTCGCGCGGGCGATCGTGAAGGCGGTCGAGCGAGGACGTGGGGAGGTCACCGTCCCCTGGTTCCCGTACCGCCTGGTCTCGATCTTCCAGGCGCTCTTCCCGGGTGTCCTGGCCCGACTCGTCGGGAGCTACGGCTACCGGCCCGGGACGCAGGACTGAAGAGCTACGGGCCCGGCTTGCGGGCCACGTACCAGCCGATCTCCACGTCGTAGGGAGCGGCGGGGGCCGGGCCGCGGATCTTCACACGCTCGTCCTCGGGCACCTCGGCGAGCTCGAGGCGGCGCTCGAGGTCGACCCGCTCGCGGGTGACCTCCGAGGAGACGAGGACGAGGTCGTTGGCGTCCAGGTAGCCGCGGATGTCGCCGTCGGGGAGGAGCCGCTGGTGGCTGTCGTCGCGAAGGCGCTCGAAGCGGTCCATCTCCAGGCTCCGCAGCGGGTCGATCGAGCCGAGCTGGTCGGCGATGAACACGCGACCGCCGAAGCGTGTCACGCGGACGAGCTCCGACACGGCGAGCTCGGGGCGGCGGATGTGGTGCAGCACGCGGAGGCAGGCTGCGAGGTCGAACTCCCCGTACTCGAAGGGGAGCGCGGTCGCGTCCCCCTCCACGAACCGCACGTTGTCCGGTGCGGCGGCGCGCCCGGCCTCGAGGTAGTCGGCCCTCGGGTCGACGCCGACGACTTCCGCGACGTTCGGCGCCAGCGCGAAGGCGAGCGCTCCCGTGCCGCAGCCCGAGTCGAGCGCGGCTTCCGTGCCGGTGAACGGCCCGAGCAGGCGGCGGACGCGGTCGGCGAGGTCGGGGGCGCGCTCCTGCTGGAGCGTCTGCCGAAGCCTTACGGTCACGCGGTCTCCTCCCCCGTGGCCAGCGCATGCGCGAGCGCGAGCGCCTCCTCGCGCGTCGCGATCGTCCCGGCTGCCCGCTCCTCGTCGATGAGCGCGAGGATACGTCCGATCTCGGGGCCGGGCGGCAGGCCGAGCTCGTCGCCACGCACGAGCGGCCCGGGCGGGTCCGCCAGGCGGGCCGCCTCGACTTGCCCCGCCAGCTCGGGCGCTCCCAGCAAGGCGAGCGCATCGAGCGCCCACGGCTCCGTCGCGCGCCTGAAGCGGTGGATCGACCTCGGGGACGGGTCGTCCGGTCGGCGAGCTCGGAGCAGGACGGAGGCGTAGCGGCGGAGCTCGTTCGAGACGGGGAGCCTGCCCAGTCTCTTCGCGGAAGGCCACAACGAGCCGGAAGTGCGGGTCGTCGACGGCCTCGAGGCGGTCGTCGACGGCTCCGCCGAGCCCGGCGAGGAGACCCAGCGTGTCGAGCCGGCGGTAGCCGGCCGGCGACAGGCGCAGGAGCTCCGCGAGAATGCGCTCGCCGGCGGGCCGGGTCACGAGCGGCGCGGAGTGGCGCGCGAGCTCCACCGTCGCCGGGTCCAGGGTGAAGCCGAGCTCGTCCTCCAGCCGGACTGCGCGGAGCAGCCGCAACGGGTCGTCTTCGAAGACAGACGCCGACACGGCGCGGACGACCCGCGCCTCCAGATCGGCCCGGCCGCCGTGCGGGTCGCAGGGCTCGCCGCCGCCGACCGGGATCGCGATCGCGTTGAGGGTGAAGTCCCTCGTGCCGAGGTCCTCTTCGATCGTGCCGGGAAGAGGCGTGAAGTCGACCGTCTGCTCGTCGCCGTCCACCACCACCCTCCAGGCGCCGTGACGCTCCGACAGGGGGAACGCGGCGCCGCCGAAGCGCCGCGCGTACCGGCGCGCGGTCTCCTTCGGCTCGCGGCACGCCACGTCGAGGTCGAGCACGGGCCGCCCGAGCAACAGGTCGCGCACCGCTCCGCCGGCGACCCAGGCCTCCTCGCTCCCGACTATCTCCCGGACCCGTTCATCCATCGCGCACCAGCCGCTGCGCGCGGCGCGAGCGCGTGTTGAGGCCCGTGGCCACCTCGTAGCCGATAGTGCCAGCGACAGTGGCGTGCTCCTCGATCAGGATCCCGTCGCCGACGAGCGTCACGGCGGTTCCGACGGGGAGCTTCTCCGGCAGCTCCACCGCCAGGGCGTCCATGGAGATCGTGCCGACGACCCGTCGGCGCTCACCGTCGACCGCGATCTCCGTCCCGGTCATGTCCCGGCGAAAGCCGTCCGCGTACCCCACGGGGACGATGCCGATCCAGGTCGCATGCTCGGCCACGAAGCGACGCCCGTACCCCGTGCTCTCCCCCACTTCGAGGCGCTTGACGAGCGCGAGATACGAAGTCCAGCGGAGGACCGGCTCGAGTCCGTCGTCGGCAGGGCTCGTGCCGAACGGTGAGATCCCGTAGAGGGCGATACCGCAGCGAACCGCGTCAAACCGCGCCTCCGGGTACCGGAGCGTCCCGGCGCTGTTCGCGACGTGGCGCGTGACGCCGCCGAGCGCCTCGGTCGCCGCCCGGAACCGCTCGATCTGGGCGCGGGTGAAACCCTCGTCGCTCTCGGCGGACGCGAGATGGCTCATCACGGCGACGACGTCCCGGGTCGGCGACGGCAGCTCCGCCAGCCCCCAGCGCCCCATGCCGGTGTCGAGCTCGAGGTGCACGGGCAGGCCCTCGGGCACGCGGCCGTCCGCCGCGACCACCTCGAGCTTCGCCGCGCGCGCCTCCGACACCTCGTGCTCGCTCACGGGCCCCATCACGATCACGCGCGCACCGCGGAGCGCGGTGCGAACGTGCAGCGCCTCGGGCACCGTCGCGACGCAGAGTGCCGTCGCTCCACCTTCGAGTGCCGCACGCGCGACGTCGACCGCTCCGTGGCCGTAGCCCTCCGCCTTGACCACGGCCCACAGCTCGGCCCCCTCGGCCGCGCGCGCCAGCGTGGCGGCGTTCCGGCGAACCGCTCCGAGGTCGATCGTGAAGCACGAACGCTCCATCAGCGCATTCTGGGCAATGAGGGCGGGCTCAGCGCTCGAGCGCCGCCGGGAGCGAGTCGAGCAGGTCGCCCGCGACGAGCCCGGCCCGGTGCGGGGCGAGCTGCGCCGCGCGCGCGTGCGCGACGGCTCCGGCCGCGGCCGCGAGCCGCGGCTCGAGCCCCTTCGCGAGGAACGACGCGACGATCCCGGTGAGGACGTCGCCCGTCCCGGCGGTGGCGAGCGAGGGCGGGCCGAGGTCGCACACGATCACGTCGCCCTCGGGCGCGGCCACGATCGTGTCGGGCCCCTTCAGGAGCACGACGGCGCCGAAGCGACCGGCGGCCGTCCGCGCGGCCTCGAGCCGGTGCGCCGCGACCCAGGCGGCGTCGGTGTCGAGCATGCGCGCGAGCTCGCCTGCGTGCGGAGTGAGGACCGTAGGAGCGGTGCGCGAGATCGGGCTCGAGGCCGAAGAGAGCGTCGGCGTCGACCACGGCCGGAAGGTCGATCCGCTCGAGGAGCTCGCGCACGAGCGCGCGACGCCCCTCCCCGCGACCGAGGCCCGGCCCCACCGCGACGGCACCCGCGCGCTCGGCGGCCGCGACCACCGTCTGCACCGCGTCCTCGTCGCGCCAGCCGACCTTCACCGGCTCGAGCGCGAGCGACTCGACGACGGGCAGCGACTCCGCGGGAACGGCGAGGGTCACGTAGCCGGCGTCCGCGCGAAGCGCGGCGAGACCGGCAAGGCACACCGCGCCGGTCATCCCCGGCTGCCCGCCGACAACGAGCACCGCGCCCGCCGTGTACTTCGTGTCCCCCGACCCGCGCAGGGGAACGAGCTCGAGCAGCTCAGGCGCGGCGCGGCGGTGCTCCGTCGGATGCGCCCCCAGCCCGATGTCGGCCACGATCACCGAGCCCGCGTGGAAGCGGCCGGGGCCGACGGCGAGCCCGACCTTCCGCCCGTGGAACGTGACGGTGAGGTCGGCATCGACGACCGCGCCCGCGACCTCCCCCGTGGACGCGTCGACGCCGGAGGGGATGTCCACGGAGACGACCGGCGTTCCGGCCGCGTTGATGCCATCGATGAGCGCGGCCGCGTCCGGGCGTGGCTCGCCGTGGAAGCCCGTGCCGAAGAGCGCGTCGACGACCACGTCGTACCCCTCGGGCTCCGTCGTCTCGTCGGCCTCGCGCCCCGCCTCGCGCAGCACGCGCGCGGCGACACGGCCGTCGCCGCCGTTCGAGCCTCCGCCGCACACGCAGGCGAATCGGCGTGCGTCGGGGAACGCGCGCATCGCCTCCTGCGCCACCGCGGACCCCGCACGCTCCATGAGCTCGGGGACGCTGTCCGGGTAGCGCGGGTAGCGCTCCTCCGCGCTCCGCATCTCGGAAGCCGTGTAGAGGGGCTCGGAGTGGTGCGCAAGATCGGGATCTGCAGAAGCAGATCCCGCTGGCGCGAAGACCCCTGAAGGCGGACGCTTCGCGTCCGCGGCGTTCTGGCCGTCCGCCGTGCGGCGCTTAGACATCGCGCGGCGCGACGACGCAGATCGCCGCGGCCAGCTCGCGCGAGTGCGTCATCGAGAGGTCGATCTCGCCCGCGCCGACGCGCTCGGCATACGCCGCGGTCCGACCGGAGAGGCGCACCGCCGGCTTCGGCCGCCCGACGATCTCGACGTCCTTCCAGGTGAAGCGGACACCGCAGCCGAGCGCCTTGCCGACCGCCTCCTTCCCGGCGAAGCGCCCCGCATAGCTCTCCGCCGGGTTGGCGCGCGAGTCGCAGTACGCCTGCTCCGCCTCCGTGAAGCAGCGGTCGCGGAACCCGGGCCGCTCGAGCGCGCGGCGCACGCGCTCGATCTCGATCAGGTCGACGCCGATCTTCAGGAGGCGAGCCCCCCGGCGAGATCCTCCTCGAGGAGCGCGGGGAACTGCGCCAGCGAGGACACGATGATGTCCGGCGACGCGTCGGTGCTCTCGAGCGCCTCCGGGCGGAACTTCCCGGTGCGGACGACCGCGGTGCGCATCCCGAAGAGACGCGCTCCCCGAACGTCCGCCTCGACGTCGTCCGTCACGAGCCAGGTCAGCTCGGGCTCGGCCTCGAGCGCGTCGAGCGCCGCCGCGAAGTAGGACGGGCTCGGCTTGCCGAGGACGGTCGCCTCGACGCCGGTCGCGTACTCGAGCCCCGCGACGAACCCGCCGGCGTCGAGCATCGGCCCCCGGCTCGTCTGCCACCACTTGTTCTTGTGGAGGCAGTAGAAGGAGGCCCCCATGCGGATCTCCTCGAAGGCCCGCGCGAGGTTCATGTAGCTGAAGACCTGGTTGGGCTCGACGGTCTCGTCGCATCCGCCGACGAGCACCGCGTCGACGTCGTGGCCGACGAGCTCCAGCCGGTCGAGGTCGGGGACGATCGCGGCCATGACGAGCGCGAACACGCGCTTCCCGGCAAGCTCGCGCGACGCCGTCCCCGGGGTCGTCTGCAGCTCGTCGTCCTCCAGCGGAAAGCCCATCTCGCGGAGCTCGTCCGCGAGGCGCGAGCGCGGGCGCGTGGAGTTGTTCGTCACGAACCGGAGCGAGTGACCCCACCCGCGCAGCTCGGCGACGGCCTCGGGAGCACCCGCGATGGGGACGCCCGAGACGTGGAGCACGCCGTCGACGTCGAGCAGGATGCACGCCATGGAGCGCCAGTCTACGAGCCGCAGGCTCGACGGAGGCGACCGCTAGCGGAGGAGCCGACTTCGTCGCCACCGAAGCGGATCCGCGTCACGCGCTCCGTCCTGCTGCCGCTCGCAGAGATCGAGATCCGCGTCTCCCGCTCGAGCGGGCCGGGAGGACAGCACGCGCAGAAGTCGGAGACGCGCGTGGAGGCCCTCTTCGACGTCGAGGCATCGGAGACGCTGACCGAGGCACAGAAGCGGCGCGTGACCGGCCGCGCGGGCGCCGTGCTGCGGGCGGTCGCACAGGACGAGCGAAGCCAGGCGCAAAACCGCGAGCTCGCGGTCGAGCGTCTCGTCGAGAAGCTGCGCGAGGCACTCGCCGTGCCGCGGCGCCGGATCCCCACCGCGCCCACGGCGGGCGCGCGGGAGCGGCGGCGGAGCGAGAAGCGGCGTCGTGCCGAGGTCAAGCGTTCGCGTCGCCCTCCCACGGAGGGCGACTGAGCGCAGGGCGCGGCGCGCCGTTACCCGGGAGGGCGGCCTCGACCGGCTCGTCCGCGGGAGCCGATGCGGACACGAGCTCCGCCGACGACGCCGGCTCTCGCACCGTCGTCGTCGCTCGCGCCAGGGCGAGCGCCGCCGGGGTCACGAGCTCGTGGGGCTGGCCGGTGTGCTCGCAGATCGCAGCGAGGTCGGGGTCCCAGTGCCAGAGGACGACCCCGGGACCGGCATCCTCCGCGCAGGCGGCGATGAGGAAGTGGGCGAGGCTTCGGCGGTGCCCTCCCTGCGCTGCGAGCGCGAGCTCGCTCTGCACCTCGAGCGCGCGTCCGGTGGCCCGCTCGCGAAGCGGCAGCCAGTGCAGCTGGCTCCACAACCTCGTCCAGTCGCGGACGTACGCCTCGCCGTCCGACGGCCCGGTGAGGACCTCGATCGCGACGGGGACGCAGGTCGCGACCTCGCTCCGACGGAGCCGATCGAGGAAGAGCGTAGGCAGGTCGCCCGCGTCCGGCCGTCGCCGGCCGACCCAGATGGAGCTGTCGGCGAGATAGAGCGTCATCGGGTCACCGGCGACGCGACCTCTCGAGGGCTTCCCAGCCGGGAACGCTGTCGCGCTCCTGCTCCACGTAGCGGACGGCACGGTCGAGCGCCGCCCGGCGGTTGACGTCGTCGAGCGCGCGGTTGAGCGTCTCCTTGAACCCGCGGGTGCCGAGGTTCCGCTCGGCGGCGTGAAACGCGTCGAGGTCGATCTCCACCGTGGTTCGGTGCATGGGTCCTCTATCGGACGCTCGCGCGCTCAGCTGTACGCCCAACCTCCAACATGCGTCCGCACCGTAGACTCGCCTCGTGGGCTTCCTGCAGCTCGCGACCATCCTTCCCGAGCTCCCACGGGAGAGGACACGGCTCCTCGACAACCTCGGCCGTGTCCGGCGCGAGGTAGGCCCCATCACGCCCGAGCTCTCGGACGCGCTCGCCGACCACATGTCGATCCGTCGCGGCGAGGTGCACGAGGTCGTCTCCTTCTACTCCTTCCTGCAGCTGCCGGTCGACGTGGTGCGCGTCTGCACGGGGCCCGTCTGCGACTGCTTCGGGGCGCGGGAGCTCCTCGAACGAGAGCCCGGAGCGATCGAGGTCGCGTGCCTCGGCCACTGCGACCTCGCCCCGGTCCTGACCCGAGGCGACGAGATCGTGCCCGCAGTGACGTACGCGACGAACGACGGGCCCGCGGTCGGTCTGGGGCAGCGGGACGAGACCATCGACGACTACGCCGCGCGCGGCGGTCTCGAGCTGCTGCGTGAGCCGCAGCCGCCGGAACGGATCGTGTCGGAGCTAAAGGCGGCGGGCCTCACGGGCTACGGCGGCGCGGGCTTCCCCGCGGGGCTCAAGTGGGAGGCGGTCTCGCGCGAGCCGGCGCCGCGCTACGTCGTCGTCAACGCCGACGAGGGCGAGCCGGGGACGATCAAGGACCGGTACGTGATGGAGCTTCGGCCGCACCTGCTCGTGGAGGCGACCCTCGTGGCGATGCAGTTCGCCGGCGCCGACGAGGGTTATGTCTACCTCCGCGAGGAGTACGCGACCGCTCGCGAGCGGCTGGAGCGGGCGATCGCCGAGTTCCGCGACGCCGGTCTCCTCGACGGCCGCAGGCTCGAGCTCGTGATCGGAGCGGGCGCGTACATCGCGGGCGAGGAGTCGGCGCTCCTCGAGTCGATGGAGGGACGGCGCGCGATGCCGCGGCTCCGGCCGCCGTTTCCCGCGCAGGTCGGCTACCTCGGCCGCCCCACGCTGATCAACAACGTCGAGACCCTGGCGCACGTCCCTGCGATCCTCCGGAACGGGGGCGAGTGGTGGGCGCTGCTCGGGACGCGCGCGAGCAGCGGGCACCCGGCTCTGGTCGGTCTCGGGAGCGGTCGCGCGCCCCGGCTGCTACGAGGCACCGAACGGGATCACGACACGCGAGCTCGTGGACGAGCACGCGGGCGGCTTCGTCGGCGACGTCGGAGCGATCGTGCCCGGCGGCGCCGCGAGCGGGATCCTCCCGCCGACGGCGCTCGACGCCCCGCTGACGCGCGAGGGCCTCGCGGAGTACGGCGCCGGCGTCGGGTCGGCCGCGGTCCAGCTCTTTCCAGCGGCGTACTCGCCGCTACGACTGCTTGCCGAGACGGTGCGCTTCTTCGCCGAGGAGTCGTGCCAGAAGTGCACGCCCTGCCGGATCGGGAACCGCGCACTCCACCACCTCTGCGTCGAGCTCGAGCACGGCGAGGCGGCGATGACGCGCGAGAAGCTCGACGAGTGGCTGCTCGCGATGGAGAAGACGTCCATCTGCGGCCTCGGCCAGGCCTCGCCGGTCCCGGTGCGGAACGCGATGCGCTGGTGGCCCGAGCTGTTCGCACCGCTCGGCGCGGCAACGTGAGCGAGCACCCCCCGCCGTCCGAGATGAAGCAGCGCATGCTGCGGGGCGAGCTCTACCTCGCCGCGGACGACGAGCTGGCCGCCGACTACGCGCGTGCACAGGCACTCATCGAGCGGTACAACGCGACCCGTCACACCGAGCAGGACCTTCGCGACCGGTTGCTCCGCGAGCTGCTCGGAGAAGTCGGTGACGACGTCGTCGTGCGACCGCCGTTCCACTGCGACTACGGCGCCCAGATCACCGTCGGCGCGCGCACGTTCGTCAACTACGGCTGCGTGCTGCTCGATGTCGTGTCGATCCGCATCGGCGCTGCCTGTCAGCTCGCCACCGGCGTGCAGCTCGTCACCGCGACGCACCCGATCGATCCCGAGCCGCGGCGTCTGGGCTGGGAGTGCGGGGAGCCGATCTCGATCGGCGACAACGTCTGGCTCGGTAGTGGCGCGATCGTCTGCCCGGGCGTCACGATCGGCGACGACACGGTCGTGGGCGCCGGCGCGGTCGTGACCGGCGATCTCCCGACGGGGGTCGTCGCGGTCGGCTCTCCGGCGAGGGTGCTCCGCGAGATCGGCGTCGGTGACCGCGTGGCCGTGCCGACCAGGCGGTAGCATCCTTCCGTGGTCGAGCTCATCCTCGACGGCCGCACGGTGACCGCCTCCGAGGGAGAGCTCCTCGTGCACGCGGCCGCGCGGCACGGCGTCTTCATCCCGACCCTCTGCCACGACGACAAGCTCGACCCCTACGGCGGCTGCCGGATGTGCGTGGTCGACGTGGAGGGGTCGCCGCGGCCGCTGCCGGCCTGCGCGACCCGCGTCCAGGAGGGCATGGTCGTCTCCACGAACGGGCAAATCCGGGACTTCCAGCGGACGCTCACCGAGATGCTCCTCTCCGAGCATCTGAACGCTTCGCCCGGCGGACGCCCGAACGAGCTGCTCGACCTGGCCGCGGAGCTCGGGGCCGAGACGCCGCTCGTCCTGCCCGACGCGAAGCGGAAGGAGTACGGCGACCGGAACCGGCTCATGGGCTACGACCCGGACGCCTGCATCCTCTGCAACCGCTGCGTCCGCTACACGCAGGAGGTCATGCAGTGCTCCGCCCTCTCGCTCGAGGGCCGGGGCGCGCACGCCCGCATCGTCCCGACCTGGGAGCGCTCGTGGCTCGACACCGAGTGCGAACTCTGCGGGGGCTGCCTCTCGGTCTGCCCGACCGGGGCGATCTACGAGAAGTTCCTCGAGGAGAAGGGCGTCGAGGAGCGGACGCTCCCGCAGGTGCGAACGACCTGCACCTACTGCGGCGTCGGCTGCCAGATCGACCTCAACCTCGATCCCGAGACGAAGCACATCGTGAAGGTCACCTCGAAGGACGAGTACCTCCCGAACGAGGGGAACCTCTGCGTGAAAGGCCGGTTCGCCTTCAACTTCGTCCACCACCCGGACCGCCTCACGCGGCCGCTCGTACGGGGCGAGGACGGCGAGCTCCACCCCACGACGTGGGAGCACGCGCTGGAGACCGCAGCCACCGGGATCCGACGCGTCATCGACGAGCACGGGCCGCAGTCGGTCGGCTTCCTCTCCTCCGCCCGCCTGACGAACGAGGAGAACTACCTCATCCAGAAGCTCGCACGCACGGTGGTCGGGACGAACTCCGTCCACTCGTGCGAGTCGACCTGACACGCTCCAACCCTCTACGGCCTGGTCAGGTCGTTCGGCAGAGGCGCGAGCACCAACTCGATCCCGGAGATCGAGAACGCGCGCTTCCTGTTCGTCATCGGCTCGAACACGACCGAGGCGCACCCTGTGCTCGCCCTCCGGATCAAGAAGGCCGTCCGCAAGGGCGCGACGCTCGTCGTCGCGGATCCGCGCCGGATCTGGCTGACGAAGCTCGCGAAGCGACACCTGCAGCTCCGCCCGGGGACGGACGTGTGGCTCCTGAACGCGATGATGCACACGATCCTCACCGAGGGCCTCCAGGACGACGACTACATCCGCGAGACGACGGAGGACTTCGAGGCGGTGCGCGAGGTCGTCATGCGCTACCCACCGGAGGAGGCCGAGCGGATGACGGGTGTACCGGCCGAGGCCATCCGCGCCACCGCCCGCGAGTACGCGAGCGAGCGGCACGCCGCGATCTTCTACACGCTCGGGATCACCGAGCATGCGTGCGGCGTGGACAACATCTGGTCGCTCTCGAACCTCGTGCTCATGACGGGGCATCTCGGATACGAGTCGACCGGCCTGAACGCCCTCCGGGGGCAGAACAACGTCCAGGGGCTGAACGACTCGGGCGCGAACCCTTCGTACCTGCCCGGCTACCAGTCGGTCGACGACCCGGAGGTCCGGGGGAAGTTCGCGGCCGCGTGGGGCGTCGAGCTGCCGACCAGGCCGGGCTATCGCCTCGACCAGATCGTCTCCGGCCTCCACGACGGCCGGATCCGGGCGCTCTACCTGGTCGGGGAGAACCCCGCGCAGACCGAGCCGAACGCCCACCACGTGGAGGAGGGGCTCGCCGGGCTCGACTTCCTCGTCTCGCAGGACATCTTCCTGAACGACTCGTCGCGCAAGTACGCGCATGTCGTCCTCCCCGCGTCGAGCTTCGCCGAGAAGGACGGCACGTTCACGAACACCGAGCGCCGCGTCAGCCGCGTCCGCGCGGCCGCGCCGCTCCCGGGCGAGGCGAGGGTCGACCGGGAGATCGTGCAGCTCATGGCGGAGGCGCTGGGGGGCACGTGGCCGCGGTATCCCGACGCCGAGGCCGTCTGGAACGAGCTCGCCGACCTCTCCCCGAACTGGCTCGGCATCCGCTACGACCGGATCGAGGAGAACGGGATGCAGTGGCCGGTCACGGACCTCGACCATCCCGGCACTCCCTACCTGCACGCGCCGGCGCCCGCCCGGGCGTCGGGGCGCGGCAAGTTCTTCCCCGTCGACTACCAGCCCCCGATCGAGGAGCCCGACGCGGAGTACCCGTACGTCCTGACGACCGGCCGGACGCTGTACCACTACAACTCGGCGAACATGACGATGCGCGAGGCGGGGGTCCTCGACAAGCAGGAGCGGCCGTTCTTCGAGATCCACGCGGACGACGCAGGCGCCCTCGGCATCGCGGAGGGAGAGGTCGCGCGGCTCGTCTCCCGGCGGGGCAGCGTCGAGGCGCACGCACAGCTCTCCGAGCGCGTCTACCCGGGACTCGTGTGGATGGCGCTCCACTTCGCGGAGCAGAAGGTCAACTGGCTGACGCACGACGTCGGCGACCCGCTCATCGGGACGCCCGAGTACAAGGTCAGCGCCGTTCGCATCGAGCCGATCGTGGACGCGCGACCGGCGTGAGGCTCGGCGAGCCCCGGCTCGACGTCGGCTCGTGCGAGTCGACGCAGGCCCTCGTCGACACCGCGCTTCCGGAGGGTGCGCTCGTCGTGGCCGACCACCAGACGGCCGGACGCGGACGGCTCGGTCGCTCGTGGGTGGCCCCGCCCGGCGCCGCGCTGCTCTGCTCGATCCTCCTGAAGCCGCCCCCCGAGCAGGCGTTCCCCCAGCTCTCGCTCGTCGCGGGGGTGGCCGTCGCGGACGCGATCGAGCAGGTCGTCGGCCTCGCCGCCCAGCTCAAGTGGCCGAACGACGTGATGCTTCGCCGCCGGAAGGTCGCCGGGTGCCTCGCGGAGGCCCGTGACGCCGCGGTCGTGCTCGGCATGGGCGTGAACGTCAACCAGACGAGCGACCAGCTCCCCGAGCGCGCGGGCTCCCTGCGGACGCTGACCGGGCGCGAGTGGGATCGTGAGGAGCTGCTCGCGTCGTTGCTCGACGATCTCGGCCGTCGGTACGCCGACTGGCTCGAGGGCGGACTGGACGCCGTCTACGACGGGCTCGCGCCGCGCGACTTCCTGCGCGGCCGCCGGGTGAGCGTGAACGGAGCGAGCGGGACGGCGGTGAAGATCGCTCGCGACGGGCGACTCGAGGTCGCGGTCGAGGACGACGTCCTGCGGGTCGACAGCGGGGAGGTCGTCTACGAGCGCTGAGCGCCCCGATCCCAACCTGCCACAGGACCCGGGCATTCCGGGGCCGAAGGTGCCCGAGGAGCTGCCGCCGCAGGACGAGCCCGAGGTCGAGCGCGTTCCCGACTCCGGGCACCCGGACGCCGATGACGAGGGGCACATGGCCCCACTCCCGAGCGGGACGAGGGTCGGATCAGGGCCTCCAGGCCGGCTCGCTCGCGGCTCAGCGGTTGCCGAAGAGCGCGTTCACGAGCACGACCAGCGCGAAGATGATCGGCACCACGAGCCTGCCGAGCCACTGCCGCCGCCTCGGCTCCGCAGGCTCCTGCTCGTCCTCCAGCTCGTAGGGGTCCACGACCGGCTCGGGATCGTACGGATCGGCGTCGAAGGACTCCGCCTCGAGCACGGCGGGCTCGAGGACCTCCGGCTCGAAGACGTCCGGCTCGAACGGAGCCTCCTCGGCGGGCGTGGGCGAGAAGGGCGCTGGCCGGCGTGTGTCCTCGCGCGACACGTCCTCGACGACGCTGTCCTGGATGTCGAAGAGGCTCGGCCACTTGCCGCACGTTCGGCACGAGTTCGCGACCGGCTCGTTGATCGTCCCGCACTGGGAGCAGCGCCACGGTGCATCGGCCATGGGTGAAGCGTAGAGACGGGCGCGGCGTTACCGCGTCATCCGAATCGGGATCTCGGCGAGGTTGATTCGCGACCCGTCCTTCGCCGAGCGCTCGAAGACGATGAGCGTCCCGACGCCGTCGAAGGCGATCTCGTACGGCTTCGTCGTGAAGTCGAACGTGCCACGGGTCCCGGTACCGGATGTCGCGGTGACGAAGTCGTTGTCGACGATCTTCCCGTCCGTGTCCGTGAGCTCGTACTCGAACGTCGCCTCGAAGGTGTTCGCCGTCCCGAACGCCTGCACCGGATTCCCGACCTCCTGGAAGGCGAGCGGCGACTCGACCAGGATCGCCGGTGTGAGGTCCTCGAAGTCGGCGCGCGTCACGCTACGGTCCCCGAGGTCCACGGAGGTGACGGTCAGGCCTGCCTGCGTGAGCGTGTACACGAGCTGGGCGAGGGCCTCGTCCGAGAGGTCGTCCGGGACCTCGAGGGTGGCGACACCGTCCGCGACCGCGATCTCCGGGACGTCGAAGTCCTCCGGAAGCGAGGTCGTGAGCCCGAGCTCCCGCTCGTCCTCGCTGGGGCCCGCGACGAGGGCCTCCACGACCGGCTCGAGCGACCCGGCCTCGGGCACCTCCCGGGCAGCCGGCCAGACCTTGCCGTCGCGAAGGAAGTAGACGCGCGCGACCGACGTCTCGACGGGCGCAGTCGTCGTCGTGTCGATCGTCGAGTCGTCTCCCCCGCAGCCGGCGAGCAGCACCACGGCCGCGAGGGCCAGGATGGCGGTCCTCACGGCCAGAGGGTAGACGCCGCCCTGGGGTCGGGAACGACCTCCGCGACGCGGCGTCGCAGGTCGGGATGGTCGAGCTCGTGTGCGAGGCCGAGCCTCGACGCCGTCTCCTCCTCGAGACCCTGGAAGAGGTCGATCGTCTCCCACAGGGCACGTGCGACGTCCCGCACGTCGTAGTGAGCGTAGGCGCGCTCGAGTGCCGCGAGGGCACCGGGGTCGGCCCAACGCTCGAGGAAGCGACCTTCGTGCCACGTGTCCACCGAGGGGTCGACCGCTCGCGCGTGCCAGCCCATGAGCGTCACGAGGCGTGCCTTCATGTAGGCGTCGAGGCACTCGAGCGCCGTGAACACCTCGCCGCGCCGCAGCTTCTTCGCGGTCCACAGCGCGTGGTACCAGAAGTCGCTCGCGAGCTCGGTGAGCCCGCCCTGCGTGGGCTGCTCCGACCGACGAGGCGTCGCGGCCAGAGCGGCGAGACGCTCGCCGAGCCCGATCTCGTCGTGGAGCAGGCGGTAGCCGCGCCGGAGCAGGTCGGTCGCGTTCTCGCTCCCCTCGATCCGCTCGAGCGCAGCCAGGGGGATCAGCGGGAAATCGACGTCCTCGCCGGTCTCGTAGAGCACGCGACGTTCGCGCTGATCTTCCACTGCGGTCGGCTCCAGGAAGGTGAGAACGGGCACGCCGAACTCACCGACCCACTCCCGGTCGTCCGCGTAGGTCCGCGGGTCGTCCACGATCAGGATCACGTCGAGATCCGACCAGCGATCCGCCGGAACCTCCTCTCGCGCGTACGAGCCGACGAGCACCGCCGCCCGCACGTCGGGCCGCTCCCGGGCCCAGTCGGCGACGGTCGCGGCGACAAGATCCATGCGCGTGTTGACGTTCGCGAGCGCCGACTCGTCCAGGTCGACCACGGGCAGGCCGAGGTCACGGAGCGACAGCTCGGCGCGGGAGACGCGGGACTCGAGCTCGGGCACGAGGTCCTTCGGGTACGCGCCGGGCAGCGGACCGGTGTGCGGCACGCCGCGAGCCTCGGCGAGCGAGCGGAGGACGCCGGGCGTCACCAGCGGGCAGTCCACGGGGAGAACGACGCAGATCTCGGAGGACGCAGCCCGGAGACCGGCGATCACCCCGAAGACGGGAGCCCGCTCGTCGGCGCCGTCGTCGAGCACGGGGAACGGCAGGTCGAGCCCGTCCGCCTCCTTGCCGACGGCCAGGACCTCGTCGCACGCCTCGTGCAGGATCCGCCAGCCGCGCTCGGCGAGCGTCTCGCCCCGGAACGGTGCGAGCGCCTTCGGCGAGCCGAAGCGCTCCGAGGCTCCCCCCACGAGCAGGATCCCGGTTGCCGCTACGTGACTCGCCACGGCTCGGTGTAGACGGTGACGCGGCCGTCGCGGACGAAGCCGCAGAGCGTCATCCCGCGGTCCGCGGCGAGCTCGACGGCGAGCGACGACGGCGCCCCGACCGCCACGAGGACCGGGCACCCGGCGACGGACGCCTTCTGCACCAGCTCGAAGGAAAGGCGGCCGCTGACGCAGAGCACGTGCTCGGCCAGCGGGAGCAGCCCGTCGAGGAACGCGCGGCCGACGACCTTGTCCAGCGCGTTGTGCCGGCCGACGTCCTCGCGGACGCAGAGCAGCTCCCCCTCCGCGTCGAAGAGACCGGTCGCGTGCAGGCCGCCGGTCGCGGCGAACGTCGCCTGGCCCGAGAGGAGCCGTTCCGGGAGCGACGAGACGACGCCCTGGCCCACCGTCACCCGGCTCTCGACCCGCGGCGCGTCCACGCGGACGGCCTCGATCGCTCCTTTCCCGCAGACCCCGCACGAGGACGAGGTGTAGAAGCTCCGCCGCAGCCGCTCGAGATCGAAGCCCGTCGCCTCGACCTCGACCGTGTTCGCGCTCAGGTCGTCCGGGACGCGGGCGCTGACGGGACGCAGGCCCTCGGTCAGGCAGAAGCCGAGCGCGAGCTCCTCGTCGTGGCCGGGAGTCCGCATCGTGACGGCGACGGGCTCGCCGCCGATCCGGATCTCGAGCGGCTCCTCGACCGCGACGACGTCCTCCTCCTCGCCCCCTCCCGGCAGCCGGCGCACGACGGCGCGGGCCGTGCTGTACACCGGCCCCCGGGCCCTGCGCTCGCCGCTCACACGGCAAGCGTACGTGCGCTCGGATGCGGGCAAGCCGTGCCCCCGAGGGCGAGGCAAGCCTCGCCTCTACTCGACGGTGACGGTCTTCGCCAGGTTCCGCGGTTGATCGACGTTCAGGCCGCGGAGGCGGGCAATGCGGTAGGCGAGGAGCTGGAGCGGGAGGATCGCGAGCACGACCTGCAGGAAGGCAGGCGTCTTCGGCACGTAGATGACGTCGTCCGCGTGGTGCTGGATGTCCTCGTTCCCGTCGGTCGCGATGGCGATGACGTGCGCGCCTCGCGCCCGCACCTCCTGGATGTTCGAGACGATCTTGTCGTAGACGTGGATGTTCGTCGCCACGACGACGACCGGGGTCGCCTCGTCGAGCAGCGCGATCGGCCCGTGCTTCATCTCGCCGGCCGAGTAGGCCTCCGTCGGGATGTAGGAGATCTCCTTCAGCTTCAACGCGCCTTCGAGCGCCACCGGGAGGCCGATGTGGCGCCCGAGATAGAGGAAGAAGTGGGCGTCGTGGTACCGGCGCGCGATCTCCTCGATCGGGTGGTCGGCCTGGAGGAACGCCTCGATCTTGCGCGGGAGCTTGTAGACGAAGTCGAGGATGAACTCGATCTCGCCCGGGGGCAGGGTCTGGCGGATCTGCGCGAGCTTCAGCGCGACGAGGTAGAGGAGCGCGACCTGGGCGGTGAACGTCTTCGAGGCGGCGACACCCATCTCGAGCCCGGCGCGCGTGTACAGCACCGAGTCGACCTCTCGGGTGACCTGCGACCCCATCATGTTCGTGATCGCGACCGTGCGGGCTCCGCGCTCCTTCGCGAGCTTGAGCGCCTCGATCGTGTCCCGCGTCTCGCCCGACTGCGTGATCCCGATGACGAGGTCGTGCTCGTTGATGACCGGGTTCCGGTAGACCCACTCGCTCGCGATGTCGAACTCCACCGGGACGCGTGCCCATTCCTCGATCACGTAGCGGCCGACGACGCACGCGTGATACGCGGTGCCGCACGCGAGGAGGACGATGCGCCGGAGGTCCTTGACTTCGTCGTCGGTCATGCCGAGGCCTTCGAGGACCAGCGTCCCGTGGCGGACGCGGTCACCGATCGTCTCGGCGACGGCCTCGGGCTGCTCGTAGATCTCCTTGAGCATGAAGGTCTCGAAGCCGGCCTTCTCCGCCCCCTCGAGGTCCCAGTCGAGCTCGGTGGCCTCGTGCTCGACGGGCGTGCCGTCGACGAGCTGGAAGGTCGCGCCCTCGGGCCGTACCTCGACGATCTCGCCGTCGCCGGGGAACTGCACCGTGCGCGTCTCGCGCAGGAAGGCGGCCGCGTTCGAGGCCACGAACGTCTCGTCGGCACCGAGCCCGACGACGAGCGGCACCTGATGGCGCGCTCCGACGAGAAGCCCGGGGTGCTCGTGGTGGATCACGACGAACGCGAAGTGCCCCTCGAGCTCGGCGAAGGCGGCGCGTACTGCGGCGACGAGGTCGCCGTCGTAGTGGCGCTCGATCAGGTGCGTCACGGTCTCCGCATCCGTCTCGGAGGTGAACGTGTGGCCCTCGGCAGTGAGGCTCTCCCTCAGCTCGCGGTAGTTCTCGACGATCCCGTTCAGGACGATCGAGAGCTTCGACGCGTCGCACCCCGCGAGCGGGTGGGCGTTGGCCTCGGTCACGGCGCCGTGCGTCGCCCAGCGCGTGTGGCCGAGCCCGGTCGTGGCCGACGAGTTCGTGCCCGCGCGCGCCTTCAGGTTCCCGAGCACGCCCACAGCCCGCGTGTAGTCGAGCCCGTCCTCCTCGAGGAGCGCGATCCCCGCCGAGTCGTACCCCCGGTACTCGAGGTGCTCGAGCCCCTGCAGGAGGAGCTGCTTGCACTCACGCGAGCCGACGTATCCGATGATCCCGCACATGGCTCAGTAGTGCGCAAGATGGGAATCTGCTCGCGCGGATTCCGATCGCGCCAAAACCCCTGAAGGCGTCCGCTTCGCGGCCGCGGTGTCGGTGATGGACATGGCTTGTCTCATAGAACGCGTAAGAGCCCGGCGGCGCCCTTCGTCGGGCTCAGCCGAGCTCTCTTTCCACGAGCGCGGCGATGCTAGCACACATTTTCTCTGCATCTCTCGCATTTTGGGCCTCTGCCAGGACGCGGACAACGGGCTCCGTGCCTGAGGGCCGCACGAGCACGCGGCCGTCCTCTCCGAGCTCCGCGCCGAGGCGGTCCACCTCGTCGAGCAACGACCGCGGGAGCTCACGCGTCGCGACCCGAACGTCGCGTCTCGCCTGCGGGTAGAGGGTCAGCACCGCCGCCGCCTCGCTGAGCGTGCGTCCTCCGAGCGCTCGACAGAGAAGAAGCGCCGCCGCGAGCCCGTCACCCGCGACGTGGTCGCCGAGCCAGACGACGTGGCCCGACTGCTCGCCGCCGAGGACGCCCCCCTCGCGCCGGAGCGCCTCGAGGACGTAGCGGTCCCCGACCGGGGTCGTGACCACGCGGATCCGGTTGTCGGCCATCAGCCTGTGGAAGCCGAGGTTCGTCATCACGGTGACCGCGACGACGCCGACGCCGAGCGCGAGCGCGAGGATCGCGAGGATCTGGTCGCCGTCGAGCGACTCGCCGCGCTCGTCGACGGCGAGCATGCGGTCGCCGTCGCCGTCGAAGGCCACGCCCAGGTCGAGTCCGACGTCGGCGACGACCCGCCGGAGCGCCACGAGGTCGGTCGCACCGCAGCCGATGTTGATGTTCGAGCCGTCCGGCTCGACCCCGATCGCGTGCACCTCGGCGCCCAGCCGCTCGAAGGCCGCGGGCGCGAGCGCGGAGAACGCTCCGTTCGCGCAGTCCACCCCGATACGAAGGCCGGTGAGGTCGGAGCCGAACCGCTCCAGGACGTGCGCGAGGTAGCGCTCACCCAGGTCTCCGACGGTCTCGACTCCGCCCCCGCCCCTCCCGGGGGCATCGAGAAGCGCCTCGACCGCCTCCTCGTCCTCGTCCAGGAGCTTGGCGCCGTCCCGGTCGAAGAGCTTGACCCCGTTGTACTCGGGCGGGTTGTGCGAGGCCGACACCACGGCGCCGAGATCCTCCGCCAGCAGCGCGACAGCGGGCGTCGGGAGCACGCCACCGAGGAGCGCGGTCGCGCCGGCCGACGTGATGCCGCGAGCGAGCGCGGTCTCGAGCTCCGGCCCCGAGCCGCGTGTGTCGCGTCCCACCAGCACGCGATCGGCGGAGGCCCACAGGGTGGCGGCCCTGCCCACGCGCTCGACGAGGTCGGGCGTCAGGCTCTCGCCGACGACGCCACGAATGCCGTCGGTGCCGAAGAAGTGCCGCGTCATCGAGGTGGAACGTATCCGCACCGGGGAGCCGATGACGAAAGCCGGTGACAGTCCCCTTCGGGGACAGTCGTCAGGTGACTGGCATCCGGCGAAGCCGGTGCCTGTCACCCGCCTTCCACGTACGCGGCGATATCGGGCGAGGTCGTACGGCGATCCTCGGGTCGCCGCCGACATCGTAGGGGCGACCCTTGGGTCGCCCTCTGTCAGACCACCGCCCGGGCGAGGCGAGCCTCGCCCCTACGCCAGTTCTCGAAGCTACCGCTTCGAGAACTGGGGCGCCTTGCGAGCCTTGTGCAGGCCGGCCTTCTTGCGCTCGACGATGCGCGCGTCCCGCGTGAGGAAGCCCTGCCGCTTGAGCGGCACGCGGATCTCCGGGTCGGCCTCGACGAGAGCGCGGGCGATTCCGTGCCGGACTGCGCCGGCCTGCCCCGAGGGGCCACCGCCGTGGACGCGGACGCGGAGGTCGTACGTCCCTGCGGCGTCTGCGACCTCGAGCGGGGCGCGGACCATCTTCTGGTGCGCAGAGCGGGGGAAGTACTCCTCGAGCGTGCGCCCGTTGATCCAGGTCTTGCCGTCGCCGGGGCGGAGGATGACCCGCGCGATCGACGTCTTGCGCTTGCCGGTGCCGAGGTACTGCGCGATCTCGGCCATCAGGTCAGCTCGATCGGCTTCGGGGACTGGGCCATGTGCGGGTGCTCGGGGCCGGCGTAGATCTTGAGCTTGCCGATCTGCGCCGAGGCGAGCTTGTTCTTCGGGAGCATCCCCTTCACCGCCTTGCGGAGCACCTCGGTCGGGCGGCGCTCGAGCTGCTCGCGCAACGTGCGCTGCTTGATCCCGCCGGGATAGCCCGAGTGGCGGTAGTAGATCTTGGTGTCGAGCTTCGAGCCGGTCACGGCGATCTTCTCGGCGTTGACGACGACGACGAAGTCACCGGTGTCGACGTGCGGCGTGTACTGCGGCTTGCCCTTCCCGCGCAGCGTGTCTGCGATCCGGGTCGCGAGGCGGCCGAGCGTCTGTCCCTCGGCGTCCACGAGGAACCACTCGCGCTCGATCTCTCCGGGCTTGGCCGTGTACGTCTTCATCTCACAGAAAGAGGGCGGACAGATGCCCGCCGGCGGCCGATTGTAGCAAGCAATGGCTAGCCGAACGGTTGGCGTAAGACAGGACCACGATCCGTTGACTTCGTGGCAGGGATCACCTTCAGTTCGGGATGGCGGCATGGGGATGTCGTCCTGCGGCAACGGGGAGTCGAAAGGGGAGATCGATGGGTGGACGTGGCGACGTGCCCGCGGCGACAGAAGCGCGGGCCGACAGACGCAGATGGCACGGACGGCGGCTGGGCGTGCTGGCGGTCGTGCTAGGCGCGGCGGTGTTCGCGGGCGTCGCGCTCGCGGACCAGCTGCAGACCGACGGCGACACGTCGGTCCCACCGGGGAACATCTCCTACACGGTAGGAGGCACCGGCAACAGCCACCTGTGCTCGACGCGTGGCACCCCGGTCCCCGGGACCACGGTCGTCACACGTAATGGCTCGACCCACTTCACCGCGGGCGAGACGGTGACGGTGACCCCGACGCCGGACGCCGCGGGAGTCGCGGCCGGGATCAGCTCGACCGGCGGTAGCGTGAGCGTCCCGAGCTCCCTGGAACACGAACGGCCAGACCTTCTCGCGCGCGATCTCGACGCACGGTGCCCTCGACCGCGGGCGACGCCACGTACACGATCGACATCATGGCGGTCGGCGGAACGTCCGGCCTCTCCCTCGACGACGACTTCACCGTCACCGTCTCCTGCGCCAGCCCGACGGTCACGATCAATCAGGCGGCGGGCCAGGCGGATCCGACGAAGTCGTCGCCGATCAACTTCACCGTCGTGTTCAGCGAGACGGTGAGCGGGTTCACCGGCTCGGATGTGAGCTTCACGGGCTCCACCGCGCCCGGCGCGCTCACGGCGTCGATCAGCGGAAGTGGCCCGACCTACAACGTCGCGGTCAGCGGCATGACGGGCACCGGCACGGTCGTCGCATCGATCCCGGCGAGCCGGGTGACCGACGCGACCGGCAACGCGAACTCGGGCTCGACGAGCACCGACAACTCGCGTCACCTACGACAATCGACCCCCCGACCGTGACGATCAACCAGGCGTCCGGGCAAGCCGACCCGACGACCGCTTCTCCGATCTACGTTCATCGCGGTCTTCTCCGAGCAGGTGACGGGCTTCTCCGACAGCGACGTGTCGCTGTCTGGCACGGCGGGTGCGACCACGGCCACCGTGACCGGCGGCCCGTCGACCTATGACATCGCCGTGTCCGGGCATGACGGCCAACGGCACGGTGATCGCGACGATCCCGGCGAACGCGGCCGTCGATGCGGCGACAAACGGCAACGCCGTCTCGACGGGCACGGACAACACGGTGACCTTCATCGCGAACAACACGCCGATCGTGACGGCGGACGACGACACGTTCAGCGAGGGCACGTCGGAGAGCTACAGCGCGAGCTGGACCGACAGCGGCGGCGCAGCGCAGACGCATACCTGCACGATCGACTTCGGCGACGGTGGTGGTGCGGTGCCGGGGACGGTCTCCGCACAGCCGTCGCGCTTCGGGCACGTGCTCGGCGAACCACACCTACGCCGACGGCCCCGACACGCGCACGGTCACGGTCACGGTCGGCGACGGCGTCGCCTCGGGCACTGACACCGCCACCGCGACGGTGACAACGTCGCTCCGACGATCGCCCTCTCGGGCGCGGCCTCCGTGACGAGGGATCGAGCTACTCGCTGACGCTGGGCGCGATCACCGACCCGGGCCAGGACACCGTGACGAGCTGGATCGTGCACTGGGGCGACTCGGCCCCGGACACGTACTCGGCCGGTGGAGTGGTGACGCATACCTACGCGGACGGCCCGGCCACGCCGACGATCACGGTCGACCTGGTGGACGAGGACGGCACGCACACCGGAGCCGGGACGAAGTCGATCACGGTGAACAACGTGGCGCCGACGATCGCCCTCTCGGGCGCGGCCTCGGTGACGAGGGCTCGAGCTACTCGCTGACCCTGGGCGCGATCACCGACCCGGGCCAGGACACGGTGACGAGCTGGATCGTGCACTGGGGCGACTCGAGCCCGGACACGTACGCGGCCGGTGGAGTGGTGACCCATACCTACGCGGACGGCCCGGCCACGCCGACGATCACGGTCGACCTGGTGGACGAGGACGGCACGCACACCGGAGCCGGGACGAAGTCGATCACCGTGACAACGTGGCGCCGACGATCGCCCTCTCGGGCGCGGCGTCCGTGACGAGGGATCGAGCTACTCGCTGACGCTGGGAGCGATCACCGACCCGGGCCAGGACACGGTGACGAGCTGGATCGTGCACTGGGGCGACTCGAGCTCGGACACGTACGCGGCCGGTGGAGTGGTGACCCATACCTACGCGGACGGCCCGGCCACGCCGACGATCACGGTCGACCTGGTGGACGAGGACGGCACCCACACGGGAGCCGGGACGAAGTCGATCACCGTGACAACGTGGCGCCGACGATCGCCCTCTCGGGCGCGGCGTCCGTGAACGAGGGATCGAGCTACTCGCTGACGCTGGGAGCGATCACCGACCCCGGCCAGGACACCGTGACGAGCTGGATCGTGCACTGGGGCGACTCGAGCTCGGACACGTACGCGGCCGGTGGAGTGGTGACCCATACCTACGCGGACGGCCCGGCAACCCCGACGATCACGGTCGACCTGGTGGACGAGGACGGCACCCACACGGGAGCCGGGACGAAGTCGATCACCGTCGACAACGTGGGCCCGGTGCTCACGGCCATCACGGCGCCCGCGTCGGGCTCGCTCTATGCGGTCGACGCGACCGTGAACCTGACGGCGACGTTCACCGACGCGGGCTCGGCGGACACGCACACCTGCCACGTGGACTGGGACGTCGGGGCCGGCTTCTCCACGACGGGCACCTCCCTCACCGAGGGCGGCGGCTCGGGCACGTGCACCGCGACGCGCTCGTTCTCGAGCGCGGGCGTCTACACGATCAAGGTCAAGGTGCGTGACGACGACGGGGCGTTCTCGAACGTGCTCGACGTGATGGTCGTCGTGTACGACCCGAGCGCCGGGTTCGTGACCGGCGGGGGCTGGATCAACTCTCCGGCCGGAGCCTACGCCGCCGACTCGAGCCTGACCGGGAAGGCGACGTTCGGCTTCGTCTCCAAGTACAAGAAGGGCGCGACCGTGCCCGAGGGGCAGACGGAGTTCCAGCTGCACTTCGCGAGCTTCAACTTCCAGAGCACCTCGTATCAGTGGCTCGTGGTGTCGGCGAACGGCACCAAGGCTCAGTACAAGGGGAACGGGACCGTCAACGGGAGTGGGTCGTACGGGTTCATGCTCACGGCCTACGACGGAGCCGGACAAGCTTCCGGATCAAGATCTGGAACACGTCGACGAGCGCCATCGTGTACGACAACCGCGTCGGCGCCTCCGACGACATCGACGACGCCGATCCGCAGGCCATCGCCGGCGGGAGCATCGTGATCCACACGCCGAAGAAGTAGTCCGTCGAGAGCAGCACGGGACGAACGAGGGGCGCCGCGAGGCGCCCCTCACTCGTTCACGCGGCCGGCTCGAGCGCCGCGGCCGGCGGCCGCCGCGCGACGAGGAGCGCGAGCGCAGGGGCGACGACCGCCACCGTCCCTCCGACGGCGATGGCGACGGCACCCCACTCCGTGTAGGCCGCGCCGCCGAGGAGCGCGAGCGCGGCGGCCAGCAGGCCCGCGGCGAGATCCGTGAAGCCCACGAGCCGCCCGCGCTCCACGGGGGTCGCGTGGGTCACGAGCTCGGCCGAGGCGGCGACGTAGGAGAGGTTCCAGCCGAGACCGAGCAGGAACAGCGAGGCGGAGGTCCCGGCGATCGACTCGACCCACGCGAGCATCACCGTCGAGACGGCCATGATCGCGAGCCCGGAGATCAAGCAGGTCCGCCTGCCCGATCCGGTCGATGAGCTCGCCGATGACGAGCACGAGCGCGTACATCCCGACGATGTGGAGGCTGATGACGATGAAGACGTCGGCCTGCTCGTGGTGGTGGCCGACGACGATGTAGCCGCTCAGGTTCATCACGGAGACCATGACCGCGAAGCTCGCGAGCGCCGCGATGACCGCGGAGGGAACCCCTGGACGCGCGAGGATCTCGCGCAGCGGGGCCGCGGGCGCAACCGGCTCGGCGTCGGCGCCGCTCCGAGCTCGAGCGCGATCGTCCTCGGATCCGGGCGGATCGTGAGGGCAAGGAGCACGCCCGCCGAGCGCGATCACCGCGGCCGCGAGCCAGGGGACGACGAGCGTGTCGAGCTCCAGGTCCTTGCCCGCGAAGAGCGGGCGGAAGACGAGCGGCCCGAGTGCCGCCCCGAAGAGCGCGCCGAACAGGACGTACGAGATGGCCCGGGCGCGACGCTCCGGCGGGTACATGTCCGCCGCGGCCGTCCGCGCGAGCAGCACGGCGCCGTTCATCGCGCCGACACCGACGAACCCGGCGATCACGGCGACGGAGCTGTCCACGGCGCACCCGGCGGCCGTGAGCACGCAGCCGACCGCGCCGACCGCGAACCCGCCCGAGATCACGGGCACGCGCCCGATCCGGTCCATGAGCCGCCCGGCCGGGAAGCGCCGCGAGCGCGCCCGCGGTGATGAAGATCGCCGGCCCGAGACCGAGGATCGACTCGATGCCGGTGACGAGGACGAGGGTGATCGTCGCCACGGCGACCGCGAGTTGGAGAACCCCCGAGAGGAGCAGCAGGCAGGCGCTCAGGAGGACGGTGTTACGACGGATCGGGTACGAGCGCGCCGCGATCGAGCAATTCAACCAGCCCGGCCCGGAACTCCCGCGCGCCACCGTGGGAGGGGTGGCGGACTGGAAGCCCGCCGCACGATCCCTGCGCGAGCCGCCCGACCGCGACGAGCCGCCTGCCTTCCGCGAGCGGCGTGGACGAAACGAAGCCCCGAGGCCACCTCCGCGCGAGAGGGCCGTCGGTTGCACGACTCCGTCCCGGGATGGGTGGGCACGACGTTCCAGAGGAGGACCTCCTCCTCGAGCCCGAGCTCCGCGAGCACGCGGTGGACGATCGTGGCCGTCGCCTCCGCCGGCCCCTCGCCGGTGAGCAGGCGCTCGGAGGTGAAGGGGATCCCCGAGACCCGCGCGCCGCGGTACCCGGGAGCCTCGCCGACGAGCAGCACGCCCGCGTCCGGCCCGCCGGTCGAGATAGTCCGCGAGCCGCCGGCGCAGGAGCGCGGCACGCTCCCCCTCCGCGTACTGGTTGAACGTCGTGCCGATCCGGGCCGCGGCCAGCTCCTCCACGAATGCGCCGGGCGCTACGATGGGTCGGAGCGTAACGGGGAGCTCGGGGCAACCGGGCTGAGAGGGCGGCTACAGCGCCGCCGACCCGCAGAACCTGACCTGGGTAATGCCAGCGGAGGAAGGCGTGACGGAGCGAGTCGTGGTGGTTGTCGCAGGCGGCGAGTCGCCGCGCCCGAGCGCCGCCCGCGCGGTGCCGTCCGGGGCCACCGTGATCGCCGCCGACGCCGGTCTCGAGCACGCGGCCGCGCTCGGCCTGGACGTCTCGGTCGCGGTCGGCGACTTCGACTCGGCCTCCCCTGCCGCGGTGGCCGCAGCCGAGGCGCGCGGCGTGCGCGTCGTGCGTCATCCGGCTGCGAAGGACGCGACCGACCTCGAGCTCGCGCTCGACGAGGCGTCGGCGCTTCACCCGTCGCGGATCCTCGTGCTCGCCGGGATCGGCGACCGGCTCGACCACCTCCTCTCCCTGCTGCTCCTGCTCGCGGCGCCGCGGCTCGAGGACGTGGCTGCCGTGGACGCCATCGTCGGCGATGCCCGGATCCACGTCGTCCGGAGCGAGCGCGCGCTCGCGGGCGAGCCCGGGGAGCTCGTCTCGCTGCTCGCCCTGCACGGGCGCGCCGAGGGAGTTCGGACGACAGGGCCTCGCCTACCCGCTCGCCGGCGAGACGCTCGAGCCTGGCTCGAGCCGCGGCGTCTCCAACGTCCTGACCGCGGGCGAGGCGCGGGTCTCCGTCGAGCACGGCGTCCTCGTCGCGATCTTCCCCGGCCGTGGAGACGAGGCAGCGACGTGACACGGTGTCACCACGGCGCTCGGTCTCGCGGTCGCGCTCGCCGTCGTCCTCGTCGCGGCCGCGTGCGGCGGGGGTGGAGAGGAGCCGACCGAGGTCGTCCTCGTCACGCACGACTCGTTCGCGGTCTCCGACGGCGTGAAGCGGGCTTTCGAGACCGAAAGCGGGCTCCGGCTCCGGATACTGGCCTCCGGAGACGCGAGCGAGATGCTCACGACGGCGCTCCTCACGGCGGGCAACCCGCAGGGGGACGTGCTCTTCGGCGTGGACGACAACCTCCTGTCCCGAGCGCTCGAGGGCGATCTCTTCGAGCCGTACGAGTCACCCGCGCTCGAGGACGTGGACGCGCGGTACGTCCTCGACCAGGAGCATCGGGTCGACGCCGATCGACCACGGCGAGGTCTGCCTGAACTACGACAAGTCCTGGTTCGCCGAGCGGGGCGTGGCTCCGCCGAGCGCGCTCGAGGACCTCACCCGGCCGGAGTACGAGGGCCTTCTCGTCGTCGAGAACCCGGCGACCTCGACCCCCGGGCTCGCCTTCCTGCTCGCGACCGTCGCGCAGTTCGGCGAGCGCGGCTGGCAGGACTACTGGCGCGCCCTCAGGGAGAACGACGTCCTCGTCGTCGACGGCTGGGAGGAGGCGTACACCACCCGCTTCTCCGGAGCCGCAGGGAGCCGCGGCACCCGCCCGATCGTCGTCTCGTACGCGTCGAGCCCTCCGGCCGAGGTGTACTACCGGCGCCCGCCCCCGGACGAGGCGCCCACCGCGGTCGTCGAGTCGAGCTGCTTCCGCCAGGTCGAGCTCGCGGGGATCCTGCGCGGCGCCCGCAACGAGGAGGGCGCCCGGAAGCTGATCGACTTCATGCTCTCGAAGCGCTTCCAGGAGGACATCCCGCTCTCCATGTTCGTCTTCCCCGTGAACCGCGAGGCCGTCCTCCCGTCGGTGTTCGAGAGGTTCGCGGTCGTCCCGGAGTCGCCCCTCGAGCTGCCCGTCGGAGCGAGATCGAGGCGAACCGCGAGGAGTGGATCGACGAGTGGACGCGGATCGTGCTTCGCTGAGCGGCCGGGGCCTCCGAGCGCTCACGTACGGCGTGCCGCTCGCCTTCCTCGCGCTCTTCTTCCTCTACCCGCTCGCGGCCATCCTGGCAGCGTGGCCTGCGGTCGGACGGGGGCGTCGCGTCGCCGATCGACGTCCTCACCGACCCGCTGACCCGGGAGGTCGTCTGGTTCACGGTGTGGCAGGCGGTCGCCTCGACCGTGCTCACGATCGCCATCTCGCTGCCGGCGGCGTACGTGCTCGGCCGCTACGCCTTCCCGGGCCGCGGCGCTCGTGCGCGCGCTCGTCGTCGTCCCGTTCGTCCTGCCGACCGTGGTCGTCGCGCTCGCGTTCCTGGCGATCCTCCCGGACGGCGTCGAGCGCGGCTGGGCCCCGATCCTCGTCGCCCACGCGTTCTTCAACGTCGCCGTCGTCGTACGCGTGGTGGGCACCTTCTGGGCGGGCCTCGACCCGCGTGTGAACGAGGCTGCGGCCACCCTCGGAGCGGGGCCGTGGCGGCGCCTCCGCGAGGTGACGCTGCCGCTTCTCGCGCCTTCGCTCGCGGCCGCCGCTGCTGTCGTCTTCCTGTTCTCCTTCACCTCGTTCGGGATCGTGTTGATCCTCGGCGGACCCGGCTACACGACGCTCGAGGCCGAGATCTACAACCAGGCCGTGCGGATCTTCGACCTGCGGGCGGCTGCGTTGCTCTCGCTCGTCCAGCTCGCCTGCGTGGCCGTGACGGTGTGGATCACCCTGCGCCTGGAGGCGCGACTTGCGGTCGCCGGGCATCTGCGGAGCGAGCGCGACACCTTGCGACGGCCGCGCACGCGGCGCGAGAAGGTGGTCGTGGTCGCGAGCCTCGGCGGCCTCGCCGCGTTCCTCGGGCTCCCGCTGGCCGTGCTCGTGGAGCGTTCGCTGGCGGTCGGGGGCGGGCACTCGCTGGAGGCGTACCGCGCGCTCGCGCGGCCGACCTCGGCGTTTCTCGCGACACCGTGGGAGGCGGTCCTGAACTCGGTCCTCTACGCCTCGATGGCCGCGGTGATCGCGGTCGTGGTCGGGGGCCTGGCAGCCTTCGCCGTCGCGGCCCCGCGCAGGCCCCGCTTCCTGGACGGTCTCCTCATGCTGCCGCTCGGCGCCTCGGCGGTGATGCTCGGCTTCGGGTTCGTCATCGCGTTCGACGAGCCGCCGATCGACTTCCGCGCGTCCCGGTGGATCGTGCCCGTCGTGCAGGCGCTCGTCGCGATCCCGTTCGTCGTTCGGATCGTCGCGCCGACGCTCCGGACGATCGACGAGCACCAGCGCGAGGCCGCCGCGCTCCTCGGCGCCTCCCCCGTGCGCGTACGCCGTGAGGTCGACCTGCCCATCGTCGGCCGTGCGCTCGCCGTGGGCGCGGGCTTCGCCTTCGCGATCTCGCTCGGCGAGTTCGGCGCGACCGTGTTCCTCGCGCGCCCGGACAACCCGACGCTCCCCGTCGCGATCTTCCGCTTCCTCGGCCGGCCCGGCGAGCTCAACGTCGGCCAGGCATACGCGCTCGCGGTCGTGCTGATGGCCGTCACCGTGGTCTCCGTCTACCTCGTCGAGCGCATGCGCAGGCCCGGCCGTGGGTGGATCTGATGCTGCGGGTCGAGGACGTCACGGTTCGATTCGGCGCCGCGCATGCGCTCGACCGGGTCTCGCTCGACGTCGCGGACGGCGAGGTGGTCACGATTCTCGGCCCGAGCGGCTCGGGGAAGACGACGTTGCTGCGCGTGATCGCCGGCCTCCAGCGGCCGGAGTCGGGGAAGGTCCTCCTCGACGGCCTCGACCTCGAGCGCGATCCCGCCCCATCGGCGCGGGATCGGGCTCGTGTTCCAGGACCACGCGCTCTTCCAGCACCGAGACGTCTGGGGCAACGTCGCCTTCGGCCTGCGCATGCGCGGAGACGGCGGCGCGGAGATCGACCGGCGCGTCGCGGAGCTCCTCGCCCTCGTCGGGCTCTCCGGATACGAGCGCCGTGCGGTGGCGACGCTCTCCGGCGGGGAGCAGCAGCGGGTGGCGCTCGCCCGGGCACTGGCTCCCGGCCCGAGCGTGCTCCTGCTCGACGAGCCGCTCGGCTCGCTCGACCGCCGCCTCCGCGACAGGCTGCTCGACGAGCTCGAGGAGATCTTCGAGGAGCTCTCCGTCACCGCCGTGTACGTGACGCACGACCAGTCCGAGGCCTTCGCGCTCGGCGACCGCGTCGCGGTGATGCGGGACGGGCGCATCGTGCAGGCGGGAACGGCGGACGAGCTGTGGGCGAGGCCCGTCGACGAGGACGTCGCGCGGTTCCTCGGCCTGGCGAACGTCGGCGACGGCGAGGTCGTTCGGCCCGAGGCCGTGACCGTGCGTCCGGCCCGGGACCGCGGGAACGGGCTCGTCGAGGACACAGTGCGCAGCGGCCCGATCGTGCGCCTGCGCGTGCGCCTGGACGACGGGCGGCAGCTCGAGGCAGTCGTCGCATCCGTGCGCCATCCGCAGCCCGGGCAGCGGGTCGACGTCGAGATCGCCCCCGAGGGCATCGTTCGGCTCGGATGATCCGACGTCGCGTCGTCATCCACGGCTTCGTCCAGGGGGTCTTCTTCCGCGACACCGTCCGCCGCCGCGCGCTCGAGCGCGACGTCGCAGGCTGGGTGCGGAACAACCGCGACGGCTCGGTCGAGGCGGTCTTCGAGGGCGATGCGAGCTCGGTGGACACCCTCGTGAGACTGTGTCGGACGGGCCCGCGCGGGGCTCGCGTCGATCGCGTGGACGTCGTCGACGAGGAGGCGGAGGGGCTCGGGGGCTTCGCGATCCGCTAGCGCGCCCGGGGGCTACCAGTGTTCCCAGCGCACGCTGTCCGACTCACGGCGACGCGGCCGCGTGCGGCGGCTGGTGACGGCGCTCCAGCCCGGATCGGGCGCCCCGTAGCCGAGAGTGACCAGCGCGACGACAGTCACGTCCTCGGGGATGCCGAACGATGCCCGAATCTGCTCCGCAGCCGGACCTTCCACGCCGGTGAGCCCGGCCGAGAGCCCCTCGTCGATCGCCGCGAGCAGGAGGAGCATGAGCGCGGCGCCCGCGTCCACGAACCAGAAGGGAACGGGCCATTCGATCTCCGCGCCGTCGACGAGCTTGTCCTCCCGCCGGTAGCGGTCGTGGTAGTCGTCCTCACGGGTAAGCACGAGGACGTGGACGGCCGCGCTCTCGAGCCACGGCTCGCGGTCCTCCGGCGTCGTCCACCCGGAGTCGCTCATGATCCGCGCGATCTCTCCGCGACGCTCCTCTCCGGTCACGACCAGGAGGCGCTGCCCCTGGCTGTAACCCGCGCTCGGCGCCCGGCGGACCGTCGCCACGATCCGCTCGACGGTCTCGCGGGGAACCGGCTTCGCCTCGTAATGGCGCACCATGCGCCGCTTCGGGAGTATGTCCCGGAGCTCCACGTCAGCGCCCGAATCTCGCAGTGACGGAGCGCCCCCGGTCGAGCGTCACGCGACAGCTCTTCGCGCCGCGACACGCGCCGCTCCAGCCGGCGAAGCGCGCGCCTCCGGCCGGCACCGCGCGGAGCACGAGCCGCATCCCGCGCTCGAAGGTGGCGGTGCAGCGCTTCGAGCACGCGATCCCGCGAGGGCGTGCTGACGACGCGCCCGTGCCCGACGACGGCGACGGTGAGCTTGGCGGTGCTCCCCACGCCGAATCCGCGATCCAGGTACGGGCTCACGGCGAGCTCGCGGCAGCCCAGGATGTGGGCGTGGAAGTAGTCGTCGTTCCCGACGTCGAGCACGGCGGGCCTCCACGGCTCGTCGCCCGCGTACATGAGGTCCCTCGGGCTGTCCGAGACGTGCCCCTCGCGGGTGTGGTTGGGCGCGCACGAGGGGACGAACCCCGTGGTGTGCAGCACCTCGTGGAGCATCGCGAAGTCCATGATCTGGAGCTCGTCGCGCGAGCGCTCGGGCTGGTAGCAGACCGCGCCGGGACCGTAGGTCGCGCGCAGGTAGAGCGCCGCCACCGCGCCGGGGAGCCTTGGCGGCCAGGCCCCGCCGCCGCACGCCGCGGTGCTCGATCCGTCGTAGTACGTCGCGTAGACCTTCCCCGCGCGGACGGCGCCCTTCGCGCGGAGCTCCTGCTCGAGCCCGTCGCGCAGGAAGAGACCGCGGGCGGCCAGCTCGGCGTCGGTCCTTGCCAGTCGCACGAAGGTGACGTCGAGGTCGCCGCGGAACGTGTCGAGCCGCATCCCGTTGTTGAACGTCTGCCCGCGGAGCCAGCGCTGCCAGTTGGCGAAGGAGGCTTCGATCGTCCCGTTCGTGTCGAGCGCACGGTCGACCCCGTCCGAGGGGAGGACGTACAGCGCGTGCACCTGCGGCGCCGTGACGTCGTCGGGCCGGTCCTTCGTCGACCGCGGGAGGGCGTCGGGAGCCGCGCTCGAGGCCGAGGCCCCCGCGGCGAGCGCCGCCGCGACGACGGAGCACGCGAGCGCGCGTACGGCCGCGCTCACTCCCACTCGATCGTTGCGGGCGGCTTCGAGGAGACGTCGTAGACGACGCGGTTCACGCCCGGGATCTCGTTGATGACACGGCTGGACACCGCCTCGAGCAGCTCGTACGGCAGGCGCGCCCAGTCCGCGGTCATCGCGTCCTCGGAGGTGACCGCGCGGATGACGATCGGGTACGCATACGTCCGCTCGTCCCCCTGCACGCCCACCGAGCGGATCGCGGGCAGCACCGCGAAGCTCTGCCACAGGCCGCGGTAGAGGTCGGCGCGGCGGATCTCCTCGAGCAGGATCGCGTCGGCGCGACGAAGGATCGCGAGCCGCTCCTCGGTGACCTCGCCCACGATGCGGATCGCGAGCCCCGGCCCCGGGAAGGGCTGGCGCCAGACCATGCGCTCGGGGAGCCCGAGCTCCTCCCCGACCCGCCGGACCTCGTCCTTGAAGAGCAGCCTGAGGGGCTCGACGAGCTCCATCCGCATGTCCGCGGGCAGCCCGCCGACGTTGTGGTGCGACTTGATCTTCGCGGCCACACCGTCCTCGGCGCCGCCGGACTCGATGACGTCCGAGTAGAGCGTCCCCTGGACGAGGAACCGGACGTCACCGAGCTTCCTGGCCTCCTCCTCGAAGACGCGGATGAACTCCTCCCCGACGATCTTCCGCTTTTCCTCGGGGTCGGCGACGCCGGCGAGCCGAGACAGGAACCGCTCCTGAGCCTGCACGTGCACGAGCGGCACGCGGAAGTGGCCGGAGAACGTCTCGACGACCTGCTCGGCCTCGTTCTCGCGCAAGAGCCCGTGGTCGACGAAGACGCACGTGAGCTGGTCTCCCACGGCCTTGTGAACGAGCAGCGCGGCGACTGCGGAGTCGACGCCGCCGGACAGCGCGCAGAGCACGCGCTCCGACCCGACCACGGCGCGAATGCGCTCGACCTGCTCCTCGATGACCGCTGCGGGGGTCCACGTCGGCGGGACGCCGGCGACCTCGTACAGGAAGTTCTTGAGCAGGTCCTGACCGTGTGGCGTGTGGACGACCTCGGGATGGAACTGGACCCCGTACAGCTTGCGTGCGCGGTCCTCGAACGCGGCGATGGGCGTGGTCGGCGACGACGCCGTGACCTCGGCCCCGGCCGGAGGCGCCGTCACCGAGTCGCGGTGGCTCATCCACACGACCTGCTCGCGGGGAAGGTCGTGGAAGAGCGCCGACTCGGACGCCTCGAGCTCCGCCTTGCCGAACTCGGAGTGGTCGGTGCGCTCGACCTCGCCGCCGAGGTCGCGGGCCATGAGCTGCATCCCGTAGCAGATCCCGAGCGTCGGGATCCCGAGCGCGAAGATGCCCGGGTCGATCTCCGGGGCGCCCTCGGCGTAGACGGAGGCCGGCCCTCCCGAGAGGACGAGCGCGACGGGGTCCCGTCGGGCGATCTCGTCGGCGGAGAGCCGGTGACCCACGAGCTCCGAGTACACACGCGCCTCGCGCACGCGACGTGCGATCAGCTGGCTGTACTGCCCGCCGAGGTCCAGCACCAGGACCGGGCGGTCTTCCGCGAGAGGCTCTGCCGTCGGGAGCCGTGCGACCTCGCCCATCAGCCCCTGCGGTAGTTCGGAGCGTCCTTCGTGATGGTGACGCCGTGCGGATGGCTCTCCTGGAGCCCCGCGGGCGTGATGCGCGTGAAGCGGGCTCGCGTCTGCATCTCCTCGATCGTCGCCGCGCCGCAGTAGCCCATCGACTGCCTGAGGCCGCCCACGACCTGGTGCATGATCGGCGCGAGCGGGCCCTTGTACGGGACGCGCCCTTCGATCCCCTCCGGTATGAGCTTCTCGACATCCTCGACGTCGCCCTGGAAGTAGCGGTCCTTCGAGAACGAGCGGGCCTTCATGGCGCCCAGCGAGCCCATCCCCCGGTACTCCTTGAACCGCTCCCCCTGCGCGACGATCACCTCCCCCGGCGCCTCGTCCGTGCCCGCGAGCATCGAGCCGAGCATGACCGTGTCCGCCCCCGCCGCGATCGCCTTCGCGATGTCGCCGGAGTTCCGGATGCCGCCGTCGGCGATCACGGGGACGTCGTGGTCCGCGAGCGCCAGGGCCGCGTCGTAGACCGCCGTCACCTGCGGGACCCCGACGCCCGCGACGACGCGGGTGGTGCATATCGAACCGGGCCCGACGCCGATCTTCACCGCGTCCGCACCTGCGTCCGCGAGCGCGAGCGCGGCGTCGCCCGTGGCGATGTTGCCGGCGACGATCTGCACGTCGTACACGTTGCGGATGCGCCGAACGACGTCGAGAACCCCGTGCGAGTGGCCGTGCGCGGTGTCCACGACGAGGACGTCCACCTCGGCGTCGACGAGTGCGGCGGCGCGCTCGAGGGCGTCGTTGCCCACGCCGACTGCGGCGCCCACACGCAGGCGGCCCTGCTGGTCCTTCGTTGCGTCCGGGTACTTGATCTTCTTGGAGATGTCCTTGACGGTGATGAGGCCCTTGAGCCTCCCGTCGGCGTCGACCACCGGGAGCTTCTCGATCTTGTTGCGGTGGAGGATCGCCTCCGCCTCCTCGAGCGTCGTCCCGACGGGGGCGGTGACGAGGTTCCTGCTCGTCATCAGCGCGGAGACGGGCTGCGACGTGTCCGTCTCGAAGCGGAGGTCGCGGTTCGTGAGGATTCCGACGAGGATCCCCTCGTCGTCCGTGATCGGAACGCCGGAGATCCGGTAGCGCTCCATGAGCTCGAGGGCGTCGGCGACCGAGTCGTCGGGCCGCAGCGTGACGGGCTCGACGATCATCCCCGACTCGGAGCGCTTGACCTTGTCCACCTCGGCCACCTGGTCGGCGATCGAGAGGTTGCGGTGGACGATCCCGAGGCCGCCCGCACGCGCAAGCGCGATCGCAAGCCGTCCTTCCGTGACCGTGTCCATCGCGGCCGAGATCAGCGGGATGTTCAGCGAGATCGATGGAGTCAGCCGCGTGACCGTGGAGACGTCGTTCGGGAGCACGTGCGACTCGGCCGGCAGGAGCAGGACGTCGTCGAACGTGAGCCCCTCCTTCCCGAACTTCCGCTCGAACGCGACGAGGCGCTCGATCTCCTCATGGCGGAGCTCGGTATCCACCCCGCGACGTTAGCAGCGTCCGGCGACGGCGATCAGGCTATCGCGATCCCGAGCCGGTCGATGCGCTCGTGGGCCCGCGCCGTACCGGTGATGTCGCCCTTGTCCTCGAGGTACGCGACACCGAGCGCGGCCGCCTGCGAAGCGGCCGAGGCGTCACCCGCACGAGACAGCGCCTCGGCGTACAGGAGCTGGACGTCGGCGCGCGCGAAGAAGAAATCGGTTTGCTGCACGCCCTCGACGGCGCGTCCGAGCAGCACGTCGGCCTCCTCGTGACGCCCCTCCTGGGACAGCAGGCAGCCGTCGATCGCATCAGCGAGGACGAAGTTGATGAGATCGCCCTGCGGGCTCGTCTCACGAGCGACGCCCGACATCTGCCGGGCTTCGTCGAACCTGCCCTGCATGTACAGCGACTGGGCGAGGCGAGCTGCGACCGTTGAGAAGAACGCCAGGTTGCCGAGAGCCCGCAACTCGTCCGCGCCCTGACGCAAGTACGCCTCCGACTCGGCCTCGTTGCCGGCATGATGCTCGATCCAGGCGCCGTGCAACGTCACCCCGGCTGCGCTCACGCTCATGCCCGCGGACACGTAGAAGTCCACGCCGAACGCATACAGCTCGCGTGCCTGCTCGAAGTCACCCTGCATCGCGAGCAGGCGTCCCAGGGTCGTGGCGGCGCCTGCCTGGAGGGCGAACGAGTCTCCCGCCTCCCGCTGGAGCATGCGGACGCGATCGATCGCTTCCGGGACGGGCGTGGGGCCGAACACGTACGCCGACCGGATCCACCAGAGGAGCTCGTCGGTTCGCCTGTACATGCCGGCGCGACGGAAGTGCTCGAGACCTCGCTCGCACGCGACCACGGTCTCCGCGGCCTGCAGGCTGACCCACTTCTCGCCGGCCAGGCTCCACCAGTAGTACCCGAGACCTTCGTCGTTCCCCGCGGCCGTCAGCACGCGGTGCGCGTCGGCCAGTCTCGCGAGCCGCACGTCGGTCGGGATCGAGCCGGCGCCGAAGAAGTCGAGCGTGTTGTCGATGACCGTCGCCGTTGCGGCAACCACGGGGTCGGCAGCCAGACGAGCCCGAGCGAGTGCGGCACGCGCCTCGTCGAGACCCTCGGACTCCAGCAACGCGATCGCCAGATCGGGGGTGAGGGCGAGGCGCCTGGGATCGTCCTCCGCGAGGATGGTGCTCGCGCGCCGGAACAGGGACCTGCCCGCGTTGAAGTCGCCCCGATCCATGGCAGCCTGGGCAGCCGACACCAGATGATCGGACACGCGGTCTGCGAGAGCACGCAGCGCGGGGTCACCCGGATCGAGCTCGGCCCGGTAGCGATGCGCCTGCTCGAGGTGGTAGCCGACGATCTCGTCCTGCTCCACGAGCTCGTGGGTCGAGAGCCAGTCGGCGAAGCGCTCGTGCAGCTCGGCGCGCGTGGCCTTCGGGAGCGACTCGTAAGCGGCGTCGCGGATGAGCAGGTGCCGGAAGCGGAAGCCCTCGTCCTCGGGGAACGTCGGCGACGTGGCGCGGATCAGCTCCTTGCGGACGAGCGTCGTCAGGTGCGAGCCGACGTTCGCGCGAACGAGATCCGGCGCGAGCTCGGCGACCGCGCCGCGATGGAACACCTCGCCTTCGACCGATCCCCGTTCCATGACGACGCGCACGTCCCCGTCCAGCGAGTCGATGCGCGCCTGGAGCAGCGCGTGAATCGTCGGTGGCACGGCGATCTCGCGGTCATCGCCTCCGTGCTCGCGAACCATGGCGAGCATCTCCTCCATGTACAGCGGGTTCCCGGCGGACGCCGCCGTGATTCGCTGCTGCATCTCCGGGTCGAGCGGGGCGTCGGGGACGAGGAGCCCCATCAGCACGACGCACTCCTCCGCGCCCAACGGCTCGAGCAGTAGCGAGGTCGCGTTCACCTTCCCACCGCCCCAGTCGGACCGCAGGTCGAGGAGCTCCGTGCGGGCGACGCAGAGGAGGAAGATCGGTGCCTCGCGAGAGAGATCGGCGATGTGCTCGACGAGGTCGACGAAGACCGGCTCCGCCCACTGGAGGTCGTCGATCACCACCACCTGCGGGCGCTCGGCGGCGCGCGCCTCGAGCAAGCGCCTGAAGGCGAGCTGCGTCTCGGGCGGCGATGTGCCGATGACTGATTCGGGCTCGACCCCGATCGCGAGCAGGATCTCGACGAGCGGCCAGTACGTGATCCCTTCGCCGTACGAGAGGCAGCGACCGCGGAGGACGTCGGCCGAGTCGCCGACGCGCTCGAAAAAGTCGGCGACAAGACGCGACTTGCCGATGCCCGCCGGCCCGAGCAGCGTGAAGAGGCGACAGGTGCGGTCGGCGACCGCGTCCTCGTAGTCGCGCCACAGGCGCCGTCGTTCTCGCTCGCGGCCGACGAGCGGCGTCTCGGGGTGCCGCGCGAGGCCCGCCGCCTCGGGGAGGATGTCCACGAGCCGGAACGCGGCTACCGGCTCGGACTTGCCTTTCAGCGCGAGAGGCTCGAGCGGCTCGACGACGACGGCGTCGCGGACGAGTGCACGCGTCTCGTCCCCGAGAAGCACCTCGCCGGAGGCGGCGGCCTGCTCGAGGCGGGCCGCGACGTTCACGGCGTCGCCCGTGACGAGCGTCTCGCCGTCGCCGCCGACGACGACCTCGCCGGTGTTGAGCCCGATGCGCGCCTCGAGGCCATGCCCCGCGACGGCGGCCTGCATCTCCGACGCGGCTCGTACGGCGCGCAGCCCGTCGTCCTCGTGCGAGACGGGGATGCCGAAGACGGCCATGACCGCGTCCCCGACGAACTTCTCGACCGTGCCGCCGTGGCGGTCGACGATCCCACGGAGATCGGCGAAGTAGCGGCGCATCCGCGCGCGCAGCGCCTCCGGGTCGGTGGACTCGCCGAGCGCGGTCGAGCCGACGAGGTCGCAGAACAGGATCGTGACGACCTTCCGCTGCTCCCGGGTCTCCTCCACGTCGACGAAGAGTCTAGGAAGGTTCGCCCGCACGAAGCCCGTCGAGCACCGCGCGCGAGCGCCGGGCCGAGACGACGTTCCCCTTCTGCTCGTGGACCCCGACCGCCCGCTCGAGCACAGCGGCGGCTTCGTCGATCTTGCCGGCACGTGCGAGCACCTCGCCGAGCGCGTCGTAGACGGTCCCCTTCAGGAGCAGCAGGTCGATCGGCTCGACCAGGTCGACGGCTTCGCGACCGAGCGCCTCCGCTCGAGCGTGCTCTCCGCGTGACGAGAGCACACGTGCGAGAGCTGCTCTCCACCGCGGCTGGGCGTCGAGGTCGTCCGGGGCGCTGATGGCGCTGCTCTCCTCCGCGAACCAGCCGCCATCGTCGATGCGACCCATCGCGAACAGGACATCCGCGAGCATCGCGTCGACGGTGCAGCGAGCTCCGGAGTCCCCGACTGCCACGAGCAGGTCGTGGCCGCGGCGCAGGATGCGCTCGGCCTGGTCGAGGTCCCCGCAGAGCACCTCTGCGAAGCCCACGTCCATCGAGTAGACCGACCCCTGCATGGTCAGGCCGAACTCCTCGATCAGAGCCCATGCGCGTGAGCTCGAGCTGCGAGCCCGTTCGACGTCGCCCTGCATCGACGAGCAGAGCGCGAGCACCTGCAGCGCATGCGCCTTGTCGGCGGCGTTCGCGAGCTCGCTCTCGAGTCGCGAAGTGCAGAACGCGACGCCTTCGGCGGCGGGCGTGGCCCCCCACGCGATCGGGCGCAGCCTTGCGTTCAGAGCCGCGCGCTCCAACGTCGGATCGCCGACCTCCCGAGCGAGCTCGACCGCGCGCGAGAGGTCTCCGTCGCCCGCACCCGCTCGACCGAGCATGAAGCGAGCCATGCCCGTCTCCGTATACGCACGCGCAAGGTTCGCGCGGTCACCGGTGCGCTCGAAGAGCGCCGCGATCTCGACTGCCTGGTCGAGCTCGTCCTCGACGGAGGCGTCCGCGAGTTTGGTCCGGAGCGAGTTGAACGCAAGACGAGCGCGAGCCTCGAGCTCCTCGTTCGCGGCGCCACGTGCCTCGTCGATGGTCGAGCGCAGCACCGACTCCACGAGCTCGAGCTCACCGCGACGCGTCAGTGCGTCCGCGAGATCGAGCGACGCCTCGAGCCGCGTCCGATCGCCGACCGGCAGCAGTTCGAGCCCCCGCTGGAGGAGCCCCGCTGCCGCGGGGAAGTCCGCTCGCGCGAAGGCGCCTCGGCCTGCGGCAACGAGCTTCTCGCCGCCACGCACTGCGAGCTCGCGCTCCTGGTCTCCCTCGTGACCGAGCTCGACACGCAGCCGAAGAGCCTGTTCGAGGTGGTAGCCGAGGATCTCGTCCTGCTCGAATGCCGACGGCACGCTCGCGTGCTCGAGCCACCCCGAGAACCGCTCGTGGAGCCGCGCTCGGAGCTCCTTCGGCATGGCGCCGTAGGCGGTGTCACGGATGAGGATGTGTCGGAAGCGGAACGCATCCTCCCCCTGGAGGAGCGACGTGTCGGGCCGGATCAGCTCAGTGCGAACAAGGCTCGTCAGGTGGGGCTCGAGATCGTCGCCGAGCTCCTCCACGACGAGCTCGGCGACGGCGCCTCGGTGGAAGACCTCCCCCTCGATGGCGGCTCGCTCCAGCACGATTCGGACATCCGGGTCGAGCGAGTCGATGCGCGCCTGGAGGAGCGCCTGAATCGTGGGAGGCACCACGACCTCCTGGTCGCCGCGCTCGCGCACCATCGCAAGCATCTCCTCGACGAACAGGGGATTTCCGGACGACGCCTCGGTGATGCGCCCGCGCAGCCCCTCGTCGAGCTCCGGGACGAGTCGCTCCATGAGCTGCGCGCACTCCTCGGCATCCAGGGGCTCGAGGAGCAGCGAGGTTGCGTTCAGCTTGCCTCCACCCCAGTCCGGTCGGGCCTCGAGCAGCTCCGTTCGCGCGATGACGAGAAGGAAGAGCGGTGCACCGCGGGAGAGGTCGGCGACGTGCTCGACGAGGTCGACGAACGCCGGCTCCGCCCACTGCAGGTCGTCGATCACGACCACCTGCGGCCGCTCTGCTGCGCGTGCCTCCAGCAAGCGCCGGAAGGCGACCCGCGTCTCCTCGGGCGTCGAGGCGACGACGGCCTCCGGCGTCATTCCGAGCGGCGCCAGCATCTCGACCAGGGGCCAGTACGTGATGCCTTCGCCGTAGGAGAGGCAACGTCCACGCAGGACGTCGGCCGAGCCGCCGATGCGCTCGAGGAAGTCGGCGACGAGGCGCGACTTGCCGATACCCGCCGGGCCGAGGAGGGTGAAGAGCTGGCAGGAGCCGTCGGCGACCGCGTCCTCGTACGCGCGCCGGAGCCGCTGACGTTCGCGCTCCCGGCCGACGAGCGGAGTGTTCGGGTGCCGCGCGAGGGGCTCGGCGCCGCTGATCACGTCGAGCAGTCGGAACGCCTCGACGGGCTCCGCCTTCCCCTTCGCTGAGATCGGCTCGACCGCCTCGAGCAGCACCGCGTCGCGCACGAGCAGCCGCGTGTCCGTCCCGATCAGGATCTCGCCCGACGAGGCCGCCTGCTCGAGGCGGGCGGCAACGTTGACCGAGTCGCCCGTGACGAGCGTCTCCCCCTCTCCTCCGACGACGACCTCGCCGGTGTTGACGCCGATCCTGGCCTCGAGCCCGTGCGCTGTGATGGCGGAGCGCATCTCGGAGGCGGCGCGGACGGAGCGCAACGCGTCGTCCTCGTGCGCGGTCGGAATCCCGAAGACGGCCATGACAGCATCCCCGACGAATTTCTCCACCGTCCCGCCGTGGCGCTCGAGGATCGCGCGCAGATCCTCGAAGTAGCTGCGCATGCGGGCGCGCAGGGCCTCGGGATCCGTCGACTCCCCGAGTGCCGTCGAGCCCACGAGGTCGCAGAAGAGGACGGTGACGACCTTGCGCTGCTCGCGCACCCCCGGGCCGGGCACGAGGACGGCGCCACACGCGCTGCAGAAGCTCGCATCCGCGGCGTTGTCGCGCCCACAGTTCGGGCACGTCGGCATGGAGCGGAGTCTAGGCAGGGGGTGGAAAGCCGGGGGATCCCCGGGGACCGGTTCGGGTGCGCCCGGCTGACATGAGGACCGGCTGGGGAGCCGTCCCACGCCGGCGCTCGATCGTAGGCTCGGGACCCGTCTCGCCGGCTACGAGCGAACGCGCTGGAGCTCGGCGAGCTCGACGTTCGCGACGATCGCGGCGGCGACCTGGGGATCGAAGCGGCCGGCTCCGACCTCGCGAACCGAGGCCGCGCCGGCGGCGACGGCGAGGCGAAGCGTGTCGTCGGGCGCGCGCTCGTCGACCACGGACGCGAGGAACTGGGCCAGGAGGACATCGCCGGACCCGACGCCCGAGACAGGCTCGACGAAGGGTGCGAGCGCACGCACGCGCCGGGTCTTCTTGCCGAAGCGAAGGAGCGCGAAGCACCCCGTCTCGAGCGTGATGAGCACGTTGCGGGCGCCCATCTCGGCGATGGCGTCGAGGGCCATCAGGAAGTCGTCGTCGTCCTCGAGCTCCTGCCCCACGAGCTGTTCGGCCTCTCGCTGGTTCGGCGACACGAGAAACGGCCCGGCCTCGACTCCCACCTGGAGCGGCTCGCCCTCGCTGTCGAGGACGACGCGCACGTCGCGCCTCCCGAGCTCGCGGGTCGTGTCCGCGTAGAAGGAGGTCGGCACCTTGCGCGGGAGCGAGCCCGAGAGAACGACGAAGTCCGCGCCGCGCGACAGGTAGTGCAGCTTCTCGGACAGCATCTCCAGCTCGGTGGGCGTGACCTCGGGCCCCCACTCGTTGATCTCCGTGTACGTGCCGGACGTGGGATCCACGACCGCGGTCGAGGTGCGGGACTCGGCGGCGATGCGCACGAAGTCGTTGAGGATCGCCTCGGCGGTGAGCTCCTCGACGATCCGCGTGCCGGTGCGCCCGCCCGCGAGCCCGGTCGCGACGACCGGCATGTCGAGCCGCTTCAACGCACGCGCGACGTTGATCCCCTTGCCGCCGGCGAGCGCGAGCACGTCGCTCGAGCGATGGCGGAACCCGATCTGGAAGACCGGGACCGTGAGCGTCCGGTCGAGGGCGGCATTGACCGTGACGGTGACGATCACGTGACGAGCCCCCACAGGTTGGAGGCGGTGGTTTTCGCGTACCAGATCGCCGTTCCCCACAGGCTCGGCTCCGTGATCGAGGAGGCCGCGACGAGGCTCGAGGAGGCCACGAGCTCGTTCCCGGCATACACCGAGACCCGTCCGAGCCGAGCGCCTTCGTGAACCGGCAGGCTCACCGAGCGCGGCCTCACGACGCGCTCCACGAGCGGTGTGCCCTGGCGCAGCGTTCGGACGAGGGTCCGGGGGACGACGAGCTCGACCGGCGGTCGCCCGTAGCCGGTCTCCGCCTGTCCATATGCCCGGTGCGCGTCGATCACGGCGACCCGACGGTAGCGCTCGAGGCCGTACGAGAGAAGCGTCCGCAGCGCGCGGTTCCGCTCGAGCCGCCCGTCGGTGCCGAGGACCGACCCGTAGACGGTGATCCCGCGCGCCGCGGCGGCCGCGGCCTGCGACCAGCCCGCGTCGTCCGTATGCCCGGTCTTCCCGCCGACGAGCGGCTTCCAGGTCGCGATGAGGTCGTCGGTCGAGGGGAACTCGCGACCACCGGGGAGGGACACCGAGGTCCGCGCGAGCGCGTCGCGGATGACGGGGACGCCCAGCGCGTAGCGGACGAGGAGGGTCGTGTCCCGCGCGGTCGAGAGATGGCCAGGGGCATCCAGGCCGTGCGGGTTGGCGAAGTGCGTGTCGGAGAGCCCGAGCTCGGCGGCTTTCGCGTTCATCTCGGCCACGAATCGGGTGACAGAGCCCTCCCCCACGTGGATCGCCAGCATCTCAGCGGCGTCGTTCGCGCTCCGCACGAGCATGGCCCGCAGGAGCTGGGCGACGGTGAGCCGCTCCCCCGCGCGGAGGAAGACGGTCGAGCCCCCGACGGCCGCCGCTCGCGGCGTCACCTCCACGACCTCGGAGAGGTCGGCCCGCTCGACCGTCACGACCGCCGTCATGAGCTTCGTGATGCTCGCGATCGGCCGACGCTCGCGAGCGTGGTACCGGGCGAGGACGGCGCCGTCTCCGCCGACGAGGTAGTAGGCCGCGGCATCAACCCTCGGCTGCGCCGCGGTCCGCGTGGCGTCGCCCGAGGCGTGGACAGGCGCCGCCAGCGCGGCAGCGAGGGCGACGACGGCAAGGAGTGCCCTGCGCATCACCGGCGCGCAACTCTACCTGCGCAAGATCCGGATCCGCCCAAGGCGGATCCGGATCGCGCGAACACCCCTAAAGGCGGCCGCTTCGCGGCCGCTGCGTCGGTGTTCTCCACCTCCCGTGGTTCACGGGGATTAGATGCGGACCGGTTTACCAGCCGGAGACGGCCCACACCTGCGTCGCGAGGCGTTCCGCCTCCGCGCCGGCTGCCGACCGCCAGTCCTCGTCCGTCTCCCGGAACGCGTAGATCACGGAGCGCGAGGCGGTGACGAGAGCGCTCGCAGGCCCGCTCGTGAAGGCGCGCGCGACGTCGGCGGGAGTGGCGCCCTGCGCGCCCACGCCGGGGAGAAGCAGAGGAGCCTGGGGCATCAGCCGACGCGCCTCCGAGACGCCACGCGGGTACGTGGCGCCGACGACCGCGCCGATGCTGGAGAGCCCGTGCTCGCCGACGAGTGGCTCGCCCCACTCGTGGACGAGGGCGGCGAGGTACTGCCAGAGCGGGCGTCCGTCGGAGAGAGCCAGGTCCTGGACGTCCGCTCGCGCCCGCGTTCGAGGTGCGGACGAGGAAGAAGATCCCGCTGCCGTGGCGGCGACACGCGGCGAGGAACGGCTCGACGGAGTCGGTGCCCGAGATAGGGGCTGGCGGTCATCGCGTCCGCGAGCGGCGTCCCGCTCTCGCGCGGCTCGAGGTAGGCCGCTGCATACGCACGCGCGGTCGAGCCGATGTCGCCCCGCTTCGCGTCGAGCAGAACGAGGAGGCCGACCGAGCGGGCGTAGTCGCAGACCTCCTCGAGCGCGCGCATGCCGTCGGGGCCGAGCACCTCGAAGAACGCGGACTGCGGCTTGACGGCGACGACGTAGGGCGCCACCGCGTCGACGATCCCCCGGCAGAAGCGCGCGACCGCGGATGCCGCCGCGGCGCGCCCGAGCACCGCCTCCCCGCGCAGCTCCATCGGCAGCACGTCCAGGCGCGGGTCGAGCCCGACGACGAGTTGGCTCCGCTTCCGCTAGACCGCCTCCGCGAGGCGGTCCGCGAAGTTCGCGAGCGTCCACGACGCCTCAAGGCTAGACAGCAGACGGCGAGGAAGGGACGATGGACGGGTGCTGACACGATCGACGGCGCTCGCCTTGATCGGGCTCGTGCCCGTCTGGGCTCATGGCGCTGCCGCGACCGGTACGCAGGTGCCCCGTCGCTCGTCTTCGAGCGGGGCAGCGACCTCTACCGGATGACGGTCGACGGCTCGGAGACCGTTCGCCTGACGGCGACGAAGGCGAAGGAGATGGATCCGGCCGTCTCGCCCGACCGGCTGCGGATCGCGTTCTCCCGGGGCGACGAGCTGTGGGTGATCGAACGTAGACGGCGCGGGACAGGCGAGAGTGCTCGCCGCAAAGGCCGCCCTCCGTGAACTACGCCGCCACACGCGCGCCGACCTGGGCTACCGACGACCGGAAGCTGTACGTGGCGCGCGCCGCCCAGGGGCCGGACGAGATCTGCGGCTCGATCTACCGGGTCGAAGCAGACGGCCGCGGTCTGCACAGGATCACGCGCGGCACCGAGCTGCACACGAGCCCAGCCGTATCGCCGGACGGACGGCTCGCGTTCGTCGTCGGCGACTGCCAGCCGGGGTCGTTCTTCGGCGAGGTTCGAGTGGTCGGCCCTGCCGGCCGGCCGACCCAGGACCTGAGGCGCTCCCGGACCGGTATGTCTACGAGAGCCTTGCCTGGTCGCCCGACGGCGCCGGGTCGCGCTCGAGGTGAACATCAACGACGACGGGCATGGGCGGTGTTCGTCGCCGACCGCGACGGGTCGGGGCTCCGACGCGTGACGCCGAAGGGCTTGAACGCCGAGCGCCCGGCCTGGTCGCCAGACGGCGAGTGGATCGCGTTCGCAGCCTGGACGCGGTCGCGCCCGCACTACGACCTGTATGTCATTCGCCCCGACGGCACGGGGTTGCGACTGCTCACGAGGACGACGGCGGAGGAGCACGCGCCAGCCTGGCTGCTGCCGCACCTGACGGCCTCAGGCCGCGAGGATCTCCGACCGCGTCGAGCGACACGATGCGGAGCTCCGGCCCGGGCCTCCGTAGGAAGCCCGCCACGGCGAGCAGCTCGTCCGCGTGCTCCGCCTCGAACGAGATCTCCGCCCGGGTGGTGCCGGCGAGACCCGCCTCCACCTCGATCCGCCCGGCCCGGCCCGGGCGCGAGCGTGCGAGCGGTCACACGTCCGCCGGCGACGAAGAACGCCCGCCGGAAGCCCGGCTCGCGGGCGGGCGCGATCAGGCACAGCCTCGAGCTCCGGAGGCGCTCGAGCATCGCGAACCGGCCGACCACCTCCTCGAGCGCGCCGAGCCGGTCACGGGCTCGTGCCGCATCCTCGAAGCGCAGTTCGCGGGAGAGCCGCCGGAGCTTGCGCGCGAAGGGCGGGAAGCGCGTCCGCGGGCCGGTCGCCCTCGAACCCGTCGAGCGCACGCGCCGCGAGCTGCGCCCTCCGCCTGCTTCCGATCGGCCCGAACGGGCCCGGGTCTCCGACGACCGCCCAGCGCTCGCCCCGGCGAACGAGGTAGAACGCGCGGTCGCCGCGGCCCCGCGCGTTCGCCGGCGGGCGGAGCTCCCGGATGAGGTGCAGCTCCTCGAGCGTCGCCTCGAGCTCCGAACCGAGCGGCCGCCACTCGATCCGCGCGAGCGCCCCGAGCGCCGCCTCGACGGACGGCCGCTGGCGGCCGCCCGAGAAGTAGGAGCGGAGCCGCGCGCGGAGGTCCCTCGCCTTGCCGACGTAGAGCACGGTCTCGTTGCGGTCCCGGAACAGGTAGACGCCCGGCGACGACGGCGCGCCCGCGATCAGCGCACGCCTCGAATGGAGCCGACGGGCGCGCGGAGCGGCGAGCTCGAGGACCTGTGCCAGCGTGCGCGCTCCCCGCTCCTGCGCCAGCCCGAGCAGCGCGATCAGGATCTCCGCGGTCGCGAGCGCGTCGGGAAGCGCGCGGTGGCACGGCATCGTCGACGTTCCGAAGAAGTGCGAGAGGTGGGCGAGCGAGAAGCGTTCGCTCCTCCGCTGGAGAAGGCGCCGGGCGAGCCAGACCGTGTCGACGACCGGGGCGGCGACGCGGCGCCCGGTCAGCCGCTCGACCTCCCGCTCGAGGAAGGCGAGGTCGAAACGGGCGTTGTGGGCGGCGAGTGGCGCCTCGCCTGCGAACCCGAGGAAGCGACGGGTGGCGAGCGGCGGCCGCGGAGCTCCCCGTACGTCGCGGGGGAAGATGCCGGTGAGGGCCGAGATGTGCGGCGGGAGCAGCGTCCCCGGGTCGACGAGCGTCTCGAACGTCTCCTCGATCTCGAGCGCGCGAACGCGAACCGCGCCGATCTCGCACATGCGATCGCGACTCGCCGAGAGCCCGGTGGTCTCGAGGTCGAAGACGACGACCTCGGCGTCCTCGATCGCGATCCCGTGGGAGGGCTCGCCGGAGAGACCGACGCCCGCGCCGATCCACGCGAGGCGCGCGTCGCCCTCGACCACGTCGCCGAGGAGGGCGCGAGCGAGCGCCGTCGGAGCGCGCTCGAGCGCGAACAGCTCTCGGGCGGCCTCGTCGGCAGCGACCGCTCCGCGCCGCGCCTGAACGAGCTCGACGAGCCGGTCCGCGGCGTCGAACGAGAGCTGCATGGGTCGAGGCTAGCGAACATGTGTTCGTATCTCAAGGGATGGGCGAGAGCCGTCCCTGCGGCCTAGTCCTGCCGGGCGACCAGCGACTGCGGAGCAGTCGCTCTTCAGGGGTCTTCGCGCGATCCGGGATCTCCTCGCGCAGATCCCGGATCTTGCGCACGAACAAGGAGGGGCCGCCGCTTGGTCCTGGCGGGCGATCAGCGACTGCGGAGCAGTCGCGCTTCAGGGGTCTTGGCGCGATCCGGGATCCGTTCCCGCGGACGCCGGATCTTGCGCACGAACAAGGAGGGGCCGCCGCAGCGGCCCCTCCGAAAGCCCCTTGCGGTCTGTCCTACCCCTTGACCGCAGCCTTGAGCGCGCTGCCGGCCGAGAACTTCGGGACCGTCGTGGCCGCGATCTGCACCCGCTGTCCGGTGCGCGGGTTCACGCCCATCCGGGCGGCGCGATCGGAGGTCGAGAACTTCCCAAAGCCCGTGAAGGTGACCGAGTCACGACTCTTCAGCGCAGCCGTGATGGTGTCGAGCACCGCGTCCACCGCGGTGGCCGCATCCCTCTTGGACATGCCGGCCCTGTCGGCTACGGCGTCCACGAAATCCTGCTTTGTCACTGCGTCCTCCTGACGTCGTGTTCGGGTCTAGAGATCCGAAGGAGCCTAACACCCCTTCGTATTTGGCTCAACCATGCCGCTTTGCGGCGGTTTTCCGCAGTTCCTGGAGCTCGCGGGCCCGAAAGAGCGCACGGAGGCGCACGCCGAGCCGCGCCAGCGCGTCCGACCCGCCGTCCTCACGATCGACGACGCACACCGCATTCCGGACGAGCAGCCCCTCTTCGCGGAGCGCGGTGACGGCCTCCACGAGCGCGCCGCCGGTCGTGACGACGTCCTCCAGGAGGCACACGAGCTCACCGGGCTCGAACGGGCCCTCGATGCGGTTCGCGGTGCCGTATTCCTTGGTTTCACCGCGCACGATGATGAACGGCCGATCGGACGCCAGCGATGCCGAAGCGGCCAACGCGACCGCGCCCAGAGCCGGCCCCGCGAGCCGGTCGGCGTCGGGCTCGAACGCGCTCACGGCCTCCGCCAGGCGCGCGCCGAGGAGGCGAAGGAGGCCGGGGTCGGTCTCGAAGCGGTACTTGTCGAGGTACCAGGACGACCGCTTCCCGGAGCGCAGGACGAAGTCGCCCTCGAGGAACGCGCGGTCGAGCAGCAGTTGCGCGAGCTCGTCGTCCCCAGGGGCGGTCATGCGCGGAGCGCCGGGCGGGCGGCCGCCGCGAGTCGCTCGAACGCGTCCGAGCCCGGCTCCAGCACGAGCGAGGAGCCGTCCGCGTAGGCGGCAACCGCGCGCTCCTGGTGCTTCGGCCGCCCGAGCAGCGTCCGCCAGATCCAGATCCCGATCCCCACGAGCACCGCGAGCCGGAACAGGCGCCTCATGCGGGCTCCTCCGCCGGGGCGGTCTTCGTGCTGCGCCGGCGCTTCGGCTTCTCCGGCTCCGAGATCCGCTGCAGGCAGGTGCGGAGGTCGTACGCGACCAGGCCCGACGTCGGCTCCGGCCCCGTGGCCGCCGCGATCGTCCGTCCGTGCTCGTGGAGCACGAACAGCGCACCCTCCGCGAGCTCGACCTCGACCCGGCTCACCTCCTGCGGCGCGGAGCGGAGCTCGAACGCCGCAGCCAGGAGCTCGAGCGCGGCGGTCGCCAGCGCCTGCGCGGAGGCGTCGCCCTCCGGCGTGGAGGCGAGCACCGATCCGTCCGCGCGCAGGACGACGGCGCGCTCGACCTGCGACGAGAGCTCGGTGAGCTCGGCAAGCGCCTCGGCGACGTCCATCGGCGCCCGACGCTAGCAGGCTCCACGCTGCCAGGCTGGTCGGTGACCGTCCCCGCAGGGGACTGTCACCCGCTGTTCGCTTCTCCCAACGCCAGCGCGAGCATGCGAACGGCCCGGGCGCGGTGGGAGTGGTCGGCCTTCCAGGCGTCCCCGAGCTCCGCGACGGTGCGCGACTCCCCCGCGGGCACGAAGATCGGGTCGTAGCCGAACCCCTCGTCGCCACGCGGCTCGGCGGCTATCTCCCCGTCGAGAGTCCCGACCGCCTGGAGCTCGCTGCCGTCCGGCGCCAGGACGACCAGCTGGCACACGTAGCGGGCTCGCCGCTCCGCGACGTCCCGCAGCTCCTCGAGCAGGCGTCCGACCCCGTCCTCCGCCCAGCGCGCGGACTCGACACCCGGACGCCCTCCGAGCGCCTCCACCTCGATCCCCGAGTCCTCGCCCGCGACCCAGTCGTCCGACCGGCTGTGGCGCCGCCCGTGAAGCGCCTTGATGCGCGCGTTCGCGAGGAACGTGCCCCCGTCCTCGACCGGCTCGTCGGGCGCGTCGAGAAGCTCGATCTCCCACTCGGGGAGCGCGAGGCGGAGCTCACGCAGCTTGTTCGGGTTGCGCGACGCGAGGACGAGCTTCACGCGCGCGGCGTGGACGCGGCGTCGCGCTGCGCTGCGGTCAGCTCCTCGATGCCGCCGGCCGCCAGGTCGAGGAGCTCGTCGAGCAGCTCCCGCGAGAACGGGTCTTTCTCGGCGGTCGCCTGCACCTCGACGAGGAGCCCGTCCCCGGTCATCACGACGTTCATGTCGGTGTCCGCGGCCGAGTCGTCCGCGTAGTCGAGGTCGAGGAGCGTCTCGCCGTCGACGATCCCCACCGAGACCGCTGCGATCGAGCGCGGGAGCGCCTTCGAGAGGCCGAAGCGGTCGAGGGCGCGGCTCGCCGCGATCCAGGCGCCGGTGATCGAGGCGCAGCGCGTCCCGCCGTCCGCCTGGAGCACGTCGCAGTCGAGCCAGAGCGTGCGCTCGCCGAGGGCGCTCGAAGTCGCAGACGGAGCGCAGCGCCCGCCCGATCAGGCGCTGGATCTCGACCGTCCGCCCGTCCGGCCGTCCTCGCGACACCGCTCGCGGCGTCCGCTCGCCGGTGGAGGCGGGGAGCATCGAGTACTCGGCGGTCATCCAGCCGCGGCCCTTCCCGTACAGCCAGCGCGGCACGCCTTCCTCGACCGTCGCAGTACAGAGGACGAGCGTCTTGCCCTGCCCGTAGAGCACGGAGCCGTGGGCCTGCTCGAGGAAGTCCGACGCGGACGTCGAGAGGGCGGAGCTGGCTCGGTGGGCGCCCGTCGGCTCTCATGCGGCGGCCGCCTCGAGGGCAGAGAGCTCGACGTGCTCGGCGGCGTCGATCGGCAGCTGCAGGAACCTCCGGCCCATCTCGCGGAAGAGCCCGGGGTCGCCGGTCGTGAGGAAGCGATACGTCCCCTCGCGCTCCTCATCGTTCTCGATCCCCTTGCGCGCGAGCGTCTCCGCGACCTCGTGCGCCGTCTCCTCGGCGGAGAAGACGAGCGTGACCCCGCGCCCGAAGACGCGCTGGAGGATCGGCCGGATCAGCGGGTAGTGCGTGCAGCCGAGGATCACGGTGTCCACGCCGGCGGCTCTGAGCGGAGCGGCGTATTCGCGCACGGCCTCCGTTGTCTCGTCGGAGAAGGGATCGTCACCCTCGATCAGCGGCACGAGCCGTGGGCACGCGACCGACGTCACCTCGACGCCGGCGTCGAGCGCGCGGACGAGCTCGACGTAGCGGCCGCTCGCGACCGTCGCCTCGGTGGCGAGGAGCCCGATGCGGCGGTTGCGGGTCGCGAGGACGGCGGCGTGCGCCTCCGGCGCGAGCACGCCGATCACCGGAACCGAGAGCCCTCGTTGCAGATCCGGGAGCGCCGCCGCGGTGGCCGAGTTGCACGCGGCGACAACGAGCTTGACCCCGCTGCGCTCGAGGTAGCCCGCGATCTCCCCTGCGAAGCGTCGGATCTCGTCGAGCGGCCGCGGCCCGTAGGGGAGGCGCGCGCCGTCCCCGAGGTAGACGAAGTCCTCGTGCGGGAGGGTGACGAGGCACTCGTGCAGCACCGTCAGGCCGCCCATGCCCGAGTCGAAGACGCCGATCGCGCGCGGGTCCATCCGCGGGATTCTATGGACGGGGAAAGCCGGTGACAGGCACCTGCGGTGCCAGTCACCCCGTGACATCCGCGCGAGTGCAGAAGCTGGGTCGGATCCCACGCCTCGAGGTGAGCCTCTACGCTTCGACCCGTGCTGAAGGCCTCGCTCGCCGCGCTCGCGGCACTGCTCGTCCTCGTCGCCGGCGAGGCGCCCGCGTCCTCCTTCGCGAGGCAAGACGTCTCGATCCCGATGGACGACGGCGTCTCGATCGCCGCGACGCTGTACGTGCCGGAGGGCACCATGCCCGCCGGCGGCTGGCCCGCGATCGTCTTCCTGCACGGGCTCTCGGGCAGCCGCGAGTCGATGAACGCGCTGGCGGAGGCGTACGGCTTCGTGGGGCAGGACTATGCCGTTCTCAGCTTCGACGCCCGGGGGCACGGACAGTCGGGCGGCCTCGTCGGGATCGACGGTCCGCGCGAGATCGCAGACGTGCGTGCGGTCCACGCCTGGCTCGCGGCCCGACCCGACGTCGCCGACGCGAGGATCGGCGCCTGGGGCATCTCCTACGGGGGCGGCGCGATCTTCAACTCCCTCGTCGCAGGGGTCCCGTGGGCGGCGGTTGCAACGGTGGAGACGTGGACCGACCTCTACGCCGCGCTGATGCCGCAGGGCGTCGCGAAGTCGGGGGTCGTCGTCGCCCTCGCCGGCTCGATCCCGGAGGCGAAGCGCGACCCGTCGCTCGCGGCGTTGCAGGCGGCCGCCTTCGCCGGGAACACGACCGTCGTGCGCCGCTGGGCGGCCCAGCGCTCGAGCCTGTCGCGGCTCGGCTCGGTCAAGACCCCGGTCTTCATGGCGCAGGGCCGGCGGGACTTCCTCTTCGGGATCGACCAGGGCAGTGCTCGCCTTCCAGCGCCTCGCCGGGCCGAAGGCGCTCTACGTCGGCCTCCACGGCCACGCGCCGTCCACCTTCCCCGCCGCAGACACCGGCTACCTGATGACGCAGATCCGGTCCTGGTTCGACACGCATCTGCGGGGTGCTCCCGCGTCGCACGCTCCAGCCGCGGTCGCCGTCGCGTCCGAGAAGTTCACGGGCCAGGCGACGTGGACGACCTCGCTGCCGAGGACGGTCACAACGACACTGGCGCTGCCCGGTGTCTCCACGTTCGCGCGCCGCGGGCAAGGCGGTGCGGACGAGCCCGCGCCTGCGGAGGTCGATCGAGATCCTTGGCGCGCCAACCGTCCAGGTGCCCGTTGCGGCGAGCGGCGGCTGGTCGAGACTCGTGGCGGTGCTCACGGCGCGCACGCGGCAGGGGGCGGAGACAATCCTCGCCGCCGGGGGTGTCCCGACGAAGGCCGGCTCGCGGAAGGCGACGATCCGCCTCCTGAGCCAGGCGACCTTCGTCCCGGCAGGCTCCCGGCTCACGCTGACGCTGGCCTCGTCCTCGACCGCACAGTCGAGCTCGAATCTCGTCTACCTCGACCTTCCCATGCCCGCGGCGGCTCGCGTGCGCGTCGGCCCCGCCGTGCTCAGGCTGCCCGTGCTGCGGACGCCGGTCACGAAGTGACGCGCGCCGCCGTCGCAGCCGCGCTCGCGGTGCTCGTCGTCTCGGCGGTCGCGGGCGCGCGCCCCGCGGACGACCCGGGCGTCACCGCGACGGGCGTGCTCCTCGGCGGCACCGTGCCGCTCACCGGCGAGGCCGCCGCCTTCGGCGCGATCGGCCCCGGGGCGAAGGCGTACTTCGACCACGTCAACGCGAGAGGCGGCGTGAACGGCCGCACGATCTCCTACCGCTACTACGACGATGCGTACAACCCGGCGCAGACCGTCCAGCTGACGCGGAAGCTCGTCGAGGACGACCACGTGTTCGCGATCTTCAACTCGGCCGGCACTGCGAACAGCCTCGCCGTCCGCGACTACCTGAACGCCCAGAAGGTGCCCCAGCTCTACGTCGGCGACGGCTCGCAGGCAATCGGCCGGAGCTTCGCCACGCACCCGTGGACGATGGGCTTCCTCATGAGCTACCGCGGCGAGGGGAACGTGTACGGGACGACGATCGCGAAGACCCGTCCCAAGGCACGGATCGCCGTCCTCTACGAGAACACCGAGCTCGGGCGCGACATGCTCACGGGGCTGACGAGAGCGATCGCGGGCAAGGGCCCACGCATCGTGGCGCAGCAGGCGTACGAGTTCACCGGCGCCGACGTCTCTTCTCAGGTCGCGACGCTCAAGGCGTCGAGGGCGGACACCCTGATGCTCTTCGCGACGCCGAAGTTCTTCCTCAACGCGATCCGGGCGGCGCACAACCTGGGCTGGAAGCCACGGATCTACATCGCGTCGATCTCGATCGAGCCGACGATCATGGGCATCGCGCGGCTCAACGCGCCGGAGCTCACGAAGGGAGCGCTGTCGATCGCCTTCGTCAAGAACCCGAACGACCCGATCTGGGCGAAGGACAAGACGGTCGCGCTCTACCGCTCGATCATGCGCCGGTACAACCCGACCGGAAGGCCGACCGACGTCTACAACTGGTACGGAATGACCGTGGCCTGGACGATGGTCGAGACCCTTCGGAAGGCGGGGAAGAGCCTCACCCGGGCGGGCCTGCTGCGGGCGGCCCAGAGCCTCGACCTCGCGAGCAACCCCTTCCTCCTCCCTGGCATCCGACTGAAGACCTCGCGCACGGACTACCGGCCGCTGGAGCACGTGTACCTCTACCGGTACGACAACCAGCAGTGGGTGCGGGCGAGCGGCCTCCTGCACGCCCGCGGCTGAGGGCCTGCGCGACACGCGGGTGACGGTGGTCACCCTGCGTGAGAACCAGGTCACCCTGCGCGACAAGCTGGTGGCGGTCACCCTGCGGGAGAACCAGGCGACGGTCACCCTCCGGGTGACGGTCACCACCGCCACGCTGGTGACAGTCACCGCCAGCAGTCCGACAAGCCGGCGACAGTCACCCTCCGGGTGACAGCCACCCAGGTTCAGCGTCGCGCAGCGAGCGCCTCCGCCGCAGCCTCGCGGAGCGTCCGCACGGCCTCCTCGGGCACCGAGTCGTGGAGCGGAAGCCCGCGGGGGGACGTTCGCGTCAGGCCCGCGTAGACGACGAGCGCCGCGAGCTCGGTGCCGAGCTCGCTCGGATGAAGCCCGTCAGGGCCGTACAGCGCGAGCGCAGGGTCGCGGCGCCACGCCGCCCGCCACGCGGTGCCCGCGGGAAGGAGCGCGGCGCCGGACTCCTCGGCGGCCGCGGCGTAGGAAGCGATGACGTCGGGGAGCGCCGAGAGGCGCTCCCGCTCGGGCCAGACGGTGAGGAGCGCGGGCCGTGCTCCGTGCTTGCGGGCCTCGTCGGCCCACCGCTTCGCCCACCTGACGAGGTGTGCGCGGCTCTCCGGGAGCGACGAGGGGCCCTGCTGGAGGACGACCGCGTCCCACGAGCCCGCCGCGAGCGCCTCCCGCGCGCCGGTCGAGAGCCAGTGGTCCTCGAGGCTCACGCCGCCCGGGGCGATCGTGCGGGTCTCGACGGGGCGCCGGCCCGCGTCCTCGGCGATTCGCGCGACGGCTGCGGGAAGGTCGTTCGCCGCCGTGAGGCTGTTCCCGACGAAGAGGACGCGGAGCGGCGCGCCTCGCGTCGCATCCTCCCCCTCCGCAACCGGACGCCAGCAGGGCGACGAGCGCGAGCGTGACGGTGAGAAGCCGCCTCGGGAGGTTGGCGCGCCTCGCCCGCACTGTCCCTGTGCAACACTCGGAGGCCGAAGAAGACATCGCGAACACGGGCACGGACGACATTTCGAGGAGGGCATCCATGAGAGGGAGAGTCTGGACAACGGCGGTCGGGCTGGCCGCGGTCGCGGCAATCATCGCGGTACCGGCGGCGCTCGCGGCGTACACGTCGGCGAAGCTCGAGGTTCGCCAGGCGGGGACGACCTCCGTCGTCAAGGTGACACTCGACCCGAACGACGACCCGACGGCAAGCGTGCGCATCTTCGCGCCGACCGGCACGCAGCTGACGACCACACAGGCACCCGGGACGGTGCTCGGGCCCGTGTCGGCGATCGTGAAGGCCCTCGACCTCGCCGGCGCGGACCTGCCGCTCCAGGGGCAGCTGCTCGTGGCCGCGCCGGGTCAGGTCCCGGCGGCGCAGCAGGCCGCCTGCTTGGGCACGACCGCCCCGCTCGCGACGTGGATCATGATCCTGAGCGCCGCCGGCCAGACACTTCCGGTGCCGACGTACCTCGTCGCGACCACGGGCGCCCAGACGGCGCTCGGCCCCGCGTACATCCAGGTCTGCCTGCCTCCGCCCGACGTGCCGGCGGGGACGCCCGGCCGCGCGACGTTCGGGGCCAAGCTGTACAGCGCCGAGCTCTCGATCGCGGGCGTGTTCGGGGCCGTCCCGACCGGAGCGTGGGTCTCGTTCTGGACGCCTTACAACCCGGGCGTCGGAACCGTGAACATCGCCGGTACCGTCGCCTCGCCCGCGGCGATCGCGCCGGGAGCCGTGACGCTCGCGGCGAAGAGGAAGGCGAAGGGCGCCGCGATCACCGGGCGCGTCACACAGGCCGGGCAGGCGCGGGCCGGCGCGACCGTCACGATCTTCGGCGGCGCGACGGCGGGCAAGCTGAAGCGCCTCGGCCGCGTGACGGTGAGGGCCAACGGCTCGTACGCCTTCGCCGCGAAGACCGGGACGTTCTACCGCGCGACGGCGGTGGGCGCGCCGGGCGCGGCGGCCCCGCTCTGCGCCCAGCTCGGGCCGGCGCTCGGCGTGCCGTGCGTCAACCCGACGGTGAACGGCTTCACCGTTCAGAGCCGGGTCGTCCGGAAGCGCTAGAAGCGCGCGCCTAGGGGCCGGGCGATCCCGGCCCCTAGCGCCACCATGGCCGCGACCGTCCGCCTCGGCACGTGCAGCTTCGCCGACGAGGGCCTGCTGAAGGCCTGGTACCCGCGGGGCGTGTCGACGTCGAAGGCGCGGCTCGCCTACTACGCGGAGCGCTTCGACACGGTCGAGATCGACTCGACCTACTACCACCTCCCCGACCCCGCGGTCACCGGGCGCTGGGCGCAGCGCACGCCGCCCGAGTTCGTCTTCCACGTCAAGGCGCACCGTTCGATGACCTGGCACGACGGGCGCGAGCCGACGGACGCCGACTTCGTCGAGTTTCGCCGCTCGCTCGAGCCGCTCGAGCTCTCGGGCAAGGTGCGGGGGATCCTGCTCCAGTACCACCCGCGGTTCGTGAAGTCCGACATCGCGAAGGAGGAGCTCGCGCGCGTCCCAGAGCGGATCGCGCCCCTCGTGCCGCTCGTCGAGTTCCGGCATCGCTCCTGGATGGAGCCTGGCGAGCGGGACGAGACGCTGCACTTCCTCGAGCGCACCGGCCTCGCGTACGTCTCCGTCGACACGCCCATGACCCGCGCGTCGAACGTCGTCGCCCGGCACGCGGTCGCGACGCATCGCGTCGCGTACGTCCGTTTCCACGGCCGGAACGAGAAGACGTGGAACATCAAGAGCGAAAAGTCCTCGGACCGGTTCGACTGGATGTACTCGGAGGAGGACCTGGCCGAGTGGATCGAGAAGCTCCGGGGCCTGACGGAAGAGGCGGACGAGGTCTACGCGATGTTCAACAACAACCGGGACGACTTCGCCCCGCGCAGCGCGGCGATCCTCCGCGGTCTCCTCGATCGTGCGGGCATCCCCGCCGCGGGGGGCATCGAGCCGCCGCCCCTTGCACCAACGCTCTTCTAGAGTCGAACGATGCGCGTGCTCTCCGTGACCCATGGCCCGAGCGTGCCCGGCGGCGTGTTCGAGCACGAGGTCGAAGAGGGGGGCCACACCCTCGAGCGCTGGTCCGCACCCGACGGTGGCGGACCCGGCCGCGCACGGACCTACGATGCGGTCATGGTGTTCGGCGGGGCCGCGCACCCCGACCAGGACGACAGCTTCGCGTGGCTCGGGCACGAGGAGGCGTTCCTGAGGGAGGTCCTGGCGGAGGACGTGCCCGTCTTCGGCGTCTGCCTCGGCGCGCAGATGCTCGCGCGGGCGGCCGATGCGCGAGTGCGTCCCGCACCCACACCCGAGGTCGGGTGGCTCGAGGTCGCGCTGACCCTCGAGGGCGAGGTCGACGCCGTGCTCGGAGCGATCCCGAGGCGCGCGATCGTGTTCCAGTGGCACCACTACACGTACGACGTCCCGCCCGGCGGGACCGAGCTCGCCCGGAGCGAGATCTGCACACAGGCGTTTCGGCTCGGGCAGGTCGCCTGGGGGATCCAGTTCCACGCCGAGGTGACGCTGCCGATGGTCGCGGCGTGGGTCGAGGAGGATCCCGACGAGCTTCCCATGCCCGGGGCCGACCTCGTCCGGGAGTCGGCCCAGCGGATCGGGCGATCCAACGAGCTCGGGCGAGCGCTCTGCGCAGCCTTTCTCCGCGCCGCGGAGGCTCAGTCAGGCGACATGACGAGCTCGACGACCTCCTTCGCGGCAGAGACGTAGGGCAGCAGCACGCGGTCGGCCCCCGCGGCGAAGGAGCCGCTGGACGTCCCCTCGCCGGTGGGCCGCGACGGCCACCCGCCCGATGTAGCCCTCGTGCGTGAGCCCGTGCAGGAGCGCGAGGTTGGCGTCGGTGCGCCGGATGGTGCTCACGATCCACCCCGACTCGGGCAACGAGAGCAGCCTGGGGAGCTCGGGATCCTCGGCGTCGCCGTACAGGACGGAGACACCCTCCTGCGCCCAGCGGGAGAGCGCGACCGGGTCGAAGTCCACCCCGAGCACCTCGAGGTCGCTCTCGAGGAGCCCCGCGACGATGCCCTCGCCGTAGCGACCGAGGCGGAGGACGATCACGTCAGGCGTGGACACCGGCGCGGTCTCGCCGGCATGGACGATCGGCGCCCGCTCGAAGAGGTCGAGGGTCGGCGCGAAGCGCCGCGCGATCGCCTCGGAGTTCAGCAGCAGGTACGAGGACGCCGCGATCGTGATGAGCGCGATCACGGTGAGCAGGGTCATCGTCTCGTCGTCGATGTCGCCCGCCCGCACGCCCAGAGCGCCGAGGATGAGCGAGAACTCGCTGATCTGCGCGAGCGCGAGGCCCGTCTCGAGCGAGACGCGGCGGCGGTACCGCATCGCGCCGAGCAGGGCGACGACGACGATCGGCTTCGCCAGCAGGACGAAGGCGGAGAGCACGAGCGCCACCGCGAGAGCTGGTCGAGCGCCTCCCCGGGCTGGAGGCGAGAGCCGAGGTCGATGAAGAAGAAATCCCGGGCTGGACGACGCCGAGCACGCTCGGGCCCACGAGGACACCGACGGCCACGTAGGCGACGACCAGCGGCTGGCGCAGCTTGACGGCGACGAGCCCGAGCAGCGCCGACACGAGGAGCGTCACGGCGATCTCGGCGAACACGTCGTCCGGGAACCCGACACCGAGGAGCGATCCCGTAAGCAGGAGAGGGTCCCCGGCCTAGTGCTCGCCCGGCAGGTCCGGGTCCCGCGACCACTCGTGCCACGAGCCCGGGTAGTTCCGGGCCGTGTACCCGGCACCGCGCAGGACGTCCACCGCGAAGGCGGAGCGCAGGCCCGAGTGGCAGTACGCGACGACCTCCGCCCCCGGTGGCGCGCCCACGAGGACGCGGACGTCCTCGGCGCACCGGCAGGCGAGGAGCTCGTCGAGCGGAAGGTTGCGGGCGCCCGCGATGTGCCCCTGGCGAGGGTCGCAGTGCGCCCCGGCCGCCCCCTCGAACTCGGGACGGCTGCGCACGTCGAGGAGCACGAGCCCGTTTTCGCCGAGCCGCGTGCGAAGCTCCGTGAGGGTCACGTCCTCCACTGCGCGAGGAAGTCCAGCAGGACCTCGTCGAAGCGGTCGGGCTGCTCGAGCGAGAGGAGATGGCCCGCGCCCGGGAACACCTCCAACGAGCCCTGCAGCGCGCTGTCGGCGGTTGCCCTGGCCTCGTCGACGGAGACGACGTCGTCCGCATCCCCGACGCAGACGACGAGCGGACCGCCGAACGACGAGACGATCCCGCTGAGGTCGAGGCGGTCGCGCATCGCCTCCTGGGCGACCGCGAGCTCCTCCGGGGAGGGTTCTCCGTACACCGCCGGGATCGGGTCGGCCGAGCGCAGCTCGGAGATCTGCTGCTCGCGGTACCGGCGGCGATCCCAGGTGTCCGCGTCGGCCCGCGAGGCGACGAGCATCATGCCCACCATTCGCTCGGGCGCGCGGCGAGCCATGGCCAGCGCTGTGTAGCCGCCCATCGACGCGCCCACGGCGACGACCGGAGCGTCGTTGTCCCTGAGCAGCTGCGCGGCCCAGCCGTCGATGGCGGGCCCCCTCCCGTAGAGACGCGGTGCGTCGACCGCGTACCCCTCGCTGCCGAGCAGCGCGACCTGGCGCTCCCACATGCGCTCGTCCTTCGGCCAGGCATGGAGGAGGAGGACCCTCATCCGCGCTCCACACGAATAGCGCCGGGGAGGTCGGGCGCGTCGGCCCAGCCGTGGCCGCTGCCCTCGATCCCGAGCGCCTGCGAGAGGGCTGCGAGGAGCTCCCGCGCCGGGGGAAGGTCGGCGGGCGCGGCGGCGGTCCGTGCGATCGAGCGCACCGCCTCCGGGTCGGCGCCCGTGAGCCGGGCGACGACGGTCGGGTTCGCGGCGAGCCCCACGACGTCGCCGGGAGGGAGCGGGCCGTAGAACTCAGGCACGGAGAGATACTCGTCGACCACGCTCCCGCGCTCGAAGAGGATCATGCGGACGACGTCGTCCCGCTCGACCCCCAGGAGGGCGACGACCGCTCCCGTGCGGTCGGAGAGCTCGCGGGCGAGCCGCCGCAGCATCTCGGGGCTCCGGTCGCAGACGTCGTCGTAGACGGCGATCCAGCCGTTGCGCGGCGAGGCCACGAGCGAGCCGCGCGAGGCGCCCGGAAGCCGCGGGACGAACTGGCGCACGGCCTGCTCGACCGGGCTCAGGTCGTCCGACTGGATGTGGATCGAGCCGAACGACGAAGCCTCCTGGCGGCCGAGCCGTGCGCCGAGGTCGGAGACCGACTGCGTCATGATCACGACCTCGTCCCGGAAGCCCCAGCGCGCGTAGAGCGAGCGCGCGACGCTGTTCGAGGCCATCACCTCGAGGTCGAGGTGCTCGATCCCGAGAGGGTCCATCGCGTCGAGCACCTCGCGCATGAGCTCGGTCGCGACTCCCGAGCGGCGCGCGTCCTGCCTGACGTAGAGGTCGGTGAGCGTCGCGAGCGTGTCCGTCCGCCGTCTCGCCAGCGCAAAGCCCACGGGGCTTCCGTCCTCCTCGGCCACGAAGGCCACCTCGGAGGCCAGTATCTCGGCCACCTCGGCCAGCTCCTTCTCCTCGTCGGCAGGCCCCTCGTGGATCGGCGGCGGGATCTCGTGGTCGAGCTCCCGCCACAGCTCGGCGATCGGCGTCGAAGTCCCCCGGCCCCGCCCGCCGGACGCTCATGTTCCTGGCTGCCTCGGTCATCCGGCCATTCTCGCGCCCGTGAGCAGGAAGTGCGCCGACAGGTTCTCGAACGGCGCGAACCGCTCCCCGAGCGCGCGCACCTCGTCGATCGTGAGCGGGCCGCCGTCCGCGTAGAACGCGGAGACCGCCTTCCGCAGGCCGAGGTCTCCCGCGGGCCATGCGCGCGGCCGGGCGAGGTGGCGGGCGAGGAACCAGTCCGCGGTCCAGCGGCCGAGCCCGGGCACCGCGGTCAGCGTCGCGATCACGCTCGTCGTCGGGGAGCGCACGCGAGCGCGTCGAGGTCGAGGTCGGAGCGGGCGAGCTCGATGAGGTACTCCGCCTTCTTCCCCGAGAAGCCGACGACGAGGAGCTCGCGCGGACGGAGCCGCGCGACGCGCTCCCGCCTCGGGAACTCCCAGGCGACGTCGTGGCGGGTGCCGTACCGCTCGACGAAGCGGCCGCGGATCGCAGCCGCGGCGCGGAGCGAGATCTGTTGCGTCGTGATCGCGACCACGAGCGCCTCGAACGGCCTGCGGGTTGAGCGGCGGCCGGAAGCCGGCGAGCGAGCGCGAGAGCGGGCCGAGCACCGGGTCGCCGGCGGCCCAGGCGTGGAACGGCTCGAGCTCGAAGGGGAGTCCCAGCAGCCGGCCCACCTCCGCCTGGATCTCGGCGCCGCCCGGCTCGACCCGCACACCGCCCGCGGCTCGCCTCGATCCGCACCTCCCGCCCGGCGACGACGCGGTGGAGCCCGCCGTCGTGCCACACGGTCGCCCCGTCCGAGCCGAAGTCGCGGAAGCGAACGGTCGAGAGGTGGAAGTCGTACGGCTGGGGGACCTTGAGGAGCACGCCGCCACGCTAGCGAGGCGGGTGCCGATGCCCGGGCATTCGCGCACGAACCCGCGCAGGCGGTCCGCGGCCGCCGCTAGGCTGCGCCCGCTCGATGGAGGACGGAACGCCCGACTTCAGGATCACCGCCGGCGCGACAGACATCGCAGCGCGCGCTGCGGACCTCGCGGCCCACCTCCCGGACGGGCTGAAGCCGCTCGCGCCGGTCGCCTACAACTACCGCTGGAGCTGGCTCCCGGGCGGCGAGGACGTGTTCCGCGAGATCAACCCCCACCGCTGGGAGCTCGCGGCGGGGAACCCCGTCCGGTTCCTCTCCGACCTCTGGCCGTCGACCCGCGCGAACGCCGACCGCGACGAGGTGTTGAAGGAGCGCGTGCGGGACCTCGCGACGCGCGCCTCGGCCGCGCTCGAGGCTCCCGCCGGCGCCGCCGAGAACGCGGTTCCCGGGCCGATCGCGTACCTGTGCGCCGAGTACGGCGTCCACGCCTCGCTGCCGCTCTACTCGGGCGGTCTCGGGGTGCTCGCGGGGGACACCCTGAAGGAGGCGAGCGACCAGGGGCTGCCGATGGTCGCGGTCGGGCTGCTCTACCGGCGCGGCTATCACCGACAGCGCCTGGACACGTCGGGCCGGCAGCTCGAGTACTGGGTCGTGAACGACCCCAAGGGGCTGCCGATGGCCCGCGTCTCCATGGACGGGAAGCCGCTCAAGCTGTCCGTGGAGGTCTTCGGCCGGGAGACGTGGTTCCAGGTCTGGCGCGTCGACGTCGGCCGCGTCCCGCTGCTCCTGATCGACTCCGAGGTGCCGGAGAACGACCACGTGCAGCGGTGGTACACCTCGCGCCTGTACGAGGGTGAGCGCCCGCTCCGGCTCGCGCAGTACGTGCTCCTCGGCATCGGCGGCGTGCGCGTCCTCCGGGCCCTCGGCATCGAGCCGGCGACGTTCCACCTGAACGAGGGCCACCCCGCCCTGGCCGCCCTCGAGGTCGCCGCGGGGGGAGTCGCGGCGGGCGCGTCGGCGGACGAGGCGATCGCGCGCGTACGGGAGCGGTTCGTGTTCACGACGCACACGCCCGTCCCGGCCGGGAACGAGACCTACGGCAGCGACGAGCTGCTCGCCGCGGTTCCGGACCTCCCCGGGCGGCTCGGGCTCGACGAGGAGGCGTTCCTCGACCTCTTCCGGACGACACCCGGCGACGCCTCGGAGTCCCCGGGGATGAGCCAGCTCGCGATCAGGGTGAGCCGCGCGCGAAACGCGGTCAGCGAGCTCCACGGACGGGTCGCGAGGGCGATGTGGCGGCCGATGTTCGGTGGGGCGGGCGAGGACGAGGTCCCCATCACCCACGTCACGAACGGCGCGCACCTTCCCACCTTCCTCTCCGATCCGTTCCGCGCCCTCTTCGACCGGCACCTGGGGGAGGGCTGGGAGCGCAAGGCGGGCGATGCGCGCACCTGGGAGCCCGTTGCCTCGATCCCGAATGCCGACCTCTGGCACGCGCGGTGCACCGCCCGGGAGCAGCTCATCGCCTACACGCGGCAGAAGAGCGAGCTCGACCGGCTCCAGCGCGGCGAGTCGATCGAGTACGTGCGGGGCGCGGCGACGACGCTCGACGCGGGGGCGCTGACGCTCGGGTTCGCGCGTCGGCTCGCGCTGTACAAACGGGTGTACCTCCTCTCCTACGACGACGAGCGCGCGACCCGCCTCTACACCGCCGGCCCGCCGGTGCAGCTCGTCGTCGCGGGCAAGGCGCATCCGCGCGACGAGGACGGCAAGAACGCGCTCCGTGACGTGTTCGCCCTGAAACGCAGCTCGAGCGAGATCGCGAGCCGCGTGATCGTGCTCGAGGACTACGACATCTCGGTCGCCCGGCAGCTGGTCGCGGGTTGCGACGTCTGGATCAACCTCCCGCGGAGGCCGATGGAAGCGAGCGGGACGAGCGGCATGAAGGCGACGTTCAACGGTGGGCTCCAGCTCAGCGTGCTCGACGGCTGGTGGGCCGAGGCGTTCGACGGCGCGAACGGCTGGGCGATCGCGTCCCGGGAGGACCTCGACCCGGCGGCTCAGGACGCGCACGACGCGACTGCCTTCTACGACCTGCTAGAGCACGAGGTGATCCCGCTCTTCTACGACCGCGGCGAGGACGACGTCCCGCACGGCTGGTGCGAGCTGGTCAAGCGCGCGCTCGTGACCTGCGCGCCGCGGTTCACGACGGCCCGGATGCTCGGCGAGTACGTCGAGCGCATCTATGGCGTGCAGGTCGGCGTCGGGGGGCCGGGCTGAGGCGCGGCCTCGTACGGGCCGGGCATGCCCGGCCCGTACGGAGAACGTGACGGTTAGAGTCGCCCCGACATGAGCCCGGAGCGTGGCAGGCGTCGTGCGTCGCCACGCACGACGCGCGCGAGCGGCGTCCTCCTCCACCCGACGTCGCTCCCAGGGGGCCGGCTCGGGCCCGAGGCGTACGGCTTCGTCGACTGGCTCGTCGACGCGGGCCAGTCCTACTGGCAGGTCCTTCCGCTCGCGCCGCCGGACGCGTTCGGGTCCCCGTACGCCGGGCTCTCGGCGTTCGCCGGCTCCGGCGAGCTCCTGGCCGCTCCGGGGAAGCGAGTAGGCGCACGGGAGATCGCCGCGTTCCGGCGACGCCACGCCTACTGGATCGACGGCTGGGCGGAGTTCAGCGGAGATACGGGAGAGATCGCGACGCAGGTCCGCTTCGAGCGCGAATGGGACGCGCTTCGCTCCTACGCGAACGAACGCGGGATCCGCATCATCGGCGACCTCCCTCTCTACGTCGAGCGCGAGAGCGCCGACGTGGCCGAGCACCCGCGGTTCTTCGACGGGTCGCTCATGGCGGGCGTGCCACCCGACCTCTTCTCGCGGAGCGGTCAGCTCTGGGGGAACCCGACGTACCGCTGGGGAGCGCTCCGCGAGGACGGCTACCGGTGGTGGGTGGAGCGGTTCCGGCGCTCGCTCCAACTGTTCGACCTGACCCGCCTCGACCACTTCCGCGGGTTCGTCGCCTACTGGGCGGTCCCCGTCGGCAACCGCACCGCGAGGCGCGGCCGCTGGCTGCGCGGACCCGGGAAGCCGCTGTTCGACGCGGCGGCGGAGCTCGGGCCGCTTCCGCTGATCGGGGAGGACCTCGGTCACATCACGCTCCCGGTCCACCGTCTCCGCGAGGCGCTCGGGATCCCGGGGATGCACATCCTGCAGTGGGCGTTCGGCGGGGGGCGGCGCCATCACGACGCCCTCCCGAACCACCGGGAGCACGCGGTCGTGTACACGGGCACGCACGACAACGACCCGTGCGCGGGCTGGTGGGCCTGGGCGCCACGCCGGGTGCGGGCACGAGTCGAGGCCGCGCGGGAGCGGGCCGGCATCACCGAGGAGGACCCGTCGTGGGTGCTGATCGAGCTGGCGCACTCCTCCCGCTCGCGACTCGCGATCGTCCAGGCGCAGGACGTCCTCGGGCTCGGGAGCGAGGCTCGCACGAACCGGCCGTCCACGATCGGGGGCAACTGGCAGTGGCGCCTCGAGCCGGGCCAGCTCGGCGCCGAGCACGCGGCGCGGCTCCGCGAGGTCACGCGACGATGGCGGCGGCTCCCGTAGGGCGAGGCGAGCCTCGCCCCTACCAGCCCGACGACGCGATCCACACCCACGCCCATGCGCCGGCGACGCGAGCCCCCGCCCCCGACGAGCCGACGGCGCGGGCCTCGCCCCTACGAGCCGACGGCGAGCAGGCCCTTCTCGACGACCGCGATCCCGTTCTCGCTGAGCGTGAAGCGCGAGGCGTCCTCCTCGGGGTCGACTCCCGATCCGGAAGCCCGCGGGGACGACGTTGCTCTTGTCGACGACGCAGCGCTCGAGCTGCGCTCGCGCCCCGACGTGGACGCCGGGGAAGACGATCGAGTCGACCACGGAGGCGCCCGCGTCGACGAAGCTCCCCGGCCCGACGATCGAGCGCTCGACCCGCCCGCCGGAGATGATCGACCCCTGGCAGAGCAGGCTCGCGTCGACGAACGGCGCCTCGCCGCCCGCGCCGTGCGACACCTTGGCGGGCGGGAGCGGCGGCTGATGGGTGAGCACGGGCCACGCGTCGTTGTAGAGATTGAACACGGGCACCGGCGCGATGAGGTCCATGTTCGCGTCGTAGTACGCGTCGAGCGTCCCGACGTCGCGCCAGTACCCGCGCTCGCGCTCGTCCTGCCCGGGGATGGCGTTCGTGGAGAAGTCGTACACCCGTGCCACGCCGGCCTCCGTCAGCGCGGGGATCACGTCCCCGCCCACGTCCGTTCGGCGCTGGTCCTCGCCGCCCGGCGTCACGACGTCGATCAGCGTCCGCGTCTCGAACACGTAGTTCCCCATCGATGCGAGGCAGCGGGTCGGGTCGCCCGGCATCGGCGGCGGGTCGGCGGCCTTCTCGTGGAAGCGGAGGATGCGCCCCGTCTCGTCGACCTCGATCACCCCGAAGTCGCGCGAGAGCTCGCGCGGCACCGGGATCGCCGCCACCGTCACCCCCGCACCCGACTCGTGGTGCTGCTCCACCATCGGCCGCGGGTCCATGCGGTAGATGTGGTCGGCGCCGAACACGCACACGTGGTCCGGCCGCTCGTCGCCGACCAGGTTGAGGTTCTGGTAGAGCGCGTCCGCGGAGCCCAGGAACCAGTAGGGGCCGCGCCGCATCTGGGCCGGAACCGGCGTCACGTAGTTGCCGAGGAGCGTCGAGAACCGCCAGGTCTGCGAGACGTGCCGGTCGAGCGAGTGGCTCTTGTACTGCGTCAGCACGACGATCTTCAGGTACCCGGCGTTGGCGAAGTTCGAGAGCGCGAAGTCGATGAGCCGGTACGAGCCGCCGAAGGGGACCGCCGGCTTGGCCCGGTCCTGCGTCAGCGGCATGAGACGCTTGCCCTCCCCGCCCGCCAGGATGATCACGAGGATGCGGGGCTCGGTCGCCATCCCGCGAGCGTAACGTCGAGCGGGCCGGGGTGCCCGGCGCCCGCTACCCGCTCGTCAGCCGGCGGTACAGGTCGACGTGCTCTGCCGCGGGCTCGCGCCAGGACCAGTCCGCGCTCATGCCCCGGCGCTGCGCGGCGGCGCGGATCTCCGGGTCCGACCACCCGCGCACCGCCCGCCCGAGCGCGTCGAGGAGCGCGCCCGGCTCGGCGGCCGCAGCCAGCCAGCCCGTGCCGCGCCCCGGATCCTCGTCCAGGTCGACGACCGTGTCGTGGAGGCCGCCCACGTCGGTGACGACCGGCAGCGTGCCGTAGCGCATCGCCTGCATCTGCGCGAGGCCGCACGGCTCGAAGCGGCTCGGCATGAGCAGGAGGTCGCCTCCCGCGACGAGGAGGTGCGAGAGCGGTTCGTCGTAGCCCTCGACGAAGGCGAGGGTCTCCGGATGCTCCGCGGCCGCCTGGCGTAACGCCTCGGCCTGGGCGGCGTCGCCCGCCCCGAGGATCGCCACGCGGAGCCCGAGCTCGCCGAGGCGCGCGACGAGCGGGAGCACGAGGTCGAACCCCTTCTGCTCGACGAGGCGCGTGACTGCCACCGCGAGCGGGCCCGGGTGACCCGGGAGTCCGAGCCGGTCGAGCAGCGCCGCGCGGGCGAGCGGCTTGCCCGAGAGGTCGTCCGCGCCGAACGGCGCGGGAAGATGCGGGTCGCGCCCGGGGTCCCAGAGCTCGGGGTCGATGCCGTTCCGGATCCCGAGCAGCGCGTCCGCCCGCTCCCGCAGCAGTGCGTCCAGGCCGGCTCCCGTCTCGGGACGGAGCACCTCCTCGCGGTACGTCGGGCTGACCACCACGACCGCGTCGGCGAGCGCGATCCCGCCGGCGAGAGGATTGCACGCCCCGTCGCGGGCGAACGCGTCCGCCCCGGGACCGAGCCGCTCGACCCACTCCGGCGCCCGTCCAGCCCTGGTAGGCGAGGTTGTGGACCGAGAGGACGACCGGCAGCGCGCCCTGGATGCCCGCCGCTGCGGCGGCCGTGTGCCAGTCGTTCAGGTGGACGAGGTCGGGCGCCGTCACGTGAGCGAGCGCGGCGACGGCCACGGAGAAGCCGAGGAACCGCGCGTCGTTGTCGGGCCAGCCGTCCCCGCGCTCGTCGAGGTACGGGTGGGGCCGCTCGATCACCGGGACCGAGACGAGGGTCACGTCTCCGAACGACGCGTGCGCTCCGCGGCGTGCCCGGGCCGGGGAGGCCCAGTCCGGGACGTCGAGCTCGAGCGCCTCCTCGTCCGCCAGCTCGAGGCTCGAGTAGTCGGGGAGGACGACGTCGACCTCGACGCCCTGCGCCCGGAGCTCGCGCGCGAGGCCCGCCGCCGCCTGAGCGAGCCCGCCGACGGCCGCGAGCGGCGTCAGCTCCGCGGTGGCGAAGAGGACGCGCACCGCTAGACGGCCCGCAGCAGCACGAGCGAGCGGCCGTCGACGTCGAGCCGGCCGCGCGCCGGGTAGGTGGCGCGCTGCGCGTCGGGCTCCGCCGTGTCGCAGCTCGAGCCGCCCACGACGCGCCGAAGCGCCGCGTCGGGAGCACGAACGCCACCGGTTCCGGCGAGGCGTTCAGCAGCACGAGGAAGGAGTCGTCGACGATCGGCTCGCCCTCGGGCGTCGTCGCTCCGATCTCGTCCCCGTTCAGGAAGAGGCCGACCACGCGCAGGCCGTCGTCCTCCCAGTCGCGGCGCGCCATCGCGCGGCCGTCGGGGCGGAACCACCACGCGTCCGGGAGGGGCGAGCCGCCGCCGTGCCCGTTCAGGAACCGGCTGCGCCGGAAGACCGGATGGGCGCGGCGGATCTCGAGGAGCCGCCTGCGTGAACGCGAGGAGCCGCTCCCGGCGGTCGTCGAGCTCCCAGTCGTGCCACGAGAGCTCGTTGTCCTGGCACCAGGCGTTGTTGTTGCCGTGCTGCGTGCGTCCGATCTCGTCCCCGCCGAGCAGCATCGGCACGCCGTGGGAGAGGAGCACCGTCGCGAGGAAGTTGCGCTGCTGGCGCTCCCTGAGCGCGAGGATCGCCGGATCGTCGGTCGGGCCCTCGACGCCGCAGTTCCAGGAGCGGTTGTCGTCCGAGCCGTCGCGGTTGCCCTCCAGGTTCGCGTCGTTGTGCTTGTCGTCGTAGGCGACGAGGTCGGCCAGCGTGAACCCGTCGTGGCAGGTGACGTAGTTGATCGACGCCGACGGGTGCCGCCCGTCCTGCTGGTACAGGTCGCTCGAGCCGGTGAACCGCCGCGCGAAGGCCGCGACGTTCGAGTGCCCGCGCCAGAGGTCGCGCATCGTGTCGCGGTACTGGTCGTTCCACTCGGCCCAGAGGACGGGGAAGTTGCCGACCTGGTACCCGCCGGGACCGACGTCCCACGGCTCGGCGATCAGCTTCACCTGCGAGAGGACCGGATCCTGGTGGATCACGTCGAAGAAGGTCGAGAGGCGGTCGACGTCGTAGAGCTCGCGCGCGAGCGCGGAGGCGAGGTCGAAGCGGAACCCGTCGACGTGGCAGTCGACCACCCAGTAGCGGAGCGAGTCCGTGATCAGGCGCAGCACGCTCGGATGCACGGGGTTGAGCGAGTTGCCCGTGCCCGTGAAGTCCATGTAGTGCCGCGGGTCGTCGGGGACGAGGCGGTAGTACGAGGCGTTGTCGATGCCCTTGAACGAGAGCATCGGGCCGAGGTGGTTGCCCTCGGCGGTGTGGTTGTAGACGACGTCGAGGATCACCTCGATGCCCGCCCGGTGCAGCGCCTTGACGAGCCCCTTGAACTCCCGCACCTGCTCGCCGCGGGTGCCCGTCGCCGCGTACGCGGCGTGGGGCGCGAGGAACCCGATCGAGGAGTAGCCCCAGTAGTTCGAGAGCCCGCGCTCGTGGAGGAAGTGCTCGTCGGCGAAGTGGTGGACGGGCATCAGCTCGACGGCCGTCACGCCGAGCGAGCGCAGGTGCCCGATCGCCGCGTCGGAGGCGAGCCCTGCGAACGTCCCGCGGAGCTCGTCGGGGACGCCCGGGAGCCGCTGCGTGAAGCCCTTCACGTGGAGCTCGTAGATGACCGTGTCCGCCCACGGCGTCCGCAGGAGCTCGTCGCCCTCCCAGTCGAACGCGAGGTCGACGACGACGCACTTCGGGACCGCGTCCGCGTCGTCCTCGTCGTCCCGCTCGAGGTCGGCGTCCGGCCCGCCGGTCGGCACGTACGGGAGCGTGCTCGCGGCAGCCTGGTCGCCGAGGCCGTCGATCGCCTTCGCGTACGGGTCGATCAGCAGCTTCGCCGGGTTGAAGCGGTGACCGTGCTCCGGCGCCCAGGGCCCGTGCACGCGGTAGCCGTACCGCTGGCCCGGCCCGACGCCCGGGAGGTAGCCGTGCCAGTTGAAGGCCGTCCGCTCCCGCAGCTCGACCCGCGTCTCGCGGCCCTCGTCGTCGAAGAGGCAGATCTCGACGCGCTCGGCGTTCTCCGAGAAGAGCGAGAAGTTGGTCCCGTGCCCGTCCCAGGTCGGCCCGAGGGGAAAGGGCCGGCCGGGCCAGGGCACCCTCATCCGTCCTCCGGAACGAGCCACACGACCCCGAGCGGCGGGAGGGTCATCTCGCCCGAGTACGGCTGGTCGTGCCACGGCGTGTCGTCCGCGACGACCCGCCCGAGGTTGCCGGCGCCCGACCCGCCGTACTCGACCGCGTCCGTGTTCAGCACCTCGCGCCAGGAGCCGGGACGGGGAAGCGCGACCCGGTACCCGGGCCTGGGAGACGCCGACGAGGTTGCACACGCAGACGAGCGGCCTCCCCTCCCTGCGGGAAGCGAGCGAAGGCGACGACGTTCGCGTCCGCGTCGTGGAGCTCGAGCCAGCCGAACCCGGCAGGGTCGGAGTCGACCTCGTGGAGCGCAGGCTCGGCGCGGTAGAGCCGGTTCAGGTCGCGGACGAGCTGCTGGACCCCCCGGTGCCCCGGGCGCTCGAGGAGGTGCCAGTCCACGCTTCCGTCGGGATCCCACTCCCGCTCCTGCGCGAGCTCGTCGCCCATGAAGAGGAGCTTCTTCCCGGGATGCGCCCACATGTAGCCGTACAGCGCGCGCAGGTTGGCGAGCTTCTCGGCCGGGCCGCCCGGCATCTTCGAGAGGAGCGACCCCTTTCCGTGCACGACCTCGTCGTGCGAGAGCGGGAGGACGTAGTTCTCGCTGAACGCGTACATCAGGCTGAACGTGAGCTCGTCGTGGTGGTAGCGGCGGTGGACGGGTTCGCGCGCGAAGTACGCGAGCGTGTCGTTCATCCAGCCCATGTTCCACTTGAAGCCGAAGCCGAGGCCTCCGAGGTGCACCGGCCGCGACACGCCGGGCCACGCGGTCGACTCCTCGGCGACCATGAGCACGCCCGGCACGTGGGCGTGCACCACCTCGTTCAGCTCGCGCACGAAGGCCATCGCGTCGAGATCCTCGCGGCCGCCGAGGACGTTCGGCGTCCACTCGCCCTCGCCGCGCGAGTAGTCGAGGTACAGCATCGACGCGACGGCGTCCACCCGCAGTCCGTCCGCGTGGTACTCGCGCAGCCAGAAGAGCGCGTTCGCGACGAGGAAGTTCCGCACCTCCTGCCCGCCCGTGGTTGAAGACGAGCGTCCCCCAGTCCGGGTGCTCGCCCCGCCGCGGGTCGGCGTGCTCGTAGAGCGGCGTGCCGTCGAAGCGCGCGAGCGCCCAGTCGTCCTTCGGGAAGTGCGCCGGCACCCAGTCGAGGATCACGCCGAGGCCCGCTCGGTGCAGGCGGTCGACGAGCGCGCGGAACGCGTCGGGGTCGCCGAAGCGGGCTGTCGGCGCGTAGAAGCCGGTCGCCTGGTACCCCCACGACCCCGAGAACGGGTGCTCCATCACCGGCAGGAGCTCGACGTGGGTGAACCCGAGCCCGGTCGCGTACTCGGCGAGCTCCTCGGCGAGCTCCTCGTACGTCAGCCGGCGGTTGCCCTCCAGGGGGTTCAGGCGCCAGGAGCCGAGATGCGCCTCGTAGACGCTCACCGGCCCCTCCCACGGGTTCGCCGCCGCCCGGCGCTCGAGCCAGTCGTCGTCGCTCCAGCGATGGCGCGAGCGGAAGACGACCGACGCCGTCTTCGGCGGATCCTCGGCGGCGAACGCCAGCGGGTCCGCCTTCAGCCGCGTCGTGCCGTCCGCCCCTCGGACCTCGAGCTTGTAGCGGGCGCCCTCCTCCACCCCGGGCACGAAGATCTCCCAGATGCCGGAGCTCCCGAGCGCGCGCAGCGGGTGCACCCGGCCCTCCCAGCCGTTGAAGTCGCCGACCACCGAGACGGAGCGGGCGTTCGGCGCCCACACGGCGAACGACACGCCGTCGACCCCGTCCACGTGTCGCACCCGGGCGCCGAGGCGCTCGTACAGCTCCTCGTGCCGGCCCTCGCCCAGGAGGTGGAGGTCGAGCTCGCCGAGGGTGGGGAGGAACGAGTACGGGTCGCGGGCCCTCTCCGTGCGCCCGTCGGCGTACGTCACCTCGAGCTCGTACGCGAGCGGGAGCGCCGCATCGGTGACGCGCCCGGCGAAGATGCCCTCGGGGTGGACGCGGCGAAGCCGGACCGGCTCGCGACCCTCGGGCACGACGGCGACCCGATCGGCGCCGGGGCGATAGGCGCGCACGACCACGCCCCCTCGTGACGGATGGGCGCCGAGCACGCCGTGCGGATCGTGCTGCTCTCGCGCGACGAGCCGCTCGATCTCCCCGGCGACGGTCACGTCGGGTCGAGCCGGATCATCGACGCGGCAGCACCGTGAGCACCGGCGACGTCGAGACGGAGCCGTCGCTCGCGCGCGCGACCGCCACGATCGAGATCTTCTCTCCGCGCCGGAAGCTGCGCGGGTCGACGTAGGCGCGGTACGGAGAGCCGTCGTCGGCGGCGATCCGGCGCCAGGAGCTCGCCCCCGCGCGGCGCACGGCGAAGGTCACGTCGAGCGGGTCGAGCGTCGCGGCCGTCGCCGACACACGGAGCATGCTCGTGTACAGGTCGGCGCCCGCGCGGAGCGTGAGCCGCGCGGCGCCACGCCGCGGAAGGTCGGAGCCTGCGCGGTAGAGGAGCGCCGAGAGCGCAGGAACGCGGATCGTGGCCCGGCCGTTCGCGCCGGTGGCGAGGGTCGTGCCCGCCCCCAGGAGCTGCGCCCAGGACGCGTTCGGAGTGGCCGTCTGCACCGTGACCGACACCGCGGCCTCGGAGGAGTTGAACACGGCGAGGTACTCGCGGCGGGCCGTTCGGTCGATCCGGCTGACCGCGAGCACTCCCTCCTGGGCATGGCGCACGAACGAACCGCCCGTCGAGAGCGCGGGATGCGCGTCGCGGAGCGCACCCAGGGCACGGAGGTGCTGCGACACGGGATGCGACACGAGATCGAACGACGAGCCTGTTCCGATCGGGGGCGAACCGACACGCTCCTCGGTCCGCCACTCGGCGACCTGCGTCGGGAACATGTCCTGGCGCGCCGCCTTGTCTCCCCCGCGCCCGATCATCCCGACCTCGTCGCCGTAGTACACGACGGGTGCGCCGCGAAGCAGGTACAGCAGGCTGTGGCCGAGCAGGTCGCGCGCGAGGAGCTCCGCGCCCTTCGCCGCCCCCCTGCTCCTTGATCTCGAGCGCGGCGCGGCCCAGGTCGTGGTTCCCGAGGAAGGTCGGCGGCGTGGGGGCGGCCCCGTCGGGCCGGCGGAAGTAGTCGTCGTCCCCGAGGCGCGTCGAGATGCCGCGGGCGCCGGCGGATCCTCCCGCGAAGCGCATGAGCGCGTCCTGCAGCGGGAAGTCGAGCACGTTCGGGATCGACCTGGCGCGCGCGAAGGTTGCGAGGTCGGCCGCGTCGGTGATCGTCACCTCGCCGAAGACCTCGAAGTCGCGGACGCCCGCAGCACGAGCCGCGGCACGGATCTTCGGCACCCAGGCCCGGAAGAACGCGCGGTCGACGTGCTTCGCCGTGTCGACCCGGAAGCCGTCCAGCCGGTACCGCCGGATCCAGTCGCCGTAGACCGTCGCGAGGCCGTTCACGACGAACGGCTGCTCGGTGAAGAGGTCGTCGAGGCCGAAGAAGTCGCCCTGCTCGAAGCAGAGCGACGAGCAGCTCCCGAAGTCGAAGTCCCCCCGGTTGTGGTAGCGGACGACCTGGTTCATCCAGGACGGGCGCTTCGCCGAGCGGCTCTCCTCGGTCAGCAGCGGCCGCCGCGGCTGGTAGCGGGGAGACAGGCACGGGAACGTCTTCCCTCCCGCGTAGCTCCCCGCTGCGAACGGCTTGCCGTGGCAGTCGCGGTACGGCATCTCCTCCGGGCCGCGGAACGTCGTGCCGCCCGCGAGGAGGACGACGTCCGCCGTGTGGTTGACGACCACGTCCAGGAAGACCTTCAGCCCGAGCCGGTGCGCGCAGTTCGCGAACGCGGCGAAGTCGTCGTTCGAGCCCAGGCGGGGCTCGACGTTCGTGAAGTCGCGCCCCCAGTAGCCGTGGTAGGCCGCGCTGTCCCCCTGCACTGCCTGCTGGACGACGGCAGGAGTGACCCAGACGGCGGTGAAGCCGAGGTCCGCGAGCCGCGCCAGCCCGGTGCGGGTGTCGACGCACGTCCCCGTCAGCCCCTTCAGGTCGCCGCCGTGGAACCAGCCCGTGCTCGTCGGGTCGTACCCCGTGACCGCCGGGACGCCGGCGAGCCCGCCGCGGTCGTTCGCGGGGTCGCCGTTCGCGTACCGGTCGGGCATCACGAAGTACACGCGCTGCGACGCGAACGCCGAGTAGGAGACCGGCTTCGCGAGCGCCTCGAGCGCAGGACCCGAGGGAGGTGCGGCCTGGTACGGAGTCGAGACCGCCGCGGCACCGGCGGCCGCGAGGACAACCGCTGCCGCTGTAGCCGCCGCGGCGGCACTACCGAAGCGCCGCACCGGTCTCCGGGTCGAAGAAGTGCAACCCTGCTGTATCCACCGCGACGGGGATGGTCTCGGCGATCCGCAGGTCGAGCCGCGGCGGGAAGTGCGCGAGGAGGTTCGGACGCGTCGTCGCCACGCCCACCTCGTCGCTCGGCGCCTCCGGCTCCTCCTCCACCTCCTCTGTCTCGTCCGCGCCGGCGGGCCGCACCCGCGTCGCGTCGATCTTGAGATAGGCCATCAGGCCGGAGCCGAGCGCCTCCACGAGCTCGACCCTGGCGTCGAGGCTGGGGAGATCCCCCCGCGACAGGGCCGGGTGCACGTCCTCCGCCCGGACGCCCACGACGACGTCGCGGCCGTCGAGGGTCCGCACCGCCGTGTAGCGCTGCACGCACGCCTGCGCGACCGGGAGCGTGGTGGCACCCATCGTCACGGACACGTCTTCACCGGTCGTGTGGACTTTCCCCTCGAACAGGTTCATAGGAGGTGTCCCGATGAACCCGGCGACGAACAGGTTCGCGGGCTCGTCGTACAGGCGCTGAGGGTGGTCGATCTGCTGCAGCACGCCCATGCTCATGACCGCGACCCGGTCGCCCATGGTCATGGCCTCGACCTGATCGTGGGTGACGTAGATCGTCGTCGTGCCGAGATCGTGCTGCAGCTTCGCGATCTCGGCACGCATCTGCACCCGCAGCTTCGCGTCGAGGTTCGAAAGCGGCTCGTCCATGAGGAAGACCTGTGGCTCTCGCACGATCGCCCGTCCCATCGCCACGCGCTGCTTCTGGCCGCCGGAGAGCTCGCGCGGCTTGCGCTCGAGGTACGGCGTGAGGTCGAGCAGCTTCGCCGCCCAGGCGATGCGCTCGTTCACGACGGCCTTGGGCATCTTCCGGAGCCGCAGCCCGAACGCGATGTTGTCCGCGACCGAGAGGTGTGGGTAGAGCGCGTAGTTCTGGAAGACCATCGCGATGTCGCGGTCCTTCGGCGACAGGTTGTTGACCACCCGCTCGCCGATCCGGATGGTCCCGTCCGTGATCTCCTCGAGGCCCGCGACCATCCGGAGCGCGGTCGTCTTGCCGCACCCCGACGGGCCGACGAGCACGAGGAACTCGCCGTCCTGGACGTAGATCGAGAGGTCCTGGACCGCGTGGACATCCCCGTCGTAGATCTTGTCGACCTCTTGCAGCTGCACGTCGGCCATGTCAGTCGTCCTCCCGTCTCGTCGAGCGAACTCTCCATACGTGGAACGCCGGGCCACCCTCCGGCAGGATTGCCTCGCCGCCATCGATCCTCGCGTCGTCTCCCCACAGGGTCTCGAGCTCCGTTCCGCCGAGCGGAGCAAGCGGGACGCGAACCTGCTGGTCCCCGTCCCGCACCGCGAGGCACAGCACCGTATCGGCGACCGCCTCCCTGACGTACGCGATCGTGTCGGCGGACACGTGCGCATAGCGGATGCCGCCCCGCGCGAGTGCGCGGCTCCCCCGGCGGAGCGCGACCAGCCGCCGGTACGCCTCGAGCAGCTCGCCGTCCCACGTCTCGGGCCGGCCCCAGGGCATCGTCCGGCGCGAGTCCTCACCCCAGTCGCCCTCGAGCCCGATCTCGTCACCCGCGAACAGCATCGGGACGCCGGGGGTCGTCATCTGCAGCCCCAAGCCCACGAGCTGGCGCTCCCGCGATCCCGCGATCGTGCGGAACCTCGCCGTGTCGTGGCTGTCGAGGATGACCCACGAGTGGATGTGTGCAGACCACGGGACGCCGGCGCGGATGCGCGTCATGCTCTCGACGGCGGCCTCGCCCGGCAGCCGCGGGACGCCGACCGGGAGCTCCACGAACTCCTTCGCGGGGACCGGCGGGAGCACGTCTCCGCGCAGCCAGGTCCAGACGGGTCGCGTGAAGCCGGCGTAGTTCATCGTCCCGTGCCAGCCTCCGACGCGCAGGTCGGCGCGGGCGTCGTGGCCGTGCTCGGCCACGACGAGGGCGTCCGGACGGGCGGCGATCGCCGCCGCGCGAATGCCTTTCGAGACCTCCGCGAGGACGTCCTGGTCGCGCCGCCGGCCAGTGAGGTGCGCGACGTCGATGCGCCAGCCGTCGAGGGAGAACGGCGGCTCCAGCCAGTGGCGTACCACCGAGGCGCCGTTCCCGTAGATGCGGTTCCTGAGCTCGCCCGACCGGTAGTCGAGCTTGGGGAGCGTCGGCACACCGGCCCAGCACTCGTACCCGTACGGGAGCGCGTCGTCGAAGTAGAAGAACTCGCGCTCCGGCTCGTGACCATCGCGGGCAGCGATGAACCACTCGTGGCTCGAGCCGACGTGGTTCGTGGTCAGGTCGCCGAGCACGCGGATGCCGCGCGCGTGCGCAGCGGTGGTGAGCGCGGCGAGCGCTTCGTCCCCGCCGAGCAGCGGATCGACCGCGTCGAACGTCGAGGCGTCGTAGCGATGGATGCTCCGCGCCGGGAAGACCGGTGTCAGGTAGAGGACGTTCGCGCCGAGCGAGGCGATGTGGTCGAGGCGCTCTGCAACCCCGACGAGGTCGCCGCCGAACCACTCGACCGACGTCTCTCGGCTTCGTCCGTTGGGACGCGCGTCCCACTCCCGCAGGACGGCCCACTCGGGCGGCTCGACGCCGAGACCCGAGGATGCGAAGCGGTCCGGGAAGACCTCGTAGACGACGGACTCGAGGTGCCATTCGGGCCCGCCCTGGTCGAGGGTCGCCACGAAGTCGTCGGCATCGGGGACGTCGAACGGCTGGAGGCCCACACCGTTCAGCCACGTGTAGCCGAAGTCACCACCCGAGAGGAGCCACCGGTACGGCGTCGCCGGGTTCCATACGGGGAACGTCGCGCGCCACCAGACGTCCGTCTCCGTCGTTCGGTCCACGGTTGCGACGACGGCCTTCGGCTCGTTGTCGCGGAGGTACCGGAGGACGACCGCCTCGACGGCCGATCCGCGCGGCACGCGGAGGAGCACGGTCGTGTCGTCCCCCGGCTCGGACGGCAGGTCGTAGACGTGCACCTCCGAGCCGTCGTGGTGCGGCGTCGCGAGGAGATCCAACACACCTAGCCCTTGACCGCGCCCCGCGTGAGGCCCTCGGTGATGTAGCGCTGGAGGAAGAAGAAGAGGATGACGACCGGAATGGCCGCGAGGACGACGCCGGCGCAGAACGGCCCCCACTGCTGCGCGTACTTGTCGCTGATGAATCCGTAGAGACCGACCGGGAGCGTGAACTTGTCGGTCGTCTGCAGGAGGCGGCTCGCGATGATGAACTCGTTGATCGAGAAGATGTACGAGAGCAGCCCGACGACGGCGAGCACGGGCGTCGCGAGCGGCAGGATGATCCCCCAGAACACCTGAGCGGGCGTCGCGCCGTCCACGCGCGCGGACTCGTCGAGCGAGTCCGGGATCGAGTCGAGGAAACCCTTCATGAGCCACGTGTTGACGCCGAGCGCGCCGCCGAGTCCGACGAGGATGACGCTCGTCCGCGTGTCCAGGCCGAACGCGGGGAAGACGTCGCCGATGCGCAGGACGATGAGGTAGAGCGCGACGACCGCGAGGAAGGTCGGGAACATCTGGATGAGGAGCAGTGACATCATCCCCATCCGGCGCCCCTTGAACCGAAAGCGTGCGAACGCGTACGCCGCGAGCGCCCCGAAGAAGACCGAGAAGAGGGCGATCGCGCCGGAGATCAGGATCGTGTTCACGTACCAGCTCTTGTACGGAACGTCGAGCGCCTCCTGCTCCGTCCCGGCCTCACCGGGGTGTCCGCTGAGGATCCGGCGGAAGTTCTCGAGCGTGACGTCCTCCGGGACGAGCTGAGCGCCCGTGAGCGACGGAACGGCGCTGAACGCCGCCGAGAGGACGTAGACGATGGGGAAGAGCGCGAACAGGATCGCGGCGAGGCTCACGAGGTAGCGCCACCAGTTGTAGGAGAAGATCGGGCGCCTTCCCGGAGCCGCTTCCGCAGCCCGGGTACCGGCGACCGTCTCGGCCTGATCGAGTGTCGTCATCGAATTTCCTCCAGCGCCTTGGTTCGCCAGAACGAGATCGCCGAGATTCCCGCGACGATGAAGAAGATGAAGATGGAGACGGCGGCCGCGAGCCCGTACTCCGCTCCCCCACCTGCCTGGAACGCGATCTTGTACGTGTAGCTGATGAGGATGTCGGTCGAGCCGGCGACGGTCTGCGAGACCTCGTACGGCCCGCCGCCCGTCAGGAAGTAGATGTTGTTGAAGTTGTTGAAGTTGAACGCGAAGGACGCGATCAGGAGGGGCGCCGTCGCGACGAGCAGCAGGGGGAGCGTCACCTTGCGGAAGACCTGGAGCCCACCGGCGCCGTCCACGCGTGCCGCCTCGGTCAGCTCCTCGGGCACGGCCAGAAGCGCGCCGGTGCAGACGAGGAACCAGTACGGGAACCCGAGCCAGACGTTGACGAGGATGCAGGACACCTTCGCCCAGGTCGGATCGAAGAGCCAGGGAATGTCCGTGCGGAGGGTCTGGTTGACGATGCCGAACTCGTCGTTCAGGAGCCCCTGCCAGACGAGGACCGAGAGGAAGGCGGGAATCGCGAAGGGGAGCACCAGCAACGCACGCTGGGTCCGACGCAGCTTGAGGCCTGGCTTGTTCAGCGTGATCGCGAGAAAGAGGCCGATCGCGAACTGGATGAGGACGGAGAGGAACGCAAACGCGAACGTCCACAGGAAGACCCGGAAGAAGGGATCGCGGACGAGCGGGTCGGTGAGGATCGTCTTGAAGTTCGCGAACCCGACGTGCGTCTTCCAGCCCGGCTCGAGGAGTGCGCCGGACGGCGCCTCGTAGGCGCCCTCGCCGTTGTCCGAGTACACCGTGTCGGTCTCGACGTCCGTGAACGTGTCGTTCGCCGGGTCGTAGACGAGGCTCGGTTGCACCTCGTTGGCGATGGTGAGGCCCTCCGGCTTGATGAACGTGTCCTCGCCCGTGGGGATCGTGAGCGCGTTGAGCTCCGCGTCGATCGTGAAGAGGTCGTTCCCCTTGATCACCTCGTAGCCCTCGGCGGCCGTGATCGTGCCGCTCTCGACGGTCGCGGATCCGGGCGGCAGCGGCTCGAGGCCGTCCTCCGTGCCCACGTAGAGGTCGCCCGTCGCATCGTTGCGGAGGAGGAGCACGAGCCCGCCGTCCTTCTTGGCCGGCGTCGACGTGTAGGTCGCCGCGTCCGCGGAGGCCACCAGGGATCGCTCCTCGATCGCCTCGATCGCCTCGTCCTTCGTCAGGTTGTGCAGCGTCGACCAGTTGGTGAAGGCGATGTTGGCGTTCGAGATGATCGGGATCACGACGAACGCGACGAGGAAGACCGTCCCCGGCACGAGGTACTTGAGCGGCACCAGTCGCCGGTCGGGGACGAGGTAGATCGCGTCGATGAGCACCACGGCCGCTCCGATGAGAAGCGCTGCGAGCCACTTCCCGTCGGCGAAGAGAACGCCGATCGCCCAGACCGCCAGGGCGTTCACGGCGCCGAGCAGGACGAGCTTGATCGCGAGTCCGACGGTGCCCGAGAAGAACCCGATGCCCCTCGCGATCAGCGACGGCTTCGGAACGACCGTCTCAGCAGCGATAGGGGCACTCGTCACGGCGCGAGCCTAACGCCAGGAGGGGCGCGGCGTGTGTGCCGCACCCCTCCTGGCGCGTCGTCTAGCCGATCTTCTGCGCGATGCTCTTCTGTGCCCCGATGAACGACGGCCGGGCCGGGATCGACCCGGAGCCCTTCGTCGAGCGGACCCAGGCGGCGCCGAGGTCCTGCCAGACGCTCGCCATCTGCGGGATGTTGGGCATCGGCACACCGCCGGTCGAGGCGGCGCCGAACGCCTTCAGGTCCTTGTCCTTGACCTGGGCGAGCGCCCGGAGGTTCGCGGGCGAGCGGTCGTTCGCCAGCGCGAGGGTGGTCTGCGCCGCGGGCTGCATCATGTAGTTCGCGACGAGATCCTTCGCGAGGTTCTCCACGCCGTGCGCGGACGAGTACTTCGTGACCATGTAGCCCTGGACCCCGAGGAACGGCACCGACTTGATGCCGGGCACGATCTGCGGGAAGGACGACACCGCGTACTTGACGCCCGACTTGCGGATGTCGGCCAGGTACCACGGGCCGGTGATCCAGTACGCGACCCGGCCCTTGAGGAACAGGTCCTTGGCGATCGAGTCGTTGACCTGCGAGCGGATCAGGCCCTCCCTGTTCCACTTGTCGATGAGCGACGCGTTCTTCAGGAACTTCGGGTTCGCGATGCCGATGTCCGACGGATCGAGGTTTCCGGCCCTGTTGGTGCCGAAGACGTAGCCGCCGAGGCCGGAGAAGAACGGGTACATGTGGTACGCGTCGCCCTGCCCCTGCTGCACCGCCAGGCCGACCTGCGCCTTCGTCTTCCTCTTGGCGGCGAGAGCCCGCTTCTCGAGATCCGCGAACGAGGTCGGAACCTTCGCGAGCTTCGTGTTCGTCACGAGCGCGATGTTCTCGAGAGCGACGGGCGCGCCGTAGAGCTTCTTGATGGCGGTGCCGTACGAGAACGCGTTGAGCGCGTACGCGGGGAACTGCTTCTTCGTCGCCGCGGACGGCGAGAGCGGGATGATCGAGCCGTTGCCCGAGAGCTCCCCGATCCAGTCGTGTGCGCCGACGATGACGTCAGGCGCGTTCTCGACCGCGACCGTGGAGACCTCCTGGCGGATCGGCCCCGACTGCTTCTGGACGACCTGGACGGTGACGCTGCTTCGAGCGCGCCCACGCGTTGGCGACCTGGGTGACGGCCGGAACGCGGTCCGCGTCGGCCCAGATGACGAGCTTGGGGCTCTGGTTGGTGGCCGAGGTGCCGGCAGATGCGGCGATCACGGCCACGAGCCCCGCGACAGCAACCCCTGCTGCTACGCGGAGCCTGCGAAAGCTGAACATACGAGTGCCCTCCTTGAGAGGTAACGAAGTACCGGCGTCGAATGAAAGGTGTTTCACTCTCACGAAACGATGCCGGAAGACTAACCCGAGCACGCACGCCGGTCAAGCGGGAAACAGTCCACAGATGGCGCTATGATCGGGCGTACGACGATGACGCTCTGTTTCTCCTGCCTGAAATGCCTACCCGGCCCCCGCCGGCTGACCACTAACCGAACGAACCATGGCCAGCCTTAGAGACGTCGCCGATCACGCGGGAGTTAGCGTCGCGACCGCGTCGCGGGTGGTGAGCGGCTCCGCGGCGGTCCGCACCGGAGACCCGCGAGCGGGTCGAGAGGGCGATGCGCGACCTCCTCTACGTGCCGCCGAGGAGGGCCGAGCCCTCCGGGGCGATCGGCCTGTTCGTGCCCGAGTTCGGGAACCCGGTCTTCGGCGCGCTGGCCGAGGCGATGGAGGTGGAGGCGGCGGGCGCCGGGCTGGCATCGATCCTGTGCAACACCCACGGGTCGGCACAGCGCGAGCTCGAGTACGTCCACATGCTCCTCGAGCGGCGGGTGGACGGGATGATCTTCATCTCCGCGGAGATCACCGACGTCCGCAGCAGCCACGCGCACTACGCCACCCTGCTCGAGCGTGGCGCTCGGCTCGTGTTCGTGAACGGAGGCTCCGAGGATCTCGAGGTGACGTCCGTGGGCGTCGACGAGCGCGTCGCCGGAAGGATCGCCACCGAGCACTTGATCGAGCTCGGCCACGACCGGATCGGCTTCGTCGCCGGCGACGCCTTCGCCCTCCCGACCCGGGAGAAGATCCTCGGGCACCGCGATGCGCTCGGCGCCGCGGGCCTGTCCGACGGTCTCGTCGCCCACGCCGAGTTCGGCTTCGCAGGCGGACGGGCCGCGATGCGGGAGCTCATGAAGCGGCCGGAAGCAGAGCGTCCGACGGGCGTCATGTGCTCGAGCGACGTGATGGCGCTCGGCGCCGTGCACGAGGCGAAGGAGCTCGGCCTGCGCGTTCCGGAGGACGTCTCCGTCGTCGGGTTCGACGGGATCGACGCGGCGTCGTGGACGCAGCCACCGCTGACGACGATCGAGCAGCCGATCGACGAGATCGCCCGGACGGCCGTCTCCGCGCTCCTGGCTCAGGCCGACCGCCCGGTCGAGCGACGGCCGAGCTACGTGTTCCGGCCTCGCCTGCGGGTCGGCGGGACGACCGGCCCACCTGCGTCGAGCAGCGCGAGCACGTCGTAGAAGTCCTCGAACGGCTCGAAGACGACGCCTCGCGCGTCGAGGTAGCGCGCCAGGCCGTCGCGGGCGAAGACGCGAGAGGACGCGAGCGCGACGCAGCGGTCGGACACCCCGTCGCCGACGTACACGACGTCGTCGATCCCGGCGATGTCGGCTCGCTTGCAGGGCTCGCCGCAGACGGGGCAGGGCCGGTCGTTCCGGAAGAGCGCCTGCCACCCCTCCGGCCGGGCGTCGAGCCGGTTCGCGCGCACCTCGAGGGCGATGCCCTCGCGGGCGAGCACGGGCTCGATGAGTTCGTGGAACCCGCTCGAGACGACGAGCGGGCGGTGCTCCCGGGCGAGCTCGGAGAAGCCGTCGCGCACGCGCAGGTTCTCGCGGGCCCAGGAGACGACCTCCTCGAGCGGCGCGGACACGGTCGCAACCTCGATTGCGATCACGTCGTTCAGCGTCAGCTCGCGGTCGAGCCGATCCTCCGTCTCCTCGTAGACGCGCTCGTCGCCGAACACACGGACGACCTCGTACAGCCCGTCCACCTCGGTGACGGTCCCGTCCCAGTCGACCACCAGCCGCTGCATGGGCTTGTCTTACCATCCACTACCCGTTCCGCTCCGAAGGAGCAGTCGTGCAGCGCAGCATGATCGTCGGCCTGGCTCTCGCCTTCGTGGCAGCGGCCGTCGCTGCCGCGGCGCTCGTCTCGCTCACCCGTTCCGACGCGGGTGCGCGCGACGACCCCGCCGCCTTCGTCTCCCGGATCGTCGCGCTCGTCGTGGCGGACGACTACGGCGCCGCGTGGGGGTCGCTGTACCCGCCCCACCAGCTCGTCGCGCCGCGCCGTGAGTACGTCGACTGCGAGCTCCGGAGCCCGGTCGGGGCGAGCCTCCGCTCGATCGACGTGCTCCGCGTGGCCGATCGGTCGGTGCGCATCCCGGGCCAGTCGGAGCGCGTCGCCGGGAAGGCCGTCACGCTCCGTGTCCGGATCGAGAACACCGCCCTGCGGACGCGCGACGCGTTCCGGCACACGTTCAATGCCGTGCCGGTCGGCTCGCACTGGGCCTGGATCCTGACCCCGAGCCGCTACGAGCTCTACCGCACCGACGCGTGCGGCCCGGCTCTAGCCGCTCGTCCGCGCGGCCAGCGAGCCCACCCCCTCGACGTCGAGCTCGACCGAGCTGCCGGGCCCGATGTCCTCGACGAGCCCGCTCGCCGGGCCGGCGAGGACGTCGCCCGGCCGGAGCGTGGTGCCCGCGGCCGCCAGGTCGCGGGCGGCCGCCCAGTCGAACCCGTCGAGACGACCGCGGTTGCGCTCCTCGCCGTCGACGCGGGCGACGACCTCGAGCCCGTCGGGCGCCAGAGCGCCCGACGTGACGAGCACCGGCCCGAGCCCGAGCGCGAAGTCGCGGTCCTTCGGCGGCGAGGCCGACGGGAGGCGCCAGTCCGCCAGCAGCGTGTACCCGGCGAGCCCGCCGTCGGCCCCGACGATCGCCGCGAGGCGGGGAAGCAGCACGAGCGGGGCGCCCGGTGCTCGGACCGCCGCCCTCGGACCGACGATCGCCGCCGGGTTCGCGAACGCGAACGCCGCCTGCTCGTCGAAGACCCGCACCGACGGTGGATGCTGGATCGGCGCGAGGAGGCAGACCTCGGCGAGCGGGTAGACCGCGTGCTCCCGTGCGGTGCCGCCCCCGGTGAAGAACGACTGCAGCGTCTGCGCCGCGAGCTGGACGACCTGCTCGCCGTCGATCCTTCCCACCCAGCCGCGCTCCAGCGGATGGTCGAGGGGGTGGAACATGCAGAGGCGCACGTCCCTACGGCTCCGTGTGCACGACGACGTCGGCGATCCCGGGCACGGCCTCGCGAATCCTCTCCTCGACGGCGCTCGCGCGTCCGTGCGCGTCGGCCAGCGACTCGTCGCCCGCGAGCGCGAGCGTGAGGAAGGCGACGATCCCGTCGTCCGTGCGGACGAACCGCAGCTCGCGCGGCGCGGCGCCCGTCTCCTGGAGGACGACGCGCTCGACGGCGTCCGCGTCGATCCTCACCTCGCGGGCCGCGGCCGTCTCGGTGAGCGGCTCGAGGTGGGTGCGGACGTCCTCGACCTCGGGCACCGCCTCGAGGATCGCGCGCTCGACCTGCTCGGCGAGCTCGTGCGCGCGCTCGAGCTCGAGGTCGCCCGGGAGCTTGAGGTGCAGCGAGACCTCGGTGCGGCCGTCGACGTCGAGCACGGTGAGGTTGTGGACCTCGCGCACGAGCGACACGCCCAGCGCCGCCGCGAGCGCGCGCTCGCGGATCCCGCCCGCCGCGTCCCGTGGCTCGACGTGCACGACGACGTCCAGGTCGGGCAGCCGCCCGCGAAGGGCGTCCTCGACCCGGTCGGCTGCGGCATGGCCCTGGCCGACCGCCGCCCCGGGGGCCACGCCGATGACGACGTCGGCGAAGTGCGCTCCTCCCGCCTCCCGCATCCGGAGGCGCCGGAGCTCGACGGGCGGATCGAGATCCGCGATGGCCCTCCGCGCCTCCTGCTCCGCGTCCGCCGAGGCCCGGTCCATGAGGACCCCGATGTTTCGGCGGAGGAGCCGAGCGGCGGCGACGATCACGAGCACCGCGACGAAGAGCGCGGCCAGGGAGTCTCCTGCCGGGAACCCGAGGGCGGCAGCACCGAGACCGACGAGCACGGCGAGGGTGCCGACGAGGTCGCTCCCGAAGTGCAGGGCGTTCGCGAGCAGCGCGTCGCTCCGGTACTCGCGTCCGCCCCGGAGAGAGACGACCGTCCGAGACGCGTCGATGACGATCACGAGCGCAATCGCCACGAACGTCCAGACGGTGGGCTCGACCGTGAACTCGACAACCCCGGCGAGGCGCGCGACCGCGAAGGCGGCGATCGCGAGGCTGACGGCGATGAGGAAGCCGGCCTCCGCGAGCGCCGCGAGGTTCTGTGCCTTCGCATGCCCGAAGGGATGCCCGCGGTCCGCGGGCTTCACCGCGACGGAAACGGCGAAGAAGGTGACGAGCGCCGCGGCGAGGTCGGTGCCCGAGTGAGCGGCCTCGGCGAGAAGCCCGAGGCTCCCGCTCGCGAGCCCGGCGACGAGCTTGATCGCGATCAGCGCACAGGCTGCCCAGACCGAGACGAGCGCGGTGCGCCGCTGCGGCGACATGGCGGGAAGGCTACGGAGTCAGCTGGTCACCGCGTAGAGCTGCCAGCGGTCCGGCACTCCCTTCAGCTCGTGCTCGCCGCGCTCCTCGAAGAGGATCCCCGAGCCCGCGACGAGGTCGCGCACGGTCCGGGTCACGACGACCTCACCGGGCGCCGCGGCGTCGGAGACACGGGCTGCGATATGGACGGCGATGCCGGCAATCCCTCCGCGACGCCGGGTCACCTCGCCGGCGTGCGCCCCGCAGCGCACGTCGAGGCCGAGGGCGTGCACCGCGTCCCGTACCTGGCTCGCGCAGCGAATCGCGCGCGCGGGACCGTCGAACGTCGCGAGCACGCCGTCTCCGGCCACGTCGACCAGCTCGCCGCCGTGGGCGTCGAGCTCCCGCCGGACGACGTCCTCGAAGCGGTCGCGCATCGCGCTCCAGCGCCTGTCCCCGAGCTCGCTTGCCTGCCTCGTCGAGCCGACGACGTCCACGACGAGGACCGTCGCGAGGACGCGTTCCGCGTCGTCGACGAGCGTGCGCGTCCCCGTGACGAACTCCTCGACCGCGCCGAGGAGGCCCGGGTCCGGGAGCGGCCAGTGATCGGCGCTGTCGAGCTCGACGAGGCGAGCTCCGGGGATGTGCTCCGCGAGGTAGCGGCCATGGCCGATGCGGACGTACGTGTTGTCCCGGCTGTGGATGACGAGCGTCGGGACGGAGACGAGCGGCAGCACGTCGCGGAGGTCGAGCTCGTAGATCGCCCGCGCCTTCGCGAGCGCGGTCCCGGGCGTTCCCGCGAACCGCTCGACACGACCCCACCATTCGACGACACCGGGCCGCGCGGCGACCGAGGGCGCGAGAGCGTAGGCGAGCGCGCCCGTCCCCCACTGCGTCCCGATCAGCTCCAGGACCGCCTCCTGGGCGGCGGGTGGCATCCCGGGCGGGTAGTCGTCGTCGCGCGCGAGGCGCGCGAAGCCGTTGTGGAGCACGAGGGACGACACTCGCTCCGGGTGCGTCGTCGCCGCCATCAGCGCCAGCTGCACCGCATGCCCTTGCGCGAGCACGGTCGCCTGCTCGGAGCCCGCCGCGTCCATGACCGCCACGACGTCGGCCACCCAGTCCTCAGGAGCGGCCGCGCCTCCGGGCACCGGGTCCGACATCCCGACCCCGCGCATGTCGAACCAGAGCACGCGCCCGAGCCGCCCGAGCGACACGAGGAACTCCTCGGTCAGGGGCTGCTCCCAGAGCACTTCCAAGTGGCTCGCCCAGTCCAGCACGAGCACGAGGTCGCGGTCGCCCTCGCCGAAGACCTGGTACGCCAGCTCGACGTCTCCGCTGCGGGCGTACTGCGTGTGCGGCGAGCCCACTGCGATCACCCCCTCGTCAGCCACTCCACGGCGAACGGACTGTGACCCGGACTGCGACCGGGACGTCTCCGCGTCCGGCGGACCTCCGGCAGCTCCATCGCAGTATTCTCGCGCCTATCCTCCTGTCGTGAGGACCTGCCCGACCTGCGGGCGCGACAACCCCGAGGATGCGCGTTTCTGCTCGCAGTGCGCGACGCCGCTCGAAGCCGGGGCGGCCGCTCGCGAGGAGCGGAAGGTCGTCACGTGCCTGTTCTGCGACCTCGTCGGCTTCACCGCGCGCGCCGAGACGATGGACCCGGAGGACGTCCGCCGGCTGCTCCAGCCGTACCACGCGCGCGTCCGCGCGGAGCTCGAGCGCTTCGGCGGCACGGTGGAGAAGTTCATCGGAGACGCCGTCATGGCGGTGTTCGGCGCTCCCACGGCCCACGAGGACGACCCCGAGCGTGCGGTCCGCGCGGCCCTCGCGATCCGCGAGGTGCTCGCGGAGGAGGGCGATCTCGAAGTTCGCATCGGGATCACGACCGGCGAGGCTCTCGTCGCGCTCGGAGCACGACCCGAGGCGGGCGAGGGCATGGCCTCGGGCGACGTCGTCAACACCGCGGCCCGCCTGCAGGCCGCCGCGCCGACGGGCGCGATCCTCGTCGACGAGACGACCTACCGGGCGACCGAGCGGGTCGTCGAGCTCGAGAGCACGACCGCGGTCGAGGCGAAGGGCAAGTCGGCGCCGGTGCAGGTCTGGAGCGTCCTGCGGGCACGGGCGCGCGTCGGCGTCGAGCGTGTCGGCGGGGCCGAGCTCGTCGGGCGCGAGCGAGAGCTGACGCTTCTCCGGGAGACCTTCTCCCGCGTGCTCGAGGAGCGCTCCCCACAGCTCGTCACACTCGTCGGGGTTCCCGGCATCGGCAAGAGCCGCCTCGTGTTCGAGCTCTTCGAGACCATTCGTACAGGCTCGTTCGGGCTGGTCTACTGGCGTCACGGTCGGTCGCTCCCCTACGGCGAGGGCATCACGTACTGGGCCCTCGGCGAGATGGTGAAGGCGCAGGCGGGCATCCTCGAGTCGGACAGCCCAAAACAGGCAAGTGAGAAGCTTCGTCGCGCGACGCACGCTGTCGTCTCCGACGAGGCGGAGGCCGACTGGATCGAGCGTCACCTGCGCGCGCTGGCCGGGCTGGAGACGGACTCCGCCGCCGGCGATCAGCGCGGTGAAGCGTTCGCAGCGTGGCGCCGCTTCTTCGAGTCGCTGGCGGAGGAGCGTCCGCTCGTCCTCGTCTTCGACGACCTGCACTGGGGAGACGAGGCGTTGCTCGACTTCGTCGACTACCTCGTCGACTGGGCATCGAGCGTGCCGTTGCTCGTCGTCTGCACGGCGCGTCCCGAGCTGCTCGCCCGGCGGTCTGGCTGGGGCGGCGGAAAGGTCAACTCGTCGACGATCCAGCTCGCCCCGCTCTCCGAGGACGAGACGGCGGCGCTCGTGCACGCGCTCCTCGGTCGCTCCGCCCTGGAGGCCGACCTGCAGGCCCGGTTGCTCGAGCACGCAGGCGGCAATCCGCTCTATGCGGAGGAGTTCACGCGGATGCTGAGCGAGCGGCCGGGCGACGCCGTCCTCCCCGAGACGGTGCAGGGGCTCATCGCCGCGCGCCTCGACACGCTGCCCCGCGACGAGAAAGAGCTGCTCTGCGACGCGGCGGTCGTCGGAAGGGCATTCTGGCTCGGGGCGCTCGGCCCCGAGCGCTGGACCCTCGAGGAGCGGCTGCACGCCCTCGAGCGCGCCGAGTTCGTGCGCCGCGAGCGCCGTAGCACCGTCGCCGGGGAGAGCGAGTACAGCTTCCGCCACGCGCTCATGCGCGACGTCGCATACGAGCAGATCCCGCGGGCCCAGCGGGCGGACAAGCACCGGCGCGCAGCGGAGTGGATCGAGACCCTCGGCCGCGGTGACGACCACGCCGAGATGCTCGCGCACCACTACGGAGCAGCTCTCGAGTACGCACGGGCGACAGGCGGCGACACCGGCGGGTTCGAGGAGCGAGCGCGTGCTGCGTTCCGCGAGGCTGGAGATCGCGCCTTCGGGCTCAATGCATTCCCGGCGGCGGCGCGCTACTACGCGCTTGCCGCCGAGCTCTGGCCGCGAGGGGACCCCGACTGGCCGGAGCTCCTGTTCGGACTCGCGCGCGCGTACCACGTGAGCGGCGACGACCGACGGGAACGGTCACTGGAGGCGGCACGCGCGGCGTTGCTCGCAGCGGGCCAGAGCGAGCACGTGGCCGAGGCGGATGCGCTCCTGGCGGAGGTCTCGTGGTACCGAAAGGACCGCGAGCGCTGCGATCGTCTCCTCGACCGTGCGGCTGCCGGAATCGTCGGGCTCCCGGACTCGCCGGCGAAGGCCTTCGTCCTCAGCCAGATCTCGCGCTACCGCTTGCTCGCCGATCAGTTCGAGGAAGCGATCCGGATCGGCGAGGAGGCGCTGGCGATGGCCGAGCGTCTCGGGCTCGACGAGCTTCGCGCCCATGCGCTCAACAACATCGGCACGTCGCGAGCGAACCTCGGACAGGTCGAGGGGATCGATGCACTGGAGCGGAGCGTGGGACTCGCGCTCGCGCTGCGATCACCCGAAGCGGCACGCGCCCTGAACAATCTCTCGGCCGTAACTGCGGGCTTCGGCGACTTCAGGCGACAGGGCGAGATCCTCGCGGAAGCGATTCGTATCGGAGAGGAATTCGGCGCACTCGCTCTGGCGACGTTCGCGCGCGCGACCCTCGCCGGCAACCGGTTCTGGACCGGAAGGTGGGACGAGGGCCTCCGGCTCGCGGAAGCCTGGCTCGCCGGGAGTGGAAGCGAATCGGCTAGCGGCGAGCTCGGAATCCGCCGGAATCGCGCACGTATCCTGCTGGCGCGGGACGACGTCGAAGGCGCGCTCGAGGACATGTCGCGAGCGGTCGAAGGCTCACGCCAGATGGGGGAGCCGCAGGCACTCTTCCCGGCGCTCGGGGCAGCGACGCGGATCTATCACGAGCTCGGACGGACGGAGGAAGCACACGAGCTCGCGGGCGAGCTGGTGGAGCAGATGAGAGGGGCGGGGGATTGGAGAATCCTCGACTTCTCGTTCGTCGCCGAGCCGCTCGGCTACGCGGAGCAGCTCCGCTCGTACGTCGAGCAGCTTCCGCCCACCACGATGCGCGCTACGAACCTCGCTCTGATCTCCGGCGACTACGTCGGGGCTGCCGATCTCATGGAGCAGATCGGCATCCTGTCCGCCGAGGCAGACGCTCGCAAGCTCGCGGCGACGAGGCTCGAGGGCGAAGGCCGTCGGCAGGAGGCCCAGGACCAGCTCGAACGGGCGCTCACCTTCTACCGCTCGGTCGGTGCGACCCGCTACGTCCGCGAGTGCGAGGCGCTCCGGCGCGACCTAGAGGTTCCCGCGTAGCGCCTGCTCGCGCTCGATCGCCTCGAAGAGCGACTTGAAGTTGCCGATGCCGAAGCCGCGCGACCCGTGTCGCTCGATGACCTCGAAGAAGAGCGTCGGGCGGTCCTGGACGATCTTCGTGAAGAGCTGGAGGAGGTAGCCCTCCTCGTCCCGGTCGACGAGCACGCCCATCGAGCGGAGGTCGTCCCAGTTCTCCTCGATCTCCCCGACGCGCTCCTGGACGATCTCGTAGTAGGAGTCGGGCGTCGCGATGAAGAGGACGCCGTGCTCGCGGAGCCACGCGACCGAGCGGACGATGTCCTCGCTCTGCAGGGCGACGTGCTGCACCCCTGGGCCGCCGTGAAACTCCAGGTACTCCTCGATCTGGCTCTTGCGCTTGCCCTCGGCCGGCTCGTTGATCGGAAACTTGATCTTCCCCTCGCCGTCCGTCATCACCTTGGACATGAGCGCCGAGTACTCGGTCGAGATGTCCTCGTCCGAGAAGTGCGTCAGCTGCGTGAAGCCGAGCACGCGCTCGTAGAAGCCCACCCACTCGTCCATGCGCCCGAGTTCGACGTTCCCGACCACGTGGTCGATCGCGATCAGGCCCGCGCCGCGCACCGGGCTGGCGCCGTTCCCGAGCACCGACTGGTAGCCCGGGAGGTAGGGGCCGGCGTACTCGGAGCGGTTGACGAACGTGTGGATGTTGTCGCCGTAGGTCGCGATCGAGGCGAGCTCGACGCGGCCCGAGTCGTCCTCGTCCCAGTGCGGCTCGACCACGCCGCGCGCGCCGCGCTGGACGGCCTGCCGGTACGCGTGCGTCGCGTCCGGGACGGCGAGCGCGACGTCGCGGACGCTGTCGCCCTTGGTGGCTGCCCACCTGCAGATGTCGCTGTCCGCGCGGAGCCCGCTCGTGAGGACGATCCGGACGTCCCCCTGCTCGAGGACGTACGAGGCGCGGTCGCGAAGCCCCGTCTCCGGCCCCGCGTACGCGGTGCGCGTGAACCCGTAGGCGTGCTCGTAGAAGTAGGCCGACTGCTTCGCGTTTCCGACCCAGATCTCGATGTGGTCCCAGCCGTCGATCGGCATGAAGTCGTGTTCGCTCATGTGCCCGATTCTAGGTCCCCCGTGGCCGCGGTGCCCGACCGCGCGCGACGACGAGCCCGGCCGCGATCAGGATGCCGCCCGCCAGCTGGAGGCGGCTCAGCGGCTCGGAGAGGAGAACGACCGCAAACAAGGCGGCCACGAAGGGCTGGAGGTTCACCGCGAGGGTCGCGCGCGCCGCCCCGACGCGGTGGAGCGACCGGAACCAGAAGATGTTCGTCAGGACGAGCGGCCCGAGCGTCGCGAAGAGGAGCAGCGCCCAGACCTCCCAGCCGAGGTGCCAGTCCTGGTGGGCCGTCTGCTCGAGCCCGCAGAGCGCGATGAGCACCCAGGCGGACGGGATGACGACGGCGCTCACCCGCAGCGGCGAGTAGGTCTGCATCAGCGGCGCCGCGGCGATCGAGTACGCCGCCCAGGTCGCGCAGATCGGCGAGGCCGAGGAGGATCCCTCCCCAGCCGCCGGACACATCGCCGCCCGAGCCGACCGCGACGCACGCGACACCGACCCCCGAGATCGCCGCTGCGACCCAGAAGCGGCGGGTCAGGCGCTCTCGCCCGAGGGCGACCCCGAGGAGCGCGGTGAAGATCGGGATCGCGCCGAGCAGCAGGCCGATCGTCGTCGCCGTCGTAGCGTCGAGCGCGAGGACGAACGAGAGCTGGTTGAGCCACAGCACGACCGCGGCGACCGCCAGCACGGGCAGGTGCCTCCGCTCGATCCGCAGCGACCGCTCGGCGAGGAGGGCGAGTCCGACGAAGATGACGGCGGCGAGCGCGTAGCGAACCGTCGCGTACGCGAGCGGCGCGAGCCCGTGCTCGAGGATGTACTTCGTCACGCTGACGTTCAGCGCCCAGAGGAGAACCGTCGCGAGCAACATCAGCTCCACGGTCGACGGCCGGCGCACGCGGCGGACGCTACCGCGGGCTGGTAGGAAGCCCGGAACGGACCGAGAGGAGAAGCCCATGACCGTCGCCGACCGCCGCGCCCGCTTCCGCGCCCTGCATGCGGGCGACGAGCTCTTCGTGATGCCCAATCCGTGGGACGTCGGCTCCGCGAGGCTGCTCGCGGCCTGCGGCTTCCAGGCGCTCGCAACGACGAGCGCGGGATACGCCTGGGCGCTCGGGAAGCTCGACCAGCAGGTGACCCGCGACGAGCTCGTCGCGCACGTGGCGAGCGTCGCCGAGGCGACTCCTCTACCGCTGAACGTCGACAGCGAACGCTGCTACCCCGACGACCCCGGCGGCGTCGCCGAGACGGTGGCGCTCCTCGCCGAGGCGGGTGCTGCCGGCTGCTCGATCGAGGACTACGACCCCGCGACCGGTCGCATCGAGGACGTCGACGTCGCCGCGGAACGCGTCGCGATCGCCGCCGAGGCCGCCCATGGTCTCGCCGAGCCGATGGTGCTGACCGGCCGTGCCGAGAACCACCTCCACGGCGTGGACGATCTCGACGACACGATCGCACGCCTCGTCGCCTACCGCGACGCGGGAGCGGACGCCGTCTACGCGCCCTGGCTCCACGGTCTCGACCAGATCGCGGCCGTCGTCCGGGCGGTGCGTGTCCCCGTGAACGTCCTCGCGGTCCCCGGTGGGCCGACGATCGCGGAGCTCGCCTCCGTCGGCGTGCGGCGGGTCTCGACCGGCAGCCTCCTGGCGGCGTCCGCGTACGGCGCCCTCGTGGCTGGGTGCGAAGGAGCTGCTCGAGCAGGGAACGTCCACGTACACGGAGGACGGCGTCTCGCGGGAGCTCCTCCGCACGGCGCTCGGCTGAGGGGAGCCCGGCACGCAGCGGGGCGTTCTTTACAGTGCCTGGCACTGTAAAGGCGACAAGAGGATCAAAGGTCTTCCACGGTAGGCTTGGCCTCGATGGCCGAGCCGACGATCGACGACATCGACGCCCTCGTCGGGCCCGCGACGCCGCATTTCGCCTACCAGCTGCGGGCGCGGGTCCGGGAGCTGATCGAGGAGCTCCCGGACAACCATCCGGTGCGCCGGCACGGCGAGCAGCAGATGGAGCTTCTCGACCGCCTCGGGCACGCGTCGTCGCTGGCGACGGACGGCCCCCGCGAGCCCCGGTCGCGTATCGGCTGGACGACGATCCCGTCGTCGGCGCCCGCTTCCGACCCGCTCCCGAAGCGCCGCTCGACCGACGACGCCGCGTAGCGTGACGTCGGATCAGCGTGGCGTGTTCGACGGCGCGTCGGTGCTCGTCACCGGGGGGACCCGGGGCATCGGGAAGGCGACTGCCCTTCGCTTCGCGTCGCTCGGAGCGCGGCGGATCGCGCTCGGGTACATGCGCGGCGACCGCGCGGCCGAGGAGACGTCCGCGGAGCTCGCCGAGCTCGGCGTCGAGACGATCCTCCTCCGCGGCAACGTCGCGTCGCAGCGGATCGCCGAGGAGGTCGCCGGGCTCGGGCCGGTCGACGTGTTCGTGCACGCGGCCGCGACCGGCGTCATCCGGCCGGCGCTCGAGACGCAGGAGAAGCACTGGGACTGGACGCTCGCGGCGAACGCCCGCGCGTTCCTCTCCCTCACGCGGTCCCTGGCGCCGTCGATGCCGGAGGGCTCGTCGATCGTCGCGATCTCCAGCCTCGGGTCGATCCGCGTCCTCGAGGACTACGCGCTCGTGGGCGCGTCCAAGGCGGCCACGGAGGCGCTCGTCCGCTACCTCGCGGTCGAGCTCGCGCCGAACGGGATCGCCGTGAACGCGGTATCCGCGGGCGTGGTCGAGACCGGCGCTCTCGACCACTTCCCCCGGAAGGATGCGATGCTCGAGCTCGGCCGCCGGAACCCCGTGGGCCGGCTCGTGACGCCCGAGGACATCGCCGCCTGCATCACGTTCCTGTGCTCCCCGGACGCAGCGATGATCCGCGGCCAAACGCTGATCATCGACGGGGGCGGGAGCCTCCTGCTGCCGATGGAGGGCGATTAGTGCGCAAAGGCGGAGATCCCTGAAGGCGACCGCTGCGCGGTCGCGTCGTGAAGGAGTCCACCAACCCTGGGCTAGCGGCCCGGGACGAGGCGCCCGAACGTCGCCTTCGCGACCATCGTCGCGAGCGCAGGGTTCTCCTGGAGGCGCCGCAGCGAGTACTCGTACCAGCGGTCCCCGTAAGGCACGTACACGCGGAGCCGGTGCCCGGCGTCCGCAAGCTCGGAGGCGCGCGTCTCGCGCACCCCGAGGAGCATCTGCAGCTCGTACTGCTCACGGGCCATGCCTGCGACGCGCTCGAGCGCGCGCTCCAGAAGCCACTCGTCGTGCGTGGCGATCGCCGGGTAGCAGCCGGCCGAGAGGAGCGCGTCCAGGATCCCGAGGAAGCTCTCGCGGATCTCGTCACGCCCCTGGTAGGCGATGGATGCCGGCTCGACGTAGATCCCCTTGCACAGGCGCACGCTGGGGCGCAGATCCGCGAGCGCGGAGACGTCGTCGAGGCTGCGCCGAAGGCGTGACTGGAGGACGATCCCGACGTTCTCGCGCCTCGCCTCGCGCAGCTCGCGGTAGAGCGCGAGCGTGTCGTCGGTGCAGCTCGAGTCCTCCATGTCGATCCGCACGAAGATCCCCCTCGCTGCCGCATCCGCGACGACCGTCGCGAGGAGCGACCGGCAGAGGTCCAGGTCGATCTTCAGGCCGAGAGCCGTGAGCTTGACGGAGACGTTCGCATCGAGGTGGTCTCCGGCGATCGCATCCAGGACGGCGTGGTAGGCGGAGGCGAAGGCCTCGGCCTCCGCCGCCTTCGTGACCTCCTCCCCGAGCACGTCCACGGTCGCGAGCTTCCCCTCTGCATTCAGCCCGGCCACGGTGCGACGGGCGTCGTCGAGGGTCGGGCCAGCGATGTAGGGAGCCGAGAGACGCTGGACGACCGGACGGGGAACGGCCGGCAGGAGACGGACGAGGACCCGGTCCATGACGACCACGTCGCCGCCAGTCTACGAGGTGTGCGCAACGCCAGTCCGTAGTTCGCCACGCCGTGATCGGCGCCGACTCCGATGCTCCTCCGCGAGGCCGGCGTTCAAATCGGAGTATGCGCCGGGTCGTGATCATGGGGGCCGGGGGACGCGACTTCCACGACTTCAACACGGTCTTCCGCGAGGACGACTCGGTGCGGGTCGTGGCCTTCACCGCGGCGCAGATCCCCGGGATCGAGGGGAGGACGTACCCGGCGTCGCTCGCCGGACGCTTCTACCCGGCCGGCATCCCGATCCGCCCGGAGGCGGAGCTCGGGGAGATCGTGCGGGAGGAGGGCGTCGACACGGTCGTCCTGTCCTATTCCGACCTGAGCCACGAGGACGTCATGCACAGGGCCTCGCAGGTGCTCGCCGCGGGTGCCGACTTCACGCTCCTCGGCCCGCACGCGACGATGCTCGAGGCCTCGAAGCCCGTCGTCGCGGTCACGGCCGTGCGAACCGGCTGCGGGAAGAGCCCGACGAGCCGTCGCATCGGCTCCCTCCTCGCCGCCGCGGGCCACCGCGTCGGGCTGGTGCGGCATCCGATGCCGTACGGCGACCTCGAGGCCATGCGCGTACAGCGCTTCGGCAGCCTCGAGGACATCGACCGCGCGCGACCCACCGTCGAGGAGCGGGAGGAGTACGAGGAGCCGGTCGCCCTCGGCATGACGGTCTACGCGGGCGTCGACTACGGGGCCGTGCTGGAGCTGGCCCAGCACGAGAGCGACGTGCTCGTATGGGACGGCGGGAACAACGACCTGCCGTTCTTCCGACCGGATCTCCACGTGGTCGTCACCGATCCGCTGCGCGCGGGCGACGAGCTCACGTACCACCCGGGCGAGGCGAACCTCCTTCGCGCCGACGTGGTCGTCGTGAACAAGGTGGCGAGCGCTCCGCCGGCGAAGGTGCAGCAGGTGCTCCGCGACGTCGCGGCGGCCAATCCGTTCGCGACCGTCGTCACCGCCGAGTCCGTCGTGACCCTGGATCCGGGCCCCTCTCTCCGGGGCAAGCGGGTCCTCGTGGTCGAGGACGGGCCGACGCTGACGCACGGCGGGATGACCTTCGGCGCGGGTACCGTGGCGGCGCGACAGGAGGGCGCGGCCGAGCTCGTCGACCCGCGCCCGTTCGCCAGGGGGACGATCGCGGACGTCTTCGCCGCACACCCCCATCTCGGCCATGTCCTCCCGGCGATGGGCTACTCGGAGCAGATGCTCGAGGATCTGGGCGCGACGATCGAGGCGGTGGACGCGGACGTCGTCGTCACCGGCACGCCGATCGACTTGGCGCGCCTGCTCCCCACGACCGGACCGGTGCGCCGCGCCCGCTACGAGATCCGGGAGATGGGGCGGCCGACGCTCGCCGACGCGCTCGCGCCGCTGCTCCGCGTCCTCCACCGGCCGGGCGTCGCGGCCGGAGAGGTGGTCAGGTGATCACCGCACCCGCTATCCCGCGCCACTTCCTGCGTATCTCCGATCTCGACGCCGGCTCCCTCACCGCGCTCCTCGACCTGGCCGAGGTGATGCGCGCGCGGCCCCACGGGTTCGTCGACGCGCTGCGCGGCGACACGCTCGTGTGCTTCTTCGAGAAGCCGTCGACACGGACCCGGGTGTCGTTCGCGGCGGCCGCGGAGCGCCTCGGGATGATGCCGCTCCTCCTCCGCCCGGACGAGCTGCAGCTCGGTCGGGGCGAGACGATCGAGGACACCGCCCGCACGCTGTCGGGATACGCGGCCGCCATCGTCGTGCGGACGTTCGCGCACGAGACCGTCGAGGAGCTCGCGGGATCCGCGACCGTGCCGGTCATCAACGCGCTGACGGACGCGCACCATCCCTGCCAGGCCCTCGCCGACCTGCTCACGCTCCGCGAGCACTTCGGCCGCCTCGAGGGTCTCCGCGTCGCGTTCGTCGGGGCCGGCAACAACGTCGCCACCTCCCTGCTCGAGGCGGGCGCGCTCGCGGGGGTCGAGGTCGTCGTCGCCTGCCCACCGGGCTACGAGCCGCGAGCCCCGGGGCGCGTGGTCGCCGACCCGTACGAGGCGGTCGCCGGCGCGGACGCCGTGTACACGGACGTCTGGGTCTCGATGGGCGAGGAGGGCGAGCGCGAGCGCCGCGTCGCGACGTTCGAGCCGTACCGGGTGGACGCGCGGCTCCTGGCGACGGCTGGCCAGGAGGCGATCTTCATGCACTGCCTGCCCGCGCACCGGGGCGAGGAGGTCACCGCGGACGTGATCGACGGGCAGCAGTCGATCGTGTGGCGACAGGCCGAGAACCGGCTCCCGACCGAGGAGGCCCTCGTCCTCGCGCTCGTCGCGCACCGCTGGGAGGCCTGACCCGGCGGGCCGGCCGGGCATGCCCGGCCCCTACAGCCGCATGAAGCCCTGGCGGGCGGCGGACACGAGCGCGACCGCCTCGGGGAAGAGGACGCGCATTGCGTCGCGAAGCGCGATCGCCTGCGCGTCGGACGGGCCCTCGACCTGTATCTGGGAGAGCGCCGCGGCCGTCAGCTCGACGGCAGTGCTCAGGGTGAGCGTGGCGAACTGCTCGCGCTGGGCGTCCTGCACGGTCTCCGCCTGACGCTCTGCGAAGTCCCGCAGCGCGCCGAGCAGCTCCTCGGGATCGCCACCGAACGGGAAGAAGCCACCGCCACCGCTCTCCATGCCGCGATTGTAGGCGGCGCCGCCAGGCTTACGAGAGCGGCAGCCGGTAGCCCGCCTCGATCTCGCGCTGGAGCTCGTTCACCGCGGCCTGCGCCGCCTGCATCGCCGACGAGAACGGAGAGGGCGCCGCGGGATCGAGCTCGCGCTCCAGCCGCCGCGTCGCGACGCCGATCTCGTCGAGCCGATCGGGCGTGGCGACCTGCGGCGAGCCGGACAGCACCACCCTGAGGGCGCGCGCGGCCTCCTCGGCGTCCTCGATCCCCGGTGGGGCCTCCGTCCTCCGCAGCTCGGCGAGGCTCGCGATGAGAGCGTCGAGATCTCCTCCGCCGGCCGCGTCGGCCGCGACCTCGCACAGCGCCGCGATCGAGACCGCCTCGCGGAGCTCGCGCCGGCTCGTCACGGGCGCCCCGTCCGCTCGGACCGCGATCCAGCTCCGGAGGCCGTCGCCGCCGTCGACGGAGCAGAGGTAGACGCGCGCGCCGGCACTGGGCTCGGAGGCGATCACGCCCGAGACGACATCGGCCTCCTCCACGTGCCGCCCGACGAGCTCGATGGCGCGGCCGAGCTCTTCCACCAGCTCCATGCCGCCAGAATAGGGTCGATGTCCTCGTTCGACGCCCGCGAGCTGTTCGCGCCGCTCGGCCGGTCGTACGACCGCGTGGGAGCGACCCTGTCGCTCGGGCAGGATCCCCGCTGGCGCCGGTTCCTCGTCTCCCGTCTCCCGGACGACGGCGGGCACGTCCTCGACGTCGCGACCGGGACGGGGCTCGTGGCCGCCGCGCTCCTCCGGCGCGGGCACCGGGTCACCGGGCTCGATCAGAGCCCCGAGATGCTCGCCGTCGCGAGGTCGCGCTTCGGGGACCGCGTTCCGCTGGTCGAGAGCCCGGCGGAGAGCCTGCCGTTCGCCGACGCCTCGTTCGACCACCTCACCTTCACGTACCTCCTCCGGTACGTCGACGACCCCGGAGCGACGCTGGCGGAGCTCGCGCGGGTCGTCCGTCCGGGAGGGGTCGTGGCGTCGCTCGAGTTCGGCGTGCCGCGCGGAGCGGCGCGACCGCTGTGGGAGCTGTACGTGCGGCTCGGGCTCCCGCTCGCGGGCAGGGCCCTGCGGTCGGGCTGGGACGAGGTGGGCGACTTCCTCGGGGGCTCGATCCGCTCGTTCTGGGAGCGCTACCCGATCACGCGCCAGGCCGAGCTCTGGCGCGCGGCGGGCATGGAGGACGTCCGCGCGAGGCGGCTCTCGCTCGGCGGCGGGGTCGTGATCTGGGGGACGCGGGCATGACCGCGCCGTCCGAGGCACGCCCGGCCTTCTACGCGCTCGAGCGAGGCGGCTGGCGGGACTACGTGACCCTCCTCCACCCTCCGTACACCGCCTGGCACGTCTCCTACGTGGTCATCGGGGGCTGCCTCGCGCCGACGGTCGCCTGGGGGAGGCTGGGCGCCGCCGCCGCCGCCTTCGTTCTCGCCGTCGGGATCGGCGCGCACGCGCTCGACGAGCGCACCGGGCGCCCGCTCCGCACGGCGATCCCCGACGGCGTGCTCGTCGTGCTCGCGGTGACGTCGATCACCGCCGCATGCGCGATCGGCCTCGCCGGAGCGGCGACCTTCCGGCCCTGGCTGGCGCTCCTCGTCCCGGTCGGCCTGTTCCTCGTCCTCGCCTACAACCTCGAGCTCGCCGGAGGCAGGTTCCACGACGACCTGTGGTTCGGACTCGGCTGGGGCGGCTTCCCGCTGCTCTGCGGGTACGCTGCGGTCGCGGGTGACCTCGGGGTCGCCGCGGTGCTCGGCGCCCTCTTCGCCGTCCTCCTCTCGCTCGCGCAGCGCGCGCTCTCGAGCCAGGTGCGTCTGGTCCGGCGGAAGGCAGCCGTCGTCCGCGGGGAGATCGAGCTGAGAGACGGCACGCGGAGCGAGCTCGGCGCGGCCTGGCTGCTCGCGCCGGCGGAGCGCGCGCTGCGGCTCCTGACCGTGGCGACGATCGCCCTCGCGACCACCCTGGTCGCCTTCCGCCTGTAGCCGCTTAGATGGTCGATGCCATGAGATCGCCGACCCCGGGGCGCGAGCTGGCCGCTCCGGGGCGCGAAGCGCACGCCCGACGCCAGGCCGTTTTGCGGCCTGCGTCCGGGCGGGAGCGGCCCGGACGCGCCAGATCGCGCATCCGGACGCGCGAGATCGTGGCATCGACCATCTAGCATCTCTGCATGTCGGCCGCGGCCTGGATCCTCGCCGGAGCGCTCGCGGTGACGCTCCTCGCCGCCGTCGCGCTCACGCTCGCCCTCCGCCGCGCGAGCGCACGCGCGGCCCGGACGGAGGAGCTCGTCGCGGACGCGCGCCGCAGCGTGAGGGCAGCGGCCGAGGACGAGGCGACGGTGCAGGCCGAGCAGCTGCGGGTCGCGATCTCCCGCGCGCACGCGGACGCGCTCTCGACCTACGCGACGGAGGAGAGGAAGCTCTCGGACGAGCGCCGCGGCGAGCTCACGGTGCGCGAGCGGGAGCTCTCCGAGCAGCTCGCGGAGACGCTGGCCGCCGTGGAGAGGCGCCTCGAGGAGCGGCTCCGGGCCTGGGAAGCGGATCTCGAGCGCGCCCAACGCGCCCTCGCGGGCGAGGTCACGGCTCTCGAGCAGGTCCAGCGACAGCGAATCGGCGAGGTGGAGACCAGGATCGAGGCCGAGGCGGCCGAGCTGGGGACGACCGTCGAGCAGCAGCGCGCGGCCTCGTCGCGGCTCCGGGACGAGCTCGAGGCGACCGCGAAGGACGCTCTCGCGCACGCGCTCGAGGAGCTCCAGGCGCAGGCCGACGACCGGCGGAGGGCGATCGAGGACATGACCGAGCGGCTGCGGCAGCACGAGCACGCCGTCGCCGAGCAGGTCGACCGCGCGGAGACCGAGGCGAGCGCGCGGATCCAGAGCGTGTTCGCCGAGCTCGAGCGGCGGCAGGTCGTCGAGCTCGAGCGCGCGACCACCCGCGAGGTCGACCGTCTGAGCGAGGCCGGCGCAGTCGAGTTCGAGAACCGCATGCGCGCGATCCGCGAGGAGGCTGCGGACCGCCTCCGCGAGGAGCTCGACCGGTCGACCGAGACCTTCCTCCGCCACGCGAACGCCATGATCGCGGAGCGGTTCCAGCAGGCTGCCGACGCCGCGGCGCTGCGGCTCGAGGACCGGATCCTGGAGCTCGCCCGCACGTACGAGGCCTCGCGGACATCGGCCTCCGCGTGAGCGCCGGACCGGGGGCGTGGCAACCAAACCGGGGAAGGGAACGTCTCAACGACCACGAAACCACGCGCATGGCCGAGACGACCGAGACACCGATCTGGAACGAGAACGAGCCCGCCAAGGTCGAGAGCTGGAGGCTCCACATCCTGCTCGAGGCCGGATATCCGGTTCATCTCGCGGAGCGGCTCGCGGGCAGCGAGGTCGATCTCCACTCCGCGGTCGAGCTCATCCGGCGCGGCTGCGCTCCGACGACCGCGGTCGAGATCCTGCTGTAGACGGGACGAGTCCGGACGGGGCGAGGCCTGCTCTTCCCCGCCCACGGCCCCGGCGCGGCCGCGGGGGCTAGTCTCAGCGCAGTGAAGGTCGAGGGCGTCCTCCACGGCGAGCGCAAGGTGTACTCCGTGTCCGCGTTCAACCGCGGCGTCTCGATCTTCCTCCGTCGCCTGCCCGCGGTCTGGGTGGAAGGCGAGGTCACCGAGCTGCGCCGGAACCCGGCGTGGGCGAACGTCTTCCTGACACTCAAGGACCCGGTGAGCGGCGCGACCCTCGGCGTCACGATCCCCCGACGGGCCTTCGACCGGCTCGACCTCGGGCTCGACGAGGGGGAGACGGTGCACGTCGCCGGGCGCGCCGAGCTGTACGAGGCGCGCGGCGCGCTCGGTTTGCGGGCGACGACCATCGAGCGTGTGGGCCTCGGTGGGCACCTCCTCGCACTCGAGCAGCTGAAGCGCCGGCTCGCGGCGGAAGGTCTCTTCGAGCCGGCCCGGAAGCGCACGCTTCCCCGGGTGCCCCGCGCGATCGGCATCCTCACCGGCGCCGACGCCGCCGCCCGCGGCGACCTCGTGACGACGATCGGTCGTCGATTCCCGGCGGCCAAGGTCGTCGTCTGCGAGACGCGCGTCCAGGGACGGGGCGCGCAGCAGGCCATCGTGGCCGCGCTCCGTGCGCTCGGGGAGCACCCCGAGATCGACGTGATCGTGCTCGCTCGGGGTGGAGGGAGCTTCGAGGATCTCCTGCCCTTCAGCGACGAGGCCGTCGTCCGGGCGGTCGCGGCGTCACCGGTGCCCGTCGTGTCGGCCGTGGGACACGAGCAGGACGCGCCTCTCTGCGACCTCGCCGCGGATCAGCGCGCACCGACGCCGACGGCGGCCGGGGCTCTCGTCGTGCCCGACGCCCGGGAGCTCGGCTCCGCGGTGGAGGCGTGCAGACGACGACTCGAGCTCGCCGTTCGGACACTCGTCGCGCGGGACGAGGCCCGCCTCACGCGCGTCGGAGATCGGCTCCGTGGCGCGCCGCGGCTCCTCCTCGAGCGCCGCCGTGCCGCGCTCGACCACGCGGGCGCGCGCCTGCAGGCCCTCTCCCCACTCGCGACGCTCGGCCGCGGCTACGCGATCGTGCGCGCCCACGGCGCCGCCGTGAGGGAGGCGTCCTCGCTCACGCCGGGCGAGCGCCTCGAGATCGAGCTCGCCAGCGGAGGGCTCGGCGCGCGGGTCGAGGACGTCCGTCCGTGAGCGAGCCCGCGCCCGAGCGCTCGTTCGAGGAGCTGCAGCGCGAGCTCGAGGACGTCGTCGCACGGCTCGAGCGCGGCGACGTCGCGGTCGACGAGGCGATCGCCCTCTTCCGCCGCGGCGAGGAGCTGTACCGGGCCTGCGTGGAGCGCCTGCGGGCCGCGGAGCTCCGCATCGAGGAGCTCGCACCGCCGGCCCCGGAGGCGTGACACGGGGCTCGGTCTTCGTGTATGAATCGCCCCATGGCGAAGCCGACACCCGACCTGCTGCGCAACGTGCCCCTCTTCTCCGGGCTCGACGACTCCGAGCTCGAGAGCCTCGCCGACGAGTTCAACGAGCGCCGCTTCATGGCGGGCGACAAGATCGCCCTCGAGGGTGAGGGTGGGCTCATGTTCTTCGTGGTCGAGAGTGGAGAGGCCAGCGTCGCGGTCCACGGCGAGGAGGTCGGGCGCCTCGGCCCCGGCGCGGCGTTCGGGGAGATCGCGCTGATCGACCGCCGCCCGCGCACGGCGACGGTCACGGCGGTCTCGGACCTGCGCACGTTCGGGCTCCCGGTCTTCGTCTTCCGCCCGTTCGTCGAGGCGCGGCCGCAGGTCGCCTGGAAGCTCCTCGAGGCGATGGCCGACCGCCTGGCCCAGGCCGAGAGTCGCTGACTGCGCAGAGGTGACTGGCACGGAAGGTGCCTGTCACCTACCCAGGGTCGGCCGGGCGAGGCAAGCCTCGCCCCTACGCTGGCAGGTCGGCCGGGCGAGGCAAGCGACGCGGAAGGTCGCTGATCCGGCAAGACCCCTGAAGGCGTCCGCTTCGCGGTCGCTGCTCTTGCGTCACCCCCATCGGAACGCCAGCCGCCGACCCAGGTCGACGAGGTCGGCTTCCGCGCGCGCGGGGTCGCCCGAGAGCGCGACGGTCTCGGCCCGTTCCACCTCGGCGCTGACGCGACCCCCGAAGACGACGCAGCGGACACCTGCCGCCGCTGCCCTCCGCGCCACCTCGCCGGGAGCCTTCCCGGCGAGCGTGGTGTCGTCCACCTCGCCCTCGCCCGTGACGACGAAATCGTGGCCGGCGAGGAGAGCGTCGAGCCCGAGGAGGTCGAGCACCGCGGCGGCCCCCGGGACGAGCTCGGCGCCGAGCGACGCGAGCGCGGCGCCGAGGCCTCCCGCGGCGCCGGCGCCCGGGAGCGCCGCGTACGGCCGGAGCTCCGCGCGCGCGAGCAGCCGGACCTCCAGCAGAGCGACGTCCTCCGGGCTGGCGCCCTTCTGAGGTCCGAAGCGCGCCGCGGCCTCCTCGAGCGGGACGAGGACGTCGCAGAGCGCGACGGTCGGCACGGGGAGGGCGGGCAGCACGTCCAGGAGACCGCGGCCCCCGTCGACGGTGGCGGTGCCCCCGAGCCCCACGACGAGCGAGGTCGGAGAGCCGGAGAGCGCGGCGAGCACGAGCTCGCCGAGGCCCCGGCTCGACGCGCGGAGCGGGTCGCGCTCGTCCGGTGCGACGAGCGGCAGCCCGATCGCAGCGGCGGCCTCGACGACGGCCCGTCCGTCCGGAAGGACGAGCCACCGCGCCGTGTGCGACCGTCCGAGCGGGTCGCGCACGATCGCCTCGCGCCATGCGCCGCCGAGCGCCCCCCGCAGCGCCTCGGCCGTCCCCTCTCCCCCGTCGGCGACCGGGAGCTCGGTCGCGCGGGCGCCGGCTGCGCGGAAGCCACGTGCGAGCGCGGCGGCGGCCGCCCTGGCGGAGAGGACGCCCTTGAGGCTAGCGGGACACAGGAGCGCCCTCACGGGCTGCCTCCTGGTCGAGCTCCTCCACGAGCCCCTCGATCCCCTCGGTAACGTCCTCGGCGGACTGCTCCTCGTCCTGCATGCGCCGCAGCATCGCCACCGACACGCCCTCGCGGGTCAGCGCGATCAGGCCGAGCCCGATCCCGCACGCCATCTCGAGCCCCTGGAGCGCGAGCCCGTACGCGAACCCGGTCGCATACGGGACGCCGTAGTTGCGGAGCGGGAGCGCGACCGCCGCCTGCACGAGCCCGACGTTGCCCGGCCAGAGCGGGACGATGGTGGCGATGTTCATCAGGACGAGCACGAGCCCGGCGGCGGGGAGCGGCGCCTCGATCCCGAAGGCCTTCATCGCCGCGTACACCGCGAGGAGCTGGAGCAGCCAGCCGAGGCACTGGAGGAGGATCGCGCCGAGGAGCGGCACGGGCGCGTTGAGGACCGAGAGCCCCTGGCGGGCCATGACCAGGAGGTGCCTGGCCCTTCCCATGCCCTCGTTTCGCATCGGCCGCTGGTGTCGGCGCGCGCCGAGCCACGCGATCGTGAAGAGCGCGAATCCCACGGCCGCGGCGATCATCAGCGCGACGACCGCCCAGTGGGGCACCTCGGCGGTGAGCAGCACCCAGGTGACGAGGATCGTGGCCGGCACGAGGTCGAACAGCCGGTGCGCGAATACCGTCCCGACGAGCGCGGCGCTCGTCCCCGCCGGCGCGTCCGGAAGGTGACGCCGGAGCGTCGCCACGCGCGCCAGCTCGCCCAGCCTCCCCGGCACGACCGCGTTCGCGAAGAGACCGACGCCGAAGGACGAGAGGACGTGCACGAGCCGCGGCTGGTTGCGGGCGGGCAGGGCCTGGCGGATCGTGAGCCGCCACGAGAGCGCGCGGCAGAGGGTCGAGACGACGTTCAGGAGGAGCGCGAGGACGATCCAGCTCCAGACGACGAACCGGAACGCTTCCCACACCTGACCCCAGTTCGGGCCGCGCCACCAGAGGACGACGAAGGCCAGCGTCGTGAGCAGTACCAGAGCCGCGGTCTGCACCCAGCCGTTCCTCCAGACGCGGGCCACGGCGGTCATGCGGCGCGCAGCTCGCTCGCCACACGCGTGACGCCGTCGTAGATCTCGACGAGGCGCCCGGCGATCCCGGGCCAGGAGTACCGCTCGACAGCGATCGTCCGTGCGCCCTCACCCATCGCCCGGCGTCGCGGCTCGTCGGCGACGAGCCCCTCGACCGCCTCGACGAGCGCCCCCGGGTCGTCCGGCGGGACGGCGATCGAGGCAGCCGGGTCGAGCACCTCGCGGTAGCCCGGGATGTCCGAGGCGACGGCAGGGAGCGCGCAGGCGAACGCGCGCGTCAGCACCATCCCGAAGCTCTCCTGGCCGAGCGACGGGGCCACGAGCGCCTTCGCGCCGAGGAGTGTCCGCGTGAGCTCGTCCTGGCTCAGGAAGCCGACCACGTCGAGGCCCTCGTCCGAGACGCGCAGGCGCGTCAGCAGGAGGCGGACGGCCAGCGGATCGGCCCCCGCGACCGTGAGCCGAAGGCCGGTGCGCTGCCGTATCTCCGGCCACGCGCGAAGGAGCACCTGGAGCCCCTTGCGCGGCTCCTGGCGCCCGGCGAACACGATGCGGTGGTCCCGGTCGCCGGCCGGCGCGGACCCGGGGACGAGGACGCCGTTGGGGATCACCTCGTAGTCGCCGGGGAGCCACCGCTCCTGCGACGCGCGCGCCCGCTCCGAGACGGCGATCCGATGGTCGATCCGGTCGGCGAGGAACCCCCAGAGCGGGCCACCCGCCTTCATCCAGCCGAGCTCGCCCGAGGAGTGGAACGTCGCGACGATCGGCGTGCGCGCGAGCACGAGCGCCGTGACGCAGATGGCGGGCGTCATCGGCTCGTGCAGGTGCAGCACGTCGAAACGCTCGCGCTCGAGCGTCCGCCGGATGCGGAAGAAGGCACGCGGGGAGAGGACGATGTTCGGGAGGGAGCCGTTCGCCGGCACGATCACGGAGCGGCCGACGGGGATCACGTTCGCGGGAGGGTTGTCGTGACGGCCCACGCGTGGGTGGAGCGCGCGCGTGAACTGGCCGGGCGGGTCGTTGCCCATGATCAGCTTGATCTCGTGCCCCAGGTCCTCGAGCGCTGCGGCCTGGAGCTCGGCGTGCTCCACCACCGCGCCCCAGAACGACCAGGAGAACGGGACGACGATCCCGATCTTCACGGGGAGGAGCCTAACGGGCGGTCGCTAGGCTGGGCGACATGCAGCTCGAGGGTATCCACCACGTCACCTGCATCACCGCGGACGCGCCGCGGAACCTCGACTTCTACACGCGCGTCCTCGGCCTCCGCCTCGTGAAGAAGACGGTCAACCAGGACGACCCGACCGTCTACCACCTCTTCTACGCGGACGAGCAGGGGAGCGCCGGCAGCGACATCACGTTCTTCGAGTACCCCGGCGTGCCGCGCGGGCGTGTCCGGCGCCGGGATGGTGCACACGGTCGTCTGGCGGGTCGGCTCGGAGGCCGCCCTCGACTTCTGGGAGGCGCGGCTCGGGCCGGAGACGGACGTGCTCGCGCGCGACGAGGCGGGTGTCACCTTCGAGGACCCGGAGGGCCTGCGCCACCGACTGGTCGTCGTGTCGACGACGGACGAGCCGCTCGTAGCGGAGCATCCGGAGATCCTCGCCGACCTCGCACTCCAGGGCCTCGACGGCGTGCGCGCGTTCTCGGCCGATCCGGACGCGAGCCGCCCGCTCCTCGAGGACGCGCTCGGCTTCACGGTGACTGTCCCCGAACGGGGACTGTCACCTGCCTTCCCGACTCCCGCCTACGAGGCGCGCGGCGAGAGCCGCGGCAGCCTCTACGCCTACGACCCGCCGCCGACGGAGCGCGGGCTCGGCGGTGCCGGAACGGTGCACCACGTCGCCTGGAGCTCGACGATGGAGGACCACGAGGCGTGGCGCGAGCGCGTGTCGGCCGCGGGCCTGCGTCCGACGCCGGTCGTCGACCGCTTCTGGTTCCGCTCGATCTACTTCCGCGAGCCGAGCGGCGTCCTGTTCGAGATCGCCACGCTCGGGCCAGGATTCGGCGTCGACGAGGATCCGGAGCACCTCGGCGAGGCGCTCATCCTCCCGCCCGCCTTCGAGCACCTGCGGGGCCAGATCGAGCCGGTCCTCACGCCGCTCCCGGACCCGCGTCCCTGGACGACGGCACGCTGAGCCCGGGTGACTGTCACCCTGGTTTCGCGCTCAGTGCGAATCGCCGTGCGCGCCGTGGGCGAGCGCGTGCCCCTTCCCGCGCGCGATGAGCGCACGATTCACGAGGAACGTCGGGCCCCACGCGACCGCGAGCGCGATCGCGAGGGAGACCCAGAAGAGAGCGTCGCGGAGGCCCGCGTCCAGCGCGCCGGGCCACAGAAGGAGCACGGTGTTGTCGACGACCTCCATCGTCGCGATCGAGAGCGTGTCCGCCACGAGCGCGATCCCGAGGGCGGCGCCGAGCGCCGTTCCCGCCCGCAGCAGCGGGACCATGCTCAGCAGGTAGCCGAAGAAGAAGGCGAGCGCGATCGCGAGCGCGATCGAGGCGGCGTTCCCCCAGCCCCACCAGGTCGCGAGCACCATCCCCAGCACCTCGCCGATCCCGCATCCCGTGAGGCAGTGGTTCGTGGCGCTGACGGCGAGCCGCCCGGGGGTCAGGCCTTGCATCGAGTACCGAAGGATGCACGACGCAAGACCCGACCCCTACACTCCCGCGCACGATGTTCCAGGGCGAGGGCCTCGCGGAGCTCCACACACACCTCGGCGGCTCGGTCGCCTCGGACATCCTCTGGAGCCTGGCCCACGAGCAGGGCATCGCCCTCCCCGTCAAGGACTACTGGGAGTTCGACGCGCTCGTCACGGTCTCCGACCCGCGCGGGGTGCAGGGCCTCGACGAGCTCGACCAGATCTACCACTGGACGGAGCTGATCCAGTCCTCGCCGCTCGCGGTCGAGCGCTCGGTGCACGGCGCCATCGGCGGCGCGTACCGGTCGCAGGGGATCACGACGCTCGAGCTGCGCTTCAACCCGATGAAGCGGAACCGCGGTGGCGAGCGCGACCTCGACCACATCATCCTGGCGGCGATCCGCGGCCTGGACCTGGCGAGCCTCGAGTACCCGCAGGTGCGCGCCGGGCTGATCCTGATGATGGACCGCACGTTCGACCGACGGCTCAACGAGATCATCGTCGAGAAGGCGGTCCGCTGGGCGAGCCGCGGCATCGTCGGCGTCGACATCGCCGGGCCGCGTCCGGGCGGAGAGCGCTACGACTACATGCAGCTCGCCCCGCTGCTGGAGACGGCGCGTGAGGCCGGTCTCGGCGCGACGATCCACGTGGGCGAGGAGGGCGGCGACATGGGCCGCGAGGAGATCGGGGAGGTGATCGAGCACCTCCGTCCCGAGCGGATCGGGCACGGCATCCTCGCCGCGGACGATCCGGAGCTCATGCGCTCGCTCCGCGACGCGGGCACCGTCCTCGAGATCTGCCCGACGTCGAACCTGCTGACGAAGGCGCTCCCCGACGAGGCGGCCGTCGTGGACACGCTCCGGCGGTTCGTCGAGCACGGCGTCGCCTTCACGATCGCGACGGACGGGCCGGAGATGATGCGCACGCACCTTCGCGACGAGCTCGAGCTCCTCCTCCGCATCGAGGCGCTGGACGAGGACGAGCTCCGCGAGGCGAACGCCCGCGGGCACGCGGCGGCGTTCCGGCGCCGCACGCCCGTGACCGCCTAGCGACCGCAAGACGAGCTAGGACGCGGCCGCCCGGGCCTGTCCCGGGGTCGGCACCGCCGCCGCGAGCTCGCGGAGGAGGCCCCGCACCTCTCCCGGCCCGACGACGTGGACGTGCTCACGCTGGTCCGCCCGCCACCCGCGCGCTCGGGAGGAGGCTGCCCACGTGCCCGGCGACGGCCCCGCGGGGCAGCGCGTCGAGCAGGTCGTGGTCGGTGCGGTCGTCGCCGAAGCCGATCACGAACCGCCCGGCGGCCTTGCCGTCCGGGAAGATGCTGCGGACGTAGACCCCCTTGTCCACGCCTCGCGCCCGCACCTCGACGACGCGATGGCCCAGGAGGATCTCCGCGGGCGCGCCCCCAAGGTGCTGGCCCAGGTCGTTCAGGAGCTCGTGCGCACGCCACGAGCCGTACTCCGGCTCCGCCTCGCGGTAGTGCCACGCGATGCTGCAGGCCTTCCGTTCGACGTGCGCCCCCGGGACGTCGGCCGCGACCTTGCGCAGGAGGCGCTCGATCGGGCGCATCCAGCTCAGGTCGAGGTCGACGAGCGTCCGCCACTCACCGCCGGGCGCTCGCGCGAGGTAGCCGTGCTCGGCGCAGAGATGCACGGGGAGCTGCCCCAGCCACTGCTCGAGGTTGCGTCGCCGGCGGCCGCTCACCACGTGCACGTCGGTCGCCGGGAGCGCCGCGAGCTCGCGCAGGAGCGACCGGATCTCCCGGGTCGGCACCGCGAGGTCGGGATGCGGCTCGAGCTCGCGGATCGTCCCGTCGTAGTCGAGGACGATCGAGCGAGCCCTGGCGCTCGCGAACTTCCGGAGCAGCTTGTCCTTCACGGCGCCGTCGACGTCAGGTGGCGGAGGATGCCGCCGATCGCGGAGCGAATAGCGGCCAAGGCGCGTGAGGAAGCTGTCCGCCCACTTCCGCGTGTCGAGCGCCTCGACGCGGCGGGCCATCGTCTCGAGCCTCCGTCTCCGCTCGGGGGTGTCGAGCTCGAGCGCGGTCCCGAGGCGCTCGACGACGCCGTCCACGTTCCACGGGTTCACGAGCAACGCCCCGGGGAGCACCTGCGCCGCGCCGGCGAACTCGGAGAGGAGGAGCGAGCCGCGCCACCTGCCCGGCAGCCCGGAAGCCGTCTGGCAGAGGACGAACTCGTGCGCGACGAGGTTCATCCCGTCCCGGAGCGGTATCACCATCATCACGTCGGCCCTCCGGTAGAGGGCGACGAGCCCCGGCTTCGAGATGTGCCGGTGCATGTACTCGACCGGCGTCACACCGGGCATGCCGAAGCGGCCGTTGATGCGGGCGATGAGCAGCTCGATCTCGTCGCGCTGCTGGCGGTACTCGGGGCTCTCGAGGCGGGACGGAACGAGCACCTGCAGCATCGTCGTCGTCCCGGCGCGGGACGGGTCCCGCTCGAGGAGGCGCTCGAAGGCCAGCAGCTTCTGCGGGATGCCCTTCGTGTAGTCCAGCCGCTCGACCCCGAGGATGAGCTTGCGCCCTGCGTACTGCTCGTCGAGCTGCGTGAGGAAGCGCGCGGTCTCCGGGTCGTCCAGCACCTCGCGGAACCCGACCGTGTCGATGCCGATCGGATCCACCCCGATCCCGACGCGGCGCCCCCCGACGTCGATCGCGTCCGGCTCCGAGTCGAGCCCGATGACGCGCAGGCACGAGGAGCGGAAGTGCCGTGCGTAGTCGCCGACCTGGAAGCTCACGTAGTCGGCGCCGAGGATCCCGCGCAGCACCTCCTCCCTCGCGGGCAGCAGGCGGTAGACCTCGGAGGACGGGAACGGGGTGTGGAGGAAGAAGCCGATCGAGAGGTTGGGCGCGCGCCTCCGCAGCATCGCGGGCAGCAGCATGAGATGGAAGTCGTGCACCCAGACCCGCGAGTCCGGCCCGCAGCGTTCCAGGATCACGTCCGCGAAGCGCTCGTTGACGTGCACGTAGCGCTGCCAGGCCTCCGGCGTCAGGCGCAGCCGGTCGCCGAAGTAGTGGAGGAGCGGCCAGAGAGTGTCGTTGCAGACGCGGCCGTAGAAGTCCTCCTCCTCGTCGGCGGACAGGAACACGGGGGCGAGGTTGTCCTCGGCGAGCCTCCGCGTCACGTCCGGCTCGAGCGCCTCCGGCACGACGGTCCCGGGCCAGCCGATCCAGAGCGCGTCTCCGCGCACGGCCTCGAGAGCCGCGGCGAGACCGCCCGCCGAGGGCTGGACGTCGAATCCGGCGCCCTCGAGCGTGAAACGGATGGGCAGCCGGTTGCTCGCGACGACGAGCGCGTGCTGTCCGGTGTGCGGGGTCAGCGGCTCCTCCCTCGTCCCGGTCGCGTCAGGTAGGTACAACCTACGCCTCCGCGAATAGCATCACGATGGCACACGGTCTCGGCATCATCGGCAACTGCTCGTACAACGCGCTGCTCCGCGACGGCTCGGTGGAATGGCTCTGCTGGCCCCGGCCCGACTCGAGCTTCGTCTTCGGGCCGCTTCTCGACCGCGAGCGAGGCGGCGTCTTCGCCGTGGAGGGCGCGGACACCGAGGTCGTGCAGCAGGAGTACGTCGAGAACACGAACGTGCTCCGCACCGTCTTCCGCGGGCCCGGCGGGGAGTTCGAGCTCCTCGACTTCGCCCCCCGCTTCCACCTGTACGACCGCTTCTTCAAGCCGTCGATGCTCGTGCGGATCCTGCGCCCCCTCGTGGGTGAGCCGCGCGCACGCGTGCGCTGCCGTCCCACGTACGAGTACGGGCTGCAGGAGGTGGGCCTCTGGAGGGCTTCGAACCACATCGAGTACACGGGGTTTCCTACCCCGGTCCGGCTGACGACCAACGTCCCGCTCACGTACGTCGAGGACGAGCGGCCATTCCTGCTCGAGAGCGACCGCCACCTCGTCCTCACCTGGGGTGAGCCGCTCGAGGCGGGGCTCGAGGAGACGGCGGAGCGCTTCCTCGAGCGGACGCTCGACTACTGGCGGCGCTGGGTGAAGGGCACGCGCGTGCCCCGCGACTACCAGAGCGAGGTCATCCGCTCCGCCCTCGCGCTCAAGCTCCACCAGTACGAGGACACGGGCGCCCTCCTCGCCGCGACGACGACGAGCCTGCCCGAGCACCCCGGCTCGGGGCGCACGTGGGACTACCGCTTCTGCTGGCTCCGCGACGCGTACTTCACGCTGAACGCGCTCGAGCGGCTCGGTCACTCGGAGGAGATGGAGCGGTTCCTCGAGTACCTCCGCAACATCGCCGAGGAGGGCGAGGGCGTCCTCCAGCCCGCCTACCGGATCAACGGGGACCGCGACGCCGAGGAGCGGGTGCTCGAGCACCTCGCCGGCTACCGGGGGGACGGCCCGGTCCGCGTCGGGAACCAGGCGTTCGAGCACGTGCAGAACGACGTCTACGGCGAGATGGTGCTCGGGGTCAGCCGGCTGTTCCTCGACACGCGGTTCGTCGGCGAGATCCCGCCCCGCACCGCGGTCGAGATCGTGGAGAACCTCCTCGACCAGATCGAGCGCCGGCTGGAGGAGCCGGACGCGGGCCTCTGGGAGTTTCGCGGGCGCACGCGCCTCCACAGCTTCTCGGTGCTCATGCACTGGGCGGGGGCGCGGCGGGCGGTCGAGGTCGCCGAGGCGCTCGACGCCGTCGAGCTCGCCGCCCGCGCCCGGGACGTCGAGCAGCGGGCCGCCGAGATCCTGGAGACACGGTGCTGGAACGCCGAGATCGGAGCGATCACGCAGGTGGCCGGAGAGCCGCAGCTCGACGCGTCGCTCCTGCTCGCGGTGCACCTCGGCTACTTCGCGCCCGACGACCCGCGCGCGACCTCCCACGTGGACGCGATCCGAAAGGCGCTGTCGGTGGACGGCGGGCTGCTCCGCCGCTACTCCGTGGAGGACGACTTCGGCGAGACGCACGCGGCGTTCACCGTCTGCACGTTCTGGCTCGTCGAGGCGCTCGCGCTGATCGATCGGACCGACGAGGCGAAGGACCTCTTCGACCGGCTCCTCTCGCTCGACAACGGGCTCGGGCTCTACTCGGAGGACCTGCTCCCGGACACGCTCGAGCAGACCGGGAACTTCCCGCAGACGTACAGCCACGTCGGTCTCATCAACGCGGCGTTCAGGCTCTCGCGGCGCTGGGACTGAGCCGTGCGATCGCGCGGTACGTCTCCCGCGCCGCGGCGACCCCGAGCGGGAACGTCTCCACGAGCATTCGCTCGTTGGGCGAGTGCGTGTGGCTGTCGGGGAGGGCGAGCCCGGCCATCACGGTCGGGATCCCGCGTTCCGCGAGCGCGGCCACGACGGGCAGCGTCCCACCCGCGCGCACGACGAGCGGGCGCGTCCCGAACACCGCGCCGAACGCCTCCCGCCCGGCCCGGAAGACGTCGTTGTCGTACGGCAGCGTCGCGGGGGGTGTGACGTCGACCCGGGTCTCCATCGTCGCCCCGGCGGGGAGCGCCTCGCGGAGGAGCCGCTCGGCCGCGGCCGCCAGCACCTCGGGATCCTGGCCCGGCGCGACCCGGATCGTGACCCCCGCTGACGCCCTCGACACGAGGGTCGTGTTCCGGAGCCCCGGCTTCCCGCCGAGGATCCCGGTCACGTCGAGCGAGGGCTCGACGAAGGCGCGCACGTAGAACTCGTCGGCCGCGGCCGCGTCGAGGGGGACGGCGCCGACCCGGGCGAGCTCCTCGGCGCCTGGCGGCAGCTCGCTCCAACCCGCCAGCTCATCGTCGCTCGGCGGCGTGACGCCGGTTCGCAGCGGCTCGGGCAGCCTGCCGTCGCGGGGGAAGAGCGCGGTCAACGCCCGGGCGAGTGCGTGGATCGCGTTCAACGCTGTCCCTCCGTAGTGGCCGGAGTGGAGGTCGCGGTCGCCGGTCGTGACCTCGACGTCGAGCGCGACGAGGCCGCGCGTCGCGACGACGAGCTCCGGCCGGTTGCGGCGCTTCATCCAGCCGTCGAGCACGAGGCAGGCGTCCACCCGCTCGCGATCGGCGGCGAGGAAGCGGATGATCGCGTCGCCTCCGGTCTCCTCCTCGCCGTCGCAGACGACCCGGAAGCCCACGGGCAGAGGACCCTCCGCGAGGAGCGACTCGATCGCCTCGAGCTGCATCCAGAGCTGGCCCTTGTCGTCGGCCACGCCGCGGGCGTACACCCACTCTCCGCGCACCTCCGCGCGGAACGGGTCGCTCTCCCAGAGCTGGAGCGGATCGGGTGGCTGGACGTCGTAGTGGCCGTACACGAGGACGACCGGGGCGCCGGGCGGGCCGGCGATCTCGCCTACGACGAGGCGACCGTCCTCGCGCACCTCGGCCTCTCCCCCGAGCCGACGGACGGTGCCCGCCACCCACTCCGCGGCACGGGCGACGTCGGCCGCGTGCGCCGGGTCCGCGCTCACGCTCGGGATAGCGAGGAGCTCGCCGAGGCGGTCGAGCCAGTCGGAGCGGAGCGGTGGCGCCACGGGGACGAGGCTAGCCGCGCGCAGCCGGGGGCGCGATCAGGTTCGGGACTCGACACGAGCAGGAACTCGAATCGCCCTCCCGGAGTGCGGGGCAGCCGGCGCTCGTTCTCACAGGAATGCAGGCCGGGACGTTCTCCTCGTCGTGACCGCTCCCGCGAAGCACGTCTGGGCGGCGCTCCTCGTCGTCTACGTCCTCTGGGGCTCGACCTACCTGGCCATCAAGGTCGTCGTGGAGACGATGCCGCCGCTCCTCTCCGCCGGTGGCCGCTTCCTCGTCGCGGGGACGCTCCTGGCGGTGATCCTCCGGCTGCGCGGGACGAGCCTGCGCGTCGCGCCCCGCGAGCTCGCGGCGAGCGCGCTCGCGGGCAGCCTCCTGCTCGCGCTCGGGAACGGGATGGTGCACGTCGCCGAGACGCGCATCGATTCGAGCATCGCGGCCATGATCGTCGGCACCGTGCCGCTCCAGATCGTCGGCCTGCGGCTGCTCGCGGGCGACGATCCCGCCCGGGCGACGCGCCTGAGCTCGGTCGCGGGGCTCGCCGGGCTCGGGCTCGTCGTCGCGCCCGGCCTCGGGGACGGCTCGACGGCGCTCGGCCTGGCCGTGATGGTGGCAGCCGCGATGTCGTGGTCGCTCGGCTCCTTCCTCTCGCCCCGGGTGGGCCTGCCGCGGAGTCCCTTCGTCGCCGCCGTCTACGAGATGCTCGCCGGTGGCCTGCTGCTCGTGCTCGGCGGGGCCCTGTTCGGCGAGCTCGGCGAGCTCGACGCGCAGGCGTTCGCCGCGGACTCGATCGCAGCATGGCTGTACCTCGTCGTCGCCGGCTCCCTCGTCGGCTTCAGCGCCTACGCCTGGCTGCTCCGCGTGGCCCCGATCTCGCTCGTCGTCACGCACCAGTACGTGAACCCGCTCGTGGCGATCGCCCTCGGGATGGTGTTGCTCAGCGAGCGGCCGAGCCCGCTCACGCTGGCCGGCGCGCTGCTCGTCGTCGGCGCGGTGTACGTGGCGATCCGGGCCGAGTCGCCCACGAGAGCGCGACGCGCGAGCGTCGTGCCGCGGCCGGCGCCGGCCCGACGCGCCGTCTGAGCTGCGAGGCCTAGCGTTTCAGTACCGCGCCCTTCGGCGCGACGAGCGACGTCCCGGGGCCGACGCGGACGGAGAACGCGCGCTTCACCTTCGTCTTGCCGACCGCGAAGGCGATCTCGCCGACGAGGGTCTTGCCCGCGTAGCGGGCATTGTTGAACGCGTACACGCACGTCGCCGCGCCGCGCTGGAGGGAGGCTGGATACGTTCGCTTGCCGTACGCCGGAACGGACCGGAAGGACCCCGTGCACGTCCCCGAGTCGGGCCGCACGCCCTCACCCCCCTGCTTCACCTCGACCGTCGCGACGACGAAGGACGGTCTCGGACGGGAAAGCACGACCTTCCCGACCGCGACCGCGCCCGAGCGCTCGCCGACGACGAGTGTGAGCGTCGCCTGGGCCGGGGTCTGCTTCCCCCTCGGCGGGATGTTGCGTCCGTCCGCCGGCGGGACGACCTCGCCCGTGATCTTGTAGATGCCCGCCCTCGCGGCGACGACGTCCAGGATCCACCCGAACAGGTTCGTGCCGCTGGGCACGCCGTCGGCGCGACAGGTCGCGACCTGACCGCCCACCTCGCAGGACTCGGCGTCGGGGGTGAACGACCAGTAGTCCGGGACCCCGGCCGGCCACAGGGTCCGCGCCCACGCCGGCTGGGCCCCCCAGGAGAGGCCCTCGGGGAGCGTGAGGCGGACTGCCTCCGACGTGTCCGACGAACCGTGCTCGGAGATGAGGTCGACGCCGAACGCGAACGAGAGCCACGGGATCTCCGCGAACGTGTACGCACGCTTGGACGCCGCCCGTGTGCGACCGAGGACGAAGCTATTGAGCCCGAGCCGGTGGTTGACGGCCGCACCGGACTCACCCCGTGCGCTCGCCGCGAACGGTGACGTGACCGATGCGAGGACCTGGGACGAGAACGTCGTCGTGAAGGCACGGTCGCCGCGCCTCGAGAGTGCGACGTGCTCCGCCGCCCATCCCTGGAAGGGGATGTCCGTCAGGCACGGGCCACTCGCCTTGGACGTCTGGGCGCAGGCGAGCACAGTCACGACCCGCTCCCCGCCACGCTTGACGACGGCTCCGAGCACACCGGTCGCGACGTTCCGGCGGAGGAAGAAGAGCCCGTCGTCGCTCGAGACGGCGAGGCCGCGGCCGTCCGCCGTGAGCGCGAGGTCGGAGGGCTCGTCCATCGTCTCGGCCTTGCCCGATGGCGCTCGCACGCGCATGCACTTGCGCGTGTCGTAGGAATAGTCGTCGTTCCCGAGGCAGCCGAGAAGGCGGACCCTGCCGCTCGCCGCCTCCCGTGCGAGCGTCGCAAGCCGGCTACGGTCCGTCACGTACACGTGGCGGCCGTCGGCGGGAACAGCGATGGAGGTGCCTCCACGGCTTCCGGGGTCGGTTCCCCACACGGGCATCTTCAGCTCCTGGACGAGCCGGAGCCCGGGACCGCCCTCGGTTCGCTCGAGCACGCTCAGGACCTCGACCGGCTGCCCCTTGACCCTGATCTCCGCTGCACCGCCGCCGCCCATCACGTAGACGAACCGCGAGTCTGCGCTCAGCGCGACCTCTGCGTCCTCGGCGACGAAGGGTAGGTTCTGGCTGGCAGAACACGTCGATCTCGCGAGCTTGAGGCAGCCGATGTACTCGAGGCTCCCGCCTGGCAGCCGCCGGAAGGCGAGTATGCCGCGGTAGTCGGTCACGTACAGGCGCCCGCCGTTCGGCGAGACGGCGAGGTCGAACGCCATGAACGCTCCGCCGTCGGTACCGGGAACGTGCTCCGAGCAGGAGTCGCCGAAGCCCGTCGTCCCCACGCAGCCGGAGAAGCGGAGCGCGCCGCCCGGATTGACGTCGAAGACCGTGATGCCCTGTCCGAAGTTCGAGACGTAGAGGTGAAGGCCGTCGGGCGCGATCGTCGTCTCGCGCGGCTGGAACGCATCTCCGGGGACCACCTCGCAGCCGAGGTCGTTCCGGTATCCCACGTAGCACGTGCCCTTGGCGATCCTCCCGTCGGCCGTGAGCGGCCAGGCCTCGAGCGCCGAGCGCTCGTCCGTCGTGTAGATCGCCGCGTCCGCCACGGTCATGTGCTCGAAGCGCAGCCTGCGCCCGTCCTGGCAGCGGTTGAGCGCCGCAGGCTCGTTGTCGAACAGGACGTTGACGCACGAGAAGAGCTTGATCCTCGGCGCGGCACCCTGCGCGGCGGGCAGCGCGAGGGCCGCGAGCGCGGAGAGAGCGAGGACCGCGGCCGCAGTTCGTCCTGCTCTTGCCAGGGATCTCATGCGCGGGTCGAGACTATGAGCGCGTCGCGGGCCGGAGTCAAGGGCCGCCGCGCGGCCCGCCCTGCCTAGGAGGCGTCGACCTGCGAGCGTCGCGCTGCGAGGAACTCCAGCAGGTCGGAGCGCGTGAGGATCCCGCTCGGGCGCCCGTCTCCGACGACGACGACGGCGCCGCTTCCGCCGGACAGACCCTCGTAGACCTCGTCGATCGAGGAGTCCGCGTCGACCGCGGGTAGGGGCGGCTGCATCGCGACGGCGACGTCCTCGCTCAGCGCGTCCGCGTTCAGGAACACCCGCTCGAGCAGTCCGCGCTCCTGGAGCGACCCCACGACGTCCGCCAGCGAGTCGACCTCGTCCCCGCGTACCACGGGAACCTGGGAGATGCCGTACCGCTGCATGAGCTCGATGGCCGCGCCCACCTTCTCGTGCGAGCCGACGGTGACGAGGTCCGGCACCTCGTGCCCGGCGCGGCGGAAACGGAGAACCTCCTCGACGGCGGGCGGCGGCGTCGTCCGCTCGAGGAAGCCGTACTGGATCATCCAGTTGTCGTCGTAGAACTTCGACAGGTACGAGCGGCCGCTGTCCGGGAACAGCATGAGCGTGCGCGCTTCCGGACCGAGCCGCTTCGCCATCTGGATCCCCGCCCACGCAGTCGAGCCCGTCGAGCCTCCGACGAGTAGGCCCTCCTCGCGGGCGAGCCGGCGGGCCGTGACGAACGAGTCCCGGTCGGAGACGCGCACCCACTCGTCCACGACGGACGCGTCGAGCGTGTCGGGCCAGCACTCCTTGCCGATGCCCTCGACGAGGTACGGCCCCTCCGGGTGCTCCTCGTCGGCGGTGAAGACGGAGCCCTCGGGGTCGACGGCGACGATCGTCGCCGAGGACCCGTGCTCCTTGAAGTAGCGCCCGACGCCGGTGATCGTGCCTCCGGTCCCGACGGAGACGACGACCGCGTCGACCTGCCCTCCGTCCGTCTGCTCCCAGAGCTCCGGCCCCGTCGTCTCGTAGTGCGCCTGCGGATTGGACGGATTCGAGTACTGGTCGGGCTTGAATCCACCGGGGATCTCCTCGGCGAGCCGGTCGGAGACCGCGTAGTAGCTCTCGGGCGAGTGCGGGTCGACCGCCGTCGGGGTGATGACGACCTCGGCGCCGTAGGCGCGGAGCATCGAGATCTTCTCCTGGCTCATCTTGTCGGGCATGACGAAGATGCAGCGGTAGCCGCGGAGCGCGGCCGCCATCGCGAGGCCGACGCCGGTGTTCCCGGACGTGGGCTCCACGATCGTCCCGCCCGGGCGCAGCCGGCCGTCCCGCTCGGCCGCCTCGATCATCGCGAGGCCGATGCGGTCCTTCACCGAGCCGCCCGGGTTCAGGTACTCGAGCTTCGCGAGGAGCTCACCGGGCACCTCCCGGCCGAGGCGGTCGAGGCGCACGATCGGGGTCTGTCCGACGAGGTCGAGGATCGTCGGGTACTCCCGGCGTGCCATGACGCGGAAGCGTATCGGCCTGGCCCTCCGCATTCGCCGGTGGGGAGTGCGGCTGCGTAGCTTCCCGCAGCGAGATCCGCGGTCGCGCCGATTGCCGGCCGCTGCTCCCCTGTCACCTTCTGGCCGTGAAGCCGAAGCTGCCCGTGGGGCATCGGCCGCTCTGCACGATCGAGCTGATCGCCGAGGGGCATGCCGAGCGCTGTCCGGGCGACGACTGCGCGTTCTGGGAGAGGGGCTGCGTCCTCTCCCGCATCGAGGCACAGCTCTCGGAGCGGCCCGACGTGGCGCAGGTGCTCCTCGACCTGCGGCGGGAGCTCGAGGCCGGTCGCGCGGTCGAGATCGCGGAGGCCCACTCCCGCTTCGCCCACGTCCTCAACGAGGACGAGGGCATCGAGTAAGAGCAAGGGGACGGTCACCTTCAACCAAGGTGACAGTCACCTTCGGTGACAGTCACCCGTTCGCTAGTGCCTGAAGTGGCGACGGTGGGTGAAGACCATCGCCGCGCCGGCCGCCGAGACCGCCTCGACCACCTCGGCGTCGCGTTTCGAGCCGCCCGGCTGGACGAGCGCCGTCACGCCCGCGTCGAGCGCGAGCTGCGGCCCGTCCGCGAACGGGAAGAACGCGTCCGAGGCGAGCATCGCGCCCTCCAGGGAGTGCCCGAGCTCGCGCGCCTTCTCGACCGCGATCCGGACCGCGTCCACCCTGCTCGTCTGACCCGCCCCGATGCCGAGCGTCTGGCCGCCCCGCGCGAGGACGATCGCGTTGGAGGTGACGTGCTTCGCGACCCGCCACGCGAAGAGGAGGTCGTCCCAGGCCTCGTCGGGCACCTCGCCGCACACGACCTCCATCCCCTCGCGGTCCGCGACGACCGGGTCGCCCTCCTGCACGAGCAACCCGCCGATGACGCGCCGGTAGTCGCGCTGCACGTCGTCGGGCGCACGCCGCTCCGAATGACCGAGGATCCGCGTGCCCTCCTTGCGCTGGAGCGCCTCCAGCGCCGGCTCGGTGTACCCGGGCGCGAAGAGCACCTCCACGAACTGCTGCGCCAGCGCCTCGCCGAGCTCCGGTGACACCGAACGGTTCAGCACGACGACCCCGCCGTACGAGGAGACGGGGTCGGCCGCGAGCGCGAGCGCATACGCCTCCTCGACGGACTCCGCGACCCCGACTCCGCACGGGTTCGCGTGCTTGACGATCACGCACGCCGGCCCCCCGAGCTCCCGAATCAGCATCCGGGCCGCAGACAGGTCGTTGAGGTTGTTGAAGGAGAGCGGCTTGCCGCCGAGCTGCTCCACGTACGAGAGGAGGTGCGTGCGTGCGCCGCGCTCGGCGTAGTAGGCCGCCCGCTGGTGCGGGTTCTCGCCGTACGCGAGCTCGTGCACGCGCCTGAACGCCGGCACGAACGTCTCGGGGAACGGCTCACCGCGCTGGAACCAGCGGGCGATCGACGCCTCGTAGGCTGCGGTCGTCGAGAAGGCGATCCCCGCGAGCCGGCGGCGCACGTCGCCCGAGACGGCGCCGTGGCCCTCGCGCAGCTCCCGCAGGACGGTGTCGTAGTCCTCGGGACGGCACACCGCGACCACGTGGGGGTGGTTCTTGGCCGCCGCCCGCAGCATCGCCGGCCCGCCGACGTCGATCATCTCGAGGACGTCCGCCTCCCCGGCGCCCGGAAGCTCCGCGGTCGCGTCGAACGGGTACAGGTTCACGCACACGAGGTCGAACGGGCTGATCGCGTGCTCGTGGAGCTGCGCGACGTCCCCGGGAAGGTCCTGCCGCACGAGGATCCCGGCGTGGATCCGCGGGTGGAGGGTCTTGACCCGCCCGCCGAGCACCTCGGGGAAGCCCGTGACGTCCTCCACCGGCGTCACCGTCAGGCCGTCGTTCGTGAGCGTCGCCGCGGTGCCCCCGCTCGCGACGATCTCGAAGCCGAGCTCGGCGAGCCCACGAGCGAAGGGCTCGAGGCCCGTCTTGTCGTAGACCGAGATCAGCGCGCGCATCAGGCGTTCTCCCGCGTGGCGCTCAGAGGGGCGACGCTTGGCTCGCCCTCTCCCAACAGGCGCCGCACCACTCGCGGCAAGAGCCGGTGCTCGGCCGCGTGGACGCGCCCCCGCAGCGCCTCCACGGTGTCCCCCGCGAGCACGGGAACGGGCTCGCTCTCGATCACGGGGCCCGTGTCGACCCCCTCGTCCACGTAGTGCACGGTCGCCGCCGCCGCGGGCGCGCCCGCCGCGAGCACGTCCTCGAGCGGGTGGGCTCCCGGGAAGTCGGGGAGCGGCGCCGGGTGGACGTTCACGACCCGGCCGGGGAAGCGCGCAAGGAAGGACGGGCGCAGGAGGTGCATGTACCCCGCGCACACGACGAGCTCGGCGCCCTGGCTCTCGAGCCAGCCGGCCATGGCGGCGTCGCGCGCGTCGCGGTCTTCGAAGTCGCCGACCGGGAACACAGCCGTGGCGACGCCGGCCTCCTCTGCGCGCTCGAGCGCACGCACCCCGGGCTCGTTCGACGCGACGGCGACCACGGGGAGCCCCGCGTCGAGGAGCGCCTGCAGGTTCGATCCCTCTCCGCTGACACGAGCACGCCGATCACGTCCTCACGACGCTCCCGATGACGAGCTCGTCCGCCGGGTCCGGCACGACGGCGAGGTACCCGATCCCGAGGTTGAAGACACGCCGGAGCTCGTCCTCGTCGACGTGCCGGCCGAGCCAGCCGAACACGGCGGGGCGCTCCCACGACTCCCAGTCGATCTCGGCGCGCAGGCCCGCCGGCAGCACACGCGACACGTTCCCGAGGATCCCGCCCCCGGTCACGTGCGCGAGCCCGCTGACGTCCGTGCGCTCCCGAAGCCGCGTTACGTCGTCCAGGTAGAGCCTGGTGGGCGCCAGGAGGTCTGCTCCCTCGTACTCCTCCTCCACGAGCACGCGGCGGACGAGCGTGAAGCCGTTCGCGTGAACGCCCGTGGAGGGGAAGCCGACGATCGCGTCGCCCTCCTCGATGCGCGAGCCGTCGATCAGGTGCTCCCGGTCGACGATGCCGACGCAGGTGCCCGCGAAGTCGAGCTCGTCCTCGCGGTAGATGCCGGGCAGCTCGGCCGTCTCTCCGCCGACGAGCGCGACGCCCGCCTCCCGGCAGACCTCCGCGGCGCCCTCGACGAGCTCCGCGACCTGGTCGAGCTCGATCCGGTTCGCCGCCACGTAGTCGAGCAGGAGAAGCGGCGTCGCGCCGCAGGTGAGGACGTCGTTGATGCAGTGCGCCGCGAGATCGGCGCCGCACGCGCGCAGCGCCCCACGCTCCCGCGCGAGGATCAGCTTCGTCCCGACTGAATCCGTCGACGCGGCGAGCAGTTGCCGGTCGTCCAGCGGATGGAGGCCGGCGAAGGCGCCGAAGCCCCGGGCGCCCGTCGACTCGACCGCCGCGCGCAGACGCTCCACGACGGCGTCCCCCTTCTCGATCGAGACCCCGGCGGCCGCGTACGTCTGACGGTCGTCGCCCACGATTCGAGTCTACGGTCCCTACAGTGGCCGTCGTGGACGAGCCGTCCCTGCTCACGAGCTGGACGTTCGACCTCCTCCAGCTCGCGCCGATCGTGCTCGTCGCGGGCGCCTACGCCGTCCGGGCGCGCACGCTCGCCCGCCGCGGCCAGCCCGTGCCGGGCTGGAGGATCGCGCTCTTCTCGCTCGGGATCGCGCTCCTGCTGGTGGCGGTCGCCTCGCCGATCGCCGAGGTCGGGGAGGAGGAGCTCTTCTCCTTCCACATGGTCCAGCACCTGCTGATCGGCGACCTTGCTCCCCTCTGCCTGCTCGCGGGCCTCACCGGCCCCCTCCTCCGCCCGCTGCTCGCGCTTCCCGGCGTGATGCGGCTTCGCGTGCTCGCGAACCCGTTCGTCGCGCTCCCGATCTGGGCGGCGAACCTCGCCCTCTGGCACGTGCCGGCGCCCTACGAGGCGGCGGTCGAGAACGGCGCCGTCCATGCGCTCGAGCACACGGCCTTCTTCGCCGCGGGCATCGTCCTCTGGCTCCCCGTGCTCGAGACGCTCCCCGCGCCGGAGTGGTTCGGCACCGGCGCGAAGCTCGGCTACATCGTCGGCGTCCGACTCGTGGCGACGCTGGTCGGGAACATCTTCGTCTGGGGCGGGCGGCCCTTCTACGACGTGTACCAGACCGGGGACGACTACCTCGGCCTCTCACCGAGCGCCGACCAGAGCCTCGCCGGCTCGATCATGATGCTCGAGGGCTCGCTCGTCACGATCGTCGCGCTCGCGTGGCTCTTCCTGCGCATGGCGCAGGAGGGCGAGGTGCGCCAGACCCTCATCGAGCAGGGAGTCGACGAGCGCACGGCCCGTCGCGCGGTCCGCTACCGCCGCTGGGGCGAGCTGTCGGGGTGACTGAATGGTGACTGTCCCCAAAGGGGACTGTCACCGGCTCGTCCGGGCCGAATGCGGGTGACTGTCACCGAAGGTGACTGTCACCGGCTTGTCAGGCGACCTGGGCGTCCGAGCCCTCGAGCAGCCCGTTCACCCGACGCCACCCGCGGAGCCACACGGCGTCCTCGGACTCCTTCCAGAGCTCCCAGTAGACCCGGGACATGGCCTGCAACAGATGCTCGTTGTGTCCCTCCTCGAGGAGTTCCTCCCCGAGCTTCACGGCCGAGCGGAGGTCACCGTCGTCGGCGTGCAACGCGACGGCGCACGTGTACGCGGCCCGCGTCGGACTGGGCCCGGCGTCGAGCGCTGCCGCCGCATCGATCGCGATCCGGGCCAGCTCGCGGCTGCCGTCGGCGCGGAGGCGCGCCGCCAGGGCGACGAGCGCCCACGCGCGCGCCTCGCGGCCGGGCTCGATGGCTGCGCGAATCGCGAGCTCGATGGCCGTGCAGCCCCGCTCGGCGCGGAGGCGCTCGCGAAGGCTGTCGAGGAGGATGTGCGCGATCGTGGGGCTGCCAGCCACGGCTTCACCATCGGCAGCGCGCAAGTCGCGCTTGAGCCATCGCCGAGGGATGGAAAGCTCACCGCTCGACTGGACTCCGCAGAGCTGCGGAACGACAACGTCGCGCCGACACCTGGACGAGTCAACAGCACGTGGCTTCCGCGTCGCCGAGCTACGGTGCAGCCTGCCCGCTCGAACGCCAGACCGCCTCCGCACCGGAGACGACCGGGAGGCCCGCCACGGCGACGCGCTCAGACGGCGAGCTCGACGATCTCGACGGCGCGCCGACTCGATCCCGACTCGGCCTCGACGTCGAGCCAACACTCGATCGCCTCGCGCACGTTCACGAGCGCGTCGTCGCGGGTCTGTCCCTAGCTCATAGAGCCGGGAAGCTCGGGGCACTCTGCTACCACGAGGCCGTCTTCGCCGGGATAGAGAACGACGCGTACCGTCACTCCGCGTGATGGTAGACCCGGCTCGCGCTGCTCGAAGTGCCGGAGTCGGACATGGCCGCGGCTAGGCCGGCGCGGTCTCGAAGCGGTGCTTCTCGACCTTGCGGGGCACGTTCGTCGGGTACTCGCGCGTGAAGCACGCTCGGCACACCGCGTCCTCGGGGAGCCCGGTCGCGGCCTGCATGCCCTCGACCGAGAGGTAGTGGAGCGAGGTCGCGCCGATCAGCTCGCGCATCTCCTCGACCGCGCGGTGGGCGGCGGGGAGCGCGTCCTCGTCGGGGAAGTCGATCCCGTAGAAGCACGGCGAGACGACGGGCGGCGAGGAGATGCGGACGTGTACCTCGGCTGCTCCCGCGTCGAGGAGCATCGTCACGAGCTGCCGCATCGTGTTCGCGCGCACGATCGAGTCGTCGACGACGACGATGCGCAGTCCCGCGACCTCGTCGAGCGGGTTGAACTTCATCCGGATCCCCTGCTCGCGCATCTCCTGGTCGGGCTGGATGAACGTGCGCGCGACATAGCGGTTCTTGATGAGCGCCTCGTTGAAGGGGATGCCCGAGGCCTTCGAGTAGCCGATCGCCGCCGGCGTGCCCGAGTCGGGGATGCCGATGACGAGATCCGCGTCCGCCGGCGCCTCGCGAGCGAGGGTCTCCCCCATGCGGACCCGCGCGCCGTGCACCTCCACCCCTCCGACCCGCGAGTCGGGCCGCGCGAAGTAGACGTGCTCGAAGATGCAGAGCGCGTTCGTGCCCGCGGGGAGCGCCTGGGCCGCGTGCAGCCCCTCGTCGTCGACCCAGACGACCTCGCCCGGCTGGACGTCGCGGACGACCTCGGCCCCGACGAGGTCGAGCGCGCAGGTCTCGGAGGCGACGACCCAGTCCTCGCCGATGCGCCCGAGCGTGAGCGGGCGGAAGCCGAACGGGTCGCGGAACGCGACCAGGACGCCCTCGGAGACCGCGGTCACGGAGTACGCGCCGTCGAGCCGTCGCATCGCGTTGGCGACGGCGTCCGGCAGGGGCGCTGGGTCGCGGGCCACGAGCGCGGCGATGATCTCGGAGTCCGACCCCGACGCGAGCTTGACGCCGTCCTCGGTGAGCTCCGCGCGGAGCTCCTCGACGTTCACGAGGTTGCCGTTGTGCCCGAGCGCGACCGTGCGCTCGCGGCCGTGGTGGACGAGCGGCTGCGCGTTCGCCCACCGGTTCGCCCCCGTCGTCGAGTAGCGCGTGTGCCCGATCGCGACCTCGCCCGGGAGCGCCTGCAGCTGCTGCTCGTTGAAGACCTGGGCGACGAGCCCCATGTCCCGGAGGACGGTCAGGTGCCCGTTCTCCGAGACGGCGATGCCTGCCGACTCCTGCCCGCGGTGCTGGAGCGCGAACAGCCCGAAGTACGCGAGACGAGACACGTCCCGCTCTTCCGAGCGGATGCCGAATACCCCGCACATCAGCGGTGCGCCCCAACGGGATCCACCCGCGCGGGCGCGAAGATCCCTGAAGGCGTCCGCCTCGCGGCCGCTGTCGCCACGTCTCTCACCACTCGCTCCCGCTCTCCCAGGCGTCGCGAAGTCGCGCCACCTCGATGCCGAACAGGGTAGCCCCGCCGACGGTGCCGATGCGGCGGGTCGCGACGCCGGCCTCTCCCGCGTGCTCCTGGAGGCTCTCGACCCGGTCCGGTGCGCACGCGAGCACGGCGCGCCCGCCGACCTCGCCGAAGAGCTCGACCGGGTCGTCGCGGACGTCGAGGGTCGCCCCGCTCCCCGAGTGGATCGCCGCCTCGGCGAGGCAGACGGCGAGGCCGCCCTCCGCGGCGTCGTGGACGAGGCTGCACTCGGGCGCGGCACGCCAGAGGAAGGACACGAGACGCGCCTCCGCCTCGAGGTCGAGCGAGCCCGGGCTGCCTCCGACCTCGCCGAACCGCGCCTGGTACTCGGAGCCGGCAAGCGACGGCGCGGACGCGAACGCGGCGAGGATCGCGTCGCCCTCGCTCCAACCCCTCGGCACGCGCCGAACGTCCTCGACGAGGCCGACGGCGCCGACGACCGGCGTCGGGTGGATCGCGCGGCCGTTCGTCTCGTTGTAGAGCGAGACGTTCCCGGACACGACCGGGAGCCCGAGCGCATCGCACGCCGCCGCCATGCCGTCGATCGCCTGCGCGAGCTCCCAGCCGATCTCCGGCTTCTCGGGGTTGCCGAAGTTGAGGCAGTCGGTGAGGCCGAGCGGCTCGCCGCCGGCGCACGCGACGTTCCGTGCGGCCTCGAGAACCGCGAGCGCCCCGCCGAGATACGGGTCGAGACTCGCGATCCGGCCCTGGCCGTCGAGCGAGAGCGCGAGGCCGCGGAGCGACGGCCGCAGGCGGAGCACGGCCGCGTCGAGCCCCGGCCGGCGCACGGTCCGCGAGCCCACGAGCTGGTCGTACCGCCGGTAGACGGGCTCGCGGCTCGCGAGCGCCGGCGTGGCCAGGAGCTGGAGCAGCGCCTCACCCGGCGCGGGATGGGCGGCGATCTCGCGCTCGGGGACGATGGGGCGGGCGGCGCTCCCGACCTCGTACCGCGGGCACTCGTCGGTGAGCAGACGCGCGGGGATCTCGCCGACGACCTCCCCGACCCAGAACGCGCGGAGCTCGCCGCTCGCGGTCACCTCGCCGATCACTGCGTGCCGGAGCTCCCAGCGGTCGAGCACCTCCTCCACCGCGGCGACCATCTGGGGCCGGAGGATCGCGACCATCCGCTCCTGGCTCTCGGAGATCATCACCTCCCATGGCTCCATCCCCTCCTCCCGCAGCGGGACCCGGTCGAGGTGGACGTCGATGCCGTACTCCGCGGCCATCTCCGAGAGGGACGACGCGAGGCCGGCGGCGCCGCAGTCCTGGAGCGACTCGACGAGGCCCGCCTGGACGATCTCGACCGACGCCTCGATCAGCTTCTTCCCGGTGAACGGGTCGCCGATCTGCACCGAGGGCCGCTTCTCGACCGCGCCCTCGTCGAGCTCCTGGCTCGCGAGCACGGAGGCGCCGCCGATCCCGTCCCGCCCCGTCGTCGCCCCGTACAGGAGGACGGACAGGCCGCTGCCCGTCGCCTTCGCCCGCGTCAGCCGGTCGGACGGGAGCAGCCCCACGCACATGGCGTTGACGAGGCAGTTGTCGCGGTACGCCTCGTCGAACACCGTCTCGCCGCCGACGGTGGGGATCCCGGTGCAGTTCCCGTAATGGCCGATCCCGCCCACGGCGCGGGAGAAGTGCCAGTCGGGCTCGCCGAAGCGGAGCCCGTCGAGCAGCGCGACCGGCCGGGCGCCCATCGCGACGATGTCGCGCAGGATCCCGCCCACCCCGGTCGCCGCTCCCTGGAAGGGCTCCACGGCCGAGGGGTGGTTGTGGCTCTCGACCTTGAACGCGACCGCCAGGCCGTCGCCGAGGTCGAGCACGCCCGCGTTCTCGCCCGGGCCCTGGAGCACGCGCTCGCCGGAGCTCGGCAGCCGCTTCAGGAGCAGCGCCGAGTGCTTGTAGCCGCAGTGCTCGGACCAGAGGAGCGAGAAGACCGCGAGCTCGAAGTCGTTGGGGTCTCTCCCGAGCAGGGCGCGGATTCGCTCGTACTCCCGATCCGTCAGGCCGAGGGCGCGGTGGAGCGGCTGTTCCGCGACGCTGCTCATCGGCGGCTCGGCCGCCGAAGAGCGGGGAGGGGTCTGGGGAACCGGGAGGTTCCCCAGGTTCTGGAGAAGAAGGGGGCACGTGGGGGAACCATGGTTTCCCCCACGAACGCGAGCCGAAGGCGAGCGTTGCTCAGATCCGTCAGCCTATCCGGGCGGCCAGACCTCCTCGCGCCCCCGGCGGCGCCCCGCTCCCGGGCCCCCGCGACGGCAGGGCGAGATCACGCGGGTAGCCTCAGCCCGTGCGCGGCTACTGGGCGACCCTCTTCCTGCTGGGCGCGATCTGGGGTGCCTCCTACCTCTTCATCGAGGTCGGCGTCCGCGACATCCCGCCTGCCGCGCTGACGTTCCTCCGCCTGTCGCTCGCCGCGGTGCTGCTGGCGGGTTACACGGCGCATCGCCTGGGAGCCGGTCGCGCGCTCGAGGAGCTCCGCGCCGCGTGGCGGCCGTGCCTCGTGCTCGGGGTCATCAATGCGGCGCTGCCCATGACCCTCGTCGCCTGGGGCCAGACCCACATCGACTCGAGCGTCGCGGCGATCGCGCAGGCCTCGGTGCCGATCTTCGTCGTCCTCCTGAGCCTGCGGTTCCTGCCGCACGAGCCGATCGGGCAGTCGGGTGTGGCCGGCCTCGCCGTCGGGATCTGCGGCGTCGCGCTCATCACCGGCGTGAACGCGGAGGCCAGCTGGTGGGCGATGGCCGGAACGCTCGCGGTCGTCGCGTCGTCGCTCTCGTACGCGGCCGGTGGCGTGTTCGGTCAGCTGAGGGTGCGCAGACACTCCCGGGCCGGTCCTCGCCACGGGGGCGATGCTCTTCGGCGCGGTCGCGCTGCTGCCGTTCGCGATCGCGGACCCGCCCACCGAGGCGCCCGGCACGACGGGGGTCCTTGCGCTCCTCGCGCTCGCGCTCTTCCCAACCTTCGTCGGCCAGCTGCTCCTGTTCCGCATGCTCCGGCTCTACGGGAGCGCCCGCATGTCCCTCGTGACGTACCTCATGCCTGGCTTCGCCGTCATGTACGGCGTCCTGCTCCTCGGCGAGCCCGTGACGGCTGCGGCGCTCGGCGGTCTCGCGCTGATCCTCGGCGGCGTCGCCCTCGCCTCGGGCCAGCGGCTCTTCGGCACGCGGGCCCAGGAGTCGGCCGCGTGAGCGTCGCGATCAGGCGCGCGGAACCGGAGGACGTCGAGTTCCTGGTCGAGCTCGTCACCCACGACGACGTCGAGCCCTTCCTCGCCGCGATCCGGGCGAAGGGCGCGGATGACATCCTCGCCGAGGTCGAGCGGTCGCAGTCGGAGCCGGACGCGTTCGGCGTCTTCGTCATCGAGGTCGACGGGGAGCGGGCCGGCACCATGCGCTTCGAGCGCGCGAACCGCCGGAGCCGGATCGCGGACCTCGGCGGGCTGGCCGTCCACCCGGACTTCCGGGGACGGCGGATCGCCGACGAGGCGGCGCGCATGTTCCAGCGGCACCTGCTCGAGGACCTCGGCTACCACCGCCTCCAGCTCGAGGTCTACGGCTTCAACGAGCGCGCCCTGGTGCACGCCGAGCGCTCCGGCTTCACGCGCGAGGGGATTCGCCGCAAGGCGTACTGGCGGAACGAGGAGTGGGTCGACGGCGTGCTCTTCGGCCTCGTCGCCGAGGACCTCGAGGAGCAGGGCTAGGGGACGGTTCCGGCCGGGTCGCGAGCGAACGCCTCGATCAGCGCACGCACCCGGGCCGAGCCCGCCACGAGCGCGACGCCGTGGAGCGAGCCGGGCTCGAGCTCGAGCCGCTTCTCCGACGTCCCGGTCGCGTCGTAGAGCCGCTGGGCGTCGGCAGCGAAGTCGTACGGTGCGCTCTGGTCCTGCTCCGCCGCCACGTACAGAGTGGGGACGGCCAGCCGTGCGGCCGCGGGCAGCGCGTTCAGGCGTCCCGCGATCTCGGCCGGCGCGGACACGGCCACGAGCCCGGTCACGGGCGGTCGCGCGTTCGCCGCGCCGACCACTCCGGCGATGCCCCCGAGGGAGGCGCCGACGACGACGACCCTGCGCGCGCCGAGGGAGCGGACGGCCCGCACCGCGGCGGCGACGTCGAGCCCGAGGCGCCCGTAGTCCTGCCGACCCTTCGAGGAGCCGTGCCCGCGCAGGTCGAACGGGAACGCGAAGAGCCCGCGGGCGGCCAGCCGCCGCGCGAAGGGCGCCCACTCGCAGAGGTCTCCGTTGGACTGGTGGGCGAGGACGACCGCGGTCCTGGCGCCGGGGCGCTTTCCCCCGAAGCGGTGGCCGACGAGCCGCGTGCCGTCCGCCGCGCGGAACCAGAGCTCGTTCGCGCTCACGCACGGGTGACCCGCGGCACGAGGCGCCCCGAGGGTGAGCGCGGCCGCGACCGCCAGGAGGGAGGCTGCGGCGAGCACGGGCAGGCGCATCACAGCCCCCGGAGCGCCCGGGCGAGCACGGGGTCGCGCTTCGCGAAGTAGTCGGCCGAGCGCAGTTCGACACGGATGTCCGGCTCGACCGCCAGGCGACGGTCCTCCGGCTCGCCGCGCTGCGTGTACGAGGTCGCGATCCTCACGTTCCAGCCGGTCGCGGGAAGCGTGACGGACGTTGCATCGCCGTACTGGTTGACGCCGCCGCCGGTCGGCTCGCCCACGAGGAGGGCCTTCGTGTAGCGGTCGACGTCGGCGGCGAAGTTCCCGGCTGCGGAGAACGTGGCCCTGCCGACGAGCAGGTACAGCCTGCCCCGGCGGTTCACCTGCGGCGACGCGAGGACGTTCAGCAGCGGGTTGTAGCTCGTGTTGTCGCCGCCGCCGTTCGCACGCACGTCGACCACGACCCGTCTCACCTTCGGGCTGCGCACGAGCCGGCGGATGCGCTCGGAGACCGCCTGGGTCGGCGCGAGCGCGGAGTTGTAGCCGACGTAGACCGCGCGCCCGCCCGCGATCGTGCGCGCCCACAGCGGCTTCCCCAGCTGCGAGAGGAAGAAGGGGCGCGACGCCCGCGGGAGCAGCGCGGGGTAGTGGCCGTGGAGCTCGTCGGCGAAGGCGCCGGCGAACTCGTCGCGCGTGACGGGATCGAGCGTCACGGTCACGCGCTCTCCGTTCGTGCGCTCGAGCGTGAGCTCCCGCGGCCCGACGCCTCCGGGGACGCCCAGGCCGTCGAGCACCTCCGCCACGAGCGTGAAGTGCGGCGCCTCGCCCGCGGAGGTTCGTCGGGTTGTCGTGCGGGACGAGCGGCCGCACGAGCTCGAGGAGCCGCCCGATCGGCACCCCCGAGATCGCGACGAGCCGCGTCCCCACCAGGCCGTGCTCGCCGGCCTCGTCGACGACGAAGAGGCCGTCCGCGAAGTCGTAGAGCCGGAGCGGGTAGAGGTGGACCTGGCCGCGGTGCCCCGGGTCGAGCGGGAAGAGGCCGGTGTGCCCGTTCCGGACGCCGGGGAGCGCCGCGACGCGCATGAGGCCGACGAGGAGCTCGTCGTCGCTCAGGCCCGGCGCGCGCCGGGCGAGCCCCTCGACCTCGGCCCGGAAGCGCGCGCGGGAGACGTTCCGGAAGAGAGCGGGGTGCGTCGTCTCGAGCGCCTTGCCGAGCGCCCGCACGTCCCGGGCGGCGCCCGGCGGCGCAGAAGGCGCGGCGTGCGCCGCGGTGACGACGACCATGGCGAGGGTCCCGAGGAGCACGCCTGCCTTCCGCATCACCTGGGATGATGCTATGACGAGAGTGACATGTCAAATCTGACATATTGAAGCGATGTCCCTCCGCCACGCCCTCCTGGGAGCGCTCGCCGACAGCCCACGGAACGGGTACGCGCTCCTCAAGCACTTCGAGCAGTCGCTCGCGTACGCCTGGCCGGCGAGCCACAGCCAGATCTACCCCGAGCTCGCGCGCCTCCAGGACGACGGCCTCATCGAGCAGACCGAGACGGGGCCGCGCGGCTCGAAGACGTACGCGATCACCGAGACCGGCCTCGCCGAGATCCGGCGCTGGCTGCGGGAGACCGAGCCCGACCGGCGCGTGCGGAGCGAGGCGGCCCTCAGGACCTTCTTCCTGTGGGTGCTCGACCCTCCGGAGGGCCGAGCGCAGCTCGAGCACGAGCGCGCCTACTGGCGGGGCGTGCTGGACGAGCTCGAGCGGATCCAGGCCGAGCCGACGGGGACCGGCCGGAAGGCGCGCGCCTTCCGCATCGCGCTCGAGGGCGGCCTCGCCACGGTGGGAGCGCGCCTCGAGTGGCTCGACTCCGCGATCGCGGAGCTCGGCTCGCCCGAGTGGGCCGCGCTCGAGCCGGACTGATCCCGCCGGGCGGTACGACCACGCTAGGCTCAGGACATGGCGAGCTTCCTGCACACCATGGTCCGAGTCACCGACCCCGCACGCAGCCGCGCGTTCTACGAGGCGCTCGGCTTCCGCTTCAGCCGCGACATGGACATCGTCCGGAACGGCGAGCTCGAGGCGACGAACTACTTCTTCTCGATCGGCGATCAGGAGAACGTCCTCGAGCTGACCTTCAACCACGACGGGCGCACGTACGAGCTCGGCACCGGGTACGGCCACGTCGCGATCGGGGTCGACGACCTCGACGGCACCCTCGCGGCGCTGCAGAGCGACCACGGGATCGAGCCGGAGCGGCCACCGTACAGCGTGAGCGAGGGCGGGTCGAGGATCTGCTTCGTCCGCGACCCGGACGACTACCGCATCGAGCTGATCGAGCGCCGCTAGCCGGAGACCGGCTCGAGCCGACGGTACGTCGCTGCCGCGATGCGCACCGAGACGACGCGGCCGTCCGCCCCGCGCTCGAAGCGCGCGAGCTCGCCCGACTCGCGCTCGCCGGGCCCGATCGTGAACACGTCAGGCGTGTCCGTCGGAGCGAGCGTGGGCTTCCAGTCCGGGTCTGCGGGGTCGACCGCGGTGAGCTCGCCGTCGAGCCACTCGACGCGGACGACCGTGCCGAAGTGCGGTGCGAGGTAGAGGCCGAGGAGAGGCCGCCACTCGTCCGGCAGCGGTGCAGGAGGGTCGAGCGCCGGCGCCGCGTCGCGCACGGCGTCCCGCGCCATGGTGCCGAGCTTCAGGGCAAGCTCCGTCGCATCGCCGATGCCGTTCAGGAGCGCGATCGCACCGACTCGCTCCTTCGGCTCGAAGCACGCGTTCGTGATGAACCCGTAGTACCCGCCCGAGTGCATGAGCCAGACCGCGTCCTCGCGACGCCGCGCCGACCAGCCGATCGCCGTGGCTCGTGTCCACGCCTCGTCGACGAGATAGCGCGGGCGGTGCATCTCGGCGAGCGTCTCCTTCGAGAGCACGACCGGGTCGTCGGCCAGCTGGCACGAGAGCCAGCGACCGAGGTCCTCCACGCACGACCAGAGCCCGCCCTCCGCGCCGAAGATGGAGGCGTCCGCGGGAGCGAGGTCGAGCTCGTCCGAGAGGAACCTCGGCTCGTACCCGGTCGCACGGCGGGAGCGAAGCCGTGCCGGCAGCGGGTCGAGCGACGTGCCCGCCATCGTCAGCGGGCCGAGGATGCGAGCCCGCAGGTACTTCGCATAGGCGATCCCCGAGACCCGGGTCACGATCTCGCCGAGGAGCTGGTAGGCGAGGTTCGAGTACTTCCACTGCGAGCTCGGCGGGACGGTGGTCGCGATCTCGGCGACTCGTTCGAGCGTCCGTTGCGGGTCGGTCTCGTAGAGCACGTCGCTCCAGTCCGTGCCCGGAGGCTCACTCTGCAGCCCGGACTCGTGCGACAGCATCCGACGAATCGTGAGCTGCTCGAGGGGCCCGAGCTCGCTCCTCATCGCCCGCAGCTCCGGGAGGTACTCGACCGCGGGATCGTCGAGTGCCAGCCTGCCCTCGTCGCGGAGCTGCATGACCGCAGTCGCGGTGAAGGTCTTCGTGATCGAGGCGACGCGGTAGAGCGTCCGCGCGTCCGGGGCGCGGAGCTCGGCGACGTCGGCGAACCCGAGCCCGCTCGACCACACGAGCTCGTCCCCGTGGACGACGCCCACGGCCGCCCCCGGGAGCCGGCTCTCCTTGACGAAGCCCGCCGCGGTCGCCTCGAACCTCGTTGCGAGCTCTGCGGCAGGGCTGCCCACAGGGAGAACCTAGACCACGGACGCCCTGGAGTCCTGCCGTCGAGCCCAGCACGGGCGCCGTGGCTACCCGAACGCCCGAGCTCCTGGCCGGGCTCGCGAACCTGTGCCAGGGCGCGGCGTGCGTAGAGTTCCCCCGCCGTGAGCGTCCGGGACAACGCACGAGCCGCGGGCCGGAGGTCCGCCGTCCTCGGTGCGGCGCACGGGGCGGAGCCGTGAAGGACCGGGTCGAGCTCGTCGCCGCCGTGCTCCTGTCCTGCGCGGCCGTCGGCACCGCCTGGAGCAGCTACCAGGCCACGCGCTGGAACGGCGAGCAGGTGAAGGCCTCGTCTCGGACGAACGCGATCCGGATCGACGCCGCTCGTGCGCAGGGTCTGGCCGAGGCGCAGAAGGAGGTGGACGTCATGACGTTCACCCAGTGGGTCGACGCCTACGCGCGGCACGAGACCGAGCTCGTCGACTTCTACTTCCGACGTTTCCGTGACGAGTTCAAGCCGGCGGTGACCGCATGGCTCGCGACCAGGCCCCTCCGGAACCCGGACGCCCCGCTGACTCCCTTCGCGATGCCGCAGTACCGGCTGGCGGCGGAGGAGGAGGCGGACCGGCTCGACGCCGAGGCGGAGGTCTCGTCGGCGGTGGTCCGACGGAACATCCAGCGTTCGACCAACTACGTCCTCGGCGTCGTGCTCTTCGCCGTCTCGCTCTTCTTCGCCGGCATGAGCTCGCGGCTCCAGTCGCCGCAGCTCCGCAAGGTGTTGCTCGGCGTCGGCTGTGTCGTGTTCCTCGGGACGCTGATCTGGATCGCGACCTCCCCGGTCAGCGTCGCCGTGTAGCGCGAGCGCTCGGCTCCCGGGCAGGGAAGCGCCACGCCTTCATGCGAACACGTTGACCGCGCGCGCGATGACGAGGCCGACGACGGTGAGCGAGATCACCGACTGCATGGCCATGGTCAGCTTCGCCCAGCGCGCCAGGGGCATGACGTCGGTCGGGCTGAACGCGGTGCTCGTGGTGAGCCCCAGGATGAAGTAGTCGACGTACTGCGGCCGCCAGCCCGGTGGCGCGAGCTCGGGGCTCATCTGCTGCGTGAACGCGAAGTCGAGGTACTGCCGCTCCCCCACGAAGCGGGCGTACGGCCCTCCGCTGTCGAGCAGCCAGTAGAGAAGGCCGAAGACGAGGCAGTTGCCGAGCCAGATGAGCGCGCCCGAGGCCAGGAGCGACGTGGCCGACTCCGTCACCTTCCCGCCCCGCAGCAGCTCGGTGATGAGAACGCCGGTGGACACGGCCGCGGCGAGCGCGAGCAACCCGACGAGCGCGATCGACAGCGGGCGCAGCCAGCGCCTGCGCCCGCCGACGTGAGCGGGATCCGCAGCCAGGAGGACGAGCAGGAGCCCGATCTCGGCCCCGGGGACGAGCCAGTGAGGCCCGAGCGACTCCCGCTCGGGCTGTGCCACGCGCAGCACGATCGTGAGGGCGATGTAGCCACCGAGAGCGAGCGCGACCGGCCAGCGCGGCTCGACGAAGACCCGCTCGCCCTGCGCCACGGGTGCGGTCCCGTGCTCCCCCTCCGGGAGAGGGCCGGTCACGAGCCCGCCCCCGCCATGCCGTCGCGGGCCGCTCCGATCGACGGGCTGCTCGCTGCCGGCGCGGGGCTCATACGGCCCGATCCTGACATGGCGAGGAGCGAGGCGAGGGACGAAGCTCGGCAACCCCCGGACCACTCGACGTCACGTGCGATTCGCGGGCTCGCGGATGTGCATAGGCTACGGACGGCACGAAGCACGATCAGAAACGGAGGCCAGGATGGAAGAGATCGGTCCAGTCGACTTTCTCGTGGTGGGATTCCCGGGGAATCGGTTCAAGGGCGAGATTGCGCCGGCCATCGGCGAGCTCGTCGAAGCGGGAACGATCCGAGTCATCGACGTCGCATTCGTCGGCAAGGACGAGGACGGCAACGCGATCGCGATGGAGCTCACGGAGCTCGACCCGGAGGTGCAGGCGGCGCTCGACAAGATCGGCGTCGAGGTCGGAGGACTGCTCAACGAGGACGACCTCCTGGACGCCGCGGCGGCGCTCGAGCCGAACTCGTCCGCAGCGATGCTCGTGTTCGAGAACGTGTGGGCCCGGAAGACGGCGCAGGCCATGCGCGACGCCGGGGGGATCCTGCTCGCGTTCGACCGGCTCCCGCACGAGGTCGTGCAGGCCGCCCGCGAGTGGGCGCTCGAACAGGCCAACGCGTAGAGAGGAGATCGAGATGTTCGGAAGACGAGGCCCAGGCCTGGTTCGGGCAGCAGCGACGACGGCGGTCGTCGCGGGAACCGCGGGAGCGGTCCGCCATCGCCAGGACCAGAAGTACGCAGCGCAGGATCAGGCGCAGTACGAGCAGGAGATGGCCGCGCAGCAGACGTATGCCGCCCAGGTGGCTCAGGCGGCGCCGGCCGCTCCCGCTGCTCCCGACTACGCCGCCGAGCTGGAACAGCTCGCCCAGCTGAAAGCGCAGGGAATCCTCACCGACGAGGAGTTCGAGGCGAAGAAGAAGCAGATCCTCGGCATCTGATCTCGCCTGGAGACCATCGAAAGGAGAACGAGTGCTCGCAGCCGACTATCCGTTCCTCGAAGTCTTGTGGACGATGTTCGTCTTCTTCGCGTTCATCATCTGGTTCTGGATCCTGATCACGGTGTTCGCGGACATCTTCCGCCGCCACGACACGTCGGGGGTCACGAAGGTGCTCTGGATCATCTTCGTGATCGTCGCGCCCTTCCTCGGCGTGTTCATCTACCTGATCGCGAACCACGACGGCATGACCGAGCGGAACATCGCAAAGGCGCAGGCCCAGCAGGCGCAGATGGACCAGTACGTGAAGTCCGTCGCCGGAAGCGGCGGCGCTGCCGCCGAGATCGAGAAGGCGAAGGGCCTGCTCGACTCCGGCGCGATCACGCAGGCCGAGTTCGACGCGATCAAGGCAAGGGCTCTCGCGGCGTAGCCCGGTGGGAGAGGGGCCCCGTTCGCGGGGCCCTCTTCTCTCCTCAGCCGGCGGCGATCAGCTCCGCCGCACGCTCGGCGATCATCACCGTCGGCCAGTTCGTATGGCCGCTCGGCAGGCGCGGGATCACGGACGCATCGACCACGCGCAGCCCCTCGACCCCGTGCAGACGGAGGAGCGGGTCGACGACGGCAAGCGGATCCGTGCCCATCCGGCAGGTCGCGGCCGGGTGGTAGAGCGTCTGCGACAGCGCCCGCAGGTGGGCGACGAGCGCGTCGTCCGTCCGGGCCTCGGCGCCCGGCAGCATCTCCGAGGCGACGAACCGGGACAGCGGCTCGGTCGAGAGCACACGCCGGGCGAGCCGCAACCCGTGGAGCAGCGTGCGGGTGTCCTGGCCTCCGGGGTCCGTGAGGTAGCGGGGATCGATGGCCGGGGGCTCGAGTGGGTCGGCCGACCGGAGCATCACCGTGCCGGAGCTCCTCGGCCGGAGCAGGACGACGGCGAGGGTGAAGCCGTGCTCGGTCGGCTGCTTGAGGCCCTCGTCCTCGAAGAGCACCGGCACGAAGACGAGCTCGAGGTCGGGCGAGGGAAGGTCGGGCCGTGTCCGGACGAAGGCGGCAGCCTCCCCGAGGTTCGACGTGAGCGGCCCCCGCCCTCGCAGCACCCAGTTCGCGAGGTTGCGCAGCGACTCGGCCGACGCGAGCGTCTCCGCGCCCTCGGTCCGGACGAGGAGCCCGTTGGCCAGGTGGTCGACGAGGTTCTGCCCGACCCCGGCGAGCTCGTGCACGACCTCGACGCCGACCCGCTCGAGCGCAGTCGCGCGGGCCGACCCCGGACAGCTGCAGGAGGTGCGGGCTCCCGATCGCCCCGGCGCACAGCACGACCTCGCGCGAGGCGGTCGCCTCTTCCTCCCCGCCCTGCGCCTCTCCGTGCAGCCGGTACGCGACACCGGTTGCGCGCCCGCGCTCGACCAGCACCCGGGTCGCGAGCGCGCCGGTGACGACGGTGAGATTCGGCCGACGCAGCACGGGCTTCAGGTAACCCTCGGCGACGCCGAACCGCCGCCCACGCCGCTGCGAGACGCGCACGTACCCGACTCCCGCGTTGTCGCTGCCGTTGAGGTCGTGCGTGAACGGGATGCCGGCGGCCTGGGCCGCGTGCACGAACGCCTCCGTGAGCACGTGCCGGTCGCGCTGCTCGGCGAGCGGGAACGGACCGTCCCGGCTCCTCGCGAACGCCGGCTCGACGTCCGCCCACGACCAACCGGGGCACCCGGCTGCGGCCCACGCGTCGTAGTCGGCCGGATTGCCGCGCAAAACCATCATCGCGTTCATGGCCGCGGAGCCTCCGACCATGCGCCCGCGCGGGAATACGACCTCGCGGCCGTCGAGCCCCTCCTGGGGGACCGTGGAGTCGCCCCAGTCGAGCGGGGTCCGGTAGAGCCTCGAGAACGCGGCGGGGATCCTCGTCTCGAGCCTGCGAGCCCGCGGCCCCGCCTCGAGCAGGAGCACCGAGACGCCGGGGTCCTCCGTCAGGCGCGACGCCAGGACGCACCCGGCCGTGCCCGCCCCGACGATGACGACATCGTGCACGCGGCGAGGATAGGTCGTCACGCTCTCGGTGCGAAGCCGTTCCCCACCCGTGACCACTCGCTCCGTACCCTCGCCGCATGGCGACGACGGATGGGGCGCGGACGGCGAGCGCGGCAACCCCGTGGGGACCTGCCGCGATCCTCGAGGAGGTGTCGATCCCGCAGCGGGCGGGCGAGCGCAGGTTCGCCATCGTCGTCCAGCTGCTCGAGACCGGAAGCGGCGAGCAGCTCGTCCGCTTCGCGTACACGACGCAGGGATCGGCGAGACGCGGTCCTGTGACGATGCGGGCGCGCGACGTCGAGCGGTTGCGGGCGGCAGTCGCGCGTGCGCCCGTCCTCGGAGCCGCGCTCGGCTGGTAGCGGCCCCCCGCGGAGCTCGAGGTGCTGCGTCGACGGCGGACGGGAGCGCCCCGCGAACGCGGGAGAGGGTTGCGGCTCTATGCCGCGACGCGCAGGTGGTCCGCGGCCGCGTCCACGAGGGCGGCGAGCAGGAGCCCTCCGTCGGCCGACCCCAGGAGCGGGTCGACGGCGTGCTCGGGATGCGGCATGAGGCCCATGACGTTCCCGGCCTCGTTCACGACGCCGGCGACGTTGCCGAGGGAGCCGTTCACGTCCTCCGCGTAGCGGAGCACGATCTGGCCGCGAGCGGCGACCTGGACGAACGTCCCCTCGTCCGCGTACCACGCGCCGTCGCCGTGCTTCACCGGAATGGTCAGCTCCTGGCCCTCCTCGCACCGTCGCGTGAAGAGGCTCGCCGTGGTCTCCACCTTGACGCGGACATCGCGGCACACGAACTCGAGCTGCCGGTTCGGGCGGAGCGCTCCCGGCAGGAGCCTCGCCTCGCACAGCGTCTGGAACCCGTTGCAGATCCCGAGCACGGGGCCGCCGGACCGCGCGAACGCACGGACGGCGTCCATCACCGAGGACAGGCCCGCGATCGCGCCGGGCCGGAGGTAGTCGCCGTAGGAGAAGCCCCCGGGGAGCACGACCGCTCCCGTGCCCCGGGGCAGCTCTCGCTCCTCGTGCCAGACGAGGACGGGCTCGGCTCCCACGGCGCCGAGCGCCCACGCAGCGTCGTGGTCGTCGTTCGACCCCGGGAAGACGACGACGGCGACCCCGGGTCGCTTCGTCACGCGTCGTGCTCCACACGAATCTGGACGCTCTCGATGAGCGGGTTCGCCAGGAGCTCGGAGCACATCCGCTCGACCTGGACGCGCGCGTCGTCCGCGTCGCTCGCCGCGAGCTCGACGTCGATCACCCGTCCGACGCGCACGCTCCAGACCTCGAACCCAAGCTTCCGCAGGGAGCCCTGGACGGCCTCGCCCTGGGGGTCGAGGATCCCGTCCTTGGGCCGGACGAGGACGACCGCCTTCACGCGAGCACGACCTGGGGGTCGGCGAGATAGCGGTCGAAGGGCAGGCCCGTGAGCAGCTCGAACGCCTCCGCGTAGCGCGCCCGCGTCCCGGCGACGACGTCGTCGGGAAGCTCGGGGCCGGGAGGCGTCTTGTCCCAGCCCGTCTGCTCGCACCAGTTGCGGACGAACTGCTTGTCGAACGACGGCTGCGCCTTCCCCGGCTCGTACCCCTCGACGGGCCAGAACCTCGAGGAGTCCGGAGTCAGGGCCTCGTCTCCGAGGACGAGCGCCCCGTCGGGCGCGACGCCGAGCTCGAACTTCGTGTCGGCGAGGATGATCCCGCGCTCCTCGGCATGGCGCGCGGCGAACCCGTACAGGGCGAGCGACGCCTCCTTCGCGCGACGGTAGCGCTCGGCCCCGCACAGCCGGGCAGCGTGCTCCTCGTCGATGTTCTCGTCGTGGCCTTCGCTCGCCTTCGTCGCCGGCGTGAAGATCGGCTCGGGAAGCCGCTCCGACTCGCGGAGGCCCGAGGGCAGGACGTGACCGCACACCGCCCCGGTCTCGCGGTAGTCCTTCCAGCCGGAGCCCGCGAGATACCCGCGCACGACGCACTCGATCGGGAGCATCTCCAGCTTCCGGCAGACCATCGTGCGCCCGTCCGGTCGCACCTCGAGCAGATGGTTCGGGACGATCTCCCGCGTCCTCGCGAACCAGAACGCGGACAGGCCGGTGAGCACCCGACCCTTGTCGGGGATCGGCGTCGGCAGGACGACGTCGAAGGTCGAGATGCGGTCGCTCGCGACCAGGAGCAGGCGCTCGTCGTCGAGCGCGTAGATCTCCCGCACCTTGCCGCTCGCGACGTGGACTGCCTCAAGCATGGACTGCCTCCTCGTGTCTCAGGGACTGGAGTCGATGGAACACGACGTCGACGTGGCGCGTGAAGGCGCCTACGTCGAACACGTCGTCGAGGTCGACGCGGGCCGCGATCCCCGCGTCCGCTCGGACGAGGCCGCGGAAGTCGAGGCCTTCGTCCCAGGCCCGCATCGCGTGGCGCTGCACGGAGCGGTACGCCTCGTCACGCGCGAGCCCCGAGTCGACGAGCGCGAGCAAGAGCCGCTGGCTGAAGAACAGCCCGCCCGTCGCCTCGAGGTTTGCGCGCATGCGCTCGGGGCGGACGACGAGGCCGCCGATCAGCCACGCGAAGCGATCGAGCATGTAGTCGACCGCCAGGAACGCGTCGGGCAGGATCACACGCTCGGCGGACGAGTGCGAGATGTCCCGCTCGTGCCAGAGCGCGACGTTCTCCAGCCCGGTGACCGCGTAGCCGCGAACGAGTCGCGCGAGCCCGCAGATCCGCTCGGCGACGATCGGATTCCGCTTGTGCGGCATCGCCGACGAGCCCTTCTGTCCGCTGGCGAACGGCTCCTCGACCTCGCGGACCTCCGTGCGCGCGAGATTGCGGATCTCCAGCGCGAACCGCTCCAGCGAGGACGCGAGCACGGCGAGCGCGGCGAGGAGCTCCGCGTGCCGATCGCGCTGCAGGACCTGGGTCGACGTCGGGGCGGGCTCGAGCCCGAGCGCCTCGCAGGCGAGTCGCTCCACCTCCGGCGTCGTCGAGGCGTAGGTGCCGACCGCACCGGAGAGCTTGCCGACGCGGAGCCCCTCGACCGCCTGCGCGACGCGTCGTCGGTCTCGCGCGAGCTCGAACGCCCACCCGGCGAGCTTGAGGCCGAAGGTCGTCGGCTCCGCGTGCACGCCGTGCGTGCGCCCGATCGTGAGCGTGGCACGGTGCTCCTCCGCACGCTCCGCGACGGCCACGAGGGCCTGCTCGATCCCCCTCAGGACCAGCTTCCCCGCGTCCTGGACCGTCATGGAGAGCGCCGTGTCGAGCACGTCCGACGACGTGAGCCCGTAGTGGAACCAGCGCCCGTCGGACCCGAGCTCCGCGGCCACCGCGTCGACGAACGCGGCGACGTCGTGGTTCGTGACCCGCTCGATCTCCGCGACGCGCTGCGGTGTCGGGACGGTCGCGCGCGCCCGGATGGCCGCGATCGCCGAGGCTGGCACGGCGCCCACCTGCGCCCATGCGTCCAGCGCGGCGATCTCGACCTGGAGCCACCGCTCGAGCTTGGCCTCCTCCGACCAGACACGCGCCATTGCCGGCCGGGAGTAGCGGGAGATCACCGCGTCGATTGTAGTCGGCGCCCCTGGCGGCCCCTCCCGTCACCGTTCCGGTACGAAGACGTTTCCCACCGGCGCGCGTTGCCCGACTAGGCTCGACAGTGGGAGGAGGCAAGGGGTGGCCCCGGGGACGGCGCGAGGATGCCGTCGGTCGCTAGCCGACGAGCGTGAACGTGCGCCCCGCCGCTGCCGTTGCGGCGATGTCCGTGCGGTGGCGCGCCCCCTGCACCTCGATCTCGGAGACGGCCGCATAGGCAGCGTCCCGGGCCGACGCCACCGTGTCGCCCAGCCCGGTCACGCCCAGAATCCGCCCCCCGTTCGTGACGAGCATGTCCCCGTGCAGGGCTGTCCCGGCCTGGAACACGAGGGCGCCTCGCGCCTCCGCGCGCTCGACGCCGGCGATCGGAGTCGCGCGGTCGACCTGCTCCGGATACAGGCCCGCGGCGAGAACGACGGTGACCGCCGCGCCGGGGAGAGGATCGACCGCCACACCGGCCAGCTCGCCCGCGGCAGCCGCGGCCAGCGCCTCGCCGAGGTCCCCGCCCAGGAGAGGGACGATCGACTGCGTCTCAGGGTCACCGAACCGGCAGTTGAACTCGAGGACCCGAGGCCCCCCGGCCGTGAGCATCAGGCCGGCGTAGAGGACCCCGACGAACGGGGCGCCGCGTCGCTGGAGCTCCGCGAGGACGGGCCGGTGGACGGTCTCGAGGACCTCTTCGACCTCCGCGTCTCCGAGCCCCGGGACCGGGGCGTACGACCCCATCCCGCCCGTGTTCGCGCCCTCGTCGCCGTCGAGCGCCCGCTTGAAGTCCTGGGCCGGGGGTAGCGCGATCGCGTCGTAGCCGTCGCAGAGCGCGAGCAGGGACAGCTCCGGCCCTTCGAGCAGCTCCTCGACGACGACTCCGGCACCGAGCTTCCCGACGGCCCGCAGGGCAGCGTCGACCTCGTCCTGCGAACGGCAGACGAAGACGCCCTTGCCGGCGGCCAGCCCGTCGGCCTTCACGACGCAGGGCGGGCGGGCGATCGCGAGCTGCGCGGCGGTCGCAACGGCGGCGGACGCCATGACCTCCTTCGCGAAGGACTTCGAGCCTTCGATCGCGGCGGCGGCAGCGCCCGGCCCGAACACGACGACCCCCGCACGGCGGAGCGCGTCGGACACACCACGCACGAGCGGCGCCTCGGGGCCGATGACGACGAGATCGACGTTCAGCGAGTGCGCGAGGGCGAGCAGGCCTTCGCCGTCCTCGGCGCGAATCGGATGGCACTCGCCGTGGCCGGCGATGCCCGGGCTTCCCGGGGCCGCGTGCAGCTCGACGTCGCCGTCTCGCGAGAGCCTCCAGGCCAGCGCATGCTCACGCCCACCGGATCCAACCAGGAGAACGCGCACCGCGCGAGTCTAGTGCCGGCATCACGCGACGACTCGATGCGCGTCGTAGGATCACGGCATGGACGAGGCAGCCTTCCAGCGTTGGCTCGACGCCTACATCGAGGCCTGGCAGACCTACGATCCTGCAGCCATCGGCGAGCTGTTCTCCGAGAACGCCGAGTACCGCTACCACCCGTGGGACGCGGGCGACGAGGTGCTGACGGGCCGCGCTGCGATCGTCGCTGCCTGGCTCGGCGACCGCGACGAGCCGGGATCCTGGACCGCCACGTACCGCCCGTGGCTGGTCGCGGGCGAGGCTGCTGTCGGGGTCGGCGTCTCGCGCTACTTCGGTGCCGACCGGAAGGTCGTCGAGCGCGAGTACCACAACGTGTTCCTCTGCCGCTTCGACGCCGAGGGCCGGTGCCGCGAGCTCACCGAGCTCTTCATGCGGCGCAGCGCCTGACGCTGCTCAGGACAACGCGAGCACTCGTTCGCGCCCTGCCCCCGTGCCGACGAGCGCGACGGGCACGCCAAGCGCGTCCTCCACGAACGAGACGTAGTCCTTCGCGGCGGGCGGCAGGGAGTCGCCGATCTCGCACTCCCAGCCGGCCAGCGTCTCGAAGACCGGCCGACAGTGGTGGAAGTCGCTCTGGTGCGCCGGGAGGTCCTCGGTCTCAGTGCCGTCCTGGAGGTGGTAACGAACGCACACGGGCAGCGCCGTGAAGTCCGAGAGGACGTCGAGCTTCGTGAGCGCGAGCGACGTGATCCCGTTCACCCTGACGGCGAAGCGCAACGCGACGAGGTCGAGCCACCCGCACCGGCGCTCCCGGCCCGTCACCGTGCCGAACTCCTGGCCGAGCTCCTGGACGCGCGCCTGGTCGGGCCCTTCGATCTCGGACGGGAACGGGCCCTCGCCGACCCGCGTCACGTACGCCTTCGCCACCCCCACCACGTCGTCGATCCGGTGCGGGCCGAAGCCGAAGCTGACCGCGGCTCCTGCGGCGATGGGGCTGGAGGACGTGACGAACGGGTAGGTGCCGTGGTCGAGGTCGAGGAGCGTCCCCTGCGCGCCCTCGAACAGGACGTGCTCGCCCGCGCGGAGCGCCCGGTCGACGAGGAGCGACGTGTCCGCGACGTACGGGCCCAGGCGCTTCGCGTGACGGAGGTGCTCGGCGACGACCTCGTCGACGTCGAAGGGCTCGAGCTCGTACACCCGCTCGAGCCAGACGTTCTTCTCCGCGACCGCGAGCTCGAGCTTCTGGCGCAGGATCCTGGGGTCGAGCAGGTCCTGGACGCGGATCCCGATCCGGGTCGCCTTGTCGGCGTAGGCGGGGCCGATCCCGCGGCGCGTCGTGCCGATCTGGAGGCGTCCCAGCCTTCGCTCGCGCGCGCCGTCGAGCGCGACGTGCCAGGGCATCACGAGATGGGCGTTCCCCGACAGGAAGAGCAGCCCTTCCGTGCGGTGACCGCGGAGCTCGAGCTCGTCGAGCTCCTCGATCAGCACGGCGGGATCCACCACGCAGCCGGCGCCGATCGCGCTCTGCTTGCCCGCGACGATGCCGCTCGGGATCTGCCTGATCTTGTACGTCTCGCCCTCGACCACGATGGTGTGGCCGGCGTTCGGGCCGCCCTGATAGCGGCAGACGAGGTCGGAGCCCTGCGCCAGCAGGTCGACGATCTTGCCCTTACCCTCGTCGCCCCACTGCGCCCCGACGATGACGGTCGCGGGCACGGCCCGGAGTGTTGCACGCGCCGTTCTAGGCGGCCGCCGGGCTTTCGGACGACGCGAGCTGGTCGAGCGCCGTCGCCTCCACCCGGCAGACAGCCGGCAGGCCCTTGGCGGCCGATCCGAACTCCACACCGGCCGGAGCACCGCCGATCCGGTCGGCCGGCCCGCCCATCCGCCTGACCGCCGCGAACAGCGGTATGGCGGCGGCCGTCGCGAGCCCGCCCACGACGAACGCCGTCCCCACCGACCGCGCCTCGGCGAGCGCGCCGAGCCCGACCTGGCCGCCGAGTGCCCCCGGTACGGTGCGGCCGCAAGCAACAGCGGTGACAGTCCCCTCCGGGGACAGTCACCACTGGTCACGAGGGGACTGGCTCCGGCGAAGCCGGTGCCTGTTCCCGGCTTTCGTCGAGCCCGCCGCTACGCCGCAGCCAGATCGGCGAATTTCGCGTAGCGGCGCAGGAAGGAGAGCTTCACCGTGCCGGTCGGCCCGTTCCGGTGCTTGGACAGGTGGATCTCCGCGATCCCCTGCTGGTCCGACTCCTCGCCGAGGTAGTACTCGTCGCGATAGACGAACGCGACGAGATCCGAGTCCTGCTCCAGGCTCCCGCTCTCGCGCAGGTCGGAGAGGATCGGCCGCTTGTCGTGCCGCTGCTCGACCGCTCGCGACAGCTGCGACATGGCGACGATGGGGACGTCGAGATCGCGGGCGAGCACCTTGAGCGCCCTCGAGATCTGCGAGACCTCCTGGACGCGGTTCTCGACACTCGCGCCCGAGGTCATGAGTTGGAGGTAGTCGACGAGGATGAGGCCGAGGTTCGGCTCCCGCGACTTCAGGCGCCGTGCCTTCGAGCGCAGCTCCATGATCGTCGTCGACCCGGTGTCGTCCACGTAGATGGGCGCCTTCATGAGCCGGTCGCAGGCCGTCGTGAGGCGCGGCCAGTCGTCAGGGGCGAGGCGGCCGCTCCGCAGGCGCTGGGACTCGACCTTCGCCTCGCTGCACATCATCCGCTGCGTGACCTCGGCCTTCGACATCTCGAGCGTGAAGAGCGCGACCGGGACCTCGTGCCGCACGCCGAGGTTCGCGGCGATGCAGAGGCCGAGGGCCGACTTCCCCATCGACGGCCGCGCGGCGAGGATCACGAGGTTGCCGGGCTGGAAGCCCGACGTCAGGAGGTCCAGCTCGCGGAAGCCGCTCGGGATGCCGGTGATCTCCGAGCCGGCTTCGTACAGCTGCGTGATCCGCTCGAAGCTCTCCTTGAGAAGCGTCTCGATGTGCGCGAAGTCGCTCGTGACCCGCTGCTGGCCGAGCTCGAAGACGATCTGCTCCGCGCGGTCGACGAGATCCGGCACCTCGCCCGGGCGCTCCTGGCCGAGCCGGGTGATCTCCTGGCCGGCGCGGACGAGGCCGCGGAGCGTCGACATCTCCTTGACGATGCGCGCGTAGTGCTCGACGTTGGAGGTCGAGGGGACGAGCGCCGCGAGCTCGGCCACCTTCGCCTGCCCGCCCACCACCTCGAGCTCGCTGCGCTCGTCGAGCTCGTTGGCGAGCGTGATCGCGTCCACGGGCTCGCCCTTGCCCCAGAGCCCGAGTGCCGCCCGGAAGATCTTCGCGTGGCTCTCGCGGTAGAAGTCGGAGGCGGCGAGGATCTCGCTGACCGTTCCGACCGCGGTCGGCGAGAGCAGCATCGCGCCGAGGACGGATTCCTCGGCCTCGAGGTTCTGGGGCGGGACGACCGCACCGAGACGGTCGGGGACGCGGGTCAGCTCGGGGGAGCTCATGGGCGAGGGAGTCAAGCCGCCATGCCGAACGGCGTCCAGCGCGAGGAGCCCGCGTCACCCGTGCAGGGAGAACGGAACATGCGTTCGGATGTTATCCCCGGAGGCGGATGTCCTGTCTACAGGCCGGGACGAGTTGTCCAGCCGGAAACGTCCGCTGCGAGCGGGAATTACGGGGAGGTCTCAACAGGACCTGTGGAGATCGCGAGGAAGGAACGCGGTCGCGGCCGTCGCGGGCGCGGACCGGGTCCTCCGCCGCGGGACTACTCGTCTGCCTGCGCGGACGCCGACGGAATGCCGTCCTCGTCCGGGGTGACCTCGTCCTCGACGTCCACACCCGGGGCGGCCTCTGCGGGCGCCTCCGGCTCGGGCTCCTCCTCCGCGATCACCCCCGCGATCGCGGTCTCGGCCTCGTCGTGCACCGCCCTCGACTCGGCCTCCGCCGCGGCCGCCGCCTCGGCCTCCGCCGCCTCGAGCGCCGCCAGCTCCTCCTCGGGAGGGAGCTCCCCGCCCTCGGGCACGACGAGGGTCTTCACCTCGGCGTGGACGTCCTGGAAGACCTCGATCGGGATGGTGAAACGGCCGATGCGCTTGATCGGGTCGAAGGCGATCTTCCGCCGGTCGACCCGTACCTTGCGCGCACGCCAGATCTCGTCCGCGACGTCCGAGGGCGTCACGGAGCCGAAGAGCGAGCCCGTCGGGCCTGCCTTCACCTCGAAGCGGAGCACCGTCTTCCCGAGGAGCTCGGCGATCTCGTGCGCCTGATCCGCGGTCCGGGCCTCGTGCCTCGCACGCTCGGTCTCGATGCGGCGGAGCTCCGCCACCCGTGCGGGCGTGGCCGTCTCGGCCAGGCGCCGCGGGAGCAGGTAGTTCCGAGCGTAACCACGGGCGACGTCGACGACGTCGCCACGCAGGCCGAGCTTCTCGACGTCCTGCAGGAGGATGACTTCCATCACTGCGAGACGTAGGGAAGGAGCGCCATCTCCCGGGCGCGCTTCACCGCGGAAGCGACCTGGAGCTGGTGGCGGCGACAGGCGCCCGTGATGCGACGGGAGCGGATCTTGCCCTTCTCCGAGAGGTACCGACGGAGCTGGGCGATGTTCTTGTAGTCGACCTCGTCGACCTTGTCCCGGCAGAAGTGGCAGCTCTTGCGCCTGCCCGGCGCCGTCGTCGGCCCCGTCCGCCTCCTGGTCGTCGGCTTCTTCGTTGCCATGTCTCTCCTAGAAAGGGATGTCGTCGTCTGCGGGCGAGGGCGGGAAGTCGTCGGCGGCTCCGGCGGCGGTGCCAGCCGGCACGTAGGCCGCGCCTTCTCCCTCCTGGCGCCCGCCGAGGAACTGGACGTTGTCGGCGACGATGTCGACCGCCTGCCGCTTCGAGCCGTCCTGCGCCTCCCACTCGCGCCACTCGAGCCGGCCGTCGATCGCGACGGGGCGGCCCTTCGAGAGGTACTGGGCGCAGTTCTCGCCCTGCTGGCCCCACACGGTGACGTCGAAGTAGTTGGGCTTGTCCACCCACTGGCCCGACTCGTCCTTCCGCGTCGTGTTCACCGCGATGCGGAGCGAGCAGACCGCGGTCCCCGAAGGCGTATGCCTGAGCTCGGGGTCCCTGGTCAGGTTGCCTACGACGATGACGCGGTTGATGTTGCGGGCCATCTCCTACTCCTCCTCTTCCTCGACGTCGGGCGCACTCACCGCATCCTCGCGCGTAGGCGCGCCCACCGCTACGGGCCGGGCGGGACTGCCCTCGATCCGACGTGTCGCCATGTGCCGCATCACGCCGTCGTCGATGCGCAGCACGCGCGAGATCTCGTCGAGCGTCGCCGCATCGGACGTGAACTGCAGCAGGTGATAGGTGCCCTCACCCTTGTGGCCGATCTCGTAGGCGAGCTTGCGCCGTCCCCAGACGTCGTGCAGGTCCCAGGTGCCGCCGCCCTTCTCCACGAGCTCGCGCGCGCGGGTGACGATGTCGGACTGCCGGGCCTCGTCCAGGTCCGGGTCGAGCAGCAGCAGAATCTCGTACTCGGTCACGTTCCCTTCAACTCCTTCCCTCGGTCTGGTCGGCCTCGCCGCTGGACGGGTCCGCCGGGAACGGGCGGCTACCGGTGCGAGGCAGGAAGCCGCGGGATTGTAGCTGCCACGGGGAGGCGCTCGCCGGACCTGCCCTCTGCGGACCGCGGTACCATCGGCGCATGCGGAGGCTCCTCACGTGGACGGTCGTGACACTCGGGATCGCGACGCTCGCTCGCCGCCTGAAGCGACGCCGGAAGACGAGCTCGCCGGCACCGGCGCCGACCGTCGCCGCTCCGACCGCCGACCCGGCGGACGAGCTCCGCCGCACGCTCGCGGCCACTCGCTCGCAGGAGACGTCCCTTCCCGTCGAGGAGGTCCCCGACGGGACGGTCGCGGACCGGCGCGCAGAGGTGCACGACGACGGCCGGGCGGCGCTCGAGGAGATGCGGTCGCGACGAGCGGGCGACTGACGCATGGCGGACCCGAGCGAGACGGCACTGACCCCCCACGCATCGTCCGAGGTCGAGCCGTCCGAGCTCCTCGGAGCAGTCCGTGCTCTTTCGGATCAAGTCGGCGGGCTCCAGGCCGAGCTGCAGGGGCTGCGGGCGGAGCGTCACGCCCTCCCGCCCGGCGATATCGACGCACCGGGCTGGGACACGAGCGCCCCGAACCGCCGGAACGGAAGCCCGTGGCTGCGGTCGGTCGCGAGCCCGGCCCTGCGGCGGCCCGCGGTTCCCCGTCTGTTCCTGGAGATCGTCTTCCTCGTGGCCGTCGCCTGCCTGCTGGCAGTCGCGCGGCTGGAAACGGCGCTCGTCGTCGCGATCATGGCCGCGGCGTGGGTGCTGGTCGCGCTCGCCGAGTGGGCGGCCGATCGGGCCGAGCGGCAGCGCACCGCGGCAGCCTTCGGCCGGTACGGACGCCCCGAGGGCCCGTGGGCCGACGCGCCAGCCCGCGAGGCGGGCACCGAGGTCGCGCGAGGTGGCGGCGAGGCGGCGAAGCTGCCTCCGCCCGCCGTGGATTAGCGCGCGCGCTTCCGACGGCCCTACCGAGTACGGCTACGCCGCCTGCACCGTGATCGGCGCGCGCAGCGTGCGCACCTGGCCCGACGCCCTCACGATCGCCTGGAACGTGAGCGCGACACCGACCGCCTGCGCGGGGAAGCGCAGGACGCCGGTCCGCTTGCCCTTGAACGCGATCCAGTCCCCCGCCGTCCGGCTGAAGCACTGCACCATCTCGCCCCCCTTCCAGCAGCCCACGACCGTCTGGCCGAGGAGGAGCTGGAGCTTCATCTTCGCCACGAGCGGTACGCCCTGCGCGCTCCGCGCGGTCACCGTGTAGCGCCAGGGCTGGTCGACGGTCGGCGTCGCCCCGCCCGTCGTCAGCTTCGCCCTGACGGGGGCGGCGGCGCTCGCCGGCAGGGCCAGGGCGAGAGCGAGCACCGCGATCCCGAGGGCGCGCATCGATCCGATCCTAGGTCGCCGCATGCGCAGCGCGCTCCAGCCCGCGCCCCGCGCGGGGGAGGAGCGCGAGCGCGGCGAGCGCAGGGATCGTCGGCACCCAGTATCCGAACAGCCGGTACACGGCGACGCCCACGAGCGCCGGAGCGAGCGGGACTCCGACGGCGGTGAGCGCATAGGTCATCGCCGCGTCGACACCGCCCACCCCGCCGAACGGCAGCGGCAGGATCATCGCTGCGTACCCGGTCGCGTACGCGAGGACGAGCTGGGAAAGCGGGAGCGGCTGCCCCACGGAGTGGAGTGCCGCCCACAGGCAGGCCACGTCCCCCGCCCAGTAGACGGTGGCCGCACCGCTCGCCCGCCGCCCCTCCGGGTCACGCAGGATCTCCCGCACCCAGCGTGCTCCGGCGATCGCGTAGGCGACCGCCCGGCCCGGGAGCGATCCGTCCGGGCGGGTGAGACGCTCGACGCGTCGAGGGCTCGTGGCGAACCGTGCGGCGACGAGACAGGAGGGGACGAGAGCGAGCCAGGGGACCGTGAGCGCGAGCGGCGCCTCGCCGAGGACGCCGAAGGTGGCGAGCAGGGCCGCGACCCACGCGCCGGCGCCGAAAACGAGGTACACGAGCGTGTTCAGGCCGAGCACGCGGACGAGGGCCTCCCGGGTGGAGAAGCGCGCGCGCCGGAAACACCAGTAGGTCACGGCGATCCCGCCCGCGCCCGCGGCGGCGACGATCCGCGTCGCGCCCAGGCTGGCGAGCGTGACGTGCGCGGCGAGCCCCAAGCCGGGCTCCGGCCCTCCCCGCCAGGCGAGCGCGACGCGCACGACGAGCGCGTAGGCGGCGAACGCGGCCACCTCGGCCACGAAGCAGACGACGAACCAGCTGGAGTCGGCGTCCGCGATCTCGTCCCGAACCTGGCCGAACCCGGCCGCCCTCCCGATGAGCAACGCGACGCCGGCGCCGACGAGAAGCGCCGCGACGACCGCCAACGCCGCACGCCGACGCGACGGGAGAGCGCCTGTCCGGGCCGGCGCTCAGGTCAGGCTCCTCGCGGCGGACCCGAGAGCGGCGCCCGCGACGGCATCGAGCACGTAGTGGTTCCCCGTCGCCGCGACGACGGCGGTCACGAGCCCGGGATACCCGTACGCTGCCGCCTTCCCCGGAAGGCTCTCCACACGCTCGGCGATCGCCGCTCCGGTGACGATCGCGAACGCGACGTGCAGGCTCGGCATCGCGGCCACCGGGTTGTAGAAGCGTACGAGGAGCGGGTGCTCGAGGTCGAGCCCGCTCACCTCGGACAGGGTGTCCACGAAGCCGTCGAGCGCCCGCGGCGGCTCGGTCGGGAAGAGAAGGAACACGGGCTGGGCGCCGAGATGTGCGAGGAGGCACGCCCGGCGGAGCCTGTGGTACGCGGGGTCGCGCCGCCGGTAGAGGACGACCAGCCAGCCGACGGTCAGGCTCACGTTGAAGAGCCCGTACCCGAGATTGAGCCCGTGCACGACGCGGGGAAAGCGGAGGACAGCCCGCTGGAGCTCGGGCTCGAGGTCGAGCCCGAGCCGCTTCTCCAGGGCGACGATCCACTCGGCGTTCGCCCGGGCTCGCGCGCGGCCGCCCGCCCGGAGCACGATGCGCCGCACGGCGAGGTACACGCCGTAGACGGCAAGGCCGAGAGCCACCTCCCGCCGCAGCGAGAACCGGCTCCGACACGTCACGCGGCGCGCCAGGTCATCGGGTACACGGCCGCCCAGTGCTCGGGCATCTCGCGCAGCGAGCGCGTCCAGCGATCCGCGAGCTCCTGCAGGAGCGCCTGCTCCGCGGTCGCGCCCCCGTCGCGCGCGGGTGGGCCGAGCGGCGGCTCGATCTCGACCCGCCACGTGCGCAGCGCGAGCGGGAGGACGGTGAACGGCACGACCGGAGCCTCACAGAGCCGCGAGAGCACGGCGAGCCCGGCCGGGACCTCCGCCTCGGCGTCGAGCAGACGGACCGGGTACGTGCGCATCCACTCCTTCGCGTAGTCGCCGAGCACGAGGAGCGCCTCTCCCTCGCGCAGGAGCCGTGCGGCTCGGGACACGGGCTCGGAGTCGTACACGAGGCCGAGCCCGGCCCGAACACGGAGCCCGGCGACCGCCCAGGCGAGCCAGTCGTCGGTCACGATCACGGTGGTCGGGACGGGCACGACCTCCCGCGCGAGCGCGGTCGCAACCTCCCAGCCGCCGAGATGCGTGGACACGAGCAGGGCGCCGCGACCGCGGGCCAGTGCGTCCAGGACGTGCTCGCGCCCGGCGACCTCCGTCGTCGCGACGAGCTCGTCGGGGCGCCGAAGCGCCCACAGGAAGTCGGCGGAGCGGCGTGCCTCGTTGACGATCTCACGCCGCACGAGCCCCTTCACGTCCGCATGCTCCGGCGGTAGGCCGACGGCATGGCACAGGTTCGACGCGAGCCGGCGACGCTTCCCCGGACGAAGCGCCCACTCCACGGTTCCGCCGAAGGTCGTGACCGGGCCGACGACCCCGACCGGCGCCCGGCTCGACGAGCACGCTCGCGCCGAGGATCGCGCCGCGGAGGACGCGTGCCGCGAACGGGCCGCGCCCGAACGGAGCCTCCGGCCGCGGCTTTCCGTCCGGGGCGAGGCGGAGAGCGGAGAGACGGCCGACGACGCTCATCGTCTCGGGGAGAGCGAACGGAGCCGGAGGGACACGTCCTCCTCGTAGTGCACGTCGCCGACCGCCGAGTCGTTGGTCGTGTCCGTGGTCAGGTGGAGCCGCACGGGGACCCCGGCCTCCCGCGCGAGCCACACGTCCTGCGTCGAGCGACCTCGGATCCGTCCCGTCAGGGAGGTCCGTCTCCGCACGTGGACCGTCTCGACCGGCCCGCCGACGACGTGCAGCGTCTCACGCGCGACGACGCGCCCCGTGCCGCGCTCCTCCGCCGATCCGGTGGTGCAGGAGACGTCGAGCGTCGCCCCCCGTCCGTCCCCGGCCGGCCGGAACGGGGTGTCGGAGCACGTGTACGTCGTGCGCACCGTCCGGCCGAAGAACGTGTGCCGCTCGTCCTGGCTCGCGACCGTCCACCCTCCGGCGTCGACGCAGATCGTCCACGTCGTCGAGCGCCCCTCGAGGACGTCCCAGCGCAGCCGGAAGCCACACGGGTCGGCCGTGACCGTGATCGTCGAGCGCGCCCGGTAGCGATGGGTGGCCCCGGTGAGCGCGTCCGTCCCCTCGAAGCCGTCGGTCGCGTAGACGTAGACGCCCTCCGGCACCGGGGACGCGCTGACCGCGTCGGCCTCCGTCTCCTCGCGAAAGGTCGTGACCGCCTCGTCGACGGACGCCGGCTTGGCCGTATCGCGCAGGACGACCAGCCACGCGCCGACCGCGGCCAGGGAGAGCGTCCCCGCCACGATCGCGACCGCGAGAGCGCCCCGGGACATGCCCGGTGAGCGTATCGCGGCGCCCCACCCGGGGTGCCGGCGCTAGCCTGCCCGCGGAGCGGCATGGGCCCGGTGTCCCCGCGGGGGAACCGAGGTTCCCCCGCGAACCCCCTCCTTCGCGCACGTCAGGGGACAGCCGCGCCGGGCCTCTCGGGCGAGTGAATCGCCCTCCGGCCATGAGGGCGACGTCCACAGCACCGGCGGGTAGCTCGCTAGCCTCCCGGCGGAGCGGCATGGGCCCGGTGGCCCAGCTGGTCTTCAAAACCAGTGCGGTCGTGCAACCCACGGCTCGGTCGGTTCGACTCCGGCGCCGCTCCGTATGTCCGGTCCCCCGGCTCGAGGGCACGAGTACTCCGCCGAGGAGGCCGCCGCGCTCTACGAGGAGGCCTACCCGTGGGGGGCGAGCGACGACTTCTACCTCGGGCTCGTCATGCGCGCGTCGTCCGTCCTCGACGTCGGCTGCGGGACGGGTGCGCTCCTTCGCCGGGCGAGGGAGCGGGGGCACGAGGGAAGGCTCTGCGGGCTCGACCCCGATCGCGCCGCTCTCGGCCTCGCGCGAACGCGCACCGACGTCGAGTGGGTCGAGGGCACAGCGGCGTCGGTGCGCTGGGCGTCCGAGTTCGACCTGGCCGTCATGACCGGCCACGCGTTCCAGTGCCTCCTCACGACGACGAGATCCGCGCCTCGCTCGCAGCGATCGGGCGTGCCCTCTCGCCGGCCGGGCTCTTCGCGTTCGAGACCCGGAACCCGCTCGTTCGCGAGTGGGAGACGTGGTCGGAGCGCGTCCTCGACGTCGGCGACGCGAACGGGCGGCGCGTGCGCGTCTCGTATGAGGTCGAGCCGGCCGACGAGGGAGTCGTCACCCTCGCCGCGATTACGAGCGACGCGGACGGCAACGAGCTCCGCGTCGACCGCGCGAGCCTGCGCTTCCTCGACGTCGCCGCGCTCGACCGACTTCTCGGGGAGGCCGGCTTCGAGCTCGAGAGCCGGTACGGCGAGTGGGACGGGACGCGGTTCGCTCCCGGGAGCCGCGAGGTCGTGACGCTCGCACGCGTCGCAGGCGGGACGTCACCCCCTCCGCGCTAGCGGCAGACGGAGACGTCCTCGGCGCCCGAGAAGGGGCTCCCACGGGTTCCCACCGGCTCCTGCCACGGGAGACAGCCCTCGTTCTGAGCCATGCCCATCAACATAATCGCCATGAGCAGCGCCGCGACGATGACCGCCGCGATGACGAACTTCCGCACGCACCGACCTTAGCCCGGCCTCCGGCCGGAATCCACGGTCGGCGGCTCAGGCCGCGAGCTGCGCGGGCAGCGCGCCGGGAGGCCCGAGCACGGTGATGCCGTTCTCCCGCGCGAGCGCCGTGACGACGCGGTCGCTCTCGTGGGGCACGCGCCCGTCGGCTGGCGTCGGGCTCGCGGCGGCCCTCAGGAAGCTCTCGTACCGGTCGACGGACGCCACGAACGAGACCGCCAGGAAGCGGGTGGGCGTGGACTCCGCCCGGTACGTGTGCGCAAGGCCCGCGGGAGCGACGACCGAGTGCCCTGCGCCGAGGCGCATGGTCACCCCTCCCACGACGACGGCCAGGCTCCCCTCGAGAACGTGGAAGCCTTCGGGCTCCTCGTGCACGTGGAGCGGAGGCATCTCGCCTCGCGCGATCGTCCGCTCGACGACCGCCAGGCTCGCAGGGCCCGCGAGCTTCCCGCGCGCGGCCGCGAGGCGTCCGAGGAGCTCGCGCAGCGTCGTGTCCGGGGCGACGTGGGTCATGGTCGGCGAAGCCTGGCGCACGCCGGGCGCCCGTGGAATGTGGTCTTCCCGCCTTCGGGGGTGCGGTTATCCGAACGCTCGGTCGGCCGAGAGCTCGAGCCGGATCACGAGCTCGCCCTCGTCCGCGTCCCCGGTCTCCGCGAACCCGTAGCGGCGGTAGAACTCGCCCGGGCCGGCCTCGCCGGGGACATAGCTCGAGAGGAGCTCCTTCGCGCCGGGCTGCTCGCGGACGTGGGCGACCACGAGGTCGAGGGCCTGGCGTCCGTACCCATGGCCCTGGTGCTCCGCGGCGATCATGAACCGCCAGAGGAAGTACGCCTCCTGCTCCGGGTCCGCGTGGAGCATCGCGAAGCCCACCGGCGTCTCGTCCGCGTACACGGCGCGAAACCAGGCCTTCGGCTCGAAGTGGGCCTGAGCGATCGAGACCGCGTTCGGAGCGACGTCGCCGCGCTGCTCCGGCCCGACCTCGAGCGCGCACACGGCCCGCACCGTCTCCGCGGTGACCTCGCGCGGCGTGACCTCCGGCCCGGCCATGCGGTGACGGTAGCTCACCGCCGGTGCGGCCTCGTTACGCTGCGTTCCCGTGGTGACCTCGATCGCGATCACGCCCGAGGAGCACCGCGCCCGCTGCGACGCGCTGCTCGCGCGCGTGTCCGCGGACGGCCTCTCCGGCGTCGTCCTCTTCGACCCGTACTACGTCCTCTACTACGCGGGCTTCGCGTTCGTGCCCACCGAGCGCCCAGTCGCATTCGCGATCGGCGCCGAGGGGACGCGCGCGCTCGTCGTCCCCCGTCTGGAGCTCGAGCACGCGCAGTCGCGCTCGTCCACGGGCCGGGTCGAGCACTACGACGAGTACCCGGGAGAGCCGCGCGCGGAGCGCGTGCTCGAGCAGGTAATCGTCGACCTGGGCATCGGCGGACGCATCGGCGCCGACCAGGACGGCTACCCGTGGATCCTCGGCTACCGCGGCCCCACGCTCTCAGAGCTGACCGGCGCCGCAGTCGTCAGGGTCGTGGCCGAGATCGAGGAGCAGATGGCGGTCAAGTCCCCCGCCGAGATCGCGCTCATCCGGGAGAGCGTTCGCTGGGGGAACCTCGCGCACCGCCTCCTCCAGCGCTACACGCGGCCGGGCGTGACGGAGACCGAGGTCTCGCAGCGCGCGAGCGACGAGGCGACGTTCGCCATGCTCGACGCGATCGGCGAGGTCTACCGCGCCCAGAGCTCCTACGGCAGCGGCGCGCACGCCGGGTACCGGGGCCAGATCGGACGTAACTCCGCGATCCCACATGCGCTCGCCGGCAACATCACCTTCCGTGCGGGCGACGTCCTCGTGACCGGCGCCAGCGCGCCCGTCTGGGGCTACCTGTCGGAGCTCGAGCGGACGATGGTCGTCGGCACTCCGTCGCCCGAGCAGGAGCGGCTCTTCGCGCACATGAAAGCCGCACAGGAGGTCGCCTTCGACGCCATCCGCCCGGGCGCCCGCTGCTCGGACGTCGACAAGGCGGTTCGCGCGTACTTCGCGCAGCAGGATCTCTTCGCCCACTGGCGCCACCACACGGGTCACGCCATCGGCCTCCGCTATCACGAAGGCCCCTTCCTCGACACCGGCGACCACACGGAGATCAGGCCGGGGATGGTGTTCACGGTCGAGCCGGGGCTGTATGCGCCCGACCTCGGCGGCTTCCGGCACTCGGACACGGTGCTCGTGACCGAGGACGGGATCGAGATCCTCACGTACTACCCGCGCGACCTCGAGAGCCTGGTCATCCCCGTCTGACCGCGGGAACGGGTGGTCGCGGGCGCGGGCGACGCCCGGCGGCTTCCTCGTGACGCGTCGTCACGCGGCTCGTCCCGGGTCGGCCGGCTCTGGGAGATCGCGGCAGCGCTAGGCTACGTCCAAAGCAGGCGGCCGCAGGAGGCGGAGATGAACGCAGCGGTGACGACGGAGCTGAAGCTCATCCAGCACTGGATCGGCGGCAAGACGGTGTCGGGTACGTCCGAGCGAAGAGGTGCGGTCTACAACCCGGCGACGGGCGAGCAGACCGCCGAGGTGGACTTCGCGACCGCAGAGGAGATCGGCCGCGCGGTCGCCGCGGCGAAGGAGGCGTTCCCCGGCTGGCGCCAGTGGTCGCTGTCGAAGCGCGCCGACCTGATGTTCCGCATCTACCAGCTCGTGGACGAGCACCGCGAGGACCTCGCCCGCCTGCTCACCGCCGAGCACGGGAAAGTCCTGTCCGACGCGCTCGGGGAGGTGCAGCGCGGGATCGAGGTGATCGAGTACGTCTGCGGGATCCCGACCCTGCTCAAGGGCGACTACTCGGAGCAGGCCTCGACCGGCATCGACGTGTACTCGATCCGGCAGCCGCTCGGCGTCGTCGCCGGGATCACGCCGTTCAACTTCCCGGCCATGGTCCCGATGTGGATGTGGGCCCCGGCGCTCGCCTGCGGGAACACGTTCGTCCTCAAGCCCTCCGAGAAGGACCCCTCGGCGTCCGTCCTCACGGCCGAGCTGCTGAAGGAGGCCGGCGTCCCCGACGGCGTCTTCAACGTGGTCCACGGCGACAAGGTCGCGGTGGACGCGCTCCTCGAGCACCAGGACGTCGCGGCGATCAGCTTCGTCGGCTCGACTCCGATCGCGCGCTACGTCTACGAGAACGGGACGAAGGCCGGCAAGCGCGTGCAGGCGCTCGGCGGCGCCAAGAACCACATGGTCGTGCTCCCCGACGCGGACATCGCCATGGCCGCCGACGCCGCGGTGAGCGCGGGCTACGGCTCCGCCGGCGAGCGCTGCATGGCGGTGTCGGTGCTCGTGGCGGTCGGCGAAGCCGCCGACCCGCTCGTCGACGCGATCAAGGAGCGGCTGCCGAAGGTCAAGGTCGGCGACGGCTTCGACCCGACGTCCGAGATGGGCCCGCTCGTCACCCGCGAGCACCGCGACAAGGTGGCGTCCTACCTCGACAGCGGGCGCGAGCAGGGAGCGACCGTCCTCGCCGACGGCCGCGAGACCGCGCCGGACGGCGACGGCTTCTTCCTCGGCGTCTCGCTCCTCGACGACGTCACGCCCGAGATGGACGCCTACCGAGACGAGATCTTCGGCCCGGTCCTCTCCGTCGTCCGCGTGCCGACGTACGACGAGGCGCTCCGGCTGGTCAACGAGAACCCCTACGGCAACGGCGTCGCGCTCTTCACGCGGGACGGCGGCGTCGCACGGCAGTTCCAGTTCGACGTGAACGTCGGGATGGTCGGGATCAACGTGCCGATCCCGGTGCCCGTCGCCTACTACTCGTTCGGCGGCTGGAAGAGCTCGACCTCTTCGGCGACCGGCACATCTACGGCCCCGAGGGGATCGACTTCTACACGCGGACGAAGGCGGTCACGAGCCGCTGGCCGGACCCGGCGACGAGCAAGGTCGACCTCGGCTTCCCGCAGACGCGGTAGGGTCGAACCCCCGGATCCGACCCTCTACCGCAACGCGGTCGCGATCCGGCGCTGCTGGACGCGCGCCAGCGCGAGCGCCTGCCGAAGTGGGATGCCGACGGTCGTCAGCAGACCCACCGCTCGGCCGTGTCGCCATCCGACCGTCACCGAGAGGCCACGGAGCCCACGTGGAGTACCGTGGTAGGCCCAGCCGCCGGCCCCGAGACGCAGTGACGTGCGCGTGTACGCGTCCCCGACCTGGGCGTTCGCGTCGCGCATCCGCGCGTCGAGCCAGGAGAGCCATACGCGCCCACCCGCTGGGCTCCGGCACAGGTCCGTACGGGAGCTGACGAGGCGGACGTCGCCGGCGCGCCAACGTTCCCAGTACGCGACGTAGCCGGTGACGCGTCCGGCAAGACGAACGTGTCGTCGGTGCTCGGCACCTCCGCGCGAGATCGCCTCGTTCGAATGGACGCCGCTCTGCCTCTCGTTCAGCCGGAATCCTGCGGGCAGGTCGGTTTGGCGAAGAACGAGTGCCTGCGGAGCGACGGCGGCCGAGGCAGGCACTGCGCCGAGAGCCGCTGTTGCGAGCACTGCTGCGACCGCTCGCACGCCTACCCGAGCGCCGCCGCAACCCGCCTCTGCTGGAGGCGCGCGAGGGAGAGGACGCGGGCCCGGGGGACCCCGGCCCCGACCACCGCCGAGAAGACGCGACTCTGCCGCCAGACGACGAAGGTGATCACGCTTCCGACGCGGTCGCCGTACAGGAGCCCTTCGTCGCCGATCGCGATCCGCTCTCGGTGAAGGCCACGGATTCCCGACCTCCGCATCTCGCTCTCGAAGTAGCCGAGGAGCAGGTCGGCCCCGTCCCGCGCGCGCAGGAGGTCCACCCGGCTCGCGATCGAGTCGTCCCCCCGGTTGAATCGGCTCTCGTACCCGGTCACACGACGTGCGCGCTGGAACAGGCGGCGCGTCTCCGGCTCGTCGCGCCACTCGCGCTCGTTCGTGCGGAGGCCGGTCTGGGCCGGGTCGACGACGAAGCCCTCGGGCACGTCGGAGGCACGGAGGACCATCGTGCCCGGGCCGGGGCCCGCGCCGAGAGCAGGCAGGCAGAACACGAGAGCGACGATCGCGGCGGCGAGCGGGAGGCGCACCTGCTCAGATTGCAGCATGCCCCGGACTTCGTCGACCCGCTCAGCGCAGCGCTGCGGCGATCCGCAGTTGCTGCTTGCGTGCGAGCGCGATCGTCGTGCTCCGAGGGACGCCCCAGCCGGCCAGAGTCGCGGCGACACGGCCCGAGCGCCAGCTGACCCAGGTCAGCTCGCTGTTGGCTCCTCCGTGGTAGACGAAGCCCTCGTCGCCGATCCGGACCGCGGTGCGCCGCAGTCCCTTGGCGCCCGAGGTACGGAACCCCGTCGCATACAGGTCCAGCAGCATTCGCGCCCCTGCCGTCGCCCGGAAGACGTCCACTCTCGAGTGGATCACATACAGGCCGCGATCCTGATCCCACTCGGCCTCGTACCCGGTGATCCGACCGAGGCGTGCGATGAGCGCCCGGGTCTGGCGGCTCTCGCGCGCTTCGTCCTCGTTCGTCCGCACGCCCGTGTCCTCGCGGTCGGGGACGAACCCGGCCGGGACGTCCGCCGACCGGAGGACAAGCACTCGGGGATCGAGCTCCGCTGCGGACGCAGGAACCGCCAGCATGCCGGCGGCGACGAGGGCCGCGATCGCGTAGCGCATCGTCTCAGTGTCCGCGTGCAGCGGCGCGGCGCAAGACCCGGCGGTCGCCGACCCGCCGCGTGAGCCCGTCGGCGTCGAACCGCTCGAGCAGGAGCTGCGCGTCGCGGCGGCCCACGCCGACGAGGTCGCGGAAGCGCGCGAGGGTGATCTCCCCGGTCGCGCGGGCCTCCGTCAAGGCGACGTCCCGGGCGGCCTCGTAGGCCCCTGCGCCGACCGCGTACCCGTCCCCCAGCCGCACGAGCCTCCCGCTCGCCTCGAGGAAGCGGGCGAGCTCGTCGTCCGAGATCTTCGTCGCACGCGGCGCCGCCGCAGAGAGCTCGCGTTCGAGCGCCTCGGCCTCGTCCTGCCGGCCTTCGAGCGTCGCGACCGCACCGGGGAGGTAGAGCTTCGCGCCGCGGAGCTCGAACGGCAGCAAGCGCAGCACGTCGACGGCCCACGGATCGGGGGGCGGCGAGACTCCGGGGTCGATCGGGTCCGCGGCCTCGATGCGGCAGCGGAGCTCCTCCTCGAGCTCGTCGAGCCAGGCCCGGGAGAAGGCCCAGTCGCCGGCGCGCTCGACGCCCTCGAGCTCGCCGTCGAGCAGATGGGAGAGCGAGGAGACCCGGACGGGAGACTCGACGATCGCGGAGACCTCTCCGCGCGCGACCCGGTCCAGCCGTTCCGGATCACGGTGGCGGGGCGGCGAGGGGTCGAGGACGACGCCGCCCCCGACGGTCGTATCGCCGCGGAGGATCAGCCGGTCGCCGCGCGCCGCGACGAACGGGGCGGAGAGCCGCAGCTGGGCGCGCCCCTCCCCGACCCGTACGACGCGCGCAATCGCGTGCGCCGTCCCGAGATGCGCCTGAAGGCGCATCCCGTCCGCGATCGGCTCGAGCTCGTCGAGCGCGACGTCGAGGCGGTACGAGACGGGGTACGCGCCGGCTTCGACGAGGGCGTCCCCGCGCACGACGTCGCGACGCTCGATCCCCGGCAAGCTGACCGCGACGCGCTGGCCCGGCCCGGTTCGTTCGACGTCGTGGTCGTGCACCTGCACGCTGCGCACCCGCACCGTGGGGCCGGACGGCTCCACCCGGAGCTCGTCCCCGGCTCCGATCGAGCCCGACCAGAGCGTGCCCGTGACGACGGTGCCGATCCCACGGAGCGAGAACGAGCGGTCGACGTAGAGCCTCGTAGGACGATCCTCGCGGGCGTCGCCGATGCCGTCCGCCGCCCGGCCGAGTGCCGCGCGGAGCTCGTCGAGCCCGGTGCCCTCCTTCGCGCTCACGGCCACGACCTCCACCCCGGGGACGAGCTCACGCGCCTCCTCGAGCGCGAGCTCCAGCGTGTCGGAGTCGACGGCGTCCGCCTTCGTGACCGCGACGACTCCGCGCTCGACCCCGAGAAGACGAAGGATCGCCAGGTGCTCGTGCGTCTGCGGACGCGCACCCTCGCCGGCGTCGACGACCAGCAGGTAGAGGTCGATCCCCGTCGCGCCCGCGACCATCGTCCGCACGAACCGCTCGTGCCCGGGCACGTCGACGACGGACACCCGGCGACCATCGGGAAGCTCGAGCGGCGCGTAGCCGAGGTCGATCGAGATCCCACGCCGGCGCTCCTCGGGCAGGCGGTCGGTGTCCTTCCCGGTCAGGGCCTGCACCAGCCACGTCTTCCCGTGGTCGATGTGTCCCGCGGTGCCGATCGTCAGCGGCATCGGTCGGTCGAATCTTCGTGACATCGAGTCACTCGGGGGAGTCGTGGAGCCCTTGGCGCGCCTCCGCGACGACTCCGGCGAGCTCGTCCACCTCCGCGTCGGTCAGCGTCCGGCAGTCGAGGAGCGTGCGGCCGTCGCGGACGAGCGCGATGACCGGCGGGTCGCCGCGCCGCAGCGGCTCCGCGAGCTCCTCCTCGACGGCGCAGGCCGCGCTCGGCGAGCTCCGCGAGCGGGAGCGCGCCGCCCCCGACGCGGGCGACGGTCTCCTCCACCTCGCCGCCAACGAGCGCAGCCAGCCGCTCCGCGCGGGCATGCACCGCCTCGAGCGGCTCCTCGAGCATGCGGAGCACGGGGATGCGCCCGCGGGTCTCCGGGACGAGCGCGAGGGCGAGGGTCCCTTCGAGCGCTGCCAGTGTGAGCTTGTCCGCGCGGAGCGCGCGCTGCAGCGGGTGACGACGGAGCCGCTCGACGAGGGCGGCGCGACCGACGACGACTCCCGCCTGCGGCCCACCGAGAAGCTTGTCGCCGGAGAAGCACACGAGATCCGCGCCTTCACGCAGGCTCTCCGCCGGGGTCGGCTCGTCGCCGACCCGGGCGAGCGCGCCCGAGCCGAGGTCGTCGACGACGGGAGTCGCGTGCCGTGCCGCGACCTCCACGAGCTCGGAGAGCCGGGGACGCTCGGAGAACCCCACGACGCGGAAGTTCGACTGGTGCACCCGCAGGAGGAGCGCCGTATCCGGGCCGATCGCGCGCTCGTAGTCCGCGGCCCGGGTGCGATTCGTCGTGCCTACCTCGACGAGGCGGGCACCCGAGCGCGCGAGGACGTCCGGGATGCGGAAGCCGTCCCCGATCTCGATCAGCTCCCCGCGCGAGACGACGACCTCCCGGCCCTCCGCCAGGGCCGCGAGCGCAAGCAGCACCGCCGCGGCGTTGTTGTTGACGACGAGCGCGGCCTCGGCGCCCGTGAGCGCGCGCAGGAGCGGCGCGAGGTGGTCCTGCCGCGAGCCACGCTCCCCCGCGTCGAGGTCGTACTCGAGCGTCGAGTACCCGCGGCCCACCTCGACCACACGGGCGAGCGCCTCGTCGGCGAGCGGCGCCCGCCCGAGGTTCGTGTGGACGAGGACGCCCGTGGCGTTCAGCACGCGCCGCAGTCGCGGTCGCCGGACGCGGGCCAGCTCTTCGAGCACGCCGTCGACGAGGGGTCCCGGGTCGCGCCCGCCGCGAATCTCCTCGCGCGCCCGGTCGAGGACGGCCCGCGCGGCGGCAACCGCGAGGTCGTGCGGCTCTCCCGCCAGCCGCTCGTCTGCGACGAGGCGGTCGACGGAGGGAAGGTCGCGAAGCGTGAGCTTGCCGGGCACCCGGGTCAGTGTCGCCGGGCCGCGGTCACGCCGCAAGCGCGGGCAGGAGCGCGCGCAGGAGCGCGGTGAGCCGCGGTTGTGCCTTCGCGCCGATCGCGAGCACCGCCTCGTGGTCGAGCGGCCCCTCGGCGACGCCCGCAGCCATGTTCGTCACGACGGAGACCCCGAGGCAGCGGATGCCCATGTGGCGCGCCGCGACGACCTCCGGCACCGTCGACATCCCCGCCAGGTCGCAGCCGATCGCGGCCATGAACCGGATCTCGGCCGGCGTCTCGAACTGCGGCCCCAGCCAGGCGCCGTACACCCCCTCGCCGAGCTCGAGCCCGAGCTCGGCCGCCGCCGCGTGCGCCCTCGCCCGCAGCGCACCGTCGTACGCGTCGCTCATGTCAGGGAAACGCGGCCCGAGCGAGTCGTCGTTCGGGCCGACGAGGGGCGAGGTCCCGAGCAGGTTCACGTGGTCGGAGACGAGCACGAGCATCCCGGGCCGGTAGCCCACGTTGATCGCGCCCGCCGCGTTCGTGACGACGAGGGCGCGCACCCCCAGCCGGCCGAGTACACGCACGCCGAACACCGCGCGGTCGGCGGGGACGCCCTCGTACAGATGTGCGCGGCCCTTGAGCGCCGCGACCGCCACGCCGTCCACGGTCCCGAGGACGAGGACGCCTGCGTGCCCGACCGCGGTCGAAACCGGCCACCCAGGGATCTCGCCGTACGGGATCTCGACCCGCCCCTGGAGCTCGTCGGCGAGCGCCCCGAGACCGCTTCCGAGGACGACGCCGACCCGGGGCTCGAGGTCGGTCTCCCGGCGGATGCGACGGACCGCGTCGTCGAGCACGTCAGGCGGACTCCTCGGCGAGCCGTCCGTTGAAGCGGGATACCACCAGGTCGACCGCCTCCTTCGGATCGTCGGTCGCGAAGAGGAGGTCGATGTCGCCCGGGGAGATGAGCCCGTCGGCGAGCACCTCGTCCCGCAGCCACTGGAGGAGCTCGCCCCAGTAGTCGGTGTCGACGAGGACGACCGGGAAGTTGCCGATCTTGCCGGTCTGGATGAGCGTGAGGGCTTCCCAGAGCTCGTCCTGCGTCCCGAACCCGCCGGGGAAGATCACGAACCCCTCCGCCGCCTTCACGAACATCACCTTGCGTGCGTAGAAGTGGTGGAACGTCAAGGCGATGTCGCAGTACGGATTGACCCCCTGCTCGTGCGGGAGCTCGATGTTGAAACCGACCGAGAGGCCGTCGGCCTCCCTGCAACCGCGGTTCGCCCCCTCCATCACGCCGGGCCCGCCTCCCGTGACGACCGCGAAGCCGGCCTCCGCGAACGCGCGACCCGTCGCCCGTGCGAGCTCGTACGTCGGCGACCCCTCGGGCACGCGTGCCGAGCCGAAGATCGACACCGCCGGGCGGTCGATCCGGCCGACGGCCTGGAACCCCGCCAGGAACTCCGACGCGATGAGCGACACGTCGGCGGCGAGCGTCTCCTCCGTCCGCTCGAGGACCCTGCGGTCGAGCTGCCCGTTCTCGCCCGTCACAGCTCCCGCTCGACGTACGTACCGGACATGGCGAGCGCGAGCACGGCGACGAGCCCGAGATAGACGACGCCGACCACGACGCGCTGCCAGGCCGGAAGCCGGTAGTAGTCGCCCGCCTCGCCGCGCCCACGCCAGCGCCGCCAGAGGTCGAGCCCGCCGACGACGACGATCAGAACGAGGATCGGGTTCGGCCTCACGACGACGATCCCGACCATCATCAGCAGCCCCACGAACCAGAACGCGGGATGCAGCGCGGCGGCCGCGCGGCCGCCGTCCAGCGGGGTGATCGGGATCAGGTTGAAGAGGTTGAGGAAGAAGCCGACGAAGGCGAGCGCCAGCAGGAGCCCGGACCCGGTCGCCTCGCCCGCGACCCAGAAGGCCGCCGCCCCGACGGAACCGAGGATCGGCCCCGCGAGCGCGACCTGCGCCTCCTTCCAAGCGTCGTCCGGGAGCTGCTTCATCCCAACCACGGCGCCGAGGAAGGGGATGAAGAGCGGCGCGGTCGCCGGCACGCCCTGACGGCGCAGCTCGAGCACGTGGCCGAGCTCGTGGACGAAGATGAGGAGGACGAACCCGACCGCGAACGGCCAGCCCCAGATCCAGGCGTACGCCGCGATCGAGACGAGCATCGAGCCCGCCGTCGTGACGACCTTCAGCTTGAGCAGCAGCCCGCCGAACTTGACGACCAGGAGGCCGAGCGCGACGAAGGGCGCGGCGAGCTTCCGGAGCAGCCCTCCGAGGCCCCAGCCGGGCTGCACCGGCTCGTATCCGCGCTCGCCGCCGGCGGAGTGCAGCGGGTCGGGCAGGGTCGCGGGCTCCGGGGCGGTGCGCCCGTAGAGCTCCCCTTCGTCCTCGCGGTTCACGACCCCCGGCCGATCCATTCCTCACCCCCCTCGTACACCTCTTTCTTCCAGAGCGGGACGGTGAGCTTCAGCTCGTCGATCGCCTCTCGGCAGGCGGCGAGCGCAGCCGCCCGGTGCGGCGCCGACACCGCGATGACGACGCTGGTCTCGCCGATGTCGACGCGCCCCACGCGATGGTGGATGGCGATCTCGCACAGCGCGTGCCGGGACTTCAGCTCGTCCGCCAGATCGGCCATGACCTTCTCCGCCATGCCCTCGTACGCCTCGTACTCGAGGTGGAGCACGTCGCGGCCGCGCGACCGGGTGCGGGTCGTGCCGACGAACGTCGCGATCGCCCCGGCCTCGTCGCTCCGCACCTCGCCCACGGCGTCCTCGAGCGAGAGCGGCCGCTCGGATAGACGGAGGTCCCCGCCCGACACGGGCGGGATGACCGCCACCTCGTCGCCGGGGGCGAGGGGGGCGGACGAGCCTGCGTAGGAGCGGTTCACCGCGTAGAGCAACCCGTCGGGCTCGTCGCCGAGGCCGAGCAGCGGCCACACGTCGCCGAGCACGGCGCCGTCCGGGAGCTCGATCTCGACGCTCCCGGAGCCTGCGCGCTCACGGAGCGCCGCGAACAGCCTCACCCGCACGTGCACGAAAAGAGCGTATCCGCCGGTTGCCACGCGGCCCCTGACATGTTAGGTCCCGCACATGGCGACGACGGCGGGCACGGCGAGCCTGCACGGCCAGGTCTACGAGCAGCTTCGCTGGCGGCTGCTCACGCGGCAGCACGTCGCCGGAGCGAAGCTCAGCCTGCACGAGCTCGCCACCGAGCTCGGCGTGTCCCGGAGCCCCGTCCACCATGCGCTGACGCGGCTCGTCTCCGAGGGGCTGCTGACCGTCGAGGCGCGGCGCGGCTACTTCGTCACCCCGGTCACCGCGGAGGCGCTCGCGGAGGGCTACGAGGTCCGGCTCGCGCTCGAGCTGCATGCCGCCGAGTCCGCGGTCGGCCAGGTCGAGACGAACGAGCTCCGGACGTTCCGCGCCCTCCTCGACGCCACCGCGGAGGCGATCTCGCACGAGCAGTGGGACGGGGCGAACGCCGCCTTCCACGAGCACCAGATCGACCTGGCGAGGAACGCGCTCCTCTCGCGCTTCTACCGCGAGCTCTCCGTCAACCTGATGATGCAGGTCATCCGCGGCGGGCACCTCGAGGATCACGCGAGCCTCGTCACCGAGCACCGCCGCATCGTCGAGGCCTTCGAGGCCGGCGACGCCGACGCCGCCCGCCGCGCGATCCGCGAGCACGTCGAGACCGGGAAGCGCATCGCGCTCGAGGCGATCGAGCGCGCCGGCGGCGTTCTGTAGCTCTTTACAGTGCCTGGCACTGTAAAGGCGAAAGACAGCGCCGATCGCTCCACAGGGTCGTGGTCTCTCCGCACCGTACGATGCGCACGTGGCGACCGCCGAGGACCGCCGGCTGACCGACTCCGGAATCGAGATCGCGCCCGTCTACACCGCGGACGACCTTCCGCCGGGGGAGCTCGAGCTTCCCGGCGAGAACCCGTTCACGAGAGGCCCCTACACGACGATGTACCGCGGCCGCCCGTGGACGATCCGCCAGTACGCCGGCTACGGCTCGGCGGAGGAGACGAACGCGCGCTTCCACTACCTCCTCGAGCGCGGGCAGACCGGGCTCTCGGTCGCCTTCGACCTCCCCACGCAGCTCGGCTACGACTCGGACGACCCGCTCGCCGAGGGCGAGGTCGGGAGGACGGGCGTCGCGATCGACTCGCTGGCGGACATGGAGGTCCTGCTCGAGGGCATCCCGCTCGGCGAGGTGTCGACCTCGATGACGATCAACGCGCCGGCAGCGCTGCTGCTCCTCCTGTACGAGCTCGTCGGGGAGAGCCAGGGCGTGCCCGACGAGAAGCTCCGCGGCACCGCGCAGAACGACGTGCTGAAGGAGTACGTCGCCCGCGGCAACTACATCTTCCCGCCGCGCCCGTCCATGCGGCTCGCGACCGACCTCTTCGGCTACTGCGCGGAGCGGCTCCCGCACTGGAACACGATCTCGATCTCGGGCTACCACATCCGGGAAGCGGGAGCGAGCGCGGCGCAGGAGCTCGCGTTCACACTCGCGAACGGCATCGCCTACTGCGAGGCGGCGGTCGCCGCGGGCCTCTCCCCCGACGACTTCGGCGAGCGGCTGTCCTTCTTCTTCAACGCGCACAACCACTTCTTCCAGGAGGTTGCGAAGTTCCGGGCGGCGCGGCGCCTGTGGGCGCGGATCATGCGCGAACGGTTCGGCGCGACGAACCCGCGCGCGACCGCCCTCCGCTTCCACGCGCAGACGGGCGGCTCGACGCTCACCGCGCAGCAGCCGGAGAACAACGTCGTCCGGGTCGCGATCCAGGCGCTCTCGGCGGTGTGCGGAGGCGCGCAGTCGCTGCACACGAACTCCTTCGACGAGGCCCTCGCGCTCCCGTCCGAGCACGCCGCGCACATCGCGCTCCGGACGCAGCAGATCCTCGCGCACGAGGCCGGCGCGACCGACACGGCCGATCCGCTCGGCGGCGCGTACTTCATCGAGGCGATGACCGCGGAGCTCGAGCGCATGGCGACCGAGCTGATCGAGCGCGTGGACGAGCTCGGCGGGGCGGTGGCGGCGATCGAGCGGGGCTTCGTCCAGGCCGAGATCGAGGCCTCGGCCTTCCGCTACCAGTCGGAGGTCGAGGCGGGCGACCGCGTCGTCGTCGGCGTGAACCGCTTCACCGAGCAGGGAGAGGAGCGCCTGGAGCTCCTCCACGTCGACCCCGCGAGCGAGCGTCGGCAGCGGGAGCGCACCGTTCGCGTCCGCGCCGAGCGCGACACCGAGGCGGCGGCGGCCGCGCTCGCGGAGGTGAGGCGAACGGCGGAGGGCGACGCCAACCTCCTGCCGCCGATCAGGGAGGCGCTGCGCGCCCGGTGCACGGTCGGCGAGATCTGCGGCACGCTTCGCGAGCTGTGGGGTACATATGACGCCCAGCATGCGTAGGCCCGCCCGCACCGTTCTCGCCGTGGCCGTCCTCCTCGGGCTCGGGGTCCCGCTCGCGGCGCTCGCCTCGGCGCGCGGGGGCGCCGATCCTGCCGCGGCGCCGAGCTTCACGCGGGACGTCGCGCCGGTGATCGCCGCCAAGTGCGCCGGCTGCCACCAGACGGGAGGGATCGCGCCGTTCGCGCTCCAGACGCCCGGTCAGATCTCCGGCAACGCGAGCATGATCTCCGCGGCCGTGCAGGCACGTCTCATGCCGCCGTGGCCGCCGGGCGCGCGCTCGCCGTCCTATGCCGGCGAGCAGGAGCGGAAGCTGACCGCCCGCGAGCGGGCCGCGATCGTCGCCTGGGCGAAGGCGGGCGGCAAGGTGGACGGGCCCGCCGGGAAGCCGCGGCCGCAGCGGCCCGTCGAGGTCCGGCCGGGCGAGTCGCTGCTCGACCTGCGACTGCCGACCGCCTATCGGCCCTCGGCGGCGAAGGGCGTCACCGACGACTACCGCTGCTTCCTGCTCGATCCGAAGCTGTCCGTGGACGGCTCCGTAACCTCCGCCCGGATCGAGCCCGGGCAGCGGAAGATCGTGCACCACGTGATCCTCTTCCGCGTCGCGAAGGCCAACGTCGCCGAGGCGAAGCGCCTCGACCAGGCATCCTCGGGCCCGGGCTGGTCGTGCTTCGGCGGCACGGGGCTCCCAGCCGCCGACAACCCCGGGTCGTTCGCCGAAGGGCTGAACAACGCGAACTGGATCTCCGCCTGGGCGCCCGGCTGGGGCGGCAACCGCCTGCCGGAGGGCGTCGGCGTCCCCATGCCGGCCGGGAGCCAGATCGTGATGCAGGTCCACTACAACCTCCTGAACGGCCGCGCCCCGGATCGCTCGCGCGCCGTGCTCACCGTCGCGCCCGGCTCCGCCGGGCTCACGCCCCTGCAGACGGTGCTCATGCCGGGACCCGTCGAGCTCGCCTGCGCGAAGGGAGAGAGCGGCCGCCTGTGCAGCCGAAACGAGGCGCTGCTCGAGCTCGCGCGCAAGTACGGCTCGAACTCGGCGTTCGTGCCCGCCGGGCTCCTCATCCTGTGCCGCGGGAACGCCGCCACGCCGAAACCGAGCGCAATCTCCACGTGCGACCGGCGAATCACCGCGCCCACGACGATCCGCATCGTCGCCGGGCACATGCATCTCCTCGGCGCCTCCATCAGGCTCGAGCTCAACCCCGGCACGCCACGTGCCCGCGTGCTCCTCGACATCCCGCGCTGGGACTTCCACTGGCAGAACGCCTACACGCTCGCGAAGCCGGTCTCGGCCGTGCCCGGCGACGTCCTGCGGGTCACGTGCAGCCACGACGTCCACAAGCGCATGCACGGCGCGCACGGTGTCCCGACGACGCCGCGCTACGTGCTCTGGGGCGAGGGGACGACCGACGAGATGTGCCTCGGCATCCTCCAGGTGACGCGCGGGTAGGCCTCGCGCTGCGAATCCTCCTCGTCTCGCAGATGTACCCAGGGCCGGACGACCCGGATCTCGGGGTCTTCGTCGCCAACCTGGAGCGAGAGCTCGTGGCGCGCGGGCACGAGCTCGAGCGAGCCGTCGTCGACGAGCGCGCCGGAGGACGGCGGCGTCACCTCGGGCTCGCGCTCGACGCCGTACGGACTGCGCGGCGCTTCCGCCCCGACGTCGTGTACGCGCACTTCCTCGTCCCCGCCGGCCTCGTGGCGGCGCTCGCCTCGCGGGCGCCGCTCGTCGTGACCGCCCACGGCCAGGACGTCAGGAACATCGGGGCGATCCCGGGCGCCCGTGCGGCCACCCGGTACGTCGTCGGCCGGGCAGCGGCCGTCGTCGCGGTCTCCGAGTGGTTACGCGGCGAGCTGGAGCTGGCGTGCCCCGCCGCGGCCGGCAAGACGGTCGTCGTCGACTGCGGGGTCGACCTCGAGCGCTTCGCACCGCGCGACGCTGCGGCGGCACGCGAGGAGTTGGGCCTCGAGTCGTCGGGGACGGCGTTTCTCTGCCTCGGGTCGCTCGCGGAGCGGAAGAACGTCCTCCGGCTCGCACGTGCGTTCGAGCGCCGCGGCGACGGGACGCTGACGTTCGTCGGCGACGGCCCGCTCCGGGCGGCGCTCGAGGGACGGGAGCGGATCCGCCTCGTCGGGCGCGTGCCCCACGAGGCGGTGCCGGCCTGGCTCGCCGCGTGCGACGTGCTCTGCCAGCCGAGCCTCGTCGAGCCGTTCGGGCTCGCCACCCTCGAGGCGATGGCCTCGGCGCGGTCGGTCGTCGCGACCCGCGTGGGCGGCCCTCCCGAGTTCGTGACGCCGGAGGCCGGAGCGCTGGTCGACCCCGAGGACGAGAACGCGCTGGTGGAGGCCCTCGACGTCGCGGCCGGTCTGCCCCGGCCGAACCTCGCCGCCCGCCAGGCGGCGGAGCCGCACGACGTCAGGGCTCAGGCGTCCCGGGTGGAGACGATCCTCCAGCGAGCCGCTGCAAGTCGGCCAGCCTGACCTCGACGAGCGGGCGCACGGTGGCCTCGAGCCCCGCCTCGCGGGCGAGCACGAGGGCCTCGTCGTACATCTCGCGCACCTTCGCCGGGTCGACGCCCTGCTTCAGGCGGTTGTCCCCGGTCACGAGGAGCTTCTGGATCCGCGCCCGCGCGTCGTCCTCCTGGCCCACGAGGAGAGCGTAACCGCGCTGCTACCCTGCGCGAGCCATGCCGTGGCTCCAGATCTCGGCCGTGATCCAGGTGCTCCTGAGCGCCTTCCTCGTCACGCTCGTCCTCATGCACTCGGGGCGGGAGGCCGGCATGGGCGGCCTCGGCTTCACGCCTCACTCGCAGGGCGGCACGCACATCGTCGAGCGCAACCTGACCCGCCTCACCGTCGTCGTGGCCTCGGTGTTCGGGGCGAACACGCTGATCCTGTTCCATCTCCTCGGCTGAGCTGATCTGCGCAAGACCGGTATTCGCTCGCGCGAATCCCGGTCGCGCCAAAATCCCTGAAGCCGTCCGCTTCGCGGCCGCGGCGTGCGTGCTCGGCTGAGCTGATCTGCGCAAGACCGGTATTCGCTCGCGCGAATCCCGGTCGCGCCAAAATCCCTGAAGGCGTCCGCTTCGCGGCCGCGGCGAGATGGTCGACGCGAGCGGGGACCCTTGTCCGCTCCGCCGTGGTTCCACGGCTAGAATGGCCGCTCACGCGCTGGTGGCGGAATTGGTAGACGCGCTAGGTTGAGGGCCTAGTGGCCGCTTGAGGCCGTGGAGGTTCAAGTCCTCTCCAGCGCATGGAAGGCGGCCCCCGGGCCGCCTTCGTGCATGCTCGGGCCGTGCACATGTACTCCGACCTCGCGCCCTGGTTCCACCTCCTGACCCACCCCTCCGACTACGGGGATGAGGCGGAGTTCACCGTCCGCGCCGTCGAGGGGACGATCCTGGGCGAGGCACGCACGCTGCTCGAGCTCGGCTCGGGAGGCGGGAACACCGCGTCGCACCTGAAGCGTCGCTTCGAGTGCACGCTGACCGACCTCTCACCCGACATGCTCGAGGTCTCCCGCACGATCAACCCCGAGTGCGAGCACCTCGTCGGCGACATGCGGACGCTGCGCCTCGGACGAACGTTCGACGTCGTGTTCGCCCACGACGCCCTCTCCTACCTCACGACGGAGACCGATCTCGGCGCAGCGATCGAGACGGCGTCCGTACACGTCCGCCCGGGCGGCATCGTCCTCCTCGTGCCCGACGCGACGAGCGAGATGTTCGTGCCCGGCACCGACACCGGAGGGCACGACGGCGAGGACGGGCGAAGCCTCCGCTTCCTGGAATGGACGCACGCACCGGAGCCGGGCGCCACGTCGTACGTCGTCGACTACGCGATCGTCGTCCGGACGCCGGACGGCGCCACGCGGGTCGTGCACGACGTGCACGAGCTCGGCCTCTTCCCGGAGGAGACGTGGTTGCGGCTGCTGAGAGAGGCTTGCCTCGAGCCGCTCGACCTCCCGGTCGAGAACCCGTTCGCGGCGGAGCAGGCGACGTTCCTCGCCCGCCGGCCGGCTTGACGCCGTCCGGGAGGATCTCTACCCTCCCTGGCGAACATACGTTCGTCACCGAGACTGGAGAGCCACCATGTCGACACGAGACTCGCTCAGGTCCACGCATCCGATGTTGACCGCCCGACAGCAGGAGATCTGGCAGTTCCTCGCCGAGTACGTCGACGAGCACGGCTACCCACCGACCGTCCGCGAGATCGGCGAGGCCGTCGGGCTCGCGTCTCCATCTACCGTGCACGCGCATCTCGCGAACCTCGAGCGCGCCGGTCTCCTGCGTCGTGACCCCACTAAGCCGCGCGCCATCGAGCTCGTCGGGCGGCGGCGCGAGGAGGCGGGCCGCAACGTGGCTGGTGCGCCCGTGCTACCGCTCGTGGGACGGATCGCGGCCGGCGGACCGCTGCTCGCCGAGGAGGCGATCGAGGACCAGATCGCGGTGCCCGAGCCACTGGGCCGGAACGCCGACTTCCTCCTCCGGGTCACGGGAGACTCGATGATCGAGGCCGGCATCCTGGACGGCGACGTGGTCGTCGTGCGCCGGCAGGACGACGCGCGCGACGGAGACGTCGTCGTGGCACTCGTCGGCGACGACGAGGCGGCGGACGAGGCGACCGTGAAGACCTTCCACCGCGACCAGGGCGGGCGCATCCGCCTCCAGCCCGAGAACAGCGCGCTCGAGCCCCTCTTCCCCGATCACGTGCAGATCCTGGGGAAGGTGACGGGCGTGTTCAGGAGCCTCGGATGACCGTGCCCGCGGCGAACCTGGCGCCGCTCGCGCGGACGCTCGACCAGGAGCTCGCGGCCCTCGTGCGGGGCGCGAGCCTCGAGTGCCCGGTGTGCGGCGAGTTCGTCCTCCAGGTTCGCGGCGTGATCGCCTGCCCCGAGTGCCGCTCGCTGCTGGCCGAGGACGTCGAGGCCGCGACGCGCCTGCCGGAGCTCGCAGCGATCGCCGCCTGCTGAGCCCGCACGCCTGCCAAGACTGCTCGCGCGGGCGGGGAGCCGTTCGCGCGAGCAGGCCAGTGCCTGGAACGCGGACTACAATTCGACGCGCAGGCCGGGTGACCGCGGGCCGCTCCGCTCCACGAGCGGACGGCTCGAGGAAAGTCCGGACACCGCAGGGCAAGGACGCTGGGGAGACCCAGGCGGCGAAAGCCGACGGAAAGTGGAACAGAAAGGAGACCGCCTGCCCCGGGCGACCGGGGCCGGTAAGGGTGAAACGGTGGGGTAAGAGCCCACCAGCGACCGTGGCGACACGGTCGGCTCGCCAAACCCCGTCCGGTGCAAGGCGAAGCAGGTCCCGTTGACGCGGCCCGCCGAGGGACCGGGTGCGCCGCACAGATGGATGGTCACCCTCGACAGAATCCGGCTTACAGGCCTGCTACCACGAAGCCCCGCGCGAGCGGGGCTTCGCCACTTCCGGATGCTGGAGAGCTCAGCGCCCGCAACCTCACCGTAGGCCGACGCCACGCGGCGGGTCGAGCCGGAGTGGGCGGCGTACGCATTGCGTACGCTCCTGTCCGCGATGGATGGGTCGATCGAGCCACAGGATCGCCTGCGCGTTCTCGTCGAGGCGGGCATCTCCCTGACTTCCGAGCTGTCTCTCGAGGCGCTCCTGCAGCGCATCGTCGAGACGTCCACCGAGCTCACCGGCGCCCGCTATGCGGCGCTCGGCGTCGTGCACCCCTCCGGCCACGGGCTCGAGCGCTTCCTGACCACCGGGATCGACCCGGAGACCCACGCCGCGATCGGGGAGACCCCCCGCGGCCGCGGGCTCCTCGGCGTGGTCATTCGCGAGGCGAAGCCGGTTCGACTGCACGAAATCGCCGACGACCCCCGCTCCGTCGGCCTTCCTCCGAACCATCCGCCGATGCACACGTTCCTCGGCGTCCCCATCCTCCTCCGAGGGGTGACGTACGGGAATCTCTACCTCTCCGAGAAGCGCGACGGGGGCGACTTCACGGACGAGGACGAAGAGCTCGTGCGACTGCTCGCCGCACAGGCGGCGGTCGCGATCGAGAACGCCCGGCTGTACGAGTCCTCGATCCGCTGGCTGCGCCAGCTCGAGTCGGTCAACGAGATCGGGAACGCCCTCGCGTCACAGCTCGAGCTGGAGCCGCTGCTCGCGATCGTCGCCGGACGACTCCGCGAGCTCCTGAACGCCCGCATCGTGCTCATCGCCCTTCCCGACACGGACGATGCGCTGCGCGTCGCGGCAGCCGAGGGCGAGGGCGCCGACACGTGGGTGGGCGCCCGCCTCGCCCTGCATGGGTCGAAGGTGGGGCGCGTGCTCGAGCGGGCACGCAGCGAGCGGGTGGACTCGCTCACCGAGGACGCCGAGGTCGACCGGGCGACGGTCCGCGAGCACGGGATCACGACGGCGCTGTACGTGCCCCTCATCGTCCACGGCAACGCGATCGGGGTCGTCGCGGCGCACGACAAGCTGGGGGAGGATCCTCGCTTCGACGACGACGACGTCCGCCTTGCGGAGTCCCTCGGCGAGCGCGCCGCGATCGCAGTCGACCTCTCGGAGCGCGTGACGCGCGACGCCATGCGCCGCGCCGTCGCGGCGCAGGAGCTCGAGCGGAAGCGCCTCGCCCGCGAGCTGCACGACGAGACCGGACAGGCGCTCACGTCCATCCTGCTCGGGCTGAAGTCGCTCGAGCAGGCGATCGACTCGGACGAGGGTAGAGCCGGGGTCGCGGCTCTGCGCGAGCTCGTCGTCTCGACGCTTCAGAATGTCCGGCGACTGGCGGTCGAGCTCCGCCCGTCCGCACTCGACGACTTCGGCCTCACACCCGCACTCGAACGCCTCGTGGACACCTACCGCCAGCATGCGTCGGTCCCCGTACAGCTGGAGATCCAGCTCGGTGACCGACGGCTGCCGAGCGAGGTCGAGACGACGCTCTACCGCATGGTTCAGGAGGCGCTCACGAACGTCGCGAAGCACGCGGACGCGACCGGCGTGAGCATCCTGCTCACCCGAAGGCCGTCGTCGGTCGCGCTCGTCGTCGAGGACGACGGCACGGGGTTCGACCTCGAGGGCATCCACGACGGCGGCCTCGGTCTGTCTGGCATGCGCGAGCGCGTCGCGCTCGTCGGCGGCCGGCTCCGGGTCGAGTCGGCTCCGGGGAAGGGCACGACGCTCGCGGTCGAGGTCCCGCTCCGATGAAGATCCGCGTCCTCGTCGTGGACGACCACGCCGTGGTGCGGAGCGGGCTTCGCCGCGTCGTCGACGCCGAGAAGGACATGGTGACCGTGGGCGAGGCGGCGAGCGCGGAGCGCGCGGTCTTCGAGGCACTCGAGCACAAGCCGGACGTCGTCCTCCTGGACGTGGTGATGCCGGGCAAGAGCGGCATCGAGGGCATGCCCGCCCTCCTCCAGGCTTCTCCGGACACGAAGGTACTGATCCTGTCCATGCAGGACGACCCGCATTACGTGCGAGAGGCGTTCGAGGCCGGGGCGAGCGGCTACGTGCTCAAGGAGGCCGCCGACACGGAGGTGGTCGGAGCCGTGCGCGCGGTGGCGGCCGGGGAGCGCTACGTGCACCCGACACTCGGAGCGCGCCTCGTCGCGGCCGAGGCCGAGGAGCGCAAGCGCGTCGAATCGGACCCGCTCTCGGAGCGCGAGCGCGAGGTGCTCGCTCTGCTGGCGCTCGGACACACGAACCAGGAGATCGCGGCGTTGCTGTACATCTCCGTGCGAACCGCCGAGACGCACCGGGCGCACATCATGCAGAAGCTCGGGCTCGCGAGCCGCGCCGAGCTCGTGCGCTACGCGCTCGACCACGGCCTCATCGAACGCTGAGGGCGCTCGAGCGGGCTCCTGCCGCCTTAGCGGATGACGAGCACGTCGCAGGGAGCGTCGCGCACGACCTCGGCGCTGACGGAACCGGGAAGAGGAGCGCCGTCAGAGGTCTCCCCACGCCGTCCGACCACGACCAGGTCCGCATGGAGCTCGTGCGCGACGGACACGAGCTCCTCGGCCGCCTCGCCCACCTTGTCGACGTATTTCGCGGTCACCCGCTGCCGAAGCAAGCGCTCGTGCGCGGCGTCGAGCAGGCCTCGCGCGCCGCCGTTCCCCTCGTGGGCGACGCTCACGACGGCGAGCGTCGAGCCGTAGCCCGTGAGCTCGGCAGCCACGTCGAGCGCGCGCCAGGCGGCGTCCGAGCCGTCGAACCCCACGACGATCCTCCGTGCCTGCGCAGCCATGCACATGAGGATGCGCGCGGCCGACTCCATGAGCGTCCGAAGCCGGCCCGATTGGAGCGCGGGAAACTACGCAAACCGAAGGGGGCGGACTGGCCGCCCCCTGTCGGTACTCCGGGAGGTCGGAGCTCTGTCGATCCGGGCCTCCCGCGCTCCCGGATCAGCTTGTCGGATCAGCTTGTCGCGGCAGCCCCCGGAATCCTGCCCGGCGCCGTCTCGATCGCCGGCGCTCGCTGGCCGAAGACCGCGAACGCGAGGATCACGAGGCCGATGCCGGTCAGCAGCAGCGCCACGCCGACCACCATGCCGAAGAGCGAGAGCTGCTCGGCCATGAAGCTCATGTTCAGCGCGTTGGAGAGCGCGGTCGCCGTGACCCAGGTGTTCCGCGCGCCGTTCGAGACCGGATTGCCGTCCTCGTCCTTGAGCGCGGCTGCCTCGTCGCTCGTCCCCGCAGGATCGTCGGGGTTGTCCGCCGAGACGAAGCGGCCCATCTGCGCGTAGGTCAGGCCGCCCGAGGCCTCGAGTGCGTGCTCGTGCATGATCTGTGCGAAGGCGCGAGCCTGATCTCCGGTGGCGACCTGCTCACCGGCCCACTTCTCTGCGTACTTGGCGACGGCGGGGTCGTCGGCGGTGCCGAACGTGATCTGCTCCGTCTTGAGGGAGTCGCGCACTGTGCTGCGCCCGTCGACGCCCATGTAGATGGCGACAACGCCGAACGCGATCAGAATCGCTCCGGCGACGAATCCGCCGATCTCCCAAATCCTCTTGCCTTGCATTTACTCCACCTCCCGGTAGGGCCGAATTGGTTATGCGCTGCAGTGTCGTGAGGTGGCGCTCGGCGGTCATCGCGGAAAAAGCGCCGGATCCGAGGGGTGAGCCGCCGCCTTCGTGCGGAGAAGTACGTAGGAGCGGCTACCAGGACTTCGCGCGCGCGGCGATCTCGGGTCGCCGTACGCGGACGCGCGCGTCGACGGCGACACACCGGTCGGGCAGCGCCAGCACCGGGTTGAGATCGAGCTCCGCGACCGCGGGAAGATCCTCGCCCAGCCGGGCAAGCCGGTGCACGAGGTCGGTGAGCGCCGGAACGTCCGCGGACGGAGCGCCCCGGAAGCCGGCAACCAGACGTCCGGCCTTCCCGCCCGTGACGAGCTCCTCGGCGTCGACGTCCGTCAGGGGCGCGATCCGGAACTGCGCCTCCCCGATCAGCTCCGCGAAGACGCCGCCGGGACCGAAGGCCACGAGCGGCCCGAAGACCGGGTCCTGCACGATGCCTGCGAGGAGCTCCGCGCCGTGAGGGACCATCGGCTGGACGACCACCGGTGCCCCGATGCGCTCTACCGCCTCGCGCACGGCAGCCTCGTCCGCGAGGTCGAGCGCGATGCCGCCGGTCTCCGTCTTGTGCGCGCCCGGAGCGGCCGTCTTGACCACCGCCGGGAAGCCGAGCTCGCGTGCCGCTGCCGCCGCGTCCTCCGCCGAGGCTGCGACACGCTCCCCGACGAGCGGGATGCCATAGGCGAGCAGCAGCTCACGCGTCGCGCCGGGATCGAGCCAGGCGTCCTCGGCGGACTCGAGCGCGCGCTCGACGACCGCCTGGCCGGCGTCGCGATCGATGCCGTCGAGCGCGGGAAGCGTGCCCTGTGGGCGCCGCAGCCACTCGGCCCGCTCGGCAGCGTGCCCGAGTGCCTGCGCCGCGGACTCCGGATACGCGAACGCGGCGACGTACCGCGAGCCGCGCAGCGCCGCGGGGATGCCCTCGGAGGTCATGATGACGCCGAGGACGGGCTTGCCCGCCGCCGACTCGTGTGCCGCCCGCTCCACGGCCTCGGCGATCTCGTCCGCCGTGGCGCTGACCGCCGGGACGAAGAGGACGATCACGGCGTCCACGACCGGGTCGGCGAGGAGGCGCGGCAGAACGGCGGCGTACGAGGCAGCAGTCGCGCCACCCAGCATGTCCACCGGGTTCGCGACGCTCGCCTCCGCGGCGAGCTCCGCGCGGAGCGCGGTCACGGTCTCCTCGCCGAGCGAGGGCAGCTCGAGACCCGCCGCCTCGCACGCGTCGGCAGCGAGGATCCCGAGGCCGCCGGCGTTCGTCAGGAGCGCGACCGAGCGACCGGAGAGTCGCGGCTGGCTCGAGAGCAGCGCGGTGGCGTCGATCAGCTCCTCGAGGGAGGTGGCCCGGATGACACCTGCCTGACGGAAGAGCGCGTTGGCCGCTGCCTCCGACCCCGCGAGGGCCGCGGTGTGCGAGCTCGCCGCACGCTGGCCGCTCGCCGACGTCCCCGCCTTCAACGCGAGGATCGGCTTGCGGCGCGCGACGCGGCGGGCCAGCCGCCCGAAGCGGCGCGGGTTCCCGAAGGACTCAACGTAGAGCAGCACCGCCTCGGTCGTCGAGTCGTCCTCCCACCACTCGAGGAGGTCGTTGGTCGAGACGTCCGCCTTGTTGCCGATGGACACGAAGGCGGAGAGGCCCAGGCCGCGCGTGACGGCCGCCTCCAGCAGGGCGAGGCCGAGGGCGCCGCTCTGCGACGAGAACCCGATGTTCCCCGGCGGGGCGGCACGGCTCGCGAAGGTCGCGTTCAGGCTCGGCCCCGCGACCGAGATCCCGAGGCAGTTCGGGCCGATGAGGCGCGCACCGTGAGCCCGGACGAGCGCGAGCAGCTCCTCCTGGCGCTCCGCCCCCTCGGTGCCGACCTCGGCGAACCCGGCGGAGATGACGACCACTGCGCGGATGCCCTTGCGCAGTGCGTCCTCGGCGGCCTCCAGCACGCCGCTCGCCGGCACGCAGACGACGGCCAGGTCCACATCGTCCGGGATCTCCGCGATCGTGCGATACCCGCGCACCCCCGCGACCGAGCTCCCGTCCCGGTTCACGGGGTATGCCGTCCCCGCGAAGTCTGCGCCGAGGATGTTGCGGAAGAGCTCGCCGCCGATCGACCCGCGCCTGCGCGACGCCCCGACCACGGCGACGCTCCGCGGCTCGAAGAACGGGCGGAGGGAGGCGGTCACGGCCACGTGATCGCGCTCGTCGACGCGCTCCTCGTAGCGCTCGGTGGGCGCGATCGGGAACTGGATCTCGATCTCCCCGCCGGCGAGCTGCCGGGTCAGCTCGAAGCCGAGCCCCTCGAAGACGCCGAGCATGTTGCGGTTGTCGGCGAGCACCTCGGCGACGAAGCGGTGAATCCCCTCCCTCCCCGCCCGCTCGGCGAGCTGCTCGACGAGCCTCGTCCCGATGCCGCGCCGCTGGTAGGGATCGGCGACCGCGAACGCGGCCTCGGCGACGGTCGGGTCCCTCAGCCGCTCGTAGTTCCCGACCGCGACGAACACCTCCTTGCCGTCCTCGGCGAAGGTCCCGAGGAGGGCCCCGCGCTCGACCCAGTCCGGGTCGACGAGCTGCTCGACGAGCTCCGGGCCGAGGCTCGGGAAGCCGTGGAAGCGGAGATAGAGGCTTCGCTGCGAGAGCGCTCCGAAGAACGCGACGAGCTCGTCCACATCCGCCGGACGCGGCGGGCGCAGCCGCAGCGTCGCACCATCCCGGAGGATCACGTCGGAGACGTCGGGGCTCACGACGGCCATTCTGGCGGCTTCGGAAGCCGCGGGGCTGCTCATCACACCGGACTCTCCCGCAGCCGTCGAGCCCCGGCATCGGTGACACGGCCCGTCCGGGCTTCGGAGAATTGCGGATCGACATGCCGAACGGGGCGGGCTACGATCCGTCGCCATGACGACGACCGCGGTCTTCCGTGGCCGTTCGGCGCAGACCCGCGCCGGGCGCGCCCGGCCAGCACTTCCTTCGTAGCAGCCGCCTCGCGGCCGGTCTCGTTCGCGATGCCGGGGTCGCCCCGGACGACCTCGTGGTGGATATAGGAGCGGGTGCCGGGGCGCTGACGAGAGCCCTGGTCGACGCCGGGGCGCGGGTGATCGCGCTCGAGCCGGACCCCGTGCTCGCGGCTGCCCTCGAACACCGGTTCTGCGCGCACGACGTGCGCGTCCTCGACGTCGACGCACGCACCTGGCGCTGGCCGCGTGAGCCGTTCCGCGTCGTCGCCAACCTGCCGTTCGCAGGGTCCGGCGCCATTCTCGCCCACCTCCTCCGGGACCCGACGATCGAGCTCCGTCGCGCCGACCTGATCGTCCAGTGGGAGCTCGCACGCAAGCACACGGCGGTGTGGCCGGCGACGCTCAGGAGCGTCTACTGGGCAGCGTGGTACGAGCTCACTCTGGTAGGCAGACTCGCCGCGAGCGCGTTCACGCCGCCTCCGGCCGTGACCGCGGCGACTGTGCGGGTCACGCGACGAGAGGAGCCACGCGTGGACCCGGCCGAGCACGACGCGTTCTGGGACTTCGTCGCGGGCGCGTTCCAGGAGCGTCGCCCGCTCGCGACCTCCCCGCCGGGAGCCCTCTCGAGACGTGAGGTCCGCCGTCTCGCTCCCACGCTCGGGTTCGACGCGAGTGCAAGCCCACGGGACCTCGACGCCCGTCAGTGGGCGACGCTCTTCGCCTTCGTTCGCTCGACCGGGCGCGAGTCGCGAAGGAGCGCCACTACGCCGCTCTGAAGCCCTCGAGCGCCGCGTCGACCAGCGTCGGGAGCGTGTCCAGGTTGTAGCCCCCTTCGAGGATCGCGGCGACGCGGGGTGCGAGCGCCGCGCACCTCCGGGCAAGCTCGCGATAGCCGTCGACGGTCATCTCCATGCCCGCGAGGGGGTCCTCCTGGTGCGCATCGAAGCCGGCTGAGACGAGCAGGAGGTCGGGGGCGAACGCGCTCACGGCCGGCTCGACGAGCTCGGTGAACGCGCGCTCGTAGTCGCGGTCTCCGGAGCCCGCCGCGAGCGGAACGTTGATCGTGTGCTCGTCGCCCGTGCCCGGCCCTCCGCTGCCCGGCCAGAACGGCCACTGGTGCAGCGAGACGAAGAGCACGGACGGGTCGCCCCGGAACAGCGCCTCGGTGCCGTTGCCGTGGTGGACGTCGAAGTCGACGATGGCCACGCGCTCGAGGCCGAGGGTGACCTGGGCGTGTCGCGCGGCAATCGCGACGTTGTTGAAGATGCAGAAGCCCATCGCGCAGGCGAACAGGGCGTGGTGTCCTGGCGGGCGGACGAGGGCGAACCCTTCGAGGTCGACGGCCCGGATCGCGCAGCCCGCAGCCAGGCGAGCGGCTTCCCACGTCGTCGGACCGGCGAAGGTGTCGCCGTCCAGCCACACCTGGTCATGGATCGCGTCGACCGCCTCGACGTAGGCGCCGGAGTGGACGCGCTCGACCTGCTCGGGCGTCGCTGCCGGCCCCTCCTCGTAGTCGGGGAAGCGCTCGTGCAGGCGACGGATCCGATCCGGGCTCTCGGGATGCACGTGCGGCCCAGTGGGATGGAGGTGGGCGAGAGCTGGATGGCTGACGAGCTTCACGCGGCGGCTGCCTCGAGTCGCGTCGCAAGGCCTTCCAGTCCGAGCTCGCGCACGTACGCCGCCGCCGCCGTCCAGTCCGGTAGGACGTCCGGGAGGGGCGGGAGCGGAGCGTCGCGGTCGAGCGTCGCCATGCGCTTGAAGAGGCGGAGCGCGTCTGCCTCGGCCTCGAAGCGACCGGCATCCAGGATCTCCTCGAGCGTGTCGAACTGCGCGAGCAGGTCGGCGGCGCGCTTCTCGCCGACCCCGCGCGCGCCGGGAATCTTGTCGGACGGGTCGCCGCGCAAAGCGATGAAGTCCGGCACCTGCGACGGCTCGACCCCGTAGCGCTCGCGCACGCCCGCGGGGTCGATGCGCGCAGGCGGCCCACCGCCGCGCACCGGCTGCAGGATCGTCGTCCGCTCGGTCACGAGCTGGTACGCATCCCGGTCGGACGTCGCGACGAGGCTCGCGCCGCCGGCCGACTCCTCCCTGGCCGCGGCCGCGGCGAGGAAGTCGTCGGCCTCGTACCCGGGATGCTTCGCGACCGCGAGCCCCGAGGACGCGACGAGCGCCGGGAGGAGGTCGAGCTGCTCGACGAGCTCGTCGTCGAAGACCCGCCCGCCCTGGTACCCCGCGAACGCCGTGTGGCGGTACGTCGGCACGTCGAGCCGGTCCCACGCCACGAGCACGGTGCGCGGCTGCTCGTCCTGCCACAGGCGAAGAAGCATGTTCGTGAACCCGGTCAGCGCGTTCCCGGGGCGCCCGAGGCTCGTCCGGAACGCCTTCGCCGGCAGCGCGTGGTACGCACGGTGGGCGAACGAGTCGCCGTCCACGACGAGGAGCGGCGTCACGCCAGGGACCTCTCGAGCTCGTCGATCGCGTCCCGCAGACGGCCGGTGGCGGTACGGGCACGCTCGCCGATCGGGAGGTTGTCGAGGTCCTCGACCTCCACCGGCGGTCCGTAGGCGACGCGCAGGGGGCCGAGCCTCGCCAGCCGGTCGGTGCCCACGATCCCGGCGGGCACGAGCGGGACACCAGCCTCGAGGGCGATTCGCGCGGCGCCCGTGTGCCAGCGGGCCTCGTGGCGCTTGCGAAAACCCTTTCGGCGTCGTGTCCCCTCCGGGAACATCACGACCGCGTGACCCTCGCGGCAGAGCTCCACCGCGGTCGCGATCGCCTCGTCGTCCCGCTGCCCGCGCCGGACGCGGAAGCCCCCGCCGGCGCGGACGACCAACCCGAGCGGGAACCAGAAGAGCTCCGACTTCGCCATGAACCGGAGGAAGCGGCGCGGGAAGAGCGGGACCCCGAGCGGCCAGGGATCGAGGTTGGACAAGTGGTTCGCGGCGAGGACGAAGCCGCCCTCGCGCGGAACGTTCTCGCTACCCGAGGCGCGCAGCCGGAACACGGTCTTCAGCACGGGCCAGGAGAGGGCGCCGATGAGGAAGTAGACCCAGCTCGGGCGGGGCTGTCGCGACATCGGCGCCAGTATCGCCGGAGCACCCGCGTCCGGTGCAGCGCGGCCGACGAACGCGGGCCGCGTCGTCCTTGCCCGGAAAGACGCTCGCTATGGTGTCGCGCCGATGGGCAAGAGCCTCGTCATCGTCGAGAGCCCCGCCAAGGCGCGGACCATTGCCGGCTACCTCGGGGACGGATTCGTGGTCGAGTCGTCGATCGGGCACATCCGTGACCTCCCGCAAAAGGCAGCCGAGATCCCGGCTGCCTTGAAGAAGGAGCCGTGGGCCCGCCTGGGGGTCAACGTGGAACAGGACTTCGAGCCGCTCTACGTCGAGACTCCGGACAAGAAGAAGAAGATCGCGGAGCTCAAGCAGGAGCTACGAGGCGCCGACGAGCTCCTGCTCGCGACGGACGAGGACCGCGAAGGCGAGGCGATCGCCTGGCACCTCGTACAGGTGCTGAAGCCGAAGGTGCCCGTGCGCAGGATGGTCTTCCACGAGATCACCCGCGATGCGATCCGCCATGCGCTGGACGACACGCGTGAGATCGACCAGCACCTCGTCGACGCACAGGAGACGCGGCGGATCCTCGACCGCCTGTACGGCTACGAGGTCTCACCCGTCCTCTGGAAGAAGGTGATGCCACGCCTCTCGGCCGGGAGGGTGCAGTCGGTCGCAACGCGTCTCGTCGTCGAGCGTGAACGCGAGCGGATGGGGTTCGTGTCGGCTTCCTACTGGGATCTCCTGGGAACCTTCGACCCCGGCTCCTTCGAAGCCCGGCTCGTGCAGCTCGACGGCGCTCGCGTTGCCCAGGGGCGCGACTTCCGCGACGACGGAACCCCGCGCTCTCGGAGTCTCGTCGTCCTGGACGAGGACCGCGCCCGAACGCTTGCGGAAGAGCTCGGCGACCGCCCGTTCGCCGTGCAGTCGGTCGAGGACAAGCCCTATCTCCGCCGCCCGGCCGCACCGTTCCGAACCTCGACGCTCCAGCAGGAGGCGAGCCGCAAGCTCCGGTTCTCGTCGCAGACGACGATGCGTCTCGCGCAGCGCCTGTACGAGAACGGCCACATCACGTACATGCGCACCGACTCGGTCAATCTTTCCGAGACCGCGCTGGCAGCCGCGCGCGCGCACGCGACCCAGGCCTACGGCCCGGACACCGTCCCCGCCGAGCCGCGGCGGTACCAGCGGGCGGTCGCCAACGCGCAGGAGGCCCATGAGGCGATCCGGCCGGCCGGCGACACCTTTCGGACTCCCCAGGAGTTGCAGGGCGAGCTCTCACGCGACGAGCTCGCGCTCTACGACCTCGTCTTTAGACGCACGATCTCCTCGCAGATGACGGACGCCGTCGGGAAGACGGTCGTCATCGACCTCGGAGCGACGACGGAGCGGGGGGCCCAGGCCGTGTTTCGCGCGACCGGGACGGTGATCACGTCCCCCGGGTTCCTGCTCGCGTACGAGTCGGGTCGAGACGAGCCGGCCGACGACGAGGAGGAGCGTCGCCTGCCCGCCCTGACCGTGGGCCAGTCGTTGTCGGCGAGCTCGCTCGAGCCGCAGGGCCACGAGACGAACCCGCCGGCCCGGTACACGGAGGCGAGCCTGGTCAGGGCGCTCGAGGAGCGTGGCATCGGTCGACCGTCGACATACGCGTCGATCATGGGGACGATCCTCGACCGCGGGTACGTGTTCAAGAAGGGAACCGCGCTCGTGCCGACGTTCCTCGCCTTCTCGGTGACCCGCCTGCTCGAGGAGCATTTCGAGCAGCTCGTCGACTTCGACTTCACTGCCCGCATGGAGAGCGACCTCGATCGCATCGCGGCCGGAGACGAGGCGAGGGTCGACTGGCTGCGCGCCTTCTACTTCGGTGACGGTGGGCCCGGGCTGCACGCGCTCGTGACCGACCATCTGGACGAGATCGACGCGCGACTCGTCAACTCCATTCCGATCCCCCGAACCGACATCGTCGTCCGGGTCGGCAAGTTCGGCCCGTACCTGGAGCGAGGCACGGACCGCGCGAGCATCCCGGACGACATCGCGCCCGACGAGCTCACCCCGGAGAAGGCCGAGGAGCTCCTCGCGCAACCCTCCGGCGAGCGCACTCTCGGCCGTCACCCGGGGACCGGGCGCGAGATCGCGGCGAAGGACGGGCGCTACGGCCCGTACGTCACGGAAGTGCTCGCGGAGGGCGAGGAGGGCAAGCCGCGGACCGCCTCGCTCTTCTCCTCGATGGCACTCGACACGGTCTCGCTGGACGACGCCGTGCGGCTGCTCACGCTGCCGCGCACGCTGATCGGGCCCGGAGGCGAGGAAATCCTCGTCGCGAACGGACGGTACGGGCCATTCGTGAAGAAGGGGTCGGAGACGAGATCGCTCGCCTCCGAGGAGCAGCTGCTGACGATCGGCGTCGAGGAGGCAGAGGCGCTGCTCGCCCAGCCCAAGGCCCGTCGTGGCCGAGGAGCTGCCAAACCGCCGCTGAAGGAGCTCGGAGCCGACTCGGCCACCGGCAGGCAAATCGTGGTCAAGGACGGCAGATTCGGCCCATACGTCACGGACGGCGAGACCAATGCGAGCCTCCGCAAGGGAGACGCCGTCGAGACCCTCACGCTGGAGCGAGCCGTCGAGCTCCTCGCGGAAAGGCGCGCTAAGAGCGCGTAAAGACGCCTCGAGGGGGTTTTCGACGTCCGTCGAACCGGTCATGATCTAACTGCCTGGGGCGCCGCCCGTCTCAGGTGATGTGGGCCTGCGGGCTCCCGACGGTCGCGCCGCAAACCGCAATCGCCGCACGAGTGGAATACCAGAGGGCAGCGCGAGCGTTTACGAGCTTGTAACGCCTCCAGAGGGCGGTTCACCCTGGAATCAAGAGAAGTAGCTCCCTACACTCCGTAAGTTTGTTGCTCCCCGCGAACGACCGGATCGAAAGGACTGAAACAGCACTTTGACGCAGAACCAGCTGATCGAACTGCTCGAATCCGAGCATCTCAAGGCCCTCGTCGAGCGCGCCGAGGAGCACGGCGGCCACCTCGAGCCCGCAGAGCTCGAGGCGTTCGTGCTCGAGCACGACCTGGGCGAGGACGAGGCCGAGCTCCTCCAGCGCGAGCTCGAGGCGCACGGCATCGAGATCCCCCACGCCGACGCCGAGGCAGAGAAGGAAGAGGCCGCGCCCCAGAAGCCGCAGTACGAGGCCGGCGCCGTCTCCGGCGCAGCCGACAGCCTCCAGCTGTTCCTCGCCGACGTGGGGCGCCACAAGCTGCTGACGGCGGCGGAGGAGGTCGCGCTCGCCAAGCGCATCGAGCGCGGCGACCCCGTGGCCAAGCGCACCATGATCGAGTCGAACCTCCGTCTCGTCGTCTCCATCGCCAAGGGCTACCGCGGCCTCGGCGTGCCGTTCCTCGACCTCATCCAGGAAGGGACGCTCGGGCTCAACCGCGCCGTCGAGAAGTTCGACTGGCGCCGCGGGTTCAAGTTCTCGACCTACGCCACCTGGTGGATCCGACAGTCGGTACAGCGCGCGGTCGCAAACCACGCGCGCACGATCCGCGTCCCGGTGCACGTCGTCGAGCGCCAGCAGAAGCTCTCCCGCGCCGCCCGTCGGCTCGAGGTCGAGCTCGGACGCGAAGCGACCAAGCAGGAGCTCGCCGAAGCGACCGGCCTTCCGATCCAGCACGTCGACGAGGCGCTCGGAGCGGCCCACGCCTCCGTCTCGCTCAACCAGACGGTCGGAGCGGACGACGAGGGCGAGCTCGGCGACCTGTTCGCGGACCGCGAAGCGGCAGACCCGTTCGACGAGGCCGAGGAGTCACTGCGCCGCCAGAGCATCCGGCGCGCGCTGGACGCCCTTCCGGAGCGCGAGCGGCGGATCCTGGAGCTCCGCTTCGGCTTCGAAGGCGAGCCGTGGACCCTCGAGGCGATCGGGCACGAGCTCGATCTGACACGCGAGCGCGTGCGCCAGCTCGAGGGACAGGCCCTCAAGCGTCTCGAGGCGCTCCGCGATCTCGCGGGCCTCGCCGCCTGACGCGGCCGACCGACAGCTAGGACCGAACCGAGGGCCGGATCTTCGCGGTCCTCGGTTCGCGAATCGGTCCGCCGGGGCCTCCCTCCGCTTGCGATACTGCCTGGCCTGAAGCCGAGTCCAGTGAAGGGAGATCTGATGGGAAGGATGAAAGTGCTCGCTCTTGCCGGGGTCGCGGCCCTGGTGCTCGTCGCGGCCGGCTGCGGTGGTGGAGGAGACGAAGGCGGAGATACCCTGGTGTTCGGTACCGCTTCCGACCCGACCGCACTCGACGGCGCGCTCATCTCCGACGGCGAGTCGATCCGCGCCCTCTACCAGATGACGGAGGGCCTCACGAGGCTCGAGCCCGGCGGCTCCAAGGTGATCCCTTCGCTCGCAGTCGACTGGACGACGAGCGACGACGGTCTCGCGTGGACCTTCAACCTCCGAGAGGACGTGACATTCCACGACGGCGAGCCCTTCAACGCCGAGGCCGTCTGCTTCAACTTCGACCGGTGGTTCAACTTCCCGGCGGCCCTGCAGGGCGACGGGACGACGTACTACTGGCAGTACGGCTTCGGGGGCGGCTTCAAGAACCCCGCCGAGGGCAGCCCCGGCGCGGACGCGAGCCTCTACAAGAGCTGCGAGGCGGTCGACGAGCACACGGTGACGCTGAACCTCACCAAGCCGTCGGCGACCGTCCTCTCGACGCTGACGCTGCCGAGCCTGGCCATCGTGAGCCCGAAGGCCCTGACGGAGTACGAGGCGGACGCCGGCTCCCAGAACGCGGACGGGATCTTCCAGCCGACCGGCACGTACGCGACGGAGCACCCGACGGGCACGGGGCCGTACAAGTTCGAGTCCTGGACGCTCGGTGAGCAGCTCGTCCTCGTTCGGAACGACGACTACTGGGGCGACAAGGCGGAGACCGAGAAGATCATCTTCCGGCCGATCGCCGATAACGCCGCGCGCCTGCAGGCTCTGCAGACGGGGGAGATCCAGGGGTACGACCTCGTGGAGCCGCAGGACGTCGAGACGATCCAGGGCGACGGTGACCTCCAGCTCCTCGAGCGGCCGCCGTTCAACGTCGGCTACGTGGGTATCAACCAGGCGAAGCCGCCGATGGACAACCTCCTCGTGAGGCAGGCCGTCGCCCACGCGCTGAACCGACAGGAGCTCGTCGACTCCTTCTACGGCGGTCGCGGAGTGGTGGCGACGCAGTTCATGCCGCAGGAGATCGAGGGCTACGCGGACGACGTCGTCACGTACGACTACGACCCCGCCAAGTCCAGGCAGCTCCTCCAGCAGGCTGGCCTGACGCTGCCGGTCGAGGTCGAGTTCTGGTACCCGACGGACGTCAGTCGCGACTACATGCCTGATCCGAAGCGCAACTTCGAGGCCTTCGCGGCGGATTTGAACGCCGCCGGCTTCAAGGTCGTGCCGAAGACCGCTCCGTGGCGACCGGACTACGTCTCGAAGGTCAACGACGGGACCGCGGGCCAGCTGTTCCTCATCGGCTGGATCGCGGACTTCGCGGACGCGGACAACTTCATCGGGACGTTCTTCCAGACGCCCTCGGGCCAGTTCGGTTTCACGAACCAGGAGATCCACGACCTCCTGAACAAGGCCGAGGAGGAGTCTGATCCGGACGCCCGCGTGCAGCTGTACCAGGAGGCGAACCGGAAGATCATGGAGTTCCTTCCGGGCGTCCCCTACGTCTACGCGAAGGCGGCCCTCGCGTTCGACAGCAACATCCAGGGCTTCGTCCCGAGCCCCGTCGGCGTCGGCGGCGAGTCGTTCGCGACGGTGTCGACCAGCGACGAGGGGTCGGACGAGAGCGAGACGACGGAGACCGGGTAGTTCCGCACTGAGGACAGTCGGCGGATGACGACGGCCTGATGCTGCAATTCGTCGTCCGCCGACTGCTCCTTCTCGTCCCCATCCTCCTCGGGCTCTCGATCCTGCTCTTCCTCTGGATCAGGGCCCTTCCGGGCGGCCCCGCCGAGTCGCTGCTCGGCGAGCGGGCGACGCCGGAGGCCGTGGAGCAGATCGAGCGCCAGTACGGGCTCGACCGGCCGATCTGGGAGCAGTACCTGCGCTACCTCCGGAGGCTCGCGCACGGCGACCTCGGCAGCAGCATCGCCTCGCGGAGGCCCGTCACCGAGGAGATCCAGCGGCGGTTCCCCGCGACGATCGAGCTGGCGCTGTTCGCGATGCTCTTCGCGGTCGTCCTTCGGCGTCCCGCTCGGCTTCTTCGCGGCGAAGCGCTACGGCACGCCCATGGACCACGGGAGCCTCGTCGCGTCCCTGATCGGGATCTCGATACCCGTGTTCTTCCTCGCGATCCTGCTCAAGTACGTCTTCTCCGTGAAGCTCGGGCTCTTACCCACGATCGGCCGGCAGGACGTGCTCATCGACGCGGAGCACCCGACCGGCTTCTACGTCCTCGACGGAATCATCACGCTGAACCCGGAGGCCGCCTGGGACGCGGTGATGCACCTGATCCTGCCGGCGATCGCGCTCGGCTCCATCCCGCTCGCGATCATCGCGCGCATCACGCGGGCATCGGTTCTCGACGTCCAGAACGAGGACTACGTCCGCACGGCGCGGGCGAAGGGCGTCAGCTCGACGATCGTCGACCGCCGGCACGTCTTTCGCAACGCGATGCTGCCGGTCGTCACGATCATCGGGCTGCAGATGGGCCTGCTGCTCTCCGGGGCGATCCTCACGGAGACCGTCTTCGCGATCCCGGGGATGGGCACGTGGCTCGCGGGTGCGATCGAGAACCGCGACTACCCGGTGCTCCAGGGCGGGATCCTCTTCGTGGCGCTCGTCTTCGTCCTCGTGAACCTCGTCGTCGACGTCTCGTACGCGTACCTCGACCCGCGCATCCGGGTGACCTGACGTGTCCGTCGCGGAGATCGAGGCCCGGGAGATCCCGCTCGAGAGCGGTCCGAGCGGGCTCTGGAGCGAGGCGTGGTACCGCCTCATCCGGAACCCGGGGGCAATAGTCGGGTTCGCACTCGTCGCCCTGTTCGTGCTCACCGCCGTCTTCGCTCCGCTGATCGCTCCCTACGATCCGCGCGAGCAAGACCTGAGCCTCCTCGCCGACGGGTGCTGCCCGGGACCGTCGGCCGACCACTGGTTCGGCGTGGACCAGCTCGGACGGGACGTCTTCTCGCGCGTCGTCTACGGAGCCCGCTACTCGCTCCTCATCGGCGTCGTCGCGGTCACCGTCGGCGTTAGTGTCGGGATCGTCCTCGGCGCGTTCGCCGGCTACATGGGGGGCACGGGAGACACGGTGGTGATGCGCCTGATGGACATCATGCTCTCGATCCCCGGCCTGCTGATGGCGATCGGGATCGCGGCGATGCTCGGCCCCGGGCTCTTCTCGGTGATGATCGCGATCGGGGTCGTGAACATCCCGATCTTCGCCCGCCTCCTCCGCGGGTCGGTGCTTGGCCAGAAGGGGAACGACTTCGTGCTCGCCGCCCGTGCGATCGGTGTGCCGCGCCGGACGATCCTCGTCTCGCACATCCTCCCGAACGCGATGTCGCCCGTGATCGTCGCAGGAACGCTCGCTCTGGCTGTCGCCATCATCGACGCGGCCGGGCTCGGCTTCCTCGGCCTCGGCCCGCAGGATCCGTCGACGCCCGAGTGGGGGACGATGCTGACCGACACGGTCCGGTACCTCCAGACGGCCCCCCACCTCGCGATCATCCCGGGCCTCGCGATCGTCATCGCGGTGCTCGGCTTCAACCTCATCGGGGACGGCCTCCGCGAGGCGCTCGACCCGAAGCTCCGGGGTCGCACGTGATGCGCGAACCGCTGCTGCAGGTCGAGAACCTGCACGTCGAGTTCTGGACGAACCGCGGCACCGTGTACGCGGTCAACGGGATCTCCTTCGCCATCGCCCCGGGCGAGACGCTCGGCATCGTCGGGGAGTCCGGCTGCGGCAAGAGCGTCACCTCGCTCGCGCTGCTCGGCATCCTCGCCCGGGCCGGGCGTGTCACCGCGGGAAGCGCCCACTTCGGCGGGCGAGACCTCCTCACGCTCGACGACGCCACCCTCCGGACCATCCGCGGCCGGGAGATCGCGATGATCTTCCAGGACCCGATGAGCTCGCTCAACCCCGTCCTTACGGTCGGGCGGCAGATCCGCGAGGCGCTCGAGACCCACTTCGGGATGGATCGTGACCCTGCCAACCGGCGAGCCGTGGAGCTCCTCGAGCAGGTGGGGATCCCGAGCGCGCGTCAGCGGCTCGAGGACTACCCGCACCAGTTCTCGGGAGGGATGCGACAGCGCGCGATGATCGCGATGGCGCTCGCCTGCGAGCCGAAGCTGTTGATCGCGGACGAGCCGACGACGGCGCTCGACGTCACGATCCAGGCCCAGATCCTCGACCTCCTGCGCGAGCTCGTCTCCGGCCGCGACACCTCGCTCATCCTCATCACGCACGACCTCGGTGTCGTCGCCGGGCTCTGCGACCGCGTCCACGTCATGTACGCCGGGACGTTCGTCGAGACCGGGACCGCCGATCAGGTCTTCGCCGCCCCCCAGCACCCGTACACGTTCGGCCTGCTCCAAAGCGTGCCGCGGCTCGACACGAGCCGGCGTCGCGCCCTGCAGCCCATCGCCGGCTCGCCACGGAACATGCTGAGCCCGCCCGACTCCTGCCCCTTCGCCCCGAGGTGCCCGAACGTCATCGAGACCTGCACGCAGATACTGCCGCCCCTGCAGCCGGTGGAGACGGGCCATCACATCGCCTGCTTCAACCCGGTGCCCCCGGATCTCTGGAGGCGGCAGCTCGAGGGCGCGGCGTGACCACCTCGATCTCCGGTAACGCCGCCGGCCCGCTCCTCGAGGTCGACTCGCTCAAGGTGTACTTCCCGATCAGGAGCGGGCTCATCCTCGAGCGGCACGTCGGAGACATCAAGGCCGTGGACGACGTGTCGTTCTCCATCGACCGCGGGGAGACGCTCGGGCTCGTCGGCGAGTCCGGATGCGGGAAGTCGACGCTCGGCCGGGCGATCCTCCGCCTGTACGAGCCGACCGCGGGCCGCGTGATCTTCGACGGCCAGGACATCACGAGCCTCGGTGAGCGCCAGCTTCAGCCCCTTCGGCGCCGCATGCAGATGGTGTTCCAGGATCCGTTCGCCTCGTTGAACCCCCGGCACTCGATCGGGCGGATCGTCGGCGAGCCGCTGCGCACCCACGGCATCTCCGGGCGCACGGAGTCCTCGGCGCGCGTTCGCGACCTCCTGTCGCTGGTCGGCCTTCCGCCGGATGCCGTCAGTCGCTATCCGCACGAGTTCTCGGGCGGGCAGCGTCAGCGAATCGGCGTCGCGCGGGCCCTCGCGCTGAACCCGGAGCTCATCGTGTGCGACGAGCCCGTGTCCGCGCTCGACGTGTCGATCCAGGCGCAGATCATCAACCTCATGGAGCAGCTACAGAAGGAGTTCGGGCTGACGTACCTCTTCATCGCCCACGACCTGGCCGTCGTCCGACACATCTCCGACCGGATCGCGGTCATGTACCTCGGCAAGATCGTCGAGGTCGCTCCCGCCGACGACCTCTACGACAACCCGCTCCATCCGTACACGATCACGTTGCTCTCCTCGATCCCGATCCCCGACCCGCGGGTCGAGCGGCAACGCACCGCGATCCGCGTGGAGGGCGACCTCCCCAGCCCGGCGAACCCGCCGCCGGCCTGTCGGTTCCACACGCGCTGCCCGTTCGTGCAACCCACCCGGTGCGCGACCGACGAGCCGGCGCTGCGCAAGCTCGACGGGCACCTCGTCTCCTGCCACTACGCCGAGGAGATCAAGGCCGGACGGATCCTCCCGGCGACATCGAGCGCCGCGGCCTAGCCAACTCGGCTCGTTCGGGTGACGACTCCCCCGTTCGAGGGAAAGGGGCGCCTCCCACCTACAGCGGTGCGCGGGTCTCGCCGATACGGGAGACGTGGACGCCGCTGAGCGAAAGCAGATTCTCGACCGCTACCGTGACCACAGCCGTCGCTTCGAGGCGGCTGCGGCGCGACGCAGCACGCGCCGGCACGGTTCGGTCATCCCGTTCACGCCGCCGACGACGCGCGAGCTCGGACAGGACCCGACGGCCCGCGAGATCGAGGTCCTACAGCTCGTCGCCGACGGTCTGGTCAATCGGGAGATCGGCGAACGGCTCTACCTGTCGGAGGAGACGGTCAAGTCCCACGTCCGTCACCTGCTCGCCAAGCTTCAGGCGCGCAGCAGAGCCCACGCCGTAGCCGTTGGCTTCCGGCGTGGACTCATTGCGTAGCTGCACGCTACAGCTGCATACCCGTCAGCATCCCGACGATCCATCGGGCCGTTCCCCCGGGGGTCATATCCCCGAAAGAGGGATGCCCACCCCCGATGGAGAACCGAGGATGAGACGGCTTACCAGACTTTGATGCCTCTGGCCATAGGCGGTGACTCCTCGATTGGGAACTGACGGCAACAGAATCGTATACCCCATTCGAGGGATAGTTCAAGGCGTCCGGCTCATGGACCGGCAGACACGCACGATCGTGTACGTCGTAGCACTGGTCGTGGCGGCCATCGCGACCGCAGCGTCCCTCGTGATGGCGGGCTACCTGATCGAGGAACCGATGGCTGTCCTCGCTCTCGCGGCTGTAGCGGCCATCGCAGAGAGAAGCAGCGTACGGCTCACCAGAAACACAGAACTATCGATCTCAGTCGTACCCACCCTCTTGGCCGCCGTCCTCTTCGGACCGCTAGCTGCTGCGACTGTCGGCGGCGCATCAATGCTTGGCGATCCGGAGTTGACGTCGCGCCGACGCGATCGAGCCCCTCGGCTCAAATGGGCGACGTACACAAGTACGCGATTCATCTCCGGTGCCATCACGGGACTCGCAGCTCAGGCAGTCATAACGATTGTGCCCTCCACGTTCGGGGGGTTCATCGCAGCGACGCTCGTCGGTGCCCTGATAAGCGAGATGCTCGAGGTGGTGTTCGGCGTGATCACCGCGGCTGTCCGTGGCGGATCGGTCCGCGGACACCGCGCGCACGGTGACTCCGCTTCTCGTGCTTGTACCGCCGCTGTACGCGCCGTTTGTTGCACTTCTTGCGTTCATGTACGTGGAGGTGTCTCCGTGGACACTCGCTCTGTTCCTCGTACCTGCCACGGCAGCGCAGAGGCTTTACGGCCTGTATCAGGAGGAACGGCGACTCGCGAGCGATCTGTCTACCGCGAACGAGACGCTCGAGCGCGCGAACCTCCAGTTCGCGGCGGCGCTCATCGCGACCCTCGACGCGCGAGACCAGTACACGGCCGGCCACTCCGCGGCCGTTGCGATCTACTCGCGTGACGTCGCCGCGCGCATGGGGCTCTCCGCCGATATCCAGGAACACGCGTACCTGTGCGGGCTCGTGCACGACATCGGCAAGATCGGACTCCCGCCGGGCCTCCTCGAGAAGCCTGGCGCGCTCACGCTCGACGAGCGACGGCAGATGCAGGAGCACTCGGCGATCGGTGAACGGATCCTCGGCCACGTGGACGAGTACGCGGAGATCGCGACCGTCGTCCGTCACCACCACGAGCGGATCGACGGCCAGGGCTATCCCGACGGGCGATCTGGCGACAGCATCCCGCTCGTCTCACGCATCATCGCCGTCGCCGACGCCTACAACGCCATGACCTCCGATCGTCCGTATCGCGATGCGATGCCGAGCAGGGTCGCCCGTCTCCGGCTGGCGCAGGCCGTGGACAGCCAGTTCGACACGGCCGTCGTCGCCGCATTCGAAGCAATCCTCGCGGGCGCCGACGAGGACTACCGGCTCGCGCGCCGGGCCGACTTCCTCGAGTTCGGTCACGGAAGCTACGAGTCTTCGGCCGAGTCGGCAGTCCCCATCGCGGACGTCGCCTGATCGGCGCGCTCGAGCGCTGCCTGAACCGCGAGCGCCATTCGCGATCGCGTGCCCAGCTTGTCGTAGATGTGGTGCGCGTGCACCTTCACCGTCGACTCTTCGATGAATAGGAGCTTGCCGATCTGTCGATTAGAAAGCCTCTGACACAGCAACTCGAAGACGTCACGTTCGCGGGGTGTCAGCTTGGCGCGAGGATCGTCGCTCGCAGTCACCGAAGTGCCGACTGCTTGCGCGAGGTCTTCGTCGCGCACGCTCCTCAAGACCTCGATTACGCGGTCCTGACGCGGGTGGCGGAGTAGTACAGCTAAGAGGTCGGGCGTTGATCGATACGCCACCACGAGCAGATCGAGTGCGCCTCTTGAGCACGCAGACTCCACGAAGTCGAACACACGGTCGATCGCCGACTCATCGCGACGCCTCAAGCTGACGATCGCATCCACGGCTGAGATGAGCACACTGGGCTCAATCGCCGACGAGATGCCGCGGGCGCGATCAACTAGCGACTCAGCTTCGTCGAGCCGCTCCTTGGACGCAAGCACAAGCGCGCGTGAACTGAGGACCTCAGCTCGGGCAGCAGGAAGCGACTCACGGAACTGTGGGACAGGGAGCAGCAAAGCCGCTTCATGTCGCCCTTCTTGAGCGAGAGTTCGCAGCCGAATGGCGAAGCAGAGGTGCTCGGCGTATGCGTTGCGACTTGTCCGAGCGGCGGAAAGCGCCTGGTCGAGACATGCGGCTCGCCTCCCGCCATTCTCGCCTTCCGGCGTGAGCGACCGACATAACGCTCAGGGCATACGGCACCGCAAACTCAAGCCGGTAGCGCTTAACGACATCGAGAAGATCAGAAGCGGCGGCAAGCGCTTCTTCGTAGCGTGCGGATAACGCTAGAGCGGCTGAATGCACATTCCGAAATGCGGACTCGATCAACGGATCACGCACAGCGGTCAGAAGCTCAAGAGCGAGGTCTGCCTGCGCAAGGTCCAGAGAGCCGAGTTTGAGCTGGGCACTGAGCGTATAGGCCGCCGCCCGAACGACTTCCCTCGGGTTGGAGAGACTCATCCCCGAACTCAGCGTTGCCAGCGTCGCGGTAGCCTCTGGCTGCTCGAGCTCGATGGAACACATGACCTGGCCCCAGAGTGCATCGCGGCGTTCCGTCTCGCTCGTCGCGGCTGCCTGGGCGCGTCGGTAGAGCTCGAGCGCCTCTTCCTCCCGCGACGCGAGATGCGCCGCCCTGCCGGCCACGGAATACGCCCGGAACGTCAGCCCCGGCAACTTGGAGGTCGCAGCCGCCTCGGCTTGCGCCTGTGCGACCGCGTGCCGTCCCCGGCGGAGCGCGACTTCCGCGCGAGCCAGCGCGAACGCCGGAGTCTCGAGCCCGAACTCGGAAGCGAGCGCGCACCACGTCTCGATCGTCGAGAGCCGAGCGGTGTCGAGGAGCTCGTCGAGTGCGGCGAGGAGCAGCCCCTCGAGCTCCGCCGCAACTCCATGACGTGCGACGAGCTCGAAGCCGGCGTCCCAGTCGCCTCCCGCCCGGTAGTGCTCGAGGCACTTCGACACCGACGTCCCGTCGATCAGGCCGAGCTCGGCGTCTCGCTCGGCCAGGAACGAGCGTGCGAGCGGGTGGAGCTCGAGGATCGGCCCGCGCTCGACGAGAATCCCGACGTCGAGAGCAGCCTGACAGATCGCCTCGGCGTCGTCTCCGAGCAACGATCCGGCGAGCTCGCGGTCGAGCACGGGCGCCTGGGAGAGCACGGCCAGTCCGTCCTGGGCCTCCCTTCCCATGGAGCCGAACACCTCCTCAGCGAAGAACCGGTACAGCGTTTCCGGCACGAGAGCCTCGTCCCCCGACAGCTCGGCGGTCGAGACGCTTGCGAGCCCGATGACCGCCGGCCAACCGTTCGCGAGCGCAACGAGCCCCGATGCGGACTGCGTCGCGTGGCTGCCGAGCACCTCCGCCGCTTCCGTGCTGTCCATCGCGAGCGAGGCCTGGTTGAGCTCGAAGACCTCACCGTAGAGGAGCTCGCGCGTCGTCACCCACGACGGTCGCTGCCGTGTCGCGACGAGCACCTGAACGGACGAGGACGCCAGGAGACCTGCCACGAACCGTTCGGACTCCCGTGCGCCGCTGATCTCGTGGTACTCGTCGATGACGAGCCAGCCATCGCGCGGCCACGGATCAAGATCCTCACCGAGGATCTCGGCGAGGACGTCGACGTTCTCGGTCGGAGTCGGCACGACACGGAGGTGTTCGCGGAGGCGAGCGTCGCATTCGGGCACGATGGCGCACGCGGAACGCGCGATGCCGATGGCGAGCGCGGCGACGTCACGCGACGAGCGCCGCGCCCTGAACCAGGTACCGCGACGTCCGTCGCGCTCCACCCACTGCTCGGCGAGTGTCGTCTTGCCGTATCCGGCCGGCGCGACGAGCATGCGCATGCGGGCCTTCGACTCGTCGAGCAGCGTGAGAAGCCTGCGCCGCTCGATGATCCGGTGGCGCAGGAGTGGGCGCGAATTCCCGACTGTCGCCGTCCTCCCCATGTTGCGACGAGCGCTCCCTGTTCGGGGGTCTCGACCCTACCACCGGAGCCTGCGGCCGCATGCGGTCGCAGGCTCCGGGTCAGCGGGGTCGCTCTATGCCGAGCGCCCAGCGAGGTCCCGCGCTCAGCGGGTCCTCGCCTGTGAGGAGGCGGAACGCGACCGGGATCTGGCGCCTGCGCCGAACGCCCAGCTTCTGCCGCAGGACGTCGCAGTGCGCCTTCGCCGTTCGGGGAGAGATCCCGAGTCGCGCGCCGACCTCGTCGTTCGAGCACCCGGCTGCGATGAGCGCGACGACCTCACGCTGACGTTCGGTGATGGGGGCCGTCTTCCGCTCCGTGGCCAGCTCGATCATGGCCAGGAACGTACTCCTTCGTTCGAGGGAGGGCCATTCGTCAGCGGGTGTAACACGCGGTGTATCCGAACGTTTGCTCCGCGTACTCCCCGATGCCCCGGGCGCGGGGCACCCGCACGATCGGGGGAAACGAAAGGAGACTCGATGAAGGTCCGGGATCTGATGTCCGTCGAGGTGCTCACGACCACGCCGGAGACCCCGCTCAAGGAAGCGGCCGCGCTGCTCGCCGAGCGGAGGATCTCGGGAGTCCCCGTCGTGGACGGAAGCGGCGCCGTGGTCGGCGTCCTCTCCGAGGCGGACATCCTCGTGAAGGCCGGTGGCTCGCATCCCCGCGGCGGCCTCCTCGGCTGGCTGCTCGAGCCCGACTTCAGCCTCCAGGACAAGATCGGAGCGAGGACCGTGGGCGAGGCGATGAGCGCCCCCGCCGTGACGATCACTCCCGGACGCCTGGTTCACGAGGCAGCCGCGCTGATGATGTCCGAGTCAGTGAACCGGCTTCCCGTGGTCGAGGACGGCGTGCTCATGGGGATCCTCACCCGCGCCGACGTCGTCCGCGCGTTCACGCGAACGGATGCCGAGATCGCCGACGAGATCCGCGAGGAGATCCTCAGGCGCACGCTGTGGCTCGAGCCGGGGGCCGTCTCAATGGAGGTCGTGGAGGGCGCCGTGCACATCGAGGGCGAGGTGGAGACCGCGGCCGACGCGGAGCTCCTTCCCGTGTTCGTTGCGCGCGTGCCGGGCGTGGTGTCCGTGCGGACCGACATCCGCGCGCGGACAGCCGCGAACGGGCGTTGACGCGCACGATCGCGGCCGATAGCGCAGAGCGGGAGGGTGGAGTAGCGTTGTCCGCGTTCGGCCGGGAAGGGCTCGATGCGCGCCAGGCGAGAGCGGATACCACACGTGGACGATCCCGTCGCGGTGGGGAGGCGGCTCCGCGAAGCTCGCGTCGCCTCGGGCCTGAGCCAGCGCGAGCTCGCCTTCCCAGGGTGCAGCGCGGCGTACATCTCCAGGATCGAGCAGGGCGAGCGGACCCCGTCGCTGCAGGTACTGCGGGGGCTCGCGGAGCGCTGCGACGCGACCGAGGCCTTCCTCGCCTGGGCCCGGGAGGAGCTCGACGACGAGGTCTCGCGCCAGATCCGCACGCTCCGGGAGGCGCAGGCCGCGGGCTCGAAGGCCGAGCGCAGGGCGGCCTACGCAGCGCTCGGGCGAGCTGCCCATCGTGCGGCGCGCGCGCTCGGCGGCTAGCCGGCGAACCGCGGCAGGCAGACTTCCGCTGATGGCCACCCGGTCGGGCACAGGGCAGCCCACGTCTCGCAACTCGATCGTGATCGCGGTCGGCGTCGCCGCGGTCGTCGCGATCGCGCTGGTCGCGGGAGCGCTGCTGCTGCGTGACGACGGGGGCGGCTCGTCGGCCCCTGCGGTCGACGTGTCCGGGATTCCGCAGGAGGGATCGCTGCTCGGCGACCCGAGCGCGGGCGTGACGCTCATCGAGTACGCGGACATGCAGTGCCCGTTCTGCGCCGAGTACTCGGAGCAGATGCTCCCGACGCTCGTGAACGACTACGTCCGCCCCGGGAAGGTGAGCGCCGACTTCAGGGTGGTGTCCATCCTCGGCAGCGATTCGGAGACGGCCGCTCGCTACGTCCTCGCCGCGGGCAAGCAGAACCTCATGTGGGAGTACCAGCAGGAGCTCTACGGGAACCAGGGGACGGAGAACTCCGGCTGGGTCACGGAGGACGTCCTGCGCGAGAGCCGCAGCCGCGGTCCCGGGCCTCGACGTGGACCAGCTCTTCACCGACGCGGAGAGCGCCGAGGTGACTGCGCAGCTGCTCGAGAACATGCAGGGCTTCCAGGAAGCCGGAGCGCAGGGCACGCCCGCTCTGCTGATCCAGATCGGCGACGAGGACCCGTACATGATCCAGGTCGGGCTCGATCCGGCGGCGCTCTCGGCCGCGCTCGACGACGCGCTCAGCGGTTGAGCGACCGCGCGCTTCGCAGCGCCGCGATCCTGGTCACGCTCGCCGGGATCGGAGTCGCGGGCTACCTGACCTGGGCGCACTTCGCCGACCAGAGCGTCATCTGCGTGCAGGGCGGGGGCTGCGAGAAGGTGCAGGAGTCGTCCTACTCCGAGATCGCGGGGATCCCGGTGGCCGCGCTCGGGCTCGCGTCGTACCTGACCGTGCTCGCGCTGCTCCTGTGGGACGCGCCGATCGCGCGGCTGTCGGCGGCCACGATCGCCGTCGTCGGCGTCTTCTTCGGCGCCTATCTCGTCGTCGTGCAGCTCTTCGTCATCGACGCCGTCTGCGTCTGGTGCATGGCGAACGACCTCGTCGTCGGCCCGGCGCTCGCGGTGCTGACGCTGCTCAGGCTGCGAACCTAGCCGCGCGCGGCGGTCAGGTCATGGGGACCTGGCGGAGCACCTTCGGCGCCACCCGGTCGAGGATCTCCGAGAGGCTCTCGCCCGTGGCCGTGATGCCATGGTTGCGCAGGCCGATGACCGCGTGGGTGGGGTCCGGCTCGGCGGCGACGAGATCGGCGACCGCGACCGCGAGCTCCTGCGTGCCGCACGGGTAGTTGACGTCCGTCGCCGGGATCCCCTCCATCCACGCGTGGACGTGGAGGATCGCGCCGACGTCCGGGTGCGCCTGGTAGATCATCCAGTGCTCGATCGCGTCCACCGACACCCGACGCGGCTCGATGCCCGGCGGCACGCTGAGGACGATGACGCCGCGGTCGTCGTCGAAGTCCTTGACCATGAGGAAGTCGCGGCCGACGACCTCGAGCTTCGACTTGTCGACGCCGCTCGCGCTCATCCAGAACCGGGTCTCGTCCTTGCGCGCCGAGAGGTTCCCGTACGAGAGCCCGCCCACGCTGTACAGGCGCATGACGTGGCGGAGGTCGCGTCCGGACAGGTACTCCTCGACGGGGAAGGGGGACGGCAGGAGATCGAGCTCGTCCAGCCGCTGGCCCGCAGCGCCCATGTCCGCGGTCACCTCGTCGCCGTCCCAGAGCTCCGGCTCGAGGTCCGGGATCCAGTCGTTGTCGATGACCAGCCGGGAGGTCGCGAGGGGCTCGAGGCGCCCGTAGATCTCCTCCGGGTCGTCGGAGACGTGGTACGTCCCCTGCTCCATCGTCGTGAACCAGACGCCCTTCTCCGGCACCCGCAGGAGCACGACGTTGGAGAGCGTGCGGACGAGCATCGGATAGCTCGCCTTGAGCGCGTCCTCGGGAGCCTCGGAGAGCTCGTAGAACGCCGCCGAGTACGTGCCGCGGGACGCGCGCCTGAACGCCTTCGGGTCCTCCGGGTCGAACATGTTGAGGACGAAGTCGGCGTCCGCGATGTCGTCGACCTGGACGAAGTCCGCGACCTCGAACTGCTTCCCGATCGCCCGCACCCACTCCTCGTGCTCCGGAGACGTGGCGGTGCCCCAGATCGCATATCTGCGCACGCGACGAGTTTACCCTGCTACCGGAAGAGATCCCGCTCGCGTGGGATGACGAGGTCGGTAGCGCTGCCATCTCCCGCAACCTCGAGCCCGCGCACGACGGCCGCCGGTATCCCCGACGTCTTCCCCATGACGAGCTGGGCCGCCCCCGCGATCTCGTCGGCGACCGCGATCTGCGTCGAGTGGAGCTCATACCCGACCGCGTCCTTCGTTCCCCGGAGGTCGACGAGCGGGACGAGCCCGGCGACTCCGAGCGCGACGTCGGTCGTCCCGTTCCGCCAGGCGCGTCCGAAGGAGTCGGAGACGACCACGCCGACCTCGCACCCGGTGAGGTCGCCGATCCGCTCGCGCAGCCCCCGCGCGGAGGCGTCCGGGTCCACTGGCAGCAGGACGAGCGTTCCAGGGCCTTTCGCGTTGGACGCGTCGACCCCGGCGGAGGCGCAGACGAAGCCGTGGCGCGTCTCGGCGATGACGAGCGGCGGGCGGGCCCGGACGACCTCACGGGACTCCCGCAGGACGACCTCGACGCGGCGGGGATCGGCATCGCCCGCGAGCTCGCGCGCACGCGGCGACGGCTCCACGTCGTTCAAGTGGACGATCCGCCCCTCCACCTTCGAGACGGCCTTCTGCGCCACCACCACGACGTCACCGTCCTCGAGGCCGCCCGCGCGTCGTGCGGCGTCGACGACCAGCGCGCCCAGGTCGTCGTCCTCCTCGAGCTCGGGGATCCCGAGGAGCGGGCGGACGCGAAGCTCCCGGGTCATTCGAGACCGGTGACCTTGAGCCCCGCGTGCGCCTGGTAGCGCTTGTTCACGCTCACGAGGACGGCCGTGAGACCCTCGAGCGCGCGAGCGCCCGCCAGTGGCCCTGCGTCCACCGCCCGGCCCGCCGTGACCTGCTCCGCGAGCTCGAGCGCGAGCGCCTTGGCCTGGTCGTCGTCACCGCACACGAAGGCGTCCTCGTCGGGCGGGGCGGTCCCTCCCAGGCTCGAGGCGGCGAGCGAGTGCAGCCCCGCGACGACCGGGCCGTCGAGCACGCCCTGGACACGCTCGGCGAGCGAGGTCGCCTCCTCGCACGGGAGCACGCCGGCCGGCGTGAAGCGCAGCTCCGACGCGACGGACAGCACAGGCGTCGAGCCGATCGCCTCCCTCAGCGCTCGCGCCGTCTCGAGCGTGGCACCGGCCTTCGTCGCGAGGACGACGAGGTCGGCGGAGCGGGCCGCGTCCTCGTTCGCCGCTCCGGCCACTCCGAGCTCCGCGGCGATCGCCTCGGCGCGCGCGGCGTCCCGCGACCCGATCACGACCTCGTACTCCTGGATCTCCCGGAGCCGCCGGGCGAGCGCCGAGCCGAACGGCCCCGTGCCCCCGACGATCGCTATCCGCACGCCGCCTCCAGCACCGTCGCGGCAAGCCGGCGGGCGGCCTCGCGGTCGCGCATCAGCGTCTGCGTGACGATCAGCTCGGCGGGGACGTCCGCGGGGGCGTCCGCCTCGTCGATCACGAGCACGTCGATCAGCCCCTCGTAGCGCGCCGCGACGTGGGCGGGAGTCGTGCCGCCGGCCATACGGGAGAGCATACGGTCGAGCGGGCCGGTGACGGCCTTGCCCCCGACGACGGGGCTCACGGCCACGCAGCGCGCCCGCCGGCCCTCGATCGCCCGGCGGATCTCGTCCACCGCCAGGATCGGCCCGATCGACAGGTACGGGTTGCTGGGGGCGACGACGATCGCGTCCGCGCTCGCGAGCGCCTCGAGCACCCCGGGGGCGGCTCGAGCCTCGCCCGCGCCTTCGTACGCGACGTCCTCGACGTCGTCACGGTGCCCGCGCGCGACGAACCACTCCTGGAACGCGAACGTCCTCGCCGGGGTGCGCACGTGGGTGCGGAGGCGGTCGTCGGTCGCGGGCAGGATCCGCGTCGTGAGCTCGACGCGAGCAGCGAGCTCGGCCGTGACGGCCGACAGGGGCTTCCCCTCGCGCAGCGCGCGTGTGCGGACGAGGTGGAGACCGAGATCGCGATCGCCGAGCCGGAACCAGTCCTCCCCGCCCCACTCCGCGACGGACGAGAGTGCGTTCCAGCTTTCGCCGGCGCGTCCCCACCCGCGGGTCTCGTCGATCAGCCCGGCGAGCGTGTACAGGAGGCTGTCCACGTCGGGCGAGACCTGGAGCCCGAGCACCTCCACGTCGTCGCCGACGTTCGCCACGACCGTCAGCTCGTGCGGCTCGAGGGCATCCTGGAGGCCTCGGGCGAGCCGCGCTCCGCCTCCGCCTCCGGCCAGGAGAAGGACCTTCACGCCGTCACGGCGAGAAGCGCACGAGTGCGCGGGCCGAGCCGAGGAGCGAGCCGCTGGAGGTCGGCGTCGCTGTCGACGTCTGCCTCGAGCTCCGGGATCGACGGCGAGGCGAACGGCCCGTGCGCGCGGAAGCGCGACGCGCTACCGGCTCCGTAGAGCGGTGCGAATACTCTCGGGTCGGGGAGCGAGAGCGCGTTCGTCGTCCCGTCCGCCGCCTCCACGAGAGCGAGGCCCGCGGCCGCGAGCCGCTCGATGGCGCCAACCGTCGCGCACGGGAGGTCCGCGTTCAGGACGAGCGCGTGCCCGTGCACGCCGTCGAGCCCCGCGGCCACCGCGGCTCCGAGCCCGCCTCCCGGGTCGGAGACGTGCTCCGCGCCCGGCGGCACCGCGGCTGCGTCGTCCGTCACCACGCGGACGTGGCCGACCTCGAGCGCGGCCGCGACGACGTCGCCGAGCATCGCAAGCGCGGCTGCGGCACGGATCGCGGCAGGCAGCCGTCGCTTCGCGTCGCCGCGGTAGGGAACGACGATCGTCGGCACGCGCGAAGCGTACGCGCGAGGCGCTACGCGGCGTCCGAGACGTTCTCGTCCGAGACGCTCTCGTTCGAGGCGTTCTCGTCGTCGCCGAGCGGCACGTCGATCTCGACCTGGCCGACCTCCGTGCCCGGCCCCGAGGTCGACCACTCGTCCACCTCGAACCAGTGCGACTCCCGGAGGGCGGCGCAGAGCTCGGCATCGGTGTGCTTCGGGTTGACCACGTGACGTTCGAGGTCGCAGCAGATCTCCACGTCGCCGAGCGACACGTGCGAGATGCCGGCGAGCACCTCGGCGGGAAGCTGCGCCTCGGCGACGGTGTAGTGCTTGAACTGGAGGTCGGGCGAGACCTCCATGAGCTCCGGCCAGTCGGGGCAGGTGCGTGCAGTCATGGGGTAGCTGTCTTCTCCTCCAGCATCCACCTCCCTTCAAAGCGTACGACGCCCCGCTCGTCACCCCCCGGATAGACCACGAACACCAGTGCGTCGTCGAGCCAGTGGTAGAGCCGCTCGCCGCTCTCGTCGGTCAGGCCGAGGCGAAGATGGAAGCGCCCCTCGGCGAGCGGCAGGGAGCCGATGTCGAAGCGGACGAGGCGCTCGCCGTTCCCCGCCACCCAGCCGAGCCGCCGAAGGTCGACCGCCTCGCCCGCGACGAGCGTGCCCGCGTCGTCGCGGACCTCGAGCTGAAGCCGGGGCGCGGGGATGCCGTCCGGCGAGGAGACGCCCACCCGGAGCGAGAACGGCTCCCCGGACAGGAACTGGAGACGCTCCGCGCCCTCGTTCCCGACGAGCGCCGCGGAGGCGATCGCCGCCTCGCCGGAGCCCCACTCGCGCAGGCCGGCGCCGCGCTCGGCCGGGTCGGCCTCGTCCGCGAGCGCGCGCCGGTAGCGCGCGACGGCCTCGCGCGTCGGCCCGTCGAACGCGACGCGACCGTGCTCGAGGAGCACCGAGCGCTCGCAGAGGCGCTCGACCGCGGAGGCGTCGTGGGAGACGAACACGATCGTCCCGCCCTCCTGCTTGAACCGGAAGATCCGCCCGAAGCACTTCCGCTGGAACGCCTCGTCACCGACGGCGAAGACCTCGTCGAGCAGCAGGATGTCGGCGTCGAGGAACGCCGCGATCGCGAAGCCGAGCCGCATGGTCATCCCGGACGAGTACGTCCGCACCGGACGGTCGATCGCGTGCTCGAGCTCGGCGAAGGCGACGATCTCGTCGAACCGCTGCCGGATGTCGGCACGGCGCAGCCCCTGGATCGCGCCGTTCAGGAAGACGTTCTCGCGCCCGGTGAAGTCGAGGTGGAACCCCGCGCCGAGCTCGAGGAGCGAGCCGATCCGCCCTTCCGCGCGCACCGTGCCGGCCGTCGGCTTGATGATCCCGGCGACGAGCCGGAGCAGCGTCGTCTTCCCGGAGCCGTTCCGCCCGATGAGACCGACCGCCTCGCCGAGGCCGACGGTGAGGGACACGTCGTGCAGCGCCCACACGTCCGTCGGCGGAGGTCCGCCCTCGCTGGACGAAGAGGTCCTTGAGCGTGTGCGCCTCGCGCGCGTGGATGCGGAAACGCCGCGAGACGTCCTGGACGCTGATCTCGCCCGGTTCCATCGGATCTAGAGTAGTCCGCCGTATGGAACGCGTAGGCGAGCACGCCGTCCCCGTGGGACCGCTCGCCGTCCGCTGGCTCGCCTACGAGCTCCGGGAGGCGCGCGCCGGCGTCACGGGCAACGCACGTCTTCGGCTCGAGAACGCGGGGTCCGCCCCGTGGCGCTCGCGGGCTTCGGAGGGCGTCCGGCTCGCCTACCACTGGCTCGACCCCCTCGGGAACCCGATCGTCTGGGACGGCATCCGGACGCCGCTCCCGCAAGCGGTCGAGCCTGGCCAGACGATCGAGATCGACGCCCCGGTGCTCGCGCCGCGGCCGCCGGGGAGCTACCGCCTCGCATTCGACCTCGTGGAGGAGCTCCGCTTCTGGTTCGAGGAGGTCGGCTCCGCGCCGCTCGAGATTCCGGTGGAGGTCCGCCCGCGCATCGCGGAGCGGCGGCTGCGAGCGGTGCTCCAGGGTGGCTCAGACCGCGAGACCGACGCAGCGCTCGCGGCGCAGGAGGAGCCGCTCGTCGCCGAGGACGCCGTCGCCGTCGCGCACCTCGCTCCGGGCGCGGCCCCGGCTCCCGACTGGTCGCGGCTCCTACTCGACGCGCACGCAGAGGGCTGGGCGGCGGTCGGCGGCGCCGTCGAGGCACCCGGGCGGCGCGAGCGCCGCCTCTACGCGCCGTGGGCGCCCGGAGGCGGGCGTAACCCGCGCTTCGCGCACCCGTTGCTCCTCCCGTCCCTCCTCGACGGCCTGCGAGCCCACGTCGCACCTCGGGCTTCCCGCCTTCTCCGGCGCGGACGGTCTCTTCGAGGGCAGAGCCGTCGTCAGACTTCGACCGCGATCCGGTCGTCCGAGCGGATGAAGACGAACGCGCCGAACGCGAGCGCGACTCCCGCCGCGACGACGGTGTAGATCGTGTCCGCCGCCGACGGCGCGTCCCCGAAGAAGAGCACAGCACGCATCGCCTCGATCGGCGGCGTCAGGAAGTTGACCCAGTGGAGCAGGAACTCGAGGGCCGGGTAGTCGTCGACCCCCGGGAGCTGGTCGAGGCTGTAGAGCACGGGAGTCAGGAAGAACCAGGGCAGGAGGAGCGCCTGCAGCACGTGCTCGACGTCGCGGTAGAGGGCGTTCAGCGACGCGACCGCGAGGGCGAAGCCGGCGACGATGCACGCGAAGAGCGCACCCAGCGGGAATGCGAGCCAGACGGTCGCACGCGTGTCCGAGAGCGTGACGAGGCTGAGGACGACGACCACGCCGAGCATGACGGCGAAGCTGACGAGGTTCGTCCCGACGATCGAGAGCGGGACGAGCTGCCGTGGGAAGCGCACCTTCCGGATCAGGTTGGCGTTCTCGAGCAGGCTCCGTGAAGCCGCCTGCACGGCCGTGGCGAAGAACACCCAGGCGGGCAGGCCGCAGAGCAGGAAGAGCCAGTAGTCCTCGCTCCCCACCTCGGCGATCTTCCAGAGCACGGAGAAGACGAGGAGGTAGACGCCCATGAGCACGAGGGGATGCAGGAGCGACCACGCCAGTCCGAGCACCGAGCCCCGGTACTTCGCGCGGAGGTCCCGCCGGAAGAGGCTCCCGAAGAGCTCCCGGTAGCGGATTACGTCGGCGTAAACGGAGATGCGGGCGATTGTAAGGCCGGGCATGCCCGGCCCCTACGGCGGCAGGGGGCTCGACTACCCTTTCCAGGCTGTGGACGCTTTCGTGGCGCTTGCCGCATTCCCGGTGACCGTCGCGGTTCTCTGGGCCCTTCTCCGCTCGCCGGCCGGCGCGCGGCTCGTGGCCGTCCCCACCGGGGAACGCTGGCATGCCGAGGCGACGCCGACCTTCGGCGGCGTCGGGATCTTCGCCGGCTTCGTCGCGGGAGTTCTCGCGGCCCTCGCCGTCGGCGCGGTCGAGTGGAGCGGCGAGCTCGCGGGGATCCTGGCCGGCACCGCGCTCCTCTTCGTCGCGGGTCTCGTCGACGATCTCCGCCACCTGAGCCCGCTGACGAAGCTCGCCGCGCAGGTGACGGCCGCGGTGATCGTGCTCGCCGCCGGCCTCAGCGTCGAGCTCGTCGGCAACGACGTGCTGGCGTGGGGAATCGGGCTCCTGTGGCTCGTCGGCATCACCAACGCCTTCAACCTCCTCGACAACATGGACGGGCTGGCCGCGACGCTCGCGGCCATCGCCTGCGGGTACTTCGCCATCGACGCGGTCACGGAGCACGAGAACGAGACCGTCCTCGTCCTCGCGCTCGCGCTCGGCGTCGCGTGCGCCGGCTTCCTGCCGTTCAACCTGCGGCCGGGGCGCGCCGCGCACGTGTTCATGGGCGACTCCGGGAGCCAGGTGCTCGGGTTCGGGCTCGCCTCGCTCGCCCTGGCGTCGAGCTGGACGGTGGCCGGGACGACGACCGCCACGATCCTCCTCCCGCTCCTGATCCTGGCCATCCCGATCCTCGACACGACGCTCGTGACGCTCAAGCGCCTGGCCGAGCGACGGCCGGTGACCCAGGGCGGGCGCGACCACAGCTCCCACCGGCTCGTGTACTACGGGCTCTCGGAGGCGAAGGCGGTCCTCCTGCTCGCGCTCGTCGCGGCGGCGATCGGCGCGACGGCGCTCGCCTACAACGTCCTCGACAACGGCCGCCTCACCGCCGTCGGAGTGCTCCTCACGTTCGTCCTGCTCGTCCAGTTCGGAAGCTTCCTCAGCGACCTCGAGGAGCGCTCGCGCAGCGGCGCCGCCGAGGGGCCCGAGCCCTCGCTCTGGCGGGCGCTCGTGTTCGAGCCGCGCCGCCTCGTCGAGGTCGTCGTCGACTTCCTCGTCATCTGCGGCTCGTTCCTCGCCGCCTACGTGCTCGTCGTGGGCGGGACGGGCACGGAGTTCGAGCGCTCGGTGTTCCTGTCGGCCCTGCCGATCCTCCTCGCCACCCGCTACGTGTTCTTCGTCGCGCTCGGTGTCTATCGACGGGTCTGGCGCTTCGCAACCGCGCGCGACGTCGTCGCCATCGCGTGTCGGCTGCGTCGCGTCCGCGATCGTCGCCTATGCCGTGCTCGTCGCCCTGCGCCCGATCGGGTCGTTCCCGGCGGTGGAGATCTTCGTCGTGGACGCCGTGCTCGCGACGCTCCTCGTGGGAGCGTCCCGCCTGACGCTGCGGCTCCTCCCGGAGCTCCGGGGGCATCGGCTCCACCGGCGACGCGTGCTCGTCGTCGGCGCCGGCGCCGCCGGACGCGGCCTGGCGCGCGAGCTGCGCGAGGGCCACGAGGCGCGCGTCGTCGGATTCCTCGACGACAACCCCCGCGTGCGCCGTCGCCGGATCCTGGGGATCTCCGTCGTCGGGAGCCTGGACGAGGCGGAGCGTGCGATCGCGAGCACGCGCGCCGACGAGGTCCTCGTGACGATCCCGGCGGCGGCGCAGGACCGGCTCGACGGCGTGGTGCGCGCGTCGGAGTCGGCGGGAGTGCCGTGCCGGATCGTCCGTCGCCGGACCGAGTTCTCCGCACCGACACCGGTCGAGGCGCCGCTTTCGTGAGCTCGACGCATGCCGCCGCGAGGCCGCCGCGCCTCGACCTCTTCGCTCGCTTCCAGTCGGCGACCCCACTGCTGATCGTGTACTTCGCGCTCGCGGCGCTGTACGCGTGGCAGGCGTCGCGACATCCGGTCCCGACGATCTTCACCGACGAGCTCGAGCTGACCCAGCTCTCCCGGGCGATTGCCGAGACGGGGGAGCCGGCTCGACGAGGGGAGCCGTACGGGCTGGCGACGCTCGTCGCGTACTTCCTCGCGCCGGCGTGGTGGCTCGCGTCCACCTCCACCGCATACGCCGCGGTGAAGCTGCTGCTCGTTCTCGCGATGACGGCCTCGGTCTTCCCGGCCTACGGGCTCGCCCGGCTCGTCGTCTCGCGCTGGTACGCGCTGGCCGCGGCCGGAGGCGCGACCGCCGTTCCGGCGCTCGCGTACTCGACCATCATCGTCGAGGAGCCGCTCGCGTACCCGATGTCGACCTTGACCCTCTGGCTCATCGCGCGGGCGCTCGCGGCGCCGAGCTGGATGCGGGTGGCGGTCGCCGCCCTGGCCGCGGCGGCGGCGGCGCTCACGCGCACCCAGCTCGCGATCCTCTTCGGCGTGCTCGTCCTCGGGCTGCTCTGGCTCGGGTGGGAGTCGGAGCCGGTCCGCAGGTGGAGATCCGGGTGGTCGCGCTGGGACTGGGCCGGCGCCGTGACGCTGACGGTGGGAGTCGCGCTCGGGTTCGCGGCGTTCGTCGGCCACTACTCCACGAGCTGGCGCAACACGACCGGCTTCTACAAGGACCGGATCTTCGAGCACGGCGTGTGGGCGATGGGCGCGCTCGCCATCGGGCTCGGAGTCGTCCCCATGCTCGTGGGGATCGCGGCGCTCGCGCGCCCGAAGAGCGAGCCGCGCGACGCGAAGACGCGCGCGTTCGTCGTCACCAGCGTCTCGGCGCTCGGCGTCTTCCTCGCCTACGCGGGGATAAAGGGCGCCTACATCTCGACGGTCTTCGCCACGCTCGTCGTCGAGCGCAACGTCATCTACCTCGGCCCGATCCTGTACGCGGCGACGGCCATGGCGGTCGAGCGCGGAGTCGGGCGGGGATGGGCGATCGCGGCGGCCGCGGCATTCACGCTGTACGTCGTCATCTCCACGCCGCTCCACCTCGAGAACTACCCCTACTACGAAGCGCACGGCCTCTCCATCGCGGCGTTCTCCAACCGGGAGCTCGAATGGCCGGAGGGTCGGATCGAGAACGCGCTCCTCGTCGTCTGCCTGCTCGCTCTCGGCGTCGTCGTCGCCCTGAGGGTGCTCCGGCGCGGATCACGCGCGTATCGCGTGCTCGCCGGCACGGCAGCCGTGTTCGTGCTCGCCTGGACGCTGACCGCACAGGTCTATGCGGCCGCGGGAGAGCGCGACCTCTCGACGCGGATCGCGACGAACCTGCCCGCCCCGTACGACTGGGTGGAGCGGGAGACGAACGGGAAGTCCGTGGTCGTCGTCGGCCAACAGGTCACGGACCCGACGAACGTGTGGCTGACCGAGTTCTTCAACCCGTCGATCCGCAAGATGTGGAGCCTCGACGGCACGGCGCCGGGCCCAGGCCCGATCCTCACCCCCGACCTCGAGGCGGCCGACGGGATGCTGACGCCGCCGCCGGGGACCGAGTACGCGCTCGGGATCAACGGGGTCGAGCTGCAGGCGCCGGTCGTCGAGCGACGCGGCACCGCGACGCTGTACCGACTCGACGGCCAGCCGTTGAAGCTCGCCTCGGCGGTCACGGGCCTCTACTCGGACGGCTGGGTCGGCGACGCGGACGGGAACGGGGTCGCGGAGGCGTCGTACACCCGCTACGACGTCTCGCGCGACGGCCCCGGGTTCGCCCTCGTCAAGCTGTCGCGGGTCGCGTGGTGCGGCGGCGACGTGCCGGGGAAGGCGACGGTTCGGATCGGGCCGGTGGCGATCGGCGAGGACCGACAGCCCACCCTCACCGAGGTCACGGAGACGCAGGTGAAGACCGTCCACGAGTGCGTGACGACCCCGTTCCTGCTGCCCGCCCCGAGCGTCCCGTGGCGCGTCGAGGTGACGATCGAGCCGACGTTCTCTCCGCACGACCTCGATCCGACGAATTCCGACCGCCGCCAGCTCGGGGCGACGATGGAGGCCGGCTTCAGGCCTCTGTTCGAGCGCTAGCGACCCGTCGGGCGAACAGCCGGTGACAGTCCCCTTCGGTGACAGTCACCCTAGCGGGACGCCGCGACGAGGTACGTGAAGCGGAACCGGAGCGCCAGCCGCGCGAGCGGTCCCGTGCGCTCGAGCGCGATCGCCAGGCGGTTGACCGGCCCCGGTAACGCGACGGTCTGCGGGACGAAGAACGGGCGCAGGGCGACGCGACCGAGCCCCGTCGCGCGGAGGTCGGCGAGCACGCCCTCGACCCGGTACTGGCGCGGGTTCAGGTCGAAGACGAGCTTCTTCTCCGTGAACCCCGCCACGTGCCCGAAGAACGCGCGGCGGTCGTGTGCGTAGTAGATCGCGCGGAAGAGCGTCGTCGCGGCGACCGGCGCGGGCGGCACGTAGTCGTTCAGGTCGCCGACCTCGACCGGCGCCCGGTCACCGAGTCGCTGTCGCGCGACCGCCGCCATCTCGGGAGTCGAATCCACTCCCCGGTAGCGCAGCCCGCGCTCGAGGAGGGCCTCCCCGAGCCCGGCGTCGCCGCAGGCGAGGTCGAGCACCTCGTCGCCCGTCTCGAGGCGGCGACCGAGCGTGCGGATCAGCTCGGCGCGATGTGCGAGGTAGGCCCGGGCGTCGGCGTACGAGCGCTCGGTCCATGCCTCCGCCTGGCGCGCGTACTGCTCCCGCTCGCTCATGGGCCGACCTCAGGCCCATGAGCGGGGAGGGGTGTGGAGAACCGTGAGGCGCCCCACGCTCTCGGGAAAGAGGGGGTCCGCGGGGGAAACATGGCTTCCCCCGCGACCGCGAGCCAGAGGCGGACGGTGCTCACAGCGCGAGCAGGCGCTCGGGATGCTTGCGGACGAAGCGCGCCATCCCACGGGCGTGCCAGAGCGTGTGCCGGGAGAGGAACCGCTTGTCGATGACCGCGGCGTAGTCGTGAGTGACGATCGCCGCCGGGACGTACCAGCGCTCCCAGCCCGCCCGCATCGCCCGGTAGCAGAGGTCGATGTCCTCGACGTAGTGCCGGTAGCCGGCGTCCCAGCCGCCGATCTCGTCGAGCATCGTCCTCCGCATGAGGAGGAACGCGCCGAGCAGCCAGTCCGCCTGCACCGGCGCCTCCGAGCGATCCTCCAGCTCGTAGTGGTCGCGCTGCGCGTACGTGCCCCTCAGGCGTCGGAGAGGCGTCCTCCGCACGATCGTCCCGCCGACGGTGGGGAAGCGACGTCGCGACGGCTGCCAGCTTCCGTCGGGCCAGCGCATCTGCGGGCCCACGATGCCGCAGCGCGCGTGCGCGTCGGCGAACGAGACGAGCGCCCCCACCGCGCCTGGCTCCGGGATCGCGTCCGGGTTCACGGTCAGGACGTACTCGCCGGACGTCGCCGCCATCCCGAGGTTCACGTTCGCCGCGAGCCCCAGCGGTCGCGGGTTCTCGAGAACGCGCACGCCGTCCGGCACGTCCTCGATCGAGCCTGCGACGTTGGCGACGACGAGCACCTCGTCGACCTGCGGCGCGAGCGCGGGGAGCAGGACGCGGAGCTCGTCCCCGTGCCCGTGCGAGACGACGACGGCCGAGACCTTCATGTCCCGAGTATCTCCCGGTACACCGCGAGCGTCCGCTCCGCCGAGGCGCGCCAGGTGAAGCCCCGGGCCCGCTCGAGACCCGCCGCGACGAGCCGGTCGCGCTCGGCTACGGCCTGGCGGATGCCCTCGGCGAGCCGCTCCTCGGGGACGAAGACCGCCGCGTCGCCCGCGACCTCTCGCAACGCGGGCTCGGGGACGGCGACGACCGGCGTCCCGCAGGCCATCGCCTCGAGCACCGGGAGCCCGAACCCCTCGAGGCGGGAAGCCTGGACGAGACAGGCGGCGCCGCGGTAGAGCTCGACCAGGCGCTCGCCCTCGACGTACCCCTCCAGCCGCGCGCCGCGCCGGCGGAGCTCCGCCGCGAGCGCGGCGTCCTTCTCCGGGCCCGCAACGACGAGCGGAAGGCCTGCCGCCGCAGCTCCCTCGAGCGCCGCCAGCTGGCTCTTGCGCACCTGGATCGCCCCCACGGAGAGCACGTAGGAGCCCTGTGACACCGTGTCACGTGGTGTGGTGGCGGGCGTGAAGGCGGGGTCGACGCCGTTCGGGGTGACGACGACCTTCTCCGCGGGGACGTCGTAGAGCTCGATCAGGTCCCGCTTCGTCCGTTCGGACACCGTGAGGACGCGAGCGGCGCCCCGCACGGCGCGCGGGACGACGCGCCGGAAGACGAGCCGGTCTTTCCGTCCCATGAGCGCCGGGTCGCGGGCGAAGGAGACGTCGTGCACCGTCACGACGCACGGGCACGGCGCGCGCAGTGGAAGTGCGTACTGCGTGTGGCAGAGCTCGGCGCGTAGGCGACGGAGCGCACGTGGGAGCGACACCGCCATGCGGAGCTCCTGCCGGCGGGCCTGGAGCTCGAAGGGCTCGACGCCCTGTGGCACGAGGTCCGGGCGACGCGTGACCGCGACGAGGTGGATCCCGGCTGCGGGCGCCAGCGAGGCGAGCTCGCGCAGGAGATTCCGCACATAGGTCTCGTCGCCGGTCCGCTCGCGGCCGAGGACGTCGGCGTCCACGAACACCCGCCTCACGCGAGCTCCTGCCAGAGCGACTCGACCACGTCGGCAGAGCGTCCCCAGGAGAACTCCGATGCCCGCGCGAGCCCGGCCGGGACGAGCTCGTCGCGCCGGGCGACGGCGTCTGCGATCCCGGCTGCGATGGAGGCCGCGTCGAGGGGGTCGACGAGCACAGCCGCCCCGCCGGCGACCTCCTCCATCGCAGTCCCTCGCGACGTCACGACGGGCGCGCCGCAGGCCATCGCCTCCAGCACGGGGAGGCCGAAGCCCTCGTACAGCGACGCATAGACGACACAGCGGGCTCCCCGGTAGAGCGCGGCCAGCTCCGGGTCCGGGAGCTCGCCCATCCAGCCGTCCGCCTCGACCCCGCCCCACCCGCGCGCGCCCACCACCCGGAGCTCAGTGCCCGCCAGGCGTGCTGCCTCGACCGTTCGTACGAGGTTCTTCCGCGGCTCGAGCGTCGCCACGGCGAGCACGTAGTCGCCCTCGGCGACCTCCCCCTCGCCGGTAAACACCGGATCCACGCCGTTCGGCACGACCCGGACCCGCTCGGGAGCGACGTCCACGAGCGCGACCACCTCGTCCCGTGTGAACTGCGACACCGCGATCACCGCATCGGCAGCTCGCAGCACCTGCCGCAGGCCGGCCGACCCGTAGAGCCGATGCCAGCGGGGGAACGCCTCCGGGCTGCGGAGGATGGCGAGGTCGTGCACGGTGAGCACGGTGGGGACCCCAGCTCGCGAGGGCCCGCGGAACGTCGTGCAGTGGAGAAGGTCGAGCTCGAGCGCACGCGAGCGCCGCCGCAGGCCGAGGGGATACCAGGCCGCGTCGCGCACGACGCTGGAGGGGCGCCCGGGGCCGCCGAACGACAGGAGCTCGAGATCGAGCCCCGGCCGTCCCCGCAGGGCGCCGACGAGCCCGCGCACGTGGCGCGCCGTCCCGGCGCGCGTCTGCACGAGGGGCGACACGTCGATCCCGACCCTCATGCGGCCGTCCCGAGCAACCGGGCCGCCGCGGCGTGCAGCGCCGTCCTGGGCTCCGGGTACGCGAAGAGCGGTGCCGCCTCCTCCTCGGAGCACCAGCGGTGCTCCACGTGCTCGCTCTCCAGCTCCGGCTCCCGGCCCGCCGGGGCGCGAGCCGCGAACGCGTCGACATGGACGCGAGCGCCGTCCGGCCGCCCGTAGACCAGCTCGAGCCCCGGGTCGACGACCTCCGCGCGAAGCCCGGTGTCCTCCGCGGGCTCCCGTCCCGCAGCCCGGGAGGCGCTCTCGCCCGGCTCGACCCCACCCGCCGGCGGATTCCAGTACCCGCCTTTCGCGGGCGACCGGAGGAGCGCCAGGAACTCTCCGCTTCCTCGCCGCACGACGACGACCACCTCCCGGCGACTCACCGGCGAGCCTCCTCGTACCCGCGGAGGAAGATCTCCCCCACCGCGCGCCACGTGAAGCCGCGGGCGTGCTCGAGCCCCGCAGCGGACAGTCGCTCGCGGTCTGCCAGCGCCCGCTCGATCGCCGCGGCGATCGCCTCGGAGCTTTCCGGGTCGGCGCGAAGCGCTGCCTCGCCGCTCGCCTCGTCGAGCGACGGGTGCGCGGAGGAGACGACCGGGCAACCGCACGCCATCGCCTCGATCACCGGGATCCCGAAGCCCTCGAAACGGGACGGGTACACGGCGGCCGCGGCGCCGCGGTACAGCCGCGCGAGCTCCTCGTCGGAGACGAACCCGAGCCGGCGGATCCGCGCGTCGTCGAGGAAGGGCTGCTCGCCCCAGCCCTCCGCGCCCACGACCGCGAGCAGGACGTCGCCTCCGAGGAGACGGTGCGCCTCCACGAGCGACTGGAGATTCTTCCGCGGCTCGAGGGTCGCTACCGTGAGCACGTAGGGAGCGCCGAGGTCGGCGGCGGGGCCGTCGGCCGTGAACACCTCCTTCGTCGCCGGCCGGGCGACCTGCACCCGGCCCGGATCGACCTCGAGCGTCTCGATCACGTCACGCCCGGTGTACTCGGAGTTCACGAAGACGACGTCGCAGGTCCGCGCGGCGTTCCGGTACTTGCGCGCGTGCATCGCACGCGTCCTCGCGGTCGTCCACTCGGGATGATGGAGCGGTACGAGGTCGTGGATCGTCGTCGCGCGCACCCCCGCCCGCTGCGGCGGGAACATCCAGTCGCTGAAGTGGAGGACGTCGAAGTCCCCGAGGAGCCGCTCGCCGGCGGGCCGCCCGAGGCGGCTCCACGCCGTTCGCACCGCGTGCGAGAACGGGAGCCGCCAGGTGCGGAGCTCGACGTCGATCCCGGCGAGCGCCGCGCGGATCCGCTCGGGCCCACGGATGCTCGTCGGCGCGAACGCCACGACCTCGTGGTCGTCGCCGGACACCTCGACGAGGCCGGCGAGCGACCCGCGGATGTAGTTCCCGATCCCCAGGAGCTGGTGGGACAACGGCGACACGTCGAAGGCGATCCTCACCTTCCCGGACGGCTCCCTCTCTCGGGCGGTGGCGTCATCTCACGGCCGGCACGTACCGGAACCGGTCGAAGTGGGCGCCGAGCACGCGGTCGTCGTCGCTCTCGCCCCCCGTGATCTCGGCGGGGATCGCCGTCGGCGTCACCGTGAACGTGATGCGGCACTCGTCCTCGCCGGGGGCGGGCGCGACCGGGATCGCGACGGCCGCCTGCCCGCCCGCGGGCAGCCGCACGCGGCCGACGACCTCGCCGCCGGACCGCGCGACCACCGTCTGCGGCTCGAGGAACAGGCTCCCGTCGCTCGAGAGCTCGACGACGAGTCGTCCCGGCGCGCAGCGCCTGCGCACGTACGTCACGGTCTCCCCCGACCAGGTGTCGTTCGGATAGAGGCCGGTGATGCGCATCGCGGACGTGAGCGGTGGGTCGACCTTCCAGAGGTTGACGCCCCAGCTGCGGTCGAGCGCCACGCGCGTTCCCACCGGCTCGAACGTCCCGTCCGCGAGGAGGTACTCGTCGGTGACGGCGCTTCCGTCGGGGAGCATGGCCGCCCCCGTTCGCGGGTCGATCCTGACGCGCGTCTCCGGCAGCCCGCCCGGCGTCGGCTGCTCCAGGTAGTAGACGGGCCCGACGCCCTTGCTGAAGAACTCGTTCTGGTTCACGGTCATCCGGTCCGTGCGCCCGGTCCAGAGGAACGCCGCGGTCGCGCCGTCGGGAAGCGCGCGGTCGACCCAGTCCCGCTCGGGCGCGCGTATCCCCTGGAAGAGCACCCCGCGGGAGAAGCGCTCGAACCCGTACTTCCCCCACCAGATGGGCTTGAACGACACCGCCCAGAGCCCGAGCACGAGCAGCGGGAGGACGACCGCGTACCGGCGCGGCACGAACAGGAACGCGGCGGCGAGCCCGAGGCTGAGCGCCAGCGCCGCGGGGGCGACCCACTCCTCGCCTATCCGGTCCTGCAGCGACCAGAACGGGAGCAGCATCAGCGTGTCGCTGATCGCCGACGTGGTGAGGAAGCGGTCGAAGGGGACGAGCAGCACGACGAGCGCGCTGGCGGCCGCCGCGCACGCGGCCACGACGCGGGGCCGCGGGGCTCCCCGCTCGACCCAGGCGAGGAGCGCGATCAGGAGGAGCGGCGCGACGTAGAACATGTTCCGCTCCTCGATCCGCTGCGAGAAGACAGAGGCGAACGCCGCGACGACGGGCACGAACGCGGCGGAGAGCGAGACCGTCGCCGCCAGAAACGCCTGCAGCTGCCGGTCGAGCGAGCGACCACGTGCGACGAGGACGATCGTCGCCGCCACGGGCACGACGAGGACGTAGAGCGTGAGCTCGGCGACGTGCCACACGAGGTAGCGGAGGATCTCGGCGAGCTCGTAGTCGGCCTCGCCGACCGGCTCGTACGCGCCCAGGAGCTCCTGGGGGGAGCGCCCGGTGCCGAGCCGCACCGCGAGCGCGAGCGCCGCCAGGGCGGCCACCGCCCCGTAGAGGAGGCGGAAGCGGCCGAGCGTCCCGCGGACGTCGCCTGCGAACACGGCGAGGACGAGCGGCGCGAGGAGGATCGCCGGCACGAGCGCTGCCGACTGGACGCGCGTCGCGAACGCGAGCGCGACGAGCACGAGGAGCAGCCCGACCCGTGGGGCCGACGGCCGCTCGAGCACGAGCACGAGCACGAGCGTGACGGTGAGGAACAGCGGGTAGTAGACGTTCTCGGTCATGACGGTACCGGTGTAGGCGAGCGACGGCACCGCGACCGCGAGGACGGCCGCGAGCAGCGCGAGCCACGTCCCGACGACGCGGCGCGCCAGGAAGTACGCCGGAATCGCCGCCAGCGACATCACGACGGCGTTGATCGTCTTCACGCCGGCGTAGGCGTCGACCAGCCCGTCGAACAGGAAGTACGCAGGCGCGATCACGAGCGGATAGACGACGCCGAGGCCCGGATCGGGCGTGTCGCGCACGAGCGGCTCACCGGAGTCGGCGATCCCGCGCGCCACCTCCGACCAGAGGATCTCGTCCACGATGATGAACGGCGCGACGATCCCGCGGACGATCACGCCGCGAAAGAGCGCCGAGACGACGACGATCGCGCCGAGCCAGACCCAGACGGGGACCCGGCCCAGGCTACGGCGCAAGGTCGGCCTCGACGAGACGCGCAGCGAGCTCGGAGGCCTGGGGCGACGAAGGCTCGATCCCGACCTCGGCGGCGGCCTCGCTGACCTCACGCAGCACGGCATCGACGACCGCGGGGCCGCCGACCGCCTCCTCGAGTGCAGCCGCGTAGAGGTCTGCGACCCGCTCCAGGTCGTGCTCGCGCCGCGCGAGCTCGAGGGCCGCGCGGCCCATCTCGGCGCGGACGTCCTCGCGCGTGACGAGCAGCTCGAGCCCGGCCTCGAGCGCGTCCGTCTCGCTGTCGTCGACGGGAATCTTGAGCGCGACCCCGGCGGGAAGCTCCGCGAACCAGCCGACGTCGCTGACGACGAGGGGCTTGCCAAGAGACAGCGCCCGGATCACGCTGCCCGACGTCTCCCCCATCGTCGGGTGCCGGAGGTTGACGCACACGTCGGCGCCGGCCATCAGCGCCCACAGGCGCTCCTCGCCCACCCACCCCTCGCGCACGAGCCCCTCGTCGACGAGCCCCATCCGCTGGAGCCGGCGGTCGAGGTCGAAGCCGGGCGACGTCGGCCCCACGAGCAGGAGCGTCTGATCGCCACGGCGGAGGCGAACGCGCGCGAACGCCTCGAGCAGCTCCGGGACGCGCTTGCTCGAGTTGACGACGCCGAAGCAGCCAATCACGGCGCCCGTGCCCCGCCGCTCGGGAGCGACCACCGGGACCGGCCACGCGGGATGCGGGATCACCCAAATGCGCCGGTCGTACCCGGCCGCCCGGGCAGCGTCCGCAACGGTGTGCGAGTGCACGATCAGCCCGGTCGCGTGCTCGAGGGCGAAGGAGGCGAGCGGGAACTCCTCCGGCCGGGACTCCCACAGGGGCGGGATCCGCTTGTCGAGCACGCCGTGGGCGAGCAGCCTCCCGACGACGCCGTGCTCGCGCTCCATCAGGTCGAGGTACGCGTGGCCGTCACGGCGGCCGACGGTCATGCCGGCGACGAGGTGGTGGAGCACGAAGTCGTGGAGCACCACGACACCCGGGTGACGCCGGAGCGCGTCCACGATCCACGCGTGCGCGTCCGGGTTGTTGCCGATGTGGTAGAGGCGGACGTCGGCGCCGCGGGAAGCGCGCTTGCGTCCCCGGCGCTGAATCGCGACGTCGAGCCGTCGCGAGAGCGCGGGAGCCAGGAGCGCGGAGTAGTCCGCGACCCCGGTGCGCTCCGGTGGGAACGGGGAGAAGTAAGCGACCCTCACGCCAGCAACCTGTCGACTGCGCGGCTCCAGGTGACGCCCTCGGCGATCACCTTCCCGGCCCGACCGAGCTCCGCCGCCTCGGTGCGGTGCTCCCGTAGCCAGCCCGCGGCGCGCGCGAGCTCGCCCGCGTCCGGGGACACGACGAGACCCGTGCCCCCGTCACTCACGATCTCGAGCGGGCCGCCGGAATCCGTCGTCGTCAGCACCGGCTTCTCCGAGAGGAATGCCTCGAAGGGGACCATCCCGAAGTCCTCGTCGACCGGCGCGTAGTAGACGGCGAGACACCGGCCGTAGAGATCGGCCAGCTCCTCCTCGGAGACGCGACCCGCGAAGCGGGCGCGGCCATCGAGGGAGCGGGCATGCGCGAGGTCCTCCAGGCGATCCCGGTCGGGACCGTCCCCGACGATCACGACCTCGAGCCCGGGGTCGAGCGCGGCCGCCTCGAGCAGGAGGTCGATGCGCTTCGCCCGGTCGAGCCGGTTCACGGAGAGCACGAAGTCGCCGTAGCCCTCGCAGCGGTACGCGAGCTCCTGGGGCGGGTGCGGAAGGACCTCGGCCTCGAGCCCTGTTCCTCGGAGCAGGCGGTCGGCGACGTTCCGCGACGTCGCGAAGAGCCGGGTGGCCTCGCCCAGGGCCGTGCGGTCGAGCGTCTGCACCTTGCGGCGAAGCGCCCTGTCCTCCGGCGAGTCGCCGAACTGCCCGAGCTCCGTGCCGTCGAGCTCGTACGCCTGGCGGAACTGGTGCAGGAGCCAGACGCGCTTGTCGCGGTGACGGACGAGATACGAGGGGAACTTCGTCGCGATCACGAGATCGATCGTGCGCCCGTCGGCCTCGTCGAGGTCGAGGAGCCGCCACAGGAAGGCCTGCGTCAGCACCCGTGCGCCCGGGTACCACTTGAAGGGAACCGTGACGACGTCGGCCTCGTGGCCCCGCTCGCGCAGCTCCTCGGCCAGCCGGTCGGCCATGATCTCCGCCCCCCCGCGCGCGAACGGCACCTGGGGCCTGGCGACGGCGATGCGCATCAGCGCCCGGGGTACGCGCGGGCGAAAACGCTTGCAGACCCTGCATTTTTGGCTCCGCCAAGCGGCATCGCGGCATTCTATCGGCGGTACCCGCCGACTCAGCCGGCGGCGAGGCGGCGGCGGATCTCCTCGGCGTCGGGCTCTGCCTCGGTCCGCATCCAGGGCTGAAGGCCGTCCTTCAGGACCGCGAACGCGAAGAGGTTGGCCTGACCGGGAAACACCGCTACGAGCCCACGGAGCGGCCAGCGTGCGAACCGCCAGGCGCGTTTCCCGGTGGCCTCGAGGATCGAGAGCGGAAGCTCGAGCTCGCGGAACCATACGAAGCGATGCCGCCGCTCGGGCACGGCCGACCTGATCGTCTTCTCGACCTCGCGCTCGGTCCAGCGGTACACGTAGTTGGGGACCGCGCTGTTGGCGACGCCGCCCGCCCGGAAGCCCTCCGCGGCGACGACCGTGAGCTCGTATTCCTCGGCGACGCCGAGGCGGTTCGCGAGCCGCATCAGCGTCGAGTCGCGCGCCTCGAGCGCGAGGACGCCGACGCGAGAGACCCGGTACAGCTCGAGCAGCGCCCGGTGCGGCGAGCGGCAGTGGTGCAGCGCCGCGGAGACGATCCCGAAGTCGAAGCTCCCGTCGTCGTACGAGAGCGCCTCCGCGTCCTCGACGCTTCCCTGCGCCGGGTCGAGGTTGGTGAGGGTTACGTCCGTGAAGCCGTGGGCAGCGAGCACCGACCGGTCGAGCGGCCCTCCGCCCACGACGACGACCGCCATGTCCGGGCGCAGCTCACCTCGCTCGAGGAGCTCGCCGACGACGCGGCGGTAGAAGCCCTCCCGCTCCATCGGCTCCGCGGCGGCAGGGCTCACGCAGGCTAGGCGCGCCCGGCGCGCAGCTGCTCGAGGTCTGCCTCGAGCCGCTCCACCTGCTCCTGGAGGTCGTCGATCAGGCGGAGCGCCGCGGCGTTGAACGAGCGCTGGTCGTACGCAAGCGGCTCCACGTACCAGCGCATGAGCTTGCGCAGGACGGCCTTGACGGGCGAGGCGAGGCCACCGCGCACTCCCGGCCGCAGGCGGAGCGATCTGTCGGCGGAGACGGGCCAGAGCCGCTCGGCCTCGGCGCGTGCCGCTCGGCGCTCGTCGGGGTCGCCCGAGGCCGCGCCGGGATCCGAGCCGGAGCGACGCACCTCCTCCCTGAGCTGGCGGAAGAGCTCCTCCACGTCGACGGAAGTGCCTGCAGATCCAGGACTTTCCGCTCTGCTCGTCGGCATCGCGGCATTCTAGATGGTCGATGCCACGAGGTCCCCGACGCCGGAATGCGAGCTGGCCGCTCCGGGGCGCGACGGATCGCGCATCCGGACACGCGAGATCGTGGCATCGACCGTCGAGGCCGCGGCTCTCGCCGGAGCCACGCGGCGCCCGCACCGGGCCACCTGCACCGGGCGCCCGGGACCGCCTCGCTTAGGATCCGAGCGTGCGTGTCGGAATCTCCCTTCTCACCCTGGCGCCGAGCGACCTGGGCGGCTCGGAGACGTACGCGCGCCAGCTCACCCGCGCGCTCGCCTCGATGGGCACGCTCGAGTACAGCGCCTTCGTACCCGCCCACGCGGCTGACGCGGCCGGTGGGCTCCCGGCCGTCGAGGTCCAGGAGTCGCGCGTCGCGACCCGGGGGCCCGCTCGGATTCCCGCGATGGCGGTCTCGGCGCTTCGCTCCCGCGACGTGAAGTCGACCCTCGAGCACCTCGACGCCGTCCACTACGCGCTGACCGTGCCGCTCCCGCGGACCGAGCTGCCGACGGTCGTGACGCTGCACGACGTGCAGCATCGCGACCTCCCGGACTTCTTCGGTCCCGCGCGCCGGTCCTTCCGCCGTATCGCGTACGACCGCGCAGCGCAGACCGCGACTGCGGTGATCGTCACGAGCGAGTTCGTCCGCCAGCGCGCCGTGGAGCTCCTCGAGCTGGACCCGACGCGCGTGCACGTCGTGCCGCACGGCATCGACCACACGCTCTTCCGCCCCGGCGACGACGAGCGGGAGCCCTTCATCCTCTACCCGGCGCGCCCCTGGCCGCACAAGAACCACGCCCGTCTCCTCGAGGCGTTCACCGAGCTCCGCGAGACTCGGCCGCGTCTCCGGCTCATCCTGACCGGGGGCGACCTCGAGCGGCTCGACCCGCTTCCCGAAGGCGTCACACGACTCGGCTCCGTGTCCTCCGAGCGCGTCGCCGCCCTCTACCGGCGCGCGGCCTGCCTCGTCTTCCCGAGCCTCTACGAGGGCTTCGGCCTTCCTCCACTCGAGGCGATGGCGTGCGGATGCCCGGTCGCGGCCGCGGACGCGGGGGCGATCCCCGAGGTCTGCGGCGACGCGGCGGTGCTCTTCGACCCGACCGACGTGTCCTCGATCGCGGCGGGGATCCTGGAGGCCGACGAGCGCTCGGATGAGCTCCGGGAGAAGGGGCTCGCACGCGCGGCGCAGTTCAGCTGGGAGGAGACGGCGCGCCTCCACGAGGCGGTCTACGTCGCCGCCGCTAGCGAAGCGCCCGTAGGTATCCCCACGACGCTCTGAGACCCCGGGGCCGCAGCACGGCGACGAGGACGGCGTAGACGCCGAGCCCCGCGAGAGCGGCGGCGGTCGAGCTCAGGACGAGGGCGGGCGGGAGAAACCCGAGCAGCGAGAGGCAGGCGACGACGACGGCCGCCAGCGCGAGGCCGCGTGTCGCCGTCGTGAGCGCCCCGAGCTCGATCAGGAGCGCCGCGAGCACCACGGAGGTCGAGACCGCGAGGGCGAGGGCGAGGCCGTCCAGGCCTGCCACCTCCACCCCGAGCCACGCGGCCAGGACGTGCACGGCGAGGGCTGCGACAGCGATGAGCGGGAGCGCCCGCAGGCGCTCGACCACGAACGCCAGCGGGAAGGCCACGTTGACGCCGACCGAGATCGCCATCCAGGGGGCGAGCACCACGACCAGCCTGCCGACCTCCTCCCCGACCTCTCCGCCGTAGGCGTTACCGAGGAACGCCTCGACGAGGTCGGCTCCGGCGAGGGCGAAGACGCCGACCGCCGCGCCGATGAACGCATACGCGATCCACGACGACGACACGACGTGCCGTCCGGCGAGCTCCGGCGAGAGCCCGCTCCGCGCCAGAGGCACGGAGGTCACGAGCCCCAGGGACACGGCCGTCACCGACACGAGGCTCGCGGCCGCGAGGTACGCATAGCCGAAGCTCGTCACGGATCCGGAGCCGAGCCGTCCGGCGAAGGGGAGACAGATCACGTAGAGCAGCTGCAGCGCGATCGGCAGTGAGGCGGCGGTGGCGAAGACGCCGAGTCGCGACCGGAGCGGCGGGCCCGTCGGCCGTACCGCGCCGCGCGGCATCTGCGTCGCGCGCGCCCTCCACGCGAGCCCGGCGAGCGGGACGAGGAGCGAGATGCTGCCGTTCAGCATCATCCCCCAGCCCACGGCGACGATGCCGTCCGGCTCGACGCGCAGGACCATCAGCGCCAGGCCGGCGGCACTCCCGAGCGCGTACCCGACCGCGGCCGTCGCGTAGTCGTCGAGCGCGGCGAGGCCGCTGGCGGCGAGGCCGGCGAAGAGGTGCGCCACGGCGGCCGGCACCATCCATTTCAGGACGTCGACCGCGGTCGCCTGGGCGACGTCCGACTCCCCACCGGTGAGGACGTCGGCGATGAAACCGGTCGCGAGCTCGGCGAGCAGGAGCAACGGGACCGCGACGACGGCGATCGCGAGCGCGAAGCCGGCGATCTCGCCCGCGAGGCGGTGCTCCTGCCTGCTCCTGGCGAGCGTCGGCAGGACGGCGATGCGGATCGCCTGGGCCGCGAGGACGATCACGAAGAAGACCCCGTACGCGGCGAAGAAGCCGTCGGTCTCGTCCGTCCTGCCGAAGTCGCGCGCGATGAGGACGCCCACGATCGCCGCGAAGGCGGCGACGAGGAGCGTCGATCCCGCCGTCAAGGCCGCCCTCGCCAGGGAGCCCAGGCCGGGCGACTCTGTACGCTTGCTCACCGACGCGGAAGCGTACGCACCATGCCGAACGACACCCTCTGGACAGACGGCGCGCTCGACGACCTTCGCACCGAGCTCGGCGGGGCCTACGAGGGGCGCACCGTGCTCGTGACCGGCGCGGACGGCTTCATGGGCTCGCACCTCACGGACGCGCTGGTCGGCCTCGGAGCGAACGTCCACGCGTTCGTCCGGGCGAACTCGAGCGGAGGGCTCAACAACATCGGGCACCTCCGCGAGCAGCTGAAGGTGCACTTCGCGGACCTCACCGACCGCACGTCCGTCGACTACCTCGTCCGCGAGCTCAAGCGCGCGCCCGACCGTCCGTACGTGTTCCATCTCGGCGCCCAGGCGCACGTGGGCGAGTCGTGGCACCGCCCGTACGAGACGGTGTCCGCGAACATCCTCGGCACGCTGAACCTCCTCCAGGCGATCGTCGACTGGGAGCTCGAGGTGGAGAAGTTCGACACGGCCGGCACGTCGGAGGAGTACGGGAACGTGCGCCAGGCGGTCGCCGACCACCACGACTTCGACGACGAGGGCGGACTGATCCTGCACGAGCGCTCACCGATCAACCCCAAGTCGATCTACGCGACGTCGAAGGTCGCGGCGGACTTCCTGACCATGAACTACTTCGACGCGTTCGGGGTTCCCGGCGTCGTCACGCGGATGTTCAACAACTACGGCCCGCGCCAGAACCCGCGCTACGTGACCGGCACGATCGTCACGCAGGCGCTCGCCCGCGAGGAGATCGAGCTCGGGAACCTGGAGCCGCTCCGGGACTTCTGCTTCTGCACCGACGGCGTGCGCGGGCACCTCACCGTCGCCGCGAAGGGGATCCCGGGTGACGTGTACGTCTACGGGCAGGGCGAGAACGTCTCGATGCAGGACTGGGCGGAGACGATCCTCCGGATCGGCGAGGACAACGGCTACTGGCCCGGCGACCGCAGGCTCGTCTCGACCCAGTCCCGCTTTCGTCCCGGCGCGAGCGACGTGCTCGCCCTGCGCGTGGGCCACGAGAAGCTCACGTCCGAGACCGGCTGGCAGCCGCGCGTCTCGTGGGCGGACGGGATCCTGCACACGATCCGGTGGTACGCGGAGAACCGGGTGCGCTGGATCGGGCGCGTCGACTGGCTTACGACCGGCGCTCCGCTCGACACCTCGCGCTGAGCTGCTAGCTTCGAGGCCCTTCGACGCGGGCGATCCAGTAGTCGCCCGACTCCTCGAGCCGGTTGCAGACGTAGTCGCACTCCTGGGTGCGCCCGAACGCGATCGCGCCCGTCGGAGGAATGCCCCCGTCCGCGAGCCTCACGACACGCGACTCGTCGACGCCCTTCGCGAGCGCGTGCCAGCGCGCGAGGCCGAGCGGCTCGAGATCGTCGTAGTCGACGTAGACGGATCCGCCGTCCGACCAGGCCCGATCCAGGAGCGCCGGGATCGCCGCCTCGAACCTACCCGTTCGGAGCGGTCCCTTCGTCGTGTAGTTCCGGACGAAGAACGCGAGCTGCATGGCTGCGAGCGCGACGAGAGCGGCTGCGAGGATACGCGCACCTCGACCGCGCACGGCCGCGTCGCGGAGCGCTTCGACGCCCGGGATCGCGACGACGACGAGCATCACCGCGAACGGCGCGAGGCGAACGGCATGGAAGCGGTCGATCGTCAGCGCGGCGGGCACCGGTGACACGACGAGCGCGGCGACGACGTACCGCCAGAAGGGATCCGACCGGCGACGGAGGAGGACGAGGACGAGCCCGGCGACGGAGAGCGCGAGCGAAGCGGTGAGGAGGGCCCCCGACCCCGGAGTGTGGGCGTAGGGCTTCACGTCGCCGGAGACGGCGTAGTGCCACAGCTGGAGGTCCTGGAGGTAGTTGACGGAAGCGCGCCAGGCGATCTCCCAGGGCGGCATGTCGTCGGTGACGAACGACGTCGCGTCGAAGCGGCGCGTGAGCGCGCCCGGGTGCTCCCGCGTGTAGGCGAGCAACGGGATCTGAGTGGCTGCGAAGCCGACCCAGGCGACGAGCAGCCAGCGCCAGCGCCCGACGACGACGAGCGACGCGGCGAGGAGCGGCGCGAGCAGGCGACCGCCCGCGTACACGTACGTGATCCCCCCGAGCGCCGCGGACACGGGCAGCGCGGTCCTCCAGCTCCAGCGGTCGAACCGGCAGGCCCGTTCGACCCCGAGGAGCGCGAGAGACAGGAACAGCGGCTCCATCGCCACCTCGAACGCCACGCGGCCCAGCTCGAAGAGCCAGGGCGACGTCCCGGCGACGACGACCGTCGCGACGCCCACGGACGCCTTCCCCGTCGTCCTGTACCCGAGCCAGCCGAGGAGCAGGATGGCGGCCAGCATGCACGCCGCCGAGAAACCTCTGGCGACCTCGCGATCCGCGCCCGTCACGAGGAAGACGCCCGCGAGGCCGTAGACGTAGAGCGGGCTCTTGTAGTCGAGGAACGAGGAGAAGTAGAGGGGGAAACGCGCTCCGTACTCGTCGCGGCCCTCGTCCGCGATCGTGTGCGCGTTGTACGCGAGCGCCGCCTCGTCGCGGAAGAACCCGGGTGGGTTGCCCGGCGAGATCCAGAGCTGGAAGGCCGCGACCGCGAGCACGAGCGCGAGCCCGACGAGGAGGGCCGAGCGGGTCCCGTGCCGAGCCGGCATCAGGGGCCCGTCGCGCGTGCGAGCCGGTACTCCTCCCAGCGGGCGACCTCCTCGCAGGCGTAGTCACAGTCCTGGAAGCGGAGGAAGAGCAGCGAACCGCGCGGAGGAACGCCGCCGTCCGGCAGGATCACGACCCGGTCGTCGGGAAGCCCCGCCTCGGCGACACGCCAACGGGCCTGGGCCTGTGCGCCGCGGTCGTCGAAGTCGACGTAGATCGTCTCGCCCGCGGCGAGCGGCGCCTCGAGCAGGGGCTCGACGCCGGCGTCGAAGAGCACGAGGCGCGCAGGGCCGCGCGTGCGATAGATGTCGAGGAACTGGGCGAACTGGAGGCCGACCGACACGACGAGGACAGCGGCGGCGACCTGGGCCCACCGCGATCGCCTACACGCGTCGACGAGAGCCTCGATCGCCGGGATCGCGAGCACGAGCAGGAAGACGGGGAGAGCCGCGAGGCGGATGGCGTTGTGCCGGTCGACCGTGAGGGCTGCGGGAATCGGCACGAGAAGCGTCGCCACCAGGACGTAGCGCCACCACAGATCGGCCCGGCGCCGACGGAGCACGATTGCCGTGCCGACGGTCGCGAGGGCGACGACCGCGCCGAACATCGCCCCGTACCCGCCGTTGTGGATGTACGGCGCGGGATCCCCCGCCGTGGCCCAGTGCCAGGGGTCGAGGTCGCGGAACCAGTTCCCGACCGCCTGGACCACGACCTCCGCGCCGGAGCGTCCCTCCCGGGCGATCGTCGTCGCCTCGTAGCGCGCCGTGAGGTTGCCGGGATGCCGAACCTCGTAGACCCCCATGGGCACCAGGGCGCAGGCGAAGGCGCCCCACGCCGCGACGAGGAAGCGCCAGCGATCGCGCCCGGCGAAGACGACGAGCGCCGCGGCGAGGAGCGGCCCGAGCAGCCGGCTGCCGGTGTACGAGTACGTGATCGACCCGACGAGCACGCCGGCCACGACACCCTGAGGCACGCCGTAGCGCTCGAGTCGCACCACGCGCTCGAGCCAGAGGAGGAGCACCACGACCAGCACCGGCTCGGTGGTCGCCTCGATCGCCATGCGTCCGAGCTCGAACAGCCACGGCGTCATCCCGGCGAGGACGAGAGCGATCGTGGCGACGAGCCAGCTCCCGGTGACGCGACGCGCCAGGAGCCCGAGGAGAAGCACCGCTGCCAGCACGAGCAGCGCCGAGAGCCCGCGCGCTACCTGCGCGTCGGGGCCCGTGACCGTGAAGACCCCGGCCAGGAGATAGGGGTACAGCGGGCTCTTGTAGTCGTCGAACGATCGGAGGAAGAGAGGAAGGCGGGCTCCGTCCTCGTCGCGTAGGCCCGTCGACAGCATGTACGCATTCAGGGAGAGCGCCGCCTCGTCGCGGTGGTACCCGGGAGGGTTCGACGGCGTGACCCACAGATGGAACGCCGCGACCGCGAGGACGGCGGCGACACCGACGAGGGCAGCAGGCCGATCGACGATCGACCTCACGCGGGCATCGTAGAGAGCCGTTCGGAAGCCGGGCGCCTCGGTACGCTCTCCGCGTGCGAATCCTGGTGACCGGCGGCGGAGGCTTCCTCGGCTCCCACCTGGTCGAGCGGCTCGAGCGGGACGGGCACGACGTCGTCGTCGGCAGGCGCGCCGACTCGGACCTGACGTCGCTGGACGACACGGCTCGGCTGTTCGACCGGGCCAGGGCCGACCTCGTCTTCCATCTCGCGGCGGAGGTCGGCGGGATCGGCGCCAACCGCGCGAACCCCGGCCGCTACTGGTACGCGAACCTGGCGATGGGGGCGAACGTCCTCGAGCAGGCGCGGGTCCATGCGACGCCGAAGCTCGTCGTCGTCGGCACCGTCTGCGCGTACCCGAAGCACGCCGCCGTGCCGTTCTCCGAGGACGATCTGTGGAACGGCTATCCGGAGGAGACGAACGCTCCCTACGGCGTCGCGAAGAAGGCCGTCCTCGTGGGCGCCCAGGCGTACCGGGAGCAGTACGGGCTGAACGCGATCTTCCTCCTGCCCACGAACCTGTACGGGCCGCGCGACAACTTCGACCTCGAGACGTCGCACGTGATCCCGGCGCTCATCCGCAAGATGGTCGAGGCGGAGGACGAGGTCGTGCTCTGGGGCGACGGCTCGCCCACGCGCGAGTTCCTCTACGTCGAGGACTGCGTCGAGGGCCTCGTGCTCGCAGGCGAGCGCTACGACGGCCCCGACCCCGTGAACCTCGGCTCGGCGAAGGAGATCTCGATCCGCGAGCTCGCGGAGCTCGTGGCGGAGGCCACCGGCTACCGGGGGGCGATCGTCTGGGACCGCGACCGGCCGAACGGGCAGCCGCGGCGCAGCGTCGACGCGACGCGGGCACGCGAGCTCTTCGGCTTCGAGGCGCGGACGTCCCTGCGCGAGGGCATCGAGCGCACCGTCGCCTGGTACCGCTCCGCCGTGACGAGTGTCCGTCACTAGCGTCTCGCTGGGCGCGGCCCGCGAGGCCGGTCGCTCGGTCGACTACCTCCTGGAGCGCCCGCGCGCGGTGCTCGGCACCCTCGCAGCCGCCCAGATCGCGGGCACCGTCGTCCTCGCCTTCTCGATCCCGCACAACGGCTGGGTCTGGTTCCAGGGGGGAGACCAGATCTGGCTCACGACGCAGGGCTGGCTCCTCGGTCATCTCGAGCTGCCGCCCACGGAGGTCGGGTACCTGTGGTCGTTGCTGCTCACGCCGATCATGTGGATCACGGGGCCGACGTACGTCCAGGCCCTGCCACCGGCGGTCGTCCTCCAGGTGCTCGTCCTCGGCCCCGTCGCGCTCCTCTGCGTGTACGGGATCGCCTCCCGGATCGGAGGGAGGCTCCTCGGCTACTGGGCGGCGTTCCTCTGGGTCGTCGCCCCGTACGCGGCGATACCGCTCTTCGTCGACCGCTACCACGAGAAGTGGGTCGAGAACTTCCTGCCGCAGGCGCAGGGGCTGACGGCGATGTCCGACTTCCCCTCGACGGTGCTCGTGCTCGCAGCCGCGCTCTTCCTCGTCCGCTCGCTCGACCCGGGACGCTTCGCGGACGCCGCCCTGGCGGGGCTCCTCCTCGGCGCCGCGGGCGGCATGAAGCCCCCGAACGTCCTGATGGGCGCAGGCGCCGTCCTCGCCTACCCGCTTGCCCGGCGCTGGCGCGAGGGCGTGGTGTTCGGCGCCGCGGTCGTACCGTCCCTGCTCGTCCTCCTCCTGTGGAAGGAACGGGGGCTGGGCCAGCTGCCGGTGCTCTCGCTGGAGGAGGTCCGCGTGGCGGCCGGGGCCACGGGCGTCGTGGCTCTCGACATCGACCGCTACGTCGAGCTCGACCTCGACCATTGGCGGCAGCAGATGAACTACCTGCGCGAGTTCTTCTGGAGCGCCAGGCTCGCGCAGTGGGCGCCGTTCGCGGGGTTGCTCGCGGTCGTCCGCGTGCGCCGCGGGCCGATCGCGGGCCTGCTCGCCGGCTGGCTGGCGGCGTTCATCCTCGTGAAGGGCTTCTCGGCGCGGGCAGACATCCAGGCGAACACGTTCTGGCGTCTCCTCATGCCCGCGTGGCCGGCCTACCTCCTGCTCTTCGCCTCGATCCCGCTGCTCGTCCCCACGCTCGCGCGCCGGCTGGGGGACCGCCTGCGACCGCCCGACACGGCGCCCGTGACGCGCCGCCTGCTCGTCGTCGCCGCGGTCCTGACGGTCGCCGTCCCGGCCGCGGCGATCGCCGCCTCCTCACCCAGCTCCGGGCCCGAGCGCGCGGTCATGCAGGACGACGCGGGCAACTTCATCCTCACCTCGATCGAGGACCGGGTCGAGCTCGAGATCACACCGACGGCGGAGGGGCAGCGGCTGACGTGGACGGACGGCGGCCCCTGGCGTGCGAACGTCTTCTACCGCGTCTACCGCTCCGAGGGCCCCGACACCGAGTGCGAGCACACCGAGGGCTCGCGGGCGATGTACTGCTTCATCCGCTCGGCGCCGATCGCGACGACCCGTGAGACGGAGTTCGTGGACCCCGCCCCGCCTGCCCGGCGCCACGTACCGCATCGGCGTCGCGACCAACTGGGTGGACGACCCGGAGCAGGGGGACGTCTTCGCGTTCAGTCCGCCGGTGACCGCGGCGCCGTAGACGGGCCGCGCCCGACGCGCTCCTCGAGCAACGCGATCCGCTGGGCGAGCTCGACGTTCTCGTCCGTGAGCTTCGAGATCACCGTCGAGTAGTGCAGGAGCACGAGGAGGATGAAGAGCGTCGCCACGGCGAAGAGCACCGCGGGCGGATAGCTCGTCACCCCCAGCCAGCCGGCGATCGTGTTCAGCCCGCCCCGCCAGGCGGAGAGGACGAGCAGCACGATCCCCGTGGCGAGCCAGAGCAGCGCGTAGCGCTCCTTGAGCCGGCGCCCGCGCACGAGCTCGAGCACGACGAGGATGAGCAGGATCGAGGCGAGGACGCCGACCAGGGAGACGCGAACGGGGGTCAGCGGCCGGCTCCTTCGAGCCGGGGATACCGGCGGAGGCTCGCCACGAGCAGCGCGAGGAGCACCTTGACGATGTAGTAGAGCGACCGGACGAACGTGATCGAGGACGTGCCCGTCTCGCGCTCCCGCATCTCCACCTGGACCTGCGAGAGGCGCAGCCCGCTCCGGAGCGCCACGAGCGTCGCCTCCACCTCCGGGTAGTCGTGCGGGTACTCACGCGCGAAGAGCTCGATGCCCGCCCGGTCGAGGGCGATGAAGCCCGAGGTGGTGTCGGTCACGCGCTGCCCTCCGAGCAGCGAGACGAGCCGCGCGAACACGCGGATCCCGAGCCGGCGGGCGAACGGCGGGCGGTACGACGCGTCGTCGTCCACGAAGCGCGACCCGATCACGAGGTCCGCCTCACCGCGCTCGAGGGGCTCCAAGAGCTTCGGGATCTCGGAGGCGTCGTGCTGCCCGTCGCCGTCGAGGCGGATCGCCCGCTCGAACTCCTGCTCGAGCGCGTACCGGAACCCGGTCTGCACGGCGCCGCCGATCCCGACGTTGAACGGAAGCCGGAGGACGGTCGCTCCACGCGCCTCCGCGACGGCCGCCGTGTCGTCGGTCGAGGCGTCGTCCACCACGACGACCTCCGTCTGCGGGCTCACCGCACGGATCTCGTCGACGACGCGGCCCACCGCGCCGGACTCGTTGTACGCGGGGACGACCGCGACGATCCGCGCGGCGGTCACGCCGCGACCCCTGCCTCGAGCCCGACGAGCTCGAGGAGCCGCCTTGCCCGGTGCGCGTACGTGTGCTCGTCCAGCACCCGCTCCCGTGCGCGGCGCCCCAGCTCCTCCGCTTGCGCAGGATCGCCGACGAGCTCACGGTACGCGGCGACTGCATCCTCCGCGGTGTCGACGACCAGGAGCTCGCTGCCGGGCTCGAACCACCGCTCGATCCCCTCGTGGGGGTTCGACACGATCGCGGCGCCGGAGGCGGCGAGCTCGAAGGGGCGGGCGGTCGACGAGCGCGGGACGGTCGCGTGCGGGCGTCTCGTGACGTTGAGGTTGACGCGAGCCGCCGAGATCGCCCGCGCGAAGACGTTGAACGGGACGTCGCCGAGGAGCCGGGCGCCTCCCGTGTCGCCCTGGAAGTCGAGCCCGCCCAGCGCGAAGTCGAGCTCGGGAGCGATCCGTGATGGCTCGCCGATCATCGTCCTTCATCCACTCCCGCCGAAACTTGTCGCCGTACCCGTAGAAGAAGACGTCGACCTCCTTCTCGACCGGCTGCGGGGCGAAGAACTCGGGGTCCGCGCCCCAGAAGAGCGCCTCGGCCCGTCGGGCGCCGAGCTCGAGCAGCCGGGGAGCGCCCCCCTCGGAGTTGGACACGACGAGGTCGTACTCCCACGGGTCCGCGCCGTGGTAGGGATTGAAGCCCGTGTCCATCCCGCCGTACTCGGGCAGGCTCATCGGCACGTCGCCGTCGTAGAACACGATCGGGATCGAGTACCGCGTGCGGAGCGCCTCGGGGATCCCCGCCAGGTGCGCCATCGGCACGGTGAAGACGACGACGGCGTCGGGCCGCTCGCGCTCGACGAGGCGCTCGAGGTGCCGCTTCCAGCGCGGCGTCACCCACCGCCGGATCGTCTCGCGCGTCAACCGGTCGAAGCCGCTGTCCTCGGGGCTCGACTCGGCCCGGCGCAGGTAGCGATCCCCCTTGAGGCGGGCGAGCACGTCGCGCACGGCCTGGTAGGACTCCCCCTCGCGATACGTGGGGTTCGGCGCGACGCGCCACCAGGGCGACTCCACCGGCCGCCCGCGGTAGGGCGTCACGACGAGATCGACGCCCGCCTCGTACATGCCCTTCCACAGCTGCCACCAGGCGGGGGTGCAGCCGTACCGGAAGTCGAGGTCGACCGCGGAGGCGACCGCCAGGATCCTCGGCGTCTTCACGACCTAGTACGCCCCACGCCCGCTGAGCACGGCCGGGATCGTCCTCGCGATGATCGTGACGTCGAGCCAGACCGACCAGTTCTCGAGATACGTGAAGTCCAGCCGGACGAGGTCGTCGAAGCTGAGGCCAGAGCGGCCAGAGATCTGCCAGAGGCCCGTCATCCCGGGCAGGACGGCGTAGCGCGCCCGGTGCCAGTCCTCGAGCAGCTGGTAGTCGCGCAGCGGCAGCGGGCGCGGGCCGACGAGGCTCATCTCGCCCTTCAGGACGTTGAGGATCTGCGGCACCTCGTCGAGCGAGAACCGCCGCAGGACGCGGCCGACACGGGTCACGCGTGGGTCCTCGCGGATCTTGAAGAGGGCGCCTTCGGCCTCGTTCGCCCCCTCGAGCTCCCCCTGCAGCGCGGGGGCCTCGGCGACCATCGTGCGGAACTTGATCATCCCGAACTCCCGCTCGCCCACGCCGACGCGCCGGTCGACGAAGAGGACGGGCCCTCGCGAGTCGAGCTTCACCGCGAGCGCGACGAGGAGCCAGACGGGGAGCCCGACGAGCAGAACGAGGGAGCCGACCACGAGGTCGAACGCGCGCTTGAGGACCCAGTCCCAGCCCGTCAGCACCGGCGGGCGGAGCTCGAAGAGCGGGGCTCCGTGCCCGGGGACGTACTCGCCGCGCTGCACGAGGAGCTCGGTCGTCTCGGGCGCGAGCCGGACCTTGATCCCCTGGCGGTGGGCCTGGTCGACGATCTCGAGCACGTCGCCCTCGTCGAAGGCCGCCTCGGCGAGGATCACCTCGTCGGGCCGGATGCGGTCGAGGATCGCCGGGAGCTCGCTGCGCGCTCCGAGCCGAAGGATCCCGGGGACGCCCTCGTCGGACACCGCCCCCACGAACTCGTAGGCGATACCGCCGCGCGCCGCGGCCAGCGTGCTCCTGAGGTGGACGAGGCTCTCCCCCTCCCCGACGAGCACGACCCGGCGCCGGATGCCGGCGGCGCGCATGACCTCCAGCGAGACCGACTCGTACGCCGCCCGGAGCAGGCCGATCGTCAACGCCGAGAGGACGACGGAGGTCGGGATGAGCCCCGACGTCGTGAAGTCGTAGCCCGTCCCGATCCCGAACGCGAGGACGACGAGCGCGACGACGATGAGCGAGGAGAGGATCCGGCCGGCACCCGGTCGTCGCTCGCGCACGCGGTAGAGGCCGGCCTGCGCGAAGACGAGGACGGTGATGGGCGCCGCAAACCTGAGCCATTCCGCAGGGCCCTCGCGCCAGAGGAGCCCCCACAGGATGTCGCCCTCTCCGGCCACGAGCTCGCGGAAGACGAGGGCGAGATACATGCCGAGGGCGAGCCCTGCGACGTCCAGGAAGACGAGCGAGGCAACCGAGACTGCCCGTCGCACGAGCGTGACGATCGGCCCGCGCGAGAAGACGTAGACGCGGGACGCCCTGACGTCCCTCCCGTCCGGGGGCTCCGGCGGCAAGCTGCGCGACGTCTGCGCCGGCGGCGCGACCTTGGACACCTCGTGGATGTTAGAGAGCCGCTCAGAGCGAGCGGTGAGAGCGACTAGCCACCGCGCACCCGCACCTTCACGGTCCTGCTACTGCCCTCCCGCGTGTAGGCCGCCGCGTAGAGCATGAACGGGCCCCGTCCGAGGCCGAGCGGCTGCCAGACGACCCCGCTCCGCGTCCTGATCCGGTGCTGCTTGTGCAGAGGCCCGTAGCGCGGACCGCTGGACTGCACCGCCGTCAGCAGCGACACGATGCGTCGAGCCGGGGTTGTGGGCCACACTCGGAACGAGTACGCGATGCGAACGCGTTGGCCGACTCTCGTTGCGACGATCGAGGGAGCCGGCGGCACGACTGCGCTGTACCCTGGCCGGGCGCCGGATGTGCCCGGTGTGACGACGAGAACGATCGCGAAGAAGAGAGCAGTGAGGAGCACCGCGTTCGCCCGTGCCGTGCTCGCGGACGGCATGGGTCTCACTGTAGGCGGCCTCAGGAACGCGCCACGTCGGCCCAGGCGATCTCCGGCGCCTGGTCGGCAACCCGGCCCCGAAGCGCGTCGAGGTCCGTGGGCTCGGTGACGCGAGCCAACAGGGGGAGCGCGGCTCCGAGCAGAGCCCTCCTGCGCCGGTCCACGAGGTCGGTGTCGTGGAAGTAGACGTGAACGATGCCGGGCAACGCCCGCCGCCGAAGCAGCGCGCGACCGAGGTCGCCGAGGGAGTGTGTCGTCGGAATCGCAAGGAGGCGCGCGCCGGAGGACAGCGTCACGTGGGCCGGTGCGGGCAGGAACGCCCACGGCTCGCCGGGCGGGAGGTACGGTGGCCGGGCCGCCCGCGGCGTGCAGTCCGTGTAGCCGAGCTCCACACACGCCTCGGCGACGTCGGCGTCCGTATGCCAGCCACCGCCGCAGAACAGGCCCGGCGCGAGCCCGCGCTCGCGCATCCATGCGCCCTCGCGGCGCACACGGTCTCCTGTGTCGCCACCTGTCGGCCGCGCGTGGTCGGGCGCCGTCCAGTGCGTGTGGTGCCCGAGGGGCCCGCGCTCCGCCGCCTCGCGCCCGCGCTCGAGCCAGGCAGTCTCGTCCTCGCCCGCGGCGCCGTCGGGCGGCCGCAGGAGGGCAGCGACGGAGAAGCCACCGGGACGCCGTTCCTGGAGCGCCGAGAACCGCGCCCAGACCGCGTCGTCGAGCGGCCGCTCGACGTGGCACGAGACGACCGCGTAGCGCTCGGCAGGGGTGCTCGTCATGCGCGGGGAAGTATCGTCGGCACGCCCGATGCGCCGGTCCACCGCCATCCTCGTCGTCGCGCTCGCCGCCGCGGTGCCGCGGCTCGTGGTGCTCGCACGGGAGCGGGAGACGATCCTCGAGGAGTTCGTCGACAAGAGCGACCGCTTCGCGACGACGCTCGTCGAGCACGGCACGTTCGGGTTCCTGCCGGGCGTGCCGTCGGCGTACACGCAGCCGCTCTACGGCTGGTTCCTCGCCGCGCTGTACTGGCCGTTCGGCCGCTCGTGGCTCGCCGTCGGGCTCGCCCAGATCGCGATCGCCGTCGCGACCGCGCTCGTCGTCCTCGCGATCGGGTCGTTCCTCCGCTCGACGGGGACGGGTGTCGTCGCCGCCCTGCTCGCGACGCTCCACCCGTACGTCGTGTGGCACGACGTGCACGCCAACCGGGAGGTCCTCGACGGCCTCCTGCTCGCGCTCGTCGTCCTCTGCGCGCTGCTCGCCGACCGAGGACCGCTCGCTCGGGATGGCCGCGCATCACGGGCGCCGTCGCGGGGGTCGCGATCCTCGGGAACGCCCGGCTGGCGCTGCTGCCGCTCGTGCTCGCCGTGTACGTGGCGTGGCGCGTGCGTCCCGGGCTCGCGCGCGCTCCTGGCCGGCGCAGCGCTCGTCGCCGCCTCGGTCGTCGTCGTCGCTCCCTGGGTCGCACGCAACGAGTCCGGGGTCGGCTGCTTCGCGCTCACGACCGACGCGCGCGCCCTCTGGAAGGCCAACAACCTGAACACGTACGACACGCTCGACCGGGGCCTCTGGATCGACGACGTCCCCGAGCTCCCGGGCGCGCCGCCCTGGCCCGAGCTCGCTGCCGACCTCACGCTCGCGGGGACGCCCGACGGCGGTGGACGAGTGCGCACAGATGCGCCTCTATCGCGAGGAGGTCTTCGAGTTCTGGCGCGAGCATCCGGGCGAGAAGGCGCGGCTCGCGCTCCAGGCGACGCGCATGCTCTGGAGCCCGGTCCCCTCGGAGTCCGACGAGAGCGGGAGCGGCCTCGCCCGCGCGGCGAGGAAGACCGTCGAGCCCGCCTACGTGATCGCCCTCTACGGGCTCGCGCTCGTCGGCCTCTTCCTCGCGCCCGTGCGCTTCGTCGCGCTCGCGCTCTCGCTGCTCGCCTACAACACCCTCGCGGCGATGGTCTTCGCCGGAACGGCCCGGTACCGCGTCCCGTGGGACTTCCTGCTCGCGCTCCTCGCCGCCTTCGCGCTCGTCGCGGCCTGGGAGCGGCACCGCGCCCGGCAGCCCTACGGACGGCGCGCTCCGTCGCCGAGCGCGCCCTCGTAGAGCTCCTCGATCCGCTCGCGCGCTCCGCTCCGGCGTGAACTCCGCCAGCGCGCGCTCCCGGCCGGCTGCGCCCATCGCCGCCGCGCGCTCGAGGTCTCCCGCCAGGGCGACGATCGCCTCCGCGAGCGCCTCCGCGTCGCCGGAGGGCACGACGAGGCCCGTCTCCCCGTCGACCACGATCTCGGGCAGCCCGCCGACGGCGCTCGCGATCACGGGCCGCCCGCGCTCCATCGCCTCCAGCGCCACCATGCCGAAGCCCTCGCCGAGCGAAGGGACGACGACGATCGCGGCGTCCTCGACGGCCCGCTGGACGGGAGAGACGAAGCCGAGGAACCGCACGGCGTCCTCGAGCCCGAGCTCGCGCGCGTACGCCTTGAGCGCCGGCTCGAGCGGGCCGCGGCCCGCGAGGTCGAGCGTCGCTCCGGGAACGCTGCCCCGGGCCTGCGCGAGCGCACGCAGGAGCACGAGATGGCCCTTGATCGGGATGAGCCGGCCGATGCACAGGAGACGGGGCTCGGCGCCCGTGTACGCGGGCGTTCCGTCCCGCGCCGAGATGCCGTAGTGGACGATCTCGAAGTCCTCCTCCTCGAACCCCTCGGTCTCGGCGAGGTACTGAGCGAGACCCCGGGAGATCGCGATGTGGACATGAGCCAGCGAGCCGACCGAGCGGTCTGCGAGCCCGAACCACCGCCCTTCGCGGAACTCGTTGAAGCCGTGCTTGGTCGAGAGGCGCAAAGGGACGCGCGCGATCGTCCCGGCGAGCTGCCCGTACACGTCCGCGTGGACGAGGTGCGTGTGGAGCACCCGAGGTCGCGCCCGCGCGAGATGCGCCACGACCTCGCCGAACGCGATCGGGTCCACGTCCGCGCGCAGCCGGATGTCGTCGAGCGGGACGCCGCGCTCCGTGAGCGCCTCGCGCGAACTCCCAGGCGCCGGGCTCGTCCTCGTGGAGCATCAGGAAGCGGACGTCCCAGCCGCGCTCACGGAGGTCGGGCAGGAGCTGCAGCAGGTAGGCCTCCGACCCGGAGATCCCGGCCACCTTCTGCGCGTGCAGCACCAGCCCGTCCGTCATGCCGAGATCCCGCCGTCTCCAGGATCCCACGCGCCCACGACTGCACCGAGTGCGCCTCCTCGACGCGCTCGCGGAGCCGACGGCCGAGAGCTGCGCGATCGCGCAGCGCTCGTCCCCGCGAAATCTCGGATCCGGTCGGCGAGCGCGTTCGGGTCCCAGCGCGGGAAGCGCTGCTCCCGCTCGAGCAGCGAGTCGAAGATCGGGTTGGAGGCGAGCACCGGCAGGCAGGCGGCCGCGGCCTCGTAGACGACCTTGTCTGGAGCGCCCGCCCGCATGTTGTTCACGAGCGCGTCGTGACGGGCGAAGAGCGCCGGCACATCGGAGCGGGGGACGGCGTCCCCGAGCTCGACCCGCCCCTCGAGCCCGAGCTGCGTGACGAGGTGCTCGAGCTCCTCGCGATGCAGGCGCTCCTCCTCCGACAGGGAGGGGCCGTGCACGCGGAGGGCGACGTCCTCCCCGGCGAGAGCGATAGCGCCGAGCACGACGTCGAGCCCCTTCGCCGTCGAGTAACGGCCGAGGGCGAGGAGGCTCGTCCCGGGGCCGTCGCGGGGCGGAGCGCAGGGGAACTCGGCGAGGTCGATGCCGTGGCCGATCGCGTGGAGCTTCCTCGAGGGCAGCGGGAACGAGCGCTCGTCGACCGAGGCGACGGCGGTGGAGGCGCGCTCGGCGGCCCGGAGCAGGCGGCTCGCCCGCCAGTGCGTGAACCAGAGCACGAGCGGGACGCGCAGGGGGCGCACGAGCGGCGCGGCGAGGACGGCGTAGATCGGGCACATGTGGGCCACCACTGCGCCGCCGCGAAGACCGCGGAGCTCCCGGGCGAGGGCCGTCTCGAAGCGAAGGCCCCGCCCCGCCTTCCGGGACGAGCGGAACGTACGCACCCGTGCGTTCGACGGGAGCGCCTCGGGCACGGCGCCGTCCGCGAGGACGACGACCTCGTCCACGAGCCCGGCGAGAGCGGCGACCTTCGGCACCGTCGCGGCGAGGGCGGGATGGGCCGGATCGACCTGCTGCGTGATGAAGACGACGCGTCTCGCCATCAGAAGAAGTCGAAGTCGCCGAGCGTGAAGTGCCACGCGCCCTTCGCTCCGTCGAGCCGGGCTCCCTCGAGCAGCGGCTTCCCGATGAAGCGGAGCTTCTTGTTCGTGGGCGCGAATCCCGGATGCGCGAGCGCCCGGCGCGCCGTGCGCGAGGGCGGCGGGAGCAGCACGAGCGCGTCCGCGCCGCCCTTCACCTCCGCCACCGCCCGGCCGACCAGCGCGCGTAGCTCCGAGCCGGCGCCCGGCGCCGTCACCAGGTCGGCGAGGAAGCCGGCCGAGACGCCGTGCTTGAAGGTGTGGCCGACGACGGCGACGCCGAGCAGCTCGCCTCCGCGGTACGCAGCGAAGCAGCGGTAGTCGCGCGGGGAGTCGAGGTAGCGCCAGTTGAAGTACTCCGCATCGCGCACGAAGTGGTTCCCGTAGCCCTCGGCTGCCCGCCGACCGAGCGCGTCGAAGTCCTCGCCGAAGCGCTCGACGGGCCGTACGTCGAGCCCGCGGACCGTGCGCGGCGAAGGATCGGGCGCGCGCAGACCACCGGCGCCGCCCGCCCTCCCGAGCGCGTAGCGAGAGACCGCGCCCGCCCGGAGCGGTCGCGCCCACAGCCGCAGCCGCGGGAGATCGACCCAGCCCAGGCGCGCGACGAAGATCGGGTACGACGCGCCGTTCGGAAAGGTGACCGTGAGCGGGGCGCCCGTCGCCGCGGCGGCATCCTCGTTCTCCCGTTCGAGCGTGGAGAAGACTCCCTGGCCCCGGTAGCGAGGGTCGGTCGCGACGTTGACCGGAATCGCGAGCCGGGTGGTGCCGCCGGTCGAGCGCCGTGCGGAAGAAGCTCATCGCAGCCACGCCCACGACCTCGCCGTCGTCGACCGCGAGCGAGACGATCCCCTCGCCCGCCGGGTTCCGCTCGAACCACCACGCGAACTCCTTGTCGGAGAGCTGCGTCGTCCCGACGCGTGCGAGCAGGGCGACGAGCGCGGCGCGCCGGTCCGGCGTGTAGCGAGCCGTCTCGAAGCTCACGGGCCAACCCCAGTTGGCTCGTGAGCGTGCGGAGGGGGTGGTGGGGAACCGGGAGCTTCCACCACGCTCTCGGGACAGAAGGGGGCACGCGGGGAAAACATGGTTTCTCCTGCGAACGCGAGCCTCCGGCGAGCGTCGAAGCTCACCGCGAGGCCGTCCCGAGCGCCCGGTTGAAGGCGCGACGGGCGTGGGAGCCGAGAACCGTGTCCTTGACGGCGATCAGATCGCACGCGCCCGCTAGGACGAGCTCGAACGTCCGGGCCGGGTACGGCTCGACGTTGTACCGACGGAGCCGGAACCGGTCCGTCGCCGGGCCGTTCCCGCCCGAGACGGACGTGAAGGCGAGCTTGTAGCCAGCCTGCTGGACGAGGCTCGCGTGCTCCGGCCGGTAGTCGGCGAGCGAGCCCTTCACGAACGCATACGCCTCGACCTCCCGCCCCAGCCGCTCCTCGAGCCGGAGCTTCGAGATCGCGATCTCGCGCGTCGCCTCGGCCGGGTCGAGCTCCGAGAGCGGCTGGTGGCCGATCCCGTGCGACTCGATCCTGATCCCGCCTGCCTCGAGCGAGGCGAGATCGTCCCAGTCCACGGTCTCGTTCCGCACACCGAGCAGCCGCAGCGGCTCCTCGTGGGGCAGCGGGCGGCTGTCCTCCAGGAAGGCGATGGGTACGAAGACGACCGCCGGATAGCCGTGTCGCTGCAGGATCGGCAGCGCGTTGTCGAGGTTGTCGCGGTAGCCGTCGTCGAAGGTGATGAGCACCGCGCCCTCCGGGAGCGGGGCGCCGTCGAGGTAGTAATCCCGCACGGCCTCGATGGACACCGGCACGTAGCCGAGGTCACCGAGCAACGCCATCTGCTCGGCGAAGACGGCCGTCGGGACCGCGGTCGGATTCGGCCAGAGGTCGTTGACCTTGTGGTACATGAGGACGCGGAGCGTGCGCTCGCTCTCGCCGTCGACCATGCCGACGCCGCTCGCCGTCTCCCCGATCGCGCGGTAGACGCCGTTCTTCAGGAGCTGCTTCGCCCGGTCCGCACGCATCCGCGTGAGTGTAGGGGCCGGGCATGCCCGGCCCCTACGGCGAGCCGACCACTCGCTCCACGCAGGTCGCGCACCTGCCGTGCGTACTCCTCGGGTGTCGCAAGCCACGGCTCGACGGCGGCGCGGGCGGCGGCGCCGAGGCTCTCCGCGAGCGGGCCGTCCGTCAGAACGCGCTCGATCGCCTCCGCGAGGGCGACTGCGTCGCCGGGCGACACGAGCAGCCCGGTCTCGCCGTCCGTGACGAGGTCCGGGATGCCGCCCACGCGACTCCCGACGACGCCCCGGCCGCGGCAGAAGGCCTCCACGACGACGCGGCCGAGGCCCTCGGAGCGCGAGGGCAGGACGAGGACGGTCGCGTCGTCCAGCGCTCGCGCGACCCCGGGCGTAGCCAACGACTCGTCCCAGCGCACCTGCTCGGGCAGCTCGGCCGCAAGGCGCTCGGCGACCTCCCGGAGCGTCCCGCGACCCGACGAGGTGGAGCATCGCCCCGGGCACGCGCGGGGCGACGAGGCGCCAGGCCTCGGCGAGGACGTCCACCGCCTTGTAGCGCTCGAGGACGCCGACGAAGATCGCCGTGGGACGGTCGGGGAGCGGGGCCGGAGGTGTCGCGAGGAACGGCTCCAGGTCCATGAAGGCCGCGAACGTGGCGGTCGGCTCGCGACCCGCCTTCCGCACGACGCCGGAGGTGTACGCAGAGATCGTCCGGACGCCGTCGGCCCGCCGCAGCCCGATCCGCGCGAGGAGGTCGGCGAGCGGCGCGAGGGCCCTGCGCGCGGACGAGCCGTAGAGGCGCGCCGGAGCGGCGGGGTCCCCGTGCACGTCGGCGATCACGCGCGTCGGCACACGCGCGAGGAAGCGCCCGAGGAGCACGAGCGCGGACTCCTGCCCTCCCTGCGCGAGGACCGCGTCGGGCCGACGCTCGCGCAGCTCGCGCGCCACGCGGAACGGCAGCAGCGCGTAGAACGCGGGCCCGTCCAGGGGCCTCGGACGCACGGGTCGATAGAGGCGGAACCGCGGGTCCGTCCCGTCCCCGCCCGCCGCGGAGCCGAGCACGCGCACGTCGAGCTCCTCCGACAGCGCGTCGAACTTCCGGGCGAGGGACGGCGAGAGGGGGAGCGAGTACCGCGTCCGCCCGGCCATGAGCAGCTTCCTCATCATCCTCCGGCCGCCCGCACGAGCTCCTCGGCGATCGTCGAGAAGACCACCTCCTCCGTATGCCCGGCCACGGAGGGCGCCGCGGCTCCGGCGAGCCGCTCGCGCAGCGCGTCGTCGGCGAAGAAGCGGTCGATCGCCGCCGTGAGCGCAGCGACGTCGCCGGCGGGGACGAGGAGGCCGTTCTCCCCGTCGCGGACGACCTCGGGCACGCCGCCGACGTCCGTGGAGATGACCGGCGTTCCGACGGCGAGGGCCTCGACCACCGTGTGCGGGAAGTTCTCCCACGACGAGGAGAGCAGCGAGGCGTCGGCGGCGCGGAAGAGACGCAGGACGCCCTCGCGCGGCACGCTTCCCAGGAAGCGCGCCCGGCCGTCGAGGACGAGCTCGCGCGCCCGGCGCTCGAGCGCCTCCCGATCCGGCCCGTCCCCCGCGATCGCGAGGGTCACGCCTGGAACCCCCGCGACGGCCTCGAGCGCGACGTCGAGCGATTTCTGCGGGCCGAGCCGTCCCGCGAAGCCGAGCACGTCTCCCTCGAGCCCGAGCTCCCTCCGGAGCTGCTCGCGCGACGGGAGCGGCGGCACCTCGGGCGCCGGGTTCGGCAGCACCGACACGTGCTCCTCGTCGAGCCCCCAGCCGATCGCCAACCGGCGCGAGGTACGCGCTCGGGCAGAAGACGTGGCGCGCGCGCCGGAGGGCCCGGTCGCGCGTCGAGCGGAGGAACCGGTTCCGTACGCCCGCAGCCGCCTGGAACTCGTCCAGCGTCCCCTCGAACCGACCGCTGCGCCGCGCGCGCTCGAACGCCTCGTCCGAGACGAGCTTGACCACCAGCGGCCGCCGCGCGAGCGACGCTCCGAGCGCGGCGCGGCGGATCATGCTCGTCGCGTAGACGACGTCCGCGCGGGAAGCCCGACTCCGGACGAGCGCGGCGGCTCGCACGTGCCGGAGGGACGAGCTCCGGCCGATCCAGTGCACGGCATAGTCCCGTCGCGCGGGAGCCGCGTCGGCCGTGGTGACGACCTCGACCCCGTGGCCCCGGTCGTGGAGGAACTGCGCGAGCGCAGGGGCATGGCTCGCAGGCCCACCGGGATCGGGCGGCCAGATCCCGCTCACGACGAGGACTCTCAGCGGACGCCCCCCGGAGCGAGCCGCGTGGGGTCGTCCCCGACCGCAGCCCGGAGCCGCGCGAGGGCGACGGCCCACGCCCCCGCGAACACGATCGTCGAGACGAGGACGGCCACGGCAGCTCCGGTCGCACCCCACTCGTCGCCCAGCACCGCCACGAGCGGGATGGCAACCAGCGTCTCCACGCCGTGCGTCATGATCCGCAGCTGGGGACGGCCGATCGTCACGGGCAGCGACTTTGTCCAGCCGAGGGCGAACTGGATCGCCGCGGCGAAGAGGACGATCCGCGCGGCGTCGACGGCGCCCGTGTACTCGTCGCCGAAGACGACCTCGACGAGCCAGGGCATCGCGAGGAAGAACACCGGGACGGCGACGACCATGATGGCGGTCGCGCCGAGCGTGTACTTGCGGACCCCGTCGAGGACGCTCACATGGCGGCCGCCCTCCCAGTCGCGCGTCTGCTCGGTGAGCAGCACGAGCCGGGCCGGGGAGCTCGCCGCGGCGAGACCGGTCTGCGGCGTCTGCGCGATCCGGAAGAGACCGACCTGCGTCGGCCCGGCCACGACGCCGAGGATGACGGGGACGAGCGTCGTGCGCAGCGAGATGACCCCGGTGGCGAGGGTCGACTGGAGGACGAACGAGCGGATGCCGGGGACGTCCTCGGCGAGCGGCCTGGCCGGCCCCCGCGGGAACCGCCGCAGAGCCGAGACGCCTACGACGGAGATCCCCGCGGACGCGACGAGCTGCGCCAGGACCATGGCCGCGAGCGCCTCCGTCACGCCGTACTGGGCGCCGATCGCGATCGCGGTCAGGCGCAGCCCGGCCGACCCGGCCTGGTACGCGCCGCGGAGGTCGTAGCGGCTGTGCAGGAGCAGCGTGGTCGCGCCGACGTTCTCGACCGACTGGGCGAGAGGCAGGAGCGCGGCCGCGAGCAGCGCCGCGCCAACGCCCGACTCGTCGAAGATCTCGTCCGCGACGGGGGCCAGCGCCACGAGGATCACCGTCGCGAGCACCCCTCCCACGATCTTGAGCTTCAGCATCTGCCGGAAGAGGCGCCGGAGCCTCCCCCAGTCCTCGGCCGCGACGTAGCGGAACCCGTACTTCGTCAGCGACTCCTCGACGGTCAGGTCGAGCAGGGCCTGGAAGAAGCCGACGGCCGCGAGCGCCGTCGCGAAGACGCCGAACTGCTCGAGCCCGAGCGAGCGAGCGGCGACGATCGTGCCCAGGATCCCGAACGCGACCGCCGCGTAGATCCAGGCTGCCGCCGCGGACCGGCGGCGGAGGACGCGGGAGGCCATCGGCGGTTCAGTGTAGGGAGAGCACCCGAAGGCCCGATTGCTCCGGAGAGCGGCGATCCGCGCCCCGAATCGTTACCGGCCACCGGGCGGCGGCGTGAACCGGCCGCATCGGCGCCCGCGCTGCGGGCGCGCTTCAGGGGTTCTCGCGAGCGGCGCTCCGCTCCTGCGGATTCGACGTCTGCCACCGGGCGGTTGGGCGGACCGGCCACATCCGCGCCCGCGCAGCGGGCGCGCTTCAGGGGTTCTCGCGAGCGGCGATCCGCTCCTGCGGATCGCCGCTCTGCGCGGCAATAGAGTCCCCCTCGGTGGCGATCACGGGGACGTCTCGTCTCTCGTCGCGCGTCGGCAGGCTCGCCGACCGCGAGGCGATCGGCGCGATCGTGCTCACGGCGGCGATCCCGCTCCTGTTCCTGCACGAGAAGTTCCAGCCCGAGTACGGCCTCGAGCTGGGTGGCACGACGATCGACCTCCGGACGTCCGACGCGGCCATCGCCCTCGTCCTCCTCGCGGCCGCCGCGACCGCTGCCCGGCACGGGATCGGCCGCCTTCGCCCGGGACGGGCCGTGTGGCTACCCGGGCTGCTGCTGCTGGCGTGGCTCACGCTCCAGGTGCTGCGGCCGGTCTCGCTCGACGACGACCTCTTCGACGACCACCTCGTCTCCTTCGCCAAGCTCTGCGAGTACGCCCTCCTCGCACCGGCGGTGCCGTTGCTCGTTCGCCGTGCCGGAGACCTCACGATCCTCGTCGGCGGCCTCGTCCTCTGGAGCGCAGTCGCCACCGCGGTCGCGCTCGTCCAGTTCGGCGGTCTCGACGTGTTCGACGCGGCAAACGCGGGGTGGCGGCAACCGTCGTTCACGGGCTTCCACGATTTCGCCGCGCTCTCGGCGCTCGCGCTGAGCGTCGCCGTGGCGTGGATCGTCGCCGGGCGGCGGTGGCTGCCCGCAGCCTCCCTCCGCTGGGTCGCCCTCCTGGCAGGAGTCGCCGGTCTGATCCTCGCCGGCTCCGTGACGGCCGCGATCGGGCTGGCGGTCGGAGCCCTGGCCGCGTGGGTCGCCGCCCGGCGGCGCTACGCGCCCTCACGGCGCCAGGTGCTCGCGCTCGTCGCCGTGGTCGCCGTCGTCGGCATCGGTGTCACCGCCATCCGCAGCGACACGCTCGACGACTTCCTCCAGTTCGTGGGTCTCCGGGACGAGGAGCAGGCGCTCGGCGTGGAGAGCTACTCGCAGCGAACCGTGCTCGCGTACATCGGCCTCCGGATCTTCGAGGACCAGCCCCTCCTCGGTGTCGGCTGGCAACGCTCCTCGCGTCCCGAGGTGTTCGAGCCGTACCTGGACGACGCGCGCAGCCGCTTCCCCGACGTCGACCCGCTCGCCTTCCCCGCCCCGGGGCGGGAGTGGGGCGTGCAGAACCTCTACGTCCAGCTGCTCGCGGACGCCGGCGTCGTCGGCCTCGCGCTGCTGCTCGCCCTCGGCCTGGGAGGCCTCGTCCTCGCCTGGAGAGCCGCCGGCTACGCACCGAACCCGTGGGCCGCGGGCACCGGGCTCGCGCCGCTCTGCGCCCTCCTCACGATCGGAGGCGTCTGGGCGTCGCTCGGGATCGTCGCGGGGATCCCGCTCCAGGCAGCGACCAGCCTCGTCCTGGGCCTGGCCGCGGCCGGCGCGGCTGCCGCCGAGGAGCAGACCGCTGTTTGACCCACGCCTCAAGCCGCCGCGCTCGATGCCGACGTACGCGGTCCGGGCACCGCTCGTGCGCTGGCTTCGCGAGGAGGCCACGCGCGCGCACGACGATCTCGGCTCCTTCCGCCTTCTCGACGTCGGGTGCGGGGCGAAGCCGTACGGCCCGCTCTTCGCCGCGCACGCCGCCGAGTACGTCGGCGTCGACCCGGTCAGCAACCCGCACGCCGACCTCGTCGGCTCGGTGGAGGATCTCCCCGTTCCGGACGAGAGCTTCGACGTCGTCCTCTGCAACCAGGTGCTCGAGCACTGCGACAGCCCGATGCGCGCCGTCGCCGAGCTCCGGCGAGTGACGGCGCCGGGAGGGCGCGTGCTCGTCTCGACACACGGGGTGATGGCCTACCACCCGTCGCCGACCGACTACTGGCGCTGGACGCACGCGGGGCTCGAGAAGCTCTTCCGGGAGAACGGCGACTGGGGGTCGGTTAAGGTGACTCCCGCCTCCGGCACCACGGCCTGCCTCGGGATGATCGCCGCCATCTACCTCGACCTCGCTTTCCGTCGCGTCCGTCTCGGCGGCGTCGCCCGACCTCTGATCGCGGCCATCAACACCGTCGCCGGCGCGATCGACCGGCACTCCTCGAGCCTCCGCGAGCCGGGGCCCGGGACGCTCTTCGCGAACTTCCACGTCGTGGCCGAGGCGCCCCGGTGAGAGTCCTCGTGACCGGTGGCTCCGGGTTCATCGGCTCGAACCTCGCGCGCGCGCTCCTCGCTCGCGGGGACGAGGTCCGTGTGCTCGACAACTTCTCCACCGGCAACCGCGACAACCTGGCCGGGCTCGAGCACGACGTCGAGCTCGTCGAGGGCGACCTGCGCTCGTACGAGCGGGTGCACGCGGCCGTGCGCGGTGTCGAGGTCGTCTTCCACCAGGGTGCGCTGCCCTCCGTCCCGCGCTCGGTGCAGGACCCGCTGACGACGACCGCGGTCAACGTCGAGGGGACGCTGAACGTGCTGCTCGCCGCGCGGGACGAGGCCGTCCGCCGCGTCGTGAACGCCTCCTCCTCGTCCGTCTACGGCAACGGCGGCGAGCTGCCCCGCGCCGAGACGCAGCTCCCCGACCCGATCTCGCCGTACGCCGTCGCGAAGCTGGCGGCCGAGCGCTTCTGCACGAGCTTCAGCCGCGTGTACGCGATGGAGATCGTGTCGCTCCGGTACTTCAACGTCTTCGGGCCGCGGCAGGACCCGCTGTCGCAGTACGCCGCCGTGGTGCCCCGCTTCATCCGCGCCGTCCACGAACGTCGGCCCGTCACGATCTACGGAGACGGCGAGCAGTCCCGGGACTTCACGTACGTCGACAACGTCGTCGCCGCCAACCTCCTCGCGGCCGACACGCCGAGCGCGCAGGGCGAGATCGTGAACGTGGCCACAGGGACCTCGGTGACCGTGAACGAGCTCGCCGACACGATCGGCCGCCTCCTGTCGACCCCGGTGGAGAAGGCGTACGAGCGCGAGCGGGAGGCGGACGTGCATGCGTCGTGGGCCGACCTGTCCGCGGCGCGGCGCCTGCTCGGGTACGAGCCGCAGGTCGACCTCGAGGAGGGGCTCCGGCGCACGATCGACTTCCTACGGGACGGAAAGGAGACGGGATGAGCACGCATGCCTTCAGCTCGCTCGACGAGCTCGGCGAGAGCTACGGCTTCCGGAAGATTCGCGGGGCGCTCGGCGTCACCGCCTTCGGCGTGAACGCGATCGTGTACCCGCCGTCGTACGAGGGGTTCCACCACTACCACGACACGCAGGACGAGCTGTACTTCGTCCACGCCGGGACGGCGCGGGTCGAGGTCGGGGGCGAGGAGCGCGTCCTCGAGCCGGGCGGGCTCCTCCACGTCCAGTCGACGACACCGCGGAAGGTGTCGAACGCGAGCGACGAGGACGACCTCGTGCTCCTCGTGATCGGCGGCAAGGACGGCTACGTCGCCCGCGACGGCCACATGGTCGACGAGGCCGACGTCTCGAGGCGCGCCGCGTTCGGCAGCGGCGACGTGTCTACCTCCTGAGGCCGCTGAACACGAGGTCGCGCGCGAGCAGCCGCGGCTGCAGCGCGCGATAGCGGCCGCCGACGTAGCGCACCGCGACCTCGTCGAAGTCGCGCAGCAGGCCGCGGACGGCGCCGGGCGAGTACATGTGCAGGTGCGTGGGGTCGTCCTCCGGCGGCTTCCCGCGGAGGAAGCGCAGCCGGCTCTGGAGCCGGAACGCGTTCGGGACGGAGCCGACGAGGACGCCGCCGGGGCGCAAGACGCGCCTCGCCTCGCCCACGAGGGCGTCGGGGAACCGGAGGTGCTCGAGCAGCTCGCCGGCCACGACCGCGTCGAAGCTCTCGTCCGGGAAGGGGAGCGGCTCCTCGACGTCCGCCTCGACCGGCTCGACCCCGAGCGCCCTGGCCTTCTCCAGGGCCGTCCGGTCGACGTCGAGTCCGACGACCTCGTTCCCCTCGAGGAAGTGCCGCGTCAGCGCGCCGGAGCGGCAGCCGAGGTCGAGGACGCGCCTCCCGGTACCGATCGCCTCGACGAAGAGCGGGATCCGCTCCGGCACGAAGACGAAGTCGCCGTCGTCGCGTCGCTCCCGGTGGTGCCGCTCGTATCGACTGCCGAGATCGTCGGTCACGCGCCGACGGCGGCCTCGTGCCCGAGTGCGGCGATCGTCTTCCGGAGCCCCTGGTCGAGCGGCACGGTCGGCTCCCACCCGAGGATCTGCTTCGCCCGGGTGATGTCCGGCTGGCGCACCTGCGGGTCGTCCACCGGAAGCGCCTCGAACACGATCTCGCTCGAAGACCCCGTGAGCCGGATGACCGTCTCGGCGAGCTCGAGCAGGGTCTTCTCGTCCGGGTTGCCGAGGTTCACCGGCAGGTGCTCGTCGGATTCGGTGAGCAGCACGAGCCCGCGGATGAGGTCGTCCACGAAGCAGAAGCTGCGCGTCTGCGAGCCGTCGCCGAAGACCGTGACCGGCTTCCCCGCGAGCGCCTGCCTGAGGAACGTCGGGATCGCGCGGCCGTCGTTCGCCCGCATCCGCGGGCCGTACGTGTTGAAGATGCGCGCGATGCCCGTGTTCACCCCCTGCTGGGTGTGGTACGCCATCGCCAGCGCCTCGGCGTAGCGCTTGGCCTCGTCGTACACGCCGCGCGGGCCGATCGGGTTGACGTGCCCCCAGTACGTCTCCGGTTGGGGGTGCACCTGCGGGTCGCCGTACACCTCGCTCGTCGAGGCGAGGACGAAGCGCGCCCGCTTCCATTTTGCAAGCCCGAGCGTGTGGTGGGTCCCGTACGACCCCGTCTTGAGCGAGTGCAGAGGCATGCGCAGGTAGTCGATCGGGCTCGCGAGCGCAGCGAGGTGGTAGACGACGTCGACGGGCTCGCCCACCGAGATCGGCTCGATCACGTCGTGGTGGACGAACGTGAACGCGTCGTCGCGGAGGTGCTCGATGTTCTCGAGCGTCGAGACCACGAGGTTGTCCAGGCACAGCACGCGATGGCCGCGCTCGAGCAGCGCCTCGCAGAGATGGGAGCCGAGGAAGCCGGCGCCGCCGATGACGAGTGAGGTTGGCATGCGGCGATGCTAGCGAGGAGCGCGGGCGGACCCGCCCCGGCTCACTTGGTGGCAGTCGTCACGGCCTTGTGCAGCCGAGTCCACGACGCGTCCGTCTTCCTCACCGGCTTCGAGCCGATCCAGGTGAGGACGACGTTGGACTGGTAGCGGCGCTTGGCCATCCAGAAGACGTCCCCGCGGAGCGTCGCCCCCTGCTCCCAGTAGATTCCCGCGCTCGTCGGCGTGCCGGGCTCGCCCGTGCGCGAATCCGCGAGGAGCTGGGTCACGTCGGTCTCGGGATCGGGGGCGGTCACGAGGTAGACCATGAAGGTCCCCAACCGCGCCTTCGAGGCAAAGGTCTGCGAACGGATCTCGTAGCCCATGTAGTGCCCGGGCGACGACCGCAGCTTGTTGACGACGAGCCGCTCGCCCGTCGCGGCCCGGAACTTCTTCTGGAGCTGGGCGCCAGAGACACGGGTCGCGGACGGCTGGGCCGCCGCGACCGCGGAGACGGCGAGCGCAAGGGCCGCGAGTGCCAGGAGGCGCTTCACCCGATCATCGTCGTCACCCCGCCGGAGGCGGCCAATCGCCCGAACGGGGGGCCCCGCTCAACGCAGGTCCTTGTTCGCCTCCATGTCGAACCACATGGCGAACAGCGTGAGCTGGAGGCCTGAGATGAAGAGGACGGCGACGAGGACGATGGTCGGGGTCGTGATCTGGTTCCCGGCGATACGCAGGACGACCTCGAGCACGCCGAGGACGAGCCCGGCCAGCGCCATGAGCACGCCGAACGCGTAGAAGAAGACGAGAGGGTGGAAGTCCCGGATCACGTACTTGTGGCCCATGCGCCACCAGAAGCCCTTGAACAGGAGCCACGAGATGCGGGGCACGACCGACCGCAGCCGGATCCCGGACTGCTCGCCGACGTCGTAGATCGGCCGCGAGCGGACATCGCGCACGCGGGCGTTCTGCACGTTCAGGTGCACGAGGACGTCGTTCGGGAACCCGTAGCGCGGGTAGAGGCGATCGAGGTCGAGGTCGGCCAGCGCCTGGCGCGAGATCGCCGTGTACCCGGCCTGCGAGTCCGCGACGTGCCAGTAGCCGGACGCGATCTTCGTGAGGAGCGACAGGATCGCGTTCCCCAGGTAGCGCGTGCGCGGGATCACGTTCCACGCCTCGCCGGAGAGGAGACGGTTCGCCTTCGCGTACTCCACCTCGCCGCGCGCGACGGGCTCGACGAGGGAGCGGAGCTCGGACGGGTCCATCTGGTTGTCGGCCGCCATCACGCAGGCGACGTCGATCTCCTCCTCGAGCGCGCGTCGGTACCCGGTGACGATGGCAGCGCCGACCCCCCGGTTCGCGTCGTGGCGAATCACCTCGACACGGGGGTCGGCGACGCCTTCCGCGCGCTCGCCGGTCGCGTCGCGCGAGGCGTCGTCCACGACGTAGACGCGGTCGACGAAGTCGGGGATCCCGCCGAGCGTGTCCACGACGAGGCGCTCCTCGTCGTACGCGGGAACGACGACGGCGATCCGTTTCCCGTCGAGCATCAGCCCTCGGAGGGCTTGGCGGACCGGCGTCTCCGCGCGGCGAGCGGCTCGGCCACGAGCGCGGCGACTGCCCCGAGGAGGAGCCCGATGAGCGCGCCCACGATCAGCGACGTGCGGCTCGAGCGCGCGGTTGTCTTGACCGCGTTCGCCGGCTCGACGACGCGGCTCTTCTCGACGTTCTCGGCGAGGTTGAGGAGCTGCCGCGCCTCGTACAGGTCGTCCTGTAGCGCGGTGCGCCGCGCGTCCGCCGTCGTGATCACCGAGTTCAGGTTCGAGCTCAGGAGCAGACGCTGGTCGAGCGGGATGGACTGATCCTCGATGAGCGTGTCTTGCTGGCGCTGGGCGGCCTGGATCCTCGCCTCGACCGCGGCGAGCTGGGCGCGGCTCACCGCCACCTGGTTCTCGAGGATCCCGACCTTGTCGGTGACGTAGGCCGAGACCGAGTCGACGACGCGGTGCGCGAAGACGGCCGCCGCGAGCTCGGCCTTCCGGCGTCCCGAGGCCTTGACGTCGATCTCCATGAGCGGGTTGATGCCGCGCAGCTGCCCCACCGCCGAGATCTCCTTCGTCGAGATCGACGAGCGGAGCTTCGAGACCGGGACGCCGCTCGCCTCCGAGGCCGCGTCCAGGGCGGCCTCGGACCGGATGATCTCGGAGACGGTGCTCGGGTTCGTGGCGAGGCTCTGGATCTGACCGCCGCCGAGCGGCGCGAAGGGCTGCCCCAGGTAGACGATCGTCTCGGCGCGCCACACCGAGCCGCCCGAGAGCGCGAGCATGAGCCCGACGACCGCTCCGACGACGAGGCCCCCGAGGGGCAACCACGAGCGCGCCTGGAGGCGCCCCCAGGCGGACGCAAGGTCGACTTCCTGCTCGTCCTCCAGCTCCGACGGGCTGACGTCGGGGGTCATGCGCGGGGTACCCGCGCAGGGGCGGGGAAGGGTGGGAACCGGGAGGTCCCCCACGCTTTCGAGAAGAAGGGGTCACGTGGGGGAAACATGGCTTCCCCCACGAACGCGAGCCGAAGGCGAGCGTTGCTCATCGGGCCGCGACCCTATCAGCGGCCCAGCGCCACTGAGCCTCGATCCCCTCGGCGAAGGACGTGCGCGGCGACCAGCCGAGAACGGCGTGAATACGCGACGTGTCGGCGGCGGTCCGCCGCTGGTCTCCTTGGCGGCGGGGCGCCGCGACGAGCTCGAGGCGGCGGCCGGCAATCCGGCCGAGCGTCTCGATCGCCTCGAGCAGCGAGACCTCCTCGCCGCCGCCGACGTTGAAGACGTCGCCCGCCTCCGCCCGCTCCATCGCGAGGATCGTCGCGTCGACGGCGTCGTCGACGTAGGTGAAGCTCCTCGACTGAGCGCCGTCGCCGTGGAGCTCGAACGGCCGGCCCTCGGCCAGACAGGCGACGATGCGCGCCAGGGCCATGTCCGGGCGCTGGCGGGGGCCGTAGATCGTGAAGTAGCGGACGATCACGACGTCGAGATCGAACTCCGCGCCGTACGCGTGGGCGAGATGCTCGCAGGCCAGCTTGGTGATCCCGTACGGGGCGATCGGTCGTGGCCCGGTGTCCTCCGGGGTCGGATAGGCGGCTGCGTCGCCGTAGATGGACGAGGAGGACGCGAACGCGACCCGCACGCCGGCTGCGACGGCGGCCTCGAAGAGGCGCTGGCTCGCGAGGACGTTCTGCCGCACGTAGATCGGGAACACGCTGCCGAAGCTCGCGACCCCGGGCTGACCGGCGAGATGGAACACGCCGTCGACGCCCGCGAGATCGAGGCTGTCCTCGGCGAGGTCGACGCGCTCCACCGGCAGGCTGCGGGCGTTCTCCTCCTTCAGAGCCGGGTCGTAGTAGTCCGTGAACGCGTCCCAGCCCGTCGCGTCGTGCCCGCGCTCGAGGAGCGCGCCGAGGAGGTGCGAGCCGATGAAGCCGGCGGCGCCGGTGACGACGTAGCGCATGGCCGCTGAATGCTAGAGCGTCCGCAGCGGGCGCAAGATGCCGTCGCCGTCCCGCGTCAGGCAGACCTCGGAGAAGAAGCGCGTCATGAAGACGCCCTCCTCGAAGTCTCCGAGCCTGGGCTCCGGGTGCTCCTCGCGGGCAATGGCCAGCGCGAGCTCCGGGTAGCGGCCACCCGCGGCGAGCGGCACCGGGAACCCGCCGCCGAACCGCGTGTTCACGTCGGTGACCGGCAGCGTGCCGTCCGGCTCGCGGAAGCACTGGACGTTGGCCGGGCCCTTGATCCCGACCGCCTCCGCAACCCGGGCGCCGTGCTCGACGAGCTCTCCGTCCCTGAGCGATGCCCCCTTGATCGACTCGCCGCCCTTCGACAGGATCATCGTGCGCGGGATGGCGTTCAGGCAGCGGCCGTCCATGTCGCAGAGGACGTCGATGGAGAACTCCTCGCCCAGGCAACGCTCCTGCACGAACGACTCCTCCGACGTGTACCGGAGGAAGAACGCGAGCTGCTCGGGATCGTCGGCGCGGTAGATGTGACGCGATCCGAAGCCGGCGCGCGCCTTGACCAGCAGGGGGTAGCGCGCGTCCGGCGGCACGTCCTCGGCCGCCCAGCTGCGGGGCGAAGCGATGCCGTTCTCGACGAAGAAGCGATGGGCCGCGAGCTTGTCCGACATCCGCTCGCACACGTCCGCGTCGGGGAGGAGCACGACCGCAGGGCGAAGCGCGTCGCGGGAGCGGGCGAGGAGAGTGTGGTCGAGATCGGCCAGCGGCACGACCAGGCGGACGTCGTGCTCTCGGACGAGGGCTGCGAGCGAGTCGACGTACCCCGGGTCGGCGATGAGGGGCACGATCGCCTGCCGGTCGGCGTGGTAGAGCGCGGGCGCGAGCGGATCGGCGTCCGCGGCGATCACGAGACCGCCGGCGGCGCGAAACGCCCGCACGATGTCGACGCGCTGGCCGGCACACGTCAGGAGAACGCTGGTCACGGGCGGAGAGGGTACTCGTCCACCGGCGAACGCCGGAGGAGTTCCCCGACGCCCGGCTAACGTGAGACGCCGTGCCCGAGAAGACACGCGTCGTCCGCGTCATCGCCCGCCTCAACATGGGCGGCCCGGCGATCCACGTCGCCAGCCTCGCCGCGGGCCTCGAGACCCGCGGCTACCACACGACGCTCGTCGCCGGGAGCCTGGCACGAGGGGAGGACTCGATGGGGTTCGTCGCGCGCCGCCTGGGCGTCGGCGTCGTCAGCGTCCCGGAGATGGAGCGGGAAGTCTCCTTCCAGCACGACGCGCGCTCGATCCGGCGGCTCGCGGAGATCATCCGGGAGGAGCGGCCGCACATCCTCCACACGCACACGGCGAAGGCCGGCGCGATCGGGCGAGCAGCCGCGCTCCTCGCGGGTGAGGCCCGTCCGCCGGTCGTCCTGCACACGTTCCACGGCCACGTCCTGAAGGGGTATTTCGGCCGCCGCCGGACTGCGTTCTTCCGGCAGGTCGAGCGAACGCTCGCGAGGTCCTCGGACGTCCTGATCGCGGTGAGCCCGGAGGTCCGGGACGAGCTCGTCGGGCTCGGCGTGGCACGGCGCGAGAAGTTCGCGGTGATCCGGCTCGGGATCCCGCTCGAGGAGCGCCTCGGCGATCCGACGGCGGATCTCGACTACCGCCACCTGTACGGGATCCCCCGCGGCGCGTTCGTCGTCGGCTGGGTCGGGCGCATGACGGGGGTGAAGGACACGGCGTCGACCCTCGAGATCCTGCGCGCCACGCGCGAGCGGGGCATCGAGGCGGTGCTCTGCCTCGTCGGGGACGGGCCCGAGCGGGGCGAGCTCGAGCAGAGGGCACGCGACCTCGGGATCGCGCGTTCCTGCTTCTTCGTCGGATATCAGGAGGACGTCGCCGGCTACTACCGCCTCTTCGATGCCTTCCTCCTCCCGTCCGTGACCGAGGGGACGCCCGTGAGCGCCATCGAGGCGCTGGCGTCCGGCACCCCGGTCGTCGCAAACCGGGTCGGAGGAGTCCCCGACGTCGTACGCGACGGCATCGACGGCTACCTGGTCGAGCCGGGCGACGTCGACGCTGCGGCCGGGCGGCTCGCGGAGCTCGCGGGAGACCTCGCGCTGCGCACGCGGCTCGGCGAGGCGGGTCGAGCACGCGTGCTCGACCGCTACTCGGTCGGCAGGCTCGTCGACGACGTCGACCGCCTGTACCGGTCGCTGCTCGCGGCCAAGGGCGTCTGTTAGGCGCTGTCTCGGCCGCGCCAGCCTCCGGTGGCGCCGCGGTAGCTCCCGCGGAAGAGCGCGAGCGGCGTGCGCAGGAGGATCTTCAGGTCGACGAGCGGCGAGCGGTGCTCGACGTACCAGAGGTCGAGCTCGATCCGCTCGGCCCACGGCAGCGCTGCGCGGCCGTGGACCTGCGCCCAGCCCGTGAGCCCGGGCCTGATGTCGAGACGCCGGCGCTGGCGCGCGTCGTACTGCTCGACCTGGTAGCGCAGCGTGGGACGGGGGCCGATCATGCTCATGTCGCCACGGACGACGTTCCAGAGCTGCGGCAGCTCGTCGATCGACGACCTGCGCAGGAAGCGCCCGAGCCTCGTGATCCGCGGATCGCCCTGGTCGACCGCGAACCCGGCGCCCATCCTCTCCGCTCCCACGACCATCGTCCGGAGCTTCACCAGCTCGAAGTCCTCGCCGTCGCGGCCGACCCGCACCTGGCGGTAGAGGACCGGTCCACCGTCCTCGAGCTTGACCGCGAGCGCGGCGAGACCGAGCAGCGGGCTCGTCAGCACGAGCCCGCTGCCGGCGACCGCGACGTCGAGCGCGCGGTTCACCGCGTGCCCCGCGCCTTGTCCCAGGTCTGCGGCGTGCCGGTGCGGAGGTAGCGGACGAGGCCGGCGACGGTCGCCTTCGTGACGACGTAGTAGTAGTGCGCGAGCCGCGCGCCCGGTATCGGCAGGCGCGCCTTTCCGGCCGCGGCCAGCCCGACGCCAGCCAGCTGGAGCGCGAAGAACCGCCGGTAGCCGGCGCCGCGCCCGAGGAGCGCGAGGTTCGAGAGCAGGAGACCGAGATGCGCCAGCCCGCTCGTGTAGCGAAGCACCCGGTGCGAGACGAGCTGGAGGAGGTAGAGCGGACGCGCTGGCCGAAACGCGCGGCCCGTGAGGAGGTGGCCCCACGAGCGCGCGATCGTCCGCACCTTGCGGCCGTACTCGTCCTCCTGCTCCGTCGCAGGCTTCTCCACCGCGACCGCCTCGGGGTCGTACACGGCGCGCAGACCGGCCTGCTCCATCGAGTACGGAAAGCCGAAGTCGTGGCCGAACCTGGGGTCGTCCTCGACGTAGGCCTCGCGCCGGACGGCGTAGATCGCGCCGTTGCCCGCCGTGATCGAGCTGGCCGTGGACTCTTGCTCCCGGACCCAGGTCTCGTAGCGCCAGTAGAGCCCTTCGAGATTCGCCCCCTCCGGGGACTCGAGGCGGAGCTGCCCACACACGTACCCGACCTCCGGGTCGGCGAGCGAGCGCACGAGCGTGCGCAGCGCCTCGGGCTTCCACTCGGTATTCGCGTCGGTGAACGCGACGACGTCGCTCGCCGTCTCCCGGACCGCGCGGTGCTGGGCGGCGACCTTCCCCTCGCGCGGGCAGGGGATGAGGCGCACGCGCTGCTCCCGCGCCGCGATCTCGTCGACGATCTCGTCGGTCCGGTCGGTCGACCCGTCCGAGGCGACGACGACCTGGAGGAGCTCCGGCGGGTAGTCGAGCGCGAGCAGGTTCTCGACCCGTCTCCCGATCACGTCTTCCTCGTCGTGCGCGGACACCACCACGGCCACGGACGGGGTCACGTCCTCCCGCGCGACGGCGCGCGGGCGCAGGCGCGCGAGCACGCCGATCGCTGCCGGATAGCCGGCGTGCGTCCAGGCGAGAGCGCCGAGCGCGCCCCAGAAGAGGGCCCTCACGATCACGCGGGCGATTGTAGGGCGACCGTCGCGCCGGACTACCGGCGGACCAGTTCCCGCACGAGGGCACGGTAGCGCTCCATCGCAACCACGCGGTCCGCCTCCCGCTCGACGTACGCACGGCCGCGACGCCCCATCTCCTCGAGGTCGTATGCGCCCTCCGAGGCTTCCCGGATCGTCCGCGCGAGCAACTCGGGTCGCCCGGGGGGTATCACGACCCCGCATCCCACCTCCCGGACGAGGCGCGCGGTCTCGCTCTGGTCCTCCGCGGCCGCGATCACCGGCCGCCCGGCGGAGAGGATCCCGTACAGACGGCTCGGGACGACGTAGCCAGCGAGACCCCTGGCGAGCCCGACTACGTGCAGATCGGCGCTCGACAGCGAGAACGGCAGCCGATCTCGCTCCTGGTAGGGGAGGAAGCGGACCATGTCCTCGACGTCGAGCCGGGACGCGAGCTCGACCATCTCGGCATGACGGGCGCCGAAGCCCGCGATCACGATCCTGACGTCGTCACGATCCCGGAGGAAGGTCGCCGCGCGGACGAGGCTGTCCAGGTCCTGCGCGTGCCCGACGTTCCCCGAGTGCATCACCACGAACCGCGTCGTCAGCCCGTGTCGCTCGGCCCAGGGGTTGTCTCGCGGCTGCGGCGTGATCGCGCGCGTGTCGACCCAGTTGGGGATCACCCGGAGGCGCTCAGCCGGAGCGCCCTTCGCCTCGAGCCGCTCGCGCATCCTCTCGCCGATGGCGACGATGCGGTCCGCACGGCGCAGGTACGCGCCGACGAGCCCGCCCAGCACCCCGACGACGGCCGGGTTGCGGAGCCGGTCGAGCTCGGTCGCGATCTCGGGGAAGACGTCCTGGCTGATGACGAGCACGGGCGCGCCGAAGCGGCGGCCGACGGCGACGCCGAGGTCGCCCACGATCGGCGGGTCCGTCATGCACAGGACGAGATCGGGCGCGGGGCGCGAGAGCGCGTACCTGAGCGCGTACGCGAGGTAGGAGAAGTAGTTCGCGGCTCGCCGGGCCAGCTCGGAGCGCTCGTACGAGGTCGACGACACGCGCACGATGTGGACGCCGTTGTGCTCGGCCTCCCTCGGCTCGTCCTCGTGCCCGTGGAGGGCCCCGGTGACGACCTCGACCTCGTAGTCCTCGGCGAGCGCTTCGCAGAGCTCGGTGAGGAGGTGCGCCGTCGCCTCGACGCCCGGCCAGTAGTACTGGTTGAGGACGAGGATGCGCGGGCGGGCGCCGTTCCGGGACACTCGGGTCAGGCTACGCGACCGCCTCGCGAACCGCCGCCAGGAACCCGTCGACGCTCGGGCCGTATCCCCAGTCCCGCGCGAGCTCGCGCGAACGGGCTCCGTACGAGGCACGGAGGCCCGGGTCGTCGGCGAGGCGACGAAGCGCGGCGGCCGCCGCATCGACGTCGCTGGCCGGGACGAGGAAGCCGTTCTCACCGTCCCGCAGGAGGTCGTGCGCCGCCCCGACGCGGTCGGAGAGGACGAGCGGGAGGCCGCACGCGGCCGCCTCGTTCACGACCACCGCCCACGGCTCCCGCGAGGAGAGGAGCGCGAACACGTCCGCGGCGGCGTACGCCTCCACGACCCGCTCCCACTCGAGGTCTCCCGCGAGCGTCAGGCGAGCGCCGCGCACGGCAGCCAGGTCCGCGAGCGTCGTGCGCTCGGGGCCGTCCCCGGCGACGACGAGCACGAGCCGCCCGTCGTCCGCCTCCGCGACAGCGTGGAGCAGCACGTCGAGCCCCTTCTCCGGCGCGAGCCGCGCGACCGACAGGACGAGGACGTCGTCCGGGCCGCCGCCCAGCGCTTCGCGCAGGGCGGCCCGGCGGGGCGCCAGGGCGTCGACGCTCCTGCCGAACTCGTCCACGTCGACCGTGTTGGCGAAGACGTGCACGCGCTCGGGCGGCGCCCCGCGGGCGACCATCGAGCGGCGCGCGAGCGTGCCCGTGACGAGAACGCCCGAGGCGCCCCTCACGACGCGGGGGACGACGGTCCCCTTCACCGCCCTGCGCCAGCCTGCCCGCGGGCCCTCGTCGTGGCTCTCGACGACGAGGACGTAGGGCACGCGCCGGGCCCTGCACCACGCGATCGCAGCCTGGGCCGCGAAGGTGCTCCAGCCCGAGACGACGACGACATCCGGCCGGGCGGCGGAGAGCGCGCCGACGACTCCTGGCGTCAGCGGGTAGTCGTGGTGGAGGACACGACCGGCGCCCGGGAGGCCCAAGCCGCGGAGGTAGACGGCACGGTGCCGCGGCTCGACGCGCCACGAGCGGCCGGCCACGGTCTCCGCCGCGTAGATCACCGTGAGATCGACCTCGTCGAGCGCGGCGACGCGGTCGAGGAGCGGCGCGCGGTAGGGCGTGGGCTCGGGGAAGACGGCCGCGACACGGATCGTGTCGCCCGTACCCCCCACCCGCGCCGATCCGGGCGCGGCGAGCTCGGCGAGCCACGCCTCCGCCTCGTGGTGCGCCCTCCGCGTCTGCGCTGCACGCCGCGCACGCCGCCCTGCGACGTGCGCCGGGAGCGCGCGGTCGAGACGGCCCGCCTCACGCAGAACGGTCGCCCTGGCGCGGCCCTCGGCGCGGGTCGCGGCACGGGCGACGGCGCGAGCCGCCCCTTCCACGACCACGCGCAGCTCGTCGTCGCGGTACCTGCGCGTCGCGACAAAGAGGCCGAGGACCGCGAGGTAGGCGTCGACCGCCTCCTCCACCGCCGCCGCGGGAAGGTCGAGGCCGAGGGCGACCCGCCGTGCCCGCTCCGCGAGCTCGGCCGAAAGCGACGGCGCGAGCGCCCCGATCTGGCGCAGCGAGACCTCGAGAGCAAGCGACCGCTGAAGCCCGCCGCGCAGGCGCGATGCCTGCCCCGCGTGCAGCCGGTGCAGGACGAGCGGCTCCTCGACCGTATCCCCGTCCGCCACGCCGAGCAGGCGCGTCCACAGGTCGTAGTCCTCGCTCTCCCCGAACGATGCGTCGTAGCGCAGGCCGTGCTTCTCGAGGAGCTCCCGCTCGAGCACCACCGTGTCGTGGAAGACGGGGGCGCTCCAGAGCGAGCGCCAGCGCAGCGCCGCGCGGCCACGCTCGTGGACGTGCACGCGCTCCGGACGTCCCGCCGCGTCGATGTCCAGGACGCCCGAGCCCACGAATCCGAGCCGCCCGTTCGAGGACAGGAGCTCCAGGCTCCGCTCGAGCCACGACGGGAGGGCGACGTCGTCGGCGTCCATTCGTGCCACGTAGCGGCCGCGAGCCTCGGCGAGCCCGGCGTTGAGCGATGTCGCGAGGCCGCGCCGCTCCTCGTGTCGAAGGGCTCGCAACCGCGGGTCCTCGCAGGCGGCGAGGATGTCCGGCGTCCCGTCCGTCGAGCCATCGTCGACCACGATCAGCTCGAGGTCGCTCACACGCTGCCGCAGTACGCTCGCGAGGGACTGCCGGAGGTAGCGCTCGCCGTTCGCGACGGCGACGAGCACGGAGACGAGCGGGACTGCGGCCACGGTGTCCCGTAGCCTACGGCGCGTGTCGCGGGCGTTTCCGTCGTTCGACCTGGTCGTCGCGACGGTCGGTCGCGTCGACGAGCTGGAGGTTCTGCTGGCGTCGCTCGAGCGCCAGACGCACCGCGCCTTCACCGTGCGCGTCGTCGACCAGAACGAGGACGACCGGCTGCGACCGGTGCTCGCCTCGCACCCGGGCCTCGACCTCGCGCACCTGCGCTCCCCGCCGGGCCTGTCCCGCGCCAGGAACGCCGCCCTCGGCGGGCTGACAGCCGACCTCGTCGCCTTCCCCGACGACGACTGCGTCTACGCGGACGACCTGCTCGAGCGCGTCGCGCAGCGGTTCGAGAGCCGCGCCGATCTCGACGGGCTCACCGGCCGTGCCGAGTCGAGCGAGGGGCTCTCCTCGGCGTCGTGGAAGGCCGACCCCGCCGTTCTCACGCGCGACAACATCTGGAACCGCGCGATCTCCTTCACGATCTTCCTGCGCCGAGACGTCGTTTCGCGCGTCGGCCGTTTCGACCAGGCGCTCGGCCTGGGATCGGGTACGCCGTGGCACTCGGGCGAGGAGATCGACTACCTCGTGCGCGCGCTCGCGACGGGAGCGCACCTCGAGTACGACCCCTCGCTCGTCGTGACCCACCGGCCCGGGGTGGACGACGCCTCGATCGGCCTCCGTGACGGCGCGAGCATCGGCTTCCTGCTGCGCAAGCACGGGTACCCGCCGCGAGCCGTCGCGCGCATGCTCGTCCGTCCGGTCGGAGGCGTGGCCGTGTCGCTCGCGCGCCGAGACCGGGGCCGGGCCCGATACCACGCGGCGACGTTCCGCGGACGGATCGCGGGCTATCGCGGGGCGAGACGCTCGAAGAGCGCACGGTGACGTTCGAGCCACGGCTCCAGCGAGAACCGCTCGACGGCACGGGCACGAGCGGCGACGGCGTACGCCGGGAGGTCCGCGAGCACGCGGTCGACGGCGTCCGCCATCGCCTCCGGTGACGGCGGGTCGTCCCGCTCCCAGGTGTCGGGATGCGGGACGCCGATCCCGCCCACGTCGCCGACCAGCTCGACCGTGCCGCCGCTCGCCGGGTGGACGACCGGAAGCCCGCAGGCCATCGCCTCGACGACGAGCGTCGGGCACGGGTCCTTCACCTTGGTGTGCAGCAGCAGGTGGGCGCGGCGGAACACCGAGGGGGCGTCGCGCTGCGCGTACTCGCCGAGCAGGTGCACCTTCCCGTCGAGCTCGAGCTCGTCGAGCAGGGGCCGGACGAGGCCCACCAGACGCCCGGTCACGAGGAGGTGCGCGCCGGGGTGGCGGGGCAGAAGCGCAGCCAGCGTCCGGAGCCCGAGCTCGAGGCGGTACGCCTGGGTCTGGTCGCCGCCCAGGAGCAGCGCGGGCCCGTCCGGGGGAGGCCCGGGCGCAGGCGCGAAATGGCTCACGTCGACCGCGTTCGGCAGCACCTCCCAGGCGCCACGCGGCTCGCCCAGGAAGAGGTCGGCCGACTGCTTCGAGAACTCGCTCTGGTAGAGAACGTGGTCGGCCTCCAGAACCGCGCGCCGGAGCGGGCGGTTGAGCTCGTCCACGCGGTCGCCGGCCCATCCCGGATACGCGACACCGTCCTGGTTGACGACGACCGCGGCGCCGCGCCTGCGCGCGATGCGGAGCAGCGGCTCGAGGTCGCGCGGGAGCCACGTCGTCCCCAGGTAGAGGACGGAGAAGTCGGTCGGGCTGTTCGGGAAGCGCTCGGCGAGCTTCTGCGCCTTCGCGGTGCCTCCGGCGGCGCGGTCCCCGGGCCGCGGCACGCCGTCGTGCCCGTAGAAGACACGCACTCCGGGCCGCGCCCGGCCGGAGACGAGGAGCCGGGCCCAGCGGGCGGCGGCGCGCCCGTACCGGCCGGCGCGGGCGAGGCTCAGGTCCACGGGCTCATGTCTCCACCAGGGGGCAGGCACCGGGAAAGCCGGCGAGAAAGCCGGTGACAGTCACCTGCGGTGACAGTCACCTCCCTCGTCCTCTGTCACCCGCGGTGACGGTCACCCCTCGTCCTCCGGCATCGCTACGAACCCGCGGAGCAGCGCCTGCCAGCTCGGCCGGAGCGCCTCGTAGGAGCTCGCCTCGGCGGTCTCGCGGCCGTCCCGGAGCAGGCGCTCGAGCTCGTGCGGCTGCGCGTCCGCGACGTGCACCACCCACAGGACGAGGCCTTCCACGTCCTCGACCTCGACCATCCAGCCGTTCTCGCCGTGCCGTACGAGGTCGGCGCCCTGGCCGACGCGCGTGGTCACGAGGGGGGCGCCGGTCGCCATCGCCTCGAGGACAGCGCGCGGCCCGCCCTCGTCGCGGGAGGTGACGAGGCAGACGTCGATCGCGCGGTAGACGTCCGCCACGGCGTCCACGTCCGGAAGGAGCAGATGGCGGTACGGGACGCCGAGGCGCTCGAGCCCGGCCTTCACGTACCCCCGCGAGGGGCCGGTGAGGACGATCAGGAGCTCGGGAATGCGCTCGCGCAGGCGTTCGACGGTCGCGAGGAGCACGTCCGGGCCCTTGATCAGCTTCGGCACGAGCCCCTCCTCCCAGCCGACGCCGTCCTTCTGGAACGAGCCGACGACGAACGCCGATTCCGGCAGGCCGAGCTCTCGACGGGCGGCCGAGCGGTCGGCCTCGCTGCGAAACGGAAACGCCTCGACGTCGATGCCGATCGGGATCCGGTGCACCTTCTCCGCGGCGATACCGGTCTCGAGCACGAGCGCTTCCATCGCCCGACTCGTGACCTGGACGCGGTCGATCTCGGCGTGACGCCGGCGCATCGCGGCGAAGCAGGCGTCGAACTCCGGCATGCCGGGCGTGCCGGGCCGCCCGTGGAACCACGCGAACCCGAGGTTGTTCCCGCGCCGCTCGAAATCGTGCAGAAGCAGCGTGAACTGGCTCAGGTGGAAGATCGACTGGTTCGCGACCCCCCTTGACCAGCCGGGCGTCCCGAGACCCACGCCGAGGGCATGCGCGGTCCGCTCGAGCTGCCGCGCCTCGTACGAGAGCACCCACTCGGCCGCCTCCTGCTCGACGAAGAGGCGCGTGTGCGGAGCCCAGTCTCGCGTTCGCAAGCCGACGAGCGCGCGCCGCAGGGGCCGTCCGACCGGAGCCGCGAGGCGGCGGGCGCGCGCTGCGAGCGACACCTCAGCCGTCGACGAGCGACTCGGCCGGCTCGAGCCGCGCGCGAAGTCGCTCGACGTCCGTGTCGACGAGGAGACGCACCAGCTGCTCGAAGTCGATCGTCGGCGACCAGCCGAGCCCGACCCGCGCCTTCGAGGAGTCGCCCACGAGGTCGTGCAGCTCGGCCTTGCCGCGGAGGAGCGAGCCGTCGACGCGCACATGCTCCTCCCAGTCGAGGCCGACGTGCGTGAACGCGTAGGCGGCGAGCTCGCGGACGGAGTGAGCCTCGCCGGTCGCGATCACGTAGTCCCCCGGCTCCGGCTGCTGCAGCATGAGCCACATGGCGCGCACGTAGTCGCCGGCGTACCCCCAGTCGCGGCGCGCGTCGAGGTCGCCGAGCGCGACCTCCGTCTCGAGGCCGAGGCTGATCGCCGCCGCGGCGCGCGCCACCTTGCGGGTGACGAAGTCGGGCGGGCGTCGCGGCGACTCGTGGTTGTAGAGGATCCCCGAGGAGGCGTGAAACCCGTACCGCCGGCGGTAGCTCAGCGTGATGAAGTGCGCGTACGCCTTCGCGACGCCGTACGGCGTGACCGGGTAGAGCGGCGTGTCCTCGGTCTGGGGCACCTCGCGAGGCTCTCCGAAGATCTCGCTCGAAGACGCCTGGTAGAAGCGGATGCCCTCGTCCACCCGGCGGATCGCCTCGAGCAGCGCCGTGCAGCCCACGGCGGCGAACTCGGCCGTGAGCACCGGCTGGCGCCACGACATCGGCACGAACGACGGCGAGGCGAGGTTGTAGACCTCGCTCGGGCGACACGACGTGAGCACGTCCACGAGGGCCAGCTCGTCGAGCACCTCCGCCTGCATGAGCTCGATGTCGTCACGGACCGCGACGAGGTTCTCGAACCCCGCCGAGGCGGGCTGGCGCACGACGCCGAACACCTCGTAGCCTTCGTCGAGGAGGAGCTCGGCCAGGTACGAGCCGTCCTGGCCCGCGATGCCGATGATGAGCGCGCGCTTCTCGGGCACTGCGCGAGACCTTAGCGAGGGCGCGGTTCAGGAAACCAGGGTGACAGTCACCTTCGGTGGCAGTCACCGGGGCCGAGGGCGCGGTTCAGGAAAAACCAGGGTGACAGTCACCTTCTTTGGCAGTCACCGGGGCCCTCGAGCCTGGTCGTTACGATCGGAGCTTGGCTGCACCGAGCCCCGCCGACCGGCGACCCCGGCTCGCACTGGCCGTCGTCGTCCTCGCCGCCTTCGTGCTCCTCGCGGGCCTGTCGCTGCTCGTCACCACGCCGCGGAGCCTCGCGGACGAGGTTCGCTACCTGATCGCCGCGGGCTCCCTGGCGGAGGGCAGCGGCCTGCACCTGCGGGGAGAGGAGTACGGCTTCGGCCCCGTGTACCCCGCGATCCTCGCGGCGATCCTCGCGGTCACCCCTGACCGCGAGACGGCGTACCCGCTCCTGAAGGCGGCCAACGCGCTGTTGTTCGCGCTCGCCGCGGTACCCGTCTACCTCGTCGCGCGGCGACTCCTACCGACCCGGTGGAGCCTCGGGGTCGCTGCCCTCTCCCTCGTGATCCCCACGTCCGTCTCGGTCTCGCTCGTGATGACCGAGAGCGCGGCCTACGCCGCGGCCTCCCTTGCGCTCCTGGCAATCGTGCTCGCCATCGAGCGGCCGTCCGTTCGCCGGCAGCTCGCCGTGCTCGGCGCCGTCGCCCTCGCGTTCCTGACCCGGGCGCAGTTCGCCGTGCTCTTCCCCGCATACGTGGCGGCGCTGGTCCTGCTCTGGGCAGTCGTCCCCGCGCAGCGCCCGCGGGACCGCCGAGCGATGCGCGCCCTCTGGCCGACGCTCGCCGTTCTCGCGGTCGGAGTCGTCCTCGTCGCTGCCGTCCCGATCGTGAGCGGGCGGGCGCCGGTGGGCCTGCCGACCGCGTACAGCGAGCTCTGGGACGACTACGACCCGGTCGAGGTCGGGAAGCTGGTCGCCTACCACCTTGCCGGCCTCGAGCTCTATCTCGCCGTGATCCCGGTCGCGGTCTCCCCGATCGTGCTCTGGCGGCTCCTGCAAGCCGCGCGGGCGGGATCGGTGGAGTCGGGAGCGTTCGCCTCGGCGTTCCTGTCCGTCAATGCGTGCCTCGTTCTGATCGCCGCCGCGTTCGCGAGCACCCCCGCGGGCTTCGGCCACCTCCACGACCGGTACCTGTTCTATGTCGTCCCTCTCTGGCTCGTCGTCCTGGCGGTGTGGTTGCGGGACGGCCTGCCGAGGCCCGTGGTCGCCGCGTCGCTCGGTGCGGCACTGGCGCTTCTGCTTCCCGCCGTGACCCCGTTCGAGCTCATCGCGGCCGAGGACGGCGCGGAGGCCGGCGCGGCCGTGACCTACCTCTGGTCGGAGATCAACGCGTACGCCTTCGAGACGTTCCCCGACGAGGTCTCGGGCCGGCGGATCCTCGCGCTGTTCGTCGTCGTCCTGGTGGCGGCCTCGCTCCTGTCCCCTCGGCGGCTGCGCGCCGGCCTCGGCGCGGCGGTCGTGACCGTGCTCGTCGCCTCGACAGCGGTCGCCTGGCGCGACTCGGCGCGAACGGCGAGGGACTTCGAAGCGGTCCTACCCGACCGCCGAAGCTGGGTGGACGCCACCCTGAGGCAGGAGGAGCCCGTCACGTCCCTCTACGTGTCCGCGGAGTGCGACCGGGCGCCTCGGACGAGCACCGCGCTCCTCCTGACCGAGTTCTTCAATCGCTCCGTCGCACGCGCCGCGCACGTGGGCGAGCGCGACGGGAGCCTACTCCCCTCGACGAGCGCGCGGGTTGCGGCCGACGGCACCATCGTGAGGGAGTTCGGCAGGCCGCTCGAGGCCGTTGCGGTCCTGGCTGCGGCCGGCGTCGAGCTCCGGGGTCGCAGGCTCGCCACCGGCACGGCGCTGCCGCTCGTGCTGTGGCAGGTCGGCGGCCCGGTCCGGCTCGCCCGGGACCGCTCGGCCGCCGAGCTCCGGCGATCCGTCTGCGCCGCGGGCTGAGGCGACACTGCGCGTCCCGGCGCGCCTCTACCATCGCGCAGGTGACAGCGAAGCCCTCCACCCCTCCGGCGCCCGTCCGCAGCGCCGTCCCGACGGAGCCGGCGCTGGAGAGTCCCGCACCGGCCGGGCGGGCGAGCCGCCTGCCGATCGTCGCCCTGGGAGGAGTCGTCATCGCGTCGTTCGCCCTGTACACGTGGCTGGCGACGCTCGTCGACGTCCCGCGCGTGCACCCGGACGAGGTCCGCTACCTGATCGCGGCATCCTCGCTCGTCGAGGGCGAGGGGCTATCCCTGCGCGGCGACGAGTACGGCTTCGGGCCCCTCTACGCGCTGGTGCTGGCCGGCATCCTCGCGCTGACCTCCGGGGTGGACGCCGCCTACGACCTGTTCAAGGCGGCAAACGCGCTCTTCTTCGCCCTCACCGCGGTGCCGATCTACCTGCTCGCGAGGCGGCTCGTCCCGCCCTGGTGGGCCGTGTGCGCCGCGGGGCTCTCCGTCGCGATCCCCTCGTCCATCTCCGTGTCGACGGTCATGACCGAGAGCCTGGCGTACCTCACGTCCGCCTGGGCCCTGTACGCCATCGCGCTCGCACTCGAGCGGCCGACGATGCTCCGCCAGCTGGCCGTGCTCGGCACGATCGCCCTGGCATTCCTCACACGAGCGCAGCTCGGCGCGCTCTACGTCTCCTGGCTTGCGGGCCTCGCCGCCCTCTGGCTGATCGCTCCACGGCTTCGACCGCGAACGCGAGCCGACCTCTTCCGCCTGTGGCCGAGCACGGTACCGCTCGCTCTCGCCGTCGGGGTGCTGGGAGTCAGGCTGCTGTCGGGGTCGTCGCCGTCGGAGTCGCTGGGCGCGTACTGGGAGCTCTGGCGCGGCTACGACCCCCTCGAGGTCGCGAAGTGGTTCGTCTACCACGTCGCCGACATCGAGGTCTACCTCGCGGTGATCCCGCTCGCCGTCGCGCCGATCGTCCTCTGGAGCCTCCTCCTCCGCGGGCGCGAAGGGTCGGAGCGAGCCGCGTCGTTCGCCTCGCTCTTCCTCTCCGCGAACGCGGTCGGGCTCCTCGTCGTCGCGGCGTTCACGAGCACGCCCTGGGGCTACGACCGGCTCCACGACCGGTACGCCTTCTACCTCCTGCCGCTCTGGCTGGTCGTGCTCGTCGCCTGGCTGGCCGACGGGCTGCCGAGGCCTCTCGTCGCGGCCGCGATCGGCGCAGGGCTCGCACTGCTCCTGCCGGCAATCCTTCCGTTCCGCCAGCTGGCGAACGAGGCCGGGATCGACACGGTGCCCGGCGCGCTGTGGGTCTGGATCGAGGCGCAGGTCGCCGGGCCCGGGCCGCTCTCGGGCAGCAGGCTGCTCGCGCTCTTCGTCGTCGGGCTCGTCCTGACAGCGGTCCTCCTGCCGCGGCGGCTGGCCCTGGTCGTGCCCGCGACGGTGCTCGCGCTGTTCGCCGTCACCTCGGCGCTCGCGTGGGACCGGATGATCGGCGCGCCCGAGGACGCGGTGTTCGCCGGCGGACTGGAGCGAGCCTGGATCGACGAGCGCCTGCCCGCGGACGCCGCGGTCACGAAGCTCTACCTCGAGTCCCAGGTCTGCCCGACGTCGGCCCGAACCCGGCACGCGCTCTTCCTCACCGAGTTCTTCAACTCGACCGTGGACCGAGCGGCGTACATCGGGGACTCCGTCCCCGACGGGCTGCCCATCGATCGGGTCGAGGTGGAGGACGGGCTGCTCACCCTCCCGGGCGGGGCGCCGCTCGTCGCCGACTACGTCTTCACCCAGCCCGGGATCGAGCTCGACGGCCGACGGCTCGCAACCGGGACGGCCGCGGGTCTCGTCCTCTGGGAGACGGGCGGCGAGGTCCGCCTCACGAACGCGCAGACCACCCCGGAGGTGCGGACCGTCGACTGCCCGGCCTAGGCTGCCTCGAGATCCGCCCGGCGCACGAGGCTCCGGAGGTCCGCGATCCGCTCGTGCCGCTCGATCACCGCGTGGATCCCCGGAACCGCCGCCTCGACGGTCGCGTGCCAGGCGTCGTCGGGCGGCTCGGGATCGCCGGCCGGGGTCTCGTAGCCGAACGCCTCCCGCGCGCTCGTCGTCCAGTCCGCGCACGCGTCGAGCGCCGCGCGGTCGAAGACACCCGGCACGTACGGCAGGAGCGACGGGTTCGCGCGGCGGAGCGGCGGGAGCCTGCGTCCTCGAGCCCGGAGGTGCTCGCCGACGACGGCCACCGACTCCTCGACGCGCTCGAGGTGCCCGACGTGGTCGTAGGGAACGTCTCCAGGGCCGACGAGGTCGACCTGCTGCGACCAGTGCGGATCCTGCAGCTCGGCGTCGCGGGACGGGAGCGCGCCGACGAACCTCCTGAACCACCCGAGGACGTCGTCCGACGTGCCCGGCAGCGGGCGGGAACCAGTCTTCGTGCCCGAACGCGGCGACGAACCGGGGCTCCCGCACGAGGACCTTCGACACCCACGCCGACCACAGGCGCCTGAGAGGCTCCCTGACGACGGTGAACCGCAGCCAGCCCGGCGCGTCGAGGATCCTCCCGACCTCGTCGTCCGACCTGCTCTCGAGCGAGTACGACTCGCCCCAGACGGCCGGGTCGTGGATCGCGAGGTCGCGGGTGACCTCGAGCTTCCGGGAGCGCGCGAGCTCGTCCTCCGGACAGCCCGGCGACCTCGGCCAGGGCCATGAGAATCGCTGTGCACCCCGCCTTCGGGACGGGGACGTAGAGCAGCTCCACGTCCTCCAGCACGACGGCCGAGTGGAGCACGTGCGCGGGGACGCGGGACACGCCTAGGACGACCCCGGCGCCACGCGGCGGAGGTAGCCGCTCGGGTTGAAGGTGATCAGGAACTTCTCCCGCGCGCGGTCGATCTCGAACTCGCGGTTACCCGCCAGGAACGTCTCGACCGCCTGCAGCGGGCCGGGCATCAGATCCTTCCGAATCTGCCCGATGTTCGAGTCCTCGACGATGACATAGCACCCTACGGGAACCATCGGCGCATATGCGCGGAGCTCCGCCTCGACGTGCCGTCTGGGAGTGATCGGAGTCGAGGACGACGAGGAGCGGGCGGCCGGCGGCCCTCCCGCGGACCTCGTCGAGGACACCGGGGTCGGTCGACGAGCGCCCGCCCAGGTACGTGATCCGAGGATGCTCCGGGTAGTCGGCGCGCAGCGGCTCGATGTCGATCGAGACGACCTCGCCCCCGCCGAGGAGGTCGCACATGGAGGCGAGGAAGAGCGCGCTCCCCCCGCGGTACGTACCCGTCTCGACGATGAGCTCCGGCCGGGTCTCGAAGAGGATCTCCTGGTACACCCAGAGATCGAGAGGGTTCTTGAGTGCCTGCGCTCCGAGCCACGTCGCCTTCGTCCAGGCGTCGGAGGCGTAGAAGACATCGTGGGCCCTCGAGATCGCCTGGCGGTCGAGGCTGCGGGAGATCCGGAACGCGGCACCGTCCATCGCGCGTCGCAGGTAGTTCTCCACGGCCGGGGCGATTCTAGGCGTCGCCCGGCGAGCCCAGGCCGAGAACCTCCAGGTACCGGTCGGCCACCGAGGAGATGGACGGGACGGCGATCGCGTCGCGGAACCCGTCGAGCCCCGCGACGAGCCGGTCGAGCGCCCCCGGAAGCTCGTCGTCAGCGCGGAACGGGACCCCGGCCGCGCCGACGAGCTCCGGGTGCCCGCCGCTCGCGAGGTAGGCAACCGGCAGGCCGCACGCGAGCGCCTCGAGCAACGCGTTCGAGCACGGGTCGGCCCGGCTGGCAGCGACGTAGAGGTCGCTGCGGCGGAGCTCCTCCGCGACCGCGTGCGAGCCCACCGCCCCGGCCGCTCGGATCCAGCCGAACTCGACGGGCGACTGCCCCAGGTACGTCAGCTCGTAGCGGTCACGGTCGAGATTCCGGTCGAGCCAGACGAAGGTGTCGGCCCCCTTGCGGGGGTTGACCGACCAGCTCGAGGCCACGACCCGGACCTTCCTCCCCTCGAGCGGCTCGCGCTCGGCCGGCGGACGGAAGATCGCGGGGTCGACGGCGTTCGGGATCACGACGGGGCTCCCGGAGCTCGTACCCGAGCTCGCGATGCTTCTCCAGGCTGTAGCGCGACTGGACGATCGTCGCCTGCGCGAGCGCGTGGTTCAGGTCCGCGATCCGCCGGTCGCTGCCGTCGTCGAAGCCGCGGTACGCGCCGATCGGCCCGTCGACCCGGTGCACCAGGCGGCAGTCGGCGCGGGCGAAGCGGCGCAGGCGCGCGAAGTCGAAGTTGAACGAGTTGAAGAGACACGCGTCCGTCCGGCCCGAGAGGCGGTTGAGCTCGACCTCGAGCCCGCGCCCTTCGAGCTCGCGCAGGAGCGCCCGCAGGAACTGGTGGCCGCCGCCCGCGGGAGGCGGGGCGAGCTCGTGGAAGAGCGCGAGGTCCGCCCGATCGCTGCCTGGAGACGAGGCGATCGACCTCGGTTTGCGCTCGTCGCGCGACCTCGCGCCCGGCTCGGCGCGCCGCCCGCGGAACCGTGCGGAGATCCACGTGCGACAAAGTAACCTCGCCCGCGCGCCCATGCCTTCGCCGCGCCGCTTCGCCCGCCTGCTCGCCGACCGGCGCCTTCCACCGCGCGCCCGGCTGGGCCTGCTCTCCGCGGAGGCGCGGCGACGGATGCGCCCGCGTCACTCCTACCGCCGTGCGCTACGGGCGCGGCGACGTCTTCCTCTCGGAAGACGACTTCGCGATCGACCGGCGCTCCCTCGCGTTCGTGCTCGAGGGCTCGTACGCCACGGACTACCGGGACGCCGTCGTGCTCGACGTCGGCGCGCACAAGGGGTACTTCGGCGCCTGGGCGCTGGCACACGGCGCCCGTACGGTGATCTCGTTCGAGCCCGAGCGCGCGAACCTCGAGCTCCTCGAGCGAGCCGCGGCCTCGTTCCGGGCGAGGGGGGCGGACTGGCGTGTGCGGCCCGTCGCGGTCGGGGCATCGGAGGGCGAGGCCGAGCTCCACGTGATGAGCGCGTCCTGGGGCCACGCGCTCCAGCCCCCCGAAGCGTTCGCCGAGCACGAGGTCGCCACGCAGCGCGTGCCGGTCGTCGCCGTCGCGGCGACCCTCGCGGAGGCGCGCGCGCTCGCCGGGGCGACCGGCCGGCTGGTCGTGAAGGCGAACGTCGAGGGCGAGGAGTGCAGGGCCGTGCTGGAGACGCTCCCGACGGCCTGGGAGGGCGTGGACGAGCTGTTCGTCGAGACGCACCCGTGGGCGCCATGCGGCGCCGAGGAGCTCGCCGCGCATCTCTCCCCTGCGGGGCTCACGCGGGCGGAGAGCCCGGCCCGGGCGGTGCTCCGGCTGCGGCGAGCAGCACCTCCTGGAGACGGTCGACGTACCCCTCCCAGCTGAGGTCGCGCTCGGCCGTCTCCCGCGCCCGAGTGCCGAGCGCCCTGGCCCGCTCCCCGTCCCCCAGGAGCTCCGTGAGCGCACGCTCGAAGTCGTCATCGTCGCCTGGAGCCACGAGCCGGCAGTTCTCCCCGTCGACGAGGCCGTAGCCGGTCGCGATCGCCCGCGTGCGCGTGACGACGACCGGCTTCGCCAGGGCCATCGCCTGCAGGAGCACAGTCGTCGCGCCCGAGTAGCTGTTCTCCCGCACGGGAAGCGCCACGACGCGGGCGCCCTCGAGCCGGGCGCGCATCTCCTCGAACGGGAGATCCACGCCGACGGAGAGGTTGGCGGAGGCGGGCGGCAGAGCCCGTGCGTGGTCGGCCGTCGTGACGACCTGGAAGGACGTTCCGGGCATGCGCGCCGCGACGCGCGCGAGGAGGTCGAAGTCCCGGTGGGGATCGGCCCCGACGGACACGACGTCTACGACGGCCGGCTCCGGAGACGGGACGAGACGCGCGGTGTCGACCCCGAAGGGGACGAAGCGGACGGGCGCGAGCCGGTCGTGCCGCTCGAGCCAGCCGCGCAGCACCTCGGCCTCGTGCTCGCTGTACGCGACGATCGCCGCGCACGAGGAGAGCGCGGACGCGTACAGCCGCCGCATGCGCGCGGTTCGGAGCCGCTCGAGGCGCTCGGGGAGACCGATCGCGACGTAGACGAGCGGCGGGTGCGCTCGCCCGAGGCGCCGGAGCAGCACGAGCGGGATCCCGACGGTGTCGACGGTGGAGAGGACGACGTCGGCCCGGTTCGCACGGCGCCGCGACGCGAGCACGGTGGCGAAGTCCCCCCCGTACCCTCCGGCCCGCTCGAGTGCCCACTTCAGCGCCGCTCCCGTCGCCCGGGCCCACCGGGGAGGCCGACCGTCCCGCTCCAGGTTGTGCCGCACCTCGAAGCCGCGGGCGCGCAGCTCGTCCAGCCCGAAGAGCCCGTACCGCTCCGGCGCCGACGACGGGGCTCGCAGCGCGCGGCGCCGCTGTGGGGAGTCGCGGAACGTGTAGAAGACAGTGGTCACGAGGTCACCGGGCCGGCTTGTAAGGTATGCCTTACATCCACCGGGCGAGAAACGAGGGGCAGACGATGCATCGGCGCAAGACGAAGTTCGCACACCGCGTCAACCGCGTCGGCACCGCACTCGAGCGCCGGGGCATCAGGGCCACCTACGAGCTCCACGACCGCATCCTCTCGAACCGCCGGAGCCGCCGCCTGTGGGCGGCGGACCACGTCGAGCTGGACGACGTCCAGCAGCGGATCCTCGGCGAGGTCGACGCGCAGGGCTACTCGCTCCTGACGTTCGACGAGCTGTTCGCGGACCCCGGGCACTGGCAGGAGCTCGAGGCGATGCGCGACCGCTTCGTCGCCGAGACGGAGGCCGACCTCGCGGCGGGCGGCGAGCACGTGCGGGTCCGCGCGGGCAAGGAGTTCGTCGTGCGCCTGCTGAGCTACGGCGTGGACGTCGGCCTCGACGACCCGTGGTTCCGCGCGTGCGCGTCGCGCCGCATGCTCGACGTCGCGAACGCGTACCTGCGCATGTGGTCGAAGCTCGAGTACGTGGACGTCTGGTACTCCGTCCCGCAGCAGTCCGGAGCCGATCGCATCTCCTCGCAGCTCTGGCACCGCGACTACAACGACAAGCACCTGCTGAAGGCGTTCCTCCACCTCGTGGACGTCGAGGAGGACATGGGCCCGTTCCAGTACGTCCCGGGGAGCCAGCCGCGCGGCCCGTACGCCGACGCCTGGCCGTGGAGCCCGCTCGGGCAGAACTACCCGTCCGAGCAGGAGCTCGAGGAGCGGATCCCTGCCTCGGACGTGCGGACGTTCACCGGGCCGAAGGCCTCGCTCCTCTTCTGCAACACCGCCGGCTTTCACCGCGGCGGCTTCTCGATCGGAGGCCCGCGCGTGCTCGCGACCGTGACGTACTCGTCGCCGGCATCGCTCGCCTCGCTCACCGAGCGGAGCTACCGCTACGCCGGGCCGCTAGACGAGCTCGACGCTCCGACGCGGTTCGCGCTGACCTAGGCGCTCTTCCTCGTGCCCGCCCACAGCGAGATCGCCGAGCGCTTCGCGGCGCTCGAGCCGTGGCGGACCCGGTTCGAGATCGAGGGGGAGGCCTACGGGGGGGATCTCGACTACACGGGCGACCGGCGCGTCGCGGCGTTCTTCGACTGGTTCGGGTCTCCGGGCACGATCCTCGAGCTGTCGTCGTTCGAGGGCGCGCACACGCTCCAGCTCGCGGCGCTGCCGACCACCGAGCGCGTTCTCGGCATCGAGGGGCGCAAGGAGAACGTCGAGCGGGCGCGGCTCGTGGAGGAGCTCCTCGGACGCGGGAACGCCGAGTTCGTCGTCGGCGACCTGGAGACGGTCGACCTCGCCGCCTACGGGCGCTTCGACGCGACCTTCTGCGCGGGGCTCCTCTACCACCTCGTCTCGCCCTGGCGCCTCATCGGGGAGATCGGACGCGTCAGCGATCGCCTGTTCCTCGACACGCACTACTGGACCGGCGCCGACACGGTCGACGTGGACGGGTACGTCGGCGGCTGGTTCGACGAGGGCGGCTACGAGGACCCGCTGAGCGGCCTCGACCGGCGCTCGTTCTGGCTCACGCGTCCGTCCCTGCTGAAGGCGCTGACCGAAGCCGGCTGGGCGGTCCAGGAGCTCGTCGACCACCACGACTGGGCGGGTGCGGGAGCCCGAGCGTGGCTCGGCTGCGTGCGTCCCGGGGCTCAGTCGGCCGCTCGGAGCGACGCGAGCACGGGGTAGCGCGCGCGGAGGAGCGACTCCGCCTCGGACACGTCCAGGTTCGTCACGGAGGCGAGCATGGAGTGCCCGGCGCGCCGGTAGCGCGCGAGGATCTGCGGGACGAGCACGCCGCGGAGCCTGCGCTCGAGGCAGCGGCACCACAGGTCGTAGTCCTCCCAGCCGTGGAGGCGGAGATCCTCCGTGTAGCCGCCGATCGCGACGAGCTCGTCGCGGCGCAGGAGCGACATCGCGTCGATGTAGTTCTGCTCCGCGAGCTGCTCCGGGTCCCAGGGCAGGCACGAGCGGAGATAGTCCGACTCCCCGTTCTCGTGCTCCTCGAGCATCGGGTAGGCGAAGAACGCCCCCGGGTCGTCGTCGAGGGCCTCGACGAGGCGAGACAACGCCGTCGGGTACACCTCGTTGTCCGCGTCGAGCATGAACACGAGCTCGCCCCGCGCCGAGGCGACGAGATCGTTCCGCGTGCGGCCGAGACCGCGGTTCACGGGGTGGCGGAGAAGCAGCGCCGGCAGGAACGGGTACGCCAGCAGGAAGTCGATGACGGCCTCGCGCGAGCCGTCCGTCGACGTGTCGTCGAGCACGACGACCTCGAGCTCGCGCAGCTCGGAGGCGGCGACGCTCGCGAGCGCCGCGCTCACCTCCTCCGCATGGTTGTACAGCGGGACGAGCACGGAGACACGCGGGCGAGCGCGCTCGTAGGCCGGCGTCCGCGCGACGACCTGCAGCTCCTTCGCTTCCTCCCCGAGCTCCTGGGCGGCGACCTTCCTCGCGAGGTCCATCTGCCCGAGGAGGAGCTTCTTGAGCACGGCATCCGAGCGCCTCGACCACTCGAGCAGCTGCGCCTGCCGCCAGAGGACGTCCTCGACGCGCGGGTCGCGCGACCAGCGCCAGCTGCGTGCGCGGTCGTCGCTCGCGTGGGGGCTGCCCCGGGCGCCGTCGACGCGGCGAGCGCACGAGGCTCTCACCGAGCGCCGCGAGCCGCTCCGCCGCCGGCCGCATGGGAAGCTCCGACGCGGACGAGGTCGTAGGCGTCCCGCCGCATCGCCGCGAGCCGGTCGGCGTCCCGCAGGAGGCCGTCCGCGATGCAGGGCGAGGTTCTCGAGCGTCCCGCTCAGGAAGTGCTCTCCGGGGACGAGCGGAGCGGTGTCCGCGGAGTGCTCCGAGACGACGACGCACCCGTTCGCGACGGCCTCGAGCACCCGCACCCACTCGAAGTACGCGCTCTCCTGGCGGTGGAGGTTGAGCACCGTCTTCGCCGAGGCGAGGAGATCCCACTTCGCCGCCCCGATCAGGAAGTCCGCCCGCTCCTCCGACTTCGGCCGCTCGGGCGGGATCAGCAGCCGCGTCTCGAGCGGCCACAGCGTGTCCGCGTAACCCGCGAGCGCACGCAGCCTGCGCGGGTTCACCGCGCCGAGGTGGACGACGTCCACCGGCCGCTCGCCCTCTCTTCCCGTGCCAGCGTCCCAGTAGCCCGTGTAGCCGAGCCGGAAGTGCTCGGCGCGGACACCTCGGCGGCGGAGCTCCCGCACGGCACGCGGGTAGATGTCGACCGCGGCGCCGGCGCCGCGCGCGTGCGACGCGCTGAGCCCGAACCACTACGTCCCCGGCTGCTCGGTGCAGAACGCGATCGTGCGCCCGAGCTGCTCGCTCGTCGGGTGCAGCTCCTCGTCGACGCAGGCGAAGTACTCGTGCGGGACACGACGTACGCGGCCCGAGCCGTCCTCGGGAAACGCGTCGAGGACGACCTCGGTCGGCATGCCGAGCGCCGCGACCTCGTGCGCGACCGCCGCGAGGAGCTCGTTCATGAACGCGTTGCCGCGCTCGGCGCCGACGAAGCAGAGCGTCGTCTCGGCCATGTCGCCTAGAAGGGGAGCAGGCGACGGACGAAGCGGAACGGGGCCGTCCAACGCCAGCTGCGCGTGTGCTGGATCTCGTCCACGAGGTCCGTGAGGCGGGCGATCTCCTTCTCGCGCTCGGCGCCCGGGAGGTCCGTCTCGAGCAGGCGCTTCTCGAGCTTCTCGACCTGCCGCTCGAGATGTCGCTCGCGACCCTTCGCGACCTCGACGTGCCCTGAGGGCGGCGTCGAGCTCGCTCCCGCGACGTGTCCTCCTGCTCGCTTGCAGGCGACGCCACCTCGGGTCGATCGAGGCTCTCCCGATGCTCACTGAGGGCCATGTCCGGCGCGACCCAGTGTATTTCAGGCCGGACGGGGCACGCCGCGCCGCACGGCCCGTCCGATGCCGTCTGTTGAATCCTGGCGGCAATCGCCATATGATCCGCGCGTCCGACGGGTCAGAGGCATCGGGATCGAGGGAGAGGGGTCTCTACCCCGTGCCGTCTGACGCGCCGGCCTCACGAGGCGCGGCGCGCGGGGGATGGGCGCATCGTGTTTCCCCACCAGGAGGGAGTAGTTCATGAGTAAGAGAAGGCTCACCGGGAAGCGGGCCGTTTGGTTCGGCCTGCTCGGAACCCCGGTGCTCCTCGTCGCGGCGATCACGCTGATCGGCGTGACAGCCGGCTCCGCAGGGCCGTCGACGGCTGCTACCCGCCGCAGCCGCGACGACGAGCCAGGTCGTCGGCGGGCCATCGAGCCACGTCACCGCTCTCGGCTCCGGGCAGCAGACGCTCGCGCAGCTTAAGGCGTACTGGACGCCGCGAGCGCATGGCGCAACGCCAAGCCGTACCCGATGCACGACGAGCAACGCGCCGTGTCCCGGACGGCACGGTCCAGAGCGTCCCGCAGTCGACGGCCGCCGGCAAGGGGCTGTGCAGAGGCCGGACGGCAGCGTCGAGGTGACGGGTCGTCCCGACGCCGCAGTCCGCGGGCGCGCTGACGGAGCCGTTCCACGGCGACATCCCGTACACGCAGTGGCAGTGGTTCGGCCGCTACCTGCGGAACGTCCCGGCAGGCAGCCCGAACGTCGGTGATCTCGGCCGTCCACAAGATGTTCTTCACGCAGAACGGGTCGAACTTCGTCTGCTCGTCGTCGACGATCGGACGCGACGGCGTGTGGACGGCCGGGCACTGCGTCAGCGACGGCTCCAGCACGTTCTCGACGAACGTGCTGTTCTGCCCGTCGTACGACTCGACAAGGGCGGCGTCAACCCGACCGCGGGCTGCTGGGGAGCCGCAGAACCTGTGGGTCTGGTCACCGCAGTGGCACGTCAACGGCGACCTCGACTACGACTTCGGCGGTGCCGACGCGAGCGACAACCCGGTATCGGCCCGCGGACGGCTGATCGGGAACTTCACCGGCGTGGCTCGGTATGGCCTGCCCGAACGCGATGTTCGGCAACGTGCACTGGCTGGCCTTCGGCTATCCGCAGGCGCGCCGTTCAGCGGGGTAAGATCGAGACCTGCGCGAGCTCGCTCGGGTACGTCGACGCGGCGACCGCCGGGCGGCCTTACTCCGTCGCGATGGGCTGCGACATGACCGGCGGCTCGAGTGGCGGCCCGTGGATCTTCGGGTTCGGCAGGCACGACGCCAGCCGGGCGGCGCTGAACGCCAACTAGCTGAACGGCCACAACGACTGGCGACACACGATCCCGCGGTAGCCGAACGAGATGAACTCGCCGACTTCAACTGCCGCGCATCGCGATGTACAACGCGATCAACGGCACGGCCGATCGCCTGCCCGTAGCGGCACGCAGTTCGGCACGACCGAGAGAGGGCCCCTACGGGGCCCTCTCTCGTCCCGGCCCTATCCTCGAGCGCCGTGCGCGTCCTCGCCCTCCTGGCGGCCTACGACGAGGAGCGCTTCGTCGGCGGGTGCATCGAGCACCTGGCCGTCGCACGGCGTCGAGACGTACCTCATCGACAACGAGTCGACGGACCGGACCGTCGAGATCGCCGAGCGGCTACTCCGGCCGCGGGCTCGCCGGGATCGAGTCGCTTCCCGCGCGGCGGCGAGTACCGCGTGGCTCCGGCTCCTCGCGCGCAAGGCCGAGCTCGCGGCCACGCTCGACGCCGACTGGTTCCTGCACGTCGACGCCGACGAGATCCGCCTGCCGCCGCGCGCCGGCAGCACGCTCGCCGGCGCGCTCGCCGAGGTCGACCGGGAGGGCTACAACGCGGTCGACTTCCTCGAGTTCACGTTCGTCCCGACGCGGGAGCACCCCGACCACGACCACCCGCGCTACCAGGAGACGATGCGCTGCGTACTACCCCTTCCTCCCGCGCTCGCCGGACCGCCTGAACGCGTGGAAGCGCCAGGACGAGCCCGTCGACCTCGTCTCGAGCGGCGGGCACGTCGTGGCCTTCCCGGGCCTCCGCATGTACCCGGAGGCGTTCCGCATGCGGCACTACCTCTTCCTCAGCGTCGAGCACGCGACCCGGAAGTACGCCGAGCGCGTGTATGCCGCCGCCGAGGTCGAGGCGGGCTGGCACCGCAAGCGCGCCGCCCTCCGTGCCCGAGGACATCTCGCTTCTCCCGGAGACGGAGCTCCGGACCTACGTCTCCGACGACGCGCTCGACCCCTCGGACCCCTGGACCGAGCATCCGCTCTTCGGGCGCGCGGCGAGCCGAGGTGCGGTGAGCGAGCGGCGCGACTGGCCGATCGTCGTCGGCGGCTGCCATCGCTCGGGCACGAGCCTCGTGCGGCGCATCCTCGATGCGCACCCGCGGATCCACTGCGGGCCGGAGCTCACGTTCTTCCGCGACTTCTACGGAGACTTCCGTGACGACACCCTGGCCCACCTCCGCTTCGCGCGCACGGCGCGCGCCGTCGTGCCCGAGGACGAGGCGCTCGACGTGCTCGGCCGCGCCTTCGTCGAGCTGCACGAGCGCGCGGCACGGAGGGCGGGGAAGCCCCGCTGGGCGGACAAGGCCCCCGAGAACGTCCTGTACACGAGGCGAGTGGGAGCGCCTGCTCCGGGGCCGCTTCCTCTTCGTGCACGTCGTCCGCAACCCGCTGGACACGATCGCCTCCATGGCCGGGCCGCTTCCCTCTGACGCTGCCCGACACGACCGAGGGACGGATCGAGCTCTACCGCCGCTACACCGAGGCGGGCCTCGCCTTCTGCGACGCCCATCCCGACCGCTGCGTCCGCGTCGTGTACGAGGAGCTCTGCGCGACGCCTGCCGAGATCGTCGGACGGCTGATGGAGGCGCTCGAGGAAGACCCGGACCCGGCTCAGCTCGCGTTCAACGAGCTGCCGCACCAGGAGGGCCTCGAGGATCCCGGGATCGCGGAGACGGAGGGCATCCACGGCCTGAGCGTCGGACGCTGGAGCACGGCCCTCTCCGAGGACGAGGCCGCGCGCGTCTGGGATCGGACGCGGGACCTCTGGGGACGAGCCGACGCCGGCCGGCACGTTCGTGCCCCTCGACCGGGGGTCGTCGTGACGGACGTTGCGAGCTATCATGAAGTCGTGGTCGTCAAGGGTCGCCTCGGTGTCTTGGTCCTGGTCGCTATCGGCGCGGCGGTCGCTCGTCGGCCTGTCGGCGGCCGCGAGCACGACCGGGAAGCGCGACTCCGCGAAGCCCGGGCAAGGCGTCGACGAGCGCGAACGGCGTCACGAGCAGCCAGTCGAACCAGCGGCAGAACGTCGACGACGTCGCACAGCTACTGGACGAAGGAGCGCATGCGGGACGCGAAGCCGGCCGTGAAGAACGTCCCCGGCGGGAAGCCTGCCACCCCCTCCGCGCCGCCCCTGGCCGGCGTTCCGTCGCAGACTCCGGCGCGAAGCGCGCCGGCGAAGAAGACGAAGCCGACCAAGCGGAAGACCGCGGCCAAGGCCGACACCCCGGTGACGAGCAGCCCGGACACGAGCGGCAACGCCGCCGACTACTGGACGCAGGACAAGATGGACAACGCGCAGCCGCTGGGGCCGACGGTCGACGGTGGCGGCGAAGGGTCCGGCGGGCCCCCGAGCGGCCGCCCATCGCCGGCGTCCCGTAGCCTCCTGACCGCAGTCGACCATCGCTCAGTCCGGCTCTGCTCGAGCTCGGCCCGGCGGTCGTCGGTGCCACCGGTGGCTCGGGCACCCGCGTGGTCGCGCTCATCCTCCGCCGCGCGGGCCTCTACACGGGGAGCGAGCTCAACGAGTCGGAGGACGCCTGGAAGCTCGGGGACTACTCCGATCGCTGGATCAACACCGTACCTCGGCCATCGGAGCACGGGCCTGCCCAGGGACGTCGAGGACGCGATGCTCGACGATCTGTCCACGGTGCTCGCGGAGCACTGCGCGCCTCTCCGAGCGAGGCCGGGCCCGTGGGGCTGGAAGGAGCCGCGGAGCATCTACCTCCTTCCCTTCCTCCACGCCATCTCCCCGGGCTCCGCTTCCTCCACGTCGTGCGCGACGGCCGCGACATGGCGCTCTCGGAGAACCAGAACCAGCTCCGCAAGCACGGTGACGCCGCGCGGATCCCCGAACGATCTTCCCCCGGCCGCCCGCTCGATCGCGCTCTGGAGCTGGGTGAACCTCGAGGCGAAGCGCTTCGGCGAGGAGGAGCTCGGCGCTCGCTACCTTCGCATCCGCTTCGAGGAGCTGTGCGCGAGACCGGTCGAGGTCACGGCCCGGATCCTCGGGTTCTTCGGGCTCGAGGGCGATGCCGCCGAGCTCGCCCGCGAGGTCGCCCCGCCCCCTCGCTGGCGCGCTGGCGCACCGCCGACCCGGGCGGTCGTCGCGAGCTCGAGCGCGTCGGCTCGGACGCGCTCGTCGAGCTCGGGTACGAGCGCGCGGCACCGACCTCCCGTTAGGCTCGCCAAGCATGAAGGGCGTCTTCGTCCTCGGGATGCATCGCAGCGGGACCTCTGCCGCGGCGCGGCTCGTCAACCTCCTCGGCGTCCCGACCTGCGTGGAGGGGGACCTGCTCCGCACGACGCAGGACAATCCGCGCGGCTACTGGGAGAGCGCGACCCTGACGGCGTTCAACGACCGCCTGCTGGACGCGCTCGGGTGCGACTGGGCGTGCCTCCGCGCTCGCGGCTGGCTGGGAGCGAGGCGACTCCCTGGCGCGAGCGCGAAGCGAGGCCCCCGGTCTCTTCCCGGCGGCCTTCCCCACCGAGCAGTGGGTCTGGAAGGACCCGCGCAACTGCGTCACGTTCGCGTTCTGGGCCGCGTGCCTCGCCGCTGCAGCCGGTCGTCGTCCTCGTGCACCGGAACCCGCTCGAGATCGCCGGGTCGCTGCGCGCGAGGGACGACTTGGGCGGGCTGTACTCGCTCGCGCTCTGGGAGCGGTACCTGCGCGAGTGCCTCGGGTCGATCGGAGGGCTGCCGACGCTCGTGACCGACTTCGAGTCCCTGGTCTGCGACCCGCTCGCCTGGTCGGAAGGCGTACGCGCGTTCCTCGTAGGCGCGGGGGTGGCGACCGCCTCGATCCCGGAGGAGGACGCGCTGTCGTTCGTCGAGCCCGCCCTTCGGCACGCGTCGTTCACGGCCGAGGACCTCCGCAGCGCCCCCGGCGTCTCCGATCCCCAGCTCCGGCTGTTCGAAGGCCTCGAGGAGCTCCGGGGCGAGCACGGCCGCCTTCCCGAGGTCGAGCTCCCCGCCGAGACCCCGTCGACGGAGGCGCTGCTGGCGGTGCGGCGCGGCGCCCGCGCGGCGGAGCAGGCGCTCAGAGGGCAGTACGGGGAGCTCGAGACGTACGCCCGCGACCTCGGCGCGCGGTTCGTCGAGCTCGAGGAGTACGCGCGGGGGCTCAAGCAGCAGTACGCAGCGCTCGAGGAGTACGCTCGTGGGCTCCGGGAGCAGCACGACGCGCTCGAGGAGTACGCGCGCGGCCTCCATGACCGGCTCGACGGCTAGATGGTGCCGCCCCGGGCCCGCGCCAGCTCGGCGTGGAGCTGGCGCACGTTGTGGCGGAGGGCCGCGACCTCACGCGGCTCCGCGGGATCGATGCGCTCCAGCTCCTCCACGGTCGGCGCGGCGCCCGGTCGCTTCGCCAGGACGACGACGCCCTGCCCCCGCCAGCGCGGCAGCGCAATGAACCCGTCCTCGCGGAGCTCGAGCACGTCGAACGCCCGGCCCCAGTGCTCGCGGATCCACCACTCCGAGTGGAACGTCGCTGGACCGCCGAGGTCCCATCCGCGGTCGTGGTGCACGACGTTCATGCCCACGCGGTCCGTCGGGGCGCCTCGATCGGCGTCGCGCGCGTCCGGCACGGCCGGGTGTAGCTCGTCGGCGAGCTCGGGACCGAGGATCGTGGCGATGAGGAGGCCGCCGTCGCGAAGCAGGCGGTGGTGCTCGAGGAGCCACTCCGCCCAGCGGTCGGTGAGATGCGTGTACACGGAGATCGCCCAGATCAGGTCGAACGAGTCGCTCTCGAGCGGCAGCGGCGGTGCCTCCTCGTTCCGGAGCACGTGGAACGGCGGCGAGAGGTTGGCCTCGAGCCAGGCGACGCTCGGCGCGTCGATCTCGCAGCCGTGGATCTCCGCGACGTCCGCCTCGGCGACGAAGTGGCGGAGCGTCCGCCCGGCCCCACAGCCGAAGTCGAGGACGCGCTTGCCCTCGAACGACCAGGCCTCCGGCAGCAGGGCGAGGATCTCCTCGCGGGTACGCCGGCCGATCTCCTGGTAGAGAGCCAGGTCGCCGCCCACGGCCCCCACGCGGTCGACCAGGTCGACCGGCGGGAGCGGGAGCTCGAGGTTCGTCACTCCGGCCCCTCGACGGTCCACTCGAGCAGCGGCCGGACGACGCCGCGCCACTGCCCGCCGAAGACGCCGCGCGCCGTGTCGCCCTCGCCCGGGTCGACCACCTCGAACGAGACCGCCTCGTAGACGGCCGCGTGGTGCTCGAGCTTGGGGAAGTCGATGCTGCAGATCGCGACCTCCGCGCTCGTCGCGCCCTCGTTCAGGAGGTTCGCGGGGATCCACGCCGTCGCCGCGTACTCGCCCGGCTGCGCGTTGGCGTGCCAGCGCTCGTCGATGTCCATTGCGTTGAACGCGATCGTCGACTCGCGGTCGAGCACCTTGATCTTCGGGAACACCGGCTTGCCCCACTTCAGCACCCTGAAGACGACCTCGATGCCGATCGGGTGCCGGACGTCCATGATCCCGGGCGGCATCCCCTCGTGCGGGAGGACGCGCACCGACATGATCCGCACCAGGTCGTTCCCCGGCGCCGCCTCCTCCGAGGGCCACGTCCGCTCGACTCCGGCACTGTGGGTCTGATGCAGGTACTGGGCGATGACCTCCGCGGGTGGCCCGTCCTGGACGATCTTCCCGCCGTTGATGTGGATCGCCCGGTCGCAGAGCTGGGCGATCGCCGAGAGCTGGTGCGAGACGAAGAGGACCGTCCGCCCCGTGCTCCCCAGCTCCTCCATGCGCCCGAGGCAGCGGCGCTGGAACTCGGCGTCGCCGACGGAGAGGACCTCGTCGACGAGCATGATCTCGGGCTCGAGATGTGCGGCGACCGAGAACGCGAGGCGCACGTACATCCCGCTCGAGTAGCGCTTGACGGGCGTGTCGATGAACTTCTCGACGCCCGAGAACTCGACCATCTCGTCGAAGCGCTGGTCGATCTCGCGGCGCTTCATGCCGAGGATCGCGCCGTTCAGGTAGATGTTCTCGCGCCCGGTGAGCTCGGCGTGGAAGCCGGTGCCCGACCTCGAGCAGGCTCCCCACGCGGCCGCGGATCTCGACCCGCCCCGAGGTCGGGGTCGTGATGCGGGTCAGCACCTTGAGCAGCGTCGACTTCCCCGCGCCGTTCCGGCCGACGACGCCGAGCACCTCGCCCTCCGGGACCTGGAAGGAGATGTCCTTGAGCGCCCAGATCTCCTGCTTTCCGCGCCATGTGGTGCTCGCGCCCGACCAGCGCGCTTCGCCGGCATGGGAGAGGGACTCGCGCAGCGTGCCGTAGGCGGCCTGCATCTCCCCGATGCGGTACTTCTTCGACAGGTTCCGCGCGTCGATCGCGATCGCCATCAGATCGTGTCCGCGAAGCGGGGCTCGGAGGACCGGAAGACGGCGAGGCCGCAGAAGAAGAGCGCGATCCCGACGGTCACGCCGATCGCGGTCTGGCCCGAGGTTCGGCGTGGCCGCGTCGAGCATCGCCCACCGCCAGCCGGCGATCACCGCGGTCATCGGGTTGAAGGCGAGGATCCACTGCCACTTCGTCGGGATCGCCTCGATCGGCGTACATCACGCCGGAGAGGAGCGGCAGGACCTGGAGGAAGACCGGGATCATGTAGCGGACGTCCCGGTAGCGGACGTTGACCGCCGAGAGCAGGAAGCCGAGCCCGAGCACCGTGACCATCGCGAGCAGGATGAAGCAGCGGCGCGAACAGCACGTTGGCGCCGTCCGGCCACGTGTCGTAGTACCACATGAGCGCGATGAGGACGGGGAGCCCGACGAGGAAGTCGATCAGCGGCACGATCACCGCGCCGAGCGGCAGCAGCGTCCGTGGGAAGTAGACCTTCGTGACGAGCTGCAGGTTGGCTGCGAGGCTCATGCTCGAGCCGGTGAGGGAGGACGCGAAGTACTGCATCGGGATGACGCCTGCCAGCACGAGGCTCGGATAGGCCGTGTTCTCCTCGCCCGCGGGGAACTGCGCGAACTTGCCGAAGATGACGACGTACACGGCGGCCGTGAACACGGGGACGAGGAGCGCCCAGGCGACGCCGAGGAACGTCTGCTTGTAGCGCACCGAGACGTCGCGCCAGACGAGCCGTGCGAGGAGCTCGCGGAAGTGCCAGAGCTCGGAGACGTCGAGGTGCGGCCAGCGCCTCGCCGGCCGGATCACGACGACCCGGTCGACGCGGTCCTCGAGCTCCGCGATCTCGCGGGCGGGCGGCGGCGCAGGGGTCGGGATCTCGAGCTTGCTCTGGCTCACAACCGGCGATGCTAGCCACCGCCGTGGACCGCGCGTCCCCCTGCCTACCTGCGCGCGCCGGGCTGCACGAGGATCCCGGGCTGCTGGTCGGCCAGCCGGAGCGCCGCGAGCGCCGTCTCCGAGACCGCTGTCGGCGCGGGAGCGCGGTAGGTCGACGAGCACGAGCGTCGGGCGTCCGCTCCACCGACGAGAGCGCGAACCCGGGCGGCGGAGGCCTCGGCGGCACGGCGGGCGGCTCGACGGCGCCGCTCGACAGCCCGCCCTCGGTGGCGAGACCGACGACCGCGATCTCCCGCACCCGGACCGGGCCCGAGGGCTCCTCGAGGCCCGGGAGGTACGGGCTCCACAGCGAGCGGCTCAGGTACGGCGTCACGACGATCGCCCGCTCGACGCCCGACTGCCCGAGCCGCTCGGCGGCGCCGCGCCAGTCCGTGCGCCCGTAGCGGTCGTCGAGGGAGACGGTCAGCGTGATCGCCGCGAGCAGGGCGATCAGCGACCCGCCGACGGCGAGTCCGAGGCGGCTCGCCGCGTAGCCGGCGGCCAGGCAGACGGCGCCCGGCACCACCGCGAGGACGAGGTTGCGCGCCGACAGGTAGTCCGCGCCGGCCAGCGCGAGCGCGACCGGGACGACGATCGCGGCCGCCGCGAGGCTGCCGGCGACGAGCGCGCCACGACGTGCCTGCTCCGAGGCCCGTGTCGCCGCGAGCACGAGACCGACGGCAGCGAGCACGCCGGCGAGCAGCGTGCCCGCGATCTCGACCGGGAAGCTGTATCCGACGACGACCGCCTTGACACCGCCTCCGATCCGCGAGGCGAGAGACGTGGCGGCGACGGCCTCACCGTTGCCACGCTGCGCGAGCAGAAGCGGCAGGTGCGCCAGGAGCACGAGGAGCGGGACGAGCGACGCCGCCACCGCGGCGCGGCGCGGCCGATAGCGGGCGATGAGCCACGCGGCCTCGGCGACGACGAGGAACACCGCGAAGTAGTGCGTCGCGAGCGCGAGGGACGACGCGAGCGCCCAGCCGAGCAGCTCCCAGCCGGACGGACGGCCGAGCGCGCGGCCGAGGAAGAGCACGGAGCAGGCCCCGAGGAGCGCGAGCAGCGCGTACGAGCGCGCCTCCTGCGAGTACCAGCCGAGGAGGGGATGAGCGGCGACGAGCGCCGCCGCGAGCAGCCCGACGCGCCTGCTCGCGAACGCGGCGCCCGCCCCGTACGCGACCGGGATGGTGGCGGTCCCGACGAGGGCCGAGAGCGACCTGAGCCCGATCTCCCCCAGCCCGAACGACGCGCGACCAGGGCCACGCGAGCGCGTAGTAGAGGTACGGCGTCGCCTCGGTCTCCCGGATCTCGCGGAGCATCGCGCCGAAGTCGCGATCGAGGAGCGACACGGTGACGAGCTCGTCCAGCCAGTAGCTCTGCGCGTCGAGGGTGGCGAAGCGGAGCAGGCCGCCGGCGACGGTGATCGCGCACACGGCGGCGAGGGCGCGCCGCGGCGACAAGGAGCTAGGCGACCGAGGCGTCGGCGGCGCGCGCGAGCTCGTACAGGCCGCGCTCGGCCTCCACGCGGCCGTTGGCCGCGGTCTCCTGCAGCAGCCTCCAGTTGCCGCGCCCGTCCTCGTCGCGAGGCGGATGCCAGAGATGGAGCACGGTCGCCTGTGGGCCCGCGTGCCCGCAGCGCAGCCCGAGCCTGCGCAGCCGCATCGCGAGGTCGACGTCCTCCTCGCCCCAGCCGACGAACCGCGAGTCGTATCCGTTTGCGCGCTCGAAGTCCGCACGGGAAACCCCGAGCAGGAACCCGTAGGCGCGTCCGTGGGGCTCGAAGTCGGGCGCCTCGGCCCCGACGATGCGCCGGTCCCGGGCCGTGAGGGCGGAGAGCGGCGACACGTCCTTCCTCAACCGGAGCCAGTCGATCAGGGAGTGGCGGTGGATCGGATCCTGCTCGCCGAGCACGCGCTCGGTGAGGGCCCTCGAGAGCGCGAGCCTGCGGCCGGCGACGAACCAGCCACGTCGGGCCGACGCGCGCATCGCCTGCACGAAGCGGTGCCGCGGAACGACGTCGCCGTCGAGGAACACGAGGAAGCCGCCGCGGGCGGCCAGCGCGCCGCGATTCCGCGCGAGCGCGAGGCGGAAGCCTTCGTCCGGCTGCCAGACGTGCTGGAGCCGCGGCCCGAGCGACCGTCTCCAGCGCTCGACGACCTGCTCCGTCGCGACGCCCGACCCGTCGTCGGCGACGACGACGTCGAACGCCGGGTCGGACTGCTCGGAGAGCGCGCGGAGGACGGCGTCGAGGGCACGGGGCCGCTCGTGCGTGTTCACGACGACGCTGATGCTCGCGCTGACGGCATGGGCACCACGCTCTACCGACGCCCGGCTCACCCGGTGGATGCTAACCGCCGGACATGCCGGATGACGACCCGTCTCTGGGGGACGCACGCTCCCCCGCGAGGGCGACGAGCGCCGTGACGAGGAAGACCGGGTATACGGGCAGCGCGAACTCCGGGGCCACGCCCTGGGAGACGGCGTGCACGAGCAGCACGAGGCCGGCCGAGAGCCACAGGGCGAGGATCGTCTGCCGGCCGCGCGGACGACGCACGACGAGCGCGACGACGCCGACCGCGAGCCACAGCGGCGGTCGCGGGAAGCGTGGAGTGACGCGGTTCAGGAGCTCGGGCACGAAGGCGACGCCCTCGCGGGAGGGGAGCTCCGCGTCCCAGGCTCGGACCTGCTCGACGATCTCGCGGTAGCGCCGCTGCAGCGCCGGGTCGTCCCAGACGCGCGACGGCTCCTCGACGACGCAGGAGTCGATGTAGTCCGACGCGCACCAGACGAAGCCGTACGGCACGGCCTCGAGCAGGACGTGAGCCTGGGGGTTCGGGAGCACGACCCCGTCGCTCTCGTACGTCGGCGCGGGCGCTTCCGGCGCCGTCTGCTCGCGCGGCGCGATGTCCTCGCGAAGCGGCGCCTGCATGAGGAAGTCCCAGTACGTGTCCGCGACCCCGCGGAGGTACGTCCCGGGGTGCTTCCGGATCGCCTCCACGGCGGAGTCGAACAGCACGCCGTAGTTCTCGTCCGTTCCCGAGGACGCGGTCGGAGAGGGCGATGAGGCGGACGGTCTCGTAGTTCGAGCCGTTCGCGAGGTACGCGTCGAGGGTGACCCCCAGCCCCGCGTGCGGCTCCTTCGCGAGCACCTCCTGCTCGATCAGCGCGGCGAGACGCCGCGAGGCGGAGCCGTTCTCGGGCGCGATCGTGCGCTCGGTCGTGAAGACGCGGAGGAACGGGACCCAGGCCCGGCCGCCGCGCTGCACGGTGGTCGAGTCGTAGCGCACGCCGTTCAGCACCGCCCAGGAGACGAGCGGGAGCACGGCGGCGGCGAGGCACGCGGCCGTCCACGCGAAGCGTCGCCGCCACGGGACGGCGGCGAAGAGCGGCACGAGGGCGAGCGGCAGGAGGATCTCGTTCGCCGCGCGCACGAGGACGAGCACGGCGATGCCGGCGCCGAGCGCCGCGAACCTCCACCCGGACGGCCGCTCCAGCGTCCTCGCCAGGAGGAGCGCCCAGCAGGCGAGGCCCGTGGCGAAGATCGCGTCGCTCGAGGCCTGGTGGTAGAGCGTCGCGTACGCGGGGTAGGCGAGGAGCAGGAGCGCGCTCGCGAGCGCCGCGAGACGACCGAAGGTGAGCGCCATCGCGCTCCAGGCGAGGATCGCGATCCCGTAGAGCACTCCGAACACGATCTCCAGGAGCGCGCTTCCGCCGAGATCGAGCGGAACGCCGAGGACGAGTGGGGTGAGCGGCGTGCGGAAGAGCTGCAGCTCGGACAGCGGGGGGTCGGGGTCGAGGAGCTGGAGGTAGTAGGCGAGGTAGTCCCACGTGTCGCGCCCCTTGGCCATGGGCCAGCCGAGCGCCTCGATCCAGTAGACGGCCACCGCGAGCAGGAAGAGGGCGACCGCGGCCCGTCGCGTGGGGACGAAGGCCAGCAGCCGCTCCCAGGCGGCGCTCACCGGCGACGCCCGCGCACCGCGCCCCGGACGCGCGACAGGGACCGCCGCTCGAGGAGGCCGATGCGCTGCTCGAGCGCGTCCACCCGCGCGCCGAGGGCGAGGCCGAGGTCGGACTCCTGGAGCGCGGACGCCTCGGCTGCGTAGCGGGCGGCGTCCTCGACCTCGGGCCGGCGGAACGCGACCGCGCCCGGCGCTCGCCCCGGCGTCGCCGAAGCCGAGCGCCCGCAGCGCGTCGCGCAGCCGCGTGTCGAGCAGGTACGTGCCGTCCGCGAGACCGCGCTCGAGGGCCGCGTCGTCGACGACGAGCGGCGCGTAGTACTCCGCGAGCCGCCCGGCGCGGTACGCCTCGAACGCCTCGGCCATGTGGCCGGGGATCCCCTTCTCCGCGTTGCGCTCGAGCGCGACGAACTGGGTCACGTACTTCCGCATGCAGTGCTCGAGCGAGCGCACCGGGAAGTGGAGGATCTCGATCGGGTACCAGCCGCGGACAGGGACGAGCCCGGTCCCGAAGGCCTCGTGGTTCCCGCGTCCGATGCGGACGTCGGCGACCGCCCTGTGCGCCGACTTCGAGTGGGTGCTGAGCGGGTGCGGATGGAAGGAGGGCGTGCACAGCCGGGCGGTCATGCGCTCGGCGAAGAACGGGTGGCTCTCCGGCCGCGGGACGAAGTTCCGCCACGCGGCGCGGACGACGCCGTGGTGCGGCGGCACGGACTCCAGCACCTCGCGCAGGCTCGCCCCGCGCGGCCACCAGAACTCGTCGGCGTCGGAGTTGATCACCCAGTCCGCCCCGAAGTCGGTCGCGGCCAGCCGCGCCATGCGCGTGACCCACTCGCTCTGCCGCAGGTCGTCGCCGGGCTCGCGGATCAGATGGAGCCTGCCCTCGCGCGCGTACCGCTCGAGCACCTCCGTCGTCCCGTCCTCCGAGCGGTTGTCCGTCGCGATCACGAGGTCGACGCCCGCGGCGAGATGGAACGCGATCTGCGCGTCGACGATGTCCACCTCGTCCCGCACGAGGAGCGTCATGACGAGGTTCATCGCCGCAGGAGGTTAGCCCGGCGTGCGGTCGCGCCCGGCCGGCCAGGCGACGAGCTCCGGCTCGAGCGCGAGCGCCAGCGGGCCGCGCCGCAGGCTCCGCCGCATGGCGAGCAGCGGGAGCTGGGAGGCGTACCGGCGGATCGCCCTCCACTTCGCGACGCGGTCACGCACGCCGGCCGCGACGGGCTCGAACACGGCGTCGCCCACCCGCTCCTCGAGCCACTCCGGCGCGCGCGCGTCGCCCTCCGACCGTCCTCGTGTAGGGCTGCTCCGCGTACAGCCCCACACGGCCGGGCACGTGCCCGGCGAGCGCCCGCACGAGCCACGCGTGGTCGGGATGGCCGAGCGGCGAGCCGGGCAGCAGCACCGTCACCCCGGCGTCCCGGACCAGGCCGACTACCGCGGCGCGGACCTCCTCCTCGTCACCGTGGCGCTCGTAGTCCACGCTCCCGAAAGGGAGCCACGCCGGCGTCACACCGAGCAGCGCGCACGCCCGGCGGTCCTCCTCGCGGCGAGCACGCGCGGCCTCGCCCTCGGTATGGAAGCCGGCGCGCTCGTCCCAGCCCCGGGTCGCCGCGTCGGACTCGGGATCGAGCGCGAAGACGGTGAGCAGCTCGACCTCCCGCCCTGCCCGGGCGAGGCGACGACATGGTGGCGCCGAGCGAGAGCACACCGTCGTCGGAGTGCGGCGACACGACGACGACGCGCCCTCCGTCGCCTCCGGCGGCCTGCAGGTTCGCGCTCACGGCGGGACTATGATCGCGACCTTGGCCGCCGGGGAACAGGACCTGCCACCCTCGGGCTGGAGGCAGCTCGTCCCGGCCTCTGCCCGGCGCACGCTACGCCCGCTCCGACGGGCCTTCGTGGACTGGCGCCGACGCCGTTCGCCGGACCTCGGCGACCTCCGTCGCGTGACGCCGATCGACGCGAACTGGGGCTTCGAGCGCGGCACTCCCCTCGACCGCGTCTACGTCGAGCGGTTCGTCGGGTCGCACGCGAGGGACATCCGCGGACACGTCCTCGAGATCGCGGCGCCCGACTATACCCGCCGCTTCGGCAGCGACGTCTCCCGGGTGGACGTGCTCATGGCGACCGCCGGCAACCCGCAGGCGACGATCGTCGCCGACCTCGCGGACGCCCCGCAGATCCGCGACGACACGTTCGACTGCGCGATCGTGACGCAGACGCTGCAGTTCGTATACGACGTGCGCGCTGCCTTCGCGACGCTCCACCGGATCCTGGCGCCGGGCGGCGTGCTGCTCGTCACCGTGCCGGGCATCACGAAGATCTCCCCTCCCGAGGACGAGACCTTCGGCGAGTGGTGGCACTTCACGTCACGCTCGCTCCGGCGGCTCGCCGCGGAGGCCTTCGGCGAGGAGGCGGTCGAGGTGGAGGCGTTCGGGAACGTCCTCACCGCGGCGGGGTTCCTCTACGGCCTGGCCGAGTCCGACCTCAGCGCCGACGAGCTGCACGCGCGCGACCGCCTGTACGAGGTGATCGTCGGCCTCCGCACGGTGAAGCAGAGCCGGTAGGAGCTCAGTCCCGGCGCAGCACGCGCTTGGCTGCGCCGGCCGCCTTCCGGTAGACGCGGTTCGGCAGCCGCTGCTCGATCGTCGCGAGCCGCCGCTCCAGCGTGTCGAGCCGGCGCTGGAGGCGGACGACGTCCGCCTCCCCGAGCACCGCCGCCTCCACGGCGTAGTCCGCATCCTCGACGAGCGTCGGCGTGGGGAAGGTCAGGGTCGGAGCGTCGGCCGGGAGCCGGTATTCGTCCTCGCCCGCTTCGGCGCGCAGCTCCCGGAGCGCGTCCCGCAGCCGCGTGTCGACGACGAGGCGGCCCTCCGCCCGGCCGCGCTCGAGCTCGTCGTCCGGGACGACGAGCGACGCGTAGTGCTCGTCCATCCGCCCGTCCCTCATGGCGTCGAACATGCGGGCGTGGTAGCCGGTAGGCGGGCGGTCGACGTAGTTCTCGAACGCGTTCCGCTGCAGTCCGGTCTTGTGCTCGAACTGCTCGAAGCTGCGGATCGGGAAGTGGAAGACCTCGATCGGGAACCAGCCGCGGAGCGGTGCGAACGGGCTGTCCACGACCGCGTGGTTTCCTCGCGTCAGGCGGATCTCCGGATGGGCGCGGTGCAGGACCTTCCGAATCGGCTTGTACAGCGAGGCGGGATCGTTGATCGGTGCGAGCGCGGAGAACCGCACGGTCATCCGCTCGGCGAACGGCCCGTCGCCCGGTCGCGGCACGAACGTGCGCAGGAACCCGCTCACAGTCCCGTAGCGCTCGGGCACCGCTCCGAGCATCTCCGACAGCGAGGCACCCCGCGGCCACCAGAACTCGTCCGCGTCGGAGTTGATCACCCAGTCCGCTCCGAAGTCGGTCGCCGCCAGGCGCGCCATGCGGGTCACCCACTCGTCCTGGCGCAGGTCCTCGCCGGGCTCGTGGATCAGGTGCACGTGCCCCTCGCGCGCGTACCGCTCGAGGATCTCGGTCGTGCCGTCCTGCGAGCGGTTGTCCGTCGCGATCACGAAGTCCGCCCCGGCGCTCAGGTGGAACGCGAGCCAGGACTCGACGATGTCGGCCTCGTCGCGCGCGAGCAGGGTCATCACGAGCGTCATCGCGGGCGGAGTGTATGTCTCTCCGCAGGCACGACCCCTAGCGCACGAGGGCTCGCAGGCGGCCGAGCGCACCGCGCTCGAGCGACGCGAGACGCTCCTCGAGCACCGCGACGCGCCGCTCGGCACGGACGACGCCGTCGATGTCGGCGAGCACGGAGGCCTCGCTCGCGTAGACCGCGTCGTCCAGGACACCGGGCTGGGGGAACGTGAGTCGAGCGCGGCCCTCCTCGGGAAGCACGAAGCGATGCTCGGCGCCGGGGACGGCGATCGCACGGAGCGCGTCGCGCAGACGTGTGTCCGGTGCGAGCGAGCCGTCCTCGAGGCCCGCGGCGAGAGCCTCGTCGGTCACGACGAACGAGTCGTAGTACTCGTCGAGCCTGCCCGCCTGCTGCGCCTCGTACGCGAGCTCCTGGTGCAGCGTGGGGCCGTGCGGGTTCCGCGTCCAGCCGACCCAGTCGCGCACAGCCTTGCGCCGGAGCTGCTCCGCCGAGCGGAGCGAGAAGTGGAGCACCTCGAGCGGGTGCCACCCGCGCAACGGCGCGAGGCGTGGGCTCTGCGCGTCGTGGTTCCCGGGCTCGATCGAGACCTCGGGGTCCGCGCGGTGGGCCACCTTCTGGTGCGCGTGGAAGATCGTCTCCTTGTCTCCGGGGTGCGCGGGCGCGCACAGGCGGACCGTCATCCGCTCGGCGAAGAACGGGTCCGTCCAGGGACGCGGGACGAAGTGCCGCCAGCACCCGCGGACGACGCCGTACCGCTCGGGCACCGCGGCGAGCACGTCCTTCAGCGACCCGCTGCGCGGCCACCAGAACTCGTCCGCGTCCGCGTTGATCACCCAGTCGGCGCCCAGCTCGGCGGCAGCGTGCCGGGCCATGCGCGTGACCCACCGGTCCTGACGCATGTCGTCGCCGTGCTCGCGCAGGAGCAGGAGGCGGCCGGCGCGCTCGTAGCGCTCCAGGATCTCCGTCGTGCCGTCCTGGGAGCGGTTGTCGGTGGCGATCACGAAGTCGACGCCGGCATGCAGGTGGAAGGCGATCTGGGCGTCGACGACGTCCGCCTCGTCCCGAGCGAGGAGCGTCAGGACGAGCTTCATGCCGCGTGCCCTCCGTCGCCCCATCCCGGGGAGCGCTGCCACGGACGCCACGTCCCGAGCGTCACCTGGACGTCGGACCAGCCGCGGTACCCGAGCGCCTCCAGCTCGGCGTGCACGCGGTCGATCTCGCCGGCGTCGTCGTAGTCCTCGCCCCGCTCTCCCTCGTGGCGCACGCGGACCGCATCGACGATGCCCAGCTCGCAGCCCTCCCGGAAGAGCTGGAGCCAGTCGAGCTCGAGCCCCCAGCCCATCCCGCGCTCCTCCGGGAACGGGAGCACCCGATCGCGCCAGCGCGGGCCGACGACGATGAGCGGCCCGATCTCGACGAACGAGGTCCTCCGCGCACGGGAGAGCCGGCGGGCCGCGGTGATCCCGTGATCGACGCCGGGGTCGGAGCGGGCAGGCTGGGCGAGATCGAGCCGCGCCCGTCCGGCGAGGGACACGAGCCGTGTCACGTCGCCGCGCTCGAAGCGCACGTCGTCGTCGCTCACGGCCACCCAGCTCGCACGCACGTCCCCACGCTCGAGCACCCGGTTCAGGAGCGCGAGCCGGGGCCCCGGTCCGGAGCCCACCGTGAGCGGCTCGAGGTCGTCCACGACGTCGTCGAGCGCCCACCACGCCACCTGCCACCCGCGTGCGAGCGCGGGCTCGACGAGGCGACGGACACGCTCGGCGTTGCGAGCGCGGTAGACACCGACCAGGGCGGCGGAGGTCACGTCTCGTCGCCCGCCTTCTCGAGCAGGTCGGCGATCGCAGTGACGACACGCTCGGCGGCGCGGCCGTCCACCTCGCCCACGACCTCGCGCACGACACGGTGGCGAGCCTCGGCGAGCTCGTCCGGGGAGGAGAGCGCGCGCTCGATCCCCGCCGACACCTCCTCGAAGGTCTCTGCGCGGTAGAACGCGCCCGACGCCTCGAGCTCCCGGTAGTGCTCGCCGATCACGTTCTTCGCGGCCCACGACTCGCCGGGCGGAGCGCCCTCGTCGTAGAGCACGCACACGACTGGACGGTCGTTCACCAGCGCGTCGAGCATGATCGTCCCGGCGTTGCACACGACCGCGTCGCCGTGCTGGAGGAGCGTGGCGAGATCGTCCAGGTCCGTGTAGCTCGGCTCCTGCACGTGCGCTCCCTCGCGGCCGATCGCCGCGCCGAAGCGCTCCCGCCACTCCTTGTCCCGCGGGTGCGGCCGGAACAGGAGCTGGAGAAGCCCGCGGCTCGTGTCGTCCCACCACGCGAGGAGACGCTCGACGAAGCGGCCCTCGTACGGTGCGTTCGTCGGCGTGTTGCCCATGACGAGCACGAGGGGGCGGCCCGGATCGAGCCCGTATCCCCGGAGGAGCGCCTCGTAGTCCGCGCGGGGGCGCTGCCGCTGGAACACGTCCGCCTGCGGCCAGCCCGTGACCGTGACGCGCTCCGGGCCGATCCCGTGGAACCGGCGGAGGTCGTCCTCCATGAGCCGGTTCTGCACGAGGTAGAGGTCGCAGTGCGGCGAGATCACGCCCTTGCCGACGGTGTGATCCCAGCTCGCGACGTAGGCGACGACCGGCCGGCCGAGGCGGCGGGCGCCGACGAGGAACGGGACCACGCTCTGCGGCTGCACGTTCGCCACGACGAGCGCGGAGCACCCCCGCTCCATCGCCGCCAGGAGCCGGCGGGGAACGTGCCGCCGCGTGCCCAGGTGCCAGCGCTCCATGCCCCGCTCGAGGACGCCCCAACGCGGCAGCGGCCCACGCCGCGCGGAGTCGAGCATCCAGTTCGGATGACCCGGCTGCATCCGGTCGAGGTGGAAGCCGTGGCGGTGATTCAGCCGAATCGCGAGCGGGTGGTACCCGATCTGCCGGTCGAGCCAGGCATCCGCGCGCCGAAGCGCCCGCTCGCCCGGCCCGTCGCCTGCGGCCGTCAGCTCGTCGCCGTGGAGGATCGAGCCGTTCCCGACCCGCCCGACCCAGTCGGCGGCCTCGTCGCGGGGGACGACGAAGACCGCCGTCAGCGCTCCACCGAGTCGCTCCGAGAGCCCCTCCACGATGCCGGCGTCGAAGAAGACGCGGATCGAGAGCTGGTCGGGGAGGACGAGCCAGGGCGTGCGCGCGGTCATCTCGCGCTGCGCACGCCGACGCGCGCGGCGATCCGGTCCGCGAGCGAGGCACCGTCCAGCCCGTGAAAGCGGAGCGCCTCGGCCGGCGTCCCGCACGCGGGCCAGCCCTCCACGCCGAAGACCTCGATCGCGCGCCCGTCGAGCGCGCGCCGGAGCCCGTCCCCGAGCGCTCCGACCGGGGCGTGGTCCTCCAGGACGAAGACGTGCTCGTACGGCGCAACCTCCGCGGCGAGCCACTCCGCGTCGAAGCGGTTCAGCCAGGGCATGTCGACGACGCGCAGCCCGAGCCCCTCGCCCTCGAGCTGCTCGGCGGCGGCGAGCGCCTCGTGCAGCATCACCGGCCCGTACGCGAGGAGCACGCCGTCCCGTCCCTCGCGCAGCACGCTGCCCCGCCCGACCTCCGGCCGGTAGCCCTCCGGCAGCTCGATCCGGCGAGGCGAGGGCCCGATGGCGAGGCGGAGCGCAACGTCGCCGTCGGCGTCCTCGATCGCCCAGCGCAGGAGCGCGGCGGTCTCCTCCGCGCTCGCGGGCTGGACGATCGTCGTGCCGGGCAGCGCGGCGAGGAGCGAGACGTCCCGCAGGCTCTGGTGCGACTTGCCGGGGCCGGCGGGGACGAGGCCGGCGTAGTGGAGGGCGTACACGACCTTCGTGCGCTCGCTCGCCTGGTTGTAGATCTGCTCGTTGGCCCTCGACGCAAGGAAGGCGGCGAAGGAGTTCACCACGGGCAGAAATCCGTGCCGCGCCAGCCCGGCGGCCGCCGAGACCATGTCCTGCTCCGCGATGCCGCACTCGAGGAAGCGCTCCGGGTATGCGAGCTCGAACGCGCGGATGCGGCAGTCCGAGGCGAGGTCGGCGTCGAGGACGACCAGCCGGTCGTCCCGCTCCCCGAGCTCGAGGAGCGTCTCCCCGTATGCCTCGACGACGTACTCGTCGGTCACCGCCCGGCGCGTCCCCGCGCCCGACTCCGGCTCGCCCTCGAGCCCGCGTGTGACGGTCTCCTCCCCGACCACCGGCTCGAAGACGGGCGGGTCGAGGCCGAGCGCCGAGAAGCCTGCGCGGATCCGGTCCTCGAGCTCGCCGAAGGCCCGCTCGAACGCCTCGTCGCCGGGAGCGCCGGCGTGCCAGCGATACGTGCCGCCTCCCTCGGCGAGCGCGACGGGATGCTCCATGAAGGAGACGCCCCGGCCCTTGACCGTGTGCGCGACGAGCGCCTTGGGGACGTCCGCTGCGCCGTCCCGGAAGCCCTCGAAGACGTCGCGGAGAGCGGCGTGGTCGTGGCCGTCGCAGGAGGCAACGGCCCAGCCGAAGGCCTCGAGCTTCGCCTCGAGGTCGCGAAGCGCGACGATCTCCTCCGTCGGCCTGTCCGACTGGAGCTCGTTCCGGTCGACGACGACCCACAGGCCCCCGAGGCGCTCGTGCGCGGCGGCCTGCAGCGCCTCCCAGTTCTGGCCCTCCTGGATCTCGCCGTCCCCCGTCATGACGACCACGCGGCCTGCAAGGCCGGCCCGCCGCTTGGCCCAGGCGATGCCGCGCCCCTTGGAGATGCCCATGCCCAGCGACCCCGAGTTCGCCTCGATCCCGGGGACGCCCACGTCCGGGTGGCCGTCGAGCCCCCCGAGGCGGCGGAGCCGGAGCAGGCGCTCCTGCGGGATCACGCCGAGCCCGAAGAGCGCCGCGTACAGCCCGGGGACGTCGTGGCCCTTCGAGGAGAAGAACACGTCGCGGCCGGGGTCCTCGAACCCGAGCTCTTCCACGTTCAGCTCCGCGAAGAGGAGATGGGCGACGACGTCGAGCGAGCTGAACGTCGAGCCGAGGTGGCCCGAGCCCGCGCGCTTGACGGCGACGAGCGCGTTCAAGCGGCACATGTCCGCGAGCAGCGACAGCGTGAGGTCTGACTCCCCACGGGCGGCGCGGACGCGGTCGTGCTCAGAGCGGGGCAGGAGCTGCAGGCGCACCACGGACGGGACGGTAGCGCCCGAGGACGCCCACGGTGGCGAGGATGACGAACGCCGGAGCCACGGGCACCGAGTACTCCGCGACGGCGTAGACGGCAAGCGCGGTGGCGACGAGGACGAGCAGTGCGGCGCCTGCGAGCGTGAGCGGGATCGCGGAGCGCCGGGGCCGCCGCCAGGCGAGTGCCACGAGCCCCACGACGAGCCACACCACCGGCCTCGGGTACCAGCGGGAGGCGCGCTCCAGCCACCGCGCGAGGCCGGGCCGGACGTCGCGGCCGGGAAGCGCGGCGAGCAGCTCGTCGACGCGGACGTCGAGCGCGACCGCCCGCGCGGCGTCCGCGGGATCGTCGAAGACGATGTGGTGCTCCGTCGGCGAGGTCCACACCTCGCGAGTGCGTCCGTCGGGCGTCGAGAGGTATGGCGCCATGCGCGCCGACGGGATCGGCTGACCCTCGGTCGGCGGCGGCAGCGCGGTGAGGCTCACCGGGATCCCGGCGACAGCGCTCTCCGAGTCTCCCGCGGGCGGGTAGATCGGCCAGACGAGGAGCCGCCGGACGTCTCGGCCGACGCCGCGCAGGTACGTCCCGGGGTGCGCGCGCACGGCCTCGCGCCCCACGCGCGCGAGGTGCCGGTAGTCGTCGTCCCAGCCCCACGTGCGGTCGGCGAGGACGACGAGGTCGTCGTGCATGCGGCTCGAGCCCGAGGAGAAGAAGCGGTCGAGGTCGATTCCGTACGAGCGGTACGGCTCGTACGGGAGGAGGTCGCGGGAGACGGCGCGGGCGAGCTCCCGCGAGGCGGGGCCGTTCCCCGGCTCCACGATCCGATCGGTCACGAACGCACGGAACAGCGGCAGGGACGCCCCGCCCCCGCGGGCGACGGTGAAGTCGTCGAGCCGCACCTGGTTGTGCAGCGACCAGCCGAGCAGCGGCAGCCCCGCAGCGAGCACGAAGGCCGCCGTCGCGCGCACGCGGCCCCGCCAGGTCGCGGCCGCGAGGACCGGGACGAGCACGAGCAGGAGGAGCACCTGGGCGACGGGGCGGACGAGCACGAGCAGGGCGACCGACGCGCCGAGGGCCGCGGCGCGACCGGGCGTCGGCAGCTCGAGCATCCGCGCAACCGCCACCGCGAAGAGCGCGAACCCTGCGGCGAAGACCGCGTCGCTCGCGAGCTGGTGGAACAGGAGCACGTACCCGGGGTAGAGAAGGAGCGCGGCGGCCGTCGCCAGCGAGGCGGCCTGCCCGAAGCGGCGCGCGACCGAGCACCAGGCGAGGACGGAGAGCGCGTACAGGACCGCCATGCCGACCTCCGCGACGACCGACCCCGCGTCGAGCAGGCCGCCGGTGACGAGCGGCGCGATTGGCGTGCGGGTCAGCACCGCGTGCGGGTAGACGACATCCGCGTCGAAGAGCTGCGCATAGACGAGCAGGTAGCGGGCGAGGTCGCGTCCCGCCGCCAGGGGAAGCGCGAGTGAGACGAATGCATAGACGGCGAGAGCGGCCGTGAGGAGGGCCGGCGCGGCCCACCTGCCGTCGGCAAACCGTTCCAGGCTCCGCCAGGCCCGTCCGAGGAGCGCCGACACCGAAGGAGCGTAACCGGGGGGACCGAGAGGAAAGCGGGTGACAGGAAAGCGGGTGGCAGTCCCCTTCGGGGACAGTCACCAGCGATCGGCACCGTGACTGGCTCCGGCGAAGGCGGTGCCTGTCACCCGCTTTCCCCCGCCTGCGCACCTGGTAGCTTCGGCGACGCCTCCGCCGATGTCCTCCCCGCCCGAGATCAGCGTCGTCATCCCCTGCCTGAACGAGGAGGAGGCGGTCGGGAAGGTGGTCGACCAGGCCTTCGAGGGGATCCGCCGCGCGGGTCGCACGGGGGAGGTCCTCGTGATCGACAACGGCTCCGGCGACCGCTCCGCGGAGATCGCCACCGAGCACGGCGCGCGGGTCGTGCGAGAGGAGCGCCGCGGCTACGGCAGCGCGTACCTCACCGGGCTCGCCGAGGCGGAAGGGAAGTACCTCGTCATGGGCGACGCCGACGAGACGTATCCGCTCCAGGAGCTCGGGCCGTTCGTCGACCGCCTCGAGGCCGGTGACGACCTCGTCATGGGCTCCCGATTCAAGGGGACGATCCACGGCGACGCGATGCCCTTCCTCAACCGGTTCGTCGGGAACCCGATCCTCACGGGGATGCTGAACGTGCTCTTCGGCGTCAAGGTCTCCGACGCGCACTGCGGGATGCGGGCGATCACGAAGGACGCCGCGATCGCCCTCGACCTCCACTCCACGGGCATGGAGTTCGCGTCGGAGATGGTCTTCAAGGCCTACCGGCGGGGCCTGGCCGTGAGCGAGATCCCGATCGACTACTACCCGCGAGTCGGCGAGTCGAAGCTCAACCGCGTCGGCGACGCGTGGCGGCACGTCCGGTTCATGCTCCTGTACAGCCCGAGCTGGCTCTTCCTCGTCCCCGGAAGCGTGCTCCTGCTCCTCGGGTTCCTCGGCATGCTCCTCCTCGCCACGGGCCCGGTCGACGTGCTCGGGCGCACCTGGCAGATCCACACGATGCTGGGATTCGTGGCGCTGACCCTGATCGGCGCCCAGGTGATCCAGCTCGGCGTCTTCGCCCGTACGTACGCGCGCGTCCGCATCGGCGAGCACGACCCCTGGCTCGACCGCCTCGCCGAGCGCCTGCGGCTCGAGCATGGTCTCCTCGTCGGCGGCGCCCTCGTCGTCCTGGCGCTCGCCGGTCTCTTCGGCGTGGGAGTGGAGTGGGCGTCGGAGGGGTTCGGGACGCTCGGACGAGCGTACGAGACCGCGCTGCTCGCGACGATGCTCGGCCTGGGGGTCCAGATCGTCTTCGGTGCCTTCTTCCTCGCGCTGCTCGTCATGCCGCTCCGGCGCGACGACGAGCGGTGACGAGCGCGACCACATCCGCGTACGTCCCGCTGAACGAGCGTCCCCAAGGGGGTCATGCCAAGCTGCTCGCCCTCGTCGGCGAGGGGAAGCGCGTGCTCGACATCGGGTGCTCGAGCGGATACCTGGCGCGCCCGCTCGTTGCGCGCGGGTGCACGGTCGTCGGGATCGAGCGGGACCCCGTCGCCGCCGAGGAGGCCCGCGCGGTGTGCGCCGAGGTGCTCGTCGGCGACGCCGAGACGATCGACCTCCCCTTCGAGCCCGAGTCCTTCGACGTCGTCCTCTGCGGCGACCTCGTGGAGCACCTGCGCGACCCCGAGAGCTTCCTCGCTCGCGTGCGCCCGCTCCTACGCCGCGACGGTCGCCTGGTCCTGACGACGCCGAACGTCGCGAACTGGGCGAACCGCCTCGGTCTCCTCGTCGGCCGGTGGCGGTACACGGATCGCGGCATCCTCGACCGCACGCATCTCCACCTCTTCACGAGGGCCACGCTCGTGGAGACGCTCGCGCGTGCCGGCTACCGCATCGTCGAGCTCGACTTCACGGTGCCGGTGCCCGGAGTGGGGTCGCCACGCGTCGAGGGGGCGGCGCACGCGATCGGCCGGCTGCGACCCCAGCTCTTCGCGTACCAGTTCGTCGTCTCCGCCGCACCCGCGTGATCTCGATCGTGATTCCGGTCAAGGACGGCGGCGCCGACCTCGTCCGCTGCCTCGACGCCATCGCGTGTCAGGAGGTGGACGACGAGGTCGAGATCGTGGTCGTCGACTCCGGCTCCTCGGACGGGAGCGTCGAGGTCGCCCGGGCACGGGGCGCGCGGGTGCACGAGATCCCGCCGGAGGAGTTCAACCACGGCCGCACCCGGAACCTCGGCGCCGAGCTCGCGGGCGGAGACGTGCTCGCCTTCACGAGCCAGGACGCGTTCGCGGCCGACGAGCGGTGGCTCTCGCGGCTCGTGGCCCCACTCCGCTCGGGGCGAAGCGTGGCAGGGGTGTACGGCCGGCAGCTCCCGCACGAGGACGCGACGCCGCCGGAGCGCTACTTCCTCGACTTCCTCTACGGCCCGGAGCCGCGCGTGCAGCGCTGGGCGGGCGACGGGCAGCCGACCTTCGAGGCGACGCTCTTCTCGAACGTCAACGCGGCGATGCCACGCGAGATCTGGAGCGAGTTCCCGTTCGCGGACGACCTGATCATGAGCGAGGACCAGGAGTGGTCGAGACGGGTCCTCCTCGCGGGACACGAGCTCGTCTACGAGCCGGGCGCGGTCGTGCACCACTCCCACTCCTACACCGTCGCGGGGGCCTTCCGGCGCTTCTTCGACTCCGGCGTCTCCGCCGAGCGGTCGTACGCCGGCGGTGGGGCCGAGCCGGGCTCGGCGCTCCGCGGCGCAGCGGCCCGCTACGCGCGCGGCGAGGTGGCGTGGCTGTGGCGGACGGGCCGGCGCCGCTGGATCCCGTACGCGGCAGCCTACGAGCTCGCGAAGTTCTCGGGGCTCCAGCTCGGACGCCGACACCGGCGGCTCCCGCTCTCGCTGAAGCGCCGCCTCAGTGCCCTGCCCCGGTACTGGGACACAAAGGGCTAACCGCCCGGTCCGCGTGCGGGCGGCGGGAGCCGGACGACGACGAGCTTGTCGTTTCCGAGGACCACGGTCCCACCCAACCTGGCGGCGAGCCCCGGCGCGCACTCCGGGTCGGCGACGACGTAGCCCACCCCGAGGCTCTCGGCCAGCCGATTTCCCTCACGCCCGCCCTCGAGGATCTCGGCGGCCTTCCGGGCGAGCGGCAGGCGCGCGACGAAGCCCACCTGGCGCTCGCCGAACGCCGGTAGCGTGGGCCTCCGCACGAGGTACGGCACCGCGAAGTGCAGGCACGGGTCGCTGACGAGGCGGTCGGTGGCGGGCAGCTCGCCACGGTCGAGACGCGCACGGAGCTCGAGGAGCCCGGCCACCGCAGGGTCCCGTGGCAGGGGAGCGTCGAGCACGCGCTGCGGCAGGCGCAACCCGACCGAGAGGTGCGCGACGTACGCGAGCGCGAGGATCCAGGCGCCCACCCAGAGCGGACGGGGCCTCGCCCGGAGGAACGCGACGCCGATCACGGTCACCATCGCCACGGCGAGGTAGTAGACGGTGCGCCGGTACTCGTACGGGACGTGCACGCGCCAGAGCTGGCTGACGAGGAGGCAGGCGAGCGCCAACGCGCCGACGGCGAGGAGCGCCGGGTCGCCGCGGAGCCGGCGCGACGACAGGACCAGCACGGCCGCGACCGCGACCATGCCCAGGAACTGCCAGGAGTAGTACCCCTCGATGGCCGCCCGGTCGAGCCAGTCGGTCCCGAGGAACCGGTAGCTGACGGGCCGACCGAGCGCCGACGCCTGGAGCTGGAGGTGCGCGACCACGCCTGCGCCGACCAGGAGTGCGAGCGCGGCCGCCGCGAGCACGGGCCGCACGACACCGCCTCGCCACCACGAGTGGAGTGCGTCCCGCCCGGGCCCGCGAGCGCGGACGAGATGGCGCGCCAGGTCCACGATCGGCGCCAGGAGGACGAGGACGGCCACCACGATCGCGCTCGTCGCGTGCGCCGCGCCGACGCTCGCGAGGCCCAGCGCGAGGAGCGCGACGGCTCGCCGGTCCCCGCCTCGCCGGAACAGCAGGCCGAGGGCGAGGAGGACGACGGGCACGAACAGGAGCGCGAGGGTCGTCCCGAGCCCGTGCCAGTACACGGGATCGAGCCGGATCGGCGCGACGGCGTAGGCAGCCGCCGCGGCGACGCCCGCGCCGGCGCCCCAGAGCGTGGCGACGAGGACGTAGACGCTCAGCACCGTCAGCGCCGACAGGACGACGATGCCGGCCGTGAGCGACCACGACGAGACGCCGTCCAGGACCAGCAGGCTGCCGTAGAGAGCGCCGACCGCCGGAGGGTCGGCGAACACGCGACCCTCCTCGCCCGCGAGCGGGTCGTCGATCAGCAGATGCTCCTGCGTCGAGACCTCGTCCGCGTAGAGGAGGTAGTGGCCCCAGTCCGTCCCCCTGGCCTGGAACGGGTACGCGATGTCCCACGCGGACGCGAGCGCGAACGCGAAGACCGCGAGGAGCAGCGCCACCACAGCCACCTCGCGCCGGGCCGACCAGTGCGGGCGTGCCGGCGACGGGGACGGCCGGACGAGCACCCCGATCACGACGAGGGCGAGGACGAGCGCGACTGCCGCGGTGCGGATCGAGGTCTCCGTCAGCTGCACGCCGACGATCGAGACGGTCGTCAGGAGGATCGAGAACGCGCCGACCGCGAGAGCGGGGACCACGGCGAGGCGCACGGACGGCCTCGCCAGCTCGGCCGGCAGGAAGGGCACCAGCGCGAGCGCGCACGCGATCAGCAGGAGCCAGGTCGCACCGGCGTACGGGCCGCCGGCGACCAGCCGCACGACGACATCGACCAGGAGCAGGGCGCCGGCGGCGGCCGCGAAGCCGTGGTGCCGAGCGCGCTCCGGCATCACTCCTTCGGCCAGGGGTGCGCGCGGAGCACGTCCTCGCGCACCTCGACGCCCCAGCCCGGCCCCTCCGGGATCCGCAGCTCGCCGCCCGCGATCTCGGGCACTGCGGAGACGAGCTCGTCCCGCCACGGCACGTCGTCGACGTCGAGCTCGAGGATGCGCGCGTTCGGGATGGCCGCGCACCACTGCGCGGCGATGAAGGTCGCCAGGTGGCTGTAGTAGTTGTGCGGCGCGCAGTTGACCTCGAAGGTCTCCGCCAGGTCGGCGATCTTCTTCGACTGGTGGAAGCCGTTCCAGATGACGTCGACGGAGGCGACGTCCATCCCGCCGGCCTCGAGGAACGGGCGGAACTCGCGACTCCCGTACAGGTTCTCCCCGGAGCAGACGGGCATCGGGGCAACGTGCCGTACGTGGGCGAGCGCCCCAGGGTCGTACATGTCCACCTCGAGCCAGAGGAGGTCGAACTGCTCGAGCGCGCGCGCGACCCGCGCGCAGCCCTCGGGCTCGAGGTTGAAGTTCAGGTCGACGATCGGCCGTGCCGCCCCGCCCGTCCCCTCCGCGAAGCCCTCGAGCAGCCGAACGAGAGCGGAGACGATCTCGTCCGCGTGCAGCGTGCCCCCGCCGGCGCCGAACCCGGGCATCAGCACCTGGGGCTCGTCGCCGGGCACGACGACGTTCGTCTTGAAGGCGGTGAACCCGCGTTCCACGACCTCGCGGCCGAGGGCGGCGACGTCGTCGTAGGAGGCGAGCTTGGGTGTCCCCGTCACATCCCACGCCCGTGCCCTGGTCGTCCCGCAGTGCGACCAGTACGCGGGGATGCTCTCCCGGGTGGGCCCGCCGAAGAGCTCGTGCACGGAAGTGCCGAGCGCCTTCGCCTTGAGGTCGAGGAGCGCGTTCTCGACCCCCGCGATCGCCTTCGCGATCACCGAGCCGGGGCTCTGCCGCGTGTGCCGGTAGAGGTCCCAGTACATGCGCTCGACCGGCCGGGGGTCGCGCCCGACGACGACCGGGGCGAGATCCTCCACGATGCCCGCGAGGCCGCGAGGCGACCCGTGCGAGTCGGTGATCTCGGCCCAGCCGACGCTCCCGTCGTCCGCGGTCGCCTTCAGGAAGATCCACGGCCGCCAGCCGGCGTCGCAGAAGAGCGTCTCGAGCGCCGCGACCTTCACGAGGCCGGAGCATACGGCGGCCGGCCGACCGCGGGCAGCGACGCCGCCCCCGACGCGAGGAGGCGCTCCGCACGCTCCCAGTCGTACTCGTCGTCGACGTTGAAGCCCTCGTGCCCCTCGGTGAAGAAGGGTGCGACGACGCGTCCCTCCCGCGTGCCCGTCTCGGACACGACCCGCGCCCACGCGATCTCGAGGGCGCTCGACTGCACGTACACGGGAGGGAGCGCCTGGTACTGCCCCGCGTGCCAGGCGACGTCGAGGTGGGACTGGTCGAGCAGCGGCCGCATCGTGCGACCATCCTCGGCGAGCAGCCACATCTTCCCGGGATGCTGCTTCACGAGCTCGACCGCGCGGACCGAGTCCGCCTCGGGCGTGTCGAGGAGCTGCTCGAGCCCCCGCCGCACCACTGCAGGGCCCCGGAACGGGTTCGTCGCGCGCACGATGGCGAAGACGTCGTAGGCCTCGTCGAGGCGCTCGAGCGTGAAGCCGAGCCACTCGATGTCGGGCGAGGTCGACGTCGCGTACTCGGCCGGGCGCAGGAACGGCACGTCCGCTCCGTACCAGCGCGCCACGGCGGCGACCTCCTCCGAGTCGGTCGAGCAGACAACGCGGTCGAACACGCCGCTCTGCAGCGCGGTCTCGATCGCGTACGCGAGCAGCGGATGGCCTGCGAGCGGCCGGACGTTCTTCCCCGGCACGCGCTCCGAGCCGGACCGCGCGGGCACGAAGGCGACGGCCGAGGGCGGGCTCACGGCAGGCCGGCCGCGGAAGCGAGCCCGGCGAGCGTGGGCGTCGGCACGCCGAGCCTGTCGGCAGCGCGCAGGACCGACCCGACGATCGCGTCCAGCTCCGATCGCCGGCCCGCGACCACGTCTCTCGCCGCGGACGTCGTGGTCTCGTCGGCCATCTGGTCGATGATGTCCCACTGCGCAGCGGGCCGCAGCGGGACGCCGTCGGCCTCGGCGACGGCGCAGGCCTCGGCGACCGCATGCTGGAGGCGCTCCCGCCAGGCCTGGTCGCTGCGGAGCTCACCCACGGTGCGTCCGGTGGCCGAGGTCGCCGCCGCGAGGGCGGCGATCCGGGCCGCCTTGTGCCAGAGCACGCGCTTCTCGCTCTGACCGACACGCACGTCGATGCGCGCCCGACGCAGGAGGTCGGCGACGAGCTCGAGGTCGCCGCGCGGGAGCTCCTCCGACGCCAACGTGATGACTGCGGAGCGCGTCGCCTCGACGATCTGCACACGTCCGGCGCGGTACGCCTGGAAGTGCGAGATCGTGCCCGCGGCGACGCGGCCGGGGAACCGCTCGCGCAGCACGTCCATGTGCTCGAGCCCGTTCAGCAGCGGCAGGACGACGCCGTCGGAGACCGCCTCGGGATCGACGCGCTCGAGCGCGTCCTCGAGCGCCGGCGCCTTGACGGTGACGAGCATGAGCCCCACGGGCCGCGTGAGCTCCTCCGCCACCTCCGGCCGGGCAAAGAGCGTACCCTCGACCGACTCGAGGACGAGGCCGGACAGCGCGATGATCCCGACCGTCTCCGGGCGCGCGACGCACACCATCGGCACCCCGGCGAGGGAGAGACGGACGGCGAGCATCCCGCCGACGGCGCCGGGGCCGAGGACCGCGACGGTGTTGTTCACGAACCCGCCCTGGCGGGCTCTGGAACGTGGAGGGGTGTGGGAAGCCGGGAGGTTCCCCACGCTTTCGAGCAGAAGTTGGCACGCGGGGGAGACATGGTTTCCCCCGCGAGCGCGAGCCGAAGGCGAGCGTTGTTCACACGAGCTCCGGGTCGGCGACGATGTTCACGACCTTCCAATCGGAATAGACGTCGAGCGCCTCCACCCCAGCCTCCCTCCAACCGGTCCCCGACCGCTTGACGCCCCCGAAGCCCATGTGCGGCTCGGAGCCGTGCGTCCCGCCGTTCACGACGACGACGCCGGCCCGGGCCTGCTCGGCGAAGCGCAGCGCGCGGTGCACGCTCGCCGTGTGGATGGCGGCGGTCAGCCCGTAGGGCGAGTCGTTCACGAGCGCGACCGCCTCGTCGAAGCTCGTGACCCGGAAGAGCAGCGTCACGGGACCGAAGAGCTCGGTGCGGGAGATCTCGGAGCCCGGCGCCGCCCCCTCGACCACGGTCGGTTCCAGATACCACCCCGGCCGGTCGAGGCGCGTGCCGCCGCAGAGCACGCTCGCCCCTGTCGCCGTCGCGCGCTCGACGCCGTCGAGAAGGCGGTCGAGGCTCGCCTCGCTGATGACGGGCTCGGCAGGGCGGGCAAGCGCGCCCGCGACCAGCCGCTCGCAGAAGGCGTCGTAGACGCCGTCGAGGACGACGATCCGGCTTGCGGCGGCACACCGCTGGCCGGCGTTCGAGAACGACGACTCGAGGGACCAGTGGACCGCCCGGTCGAGGTCCGCGTCGTCGCAGACGACGAGCGCGTTCTTGCCCCCGAGCTCGAGGCAGACCTTCGCCAGCCGTCCGCCCGCCGTCTCGTTGATCCAGCGCCCCGTCTCGGCGGAGCCGGTGAAGCTGACGAGGTCGACGTCGGGATGCTCGACGAGCGCGGCGCCGGCCTCGGGGCCGTAGCCCTGGACGACGCCGAGGACGCCGGCCGGTACGCCGACCTCGGAGGCCAGCTCCCCGAAGCGCCACGCGGAGGCGGGCGTGTGCTCGGACGGCTTCAGGATCGCGGCGTTTCCACACAGGAGCGCAGGGAACGCCTTCCACGCGACGTTCGGCAGCGGCGTGTTGAAGCTCGTCACGAGCGCTGCGGCGCCGAGCGGCTGCCGCACGGTGAGCACGGTGCGGTGCGGCACGCTCGCCGTCGTCGTGCGGCCGTAGTAGCGACGGCCCTCGCCCGCCACGAAGAGCCCCATCTCGACGGCCGCGTCGGTCTCCCCGCGCGCGAGCTCGACGCTCTTGCCGGTCTCCTCGACGACGACCTCGGACAGCTCCTCGCGCCGCTCCCGGAGGAGGAGGGCGAGGTCACGGAGCACGTTCCCGCGCTCGACGACGGTGCGCTCCGCCCACTCGGGCTGGGCCGCCCGGGCCGCAGACACGGCCGCCGCGACGTCGTCCTCCCCGGAGCGGGCGACCCGGCAGAGCAGGCTGCCGTCCGCAGGCCGCAGCTTGTCCAGCCACCGGCCCGAGACAGCCGGCGACGCCGCGCCTCCGACGAGGTTCGGAATCTCCGCCGGGACCGCTACCAAGCCGACCAGCCGCCGTCGACGACGACGTTCGCCCCGGTGACGTACGAGGAGGCGTCGGAGGCGAGGAAGACGAGCGCGCCGAGCGCCTCCCCGGCGTCGAGCATGCGGCCCAGCGGGACGCGAGCGGTGTACGCCTCGAGGAACTCCGCGGGTTGGTCGTTCCACACGCCGGCGAGCGTGATCGTGTTCACCCGCACGCCGGCCCTCGCCCAGTAGGTCGCGAGGTACCGCGTGAGGTTGAGGATCGCCGACTTCGAGACCGAGTAGGCGACCGGCTTGACGAAGGTCTCGCCGCGCGCGCGCCGGAAGTCGTAGATGCCCTGGACAGGCGACAGGAGCCCGTAGATCGACGAGACGTTGACGATCGAGCCCCGGCCATCCCGCGCCATGGCGCCTCCGACCACCTGGCAGCAGAGGAAGGCCCCCTTCACGTTCACGTCGAGGACGGCGTCGAACGAGCCCTCCGGATAGGTCTCGAACGGCCCGACCTCCTCGGCGGGCGCGTCGGGCGGGGAGTCGAGGGCCGCGTTGTTCACGAGCAGGTGGGGAGCCCCCCAGAGCGCTTCGACCTCGCGCTCCGCGGACTCGATCGAGTCCCGGTCGGTGACGTCGACCGCGAAGGCGCGCGCTCCCTCCGGGACGTCGCCCTCGGCGACGTCGAAGACCGCGACCCGCATCCCGCGCTTGACGAGGCCCGCGACGTACACGGAGCCGAGCTGCCCCATGCCACCGGTCACGACCGCGACGCGGCCGTCCAGATCGAAGAGCGGATCGCTCACGCCCGCTCCCGTCTCGCGTTCCACACAGCGTCGCAGAACTCTCGAACGCACCCGCGGCCGCCGGGACGCGTGAGGACGAGACGGGCGAGCGGGACGACCTCCGGCCACGCGTCGGCGGGCACGACCGCAAAGCCGACGGCGCCCAGGCAGCCCGCGTCGTTCACGTCGTTCCCGACGAAGGCGGTCTCCTCGAGCGTGAGCCCGCGGCGCGCGACCTCCTCCTCGAGCACGGGGAGCTTGTCCTCGACTGCTTGCCGGCACTCGGCGCGGATCTTGCTCGCCCTCGCGCCGACCGCGGCGTTCACCTCCGTCGAGATGATCAGGTGCTCGACGCCGACCTCCTCCAGCCGCCGCAGGCCGTAGGCGTCGCCACGCCAGCACGCGACACTCTCCTCGCCGCGCTCGTTCGTCCAGACGCGGTTGTCGGTGAAGACGCCGTCGAAGTCGAAGACGGCGAACCGGACCTTCGTGAGCTCGACCACGCTCTACCGGGAGGCGACGGGCTTCTCGGCCGGCTCCACGTCCTCGAGCGCGATCTCCTCCTCGACGGCGAGCGGCCGCAGCAGCGTGCTCCCGAGGAGCCGGTCGAGCTCGTAGGGCGGGAGCCCGCCGTCCGCCGGCGACCGGGCCTCGAGGTCGCCGGGAACGAGCACGTGCCCGACCGGGAGCTCGCGTGCCGCGACGAGCTTCTTCCCCATCTTTTCGAGCGGGCGCTCCTCGCTCGGCAGGCGGCGCTTCACGCCGTCCCCGAGCGCGGCCGGGACGCGATGGAGGTCGCGGACGAAGCGGCGCATGCCGTCCGGCATCAGCGAGTACGCGTGGTCGGTGCCCTTCCAGGCGTGGTTCAACGTGAAGTGCTTCTCGAACGCCCGCGCGCCGAGCATGAAGGCCACGGGCGCCATGGCGATGCCGTTGTGGTGGTCGGAGAGCCCGATGACGAGCTCCGGGTAGCGCTCGCGCAGCGTCGCGATCACCGAGAGGTTGAGGTCCTCGACGTCTGCCGGGTACGAGGCGGTGCAGTGCAGCACACAGAGCTGCGAGTTCGTCGCGGTGATCGCGTCGACGGCGCGGTCGACGTCCTCAAGCGTCCCGCCGCCCGTCGAGAGGAACATCGGCTTCTCGAACGCCGCGACGTAGCGCAGGAACGGGACGTTCGGGAGGTCGCCGGAGGCGAACTTGAACGCGTCGACGCCGAGCTCGGCGAGGAAGTCGGCGCTCGGCTCGTCGAAGGCGGCGGCGACGAACCCCAGGCCCTCCTCGCGCGAGTAGCTGCCGAGCTCGAACCAGTCGCTCTTCCCGAGCTCGAGCGCCTCGCGGTGCTCCCCGTACGTGCGCCCGAAGCTGTTCTCGTTGTCGTAAGGCGAGTCGTAGAACGCGCGCGTGAAGAGGCGCCGGTTGTCACGCTTCTGGAGCTTGACCGCGTCCACGCCGCACTCCCTCGCCGCGTGGATCAGCGCCTTCGCCTTCTCCAGCTCGCCCTGGTGGTTGTGCCCGATCTCGGCGACCACGTACGCCGGCTCGTCGTCGGCAATCCGCCGGCCGTTGACGTACAGCTCGGGCACGGGACGATGGTACTCGGGCCGGACGCGTCAGGCGCCGGCCAGGGCCGCGCGGTAGGCCTCGATCGTGGCTTCGACCGCAGCCTCCCACGAGAGCTCCTCGCGTACCTTCTCCCGGGCAGCGTCACCCAGCCGGCGCCGCAGCGCGGCATCGGCGAGGAGCCGCTCCAGGGCCGACCGGAGCGCACCGGCGTCGCCCGGCGGCACGAGGATGCCCGTGACCTCGTCCTCCACCGCGTCGAGGAGCCCGCCGACCGCCGTGGCCACGACCGGCCGTCCGTGCGCCATGGCCTCGCGCACCACGACGCCGTAGCCCTCGCGCCGGGAGGGACAGACGACGACCGCCGCGCGCTCGTAGTAGGGGCCGAGCATGCTCGGCCCGACGAACCCGACCGCGTCGGGCACGAGCTCGCGCAGCGGCCCGTCGCCCACCACGACGCGCGGCATGCCCTCGGTCGCCTCGAGCAGCTCGCGCACGCCCTTCTCTTCGGACAGACGACCCACGTAGAGGACGTGCGGCGGCTCCTCGGGCTCGCCGACGGTCTCGGGGAGCTCGACGCCCGCGGGGACGACCCGAACCTCCCGCGCCCCCAGCGCGCGGGCGTCCCCCGCGAGCGCCTGCGAGGGGCTGAGGACGAGCCGCGCGCGCCGCACGAGCCACCGGAAGAGCCAGGGCGCACGCCGCGCGAGCTCGACATCCGTGCCCCAGAGCTGGACGACGAACGGCCTCCCGGTCTTGAGCGCGGGAAGAGCGGACGGCAGCCAGTGAGCGTGCACGAGATCGACGTCCCGCGCGGCCTTCCGCGCAGCGCGCGCGTACGAGGCGAGGAAGAGCGGCAGGGCGAGCGCGAGCCAGGGCCTGCGCCGGAGATTTCCGGCGATCCCGTGCCCGTAGGCGAGCCCGTAGTGCCGGAACGAGGCAGGTGAGACGACGTCCACCTCGATCCCCGCCTCCCGCAGGTGCTCCACCGCGTCCCGCACGAAGACTCCGGCGACGTCGTCCGGCCCGCGCGGGTACGACGTCGTCAGGACGAGGACCTTCACCGCGGCTCGGCCCGACGCCCGAAGACGACAGGGAGCGCGACCGCGAGCGCCGCGAAGACGAAGAAGTAGTAGAAGGTCATCGTCAGGTAGAAGAGGTTGGCGACGAGCGTCGCGACGAGCGCCGCCGTCATCCCCCAGGCGAGCGGGCGGACGCGCCTGGCGAGCGGTGCCCCGGCGGCAGCGAGCGCCCGTCCGAGCCGACGCGCCGCGCCCAGGCGCCGGAAGATCCAGACCGCGAACAGCGCGAAGAGGGCCGTCCCCACGAGGCCGGTCTCGACGAGGGTCGCGACGTAGAAGGAGTGCGGCCCGAAGTCCTCGCGGCCGGTGACGTGCTCGTAGTAGACCGCGAAGTTGTTGAGCCCGAGGCCGAAGAACGGGTTCGTCGAGAGCACGTCGGGGACGAACCCGTACACCTCGAAGTGCGGCGAGGCGGCCCCCCTGCTCGTGTTCGTCCGCGCACGGAACACGGTGAGGAAGAAGTCGAGCCGGGCGACCACGATCGCGCCGACCACGACGACGACGGCGCCGAGCGGCACCAGGAAAGCCGGCCGCGCAAGATGGCGCCGGTAGGGCAGGAGGAGCACGAGCGCGCCCACGCCGAGGCCGAGCAGGGCGCTCCGCGAGAGCGTCGCGAGCTCGACGATCAGCAGGAACCCGAGGAGGACGGCCAGCGGCACGCGCAACCGGTGCCCGCGCTCGAGACGGAGGTAGAGGGGCGTGAGCACGAGCAGCGGGACGACGAGCTCGATGCCGAGGTGATTCGGGTCACCCGTGAGCGCGTTCGGCCGGAAGACCTCCTGCGTGCCCCCGATCGCGCCGAACACGTTGATCCCCGTCTGGCGGGAGGTGATCGGCTCGATCAGGATCTCGTCGAGGTTGGCGCCCGTGAGCTCGGCGAGGACGAGCTGGACGACGCCGTAGACCGCGTTCAGCGTGATCCCGGCCATGAACGCGGCGAGCGCGTACCAGTAGAACCTCTGCGAGCGGCGCGCGAGGAGCGCGACCGCCGCGACGAGGAAGCCGAAGTGGAGCACGAACTTCACCATCCCCTTCGCCCACTGCGCGAGGGCCTGGCCGGTGTCGAGGTTGTAGAAGCCCGTGAGGTAGACGAGCGCGAACGCGACGAAGAACGCCAGCGCGACGGCCGATGTCCGGGTGAGCCGCGAGTCCTCCTGCTCGAAGCGGAGCCACACGAAGAGGACGAGGAAGACCGACGTGAGCACGTCGGAGAGCGTGAGCGCGCCGGCGAGCTCCCACTGGAGCTTGTGGTACGTGACCGTGAAGATCGTGGCGAGGAAGAGCCCGTCGAGCACGGGCTGGACGAGCACGCGGTCGCGCGCCGCCGCCCGGAGAGGGAGGGCGTGCGAGGTCACGCCGCGATCTCCCGGAGGAGCGCGGCCGTCTCCTCGACCCGCGCGCGCCGCGACAGCCTCGCCCGCATGTCCTCGGGCAGGTCGACCGCTGTCAGGCCGCCGTCGAGGAACCGTGCATGCATGCCCTCGAGCGCGCGGCGGATGCCGTCGACGTCGTCGGGAGCGACGACGACGCCTGCGCCCGTCTCGCGGACGAGGTCGGCCGCGGCGCCGTCCGGGGGGACGACGGCCAGGACCGGGCGACCCGCGGCCAGGTACTCGAAGACCTTCCCCGAGAGCACGCCCCTCCCGCGTCCGCCGGCGTCCGGCACGAGCAGGAGGAGCGCCTCCGAGTCGCGCTGGAGCCGCAGCGACTCGCGGCGGGGCGCGTACTCGACCAGCTCGAGCCGGTCGCCGAGGCGGAGCGACTCCGCCCACTCGCGGTCCGTGGAGCGGAAGTCGCCGACGAAGCGTGCGACCACGTCGAGACCCGACTCGTGCAGCGCCTGCAGGAACGGCCGCGGGTCTCGCTTCCCGAAGAAGCTCCCCGCGTGCGTGATCCGGAATCGCGCCGCCGGCCGATACTCGAGCCCCGCGAAGTCGTCGAAGTCGCAGCCGTTCGAGATCGTCCGGACGATCCCCCGGGCGCCCAGGCCCGCCACCTCCTCGGCGATGGCCTCGGAGACGCAGGAGACGGCGTCCGCCCGGCGCGCGACGAGGCGCGCGAGCCGCTCGTTCGCCGCCTGCCGGGCCCGGGCCGCGGTGGTGTCGGAGCGGCGGTGGGGGTTCGCGACCAGCGGGTCGCGCAGGTCGGCGAGCCAGCGGGCGCCGGTGGCCTTCTGCACGGCGGCGCCGACGAAGTGCACGGAGCCGGGAGGAGAGGTGGTGATCACGGCGTCGATCCCCTCCCGCCGCGCGATGCGGATCGCGGCGGGGATCGCCGTGAGGTTCCACGTGACGCTCGCGTCCGGGACGAGCAGCCGGCGGGCCGTGACCTGCGCCTGCACGAGCGCCTTCTCGAGCCCCTCCGTTCGCCGCAGGTCCTCGGCGGGCCTCCGCGCTCGCGGCCCCACGTAGCGCACGCGGTGCACCCATGCCTGGGTGGGGACGAGCAGCTCGGAATCGCGGTGCACCCACTTCGGGTCGTCCGGCGCGAGGACGTGCGTCTCGATCCCGAGCGCCGGCAGGTACTGCGCGAGCTTGAGCGAGCGCTGGACGCCGCCCCCACCGGCGGGCGGGAAGTACATCGTCGCGAGCAGCACCTTCACCGCGCGAAAGCGTAGTAGGGGCCGGGCATGCCCGGCCCAAGAGCCACGGTTACCGGAGCGATCGAAGCGCGTCGTCGGCCGCGGCGACCGTGGCCTCGATCTCCGCCTCCCCGTGGGCGGTCGAGACGAACCCCGCCTCGAACTGCGACGGTGCGAGGTAGACGCCGCGGTCGAGGAGCGCGCGGTGGAACGCCGCGAAGCGCTCGGTGTCCGCGGCCTTCGCCTCCGACCAGCTCGTGACCGGCGCGTCCGTGAAGAAGATGCCGAACATCGTCCCCACCTGCGCGAGCTGAACCGGGGCGCCGAGCGCGGCCAGCCCGGCGACGAGGCTCGCGGTCGCGTCCTCCACCGCCTCCCAGACTCCCGGCTCGACGAGCTCGCGCAGCGTCTCGATCCCCGCGGTCATCGCGAGCGGGTTCCCCGAGAGCGTCCCGGCCTGGTACACGGGCCCGGCCGGCGCGACGAGCTCCATGATCTCCCGCCGGCCGCCGTACGCCCCGACCGGGAGCCCGCCGCCGATCACCTTGCCGAGCGCCGTCAGGTCGGGCGTCACGCCGTACAGCGCCTGCGCGCCGCCCGGGTGCACGCGGAAGCCGGTCATCACCTCGTCGAAGACGAGGAGCGCGCCGTGCTCGGAGGTGAGCGCGCGCAGGCCCTCGAGGAAGCCCGGCAGGGGCGGGACGAGCCCCATGTTCCCGACGACGGGCTCGACGATCACCGCCGCGATGTCGTCGTGGTCGGCGAAGAGGCGCTCGACGGAGCCGAGGTCGTTGAAGTCGGCGGTCAGCGTGTCCGCGACCGCGCCGCGGGTCACGCCGGGCGAGTCGGGCAGCCCCAGCGTGGCAACGCCCGACCCGGCCTGCACGAGGAGGAAGTCCGCGTGCCCGTGGTAGCAGCCGGTGAGCTTGACGATCTTCTCCCGCCCGGTGAACGCGCGGGCGAGCCGGAGCGCGCTCATCGTCGCCTCGGTCCCCGAGCTCACGAACCGGACGAGCTCGATCGACGGCATCGCCGCGCGGATCAGCCGCGCGAGCTCGAGCTCGAGCGGGCTGGGGGTGCCGTAGCTCGTGCCTCGCCGCACCGCCCCCTCGAGCGCCGCGACGACCCGCGGGTGCGCGTGGCCGAGCACGAGCGGCCCCCAGGAGAGGACGTAGTCCACGTACCGGTTTCCGTCCACGTCCACGAGGTACGCGCCTACGCCGCGCCGGACGAAGACGGGCGTCCCGCCCACCGCGCGGAACGCGCGCACGGGCGAGCTCACCCCGCCGGGGAGGAGGCCCACTGCCTCGTCGAACAGCCTCTCGGACGTCTCGCGGGTCATCCGGCGACGGGGGCGAGCGCTTGGACGACGAGGGCGGCGGCCTCCTCGCCGGAGCGGATGCAGTCCGGGACGCCGACGCCCCGGTACGCGGCCCCCGCCACGGCGAGGCCGGGATGGACCTCGAGCGCCCTCTCGATCGCTTCGACCCGGTCGAGGTGCCCGAGCACGTACTGGGGCATCGAGCGCGGCCACCGGTGGACGAGGGACAGCGACGGCTCCGCGGTGATGCCGAGGAGGCGGACTTCCTCGCGGGCGAGCGCGACCAGCTCGTCGGCCGGCTCGACGCTGACGTCCCGGCCGCCGTATCGTCCGGCGTAGACGCGGATCAGCGTCGATCCCTCCGGCGCGCGCCCATCCCACTTGCTCGACGTCCACGTGCAGGCGATGACGTCGGAGCCCTCGACCCTCGGGACGACGTAGCCGTAACCGTCGAGCGGGTTCCGGACGTCCTCGAGCCGGTAGCCGAGGCTCACGAGCGCCGACGACGCGTAGGGGATCCCGGCGTGCGCGGACGCGAGGCCCTCGTCGAGCCCGGCGAGGAGCTCCGCCGCCCCGACCGCTGGCACGGCGACGACGACCCCCTCCGCCTCCACCGCCTCGCCGTCGTCGAGGAGGACCCGATAGCCCCCGGGGCTCCGCTCGATCGCGGACGCCGATGTCCCTGTTCGCAGCGCCGTCCGCTCGAGCCCGGCGACGAGGGTCGTCACGAGGACGTCCATCCCCGGCCGGAGGCCGACGAACGGCGGCAGGCCACCCGTGAACGGCGCCGGCCGGGCGAGCAGCCCGCGGATCAGGCTCCCGTGCTCCAGCTCGAGGGCGCGCAGCCCGGGGAACGTGGCCTCGAGGGACAGCACGTTGCCGTCGCCCGCGTAGATGCCGGTCAGCAGCGGCTCGACGAGCAGGTCGTACGCCTCGCGCCCGAGCCGGCGGGAGACGAACGACGCGATCGACTCGTCGTCCCCGGGTGGCGCGGCGGGCAGGTCGACCTCGGCCGCGAGGCGCTCCCTGCCCTCCGGCGAGAGCAGCGTCCCCTCGGCGAGCGCGTCGAGGTTCGTCGGGATCATCCCCGTGAGCCCCGCCGGGAGCGGATGGAGCTCGCCGCTGCGCCGGACGTACGTCCGCGCGTTCTCCGGTCGCCTCCCCACGAGCTCGTCCTCCAGCCCCAGCTCCTCGCACAGGCCCGGCCCCCGCTCCTTGCGGGAGAGGAAGCTGTCGGGGCCGCCTTCGATCACGAATCCCCCGGTTCGCTCGGTGACGATCTTCCCGCCCGGGATCGCCTCCCGCTCGAGCAGCACGACCTCGGCGTCGCCGCGCAGCGCCTCGAGCCTCCGCGCGGCGGCGAGGCCGGCGATGCCGCCCCCGACAACCGCGACCCTCACGCCGCCTCCGCCTTCGTCCAGCGAGCGGCACGGTCGCGGACGATTTCGGCGAGCGCGTCGACGAACCGGGGATCGTCGTTGAGGGCGGGCGGGCGCTCGAGGCGCAGGCCGAGGCGCTTCGCGACGCCCTGCGCCCGGACGTCGACGTCGTACAGGAGCTCGACGTGATCGGAGACGAAGCCGACGGGAACGGCCACGACGTCGCGGACGCCCTGGCTCGCGAGCTCCTCGAGGTGGTCGCCGAGATCGGGCCCGGCCCAGGGCTCGGGGGTGCGCCCGGCGGACTGGTAGCTCCACGACCAGCGCCCTGCCGGGAGGCCGGCGCGCTCCGAGACGAGGCGCGCGGTCTCGCGGCACTGCTCGTCGTAGGGATCCCCGGACGTCGTTACGCGCAGCGGGAGGCTGTGCGCGCTGAAGACGACGTGGACCCGCCCGCGCTCGGCGTCGTCCCAGCGGGAGAGGCCCTCCTCCACGCGCGAGGCGAAGGCGTCGACGAGCCCCGGGTGGTCGTGGTAGCTGCGTACGTACTCGACGTCCATCGCCCCGCGGTACAGGTCGAGGCCGTCGGCGACCTTCTGCTGGTAGCGAGCGACGGACATCGCGCTGAAGTGCGGAGCGAGGACGAGGGCGACCGCGCGCGAGATGCCGTCCGCCAGCATCTCGCCGACGACCTCCTCGATCCACGGCGCCCAGTGCCGCATCCCGAGGTAGCAGCGGTACCCCTCGCCGAGCCGCTCTGCGAGCGCGTCCACCTGGCGCTGCGTCGCCTCGAGCAGCGGCGAGCGGCCCCCGATAGCCCTGTAGCTCTCCGTGATCTCCTCGACGACCGCGCGCGGAGTGGGGCGGCCCGACCGGATGTCGGCGAGGTAGCCGGGAATCTCCTCGAGCGACGCCGGGCCCCCGTAGGCCATGACGAGGACCCCGAGCGGTGCCTCGACGGTCACGATGCCGCGCGCGCCCGGACGTGCTCGACGAGGCGGCGGACGTTGTCCGGCGGCGTCTGCGGCACGAGCCCGTGACCGACGTTGAACACGTGCCCCGGACGTCCCCCTGCGCGGTCGAGGACGTCGTCGATGCGCGGCTCGAGCTCGCGCCACGGCGCGAGGAGCGCGGCCGGGTCGAGGTTGCCCTGCACCGGGCGGTCGAGCCCCACGCGCTGCCAGGCCTCGTCCAGGGGGAGCTGCCAGTCGAGCCCCACGACGTCCCCTCCGCACCCCGCCGCGTCCTCGAGATACGCGGAGGTGCCGAGCGAGAAGTTGATCACCGGGACGTCGCCGCGGGCGACCGCGCCGAAGAGCTCGCGGTTGTGCGGAGCGACGTAGCGGAGGTAGTCGCTCCGCCCGAGCGCGCGCCCGGCCCACGAGTCGAACACCTGGAGCGCCTGCGCGCCGGCGCGCACCTGTGCGAGCAGGTAGTCGGCCTGCACGGTGACGAGCTTCGCGAGCAGCCTGCGCCAGGCCGCGGGCTCCGACAGCATGAACGCCTTCGTCCTCGAGAAGTCCCTCGACGAGCCGCCCTCGATCGCGTAGCTCGCGAGCGTGAACGGCGCGCCCGCGAACCCGATCACGGGGACGCCTCGGGGCTCGAGCTCGCGCCGCACCAGCGCGATCGCCTCGAGCGTGCCGGCCATCGTCTCCTCCGCCGGGGGTGCGGAGAGCAGGTCGACGTCGCGCCGGCTCGAGAGCGGGTTCCCGATGCGCGGCCCGTCACCCTGGACGAACGAGAGGTCGAGGCCCATCCCGACGAGCGGCGGAAGGATGTCCGAGAACACGATCGCCGCGTCGAGGCCGAACGCGTCCACCGGCATCAGCGTCACCTCGGCCGCGAGCTCCGGAGTCCGCACGAGCTCGAGCATCGAATGCTTCTCGCGCAGTGCCCGGTACTCGGCCATGTACCGCCCCGCCTGACGAAGGAGCCAGACGGGGGTACGGTCGACGGGAAGCCCGCGGCAGGCGCGGAGGAACGGCGAGGTCGGCTCGGCGTCCGTCCCGCGGGACGGCGGCTCGGTCACCGAGACGGGCTCTGCCACGCCACCCTGCCGACGAAGAACGGGCCGAGCCGCTCGAGGTGGAGCGACGTCTGGCGGGTCTTCCGCATGCGCTGGACGATCGTCGAGAGCGGGTGCAGCTCGGGCCCCAGGAGCCCGACGACGAAGTCGTTGTCCGCGCGGTCGAGCCCGTGGCACGCGAGCCGGATGTCGTACCCCAGGCCTGCACGGCCGAACGCCATGCCGATCCCCCCGTGCTCCATGAGGATCGCGTCCTGCTCCTTCCGCGACAGCTGCTCGAACGAGCCGGCGCGCCGCAGCGGGTACCAGATCGCCCAGCGGAGGGTCGAGTCGAGGACACGGCGCCGGGGCCGCTCGACGAGCGTCTCCTCGAGGTCCTGCTCGTGGCCGATCGCGTACGTCCTCCCGAACATCGTGAGCTCCGGCTTCGACTCCAGCTCCGAGAAGGGCGCGGACGTGAGGAAGCCGCGAAGCTCGGACACGAACGTGTCGGGGGACTCGCTCACCGTCAGGAGCGCGATCCCGGACGGGTCGTTGAGGTCCTCGTACAGCACGCCCTCGACGCGCGCGGCCTCAAGCGCCGCGACGAGCCCACCGGTGTCGCCCGCGCCGCCGAACGCGTGGAGCTGCATGAAGAGGCGGCGGTCGAGAGAAGTCGTCGCCCCCTCCGGCGAGCGCCCGTGCTCGGCGACGTCCGCGACGTCGAGCGCCTCCTCGGCCGGGCGGTCGTCGACGCGGGCCTTCACCGCGCCCCCTGCAGCCAGGACGCCGCGTCCTTCGCGTGGTACGTGACCACGAGATCCGCGCCGGCGCGGCGGATCCCCGTGAGGATCTCCAGCACCGCCGCCCGCTCGTCGAGCCAGCCGTTCGCCGCGGCAGCCTTCACCATCGCGTGCTCCCCGCTCACGTTGTAGGCGGCGAGCGGGAGCTCGGGATGTCGCTCGTGCACCCGCCTGACGACGTCGAGGTAGCCGAGCGCCGGCTTGACCATGAGCCCGTCGGCGCCCTGCTCGACGTCGAGGGTCGCCTCCCGCAGAGCCTCGCGCGCGTTCGCGGGATCCATCTGGTGGCTCCGGCGGTCCCCGAACGCCGGAGCGCCCTCGGCGGCCTCGCGGAACGGCCCGTAGAAGGCCGATGCGTACTTCACCGCGTACGAGAGGACGCCGACACCCTGCCGCCCGTCCTCGTCGAGCGCCGTGCGGATCGCACCGACCATGCCGTCGATCATCCCGCTGGGGGCGACGACGTCGGCGCCCGCATCGCCGTGCGACACGGCGATGCGCGCGAGGATCTCGAGCGTCTCGTCGTTGAGCACCGCGCCGTCCGCGTCCAGGAGCCCGCAGTGGCCGTGGTCCGTGTACGCGCACAGGCACACGTCCGTCAGGACGACGAGCTCGGGCACGGCGTCCTTCAGGGCACGGATCGCCTGCTGGACAACACCGTCCTCGGCGTGGCTCTCGCTCCCGTGAGCGTCCTTCGACTCGGGGATCCCGAAGAGGAGGACCGCCTCGATCCCCAGGGAGACGAGGGCGCGGGCCTCGTCCGCGAGCACGCCCACGGACAGCTGGTCGACGCCCGGCATCGACTCGATCGGCATCCGCTCGCCCCGCCCCTCGACGACGAAGAGCGGGTAGACGAGGTCGTCCGGCGCGAGCGGCGTCTCGCGCACGAGGTCGCGGAGCGCGCTCGTCCGCCGCCAGCGTCGCGGGCGCGCCGCGCCCGGGCCGAGTGCCGCTCCCACGCGGCCGGTGTCGAGATCCGCCACTACGTCTCCTGGAAATGGGACACGAGGGCCTGAATCATGCCCTGCCCCGTCGCATCCTCGGCGACGAGGTCGATCTCGAGCCCGGCGGCACGGGCAGCCTCGGCCGTCGAGGGGCCGATGCAGACGAGAAGCGTCCCCTCCCCCGGGCCCGCGGCTGCGGCGAGGGAGCGCGCGGCCGAGCCGCTCGCGAGCAGGATCGCGTCCGCCCGGTCGAGCTCCGCGAGCTCGGACGTGGTCGGCTCGCGCTCCAGCGTCCGGTAGGCGTCGACGACGTCGACGGTCGCTCCTCGTGCGCGAAGCCCGTCCGCGAACGACGGCTCCGCGATCTCGGACTGCGGGAGAAGCACGCGCGCTCCCGCGAGCGGCTCGAGCCCGTCGGCGATCTCCGCGGAGGCGAAGCGGTCCGGGACGAAGGCAGGCTCGACGCCGAGGGCACGCACAGCGGCCGCCGTCGCCGGACCGACCGCGGCGACGCGTGCGCGCACCTGTGAGACGACGCTCCCGACCGCGCGCACGGCGTTGGTGCTCGTGAAGACGATCCAGTCGTGGTCGCCGTGCTCGACCAGCCGAGGGAGCTCGCCGCCGTCGTCGAGGGGCGCGACCGCGATCAGAGGCACGACCGACACCTCGGCGCCGAGCCGCTCGAGGCCCGCGACGAGCTGGCCCGCATGCTCCCGGGGACGCGTCACGACGACCCTCCGCCCCGCGAGCGGCGGCTCACCCACGGATCGCCTCCAGGATCGATGAAGCTCCGGCGTCCATGGCCTCCCGTGCGGCGCGCTCGCCCACCTCTCCGGGCGACCCCTCCGCCGACACGCGCACGACCTCACGCCCGTCGGGCGAGGCGACGAGGCCCTCGAGGTGCATGCGGTCACCCGACGAGCGTCCGTGGGCGGCGACGGGTGCCGTGCACCCTGCGCCGAGCGCGCGCAGGAAGGCACGCTCGGCGGTCGTGGCCAAGCGCGCGTCGGCGTCGTCGATCGCGGCCAGCAGCTCCAGGGTCGCGCCGTCACCGGCCCGCGCCTGCACCGCGAGGGCGCCCTGTCCCGGCGCCGGGAGCAGGACGTCCGCGGAGAGCACCTCCGCCGCCTCGTCGAGCAGGCCGAGCCGCTCGAGGCCCGCCGCTGCGAGAAGCGTGGCGTCGACCTCGCCCTCGCGCACCTTGCGGATCCGGGTCTCGACGTTCCCGCGGATCGAGCCCACCACGAGGTCGCGGCGGAGCGCGAGGAGCTGGGCAGCCCGGCGCAGGCTGCTCGTGCCGACGACGGCACCGGGGGGCAGCTCCTTCAGCGCGCGGCCTTCGCAGCTGACGAGGCAGTCGCGCACGTCCTCGCGCAGGCACACGGCGCCGATCGCGACGCCGTCGACCTCCTCGGTGGGGAGGTCCTTCAGCGAGTGAACGGCGAGGTCGATATCGCCGCTCCCGAGCGCGTGCTCCAGCTCCGCGGTGAAGAGGCCCTTTCCGCCGATCGCGGGCAGCGGCTCGCCGCTCGCTTGCGTCCGGTCACCCTGCGTGACGATCGGCCGGATCTCGCAGGCGACCCCGGGGTGGGCGGCCTCGAGGAGCTCGCACACCCTCCGTGTCTGCGCCAGCGCGAGCGCGGATCCCCGGGTGCCGACGACGACCGCCGCCCGGGGCGGCGGCCCGCTCACGGCTCGCGGGAGGAGTCGAGGCCGAAGAGCTCGCGGACGGCTGCGGCCACCTCTTCCGCCTCGCCGGCCCCGGCGCGCTCGCGGAGCCGCACCGTGGGCTCGTGCAGGATCTTCTTGACGAGCGCGCGAGAAAGGTGCTCGATGCGCTCGGCGGTCTCCGGGTCGACGTCGCCGAGGTCTCGGAAGACGCGGGTGAGCTCCTGCGCGCGGACGATCTCCGCCTGCCGGCGCATCTCGGCGACGAGCGGCTCCACCTCGAGCTCCCGGAACCTGCGCCCGAAGTCGGCGACCTCCTCCTCCACGACGGCCTCGACGCTCGGAACCTCGCGCAGCCGCGACGCGAGCGCGTCGTCCAGCCCCGCTCGGAGGTCGTCCACGTCGAAGAGCCGCACGCCGTCCACGTCGGCCACGCTGCGCTCGACGTCCGCCGGCACCGCGAGGTCGACGATCACGAGCGGCCGCCGCTCGCGGCCCGCCATTGCCGCGCGAACCGTCCCGACGTGGAGCACGGGTGCTTCGGAGGACGTCGCCGTGACGACGAGGTCTGCCCGCGCGAGCTCGGGGGCGAGCTCGTCGAGCCCGTGCACGGAGGCGCCGAAACGCGTCGCAGCCTCTACGGCGCGCTCCCGAGTCCGGTTCGCGACCGCGACCTCCGCGATCCCGCGCCGCGAGATCGCCTTCAGCGTCTGCAGGCCGATCCGGCCGGCGCCGACGACGAGCGCCCGCGCATCGGCGAGCGGGCCGAGCGCGCCCTCGGCGAGCGACAGGGCCATCGAGCTCGCCGTGGCGGGGTTCGCGCCGATCGAGGTCTCCGCCCGCGCCCGCCGGCCCGAGGTGATCGCCGTGCGGAAGAGGAGCGTGAGCAGCGGGCCGACCGTGCCCGCGTCACGACCGGCCTCGAACGCGCTGCCGACCTGGCCGAGGATCTCGGCCTCGCCGAGGACGAGCGAGTCGAGGCCCGACGCGACCCGGCACAGGTGCCGCGCGACGTCCTCGTCCGCGTAGACGTACAGGTGCGCCGCGAGCAGCTCGCGGTCGACCCCGTGGGTGTCGGCGAGGACGCCGATGAGCTCGCCGCGGGCGTCCTCCACCCCCTCCGCCAGGTACGCGTACAGCTCGACGCGGTAGCAGGTCGAGAGCACGGCGTGCTCCTCGACCGCAGGACAGCGTGCGGCGCCCGGTCCGAGCGAGCCGAGCCGCTCCCGCAGCTCCACCGGGGCCGTGCGATGGCTCAGCCCGAGGCAGACCAGACGATCCACGACGCGCACTCTACTCCGCTCGTGCCGGCGGCAGCTCGTCGACAATGCGCCCGTGCGTGTGCTCGGGATCGACGTCGGAGGGACGTTCACCGATGCCGTGCTCGTGGCGGACGGCGAGGTGCGCACCGCCAAGGTCTCGACCGCCCCGCGGCAGGAGGAGTCCGTCCTCGAGGCGGCCGTCGCGGTGAGCGCGACGGACCTCGACCGCTTCACGCACGGCACGACGGCCGCGACGAACGCGCTCCTCGAGCGGCGCGGCGCGCGCACGGCCTTCGTCACGAACGCCGGCTTCGAGCACCTGCTCCACCTCCGCCGTCAGACGCGCGCGCACCTCTATCGGCCCTGCGTGGAGCACGCTCAGCCGCTCGTTCCGCTCGAGCGCTGCGTCGGCGTCCCCGGGCGAGTGGGGCACGAGGGCGAGCTCGAGCCGCTCGACGTCTCCGCCCTCCCCGATCTCGACGCGGAGGCGATCGCGGTCTGCCTCCTCTTCGCGTTCCGGGATCCGACGCACGAGCGCGAGCTCGTCGAGGAGATCCGGCGGCGCCACCCCCGTGCGCACATCGTCGCCTCGCACGAGGTCTCCCCGGAGCTCCGTGAGTACGAGCGCGCATCCACGACCGCAGTGGACGCGTACCTCGGCCCGACGCTCGCCGGCTACCTCGGCTCGCTGGAGGAGGCTTGCCGGGGAGCAGGCCTGCCGGAGCCGCTCGTCATGCGCTCGTCGGGCGGGCTCGCGAGCCTGGACGAGGCCGGGCGGCACGCCGCGTTCGCGCTCCTCTCCGGCCCCGCGGCCGGCGTCGTCGGCGCCGCGAGGATCGCAGGACTCGCCGGTTACGAGAACGCGCTCTCCTTCGACATGGGCGGGACCTCCACCGACGTCTGCGCGATCGTCGACGGCGAGGCGCGGCGCGAGCACGAGCGCGTCGTCGGCGGGCATCCCGTGCGCCTCCCCACGCTCGCGGTGCACACCGTCGGCGCGGGCGGCGGCTCGATCGTGCGCGAGGACGTGGGCGGCGCGGTGCGCGTCGGCCCCGAGAGCGCGGGGGCGTTCCCCGGCCCGGCCTGCTACGGGCGGGGCGGCTCCGACCCGACCGTGACCGACGCGAACCTCCTCCTCGGCAGGCTGCCCGCGACCCTCCCCGGCGGCATCGCGCTCGACCCAGAGGCCGCCGCACGTGCCTTCCGCGACCTCGACCCCGAGGCCGTGATCGAGGTGGTGAACGCCGAGATGACCCGAGCGCTGCGCCTCGTCTCCGTCGAGCAGGGGCTCGATCCGCGTGACTTCGCGCTCGTCGCCTTCGGCGGTGCGGGCCCGCTCCACGCGTGCGCGCTCGCGGAAGAGCTCGGGATGTCGACGGTTCTCGTTCCGGCGGCGGCAGGCGTCCTGTCGGCGCTCGGGCTCGCGGCCGCCGACGAGCGCCGAGACCACGTTCGCTCCTACGTCGTGCCGCTCTCGAACGCGGGCGAGCTGCCGCAGGAAGGCGAGGCCGACCTCCGGTACGCGGGCCAGTCGTTCGAGCTCACGGTCCCCCTCGGCCCCCGCCTCGCCGAGCGCTTCCACGAGACCCACCTCGAGCGGTACGGGTACGCGGACGCAGACCGCGGCCTCGAGCTCGTCGCGGTCCGCACGGCCGACGTGCGCCCCGCCGCGCCGGTCGCCGTCTCCGGCCCACGACTCGCCGCACGCGGCCCGGCGGTGCTGGAGCTCGAGGGCTCGACCGCGTGGGTGCCTGCCGGCTGGGAGGGCGAGACGGACGCCCACGGCACCCTCGTCCTGAGGAGCGCACCCTGATCCCGGTCGAGCTCCAGGTGATCGGGAGCGGCCTGCGCGCGATCGCGGAGGAGATGGGCGCCGTGCTCGTCCGCTCCGCCTTCTCGCCGAACATCAAGGAGCGGCGCGACTGCTCGACCGCCCTCTTCGACGAAGAAGGGCGCATGGTCACGCAGGCCGAGCACATCCCCGTGCATCTGGGCGCGATGCCGGAGGCGGTCGCGGCGGTGCAGGCCCACGATCCGGCGCCAGGGGAGCCGTGGATCCTGAACGACCCCTACGCCGGAGGGACGCACCTTCCCGACCTCACGATCGTCAGCCGAACCGGCCTCGGCTACGCGGTGACCCGGGCCCACCACGCCGACGTCGGCGGCTCGGAGCCCGGCAGCCTCCCGGCGAGCTCGACGACGCTCGACGAGGAGGGCGTCGTCGTCCCGCCTACGCGGCTCGACGCGAATGCGCTCGAGACGCTCGTCGCCCGCATGCGGAGCCCGGACGAGCGGCGCGGCGACCTGCGTGCCCAGCTGGCGGCGCACCGGCTCGCCGAGCACCGCCTCGACGAGCTCTGCGCCCGCCGGGGGAAGGCTCGCGTGGCCGCGGCGATGGAGGAGCTCCTTGCCTACTCCGAGCGCGTGGTGCGGGCGGCGATCCTCGAGCTCCCGGACGGGCGCTACGAGGCGACCGACGAGCTCGAGACCCCCGACGGGTCGCTCGAGCTTCGCGCGGCGGTGACGATCGCGGGCGACTCGATCGACGTCGACTTCGCCGGCACATCGCCGCAGCACGCGGGCAACCTCAACTGTCCGCTCGCCGTCACGCGCTCGGCGTGCTTCTATGTCGTGCGCTGCCTCGCGGCGCCCGACCTCCCGGCCTCCGGCGGCGCGTTCGCGCCGGTCTCGGTGCGTGCGCCCGAGGGCTGCCTCGTCAACGCGCGTTCGCCGGCAGCGGTGGCGGCGGGGAACACGGAGACGTCGAGCCGGATCACCGACGTCGTCTTCGCGGCTCTCGGGCGCGCGCTCCCCGTCCCCGCCCAGGGCCAGGGGACGATGAACAACGTCGTCGTCGGGAACGAGCGGTTCACGTACTACGAGACGATCGGCGGCGGCCAGGGCGCGTGCCCCGACGCGGACGGGCCCTCCGCGGTGCACGTCGCCATGTCGAACACGCTCAACACCCCGGTCGAGGCGCTCGAGCTCGCGTACCCCCTGCGGGTCGAGCGCTACGCGCTGCGGCTCGGCTCGGGAGGATCCGGTCGCCACCGGGGGGGCGACGGGGTCGTCCGCGAGCTGCGTGTGCTCGAGCCCTGCAGGCTCTCCCTCCTGACGCAGCGCAGGCGCGTCGGCCCACGCGGCGCCGCCGCCGGCGAGGACGGGCTCCCCGGGCGCAACCTGCTGAACGGCGAGGAGCTCCCCGCCTTCGCGACGGTCGACCTCGTTCCCGGGGACGTGCTCACCATCGAGACGCCGGGCGGCGGGGGCTACGGCCCCGCGGGCGTGCGATAGAGGCTGAAGCGCGAGTCGCGGAAGAGCTCCTCCAGCTCGGGCTCGACATCCGTACGCGTGCGGTCGATGACGACGTACTCCGCCCCGTACCGCTTCGGAATGGAGAGATCGCCCGTACGGAGGAAGCGCTTCGCGTCGGCGGCTCTTTCGTACGGGCGGTTCGCTTTCGTGTCGGCGACGTTCCCCGGCGGGGCGACCGCGACGTACACCGGCGCCAGGGCCGCGAGCCGGTAGCTCGTTTCCTGGTCGGAGTAGACGGTCGATCCCTTCGGCACCTCGTCCCGGACCGCCTGGACGAGGCCGGGCGACAGCGCTCCGCCCGGAGCGTCCGGCGAGCTCCAGTGCCAGAGCCCGACCGCGACGACCGGGAGCAGGAAGAGCGCAGCGGAGAGCCCGGCAGCCGACTCGAGCGGTGGCCCGCGCCGCACGAGCCCGACGACGAGCGCGACGGCACCGCCGACGACCGCGAACCACGTGATCCACGCCGGCCCGGGATCGTCGAGCACGTACGTGAAGTCGCCGGGGACCGTGGCCTGGAGCACGATGCCTCCGGCGAGCGCGACGAGCGGGAGCAGCGGCCCCAGGAACCGCGAGAGGACCCCGAGGCCGCCTGCAAACGCGAACGCGTACGGGACGAAGCCGGCCGCGCGCCGTGACTGCGAGATGGAGACGAGGTCGGACAGCGCGGTGAAGAGAACGGGGATGAGCATCATCGCGAACACGGCGAGCGACCCGCCGACGACGAAGGCCGCCCACCGGCGCCTCGCGGCCAGCGCCGCGAACGGCAGGAGGAGGAGCGCGGCAGCCGTCACGGCGCCACGCCGCGTGAGGACCTCGGGCGCGAGGCTGTAGCTCGTCTCCGAGCGCACGTCCAGCTGACCCGCGTAGTGCTCGAGCGCGCGCCGCACCTCGTCGGCATCCGGCGAGACGGACGCCGTGTCGTTCACGACCGGGATCAGCCAGAGCATGAAGGCCGCTGCGGGCACGGCCAGCGCCGCGAGCGCGAGCGTCCCGGACCGAAGGTCCTGCCGTGCCCACAGTGCGCGCACGGCGAGGAACCCGGCGAACGGGATCCACAGGAAGATGGCGTACGTGGGATGCACGACCGCGAGCACGAAGCCCGCCGCCGCGGTGGAGGCCAGGAGCGCTCTGGACGGAGCACGGAGCGCGGCGAGGGCGAGCGCGAGCGCCGCAGGCACCAGCAGCTGCGTGGAGGCCGTCGCCGGCAGGGAGAGCAGCGGATAGGCACCCCCGTGTCCGGGGGCGAAGCACACGAACGCGGCCTGCGCCGCGGCCGCGGCACCCGCGGCCCACGACCGGCGGAAGAGCGCCCAGCCCGCCTCGTACGCGACGACGACAGCGAGCACCGCGAGGAGGGATGGCAGGTGGAGGACGACCTGCTCCGGGTCGGCGCCCGAGATCCGCGCTACGAGGGCGAGGAACCCGTGCCAGAGTGGGAAGGCATACCCGGGGTGCAGGCTCCCGTCGGCGAACTCGCTGACGGAGTCGAGCGACAGCCCGTCGAGCTCGAGCAGCTTGCGAGCCCTGGCAAGATGGAAGAGCCCGTCGCCCTCCACCGTCCCCGCGACGCGCCAGAGGAGGATCCCGAGGGCGAGGCCTCCGGCCGCTGCCCACCCGCGTCCCGGCGCCAGCACGGGCGCCGGCGCCCGGCGGAGCACGGCCGTGGCCAGCCCCGCGGCGCCCGCGACGAAGAGGAGCGCGAGCGTCAGGGTCAGCGAGCCGTTCAGGGCGAAGGTCGGCACGAGGCAGGCGAAGATCAGCGTCAGCGACCACGCGAGCGTCGCGGCTACCCCGCGCACGCCGAGCGCGCGCGCCAGCAGCCACCCCGGAGCCAGCAGGATCGCCAGGGCGAGCGCCAGCCGGAGGTAGAGGAGGATTCCGCTCATCCGCGGAGGAGGTCGTCTGCGCTCCCCGACGAGAGCCAGCCGGCCGCCTCGCGGTAGACGCGTCCGCGCTCGCCCCGGAACAGCGCGCCGCGGAGCCGCAGCGCGGCAAGGAGCAGCCGCCGCGCGCGCTCGGCCGTGGCGGCGCCCCGATGCTTGTTCAGGAAGCGGAGATGCCCGCGCAGGTTCTCGCGGAAGAGGCGGCCTCCGTGCGCGGCGCCTCCGACGTGGACGCACTCGGCGCCGGGGAAGAACACGACCTCCCAGCCGGCCTGCCGGAACCGGTAGCACCAGTCCGTCTCCTCGCTGAAGAGGAAGAAGTCCTCGTCGAGCGGGCCGACCTCGTCGATCGCGGCCCGACGCACGAGCAGGCACGCGCCCATGACGACCTCCGACTCACGCACCTCGTCGTGGTCGAAGCCACCCGCGTAGAACGCGTTGAGCGCGCTCGTGCCCGGCGCGAGCTTTCGCAGGAAGAGGTACTCCGTGGCGAGGCGCCAGAGCGTCGGGAAGCCTCGCACGGAGCGCTGGAGCGTCCCGTCCGGGTTCAGGAGCCTGGGCCCCACGACCGCGGCTCGCGCTCGCGTGTCTGCGAAGGCGACGAGACGTTCGAGCGCGCCCTCGAGCAACCAGGCATCCGCGTTCAGGAGGAGCACGTAGCGGCTCCGCGTCTCGCGGATGCCGATGTTCCAGCTCGCGCCGAGGCCGCGGTTCTCGGCCTCGACCACCCGCACCCCCGGGTGGCGCTCGCGAACGACGCGGATTGTCTCGTCCCGGGAGCCGTTGTCGACCACGACCACCTCCTCGCCGGCGACGCTCGCCAGGCATCGCTCGATCCAGGGCATCGCGTCGTACGTGACGACGACGACCGCGACGTCGTGGTCAGCCATGCTCGATCCGGGGGCGCTTCCCGCCGCGCAGCCCCTCCCACATCATCACGAGACCCCCCGGCAGCGAGAGCGCGAGGGTCACGAGGAAGTAGAGGAACCCGGCAGCGAACGCCTCGTCGGCCCCGACGCCGAGGCTCCCGAGGAAGCTGACGAAGAACGCCTCGCGCACTGCGAACCCGTTCAGCGTGAAGGGGACGAGCATGACGAGGAAGAGCAGCGGCCCCATCACGTAGTAGACGCGCACGTCGAGGTCGATCCCAACGGCCTTCGCTGCAGCCCAGATCGCGAGGATCCGCACCGCCTGCACGGCGAAGGTCACGGAGAGCACCGCGAGCAGGAGCCGCGGCGTCCCGCGGTAGTGGTGGATGCTCTCGTAGAAGGCCCGGAGGATCCCCGCCAGCTTGAGACGCTCGAGGAACGGCTCCGCACGGCGGAGCAGGGGTCGGGCCGAGCGCGCGAAGAAGAGGAACGCGAGCACGATCGTTCCGAAGACGAAGACCCCCTCGAGCCAGAGGTACGCGCTCACGTCGAAGTGGCCGATCGACAAAAGGAAGCCGACGGCCCCGAGGAGAACGGTGGCGGCGCCGCCGAGGCCGCGCTCGAGGACGACGATGCCGGTCGCGACGGCCGTGCGGCCCCCGTGGCGCCGCGCGGTCTCGACGACCCGGACGGCGTCGCCGCCGAGCGACGTCGGCAGGATCTGCCCCGCGGTGTACGCGACGAAGTACGTCCTCGTGAGCCACCGCAGCCGCTCGTGGATCCCCTGCGCCTCGAGCAGCCACCCCCAGCGCATGGCGAGCACGGGCACCGTAAGGACCATGATCGCGACCGCGAGCACGAACCAGCCGAGGCTCGCCTCGGAGAGGATGTCGATCGTCGTCCGGAGCTCGATCTTCCAGACGAGGTAGGCGATCGCCGCGGCGGTCAGGACGAGCGTCCCGACCACGCGCATCGGCCGGCTCATGCGTCCCTTCTCGGCACGCGGCGACGGTACCAGCGCGGGAGGAGCGGATCCCCGCACCCTCCGCCCTGGTTTGGCTCGTCACGCGGCTTCGAGCTGCGGCACGCGCCCAGGCTCGGCGACGGTGATCTCCTCCGGCCGCGGCTTGCGCGAGAACGAGGAGCCCGAGCAGGGCGCCGGTCCCCACGACCACCGCTCCGGCCACGTTGCGCCGACGAGGCCGCGGTGAAGGTCGCGGGCGGCGCGTACCCGCCCTAGCGTGTGCAGAGCGAGGCCAGAACGGCGACGCCCAGCACCCCGCCCACGTCGAACGGCCGACACGAACGAGGCCAAGACGCGAGGACGAACAGGAACAGCCCGAGTACCCTGCGAGCGTGCGCGCGTTCCTCGTCGTCGTCGCGCTCGCGGCCTCGCTCGCGGGCTGCGGCTCGGACTCGTCGGGCGGCGGTGACGGCGGCACGTCGCTGACGATCACGTACTGGGCCGACGGCCCCGAGGGAGAGAGCGAGACGTGGACGCTCGAATGCGACCCCGCGAGCGGCACCCTCCCCGACCCCGACGAGGCCTGCGACCGCTTGGCGGAGGGAGGCTCTGCGCTCTTCGAGCCGGAGCCAGGGGACACCGTCTGCACCCAGATCTACGGCGGCCCGCAGGTCGCGCACGTCCACGGCACCGTCGACGGCGAGACCGTCGCGGCCAGCCTGGGCCGCGCGAACGGGTGCGAGATCTCCAGCTGGGACGCCCTCAGCCCTTGGCTCCTGCCCGCTGGCGGAGCGAGCTGAAGGCGTCGGCGCCGGCCCGCCGGCCTGCTCGCGCTCTACTCTCGCGCTGATGCCGCTCGGGGCGCAACTCTGGCGAATCGGCAGGCACTCGGCGATCTACGGGCTCGGCGGTCTCGTCCAGCGCATCCTCGCCGTCCTCCTGCTGCCGGTCTACACGCGCTACCTCTCGACGTCGGACTACGGCGTCGTCGAGACCCTCGTGGCGCTGACGACGGTGCTCGCGATCATCCTCCGGCTGGGGATCTCGAACGCGTTCTTCCGCTTCTACTACGACTCGGCGGAGCCGGCCCACCGCCGGCTCGTGCTCCGCACCTCGTTCTGGTTCACGATGGGGATGGCGACGCTCGGGCTCGTGGCCGGCCTCGCCCTCTCGTGGGACATCTCGGACCTCCTCTTCGGCTCGTCCGCGGACGCCGAGGTCGTCGCCGCGGCCTTCGTCGGCCTCTGGGCGCAGATGAACTACGAGCAGCTCACCGCGCTCTTCCGCGCCGAGGAGCGCTCGACCGCCTATCTGGCCGCGAGCCTCGTGAACATCGGCCTGACGATCGGCGCGACGCTCCTCCTCGTCGTCGCGCTCGACGCCGGGCCGCTCGGCGTCATCGTCGGCAGCTTCACGGGCACGCTCCTCGTGTACGCCGCCCTCGTCGGCTACCGGCGGGAGCAGCTCGGGCTGCAGTTCGACCGCGGCCTCCTGCGCGAGATGAACCGCTTCGGGCTCCCGCTCGTGCCGAGCGCCGTCTTCCTCTGGGTGACGAACTTCAGCGACCGCTTCTTCCTCCTCAGGCTCGCCGACGCCGGGGAGGTCGGGCTGTACTCGGTCGGGGTCCGGATCGCGTCCGCGATCGCGCTGCTCCTGACCGCGTTCAGGATGGCCTGGCCCGCCTTCGCCTACTCGATCGACGACGACCGCGAGGCCCGCGGGACGTACGCGTTCGTGCTGACCTACCTCGTGCTCGTGACGAGCTGGGTTGCCGCCGCGCTCGCGCTCGTCTCGCCATGGCTCGTCGACTGGATGGCGGCGCCTCAGTTCGCGCGCTCGGCCGACGTCGTCGGGCCGCTCGCGTTCTCGGTCGTCGCCTATGCGGGGTACGTCGTCGTCGTGATCGGCGTGGGCCGCGCGCGGCGAACGCAGTTCAACTGGGTCGTGACCGGCGCGGCTGCGATCGTGAACGTCGCGCTGAACCTGCTCCTCATCCCGCCCTACGGGATGATGGGCGCCGCGGTGGCGACGATCGCGGCCTACGTGACCATGTTCGCCGGCATGACGTGGTGGGCGCAGCGGATCTTCCCGGTGCCGTACCAGTGGCGGCGCGTGCTCACCGCCGTCGCCGTCGCGGTCGCGCTCGTCCTGGTCGGGAAGCTCGCGGGCGGCGGGCTCACCGTGGCGATCGCGCTGTCCCTGGCCTATCCCCTCGCGCTCCTCCCCGCGGGCTTCTACCTCCCGGGAGAGCGGCGGGCGATCGCCGGCAGGCTCCGGCTCGCGCGCTCCTAGCGACCCTGCTCGCTCAGTCGGCGCAGACGTCGGCGACCCGGGCGCCGGTGGCGGAGACGAGCGCCGCGGCAGGGACGCGCACCGAGCGGTCGTGCTGGCCCGCCTCGAAGACCACGTGCTCGAGCGTCGCGATGCGTCGGTCCACGACGAGCTCGTCCGTCCGTCCGCCGATCGGCGGCACCGCGCCGAGCTCGAACCCTGGGTAGGTCCTGGCGAGGTCGACCTCGCTCAGCAGGTGGAGCTCCTTCCCCGCGCCGAGGAGGTCTCGCAGCTTGTGCAGGTCGATCCGCTCCGACGCGGGCACCACCACGCGCACGTTCGCGTCCCCGGCCGTCACCACGATCGTCTTGCCGACCTCGTTCGGCGGGATCCCGAGAGTCGCCGCCTCGTCCGCAGCGCGGTCGGTGCGCGCGTGCTCGAGGAGCTCGTACGTGACGCCCGCGTCGTCGAGCGCCGCTCTCAGGACGTCGATGCTCGCCATGTGCCGTCCTCCTTCGTGGACACGAGTATGCGCCCGCGGCGCGCCCCGTGCGGCGTCAGCGAGGAGGCCCCATCCAGTCGGCGGCGTCCTGCGCCAGCTCGCCGGCCCGCAGGCAGACGCCGCCGCGCTCGCGCACGGCGTCGAGCAGGCGGAAGTAGAGGCGGTCCCAGCCCCGCGCGGTGGCCCGGTCGAAGCGGTCGGTGTGCCAGAGGATCGAGAAGCCGCCGCCGTTCTCGGCCGCCCGGTCGAGCAGGCCGATGAGCCGTTCCTCGGCCTCGCGCGCCGACAGCCCGAGGTAGCGCTCCTCGCCGAGGGTGACGTCCATCGCCGCGAGGGGGATCTCGACCAGGTCGTGGGGCCGGTCCGCCTCCAGGTCCCACGGGCGGAAGGGGTGCGCGATCCCCGCGCGGAATCCGGGCGCGTCCGGGAACCCGAGCGTCGAGTCGTAGCGGAGGCCCAGCTCGGCGAGAGGCCCGAGGTTCGCGTGCGGCTCGAGCCGGAGGTAGTGGTAGCGCTGCCCCTGCACCTCGGCGCCCAGCTCTCCGAGGACTGCGAGCTCCTCCCGGAGCAGGGCCGGATCTCTCGCCGCGAGGTAGCTCCCGTGCAGGCCGACCTCGCCGCCGCCGGCCAGGATCGTCTCCACGAGGCGAGGCCGTAGCCGGTCGTAGGTCTCGGGCGACGCACCGTCGTGGGGGTCGTTGTGGCCCGCGAGCAGGAAGAACGTCGACGACGCCCCGTGCTCGCGCTCGGCCTCGAGCAGCTCGCGGAAGCGCCAGTTCGGATCGGTCCCGCGCAGCCGGTGGAGCGGCAGGCCCGCGAGCGCCCGCGCCTCGCGGGCGGCGGCCGACCCGCGTCGCGCCAGGACGTGCGACTTCACGCGCGCCGCGGAGCCGCGCACGGCACGCCGCGTCCAGCGCCACGGGACGTCGACGTCATGGGTCAGCGCGACCGCGAACCGCGCGCCGCGCCAGCGAGGAGGCTCGAGCCCGAGCCGCCTGCGAAGACGCTCGAGCGGAGGGTCGAGCGGATCGAGGCAGGACGCCGCCGCGGGGAACCGGCCGTGCTCGTCCCTCGGTCCTTCGAGCTCCTCGAGGCGCGCGAGGTGGAAGAAGGCCTCCACCAGCTCGTCGCCGTCGGGTCGCTCCCCGCGCTCGGCCTGCTCCCAGGCCGCCGCGTCGTACGGGAGATCGTGGCCGAGCCGGAGCTCGCGGCCGCCGATCGTGTCCAGCACCCAGCGGGCGCGGCGCTCGTGGCTCGCGCGGTTCAGCGGAGGAGGCTCCGTGCGATGCGGGCGGCGTACACGGCGGCTGGGCGGAGGTCGTCCAGGGCGAGGACGGCGTCGACGTAGGGCGGGCGCTGGAACGCCGGCCCCTCGCCGGAGAGGAACGTGATCGCCCAGCGTCTCCGCCGCCCGTTCATCGACGCGGCCGGGACGGGAAGCCCGAGCAGGTCGCAGTAGGCGAGGAGCGGGAGGTCGACGCCACACGCGGCGGCGAGGCCGTGCCACTGGAAGAGGCGCGGGTTGATCTCCATGAGCTTGTAGCGGCCGTCCCGAGGGTCGCGCTTGAACTCGACCTGGGAGAGCCCCCGGAACTCGAGCGCCGCCAGGAAGCGCAGGCCGGCGTCGACCATCTCCTGCACCCACACGGCCTCGCCGACGCGGCACGTGCCGACGAGCGGCGGCGTCTGGCGGAGCTTGCGCCCGCTGAAGAGCCCGAGCGGTCTCCCCGTCCCGTCGAGGTAGCTCCCGAGCGTGTACAGCGTCTCGTCTCCCCCGGGAACGAGCTCCTGCACCATCGGCTCGTGGGGCTCGGCCTTCGCGTACGCGTCCTCGAGCTCGACGCTCGTCTCGCAGCGGAATGCCTGGCGCCGGTGCCGCCGCTTGAACTCTACGGGGTCGGCGGGCTTGACGAGGACGGGGTAGCCGAGCTCGTCCGCCGCCGCGAGCGCCTCGGCCGCGGTGCGGGGATGCGCCGTCCCGGGGATGTCGATCCTCGCCGCGACGGCCGCGTCGAGCTGCGCGCGCTTGTTCTGGATGCGCTCGAGAGCGTCCCACGGCGGGAACGGGTACACGAAGCGCGACCCGAGCCGCTCCTGCGCTCGCGCGACGGCGTTCAACCCAACGTCGTGGGTCGGGAAGACGGGCGCCGGGGTCCCCAGCGCGTCCCCGAGCTCCTCGAGCGCCGCGACGAACCCCTCCTCGTCCGTCCCGGGGTCGGGCGTGACGACCGGGCGCGCGTACCTCGAGCGGAGACCGAGCGCCCATGGTCGGTGGTCGACTGCGAAAACGGGGGCCCCCGCCCGCCCGAGCGAGCGGATCGCAGCCAGCCCGTTGACCCAGCCGACGTCGACGACGAGCGCGGGAGGGACGCCCGCAGCCCGCGCGGCCGCGGCCGCTTCGGCCACCGATCGTGGGCTGCTCACGCGCCCGATTCTAGAAACCCGCATCGCGGGCACCCGCTCATCCCAGCAGCGTCTGCTGGAGGAGGAAGGCGTTGAGCGAGATGATCAGCGCCGCCACGACGCTCGCGGCGACGGTCGTCACCCTGCGGTTCACGAGCGTCCCCATGAGCCCGCGGTTCCGGCAGAAGAGGAGAAGCGGGACGAGGGCGAAGGGGATCCCGAAGCTGAGGACGACCTGGCTCAGGACGAGCGCGCGGGAGGGATCCGCGCCCGCGGCGATGATCAGGAGCGCGGGGAGCATCGTCACGAGGCGCCGCAGGAAGAGCGGGATGCTGCGGTTCACGAACCCCTGCATGACGACCTGGCCCGCCATCGTCCCGACGCTCGACGACGAGAGGCCCGAGGCGAGGAGGGCGACGCCGAAGAGGACGGACGAGCTGTCCCCGAGGTGGACGCCGAGAGCGTCGTACACCTGGGACAGGTCGTCGCCGACCTCCGTCAGCCCCTTCGTGTGGAACACCGCCGCAGCCGTGATCAGCATGCTCATATTCACGATGCCCGCGAGCCCCATCGCGAGCAGGACGTCCACGAGCTCGAAGCGGAAGATCCGCCGCTTCGCCTCCTCGGTCGCGCCGACGAGCCGGTGCTGCGTGAGCGCCGAGTGGAGGTAGATGACGTGCGGCATGACGGTCGCGCCGAGGATCCCGACCGCGAGCAGGACGCTCTCCGAGCCGTCGAAGCCCGGGATGAGGCCGTGCGCGATGCCCGACGGGTCGGGGTCGGCCATCACGACCTGGAGCGCGAAGGCGACCACGATGACGCCGATGAAGGCCGCGATCACCGCCTCCAGGCGCCGGAACCCGCGCGCCTGGAGCGCGAGGATCCCGAACGCGGCGACCGCCGTCACGAGCGCCGCCGGGAAGAGGGGTATCCCGAAGAGGAGCTCGAGCCCGATCGCCGCGCCCATGAACTCGGCGATGTCGGTCGCCATCGCCACGATCTCGGCCTGGACCCAGAGCAGGAAGCTGACCCGCCTCGGAAACCTCTCGCGACACACCTCCGGGAGGTTCCGGCCCGTCGCGATGCCGAGCTTCGCGCTCATCGACTGAACGAGCATCGCCATGAGGTTCGCCGCCAGGACGACCCACAGCAGCAGGTAACCGTAGCCGGCTCCCGCCGCCATGTTCGTCGCGAAGTTTCCCGGGTCGACGTACGCGACCGCGGCGATGAACGCCGGTCCCAGGAACGGCCACGCGCCCCGGAACCCGCGGCGCCGACCGGCCAGCGACGCCTCCGCGGCCTCCAGCACCCGCGCCTCCCCCGGCAGGACGTCGTCGAGCGGGTGGACGAGCGCTGTGCGGTCGTGCGTGCGCGGCGGTGGCGTCATCGCCTGCAATCATCGCGACGGCCGGCTCACGGAGAGCGCGGCGTGCGGCCACGGCGAGCTCAGGCCACGATTCGGTAGACCTGGAAGCACTCGGCGTACTCGCGGTTCACGTTCACGCCGTGGACGCGGGCGAGGTTCCAGATGTACTCGGGGTCCGCGTAGCGCCGGTGCTGCTGTGAGGCGTACCTGGCGAGCGCCGCGACCTTGCGCTCCAGGTGCCGCTTCTCGAGCGAGACGTACGCGCCGTACGAGAAGTCGAAGTTGTTCCACGGCACCTCGTAGCCGAAGATCGTCGTCCGCTTGAAGGCTCGAAGCCCCTCCTGGGCGACGGTCTGATGATCCTGGTGGACGTCGTGGTGGGAGGGCTGGAACACGACGTCGGGCTTCCACTCCTCCCACAGGGCGACGAGGAGCTCGAGGATCTCCTGCCGGTTCTGCGGGAACGTGCGCACGTCGAAGTCGTGCACCGTGAGGTTCTCGGCCGCGATCCCGAGCTCGGCGGTGGCCTCTCGCACCTCCCGCGCGAGCGTGTCGGGCTCGAAGCCGGGAGGGAGCGACCGGGTCGCGATGGAGAAGGCGACGTAGCGGACCTCGCAGCCGCCCTCCACGAGCCTCGCCATCGTCCCGCCGCACCCGAGCTCCCCGTCGTCGGTGTGCGGTGCGAGTACGAGCGCGCGTCTCCAGGCGTCGATCACCGCGGAATTCCTAGCAGCAAACGCGTACCGTTCACGCCCGATGGAGCACACGGACGCCGCGCAGGTCGCCGCGCTGGTGGGCGCGCTCGGCGCCGTCCTCGTCCTCGTCCCTCGGGACCGGTTCCTTCCGCTCGCGGGCCTCGTGCTCCTCGGCGTGGGCAGCGCCGGGATCGCGCGCTCGCTCGTCGGGGACGACGACGTCGAGCGACTCCTCCGAGAGCCGGCGGGCCTCGCACTCGGAGGCGTCGCGCTCGTCGCGGCGGCGGTCGCAGCGGTGCCTCTCGTGCGCTGGCCGGAGGCGGTGCCGATCGTGCTGCTGGTCGCAGCGCCGTTCCGGGTCCCGGTCCTGGTCGGCGAGGAGGAGGCCTTCCTCCTCCTCCCCCTCTACTTCGTCCTCACCGCGTCCGTGCTCGCACTCGCGTACCGCGTCGCCCGCGGCGCCCGTCCGCCCTCCCCGCCGTTGCTCCTCGCGCTGCCGCTCGCCGCGTTCGTGGCCTTCACCGCCTCGTCCTTCCTGTGGACGTGGGACGTGCACCAGGGCGGCATCGTGCTCACCTTCTTCGTCTTCCCATTCACCGCCGCGTTCGCGGTGGTGGCCCGGGCGCCGCTCGCAGGCTGGCTCCCTCGAGCGCTGCTCGTGACCCTGGTCGCGCTCGGAACGGTCTTCGCGGGCATCGGCCTCTGGCAGGCGCAGACGCGCACCGTGTTCTTCGCACGCGACATCGAGGTCGCAAACGCGTACACGTCGTTCTTCCGCGTGACCTCCGTGTTCAAGGACCCGAGCCTGTACGGCCGCTACCTCGTCGTCCCGATCGCCGTTCTGCTCGTCGTGATCCTGATTCGCAAGGGCCGCGCCGTCGACTGGATCGTCGCGGCAGCCTTCGTCGCGTTCCTGTTCTGGGGTCTCTACTACTCGTACTCTCAGTCGAGCTTCGTGGCGCTGTTCGTCGTGACGTTCGCCGTCGCGCTCCTCGGCGTCGGCCGGAGACTCCGCCTCGTCCTGCTTCTCTGCGCCGCGGTCGCGATCGTCGGAGCGTCCGCGTACGCGGCCCACGCCGTCGAGGGGAGGTCGGCGCGGGAGGCGACGAGCGGGCGCTCGCGCCTCGTCACGGTCACGCTCGACGCCTTCGCCGCGCGCCCGATCGCGGGGGTGGGGGTCGGCGGTCAGCCGAAGGCGAGCGCCGAGGAGTCGGGCAGGGGCTCGGCCGGCCGCAACGCGTCGCACACGGCCCCACTCACGGTCCTGGCCGATGGCGGCCTGGTCGGCTTCTCGCTGTACCTGTGGCTGCTGGGAGCCGCCGGGTGGGCGCTCCTGCTCGTCACGAGGCAGGACCGCGCCCTCGGGATCGGGCTCTCGGTCGTGCTGCTCGGCCTCTTCGTGCACTCGCTCCTCTATGCAGGGTTCTTCGAGGATCCCCTGACCTGGGGGCTCCTCGGGGTCGCCGCAGCGGCCCTCGTGGCCGCGCCCGCGCCGCAGACGGCGCTCGAGGAGCGGGAGGACGCACAACCGAGCGCTCCGCGGCTGCTGGCACACTGAACTCCGGGGCCGGGCGACCGGCGCTGAGTCCACAACCCCTGTTCATGCCGAGAGCCCTCGCCTGGATCATCGCTGCGGTCACGGTCCTCGTGGTCGCCCTCGGCGGCCTCACCGTCGCGATCGCCGTCATCTCTCCCAACCGGACCCAGGGAGCGCTCGACACCGAGCTCTCGGACGTGACGGTCACCGAGGCGAGGCCCCCCGCCCCGCAAGCCGAGCCCGAGCCCGAGCCGACGAGCGACGAGCGCTGCTGGCCCACCTTCGGCGGGGATCCCCAGCGGTCACTCGCACGCCCGAACGCCACGCTCGGCCTCCCGGCGAGCAGGCTGCTGTGGACACGAGCGCTCGGTGACTACATGGAGTATCCGCCCAGCTACTGCGAGGGCGTGCTGTACGTCAACACGTTCCACGGGGCGACGTACGCGATCGACGCCGGCACGGGGAAGGTGCTGTGGAGGCAAAAGGGCAACGTCCACGCCTCGACGCCCGCCATCGACGGCCCGCGGATCATCGTGAGCTCCCACGACGGCACGGTCACGGCGCTCGAGCGTCGTTCGGGCAAGGAGCTCTGGCGCGTGCAGACGGCCGGGAAGGTCGAGTCGTCGCCCGTCGTCGTGGACGGCCTCGCGTACTTCGGCTCGACCGACGGCCGCCTGTTCGCCGTCCGATCGGACACCGGCAGGATCCGTTGGGCGTACCAGACGGGAGGTCGCATCAACGCGAGCCCCTCCGTCTCCGGCCGTCGCGTGTGTGTCTCGACCTACTCGGGGTCGATCTTCTGCCTGGACCGCAGGGACGGCGATCGCATCTGGTCGACGTACGTTCGGCGCGACGCGTTTCGGTACGAGAGCTTCTATGCGAGCCCCTCGACCGACGGGGCGCGGATCTACTGCGTTGCTCGCTCCGGAAAGGTCGTCGCCCTCGACGCCCGGAGCGGGCGCCTGCTCTGGACCTCGCGCGTCGGCGGCTACGGCTACACGACCCCGGCCGTCGCGGACGGCCGCGTCTTCGTCGGCGGCTTCGACGGCAAGCTGCGCGCGCTCCGCGCCTCGAGCGGAGCGGAGCTCTGGCAGGTCGACACGCCCGGACGGATCCTCGGAGCCCCGTTCGTCGCCGGGCCGTACGTCTTCTTCTCGATCCTCGAGCAGAAGACGTACGGGGTGCGCATCGCCGACGGGAAGGTCGTCTGGCGCCTTCCCATGGGCAAGTACTCCCCCGGGATCGTCACGGAGCGGACGTACTACCTCTCGCTGAACGGGCGCCTGCTCGCCTTCCGCGGACGGGACGCGCCGCCCTAGAAGAGCGGCGGATGCCGGCGGCGCCAGAGCGGCGAGCGCTGGGTCGCGTACGCGGCGGCGTTCCATGCCCCCATGCGCGCCCGGTACCAGGCGAGCGAGGCGGATGCACGCCCGCCGGGGCCCGAGGGTGTGGGCCCCCGGAGCTCGTAGCCGAGCTCGGCGAGCAGGTCGCCGGCGATCGCCTCGAAGGCCTGGACGTCGTCGGCGCCCATCTGCGTGCTCCAGTCGCGCACGCCGCGCGTAGGCGGCTGGAGCAGCCGTTGGTGGTGCGGCTTCGCGGAGACGTCGACCGCGCCCGCGAACTCGAGCATCCGGGACTCGAACGGAAGTAGGGCGAACTCGCAGATCGAGCGGACGACGCCCTCGGTGTCGGAGACGAGATCCTCGTAGCGAACCTCGTGGTATCGCAACGGGCCGATCCGCCGGCCGAGCTCGCGCGCGCGCCGCACCTCGGTCCGCCACTCGCACGCGAAGCCCGCAGGGCTCCGTGGATGGGCCCACGTCCTCGTGACGACCCCCTCGGGCATGTCCAGGAAGGCCAGAGCCGCGTCGCGGCCGTCGCGGATCAGCTGGACGTACTGGGCGTCCGGAAAGAGACGGTCGACGAGCCCGAGGTGCCGCAGATACATCGGCGTCTTGTCGCCCCAGCGGGGCTTGCCGTGCTTCGCGGCGTAGGCCGAGAAGACCGCGTCGATCGCCTCCCTCGTGCTCATCCCCGGCCGCAGCCGGGCGGAGAACGCCTCGGCAGAGACACCCCAGGCGGCGATCCTCGGCATGCGCCGGACGTCGTCGAGCAGCTCCTGCGGGTCGATCTCGCCGCGATGGCGATTGGCGAGCTGGGGAACGAAGAACGTCTCGTCCGGGATCGCGATCCCGGGGGAGCGGTCGAGGATCACGCGCAGCATCGTCGTCCCGGACCGGCTGACGCCGAGGACGAAGAGGGGCGGCGAGCTCACGCCGGCGGCGCCTCGGCCACGACGACCTCCGCCCGGTCCGCCCAGCGGCCAACGCGCACGTAGACCGTGTAGGTGCCGGGAGTCTCCGGGGCGCGGAGCACGAGCACCTTCGCGCTCGAGGCGCCGCGCTCACCCGCGAAGAGCCAACGGTAGGAGCGCGCGTCCGTCGATACGCCGACGCCGAACCGCTTGCCCGCGACGACCTCGATCCGGTCGCGCGCGAGCTCTACGTAGCGGACGCGGACCGAGACCGCTCGGGTGCGCCTCGATCGATTGCCCGCCCGGTCGAGCGCGCGCAGGCGAAGCTCGTAGATCCCCGGCTTCACCTGCCTGCCGTCGACCTGCCCCATCCAGGTGAGCCGACCCGCGCGCGGACGGAAGCGCCCGAGCACGCGGCGGCGGCCGTCGACGAGCAGCATCGCCCGGGCGACCTCGTCCACCTCGTACTTCGCAGTCACGCGGTCGTTCCGGCCGTCGCCGTCGGGCGAGACCACCCGCGGCGAGACCTCCGTGAACCTGATGCGAGGCGCCGTCGTGTCCACGCGAATCGGGTTCGGGAGTGCGATCGTGCGCCCGTGCTCGCGGATCTGCACCCGAGGACGGTACCGACCCTCGGGAACCACGCGGCCCGACTCGTCGCGGCCGTCCCAGACGTACGAGACGCGCCCGCGCGGCTCTTCACGGTCGCGGACGAGCGTGCGTACCGAATCGCCCGCGGAGTCGAGCACGTCGACCGTGATCCGGCCCGGCTTCCTCAGCACGAACGAGATGACGGCGACATCCCGGGCGCACTCGCACACGGGCGAGAACAGCCGGTCGACGCGTGTGCCCGTGATCGGGCTTCGCTCGAGCTTGAGCCTCTCCGTCACGGCGAACGCGGCCGCCGTCGCGCCGAGGAGGACGAGGACGACCAGGGTCTGGGGCAGTCGCGCCACGCGCGCGGCGATGCTATCCAGCCCGTGTGGCGAGGAGCGCGCCTAGTCGAGCGGCGCAGGCGTCCCGCTGCCGCGCGCGCGCTGGATGCGAACCCAGCTGTGCCGGGCGAGCCAGACGAGGAGGACCGCCACGCCCGCAGCGAGGACGGCGACGACGATCGCGCCGGCGCCCGGAACGTTCAGCAGCTTGATGCCCGCGAGCCCGAGGACACCGGCCAGGAGGAGCCGCAACCTCTGCTCGGGGATCGAGAGCGTGAGCCGACCGCCGACGAGCACTCCCGGGATCGAGCCGAGAAGGAGCCAGAACAGGATCCCGAAGTCGATGTTCCCGGCGGCCCAGTGCGCTGCTCCCGCGACGTAGAGGAGCGCGGCCGCGTGGAAGATGTCCGTCCCGACGACCTTGTGCGCGCGCAGCGGGAAGATGACGAGGAGCGTCAGGCCGAAGAAGACGCCGCTCCCGACCGACGTCAGGCCGACGATGAACCCGCCGAGGATCCCGATGAGGATCGCCGCCACGCGGTCCCGGTTTGTGAGCTGCCAGCTCTCGTCGCCCGTGGGCCCGCCCTGGACGACGCTCTTCGCGACGAGGCCCACCGCCCCGAACAGGAGCGCCGCTCCGAGCACCTGCCCCATCACCGACTCGACGTCGTCGCCGTAGCGCTCCGTCAGCTGGACGTTCAGCCAGACCCCGAGCAGGGACGCGGGCGCGGAGCCGACGAGCATCCAGCCCGCAAGGCGCGCGCGGACGTTCCCCATCCTCCGGTGCTGCACCGCGCTGACCGTCTTGAACGCCGCCCCGTGGGCGATGTCCGTGCCGATCGCGGTCGCCGGCGGGATGCCGAACAGGAAGACGAGGATCGGCGTCATGAGCGAACCTCCGCCCATCCCCGTCATCCCCACGAGCAGGCCCGTGAGGAGCCCCGCGATCGCCAGCTTCCAGTCCATTGCTATGGCGCAGAGTGGGGATCCGCTACTCGCGGATCCCCACTCGCGCGAACACCTCTGAAGGCGTCCGCTTCGCGGCCGCTACGTGGCTGGGCAACGACTGTCTCCGTGTTCCGGTCCGCGACAATCCCTGAAGCTCCGCCGCTTCGCAGCGGCTGATGGCGCTGCACTGTCATCGGGGCAGGCCGGCCGCACTACTGCCGGTACGCCTCGATGAGGACGCGGGCGACGTCGGGCCTCGTGAACTCGACGGGCGGGACCTCGCCCTGGCCGAGCATCTCGCGCACCTTCGTCCCGGAGAGGAAGACGCGGTCCTCCGGCCCGTGCGGGCACGACTTCGTGCTCGCCATGGAGCCGCACACGTTGCACCAGAAGGTGTGCTCGAAGAACATCGGCTCCACGTCGAGCTCGTGCGGCGCGAACTCGTCGAAGATGAGCTGCGCGTCGTAGGTGCCGTAGTAGTCGCCGACGCCTGCATGGTCGCGCCCGACGATGAAGTGCGAGCAACCGTAGTTCTTTCGGCAGATCGCGTGCCAGATCGCCTCGCGCGGCCCCGCGTAGCGCATCGCGGCCGGGAAGGCGGACAGGAGGACACGCTCCTCCGGGTAGTAGCCGGAGAGAAGGGCGCGGTAGCACTCGACCCGCACGTCCACGGGAACGTCGTCCGACTTCGTCTCGCCGACGAGCGGGTGGACGAGGAGGCCGTCCACCGTCTCCAGGGCGACCTTCGTGAGGTACTCGTGCGCGCGGTGGATCGGGTTCCGCGTCTGGAACCCGACGACGCGCTTCCAGCCGCGCCCGGCGAAGATCCGTCGCGTCTCGGCGGGGTCGCGGGCGAGCTCGGGGAACTCGGGCTCGGGCCGCTCGAAGACGGACACGCGGCCCGCGACATAGAGGGGCTTCTGCGCGAACAACCGCGCGACCCCGGGATGCGCGACGTCGGTCGTGCGGAAGCAGAGCTCCGCCTCGCGCTCGCGGTCGTACTCGTACGTCTCCTCGACGTCGAGCGTCGCGAGCGCGCGCCCGCCCTCGTCCACGAGCGCGACGACGTCGCCCGCGGGGGCCGAGTCGACGGCGAGGCAGACGGGAAGCGCCCACGGCAGGCCGCTCGAGAGGTGCATCTCCTCGATGACGCGCTCGTAGTCGGCGCGCGCCATGAACCCCTCGAGCGGCGAGAGCGCCCCGGACGCGATCATGTCGAGGTCGGACGCCTCGCGGGACGTGAGCACGACGGCCTCGAGGCTCTCGAGGCCTTCCGGACGGTCACCGGTGCGATCGACGAGCGTGCCTCCGTGCGGCGCGATGAGACGATCGGTCGTAACGGCCGTCATGAGCCGACCTCGGTTGGCTCATGACGGGGGAGGGGTGCGGGGAACCGGGAGGTTCCCCGCGCCTTCAGGAAGAAGGGGGCACGCGGGGGAAACATGGTTTTCCCCGCGACCGCGAACCGAAGATGAGCGGTGGTCATGCCGTCACCTCGGCCGGGACGAGGCCCAGCTCCTCGAGCTTGGCGATGACCTGCGCGGCCGACTCCTCGGGAGAGATGCCCTCGGTGTCGACGACGATCTCTGCGCTCTCCGGCGCCTCGTACGGGTCGTCGACGCCGGTGAAGCCCTTGATCTCGCCGGCGAGCGCCTTCGCGTAGAGACCGTTCACGTCGCGGCGCGCGCACTCGTCGAACGACGTGCGGACGTGGATCTCGATGAAGGGGCCGTGCTCCTCGACCAGGGCACGGGCGTTCGCACGGGCCTGCTGATAGGGAGAGATCGCCGCGACGATGACGGCTCCCCCGTGCCGCGTGATGCGCGAGGCGACCCAGCCGAGCCTCTCGACGTGTGCGTCCCGATCCTCCTTCGAGAAGCCGAGGCCCTTCGAGAGGTGCGTGCGGACCGTGTCACCGTCCAGGTACTCGACGACGAGGCCCCGGCGATCCATCTCCGGCCCAACGTGGTGCGCGATCGTGGTCTTGCCCGATCCGGACAAGCCCGTGAACCAGAGGGTGAACCCCCCGCCGCGGTCGGTCTCCGACTCAGGATGCTCGTGCGCGTAGATGTGCTGACTCATGCTGTCCTTTCGAGGTTCGTGTTTTCGTGAATGCCGCACTCGAGCTTGTCGGAGCCCGCCCAGCGCCCGGCCCGCTCCTCCTCGTCGATGCGCGTGGGCCGTGTGCAGGGTATGCAGCCGATGGAACGGTAACCGGCGTCGTGCAGCGGGTTGTACGGGATCTCGTTGACCCCGATGTACGCCCAGACCCGCTTCTCGTCCCAGTCTGCGAGCGGGTGCAGCTTGAAGACCTGGTAGCGCTCGCTCCACTGGATCTTCGGCGTATCCGCGCGGCTCGGCGACTGGTCCCGGCGGATCCCCGAGATCCAGGCGTCGTAGGGCTGGAGCGCGCGCACGAGCGGCTCGACCTTGCGGATGTGGCAGCAGCGGTCCGCGTCGCGCTCCCACAGGTTCGGGCCCTCCGCGCGGTGCTGCTCGGCGACCGTTGGGATCTCCGGCTGGATGAGCCTGAGCTGGTAGCGGTCGACGAGCTGGTCGCGGGTCTCGTAGGACTCGCGGAAGAAGAGATGCGTGTCGAGCTCGACCGTGTCCATGCGCAGGCCCATCTCCGCGACCATGTGCACGAGCACGGAGGACTGCTTCTGCCACGAGCAGGTGAGGCACAGCCGCGGCCAGAAGAACTGATGGGCCCAGGAGATCAGCTCCTCGGCGGTCATCGCCTCGAAGTCGAGGTCAGGAAGCTGCGGCGGGCTCAGCGCTCGAATCGCCAAGGAGCACCTCCTTCAGCGTGTCGCCGCGCAGGCCGAGACGAAGCGTCTCGAGCGGGATGACCTCGTCGGGTGGAATGTTCCCGAGGTTCACCTCGGAGCCGAAGTGCTTCACGAACCAGGCCTGCGAGCCCTTCGTCGGCGCCTCCCAGATGAGGTCGTGGAAGCTGATCGAGTGCTCGATCTCGTCGACGAGGCCCGTACGGAGCTCGCCCGTCGGCCGGTAGATGCCCGCGGTGCCGCCCTCGCGGCCCTCGGCGATCACCTTCCAGGCGCCCGCATCGAGCTCCTCCCGCATCCACTGCACCCACAGGTACGGCGCGATGTTCACGTCGGAGTCCTTCGATCCCACCTCGGACAGCACGACGAAGTCGCGCGCGAAGTCCGCGATCAGCTCGAGCTTCTCGTCCCGCGGGATGTCGAGCGTCCCGTCGGAGATCTCCACATGAGAGAAGCGGAAGTGCTCGAGCCAGCGCTTGAACTCGTCCATCTTCGACTGCCCGTAGACGGCCTCGAACAGCGTCCCGCCGCACACGACCGGGGTCGAGAACGAGCGGTAGAGCGCGATCTTCTTCTCGAGGTTGTTCGTGACGTAGCTCGTGCCCCAGCCCAGCTTGACGATGTCCACGTACTCGCCGGCCGTGTCGAACATGCCCTCGATCTCCCGCAGGTTCAAGCCCTTGTCGATGACGTGCGTGAGCCCGCGCTCGCGGGGCTTGCCCTCGCGCGTCGGGATGTCGAGGAAGCCGTCGCCGTCAAAGGCGTGCATAGATGTCCTCCAGTCTCTTGAAGGCCTCCGCCTGAACGTCGCGGTAGAGCGAGCCTCCGTGGGCGTCGATGCCCACGGTCAGCGGGCCGAAGTCCTTCACCCGGAACTTCCACAGGCACTCGGGCATGAGCTCCTCCCAGGCGACCTCTTCGATCTCCTCGATCTGGGTCGTCTCGAGGGCGGCGGCGCCGCCGACGATCGCGAAGTAGACCATCCCGAGCCGCTGCATCGGCTCGATCGCCTCGTCGGGGAACCCGCCCTTGCCGCAGATCGCGCGGACGCCGTACTGCGCGCCGAGGCCCTCCGTGAAGCGCACCATGCGGGCGCTCGTCGTCGTCCCGATGCAGAGCTTCTCGTACCGCCCGGGCCCGAGCTTGCGGACGTTCGGCGCCGTGTGCAGCAGGAAGGCGCCGGAGAGGTCCATCGGGGGCTCGACGCCCTGGTCGAAGATGCGGATCTGCGTGCGGTCGCGGATGCCGATGATGTGGCCCTGCACCGTCACCTCGTCGCCGGCGCGCAGCTTCAGGATCTCCGCCGGATCCGTAACGGGGAAGGTGACCTCGTGCGACGCCATCAGCTGTGGGCTCCTCGGCGCGCACTTGTCACCTTTACAGTGCCAGGCACTGTAAAGAGTGCTGCAAAGCGGGTTCTTTTTCTCACAGAACGATCAGTGTCCCGAAGGGCCATCAGGCGTCCCTCTCGTACGTGACCGAGCCGTCCGCCGAGACGTGCGCAGACGCGCGTCGCGCGGCCCAGCACTGGTAGTTCACGGCGACGGGGTTGAGGGTCATGTGCGTGTCGGCGTGCTCGACGTGCACGGAGAGGACGGTCACGTCGCCGCCGAGGCCCATCGGGCCGATGCCGGTCTCGTTCAGGAGCCCGAACAGCTCGCCCTCCAGCTCCGCGACGAGTGGGTCCGCGTTCCGCGTGCCGACCGGCCGCGCGATGGCCTCCTTCGCGAGGTGCATGGCGTAGTCCGCGGAGCCGCCGATGCCGACGCCGACGATCCCCGGCGGGCACGGCTTGCCGCCCGCGCCGACGATCGACTCGAGGACGAACTTCTTGATCCCGACGACGCCGTCGGCGGGGACGCACATCTTGAGGAAGCTCATGTTCTCGGAGCCCGAGCCCTTCGGCACGCACTTGACGTCGAGCCCGTCCCAGTCGGGGACGAAGTCCCAGTGGACGATCGGGACGCGGTAGCCCACGTTCGGCCCCGTGTTCTCGCGAGTCAGGGTGTGGACGGTGTTCGAGCGCAGCGGATGCTCGACGGTCGCGCGCTCGGTGCCCGCCCGGAGCGCGGCATAGATGCGCGCCGGGTGGAGCGGGAAGTGCTCGCCGACACGGCAGTAGTAGACCGCGATGCCGGTGTCCTGGCAGACGAGGTTCTTCTCCTCTTCCGCGACGTTCACGTTCTTGAGGATCGTCTGCAGCACGCGCTGCCCGGTCACCGACGTCTCGCGGCCCGCGCGCATCCGCGAGCGCGTCGCGGAGATCCTGCGGGATGTCCTTCAGCGCCCAGACGTACAGGTATGCCGCAGCGTCCGAGACCGCCGCGTCGAGATCGATCGTCACGACGCTCATCTGCTCACCTCCGCCCTTTCGAGGAGCTCCAACACCCCGCGAGCGGGCTCGCCTCCGACACGCGCGTGCTCGACCAGCGGGATCCCGTGCGGGCCCGGAGCGCCACGCATCTCCGGATGGGTCTCGAGCATCGAGCGCACGACCCCGGCGTCACCGAGCATCGCCGCGGCGAACAGGTCGAGCCGCGCGCCATGCTCGAGCAGGAACGTCGCGATGTCCCGACGGCCCATGTGTGCAGCGGCACCGAGACCCGTCTCCCAGTCACCGCCGCCCCAGTCCCAGGCGGCGTTGACGAGCGCAGGCTCCTCGTCGAGGAGCGAGCGGACGACATCGAGGTCGCCGTGCGCGTTCGCAACGAACGTCTGGACTGTCGCCGGATCGAGCTGTGCCGGTGCGTCGCTCATGCGTGCGACCTCGCTTTCTCGGCCGCGGCGCGGCCGGCTCGTCTGCCGAAGACGGTGCACTCGAGGAGGGAGTTGCCCATCATCCGGTTCCTCCCGTGCGTCCCGCCCGCGATCTCGCCGCAGGCGAAGACGCCCTCGAGTGTCGTCGACGCGTGCTCGTCGATCACGAGGCCGCCGTTCTGGTAGTGGAGCACCGGGTACGTGTGGATCGGCTCGGCGAGCGGGTCGATGCCTGCGGCTCGGTAGCGCCGGAGCATGTAGGGGAGCGAGATCTCCGCGTCCGTGGGAGGAATCCTCGTCGTGTCCAGCCACACCGCCGGGCGCCCGTCGGGCGTGAGCACGCCCTTGCCCTTCTCGACCTCGTCGAAGATCGCCCGTGACACCGTGTCACGAGCCGCAAGGGAGTCCGTGAACTCCTCGCGGTCCGCGTTCAGGAGGACGGCTCCGTACGCACGCGTCGTCTCGGGGATCGAATAGCCCTGCATCGTGGCCGGCCACGCCCCTCCGTTCGGGTGGTACTGAAGCGCATCGAGGTCACGGGCCTCCGCGCCGGCGTCGAGGGCGATCCTGGTGACCTCGCCCGTCGCGTTCGGGTGGTTCGTCGAGAGCTCGCCGCGGGTCTCGGCCTCCGCGTAACAGCGTCCGCCGGCGGCCAGGACGACGGCGCCCGCCTGCACGTCCACCGACTCGCCCTTCACGTCGAATGTCGCCGTCCAGCCGTTCCCGGCCGGACGGAGCCCGACGAGCGCGTGCTGAGGGAGCTCGACCCCTGAGCTCGACTCGTACGCATCTCGGAGCGCCTTCGTGATCGCATGGCCCGTGCGATCGCCGACCTGCAGCAGCCGGTGCCGCGTCGCGCCGCCGCAGCGCGCGAGCCGGTAGCCGCCGTTCGAGCGCGTGAACTCGACCCCGAGCTCCTCGAGCCAGTGAATCGCCGACGGGGCGTCGCCGGTCAGCGTGCGAACGAGCGCCGGATCGGCCGTCCCGTGCGAGCTCGCGAGGACGTCCTCTGCATGAACGTCCGGAGAGTCGTCCTCACCGAACGCCGCCTGGATGCCCCCTTGCGCCTTCGCGGAGTTGCAGGCCTGGATCGTCGTCTTCGTCGCGACGGCCACCCGCGCCCCTGCGCGTTCGGCGGAGACGGCCGCCGCCAGGCCGGCGGCGCCGCTGCCGATCACGAGCACGTCGAATGGGCCGGCCGGGCACACGGCCCCTATTCTAGGCACATTCTCTTATCTCTGTCATTATCGATCGTTATTCACGCTCGAGCGGAGAGAGCGTGGGCGGCGTCCTCCCCGAGCGGATAGACTCGGCGCGTGGCGACGCTCGCCGACATCCTCAAGCCGACGTTCATCGAGGTCGCGCCCGAAGACACGCTCGGCGAGGTCGCGGAGAAGATGATGAGCCAGAACGTGGGCGCGGTCGTCGTGAAGGACTTCGGTCGGCTGATCGGCATCCTCACGGAGCGGGACATGCTGCGCGCCATGGCAGCGCGCATGCATACGAGCGAGGCCCGTGTCCGGCAGTGGATGACCCCGGACCCGATCACGGCGACGCCCGACATGCCGCTCGAGGAGGCGTCGCAGATCATGCTCGACCACGGCTTCCGCCACCTCCCGGTGATGGACGGCCCGACGGTTCTCGGCGTGGTCAGCCTGCGGCGCGTGCTCGGGGGGCGCCGGCGGGCCACGGCGTCCGAGACGGTCGAGCGGACATAGGAGCTCTCCGGCCGCGGCGGGGCCGGCGGGTTGCGAGCGCGTCTAGCGGCAGGCCGAGACGACGCCCGCGACGAGTGCTCCGGCAGCGGTCGCTGCCGAGACGCTCCGCTTCTGCAGCTGCGCCAGCAGCTTCCGGTTCCCGAGGATCTCGCGCTTGGCCTGCTCCCGCGCCGCATCCTGTCCCAGAAGCGTCAGCCCGCACTGCGCGCGGTTGCGCATTCCGCCGATCCAGCCCATCGCGTAGAGGTACTTGAGAGCCGGCTTCGCGTACGGCGCGCGCTTGTAGGCAGCCTTCGCGCCCGACTGGGACACGTGCTGGGCGCGTGCGGCCTTCGTGGTCGCCGCGACGCCGGCACCGCTCGCGGTGAACACCGCCGTGACGCTCTGGCCGTACGCGCCGCTCAGCGTCGACGCGAGGAGCGCCAGCCCGGCGACGATGCCCGCGTACTCGACCATCTCCCGCACATCGTCCGTCGGCGAGCACGATTCGTCAAACGGATCACCAGATCGAGCGGAGCAGCAGCTCGATGTCGTCCGCGCTCGCAGGCCGCGGATTGGCCCGTGCGCCGGACCGGACCGCCACGTCCGCCGCGACATCGGGCAGATCCTCCTCCGGGACGCCGAAGACGCGCAGGCGTCCGAGCCCGCCCAGACGGGCGAGCTCCTCCACACGAGCGGGGGCGTCGGTCGTCCGGAGCGCCTGGGCGAGCGCGGAGAGCGCCGCCGGGACGACAGGCTCGTTGAAGCGCAGCGCGGGCGGAAGGCAGAGCGCGTTCATCGCTCCGTGGGAGAGCCCGTACCTGCCCCCGAGCGCCTGCGCCATGGCGTGGCCGAGGAAGAGCCCGCGCTCGCCGAGAGCCCGCCCGGCGTGCATGGCGCCTTCCAGGAGCGCCGCGCGCTCGACCACGTTCTGCCCGTCCGCGACGACCGCCGGGAGATGTTCTCCGATGAGCCGCGCGCCGGTGACGGCGTCGTCGGAGCCGCCCGGGTAGAGAGCCTCGGCGGCGTGCGCGAGGGCGTTGAGCGCCGTCCCCACCGTCTCGTCGACCGGCAGGTCGAGCGTGAGCCGAGGCTCGTACACGATGGCGACGGTCCGAGCGCCCGATCCGCCCGTCTTGAGCTTCCGCGCCTCGTCGCGCATGCCGAAGTACGACGTCCACTCGGCGCCCGAATACGTCGTCGGCACCGCGACGAGCGGTAGGCCGACCGCCGCGGACACGGCCTTCGCGGTGTCGATCGCGCTCCCGCCACCGAGACCGACGAGCCCGTCTGCGTCGTGCGCGGCTTCGGTCGCGGCCGCGACGGTCTCGACGGGCGAATGCCTGCGCACGCCCGCGAAGCGCACCCCAACGGGGAGGTCGACCGACGCGAGCCGGCTCGTCGTGACGAGCAGCGCCCGCTCGACCCCGAGCTCGCCGAGCAGCGGCCCGAGCTCGTCGATCCCCCACCGTACGATCACCGCGCGAGCCGCTCGCTCGCGAACTCGACGAACGCCTCTGCCACCCGCGAGCGCGGCCGTCCGGTCGCAGATGCCAGCGAGATCTCACGTGAGGCGGCAAGCCCCCCCACGTGTGCCTCTGCGAGGGTGCCCGCCTCGAGATCCGACTCGACCGCGGTCCTCGAGATGAACGTCACCCCGTACCCCGCCTCGACGGCCGCGCGCACGGACTCCTGCAGGCCCAGCTCCAGGTGGACGTCGAGGTCCCGCATCCGCACACCCCGCCGCCGGAGCGCGTCCTCGACGATCTGTCGGACGCCTGCTCCGTCCTGCATCAGGATCAGCGACTCCTCGCGCAGCTCGTCGAACGGGATCGTGCGGCCCGCGAAACGGTGGCCCGGAGGGCAGGCGAGGATCACCTCGTCCGAGAAGAAGGGCTCGAAGCGCACACCACGATGCCGACGAGCGGCGCCGACGATCCCGAGCTCGAGCTCCCGCGACGCGACACGCTCGACGACGGCGTGCGTGTCGGACACGGACAGGAACACGCGGACCGCAGGGCTCTCGCGCTGGAACTCGCAGAGCAGGATCGGAACGGCGATCGCGGCCGGCCCGGTCGAGGCTCCGAGGCGCAGGTCACCCGCCAGCTCGCCCTCCGCGGCCGCCGCGACGTCGTCGACGATCTGATTCTCGAGGGCAAGCATCCGCTGCGCGCCGCGATAGACGCGGAGCCCCGCCTCCGTCGGCTCGACCCGCCGTCCCGAGCGATCGAGCAAACGCGTGCCGAGGCGCTTCTCGAGCGCCCGCACCTGGAGCGAGACGGCCGGCTGGGTGACGCCGAGGCGCTCTGCGGCCTGCGAGAAGCTCCTCCGCTCCACGACCGCGCAGAAGGCGGCCAGCTGACGCGTATCCATAAGCGAATGTTATGCGAGGAAGCCGGCGACAGGCACCCCCTGCGGGTGCCTGTCACCCCTCAGAACAACCCGCGCTCTGCGAGCCAGTGCTCGAGCAAGGGGTCGGTCAGCTCGGGCCCGGCCGGAGTCTGCCGCGCCTCGGCCTTCCCGACGAGGCCCGCAAGGGCGCGGTCGACGCTCCCCTTCTTCAGCCCGAGGAAGCGAACCGTCTCCTCCGCATAGAGGTTGCGGGCGCGCGTCGCGAGCGCGAGGCTCACGCGCTGCTCGTTCACCGCGAGCGACTGCCACCGTGCGCGCAGCGCCGACTCCACCTGCGCGAGCGCGCGCTCGCGCGCGTCCACCCACGCTGCCTCGTCGGCGACCGAGCCCCGCGGCACGAGATCCCACAGGTGGTGGGCGAGCAGCATCGTGCGCTGCGGGTGCCCGCGGGTGAACGCGAGGAGCGGGTCGAGCGCGTTGCCGATGTCCCGCCCGGTGAAGCGGAAGCGCTCGTCGAGGTACGCGGCGGTGGGGCCCTGCGGCAGGGGGCCGAGCTCCACGGAGACGGCGTGCTCGAGCAGGGGCCGGGACGGATCCTGGAAGAGTCGCTCCATGAGCGTGGGCGCCGAGCCGGCGAACACGTACGAGGCGACCGCCGTCTGGTGCTGGAGGACGCTGCGCAGGATCCCGTCGGCGCCGTCGACCCGCAGCAGGTCCTGGAACTCGTCGAAGGCCACGAGGCTCCGGGCGCCCGTGCGCTCGTTGAGCTTCGCCGGGAGGTCGAGGAGCCTGAGGAGGACGCTCTCGACGTCGATGCGCGGATTCGACTGCAGCGACGCGGTGAAGCCGCCCGCGCCGAGCGAGAGACCGACCTGCCAGGCCCGGAAGAGACCGTCCACCGTGCGCCGGATCGCGCCCTTGAGCTCGCGGTCGTACGCCCGCTCGATCCGGACGACGACGCTCGAGAGCGCGAGGACGCCCTCGAGGTCGACGAGGGCGGTCGCCCAGCCGTCCGCGGACGCCTCGGTGAGCACGCGGCGGAGGAGGCTCGTCTTCCCGTACCGCCGCGGCGCGACGATCCGCGAGGCGTGACCGCCGACCGCGAGGGAGTAGAGCTGCGCGACCTCCTGCTCGCGGTCGATCATCTCGTGGGAGAGGAGCTCTCCTGCGATTCGAAACGGGTTGGGGTCGGGCTCCGGTATGCGTCCATCCTGCACGATGTCGGCGATTGTGTCTACACCGAGTAGCACAATCGGTCTGCTTCGTGCAGAACAGCTGGTACGCTCGTCGCGTGCGGGTCTGGATCGACGTCTCGAACTCCCCGCAGGTGCCCTACTTCCGGCCGCTGATCGCCCTCCTCGAGGGCCGCGGGCACGAGGTCGACCTCACCACCCGGGACTACGCGCAGACCCTCGAGCTCCTGCGTCTCCACGACCTCTCGCACGACGTCGTCGGGCCGGGGCATGGAGGCGCCGGCGCGCTCGGGAAGGGGCGCGCCATGGCCGGCCGCCTCCGTGCGCTCCGACGCTGGGCGAGGCCGCGCTCGTTCGACGTCGCACTCTCCCATGCCTCGCACGAGCTTCCGCTCGTCGCGCGCTCGCTCGGGATCCCGGCCGCCTACGCGTTCGACTACGAGTTCGCGAAGGTGCAGCACGGCCTCGGCTGCCGCGCTGCGACCCGGGTCGTCGTGCCCGACGCCATCCCGCAGGAGCGGCTCGACGTGCTGGGGGCGCGCGCGAGCAAGGTGCGTCGCTTCCCGGGGCTCGAGGAGGAGTACTACCTGTCCGGCTTCACGCCCGACATTACGGCGCTCTCGGAGCTCGAGGTCGACCGCGACCGCCTGCTCGTTGTCGTCCGCACGCCTCCGGACGTCTCGCTCTACCACCGCCACGGCAACCCGCTCTTCGGCGACGTGCTCCGGCGGCTCGGTACCGATGCCGCGGTGCACGCGGTCGTGCTCCCCCGCACCGCCGCGCAGCGGGAGGCGATCGCCGCCCTCGAGCTGCCCTCGCTGGTCGTGCCCGAGCGCGCCGTCGACGCCCGGAGCCTCGTCGCGCTGGCCGACCTCGTGGTCTCGGCCGGCGGCACGATGAACCGCGAGGCGGCGGCGCTCGGCGTGCCCGTCTACACGATGTTCGCGGGCCGGGCCGGCGCCGTGGACGAGTCCCTGGTGCGCGCTGGTCGGCTTCGCCTCCTCGGCTCGGTGGAGGAGCTCCGCGTGGAGCGCAGATCCGACGGGAGCACACCGCCAACCCGCGACCCGGCGCTGCTGCTCGACCTGCTCCTGACCGCTCTCGAGTGACGGAAGGTGCCGACGCCGCCCTCAGGTGGCGCGCGTCGGCTCCGTCGCTCGATGCCCGCCGAGGGCGGGGACGCGCCTCGGAGCGCTCGTGAGCGCATGCAGCCGGCCGACGAGCTCGAGCGTCTCGCCGGCCTGGACGAGCTGCTCCAGCGCGTCGAGCTCCTCCTGGAGCCAGTCGGCGTCGATCGGCGGTCGCGTCACGAGCAGGATCGCCTCGTGGCTCGAGGGCGTCACGGTCTCCGTGTCCGACCACAGCTCCTCGTGGAGCTTCTCGCCGGGGCGCGCCCCGACGAACTCGATCGGGACCCCGTTCCCGGGCTCCTTCCCCGACAGCCGGATCATCGTCTCGGCCAGGTCGACGATCCGGACGGGCTCCCCCATGTCGAGGACGTACACCTGCCCGCGCCCTCCGATCGCGCCTGCCTGGATGACGAGCTGCACGGCCTCCGGGATCGTCATGAAGTAGCGCGTCATCTCCGGATGCGTGACGGTGACCGGGCCGCCGCGTGCGATCTGCTTGCGGAAGATCGGGATGACGCTGCCCGACGAGCCGAGGACGTTCCCGAAGCGAACGGCGCAGAATCGCGTGTCCGCGTCGGTGCGGTGGCCCCACGCCTCGACGATCCACTCGCACAGCGCTTTCGATTGCCCCATCACCGTCTTCGCGTTCACCGCCTTGTCCGTCGACACGAGCACGAAGCGCTTGGCGCCGAGCTCGACCGCGACGTCCGCCACGTTTCGCGTGACGAGCGCGTTGTTGCGGACGGCCTCGAGCGGGTTCGCCTCCATCAGCGGGACGTGCTTGTACGCCGCGGCGTGGAACACGACGCCCGGCCGGTACTTGTCGAAGACCTGGCGCATCTTCGTCCGGTTCCCCGCGTCCGCGAGGACTGCAGCGGTGGCATGGAACCCGCGCTCGTCCACGAGCTCGCGCTCGATCTCGAAGAGCGCGGGCTCCCCGTTGTCGACGAGGACGAGACGGGTCGGGCCGACGCGCGCGATCTGCCGGCAGAGCTCGGCTCCGATGGAGCCCCCGGCGCCCGTGACGAGCACCACCTCACCGGTCACGTAGCCCGCGATGGAGTCGATGTCGACCTCGACCGGCTCCCTGCCGAGGAGGTCCTCCACCTCGACGGGGCGGATCTGCCCGGCGAGGTTGAAGTCGCCGGAGATGAGCTCCGGCAGTCCCGGAAGCGTCTTCACGGGGACCTTCTCGACGCGCGCGACCTCGACGATCCGCTCGCGCACCTCACCGGAGGCGGACGGAATGGCGATCAGCAGCTCGTCCGGGCGCCGGTCGCGCAGGAGGTGGCGGAGCTCGCGCGTCGTCCCGAGCACACGCACTCCGTGCACGCGCAGGTTCTTCTTGCGCGGGTCGTCGTCGACGAGTCCTATGGGCGTGTAGCCCATCGACGGGTTCTTCAGCATCTCCTTGAGGATCAGCTGCGCCGCGTCGCCGGCACCGACGACGATCACCTCCTTGCCGCGCGCGACGATCGCGCCCACCGCGGGGCGCTCGATGAGCGTACGCGCGAGGAAGCGCGACCCCATCACGAACGCGAGCAGAAGCAACGTGACGATCGCCCAGATGCCGCGAGGAACGGACGCCGGATGGAAGTCGAGCAACGTGAACACGAGGAAGGCGGCCACGACGGCGACGACCACGCCGCGCACGGCACCCCACATGTCCCCGGTCGAGACGTATCTCCACCAGCGGTTGTAGAAGCCGAACGCGACGAAGACCGGAAGCATGACACCGACGACGAGGACGACGACGTCCCACTCCTGGTAGCGCTCGTAGTAGACGGGGCCCTTGTCGCCGTCGAAGCGCACGTACCACGACAGGAGCCACGCAGCCGCGATCAGCACGGCGTCGACCACGACCTGCCAGAGACGGTGCCTGTTGAGCGGGGACCTCATGCCTACACCGTGACGCCGAGCGCCGCGCGCATCGTCTCGACGACGCGCTCCTGCTCACCTCTCCCGATGCCTCCCCACATCGGCAGGGCCAGGTTCTCGGCGGCCGCGCGCTCCGTCTCCGGGAGGGACCCTCGCTTCCAGCCGAGGTACGCGAGGGCGGGCTGCAGGTGCATCGGGGTCACGTAGTACGACGCGCTCGCGATGCCGGCGGCGGACAGCGCCTCGTGGAGCTCCGCGCGGTGGGGCGTTCGGACGACGTACATGTGGTACACGTGCCCGGGATCGTCCGGCGGGAGCTCGACGAGGTCGCCCAGCCCGAGCCCGGCGTACCGTGCGGCCGCCTCCCGGCGCGCCAGCGTTCCAGCCGGTGAGGTGCGGAAGGAAGACGCGGAGCGCGGCGGCCTGGATCGCGTCGAGCCGGGAGTTCGTCCCGATCAGCTCGAACGTCGTCTTGTCGCGAGAGCCGTGGAAGCGGAGCATCCGTACCCGCTCGGCGATCCCGTCGTCGAGCGCCGTGACGAGACCCCCGTCCCCGAGGGCGAACAGGTTCTTCGTCGGGAAGAAGCTGAACGTCGAGCAGATTCCGGTCCCGGCGATCCCCTCCGCGCCGAATGCCTGGGCGGCATCCTCGACGACGGGGACGCCGAGCGTCGCGAGCTCGGCGAGCGGAGCCGGCCGGCCGAAGAGATGCACGGCGACGACGGCCTTCGTACGGGGAGTGATCCGCGCCGCGACGTCGTCGGGATCGAGGTTCAGCGACTCGGGGTCGATGTCCGCGAACACCGGCGTCGCACCCACTCGGGCGATCGTCTCGGCGGTCGCATAGAAGGTGAACGCCGGGCAGATCACCTCGTCGCCCCGCCCGATCCCGAGCGCCTCGAACGCGAGCACGAGCGCGTCCGTGCCGTTCGCCACGCCGATCGCGTGCGGCACGCCGAGGAAGGCAGCGGCCTCGCGCTCGAAGGCCTCGACCTCGGGGCCGAAGATGAACCGGCCGGACTCGAGCACGGCGTCGAAACGCTCCCGGAGCTCGGGGATGAGCGGCGCGTACTGCGCCTTGACGTCGACGAGCGGGATGTCGCGGTTCACGTGGGCGAGTGTAGCTCCGGCAGCCTGGCCTCTCGGGCCGTCCCCTCTGAATTCCTCAGCCGCCCGGCGTCTCCTCGGCGACGCGGCGACGACGCCTGACGCGATGGACGACGAACCAGACGACGCCGGCAACGACCGCGGCGCCGACGACGTAATCCGCGTAGCGGAAGGCGTGGTGGAAGTCCTCCCAGTTGTCGCCCGCGAGGTACCCGGCGCCTGCGAAGGCGAAGCACCATATCGCCGAGCCCGCGAACGTGAGGATCGTGTAGCGGACGAACGGCGCCTCGAGGACTCCCGCCGGGATCGAGACGAAGGAGCGGATCACCGGCGTGAGGCGCCCCAGGAACACGGCCCACCCCTCCCACCTCTCGAACCACCGCTCCGCCCGGCCGAGCTTCTCCTCGTCGAGATGGAGCCAGCGCCCGTGGCGCTCGAGGTACGGCCGCCCGCCGTAGAGCCCGAGCGCCCATCCCCCGATGGCGCCGATCGTGTAGCCGATCGTGCCGGCGAGCGCGATCGCGACGTATGCGGGAAACCCCTCCTCGATCGTCCGCCCGAAGAGCGTGACGTCCTGATTCGCGAACGCTCCGGCGGCGACCGCTCCGCCGTAGACCATCACCACCTCGCTCGCCGCCGGGAAGACCGCGTCCACGAGCATGAGCAGGAACACCGCGTAGAGGCCGTAGTCGCCGATCGCCGAGGTGACGGTGTCCGTGATCCCGCTCAGGATCGAGGCGACGACGGGCGCGTGCGGGGGCACCGCGGGACTCTACTCATGGCGCAAGACCGCGATCCGCTACCGCGGATCCCGGTCGCGCAGAAATCCCTGAAGGCGGCCGCTTCGCGGCCGCGCGGCGCACTGGCTCGAGCGGCTTCTCGCAAGACCGCGATCCGCTACCGCGGATCCCGGTCGCGCAGAAATCCCTGAAGGCGGCCGCTTCGCGGCCGCGCGGCGCACTGGCTCGAGCGGCTTCTCGCAAGACCGCGATCCGCTACCGCGGATCCCGGTCGCGCAGAAATCCCTGAAGGCGGCCGCTCGATCGGCTTCTCACCGCTTGCTGCGGCGGACGGTGAGCGGGCGTTCGAGAGCGGTCGTGCCGAGCTCGTTCGTCGCCGCCACCCGGACGAGGTAGCGACCGCCGGCCGCGAGCTTTCCGCTGGTGAGGCGCCCGTTCCACGTGACCGCCGGCGTCCCCGGCACCACCCGGCCGGTGGCGACGGTGCGGAGGAGCACGCCCTCCGCCGTCTCGACGGTTACACGCACGCGGGCCGCACGAGCCTGCGTCCAGGCGATCGTCGCCGACGCGCCCTTCGGCGGAAGGACTAGCCGGCCCGGATCGACCCGTAGGAACCCGAGCGTCGAGTTGACCCAGAACCGGCGCGTCGCAGTCGACGACAGCCCCTGGTCGTCGATCGCCGAGACGGCCAGCGTCCACCTGCCCTCGGCCGGCGTCGTCTCTCCCGGTGGCTCGGGAGGCGTCGGCGGGGGCTGGACGGGTGGGGGCGGGAAGGGCAGCTCGTACGTACCGGGGATACGCGCGAGGCTCTCCCGGTAGGCGATCGCCCCGTCCGGCCCAGTGAGCGTCGCCGTGACGGTCGACGGCCGAACCACCTTGAACGCGAGCGACTGGGTCTCGGCGACGCCGTCGCCGTTCGGCGAGACGACCTCCTCGGCGGGCGGCGGCACGTAGACGCCGAAGTACTGGAGCATGAGCGCGGTCGAGATGGCGCGCTCGCGACCGTCCGAGGGGTGGTTGAGCAACCCTCCCTCGAACGCCAGCGCGGACGATCCCCCGCTGTCGAGGCCCATGCCCCGTACCGCCCCGAGGCGAACGAGGGTCTGCGCCATCTCGAACGTCGTCATCCCGACCGAGTAGCCGGACTGCCGTCCGTCGACCACCACGAGCAGGACACGCCCGTCGGCGAGCTGCCCCACCGCGCTCCGAGGGTTCCGGGGGGCGATCTGCGCGATCGTGAAGGCCTCGTTGGCGCGGTAGACGGGCGCGCCGTCACGGACGAGCAGGGGCCCACCCCCGATCGCGTCCGCGACGACGCTCCAGTCCGGCTGGAGGATCAGGCGGAAGGTCATCGTCGTCCCCACCGCCGCCTCGGCGAGCAGCGTGGGGGCCGCGGTGCCGCGCGCCACGAGGACGGCGGTGCCGGGGGCGAGCGGCGCGGAGCCGCCCTGGATGACGTTCGCGACGGGTGCGGTGAGGTCGACGTTGGGGGTGGTCGCCGGTGCGGGCGAGAGGACGACCGCGACGCCGTCCGGGTAGCTCGGCGTCCTACGGCCCCAGTCCGAGGTGAAGAGCGCGATCCCGTTCTTCACGGGCTCCTTGTTCAGGCGCCCGAGCGTACGGCGCTGGCCGGCGCCGCGCCACGTGCCGAAGTACTTGACGCGGCGAACGTCCAGGAGCCCGTCGAGCGTGACTCCCGCGCTCGAGCGATCCGGGTTCGGCGCGTTGGCGAGCACGCCGTCCCGCAGGAGGATCCCGCTGGGCCGCCCGTCGGCGAGCGCGAAGAGGTCGCCGTTCACCCCCACGCTGATCGCCTGCGTGACGAGGCGCCGCTGCATCGCGGTCAGCGTCTCCCTCCCGGTGATCGTCTCGTTCGAGAGCACGGGCCGGAGGCGGTAGAGCCCGACCGGGCGCGGCCCGCGGACGATGTGGATCGCGACCGGGCCGTGAGGCGTGAACTGGATTCCGGTCTCGTAGGTCACCCCGGGGAAGAGCTGCGTCGGCTGCGCCGAGGCGGTCCCGACCTGGACGAAGGCGAGCGTCGAGAGCGAAGCGGCGAGGACGGCGAGGCGAACCACGGCGCGGTCGAGGGTACCCGAACCGGAATCCGCGATTTCCAGGTCTTACACGATCCGAACAGCCCGAGGGCAGAGGAGGGCTACGCGAAGACCTCGACCTCGCGGTACAGCGTGTCGCGCTGGACCGGGACCTTCCCCAGCGAACGGATCAGGTGGACGAGCTCGTCACGCGTGGTGCGATGGGTCGTGCCCGCGGCAGACACGACGTTCTCCTCGATCATCACGGAGCCCATGTCGTCCGCGCCGAACGAGAGCGCGACCTGGCCGACCTTCATCCCCTGCGTCACCCACGACGACTGGATGTGCGGGACGTTGTCGAGGTAGATCCGGGAGACGGCCTGGGTCAGGAGATAGTCGAACGAGGTCGGGAGGTCCTCGTCGGCGACGAGGTCGTCCAGCCGGTTTCCGTCGCGCTGGAACGTCCACGAGATGAAGGCGCGGAAGCCGCGCGTCTCGTCCTGCAGGTCGCGGATCCGGCGCATGTGCTCGACCCGCTCCTCCACCGTCTCCACGTGCCCGTACATCATCGTGGCGGTCGTCGACATCCCGAGCCGGTGCGCCTGGCGCATCACCTCGAGCCACTCGTCCGACTTCGTCTTCTTCGGGGCGATGATGTCGCGGACACGGTCGACGAGGATCTCCGCCCCGCCTCCGGGAACGGAGTCGAGGCCGGCGTCGCGCAGGCGCGAGAGCGTCTCCGGGATCGTGAGCTTCGAGCGGCGCGAGATGTGCTGGATCTCCGGGGGCGACAGCGCGTGCAGGTGGATGGGATACCGCTCCTTGATGGAGCGGAAGAGGTCCTCGTAGTAGTCGATCCCGAGGTCGGGATGGTGACCACCCTGCATGAGGAGGCCGGTGCCTCCCATCGCGAGGGTCTCCTCGATCTTCTTGTAGATGACCGGCTTCGGGAGAAGGTAGCCCTCGCGCTGGTCGCCCGGTCGGCGGTAGAACGCGCAGAAGTCGCAGTCCGTAACGCAGACGTTCGTGTAGTTGAGGTTCCGGTCGACGATGAACGTGACGCGCGAGGGGTCGTTCAGGCGACTCCGAACCTCGTTCGCCACCCGCCCGACGGCCACGAGGTCGCGCGAGCGGAGGAGCGCGACGGCGTCCTCGCCGGTGATCCGCTCGCCGCTCGCCGCTCGCTCGAGGACGTCCGCGACGGAGGGCTCGGCCGGCGCGAGCGTCGTCATACCTTCGCCTCCTCGCGCACGAAGCGAAGCTCCGGAACGTGCGCGAGCTCTCCGACGTCGCGCGCCATCTCCAGGAACGTGTACAGGCCCGCGCGCTCGCGCGGCCCGAAGCTGTAGCGCAGCTTCTCGAAGTAGCGAGCGAGGAAGCCCGGCGGGTAGCCGTACGTCTCGCTCGCCTGCTGCGCGAGCCGCTCGGGCTCCGAGCGCGCGAGCCGTACGGACGCGACGAGCGCGTGCTCGAGATCGAGGAGCCCCGCGGCGACGGGCTCCGGCGCCGCCCAGACCGCGAACACCATGGGAAGGCCGGTCCGCTCGAGCCAGAGGCGGCCGAGGTCGAAGTGCGGCGTCGGGTCCTCGAACGCGCTCCGCAGCGCGGCGTCGCCGATCAGGAGGGTCGCGTCGGCCTCGATCCCGAGCGGGAGGATCTCCGCCTTCGGCAGGAGCACGCGCACGAGCACGACCGACGTCGCGCTCTCCGGCGTGACCGCGACCGAGCGGACCTGACCGAAGGAGAGGCGAGTGACGAGCTGGATGGAGTCCACGGCGCCCTCGGACGAGACGCACAGCCGCGGCAGGATCCTGAGGCGGTCGGCGTTCCTCGCGTACTCGATCGACGGGATCGGCGCGATGTCGAGGGCGCCCTCGAGGAGCATGCGGCTCAGGTCCGTGGGCACGCCCGCGACCTCCTCGACGTCCGCCTCCAGCCCGTGGAAGACCGGCGCCATGTTCACGTAGGAGATGCGTCCCAGGCGGATCATCCGCCACCCTTTCGCCGGCGCCAGACGAGCGTGCCCGCGGCAACGAGGACGAGCGCGCCCCAGAGCACGAATGCGGGGACGTTGACGTCGTACGTCGAGTCGTCGGACGACATGGACACGACCGCGACCCAGCCGATGGAGAGGAGCAGGAGGGTGCCGGCGATGAGGCCGAGCGCGTAGATCAGCCAGACCCACACGGGCGTGCCCGGGTCCGCGGCCTCCTGCGGCTTGTCGTACCGGGCCATCGGGTCAGAACCGGCGGAGCTCGTTGTAGAGGGTGTCGCGCTGCACGGGGATCCGGCCGGCCTCGCGCACGTAGCGGACGAGCTCCTCGATCTTCTGCTCGGTCTCGGTGCGCGCCCCCGCGGCGTGGAAGATCTCCTCGCGGACGACGGTGCCCTGCACGTCGTTCGCGCCGAAGTGGAGCGCAACCGCCGCGAGCGGCATGCCCATCATGATCCAGTAGGCCTTGACGTTCGCCACGTTGTCCAGCATGAGCCGGGAGAAGGCGAGCATCTTCAGGTCGTCCGCGCCCGTCGTGTGGCGCCAGCCGCGCCGCTCGAAGACGGTGTTCTCGGGATGGAACGCGAGCGGGATGAAGGCGAGGAAGCCTCCGGTGCGGTCCTGCTGCTCTCGGAGCCGGACGATGTGGTCGACCCTCTCCTCGTACGTCTCGACGTGGCCGTAGAGCATCGTGCAGTGCGTCGGGATGCCGAGCCGGTGGGCGGTGTCGTGGACGTGGAACCAGATGTCCGGATGTTCCTTTCCGGGCGCCACGAGCCGGCGGACACGGTCGGCGAAGACCTCGGCGCCGCCGCCGGGGAGGGAGCCGAGGCCGGCCTCCTTCAACTCCCGGAGCACCTCCTCGTGCGTGAGACCGGACAGCGTCGTCATGTGGTGGATCTCCGAGGCCGTGTAGCACTTCAGGTGCACGTCCGGCAACGTGTCGTGGAGCGCGGCGATCGTGTCCCGGTAGAAGGCGAAGTCGACGTGCGGGTTCTCCCCGTTCACCATGTGGATCTCCGTGAACCCCGTGACCTCGCGCTGGCGGAGCACGTCCTCGACGAGCTCGTCCGCGGTGATCGTGTAGGCCTGCGGCTGCTTGCGCGTCGCCGCGAAGGCGCAGAACTTGCACTTCACGCGACAGACATTCGTCTGGTTCACGTACAGGTTCTGGACGAAGTAGACCTCGTCCGTGCCGCCGCGGAGCCGCCTCGCCCGGTCGGCGAGCTCTCCGAGGACCAGGAGGTCGTCGGACTCGAGGATCGCCAGACCGTCCTCGAAGTCGAGCCGCTCTCCGGCTTCGATCTTCTCCCGGACCGGCTCCAGCGTGTTCGGCGCGACGACGGCGATCAGAAGCTCCTCTCCACGACAGCTCGGGTGAGCGCCTCGAGCTCCTCGCGCCGCCCGGCGCCGTCGAGACAGTCCCTCGCCTGCGAAGCGTAGTCGAGCGCCAGCTCGCGGGACCGCTCCAGCGCGCCGGTTGCGGCGACACGGACGAGCACTCCGTCGAGCGGCCCGCCCGCGAAGGCCTCCCGCACCATCTGGTCCTCGCGTGCGGCCAGCAGGAGCGGCAGCGTGGGCGTACCGTCGCGGAGATCCGTCCCCGGCACCTTGCCCGTCTCGATCGTCTCGCCCGCACAGTCGAGCACGTCGTCCGCGATCTGGAACGCGATGCCGAGCAGAAGGCCGTACTCGCCGTTGCCTCCCGCGAGTGAGCATGCGGCCTCGAACAGCTTCCCGGTCTTGAGCGCGCAGCGCTCGAGGTAGCTCTCGACGGTCGTGTCGGGGTCGTGGCGCTGCACGCGTTGGAGCGCCTCGCCCCGCGCCAGCGCGAGAGAGGCCCCCGCCAGGATCGAGATCGCCTCCGGACTCCGCTCCTCGGCGAGCACGGAGAACGCGCGGGCGAAGAGGTAGTCGCCCGTGGCCTTCGCCGCGCCGTCGCCGTGCTCCCGCCACGCGGACGGCCTGCCGCGACGGACGGCGGCGCCGTCGATGAGGTCGTCGTGGACGAGCGTGGCCATGTGCACGAGCTCCACGGCGACACCGGCGGCGAAGGGCGGCTCCGCAGCGAGAGGCGAGGAGAGGAACGCGAGCGCCGGTCGCAGGCGCTTCCCCCCGGCCGCGAGCGCTCCCGCGCTCACGTCTGCGACGAGGCCCGGGTGCTCGGAGACCGCGGTCTCGAGCCGGCGCTCGACCTCCTCGAGGAACCCCTCGAGCCCCTGGGCCGTCCGGACCGTCTCGAGCGCGCTCAACGACTCACCCCGGTGTGCAGCGCCACGCTGCCTCCTCCGAGCAGCTGGTACTCGACGTCCGCGAACCCGGCGCGCTCGAGGAGCCCCGAGAGGTCCTCCGGGCCGGGGAAGCGCCGCACGCTCGCCGGGAGGTACGTGTACGCCTTCCCGCCAGGGAGGATCTTGCCCGCGAGCGGGACGAGCACGTCCAGCCAGAGGCGGAAGAAAGGCCGCAGGAGGCCGCGCGGCCGCGTGATCTCGAGAACCGCGATCCTCCCGCCCGGCTCGAGGATGCGGCCCAGCTCCACGAGGCCCCGCTCGAGATCCTCGAGGTTCCGAACCCCGAACCCCACCGTGACCGCGTCGAAGGCTCCGTCGTCGAAGGGCAGCGCCAGCGCGTCCCCCTGCACCCACTCGATCGTCCCCGACTTGCGCCTCGCGCGTTCGAGCATGCCTTCCGAGAAGTCGAGCCCGACGACCCGCCCCCCGCGGCGCTCGGCCTCGACCGCGAAGTCGCCCGTCCCGCAGCAGGCGTCCAGGACGCGGTCGCCGGGCCAGACGACCTTCGCGACCGCGAGCCGGCGCCAGCGGCCGTCGAGCCCGGCGGTCATGACGCGGTTCATCACGTCGTAGACCGGGGCGATCCGGTCGAACATGCCGCGGACGGCGTCGGCCTCGAGCGTGCCGCTCTCGTACGTCACTGCTCGCCCCAGCGCTGCACGAGCGCGTTGTCGATCCCGATCTGGTCGAGGCAGCGGGAGACCACGAAGTCCACGAGGTCGTCGATCTTCTCCGGGCCGTGGTAGAAGCCCGGCGCCGCGAAGAGGATCACCGCGCCCGCCTCGTTCAGCGTCGCGAGCCCTCGCAGGTGGATCGAGGAGAGCGGCGTCTCCCGTGGGACGAGCACGAGCTTGCGGCGCTCCTTGAGCGCCACCGAGGCGGCGCGGTGGATGAGGTTCTGCATCGCGCCCGACGCCAGCGTTCCGACGGTGGCCATCGAGCAGGGGCAGATGACGTACGCGTCGACCCGGGCAGAGCCGCTCGCGTACGGGCTCCGGAAGTCGTTTTCGTCGTAGACGGTGACCTGGGGAGCTGCTCCTCCCACGAACCGCTCGAGAACCTCTTCGCGAGGCAGCGACGGCTCCCCGTACAGCTCCGTCGCGAGCACCTCGATCCCCGAGCGCGATGCGGCGAGGCCGACCTCGCAGTCTACGGCCGCGAGCGCGCGTACGAGACGCTCGGCGTAGGGGGCGCCGGACGCGCCGGTGACGCCGAGGAAGACGCGCACGGGCCGAACACTACCCCGGGCTATCCGCCCCCCTTCGAAGCGGAGAGGAACGCCCCGAGCGCGGCAAGGTTCTCCTCGCCGAGGTACGCGTACGAGCTCATCACCTCGTTCCCGAACTGCGCGGGGTTCTGGAGGTACTGGACGATGTAGGCGGCGTCGAACCGCTGGCCGACCTCCGAGAGGTCGGGGGCGCCGAGCTGTCCCGCGCCGGTGCCGAGATAGGTGTGGCACTGGAGACAGCCGGCCTCGGCGAAGAGCGTCGCGCCAGCGACCGCCTGCTCGTCGTCGGCGAAGCCCTGCTCCTCGGCCCACTCCTGGGGGACGCCGTCCGCGATGAGCTGCGAGCCGAGCGACTCCTCCGCGGTCGCGCCCTTGTAGGTGAGCACGGCCATGGAGATGATCGTGAGCACTGCTGCGACCATCGCCACCGGTCTCCGGGACGGCCTCCGCTCGCGACGCCGGTCGTAGAAGGGGAGCCCGATCAAGAGGATGAGCAGGACCGTCGGGATCCCGACCGTCGCGATGACGACGGTCTCGGGCCACTTGAAGATCCGCAGGAGGTAGAAGAGGAAGTAGAAGTACCAGTCCGGCCGGGGCACGAACTGCGTCGTCCCGGGATCGGCGGGCTCGGTGTACTGGGGCCCGAGCACCCCGGCCTCGGTGCCGTCCGAGTCCAGGTACCAGATGCAGGCGAGCGCGACGATCACGGACACGACGACGAGCGACATGACCGTGTCGGCCAGGATCGCGAACGGGAAGAACGACTTCCCCTCCTTCTTGACGTCGGCCTTGTAGCGCGCGAAGTCCTCGCGGTTGAGCTCGCCCAGGTCGCGTCCCACTACTGCTGCCCTCCGGTCGTGTCGCGCACGAGCCCGGCGCGGGTGCCTGCGGGCGCGACCGTCGACGGCTCACGGCCGGCCGCATCGCGCGACCAGGGCGGGGAGACGACGCCGAGCCGGGTGACGAGGTAGATGTGGACGAAGATCAGCCCGATGATCGCCCCCGGGAGCAGGAGCATGTGCAGCGCGTACCACTTGGCGAGCGTGTCCGCGCCTATCTCCGGCCCGCTCGCGAGGAACTGCGCGAGCCAGGGCCCGGCGAACGGCGCCGTCCCGTTCAGGTTGATTCCGACCACGGTCGCCCAGTACGCCGTCTGGTCCCACGGCAGGAGGTAACCCGTGAAGCCCATGAGCATCCCGGTCACGAGGAGCAGGACGCCCGTGATCCAGGTGAGCTCGCGCGGGTACTTGTAGGCGCCGAACAGGAACACCCGGCCCATGTGCATGAAGAGCAGGATCACGAACACGCTGGCGCCCCACCGGTGCATGCCGCGGACGAGCCAGCCGAGCGTGACCTCGTTCGTGATGTGCTCGATCGACGTGTAGGCGATCGGCTTGCCCGACACGGGGTCGATCGCCGTTGACGGCTGGTAGTACATCGCGAGGATCGCGCCCGTCAGCGCCTGGACGATGAACGCGGTGAGGCTCGCCGAGCCGAGCGTCTGCGCCCAGCTGATGTCGCGCGGCACCTTCCGGAAGAGGAACCACTTCGTGCCCGTGACCGCCAGGGTCCGCTCGTCGACCCAGTCGAGCGGCTGGAGGATCGCCGTGTCGACGAGGGTCTGCCGCTTCGACTTCTTCGCGGCCACGCTACCCCGTCACCTGGCTCGGGACGATCGGGTAGAGCCACGCCTCGAGGCCGTCGACGTGCGTGCCCGGCACCGACCACGGGTACTTCGAGATCGTGGCGCTCGCGCCGGTCCCGTTCACGTTCCCCACGGCGTAGTGCTCGCCGAGGACGAGGTTTCCGTCCTTGATCGAGAACGTGTAGCGGTCGAGCGAGCGGACGGGCGGGCCGGCCGTGCGGTTGCCCTCGGAGTTGTACTGGCCGCCGTGGCACGGGCAGCCGAAGGACTGCGCGAGGACCGGCCGGAGCACGACGCCGTTCACTTCCTTCGCCGCGTCCTCGTCGATCGGGCCGTTCGGCTGGACGGGGCACCCGAGATGGACGCAGCGGCTGTACAGGATCGTGAAGCTCGGCTCTCCGGCGTCGGTCGGGCCGTTGTTGCGCACGAACGCCGTCCGCCGCGAGACCTCCCCCTGCTGCGGGTTCGCGAGGTAGGTGGCGATCACGTACTCGCCCTCCGGGAAGTTCTCGAGCGGGCCGAGGTCGACCTCGTCCTCCTCGACGTCGGTGAACGAGGGCAGGACCATGAACCCGAGCACGGGCAGCGTCACGACAGCGCCGATGGCCGCGCCGAGCCCGATCGTCGTCGCCTCCAGGAACCTCGAGCGCGAGTAGGTCGGGAGAGACTCCTCCGCCCGCCGGCGCCGCGGCGGCGGCGGCGTCGGCGACCGCGCGCGTCTCCGGCTCGATCTCGGGGACGTCGCCCTGCACGTCGCGCGTGACGTCACGCGCCCACAGCAAACCGAAGACGACCGCAAGCACGGCGCCGATGGCCGCGATCACCCAGCTCATGACGAGGCCGAGAAGCAAGCAGGCCACGCCGATCGCGAAGCCGATGGGCCAGAGGCTGGGCCCGGGGACGTGCGGGATGTCGTGGCCTGATTCGGTCAAGTCGCCTGCGGGGGATTCAATCGCCCAGCGGTCTTGCCTGTCAACGACGTGACGACTGTCGCGACGCGGGGATTCTGCACTTTGCGGAGGACGCGTGCTGTCGACGCGGCGCCCCGGGGTGCTCGACCGAGCGCAGCGGCCGCGAAGCGGCCGCCTTCAGGGATCTTCCGCGGGACGGAGCCCGCTAGGCGGGCTCCGTCCCTGCGGCAAGCCCGTAGTCGCCCCAGCGGCGCGTGACGAGCGCGCGGATCTCGTCGGACATGACGATCTCCTCTGGCCAGGGCCGCGCATCCTCCTCCGGGAGCTTGTGCGTCGCGTCGATCCCGAGCTTGCCGCCGTAGAACTGCCGCCCCGGGGCGTGGTCGAGGTGGTCGAGCGGGCCCTCGGTGATCAGGATGTCGCGCTTCGGGTCGACGTTCGCGGTCACGCGGAAGAAGACGTCCGCGTAGTCGTGGACGTCCACGTGCTCATCGACGACCACGATCGACTTCGAGAGGGAGAGCATCCCGAGCCCCCAGAGCGCGTGCATGACCTTCTGCGCGTGACCGGGGTACGCCTTGCGGATCGAGACGAGCACGCAGTTGTGGAACGCCCCGGCGACCGGGAGGTCGTAGTCGACGATCTCGGGCAGCGTCATGCGCACCGCCGGCAGGAAGATCCGCTCCGTCGCCTTGCCGAGCCAGGCGTCTTCGGCCGGAGGCTTGCCGACGACGATCGAGGCGTAGATCGCGTCCCGGCGCATCGTCATGGCCGAGATCCGGAAGATCGGGAACGGCTCGGCATGCGAGTAGTAGCCCGTGTGGTCGCCGAACGGCCCCTCGATACCGACGTCGTCCCGCGCGACGTGTCCCTCGAGGACGATCTCGGCGTTCGCCGGCACCTCGAGCGGGACGGTCTTGCACTTCACGAGCTCGACCGGCTCGCCGCGCAGGAACCCGGCGAGCATGAGCTCGTCGAGGTGCTTCGGGAGCGGCGCGCTCGCCGAGTACGCCGTGATCGGGTCGAGCCCGATGGCGACGGCCACCGGAATGCGCCCGTCCTCGGCCGCGAGGAGGTCGGCGCGCCCGTCCTTGTGCATCTGCCAGTGCATGAACGTCGAGCCCCTGTCGATCACCTGCATCCGGTACATGCCGACGTTGCGCGTGCCCGTCTTCGGGTCGGCGGTGATCACCGCCGGAAGGGTGATGAACGGCGCCGGGTCTCCCGGCCAGCAGCGCTGGACCGGAAGCAGGCCGAGGTCGACCTGCTCTCCCTGGAGGACGACCTCCTGGCACGCACCCTTGGAGACGGACTTCGGCCGCGAGTCGGCGATCGACTTCAGCTTGAGGAGGCCGCGCACCTTCTCTCGCAGCCCCTCGGGCGGCTGCATCTCGAGCACGTCGCCGAGCTTCGCCGCGACGTCGTCGAGCTTCTCGACCCCGAACGCCAGGCACATCGCGCCGCTCGGTCCCGAACTGGTTGATCAGGAGGGGGTACTGCGAGCCCTTCGCGTTCTCGAAGAGCAGCGCCGGGCCGCCGGACTTGACGACGCGGTCGACGATCTCGGTGATCTCGAGGTCGGGGTCCGCCTCGACGGAGACGCGCCGCAGCTCGCCCTCGCGCTCGAGGAGCGCGATCCAATTGCGAAGGTCTCTCGGCGCGGCCGCCACGGCGCGAATCAGTCTAGGCAGGTGAGCGCGAGCGATAGGGCTTCGTCGAGCGCCATCTCCCTCCCGGCTTGCCAGGCCACGGCAATTTCCCGGTCGTCCAGTTCAGCTCGGATCAATGCCTGGGTCTCCTCGTTCATCTGCCGCTGCGTGGCCTCGGGTCGCGAGCCCATTTCCTCCAAGAGCCTCTCATTTGCTCCGAGCAGTGACGCGGCCTCACGGGGCCGCATCGTGTGCGCGAGGGTTGCCGCACACGCCTGCACACAGCTGGCTGCAAGTGCGTCGTAGCGCAGGGCAACGCAGATCCCGATGGACTCTCGAAGCGACGAGCGCGCTTCCTCGACGTCACCGCAGTACAGGGCGACACACGCGAGATTGAGAAGTCCTGTGGCGCAGCCGAGCTGATTGTTCCGCTCGCGGAAGGTCCCCATTGCCTGAAGCGTCAGCTCACGAGAGAGCTCGTAGTCTCGCTCCAGAAACGCGATCTCCCCCAGGTTGATATGTGACCCCGGAGCCGGGTAGTCGACTTCTCCGGCGCGACGAATCGCCTCCTCATACAGCGTCTTCGCGCGCTCGAGGTCCCCTTCCTCGGTCACGACCTCGGCGAGGTCGTGCAGGGCCTGCGCAATCGCACCCAGCTCACCGAGGCTCTCCGCGAACGCGAGGCTCTCGGTTGCATGAGCGCGTGCACGCGCGAGATCGCCCATCGACCATGCGAGATCAGCGGCTGCGGACAGCGCTCGGCCGCGAACTGCGTCTTCACGCGCTCCGTCGAGCACAAGAGCCGCCTCGACCCACGTCAGCCCCTCGTGAAAGTGGCCGCGGGCGAGCCAGTACCCCGCCAGCGTGGCCGCAACCTCGAGCGCCTGTTCGCCGTTGCGCTGCTCGAGCAACCGTCGGAGGACCGCGCGGAGGTTCGCGGTCTCGACGTCGAGCCGCTCCATGACTGCAGCGTTCGCGGTGATGGAGGCATGGTCGCCTGCGAGACGCGATACGAGTCCCACGAAGTGGTCCACGTAGCGCCGCTGCGTCTCGACCTCCTCGAGTCTCTGCGCCGCGAACTCCCGGATGGTCTCCAGCATCCAGTAGCGCTCGTCGCTGAAGCGGAGGAGGCTCTTCTCTACGAGCGATTGCAGGGTGTCGAGGTCGGCCTCGCACACCTCCTCGGAGGCCTCCAGGTTGCAGCCCCCCGCGAAGACGGAGAGACGCGCGAAGAGCTCCTGCTCCTCCGGCGAGAGGAGCTCGTACGACCACTCGATCGTGGCGCGGAGCGTCTGCTGGCGGGGGTCGGCGTCGCGGCCGCCCTTGAGCAGGTCGAGCCTGCCTGCGAGCCGCTCGAGGATCTGGGCCGGGGAAAGCGCCGTCGTGCGCGCGGCGGCGAGCTCGACCGCGAGCGGGAGCGAGTCGAGGCGCGCGCAGAGCTCTGAGATCTCCTCGCTCGGTTCGAGCTGTGAGCGGGCGCAGAAGAGGGCGATCGCCTCGGCCCCGGCGAGCGGGGGGACCGGGTACTCGACCTCGCCCTGCACGCGCAGGAGCTCCCTGCTGGTGACGATGAACCTGAGGTTCGGACAGGCACGGAGAAGCTCGGAGAGCTCGGGTGCGGCCTCGACGACCTGTTCGAAGTTGTCAAGCAGAAGGAGCAGCTCCCGCTCGCCGATGTGGTCCCCAAGGCCGTCCTTCGCGCCCAGGGTGTGGGCGATCGTCTCTGTGACGAGGGCGTGGTCGCGCAGGGAGGCGAGCCCGACCCAGAAGACGCCGGCCTTGTACTCCGGCACGAGCGTCGACGCGGCCTCCAGCGCGAGGCGGGTCTTGCCGGTTCCACCCGGCCCCGTCAGCGTGACGAGGCGCGCACCGTCCTCGACCCGCGCGAGCAGGGAGCGGAGCTCCTCCTCCCTGCCGACGAAGGAGCTCGCAGGCCGCGGAAGGTTCGTGTTCGAGATCGTCTTGAGTGGGGGGAAGCTCCCGTCCCCGAGCTGGTAGATCGGGACCGCCTGGGCGATGTCCTTGAGCCGGTGCTCGCCGAGGTCGGCCAGCTCCACCTCGACGATCTCGGCAGTCGAACGGGAGAGGATCACCTGTCCTCCGTGTCCCGCCGAGGCGACACGCGCGGCGAAGTGGACGTCGTCGCCGACGTAGCCCTCCTCCGCGAGCAGCGGCGTCCCCGTGTGCAGGCCCACTCGGACCTGGATCGGGCCCGATGCGAGCGCCTCGGTCAGCGCACCCGCCGCGGCGACCGCTCCCGGCGCGCTCGGGAAGGCGAAGAAGAAGGCGTCGCCCTGCGTGTCCACCTCGACCCCGCCCTGCGCCGCGCACGCCTCCCGGATGACGCGGCGATGCTCGGCGAGCGCGCCCGCGTAGGCCTCGGCCCCGAGCTCGTGCAGCAGCCGGGTCGAGCCCTCCACGTCCGTGAAGAGGAAGGTGACGGTGCCGGAGGGGAGGTCACGCATCCGGGTGACCCTCCGGCGCTGCGGCCGCGGTGTCCAGGACGGAGCGCATGAGCGCGAACAGCTCGTCCGGCTCGAGCGCCCTCCCCGCAGCATGAGCTCGCGCGAACTCGTCCCCGAGCGCGTCCTCGATAGCGGATCGGCGTCGGTCCCAGATCGCCTGCTCTCCTTGGCCGAACACGGGCAACCCTGACTCGTCGACGACACGGTCGGAGGCGCCGAGCAGCGCCGCGCCCGTCTCGAACGCTCCGTCGTACGCAGCGATCGCCGCGACGTTCGCCGCCGCGTACGCAGCCAAGCTGACGTCTTCGAAGCCGCGGACGTCCTCCAGTACCGTCGAGATCCGCGCACGTGCACTCTCGACCGAGCCGACCTCGATCTCGACACATGCCGCAACGAGATCGGCAGCGGCCGCGTCACCGGGGCCCCCGTTCGCTCTCCACAGGGCCGCTGACTCCTCGAAGGCCTCTAGCGCAGCAACGAGCTCGCCACGAGCGAGCCGCACCTGGGCGACCGCGGCCTTCGCGTGCGCGATCCCGTGGGGCGCTCCCCTCTCGAGGCGAAGCTCGAGGGCTTCCTCGGCATGCTCGAGGGCAGCGTCGAGCTGACCCTCCTCGACGTCGATTCGGCTGATGTCGGCCAGCGTCGCGGGGAAGCTCGAGGCGAGAGACCAGCCGAAGAGGGTTGCGTCGGGATGCGCCCGGGCGACCTCCATCACCTCGAGCTTGAGCTCGCGCGCGCGTCCGGGGTCGTCGCTGTAGGCGAGGATCTCGCTCGCGCCCAGAAGTCCTCCCCAGCGAACGACCGTGTCGACCGAGGTGCTGTCGAGCTCGAGCCAGCATTCAACTGCGCTGCGGGCCTCGCGGGAGTTGCCGCTCGACAACCAGGGGAACCAGATGCCGAACAGGTAGAGCGCGAGAAGAGCTGCATCGCCGGTCTCCATCGCGTACGCCACGCCGAGTCGCACGTTGGCGAGCTCTTCGCGAGACGTCGCGAGCGCGTCCGCCTCGAAGGCGCGAGCGCGGGTGAGGATCGCCGCCGCCTGCTCCGCGTACCACCTGGCATGGGCGTCGCGAAGCCGCTCGGAGTCCCCGTCTTCGGCGAGACGCTCGACCGCGAACTCGCGGATGGTCTCGAGCATCCAGTACCGCGGCGTCCCGGAGGCACCGTCCCGCCGCCGCACGAGGCTCTTGTCGAGCAGCGACTGGATCGTCTCCGGATCGGCGCCGACCACGGCCTCGGCAGCGTCGTATGTGCATCCGCCGGCGAAGACGGAGAGGCGCCGGAACAGCCGCTGCTCGTCCAGCGAGAGCAGGTCGTGCGACCACTCGATCGTCGCGCGCAGCGTCTGCTGGCGCGGGTCGGCGTCGCGCGAGCCACGGAGCAGGTCGAGGCGCGCGGAGAGGCGCTCGAGGAGCTGCTCCGGTGAGAAGAGCTTCAGCCGTGCCGCCGCTAGCTCGAGCGCGAGCGGAAGGCGATCGAGCGCCTCGACAAGCTTCGTCGTGGCAGGCGTTCGCTCGAGCATCACTCCCACACCCGCTGCGCGGGCGGCAAGGAGCTCAAATCCGTCCGCCTCCCCGAGTGCCGTGACCGGCAGCTCGATCTCGCCCTGGAGCTGCAGCCTCTCGCGGCTGGTCACCACGAGGTCGGGGCCGGAGACGTCTCGCAGCGCCGCGGTCGCCAGCGCGGCGTCCGGCAGCAAGTGCTCGACGTTGTCGATCAGGACGAGCAGCCTCTTGCCGGCCAGGCGCGCAGCAAGAGTCTCGCGCAACTCGACCTCCAACTCCTCCTTCACCTCGAGTGCGTGCGCGATCGCGGCCAGGACGAGCGCCGGGTCGCGCAACGAGGCGAGCGGCACCCACCACACGCCGTCGGGGTAGCGGTCGGAGACCTCGGCGACGGCTTGTAGGGCGAGTCGGGTCTTGCCCGTCCCGCCAGGCCCGGTGAGGGTGAGCAAGCGGACGTCGTCTTGGGTCAGCAGCGCGACGAGCTCGGCCAGCTCGCGCTCCCTGCCCAGGAACGGAGTCGTTGGTACGGGCAGGTTGGTGCGGTAGAGGGATCGCAGCGGCGGGAAGTCACCGGAGCCGAGCTGGAACACGCGCTCGGAAGCCGCCAGATCCTTGAAGCGGTGCTCTCCAAGGTCGACGAGCTCTAGCTCGACTAGGGTCGCCGTCGAGGCGGCGACGAGCACCTGCCCTCCATGGCCTGCGGCGGCGACGCGGGCGGCACGATGCACGTCCGGGCCCACGTACCCCTCCTCGGTGAGGAGTGGCGTCCCCGTGTGCAGGCCGACCCGGACCTGGATCGGGCCGGAGGCGAGCGCGTCGGTGAAGGCCTGCGCTGCCGCGAGCGCTCCCGGCGCGGTGGGGAAGGCGAAGAAGAAGGCGTCGCCCTGCGTGTCCACCTCCATGCCGCCCTCGGCAGCGCAGGCTGCCCGGATGACACGGCGGTGCTCGGCGAGCGCCTGCGCGTAGGCCTCGGCGCCGAGCTCGTGCAGGAGCCTCGTCGAGCCCTCGACGTCCGTGAAGAGGAAGGTGACGGTGCCGGAGGGGAGGTCAGTGCGCATTCGTGCCCGCGCCGGGTGCGCTCAACGCGCCGATGGCGAGCTCGACGGCCGCGTCGAGATCGAGGCTCCCCCCGGTCAGCCAGAGCTCGTGCACCTCGTCACCCAGGGTGGCTCTCACGACCTGCTCGGTCTCGCCCAGCGCCGGATCGGCCTCGACCCCGTGTGCTCTCAGCAAGGCCTCGTCCGCGGCGCACAGAAGAGCTGCGGTACGCGCATCGCCGCGCGCGAGCACGACCGCTCCCGACAGAGCGAGCGTCCACAAGAGTGTCAGCGCATCTCGGATCGAGAGGCTGAGCTCCAGGCTCTCCCGCAGGGTGGCCGAGGCGCCCGTGAGATCACCACGGTCGAGCGCGATGATGGCGAGGCTTCCGAGACACGTCGCCTCGCCGTACACGTCTCCCAACGCTCGGTGTCCTTCGAGCGCCTCCTCGATCAGCTTCGCTGCGCGCCGATCCTCCCCTTGCAGGCGAAGGCCGTCGGCGAAGTTCCCCTTGACGATGGCCGCCCCGCGTATGTCGCCGCTGGCCTCGGCGAGCTCGAGCGCTTCACCGTAGATCTGCTCGGCGCGATCCGGATCGGCGCCGAACGTTCCCGCGAGATGGGCGAGCGCGAGGATGAGCCAGCGAGTCTCACCGAGGCGCCGGAGCAGTTCCCCCGCCCGCTGGAACTCCTCGCGGGCCCTCGCCTTGTCACCGCGGGCCTCGGCCATGTGGGCCGCGCCGAACAGGCCTCTGGCCCGGGCGAGGTCGGACGCGCCGTCGCCGACAGCGAACGCACGCTCGTACCAGCGGGATGCCTCGTCGACCTGACCCCGACTCCACCAGAAGCGCCAGATCGTGCCCGCGAGCAGCAGGGCGCGCTCTCCGTCGGCACGATCGCACGCGAATCCGAGCGCCTCGCGCACGTTCTCCTGCTCGAGCGCCAGCCGCTCGTACCACTGGCCCTGGTCCGACCCCGTCAGCCGTGGCTCCACCCCCTCGACGAGCTCGAGGTAGAAGGTGAGATGGCGATCTCGCATCCCCACGACGTCACCGGTCTCCGCCAGAACCTCGGCGGCGTACTCGCGGATCGTCTCCAGCATCCAGTAGCGAGGCCCTGAGCCCGACTCGCGCTTACGGAGGAGGCTCTTGTCGAGCAGCGACTGGAGGGTGTCCGGGTCCGCGCCGGCCACCCCCTCCGCGGCCTCGTAGGTGCAGCCGCCCGCGAACACGGAGAGGCGGGCGAGAAGGTCCTGCTCCGGCCCGGTCAGAAGGTCGAACGACCACTCGATCGTCGCCCGCAACGTCTGCTGCCGCGGGTCCGTGTCGCGCTCGCCCTTGAGCAGGTCGAGTCGCTCGGTGAGCCGCTCGAGGAGCTGCTCGGGCGTGAAGAGCGCCGTGCGAGCTGCCGCGAGCTCGAGTGCCAGCGGCAGCTCGTCGAGCCGGGCGCAGAGCTCCGCTACGGCCGCGCTCTCGGCGAATGCCGGATCGACGGCGCGGGCACGGGCCACGAAGAGCGCCTCGCCCTCGCGCTCGGCGAGCGGCGGCACGGGGAAGGTCTGCTCGCCCCGGATCCGCAGGCGCTCCCGGCTCGTGACGACGACGTCGAGGCCCGGGCACGCGGTAATGAGCTCCGCGACCGCGGGCCCGGCGTCCACCACGTGCTCGAAGTTGTCGAAGAGGACGAGCATGCGCCGGTCCGCGATGTGCGCCGCGAGATCCGTTCTGGCGTCGAGGACCTGGGCGGCCGTCTCGAGGACGAGCGGTGGCTCGCGCACGGCTGCGAGTGGCACCCACCACACGCCGTCGGGGTAGCGATCCGACGCCTCGGCGACCGCCTGGAGCGCGAGCCGGGTCTTGCCGGCTCCCCCGGGCCCTGTCAGCGTCAAGAGGCGTACGTCGTCACGAGACACGAGCTCGACGACCTCCGAGAGCTCGCGCTCCCGCCCGAGGAACGACGTCGCGGGCACGGGCAGGTTCGTCCGGTAGAGAGCTCCTCAGCGGAGGGAAGTCGGCGCTGCCGAGCTGGTGGACGCGCTCGCGGCGCGCCGAGGTCCTTGAAGCGGTGCTCGCCGAGGTCGGTGAGCTCGAGATCGACGAGGGTCGGCAGTCGAGGCCGAGACGAGCGATCTGCCCGCCGTGACCGGCCGCCGCGATGCGGGCAGCGCGATGCACGTCACCGCCGACGTAGCCCTCTTCGGTGAGAAGCGGCGAGCCCGTGTGCAACCCGGCGCGCACCCGGATCGGCCCGGAGGCGAGCGCGTCGGTGAAGGCCTGCGCTGCGGCGAGCGCCCCCGGAGCGGTGGGGAAGGCGAAGAAGAAAGCGTCACCCTGCGTGTCCACCTCCACCCCGCCCTCGGCGGCGCAGGCCTCGCGGATCAGGCGACGGTGCTCGGCGAGCGCCTCCGCGTAGCCCTCCGCGCCCAGCTCGTGCAGAAGCCTCGTCGAGCCCTCCACGTCCGTGAAGAGGAAGGTGACGGTGCCGGAGGGGAGGTCGGCGCATGCGACCCGGATCATCCGCTACCCGTCGCCAGCGGTCTAGCGGCCGGCTGGGTCCACGGGGCGGCTCAGTGGCGGCGATGCATGGCCCGCTCGGCGAGGTCGCCGAGCAGGATGACCGCCAGGAAGACGAGGCCGACGACGAGCATCGAGAGGACGATGTCGCGCCCTTCCTCCGCAGCGGTCTTGGCGAGCACCATGGCGAACGAGGTCATCGACCGCCGACTCTAACCGACGAGCCGGGCATGCGCAGCGAGGGCCGCGTCCACCGCGACCGTCACCCGCCGCGGCCCGGGCGACGCGGTCGAGCGGGGCGGCGTCGCCCCGCAGCCGGAGCTCCTCCCGAGCGGGGCCGAGCGAGCCGCCGCCCGAGGAGCGCCGAGGTCGCGGCCCAGGCGGCACCGTCGCCGTTCCGGCCCGCGGCGCGCGCCTGGGCGCAGAGCGCGATGAGCTCGGCGAGGTCGGCCACCGCGTCCACGTCACCGCTGCCCGCGATCCGCACGAGGCCGTGCGCGTACAGGTAGTCGCCCAGGAGGAGCGCCGTGTCGGCGTCCGCGGGCGCGAAGAGCCTCGGCCGGCCGAAGTGCACGAGGTACCCCTCGTAGATCGTCTCGAGCCCGAGCGCGTGCTGCGGAGGGCCGAGCGTCGAGAAGACCGGCTCTCCCTGCCGCGACTGCGTCGACAGGAGCGCCTCGGCCCAGAGCGGGCTCTCGGCCGCGGCCTCCTCTGCGATCGTCCCCCACACGCGGCAGACACTAGACGCTGGTCGTAGCCACGAGCCCCAGGGGTCGCGAAGCGGACGCGTTCATGGAACTTGCGCGCTAGTGAGACCCGCTGGCCGCCCGCGGCGGCTCCACCCTGGGAGCCTCGAGCTCCACCTCCACGGGAAGCTCGGGCCCACCCTGGTCCCAGCGCTCGAGCTGGATGCGCGTGCGGAAGAACTCCCAGATCGCCCGGAGCCCGGCCATCGTCGGCAGCGCGACGAGCACGCCTGCGATCCCGTACAGCTCGCCGCCCGCGAGAAGCCCGAAGATCACGAGCAGGGGATGGAGCCGGAGGGCGTTCGCCATCACGTTCGGAACGACGATGTGCCCCTCCACCTGGTAGATGAAGAGGAAGAGGAGCGCGACCCAGACGAAGCCGACGGGATCCACGACCAGGGCGTAGATCGCAGGCGGCACGGCCGACAGCCACGGGCCGATGTACGGGATCACCTCGATGAAGGCGGTCCACAGCCCGAACAGCAGCGCGTACTCGTCCGCTCCCTCGACGAGCCCGGTCTTGCCCAGGATCCACATCCCGACGCCCGCGCTCGTCCCGATGACGGTGGAGAGGATGGCCTGGCCCTTCACGTAGCCCCACAGTGCGCTCTCGATCTGCTGCGTCAGGGGCGGGCCGCCATGCGGCGGGAATCGGGAGTCGATCGACTGTTCCAGGCGGTTCATGTCGAGGAGCATGTAGATCGAGATGACGACGATCAGGATCAGCGAGAAGAGGAGCAGCACGACCGAGATCGCGGCTCCCTGCGCGAACTCGATCGCGTCCTGCGCGTAGCCCGAGATCTCGCCGGCGCTCAGGGAGTCGATGCCCTCGTTCACGCGCTCGCGGATCTGGACTCGCTCCAGGCCGTGGTCGTCGAGCCAGGCTTGCAGCGAGTCGATGTCGAGCTCGGCCCCCGTCTGGCCCGTCACCGGGCTCTTCTCCGTGACGTACTCGTCGATCCGCTCGGCCGCGTTCCGGGCCTGGTCGAACGCGACCGCGCCGACGGCGATCAGGAGCGCCGTGAAGGCGGCCGCGAAGACCGCGAACACGATCAGGACGGACAGGCTGCGCGGAACCCTGATCCGCGTCAGGTCTCGCACGAGCGGGTTCAGGGTGAACGCGATCACCGCCGCAGTCAGGAAGAGGAAGAGCACGTGGCCGAGGGTCCGCGCGAGGAGGAACGCGAGGACCAGGAGCACGGGGAGGACGACGAGCTGGACCCACCGCGGGATCTGGATCGTCGGGCCGGGGCCGGCCATCGCCGGATCGTATCGCGGGCCACCGTCGGCGCTCGCGGCGACGCACGAGGTCGAGGCTGGGGGATGCCGGAGGATGCCGCCGGGGGCAGGGTCTGCGGGCGACCGACCCTGCTACGGTCCCGCGGTGACGACCTTGACCACTCCACGCTCACGACACGCAGCCCGTCTCCGGGCGAGGCGTCGGCGCGCGCAGACCCGCGCGCGGTGGGTCGCGGTCGCGGTTCTCCTGGGGATCGTCGCGGTGGTCACGCTCGCCCTGACGGCGTTCGGCGACCCCGCGGCCAGCCGCTCCCCCGCGGTCACGTCCGTCTCGCCGATGCCCGTGCAGGCCGCGCCCCCCGAGACCCAGGTGCTCGCGACGATCGGGAACCTGCGCCTCCAGTCCCCCGTCGCCCAGGGGGGCTGACGGGGATCGGCTTCCACGGCTCGGACGAAGGCGCGCTCCTCCTCCAGCCGGTGGGGCCGCAGGCGAACGAGGGGCTGCTCGCACGGCTGTGGCAACGGATCACCGGCTCGTCGCGAAACGGCCGGCCCTGGTACCAGCTCGAAAGCGGCGCGCTCCGCACCCTCGACGCGGGCGCGGTCGCCGGCACGGACGTGTACTCGCCGGTGGACGGAACCGTCGTCGCCATCCGCGACCGGATCGTGTCGGGCCGCGTGGTCGGCGCTCAGCTCGAGCTGCGACCCACCGCCGCGCCGTCGCTCGTCGTGATGCTCGAGAACGTCGAGCCGGACCGTGCGCTCACCGTCGGCGCCAACGTGGCGGCGGGCTCCTCGAAGCTGGGACGGGTTGTCGACATCGCCAGATACGAGCACCAGGCGCTCGCGAAGTACGCGGCGAACAAGGGGAACAACGTGTCCATCCAGGTGTACCCCTCGGCGAGCCTCGGCGTTCGCTAGGAAGCCCTCCACTGCGCATCCTCTTCATCGCCGACGTCGTGGGCGCGCCAGGGCGCGGCGCGCTCGAGGCTCGTCTCGCAGGGCTCCGCGACGAGCTCGAGGTCGACATCTGCGTCGTGAACGGGGAGAACGCAGCCGACGGCGTCGGGATCACGCCGCGTCTCGCGGACCGGCTGCTCGCCGCGGGCGCGGACGCGGTCACCCTCGGCAACCACGCATTTCGGCGCGCCGAGATCGGCCCCTACCTCGACGGCTCTGACCGGGTCGTCCGCCCGGCGAACGCCTCGAGCGCCACTCCCGGACGCGGCCTGGCCGTCGTCCCGGGGGCGAACGGGACCAGCCTGGGCGTCGTGAACGTGCTCGGGTCGCTCTTCCTGCACCCGGCCACCTCCATGTTCGAGGTGATCGACGAGCTCGTCGCGACCGCCCGCAAGGACACGCCGGTGGTCCTGGTCGACGTCCACGCCGAGGCGACGAGCGAGAAGGTCGCGCTCGCACGCTGGCTGGACGGGCGAGTGACCGCCGTCGTGGGAACGCACACGCACGTGCAGACATCGGATGCGCACGTGCTTCCGGGCGGGACGGCGTTCATCACTGATGCGGGCATGACCGGGCCGCACGACTCCGTGATCGGGGTCGTGTCGGAGCTCGCGATCCGCCGCATGCGCACCGGGATGCCCGTCCGCTTCGAGACGGCTCAGGGGGGCGTGCGCATCGAGGGAGCGGTGATCGAGTGTGACGGCGAGTCCGGGCTCGCCTCCTCGATCGCGCCGGTGCGCGTCCCGTTCCCGTAGGGATCCGGCAGGAGCAGCCAGAGGGCGACGAACGGGAACACCCACGGGAGGTAGAGATAGAACCAGTGGGTGAGGGTCAGCTGGAACGCGACGAGGACCGCCGCGGTCAACGCGGCCAGCTCGACCGGCCCCTTGCGCCTGGGGACGAACGCGACGAGCACGGCGAGCCCGATCGCGAAGGCCACCACGATGGGCTGCACGAAGCCGAGATCGGGGATGCCCTCCGCGTGGTACTGGCCCCAGCCCCACAGCGAGAACGGCGAGTCGCGCGCGGCCTGGTAGGCGACGGTCCTGTCCCAGAAGGCGCGGGCCGCGTCCCGGAGGCCGGGCTCGAGCAGCAGGACGGAGAAGGCAACAAGGGTGGCCACGAGGAAGGCGGCGACGAAGCGGGTGGTCCGACGTAGCTCGAGGCGTGGGTAGGAACCCCAGAGCGGCGCGAGGAGAAGCGCGCCGAACTTCGCCCAGCCTGCGAGCGCGACAGCCGCACCGCGGGCCCACGTGGACGAGGCGAGCCAGAAGCCGAAGACGAGGAACGCCGGCATGACCGTGTCGTTCGTGTTCGCGTCGAGCGTGTACGCGGTGAACGGGTACGCGACCCACGCGAAGGCGAGGATCGAGGCGAGCCTGGCGCCGCCGAAGCGCAGCCCGACGAGGACGAGGCCGAGGATGGTCAGCAGGTCGAACGCGATCGAGGTGGCGTGCGCGGCGGGCAGCGAGTCCCACTTCCCGCTCCAACCGAAGACGAGCGTCGCCGGGACGTAGGCGGCGTACGCGACCGGGCCGTACGTGTCTCCGCGCTCGATCGCGGCCTCGCACCGCCCGTTCGTCTGGATGCGCTCGCGCACCTGGCCCTCGGAGTCGGCCGGACCGCACGGCTTCAGGTCGCCGCGCTGCGGCATGTGCCCGTACGGCGCCTCCCCGTCCAGGATCCGGCTCGCGCCGACGACGCCGGCCAGACCGACGTCGATGACGCCTCTGGGCGCCTCCAGGTTCAGCCCGACACGGAATCCGAGGAGGAACACGGCCGCGACCGCGAGGACCGTCGTCGGCCAGAGCGGGCGGAGCGCGCCCGGTCGTCCGCGCATGCCGACCCAGAGCCCGCGGACGAGCAGGTACGCGAGGAACGGGTACACGAGCGGGACGCTCCTGAAGATCTCGCCGCGGCCGAAGAAGACCAGCGAGAGCGAGAAGCCGAGGAGCGCGAGCAGGTCGAGGTTGCGCACCGCGAGCGGCCGGCGCAGGTCGGCGAGGCCGACGAGGAAGACAAGGCAGAACGCGATCCACACGTACGGCTTCAGGAGCGTCTTGCCGCCGAAGCTACCCTGGCGCCCCCGCGCCATCTTCCAGGCCACCTGCGGGCCGGTCCACGCCTCGGTCACGCGCCCGGTCGTGTCCTCCACGACGACCTGGGCGATTTGGCCCGCGTCGCCGGACCAGATCTTCACGAGCCACGTGCGGGTCCGGGGCTCGAAGGTGGCCGAGCTCGTCGGGCCCGGCGGGTACCGGTTCAACCAGTCGGCGACCCTTCGGTTCTCGAGCGCGATGCGCTCGGCCCCGGCCTCGTCGAGCCGGGCGAGCTCCGAGTCCCCGGGGAGCGCCGGGGCGGGCGGCGAGGGCTGGGCGCCCGTTGGAGAGGCCCAGACGAGGAGCGGGATCGCGAGCGCGGCGGCCACCACGGCGGCCGGGACGGCGGTACGGCGGAGGTGAGCTAGCGTCGCGGCCCGAACGACCAGAGCTTATTGCCGACGAAGTTGATCGGCGTGACGAGCACGATCGCGATCGCCTGTGCGAGCACCTCGTCGAGCCCGGCGGTCACGAGCACATGCAGGACCGCGAGGTTCGCCCCGAGGGCGAGGGTCGACACGACGAGGAACCGCATCCCCTGGTAGGCGACGTGGCCGCGCTGCGACCGGAACGTCCAGAGGCGGTTCCAGGTGTAGTTGTTCGCCACCGCGACGAAGAACGAGCAAACCGCCGCGAGGAGGTAGTGGAGCCCGAGGAGGTGGAGCGCCAGCGTGTAGACGACGAGGTTGACGACGTAGCCGGTGGCGCCGACCACGCAGAAGGCGACGAGCTGCTCCCAGTTGCTGCGCCGGCGCAGGGCGGCGCCCACGCGAGCACGCGAGACGCCTACCTCCGCAGCCGAGGTCTCCACAGCCGTCGCAGGGTACTCGGGTGGCCGGTCGCCGCGACCCCCGATCGGGTCAGTCACCCGAGAAGCCTTCGCTGCCGACGAGGGGCACGAAGCGGCAGGGAATCGACGTGCGCTCGACCGCGCCGTCTGGGCCTCGCGCCACGAGCACGAGGTCCTGTCCCCAGCGCGAGCCCCTCGGGAGCACGAGGCGGCCGCCCTCTGCCAGCTGCTCGTAGAGCGCCGCCGGCACCGACGGCGCGGCGGCGGCGACGGCGATCGCGTCGAAGGGGGCGTGCTCCGGGACTCCGAGCGAGCCGTCGCCGACGCGGACGTCCACGCGCTCGAGGCCGGCGTCGGCGAGCGCCGCGCGGGCGCGCGCCGCGAGCTGGGGCACGCGCTCGATCGTCACGACGTCCGCGGCGAGCTCGGCGAGCACTGCGGCCTGGTAGCCGGAGCCCGTTCCCACGTCGAGGACCCGCTCGTCGCCCGGAAAGCTCCAGGAGCTGACAGATCATCGCCACGATGAACGGCTGCGAGATCGTCTGGCCGAACCCGATCGGGAAGGCGCCGTCCTCGTACGCGAACCGGCGCAGCTCCTCGGGGAAGAAGAGCTCGCGGGGCACCCGCCCCATCGCGGCCAGGACGCGCTCGCCGGTGATCCCGTGGCCGCGGAGCTGGTGCTCGACCATGTACGAGCGGGCCTCGGCCGCCTCGGTCGGCATGGGCTCGGCCCACCGCCCGCGGAAGCTCACTTCGCGAGCGTTCTCAGGCCGGCGTACCGTGCCGCCCGGCGTCCCCGAAGCCGCGCCGCGAGGACGGGGATGCCCACGGTCGCGACGTACCCGACGACGGGGATCAGCGCGACGAGGCAGACGAGGATGCCGATCGCCCCGACGTAGGCGGCGAGCCCGATCCTGGTCGCGCCACGCCGGAGGGCGCCGTACACGATCGCCGCTCCGGACAGGGCGCCGAGCGCGCCCGCGATCCCTCCGGCGACCGTCTCCGGCCCGTCGCCGATCGCGTACCCGACGACCGCTCCGGCAGCCGCTCCGAGCACCGTCGCCGCCCCGGCGCCGACCACATTCGACGCGAGGACGCCGGAGAGCAGCAGCCCGATCCCGAGGCCGAGACCGAGGCAGAGGCCGACGGTGTACCAGTCCCCCATCCCGGACCAGTGTAGTGCGGCGGAATCCGACCGCACCGTGCCCGCGTAGGACCTCGCGAAACCACCTGGAGGGGAGGTCTGTCCATGCACAGACGCAGGTTCGTGCTGATGGCCGCGGTGCTTGGAGGCGTGCTCGTCGTGGCGTCCATGGCCGTGGCGGAAGGAGGAAAGAAGAACCTCAAGGCGGACGAGCTGACCGGGTACCAGGAGAACCCGGACATCTCGACCGTCGCGGGAGGCTCCTTCGAGGTGTCGATCGACGACGCGGCCCGGACGTTCACGTACGAGCTCAGCTATTCCGGGCTCGAGGGCACCGTCCAGCAGGCGCACATCCACTTCGGCAAGCGCGCCGTCAACGGCGGCATCGCGTTGTTCCTGTGCGGCACGGCCGCAACGCCGGGGCCGGCCGGAACACCGACGTGCCCGCAGTCGGGCTCGGTGAGCAGGACGGTCGGTGCCGCCGACATCCTCGCGCCGGGGACGCAGGGGATCGAGGCGATGAACTTCGTGGAGTTCGCGGCCGCCCTGCGAGCGGGCCATGCATACGCGAACGTGCACTCGAGCAAGTGGCCGGGCGGCGAGATCCGCGCGCAGATCAACGACAAGGACGAGAAGGGCTAGACGGCTAGGGGAGAGGAGTCGTCGAGGAGGGGTCGGGCGGTTCTCCCGGCCCCTCACTCGCCGTCTCGAGCCGGGCGATCACGGCCAGCCCGAATCCGGCTGCCCGAGCTCCGTCCACCACCCGGTGGTCGAACGTCAGGGCGATCGTCCCGGTCCGGCGCACGACGATCTCCCCGTCCCGTACGACCGGTCGTGGCGCCACGCGGCCGACGCTGAGGATCGCGACCTCCGGGTGGTTGACGATCGGCGTCTGGAAGAAGCCCGCCAGCTTTCCGGCGCTCGTCACCGTGAAGGTCGAGCCGCGCACCTCCTCGGGCTTCAGCGATCCCTCGCGCGCGGCGGCGGCGAGACGCCGGAGCTCGGCGTCGACGTCGGCGACGGACAGCGAGTCGACGCTCCGCACGACCGGCACCACGAGCCCCTGCTCGGTCTGCACCGCGACCCCGATGTCGTAGCGCTCGAGGAGCACGATGTCGTCGCTCTCGAACCGCGCGTTCAGCTCCGGGAACTCGACGAGCGCGTCGGCGCACGCCTTGACGACGGACGCGACGAGGGTCTCGAGCGGCACGCCCTCGAAGTCGCACTCCTCGACCCATGTCACCGGCGGCACCTCCCGGTGGGCGCGGGCCATGTGCTCCGCGACGAGACGCCGGACGCCCCGAAGCGGGACGCGCCGACCTTCTGCGGCCGCGCCCGTCGTGCGCGCGGCTTGGCGGACGTCCTCCTCGGTCACCCGCCCTGCGGGCCCCGTGCCGGTCACGCTCGCGAGGTCCACCCCGAGCTCCTGCGCGATCCTCCGGACGACCGGGGTCGCCTGCACCCTGGCTTGTTCGGGGACCGTCCCCGAAGGGGACTGTCCCCTGGTGTCCGTCTCGACGTCCGCCGCCTCTCCCGGCTCGCCGATGACCACGAGCACGGCTCCCACGGGCGCGACCTCCCCCTCGGCGACGAGGATCCGGAGAACCGTGCCCGCGTACGGCGACGGGATATCGACCGTCGCCTTGTCCGTCTGGATCTCGACGAGCGGCTCGTCCTCGGCGACCTGCTGGCCCTCGGCGACGAGCCAGCGCGCGACCTCGCCCTCGGTGAGGCCCTCGCCGAGATCCGGGAGCTTGAAGGGGTGCGCCACGTCAGGAAGTGAAGCGGATCGCGTCGTGCGGCAGCACTGCATGCACGCCCTTCACCCCGTTCACGACCTGCGTGACGCGAAGGTCGGCGACGACGCTTGCGAGCGCGAAGGCGTCGGGCGCCGCGATGCCGTGCTCACGGTGCATGAGGTCGACCAGACCCTTCGTCGCGATCGCGGCCGCGACGTCGAGATCCTCGTCGAACCCGAACGCGATCCAGGCAGCAGACGTCCAGGCGACCGGCCACTCGAGCGCAAGGTCGTCGCGAAGGTCGATCGTCAGCTCGGCCTCTGCCGGGCACTCGATCGCGCACCCGCACACCTCACCGTCTCCCTGTCGCGCGTGCCCGTCCCCGGCCGAGAAGAGGGCACCATCGACGGGGATCGGGAGGAAGAGCGTCGCTCCCGCGCCGAGCTCCCGGCAGTCGATGTTCCCGCCGGAACGGCGGGGCGGAGCCGTGCCGTGGATCCCCGGCTCCGGAGGCGGCATCCCGAGCACGCCGAGGAACGGCTCCAGCGTGACCTCGAAGGCGCGCGCCCGCCCGATCCCGGCAGCCGCGTCGAGCTCCCACCGGAGCGCGTGTTCCGCGTCGACGGGGGTGATGCCCCAGCTGCCAGGGCAGACGTCGTCGATGCGCACGACGAGCGTCCCGCCCGCCCGTGCGCCGCGCACCTCGATCGGCCCGGCGAGCGCATGCCCCGCGTCCAGCACCTCGTCGCGCGGCTCGAAGCGCTCACGCGACTCGAGCCGCCAACCGGCGTTGGGCGTCGCGAGGCGCACCGTGTCCCCGGGGTCGATGGTGAGCACGGGCGCGAGGTCGCGCGAGAAGTGCCCGTGCAGCGTGCGTCGCTCGAGCGGGAGCTCGTGGACGGTCACGCCGCGAGCACGCGGCGCACGGCGTCGACGACGCGCTCGACCGAGGGCATGTACGCGTCCTCGATCTGCCAGTACGGGTACGGGACGTCGTACCCGGTGACCCGGAGCACGGGAGCTCGGAGATCGAAGATCGCCTTCTCGGCGAGCACGGCGGCCACCTCCGCGGCGAAGCCGACGACCCGCGGCGCCTCCTGGACGATCACCGCACGGCCGGTCTTCGCAACGGATGTGAGGAGCGCATCCTCGTCGAGCGGCTTCAGGCTGCGGAGGTCGAGGATGTCGCAGGACGCCTCGCCCTCGAGCGCGTCGGCGGCCCGCTCTGCGAGCGGGACCATCGCGCCGTACGCGACGAGGGTCACGTCCGAGCCCTCACGGGCGACACGCGCCTCTCCCAACGGCACGACGTGCTCCCCCTCGGGCACCTCGCCGCGCGCGGTCCGATAGACGAGCTTCGGCTCGAGAACGACGACCGGGTCCGGGTCGCGGATCGCCGCTGCGAGGAGCCCCTTCGCGTCGGCGGGCGTGGACGGGATCGCGACCTTCACTCCGGGCGTGTGGACGTAGTAGGTCTCGGGGGAGTCGTCGTGGAGCTCCGGCGCGCGGACCCCTCCGCCGTAGGGCATGCGGATCGTGAGCGGGAACTCCATCGTCCCCCGCGTCCGCCAGCGGTAGCGACCGACGTGGTTGATCAGCTGGTCGAGCGCCGGGTAGCTGAAGGCGTCGTACTGCATCTCGCACACCGGACGCCAGCCCGCCATGCACAGGCCCACGGCGGTGCCGAGGATGCCCGCCTCGGCGAGCGGCGTGTCGACGCAGCGGTCGTGGCCGAAGCGCTCCTGGAGCCCGGCCGTCGCCCGGAACACGCCTCCGAGCCGACCGACGTCCTCCCCCATGACCATGACGGTCGGGTCGCGCTCCATCTCCACGTGCAGCGCGTCGTTCACCGCCTCGACGAGGAGCTTCTCGCTCACTGGTCGAGGACCCTCCGGAGCTCGGCGAGGTCGTCGGCGTGCGACGGCGGCGGGGACGCGTACGCGTGCTCGAACACGAGGCCGATGTCGGCCGGGCCCTCCGCCTCGGCCTCGGCGATCCCCGCGCGCATGACCGCGAGCGCCTCGTTCCGCACGTCCTCGGCCTGCGAGGGCGTCAGGACACCTGCGCGCAGGAGATAGCGCTCGAAGCGGCCGACGCACTCGTTCGCCTTCTCCTCCTCGACGCGCTCGGGGTCGATGTAGATCGACGGGTCGTCGGCGGTCGCGTGCGGTGCAGCTCGATAGGTCACGGCCTCGATGAACGTCGGGCCGTCCCCGACGCGGGCCCTGACGACCGCCTCGCGCGTCGCCTCGTACACGGCGAGGACGTCACCGCCGTCGACGCGCACGCCGGGCATCCCGTAGCCCACGGCCTTGTCCACGAGCGCGGCGGCGGCGGTCTGCTCCGAGACCGGGGTCGAGATCGCCCACTGGTTGTTGTTGCAGAAGAGGACGACCGGCGCTTTCGTCACGCCCGCGAAGGTCATACCCTCGTGGAACGCTCCCTCGGAGGTCGCGCCGTCGCCGAAGTACGCGATCGCGACGCTGTCGTCGCCCTTCAGGCGCGAGCCCCAGGCGAAGCCGACCGCGTGGGGCACGTGCGTGGCGATCGGGACGCAGATGGACGCGACGTTGTGGTCGCGGGGGCTCCACCATCCCGACGGGTGCCCGCGCCACCACTGCAGGACCGTGGACGGCGAGATCCCGCGCAGCAGCCCGATGGCGGACTCGCGGTAGCTCGGGAAGATCCAGTCCCGCTCCTCGAGCGCGAACGCGGAGCCGACCTGCATCGCCTCGTGGTTCCAGAAGATCGCGTAGGTGCCGATGCGACCTTGCCGGTGGTAGACGACCGACCGCTCGTCGTACGTGCGGAGCAGAACGAGATCGCGATGGAGCGCGAGGAGGTCCTCCCCGCCGAGCCCGTCCACCTCGCCGTCCGGGATCGCCTCCCCGTCACCGATGACGCGGTGCAGGTCTCCTTCGGCGGGGAGCACTCGGCTCATCGCGGCGATTGTAGGGGCGAGGCCTGCCTCGCTCTAGACGAGCACCGTGACCGCGTCCCGCTCGGCCTCGTAGACGACCTCGGTCACGTCGCCCGCGTCCTCGCCGTCGACCTGGAGCGGGAGCGGGCGGTCGCAGCGGACGACGAGCCGGTCGAGGTCGCGAGCGACGAGCGCCGCGCCTCGACGGAACCCGTGGCCGCGTGCTCCCCCGAGCGCGAGGCGAGGGAGGTCGCGGGCGCGCATGGTGACCGGCGCGACGACAGCGAGCCCCTCGTCGAAGCTCGCGTCGGGGACGAGGTCGAGCGCGACGGCGCCCGCGTAGGTGTACGGGGAGCAATTCGCGACGAGCGCGAGCGCAGCGCGCCCGATCCCCACGAGCTCGAGCTGCGGCTCGAACCGCGCGTGCCGCTCCCGGAGCGCCCCGAACGCAACTCGCATGAACGCCGTGTCTCCGGGCCGCCGCCCGTCGGGCCTGCGACCGAGCTCGTCCACCCGCCGCACGAGCTCGGCGTCGAAACCCACGCCCGCGTTGAACCCGAACCGCCGCCCGTTCACGCGGCCGAGGCCGATGCGGCGCTGTCGGCCCTCTGCGAGCTTGAGCGCAGCTTTGACCGGATCACGTGGAAGCCCGAGCGCACGCGGGAGAACGCTCGTGCCGCCGCCGGGGAGGAAGCCGAGCGGCACGTCGGCTCGAAGGCCGTTCAGCACCTCGTTGTACGTGCCGTCTCCCCCGAAGACGTAGATCGCCTCCACCGCACCCGCGTCGCGCGCGATCGCCGTCGCCTCCCCCGCGGCCGTCGTCAGCCGCGTCTCGACGCCGGCCGGCAGAGCGGCCCGCACCGCGGCCAGCCGGTGCTCGTCGACGCCGGACGCGAACGGGTTGACGACGAGAAGGCGGCTCACGGAGCGATCATGCGTTCTTTACAGTGCCTGGCACTGTAAAGACGCCGAGAGTGCGCCAACGAGTCCACAGGGTCCGCCGCGGCGGCTACAGCGGCGTCGCGTAGCCGCGGATGCCGTCGACGAGGATCGCCGTGAAGCGGTCGGCGAGCTCGTCCGTGTCACGGCCCGGCACGAGCCACGTGTACGCCCAGTTGGCGGCCGAGAGGACGAGGAGCGTCGCGGCGCCGGCGTCCAGGTCGGTGCGGAGACCACCCGACTCGACGCCTTCCTGGAACAGGCCGCGCCAGCGCTCCTCGTAGCGGCGCCGCTCGGCGAGGATCTCGTCCCGGTAGGCGTCCTCCAGGTAGCGCCACTCGCGCGTGAACACCGTCGCCACGTCGAGCTGCTCGGACACGACGCGCAGGTGGCCGCGGAGGGCGAGCCGGATCCGCTCGACCGCGGGCCCGTCCTCGGGCACGGCGTCGAGCGCAGCGTGGAACGCACGGGCTCCTTCCCGCATCGTGTCGAAGAGCAGCTGCTGCTTCGATCCGGTCAGCGAGTAGAGGGAGCCCTTCTGGACGCCGAGTGCCTGGGCGAGAGCATCCATCGACGTCCCGTGGAACCCCCGCTCGGCGAACAGCCGTGCCGCCTCCCGGGTGAGGTCGTCCCGTCGCGTGGCCATATACTCGATGCTAACGACCGTTCGGTAGGGAGGCGAGATGACGGACACGCGAGCCCAGGAGTTCCTCGAGTACGTGCAGGCCGGAGGGCAGGTGGAGACGGGAGACTGGATGCCGGACGAGTATCGGTCGAAGCTCGTCAAGTTCATCGAGATGCACGGCAACTCGGAGCTCATGGGCGTCCTCCCCGAGCGCGACTGGATCCTGCGCGCGCCGACCCTCCAGCGGAAGCTCGCGCTCACCGCGAAGATCCAGGACGAGGTCGGCCATGCGCAGCTCATCTACCGCGTCGTCGAGGACCTCGGGAAGCCGCGCAGCGCCTGCCTCGACGACCTCGTCTCCGGCAAGGCGAAGTTCCACAACGTGTTCCACTACCCGACGAGGACGTGGGGCGACGTCGGGATCATCGCATGGCTCGTGGACGCGGCGGCCATCGTCTCGCAGAAGGCGCTGCTCAAGTGCTCGTACGCCCCGTACGCCCGCATCATGAAGAAGATCTGCTGGGAGGAGTCGTTCCACATCCTCCACGGGCGGGACGTGATCCTCGCGATGGTGACCGGCACGGACGAGCAGTTCGGGCTCGTCCAGGAGGCGCTCGACCGCTGGTGGGAGCCGCTCATGCACTTCCACGGCAACCCGATCCCGGCCGACGAGGACCCGATGGTCGTCTGGCGGATCAAGAGCCAGGGGAACGAGGAGGCGCGCCAGCAGTTCCTCGAGGGCTACGTCCCGCAGATCCGCGAGCTCGGCCTCGAGATCCCCGACCCGGCGCTCCGCAAGGACGCGGAGACCGGCCGCTGGCTCTACACCGAGCCCGACTGGGGCGAGCTGCGCGCCGTCGTCACGGGGCACGGGCCGGCCTCGCAGGAGCGGCTTGCGTTCCGGCGGCTGTCCCGCGAAGACGTCGCCTGGGTCGAGCGGGTGGTGCTCGCGGAGGCGGCGTAGTGGTCTTCGAGGTCTTCAGGCAAGAACGCAAGGGCCAGGCGTTCCAGCACGCGGGGTCCGTGACCGCGCCGGACGAGCGCTTCGCGGAGATCTACGCGCGGGAGCAGTACGGCCGCCGTCAGGAGTCGATCGCCCTGTGGCTCGTTCCTCGCGAGGCCGTGAGCGAGGTCGCGGGGTTCCCCGACGAGTTCGAGATGAAGTACCGACGGGTGGACGGGTACTCGATCAAGGCACGCCTGCGCGAGGCGCGCGAGAAGGCGGGAACGCTCGAGATGGCCCCTGGAGGAGCCGAGGAGTGAGCGAACGGACCGACCGGCTGCTCGCCATCGCCGACGACGAGCTGTTCCTCGGCTGGCGGAACTCGGAGTGGACCGGGATCGCACCGTTTCTGGAGGAGGACGTCGCGTTCTCGTCCATCGCCCAGAACGAGATCGGGCACGCCCGCGCGCTGTACGAGCTCGCGGCCAGGGAGCTCGGCACGACGGCGGACGAGCTCGCCTTCGACCGGCAACCGGACGAGTACCGCTGCGCGCCGCTCGTCCAGCTCCGTCGACTCGAGTGGGCGCGGACGATCGCGCGGCACTGGCTGTACGAGACGGCCGACGAGATCCGGCTCGCTGCCCTCAAGGAGTCCGACGACGCGGAGCTCGCGGGGATCGCTGCGAAGATGGACCGCGAGGAGACGTACCACCGGATGCACGCCGAGATGTGGGTCGACCGCCTGCTCTCCTCCGGGGACGGACGCGCACGGCTGAACGAGGCGGTGGACGAGTTGTGGCCGTACGCGCTCGGCGTCCTCGACGACGAGCTCCGCCCGGAGTTCCGCCGTCGGGTCGAGGCGAGGCTCGACCGCGAGCTGCCCGACGTCGAGCCGGTCTCGCGCGGCGTCCACGAAGCCGAGCTCGCGGAGTTGTGGGAGGAGATGACCATGGTCCGCCGTTCCGCTCCGGCCGACGCACAGTGGTGACCGCGGACGACGTCTGGGCGGCGCTCGGCGAGATCCCGGATCCCGAGATCCCGGTGATCTCGCTCGTCGACCTCGGCGTCGTGAAAGGCGTGGAGGTCGACGGCGCCCGCGTGCGCATCGACTTCACGCCGACCTTCATGGGCTGCCCCGCGCTCGACACGATGCGGCAGGCGATGGAGCAGAAGGTCGAGGGGCTCGGAGGCGAGGCCGAGGTGCGTGTCCTCCTGGACGACTCGTGGTCGACGGACCACATCACGCCGGCAGGCCGGGAGAAGCTGCGCGCCGCCGGCTTCGCGCCGCCCGCGCCGCGGCCCGCGGGCAAGCTCGATCTCGTTCAGCTCCAGCGGGGGTTCCGCTGCCCCTACTGCGGCTCGACCGACACGAGGCTCGACAACCTCTTCGGGCCGACCCCGTGCCGCTCGATCCGCTACTGCGAGTCCTGCCGCCAGCCCTTCGAGCAGTTCAAGACGATCTAGCTAAACGCGCCTCTAGCCCCCTCCCAGAGCGGAACGAAGCGAGCTTGGTGCGGAGTGCCTCTCCGGTCAGATGTTGTCGATCGAGGGGAAAGTCCAGGAGCCGTCGAGGATCTCGGCCCGTGGCCGGTAGAGCCGGACAAGGTAGTTCCAGCCGTCCATGATCGGGATCATGTTTGGCAGGTCGTCCGCGCCACCGACGTCTCGTCGAGGCTCGCCGTGTCGTAGCCGTTCATCGCCAGTGGCTTCGCCGACTTGGCGTCGATCGCGAGCTGATCCTGGAGCTTGTTGACCGCGGCGACGTCGTCGCCGTCGGCTGGATCGACCAAGATTCGCGCGGCGACGCAGGCCCAGGGGGTGTCGAACTGCTCCAGGTCACGCTGTGCTGACCGGGCTCGTGGAAGATGCCGTTGATGTAGCGGTCTTGATTGACCACCATCACCGACAGGTATCGGTCGCCGCTGTCGGGGATCGTCAAGGTCGCACCCTCGGAAGGGTCGACGATGGCGAAGCTGTACAGCGTGTCGCGGTTCATCCTGATCACCGGCTGATGCTCGACCGGAGTGGGCGTCCGGTTGTGCCCGAAGCGGTTGATGCCGCCAGCCTCCGCCTGCGTCGACAAGAGCATCCGCTCCGTCTCGGCACGGACGAAATTGTCGACGTTCACCAGCACCGGGTTCACCAACCGTCGATCCTTCGTATCCCACACCAAGCATTACGAGCGACGCGTGGACGAGGGTCACGTCGTCCGGGTCCGATCCTTGATCCGGTGGGCGTGCCCTCCGACGAACGTCCACACGTCGCCCTTCGACGAAGAGCGTCTCGAGCGCGACCGTAGTCCCACTTCGGGCACGTCGCGGTGGTCGCGTCGCCGATGCGAGCGCGCCAGGTCAGCCACGCGGAACCGCCGGTTCCCCTTCTTCGTCAACCGCACCGGCTGAACGACGCCCGTCTCGACGAGTCGGTCGAGTTGCCGGGGCGCGATGTCGAGCAGGGCGGCGGTCTCGCGCGGGTCGCAGAAGCCGAACGTCGTCGAGTGTGTTCATCTAGGGGTGATATCGCGCAGATCGGTGCCGAAGTACGCTTGAGGCGTGGAGAAGCACGACGAGAAGATCAGGGACCGCGACCCGGACGACGTGTCGCTCGTTTCACCGAGGCGACCGACGCCGAGCGCCGCGACGATCACCCTCCTCGAGGAGCGGACGAAGCGCGAGCAAGACCTGCTCTCAGACGACGACGGCAGCGGGGCCGTCGAGTGAGCCGCATAGGCCGAGCCCTCGTCGTCGCCGGTGTTGTCGCCGTCGCGGTGCGCTCGAAGCGAGGGCGGCGAGCGCGGAAGGTCTACGTGGAGGAAGTGTCTTCGGGGGCTCGGCCCATCCAGGCGGTCGGTACGGCGGTCGCCGCCTTCATCGGCCTCGCGCCGGAAACGCCGCCACGGTAAGAAACACTCGCGTCGGGATGATCGTCGTCGGTCTCGTGATCTGGCTGATCGCGATCGCATGGCCGGGGTTGGTCGCTTCCGGGACTTCTCGACACGTCGATTCGAATCGACGACGAAGCCCGCCCGACCTCGATACGCAACGTGGTACCGACCTGAGCGCACCTGAGCGCACCCGAGGAGACTGAAGAGGAGGGAAACCGCGCTACCGTCTCAGAGCGCATGCTCAGCCACCTCAAGACGATCTGATGGCGACCTCGGCGTACCTTCGCGCTGCGAACCAGCCGCCGCCGCTCGAGGGCTACGACCTCTTCTCGCAGGACACGCCGCTCATCGAGGCGCTGCGCCGGGAGGGCGCCGCCGCCCGCGAGGAGGAGTGTGCTGCACTCGGCCGTCTGTGCGGGGCCCAGCCGCTCGAGCTCGGCCGGCTCGCGAACGAGAACGCGCCGAAGCTCCGCGCCTTCGACCGCTTCGGCGATCGCATGGACGAGGTCGAGTTCCATCCCGCCTGGCACGAGCTCATGCGGATCGGCGTCGAGCACGGCGTGCACGCTGCACCGTGGGACGACCGGGAGCCCGCGCCGCACGTCGCCCGGGCCGCACGGTTCGTGACGCTCGCCTACGCCGAAGCGGGAGTCGGCTGCCCGCTGTCGATGACGTACTCCATCATCCCCGCACTGCGGGCAGATCCCGCTCTGACGGCCGAGTGGGAGCCGGGACTGACGGCCCGCGCGTACGACCCGGGGCTACGGCCTCCCGGCGACAAGGCCGGCGTCCTCTCGGGCATGGCGCTCACGGAGCGCCAGGGCGGCTCGGACGTGCGCGCGAACGAGACGCGGGCGGAGCCACTCGCGGACGGCGGCTATGCGCTCACGGGGGAGAAGTGGTTCTGCTCCGCGCCGATGTGCGACGTCTTCCTCGTCCTCGCGTACGCGACGGGCGGGCTCACCTGCTTCGTGCTCCCGCGCGTGCTCCCGGACGGGACACGCAACGGCTTCCGCATCCAGCGGCTCAAGGACAAGCTCGGGAACCGCTCCAACGCCTCGGCCGAGATCGAGCTCCGCGACGCCTGGGCAGCTCGGCTCGGCGACGAGGGGCGCGGCGTGGCGACGGTCATCGAGATGATCACGCACACCCGGCTCGACTGCGTGCTCGGCTCCACGGCGCTCATGCGGCGGGCGGTCGCGGAGGCGACACACCACGCCGCCCATCGCACGACCTTCGGCCGCCCGCTCGCCGAGCACCCGCTGCACCAGAACGTGCTCGCCGACCTCTGCCTGGACTCCGAAGCCGCCACCGCGACGGCGCTCCGGCTCGCGCGCGCCGTCGACGAGGACGACCGCGCGTTCCGTCGCCTCGCGACGGCGGTCGCGAAGTACTGGATCTGCAAGAGGACGCCCCCGCTGGTCGCGGAGGCGCTCGAGTGCATCGGGGGAAACGGGTACGTGGAGGAGTCGGTCCTGCCGCGCCTCTACCGGGAGAGCCCGGTCAACTCGCTCTGGGAGGGCTCCGGGAGCATGAATGCGCTCGACCTCCAGCGAGCTGCGGCGAAGGAGCCGGAGAGCGTCGAGGCGCTCCTGCGGGAGACCGACCTCGCCCGCGGAGGCGACCCGCACCTCGACGCCGCCGCCGAAAAGCTGCGTGTGGAGCTCGCCGACCCGGCCGAGGTCGAATACCGCGCTCGGCGCATCGTCGAGCTCGCAGCGCTCTGCCTTCAGGGCTCGCTGCTCGTCCGGAACGCTCCGCACGAGGTCGCCGAGGCCTTCTGCGCCACCCGCCTCGGAGCGGAGGGCGGCCATGCATACGGGACACTGCCGACGGGCGTGGACTGCACCGCAATCGTCGAGCGGCACCGCCCGATGCTCGAGCGGTAGGTGGCTACGCCGGCTGCCAGGAGCCGGGCTTCACCCGGTACGCGTGCCCGCTCCCGTGCGAGACCTCGAGCAGCGCGCGGTTCACATCGTCCACCGACGCCCGCGACGCGAGCCGGACGGTAGCGGAGTCCGCGTCCTGGTCGACAACGATCTCGCCGACCGTGCCGAGGGGGGCGAGCGCCTCGCGAACGAGCTCCGCGCAGCTCGCGCACGCAGCCTGCTCGACCTCGAACACGACCGTGGTCACGGTCACGACTCTAGCGCTGGCGCCCACGCCTTTGACTCGGTCGACGGCGGGTGCCACGGTACGCGTGATGTGGATCGTCGTCGAGATCGCCGTCGTGCTGCTCGCCGCGTTCGGGCTGCTCGCGATCATCGGCATCGTCTGGGCCACCCTCGACGAGCGCCGCGAGGCCGCGGACGATGACGACCTCGAACTCCTCGACGGGGACGACGTACGGGAGATCGCTTCCGAGCTCGACGAGGAGCACAACTGGTGGAACATGACGCCGGAGGGCCTCGAGAGCCTCCCCGAGTTCCGTCGTGGCGTGGACGCGCTCGTCGACGAGGACACACCGATCGACACCATCGTCTCCCTGAGCCGGGACGCCGACGGCTGGATCGCCTCGATGGCGCTCGCCGCGCTCGCGGAACGGGATGACGTCCCCGAGGACTGGGTCGCGTGGGCGGCGCGGAACCCCGCGCGCCCGTCGAACTGCGAGGACGCGTTTCTCCTCCGCGCGCTCGCGAGACATGCCACTGCGCCCGTGATCGGGTCCGCGCTGACGGCGATCGGCGCGGTGCAGGACGAGCACGTGGCCGAGTTCGTGCGCGCCCGCGGCGAGCATGGCGAGCCGGTCGACGCCTCCACGTTCAGGACCCTGACGCTCGAGGACGCCGACAAGATCGAGGCGTTCATCGAGCGCTTCGAGCCGGAGCTCGGACTGGAGTTCCGCGAAGGGTTCTACGAATGGAGAGCGCTGAGGCGGCTCACGGACATCGGGCGCATCTGGGAGCCCCCGTTCGACCGCCCGCCGGCCCTGCTCGCCGGTCGCCGCCGCGAGCTCGTCGAGCTCGTCGTCTCGGCGCTCGAGGCGACGCCGCCGCGGTCGGTCCTGCTCGTCGGCGAGCACGGGGTCGGCAAGACAACGTTGGCGCGCGTCGCGCTCGACCGGATGGACCGTCGGCCGACGGTCTTCGAGACGACTGCCGCCCAGATCAACGCGGGCGCGATCTACATCGGAGAGCTCGAGGGGCGCGTGAAGTCGCTCGTCGACGCGCTCGAGGGCCAGGACGTCGTCTGGCTCCTCCCGGAGCTGCAGGAGACGCTGTTCGCCGGGCAGCACGCCCGGAGCCCGCAGGGCCTCCTCGATGCGCTCCTCCCGCACGTCGAGGCCGGTGCGATCACGCTCGTCGCTGAGGTGACGCCGACGGCAGCCGAGCTGCTCGTCGCGGCGCGGCCGCGGGTCTCCAGCGCCTTCGAGATGGTGCGTGTGCGCCCGCTCGACGAGGCGGACGCGATCGCGGTCGCGCGACACGCACTCGAGCAGGATGCCCTCGACGTGGCGACGGATGCCGACACGCTCGCGGAGGCGTTCGAGCTCGCCCAGCACTTCCTACCCGACGTGGCCCCGCCTGGGAACGTCCTCCGCCTTCTGCACGCCACCGCGGCCGAGGCGGCCGAGCACGGCGCCGAGACTTTCGCCGGCGCGGACGTGCTGGCGACGCTCGCAGCGGCATCCGGGCTCCCACTCGCCCTCCTCGACCCGGACGTTCCGCTCCCGCTCGGCGAGGTGCGCTCCTTCTTCGAGCGGCGCGTTCTCGAGCAGCCAGAAGCCGTCGACTGCGTCGTCGAGCGGATCGCGATGATCAAGGCAGGCGTCACGGACCCCACGCGCCCGCTCGGCGTCTTCCTCTTCGTCGGGCCGACGGGCACGGGCAAGACGGAGATTGCGAAGACGCTCGCGGAGTTCCTGTTCGGCAGCGTGGACCGGCTCGTGCGCCTCGACATGAGCGAGTACCAGACTCCGGAAGCCCTGGAGCGGCTCCTCTCCGACACCGCGACCGAGCCCCGCGGCGCCACGCTCGTGTCGTCGGTGCGGAAGGACCCGTTCGCGGTCGTCCTGCTCGACGAGTTCGAGAAGGCGTCCCCTCCGATCTGGGACCTCTTCCTCCAGGTCTTCGACGACGGGCGGCTGACCGACCTTCAGGGCCGGGTCGTCGACTTTCGCCGCTGCGTGATCGTGCTCACCTCGAACCTCGGCGCGCCACTCGTGCGGGGGCCGAGCGTGGGGTTCGAGCCGGGAGAGCGCGTGTTCTCGAGCGCGGGCATCGAGCGGGCGATTCGCACCTGGTTCCGGCCGGAGTTCCTGAATCGTCTCGACCGGGTCGTCGTCTTCCGTCCGTTCGAGCGCTCGGCGATGCGCGCGCTGCTCGACAAGGAGCTCGCGGAGGCGCTCGCGCGGCGTGGCCTGCGCGGCCGCCCGTGGGCTGTCGAGGTGGACGGGTCGGCGTATGCGTTCCTCATCGACAAGGGGTTCAGCCCCGAGCTCGGCGCGCGTCCGCTCAAACGCGCGCTCGAGCGGTATCTCCTCGCACCGCTCGCGGCGGCGATCGTCGAGAAGGCGGTGCCGGAGGGGGACCAGTTCCTGTTCGTGACGGCCGTGGACGGCGAGCGCATCGACGTCGTGTTCGTCGACCCCGACGCGGAGCCGGAGGCCCCGCCTGCGGCGGAGGGGGACGAGCAGCCCGCGCTCGACGTGCGGGCGCTCGCCCGTGCGGCGACGGCCGACGGAGACACGGTGCGGTTCCTGCTCGGCGAGCTGCGGCGCATCGTCGACGACGTCGGCGAGCTCCAGGTGCGGAAGGGGCACGCGCTCTCCGTCATGTCCGAGCCGGGCTTCTGGGAGCGCGAGGACCGGGTCTCGCTGCTCGCCGAGATCGAGTACCTCGACCGGCTCGGTACCGCCACCCGGACCGCCGAGCGGCTGGGCGCGCGCCTCGAGCGCAGCCTGCGACCGGACGGGCGGGCGAACCACGAGCTCGCAGGGCTCGTCGCCGGCCGGCTCTACGTCCTCGATCGCGCGGTGACCGGGATCCGGACGGGCGCGCCGACGGAGGTGGTCGTCCACGTCCGCCCTGCTCGGGCCGAGGCGAGCGACCAGGCCGGGGCGTTCGCGGCGCTCCTCGCGGAGATGTACGTGGCGTGGGCACACGCGCGCGGGATGCACGTGGAGCGCATGGATGCGCCCACCGGCGAGCACGTGCTGTCGGTCGCCGGGCTGGGATGCGGCGAGATCCTCGACGGCGAGTCGGGCCTGCACGTCCTCGAGCAGGTGGACGAGCGGGGCGACGGAGGCAAGGTCGTCGACCGGGAGCAGGTCCGCGTCCAGGTCATCCCCGGCGGTGAGGACGGCGACGGCGCGCCTCCGGGCTCCGTCGCGACGCACCTCGTCGGAACCGAGACGCAGACGATCGTCAGGAGGTACCGGCCGGGTCGCGCCTCGCTCGTTCGCGACTCGGTGCGCGGGTATCGGACCGGCCGGCTCGACCGCGTCCTCGCCGGCGACTTCGACCTCTATTGAGATCGCCGGCGCGACTAGAGTCCGGCCGTGACCGTCGAGATCCTCTACTGCCCCACCTGAAGCGGCTACGACGCGCGCGCCGCGAGTCTCGCGGCGGAGATCAGCTCGGAGCTCGGCGTCGACGCCACGCCGACACCGGGCGGCCGGGGGCAGTTCGACGTGCTCGTGGACGGGCGGATGCTGTACTCCAAGCAGGCGGAGGGCCGCTTCCCCGAGGACGGCGAGATCCTCGCCCTGCTCCGCTAGCTAGTCCCCTTTGTCGTGGCCCTTGCCCTTTCCCTTGCCCTTCCCGGGGCCGTCGTCGATCTCGGTCTCCGCGGGCGGAGGCGCGCAGCGCAACTGCCATTCGCTCCTGAGCTCCCCGATCTCGGCGCGGTACCCCTGGATCGCCTCCGAGCGGTCGAGCGGTGTGAGCACGCCCGTGCAGTGGCCGAGGGCGAACCGGGTGTAGGCGAGGTTGTACCGCGCGAACGCCTCGGTCTGCGTTCCCGTCCCCCTGAGCAGGGCGACCGCGCGTACGAGCGCGGGGAGAGCGGCCTCGTAGTCGCCCGCCTGCATGCGCGTGTACCCCACGTCGTTCAGGCGCGCGGCCTCCGCTCGGGCCGCCGCCGGATCGCGGGAGGACGGGGCCTCCGGTCCCGAGCCGCCCGCGTCGCGCGCCACGCCGAGAGCCGCGGCGAGCGCGATCCCCGCGGCGAGCAGGACCGCGGCAGCGAGTACGAGAATTGCGCGACGTGGCCTCCGCATCCGGTGCAGGCTCTTCCGGGCGGAGGCAGGGGTGCCGATGACCGTCGGCTCCGGGCTGTCCGCCAGCGCCTCGCGTAGGCGAGCCACGAGGTCGCCAGCGGCCCGCGGGCGGTCGGCGGGGTCCTTGGCGAGCGCATCCCGGAAGACGGCGTCGAGCGCGGGCGGCAACGACTCGTCGATCCGCGTCGCGCTCGGCACCGGCGCGTTGACGTGCGCGAACGCCTCCGTGGCCGCGGTCTCGGAAGCGAACGGGCGCCTTCCCGTGAGGAGCTCGAAGGCGACGACTCCGAGCCCGTAGAGGTCGCTCGCCGCCGTCGCCTGCTCCCCACGAGCCTGTTCGGGCGAGAGGTATCCCGCCGTCCCCAGCACCGTGCCAGGGAGCGTGAGCGTGTCGAAGCCACCCGCCGAGGCGATCCCAAAGTCCGTGACGTAGACGTTCGCCTCCGCGTCGAGCAGCAGGTTCGCCGGCTTGACGTCCCGGTGGACGACGCCACGCGCGTGTGCCTGGTCTAGCGCGTGCGCGGCCTGGCCGAGCCACCCGAGGGCCTGCTCAACGTCGACGCGCCCGTTTCGAAGGCGGTCGTGGAGGGTGCCGCCGTCGAGGTACTCCATGACGATGAACGGCCGTTCCCGGTGCTCGCCGACGTCGAAGACGGTGATGACGTGGCGGATGCCGGATAGCCTGGCGGCGGCACGCGCCTCGCGCGCGAAGCGCTCGCGGACCTCCGGCTCGCGCGCGTGGCGCTCGGCGAGCACCTTGACCGCGACCAGGCGGCCGAGCACCGAGTCCGTCGCCCGGTACACCTCGGCCATCCCGCCGCGTGCGACGAGCGTCGGCGACAGGTAGCGCTTCGTGAGGACCTGGCCAGCGATCCCGTATTGATACCCGCGCCGAGCGGGGGCGACACGTTCTACCGGAGGAGAAAGCCCTCGCCGAGCGGGTCCTCCGGGTCGAGGGCGAAGGCGTGCTCCCCTGTCCGGTACGCGCTTCCCTCAACCTCGGTGACGACGGCAGCGGCACCGCCGACAACCGCGTCGCCCACCACGCGCCCCCGGAACTCGGAGCCGACAATGCTCAGGTGCCGGAGCTCGTCGCCGCGCGCCAGGCGGCCGGAGCGGTCGAGGAGCGCGAGGCGCGCCGACGTGCCGCTGCCGCAGGGCGAGCGGTCGACCTCTCCGTCTGCGAAGACGGTGACGTTCCGCTGCGTCAGCGGGCTCTCGCCCTCCTCCTGCCAGAAGACGACCCCGTAGACGTCGCGGAGCTCCGGCTCGAGCGGGTGGACGACGTTGTGGAGCGCCTCGATCTCGCGCTTCAGCCGGCGGCCGAGCTCGATCAGCCGGGGGAGCTCGGCGGGGTCGACCCGCTCTTCGAGCGACGCGTAGAAGGCGCCGCCGAACGCGACGTCGACGACGTGCTCCCCGACCTCGAGGCGCTCCGCCCAGACGTAGGCGGGCACGTTGCGGAAACGAACCGAGCGTACGCGTCCGCCGTAGACGTGCGCCCACGTCTCGAGCCGGCCGGAGGGGACGTCGACAACGACTCTGTTCTCGCCCTCCCCGCGCGGGACGACTCCCTCCTCGAGCGCCCAGGTGACGAGCGCGATCGTGCCGTGCCCGCACGCGGTCGAGTACCCGGCGTTGTGGAAGAAGACGACCCCGAGGTCGGCGCCGGCGTCGTTCGCGGGGACGACGAGGCAGCCGTACATGTCCGCGTGCCCGCGTGGCTCGAAGACGAGCAGGCGCCGGACGTGGTCGAGCCGCTCGAGCGCGTCACGGCGGCGTTCGAGGATCGTCCGCCCGCGCGGCTCCTCGACTCCGCCGGTGACGATGCGGAAGGGCTCCCCTCCCGTGTGGTAGTCGACCGCGGTGATCGGCTCCATGGGGAGCGACCTCGAGCCCGGCGTCAGCGACCCTGGAAGGCGGCGGGGCGCTTCTCGAGGAAGGCCTGCACGCCCTCGGCGAAGTCCTCCGTCTGCGTGGCCGCCTGCTGGAGCTCCGCCTCGAGCTCGAGCTGCTCGTCGAGCGACGCCGTGTACGCGTGCTCGAAGAGCTGCTTCGTCATCGCGACCGCCCGCGTCGGCAGGCCGGCGTACCAATCGGCGAGCTCCACCACCCGCCCGTGGAAGCGCTCGTGGGGCTGAACCTCCGAGACGAGCCCTCGGGCGAGCGCCTCGTCGGCATCCAGGCGCCGATTCGAGACCATCCACTCGAATGCACCCGAGCAGCCGAGCAGCCGGTGCAGGAACCAGGTGCTGCCTGCGTCCGGCACGAGGCCGATGCCCACGAAGCCTGGCACGAACGTCGCCTCGTCCGACGCGATGCGGACGTCGCACGCGCATGCGATGGAGAGCCCGGCCCCCGCGCATGCGCCGTTGACGGCCGCAATGACGGGCTTCTCGAGCGCACGGATCGCGCGAACGTTCGGGTGGTACGTCTCCTCGAGCGCCTGGCGCACCCCGCCCGGGAGCTCCTGGAACTCGCGGAGGTCCTGGCCGGAGCAGAAGCCGCGCCCTGCCCCCGTGATCACGACCGCGCGCACGGCGGGATCCGCCGCCTCCTCGAGCGCTGCCCGCAGCCCGTCGTGCACCGCGCGGTTCAGCGCGTTGTAGGTCTCGGGTCGGTTGAGGGTGATCGTGAGGACCGGCCCTGCACGCTCGGTGAGGACGACTTCCGTCACGCGACCGGACCCTACTCGCTCCGGGATCGGCTGCGGTCGAGGAAGGCCCGCACCGCGTCCTGCGCCTCCTCGCCGAGCATGGAGAGCGCCAGCCAGTCGCGCGCGTGGTTCACCGTCTGGTGCCATGCGAGGTCGCGCCAGACGTTGAGCTGCTGCTTCGCGTAGCGCGTCGTCTGGGGGAGCTTCGTCGCGAGCTTCGCGACCAGTTCGTCGACCACCGCGTCGAGCTCCGCCTCGGGCACGGCCCGGTTCACGAGCCCCCACTCGGCCGCCTGCGCCGCCGGGATCTCCTCGCACAGGAACACGATCTCGCGGGCGCGCCGGTCTCCCACCATCAGCTGGAGCCATTGCGTCGCCCCTCCCGCCGGCACCGACCCGTGCTCGAGGCCCACATGCCGGATGAAGGCGGTGTCGATCATGACCGCGAGGTCGCACGCCATTTGCAGCTCGTTCCCGCCGCCGACGGCGATGCCGTTGACGCGGGCGATCGTGGGCTTTCCGATCTCGCGCAGCCGGTCGTGCGCGTCCTTGAAGGCCCCGAACCACTTCCAGTAGTCGGCGGGCTTGCCGAGGTAGTCCTCGTCCCAGGAGCGCAGGTCGGCGCCGACGCAGAACGCGCGCCCGGTCCCGGTGACGACGACCACGCGGACGTCGTCGTCCCAGGACGCGTCCTCGGCGGCGCGGGCGATCTCCCGCAGCATCCGAAAGTCGAAGGCGTTCAGGACGTCCGGCCGGTCGAGCCTGATGGTCGCTCGCGGCGGGGCCTTCTCGTACACGATCGTCTCGAAGCCGTACTCCGCGGGGTCGCGCGGGCGCGGATGCGTCGGCTCCGTCACTCGACCGAGGCGAAGAGCACGGTGAACGGGATCCCCATCGCCGCGGCGTCCTTGCCGGACGCGGCGAACTCCTCGCTGCTCACGGCCGCCTTGAACGACTCCATGTCCGACCACTCGAACTCGGCGTAGTAGCGGTACTTCGGGTCTCCGAAAGGAGAGCCGAACACCTTCCCGTGCCGGAAGGCGTCGTGCTCGACCGGCCCCACGAACTGCTCGATGTGCGACCGGTAGCGATCGGGGTCGGGCTCGGACTCGTACAGGACGATCGCGCGGACCATTCCTCTCCCTTCGTCGTGGACGCGAGGAGCGTATAGCGTCCGCGCGGTGAGCTCGTCGGGATTCGCGGTCGTCCTCGCGCTCGTCGCGGGGTTCGGGGGCGCCGTCCAGATCGCCGTGCAGGGCCGCCTGGGAGACCGCGTCGGCAGCTTCGAGGCGATGGCGACGGCCTCGCTCGTCGGGGCGCTCGTCGCGCTCGGGGTGCTCCTCGTAGTGCGGCGCTCGCTGACCGGTGTCGGCGAGGCCTGGGGCTCGCCGAAGTGGATGCTGCTCGGCGGCGTGATGAGCGCGCTCATCATCCTGGCGATCACCGTCGCCGGCCCGCGGATCGGGATCGTCGCGACGACCGCCGTGCTCATCGCCGCCCAGTTCGCGCTCGCGGCCGTCATCGACCGGAACGGCTGGTTCGGCGTGGAGCGGATCGCCGTGACGTGGCCTCGCGTGCTCGGGATCGCGCTCCTGTTCGCCGGCGCAGCGCTCACCCTGCGCCGATGAGCGCTGGCGCACTGGCCGCGCTCGAGCCTCGGCTCCTCTGGTCGCGCTTCGAGGAGCTGACGCGCATCGCGCGTCCCTCGAAGGAGGACGAGGCAGCGCGCGCGCACGTTCTCGCCTGGGCACGGGAGCGCGGGCTCGGGGGCGACGTGGACGCGGCGGGGAACCTCGTCGTGCGCGTGCCTGCGACGACCGGGCGCGAGCGAGCTCCCGTCGTCGTCCTCCGAGGAGCAGGGGATCGACGGGGCGAAGGCCCTCGACCCCCGGGCTCGTGGCCGGCCGCCTGCTGGGCGACCTCTCCTCGTAAGGCGCCGGACGCGCGTCGCGCCTACAGGGGCCCCCAGCTGCAGCGGCGCCCGAGTCCGTCGGCGTCCAGCACCACGACCCGCCCGCGCTCCAGCCTGACCGACCCGCGCTTCTCCTCCTCGCGCAGCACCCGGTTCACCGTCGCGCGCGAGGTGCCCGCCATCGCCGCGAAGTCCTCCTGCGTCAGGGGCACGACCGGCGTCGCGTCACCCTCCCCGTACGACCCGGCGAGCTCGCAGACGCGTCTCCGCACCCGCGTCTCGGCGTCCACGAAGTGCGCCTCCACGATCCGGTCGCTGGCCCTGCGCAACTGCTCGGCGAGAAGGCGCAGGAGGACGTCCTTCACGCCGGGGTGGCTTCGCTGGAGGCGCGTGAAGTCGTCCCGGTAGACCGACCGCGTCTCGCCGTCCTCGAGCGCCGAGACCGTCGCACTGCGGCGCTCGTCGGCGGCGAGGAGCGCGAGCTCGCCGAACGCGTCCCCTGGCCGAACGACGTCCAGCAGCACGTTGTCCCCGACCGGGGTCGAGACGCGGACGGCGAAGCGGCCGCGGACGACGAAGTGGAGCGACTCCGCGAGATCGTCCCGGTGGAACACGACCTCCCCCTTCCTGAACGTGCGCCTGCGTGCGACCGAGAGGAGCTCGCGGACGTCTTCCGCCGGCAGACCCTCGAGCAGTGGCGACTGCACGGTGGAAGTGTCCGTCACGACCGTGACACTCGCAACGTCGCGCCGGAGAACGACTGCCGGGCCGACTCGTCGTAGGTTCGGCGGGATGAGGCTCTCGACCCTCACGCTGGTCGTTCTCGTCGCCGCTCCGACCTCGGCGTCGCTGGCGCACACGGGCGCACCGGCGTGGAGCACGGGCAAAGCGGAGCGCATGGTGGCACGAAATGCCACGGTGAGCCTCCCTGCCGACGAGCGCGCCGCGCTCCGTCAGGAGCTTCTCGTGCTGATCGCGCGCTTCCGCACGTTGGAGAATCTCGCGAACGACGTCGGGAACACGGGTGAAGCGGGTCGGATCCACAACATCCGCTACCGGTACTCGACCGCGCTCGGAAAGGTGGAGGAAGGGCTCCGGGTGACGTCGGCCCACTGCGCCGGCAGGGGCAAGGCCTCCAGCGCTCGCTTCACGCACTTCCGCTGCGCGACGAGCTCCGAGCAGCTTCTGATCCCGACGGTCGACGTCGTCTACGACGACGAGCGCGTGCTGCCGGACGTCGTGGAGCGGGAGCCTGCGAGATACGGCCCGCTTTCGGTCGATCTCGACGTCCACGTCACCGGAGCCTCGTCGATCGCCTTTCGGCAGCTCGGCGACGCGGCGCGCTGAAGGAGGGCGACGACACGCCGGAGCTCGCACGGCCGTGACGGACGGACAAGGCGAAGTGTCGCGAGCGTGACACTCGCCGCGTCGCCTGCGCGCACGACGCGCGGCCTGAGACGGCCTAGCCTCCTTCCCATGGAGTCGACGAGAGAGGAGCCGGTCATGAAGCGCATCGCCATCGTCCTCGGCATCGCCACGGCGTTCTTCGTAGCCCCCTCGGTGGCCAACGCCGGGAACGTCGCCCAGGTCAGGCCGCAGGTCGTCGAGACGCAGGTCGTGCAGTCGCAGCTCGTGCGGTCGCAGCTGGTCAGGTCTCAGCTGGTCCGGTCGCAGCTGGTCAGGTCGCAGGTCGTGAGGTCGCAGCTGGTCAGGTCGCAACTCGTCGAGTCGCAGCGGGTGAGCGTGCTCCGGCTCTCCCAGCTCCGGGCCCAGCTTCGCTGAAGTCGCTCTTTCGTCGATCCATCCGGGGGGAGCAAGGAGGGGCCGCAAGGCCCCTCCTCCCTGTGTGCCCGGAGGCTCGTGTGCTCAGAGGCCGACGATGTCGTCCGGCCGCACGGGCACGCGCGGGAGCTCGAGCCCCGTCGCGTCGCGCAGCGCCGCGACGATCGCCGGTGTCGAGACGAGGGTCGGCGGCTCGCCCACCCCCTTCACGCCGTAGGGCGCGTCCGGCTCGGGCACCTCGACGAGCTCGGAGACGACCGGGGGCATGTCGAGGAACGTCGGGATGAGGTAGTCCGTGAAGCTCGCGTTCACGATCACCCCGTCCCGGACCTGGAGCTCCTCCATGAGGGCGAGCCCGAGCCCCTGCGCCGTGCCTCCCTCGATCTGTCCCTCGACCGCCTTGCGGTCGAGCGCGTGACCGACGTCCTGCGCGGTGCCGATCCACACCACGCGCGTCAGGCCGAGCTCGACGTCCACCTCGACGACCGCGCGCATCGCGGCCACGGCGAATGCGACGTGCGAGGGGCCGCCCGTGACCTGACCGGTCTCCGGGTCGATGGGAAACGTGCGCGGATGCCGGTACACGCGCTCGACGTCGACCTCGTCACCGCCGGAGCGCTCGCGTTCCTCGAGGGCGGCACGGCACGCGAGCTGCACCGCGCCGGCGGCCATCCATGTGCCGCGCGACGCCGACGTCGAGCCGGAGGAGCCCACGTGCGCGGTCGAGCCGCCGACGAGCGCCACGTCGTCCGAGCCGAGCTCCGAGCGCGCGACCCGGAGCATCACCTCCGTGATGCCCTGGCCGACCTCGGCCGCGGCACAGTGCACCTCGGCGCGGCCGTCCGCGAACAGCCGGACCCGTGCCGTGCAGTAGTCGTCGAACCCCTCCGAGTAGCAGATGTTCTTGAAGCCGACCGCGAAGCCCACGCCTCGACGCACGCCTTCCCCGCGCGTCGTGTTGCCCGAGCCGCCGGGGAGACGGACCGGCTCGCGCGGGAGCGCCTCGGGCTCGGGGACGGGAATGGCGGCAGCGCGTCGGATCACCTCCTTCGTCGGGAGCGATCCGGTGACGACCTGGCCCGTCGGCAGCACGCCGCCCGGCTCGAGGGCGTTGAGGAGCCGCAGCTCGACCGGATCGATGTCGAGCGCCGCCGCGAGGCGGTCCATCTGTGCCTCCGCCGCGAACGTGGCCTGCACCGCGCCGAAGCCGCGCATCGCGCCGCACGGGGGATTGTTCGTGTAGACGGCGGTACCGTCGATGGAGAGGTTGTCGACCGCGTACGGGCCGGTCGCGAAGCAGCACGCATTCGCGATCACGGCAGCGGTGCTCGAGGCATACGCGCCGCCGTCCAGCAGGATCCTCATCCGCACCGAGACGAGCCTGCCGTCCTTCGTCGCGTGGTGCTCCGCCCAGATCCTCGACGGGTGCCGGTGGATGTGGCCGACGAAGGACTCCTCTCGGTTGTAGACCATCTTCACCGGGCGGGCCGTGCGCAGAGCGAGCAGCGCCGCGTGGATCTGCACCGAGAGGTCCTCGCGACCGCCGAACGCGCCCCCGACGCCCGCGAGATGGATGCGCACCATCTCGGGCGGGAGGTCGAGACAGGGCGCCACCTGGTCACGGTCGACGTGCAGCCACTGGGTCGCCACATGGACGTCGACGCCACCCTCGCCGTCCGGGATCGCCAGGCCCGACTCCGGTCCGAGGAACGCCTGGTCCTGATGCCCGGTCTCGTAGACGCCGGACACGACGACGTCGCCGTTCGCCTCGGGGTCACCGCGCCTGATCACGATCGAGCGGACGACGTTCGGCCGCGGGTCGTCGCGGAAGCCGTGGCCCATGGTCGGCCGGTCGGGGTGCAGCGGCTCCTGCTCGGTCGCACGCTCGGGGTCGACCACCGGATCGAGAAGCTCGTACTCGACCCGTACCGCCGCGGCCGCGCGACGCGCCTGCTCCGGCTCGTCGGCCGCGACGATCGCGACCGGCTCCCCGAAGTAGCGCACGCGCTCGACGGCGAGCACGGGCTGGTCCGGGAACTCGAGCCCGTACGTCTTCCTCCCGGGCACGTCCTCGTGGGTCAGCACCGCGTGGACGCCCGGGAGCCGGAGCGCCTCGGACGTGTCCACGGAGACGATCCGCGCGTGCGCGTGCGGGCTCCGTACGGTGCGGCCCCAGAGCATCCCGGCCATCTCGAGATCGCTCGCGTACGCGAAGTCGCCCGTGACCTTCGGGACGGCGTCGTGCCGGCGGGGCCCGACCTCGGCGCGGCCCTTGCGCAGGGTGCGGGCAGGAGCGCTCATCGCCCCGCCGCCAGCTGCACGGCGTCGAGGATCTTCTGGTACCCGGTGCAGCGGCAGAGGTTGCCGGAGAGCGCCTCGCGGATCTCGTCCTCCGCAGGGTCCGGGTCGCGGCGGAGGAGGTCCGCCGCCGCGACGACGAGCCCGGGCGTGCAGAAGCCGCACTGCACCGCGCCCGTCTCGGCGAACGCCTCCTGGACGCGGTGGAGCCGGCCCGTCCTCGGCGAGGCCCTCCACCGTGATCACCTCGTGCCCGTCCGCCTGCGCGCTGAGCACGAGACACGCACACGCGAGGGTGCCGTCGAGGAGCACCGAGCACGACCCGCACTCGCCCTGCTCGCACGCGTTCTTCGAGCCCGGCAGCCCGAGGCGGTCGCGCAGGGTCGTGAGCAGGCTCTCGCCCGCCCAGACGTCGGCCTCGTGCCTCTCGCCGTTGACGACGAGCGCGACCTTCACGGGAGGCACCTCTCGAGCGCGCGTCGCGCGAGCACGGTCAGGGCGTGGCGGCGATAGGCCGCGGTGCCGCGGACGTCGTCGATCGGGGTGGCCGCCGCCGCGACCCGGTCGGGGAACGAGGCCGCCTCGTCGAGCGAGCAAGTGACGAGGCCGGGCACGGGACCTGCGGAGCCGAAGGACGCGCGCAGCTCGCCGCGCTCGCGGTCGGCGACCACGGCGAGCGAGCAGACTGCGATGACCATCGCGTTCCGGGGGCCGACCTTCATGAAGGTCTGCGGCTGGCCGCTCGGGGCAACGTGCACCGCCGAGATCAGCTCGCCCTCCTGGAGCGCGTTTTGCTTCGGCCCGAGCAGGAAGTCGCGCAGCGCAACCCGCCGCACGCCCGCGAGGCTCGCGACCTCGACCTCGGCCTCTTCGACGAGCAGCGGCGGCAGGGCGTCGCCTGCCGGCGACGCGGTTCCCAGGTTGCCCCCGATCGTCCCGCGATTCCGGATCTGCGGCGAGCCGACGGAGCGCGACGCCTCGGCGAGGGCCGGCAGCAGCTCGCCGACCTCCTCGTGCAGGACCTCGGAGTACGTGAGCCCCGCTGCCAGACGAACCGACCCGTTCGCTCGCGACCAGCCGCGGAGCTCCGCGACCTCGTTCAGGTTCAGGATCGTCTCCGGGCGGGCGTGGTCGAAGTTGAGCGCGACCATGACGTCGGTCCCGCCCTGGATCGGCAGCGCCCCCGGATGCTCGGCGGCGAACCGCAGCGCTTCGTCGAGCGAGCGTGGCGTCAGCACCTCCATGCTGACCCTGTTCTATCGCTCCTCGCGCACGTAGGGGACGCCAAGGGCGGCGGGCGCCCCGAGCCTGCGCTTCGCAGCGCCGGAGGAGACGGCGACGAGGACGACGATCGTCATGACGTAGGGAAGCGACTGGAAGACCTCCGAGGGGACCTCCGTGAGCCAGCCGCGCGCCTGCAGCGTCAGCGGGAGCGCCGAGAACGCCCCGAAGAGGTACGCCCCGATCAGGCACAGATCCGCCCGCCAGAAGGCGAAGATCACGAGCGCGACCGCGATCCAGCCTGCCCCGCCGGTGAGCCCTGCAACCCACTGGGGGGTGAGCTGGAGGCTGAAGCACGCGCCCCCGATTCCGGCAAAAGCGCCGCCGAGGACGGTGTGCACGTAGCGGTACGCGGTGACGTCGATGCCCATCGCGTCCGCGGCAGCAGGCGATTCGCCGACCGCGCGCACGTTCAGGCCCGGCCGTGTCCGCGCGAGATAGACGCCGATCCCCACGACGCACGCCCAGGAGAGGTAGACGAGGGCGGACTGGCCGAAGACGATCGGCCCGACGACCGGGACATCCGCGAGCCCAAGGGGGTCGAGGCCGGAAAAGGCATGCTCGGCCGGCGCTCCGCTCAGATTCAGATCGTTCCCCAGGTACGCGGACAGGCCGGCGGCACCGGCGAAGATCGTGAGCGCCAGCCCGGACACGATCTGGTTCGCGCGAAGCGTGATGACGAGGAACGCGTGGATGAGAGCCATCGCGGCCCCTGCCACGGCGGCGACCACGAGAGCGAGCGCGAGGGAGGCTCCCGAGGCGACGCCGAGGCGCTGGACCGCCCAGAACCCCATTACCGCGCCGACGAGCATCATCCCTTCGACGCCGAGGTTGAGGACGCCGGAGCGCTCGGCGAGGAGCTCGCCGAGGGCCGCGAAGAGGAGCGGCGTCCCGTACAGGATGGCCGCGGCTCCGATCACGACGAGGAAGCTGTCGTTGATCCCGCTTGCGAGGAGCCAGCTCGTCACGACGCCACCTCCGCAGCGGCGGCATCGGTGGCCGCCTGCCCGGCCGCCCTCCCGAAGCGCACGCGGTACCGCACGAGCACCTCGCCGCCGAGCGCACAGAACAGGATGAGCCCCTGCATCACACCGACGAGGCCGGCGGGGAAGTCCGCCCCCTGCAGCGTGAAGCCGGCGTTCTGCAGCCCGCCGATGAAGAACCCGACCGGTACGACGGCGATCGGGTTGTAGCGAGCGAGCGCCGCCACCACGATCCCCGTGTAACCGTAGAAGGAGCTCTGGAGGCCGGTGGGGTCGACCTGGTACGCGAAGTCCCCTTCGAAGCTCGCCCCGCCGAGGCCCGCAGCGCCTCCGGAGATGCACATGACGGCGAGGATCTTGCGCCGGAGGCGCATCCCGGCAAACCGCGCCGTCCGCGCCGAGTCTCCGATCACCTGCAGCTCGAAGCCGAAGCGCGTTCGCGAGTAGAGGGCCCAGAGCGCGAACGCGACGACGATCGCCAGCATGAACCCCAGAGGCACGAGGATCCCGCCCGCCGCGTCGATCGTGGCGCTCGGCCACTTCGCCTCCTCGGGGATGGCCTTGCCGAGCGGGAACGTCTGCCCCTCGAACGACTCGACGTCGCGCCAGTAGGAGTGGCTGTCGATGATCAGGTACGTCAGCAGCAGGCCGGCGACGTAGTTGAGCATCAGCGACGTGATGATCTCGTTCGTGTGCGCGAACGCCCGGAGGAACCCGGGGATCGCCGCCCACGCGGCGCCCGCGAGCGCTCCGGCCACGACCATGGCCGCGATGTTGAGCGTCGTCGAGTCGACCCCCAGGTCGCCGAGATAGAGCGCGATCCCGACCGCCGCGATCGCGCCGAGATAGAACTGCCCCTCGCCGCCGATGTTGTAGAGCTGCATCCGGAACGCTGCGGCTGCGGCCAGCCCCGTGAACACGATCGGGGTCGCGAACACGAGGGTCGACGTGAGCGCTCCGTCGCCGAAGAACGCCGAGTCGAACAGCCGGCGGTACGTGGCCGCCGGGTCGTGACCGGTCGCGAGGAGGACGATCGCCATCAGCACGAAGGCGAACGCGATCGAACCGATGGGAACGGCCACGAGGAGCCAGCGCCGCTGCTCGAGCCTGCGCTCGAGCCTCACGCCTCGCCTCCGGCCATCAGGAACCCGATCTCCTCGATCGTCGCCGTCCGGGCGTCGACCTCGCCGCGGACCTCTCCCTCGTACATGACGAGGACCCGGTCGGCGAGCGCGAGGATCTCCTCGAGGTCCTCGCTGACCATGAGCACAGCGAGACCGTTCGCCGCGGCGTCGCGTAGATGGGCGTGAACGGTCTCGATCGCCCCGACGTCGAGACCCCGGGTCGGCTGGCCCGCGACGAGCACACGGGGCTCGCCCTCGAACTCCCTCCCGAGCACGAGCTTCTGGAGGTTGCCTCCAGACAGGTTCCGGACCGGCGTGTCGGGCCCCGGCGCCTGCACGTCGTAGCGGCGCATCAGCGAGACGGCGAGGTCGCGCATGCGTCGAAGCAGGAGGAGTGGGCCGTGCGAGAGGGGACGAGCCCGGTAGCTCTTCAGAGCGGCATTCGTCGCGACGCTCAGGCTGGGCGCCAGACCCGTCCCGAGCCGGTCCTCCGGCACGTAGGCGACACCGGCGGCGATCGCGGACCGCGGGTCGCCGGAGCGGAGGTCGTGTCCCGCGACGCGGACGGCACCCGACTGCAGGTCGCGGATGCCGGCGACGGCCTCGGCAAGCTCGCGCTGCCCGTTCCCCGCGACGCCTGCCACGGCGACGATCTCGCCGGCCCGGACCTCGAGCGACACGCCTTTCAGCGCGAGGCCACCGCGGTCGCCGACGACACGGACGTCCTGCACCTCGAGCATCACGTCCCCGACCGGCGTCGTGCGCTCGAGCCGCTGGTCGGCGACGATCTCACGCCCGACCATCAGCGCGGCGAGCGAGCGCTGCGTCGAGTCGGCCGCCGACACGGTCGTGACCTTCGCGCCTCCGCGGAGGACGGTCACGCGGTCCGCGACCGCCATCACCTCGTGCAGCTTGTGCGTGATGACGATCACCGAATGTCCTTCGCGCGCCATGATCCGGAGGGTCTCGAAGAGCCCTTCGGCCTCCTGAGGGGTGAGAACCGCCGTCGGCTCGTCGAGCACGAGGATGTGGGCGCCGCGGAAGACGGCCTTCACGATCTCCACACGCTGCTGCTCGCCGACCGAGAGCTGCCAGATGCGCGCGTCGGGGTCGACGCGCATCCCGAGCATCTCGGACACCTCGCGCACCTGCCTGCGGCCCGACTTCTGGTCCAGCCAGAAACGGGGCGTGTGCCAGCCGAGCAGGACGTTCTCGGCGACCGTGAGCGGCTGCACGAGGCGGAAGTGCTGGTGCACCATGCCGATCCCCGCCTCGATCGCGTCACGCGGCCCAGCGAAGCGCACCGGCTTTCCGTCGAGCTCGATCTCACCGTCGTCGGGCCGGTACAGGCCGGCGAGGACGTTCATCAGGGTCGTCTTCCCCGCCCCGTTCTCGCCGAGCAGCGCGTGCACCTCGCCCACCTCGGCCTCGAAGTCGACGCGGTCGTTCGCGAGCACGCCCGGGAAGCGCTTCGTGATCCCGTGCATCGACACCGCAGGGACCGAGGAGGCGCCGGCCGCGCCGGCGCCTCCGCTTCGATCGTCTTCGAGGAGAGGTGGCCCTCCCTCTCCCACGTGCTAGCCCTTCGCGCTTCCGATCGTGCCCTTGACGAGCCAGTCCATCGCGTACAGGTCCTTCACGGTCAGCTTCTTGCCCGCGCGCACGCGGAGCTTCCCCTTCTGGTCGTAGAGCGGCCCCGTGAACTCGTAGAACTTGCCCGAGATCAGAGCCGCGCGCTTCGCCTTGATCGCCGCCTTCGTCTTGGCGGTGACCCTCGGCCCGAACGGCGCGATGTCGGTGAACCCGTCCTTGATCGTCCCGTAGTAGAAGCCGGTCTTCCACGTCCCGTTCATCGCAGCTTTGACGCGTGGCACGTAGTAGACGCTCCAGTCGTAGATCGCCGCCGTCAGCCACGACGTGGGCGCGAACTTGCGCGCGTCAGCGTCGTACCCGACCCACGGGATCTTTCTCGACTCCGCGTACTGGCCGGCGGACGGGCTGTCCACGTTCTGCCCGAGCACGTCGGCGCCCGCAGTCACGAGGCTCTCGGCCGCCTGGCGCTCCTTCTTCAGGTCGAACCAGGAGTGCGTCCACACGAGCCGGACCTTGACGTTCGGGCGCATGGCCTGCGCGCCGAGGACGAACGCGTTGGCGTGCCTGATCACCTCAGGGATCGGGAACGGCACGATGTAGCCGATCACGCCCTTCTTCGTCGCCGCGCCCGCGGCCATCCCGGAGAGGTAGATCGAGTCCTCACCGGCGCCGAAGTATTCGGCCATGTTCTTGGACTGGGCGGTTCCGGTCGCCATCTCGAAGTACACGTCGGGGTGCTTCTTCGCCGCGGCGACCATCGCCGTCTGGAACCCGAACGACGTGGCGAAGATCATCGTGTTCCCGTCGCGGATCAGGCTCTCGATCACCTGCGCGACCTGCGGTCCCTCGGGGACACTCTCCTTGTACGTGGTCTTCACCTTCGCACCGAGGACCTTCTGCACGCGGATCCGACCCTGGTCGTGTGCCTGTGACCAGCCGCCGTCGTTGTGCGGCCCCACGTAGATCCATGCGGCCTTGAAGGTCGACTGCTCGGACCTCGCGGAGCCGGTTGCCGCGAGCACGAGCCCGAGGGTCGCCATCACGAGCACGAGCCCAGTAACAGTGTGCTTCCGTGTCATCTCTCTCCTCCAGTTGCCCGCACGAAACGACGGGTCGACTATAGGACAGTCCGGCATGGGCGGGCATCCGGGTCGCTGCCGCGGGAGCTGCGGGCAAACCCGTATTACGCTTGCGTCGATGGAACGGCCGCTGGACTCTCTCCGCCGAAGGCTCGCCGTCGCGAGAGGAGACGAGCCGGCGGATCTCGTCGTACGCGGCGGACGGGTGCTGTCGGTCTTCACGAAGGAGTGGCTCGAGACCGACGTCGCCATCGCAGACGGCGTGATCGCGGGGCTCGGGAGCTACGACGGGCGCGACGTTCTCGACGCCTCGGGGACGTGGGTCGTGCCCGGGCTCATCGACGCGCACATGCACCTCGAGTCGACGAAGCTGCTCCCGGACGAGTTCGCGCGCCTCGTCCTGCCGATGGGGACGACCGCCGTCGTCGCAGACCCGCACGAGCTCGCGAACGTCCTGGGCACGGACGGCGTCCACTGGCTGCTCGACGCGTGCGAGGACCTCCCTCTCGACTTCTACTTCATGGCCTCCTCGTGCGTTCCCGCCTCGCGCTTCGAGTCACCGCGCCGGCCGCTGTCCACCGGCGACCTCGAGAGCCTGCTCCGCCGCCGGCGGGTGCTCGGCGTCGCCGAGATGATGAACTTCCCCGGCGTCATCGCCGGAGACGAGTCGGAGCTCGCGAAGCTCTTCCTCGAGGAGCGCGAGCACGTCGACGGCCACGCGCCCGGCGTCGTGGGCAAGCAGCTGAACGCCTACGTCTCCGCCGGCATCCGCTCCGACCACGAGGCCCTCACGCTCGAGGAGGGACGCGAGCGGCTGCGGGCGGGCATGTGGCTGCTCGTGCGGGAGGCGTCGATGGCGCGCAACCTGCTCGCCCTCCTCCCGCTCGTCCAGGAGTTCGGCACGAACCGGATCGCGTTCTGCACCGACGACCGCGATCCCGAGGACATCGCCGAGAACGGCCACGTCAACGGCATGGTGCGCGAGGCGGTCGCGTTCGGCATCGCGCCGGAGGACGCGCTCGTGCTGGCCTCCCACAACGCGGCGCTCTGGCACGGCCTCGACCAGCTCGGCGCGATCGCGCCGGGCTACCAGGCGGACCTGCTCGTCCTCCCCGACCTCGAGAGCTTCCAGCCGACCCTCGTCCTGAAGCGCGGCAGGGAGGTCGACGACATCCCACACCCGGACGTGCCCGAGTGGGTCAAGCACTCGGTCCGCATCAAGCCCGTGACCGCCGACGACTTCCGGATCCCGTGGAGCGGCGGGGAGGCTCGCGTGATCGGCCTCGTTCCCGACCAGGTCGTCACGGAGTCGCTCGTGGACGTGCCGACGCGTGGTCGACGGCGCCGCCGTGGCCGACCCGGACCGCGACCTCGTGAAGATCGCCGTGGTCGAGCGCCACCTCGGCACCGGCCGCATCGGGCGCGGCTTCGTCCGCGGGTCCGGCATCGAGCGCGGCTCGCTCGCGTCCTCCGTGGCCCACGACGCGCACAACATCGTCGTCGTCGGCGTGAGCGACGAGGACATGGCTCTCGCCGTCACCCGCCTGGCGGAGATCGGCGGCGGAATCGTGGCGGTTGCGGACGGCGCCGTTCGGGCCGAGCTCCCGATGGCGGTCGCGGGCCTGCTCGCGGACGCGCCGCTCGCCGAGGTGATCGAGCGGAGCCTCGCCTGCAACGACGCCGCGCGCGAGCTCGGCTGGAGCGGCGCGACGCCCTTCCTCACGCTCGCGTTCCTCGCCCTCTCGGTCATCCCCAGCCTGAAGATCACCGACCGCGGGCTCGTGGACGTCGACCGCTTCGAGATCGTCCCGCTCGAGGTGCACGCAGCCGTCCCGGAACCTGCGTGACGACGCTCTACGCCGGGGGCTGGATCGTGACGTGTGACGACGCGGGCACGGAGCACCCGTCCGGCTGGGTGCTCGTGGACGGCGAGGTCGTGGTCTCGGTCGGAGACGGCGACGAGCCGGAGGCCGACGAGCGCGTCGAGCTCGACGGGGCGGTGGTCACCCCGGGCCTCGTCAACACCCACCACCACCTCTACCAGACCCTCACGCGCGCCCGGGCGCAGCAGGCCGATCTGTTCACCTGGTTGCAGGAGCTGTATCCGGTGTGGGCGCGCATCGATGCCGAGGCGGAGTATGCGGCCGCGCGCACGGGCCTCGCCGAGCTCGCGCTCTCCGGGTGCACGACGGTCTTCGACCACCACTACGTGTTCCCCCGCGGCCGCGAGGGCCTGATCGAGGCGGAAGTCCAGGCCGCGCGCGAGCTGGGCGTCCGCATCGTCGCCTCGCGCGGCTCGATGGACCTCGGCGTCTCGGACGGCGGGCTCCCGCCCGACGACCTGGTGGAGGACCTCGACGCCGTGCTCGCCGAGACCGAGCGGCTGGCACGGGAGCTACACGAGCCCGGTCCCGGCGCACGGGTACAGCTCGCGGTCGCACCCTGCTCTCCGTTCTCGGTCACGCGCCGTCTGATGCAGGAGTCGGCGGCACTCGCGCGCGCGCTCGAGCTGCCGCTGCACACCCACCTCGCCGAGACGCGCGAGGAGGAGGCCTACTGCATGGAGCTGTACGGCTGCACGCCCGTCGAGTACCTCGCGGACCTCGGCTGGCTCGGCCCGGACGTCTGGTGCGCGCACTGCGTCCACCTGTCCACCGACGAGATCCAGGACTTCGCGTCATCCGGGACCGGCGTCGCCCACTGCCCGACCTCGAACCTTCGCCTCGGCGCGGGCGTAGCGCCGGTGCGCCAGCTCGTCGACGCAGCCGTGCGCGTCGGGCTCGGTGTCGACGGGTCGGCCTCCAACGAGCGGAGCGACCTCCTGTTCGAGGTGAAGCAGGCGCTGCTCGCGGCGCGGGGCCGCGACGGGCCGGCCGTGCTCACCGCACGGGAGGCGCTCCGTCTGGGGACGCGCGGCGGCGCGGCGGTGCTCGGCCGGGACGACATCGGCTCGCTCGAGCCCGGAAAGCAGGCCGACCTCGCCGTCTGGCGGACGGACGTCCTCGAGCTCGCGGGCGCGGAGGACCTCGTCGCCGGCCTCGTCCTCTCCGCGCCGCACCGCGTCTACCGGCTCCTCGTCGGCGGCGACGAGGTCGTGCGCGACGGTGCCCTCGTCCGGGCCGACGAGTCCGAGATCGCTCGCGACCAGCGGGCGCAGGCGCGAAGATTCGCCACGTGACCGTCTCCGTATCCACCCATGTCCTCGACACGTCGCTCGGCCGGCCGGCCGCAGGAGTCCGCGTCGAGCTGTGCGCGGGAGAGGATGTCGTCGCCTCGGGCGAGACGGACGCGGACGGCCGGGTGCGCGAGCTCGCGACGGGGCTCGAGCCGGGCCGCTACGAGATCGTCTTCTGGCCGCCGTCGCCGTTCTTCACCCGGGTCGAGCTGGAGGTCGAGCTCGCGGACGGCCACCACCACGTCCCGCTCCTCGTGTCGCCCTTCGGATGCGCGAGCTACCGCGGAAGCTGACCGCGGACGAGCTGGCGGAGCTCTTCGAGGGACGTACGCGCCTCGTCGAACGGCTCGCCGAGGTCGAGGACCCGCTCGGTCGGGCCGACGACGTCGTCGCCACGCTCACCGAGGAGGAGAAGGTCGAAGCGCTCGACGCCCACCCGGCGATCGGAGCGCGGCGCGGGCTGTCGTCCCGGTCCGCCGCCGAGCAGGGGGCGGACGCCGACCCGGTCGTCCTCTCCGACCTCGCGTACCTGAACCAGGTCTACGAGGAGAAGTTCGGGTTCCGCTTCGTCGTCTTCGTGGCGGGCCGCCCGAAGGCCGAGATCCTCGAGGTGCTCCGGGAGCGGATCGGGCGGAGCCGGGAGGAGGAGCTCGACACGGCCTGCCGCGAGCTCGTCGCGATCGCGAGGGACCGGTGGACCCGTACCTGAGGGACGTCCTCGACGTCCTCCTGCGGATGCTCCACGTGACCGCGGGGATCGCGTGGATCGGAGCGTCCTTCTACTTCGTCCGGCTCGATCTCGGCCTGCGCGCGCCGAAGCGCGCCGAGGACGCGGAGGCGGGCGTCGCGGGCGAGTTCTGGGGCGTGCACGGAGGCGGCCTCTACCACTCGCAGAAGTACCGGCTCGCGCCCGCTGAGATGCCCGAGCCTCTCCACTGGTTCAAGTGGGAGGCGTACGCGACCTGGCTCTCCGGCTTCGCGCTCATGATCGTCCTCTACTACTTCGACGCGGGCGTCAGGCTCGTCGACCGGGACGCGGCGGACCTCGAAGAGTGGCAGGCGATCGCGCTGAGCGTCGCCGGGATCGCGCTCGCGTGGATCGTCTACGACGTGCTCTGCCGGACGATCGGACGGCGAAGCGAGGCCGCGCTCGCCGTGGTCGGCACCGCCCTCGTCGCGCTCGCGGCCTGGGCCTCGGGCGAGCTCTTCGCCCCGCGCGCGGCGTACCTACAGGTGGGCGTGATGCTCGGGACGATCATGGTCGCGAACGTCTTCCTCGTGATCATCCCCGCCCATCGGAAGCTCGTCGCAGCGATGGAGGAGGGGCGGGAGCCCGACCCGGCGCCGCTCCTCGAGGCCAAGAACCGGTCGGTGCACAACAACTACCTGACCCTGCCCGTGCTCTTCACGATGCTCGCGGGCCACTTCGCGTTCGTGTTCTCGGCGGACGACGCCTGGCTCGTCTTCCTCGCGATCGCCGTGCTCACCGGTCTGATCCGCGTCTTCTTCAACGGCTGGCACGCGGGGCGGCGTCGCTGGTGGATTCCCGCGGTCACGGCGGTGGCGATCGTCGGACTCGCGCTCTGGCTCCGGCCCGAGGAGGCGGGATCCGACGTCAGCGGTCCCGTCGGGTTCGCGGACGTGCAGCCGGTGATCGCGGAGCGCTGCGCGACCTGCCACTTTGGTGCCTCGGCGCCGCTCGGCGTCCGGCTCGAGACGCCCGAGGAGATCGAGGCCCGCGCAGCCGACATCCGCCGCATGGCGGTCGAGACGCGGGCGATGCCGCCCGGGAACGTGACCGGCATGACCGAGGAGGAGCGGGAGCTCCTCGCGGCCTGGGTCGCGTCCGCGGGGTAGCCCGAAGACCCGCACTAGGCTCCGACACGTGCACTCCTTCACGCCTGCGCATCGCGGAGGCTCGGGCCCGCCGCTCGTGTGCCTGCACGGCATCGTCGACACGTGGCGCACCTGGGAGCTCGTGCTCCCGGCGCTCGAACGCAGCCGTGACGTCCTCGCGCCGACCCTTCCCGGCCATGCCGGCGGGCCGCGGCTCGGATCCGAGGGGGGTGCCGACGCCCTGATCGGCCCGATCGAGTCCGCGCTCGACAACGCGGGCTTCACGACCGCGCACCTGGTCGGCAACTCCCTCGGCGGGTACCTCGCGCTCGAGCTCGCGGCGCGGGGCCGGGCGGAGTCGGTCGTCGCATTCGCGCCGGCCGGCGGTCGAGCCGTGGGCGATCCTTCCGAGCAGGCGGTCGCGGAGCGCTTCCTGGCGATGCGGGAGCAGGCGAAGCAGGCGGTGCCGCACGTGGACGAGATCGTGTCTACGGTGGAGGGCCGACGAGGCGCGACGCAGTTCACGACCTCGCGCTTCGAGCACATCCCCGCCGAGCTGCTCGCGCACCAGATCGTCGGCGTCGCACTCTGCGACGTCGTCGGCACGCTCGAGGCGCTCAGCGCCGGGTGGAGCGTCGAGACGGAGAAGATCGAGTGCCCGGTGCGCGTCGTCTGGGGAACCGAAGACCGGATCCTCCCGTGGCCGTCGGCCGCCGCACGCTACCGCGACGAATGGCTGCCGCACGCGGACTGGGTCGAGCTCGAGGGCGTCGGCCACTGCCCGCAGCTCGACGTCCCGCTCGAGACCGCCGAGCTCGATCCTCGGCTTCACGGCGCGCTGAGCCGGGTCGACCCTGCGGTAGATTCGCCCCCGTGCTCGAGATCACCGCCGGCGGCTTCGCGTTCGAGGCGCGCTTCGAGGAGGAGGCCGCGCCCGAGACGGTCGCCGCGTTCCGGCGCATGCTCCCGCTCGAGTCGAGGATCATCCACGTCCGCTGGTCGGGCGAGGGCGGCTGGATCCCGATGGGCGACCTCGACGTCGGGATCGGCCCCGAGAACGCGACCCGCTACCCGAGCCCGGCGAGCTCATCTTCTACCCCGGCGGGCTCAGCGAGACCGAGCTCCTGCTCGCCTACGGCTACGTCGCGTTCGCGAGCAAGGCGGGCGCGCTCGCCGGGAACCACTTCGCGACGATGCTCACCGGGACGGAGAACCTCCGCGAGCTCGGCCGCCGGATGCTCTGGGAAGGCGCCCAGGACATCTCCTTCAGGGAGTCGTAGGCGCGAGGCTCGCCTCGCCCTCGGACGTTCAGGGAGTCGTAGGGGCGCGGCTTGCCTCGCCCTCCGCGAGCCGCACGAGCGCGGCAGAGAGGACGTCCACGGCAAGAGACACGTCCTCGTCGGAGGAGAGCTCGTCCGGGGAGTGGCTCACGCCCCCGTTCAGGCTGCGCACGAACAGCATCCCCGACTCGACGCCCGCGGCGGCGAGGATGCCGGCGTCGTGGCCGGCACCCGAGGCGAGCTCCACGACCGGGAGCCCTCGCGCCGCGAGCTCCTCCGCGAGCGCGGCCCTATCCGTGGGCTCATCGCCACCGGCTCGGTGCGCTGACCGGGCGCGACGCCGATCGCGGCGACGAGCCGGTCGAGCGTCTCCGCGTCCGGCGCCCGGGCATCGACCGACAGGCGAACGCGCCCCGGGATCACGTTGGCGCCGCCGGGCTCCACCTCGACCCGGCCGACCGTCGCCACCGCGCCCTCGAGCGCCGAAGCGGCGTCCCGGATCCGGAGGATCTGCCTCCGCGGCGGCGACGAGCGCGTCGTCGCGGCCGCGCATCGGCGTCGTCCCCGCGTGGCCGGCTCGTCCCTCGAGGACGAGCTCGCCGCGCGCGTAGCCGACGATCCCCGTGACGACACCGAGCGGCGCTCCCTCGCGCTCGAGGACGGGGCCCTGCTCGACGTGCAGCTCGAGGAAGACGGCAGGCAGCGGCCCCGAGCGGGCGCACACGGCTCGGCTCCCGACGCAGCCGACCTCCTCACCGCGGAACGCCACCGCGGTACCGGCGCCGGCGCGTCCTACGGCCTCGATCGCCGCCACCACGCCGAGCGCCCCGTCGAAGCGACCTCCCTGGGGGACGGTGTCGAGGTGCGACCCGACCCAGACGTCGGGATGCTCGCCCGAGCGCCCGAGGAGGTTGCCCGCTGCGTCCGACTCCACCGCGAGGCCCGCCTCGGTCATCCAGCCCGCCGCGAGCTCGAACGCCTCGTCCTCGCCGGGGCCCGGGTGGGGCCGGTTGGCGCCGGGGCCTCCGCCGATCGCGTACAGCTCGTCGAGGCGCTCGAGGACCTGCATCGGGCTCAGACTAGTGGTCGCGCAGCGGCCCCAGCACCATCGCGCCGAGGACGGGGAAGACGGCGGCGGCGAGGAAGGCCGCGCGCCACGACAGCCCGCTCACCGTCGCCGCGAAGAGCGGCGGCGCGACGACGCCTATGCCGAGAGGACCGTCTGCTGGAATCCGATCGCCGCACCGCTCCGGCGAACGCCGGCCAGCTCCGCCGCGGCGGCGAAGGAAAGGCCGTTCCAGGCCATGGAGAGCGAGCCGGCGAGCGCGAGAGACGCCACGAGCAGCCAGACCGGCCCTCCGCTGAGCAGTGCCGTCACGACCAGGCCGCCGGCCACGACGACGCCGACGAGGCGAAGCGGCCCGACGCGGGATCCGACCACGTCCGACCAGCGCCCGACGCCGATCCGGAGGCCGACCGCGAGCACCTGGGCGACCGCCACCACCAGAGCCGCGCTGCTCGGAGAGATGTCGTGCACGTCGTGCAGGAAGAGCACCGTGAAGCCGATCAGGGCGAGCTGCGCGTACAGGTACACGCCGCTTCCGATGCAGAGGCGCCAGAGCTTCGTGTCGCTGAGCATCGCGCGCGACCGACGCCGAGTCGAGCGTGTCGCCGGCGTCGCCCGGGCGAAGGACGAGCGCGCCGACCAGCGCGCCGACCGCACAGAGCCCGGCGAGGAAGAGGAACGCCGGCTCGGACCCTCCCTCGGCCGCGAGGCGCGGGACGACGAGGGCGCCGATCACGCCCCCGGCCGGGATCGCCGACTGGCGAATCCCCAGAGCGAGCCCTCGCTCTTCCGGGCCGAACCACTGCATCACGGCCCGGCCGCTCGCCGAGTTCACGCTCGAGCCGGACGCGCCCGCGAGGGCGAGCAGCGCGAGGAGCGACCAGAACGCCGTCGCGAACGCGGCCGCCGCGAGGAAGACCGCGCACGCTCCGAGCCCGAGCGCGAGCGCGACGCGCTCGCCGTAGCCGGTCCGCGGCGAGCCCCCAGGGGAGCAGCGTGAGCGTCGCGCCGACCCACGCGGCCGCGAGCAGGAGGCCGACCTGGCCGATCGACAGGTCGAGCTCGTCCTGCACCGTCGGCGCGAGGACCGGCAGGCCCGTGACGAACATCGCCGCCCCGCTGGCGACGGCCACCGCGCCGCCGGCGAGCACGACCCACCGGTAGCGGTCGCCCGCGTCGGTTCGCCGGGTCGCGGTCACCCGCGTTCGCGGCGCTCGGGCACCTGCTACAGGCCGAAGGGGTTGATCGGACGCGACCCGGTCGAGACGATCACGCTCTTCGTCTCGAGGTACAGGTCGAGCGTCTCGAGCCCGAGCTCGCGGCCGAACCCGGACTGCTTGTAGCCGCCGAAGGGGATCCCGGGGAAGGCCGTGTACGGCATGTTGATGCCGACGGTCCCGGACTTGATCCTCGCCGCGAGGCGATGGCCCCGCGCGGGATCCCCGGTCCACACGGTCGCCATGAGCCCGTAGCGGACGTCGTTCGCGAGACGGATCGCCTCCTTCTCGTCCTCGAACGGCGTCACGGTGACGACCGGGCCGAAGACCTCCTCCTGCACGATCTCGAGCTCGTTGGTGGCAGCCACGACGGTCGGCGGGTAGAAGGCGCCTGCCCCGTCCGGCACCGCACCGCCGGCCACGATCTCGGCGCCCTCCTCGGCCCCGCGCTCGACGAAGCCGTGCACGCGCTCGCGGTGCGCACTGCGAAACGAGCGAGCCCATCTGCGTCTCGGGGTCGAGCGGGTCGCCGACGCGGATCGCGCCGGCGAAGTCGGCCATACGGGAGACGACGTCGTCGTACAGCGGCTTCTCGACGAGGAGCCGCGACCGTGCCTCACAGCTCTGCCCGGCCGCGTAGAAGATCGCCCAGGCGGAGCTCGGGACCGCGCTCGCGAGATCCGCGTCCGCGAAGACGAGGTTGGGACTCTTGCCGCCGAGCTCGAGGGTGACCCGCTTCACGGGGTCGGACGCGAGCCGCATGATCTCCCCGCCCGTCCTCGTCGACCCCGTGAACGCGATCTTGTCCACGCCCGGGTGACGCACGAGGTACGCGCCCGTCGACGGCCCGTCCCCGGGCACGACGTTGACGGCGCCCGCCGGGAAGCCCACCTCGGCGGCGAGCTCGGCGAGCCGGACCGCCGTCAGCGGAGTCTGCGGGTCGGGCTTGAGGACGACCGAGCACCCTGCCGCGAGAGCCGGGGCGAGCTTCCAGGTCGTCATCATCAGCGGGTAGTTCCAGGGGACGATCTGCGCCGCGACGCCGACCGGCTCCTTGAGCGAGTAGAAGAGCAGCGAGCCGCCGATCGGGTTCGAGCGCCCGCCGATGGACGCGATGGCCGACCCGTAGAAGCGGAAGTTCTCGACGGCCTGATGGAGCTCCGCCTTGACCGACGAGATGGCCTTGCCGACGTTGCGTGCCTCGAGCTCGGCGAGCTCCGCCCGGTTGGCGACGATCGCGTCGGCGAGCGCGTGCAGGAGCCGCGCGCGCTCCGTTCCGGGGGTCTTCCCCCAGTCCCCGTCGAGCGCGGTGCGCGCGGCCTCGACCGCGCGGTCGACATCCTCCTCACCGGCCATGGCCGCCTTCGCCAGCGGCTCACCGGTCGCAGGCTCGACGAGGTCGCGCACCTCGCCCGACGCGGGCTCGGCCGCCTCGCCCCCGATGAAGAGACCGAACTCGCGGTCGATCGCGATCGCCATCGCGCGTGAATCTACCGGCTCGGAGCCGCGCTGCCCCGGCTCAGGACTGGGCCGTCGTGGGGTTCGGCACGGGGGCGATCAGCGACGGGTCGAGCCACGGGCCCTCGACACGCGCAGCGAGGTCGGCGAACGTGACGCCGCCGAGGAGCGCGATGGTCGCATCGCGGACCTCCTCCCAGACCTCACGCAGCGTGCAGCCGACCATCATCGGGCACGGCTCGGGGTTGTGCCGCGTCGCGCAGCTGATCGGCGCGAGCGGCCCCTGGAAGAGCCGCACGACGCGTTCGAGCGTGATCTCGTCCGGGCGCTTGTTGAGCCGGTATCCGCCCGACGGCCCGCGCTCGGAGCGGACGATCCCGGCCGTCCGCATCGTCGGCATGACCTGCTCGAGGACCGACTGCGGGACGGCCGTGCGCCGCGCGAGGGCCTCGAGCTTGAGCGGGCCGCCCCCTTCGAGGGCGAGCGCGAGGATCGCCCTCGTCGCGTAGTCCGTTCGGCGGGACACCCACATGGCACTCACCTCTTGTCGACGTTGCTTGACGAGATTATCGACCTTGTCTAGAGTTCTGCTCTCCTACATACCTGACAATGTGTATCGACATTATCCATCTGAGGAGGAGGCACGCATGAAGCGCACCACCCTCGGTCTGATCGCCGCTTGGATCGCCGTCGCGTCGGCTCTCGTCGCCGCGACCGTCGCAGTCCAGGACGCACCTGCCCGCACTTCGGGCACCGAGCTGAGCCTCGTCGCCTACTCCACCCCCCGCGAGGCGTACGCGACGCTCATCCCGATGTTCCAGAAGACCGCCGCAGGACGCGATGTGAGCTTCACCCAGTCCTACGGCGCCTCCGGCGAGCAGACCCGCGCGGTGAAGGCCGGGCTCGAGGCGGATCTCGTCGCGCTCTCGCTGGCGCCGGACGTCGACGAGCTCGTCGCCGCCGGCCTCGTCGACGCGAACTGGAGCAAGCAGCCCTACAAGGGCATGGTCACGGACTCGGTCGTCGTCTTCGTGCTGCGCGACGGCAACCCCAAGAACATCAAGGGCTGGAACGACCTCCTCCGCCCGGACGTGGACGTCGTGACCCCGAACCCGTTCACCTCCGGCGGAGCGCGCTGGAACGTGATGGCCGCATACGGGTCCTGGCGCCGCGGCGGCAAGACGGACAAGCAGGCGCAGGCGAACCTGCTGAAGCTCTTCCGCAACGTCGTCGTCCAGGACAAGAGCGCGCGCGACTCCCTCAACACCTTCGCGAGCGGAAAGGGAGACGTCCTGCTCGCCTACGAGAACGAGGCCCTGTTCTCACGGACGAAGGGACTCGACCTGCAGTTCGTGATCCCGAAGTCGACCCTTCTCATCGAGAACCCAGTCGCGGTCGTCAAGACGAGCGGGAACAAGGCAGCGGCGAGCGCCTTCACCCGGTTCCTGAGGACGCCGGCAGCCCAGCAGGTCTTCGCGAACAACGGCTACCGGCCGGTCGTCAAGAGCGTGCTCGAGCGAAACCGGAAGAAGTTCCCGGTGAGGCCCGGCGAGTTCACGATCGACGCTCCCTACCTCGGCGGCTGGAAGAGGGTGCAGAAGCGCTTCTTCGACCCGAAGACGGGGATCATGGTCGACATCGAGCGCAAGGTCGGCGGCGACACTGGCTGAGGTCGCCCTCGACCGGCCGCGCCGCGTCGGCGCACGGGGGGACAGGGCCGCCACGGCCCTGTCCCTCGGCATCGTGACGACCTTCCTGACGCTGATGGTCATGCTCCCGATCGCGGCGCTCCTGTGGGAGGCGACGAGCGAGGGGACGACGACCTTCTGGGAGGCGGTATCGAGCCCGGCGGCGGTCGCGTCGCTGAAGCTCACCCTCGTAGCGTCGCTCGTCGTCGCGCTGCTGAACGCGGTGCTCGGGACCGTCACCGCCTGGGTGCTCGTCCGTGACGACTTCCGCGGGAAGACCTTCGTGAACGCGGTGATCGACCTGCCCTTCGCGCTGCCCACGATCGTCGCGGGCCTCACGCTGCTCGCGCTCTACGGCCCGACGACGCCGATCGGGATCGACGTCGCGTTCACGCGCACGGCGATCGTGCTCGCGCTGATGTTCGTCACGCTGCCCTTCGTCGTCCGGACCGTCCAGCCTGTCCTCCAGGAGCTCGATTCCGAGCTCGAGGAGGCAGCTCGGTCACTCGGGGCCTCCAACACGACCACGTTCCGGCGCGTCGTCTTCCCGAACATCCTCCCCGGCATCCTCTCGGGCGTCGCGCTCGCGTTCGCCAAGGCGGTCGGCGAGTTCGGGTCGCTGGTCATCATCACCGGCAACATCCCGTACCGGACGGAGGTCTCGTCCGTCTACATCTTCGGCCGCATCGAGAGCGGCGACTCGACGTCCGCCGCCGCCGTGGCCGTCGTCCTTCTCGCGCTGTCGTTCGTGACGCTGCTCTCGATCGGCGCAATTCGCCACTTCGCGACGAGGCACGACCGTGCGTAGGCTGGGGCTCCGGCTCGTGGCGCTCGGGTACCTCGCGGCGATCCTCGTGGGCCCGCTCGCGATCGTCTTCTGGCGCACGTTCGAGGACGGGTTCCAGCCCGCGTGGGATGCGCTCACTTCCCCGGAGACGATCCACGCGCTGAAGCTGACCCTGCTCATCACGGCGATCGCCGTCCCGGTGAACACCGTCTTCGGGATCGTCTGCGCGCTCGCCATCGTCCGGCGGCGTTTCCCGGGAAAGGGCCTGCTGAACGCCTTCATCGACCTGCCGCTCGCGCTCTCGCCCGTCGTTGTGGGGCTCGCGCTCTTCCTGCTCTACGGGCGCGAGGGATGGTTCGGGAGCTGGCTCGAGGACCACGGCATCCAGGTGCTCTTCGCCCTGCCCTCGATGGTGATCGCGACGATCTTCGTCTCGCTCCCGTTCGTCGCGCGAGAGGTGGTCCCGACGCTCCGGGAGATCGGCGACGAGCAGGAGCAGGCCGCACACACGCTGGGCGCGAGCGGCTGGCAGACGTTCTGGCGGATCACGCTGCCCTCGATCCGGTGGGCCGTCGTGTACGGCGTGATCCTCACCACCGCGCGGTGCCTGGGCGAGTACGGCGCCGTCGCGGTCGTCTCGGGGCGCATCCAGGGGAAGACCGAGACCGCGACCCTGCGCGTCCAGGAGCGCTACGAGAGCTTCGACCTCGCGGGGGCGTACGCGATCTCGATCGTCCTCGCGCTCATGGCGATCCTCGTCCTCGTCGCCACCACTGTGATCCGACCCAGGGAGGAGAACGCCTGACATGTCCATCCTCGTCCGCAACGTGTCCAAGCGCTTCGGCGACTTCGTCGCGCTCGACGACGTCTCCCTCGACGTCGAGAGTGGCTCGCTGACCGCCCTGCTCGGGCCGAGCGGCTCCGGGAAGTCGACGCTCCTGCGCATCGTCGCGGGACTGGAGACCGCCGACGCCGGCGAGATCCTGCTCTCGGGGAAGGACGCGACGGCGCTCGCGCCCCAGAAGCGGAACGTGGGCTTCGTGTTCCAGCACTACGCCGCCTTCAAGCACATGACCGTCCGCGACAACGTCGCCTTCGGGCTGACGGTCCGGAAGCGCCCGAAGGCCGAGATCCGCGAGCGCGTGGAGGAGCTCCTCGGCCTCGTGCAGCTCCAGGGCCTCGGTCACCGGTACCCCGCGCAGCTCTCGGGCGGCCAGCGCCAGCGCATGGGCCTCGCGCGGGCGCTCGCGCCGGAGCCGCAGGTCCTCCTCCTCGACGAGCCGTTCGGCGCGCTCGACGCGCGTGTCCGCGCGGAGCTCCGCGAATGGCTCCGGCACCTCCACGACGTCGTGAGCGTGACGACCGTCTTCGTGACGCATGACCAGGCGGAGGCGATGGAGATCTCCGACGAGATCGCCGTCATGAACGAGGGGCGGCTCGAGCAGGTCGGCGCGCCGCGGGACCTCTACGACGAGCCGGCGAGCGAGTTCGTCATGCGCTTCGTCGGCGACGCCTACGACCTCGCAGGCGCGCTCGTGCGGCCGCACGACGTCGAGCTGTCGCCGGCGTTCGAGGACGACGCCGTCGAGGCCATGATCGTCCGCGTCACGTTCCTCGGGAGGGACGTCAAGGTCGAGCTCCACGACGGTGACGGACGGGAGATCGTCGCGCTCCTCGAGCGCAACCGCTACGAGGAGCTCGGCCTCTGGCGCGGACAGACCGTGTGGGCCCGCCCGCACCGTGAGCGCGTCTTCGCCTAACTCGTCACGGAAGCTGGACTCTTGCGCACGCGTCTGGGAGGGTAATGTATCAACCCTCACGAGGAGGTCACTTTGCTCGTGCGCCGCGCGCTGTGGTTCGGCCGCGCCGCCGGCGGACTCGTCGTCGCCGCGGCGGTTCTCAGCGCGGCCGCGCTCGCCTCGCCGGGAGCGACCGAGCGCGTCGCCAGGGAGGGCGGCACGTTCCGCATCGGTGTGCCTGCCGGGGCCTTCGAATCGATCGACCCCGCGCTCATCACCTGATCTGCGTCGTCCCAGCTTCTGCGCCCGGCCTGCTCGAGCCTGCTGAACACACCGCAACGAGCGTCCACCCGCCGGACTCCGATACGAGCCCGAGCTCGCCACGGACTACCCGGTCGTCTCGAGGAACGGCACGGACGCACACGTTCACGATCAGGAAGGACGCCCGCTTCTCGAACGGGGCACCCGTTCTGGCGCGCGACGTCGTGCACTCCCTCGAGCGCGTGCTCAACCCCGCCCTGGACTCGGTCGTGCCCCGGACTCTCGCCGACATAGTCGGAGCGCAGGCCATGCTCGAGACGGAAGGCGACGACGGCTCTCGGGAGCGACCGCCAAGGGCCGAACGCTCGATCCTCAGGCTGCGGAAGCCGGTGAGCGACTTCGCCCATCCGCGCGTCCGTCTGCGTCGTGCCCTCGACGCTCCCCGTCCACGCCGAGGGCGCCAAGGCGCCCTTACCCAGTCCCGCGCCCTACTACGTCGCCGAGTACACGCCCGGCGAGCGTCTCGTGCTCGAACGGAACCGCTTCTACCGAGGCTCGCGCCCGCACCACGTCGACCAGGTTCGTCGCCGACCTGGGCTCCGACGCAGGAACCGTCGTCGAGCAGGTCAAGCGCGGAGCGGTCGAGTTCGGGTTGGTCGGCAGCGCCAGTCGTGGAGCCCGTTCGTCGAGCGAGCTGACCCAGCGCTACGGCCTCAACAGGTCGCAGTTCTTCTCCGTCCCGGGGAACTTCCTGCGCATGTTCGTCCTCAACACCAGCCGGCCGCTCTTCAGGAACAACGCCCAGCTGCGTCAGGCCGTCAACTTCGCCGTCGACCGCCGCGCGCTCATCCGCGAGTTCGGCCCGGCCGTCGGGGACGCCGACGGATCAGTTCATGCCCCCGATCTTCCCCGGGTTCCGCGAGCGAGCAGATCTATCCGCTCGAGGCACCCGATCTGCCAACGGGCGCGCAGGCTCGCGAACCGAGCGGCACGCGAAGCGGCAAGGCCGTGCTGTACACCATCGCGAACCCGCTCGGCCTTGCCCAGGCACAGATCCTCGAGCGAAACCTGAAGGCGATCGGCCTCGAGCTCGAGATCGTCCAGTTCCCGGTTGCCCTCTTCTCTTCCAGAAGCTCCCGACGCACCGGGCGAGCCGTTCGACATCGGCTGGATCGGCTGGGGGATGACCGGCCCGGACAGCGCCGCAGGCATCCACGACGGACGGTCGATCGACCAACCCGGAAACCAGAACTACTCCTACTTCAACTCGCCGAAGTACAACCGGCTCATCGCGGCGGCCGACGCCCTCCCACTGGGCCGCGCGCGCGAGCGCGCCTACGGCGAGCTCGACGTGCAGCTCTCGAGAGACGCCGCGCCCGGCATCCCGTACGGCGTCACGAACGCGCTCACCTTCGTCTCGGCAAAGGTCGGCTGCGTCGTCCTCAACCCATTCCTCGACCTGACCGCGGTCTGTCTCAAGTAGCGGAAGACTCCCGCTCGCGCGCGCGTCTGGAAAGATGTACCAATCCTCACGAGGAGGGCTTTTGCCCGTGCGCCTACGACAACGCGCTCACCCTGGTGAGCGCGCGCACTGGCTGCGCGATCGTCAACCCCTACCTCGACCTCGCAGCGGTCTGCCTCAAGTAACGGGCTCCTGCACCGTCACCCAGACGCTCCCCGCGCCGGCGGCGATGCCGACCGGCCGGTTCCCGACCGCGATCGTCTCCACGACCTCGGCCGTCGCCGGGTCGATCCGAGAGACCGTCCCGTCCCCGCTGCACGCGACCCAGACGGCGCCTTCGCCGAACGCGATGCCCGTCGGGCCGTCTCCGACCGGGATCGTCTTCACCGAGCCCGACGCGGCGTCGATCCGGGACACGGAGTCGTCGGCCTCGCTCGTCACCCAGACCGCTCGCTCGCCGCCGGCGACGCCGCGCGGGCTCCCGCCGACTCCGTCCGTCCACGACACCGACCGTGCGCGGGTTGATCTTGACGACGTTGTTCTCGCCGGCGTTCGCGACCCAGACGCCGTCGAATCCCGTCGTCGACCGCGGACGGCAGCGTGCCTGCGACCCCCGTGGGTTGCACGACCTCGTTCGTCCGCGGGTCGATCTTCGCGATCACGCCGCTGGCGGAGACGAACCAGACCGTGCCCTCGCCGACGGCGATCGAGCCGTCGCTCGCACGAGGAGCAGCGTCGGGAATGGTTGCGATCACGCCTCCGTCAGCGCCGACGCGAGAGACGGAGCCGAGGATCCCGTGCGCGACCCAGACGGCCCCTCCGCCGACGGCCACACCGGTCGGTGTCAGCTCGAGCGGCGTCCGCTCCACGGCGAGGCTGGTCGGGTCGATGCGCGCGAGCGACCGCTCGTCCTCGTTCGCCACCCAGACAGCGCCCTCGCCGACGGCGACCGCGCTGGGCCGACCACCCACGTTCGAGATCGAGCCCACGACGTCGTTCGAGGCCGGGTCGATGATCGCGACCGAGTTCGGGGCGACGTTGGCCGAGCCACCCCCGTCTCCCTGCCCGAGCGCGAAGACCGGGATCGCGACCGCCGCGGCGAGCACGCCGATGAGCGCCGAGCCGACGTACATCCTGCGCCGCCTGCGCGCGAGCTCGACGTCCAGGGTGTGGAGGGGCCCGAACTCGCTGGGGAGGCCGTCGATGTCGAGTTGGGACAGGCGCTCGGGGCGCTCGAGGTCCTTGAGGCGCCGCTCGCCGAGATCGCGGATCGTCACCCCCTGCGGGAGCTCGTCCTCCACGAGCTCCCGTGTCGTCCTCGACAGCAGCACCTGGCCGCCGTGCCCGGCGGCCCCGATGCGCGCCGCCTTGTGCACGCCGAGCCCCACGTAACGCTCCTCGCCCACCTGCGGTTCGCCGGTGTGGAGGCCCATGCGCACCTTGACCTCCGTGCCCTTCGGGCCAGCTTCCAGCGGCGAGGTCACGCTGCGCGTCCACGGCTGCCGAGACAGCGTCTTTCGCACGCCGGAAGGCGACGAAGAACGAGTCTCCCTGCGTGTCGACCTCGCGGCCGCCATGGGCAGCGAACGCCTCCCGCAGGATCCGCTGGTGCTCGGCCAGCACCTTCCCGTAGCCGGCGCCGCCGAGCTCGTGCAGGAGCTTGGTCGAGCCCTCGATGTCGGTGAAGAGAAAGGTGACGGTGCCGGTCGGCAGCTCGCTCATCGCCGCACGATTGTAGGACGCGTGACGAGCGCTTCTAGCGACCGCTTCGAAGAGCGCGGCCACGCCCTGGCCGACGCCCACGCACAGGGTCGCGAGCCCGTACCGGCCGTCGCGGCGGCGCAGCTCGTGCAGGAGCGAGACGACGAGGCGCGCGCCGCTCATCCCGAGCGGGTGGCCGAGCGCGATCGCGCCCCCGTTGACGTTCACCCTCTCCTCGTCGAGGCCGAGCTCGCGGACAACGGCGAGGCTCTGCGAGGCGAAGGCCTCGTTGAGCTCGACGAGGTCGAGCGCGCCCGCATCGACTCCCGCGCGAGCCAGGAGCTTTCGCACCGCGGGGATCGGGCCGATCCCCATCACGCGCGGATCGACGCCCGCGACGGCCGAGGCGACGAAGGAGCCCAGGGGCTCGATCCCGAGCTCGTCCGCCTTCGCCTCGCTCGCGAGCACGAGCGCCGCGGCGCCGTCGTTGATGCCGCTGGCGTTGCCGGCCGTGACGGTGCCGCCCGGACGAAACGCCGGCTTCAGCCCGGCGAGCGCCTCGGCCGTCGTCGTCGGCCGGGGATGCTCGTCCACGCTCACCTCGCCGACGGGGACGAGCTCGTCCTGGAACCTCCCCGCCTCCTGCGCGGCCGCCCACCGCTGCTGCGAGCGGACTGCGAACGCGTCCTGATCCTCGCGCGTGACCCCGTAGCGCTCGGCGACGTTCTCACCCGTCTCGCCCATCGACTCGAGCGGGAACATCTCCTCCAGGCGTGGGTTGGGGAAGCGCCAGCCGAGCGTCGTGTCCCAGACCGTCTGGTTCCCCCTGGGGAACGCCGCGTCGGGCTTGCCCAGGACGAGCGGCGCGCGGCTCATCGACTCGACGCCGCCCGCGACGGCGATCTCCGCGTCGCCGGCCAGGATCGCGTGGCTCGCGGACACCACCGCCGAGAGGCCCGACGCGCAGAGCCGGTTGAGCGTCACGCCCGGCACCGAGTCGGGCAGTCCGGCGAGGAGCGCGGCCATGCGGGCCACGTTGCGATTGTCCTCCCCGGCCTGGTTCGCGCAGCCGAGGTAGACGTCGTCGATCGAGGCGGGGTCCACCCCCGAGCGCTCGACGGCGCCCGCGATCGCGACCCCGGCCAGGTCGTCGGGCCGCACGCCCGCGAGGACACCTCCGTACCGGCCGATCGGCGTCCGGACCGCCGAGAGGACGACTGCGCGGCTCATGCGGGCATCGTAGGGGCGGGGCCTGCCCCGCTCTACCGGATGAAGTCGATCCGGACAGGCGCCGGGAACGCGCCGAGCGCCTCGCCGCGCTGCAGCAGCTCGGTCACGGCCTTGCGGCCCTCGTCGCCGTAGTCCTGGGTGAGCTCGTTCACGTACATGGACACGAACCGGTCCGCGACCGCAGCATCGATGCCGCGGCCGAACTGGAGCGCGTAGTCGAGCGCCTCAGCCCGGTTGTCGAGCCCGGCCTGGATCGCCTCGCCGAGCACGCCGGCGACGTCGCAAAGGACGTCGTCGCCGAGGTCGCGCCGCGCGACGTTCACCCCGAGCGGCAGCGGCAGGCCCGTCTCCAGCAGCCACCACTCGCCGAGGTCGAGCACCTTCACGAGCCCGTAGTCCTCGAACGTGAGCTGGCCCTCGTGGATCAGGAGCCCGGCCTCGGCGCGACCCGCGGCAACCTCGTCCGGGATCTCCGCGAACGGCAGCTCCCGGTGGCGGAAGTCGTCGAGGACGAGGCGGAGCGTGAGGTAGGACGTCGTCATCGTCCCCGGGACGACGATCTCGGTTCCCGCGAGCTCCGTCAGCGTCAGCGGCCGGCGTGCGACCACGATCGGGCCGTAGCCCGAGCCCATGCTCGCCCCGTGCGGGAGGAGCGCGTAGTCCTCCTGGACGAACGGGTACGCGGCGAGGGAGATGGCCGTGACCTCGAGCCTCCCGGCGCGCGCCCACTGGTTCAGCGTCTGGATGTCGGCGAGGACCTGCTCGAAGTCGTGGCCCCGGGGGTCGACGAGGTCGGTCGTGAGCGCCCAAAACATGAAGGCGTCGTCAGGGTCCGGGCTGTGACCGACGCGAATCCGCAAGGCCGCGGCACGCTAGCAACGGATGCATCGTGCGCGACCCGGGAACCGTCGGCCGGCGGGCTGCTCAGCGGTTGAAGAACCAGCGCTCGAGGAGCGGCAGCACTTCCTTGCGCGTGAAGGGCCGGGCGTCCGCGTCGAGGCCGTCGTCCTCGAGCACGCGGACGTCGTCCTCGAGCGCCTCGTTGGCCCGGTCGAGGGCGTCCTCGAGCTCGTACCCCTCGAAGACGACGTCCTCGGGGCGGGGCTCGTCGGACTCGCGGAGATGCGCGTTCACGGCTCGGCCGACTGCCCAGACGGCGCCCGGTCTCCGCTCGAGCCAGATCACGATCCGCTCCTCCTGGCCGGCGTCGTCGACGCCCACGAGCTCGCGCTCGGCGTACCGACCTTCCCGGGAGGTGCGCTTCATGTACCCGGATACAATCGCGTCTCGTGGCCGTCTTCAAGAACCTCTTCTCGTTCCTGTTCCAGCGGAGCTCCGCGGAGGAGCACGTCGCCCGCTACGTCGTCCGGGAGCACGATCGCGGGCGCACGCTCGAGGAGATCCTCCAGGACAAGTACGTGCAGAACCGGCTCACGCCCGAACAGCAGCGCCGCCTCCTCGACCGGCCCGAGATCATCGAGGCCATCTCGGGCGACATGCTCGAGTCGGCGAAGGCCTCCAGCCCCTCGTAGGGCGAGGCTTGCCTCGCCCGGTTGCTACACGATCGTTCCCACGCCGCGCTCCCGCGCGCGGCGAACCGCCTCGGCCCCGAGCGCCACGTCCCAGGCCGCCAGGCCGTTGGACTTGAAGACGACGATGTCCTCGTCCGACTGACGGCCCGCGACCCCGCCCGAGACGACCTCGTGCAGCTCGTGCACCTCGAGCCAATCGAGGACGCCCGCGGCGACCGGCTCGACGAGGTCCCCCGACTCGATCCGCGCCTGTTCGAGGGAGTCGCAGCAGACGAAGGTCGCGCGCTCGAGCACGGCGTTGTCGAGCTCGCGCCTGCTCACCACGTTCGCGCCTGCGGCGGCGACGAGGGCGCCGGGGCGCAGCCACTCGCCGCGCAGCACGGGATCACGGGAGCTCGTGATCGTCACGACGACGTCCTGCGCGCCCGCCTCGCGGTGGCTCTCGGCCGGTTCGGCATCCACGCGCTCGCAGAAGGCCTCGAGCCGCTCCGGCGTGCGGCAGTAGGCGACCACGTGCTCGATGGACGGTACGGCCGCCCGGACGGCGGCGACCTGCGTCTCCGCCTGCCGCCCGCAGCCGATCACACCGAGGCTCGATGCGCCGCCGCGCGCGAGATGCTTCGCGGCGACACCGGTCGCCGCCCCGGTCCGCAGTCGCCCGAGCCTGTCCGCCTCGATCACCGCGACGAGCTCTCCGGCCACGGCGTCGAAGAGGCAGACGACGAACGCGGCCCCCGCCGAGGTGGCCGCGTAGAGCTTCCCCCCGGCCATCCCCAGGCCGAGGTCGGCAGCCGCCATGTCCGCGAGGGCGCCTTCGGGCAGCCGGAGGCGGCGGCGCGGCGCATTCTCCACCTCGCCTGCGCCCATGCGCAGGAAGCAGTCCTCGACGACGGCGACCGCGTCGGCGGGCTCGAGCAGGCTCGAGACGTCGCTCTCCGTCAGGAACAGGGGCATTGCGGCAGTCTAGGTTCGTCGTAGACTCGTTCCCTGTTGGAGACAGAGGACTATCTCGACCTGCGGCTCGACGACTTCCTCGACCGGCTGTCCGCGGGCGGGCAGGCGCCCGGGGGCGGCTCGGCGGCCGCGCTCTCCGTCGCGTTCGCTGCAGGACTCGTCGCGATGGTCGCCCGCTGCTCGCGCGGATCGTGGGAGGACGCGACGGGAGTCGCGACGCAGAGCCTCGCGGTCAAGGACCGCGCCGCCCATCTCGCGAGGACCGACGCCGCCGCCTGGCAGGAGGCGACGGCGGCGCTCCACAGGGCGGGGAGCGACGGTGCCGGCAAGCAGCGCGACTTCGAGCTCGAGCAGAAGCTCCAGCGCGCGGCCGCCGTCCCTCTCGAGATCGCGGAGCTCGGGGCCGACGCGGCCGCTCTCGCCGCGCTCGTCGGCGAGTACTGCGAGGGCGCCTACCGCGCGGACGCCGCCGCCGCGGCGGCGCTCGCAGCGGGCGGCGCCAGCGCGGCGGCGCATCTCGTCGAGGTCAACCTTGCCGTCCGCGAGGGCGACGAGACCTTGCGCCGGGCGCGAGCGAGCGAGCAGGCGGCGGCCGAGGCGGCACAGCGCACCCTCACCTCCGTCAGGTGAGCCGCTCGTGAGCCAGCTCTCGGCGCTGTCGGACGCGGAGCTCGTCCAGCGCTGTCGCGCGGGGATCACGGACGCCTGGAACGAGCTCGTCGAGCGCTTCTCCCGCTACGTGTACGCCGTCTGCACACGCGGGTTCCGCCTGAGCGAGGAGGACGCCGAGGACGTCTTCCAGGAGGTCTTCACCCGTGTCTTTACCCACCTCGACACGCTCCGGAACGACGCGGCGCTCCGACCCTGGATCGCGCAGCTCACGCGCCGGCTGTGCCTCGACTCGATCCAGAAGGGCGGGCGCGAGCAGGCCAGCGCCGAACCGCTGGCCGAGGACCTCGCGGCCGACCTGGAGGAGATCGACGAGGCCTTCGTCGTCCGCGAGGCGATGACGAGCCTGTCCGGCGCCTGCCAGGAGATTCTCGACCGCTTCTTCGCACGGGACCAGAGCTATCGCACGATCTCCGACGAGCTCGACATCCCCTCGGGAACGATCGCGAGCCGGATCGCGCGATGCCTGGCGAAGCTCAGGATCGAGCTCGAGGGAAGAAGCGAGCCCCCTGACGTGTCTAGGAAGTAGATGGCGACCTACGAAGACGAACGGATCGGCGAGCTCCTGCGAGCGCTCCCGCCCGCGCCCACCGGCTGGGTCGAGGCAGCGCAGGAGCTTCCCCTCGTGCGCGGCTCCCTCGACGAGATCGTCGCACGCGCGGAGGCCGACCTCGCCTTCCGCCAGGCGCTCGTGGCCGACCTCGAGGCGACGCTCGCGCTCGAGGGCTACGAGCCCGACCGGCGCGTCGTGGACGAGCTGAAGCGGCGCTTCGCCGAGAGCTGACGCCTCTCTAGAGTCCCGCGCATGGACGACGTGGCGGGACACGCCGGCGAGACGCTCCCCGCGTGGAGCCTTCCGAAGGACGAGGTCGAGCGCATCGCGCTGCCGATGCAGTGGCCCGAGCGGGTCAACCGCGAGTGGGCCTGGGGTGACTCCAGGGGGAAGGGCGTGCGCGTCTGCATCCTCGACTCGGGAGTCGAGGCAGGTCACCCGCTCGTCGGAGAGCTCGAGAGCGCCGTCGCGATCACCGTCGGCGAGGACGAGGTGCCGGTCGTGACCGCGGACATGGAGGGCGACGTCAGCGGGCACGGAACCGCGTGCGCGGGCATCGTGCGGGCGCTCGCCCCGGAGTGCGCAATCTCGAGCGTCCGCGTCCTCGGTCAGGGCTTCAAGGGGAGCGGCAACGTGCTCCTCGCCGGCCTGCGCCACGCCGTCGAGGAGGGCTTCGACCTGATCAACATGAGCCTCTCGACGACGAAGAAGCCCTTCGCCGCGATCCTCCACGAGCTCGCCGACAGCGCGTACTTCCGACGCACGGTGCTCGTCGCCTCGGCCCACAACATGCCGGTCGAGAGCTACCCGTGGAAGTTCTCCTCGGTGATCTCGGTCGGAAGCCACGAGGAGACCGACCCGCTCGCGTTCTTCTACAACCCGAGCCCGCCGGTCGAGTTCTTCGCGCGCGGCGTGAACGTCGACGTCGCGTGGTCGGGCGGCCGCTCGCTCACCGTGTCCGGCAACAGCTTCGCGACCCCGCACGTCACGGCGATCTGCGCCCTGATCCTCTCCCAGCACCCCGAGCTGACGCCCTTCCAGCTCAAGAACGTGCTGTACCTGACCGCGACGAACGTCGGAGGTGGGAAGTGACGAACGAGAGCGAGCTTCGAGCCGCGGTCGCGTCGGGGGTCGTCGGCTCGACCGAGTCGTTCCAGGCCCTGCTCGGCGCGATCGTGCAGGTCGCGCGGTCGATCTTCGGCGCGAAGGCGTCGTCCATCCTCCTGCTCGACGAGGAGGCCGACGAGCTCGTGTTCGAGGCCGTCGTCGGCGAGGGCGAGGAGTCCCTGCTCGGGATGCGCTTCCCCGCCGACCACGGGATCGCCGGCTGGGTGCTCGCGACGCGGACGCCGCTCGTCATCGAGGACGTGCGCACCGACCCGCGCTTCGCCTCGGACGTCGCCGAGGGCACGGGCTACGTGCCGAGCGGGCTCATGGCGGCGCCGCTCCTCCACGACGAGCAGATCCTCGGCGTCCTCGAGGTCCTCGACCGCCCGGAGCAGTCGCACTTCAGCCTCCAGGAGATGGACCTCCTCGGGCTCTTCGCCAACCAGGCGGCGATCGCGGTCGACCTGCTCCAGAAAGCGCGCCGCGCCGAGCGCGTGCTCGCGGACGAGGACGATCTCTCCGTCGTCGCGCGCCTCGCCGCCTCCGTGAACGCGCTCGAGGACGAGCGCCGCGCGGCCGGCCTCAGGCTGCTCCAGAACCTCGCGGCCACCCTCGGCCGCGACCCGAGCTCGTAGTCGCCCGCGCGAAAGCCAAGGTGACAGCACCGACGGCACGCGCGCACGCAGGGGACTGTCACCGAAGGTGACGTCACCGAAGGTGAATGTCCCCGAAGGGGACTGTCACCCGCTTGGCGTGGCGGCCCGAGAAAAGCCGGTGACAGTCACCACGCGCGAACAAAGCCGGGACGGCGGCGTACAACCGTCGCGAGCGAGTCCTCCCCACGATCAGCGGCCCGAAGGGCCGCGCTTCAGGGATTCTCGCGAAGACGGGATCGCCGCTCGAAGATCACCTTCGGTGCAGTCACCAAGAAAAGGAGGCCCGGGCGACTGTACATCTCGCCCGGGCCTCCAGAGAGTGCTGTGCTACGCCGGCTCGGTGCCTGCGGGCTCGGTGCCTGCGGGCTCCGTGCCTGCCGCTGCGGGCTCCGTGCCCGCCGGCTCCGTCCCCTCCGCCGCGAAGGCGTGGAGCTCGAAGTCGTCGCCGCTCGCCATGGGCTCGGTCCCTGCTGGCTCGGTGCCTGCCGCTGCGGGCTCGGTCCCTGCTGGCTCTGTGCCGTCCGCCATGTCTCCTCCTTGTCGTGCGCGTAATCGCGCGTACCTGATCAACAAGACGTCGTTCGAGGCACGAATCTTCCATCGTCGGTTTCCTCGATGCAAGCGGAGATGAGATGCTCCGCCCGTGGGCGGGCTGACAGCGCACCTCCGGGAGTCCGTCTCGGCCTTCAAGGGAGTCTTCGCGAACCCCGACCTGCGACGGCTCCAGCTCGCGTGGGCTGCGGTGATCGTCGGGCACTGGGCGTACCTCGTCGCGGTCGCCGTCTTCGCGTACGCCATCGGTGGCACCGGGGCGGTCGGGCTCCTCGTCGTCATTCGCACGGTGCCCGCGGCGCTCGTCGCGCCCTTCGCGGCGGTGCTCGCGGACCGGTACAGCCGCGTCCGGGTCATGATCGGCTCGAACCTCCTCCGCGCGGTGCTGATCGCGTCGGCGGGTCTCTGCGTCTACGCCGACACCCCGGCCTGGGTCGTGTACGTGATCGTCGGGATCGCGATGCTCGTCGGAACTCCGTTCCGGCCGGCCCTCGCGGCGATCACACCCTCGGTCGCGCGCACCCCCGGCGAGCTGACGGCGGCGAACGCGGTGTCGAGCACGCTGGAGAGCATCGGCTACTTCGTCGGCCCGGCTCTCGCAGGCCTGCTGCTCGCCGTCGCCAGCCCGGAGCTCGTCTTCTTCCTCACCGCTGCGGCCTTCGCGCTCTCGGCGCTCGTCATCTCGCGCGTGACCGCCCCGCCGCCTGCCGCGCACCGCGAGGGCGGCGAGCGGAGTGGTGTTTTCTCGGAGGCGCTGGTCGGATTCCGCACCGTCGGCGGCGACTCGCGGCTGCGCATCCTGCTCGGCCTGTTCTCCGCCCAGACGCTCGTGGCCGGCGCGCTCACGGTCCTCATCGTGGTGATGGCCTTCGAGCTCCTGGACCTGGGCGAGGCCGGCGTCGGCTGGCTCAACTCCTCGATCGGGGTGGGCGCGCTCGTCGGATCGATCGCCGCGCTCTCGCTCGCCGGGATGCGGCGTCTCAGCCCGGCATTCATCGGCGGGATCGTCCTCTGGGGCCTCCCGCTGGTGCTCATCGGCTTCTTCTCGGAGCCCGCCGTCGCGATCGTGCTACTCGCCGTCGTCGGCGCGGGCAACTCGGTCGTCGACGTCGCCGTGTTCACGCTCATCCAGCGCGCGGTGCCGGACGACGTGCTCGCTCGCGTGTTCGGCGTGATCCAGTTCCTCTGGATCTCGACCTTCGGCCTCGGCGGGCTCCTCGCCGTACCGCTCGTCGACTGGCTCGGCGCCGACGGCGCGCTGATCGTGGCGGGGGCGTTCCTGCCGGTGCTCGCGCTGCTCACCGGGCCGAAGCTCCTCAGGCTGGACGCCGCCGCCGAGGCGCCCGGGGCCGAGCTCTCGCTGCTCCGCTCGATACCGATCTTCGCCCCGCTCCCCGGGACGCCGCTCGAGCACCTCGCGGGGCGGCTCGTCCCCCTCCGCGTCGATGCCGGGACGGTGATCGTGAAGCAGGGGGACTCGGGCGACCGCTTCTACGTCGTCGCCGAGGGCGAGGTCGACGTCAGCGTCGACGGCGCTCGCGTCACGGAGCTCGGGCCGGGCGGCTACTTCGGCGAGATCGCGCTCATCCGGGACGTGCCACGCACCGCGACCGCCACCGCGCGGACGGATGTCGTGCTGTACGCGCTCGAGCGCGAGGACTTCCTTGCCGCGGTGACGGGCCACGCGCCCAGCGAGGCGGCCGCCGAGCAGGTCGCGAGCGCGCGGCTCGGGAGCATCCCCACGACCGGCGCGGGCCTCCCGGCATAGCGTGGCAACGCTCTCTCCCGACGCGTTCGAGTCGCGCCTGCGCAGCTACCTGTTCGAGCGCTCGGAGGAGTCGAGGGCGCTCCGGGTGGGGGAGAAGGAGACCTCGGAGCAGGCCGCGATCGTCGAGCGCTACGCCGACCTGTTCACGCGCGAGCAGCTCGACGCGCTCGGCGAGACGGTCGAGGCGGCGGCAGGAGGTGACGAGCGCGAGCGGCTGTACCGGCTGCACATGACCTGCGAGTCGGGCGTGGTCACGGCGCAGCTCGCCCCGTTCCAGGACGAGCTCCAGAACGCGGAGCTCGCGACGCGCGTGGAGCTCGAAGACGAGGAGCTCTCCCTGCGGGCGGCGTCCGCGCGGATGAGCACGCTCGCCGGCTACGAGGAGCGCGAGAGGCTCGGGCCGGCGGTCTGGGACGCGGCCGCGACGCTGAACGACCAGCGGCTCGAGCTCGTTCGTGCGTCGGAGAGCCTGAAGGCCGAGCTCTCCACGGAGCCCGATCCCGTGGCGCGCAACGAAGCGGAGAAGGGGATCTCGCTGTGGGAGCTCGCGAACGTCCTCGCAGACGTCGGCGAACACGCGTCGGCCGCCTACGAGGACCTCCGCCGGCGCTGGCTCGACCGCCTCCTCGGCGCGGAGAGGGCAGCGGAGCCCTCCTCGTACCACGCCGCCTACCTCTTCCGGCTGACGCCGCTCGCCCACGTGTACACGAAGGAGCGCGCGACGGAGATCTGCGAGGCAACGCTCCGCGATCTCGGGTGCGATCTCGACGAGAACGCGAACATCCGCACCGACCTCGAAGACCGCCCGCAGAAGACGCCGCGCCCGAGCGTCATCGCGTCCGACCCGCCGACCGTCGTCCACCTGATCACCCGGCCGCAAGGCGGGCTCCAGGACTACCAGGACTTCCTGCACGAGGCGGGCCATGCGCTCCACTACGCGGGGTGCGACCCGGACCTCCCGTACACGTTCCGCGCGCTCTCCCGCGACTACGCGCTGACCGAGATCTACTCGTACATCGTCCAGAGCATCGCCCGGGAGCCCGGCTGGCACGAGGCCCACTTCGAGCTCTCGCCCGCGGAGGCAGCTGAGAACGCACAGGCCGCCCTCTTCCTCGACCGCTTCATGTTCCGCCGGTACCTCGCGAAGCTCCTCTTCGAGCTCGACTTCTGGTCGCGCTTCTCCGAGGACGGAGGAACGCCCAGCGGCTACGCGGAGCGGCTGACCGAGGCGACAGGGCTCGGTTACCGAAGCGATCGCTTCCTCGCGGACATGGACTCGGGCTTCTACTCCGCCGACTACCTGCGCGCCTGGATCCGCTCGGCCCAGCTGCGCGCGTACCTGCGCGAGAACGTCGGCGACGACTGGTGGCACCGCCGCGAGACCGGAACGTACTTGCGCGAGCTCTGGCGGGAGGGCCTGCGTCCCTCGAGCGAGGAGATGGCCGCCCGGATCGGCTTCGATCCCCTCGACGTCGGGCCGCTCCTCGCCGAGCAGACCGCCGCCTGAGCGTCAGCCGTGCCCGCCGTCCCGGGCCGTCGATCAACACGGGAGAGGAGCCTTGCATGGCTCCTCTCCTCCCCCTAGCCGGGCGGGACGCTCGTGATCCCCCGTGCCTACTCCATCCACAAGCCCGAGTTGCCGATCCTGTACATCACCTGGCCGGTTCGACTGTTGCGCTCCGTCTGCAGAATCAGACCGGGCCTGGCAACGCGGGCGGCTTTGATCGGGTCCTCCGACTGACTCCGAGCTCCCGCGGCAACCGGTGCGAAGACACCCATCGCGGCGGCGATACCGAGAATCAGAGCGGTGCGCTTCATCGTCTTCTCCTCTCGTGCACTTGCTCACAAGTGCCGGTTAGGAGAATGACGGTAGGGCTCGGCAGCCCTCCTGTCGCGCGTGTGGGCAACGCGCCGGGTGTAACGCTCGCGACAGACGCTTCTGGCATCCCCCCGTCGCGAGTCAGGAAGACCGACGACGCAAGGCGAGGACAGCACCCTGGTGGAGCCATGCGCCCGGTCAGCTCGGAATCGGTTCGAGCGAGGTCGTCCACCGACGGGGACGTCGCAGAGGTACGCATGTGACCGCTCGTTGACCGGCAGCAAGGGCCCGTTTAGGATCGCGCGCAGCGGTGCCGGGGCACCGCTCATGTGTCCAGATCAGCGGCCCCGGCGAGAACGAAAGGCAAACCATGCCACGCACCCGTCCGAGGGTCGGCTCGGTCTCCCTGGCCCTCATGGCAGCAGTCGCGCTCACGCTGGCCGCCGTCTCGCAGGGCGGCGCCGCCGGGCCGCCGGTGCGCTACGTGGCCACGTACAGGATCACCGTGACGACGTCGGTCACCACGGCGAAGATCGGCAGCGGGGTCGCGGACAACTTCCGGGGTACGGTCAGCTTCACGCACACCTACCCGCGCGTTCCGTTCGAGAGCTACCTGACCGGCGGGGTCGCCATACGCGGCAACCTCCGCGGCGGCGGCCGCGCCACCGGCACCGCGGTGTCCCGGTACGACCACCAGGGCGACTCCTGCGGTCCCAACTATGGGCAGAGCCTGCACGAGAGCGGCACGCTCCGGGGACCCTCGACCCTCAGCTTCGGGGCCTCGTACCCCGTGGGCGGGAGGCGCCCGTTCACCTGGAGCCTCGACCTGTCGAGCGTGAACGGGGCGCTGGGAGGATCGGCCATGAACCGGGGCGACATCCCGACCTGCACGACGAGGCACGGGGTGATCGTGGTCGAGACGGGAGTGCGGAAGTCCCGAGTGTCAGCCAGCTACAGCGATACGCATATCAACCTGGCGTTCAAGGGCGTCACGGGGCTGGGCAAGGCCGGGTTCCCACTCGACCGCCTGCTCGCGGGGAAGGGGTTCTCGTACGCGAGCCGCGGGACGACGCGGACCACCCAGCAGACCCGCGACAGCCTCAAGAACGGCGGCTACGCGTACGTCATGGACGGCTCCATGAGGATCGTCTTCACGCCAGTGAGGTGAGATAGGACGGCCGCGCGGCGAGTCGAGCTCTGCGCGAGCCCGTACTCCTCGGGCAACCGTCCAACCGGTGCGCCGTCGCGACGAATCGCGCCACTCTGCACCGTAGCGCCCACGCGCTCCTTCTCTCACCATGCGATCGCGTGAGGGCGCGACGCGTCGTCGAGCTTTCTCGGTTCGACGCACCTCGTCTTCGTGGGAGAGGTACAGGTCTTCGACGCGAGTGGCTGCCGAATGCGAACCCGCCGGATCGGACCGCCGCTACTGCTCATCACCGCGAGGGAGCCGTCGTGCAGCATTGCGATCTGCCTCCCGTCAGGGGACAGCGTGATCCCACCCAACTCGAAGGTGCCGTCACCCGTCAGGTAGCGGAAACCAGTGCCGTCAGCGTTGACGGCGGCCACGCGAGTCGTTCGTTTCACGTCGCTGCCGTTGCCGCACGGGCGATTCCTAGGGCATTCGGCAGGAGGTGTCGGATCGATCTCCTCGTGGATGATCATGAAGACCCGGCTCCCATCCCAGCCGAAAGCGGAGAAAGTCACCGACGGCAACTTGCTCAACGGCGAGCTTCGCGGGATCTCCCCGACCGCCCCGTCGTCCACCTGCGGCGGGCGATAGATCGAGCGCGCATTCGAGCCGTCCCGGTTCATGACGACCAACTCGCCCCGGCTGCATCCTCCGAAGGTGTGGGTCACCTCGTGCTCCGGACACTCATCGGTGGCGAAGGTTCGGCCAAGGACGATCTCGTCTCCGCGAGGAGACCACGCCGCTCCGCTCACGCCGGACGTAAACCCCGTTAGGCCGCGCGGCTCGACAATTCTGTGGCCGGTGCCGTTCGGTCTCATCAAGCCGACCCCCCGCCTTCCCTCGTCGCTCAGGATGAGGCTCCCGTCGGGTGACCACGCAAGCATGGAGAACTGCGACGGTGGCGCACCTCCGCGAACCGGTACCCGAGTCGCCCGCCTGACGGGATCGCCGGGCTCGTCGCAGTCGCCGACGAGCTCCTTACCGGCGGGAAGAACGTTGAGGAAGGACCGGATGCCGTTGTGGCCGATCCAGCCGACGAGCTGCCGGCCATCCGTCGACAACGGACTGAGGGTGCACTGGTTCAGCTGACGCCAGTTCGAGCCGTCGGGCATGACCGAGTACGTCGCATAGGTGCCCGTGAGGACGATCGGACGCTTCTGTGCGCTCGTCCCCATCGGTACGAGCACGACAAGCACGGCAAGTGCCGCCACGAGCAGGAGCACGATGAATCGCTTCATGGGCATGGCGGTCTGCCGCGCGCTATCCGAGGCCGGCGGAGGAGCCGCCAGCGACGCCAGCCACTTGGACGCAGCAGCAGGGCCTGGGGCCACGAACCCGCCTTGCGCAGGTCAGGCAGGACCTGGTGTGTGCGCGACTCACATCAGCCATCTGCCCTCGGATCAGCAGCTTCGCTTGAGCGGTGGGGCCTTCCACACGAACGAGGAGCTCCTCGTTACGGGCTTCGTGCCGTCCGCGACCACCCGAACCGAGACGTGGAACGTCTTGCCGCATGCCTTCGTGTACTCGTCGTGCTCGAAGCCGCAGAGAACGACGGTGACCGGTTTTCCGTTGAGCGACCTGAGCTCGGGCCACAACGCCAATGTCTGCGCGTTCACGGTGCCAGTGGCCCAGGTCGTTTCTGGCTTGCTGATCAGCCCGGGTCCGCCCTTGAAGCTACCCGTGCAGGAGGCGCTCTTCACGCCGGTGGGGCCACCGCCGCGCGTCACTGCGACGCCCACCCTCGCGTTGTACTTCGAAATACTCCCGATCCCCAGCTTGCTGATCGTAAGCGGGCCGCTCGCACCCGGCTTCGGTGTAGACCCCGATGCTGTCACGCGCTCGAGGTCCCAGGTAACGGACGTGTCGCCCGGCCTCGGGAACTCGCCGTTGCTGTAGCAACAGAAGAGCGCCCCCGTTCCTCGCCAACGCGCGGTCGCGCTCTTTCCGGGAGCGAACTCGAGGTAGTCGAGCTTGATTCGACGCGTGCTGGTTCCACCGTTGAACCCGGGGCAGTTGCTCTCCTTGATCGTGAGAAGCAGCTCCACCTTGGGGACCACGCGGAGCACGCTGCCGTTCGGGAAGGCCTTGACTGCAGCGGTCGTCTTCAGCGACCCCGTGGTGGAGCGCATGAGCTGACCGGGGCAGTAGGGTCCGGTGGGGGCTCCGGACAGTTCCTCGCTGTACCGGAAGTCGTAGTTCGCCGTCTCCGGCCCGGTGAGCTCGATGCGAAGCGTCGCCGACCCGCGATACACCGTCGTGGAGTCCGACCTGGGTTGGCCGTTGCGCATTCCCAGGTCGTGCTCCAGCACGACGGTGCCCTTCCACCACACATCGGAGGTGGCTGCAGTCGCCGAACCCGCAACTCCGAATGCCAGCACTCCAGCGAGCGCGAAGAGTAGAGCCAGACTGCCTCGCCTCTTAGCTCTCCTCCCGCGACCCGGGGTTGTCGTCGGGCAAGGCGTTCGTCGCCGCATGGCTTCTCCTCCATCGATGCTCGCAAAGGGCGCCGTGCCGCAGCGCTCCGGTTTCCGCACTCACCGCCCCCCGCGTGGGAGGCCTTCGCCGGTGTGGCGGTGACTCAAACACGTTGTGACGGCTGAGTCAAGATTGCCGGTTGCCGCGATCCGCGAGCTACGGGCCGAGCTCGTAGCAATCGCTGCTTCCTCGGGGGGTCTCGTCTCAACCGCTTGGTCGAGCCATGCGCCCGGCAAGATTCGAACTTGCGACCTCTGCCTCCGCAGGGCAGCGCTCTATCCCCTGAGCTACGGGCGCGGGGAAGGCAAGTCTAGCGGCCGAACGGTCCGGCCCCCGAGGTCGAGCTCCGCATCCTCCGGCACCTCGACGCGCACGTACCCGAGCGCGACGATCCCGCGCTCCGGGTCGCGGGCGGCGCTCGTCACGCGCCCCACGACCTTGCCCTCGTGCACGAGCTCGGAGTCGTACTCGGGCAGCTCCTCGCCCTCGAGCTCGAGCACGCGCAGGGAGCGGTTCACCCGGCCGCGGTAGTGCTGGCGCGCGATCGGCTCCTGGCCCGGGTAGCACCCCTTCGTGAAGCTGACCGCCCGCTCGTCGAGGCCGGCTTCCGCCGGCAGCACCCGGTCGTCGACCTCGCGACCGAAGCGGGGCGTCCCCGCTCGGATGCGCAACCGCTCGAGCTCCTCGTCGTTGACCTCCGCCCGATCGGACGCCTCACCGTCGACGAGCTCGTACGCCGCGATCCCGTAGTCGCGATTCGCGACGGCTCCCGGCGGCGCCTCCTGCCCGAGCACGAGCGTCGAGACGTGCGACTCCTCCTCGACGTCGACCCTCGCGGAGAATCGGCTTCGTACCAGCACGTCGCGGAGCCGCCCGGCGACGTCGGGCTCGGTGAGCAGCAGGTAGTCCTCCCCGTCACGGCGCCAGACGGTCATCGGCGCGATCACCCGTCCCTTCGCCGTGAGCAGGAGCGCCTCGCACGAGTCGCCCGGGAGGAGCGCCTCCACGTCGTTCGAGACCATCTTCTGGAGGAACGACGTCGCGTCGGGCCCGCGGACGCCGACGAACCCCCGCGGCCTCTCGGCGATCCGTAGCGCGGCTCCCGGCATGCGAACTAGTGTAGGCGGCGTGTTTCGGAGCAAGGCCGAGAAGAAGGTGGTCGAGGCGGGGTACGACCCTGCGCGGCTCCCTCCAGGCCAGTACCTCACGGAGAAGTGGCCCGTCCTACACGCGGGCTCGATCCCGGGCACCGACCTTGCGACCTGGGACCTCTTCGTGTCCGGAGAGGTGGAGACCCCGGTCCGGCTCTCGTGGGACGAGCTGGCTGCCCTCCCGCGGACGACGATCACGGAGGACATCCACTGCGTCACGCGCTGGAGCCGCTTCGACGTGACCTTCGAGGGCGTCCACTGGAGCGCGCTCGAGGAGCTCGTCTCTCCCACGCCATCCGCGCGCTTCGTCGTCGCGCACGCCGAGCAGGGCTACACCGCGAACGTCCCGATCGCGTTCCTGCGCGACCCGCTCGCGCTCCTCGCCACGCACGCCGACGGCACTCCGCTCACCCCGGAGCACGGCGGGCCGCTCCGGCTCGTCATCCCGGGCAAGTACTTCTGGAAGAGCGCGAAGTGGCTGCGGGGGATCGAGCTGACGCCCGACGACCGGCCGGGGTTCTGGGAGCGCTACGGGTACCACAACGACGCCGACCCGTTCGAGGAGCAGCGCTACGGCTTCTGACGCAAGGTGACTGTCCCCGAAGGGGACTGTCACCGGCTTTCCACGGGGCTTTCGCGCGTCGTCGATTTCCCCCAAAGGCGATTTCCCCCAAAGGGGGGACGAGCGGACGGGGCCGTTCGACGAAAACCTGTGCAACCCATCCTCCCCCAGTTCTTCCCCCTAGAGTGGCCGTCCCAGCGGCCACTCTCGTTAGAGGAACAGGACTACGACAGAGCCGGCGCAAGCCGGCTCTTTCGTTTCCAGGGCTAGGCGGGCACCGGCGGCGCGGCCGGCTCGGCGACGCCGATCATGCTGTCCCGTGTCACGAGCGCCGCGAGCTCCTCCTCGGAGAGCCCCTCGGTGCCCTCGGGGCGGCGCGGGACCACGAGGTACCGGATGTCCGCGGTCGAGTCGACGACGCGGAGCTCGACGTCCTCGCCGAGGTGCAGGCCGAACTCCTGGAGGACGCCGCGCGGGTCGGAGACGGCGCGCGACCGGTAGGGCAGGCTCTTGTACCAGTCCGGTGGCGGGCCGAGCAGCGCCCGCGGATAGCACGAGCAGAGCGTGCACACGACGAGGTGATGGACGTCCTCGGTGTTCTCGAGCGCGACGACCACGGGAGAGGGCCCGGGGTCGAGCCCCAGCTCGAGCGCTGCCGCGCGCGCGTCGGCGAGGAGGCGCTCCTCGAACTCCTCGTCCACCCACGCCCGCGCGACGAGACGTGCGCCGTCGGCGGGCGACCGCGACACGAGCCAGTCGATCCCACGCCGGACCGCCTCCCGGTCGACGACGCCCTTCTCGACGAGCAGCGCCTCGAGGGCCCTCGCGCGCCGGGCCGCCGTCGGCTCCTCGGCGTCCGTGACGGGCGCGTGGTCGTCGCCGTGGTCGTGATCGTGCCCGTGGCCGGTCATGAGACCTCCTCCAGCCAGTGCTCGAAGACGTCGGCATACAGCCGATCGCCGGCAGCAACCTCGGGATCCGGGAAGAGGTCGCGGCGCGAGAACCCGACGAGGTAGAGCGTCCGCCCGGGGAGCCCGTCGGCGCCGTAGGCCCTCGTCTCCGGGTTCGTGAAGGCGCCGTGCACGCGCTCGACCACGCCCGTTCGTCCCTTCAGATAGCCGGGCGTCCGATGGTGCCCCTCGTGGTCGCGGGCGGCGATGCGCACCGTCTGTCCGGGCGAGAACGTCATGCCAGCCGCGCCTCGACCTCACCCGGAGCGAGGACGCCCTTCTCGACGAGGATCGTCTCGGCCGAGAACAGCCAGCGCTCGTAGTACGAGGCACTCTCGTACGCGTCGGGCGGCATGCTCTCGATTCCGCGCCGCAGCTCGTCGACGTTCATGACGCCACGGGCGCCGAGCGCGCCGACCAGCGCGTCCGTGAGGAGCTCCCAGTCGGCCAGCTCGTGCTCGCGACGATCGATGGGATCGTCGGTGGCCATGCCGCCCCGGTCGTGCACGGCGCGCTCCATCGCCCGATCGTACAGCGGCCAGGAAACGCGGAGGGCAGGCTGTCCGGCCCTCCGCGTCTCCGCGGGCGAGGCTCAGGCGGCGACGGCCGGCGGTCGCTCCGCGATCCCCTCGGGGGCCTCCGCGAAGGCAGCCGTCGTCTCGACCGCGTAACAGAGGTTGACACTCATGTCCCCGAGCGTCTCGTCCACGTACGACTGGACGTCGGCGACCGACGCGCTCTGCCACAGGCACGTCACGAGCGTCCCGTCCTGGCTGGGCAGGAACTGCAGCACCCGACTGCCGACCGGGGCGCCCTCGCCACGCTTCAGGCGCTCACCCCGGGCGAACGCGGCCGGCGGGTCCGTGAGCCTGTGCTGGACGACTACGAGCATGGCTCCTCCTTTCGTCACGTGTAACGTTACGCGTAACGTAACAGGTGACGATATAAAGATCAACATGGGCCGCCCTCGCGAGCACGACGAGCAAACACGCGCCGCACTCCTTACGGCAGCTGAAGGCATCGTCGCGGACGCTGGACCGACGGCGCTCTCCGTGCGAGCAGTCGCCGCCGCCGCCGGCACGAGCACGCGTGCCGTCTACAGCCTGTTCGGCTCCAAGGACGGACTGCTCGCCGAAGCGCTGGCGCGCGACGCGTTCGTCTTCCTCTTCACGGAGATCGAAGGGCTCGAGGAGACCGACGACGTAGCGGCCGATCTCGTCGACGTAGGCGTCCTCGTCTTCCGCCGCCTGGTCCGCGAGCACCCCGCGCTCTACCGGATCGCGTTCCAGCGAATCGTCCCCGGGCTCACCGCCGGCCCGGAGCTCGGCGCGGCGAGGCAGAAGGCCTGGAACCAGCTCGTCTCGAAGGTCGAGCGGCTCGAGGCTGCCGGCCTGCTCGGTGGCAAGCCGGCACCCGAGGCAGCGCTCGAGTTCAACGCCATGCTCGAGGGCCTCGCCAACGCCGAGCTGCGCGGCGCGGTGCTTCGCCTACTTCCCGAGGGGAACGAGGAGCAAGCCTGGCGGGAGGCGCTCACGACCGTCGTGCGCGGGTTCGCGGCGCCGCGCCAATGATTCAGTCCCCGGGAAAGCGGAGGGCCGGCTCTCGCCGGCCCTCCTCGTAGTACGTGCCCTCTACCGAGGGCGAGGCAAGCCTCGCCCCTACTAGAAGTCCATGCCGCCGCCGGGCATGCCCGCGGGCATGGCCGGCTGCTTCTCCGGCATCTCGGCGACGACGGCCTCGGTCGTGAGGATGTTCTTCGCGATCGACGCCGCGTTCTGGAGCGCGGAGCGGGTGACCATGGTCGGGTCGATGATCCCCGACTTGACCAGGTCCTCGATCTCGCCCGTCTCGACGTTCAGGCCCTCGCCCTTCTTGGCACGGCGAACCTGGTCGACGACGACGGAGCCCTCGAGGCCCGCGTTGTAGGCGAGCTGGCGGAGGGGCTCCTCGACCGCGCGGAAGATGATCTCCGCACCGGTCTTCTCCTCACCCTCGAGCGACCCGAGGACCTTCGTCACGGTCGCGCTCGAAGCCGCGTTCAGGAGCGCGACGCCGCCGCCCGAGCCGATGCCCTCCTCGAGGGCGGCGCGGGTGGCCTTGAGCGCGTCCTCGACGCGGTGCTTCTTCTCCTTGATCTCGACCTCGGTCGCGGCACCGACCTTGACGACCGCGACGCCGCCGGACAGCTTGGCGAGGCGCTCCTGGAGCTTCTCGCGGTCGAAGTCGGAGTCGGTGTTCTCGATCTCCTGCTTCAGCTGCTGGATGCGGCCCTTGATCGCGTCGGTCTCGCCGGCGCCGTCGATGATCGTCGTCGTGTCCTTGTCGATGACGATCTTGCGGGCCTTGCCGAGCTGCGAGATCTTCGTGTTCTCGAGCTTGAGGCCCAGCTCCTCGGTGATGACCTCGCCGCCCGTGATGATGGCGATGTCCTCGAGCATCCGCTTGCGGCGGTCGCCGAAGCCCGGCGCCTTGACGGCGACGGCGGTGAACGTCCCGCGGAGCTTGTTGACGACGATCGTCGCGAGCGACTCGCCCTCGACGTCCTCGGCCACGATGAGCAGCGGCCTACCGGCCTGGATGACCTGCTCGAGCACGGGGAGGATGTCCTTGACCGCGCCGATCTTCTGGTTCGCGATCAGGACGTACGGCTCCTCGAGCTCCGCCTCCATGCGCTCGGGGTCGGTGATCATGTACGGGGAGAGGTACCCCTTGTCGAACTGCATGCCCTCGGTGAACTCGAGGTCGAGCCCGAACGTCTGGCCCTCCTCGACGTTCACGACGCCGTCCTTGCCGACCTTCTCGATCGCGTCCGCGATGACGTCGCCGATCTCCCGCTCGCGCGAGACGACCGTTCCGACGCGGGCGATGTCCTCCTTGCCCGCTACCTCCTTGGACTGCGCCTTGAGCTCCTCGACGATCGCGTCGACGGCCTTCTCGATGCCGCGCTTGAGCCCCATCGGGTTCGCGCCTGCGGCGACGTTCTTGAGGCCTTCCCGCACGATCGCCTGGGCGAGCACGGTCGCGGTCGTGGTGCCGTCGCCGGCGACGTCGTCCGTCGACGTCGCGGCCTCGCGGATGAGCTGCGCACCCTGGTTCTCGAACGGGTCCTCGACATCGATCTCGCGGGCGATGGTGACGCCGTCGTTCGTGATCGTGGGCGCGCCGAACTTCTTGTCGAGGACGACGTAGCGCCCCTTCGGCCCGAGCGTCACCTTGACCGCGTCGGCGAGGATGTTGACGCCACGCTCGAGCGAGCGGCGCGCGTCCTCGTTGAACTTGAGCTCCTTGTGAGCCATATCGCGTTCCTCTCTATCGCTGAAAGAGCGGGCGAGGCAAGCCTCGCCCCTACACCGCGGCGCGGTCGCCGACGACCTTGGCCAGGACGTCCGACTCGCGCAGGATGAGGACGTCGTCGGCGCCGACCTTGATCTCGGTCCCGCCGTACTTGGAGAAGATGATCTCGTCTCCGACCTCGACGTCCATCTTGATGTACTCCCCGTCCTCGTCACGCGGGCCGGGGCCGACGGCGAGGACGTTGCCGCGCTGCGGCTTCTCCTTCGCCGTGTCGGGCAGCACGATGCCGCTCGAGGTGGTCTCCTCCTCGTCGAGGACCTCCACGATCAGCCGGTCGCCCAGTGGCTGCAAATCCATTTCGACAAACCTCCCTGCAATACGGAGTTTGTGACACATCTGGCACTCGACGACTATGAGTGCCAGATGCACTGTAGCACTCTCGACCAGGTCTGGCCAAGCCGAATTGAGTCGCGCCGACTCAGATCTGGCGCCCCAGTCGAGCCTCGGTGTTACAAAGTAGTGGTGCGCAGGGAGCTCTCGTCCGGGCTCGTGCTCGTGCGCCGCATGCGCGGCGCCTGGTGGCTTGCGGCCGTGCGCCCGCAGGGGAAGCCCGAGGGGACCTGGGCGCTGCCGAAGGGCCTGATCGGGCCCGGGGAGAGCCCCGCCGAGACGGCTCTGCGCGAGGGCTACGAGGAGACCGGCGTGACGGCGCGGCTCGGGGCGAAGCTCGGCGACGTGCGCTACGTGTACACGTGGGAGGGAGAGCGCGTCTTCAAAGTGGTCAGCTTCTACCTAGCCCACGCGACGCACGGGCGCGTCGGCGAGCTGCCGCCCGGCATGGACGTCGAGGTGGCCGAGGCACGCTGGCTGCGGCTCGACGAGGCGCCCCGCCTGCTCGCCTACAAGGGCGAGCGCGAGATGGCGGAACGCGCGCGGGAAGCCCTCGCAAGCGACCCTCTATAGTTGCGCAGCCGCCGTGCCGAGCTACGCCCTCAACTTCTACAACCCCGCGGTCGGGGACCAGCTTCGCTCGGGCCGGAAGACCGCGACGATCCGCCTCGGGGACAAGTCGCCGAAGTACAAGAAGGGGATGATCGTGACGGTCCTCGCCGGCGCCCGCTACGGGTTGCGCGAGCGGGTCTTCGACGCCGTCGTCGACAAGGTCGAGGTGAAGCGCCTCGGGGACCTCTCGCCACGCGAGATCGAGCACGACAACCCCGAGATCCGCCGCGCGGACGAGCTCGCGCGCTTCCTCGGCCAGCTCTACAACCGCGAGGTCACGGAGGACGACATCGTGACCTTGATCAGGTTCTCGCAGATCGGGTGAACCAGGGTGACAGTCCCCGGTGAGCCAGGGTGTCACCGGCTTTCCGCACAGGACCTCGCGGGCGAGGCATGCCTCGCCCCTACCGGCCGCCTAGCGGCCGGGCTTGCGGATCGTCGTCCCGAAGAGCTCGGGCGGGCGCACGGGCTCGCCGCAGTCCTCGCACTCGACCGCGAACGCCGAGGCGATCGGCGCGCCGCACTCCGGGCACCGGTGGCGGAGCTCGCCTCCGCACTGGGGACAGGCTTCCTCGAGCGCGCCCTCGAGCTCCAGGAAGTAGCGCTGCGTGTGGCCGCACGTGAGGCAGAACGCGACCCAGTCTCCGAGCGTCCTGCGCCGCTCCTCCTGGATCCAGTTCCGCTTCTTCCCGGCCACGGAAGACATCGTAGGGGCCGGGCATGCCCGGCCCCTACGCCTCGGTGGACCGACGGACACAGTCGTTAGAGTTGTGGTCGACCCGTCCGACGAGGAGAGATCGCTGCATGGCCGTACGCGAAGCCGAGCCCGTGGGCTCGCTGCAGGAGGTGAAGGAGGCAGGCCTCGACCGCGAGGACCTGCTCGGCATCTACCGCCACATGCTCATCACCCGCGGCATCGAGGAGCGCGGTCACATCCTCTACAAGCAGGGCAAGATCCCGGGCTCCTTCTACACGGGGCGCGGAAACGAGGCCGCAGCCGTCGGCGTCGCGACCGCGATGGGGTCGAACGACGTGGGGACGCCCCTCCACCGCGACATGGGCGTCCACGTGACGCGCGGCGTCGAGCCCTGGCGCATCTTCGCCCAGTACATGGGCCGCGAGGGCGGCCCGACGCGCGGCCGTGACGGGAACGTCCACATGGCCGTCCCGGAGCTCGGCCTGCACCCGATGGTCAGCCATCTCCCGGCGATGCTCCCCGTCGCGACCGGGATGGCGCTGGCGTTCATGATCCGCGGCGACCAGCGCGTCGCGCTCGGCTGGTTCGGCGAGGGCGCGGCGGCGCGCGGGGACGCGCACGAGAGCATGAACATGGCGGGCGTCCGGCAGCTTCCGATCGTGTTCGTGTGCGACAACAACCAGTGGGCGTACTCGACACCGACGTACCTCTCGTACCCGGTCGAGCACATCGCCGACCGCGCGGCGGCGTACGGGTTCGACGGTGTCGTCGTGGACGGGACGGACGTGCTCGCCGTCTACCGCGAGGCGCGCCGGGCGATCGACAAGGCCCGTCAGGGCGGCGGGCCGACGCTGCTCGAGTGCCTGACGCTGCGCATGGAGGGCCACGCGGTCCACGACGACGCGTTCTACGTGCCGAAGGAGATGTTCGAGCAGTGGGCCGCCCGGGACCCGATCGAGCGCTACCGCACGTGGCTGCATGCCCACGCCGGCCTGACGGAGGACGAGGAGGACGAGCTCACCTCCGGCGTCAAGCGTCTCCTGAACGACGCGCTCGAGCGTGCCGAGGAGTCCCCGCTCCCCGATCCCGCGACGCTCGAGGCGAGCGTGTTCGCGTCGCCGGAAGACCTGGACACCCCCCACCACAAGTGAGCGGACCGTGCCCGAGCTGACCTACATCCAGGCGATCTCCGACGCGCTGAGGCAGGAGATGCGGCGCGACCAGCGTGTCTTCGTCCTCGGCGAGGACGTGGGCGTGTACGGGGGCGCGTTCAAGGTGACGCAGGGGTTCCAGGAGGAGTTCGGGCCGTGGCGCGTGATCGACACACCCCTCTCGGAGACCGCCATCGTGGGCGGCGCGACGGGCGCCGCGCTCATGGGCCTCCGGCCGGTCGCGGAGATGCAGTTCGCCGACTTCATCTCGTGCGCGTGGGACCACCTGGTCACGGTCGCAGCGAAGCAGCACTTCCGGGGGCGGACGCCCGTGCCCATGGTCGTCCGGCTTCCCTCCGGTGGCGGCTTCTCCGGCGGGCCGTTCCACTCCCAGAACCCGGAGAGCTCATTCGCGCACATCCCGGGCCTCAAGATCGCCTGCCCGGCGACGCCGCACGACGCGAAGGGCCTCCTCGCCTCGGCGATCGAGGAGCCGAACCCCGTCCTCTACTTCGAGCACAAGCACCTGTACCGACGGATCAAGGGCGAGGTGCCGGAGGAGCGGTACACGATCCCGTTCGGACAGGCGCGCGTGGAGCGCGAGGGCGACGACGTCGTCGTCGTGACGTGGGGCGCGATGGTGCACACCGCGGCAAACGCCGCGGAGGAGCTCGCGAAGGAGGGAGTCGAGGTCGAGGTTCTCGACCTCCGGACGCTCATCCCGTGGGATCGCGAGCGCGTGCTCGAGAGCGTGCGCCGCTGCTCGAAGGTGCTCGTCCTCCACGAGGACACGCGCACGGGCGGGTTCGGCGCGGAGATCGCCGCGACGATCGCCGAGGACGCGTTCGAGGACCTCGACGCGCCGGTCAAGCGCATCGCCGCGCCGGACACGCCGGTGCCGTTCTCACCGGTGCTCGAGAAGGCGTTCATCCCCCAGGTCGAGGACGTCGTGACCGCGCTCAGGGAGCTTGCGGCCTATTGAGGACGGGGCGAGCCTCGTCCCTCCAGGAGGAGATGTGAGCACAGGAACGCAGATCGAGGTCGTGATGCCCCAGATGGGCGTGTCCGTCTCGGAAGGCACGATCACGAAGTGGCTCAAGCAGCCCGGCGAGCCCATCGGCCGCGACGAGCCGCTGCTCGAGATCTCCACCGACAAGGTCGACACCGAGGTGCCGAGCCCCGGCGAGGGCGTCGTGGCGGAGATCCTCGCCCAGGAGGGCGAGACGGTCGAGGTCGGGACCGTGATCGCGCGCATCGCCCCCGCGGGCGCCGAGATCGCGCCGGCTCCCACAGCCCCTGCCGAGCCCGAGCCGTCCGCTCCGCAGGAGCCAGCCCCGGTCGCGGCGGCACCCGTCGAGGCGGCTCCGGCTCCGGCTCCGCCCGCACCGACGCCTGCTCCTCCTGCCCCTGCTCCACTTGCGCCTGCCGCCACCCCCGCGCCGGTCTCGACGGAGCCGGCACCCGTTGCCGCCGCAACCGGGGGCAACGGGCGGAGCTTCGTCTCCCCGGTCGTCGCACGCATCGCCGCCGAGCACGGCGTCGACCCGGTCTCGGTGCCCGGCACCGGCACGGGCGGACGCGTCACGAAGAAGGACATCCTCGCCTTCATCGAGTCCGGCGCGGCAGCCGCCCCGCCGGCGGCCGCCGCTCCGGCCGTCGAGGCCGCGCCGGTGGCGCCCCGGCCCCCGCGCCGGCCGCAGAGCCCGCGCCGGTCGCCCCCGAGCCTGCTCCGGCGGTCGCCGCGCCGGCTCCGGCGGCCCCGCCTGTGCCCCCCGCCGCTCCGAGCGCGCCGCCGGCCGCTCCACCGCAGCCACCCGCCGCGCCTGCCGAGGGCGAGCCGATGCTGCTCCCCGGCGAGCAGCTCGAGCCGATGACGGCCATGCGCCGCGGCATCGCGGAGCACATGCGGCGCTCGCTCGACACGTCCGCGCACGTCACGAGCGCGATCGAGGTCGACATGTCGCGCGTCGTCGCGCTCCGCAAGAAGCTGAAGCCCGAGTACGAGCCGGCGCACGGCGTGAACGTCACCTACCTCGCGTTCGTCGCGCGGGCGGCCGTCGAGACCCTGAAGGAGTACCCGTGGGTCAACGGCGAGATCCGGGGCGACCAGATCGTCACGCGCGGCAACGTGAACCTCGGCTTCGCCGTCGAGCTCGCCGACGGCAAGGGGCTCATCGTGCCGGTGCTGAAGAACGCGGAGACGCTCAACCTGCTCGGCATCGCGAAGGGCGTCGTGGACATCGCGCAGCGGGCGCGCGACAAGAAGCTCCTCCCGGACGAGGTCCAGGGCGGGACGTTCACCATCACGAACCCCGGCGGCTACGGCACGTTCCACGGGACGCCGGTCATCAGCCAGCCGCAGGCGGCGATCCTCGGCACCTACGCGGTCGTCAAGCGCCCGTGGGTCGTCCAGGACGAGATGGGCCAGGACGTGATCGCGATCCGCCCGATCATGAACCTCACGCTGACGTACGACCACCGCCTGGTCGACGGCGCGCTCGCCGGGAGGTTCCTGCGCGACCTGCGCGAGAAGCTCGAGAGCTGGGACGAGGCGGCGTACTATGAGCAGCCGATGTCGCAGCCGATGCGGGAGCTGCCTCTGCGGAGGGTCCGGTTCGAGGTGCCACTGAGCCGTTCGAGCGACGTCAGCGCACTGCCACTGCGAGTGCTGCAAGCAGCATCTCGGGCGGCGACGGGACGGTGAGCGGCCGCGTGCGCCACGGCCGCGATCCGCGATCCTCGAGGGCACGAGCTCCTCCGCTCGTACGCACCGGACGGAGGGCTCGGCGAAGACCTTCTGCTCCACGTGCGGCTCGAACCTCTTCGGCGGCGGCTGGCCCGAGTCGGAGTCCTCGAGCGTGCGGCTGCCTCGTTCGGCCTCGCGTTCGACGGCAAGCCTCGAGGCGCACATCTTCGTCCGCTCGGTCGCGCCTGGGAGGTCCTGCCCGACGACGGGCTTGCCGGTACGAGATCCGCGCGACCTGACATGGCGCAGCGGATCGTCCCGATGATCGCCTACGAGGACGCCGCGGCCGCGATCGACTGGCTGACGCTCGCGTTCGGCTTCACCGAGCGCGGCGAGCGCTACGTCATGGAGGACGGGACGATCGGCCACGCGGAGCTCGAGCTGGATGGCAGCATCGTCATGCTCGCCACGCCGAATCGCGAGTACCAGAGCCCGAAGCGACACCGGGAGACGTGCGACGCTGCGCGGCGCTGGCTCGACAACCCCTGGGTGATCGACGGCGTCCTCGTCCTCGTCGACGACCTCGACGCGCACCACGCCGGGCGGTCGAGGCCGGCGCGAACGTGATCCGACCTCCCGAGGAGGGCCCGGACGGCCCCTCTGTACACGGCGGAGGACCTCGAGGGCACCGCTGGATGTTCCAGCAGCGGCAGTGAGCGGCGCGGAGCTCGTGCGCCTGACGGTCGTGCCGAACGAGGCCGAGGCCGAGATGATCCGGAACCTGCTCTCGACGGAGGGCATCGAGTCGATGCAGCGGACGACCGACTTCGCTGCCGGCGCCCTGGACGGCTGGGCCGCCGGGGGCGGCGCGGGAGATCCTCGTCCACGCCGGCGACCTCGAGGCCGCCCGCGAGCTCGTCGGCTCCAGACAGGCCGACGACCCGGACGGATGAGCCGCGGCGCGTACCTCCTGAGCCTCGGCCTCGTCCCCTACGCCGAGGCGTTCGACCTCCAGCGCTCGCTTGCCGGCGCCGTCTCCCAAGGCGCGATCCCGGAGACCGTGATCTTCCTCGAGCACCCGCCGGTCGTGACGCTCGGGCGTCGGACCGAGACGGACCAGGAGCTCCACATCCCGGAGGACGCCGAGGTCGAGATCGCCGAGACCGACCGCGGCGGGAAGTCGACGTTCCACGGGCCGGGGCAGCTCGTCTGCTACCCGATCCTCGACCTCGGGCACCACGGGCAAGGACGTGAAGCTCTACGTGCGGAATCTCGAGGAGGCGCTCATCCGCGACGCTCGCGGCGTTCGACCTCGAGGGCGAGCGATACGACGGGCTGACCGGCGTCTGGATGCCGCCGGGCGGGGGACAGGGGCCGCGCAAGATCGCCTCCATCGGCGTACACGTGTCGCGCTGGGTGACCACGCACGGCTACGCGCTCAACGTCGACCTCGACCCCGCGCCGTTCACCGAGTGGATCACCGCCTGCGGGCTCGAGGACGCCGCGTTCACGACGATGGCGCGCGAGCTCGGCTCGCCCGCTCACCGTCGAGGAGGTTCGGCCCGCGGCGATCGCCGCGGTCGCCGAGGTCTTCGGGCTCGACTTCGAGGAGCTCCCGGCCGACGACGGCGCGGGGCTCTGGCCGCAGCGGATCCACGCCTCGCTCGCCGCGCGATGAGCCTCGACATCCGTCGATTCGCGTCGCGACATGCGACGCGCTCGCTTCACGTCGGCGCTGGGCCTCCTAGGCGATGCGGACGCCAAGGGCATCGTCGAGATCGCGTGCTCATGCTGAGACAGGCGGACTCGGCGACACTATATGCGCGATCCGGAGCGCCTCGCTCGGTTCGCCGAGCATGCGCTCTACCATGCAGGCGAGGATCGAGCTGCACCGCGCGTCGAGAACGCGACCGATCGTCGTCTGCCTCGCGGGCGACGGCTTCACCTCGGTCGCAGGCGAGACCGTCGACGCTCCGCGAGGGTCAACAGGTGCGCTGGCCGAAGGGCGATCGTCCACGGGCTCTGGACGGAAGGCTCGACCATGACGACGCTCATGGTCGAGCGCCTCCGACTGCTCACGTCCGGGAACTCGTCGGGACAGGGAACCGGCTTCGGCTTCTCGAAGTGCGCGTACGCCTCGCTGGGGCTCGCTCGTCTCCTCCGCGACGCCCGGCGCCGTGGCGGAGCGCGCCTCGTTCACCGGGTAGACGAGACCGCGGCCGCGCCCTGCGCGCCCGACGCCGAGGACCACGCACGGCGCCGTCTCCGGCGCCGACGAAGATGTGCTCCGTCCACGGCGGGCAGTGCACGAAGTCCCACGCCTTCAGCGCGCGCTCCTGGCCCTCGACGATCAGCAGGCACTCGCCCGAGAGGACGAGGAAGTCCTCCTGCGCCTCCTCGCCGTGGTACATGCCGCTCGGCTCCCCCGGGCGCAGGATCCCGACGTTGATGCCGAGCTCGCCGAACCGCGCGTTCTCGCCCTCGAACGGGGCGTAGAGGCCGAGCCCGTCGCTGTCGAACCACTGCGCGTCCCGCGCGTTGACGACGAACCAGCCCTCGCCCGACCGGGAACGTGCCGTGTTCCGTCTGCTCGAGCGGGCCTCGGGAACCACGCTCTCTAGACTAGTCGCCGATGCAGAAGTCGCTTCCCGTTGCCGAGCGACCCCGCCGCCCCGAATGGATGAAGGTGCGCGCGCCGAGCGCCAACTCGCGCTACTTCGAGGTCAAGAGGCTCATGCGAGAGGGCAGCCTCGTACACGATCTGCGAGGAGGCGCGCTGCCCGAACATCGGCGAGTGCTGGGGACGCGGCACGGCGACGTTCCAGATCCTCGGCGACACCTGCACGCGCGCGTGCCGCTACTGCTACGTGCACTCGGGGAAGCCGGACGAGCCGCCCGACCCGCTCGAGCCGCTCCGGCTCGCGCAGGCGGCGGCGCAGATGGGGCTCTCGCACGTCGTCGTCACCTCGGTCGACCGCGACGACGTCCCCGACCGCGGCGCGGGGCACTACGCCGCGACGATCCGCGCGCTCCGGCGGAAGCTCCCCGACGCGACGTCGAGATCCTGACGCCCGACTTCCTCGGCGTCGAGGAGGAGGCGCTCGCGACCGTGCTCGACGCGCGGCCCGACGTCTTCGGCCACAACATCGAGACGGTGCGCCGACTGCACGCGCGCATGCGCGGCGCCAAGGCGAGCTACGACAAGGCGCTCTGGCTCCTGCGGCGCGTGAAGGAGCTCGCCGACTACCGCGTCCTGACGAAGTCCGGGATCATCGTCGGCCTCGGCGAGACGAACGACGAGGTCGTCGAGACGATGCGCGACCTGCGCGCGCACGGCGTCGACGTCGTCACGATCGGCCAGTACCTCCAGCCCTCGCCGAAGCACGCGACGATCGACCGCTGGGTGCACCCCGACGAGTTCCGCTGGTTCCGCGAGCAGGGCGAGGCGCTCGGCTTCGGCTCGGTCTTCTCCGGCCCGCTCGTCCGCTCCTCGTACCGCGCGGACGAGCAGCGCCACGCGGCCGAAACCGGCCGCGGCGCGGTCGCGTACTGAGAGGCATGCGCTGCGTCGTCGCCGTCGCGATCGTCGCCGTTGATCGACGCGCGACGCGCGAGCGCGGCGCCGTCGACCGAGAGCCAGCTCCGGCGTCCGCGAGTTCCCGGTCCCGAGCGGGCACGCATCCGCACGACGTCGCGCCCGCCCGCGACGGCGGCGTCTGGTACACGGCGCAGCACACGGGCGAGCTCGGCTGGCTCGATCCCGAAGACGGGCAAGACGCGGCTCACGCCGCTCGGCAGCGGGCTCCGCGCCGCACGGCGTCATCGTCGGGCCGGACGGCGCGCCGTGGATCACCGACGGCGGCCTCAACGCGATCGTCCGCGTCGACCCGCGGACGCGGAAGGTCCGGCGCTTCCCGCTGCCGGCGAGCACGCGGCTACGCGAACCTCAACACCGCGACGTTCGACCGGCGCGGCGATCCTCTGGTTCACCGGCCAGAGCGGGATCTACGGCCGGCTCGACCCGAAGGTCGGGAAGGTGCGCGTCTTCCGCGCGCCGCGCGGCGAAGGGCCGTACGGCATCACGACGACGCCGGCGGGCGACGTCTACTACGCGTCGCTCGCCGGCAGCTACCTCGGCCGCATCGACGTCCGCACCGGGCAAGGCGACGGTGCTCGGCCGCCGACCGCCGGCCAGGGCGCGCGCCGCGCCTGGTCGGACTCGCGCGGGCGCGATCTGGATCAGCGAGTGGAACGCCGGCAAGGTCGGGATGTACGACCCGCGCGCGAAGCGCTGGCGCGAGTGGCGCGTGCCCGGGCGCGAACCCGATGATCTACGCCGTCTACGTCGACGAGCGCGACAAGGTCTGGCTCACCGACTTCGGCGCGAACGCGCTCGTGCGCTTCGATCCCGGCGACGCGCGGTTCACCCGGTCCCGCTTCCGAGCGCGGACGCGGCGGTGCGCCAGATCCTCGGCCGGCGGGGCGAGGTCTGGGGCGCCGAGTCGGGCACCGACAAGCTCGTCGTCGTCCGCACGCGGAAAGACGAAGGGCCGCCCGGAGGCGGCCCTTCGTCCTACGCTCGGAGACGGGTTCGCTACGAGGCGTGAGGCCGAAGGTCGACGAGCCAGTCGAGATCGTCCGGCTGGTCGACGCGGTACACGCCGCCCGTGCCGGCGCACGTCGGCGTTCAGTGCCGAACGACGTCACGCCGGCGACGACGTTGGACGTGCCGAGGAAGTTCGGGCCCGCCGGAGTCGCCGAAGCACGTGCCGCCCGTGTGGGCGTTGTTCGACGAGCAGCATCGAGAAGTCGCCGACGATGCCCGCCGTTGATCTGGTTCAGCTTCGGGATGCGCGACCATGCGGATCCGGATCGCCTGGTCCTTCCAGGACGCGGCGTCCGGGAAGCTCTTCTGCAGCCCGTAGCCGACCGCGGTGAACGTGACGTCCTGCTTGCCGCGCTCGTCTTCAGCGCGTCGAGCTGGTCCAGCGGCGGGCAGCGTGCCGTACGCCGCGGTCACCGTGACCGCCGTGGTCGAGGATGACGACGCCGACGTCGTGCAGGAAGAACGCGTTCGGGTCGTACTGCGGGATGCGTGTACGGCGTGCCGCCGACGTCACCGGTGAACGGATAGCCGTTGGCCGGGCCGATCCCGGACTCGACGTCCGGCTCGTCGAACCACGATCTCCGCGTGAGCCGCGGGCGGCTCGGTGCAGTGGCCGGCGGTCAGGAAGACTCGTCGGCGAGATGAGCGTTCCGCTGCAGCGCCAGAGCGGTGTGCCGCTCGCCGTCTGCGCGACCATCAGCCCGACGTACGGATGGCCGTTGCCGTCCAGCTGGCCGTCGGTGATCGCGCTCGCGGGCACGACGACCGATCGCGAGCGCGGCTGCGAGCGCGGCTAGCAAGGCAGTAAGCTTTCGCATGATATCTCCCCTCGATTGTCCTCGGAGGCCCGGCCCACCCGGGCACGACCCTCACTACTAGTCGCCCGGCACCACGCTCGTCAAGTGAGAACCGTCGAAATCCGGCTCAGCCGTGCGGCTTCGCCATCGCGCGGTAGTCGAGCGCCTCGTCGAGGATCGCCTCGTCCACGCCCGCGTCGCGCGCGACGTCGCGCAGCGAGCGCCCCGAGGCCGCCGCCTCCTTCACGATCTCGCGCCGCCTTGTCGTAGCCGATGTGCGGGTTGAGCGCGGTCGCCGCGGAGAGCGTGAGCTCCGCGTAGCTGCTCGCAGCTGCTCGCGGTTCGCCTCGATCCCGTCGACGCACTTCTCGGCGAGCAGGCGCGCTCGCGCTCGCGAGCAGCCGGATCGAGTCGAGCAGGTTCCGCGCCATCATCGGGATGAAGACGTTGAGCTCGAAGTGGCCCTGCATGCCGCCGACCGTGATCGCGGTGTCGTTGCCGATCACCTGGGCCGCGACCTGCGTCACGACCTCCGGGATCACCGGGTTGACCTTGCCGGGCATGATCGAGCTGCCCTTCTGGAGCTCGGGGAGGAAGATCTCCGCGAGCCCGGCGCGCGGGCCCGAGCCCATGAGCCGGAGGTCGTTCGCGATCTTCGTCAGCGATGACGGCGACGACCTTGAGCGCGCCCGACGCCTCGACGAGCCCGTCGCGCGCGGCCTGCGCCTCGAAGTGGTCGGCCGGCGCCGAGATCGTGAGGCCGGTGTCGGCGCGAGAGGTGCTCGCGGACGCGCGCCGCGAACTCGGGGTGCGTGTTGAGGCCGGTGCCGGTCGCGGTGCCGCCGAGCGGGATCTGGCCGAGGCGCGGCATCGCGTCCTCGACGCGCGCGATCCCCTGCCGCACCTGCGCCGCGTAGCCCGCCGAACTCCTGGCCGAGCGTGACCGGGACGGCGTCCATGAGGTGCGTGCGGCCCGACTTGACGACGTCGTCGAACTCGGCGGCCTTGCGCTCGAGCGAGGCTCGGCGAGCCGCTCGAGCGCGGGCAGCAGGTCGTCGGCGATCTCGCCGAGCGCGGCGAGATGCACCGCCGAGGGGAAGACGTCGTTCGACGACTGGCCCATGTTCACGTGGTCGTTCGGGTGCACGCCGTCGCCGGCGAGCGCGCGCGATGACCTCGTTCGCGTTCATGTTCGAGCTCGTGCCCGGAGCCGGTCTGGAAGACGTCGATCGGGAACTGGTCGTCGAACTCGCCCGCGGCGATGCGGTCGCCGGCGGCGGCGATGCGCTCCGCGAGGTCGCGATCGAGAAGCCCGAGCTCGGCGTTCACGCGCGCGGCGGCGGCCTTGATCCGGCCGAGCCAGCGCGCGACCGGACGCGGGATCGGCTCGCCGGAGACGGGGAAGTTCGCCACCGCCTTCTCGGTCTCCCCGCCCCAGAGCTCCTTCGCGCTCGGCGGTCTCGCCCACGCGGCGAGTCTAGCCCCGGGCCGGCGACCAGGTGCATACGTGGATTCGCCCGGAGGCAGCCGTCCGTGGTACGCCGGTTGAATTCCATGGAACCGCGCGTCGCCCGGAGAGAATCCGGACAACCCCGCGAGCCGGGAGCGGGAAGAGGGGAGGGGGACACGATGGAGAGCAGCCAGCCGTCTCACGCCGGCGGACTTTCGTGGCCTGGGTCGGGGGCGCGAGCGCCGGCTTCTACCTGTTCGGACGAGTTCCGGGCCTGAGCGATCCCGTTGCGCTCGCTCAGATCCCGGGCGGAACGCTCGACCCGCCCGTCCGTCGCCGAAGTTCCTGACGCCGCTGCTCATTCCGCCGGTCATGCCGAGGGCCGAGCACGATCGTGCGGCGGCGGCAAGACGATCGACTACTACGAGATCTCGATGAAGCAGTTCGCGCAGCAGATCCTGCCCGGACCGCATGCCCAACGACGACCGTCTGGGGCTACGGCGCCGTCGAAGTCGGCGAGCCCAGGCGGGCTTGCTCCTCCACAACGCGCCGTCGCTCACGATCGAGGCGCGGGTGAGCCGGCCGGTCCGGGTGAAGTGGATCAACGACCTCAAGGATGCGAACGGGAACTACCTGCCGCACCTGCTTCCGGTCGACCCGACGCTGCACTGGGCGAACCCGCCCGGCGGCGCGGAGGGCCGCGACACGCGGCCCGACTTCGCGGAGACGCCTGGCCCGTACGACGGGCCCGTTCCGATCGTCACGCACGTTCACGGCGCGGTGGGCGTGGCCGACGACAGCGATGGCTACGCAGAAGCGTGGTACCTGCCCGCGGCCGACGAACATTCCCGCCGGGCTACGCCACGAAGGCACCTGGTTCGCGCTTCTTCGCGCGGCAAGGCAGCCGGCTCCTACGGCGTCGCTGGGGCCCCGGCTCCGCCGTCTTCCAGTACCCGAACGACAACCGGGCCTCGACGATCTGGTACCACGACCACGCGCTCGGCATGACGCGCCTCAACGTCTACGCAGGTCCGGCGGGCTTCTACATCGTCCGCGGCGGTCCGGCCGGAGATGACGCCGTGCTCGACACGCGGTCCGGGTCGACGGCCGTGCTTCCGGGCCCGGCGCCGACAGGAGAACGACACGTTCCCGCCCGACAAGACGTACTACGAGATCCCGATCGCGATCCAGGATCGCTCGTTCAACGGCGACGGGTCGCTCTTCTATCCGGACTCGCGCGAGTTCTTCGACGGAGCGACGGCCGAGGACCCGGCTTCATCCCGGACGACCGACCTCTCGCCGATCTGGAACCCCGAGTTCTTCGGGAACATGATCATGGTCAACGGGAACACGTGGCCCTTCCTCGCAGGTCGAGCAGCGCCGCTACCGCTTCCGCTTCCTGAACGGCTGCCAGTCGCGGTTCCTCATCCTCGACTTCGGCGGCATCCCGGGGGTCGAGGTCTGGCAGATCGGCAACGAGGGTGGCTTCCTGGCCGCTCCGGTCGAACCTCACGGCGACGACACGGCAACCGACTGCTCATGGGCCTCGCGGAGCGGGCGGACGTGATCGTCGACTTCACCAACGTGCCCGTCGGGCAGCTACATCCTCGGCAACGTCGGACCGGACGAGCCCTTCGGCGGTGGCGAGCCCGGAGGACGACTTCGACGGTCGCCGATCCGGCGACCACCGGCCAGATCCTGCAGTTCCGCGTCGGTCCCGCGGTCACGCCCGACCCGACCACGCCACCGAGGTACCTGCGTGCTGCCGCGCCATCGCGCCGCTCGCCGCCACCCTGACGCACGCGCTCACTCGCGCTCGTCGAGGAGATGTCCGCGCGACTGGGACGGGCCAGCCGACGGCCATGTTGGGCGCTCCTCGGACTCGCCGACGGACGTGCCGAGCACAAGCATGTGGGCCGAACCCGGTCACCGAGAACCCGGCCGTCGGACGACACGGAGGTCTGGGAGCTCTACAACGCCACCGCCGACGCCCACCCGATGCACATCCACGAGGTCGTCTTCGAGGTCGTCAACCGCCAGGCTCTCGTCACCGAACGGGGACGACGAGGTCGTCGAGCCGTTCGAGCTCGACGGCGATCCGACCGGGCCCGGAGCCCTGGGAGACCGGCTTCAAGGACACGGTCATCGCCTATCCGGGCGAGGTCACGCGGGTGAAGGCCAGTTCGCCACGCCCGGGCCAGTTCGTCTGGCACTGCCACATCGTCGAGCACGAGGACAACGAGATGATGCGGCCGTATCGGATCGGCCCCGTCGCAGCCCGGCCAGCCCGGACAGCCGTGCCCTAGGTCAGCGCCCGGAGGCCGCCCGCGCGGCCGCGAGCAGCTCCTCCCACGTGCAGAGCTTCACGCGCGGTCGTCCCTGCTCCTCGCCGCGCGCGCGCTCGACCGCGTCGATCGCCTCCCAGCCGTCGTGGGTCACCACCTCGACGCCGCGCTCGGCGAGCAGCGCGTCGATCGACCCGTGTCGGCGACCGAGGCGAGGGCGCCTGCCCGCGCGTCCTCGAGGAGCAGGTCGACGGTCTCGGTCGCGTCCTTCTTGTTCGTGCCGATCACGCCCGTCGGCCCGCGCTTGATCCACCCTGCGCAGTACACGCCCGGGATCGGCGACCCGGTCTCGTCCAGGACACGCCCGGCCGCGTTCGGCATCGTCCCGGCCGCCTCGTCGAACGGCGTGCCCGGGAAGCGCGACGCCGTGGTAGCCGACGCTGCGGAACACGATCCCGCACGGGATCACCTCATGCTCGTCCGTCGGGACGGCGCGCACGCGCCCGCGCTCGTCGGCCTCGAGCCTGTTGCGCACGATCTCGACGCCCTCGACCCGCTCCTCGCCGTGGATCGCCACCGGCGAGACGCAGAAGCGGAGGCGCACGGAGCGCGGCTTCCCCTCGGGCTCGCGCGCCGCGAAGCCACGCAGGATGTCCATGTTCCGCTGGACGACGTTCGACGCGTCGGCGAGCTCCGCCGCGCTCGCGTCGTCGAGCTCCAGCTCGGCCGGGTCGACGAGCACGTCGGCGCCGGCCAGCTCGCCCATCTCCTGGAGCTCGGTCGAGGTCCAGGCCGCCTGGACGGGTCCGCGCCTTCCCAGCACGACGATCTCCCGGAGCCCCGACGCCGAGATCGCCTCGATCGCCGCGTCGGTGGTATCGGTGGGCGCGAGCTCCTCCGGGGTCAGCGCGAGCATGCGCGCGACGTCGAGCGCCACGTTCCCGACACCGACGACGACCGCGCGCTCGACCGAGAGGTCGAAGCGGAGGTCCTGGTAGTCGGGATGGCCGTTGTACCAGGCGACGAGCTCCGTCGCGGCCCACGATCCCGGCAGGTCCTCCCCGGGGATCCCGAGCCGCCGGTCGGTCTGCGAGCCGACCGCGAAGACGACCGCGTCGTAGAGGCTCCTGAGCTCCTCGTACGTGACGTCCCTGCCGACCTCGACGTTGCCGAGGAAGCGGAAGCCCGGGCGCTGCGCGATCTTCTCGAACGCCCGCGACACGGTCTTCAGGTTGGGATGGTCCGGCGCGACGCCGAGCCGGACGAGGCCCCAGGGCGTCGGCAGCCGCTCCAGCAGGTCGACCTCCGCCCGCGGCTCCTCGCTCGCGAGGAGATGGCCGGCGGCGTAGAAGGCGGCGGGCCCCGAGCCGACGACGGCGACGCGCAGGGGTCTCTCCACGAAGGCCACCGGGCAGGATCCTAGTGACGGGCTGGCGCCGCGGGCGGTTCGTGCGACCATGCCGCGATGCGCGCCCTCGCCCTCCGCGTCCTGCCCGTCGCGGCGGTGTGTCTCCTCCTCGCGGCGCTCGCGATCGTGGGCAAGGCGTGGTGGGACAGCCGGTTGCCGGGCACATACAACGTGATGGACTACGGCACGCACGACTACGGCGGCGGGAGCGTCCCCGTGTCGCACGACGCCCACGGCGGAGGCACCTCCGTCGCCGACCTCCACGGGCCGCGCTCGGAGCCCCCGGACGCGCGGTACACGCTGCAAGCGCGGGAGGCGACGATCCGGCTCGCGTCCGGCCGAGAGGTCGACGCGCTGACCTTCGACGGGCGATCGCCAGGTCCCGAGCTCCGCGTGCAGCAGGGCGACCTCGTCGAGGTGACGCTCGTGAACGAGGACGTCGAGGCGGGGGTGACGATCCACTGGCACGGCGTCGACGTGCCGAACGCCGAGGACGGCGTGGCGGGGGTGACCCAGGACGCCGTCCTGCCGGGCGAGCGCCACGTCTACCGCTTCCGCGCGGAGCAGGTCGGCACGTTCTGGTACCACACCCACCAGGTCTCGTCGAAGGAGGTGCGGCGAGGGCTCTTCGGCGTGCTCGTGATCGAGCCGAAGGGCGGCTCCACCTTCGACCTCGACGAGACCGTGGTGCTGCACACGTTCGAGGGCGTCCCGACGCTGAACGGGAGCGACGAGATCGACCGCCGCACGATCCCGCCAGGGACGACGGTGCGGTTCCGCCTGGTGAACTCCGACTCGACGCCGCACCGCTTCGAGGTCTCGAACGCATCGTTTCAGGTCTTCGCGATCGACGGGACCGACCTCGTCGAGCCCTCGCCGCTCCGGGAGACGACGATCGAGCTCGCGGGCGGCGGTCGCGCCGACGTCGTGCTGACCGTCCCCGAGGTGCCGTTCTGGCTCTCCCTGGTCGACACCGACCTGGGCATCGCGGTGAACACGCCCCGCCCGACACCGCGCGTCTCGACCGAGGAGCGGCTGTTCGACCCGCTGACGTACGGCGAGCCCGGGCCGACGCCGTTCGACGCGAGGAGCGCGTTCGACCGGAGCTTCGAGCTCACCATCACCCGCAAGCCCGCCTTCCTCGACGGGCATCCGGGGCTTCAGTGGGCGATCAACGGCCACGTGTTCCCGGACGTCCCGGTGTTCGAGGTCGAGGAGGGCGACCTCGTGCGCGTCACGATCACGAACGACACAGACGGCATCCACCCCATGCACCTGCACGGGCATCACGTGCTCGTGCTGAGCCGCGACGGCGAGCCGTCGTCAGGCAGCCCGTGGTGGTCGGACACGCTGAACGTGCGACCCGACGAGCAGTACGTCGTCGCCTTCCGCGCGGACAACCCCGGCCTCTGGATGGATCACTGCCACAACCTCAGGCACGCGGCGGACGGCCTCACCATGCATGTCGCGTACGCGGGCGTGACCACGCCGTTCCTGGTGGGCGATGCCCACCACAACACGCCCGAGTGACGCGTTCGGCTACGTCGCCGCGGCCGGCGCGCCCACGGTCTTCCGCCGCTGCCACTCGTCCCAGGAGATCCAGCTCGACAGACGCGAGGATCAGCCATCGCGTTGATGGGGTGGAGGAAGCCGACCGGGAACGGCAGCTCGAAGCCGATCCACGCCAGCCACAGCTGGACGAAGAGCAGCAGGAAGAGCAGGCCGTGCCGGCCGAGGCGCCACTTCCCGATCCCTGCCGCGATCCCGATGACCATGAAGATCAGCCCGAGGAGGATCACGAGATATCCGAACCCGGCGTGGAGGCCGAAGCCGTCCATGAAGACCTCGTCGTCGATCGTCGACCCCTCGTCGTCGAGCTTGTTCGCCGCGTAGAACGCGCCGTAGCCCGCCAGCCCGATCTGCACCACGATCGCCGCGGTGAGAAGCATCGACCACGCCCAGTAGACCGTCCTCACGTCGCCTCCCGGAGTTCGCTGACCGCGCGAGCCTACGCCACGCTCAGGACGAACTCAAGAGCAAAGCCGGTGACAGTCACCCAGGTCGAGGTCAGTGCGAGCAACCCGAGCCGCAGCCGCCCACGTGCGTTCCCTCGGGCAGCTCCTCGTCCTCGGCGACCTGGAACGAGTGGCCGCAGCCGCAGGACGAGACGGCGTTCGGGTTGTCGATCTTGAAGCCCGACTCCTGGATCGTGTTCAGGAAGTCGATGGTCGTGCCCCTGAGGTACGGCGCGCTAAAGGGGTCGACGACGACCGGGATGCCCTCGAGCTCGAGCTCGAAGTCACCCTCCGCCGCCCCCGCGTCGAACCCGAGGCCGTACTGGAAGCCAGAGCACCCGCCACCCTGGATGGCCACACGCAGAACGAGGCTCTGGCCGTCGGGCTCCTCCGCGAGGAGCTCCTTGACCTTCTGTGCCGCGCCGGGCGTGAGCGTGATCAGCGTGTCCGTGTGCTCGACGGTTGCCATGGGCTCATGGTAGCGGACGGGGTCACGGGGTTCGCGAGGAGTTTGTGACACTCGTATCGCGCTTTCTGCGCAGGGTTTTCGATCCCTTCGTGCGAGCGGAAAAGGGAGTGGTAGGTTTCGCCGCGGAAACGAAACGACGAGGTCTACGCGGGGGACGACCTTGCTCACGAACTGGCTGCCCTTCCTCTTCTACGCACTCTTCGCGGCAGCGATCCCGGCCACGATGATCGCCCTCTCGTTCACGCTTCCGAAGCGTCCCGTGTCCCGGACGCAGCAGCGGATGCTGCCCTTCGAGTCCGGCGTGTCCGAGGGCGCGCCGAGCCGTGAGCGCCGGTTCACGGTGAGCTTCTACCTCACGGCGATCCTCTTCATCCTCTTCGACATCGAGATCGTCTTTCTCTATCCGCTGGCCGTGCAGCTCGACGCGCTCGGCTGGTTCGGGGTGGGCGAGCTCTTCGTCTTCGTCGCGATCCTCGCCGTCGCCTACGTGTACGTCTGGCGGAAAGGCGCGCTCAACTGGCACTGAGGCGAAGCCTGCCGATCGTGAGCGACCGCCCGCTGGCGAAGGCGGGCCTCCAGTCCGAGCGCGTGCTCTGGCCCGAGCGCGGCCCGGGCGTGTTCGAGCGCGAGGTCGCGGAGCTGGAGGACGCGCTCCTCCTGACCACGATGGAGAAGGCCGTCGCCTGGGCGCGCTCGAGCTCGGTGTGGCCCGACACGTTCGGGCTGGCGTGCTGCGCGATCGAGATGATGGCGATCGTCTCGTCGCGGTACGACATCGCGCGCTTCGGGATGGAGCGTTTCTCGTCATCGCCTCGGCAGGCCGACCTCCTCATCGTCTCGGGCCGCGTAACCCACAAGATGGCTCCTGCGATCCGCCAGGTCTACGACCAGATGCTCGAGCCGAAGTGGGTGATCGCGATGGGCGCATGCGCGAGCTCCGGAGGGATGTTCAACAACTACACGATCCTCCAGGGCGTCGACAAGATCATCTCCGTCGACATCCACGTCCCGGGCTGCCCGCCGCGGCCGGAGGCGCTGATCGAGGGCATCGTCCGCCTGCACGAGAAGATCCGCGCCGGCGTGCCCCCGGCCTACGAGATCCGGGGAGTGGCCGAGTGACCGCGCGGGCCCTGCTCGTAGGGGCGAGGCCTGCCTCGCCCGGGAGCACGGAGACGGCCCCATGACCTACGACGCCGTCCCGGGGGTCGTCGAGTCCCGCGAGGCGTTCGGCGAGACGACCCTCGTCGTCGACCCGGCACGGCTCGTCGAGGCGTGCCTCCACCTGCGCGACGAGGACGGGTTCAACGTCCTCAGCGACATCACCGCCAGCGACTTTCTGGGGTGGGGGGAGCAGGGCGTCGCCGGCTACATGGGCACCGGGTCCGGCAGGGACCTCAACGAGCCCGGGTCCCAGGGGCTCGCCCACGTCCCGTCCTCGAAGCCGAAGCGCTTCTCGGTCTCGTACCACCTCCTCCGCGTGAGCGACGAACCCGCGCGCGTCCGCGTCCAGGTCTGGCTGGACGACGGAGAGAGCGTCGCGACGGTCATCCCCGTATGGCCTGGCGCCGACTGGTTCGAGCGGGAGGCATGGGACATGCTCGGGGTCCGCTTCGACGGCCACCCGAACCTCGTGCGCATCCTCATGCCCGAGGACTGGGAAGGCCACCCGCTCCGTAAGGACTACCCGCTCGGCGGCGAGCCGGTCCGCTTCTCGGACGAGGACTGAGTGGCGGTCTTCCCCTCCACGCCGATCTACGAGGGCACGCGCATCCCGCACCCCGTGCCGACGATCCTCGAGGTCGACCCCGAGAAGCACGACCTCGAGGACATCCTCCGCGTCAACTTCGGGCCCAACCACCCCTCGACGCACGGCGTGCTCCGCCTGATCGTCGACCTCGACGGGGAGGCGATCGCCGGGATCGAGGCCGTCATCGGCTACCTGCACACGGGCTTCGAGAAGACGATGGAGCAGAAGTCGTGGTGGAAGTCGGTGACGTACCCGGCCCGCATCGACTACCTGGGCTTCCACGCGAACGAGCTCGAGTACGTCCTCGCCATCGAGAAGCTGCTCGGCATCGACGTGCCGCGCCGTGCGACCTGGGCGCGCATGTGCCTGGCCGAGCTCAACCGCATCCACTCCCACCTCGTCTGGCTCGGGACGTCGGCGCTCGAGGTCGGGGCGATCTCGATGTTCTGGTACGCGTTCGACGACCGCGACGCCGTCCTCGACCTCTTCGAGCTGGCAGGCGGGACGCGCCTCCACACGCGCTACGTGCAGGCGGGCGGCCTCGCCGAGGACCTGCCGCCCGGCTTCACCGACGAGACCCGGAAGTTCTGCGAGGCGATGCCGAAGTCGGTGGACGAGTACGAGGCGATCCTGGACAAGCAGAAGATCTGGCTCGAGCGCACGAAGGGCATCGGCCTGCTCTCGGCCGAGGACGCCCTCGCGCTCGGGCAGTCCGGGCCGATCCTCCGAGCCTCCGGCGTCGACTGGGACCTCCGCAGGAACATGCCGTACCTCGCCTACGACGAGGTCGACTTCGACGTCCCGGTGTACTCGAACGGCGATGTCTACGACCGGTACAAGGTGCACATGGACGAGATGCGCGAGTCCGTGCGCATCGTGGAGCAGTGCTGCGACCGGCTCGACGGGATGGAGGGCGAGCCCTGGATCGCGGACGACCGCAAGGTCGTCCTCCCGCCTCGGCACGAGCTGCACACCTCGATGGAGTCGCTCATCTACCACTTCAAGATCGTCACCGAGGGCTACCGCGTGCCCGAGGGCGAGGTGTACGTCGTGATCGAGTCGCCGCGCGGCGAGGCGGGCTGCTACGTCGTGTCCGACGGCGGGGCGCGGCCTTGGCGCGTGAAGTTCCGCGCTCCGAGCTTCGCCGCCCTCCAGGCGACCGCGACGGCAGTCCAGGGCTCCCTCGTCGCCGACATGGTCGCCGTCGCCGCCTCCCTCGACTTCCTCATGGGTGACACGGACCGGTGAACGCCGTTCGCGTTCGGCAGACGGTCGTGGGGGAAACCATGTCTCCCCCACGTGCCCCCTTCTTCTCGAGAGCGTGGGGAACCTCCCGGTTCCCCACACCCCTCCCCCCTCACCGAGCGGAGGCTCGATGAGCGCCACGCTCTACGAGCGCGTCCAGGGCATCCGCAAGCGCTACCCCGAGCGCCGCTCGGCGATCCTGCCCGCGCTGCGGCTGGCCCAGGAGGAGCACGGCGGCTGGCTGCCCCCGGACGCGATCCGGGAGGTCGCCGACGCGCTCGAGCTGACGCCCGCGTACTGCGTCTCGATCGCGTCCTTCTACGACCAGTTCCGGCTCGAGCCCAGGGGGCGCACGGCCGTCGAGGTGTGCACGAACGTGTCCTGCGCGCTCACGGGCGCCCAGCAGGTGGTCGAGGCGTTCGAGCGCGAGCTCGGCGTGACCGCCGGCTCGACCTCGGCCGACGGCGCGTACAGCCTCACCACCGTCGAGTGCCTCGGCGGCTGCGGGTGGGCGACCGTGGTCGCGATCGACAACCGCCACCGGCTGAGGGTGCAGGCCGAGGACGTCCCCGGGATCGTCGAGGAGCTGCAGGGTGGCGGAGAGGCCTGAGGTCGTCTTCGCCCGGACGGACGGCGGCGCCGTCCTCTCGATCGCGGAGTACGAGGCCGCGGGCGGGTTCGGCGCCCTCGCCCGGGCGCGCGAGCTGGCGCCGGACGACGTGATCGCGGAGCTCGAGGCGTCCGGCCTGCGCGGCCGCGGCGGCGCAGGCTTTCCGACGGGGCGCAAGTGGGCCTTCGTCCCGAAGCCGGACCAGCTGCCCAAGCCGCACTACCTCGTGGTCAACGCGGACGAGTCCGAGCCCGGGACCTTCAAGGACCGGGAGATCATGCTGCGCGTCCCCTTCCGCTTCCTCGAGGGCTGCCTGATCTCCGCCCACGCGATCCAGGCGAAGACCGTCTTCGTCTACATCCGCGGCGAGTACGAGCGCGAGTTCGAGATCCTCAGGGACTCCCTGGAAGCGATGCGCAAGGCGAAGCTCCTCGGCGGCGTCACGATCGTGCTCCACCGCGGCGCCGGCGCGTACATCTGCGGCGAGGAGACCGCGCTCCTCGAGTCCCTCGAGGGAAGCCGCGGGCTGCCGCGCCCGAAGCCGCCGTTCCCCGCGATCGAGGGCCTCTACGCCGCGCCGACGGCCGTGAACAACGTCGAGTCGATCACGACGGCGACGATGGTGCTCGAGCTCGGGGGCGAGGAGTACGCGAAGCTCGGCGTCCCGAACTCGAGCGGCACGCGGGTCTTCTCGCTCTCCGGCGACGTCGTCAACCCGGGGAACTACGAGCTCCCGCACGGGATCACGCTCCGGGAGCTGATCTACGACATCGGCGGCGGCGTCCCGGACGGGCGCGAGCTGAAGGCGGTCATCCCGGGCGGCTCCTCCACACCGATCCTCACCGCCGAGGACATCGACACGACGCTCGACTTCGACGGGCTCGTGGCCGCCGGCTCGTCGATCGGCTCGGCAGGCGTGATCGTCATCGACGACCGCTGCTGCATGGTGCAGCTCGGCGCGCGCGTCTCCCAGTTCTACGAGCACGAGTCGTGCGGCAAGTGCACGCCCTGCCGCGTCGGCACCCGCTGGCTCACGCAGATCCTCCAGAAGATCGAGGACGGCCGGGCCTCGCAGGTCGACCTCGACCTCCTGCTCTCCGTCTGCGACCGCATCCTCGGCAAGTGCCTGTGCCCGCTCGGCGACTCCGACGCGATCGCCGTCGCCAGCTACGTCGCACGCTTCCGCGAGGAGTACCAGGCTCACGTCGACCTCGGCCGCTGCCCGTTCGAGGGCGAGTCCTCGCTGGAGAGGATCCTCGCGCCCTCGGCGCTGCACGAGCATCGCCACGAGACCGCCCATGCCTGACACCGTCACCCTCACGATCGACGACCGGCCCGTCGAGGTCGCCAAGGGGACCGGCCTCGTCGAGGCCGCCCAGGCGGCGGGCGTCGAGATCCCGGTCTTCTGCTACGAGCCCCGCCTGGGGCCACCCGTAGGCGCGTGCCGGATGTGCCTCGTCGAGATCGACGGCATGCCGAAGCTCCAGGCCGGCTGCACGCTGACCGCGCAGGACGGGATGGTCATCCGCACCGCCGCGACCTCCGAGAAGGCGGCCGAGGGCCAGGAGGCGACGCTCGAGTTCATCCTCGTCAACCACCCGCTCGACTGTCCGGTGTGCGACAAGGGCGGCGAGTGCCCGCTCCAGGACCTCACGTTCCGGTACGGCCCCGGCCGGACGCGGATGCACTTCCCCAAGCTCACGTTCGACAAGCCGATCCCGGTGTCGCCGCTCATCGCCCTCGACCGCGAGCGGTGCATCCTCTGCTACCGCTGCACGCGGTTCTCCGAGGAGGTGTCGGAGGACGGGCTCCTCGTCCCGAGGAACCGCGGCGCGCACACGGTGATCGCGACGTTCGAGGACGAGCCGTACCGCTCGCCGTTCTCGGGCAATGTCATCGAGCTCTGTCCCGTCGGCGCGCTCACCTCGACGCTCTACCGCTTCGAGGCGCGGCCCTGGGACATCCAGAACGTCCCGACCGTGTGCACGGGGTGCCCGGTCGGGTGCAACGTCTCGGCGACGATCCGCGAGGGGAAGGTGAGGCGCATCCTCTCGCGCAACCACCCGGAGATCGACCGCGGCTGGATCTGCGACAAGGGGCGGTTCACGTACCCGCACCTGCGCGCCCGCGACCGGATCACGACGCCGCTCCGACGCGGCCGCGACGGACTGCGCGAGGTGGGCTGGGACGAGGCGCTCGACGCCGCCGAGGAGATGCTGCGCGCGGCCGGCGACGCCGTCGTGACCGCGCTCTCCGGGTCGGAGACGACCGAGATCGCCTATTCGCTCGGGCGGGTCCTGCGCGGTGGACTTGGCGCCCACTCCGCGGTCCTCACCGAGGCGACCTCCGACGTGCTCGACGCGTTCCGGCTCCCGCTCTCCGCGATCGCGGACGCGGAGCTCGTGGTCGTGGTCGGCGACGACCCGGTCGTCGAGCGCGCGCCGATCGTGGACCTCTGGATCAAGGAGGCCGCCCGACGGGGCGCCGACGTGGTCACCTGCTCGCCGACCGGAAACGTCCCGACCGCGCCGGCGGGCGCGTCGGCGCTCTGCGCGGAGCTCGCTGAGCGCGGCCACGCCCTCGGGAAGCGGCTCAGGAAGGCGGAGCGCGCGGTTCTCGTGTGGTCGGGTCCGGGCGGCGGGGGCGGCGCCCGGATCGCCGAGCTCGCGCACGCCCTCGGCTTCCACGAGAAGCCCGACTGTGGCGCCTTCCATCTCCCCGCGACGCCCAACGGACGGGGCGTCGCCGCGGCCTGGTCGGCCGCCGACGACGCCGACGAGACGAACCCCGAGCCGATCGGCGTCCTCGTCGTCTCGGGCGACGAGGCCGCAGCCGACCCCAGCGTGCGTGCGCTGGCCGAGGAGGCCGAGCACGTCATCGTGCTGACGATGTTCCACGGGCTCGCCGCCGGATGGGCCGACCTGATCCTCCCCGCGACCGCGGCCCTCGAGCGGGACGGCACGACGATGAACCTGGAGGGCCGCCTGCAGCGCCTCCGCCGCGCGGTGCAGCCACCCTGCCCCGACGAGCTCGCCTGGCTCTCGAAGCTCGGCTCCAGGCTGGGCGTGTCCATCCCGCCCGACGCGCCGGCCGTCTATGCCGAGCTCTCGGAGAGGCTCTTCCGCGACCTCCCGCTCGAGGACCTCGGGCTGCATGCGCCGCTCGCCGCCCGGCACGCGTACGAGGCTCCCCCGGCCGCGACCACGGAGCCCCCGGCGCCGCTGCCGGCGCCCGCCTCGGAGCACTTCGTGGGCGAGCTCAGGCTGCAGCGGTACCAGCCGCTCTTCTCCGGGCCCGCGGTCGAACGCGTCGCGGAGCTGCGCTTCCAGCGGCCCGAGCCCGAGGTCGAGATCTCCGCCGCCGACGCCGAGCGACGCGGCATCGCATCCGGCGACGCCGTGCTCGTCCGCTCGAACGGAACATCGGTGGAGCTGCGGGCCCGCGTCGACCGCCGACTCGTCGAAGGCGTCGCGCGGGTCGCCGAAGAGCACGCCGGAGACCTGCACGCGGACGTCGAGGTGGTGAAGGCCCAGTGACCCCCGAGTGGTGGGTGAGCCTGATCCAGGCCTTCGTGGTCATCAACCTCGTGATGGGGGCGTTCGCGTACCTGACGCTCGCCGAGCGGAAGGTCATGGGGCGCATGCAGCTCCGCTACGGACCGAACCGCGTCGGCCCGTACGGGCTCCTGCAGCCGATCGCCGACCTGCTCAAGCTCCTGCACAAGGAGAGCTTCTACCCCGCCGCGGCGATCGACTGGCTGTACCTCCTGGGGCCGTTCCTCGCCGCCTTCACGGCGCTCACGACGTTCTCGGTCATCCCCTTCGGGCCCGGCTGGGAGATCGGCGGCGTCTACATCCCCGGCCAGGTCGCGGACGTCGACATCGCGCTCATCCTCGTCTTCGCCATCGGCTCGATCGGCGTCTACGGGTTCATCGTCGGCGGCTGGGCGTCGGACTCGAAGTACGCCCTGCTCGGCTCGATGCGGACCTGCGCGCAGCTCGTCTCGTACGAGGTCGCGCTCGCCCTGTCCGTGCTCGGCGTCGTGATGATGGCCGGGTCGCTCTCGCTGACGGAGATCGTCTCCGCGCAGGCCGACACCGTCTGGTACGCGGTGCCGCAGATCGTCGGGCTCGTGGTCTTCCTCTTCGCGGGCACGGCGGAGACGGCCCGCGCGCCCTTCGACCTCCCCGAGGCAGAGCAGGAGCTCGTCGCCGGCTACCACACCGAGTACGGGGGCATGCGCTTCGGGCTCTACTCGATGTCCGAGTACATCAACCTGATCACGCTCTCCGGGCTCTGCGTGACGCTCTTCCTCGGCGGCTGGCACGGCCCCGGCTGGGACGGGCCGAGCTGGCTGGGGCCGATCTGGTTCCTCGCGAAGCTCACCGTGCTCCTGTACGTCTTCATCTGGATGCGCACGACGCTCCCGCGCCTCCGCTACGACCAGCTGATGCGCTTCGGCTGGAAGGTCCTCCTGCCCGTGGCGACGGTCAACGCGATCGTCACCGGGATCCTGGTGGTGGCGCTGTGAGCCCGCAGCCGTTCGACTCGCTCAAGGGCTTCGCGGTCACGTTCCGGCAGATCTTCCGCAAGCCGATCACGCAGCAGTACCCCGAGTACAAGCGGCCCGTCTACCCGCGCTTCCGCGGGCGTCACCGGCTGTGGCGGCACGAGAACGGCCTCGAGAAGTGCGTCGGCTGCTCGCTCTGCGCCGCCGCGTGCCCGGCCGACTGCATCCGGGTCGTCGCGGAGGAGAACACCGCCGAGAACCGCGTGTCGCCGGGGGAGCGCTACGCGCGGATCTACGAGATCAACATGAGCCGCTGCATCTTCTGCGGCTACTGCGAGCTCGCGTGCCCCTTCGACGCGATCACCCTCGGGAACGAGTTCGAGATCTCCGAGTACTCGCGCGACGACCTCGTCTACACGAAGGACATGCTCCTCGCCGAGCCGATCAAGCGCGTGCCGGTCGCCGATCCCGTCCGCTTCGACACGCCCGTGCCGGCTCGTACAAGACGAAGAAGCTAGACGTGGGCAATTCCTGGTCTGGGCCGTGTGGTTCCTCGCGGCCGGCGGCTGCCTCGCGAGCGGCGTCGCGGTCGTCAGCCTGACGAACCCCTTCTTCTCCGCGCTCGCCCTCATCGGGAACCTCGCGTCGCTGGCTGTCCTCTACCTCCTGCTCGCGGCCGAGTTCGTCGCAGCGGCCCAGGTGCTCGTGTACGCGGGCGCGGTCATGGTCATGTTCCTCTTCGTCGTCGCCTACCTCGGCGGCAAGGCGGACGCGCCGTGGGCCGGCGGGCCGCCGCTCCTGCGCACGGCCGCAGTCGTGGCCGCAGCCGCGCTCCTCGTCGAGGTCGTCGTCGTCCTCGGCCTCGCCTGGGGCGACGAGCTGCAGCGAGCCGGCCGACGTCGCGGACGGCTTCGGGAGCCCGGCCGCGATCGGGGAGCTCTTCCTCACCGATCACCTGCTCGCGTTCGAGATCACCTCGATCGTCCTGCTCGTCGCGGCCATCGGCGGTGTCGTGCTCGGGACGGCACACGTCAGAGTCGGCCGAGGAGCGCGCCTGATGGACGGGCCGGACGTCGGCTGGTACCTGATCGTCGCGGCGATCCTGTTCGGGATCGGCGCCCTCGGCGTGATGCTCCGCCGCAGCCCGCTGATCGTGCTCCTCTCCCTCGAGATCATGCTGAACGCGGGGAGCCTCACCCTGATCGCCTTCGCGCGGCAGCAGGGCAACCTCGACGGCCAGATCTTCGCGCTCGCGGTCATGGCCGTCGCCGCCGCGGAGGTCGCGATCGGGCTCGGCCTGATCGTGGCGATGGCGCGCAGGGAGATGCCCCTCGACGTCGACCAGGCGAGCAGCCTGCGAGGCTGAATGGCTGTCGGCGGCTGGATCTGTCTGCTCGCGCCGCTCGCCGGCGCGCTCCTGATCACCCTCGCGGGCGGGCGGATCTCCCGGCGCACGGCGGGCTGGATCTCGACGCTCACGACGTTCGTCGCCTTCGGCGGAGCGCTGACCGCGTTCTTCGCCACGTGGAGCGAGGACGCGGCGGACCGCGAGCACCTCTCGACCGCGTACACCTGGCTCGCCGCCGGCGACTTCGAGGTCGGCTTCCAGATCCTCGTCGACCCGCTGTCGACGGTGATGATGCTGGTCGTCTCCGGGGTCGGCGGGCTCATCGTCTGGTACTCGATGGGCTACATGGCCGGCGACGACGAGGAGCGTCGCTACTTCGCGTACATGTCGCTCTTCGTCTTCTCGATGCTCATGCTCGTCGAGGCGGGCAACTTCCTGCTCCTCCTCGTCGGGTGGGGCCTCGTCGGCCTCGCCTCGTACCTCCTGATCGGCTTCTGGCACAAGCGGCCCGAGGCGGTCGCGGCGGCGAAGAAGGCGTTCGTCATGAACGCGTGTCGGGGACGCGACGTTCGCGCTCGGCGCGGTCCTGCTGATCTGGGAGACCGGGACGCTCGAGTACGTCGGCGTCTTCGAGCAGGTCGACGGCCTCTCCTCGACGACGGTGAACCTCGTCGCGCTGGGCCTGCTCGGCGGCGCGGTCGCGAAGTCGGCGCAGATACCGCTCCACACCTGGCTCCCGGACGCCATGGAGGGCCCGACGCCGGTGTCCGCCCTGATCCACGCCGCGACGATGGTGACCGCGGGCGTGTACCTGCTCGTCCGGGCGCACCCCGATCTTCGAGGCCGCGCCCGACATCCAGCACCTGGCGGCGATCCTCGGGGCGGTGACGCTCCTGGTGGCCGGGGCCGTCGCGCTCGTCCAGTGGGACATCAAGCGGGTCATCGCCTACTCGACGATGTCCCAGATCGGCTACATGTTCATGGCGGCGGGGATCGGGGCCTACGGGTACGCGATCTTCCACCTGATGACGCACGCGTTCTTCAAGGCGCTGCTCTTCCTGGCCGCCGGCGTCGTCATCCACCATCTCGGCGACGAGCAGGACATCCGCAGGATGGGCGGGCTCAAGGACGCGCTGCCGCGGACGCACCTCGCCTTCCTCGTCGGCACGCTCGCGCTCGTCGGCATCCCGCCGTTCGCCGGCTTCTGGTCGAAGGACGGGATCATCTCCTCCGCGCTCGCCACGGGCGGCGCGCTCGGCTGGACGCTGTACGTCGCCTCGCTCGCGGGCGTGCTCCTGACCGGCGCCTACGCCTTCCGGCTCTACTTCACGGTGTTCCGGGGAGACCCGAAGCCGGTGACAGCCCCCTCCGGGGACAGTCACCACGAGTGAAGGGCCGCGCTCGATGCTCGTCCCCGTCGGCATCCTCACCGTGCTGTCGACGATCGGCGGGCTCGTCGTCATCCCGGGGGTCTGGGAGCCCGTTCATCCGACTGGATCGGCGAGACCGCCGAGGCGCTGGTCGAGCCGACGACGGCCCAGGACTACCTGACGAGCGCGATCGCGGTGACGCTCGGGGTCGTCGGAGCCGGGTTCGCGCACCGGGCGTTCCGCGCGCAGCGGCAGCTCGTCACCTCGCCGGGCGCCTGGACGAGTGCTCGAGCACAAGCTCTACTTCGACGAGCTCTACGACGCGCTCTTCTACCGCCCGGCCGTCGCCCTCTCGAACGCGCTCCGGCGCGAGGTCGAGGAGCCGATCGTCGAGCGCTCGCTGGAGGAGATCGGGTCGGGGACGATCCAGGTGGGCGGAGGGGTCGGCCGCCTGCAGTCCGGGCTCCTGCGGAGCTACGCCCTCGCGATCGCCTTCGCGGTCGTCGTCCTCGTCGTCGTGTTCGTGGCGGTGCGCTAGCCGATGCTGACGACCTCTCCTCATCCTCCTCCCGCTCGTCGGCGCGCTCGTCGTCGCCGTCCTCCCACTCCCCCGCACCGCGACCGCAGGCCTCGGCTTCCTCGTCGCGCTCATGGAGGTCGGGCTCTGGATCGTCGCCGCCACGCAGTACGACTTCGACGACGGCGGACTCCAGCTCGGCACCTCGCGGGAGTGGGTCGAGAGCCTCGGGATCTCCTACTCGGTCGGCTTCTACGGCTTCTCGATCTGGCTCGTAGGCGTGACCGTGGTCGTCTCGGCGGCGGCGATCGGCTACGCCCTGTGGGTCGGCCGCGACCGCCCGCGCGCCTACCACGCGCTCATGCTCTTCCTGACCGGCGCGGTGGTCGCGACCTTCGCCGCGCAGGACCTGCTGCTCTTCTACGTCTCCTTCGAGGCGATGCTCATCCCGCTGTACGTGCTCGTCGGCGTCTGGGGAGGGGCGCGCCGCCAGGAGGCGACCCTGACGTTCGTCGTGTACACGATGGCCGGCTCGCTTGCTGATGCTCGCCTCGGTCGTCGCCTTCGGCGTGACGCAGGGGACGTTCAGCCTCGTCGACTCCGGGACGAGCGACAACGTGTGGATCTTCCTCGGCTTCGCGGTCGCGTTCGCGATCAAGGCGCCCCTCTTTCCGTTCCACGGCTGGCTCCCGCTCGCCTACCGCGAGGCGCCGGTGGAGGTCGCCGCCGTGCTCTCGGCGATCGTCTCGAAGACGGCGATCTACGGGTTCCTGCGCATCGGCCTGCCGAAGTTCCCCGAGCCCGTGGACGACCTGACCGTCCCGATCCTCGTCCTCGCCGGGGTGGGGCTCGTGTACGGCTCGCTGCTCGCGTTCCGTGCGCCCGACCTGCGCGGGATCGTCGCCTACTCCTCGATGGCGCAGATGGGTCTCATCACGCTCGGCGTCTTCGCGGTGAACGACCTCGGAGTCGACGGCGCCGTGCTGCTGTCCGTCGCGCACGCGCTGATCTCGGCGAGCATGTTCCTCCTCGTCGGAATGGTGGAGCGACGGTGCGGCACCGGCGAGCTCGACGCGCTCGGCGGCTTGGCGCGCGGGCGCCCGGCGCTCGCGACGGTGCTCCTCACCGCGGGGGTCATCGCGCTCGCCGTTCCCGGCTCCGCGACCTTCGCCGGCGAGTTCCTGATCATGGCGGGCGTCTACGAGGAGGGTTGGGGGTACGCGGCGATCGTCGCCCTCGGGATCGTCCTCGCGGCGATGTACACGCTGCGCCTGATCTCCGCAGTCCTCCACGTGCGGCCCGGCCCGGCGGTTCGCGACGAGGCGCTCGACCTTCGCCCCGGAGAGCTCGCGCTCGTCCTCCCGCTCGTCGCGTGCCTCCTCGTGCTGTCCGCCTGGCCGGCCCTCGTCAGCCAGAGCTCGTTTGCGGACGACCGGCCCGCGCAGGTCCTCGCCGAAGGCTTCCGCCGATGATCGAGACGCCCTCCGTCGACTGGTTCGCGCTCTCGCCTACGCTCGCCCTCCTCGGCGCAGGCGGCGTCGCGCTCATGGCGGCCGTGCTCCTTCCCTCGTGGATGCGGAGGGCCGTCTCGGCGACGACGGCGTTCGTCGGGTTCGTGCTCGCGGCAGCACTAGCCGGCTACGTCTTCGACCGGAGCCCGAGCGCCGAGTCGCTGATCGACGAGTCGATGACGCGCGACCGGCTGGCTGCGCTGACCCAGGTCATCCTCGCGGTGACGGGAGCGGTCGTCGTCCTCGTCTCGTGGGCGGAGCGGCGACGAGCAGGTCACGGCGAGTACTACGCGCTTCTCGCGACGGCCGGCGCGGGAATGGTGTTCTTCGTCGGCGCCGAGAATCTGATGACGCTCTTCCTCGGGCTCGAGTGGTTCTCGCTCTGCCTCTACGTCCTCGTCGCGTTCGACACCGACCGCGCCGCCTCCCTCGAGGCCGCCCTCAAGTACCTCATCGTCGGCGGGTTCGGCTCGGCGGTGCTCCTCTTCGGCTCGGCGCTCGTCTACGGGGCCACCGGCGAGATCGGCTTCTCGCAGATCGCCGCCGCGGGAGCCGGGGACGACGCATTCCTCCTCGCAGGGCTCGCGATGCTCCTCGCAGGCCTCGCGTTCAAGGTCTCGGCGGCTCCCTTCCACATGTGGACGCCGGACGTCTACGAGGGGGCACCGACCTCCGTCACCGCGTTCATGTCGGCCGCGACCAAGACGGCCGCCATGGTCGTGACGCTCCGGCTGCTCGTCACGGCCTTCCCGGAGGAGAGCGACATCTGGACGATCGCGGTGGCCGTCCTCGCCTGCGTCTCGCTCGCATGGGGCAACCTCGGCGCGCTCGCGCAGCGCGACGTGAAGCGGATCCTCGCGTACTCCTCGATCTCCCACGCCGGGTTCCTCCTCATCGCGGTGGCGGCCGCGAGCGAGCGCGGCACGGAGGCGCTCCTCTACTACCTCGTGCCCTACTCGGCGATGTCCGTCGGCGCCTTCGCGGTCGTCGCGGCGCGCGAGCGCGAGCTGGGCAAGGCGGTGACGCTCGAGTCGCTCGCCGGCCTCGGCTGGGAGCGGCCGCTGTACGGCGTCTCGATGTGGATCTTCATGCTCGGGTTCGCAGGTTTCCCGCTCACCGGCGGGCTCTTCGGGAAGCTGTTCGTCTTCTCCGCGGCCTACGACGCGGGCGACTGGTGGCTCGTGCTCGTCGGGGTCGCGGCGACGATTGTCTCCCTCGCCTACTACCTGAACGTCGTCCGCTGGATGTACATGCGCTCGGGAGCCGAGCTGCGCCTCGCGCCCGCGGGCGGCTCGCCGCCGTACGACCCCGCGCTCGCCACCGCGGTGGGAGCCGCGGTCTTCGTCACGGTCGGGTCCTTCTTCGCCGCGCAGCCGATCCTCGACCTCGCGGCCGACGCCGCGGCCTCCCTCCCGTTCTAGGCCGATGCTTTCCGCCAGGCCGGACTCCGCTCGCGCGGACTCCGGCCGCGGGAGAACCCTGAAGGCGGCCGCTTCGCGGCCGCTGCCGCACCATGTTCACTAGATTTCGCACCATGGCTACGGAGCTCACCTGGCTCGGGCACTCCGCCTTTCGCGTCGAGTCCCCGGGCGGCAAGCGCATCTACCTCGACCCGTTCCTCAACGGGAACCCGAGGTGCCCGGAGAACGAGGTCGAGCCCGCGCGCTGCGACCTCCTGCTCGTCACCCACGGCCATGGCGACCACGTCGGTGACACCGTCGCGATCCACCAGCGGTTCGGCTGCCCCGTCGTCGCGCAGGTCGAGCTTCGGGGCTGGCTGACGGCGCAGGGAGTCGCCGACGACGGCTCGGCGCACTCGATCAACAAGGGCGGCACGATCTCCGTGGACGGCGTCAACGTGACGCTCACGCACGCGAACCATTCCTCGAGCGCGCCGGACGGGACGTACACGGGCGAGTCCTGCGGGATGGTCCTCGAGCTGGAGGACGGCTTCAGGATCTACTTCGCCGGGGACACGAACGTCTTCGGAGACATGTCGCTCATCGGCCGGATCTACGCGCCGGACGTCGCCGTGCTCCCGATCGGCGACCACTTCACGATGGGCCCGCGCGAGGCCGCCGTCGCCCTGGAGCTGCTCGGCGTCGTCAGCTGCGTCCCGTGCCACTACGGGACGTTCGGGCTGCTGACCGGCACCCCCGACGAGCTCCGCGAGCTGGCACCGCCCGGCGTCGAGGTGCTCTCTCCCGAGCCCGGCGAGACGATCACCCTCTGATGCGGGAGCGGTGGTTCGGCGCGACCGGGCGCAAGGTGCCGCAGATCGCCCTGGAGGGGACGGTCGACCTCGAGGGGGCGCTCCTCCTCGACGACGTCTCCGACCTGGAGGCGATCCGCACGGCGCACGCGCGGGGAACACCGATCGTCGTCCGCGCGTCCACGGTCGAGGAGGTGCATGCGGCGCTCTCCCGGGGAGAGGTCGCCTGCGCGCTCGTGCGGGACGAGTCGCTCCTCGCCCTCGACCTCCCACAACTGACGTACGGCTAGATGCTCGTCTCCACGTACTCGATCTGCGCGTGCGACCTCGCTGCGCGGCAGTGGGGCATCGCGGTGCAGTCGAGGGTCCTCGCCGTCGGCTGCATCGTCCCCTGGGCGGAGCCAATGGCTGGCGCGATCGCTACGCAGTCGTCGGCGAACCCCCGCTACGGGCCTGACGGCCTCGCGCTGCTCCGCGAGGGGCTCACGGCAGCCGAGGTCGTCGAGCGGCTGACCGCGGCCGACGACGATCGGGCGCAGCGGCAGCTCGGCGTCGTGGACGCCGAGGGTAGGGGCGCAACCTACACGGGCGAGGAGTGCAAGGAGTGGGCCGGAGGTCGCACCGGCCCGGGCTACGCCGCCCAGGGCAACATCCTCGTCTCGAGCGAGACGGTCGACGCGCTCGCCGAGACGTTCGAGTCGACCGAGGGGAAGCCGCTCCCCGAGCGCCTCATCGACTGCCTGGACGCAGCGCAGGAAGCGGGCGGAGACCGCCGCGGCCAGCAGTCGGCCGCGCTGCTCGTCGTCGGGCCCGAGCAGGGATACGCGGGCCTCTCCGACGTCTTCGTCGACCTCCGCGTCGACGACCACGGGCGGCCGCTCGTCGACCTGCGCCGACTGTTCGGTATCCACCAGGACGTGTTCGCCGTGCGGCACACGGGCGCCGAGACCGGGAGGGAGCGCGAGTGAGGATCGAAGACGTGCAGGTCGAGGGGTACGAGCGAGTAGCCCGAGCCGAGGACGAGGAGAGCGGGCTCCGCGCCTACATCAGCGTGCACTCGACCCGGCTCGGCCCGTCACTCGGCGGCATGCGCCTGTGGCCGTACGCGAGCGAGGAGGCCGCTCTCGAGGACGTGCTGCGGCTGTCGCGCGCGATGACCTACAAGTCGGCGGTCGCCCGCACCGGCCTGGGCGGCGGCAAGTCCGTCGTCGTCGCCGACCCGGGTGCGAAGTCGGAGACCCTTTTCGAGGCCATGGGCCGCTTCGTCGCCGACTTCGGCGGGACGTACATCACCGCGGAGGACGTGAACGTGGGGATCCCCGACCTGCGTGCGGTCCGGCGGTCGACCGAGCACGTCACCGGGCTCACCGTCGAGGAAGGCGGCGGGGGCAACCCGCGCGAAGCGACCGCGCTGGGTGTCTTCCTCGCACTCCGCGCCGCGCTTCACGAGGCGACGGGAAGCCCGGAGCTGGACGGGAGGACCGTCGCCGTGCAGGGCCTCGGGAGCGTCGGGTTCCTCCTCGCCCGGCACGCGCGCGAGGCGGGAGCCCAGCTCGTCGTGACGGACATCAGCCCCGAGCGGGTCGCCCGCACGGTCGACGAGCTCGGCGGGCAGGCGGTCGAGGCCGACGACGTGTTCGACGTCGCCTGCGATGTCTTCTCGCCGTGCGCGCTCGGCGGGGTCCTCGACGACTCGACGATCCCGCGCCTCCGGTGCGCCGTCGTGGCCGGGGCGGCGAACAACCAGCTCCTCGACGAGCATCGCCACGCGGAGATGCTGAGCGCGCGCGGCATCCTGTACGCGCCCGACTACGTGATCAACGCGGGCGGGATCATCAACGTCGGCTGCGAGCTCCGGCCTGGCGGCTACGACGTCACCTACGCGATGGAGCAGGTGCGCCGGATCCCCGACACCCTGGCCGGGGTGTTCGCGCAGGCGAAGGCGCGCGGGATCACCACCCACGCCGCCGCCCAGGAGCTCGCGGACGCCGCGCTCGCCGCGGGCCCCTCAGCCGCCGGGTAGTCGTCGCCCGTCCGCGAGGGCGCGGAGCGCCGGCACGGGGTCGTGCTCGGGCCGGGCCACGACGAGCACGGCTCCGGGCTCGGGCCCGGCGAGAGCGCTCACGAGGAGCTCGAGGCCGACAGCGAGCGCGAACGCCTTGTGGGCCTGCTCGCCGCCGAAGGGCACGAGCTCCTCCGGCCGAGCCCGTCCTTCGAGGACGTCACCGTGCGTCACGGCTCCCATCGACACGTCCGCCACCACAGGTCGGCCGTCACTCGACGGGATCGCGATCGCCAGGGGGTTGGTTCCGGCGAGGGGCTGCCCGCCGTCGGGATGGGGCAGGCGGCGCGGGGACGTGGCCGTCAGCGCCGCGACCAGCCCGCCTTCCGCGAGACGGCGCGCCCAGGCGCCGAGGACCCCGGTCGGGAAGCAGCGCGACGCCGCCACGACCCGGGCGCGCTCGGGCGGTTCCTCGAGCGTCGCGCGCACGATCGCGTCGAGCACGAGGTAGCCGAGCGCGCCGTTGCCGTCCCAGCGCTCGAAGCCCGGCTCCGCGAGCAGCCGGGCCGGTCGTGCGGAGAAATCGAGGTCGAGGGTCTCGAGCCATGCGACCCGCGACAGGCCGTGCCCCGCCTTTCCTCGGCGCTCGGCCTCCTCGAAGTGCTCTACGAGAACCGTCACCGCCTCCTGCCCGAGCCCGAGGTCGGCGAGCCTCGCGCGTGCCTCCTCCGAGGTCACGCCGACCCGAGGCGGGTGCGGAAGCGGAGGACCGGCCAGCCTCGCTCCCTCGTGACCCGACGGAGCGCCCGGTCCGGGTTGACCGCCACCGGCCGGCCGACCGCCTCCAGGAACGCGAGGTCGGTGTGGGAGTCGGAATAGCCGGTGGAGGCGGAGAGGTCGACGGCCTCGGCGGCGGCCAGCTCCGCGAGCGCCTCCGCCTTCGCGGGGCCGTACAACCGGCGCTCGAGCCGGCCCGTGTAGGAACCGTTCACCACCTCCGCCCGCGACCCGATACCACCCTCGAAGCCCAGCCCTCCCGCGACCGCGTCCACGATCTCCTGCAGCGCAGCCGAGACGACGAACCTCCGCTCGCCGCGGGCCGCGTGCTCGGCGGCGGCGTCCACCGCCTCGCGGTACACGAGCGGCCGGAGCACGGAGCCCCACGCCTCGTCCACGATCTCGCGCATCTCGCCGACGGTTAGCCCGCGGAGGATCTCCATCGCGCTCTCCGCGGTCTGCCCGACGCGTGACTGCCCCGCGCCGAAGCGGGCGAAGAGGAGCTGCGCGACGGCCGCCTGCGCGAGCTTGCTTCGACTGAGCAGCCCGCGACGCCGGAAGCTGCCTGCGAGCGCGAGCGAGCTCGAGCTCGAGATCAGCGTCCGGTCGAGGTCGAAGAACGCGGCGCCGTCGGCGGGAGCAGGGCGCACGCGGCGAACCTAGATGGCTGATGCCACGATCTCGCGCGTCCGGATGCGCGATCTGGCGCGTCCGGGCCGCTCCCGCCCTTCGCGAGGAGCGGCCAGCTCGCGCCACGCTGTCGGCGATCTCATGGCATCAACCATCAGAGAACGGTCAGCGGCTTTCGAATCGTGCCCGCCCTCGACGCCGCGACCGCCTCCGCGAGCCCGAGGATCGCCTGTGCGGCCTCGGAGTCGGGATCGGCCTCGAGAACCGGAGTGCCGGTGTCCGCCGCCTCGCGGAGCACCGGGTCGAGCGGGATCCGGGCGAGAAGCGGCACGCCTATCTCGTCCGCGAGAGCCTGGCCCCCGCCGGAGCCGAAGAGCTCCTGGCCGGTTCCGGCGAGATAGGACATGTTCTCGACTGCGCCCACGACCCTCATGCCGGTCCGCTGAGCCATCTGCGCCGCGCGGACGGCGACCTGCTGGGCCGCGGGCTGCGGCGTCGTCACGACGAGCGCCTCGGCCCTCGGGAGGAGCTGCCCGAGAGACATCGCGATGTCCCCGGTCCCGGGAGGCATGTCGACGAGGAGCGTGTCGAGCTCGCCCCAGTGGACGTCGGAGAGGAACTGCTCGAGCGCCCGGTGCAGCATCGGGCCGCGCCACATGATCGGCGCGTTGTCGTCGAGGAAGAACCCGATCGACATGAGCTTCAGGTCTCCTCGGACGGGGGGGACGATCATCTCGTCCACGGCGATCGGCTTCTGATGGATGCCTAGCATGTGCGGGATCGAGTGCCCGTACACGTCGGCGTCGAGGATCCCGACCTGCTCCCCGAGCCGGGAGAGCGCGTCGGCGAGGCTCACCGTGAGCGTCGACTTCCCGACGCCTCCCTTCCCCGAGGCGACGGCGACGACACGGGTCGCCGCCGAGAGGGAGATGCTCTTCTCCGGACGCCCGCCCCGGAGACGCGAGACGAGCGCCGCCTTCTCCTCGGGCGTCATCACGTCGAACCCGAGGCGCACGCGAGTCACGCCCGGCACCGCCCCCACGTGGCGCGTCACCTGCTCGGTGAACGAGTCACGGAGCGGGCAGCCAGCGACGGTGAGCGCGATCGTGACCGACACGGCGCCGTCGTCCTCCACGAGCACGTCGCGCACCATGTCGAGCTCGGTCACCGGGCGGCGGAGCTCGGGATCGATGACCTGCTCGAGCGCCTTCAGGATCGCGTCGCGGTCGGGCCTCATCGTGGCGAGCGTACCAGCGGCCCCGCGACCCGCCCGCCGTTGACAAGCGGACCCGCGCCGAGTTGAGTGTTGAGCAAGGGGAAGGGGAGCGCTGGAACTGGACGGGGAACGGGCACTCCGCCGCCATGGAGCAGGTTCAGGGCTGGGCTGGCAACGGCTGCGCTGGCGACGGCTCGGGCTGTTCCTCCTCGTGACGCTCCTCTGCGGCGCCTTCTACCTCGCCGGCATCTGGGTCGGCGCCGGCCGGATGACGTGCGTCTACACGGACTCCGGAGTGATCCGCTGCGGGCAGGGAGACACCCCGCCGCAGGCGCCGACCCCGTCGAAGTCGGTGCGCGAGGGCGAGCGGGCCTAGGCCCAGGGCGTCCCGGCGAGGGCGTCGGCCAGGGCCTGCACGAGCTCCGGCGACCCCGCCGCGGCCACGCGCGAGCGCGTGACGAGGTCGAGCGGGCCTGCACCGAAGGGCGGATCGTCGAGGAGCTCGATGGCCAGGCCGCACTCGCGGACGAGCAGCTGGGCCGCCGCGATGTCCACGGAGCGGGCGGGCTTCAGCGAGCACACGGCGTCCACCCGGCCGGCGGCGAGGTGGCACAGGGAGAGCGCCAGCGATCCCATCACGCGCACGCGACCGACGAGGTCGAGGACGCCGCCGATGCGGTCGGCGATGGCGCGAGCCGTCGTCCCCTCGAAGGACAGGATCTCGATCGACCCCTTCGGGCGGGTCTGCCCGAGGCGCTCGCCGTGCAGGAGGGCGCCCTGGCCCCGCTCCGCGGTCCACTCCTCCCCCGAGCCGAAGTCGTAGACGTAGCCGAACACGACGTCGTCCATGGTCGGCCCCTCGGCGACGGCGAGCGAGAAGGAGAAGAAGGGAATCCCGCGCTTCGCGTTCACCGATCCGTCGATCGGGTCGACGACCACGTGCGCGGGCCCTCCGGCGCCGAACATGCGCGTGCCGAGCTCCTCCGAGACGAGAACGAAGTCCTCGCCGAGCGCATCGAGACGGGCCACCACCGCGTCCTCCGCCGCCTGGTCGACCGCGGTCGTGTCGTCCCCGCCCTCGCCGCGGCGGAGGACGGGCTCGCGCTCCACGCGCGTGGGAAGGCGCTCGAGCACCTCATGCACGTCGGCGACGCAGAGCCGGCAGGTGTCGAGCCAGCGCGTCACGAGCCGACCGGGTGGAAGAGGAGACCGGAGAGCGGCTTCGGGAAGAAGAAGGTGCTCTTCTGGGGCATCCGGTCGCCCCTTCGCGCGACCGCGAAGACCGCCTCGACGCGCGGCTCGCGGAGCAGGAACGCGACGTCCGCTGCGCCCCGGTCGACGGCCTCGACGGCCTCCTCGACCCTCGGCGTGTACCCGATCCCGTCGAGGCCGTGGCGGTCGACGAGCTCGACGTCGAGCTCACCCTCCCGGCCGTGGACGAGCTCCACGCGGCCTGCGCGGTAGGCGACGGCGGCGGAGCTCTCGTGCGTCTCGTCGGCAAGGCGCGTGAGCGCCTCTTCCACGCTCCCGACCGGGTCGCCTTCACCGGTGAGGGCGAGGTCCGGACGGCCCGAGAAGACGCGATGGGTGGGGAACACATGCAGCCCGGGATCCGCGGTGGAGACGAGGAGAGCCATGATCCTGGCGCCCTGCGTGCCCAGCTCGGAGCCGAGCTCGACGGCGCTCTCGTAGCGGTGGTGGCCGTCGGCGACGAGGAGCTCCGCGTCCTCGAACGCGGCGTCGTCGACCTCGATCCGCCAGAGCCGGGAGCCGTCCACCGCCACGTCCGGGGCACGCTCGGGCACCTCGAGGTCGACCGCGCGCTCGTGGAGCAGGAACACCGGCTCCGGCTGTACGTGCGTCGCGCGCAGGAGCTTCATCCGCTCCTCCCGGATCGACGGGTGCGTCCGCTCGTGCGGCAGGACTCTCCCGGCGTCGTAGGGCTCGGCCGCCACCGACGCCACCACGCCGCGCCGCTCCCGGGCGACGCCGTCCGGACCGACGAACGCCTCCGCGAGGAGCCACGCCGACGTCTCCGCGTCGCGCTCGAGGATCCCGGCCGACAGCCAGTCCGCGTAGAGGCGTCCGGCACTCTCGACCGAGTCGGGCAGCGTCAGGTGGAGCACGTTGTACGGGCTGCGCGCGCAGAGCCGGTCGCGCTCGTCGTCGTCCACGACGTCGTACGGAGGAGCGACGAGATCGGCGAGCGGACCGGCCGCGCCGGTGTAGCGGACGGCGCGGAACGGCTGCACATCGGCCATCGCGGCGAGCGTACCAACGCCGGGCTCATGCCCCGCAGACCGGGCATCCGCTCGCGCGGACGCCCGATCGCGACAATCCCTGAAGCCGGCCGCTGTCGCGGCCGGGTGGTGCTGAGGACCGTGCGCCGGGCGCGCATCTTGCCCCGCAGACCGGGCATCCGCTCGCGCGGACGCCCGATCGCGACAATCCCTGAAGCCGGCCGCTGTCGCGGCCGGGTGGTGCTGAGGACCGTGCGCCGGGCGCGCATCTTGCCCCGCAGACCGGGCATCCGCTCGCGCGGACGCCCGATCGCGACAATCCCTGAAGCCGGCCGCTGTCGCGGCCGGGTGGTGCTGAGGACCGTGCGCCGGGCGCGCATCTTGCCCCGCAGACCGGGCATCCGCTCGCGCGGACGCCCGATCGCGACAATCCCTGAAGCCGGCCGCTGTCGCGGCCGGGTGGTGCTGAGGACCGGGCGCCTAGACTCCGGCCGTGACGACGATCGCCGAGCTCGCGGAGGACAGGACCGTCGAGGGCGTGTTCGCGGTCACGAGGAAAGAGCGCCGCCGCACCCGGGCGGGAGCGCCATACCTCGCGCTCGAGCTCGCGGACGCAAGCGGGCGTATCGAGGCACGCGTCTGGAGCGATGTCGAGCTCCTCGACCAGCGGTTCGACGAGGGCGACGCGGTACGCGTGCTGGGGCGCGTCGAGCGGTTCGGCGGCAAGCTGCAGGTGCAGGTACGGGCCGTCGAGACCGCGGAGGGCGCCGACCCGTCGGAGCTCACGCCGGCGCTGCGGCGGGACGCGGAGGAGCTCGACGGCTTCCTCGAGTTCCTGGCGGCCGAGATCGCGCATCCCGGCCTCGCCGAGCTCGTCGGCTCCTTCCTGCTGGACACGGAGCTGCGAGCTGCCCTGCGGGCGCTCCCGGCCGCGGGCGTCGACGGGCATCACGGCTATGCGGGAGGGCTCCTCGAGCACACGGTGGGCGTCGCAACGCTCTGCCGGGAGACCGTGCAGCTGCATCCGCGCCTCCGCGGAGACCTGCTCCTCGCCGCCGCGCTCCTCCACGACGTGGGCAGGGTGCGCGAGCTCCGGCGAGGGCCGAGCTTCCGCCAGACCGAGGAGGGGCGCCTGCTCGGCCACGTCCATCTCGGGCTGCGGATGATCGAGGAACGCGGTCGCGACCTCGACCCCGCGGTTCTCGCGGAGCTGCTGCACGCCGTCGGCAGCCACCACGACCGCCAGGCGGCGAAGACCGCAGAGGCGGCCGTCCTGTACCACGCGAACCAGCTCGACGCGCAGGCCGCGACGCGCCCGGTCGGCGACTAGCGCTTGGCGGCGGCCCTCGCGCTCGGCGGAGCCCTCGCCTGGGGGCTTGGCGACTTCCTCGGCGGCCTCGCAGCACGACGTCTTGCACTGTTCGTCGTCCTCGCCGTCTCGCAGGCGATCGGCCTCGCCGGGGTCACGCTCTGGGTCGCGGTTGCGCGGGATCCGTTCCCGGGCGTCCCGGAGCTCCTCCCGGCCGTCGGCGCGGGCGTCGCCGGCCTGGTCGGGCTCGGGGCGCTCTACCGAGGGCTCGCCGTCGGCGCGATGGGCATCGTCGCCCCGATCTCGGCCGCCTCGCCACTCGTCCCGCTCCTCGTCGACGCGGCCGGGGGCTTCGTGCCCGGCACCCTCCAGCTCGTCGGTGTCGTGCTCGTCCTCACCGGCATCGTCGCGCTCTCGCGGGAGCCCGCCGTGCCGGGAAGCCCGCGCTTCGCGGCAGGAGCGGGGCTCGCGATCCTCGCGGCGATCGGCTTCGGCCTGTTCGTCGTGGGTCTCGACGCGGGGGCCGACGAGAGCGCGCCCTGGGCGGTCGTCGCCGCGCGCTTCGCCTCGGTCTCGGTCTCGCTCGTCGCTTTGCTCGTCACGTCCACCCCGCTTCGCGTTCCGCGGCGCTCGCTGCCCGTTCTCGTGGGGATCGGCGCCTTCGACACGGGCGCCAACCTCCTCGTGGCCCTCGCCACGACCTACGGCGCGGCGGGGATCGTCGCGGTCCTGAGCTCGCTCTACCCGGTCGTCACCGTCCTCCTCGCCCGGCTCGTCCTCGGCGAGGAGCTGAGCGTGTCGCGGCGCGCCGCCGGCGGTGTCGCGATCGCCGGCGCCGCGCTCGTCGCGGCCGGCTGACCGGCATCGTCGGTACCGGGGCGGCCTGCGGCGTCAGAGGTTGAAGCGGACGTTGAGGACGTCCCCGTCCGCGACGACATAGGTCTTGCCCTCGAGCCGCTGGAGCGCGCGGCGAGCGGCCTCGGCATGCGAGCCCGATTCGAGGAGGTCGTCCCAGCGGATGACCTCGCAGCGGATGAACCCGCGGGCGATGTCCGAGTGGATCGACTCGGCCGCGTCGAATGCCGTCTCGCCGTGCCGGAGCGTCCACGAGCGCGCCTCCGTGTCGCCGATGGTGAAGAACGTGATCAGCCCCAGGGCGTCCTTGAGCCGGTGGACGACCTCGTCGAGCGCCGGGGGGCCCGAGCGAAACTCCGCCGCCTCCTCGTCCGGGAGCTCGGCGAGCTCCAGCTCGAGCTTGCAGTCGATCCCGCCGGGCCCGTTCTCGACCGGGATCAGCGGCTTCGTGGTCAGCGGCTCGAGCTCGCGCGGGAGCTCGCGCGACCACTCGGAGAGCGGCTTTCCCGCCTCCAGGTGCGCCAGGAGCTCCTCGAGCAGGGCGAGCTCCTGCCGGGTCGCGGGATCGCCCGACTTCGCGTCCTTGCGCACGCGCTCCACGCGGCGTTCGACGTGGTCGCGGTCCGCGACGACGAGCTCGAGCCCGAGAGTCTCCAGGTCGCGCGCGGGGTCGGCGTCGTCCGAGAAGCCGTCGACCACGGCGAGCAGGGCGTCCGTCTGGCGCAGACCGCCCGGGACCTCGACGCGCGCGCCGGGCACGTCCACGACCCGTATGGCCGCGGGCGTGACCTTCCGCGATCCGACGAGCGCGGCGAGCTTCTCCAGCCTCTCGTCCGGGATCAGAGCCATGCCGACGTTCGCCTTCTCCGTCACCGACGCATATGCCGTCACCTCCGCGCCCGCGTGCGTGAGCACGTTGAAGAGGGTGGTCTTGCCGGAGTTCGGCAGGCCGACGATCCCGACCTGCAGGGGCATCAGTCGCCGAAACCGACCCGTCCCTCGCGGGCGAAGCGCTTCGCATAGGTCACGCGCGAGAGGACGAGCAGGATCGTCCCGTCCTGCGCCTCCAGGGTGAGCGTCCCCTGCTCTCCCGAGCCGAGGGCCCCCGAGAGGGCGTCCGCGCTCTCCCGCGTGACGAGGATGCTCTGGATCTGACCGCCGTCGAGCCCGATCTCGACGCGGACGAACTCGATCTCAGCCATTCGACACCACCTCGGTCAGGACGCCGTGCAGGGCGTCGGGATGGACGAACGCGACCTCGAGCCCGAACAGCCCTCGCCTGGGAGCCTCGTCGATCAGCTGCGCGCCGGCCGCCCGGAGCGTCGCGAGCGCCTCCCCGACGTCCGGTGTCTCGAGCGCGACGTGATGCATGCCCGGGCCACGCCTGGCGAGGAAGCGGCCGACGTGCGTGTCCTCGCCGGTCGGCGCGAGGAGCTCGACGCGGCTCCCGCCGACGCGGACGGCGGCGGCTTCGACGCCCTGCTCGAGAAGGGTCTCGCGACCCTCGAGGGTCGCGCCGAACAGGCGCTCGTACGTCGCGATCGCCTCCTCGAGATCCGAGACGGCCATGCCGAGATGATGGATGCCGCTCACCTCCACCGGCGCGATGCTACTCGGCGGCTCAGGTGACGGGCGCGGTGGGCGCGGAGACCGCCGTCGTCTCTCCCGCGGCGTTGCGCGCCGTGACGGCGACGCGGATCGTGGCGCCGACGTCGCCGGAGGCGAGGACGTACGTGCCGGCGATCGCCCCCGGAATCGGGACGCAGGCCCCTCCGGACGCATCGCAGCGTAGCCACTGGAACCGGAGCTCGAAGGGGTTGCCGCTCCACGTGCCGGCTCCCTGCGCCGTGAGCGTCTGGCCGACCTGGGGGCTGCCGGAAATCGTCGGTGGCGAGACGTTGACCGGCGGCGCGATCTCCGGGACGACCGCTGTCGGCGTCGAGACCGAGGTCGCGAAGCCGACCGAGTTGCGGGCGGTGACGGCCACGCGGATGCGGGAGCCCACGTCGGCCGGCCCGACGACGTATCGGTCGCCGGCGGCGCCCGGGATCGCGACGCACGAGAGCCCCGTGCCGTCGCACCGCTGCCACTGGTACGCGAGCGTCGTCGGGCTCCCACGCCAGGTGCCGTGCGTCGCGGTGAGCGTCTGACCGACCTGCGCGGTCCCTGTGATCACCGGCGCGCCGGTGCTCCGCGGGAGGAGCTCCGCCCTCGCACGCGCGGCCATCATCCCCGCGAGTCGCTTCGACACCGTTCGAGGAACCCGCCCGCCGGGCTCGCTCATGGTGAGCAGGAGCCCGAGCACGCGGTCGACCCGGAACGCTGCGACGCGCGCGTCGAGGCGCAGGCCGAGAACCTTCAGCGTGACGAGCAGGTCGAAGGAGTCGGCTCCCACGCCGAGCGCCCGAGGCCGGCCGACCCGGACGTTCGAGACGAGGCCCTCGGCCTCCTCGGTGATCGCCTGCGTGAGGAGTCTGCGACCGGCTCTCGTCCCGAGGATACCGCTCGAACGCGCGGAGAAAGCTCGCCGTGGTCGCGGCGCTCGTGCCGACCTCCGCCTCGCTGTCGACGGCGACGAGCCTCGTCGACCCGACGCGAGCCGACTCGAACTCGCGCTCGTAGGAGATGACCGAGGGGAAGTCGGGGTCCCGGTAGTAGCGCTGCGCGGTCACCTGCGCACCGCCGAGATCGGAGGAGCGGAGCACCATCTGCCTCGGGTCCGGGCTGCCCGCCGGAGGGCGCTGGTCGACCCCGGCCATGGAGTCGGGGCCGAGCGAGAGAAGGAGCCCGGCCGAGAGCGCCGACAGCAGCAGCGCTGCGCGAACGGCCGGGCCCATGCTCCGACACTAGGCGCGGTCGGCGCGCCGGTCAATCACCGGGCGGAGTAGCGTAGGAGGGATGTCCGCGGAGCTTCCGCTGCCGCCCCACGTCCGTCCCGAGCGCGTCGGGGAGGTCTGGAAGGTCGACTACGAGGCGCGCTTCGCGGAGGCGACGGCCTGGGCCGCGGAGCACGGTCTCGCGCCGGCCGCCTCCGACGCGCGGCTGCGTCTGCCTGCTCGTGGTCGACGCCCAGAACACTTTCTGCACCCCGGGCTTCGAGCTCTTCGTCGCCGGGCGCTCCGGGACGGGCGCGCTCGACGACAGCCGGCGCCTCTGCGACTTCGTCTACCGGAACCTCCGTGCGCTCACGCAGGTGGTGGTGACGCTCGACACGCACCAGGCCTTCCAGATCTTCCACGCCCCGTTCCTCGTGGACGCGGACGGGCGCCACCCCGATCCCTACACGCTCGTCACGCCGGACGACGTCGCCTCGGGACGCTGGCGCGTCGACCCGGACGCGGCCGAGGCCGTCGGGCTCGCGCACCCGGGCGAGCACCTCTCGGCGTACGTCGAGACGCTCGCCGCAGGCGGCAAGTACGACCTCACGGTGTGGCCGTTCCACGCGCTGCTCGGGGGGATCGGGCACGCGCTCGTGAGCGCGGTCGAGGAGGCGCTCTTCTTCCACTCGATCGCGCGCCGCTCGCAGGCGCGGTTCGAGGTCAAGGGGCAGAGCCCCCTCACCGAGCACTACTCCGTGCTCGGCCCGGAGGTCGTGCACGGGGCGGGCGGGGAGACGATCGGCGCGCGGAACGCGGCGCTCGTCGAGCACCTGCTCGGGTTCGACGCCGTGCTCGTCGCCGGGCAGGCGAAGAGCCACTGCGTGGCCTGGACGGTCGACGACCTCCTCCGGGACGCGCCGGAGCTCGCGTCGCGTCTCTACCTGCTCGAGGACTGCTCGTCCCCCGTCGTCGTCCCGGGGATCGACTACACGGACGACGCCGACGCCGCGTACGAGCGCTTCGCCGGGATGGGCGCGCACGTGGTCCGGTCGAGCGAGCCTGTCGGCTCGTGGCCGGGACCGCTCAGCTGACGCGTTCGAGCCGTGGGTTCGGGCGGTGGCGGCGGCCGACCTTCGCCACCGGGCGGCCGTCGAGGAGGACCACGTCCGCCGTGAAGTCGTTCTCGCCGCGGATGAGGGACGAGCCCACGCCGTAGGCGTCGGCGGGCACGCCTCGCTCCTCGAACCGGCGGATCTTCTCGACCGTGAAGCCGCCGGAGACGACGATCTTGACGTCTCCGAAGCCTGCTCCGTCGAGCGCGTCCCGCACCTCGTGGACGAGACGCTCGTTGACCCCGCGTGGGTCGAAGTCGCCCATCTCGTCCCAGAGCGCGCGGTCGACGAGGTCGGCCGACGTGTCGAGCCGGACGCCCCACAGCCGCGGCCCCAGTGCCCGGGCGACCTCCAGCGATGTTCGCACCGAGTCGTTCTCGAAGTCGACGAGAACGACGACGTTCATGTCCGCCGGTGCCCACTCGGCGAAGCGCTGCGCAGCGAGCACGGTGTCGCCGCCATAGGCCGCGATCAGGCCGTGCGGGACCGTCCCGATCCCGCTGCCTCCCCACCACGAGGCCTGGGCGTCGGTCGAGACGCCGATCGCGCCGGCGACGTGGGCCGCGTAGCCGTCGCCCGTCTGCACGCGGTGGTGGTCGTGCCGCGCGGGGAAGTAGAGGATCTCCTTCCCGTTCGCGGCCTCCACGACGCGGCGTACGTTCGTCGAGACGAGCGTCCGACGGGCGAGGACGCCGAGGTAGACGGTCTCGAGGTGCGCGAAGAGCGTGTAGTCGCCCTCGATCGTGAGCACCGTCTCCCAGGGCGAGACGAGATCCCCGTCGTGGAGCGCCTCGATCGTGAGCCCGTCCCGGTCGTGGGAGCAGAGCTCGAGGATCGCGATCGCCTCGTCCATCCCTCCCAGGACCGCCTCCTTCTTCTGGAACACCTGCACGAGCACGTGCGGGTGCCTGCCGTCGGCGAGCAGCGTCGAGCGCGCGTGGTTGAAGTAGGCGTCCGTGTAGTAGCCGTCGCGGATCTTCTCGACGGGGAGCTCGAAGACCTCCGGTGAGAGGCGGCCGCGCGCTCGGCTCACTGCTCGAGCGCGAGGCAGGCGTCGCGGGCCGCGTTCGCGACCTCGAGCTGCTCGGGCGAGGGCTCCGCGGTCGAGAAGCGCCGCTGCAGCTCGAAGCCCGGCCGCGCGAGCGCGCGCGCGAGGCGCTTCTCCGGATGGCGTGCCATCCAGGCGAAGAGCTCCACCGAGGCGCCGAGCGCCACGGTCGTACCCGAGGAGGCGGGCGAGGCCGCGCGCCGGTCGCGGCGCTGCCGACGCGGCGACGTTCGCGACCAGGGACGACGCCATGAGCGGCCCGATCAGCTGCGAGCCGCAGCGGGGGTGCTCCTTCGGCGCGGGAGTGCCTCCGCTCTCGTACGTCCCGATGGAGACGTGCTCGGCGCCGTGGTACTCGGCGAGGCCGGGCTCGCGGAGCGCCACGGCCGCCGGCAGGAGCGCGAGCGCGCCCGCGACGAGCTCCCGTCCGCCTCGCGAGAGCGATCCGGAGCGGCGCAGGAGGCGGCCGCCGACCATCGTCGCGCCGAGCGCGGCGACGACGCCGGGGCGGGCGAAGGGGAGCTTGGCCTGCGGGAGCGAGCGATGCATGACGGGCAGGACCGCGAACGCCTCCGCCAGCCGCAGCGGGCCGCGCAGGACCGGAGTCGACACGGACTCGGCGAACCGCGGCTTCGCCCCCGAGGCGACGTGCAGCTCGCCCTCCGCGTCCCGGACGGCGGCGCCCCACGACGTCGGGCCGTGCACGAGGACGCCGTTCTGCATGGCCATGCCGCCGAGACGAACGGTCTCCGTCATCGGTCAGACCTTAGCGGCACGCTCGCGGAGCGCCTGCTGCAGGACCGCGGCGGCGGCCCCCTGGTCGTAGCTCCAGTCGTCGAGCTCCACCACGGGCAGGATCTCGCGCACCGAGGACGAGGTGAAGACCTCGTCGGCGCGCTCGAGGTCGCCGATCCCGAACGTCCCCTCCTCCACGCGGTAGCCGCACGGCCCGGCCAGCTCGAGGAGGGTCTGGCGCGTGACGCCGGCGAGGATCCCGAGGTCGAGCGACGGTGTCCGAAGCGTGTCTCCCGTGCGCCACCAGACGTTCGTCACCGTGCCCTCCAGGACGACGCCGTCCGCGTCGACGAAGATCGCGTCGTCCGCGCCCCGGCGCTTCGCCTCCGCCTCCGCGGCCATGTTGACCGCGTAGCTCGTCGACTTCACCCCGGGGAGCAGCCACGGCGCCGCGGCGCGCACGCCGAGCAGCGACACGGCGCGGGCGCCGCGCATGCGAACGTCCTCGATCCAGTCGGGCACCGCGCTCAGGAGCGCGAGCCCGGTCGGAGGGCCACCCTGCGGCCCGGCCGTCCAGACGAGGCGCAGGACGGCGTCACCCTGCTCGGCCCTCGGGAGCACGAGCCCGGTCAGGACCTCCATGCGGCGGCGCTCGACGCGCGGAAGCGCGAGCACCTCCGCGGAGCTCTCGAGCCGGTCGATGTGCGCGTCGAGGCGGAACGGCCGGCCGGCGTAGATCCGCAGCGTCTCGAACGCCGCACGGCCGCGGAGAAGCGCCTCGTCGTCGGCGCGAACGGCCGGCTCGTGCGGGTCGACGAGCCCACGGCCGGTGACCGCGAGGGCGAGCAGCGTCACCGGCGGGCCCCCGCCAGCGCGACCTCCGCCGAGCCGACGGCGTCCAGGAGCGGGCGGGCCTTCACCCACGACTCCTCGACCTCGGAAGCGGGCTCGGAGTCCCAGACGACGCCGCCGCCCACCCAGAGATGAATCCTGCTCGTCGGCGATCGCGAAGGTCCGGATCGTGAGCGCGAGGTCGAAGTCGCCGTTCCCACGCACGACTCCGAGCGCTCCCATCGAGGCGCCGCGGCCCACCGGCTCCAGCTCGGCGACGATGTCCACCGCTGCGATCTTCGGCGCGCCCGTCACGGAGCCTCCGGGGAACGCCGCCTCGAGGATCTCGGCGAGCCCCACCCCCTCGCGCAGCGTGCCCTCGACCGTGGAGACCATGTGCTCGACCCCGGCGAGCTCCCGCGTGGCCATGAGCTCGGGCCAGCGCACGGTCCCGGCCCGGCAGACGCGCGACAGGTCGTTGCGCTCGAGGTCGACGATCATCACGTGCTCCGCGAGCGTCCTTCTCGGACTCGCGGAGCGCGGCGCCGGCGCCGCGCGGTCTCGTCCCCTTGATCGGCATCGTCCACACGCGGCTCCCCCTCCGCGCGAGGAAGAGCTCCGGCGAGGCGGAGACGATCGCCCACCCGTCGCCGGAGAGAGGGAGCCCGTGCAGCGGCCTGAGGCGGGCGACCCGCGCCGCGACACCTTCCGGGTCGCCGGTGAACGGCGCGGAGAGGTGCTGGACGAGGTTGACCTGGTAGACGTCGCCCCGCGCGATCGCGATCCGGACCCGCTCGACCGCCTCGGCGTACTCGCTCGCCGTCCACGTGGGCTCCCAGCGGCCCACGCGGCAGCTCTCCGCGATCGGCCTGCCCAGACGCGGTCGCCCGGCCTGAGCCGGCACGCGAGCAGGGGCAGCGCCGGGCTGGGCTCCGGCGGAGGCGGTGCCGCCCCGCGGCGAATCGGCCTGCGAGAGCCCGTAGCCGAGGTAGAGGTCGGCGGCGAGGCCCTCGCCCCCGGGCGCGAAGAACCCGCGCTCGCGCAGCCACTCGTCGAGGCGGCGGAACGCGTCGTCCGGCTCGCGCAGCTCGAGCGTGTCCACGCTAGCTTCCTCCGTCGCGGAGATCCCGGTAGCGCCGGATCAGCTCGTTGGTCGAGGAGTCGTGAAGGAGCTCGTGCTTCCAGCCCGGCTCGAGCTCGGGTGCGATCTTCGCAGCGCGCTCCTTCCCGAGCTCCACGCCCCACTGGTCGAACGGATCGATCCCCCAGATCGCCGCCTGGGTGAAGACACTGTGCTCGTAGAGCGCGACGAGGGCGCCGAGGGTTGCCGGCGTGAGCTCGCGCCCGAGGATCACCGAGCTCGGCCGGTTGCCGGGCATGACGCGGTGCGGGATCATCTCCTCCGGCACCCCCAGCTCCTCGAGCTCTTCGGCGGTGCGGCCGACGGCGAGCGCCTCGGCCTGCGCGAAGAGGTTGGCCGCGAGGAGGTCGTGCCGCTCGCGGGCGTCCTCGGGAGACCGCGCGAAGCCGACGAGGTCGACCGGGGCGAGCACGGTCCCCTGGTGGAGGAGCTGGAACACCGCGTGCTGGGCAGGTGTCCCGGGCTCGCCCCAGAGCACGGCGCCCGTATCCGTCTCGACGGGGTCGCCGCTCTCCTGGACGCGCTTGCCCAGCGACTCCATCGAGAGCTGCTGCAGGTAGGCGGGGAGCAAACGCAGCGAGGTCGCGTACGGGATCACGGCGCTGGTCTGCGCGCCGAGGAAGCCCCGGTACCAGACGGCAAGCAGGCCTACGGTCGCAGGGACGTTCCCGCCGAGTGGGGTGGCCGCGAAGTGCCGATCCATGGCGTGGAACCCGTCGAGGAGCTCCCGGAACCCCTCCGACCCGAGAGCGACCATCGTCGAGAGCCCGACCGCCGAGCAGAGTGACGTCCGCCCGCCGACCCAGTCCCAGAAGCGGAACACGTTCTCCTCGGGGATCCGCAGCGCGCCCGTGGCCACCTCCGCGTTCGCCGCGACGCCGACGACGTGGCGGTCGAGCCCGTCCTCGCCACCCAGGGCTGCGGCGACCCATGCCCGCGCCGCCCGGGCGTTCTCGAGCGTCTCGAGCGTGGACATCGTCTTCGAGACGACGACGAAGATCGTCTCGCGCGGGTCGAGGTCCCGCGTCGCGGACGCGAGGTCGACCGGATCGACGTTCGCGACGAACCGGAACGCGATCTCCGGGGTCGTTCTCGGGCGCAGCGCCTCGTACGCCATCGCCGGGCCGAGGTCGCTCCCGCCGATCCCGATGTTGACGACCGCGCGAATCCGCGCCCCGGTCGCTCCCGTCCAGGCCCCCGGATCGCACCCCCTCGGAGAAGGCGGACATCCGGTCGAGCTCCGCGTGCACCTCGCGGACGACGTCCACGCCGTCCACGACGAGCGAGCGCGAGCGCGGCATCCGCAGGGCGACGTGGAGCGCGGGGCGGTCCTCCGAGACGTTGACGCGCTCACCCCGGAACATGCTCCCGATCCGGTCCGCGAGCCCGAGCTCCGCGGCGAGCCTGCGCAGGAGCTGGAGCGTGTCGTCGGTGACGAGGTGCTTCGAGTAGTCGAGGTAGAGGCCGGCCGCCTCGGCGGTGAGGCGCACGCCGCGCGTGGGATCCGAGTCGAAGAGCTCGCGGAGGTGAAGGTCGCGGATCTCACCGCGATGCCACTCGAGGCGGCGCCAGATCGCCAGCTCCCGAAGCTCACGCACGGGCCCGCTCCCCGACGCGCGCGACGAGCTCCCGGAACCCGGCGGCCGGGTCGTCACGCCAGAAGACCGCGCTGCCCGCGACGAGCAGGTCGGCTCCGGCCTCGTGAGCCGCGCCGATCGTCTCCCCGTTGACCCCGCCGTCCACCTGCACGCGCACCCCGGCAGGGAGCAGCGACCGGAGCCGGGCGATGCGCTCGAGGGCCTCGGGCATGAACGCCTGCCCCGAGTACCCGGGCTCGATCGACATGCAGAGGACGAGGTCCGCTCCGTCGGCGGCCGCGACGGCGTCCTCGACCGCGGTGCCGGGGTTGAAGACGACACCCGCCCCGAGCCCCAGCGCCCGCGCGCTCGCGATCGCGCGGGGAGGGTCGTCGCACACCTCGACGTGGAACGTGACGCTGTCGCCGCCGGCCCGTGCGACCGCCTCGAAGTGACGCTCCGGCTCGCTCACCATCAGGTGGCAGTCGAGCGCGGCGCCCCACCCGTGCACGAGCGGGGCGATCGAGGCCAGCACGACCGGGCCGATCGTGATCTCGGGGATGAAGTGGCCGTCGCCGGCGTCGAAGTGGAACACGCGGGCGCCCGCCTCGGCGAGCGCCGAGACCTGCTCGCCGAGTCGGGAGAAGTCGGCCGCGTAGAGCGACGGCTCCACCTCGACCGGACCTGCCCACTCGCTCCACCCCATGACGTGACGCACGCTAATCGACGACCCGCAGGCGCTGTAGGGTTGCCCGCGGTGCGACCCGAGATCGAGCGCGAGAAGCGGCTCGCCGCCGAAGCCGCCGCGGCGCTCGTCGAGGACGGCATGACGGTGGGCCTCGGGACGGGCTCCACTGCCGGGCACTTCCTCGTCGCGCTCGCCGCGCGCGGCCTCGACCTGCGGTGCGTCCCCACCTCAGCCGCCACGGAGGCCGCGGCACGCGAGCACGGGCTTCGGCTGGTCCCCTTCGACGACGCCGGCGCGATCGCGCGGCTCGACATCGCCGTGGACGGCGTCGACCAGGTGACCGCGGACCGCTGGCTCGTGAAGGGGAACGGCGGCGCGCACACGCGCGAGAAGATCGTCGCCAGCGCAGCGAGGCGCTTCGTCGTGATCGCGTCCTCGGACAAGGTCGTCGAGCGCGTCGTCCCGCCGGTGCCGCTCGAGCTCCTGGCCTTCGGCGTCGCGGCCACGCTCGAGCGCCTGGGCCCGGCGCGGCTTCGCGACGCGCCTCCCACCCCGGACGGTGGTCTCCTCGCGGACTGGGTCGGCCCCGTAGGCGACCCGGCCGAGCTCGCCGCGCGCCTCGACGTGACTCCCGGTGTCGTCGAGCACGGGCTCTTCCCACCGGAGCTCGTCTCCGAGATCGTCGTCGGCCGCGGAGACACGGCCGAGCGCTGGTGACTGTCCCCGAAGGGGGTCACCCTGGTTCCCGAAGGGGACTGTCACCCTGGTTTCCGCGTGTCCCCGCCCGCAGCCGAACACCGGGGTGACAGGCACCGGGTACGCCGGCTGCCAGTCACCTCTCCCGACTACTGTTCGAGTGGCTCGCGCCAGCCGCCGTGGCGCGCCGCGATACCCTCGGCGCTCTTCGGGCCCCAGGTTCCCGGCGGGTACGCCTCGAGACGCGGCGGCTCGTCGAGGAGCGGCTGCACGATGCGCCACGTCTCCTCGATCACCTCCCAGCGAGGAAAGAGCGTGTCGTCGCCACGAAGCGCGTCCGCGAGAAGCCGCTCGTAGGGCTGCGGCGGCTCGCCGAGCTCGTCCTCGAAGTCGAGGTCGAGCGAGACGGGCTGCGAGACCTCCTTCCCCGGCGTCTTCGCGCGGACCATGATCGTGACTCCGGCGTTGCGACCGATGCGCAGGACGATGTCGTCGTGCCCCTGACAGTCGAGCCGGTGCCGGCCGAACTGGATCTGCGGCACGCGCTGGAGACGGATCACGGTCTCGGTCGCCGTCACCGGGAGCGCTTTCCCTGCCCGGATGAGGACGGGCACGCCCGCCCACCGCCAGTTCTCGATCTCCAGCCGGACCGCGACGAAGGTCTCCGTTTGCGAGCCCGGTGCGACGCCCTCGACGTCGAGATAGCCGCCGTACTGCCCGCGAACGGCCTTCGCCGGATCCGCTGCCGGCATGGCCCGGAAGACGTCCGCGCGGCGTCGCGGGATCGCGTCGTGGTCGCCCGAGGGAGGCTCCATCGCGGCGAGCGCCAGCACCTGGAGGAGGTGGTTCTGGACGACATCGCGGATCGCGCCCACGCGATCGTAGAACGAGCCACGCCCGTCGACGCCGAAGTCCTCCGCCATCGTGATCTGGATGGACTCCACGTGCTCCCGGTTCCAGAGCGGCTCGAAGAGTGCATTGGCGAACCGGAGGTACATGATGTCCTGCACCGGCTCCTTGCCCAGGAAATGGTCGATCCGGAAGAGCCGCTCCTCGGGGAAGATCGCGGTGAGCCCCGCGTTCAGCTCACGCGCCGAGTGGAGATCGGTGCCGAACGGCTTCTCGACGACGAGGCGGGCGTTCTCGACGAGGCCGGCCTCTGCGAGCTCCTCCGCGACCTCCAGGAACATCGAGGGAGGGGTCGCGAGGTAGTAGAGGGGCGCCTTCGCGTCGCCGAGCTCCTTCCGCAGGCGGTCGTACAGAGAGTCGCCCTCCGCATCTCCCCCGACGTACCGGAGACACGAGAGAAGCTGCGCCAGCACCTTCTCGTCGACGTCCTCGATCGCAGCGGAGATCGCCTCGCGGGTGTGCTCCGCGAGCTCCTCGTCATGCATCGGCCGACGCCCGACGCCGATCACGGAGCAGCCGAGCAGCCCCTGCTCGGTAAGCCGGTACAGCGCAGGCAGGGTCATCCTGCGCGCGAGGTCGCCGGTGATCCCGAACACGACGAGCGCGTCGGCAGCCTGGCTCACGAGGACTCCCCTCGCCGCGTAACCTCCGGGCCGAACGCGCTCACGACCACGATGGTCGCGGAAAGGAGTGGGAGTGGCAACCGACACACCGCTGCAGCTGGGGATCGTCGGGCTCGGACGGATGGGCGGGAACATCGCGCTACGCCTCCTGCGGGACGGACATCGCCCTGTCGGACACAACCGGGATCCGGCACCCGTCGCGGCGCTCGTCGCCGAGGGCGGCGAGGGCGCCGGGTCGCTCGACGAGCTCGTCGCCGCTCTCGACCCGCCGCGTGCGGTGTGGCTCATGCTCCCCGCGGGACGGGTCACGGAGACCGTGCTCCAGGACCTCGCCGGCCTCCTCGCTCCGGGCGACACGATCGTCGACGGCGGCAATACGCACTATCCCGACGACATCCGGCGCGCGCACGAGCTCGATGCCCGCGGCATCCACTACCTGGACTGCGGGACGAGTGGCGGCATCTTCGGCCTCGAGCGGGGCTACTGCCTGATGGTCGGCGGCGACGAGGGCGCCTTCCGCCGCCTCGATCCGATCTTCGCCTCGCTCGCCCCCGGGCTCGACGCCGCGCCGCGCGGTCCCGAGCGGACCGGTGAGCCCGCGCCGGGGGAGCTCGGGTACCTGCACTGCGGCGGGCCCGGCGCCGGGCACTTCGTGAAGATGGTCCACAACGGGATCGAGTACGGCCTCATGGCCGCGTACGCGGAGGGCTTCAACCTCCTGCACCACGCGGACGCCGGTCTCGCCGAGCGCGCGGCCGACGCCGAGACCGCCCCCCTCGCGCACCCCGAGCTCTACCGGTACGAGCTCGACGTCGCCGCGATCGCCGAGCTCTGGCGTCGCGGCAGCGTCGTTTCCTCGTGGCTCCTCGACCTCGCCGCGGCGGCGCTCCGCGAGTCCCCGGGGCTCGACGGCTTCGCCGGCCGCGTCTCGGACTCGGGCGAGGGCCGCTGGACCTCGATCGCGGCCATCGAGACGGGCGCGCCGACGCCGGTTCTCTCAACTGCGCTCTACTCCCGCTTCACCTCACGCGGCGAGGACGACTTCGGGAACCGCGTGCTCTCGGCCATGCGGAGCCGGTTCGGTGGGCACGCCGAGAAGCCGGCGTGACGGTCGAACTCGAGGTCCACGGGGATGCGGAGGCCGCTGCCCGCCGGGTCGCTGCGTTCGTGGCCGAGCACGCGCGGGCGACGTCCCGAACACTCACGGTCGCGCTGAGCAAGACGCCGGAAGCGCTCCTCGCCGACCTCGCACGAGACCTGCCGTGGGCGAGAGTCGCCGTCTACCAGGTGGACGAGCGGGTGGCTCCGGCGGGAAGCCCGGACCGGAACCTCACCGCGCTCCTCGACGCCCTCCCGGACGAGCATGTCCACCCGATGCCCGTGGACGAGGGCGATCTCGACGCCGCTGCGGAGAGGTACGCGACGGAGCTCCCGCCCTCGCTGGACGTCGTCCACCTCGGGCTCGGCGTGGACGGGCACACGGCGTCGCTCGTCCCGGGCGACCCGGTCCTGGAGGTCGACGACCGCCCCGTCGCCGTCACCGGCGTCTACGAGGGCCGGCGCCGACTGACGCTGACCTACCCGGCGCTGAACGCCGCCATCCGGGTCGTCTGGCTCGTGACCGGCAGCGAGAAGCGGGACGCGCTCGTCCGCCTGCTCGCCCTGGATCCGTCCATCCCGGCGACCCGCGTCGTAGCGGCGCACCAGCTCGTCGTCGCGGACCGGGACGCCGCGCCCTTAGGCAAGCAGCGACCGGGCGGCCGCTCGCAGCACGTCGACCCCGAGTGAGAGGTCGTCGACGGCCGCCCGCTCGTTCGCCGAGTGCACGAGCGTCGTCGCGAGCTCCGTCTCCATCGCCCTGACCGGGAAGAAGCCGTAGGCGATGGTGCCGAAGGCCTCGCGGAGATAGTGGCTGTCCGTGAAGCCGGGGCAGGCGATCGGAGCCATCGTCGCTCCTGGCTCGATCTGCGCCGTGAACGCCGCGAGCGCGTGCCAGAGTGGTGTCCCGAGGGGCGAGCGCGTTCCTCCGACCGACTCCATCCACTCGAGCTCGTAGTCGCCCTCACCGAGCGCCGCACGGAGCAGCGGATCGACGTCTGCGGACGTCTGCTCGGGAAGGAGCCGGCAGTCGACGGTGATCTCGCAGAGCGCGGGGATCACGTTCCGCTGATGCGACGCCTCGATCATCGTCGGCGAAAGCGTGAAGGAGAGGAGCGGCGCGGCGAGCGCGGGAAGCGCGGGGTGCAGCTCCGCGGCCCGCGCGAGCGCCTCCTCTAGCGGAGGCGCCTCGCCGAGGACGGCCTCGAAGAAGCCGCGCGCCTCGGGGATGAGCTCCCGCGGCGGCTCGTAGGCACCCAGAGCCTCGACGTAGCGGGCGGCCTTGACGAGCGCGTTGTCCGCGATTCCCGGCATGGACGCGTGGCCACTGCGGCCGCGGACGCGAACAGTGAACGGGGCCGACCGCTTCTCGGCCGTCGCGCACAGGTAGACCGGAGTGCCGCCGAGCACGAGACGTTCCCCACCGCCCTCGTTGATCGCGTAGTCGCAGCGAGCCGCATCCGGGTGCGCCTTGACGAGCCAGCGGAGGCCGTAGCCGTCGTGGCCGCCGGCGCCGCCCACCTCCTCGTCCGCCACCGAGACGAAGAGGAGGTCGCCGCTCGGAGCAAAGCCCTCGCGCTTCAACGACGCGAACGCGACGGCGGAGGCGGCGACCTGTCCCTTCATGTCGAGCGCGCCGCGTCCCCACACCTCCCCCTCGACGAGGTCGCCCGACCACGGATCGCGGTCCCACTCGGCGGGCTCCGCGAGCACCGTGTCCGTGTGGGACAAGAAGGCGAACGAGGGCCCGGCACCGCCCGGTAGGCGTGCGACGACGTTCGGTCTGTCCGGCTCGCGGGCGTACAGCTCGACCTCGATCCCGTCACGCGCGAAGTAGTCGCGGAGCACCTCCGCCGCGCGGAACTCGTTCCCGGGCGGGTTGACGGTATTGGCCCGGAGGAGCGCCTGGAGCAGGGACGTCACCTCGGCCCGAAAGCCCGTTTCGGTCTCCGCGACCGCCACTAGCTCTCGGCCTTCGAGAGCGCGGTCAGCTCGTTCCGCACCTCCCACAGCTCGGGGAACGACGTCGTCGCGATCAGCCGCCCGAGGAGCTCGACGGGCGTTCCCTGCGTCCCGACCACCTTGTCGCCGATGACGCGCGCCACCACCTGGTAGTGACGCATCCGCCAGTGCTGCGCCGCCTCGTCGAGCTCGATCAGCGCCTCCGCGAGCCGGTACAGGTCCTCGTGCTCGCGCCCCCGGACGTAGACGTCGGCGAGCGAGAGCCCTGCCGCCCGCCGGACGCCGTGAAACGCCTGGCCGAGCCGCGGGAACACGTGCCGGAGCTCCCGCCAGCCGGGTGAGTCGAAGCCGGAGCCGTGGCCGAGCACCTTGCGTATCTCCTGGTACTCCCAAGGCGACATCCGCTCCAGCATGTCGAGCTGGGCGATGACGAAGCGCAGGCACAGAGTCGCGCGGTCGAGGAGCCGGAGGGCGCCCGAGAGATCGCGCGCCTCGACCCGCCGCGCGGCCTCGGCGGCGTCGTTCCAGCAGAGCTTCAGCCAGAGCTCCGAGGACTGGTGCGTCACCTGGAAGAGGAGCTCGTCGCGGTGCACCCACGCGTCCTCGCCCTTCTGGAGCGCGAGGAGCTCCTCCGTGTTGAGGTAGCGCTCGTAGTCGGAAGGCGCCGCGCCGGCCAGGACCGGCTGCGCGTAGTCCTCGGCTTCCGGCGCGTCGTGCGGAGCCATGTCCGGAGCATACTTCCGCCGTGGGAGACCTCTTCGGGGAAGCCGCGGCCGCGCGCCAAGCCGAGCACGCGCCGCTCGCCGTGCGCGTGCGGCCGAGCACGCTCGAGGGGCTCGTGGGCCAGAGCCACGTCCTCGGGGAGGGCTCCGCGCTCAGGCTCGCCATCGAGCAGGACCGCCCGCCCTCGATGATCCTGTTCGGCCCTCCCGGCACGGGCAAGACGACGATCGCCCGGATCGTGGCCGACCGCACCGGCGCCACGTTCGAGGAGCTGTCGGCGGTGTCCGCGCGCGTGGACGACGTACGGGCGGTCATCGCACGCGCCCGGGATCGGCTCGGGGGGAACGGGCTGCGGACGATCCTCTTCATCGACGAGATCCACCGCTTCAACAAGGGGCAGCAGGACTCGGTGCTGCACGCGGTCGAGGACGGTCTCGTGACGCTGATCGGGGCTACGACCGAGAACCCGTACTTCGAGGTGAACTCGGCGCTGCTCTCGCGCTGCACCGTCGTCGAGCTGACCTCCCTCTCGGAGGACGAGCTCCAGGTGGTCCTGGCGCGCGGCGCGGAGGAGCTCGACGCGGACCTCGGCGAGGAGCCGCTCGCCCTGATCGCGCGACGTGCGGGAGGCGACGCCCGCGCCGCGCTCCAGATCCTCGAGCTCGCACACGAGACCGCCCGCGCCGAAGGAGCGCCGGTCTCCGAGGAGCACGTCCTCGACGCGTCGCGCAAGCGTCCGCTCCTCTACGACCGGAAGGGCGACCAGCACTACGACTTCGCCTCCGCGTTCATCAAGTCGATGCGCGGCGGGGACGCGGACGCCTCCGTCTACTACCTCGCGGCGATGCTCGAGGCGGGGGAGGATCCTCGCTTCATCGCGCGGCGCATGGTCATCCTCGCCTCCGAGGACGTCGGAAACGCCGACCCGAACGCGCTCCTCGTCGCCGTCGCGGCGGCGCAGGCCCTGGAGCACGTGGGCCTCCCCGAGGCCCAGCTCAATCTCGCGCAGGCGGCGATCTACCTCGCCCGGGCACCGAAGTCGAATGCCTCGGCGATTGCGATCTGGGAGGCGCGAAAGGACGTCCGCGAGCACGGGAACGCCCGACCCCCGGCGATGTTGCGCTCCACCGGCCACAAGAGGGCGGCGAAGGCCCGGGGGCACGGCGAAGGATACGTCTACCCGCACGACGACCCGGCCGGATTCGAGCGCTCGTATCTCCCGGAAGACCTTCGGGGCCGGCGGTACTATCGCCCGACCGGATCGGGAGAGGAGCGCGGGGATGGCAGTCCAGACGGGTGAGAAGGCGCCGGAGTTCGACCTCGAGGTGACGCACGACGAACGCGTGCGGCTCTCGGACTTCGCGGGCCGCTCGAACGTCCTCCTCGTCTTCCACCCCTTCGCGTTCACCGAGGTCTGCGAGGACGAGGCGCGCGATCTGCAGGAGAACCTCGAGTCGTTCCGCAACGCGCAGACCGAGATCGTGTTCGTCTCGTGCGACGCTGCGCCCAGCCGGCAGGCGTGGAAGCGCGAACTGGGCGCGGAGTACACCTTCGCCTCCGACTTCTGGGGCCACGGCGCGGCGGCGAAGGCCTACGGCGTCTTCAACCAGCGGAACGGAGCGCCGTTCCGGGGCACGTTCCTGATCGACAAGAGCGGAACCGTCGTCTGGTCGCTCGTGAAGGCCGATGAGCGGCGGACGGAGATGGTCCCCGAGTCGCTCGATGCGCTGAAGCAGAGATGACGCTCGCCCTCGCGGAATGGGGCGACGCGGGCACTCCGCGGGTCGTCTGCCTGCACGGGGTCACGAACCACGGGAGGCACTTCGCGCGACTCGCCCGGGCGCTTCCCGACCGCCACGTCCTGGCGCCCGACCTCCTCGGCCACGGCTCCTCTTCCTACGAGCCGCCCTGGAGCCTGGAGACGCACGTCCAGGCGGTCGTGGAGGCGGTCGGCGCGGAGCCGGCCGTGCTCGTCGGCCATTCGTTCGGAGGGCGGCTGGCGTTCGAGATCGCGGCGCGAGCGCCGAAGCTCGTCCCCGGGCTCGTGCTGCTCGATCCCGCGATCCACGTCCTCCCGCACGTCGCCCTGTACGCGGCCGAGAACGCGCGCAGGGAGCGCTCGTACGTGTCCTTCGACGAGGGGATCGACCGCCGCTACGAGGAGAGCCAGCTCCAGCGTGCGCCCCGGGAGGTCGTGATCGAGGACCTGCGCGACCATCTCGTGGCGGGCGACGACGACCGCTACCGGTACCGCTACTGCCAGGCCGCGGTCGTGGCCGCGTACGGGGAGCTCGCCTCCGCCCCGCCCCCCTTCGAGCACGCGCGGGTTCCCACGCTGCTCGTGCTCGGCGAGACCTCGTATCTACCCTACGACCACCTGCTCGACGCGCATCGGGCCGCGCTCGGCGACCTGCTCGAGGTCGTCGTCGTACCGGGCGGGCACACCGTTCTCTGGGACGCCCTCGAGGAGACGGCAGCGGTCGTGTCCGCCTTCCTTGCGGCCTGAGGAAGGCGAGCTCCACCACGAGGACGGCGACGGTTGCGATGGGCGAGCGCTGCTACCGAGCCCGGGACGCTGTCGGCGCTAGTTGCAGTACTCGTCCGGGATCGCGAGCACCTCGTCGAGGATCGCAAGCCCCTCGTCGGCCTCCTCCTGCGTGATCGTGAGCGGCGGGACGACCATCACCACGTTCCAGTGGGTCATCAGGTACAGGCCGCGCTCGAGCGCGGCCTTCGCCATCCGGGCGACCGGGCCGGCGGCCTCGCCTCCCGCGTTGTAGGGGACGAGCATCTCGCGGGTCTCACGGCTCTTGACGAGCTCGATGCCCCAGAAGCAGCCGAGCCCGCGCACCTCGCCGATCGACGGGTGGCGCTGCGCCAGCGCGTGCAGGCGGTCGCCGAGGTAAGCGCCCATCTCCGCCGCGTTCTCGACGATCCCTTCCTCCCGGAAAGCCTCGATCGAGGCGACGGCGGACGCGCATGCCAGCGGGTGCCCCGCATACGTGAGCCCGCCGGCGAAGAACCTCGAGCGCACCCAGTCCGCGATCGGCTTCCGGAAAACCATGGCGCCGAGCGGCACGTACCCGGAGTTGATCCCCTTGGCGAGGGTGAGGATGTCCGGGACGACGTCCCAGTTGTCACACGCGAACCAGCGCCCGGTCCGGCCGAAGCCCGCCATCACCTCGTCGAGGATGAGCAGGATCCCGTGCCGGTCGCACACCTCGCGGATCGCCTGCAGATAGCCGTCCGGTGGCGGAATGATCCCGTTCGTACCCGTGACGGTCTCGAGGATCACGGCGGCGACCGTGTGCGGCCCCTCGTACTCGAGGATCTCCTCCAGGTGCGGCGCGCCCGTGCACACCGGGCAGGGGTCGGGATGCCCGGCCGGGCAGCGGTACGTGTACGGGTCGAGCATCCGCACGACGCCGGCCATCCCCGGCTCCGCGGCCCAGCGCCGCGGGTCTCCGGTGAGCGTGATCGCGCCGTGGGTCGCACCGTGGTACGAGCGGTACCGCGCGACGACCTTGTGGCGGCCCGTGTACATCCGCGCAAGCTTGATCGCGTTCTCGTTCGCCTCGGCTCCGCCGTTCGTGAAGAACGACATCGTAAGGTCGCCGGGCGTGACCTCGGCGAGCAGGCGCCCGAGTCGGGAGCGTGACTCGCTCGCCATCGGCGGCCCGATGGTCGCCAGCTGGTCCGCCTGCTCCTTGATCGCTGCGACGACCTTCGGGTGCTGGTGGCCGATCGAGACGTTCACGAGCTGCGACGCGAAGTCGAGGTAGCGCTTTCCGTCGTAGTCCCAGAAGTACCTCCCCTCCGCACCGGCGACCGCGATCGGGCTGATCGCGTCCTGCACCGACCAGGAGTAGAGGACGTACTCCTTCGCGTCGTCGACGATCGACGCGCCGAGGTTGGGGTTCGTCTCGATCACGGCCATCTCATCGCTCCTTCGCTCGCTCCGACCGATCCTAGCTCCGCTTGAAGCAACCGCTCCGAGTAGCGACCATGTACCCCGTGAAACCCGTTGTCGGCAGCGAGCCGCTACTCCTCCCGCTCCTCGAGCGCGACGCTTCCCTCGAGCAGCTGCGGAGTGCGCTGGCGAACGCGAGCACCGGGGCAGGGCGAGCCGTGCTGGTGCACGGCGAGGCGGGTGTTGGCAAGACGGCACTCGTGCAGCGGTTCTGCGAGGAGAGCCGCGAGGGGGCGCGCGTCCTGGTGGGTGCCTGCGATCCGCTCTTCACGCCGCGGCCGCTCGGGCCGTTCGCCGACATCGCACATGCCACCGGAGGACAGCTCCACGAGCTCGTGCTAGCAGACACGATTCCGTATCGCGTCGCCGAAGTCCTCATGGACGAGCTGTCGGGAAGGCGCCCGACCGTCATCGTCCTCGAAGATCTGCATTGGGCCGATGAGGCCACTCTCGATGTGGTCCGGTTGCTGGCTCGGCGGATCGACGACTCGAGCGCTCTGCTGATCGCCACCTACCGGGACGATGAGCTGGACGCTCGACACCCGCTTCGTATCGTCCTCGGCGGCCTCTCGTCGGTGCCCGCAGCGCAGCGGATGCGCGTTCCCCGGCTCTCACAGGCTGCCGTCGCCCTGCTCGCCGAGCCTTCCGCGGCCGATCCGGACGAGCTCTACCGCCTCACCTCGGGCAACCCGTTCTATGTCACGGAGGTGCTGGCAGGTGAGGCCAGCCGGATACCGGAGACCGTGCGAGACGCCGTTCTCGCTCGCGCCGCGACTTTGAGCACCTGCGCCCGCGGCGTGCTCGAAGCCGTTTCCGTGACGCCGACCGGTGCAGAGGTCTGGCTCCTGGTCGATCTCGCCGAACAGACCGACGAAGACCTGGCCGAGTGCCTCGACTCGGGAATGCTGACGGAGGCGGAGGGCCTGGTCACGTTTCGACATGAGCTTGCGCGTCTGGCTGTCGAGGACTCTCTCAACCCGGAGCAACGGACTCTCTTGCACGAGAGAGCGCTTGCAGCTCTGCAGCAGAAACCCTCTGGCGTCATCGACCCCGCCCGGCTCGCACACCATGCGGGCGGGGCGGGCGACGGCGAAGCCGTCCTTCGCTTCGCCCCAGACGCGGCGGAGCGAGCCTCGAAGCTCGGAGCACATCGCGAGGCAGCAGCGCACCTTCGACGTGCTCTTCGGTACGCGGGCGGCCTCCCACTCGAGGAGAGAGCGTCGCTGCTCAAGCGGTACTCACGCGCGTGCTACCTGACCGACGAGCCCGAAGAGGCGATCAACTCGCTCGCAGCTGCCGTCGACTGCTACCACGATCTGGGTGACCGGACGAAGGAGGGCGCAACCCTCGACTGGCTCGCAAACGTCCTCTGGTGTCCAGGCCGAGGGGACGAGGCGCGCCGCGTCGGCCTCGAAGCGGTCGCGGTCCTCGAGTCGGTCCCGCCCGGGGCCGAGCTCGCAAAGGCGTACGACAACATGGCTTTTCTCCATCGCATGAATGCCGACCTCGTCGCGGCCCGGGCCTGGACGGACCGCGCTGTCGCGCTCGCTGGCGAGCTCGAGCTGGAGGACGGCGAGACACTGGATTGGATCGTGGGCGAAGTGGCCTTGCTCGACCTCGCTGCGGGATCGAGTCGCGGCGTGGAGGAGGTCGAGCGGCGGATCGACGTCGCTCGCCGCATGGGTCGCGACGAGGTGGCCGCCGGGATGACCGTCGGCTTGGTGAAGGCACTGGCGTTCCACAGCCCGCTCTCGCTCGCACGTCGTGACATCGACGAAGGGCTCACACTCGCGAGGAGACACGGGAACGACCTCGCGCACGTCTATCTCCTCGCGTATCGATCTCGGCTCGAGCTGAACGACGGGCGCTGGGAAGACGCCGCAGAGACGGCACAGCTCGCACTGGGCGAGCGCTTCGTCTCGACACTCCCTCGCACGCTCGCGCTCGTCACGCTCGCCCTCGTCCGGGCACGCCGAGGCGACCCCGACGTGTGGCCGCTGCTCGACGAAGCGCGCGAACTGTCCGAGCCGACGGGCGAGCTGCCCCGGATCGCCCCGGTCGCGACCGCGAGGGCCGAAGCCGTCTGGCTCGCCGGTCGGGCGGACGCAGTCGCAGGCCAAACCGACGCGGCATTCGAGCTGGCTCTCGAACGAGGGCTCCCGTGGCCGATCGGCGAGCTCGCGACCATCCGCTGGCGGGCGGGCATCCCGGACGAGGTACCGGACGAGGCGCCGCGACCGCATCGGCTTCAGATCACGGGGGCGTGGGAGCTCGCGGCAACGTCATGGATGGAGCTCGACTACCCGTATGAGGCGGCGCTCGCCCTGGCCGACTCGAACGACGAGGGCGCTCTCCGGCGTTCGTACGACGCACTCCGGCAACTGGGGGCGCGGCCCGCAGCCGAGATGGTCGCGCGCCGACTCCGTGAGCGCGGGATTCGGCGCCTCCCGCGTGGCCCTCGCCGCTCGACCCGTGAGAGTCCGGCCGGCCTCACCCCTCGTGAGACGGACGTCCTCGGCCTCGTCGCAAACGGGCTTCGGAATGGCGAGATCGCCGAGAGGCTCTTTCTCTCACGCCGCACCGTGGATCACCACGTCTCGACGATCCTGCGCAAGCTCACCGCGAAGACGCGTGGCGAGGCCGTCGCTGCAGCACGGCGCGCCGGTCTCCTCGAAGACCGGTAACGGCCTCGTCGAAACCTAGGCACTTCTCCCGATGTGGCCGCGGAGTGCAGACCCTACGGTCTCTGTACGAGCTGTCGACGGGAGAGTGTGCATGCAGACGTATCTGATCCTGCGACGCGGTGCGTGGCACGACGTGCACGAGGCCGAGAAGGCCCGCGCGCGCGCAGCCGTCGAGGCGGAGCGTCTCTCGGAGCTCGTGGGCTGGATAGGCAGCTACACGTTCACGGAGTGCAACGGGACGCTCGGGTCCATCTGCGTGTACGAGGCCGGCGGGCCCGAGGCGATTCGTCGCCATTCGTCTGCCGCTGCTCTCCCGATCGACGAGATCGTCCAGGTCGCTGACACCGTGGTCGTTGACGCCCAGCGGGTCGCGACCACATCCGAAGTGCCGCCAACTCACCAACCGGAAGGAGGAAGGACATGAGGAAGCTCGAGCTCACGCTCCTCACGGCGCCGGTCGTCGCAGCGATCGCGCTTGCGGCTACAGCGTTGGGAAGCCCGGCCGCCACGGACATGGACCGGGCCAAGGCCGCGGGTTGGAACTGCAATCCGGAGGTGCCGATCGCCGGCCAGTACCTGCACTGCTCCGAGCCCGGCAAGCCGTCCGTGGCGGATCTCATCTCCACGGACGGAGTGACGGTTCCGCACATGCAGCTCCGCGTGTACAACCTCGTGGGCCAGGCCTTCGCAGGCACCGAGTCTCTGCAGCGCGCCGACCTGTACCAGGGTCAGAAGTGCCCGCAGGACGCGTTCAACCTGCCCGGCGGGACATGGTCGCTGCTCGACCTGACCGTGGACTACCGGGCCTGTCACCGCTTCGAGCGGACGTCGACGTCGTAGGCGCACGTGCGCGAAGGTGCCGGCCACTTGGGAAGGTGGCCGGCGCCTCCGCACATCCACTCGCGCAAGAGCATGGCGCCGCGGGGGAGCACCGTCTCCGGCGAGCCGGTGCCGCTTCTCGGGGTCGAAGACGACGACTGCGTCGGAGCCCGCGCGATCGTGCCCTTGCACGGATAGAGCCCGAACAGGCCGCGGTTCGTTTCACGGCCATCTCACGCTCTTCGCCCGCTGCGTCCTCTTTCGTCGTCACTCGCTTGAGCGCGGGCGGCGCGGGCGGCACGATGGTCCCGTGGACATGGGTCTGGGTGCGATGCTCGAACGCTCGCGCGAGCTGTCCGTCCTTCGTGACGAGCTCCGCGACGCCGTCGCGGGCAACGGGCGGATCGCTCTCGTCTCGGGCGAAGCCGGCATCGGCAAGACCACGCTCGTTCGGGCATTCGCGGAGGAGGCGAGCTCGAACGTCCGCGTCCTCCAGGGCACGTGCGAGGCACTCCTCACCCCACGGCCCCTCGGTCCGATCCACGACATCGCGCAGGACGTCGGTGGAGATCTCCTCGAAGCCGTGGTCTCGGAAACCGACAACAGAGCGACGCTTGCTGCGCTGCTCGCCGAGCTGGGAGCGACTCCCACGCTGGCAATCCTCGAGGACATGCACTGGGCGGACGCAGCGACGCTCGATGCACTGACCTATCTCGGCCGTCGGCTCGACAGCACGCACTGCCTCCTCGTCGTGTCGTTCCGAAACGACGAGCTCGGGCTGAACCACCCGCTACGAGTGGTCGTCGGCGGACTTCCGAGCGCGTCCACGAAACGCATCGCTCTCGAACCCCTGTCCGTCCGGGCCGTAGCGGAGCTCGCCCGTAAAGCCGATCGATCGCCGCACCGGCTCCACACCGCGACCGCCGGGAATCCGTTCTTCGTCACCGAAGTGCTCGCATCGGGCTCCGACGAGATTCCGGCGACCATCCGTGACGCCGTGCTCGCGCGAGCGGCGCGCCTCAGCCCGCCCGGCCGGAAGCTGCTCGACGCGATCGCCGTGGTGCCGGGCGAGACGCCGGTGTGGCTCCTCGAGCAACTCGCCGGGGACGATGTGCGACATCTCGACGAATGCCTCGCTACCGGAATGCTGGTCAGCGCCCGGGCGAGCGTCCAGTTCCGTCACGAGCTCGCCCGGCTTGCGATCGAGGAGGCTCTCCCGCCGGACCGCCGCGTCGCCCTCAACAGGACGGCGGTCCGTGCGCTGGAGAGCCCTCCGACCGGCGTCCTCGATCTCGCGGCGCTCGCACATCATGCAGACGCAGCAGACGATGCTCGCGCGGTGCTCCGCTTCGCGCCTGCCGCGGGGGAGCAGGCATCCCGACTCGGAGCGCACGGCGAGGCGGCCGCTCACTACGAGCGAGCGCTCCGTTTCTCGGATGTGCTCGAGGGGCCGGAGCAGGCACGTCTCCACGCTGCGCTCTCGGACGAGTACTACCTGACCGGGGACTTCCTGGAGGCCATCGCCGCGTCGACGCAAGCGCTGGAGCTGTACCAGGCGCTCGGCGACGTCCTCCGAGAAGGAGACTCGTTCCATGCCATCTCACGCTTGCACTGGTCGCTCGGCCACGCGGACGAGGCGGCCGAGACCGGCCGCCGCGCGGTCTCCCTCCTCAAGTCTGTCGCGCCCACGCGCGCGCTGGCGCAGACCTATGCCCACCTCTCCACCCTCGCGTTGGCGGCCGACGACTACGCGCTCGTCGACACCTGGGCGGAACGCGCAATCGCCGTTGCCGACCAGCTCGAGGACCTCGAGACCCCGTTCCTCGTGCACGTGAACACGAGTGCCGTCGAGTACATCCTCGGGCGCTCCGGCGGACGGGAGCATCTGGAGGAAGAGCTCGAGCTCGCGATCGCAGCAGGGTTCGAGGAGGCGGCTGCATGGGCGTTCACGCTGCTCGTGCGAACCGCACTACGCTCCCGCGAGTACACGGTCGCCGACCGCCACCTCGAGCCCGGGTTCGAGTACTGCCGCGACAGGGACCTCGGCAACTTCCGCCAAGGATTGGGCGCGGAACGGTCCCGCCGGCTGCTCGACCAGGGCGCATGGGAGAAGAGCGCCGATGCGGCGAGCGCCGTGCTCAGCACCGCTCGCACCACAGGCATCGCACCCGTGATCGCACTGACGACTCTGGGCCAGGTCCGTGCCAGGCGTGGCGATCCCGACGTCTGGGACCCGCTCGATCGAGCGCTCGCAGCATCCGAACCGAGTGGTGAGCTCCGCAAGCTCGGGCTCGTGGCGGGGGCGCGAGCCGAGGCAGCGTGGCTCGCAGGAGATCGCGAACGGACCCTCGAGGAAGCTCGTGGTGCCTACGACCTCGCGCTCGACAAGCGGCACGCCTGGTTTGCAGGCGAGCTCGCCTACTGGCATTGGAAGTGCGGTGCACCGGACGCGGTGCCCGGGTGGATCGCCGAGCCCTATGCACTGCAGACAGCGAGCGAGTGGCGAAGCGCGGCCGCTGCATGGCAGGCGCTCGGCTGCCCCTACGAGGCCGCGCGTGCGCTCGCGGAAGGGGATGCCGCGGGGCAGCAGGCCGCGTACGAGGAATTCCATCGGCTCGCCGCAGCGCCGGCCGCGAAGGAGGTTGCACGTTCGCTCCGCGCTCGCGGTGCGTCGGTGCCGAGGGGCCCGAGGCCGTCGACGCGCGAGAACCCCGCCGGGCTGACCGGACGCGAGCTCGAGGTGCTGGTGCTCCTCGCAGAGGGACTCCGAAACGCGGAGATCGCCGACCGGCTCGTGCTCTCGCGCCGCACCGTCGACCACCACGTCTCGGCGATCCTCGGGAAGCTGGGAGCTCGGACCCGCGGAGAAGCCGTCGCGGCGGCCGGTGAGCTCGGCGCGCTGAGTTAGGTAACGGCAACCCACGACCTGGGCAGACCCGCCGATGTCGGCGGTGTGGCGGCCCCGTACCGTCGTTCACGTGTCCGTCGACAGCGACCTGCCGGAGGCAGCAACGTCCGTCGTGCTCCGCAGAGGCCGGCGCCTCGAGCTCGACGCGGCCGTGGAGCGATCGGGCTTCGAGGGCGACCGAATGGCCGGCGAGGCCGCCTGGATCCGGAGCGCGAAGCCCAGAACCGCCGGCATCCTCGTCGTCCTCGTCGTCCTCGTCGTCCTCGCCGTCGGCACGGCCACGGCCACCGCGGCTGCAGCATCGGGCGCGTCGCCGGCGACGCTGGCGCACGCCAGGACGATTCGAGACGAGGTGAACACGCGGACCGCTCTCGCCGCCGGAACCCGGCTGTCCGTCACCGAGGCGACCTTCACGGATCCGCTCGACTCCTTCACGCTCCTGACGCAAGAGCTACTGGCCACGCGCTTCGTGCCGGCGCAAGCGGGCGTCTGGTACGCGATCTGCGCGAAGGGCGCCTTGTGCCCCTACCCGAAGCCGCGGCTCTCCCGGCCGGCAGGCGACTACCTGCCACGGCGGCTCGCGTTCGAGCTCGCAGTCCGGACGTTTCTGGAGACGGACGCACCGGTCGTGGGAGTCGCGCTTCCCACCCGGACGTTCGCGGCGATCGTCCTCGAGCGCGCCGAGCTCGAGGAGCAGGTGGACCTGGCCGCCCTCGCCGAGGACCTGCGCGCGGCGCCGCTGCTCCGTCCGCCGGCCCGGGTGCGAGACGTCCTGGACGAGCTCGCCCGTCCACGGACGTACCTCTTCCTCGAGGTCGAGCCCGGCCCGTACGGCCCGCTGTCCTGGGCCGGCATGCCGTGCTGGCCCACCGTCGACTCGTAGCGACGGACCGGGTGACGCCTGGGCCGTCTTCCGAGCTGGGAGGCCCCGCCCGCCGTCCAGATTGGGCAGACCGGGGCGGACAAGGTGGGCAGTTCCGCCGATGCGGGCCGAGAGCGCGCTGCCTACGCTCGACGAGCAATGTGGGAGACGCACCGGATGCTTGGCGAGGAGCGCCGCCGAGAGCTTCTCGAGACCGCCGCACGGGCGAACACGCCCGGCAGGCATGGCGCTCGTGGAGTGCGATTGCGATCGCGGGTCGCATGGGTGACGCGAGCTGCCAGAGCCGTTCGCTCCGCGTTCGGACGCCACCGGCGGCACGCGACGACGGGTAGCGCACGGTCGCTCCAGGACCGGTAGATCGCCGCGACCATTGGGGCGCCGAGACCCGAAGTCCTGCGCGGAGACGCCGGGCAAGGGGGAAGGTGCCCGACGCCTCCGCAGCTGGCGTCTAGCGTGCCGCAGCGGGCAGGAGCTCCTGCCCGAACGCCGCTCGCTCGACGAACTTCCCGATGCCCGGCTCGACACGCAGTTCCCCGCCGTCGACGAGCACCGTACCGCGGAGGAGCACCGTCTCGGGGGAGCCGGTGACCTCGGTCCCCTCGTAGAGGTTGTAGTCCGTCTTCGAGTGTTGGGTGGCGACCGTGATCAGGTGGCGCTTCTCCGGGTCGAAGACGACGATGTCCGCGTCCGACCCCGGGGCGATCGTGCCCTTGCGCGGATACAGGCCGAAGAGCTTCGCCGGGTTCGTGGAGAGCAGCTCGACCATCCGGTTGAGCGTGATCCGACCGGTCCGCACCCCGAACTCGTGGATCATGTGGAGCCGGTTCTCGAGACCGGGCCCGCCGTTCGGGATCTTCGAGAAGTCGTCCTTCCCGAGCGACTTCTGCCCGTCCCAGAGGAACGCGCAGTGATCCGTCGAGACGACCGAGAGGATGTCCGACCGGACCGCGTGCCAGAGCACCTCCTGGTTCTCGATCGACCTCGGGGGCGGTGTGTACACGTACTTCGCGCCCTCGAAGTCGGGGCGCTCGAGATACGTGTAGTCGACGAAGAAGTACTGCGTGCAGGTCTCGCCCCAGACGTCCCACCCGGCCTCGCGCGCGCGGGCGATCGGGTCGACCGCCTCCTTGCAGGAGACGTGGACGACGTACAACGGCGCCCCCGCGACCCGAGCCAGCTGGATCGCGCGGTTCGTCGCCTCGCCCTCGGTCTCCGGCGGGCGGGTCAGCGCGTGGTAGTGCGGCGCCGTGTTCCCCGCTGCGAGCGCCTGCTTCACGAGCACGTCGATCGCGTCGCCGTTCTCCGCGTGCACCATCACGAGCGCGCCCGTCTCCGCCGCGACCTCCATCGTGCGGAAGAGCGTCTCGTCGTCGACCATGAGCGCGCCCTTGTAGGCCATGAAGAGCTTGTACGAGGTGACGCCCTGCTCGGGAAGCTTCGCGAGCTCCTCGAGCGAGCCACCCTCGCGGAGGTCGGTGACCGCCATGTGGTAGCCCATGTCGATCACCTGCTTGCCCTCGGCCTTCGCGCGCCAGTCGTCGAGGGCGCTCGCGAAGCTCGAACCGGGCGGCTGGATCACGAAATCGACGTGACACGTCGTCCCGCCGAACGCCGCCGCGGTCTGTCCCGAGGTGACGTCGTCGATCGTCACGGTCCCGCCGAACGGCATGTCGAGGTGCGTGTGGGGGTCGACGCAACCGGGAAGGACGTACTTCCCCGCGGCGTCGATCACGTGGTCGGCGTCGGTATCGAGCGACTCGCCGATCATCCCGATGCGCTCGCCGTCGACGAAGACGTCGCCGACGTAGTCGTCGGCGGCCGTGATGATCCGGCCGCCCTTGATCAGAACCGACACGTCATCTCACTTCCTTCCTGGGTCGCTCCGGGCCGCGGCGATCCCGTGGCCCGGAGCACTCGTCACTCCTACTCGCCGCCCGGCGTCACCTCTACCTCGGGCTTCTCCCAGTCCTCGCCGGTCGTGTCGTCGTCCTCGAGCTCGGCGAGGGCGGCCTCTGCGAGGTCCGTCCGGTACGCGTCCTGCGTCGCCGGCTCGTCGATGATCCCGTAGTCGGTCGCGATCTGGTTCGTGAGGTCGAACGACTCCGGGTCCATGACGCCGATCCCGAGCGGCGCCGGCCAGATGAGCGCGTTGATCTCGTTCATCTGCCAGGCCTGGTGCCCCGCGCCCAGCGTCGGCCCGTTGTCGAGGACGGTGTCCACGCAGTCGTCCGGGTTGTCGCGGCAGTACATCCAGCCGCGGAAGCTCGCCTTCAGGAACCGCTTGGCGACGTCCTGGTTGGCCTCGTCCGCGATCCAGTCGCCACGCACGAAGATCCCGTCCTCCATGGCGCCCGTGCCGAGGTCGGACATCTTGAGGACGTTCAGGTCGCTGTCCTGGTACAGGTCGCCGGTGTCCGGGTTCTCGACCTCGAGCACCTGCGCGAGCTCGTTGTACGTCATCGCCGCGGCGGCGTCGATCTCGCGGTTCAGGAAGGCGTTCATGTCGAACGGCTGGGCGAAGATGTCGACGTCCTGCTCGGGGTCGATGCCGTTCTTCGTCAGCGCCGCGTACAGCTTGTGCTCGTTCCCGCCGAGCCAGACGCCGACCTTCTTGCCCTCGAGCTTCGTGATGTCGTCGAGCCCGCTGTCCGCCCAGGTGAGCTCCGTCATGCCGGAGCGCGTGAAGACCTGCGCGATGTTCACGAGGTCCTGGCCCTTGTCCCGGGTCGCGAGCAGGCTGTCGAGCCAGTCGATCCCGAACTCGGCCTGTCCGCCGGCGACGACCTGCTCCGGCACGATGTCCGGCCCGCCGGGCTTGATCGTCACATCGAGGCCCTCGTCCTCGTAGAAGCCCTGGTCGACGGCGGCGTAGTAGCCCGCGAACTGGGACTGCACCACCCACTTGCTCTGCAGCGTGACGGGTGTGAGGTCCTCGGCGGCGGTCTCGTCGTCGCCTCCTCCGCAACCCACGACCGCAAGCGCGGCCACGACCACCCCGAGCACTGCGGACAGCGCCCACTTCCGGCTCCTCATCTCTGAATCTCCTCCTTCGCTCGAGCCTGCTCTCTCCGACGGTGCAACCCTACTCCGCTCCGGCCCCGCGCACAGAGGGGTGCCACCCCATGGCCAGGCGCTCCGCGACAGCGACCGCGCCGTAGAAGACGATCCCGAGGGCGCTCGCCAGCACGATTCCCGCCCAGGCCTGGTCGAACGCGAAGATCCCGACCCAGCGGCGGATCTGGACTCCGAGCGCGCCCGGCGCGCCGCCGAAGTAGTCGCCCACGATGGCGCCGATCATGGCGAGCACGGTGCCGACCTTCAACCCCGAGAACACGTACGGCAGAGAGGTGGGCAGCCGCACACGGCGGAAGATCGTGAGCTCGCTCGCCGCGTAGGAGCGCATGAGCTCGATCGCCGAGGCGGGCACCGAGGTCAGCCCCTTCATCGTGTTCACGAGCATCGGGAAGAAGCAGAGGATCGCAGCGATGGCGACCTTGGACGACATGCCCGTGACGCCGAACCAGTTGTTCGTGATCGGGGCGAAGGCGATGATCGGAATCGCGCCGGCCGCGACCGCGTACGGCATGATCGCCGTCCGCAGAAGGTGGAAGCGCGCGATCGCCGCCGCGACGAGGAACCCCGCGCCGCAGCCGATGACGAACCCTGCGAGCGCCTCGCGGAAGGTGAAGAAGGCGGCGCTCCACAGCACGTCCCAGTCGGACCGGAGCGTGCTCACGATGTCGGAGGGCGCCGGGAGCAGGAAGTCGTCGACATGGAAGGCGCGAACGGCGCTCTCCCAGAAGACGATCGCGGCGAGAAAGACGACCGCCGCAGGCGTCCACTCCCGGCCGAGGCGGCGAACGCGTCTCACGGGCTCTCCCCACCGACGAGCTCGCCCTCGCCGGGCGCGGTCGACTCCTCGTCGAGCCCGCCCTCCCGCAGCCGGTCGCGCACCTCGGTCACGAGCTCGAAGAAGCGCGGCTCCTCGCGCGTGTCCGCGTTGCGCGGCTGGGGGAGGTCGACGTCGACGATCGCAGCGATCCGCCCGGGCCGTGGCGACATCACGACGACACGCGTGGAGAGGAACACCGCTTCCGCGATGGAGTGCGTCACGAAGACCACCGTGCTTCCGCTCATCTGCCAGATCCGGAGCAGCTCGCTGTTCAGCCGCTCGCGGGTCATCTCGTCCAGCGCACCGAACGGCTCGTCCATCAGGAGCAGCGCCGGAGAGAAGCTGAGCGCGCGCGCGATCGACACGCGCTGCTGCATCCCGCCCGAGAGTTGCCACGGATGGTGCCCGTCGAAGCCCTGGAGCTCCACGAGCGCGAGCAGCTCCTCGACGCGTTGCCGGCGCTTCGCCTTGTCCCATCCGAGGAGCTCGAGGGGGAGCGCGATGTTCTTCGCGACCGTCCTCCAGTCGTACAGGACGGCGTCCTGGAAGACGATCCCGTAGTCGCCGTCGTTGCGGGCTCGGCGCGCGCTCTTGCCGTTGACGACGACCTCGCCCGACGTGGCGTCGACCAGGTCGCCGACGACCCGAAGCAGCGTCGACTTCCCGCAGCCGGAGGGCCCGATGAGGGAGACGAACTCGCCGGGGAGGACATCGAGATCGATCGACTGCAGCGCCGTGACCTCGCCTGCACCGAAGGACTTCGTCACGTTGCGGAGCGAGACGACGGGCTGCGCGCTCATCCCACGTGCTCCGGGGCGCGACGGACGACGAGCCGCTCGGCGAGGAGAACGGCGAGGAAGAACGTGATCCCGAGCAGCGCGGCGATCAGGTTCGTCGCCCAGAGACGGGCGGGGGCGGTGATGTAGTACTGGTTGAAGTTCAGGATCGCTCCCCCGAGGCCGTCCTGGATGGAGGCGGGGAGCTCGCCGATGATCGCGCCGACGACGCTCGCGGGGGCGGCGATCTTCAGCGCCGCGAAGATGAAGGGCAGTGCGGCTGGGAAGCGGAGCTTCCAGAGGACTCTCCAATTGCTCGCCGCGTAGGAACGCATGAGCTCGAGCGCCCGCGGGTCCGCCGAGGTGAGTCCGCGCAGCGTGTTGATCGTGACCGGGAAGAACGTGAGGTAGGCGGCGATCACCGAGACGGCGCCCCAGTCCTTGAGGCCCGGCGGCAGCCGGGGGTTCACCCAGACGACCACCATGGGCGCCACCGCGAGGATCGGGATCGTCTGCGAGGCGACGACGTAGGGTAGAAAGCCGCGCTGGAGCAGACCGGAGTGCGCGAGAGCCGCGCCGAGTACGAAGCCGAAGGCGGCGCCGAGGACGAAGCCGACGGCCGCCTCCTTCGCCGTGAAGAGGGCGGCGTCCCAGAGGATGCCGATGAGCAGCGGTCCGTTCCGGCGCGACGGCTCGAAAAGCGTGCCGAGCACGTCGTGGACGTGCGGCATGGTGCGGTCGTTGACCTGGAACTGGCCGAGCCGGAACCCGGTCGCCTCGCCGAACGCCTTGAACGCCTCCCACAGGCCCCACATGACGACGAGGACCGCCACGAACAGCCCGACGTTCACGGCGGCCCGTCGCACACGCTCCGGGTCGAGCAGCGGCGGTCGCGCCGAAGCCGTGGCGGCGTGGGCCATCGGCGCTATTCCACCACAGTCGGGCAGGTGGCATCCTGCGCGGTCGACTGCCGAGCACCCTTCCTTCCTCTCCGGGTTACGCTTCGCTCCGATGGCTCTGGAGCCCAGTCGCACGGTCGCGGAGCTGGAGGAGCTCCGAGCGCTCACGGGGGACGACGACGGCGCCCAGCGCGTCGCCTGGACGGCGACCTGGGAGCGGGCCCGCGAGTGGCTGCGTGGCAAGCTCGCCGAGACGGGAGCCGTCGAGACGGTCGACGCCGCCGGGAACCAGTGGTTCACGCTGGCGGGGGCGTCCGACCGGGCCCTGCTGATCGGCGGCCACATCGACTCGGTCCCGAACGGCGGTTGGCTCGACGGGGCGCTGAACGTCGTGGCGGGCATCGAGGTCCTTCGCAGGGTCGCGGAGGAGGGAGCCCCGCCCGTGACGATCCGGCTCGTGAACTGGGCCGACGAGGAGGGCGCCCGCTTCGGGAGGAGCCTGTTCGGGTCGAGTGCGGCTGCAGGCTCGATGGGGGACCAGGACGAGCTGCGTCAGCTCGTCGATGCCGGCGGCGTCAGGCTTCCGGACGCCCTCGCCGAGCACGGCGTCGACCTCGCTCGTGCGCTCGAGGCCCGCTCGGAGCTCGAGAGCGCAGCCGCGTACCTGGAGCTGCACATCGAGCAGGGCCCGGTGCTCGAGTCCCTCGGGATTCCGCTCGGCGTCGTCGTCGGGACGTTCGGCGTCGAGCGTCACCGAATCACCTGGCACGGGCAGGCGGCGCATGCAGGCTCGACGCCGATGGAGCAGCGGCGCGACGCGCTGGCCGGGGCCGCGAAGCTGGCCCTCGAGATCCGCGAGATCGCCCGGCGCACCGGCGGCGGGGCGGTGTGCACCTCCGGCAACGTCGTCTGCCGGCCCGGGATCGTCACGTCCGTCGTCGAGACGGCGGAGCAGCTCCTCGACCAGCGCGACCTCAGCGCGCACCGGCTCGCGGCGATGCTCGCCGAAGCGCAGGCGGCAAGCGAGCGCTTCGCGGGTGAGGAGCGGATCGAGGTCGAGTGGGAGAAGATCTGGTCGATCGAGCCGATCCTCTTCGACGACACGCTCGTCGGCTTCGGCGAGGAGGCGATCGCCGAGGTCGCCCGCTCGACTCACCGGCTCCCCTCCGGGCCGCTCCACGACGCGGCCGAGGTCGCGCGGGCGGGCGTGCCCACCGTCATGCTCTTCGTCCAGAGCCTGCGCGGCCTCTCGCACACGAAGCTCGAGGACACGAGGAAGGACCACCTCGAGCTCTCCGTCGCAGCGCTCGACCGCCTTGCCTCGAGAACGGTCGACTGGGTCGCGGACGGCGGCGGGCGTCCCGCGGACACCTAGAAGAAGCACGGGCGCGTTCGCCCTCGCGTCCCGTCTCCGGTTCCCCTCGAATACCCGGTGGTGGGATAATCGGCCCTTCCTACGAGCGAGCCTTCGGAGAGCCCATGTCACTGAGCTTCGGCGTCACCGTCCTGCCCGACCCCCCACCCTCCCGCCTCGTCGAGCTCTTCCAGCTCGCGGAGTCGCACGGCTTCGAGTACGGCTGGACGTACGACTCCCACGTCCTCTGGCAGGAGTCGTTCCCGCTCCTGACCCTGGCGGCGCAGGCCACGTCCCGGATGAAGTTCGGCCACTGCGTGACGAACCCGGGGACCCGAGAGCCGACGGTGCTCGCGAGCGGTTACGCGACGCTGCACGACATCTCGGACGGCCGGATGGTGATGGGCATCGGTCGCGGCGACTCCGCGCGGCGCTACATCGGGCAGAAGCCGGTGAAGGTCGCGGAGTTCGAGCGCCGCTGCCGGATGATCAAGGACTTCATGAACGGCCGGGAGGTCCAGTGGAACGACAAGGACCTCCAGCTCAAGTGGGTGCGCCCCGAGCTCCCCGAGATCCCGATGTGGGTCGCGGGCTACGGGCCGAAGGCGCTCGCGGTCGCGGGGCGCGTCGCGGACGGGGTGATCATCCAGCTCGCCGACCCGGTGATCGTGAAGTGGATCATGGACACCGCGCGGCAGGCCGCGGAGGAGGCGGGCCGCGACCCCTCCGAGCTCAAGTGCATCGTCTCCGCCCCGAGCCACATCTCGGACGACATCGCCGATTCCCGCGCCCAGGTGCGCTGGTTCCCCGCGATGGTCTCGAACCACGTGATGGACCTGATCGAGCGCTACGGCTTCGAGTCGGAGATCCCGAAGGAGCTGACCGAATACGTGCGCGCACGCAAGTTCTACGACTACGACGAGCACTCCCGCGTCGGCGCGAAGCACGGCGAGTTCGTCACCGACGAGATCTGCGACCGCTTCTGCGTGCTCGGCAACCCCGAGCAGGCGACGGCGAAGCTCCGGGAGCTCGAGGCGGTCGGCGTCGACCAGTTCAACATCTACCTGATGACCGAAGGCCAGGAGGAGGTCCTCGCCGCGTACGGCAAGGACATCATTCGGAGCTTCTCCGCAGCAGCCGGGACCCGCTAGCGCCGACCCGGCTGCCCGAACATCCGGACTCGCTCGCCCTGTTGGCTCGGCGACCGCGTAGCCGAGTACGCAGCCCCACCGGCCGCGAAAGCGGCCGCTTCAGGGGTCTTCCGCGCGAGCCTCTAGTAAATCGTCTTCCCGAGCGCGCTCGCGACGAGCTCGACCGCGGTCTCGGCGGTCGTGTTCTCGCGATCGAGGATCGGGTTCACCTCGACGACCTCGAGCGAGCCCGCGAGCTCGGACTCGGCGACGAGCTCCATCGCGAGATGCGCCTCGCGATAGGTGAGCCCGCCCCGGACGGGCGTTCCCACACCCGGCGCGACCTCGGGGTCGAGCGCGTCCATGTCGAGGGACACGTGGACGAACCCCGGCCCCGAGACGTGGTCGAGCGCCTCCCGGATCGCCCGCTCTACGCCGATGCGGTCGAGCTCGCTCATCGTGAACACGCGCACGCCGGCCTCGCGCAGAAGCGTCCGCTCCCCGGCGTCGGCCTGTCTCAGCCCGACCAGCGCGACGCGGCGGGGATCGACCGCCGGCAACGGCCACGCGTCGCTCGCAAATGCGTCGCCGGCGAGGCCGAGCGCCGCGGCGAGCGACATCCCGTGCACGTTCCCGCTCGGGCTCGTGCCCGGGGTGTTGATGTCCGAGTGCGCGTCGACCCAGAGCACCCCGCCGGCGCCGTGCAGCGACGCGAGGCCGCCCAGAGTGCCGAGTGCCACCGAGTGGTCTCCGCCGAGGACGAGGGGTACGGCGCCGTTGCTCGACTCCTCGACGACCTTGGCTGCGATACGAGCGCACGTCTCCTTGATCTCGGGCAGGAATCGCGCGCGCTCGTCCTGCACCGCCGTCGCCTCCGGCACGGCCGTCTCGACGTTGCCGTGGTCCCGGACGACGTAGCCGAGACCGGCGAGACGCTCCTCCAGCCCCGCGTACCGGATCGCGGACGGACCCATGTCGACGCCGCGCCGCCCCTGGCCGAGGTCCAGCGCGGCGCCGATCACCGCCACGTCGCGCTTCCGGCCGCCCTCCACGGCAGCCAAGGCTAACCGGATCGCCGGGCCGACCGCGGGCACATTGCGATCCTTCGGCGAGGTAGCTCGGCTGGTCCCTGCGTGACGAGCGGTTCCGCGGCCGAAAGCCGGCTACGCCGGCCGGGAGCCCAGGCACGGCTCTGCAGGCCGGGGCGCGAAGGAGGGGCCCCGCGGAAGAACCATGCGTTCCCTCGCGGGTACACTGCGATCCCTCGGCGAGGTAGCTCAGCTGGTAGAGCACACGGCTGAAAACCGTGGTGTCGCCGGTTCAAGTCCGGCCCTCGCCACTCTCACCGTGTAGCGTCGCCGGGATGGAGCTCGCGTTCCTCCCGGCGACCGAGCAGGCGCGCCTGATCCGGGGCCGTGAGCTGTCGTCGGTGGAGCTGGTCGAGCTGTACCTCGGTCGGATCGACCGGATCGAGCCCGGGCTGAACGCGTTCGTGACGCTTCGGCCCGAGGGCGCGCTCGAGGACGCGCGGGCGGCCGACGCCTCCGCGAGCGACGCCCCCTTCCACGGTGTCCCCATCGCCGTCAAGGACCTCACGGCGACGAAGGGGATCCGCACGACGTACTCGTCCCGGGCATTCGCGGACCACGTACCCGACTTCGACACGGCGGTCGTCCGCCGGCTTCGGGACGCCGGCTTCGTGATCCTGGGCAAGACGAACACGCCGGAGTTCGGGACGACCGCGTTCACGGAGTCCGAGCTCAACGGCGCGACCCGCAACCCGTGGAGCCCCGACCGGACACCCGGCGGGTCGAGCGGAGGCGCGGCGGCGGCGCTCGCCGCCGGTCTCGTCCCGGTGGCACACGGCTCCGACGGAGGAGGCTCGATCCGCATTCCCGCGTCGTGCTGTGGCCTCTTCGGGCTGAAGCCCTCGCGCGGGCGGATCTCCGCGGCGCCGTTCGGCTCGCTCGAGGGCCTGTCGACCGCGGCGCCGCTGTCCCGGACCGTGCTCGATGCCGCCGCGCTCCTCGACGTGATGGCCGGGTACGAGCCCGGGGACCCGTGGTGGGCGCCGCCCCCCGAGCGGCCCTTCGTCGAGGACGCCGCCACTCCGCCACCGCGGCTCAGGATCGCGGTGGCGCGGACGCCTCCGGTCGAAACGCCCGTCGACCCCGAATGCCTCGCCGCGCTCGAGGCGGCCGTCGCGCTGCTCGCGGGCCTCGGCCACGAGCTCGTCGACCGAACCCCGCCCTGGTCGGACGACGACCTGGGCCTCGCCTTCATCACGGTCTGGCAGGTCGGGCCGGCGCTCCTGCCCGTCGAGGACCTCTCGCTCCTGACGCCGCTCAACCGCGAGCTCGTGGAGTCGTCGCGCGCCCTCTCCGCCGCGGAGTACGCCCGCACGGTCGCGCGGCTCCAGGCCTACGCGCGGCGGGTCGTCGCCTTCTGGGACGAGGTCGACGTCGTCCTCACTCCCACGCTCGCCCTGCCGCCCGTCCGCATCGGCTGGCAGGACGTGGCCGGGGGCGCCGTCGAGCAGCTGCTCCGCAACGTCGAGTTCACGCCGTTCACGGCCGTGGCCAACCTCACGGGCCTCCCGGCCATGTCGCTTCCACTGCACTGGAGCGCCGAGGGGATGCCCGTCGGCGTGCAGGCGATCGGCCCGCCTGCCGGAGACGCGCTTCTCATCCGTCTCGCCGCGCAGGTCGAGGAAGCCCACCCCTGGGCCGACCGACGCCCCGCCGCGGCGTAGCCGGTCTCAGATCGCGGTGGAGATCCGGATCGTCTGGCCGGGCGCGGCGTGCAGCATGCGCGCCGCGCTACCGCGCGAGATTGCGACCGACATGTTCCGGTAGCTGTCCTCGTAGAGGATCACGTCGCCGGCTCGTGCGTCGGCGAACGTCCTCGCCATGACGGCGTAGTAGCGCTCGCCCGCGAGCTCGAGCTCGACCCGCGTGCCCGACACGATCGCCGATCCGCTCCACGTCGTCGCGCGTGAGGTTGAGGGCGATGTTCCCGAAGCTGTCCACGTACAGCAGGGTCGCGACGGCGGCGCCGTCCGCGAGCACCGGCTCGGGGAGATCGAGGGCGACGAGGCCCTCGGGGTCGACCGGCGGGCCGAGCTCCTCGATCGGCACGCCGCGGGCGAGGTGAGCCGCCGCGGGGCTGAACAGGTCGCGTCCGTGGAACGTGCGTGAGATCGACTCGAGCGCGTACGCCGGGTTCGCCAGCTCGTGGGCGGCGACGATCCCCGCCCTGCTCGCGGCGGGAAGCAGTAGGCCGTTGTCCGGCCCGACGTACGTCCGCTCCTCCCGGTCGCGGAGCGCGAGGGGACGCCGGGGCCCACCGACGCCGGGATCGACGATCGCGAGGTGGACGCCGACCGGCATGAACCCGACCGTGTTGGCGAGCACGAGCGCCCCCTGCAGCACGGCCTGGGCCGGGATCCCGTGCGTGATGTCGATGATCTGCGTGTCCGGCGCGATGCGCTTCATCACGCCGTGACAGGTGCCGACGAAGTCGTCCTTGAGCCCGAAGTCGCTCAGAAACGTGATGAACACGCGCGGAGCCTACCGCGCTCGAGTTGCACGCCTCTAACGGCGGCCGCCCCGCACGCGCGCGGGCGGGCAGCGATGCAGGCTGTCTCTCCTGATCTCGCCGCATGCCTGTCGTCCCCGCGGACGGATGCGGACGAAGGCAGAGGGTGCCTGGAGAGGCAACGGCCGCCCGACGAGCGGTCTCCGCGTCACCACGGCTCGCTCCTCACGTGCGACGGCGCCTCGGGCACGGGCGCAGCATAGTGCGCGGACCGGCGGAGATCACGCGCGACTCGTCGTCTCTCGCGTGACCGGCTCGGCCACACGCGGCTCGGGACGCCGGGCGCGGGCGAGCTCGACGAGCTCCCTCGTCTCCCGCTGCAGCCGCGAGAGCTTGGCGGCGATGATCGCGACGTAGGCGAGGACGACCACGAAGACCACGCCGTAGGCCGCTGCGAGGTACTGCCCGCCCGTCACCGGAGGGCCTCCCGGAGCTCACGCAGGTCGACGTCGAGGCGCTTGCCGACGAGCTCGACGCGATAGAGGACGAAGGCGAGGAGCGTCACCGCGGCCCACGAGACGCAGAACGTGGCGAACATCGTCCCGGTCATCTGCGGGCCGTCGCGCGTGAAGACGGTCGGATGGATGAAGTCCTCGGCGAGGCGGATCGCGAGGAAGCTCACCGGGATGAGCACGACCCCGAAGAGCGCGTACACGGCCGAGGACCGCTCGCGCCGCGGGCCGGGCTCGATCGAGAAGCGGAGCATGAAGTACGCGCAGTAGAAGAGGAAGAGAACGAGGAAGAGCACGAGTTGGTTCGAGCTCCAGTCCCACCACACGCCCCACGACGCCTTCGCCCAGATCGAGCCGGTGACGAGCGTGAGCGCGCCGAAGATCGTGCCCTGATGAACCGCGACGTAGCTCTCGAGGTCGTACCGGGAGTCCCCGCGCCAGAGGAGGAGGAGCGCCTTCAGCGCGCCGAGCCCGAAGCAGAAGTAGGCCGTGAGCGCGATCGGCACGTGGATGTAGAAGATCCGCTGCGAGATGCCCTGGTCCGCGTCCTCCGGAGCGACGAGGAGCGCCAGCACGAGGGCGGCGCCCATCAGCGCCGCCGACAGCAACGCCAGACCGGGCAGTCCACGGATCGGGGACGGGAGCGTCAGGTTCTCACTCTGTGACGACGTACTCGAACGACGCCCACGAGAGTACCGCGAAGACGGCGTCGTACAGGGCGAGGAAGAGCAGGAAGCGAGCGCCGTCGGGCGAGATCGCGGCGCCCACGCCGCCCACGACCAGCGGGATCGCCAGCGGGAGGAGGAGCAGTGGGAGGAGGAGCTCCCGCGCGCGTCCCGCCGCGGCCATCGCCGACATCAGCGACCCGACGGCGCAGATCCCGACGTTCGCCAGAAGCACGCCGGCGACCGCCGTGGCGTCCAGCGGAGCGAAGAAGAGAACGAACACGGGCAGCGCGATCACCTGGGCGGCGAGCAGGAAGGCAAGCGTGGCGAGCGTCTTCCCCAGCCAGATCGCGCTCCGGTCGCAGGGAGCGAGCACGAGGCCGTCGAGCACGCCGTGCTCCTGCTCCGGCGACCCACGCCCGCGCCAGGCCGAGGAGCGCCGTGAACACGATCGCCACCCACAGGAGGCCGTACGCGGCATCGTCGCCCGTTCCCTCGGGGAGCGCGAAGTGGAAGACGACCAGCGTCGCCAGGACGAACAGGAGCATCGCGGGGAGCGTGTCGCGTGCGCGGAGCTCGACCTTCAGATCCTTCCGGGTCAGCGCGGCGACGTCGGCGAGGTAGCTCATCCGAGCGCAAGCCTCGCCGTGGCCAGACGGTCGACACGCCCCGGCTCGTGCGTCGAGACGACGAAGGTCCGGGAGCCCACGAGCTCGTCGAACGCGCGGTCGAGGAGCCCGGCGCCCTGCTCGTCGAGGGCCGTGTGCGGCTCGTCGAGGACGAGCAGCTCGGGGTCGTGGAGCAGCGCGCGGCAGAGCGCGAGTCGCTGCGCCATGCCGCGCGAGTACGCGGATACGCGCTCGTTTCTCGCGTCCCACAGCCCGAACCGCTCGAGCAGCATGCCGATCCGCTCCCTGCGTTCCGGCACGCGATACAGGCGCCCGTAGAGGTCGAGGTTCTCGAGGCCGGTCAGCGCGCGGTAGACGAGGGGCTCGTGGCCGAGGAACCCGAGCCGGGCACGATCCACGCCGACGTCGAGCGATCCGCCGGTCGGGGCGGCCAGCCCTGCGAGCAGCCGGAGCAGCGTCGTCTTGCCCGATCCGTTCGCTCCGGTGACGACGAGGAAGCCGTCCCGCGGGACGTCGAGGTCGACCGGGGCGAGCGCGCGCCGCCGCCCGTACCGCTTCTCGATCGCGCGCGCCCGGATCACGTGAGGACGTCGAGCGCGACGAAGGCGAAGAAGACGACGCTGATCACCCCGTTCACCGTGAAGAACGCGGCGTCGAGACGGCTCAGGTCGTCCGGGCGCACGATGGCATGCTCGTACGCGAGCAGCGCCGCCACCGCCAGCACCCCGAGCCAGTAGAAGGGGCCCACGGCGAGGCCGGCCCCCGCGGCGGCGAGCAGGGCGACCGTCCCGACGTGGAATGCCCTGGCTCCGACGAACACGCCACGCACGCCGAAGCGAACCGCCCAGGAGTGGAGCCCCGCGAGCCGGTCGTGCTCGGCGTCGTAGAGCGAGTAGAAGAGGTCGAACCCCGCGACCCACAGGAGAACGGCCGCACCGATCGCCCACGCTTCCCACGGGGCCGTCCCCGTGACCGCGAGCCACGCGCCGACCGGGGCCAGGCCAAGACACACGCCGAGCCACACGTGCGAGAGCCACGTGAACCGCTTGAGGTACGGGTAGACGAAGAACATCGCGACGGGGACGGGCCACAGCCAGCGCACGATCGGGTCGAGCTGGAAGACGGCGACGAGGAAGACGACGAGCGCGGCGACGGTCAGGAGGATCACCTGGCGGCGGGTCAGAGCGCCGCTCGGCAGCTCGCGCGCGGCCGTCCGGGGGTTACGCGCGTCCAGCTCCGCGTCGACGAGGCGGTTCAGCGCCATCGCGACCGTGCGGGCGCCGACCATCGCCACCGTGATCCACGCCATGTCGTGCAGCCCGGGCCAGTCCCCGGCGGCGAGGAACGCGCCGACGTAGGCGAAGGGCAGCGCGAACACGGTGTGCTCGATCCGGACGAGCGATGCGAAGCGACGGGGCAGAGGGGCCGCGGCCGTCGTCACGTCTGCCGATGGGACGTAGCCCGGTCGCCCGCGGCGAGCTCGAGGCCGTGCCGAAGGGCTGGGCGCAGCACCGCGAACCCGTCGCGGCACCCGCCGGGCGAGCCCGGAAGGTTGACGACGAGCGTCGCGCCGCGCAGGCCCGCGATGCCGCGTGACAGGAGCGCGTGGGGAGTTCGGGCGAGCGCGTCCGCCCTGATCGCCTCGGCGACGCCCGGCGCCTCGCGCTCGATCACCGTGGCCGTCGCCTCGGGGGTCACGTCTCGCGGCGCGAAGCCGGTGCCTCCCGTTGTCAGTACGAGCAACGCGTCGGCAGCAAGGTCGGCGACCGCCTCCGCGATTACGGCCTGCTCGTCGGGGACGACCCGCCGGACCACGTCGAAGCCCTCCTCCGCCAGGAGCCCCTCGAGCAGGTCGCCGCTCGCATCCTCGCGCTCGCCTGCGTGCACGCCGTCGGAGACCGTGAGCACCGCGGCTCTCACGCGACCGCCTGCTTCGTCTTCTCGACGAGCCGGACGCCACCGATCTCCATGCCGGAGTCGACCGCCTTCGCCATGTCGTAGACGGTCAGGGCCGCGACCGTCACCGCGACCAGTGCCTCCATCTCGACCCCGGTCTGCGCCGTCGTCTCCGCCGACGCCTCGATGTCTACAAAGTGATCGCCGACGTGGAGGGTCACCTCCACGTGCGTGAGCGGCAGGGGATGGCACAGCGGAATCAGCTCGCTCGTGCGCTTCGCGGCCATGATCCCCGCCACCTGCGCCGTCACGAGCGCGTCGCCCTTCGGCAGCGCGTGGAGGCGTGCGAGCGTCTCCTGCGCCATGTGGACGCTCGCGCGCGCGACCGCCCGGCGCCGCAACGGCGGCTTGTCGCCCACGTCGACCATCCGGACGTCGCCCGCGTCGCCGACATGGGAGAGGTCACTCACGCGCGAGATCGTAGACCGCGTCGGCGAGCGCGATCAGGACGAGCGCCCCGCAGTACCCGTGCGGCTTCCGTTTTCACGTGAAAACGGCGACTCGTGCGGACGCGGCGAGCCAGGGAGATCGAGCGTGAAGATCGTCCGGCCCGGAGACGAGTCGAGGCGCACGTCACCGCCCATGAGCCGTGCCAGCTCGCGGCCGATCGCGAGGCCGAGCCCGCTGCCCGATGCCCGCCCGCCTTCGATCCGGTAGAAGCGCTCGAAGACCGCGCCCTGCTGCGCAGGCGGGATCCCCGGTCCGTCGTCCTCGACCTGGAGCACCGCGCGGTCGCCCCCGGAGCGAGCGCTGAGCCGCACGCGCGTGCCGGGCGGCGTGTGGACGAGCGCGTTGACGACGAGCGCGCGGCCGATCTGGGCCACGCGCTGCTCGTCGGCCAGCGACCAGACCTGGCCGTCGGCGTCGGCCTCGAGAACGTGGGAAGACGTGGCCGCCAGGTGCTCCAGCTCGCCGGTGAGCAACCGAGCGACGTGGCCGAGCTCCACGGGCTCGGCGAGGACGTGCAGCTGTCCGGCATCGACGCGCGAGAGGTCGAGGAGGTCCGTCGAGAGCTTCGCGAGCCTCTCCACCTGGCCCTGCATCGTCTCCAGGAACCCGCGGCGCGTCTCGTCGTCCAGCTCCTCGTCCTCGAGGAGCTCCAGGAACCCGCCCAGCGAGAAGATCGGCGTCCGCAGCTCGTGGGACGCGTTCGCGACGAACTCCTTCCGGGCGGTGTCGAGCTGCGCCAGCTGGACGCGCATCCGGTCGAAGGCGTGCGCGAGCTGACCGATCTCGTCGTCTCCCCGATCGACGATCGGCGCCTCGAAGTCGCCGGCCGCGATCCGCTCGGCTGCCGTCTCCAGCCGCCGCAGGCGATGTGCGAGCATGCCCGCCGCCGCCAGCCCGAGGACGAGCGCGAGCACCAGTGCGAACCCCGTCGCAAGGAGGAGGCGCCGCTGCACCAGCTTCACCGTCGCGAGCGAGTCGGCGAGCGGCGCCTGGAAGAGGAGAACGGCCTCGGAACCCACGGGGACGGCAACATGTGCATAGTCGAGCGCGTCCACGACCACGCGCCCGCGCTCGATGTCCCCCGACTCGAGCGCGCGGTATGCGATCCCGTCCTCCGCCACGTCGGCGGAGTCCCCGCGTCGTGAGTCGGCCTTCACCGTGAGCGCCGGGGGCGTCCTGGAGAGGACGTCGAACGCGACGACGCGCGCGTTCGCTGAGACGGAGAACCTCTCCACGGTGTCGGGCCACCGGAACTGGTCCTCCGGCAACGACCCCGACAGGCGGACGGCGGCCTCGCTGAGCTCCGCGACGCGGGCGTCCACGAGCCGGCGCTCGAGCGAGGGAACGACGATGAGGTACGCGGTGCCGAGCGCGCCGGCGACGATCCCCACGAGCACGAGCGCGATGCGCGCCCGGATTCCGCCCGGGAGCCTCACTCGGGTCGGAATCGATAGCCGGCGCCCCGATTGGTCAGGATGAGCTCGGGGTTGCTGGGATCGGCCTCGATCTTCTCCCGCAGGTGCCGGACGTGGACGTCGATCGTCCGCGGCTCGCGGTAGTCGGCGCCGCCGCGCAGCCGCTCGAGCAGCTCGCGTCGCGAGAACACGACGCCCGGGCTCGACGCGAGGAGCGCGAGCATCTCGAACTCGATGAAGGTGAGTTGCACCGGCTCGCCGCGCACCTCGACCACACGCCGCGGGAGATCGATGCGAACCTCCCCGCGCTCGATCAGCTCCTCGCGCTCGCGGGTCGCCCGCGGAGTCGCAGCTCGCCGGAGGAGCGCCCGTACGCGACTCCGGAACTCCCGGATGGAGAACGGCTTCGTGATGTAGTCGTCCGCGCCGAGCTCGAGGCCGAGGACCTTGTCGAGCTCCTCGCCACGTGCGGTCAGCATGATGATCGGGACGTTGCTCTCGGCTCGCAGGCGCTTGCAGACCTCGAGCCCGTCCAGGCGGGGGAGCATGACGTCCAGCACGACCAGGTCGACCTCCTCCTCCTCGAAGCGGCGGAGCGCCTCCTCGCCGTCGCGCGCCTGGACGACGCGGTACCCGTCGCGCTCGAGCGGGAACGTGAGCAGCGTCTGGATCGAGTCCTCGTCGTCGACGAGGAGGATGGTCGAGGCGTTCGACATGAGAGCGATCGCGCGGGCCCGCGGCTGCCTGCCCGCCTACTATAGCCCCGCGATGGATGCGGCTCGGCCCCGTGGGCGGAGGCGGCGGCCGCGCCGCGGCACGGTCTCCCGGCCCGTCAACACGCGCCTGGTGCGGGCGTCGTCGCTGGTCGTGCTGCCCGCGCTGCTGGCGGTGCTGTTCTCCGTCTCGACGACGGGGGTCCTGCCGCGACCTCCCCTCGAGCCTCTCTTCGACGGCCAGGCGGCGGCCGACCTCGCCTCTCGTTTGACGACCGAGTATCCCGACCGCATCCCGGGCACGCTCGGGGCCGAGGGCGCGGCGCTCTGGTACCGGGAGACGGTCGCCGCGCTCGGCCTCTCCGTGGAGGACGACACGTGGACCGAGGACCTGCCGGAGCTCGGACGGGTGGAGCTTCGAAACGTCGTGGCCGTGGTGCCCGGACGCTCCGAGGAGGCGATCGTCCTGGTTGCCCACAGAGACAACGCAGGCGTGGATCGGCCGCAGGCCGAGAACGCCTCCGGGACCGCGGCCCTCATCGAGCTCGCCCGCGGGTTCGCTCCCCAGGGCGCCGCCACCGGGGCGCTCCCGCATCGCACGCTCGTCCTCGTCTCCACCGATGCCGGCTCGTACGGCGGTGCAGGCGCCAAGCGCTTCGCGCGGGAGTCCCCGCTCGCGGACGGGGCGATCGCCGTGATCGTCCTCGACGGCATCGACCGTCGCGGGCAGCCCAGCGTCGCGATCTCGGGGGACCGCCCCGCCTCCCCCGCGCGAGCGCTCGTGCGAACTGCTGCGGAGCGGATGCGCGAGGAGACCGGGCTGGAGGCGCGACTCCCCTCCGTGCCGGCGCAGCTCGTCGACCTCGGCATCCCCTACGCGGAGCGGGAGCAGGGACCGTTCCTGGCGGAGGGCCTGGCGGCGGTCACCCTCTCGACCGACGGCGCGCCCTTCACGAGCCTGAGCGCCGCCGAGACGGGCCGCGCGGTCGAGCGGCTCGAGCAGGTCGGCAGGGCGACCGAGGCCATCGTCGGTTCCGTCGACGCGAGCGTCGGAGCGGCGTTCCGGACACCGGACAGCCTGTTCCTGAGCGACAGGGCGGCGAGCGGGTGGGCCATCCGGCTCATGCTCGTCGTCGCAGTCGTTCCTTTCGCCCTGGGGGTGGTCGACCTGATCGTCCGCTGCCGCCGGCGGGCGCTCCCGTTCCGGCCGGCGCTCAGGGCGCTCCGCACCCGCGCCTTGTTCTGGCTGTACGGTGGGCTCCTCCTCTGGATCGGCGGGCTGCTCGGGATCTTCCCGACGGGCTCGGCGCTCGCGCTTCCGCCGCACTCCGAGCCGGTCTCCGACTGGCCGGTGGCAGGGCTGGCCTTGCTGCTCGCCGCCTTCGGCCTCGGCTGGATGGCCGCACGCGGCCGCCTTTCGTCCGACGCGAAGGTGACGCCGGAGGAGCGCCTCGCCGGCTACTGCGTCGCGCTCGGCTGGATCGGCCTCGTCGCCCTGGGGCTCGCCCTCGCAAAGCCGTATGCGCTCGTCTTCGTCCTACCCTCGCTCTACGCCTGGCTCTGGCTGCCCGTCCGCAACCGCCTCTGGACGCGCGTCGTGCTCTACCTCGCGGGGCTCCTGGGCCCCGTCGCGGGGCTGGCGGTGCTGGCGCACGAGCTCGGGATCGGCGTGCTCGACGCCATCCTCTACGTCGCTTCCCTGGCGACGGTCGGCTACGTCTCGGCGGCGTCCGTCGTCGTCGCCCTCGCCTGGATCGCGGGGGCGGCGCAGCTCGGCGCGCTCGCCGTCGGCCGGTACGCGCCCTCCGTCGTCTCCCCTCGAGCGGCGGGAGACGGGGGCCCCGCGATCGCGCGGCTCGCCCGCTACGTCAGCGGGAGATAGCGGACCGGAGAGCCCTCCGGGATCGTCCCCTCGCCCCGCGGAACGTGGACGAGCGCGTCGGCGGCAGACGCCCGGACGATCATGTGCGACTCCTGTCCGCCGAGGGGCTCGAGCACGACGCCGCCCTCCTCCTGCCTGCGGCGCGCGCGGAGAAGCTCGTCCCGCCCGGGGTTCCGGCGCAGCGGCGCGCCGGCGAGCCCGGTCTCGAGATACGGGCGCGGGTCGGCGAGACCCTGGAGCGCAAGGACCGCGGGTCGCACGAAGAGCAGCGTCCCCACGAGCGACGAGACCGGGTTCCCCGGGAGCCCGAACACGAGCGTGTCGCCGCGAACGCCGAAGGACAGCGGCTTCCCCGGCTTGACCGCGACACCCCAGAACACCTCCTCGACGCCGAGTGACGAGGACACCTCCCGCACGAGGTCGTGGGGACCGACGGACACGCCTCCGGACGTGACGAGGACGTCGGCTTCCAGGCCTCGCTCGAGCGCGGACGCGTGGGCACGCTCGTCGTCGGCGACGACGGGGAGCTGCTCGACCCTCGCTCCCGCGTCCGTCAGCACGGCGGCCACCAGGGCGCGGTTGGACTCGAAGATCTGGCCAGGCCCGAGCTCCTCGCCGGGAGCGCGGAGCTCACTGCCGGTCGCGAGGACCGCCACGAGCGGGCGCACGCCGCAGATGACCTCGGGGATGCCCGCGGCGGCGAGCGCTCCGATCTGCGCCGCGCCGAGCCGCGTGCCGGCGGCGACCACGACCTCGCCCTGCATCACGTCGCCTCCCCGGGGACGCACGTGCGCGCCCGGCGACGCGGCCTCGGAGATCTCGACGCGGCCGTCCAGCTCCGACGTCAGCTCGACGGGGACGACGGCGTCGGCGCCCGCGGGCACCGCTCCTCCGGTAGCGATGCCCGCGGCGGCTCCTGGCGGCAGCTCGGCCGCGGACGGGCTGCCGGCCGCGATCCGGAAGGCGACGGGGAGCGACCCGGGCGTGTCGCTCGCGCGGACAGCGAAGCCGTCCATCGCGGAGCTCGCGAACGGAGGCAGGTCGGCACGGGCGAGCGCGGGCTCGACGACGACGCGGCCGGCCGCCGCGGCCAGCTCGACGCTCTCCTCGCCGAGCGGGAGCGAGCGTGCGAGGACGCGCTCGAGCGCGTCCTCCATGGTCAGGAGCTCCGGCACCGAGTCGGCCTAGGGGAGACCGCGGCCCGACGGGAGCACGGTCGGCGGTTCGGGCTCGGTCGTCTCCTCTTCGGTCGTTTCCTCTTCGGTCGTCGCCGGCGTCGCGTTGGGGTCGTACGTCAGTGCGTACTCGCCCCTCGTGAACGGCTGCCAGGTCGGCCAGCGCGAGGGCTCCGGGAACAACGCGAGCTCCGTCCCTTCGAGCGCTCGCTCCATGAACAGACGCCAGATCTCCGCCGGGAAGCTGCCCCCGCTCACGGCGATGCCGTGCACGCTCTCCATGGGGATCTCGCCCTTGGTGTACCCGATCCACACCGTCGTCGCGAGGTCCGGCGTGTAGCCCGCGAACCAGGCGTCCGCGTGCTCCTCGTTCGTCCCGGTCTTCCCCGCCGCGGGCCGCCCGAACGCGGCTCGCGTCCCGGTTCCCGACTGGATGTTCTGCTCGAGGATCCTCGTCACCACCGCAGCGACGCCCTCCGGCAGCGCGCGTCGCCGCTGCGGCACGCCCCAGCCGGCGCCCGTGTCCTCCCGGCCGTCGGCGAGCACGACCCGGCGGATCGCCATGGGCTCCGAGTGGATGCCTCCGGCTGCGAGCGTCGCGTACGCGGAGGCCAGGTCGAGCGGCGAGACGGCCACCGACCCGAGACCGATGGACGGGACGTACGCGCCGCGCACGTCGAGCCGCGAGCGGACCCCCATGCGGCGAGCGGTCTCGGCGACGCGCTCAGGCGTGACGTCGAGGGTGAGCTGTGCGTACACGGAGTTGTCCGACCGGATCGTCGCGCTCCGGATCGAGCTCCAGCCGTAGTAGTCGTTGGCGTACGTGTGCACGCACCACCAGCTGCCGTCGTCGCAGTTCCCCGCGGGGTGCACCTTGTAGGTGAACGGCGCGGACACGTAGTACGTCGAGTCCGGGTTGATGCCCATCTCGACCGCGGCCGCGAGGACGAACGTCTTGAACGTCGATCCCGGCTGGCGACGCGCCTGCGACAGCAGGTTGAACTGGTTCTTCGGCCGGTTCGGGATGACCGCGGCCATGGCGCGGATCGCCCCTGTGCGCGGGCTGATCGAGATCAGCGCCCCGGCCGGGTCCGTCGGCAGGTACAAGGTGTCGCGGATGGCCTTCTCCGCGAGCCGCTGGTAGCGCGGGACGATCGTCGTGTAGACCCGCAGGCCGCCGGATCGGACCTGCTCCGCCCCATACACCTCGATGAGACGGTCGCGCACGTAGCCGAAGAAGTACGGCTCGCGGATCCTCGAATAGAGGCGGCCGGGCTGCAGCGCGAGGTCCGAGCGGTTCGCCTTCCGGAACCGCTTGCGCGTGAGGACGCCCGTCTCGAGCATCGCCCGCAGGACCACGGTCCGCCGCGCTCGCGCGCGGCCCGGCGCCGTGAACGGATTGTGCACCGAGGGCGCCTGCGTGAGACCGGCGAGGAGAGCGGACTCCGACAGCGTGAGGTCGCGTGCGTGCTTCGAGAAGTACGTCTGCGCGGCCGCCTCGATCCCGTATGCCTGGTTCCCGAAGAAGACCTGGTTCAGGTACGTCGTGAGGATGCGCTCCTTCGACCACGCCCCGTCGAGCTTCGTCGCGAGGCATGCCTCCTTCAGCTTCCGTTGCATGGTGCGCTCCCGCGAGATGTAGAGGTTGCGAACCAGCTGCTGGGTGATCGTGGACCCGCCCTCCACGACCTGACCTGCCTTGATGTCGGTGATCGCCGCGCGCGCGATGCCCTCGACGTCGACGCCTCCGTGGTTGTAGAAGCGCCTGTCCTCGACCGCGATCGTCGCCTTGCGCACCCACGGCGACATCTCCTCCGCGGAGACCGGCTGCCGGTTCCGCTCCGCGGGGATCGAGCCGAGGAGCGAGCCGTCCGCCGCGTAGACGAACGAGTTCCGTCCGATGCGGACGGGATCGAGCGAGTCCAGGTCGCAGGACGACCCGTACGCGAACACCGCTGCGGTTCCCCCGATGCCCGCGGCCAGCCCGATCGAGACCGCCACGAAAGCGCCCACGACCACGCCACGCCGGCGGCGCCTCCGTCGCGCCGCGCGCAGCTGCCTGCTCCGGGCGAAGAGCGTCTCGGGATCGAGCGAGCTTCGACCTCCCCGGGCTGCGCTCATGCGCTGATGCTAGCCACGATCCACGGGTACTTCGGCGAGATCGTCGAGAGTCCTCAACCGACGCGAGACCGCCTTCCGTGCTGGAATCCGCAGTCATGACCGAGGTCGACATCCCGCGGAGGCCCCGCAAGCTCGTCGCGTGGCTCGTCTTCGTGCTCCTGCTCGCGGGCCTCGCCTACTCGGCCAGGCTCACCGACACGGAGACACCGGACGACCTCGCCTACCGCTACGAGTCGTCGATCGCAGCCCTCGTTCAGTACGGGATCATGCTCGGCATCCTCCTCCTCATCGCCCGGGGAGTCCCACGGCGCGAGGCGTTCGGCCTTCGGCGCCCCGAATCCTGGCCCCGCGCACTCGGCCTGACTGCCCTGGCGTTGCTCGCGATCTGGGCCTCGAGTGCGGCTCTCGCCCCCTTTCTCGACGCGAGCGACGAACAGGGCCTCGTGCCGGACGAGTGGGACTCGAGCCGGATCGGTGCGTTCGCGGCGTTCTTCGTCGCGGTGACGTTCCTCGCGCCGGTTGTGGAGGAGCTCACCTATCGAGGGCTCGGCTTCACCCTGCTCGTACCCTACGGCGCGTGGGTGGCGATCCTCGCCACGGGCGTGCTGTTCGGCGCTGCGCACGGGCTCGTGGCCGGCCTGCCCGTCCTGTCGATCTTCGGAGTGGTGGTGGGCTGGCTCCGGTCGAAGACCGGCAGCGTCTACCCGTCGATGCTCCTCCACGGGGTCTTCAACGGGACGGCCCTCCTCCTCTCCGTCACCGTCGCCTGACGCGGCTCAGAGGGGGTCGTCCTCCTCGAGCTCCGTGTCCTCGAGCTCGTCCTCCTCCTCGCCGGCGAGCTCCTGGAGGCTCGATGCGAACTCCTCCACCGTCACCGTCTCGAGGAACCTGCGGAACTCGCCGGGGTCGAGGTCGGCGAGACTCGACATGGTGACGAGCCCGGGCTGCTCGTCGTCCTCGGCCTGGAACTCGATCGCCGACTCCTCGATTACGTCGTCTGCCGCGAAGATCTGCGCGTCGCAGCGGACGGCGAGTGCGATTGCGTCCGACGGCCGGGAGTCGATCTCGACCTCGCGGCCATCCTGGACGATGGTGATCCGCGCGTAGAACGTGTTCTCGCGAAGCTCGGTGACGGTGACGCGCACGATCTCTCCCTGGAGCTCGGAGATGACCTCGTTCAGGAGGTCGTGCGTCATCGGTCGCGGCGCCGACGCTCCCTGGAGCTTCATGAGGATCGCGGCAGCCTCCGGGTGCCCGATCCAGATCGGGAGGAACTTGTCGTCGTCGGCGGTCTTCAGGAGCACGATCGGCTGCTTTCCGATGGGCTCGAAGCTCACGCCATACAGGGTCATCTCTCGCATCACCGGGCGCAGACCCATCTTAGACAGGAGGGGCTCCGCTACAGTTGCGGCCCGAGCTCGGTCGTCAACGGGCGATTAGCTCAGTCGGTTAGAGCGCCGCTCTGATAAGGCGGAGGCCCCTGGTTCGAGTCCAGGATCGCCCATCTCATCCGCAGACGCGGAAACGCCGAACGGCGTTTCCGCGTCGCGAAGATCCCTGAAGGCGCTCGCTTCGCGAGCGCGTCGCACTTTCGGCTCATCGTCGATGTCCTCCGCAACACCGGGGCTCGCTACTCGCGAGTCCCGGTCTGCGAAACCCCTGAAGGCGCTCGCTTCGCGAGCGCGTCGCACTTTCGGCTCATCGTCGATGTGCCCGCAACTTCCTACGGGTCGTCGCTGATCGTTGCGTCATCCGCAACCGCTGATCTCCGTCTGGTCGGAGTCAGTCGCGCGCCACGGCCTCGAGCACCTCGACGAGCTCGGCGAGACCCGTGTCGTCGCCGAACGAGACCTGCAGCGCGCCGTTGCGGACCTGCGCCGGGAAGCCGGTCAGACGCGTCGCCGCAGTGCGCGCCCGTTCGACGAAATCCGGATCGAGCGTGGATGCGCGTCGTGGACGGCGGCGGGCCCCGCCGTTCTGGGCGGCGCGCTCGGCTGCGCGGACCGTCATCCCGTCCTGGACGATCCGCCGCGCGAGACGCCGTCGCGCGTCGTCGTCGGGGAGCGAGAGGACCGCACGCGCGTGACCCTCGCTCAGGTCGCCGCGAGCCAGCATCCAGAGGACCTCCTCCGGGAGCTCGAGCAGCCGCAGCCGGTTCGAGACCGACGACTTCGACCGGCCGACCCGATCCGCGAGCTCGCCGAGCGAGAGCTCGAACTCGTCCACGAGCGACGCGTACGCGCGTGCTTCCTCGACGGGGGAGAGCTGCTCGCGAGCGACGTTCTCGACGAGCCCGAGGAGGAGAGAGTCGCGGTCGCCGACGTCCCTCACGAGCGCGGGGAGCGTCGGCACGCCGGCCGCTCGCGCCGCTCGCCACCTGCGCTCTCCCGCGACGAGCTCGTAGCCGCCGGCCGCCCTGCGACGGACGACGACCGGCTGCAGGATGCCCTGGTGCCGGATCGAGGCCGCGAGACCCGCTGCGGCCTCGGGCTCGAACCGGCGTCGGGGCTGGCGCGGGTTCGGATGGATGGATTCGACGGGAAGGTGGAGCAGCTCCGGCTGTCCGCCCTCGCCCAACAGGACCTCGAGGCCACGCCCGAGGCCGCGCCGCTCCTTAGGAACGCTCGACAAGCTCCATCGCCACCTTCCAGTAGGCCTGCGCACCGGCCGAGCGCCGGTCGTAGGCGATCGCAGGGAGCCCGTGGCTCGGCGCCTCGGCGAGGCGGATCGAGCGGGGCACGGTCGTCGCGAAGACGAGCTCGCCGAAGTGCCGGCGGAGCTCCGCCTCGACCTCCGCCGCCAGCCGGGTCCGGCCGTCGGCCATGGTCAGCAGGATCCCCGCCACCGCGAGCTCGGGGTTCAGGCGTGCCTTCACGAGGTTGATCGTCCCGAGGAGCTGCGAGAGGCCCTCGAGCGCGTAGTACTCGGCCTGCACGGGGACGAGGGCGCGTGTCGCCGCCGCGAGGGCGTTGACGGTGAGCGGGCCGAACGACGGCGGGCAGTCGAGAAAGACGAACGAGTACGGCTCGAGCACGCCCTTCAGCGCCTCCGCAAGGTACCGCTCCCCGCCCTCCCGGGCGGAGAGCTCGACCGCGGCGGCCGCGAGGTCGCTCTTCGCCATGACGACGTCCAGGTTCGGCACTCCGGACGGTTTCGCCAGTGCGGCGAGCGGAACCCCGTCGAGAAGGTCGTGTGTCGAGGCACCGTTCGCGCGCAGGCCGAGCCCCGAGGTCGCGTTCGCCTGCGGGTCGAGATCGACGAGGAGCACGTGCTCTCCGGCCTCCGCGAGACACGCGCTGACGTTGACGGCGGTGGTCGTCTTCCCGACGCCGCCCTTCTGGTTGGCGACCGCGTAGACCCGGGCGGGCACCAGCTCAGGCTAGTCACCGCCCCGGACGCGGCCCGCCGGCGCGCGAGTGCGACTAGGTCGAGCGGGCGCTTCTTCGCCATTCCGGGGCGGCGCGGGAACCCCCGCGGCGTCGGCCCGAGCTTGCGGAGCACGAGCAGGCCCCGGGGCCCCGGCTCGAGCTCGGCGGAGAGCTGTGCGGCTACCACAGCCACCCGCTCCGGGTCGGCCGTCTCGCCCACCCACAGGATCGCGACCCCGCCGGGCCGCACGAGCGGGAGGCAGAGCTCCGCGGCCACCGGCGGCTTCGCCAGGGCCTTCGCGAGCGCCACGCCCCAGGAGTCCACGGCCTGCTCCTCGGCGCGTCCCCAGACCACCTCCACGTTCGGGACCTCGCGTGCCCACCTCGTCAGGAACGCGCACTTCTTCCGCTCCGCCTCGAGCAGGGTGAACTGCCGCTCCGGCAGCTCGAGAGCGAGTGGAATGCCCGGCGCGCCGCCTCCCGATCCGACGTCCACCACGGGGCCGGGGCTCCCGCGGACGACAGTCAGCGCCGCGAGCGCATCCTCGGCGAGGCTGCGGCGAGCCTCCTCCACTGCCGCGATCGCCGTGAGCCCCGGGGTCGCGACCAGCTCCTCGAGCCACCGCTCGAGGATCCCCTCCGTCATCTACACGGCGGCGTGGCGGGGCAGGACGACGACGTAGCGGTTCGGCTCGGTGCCCTCGGACGCGGTCTCGACCTCGGGATCGTCCTTCAGCGCCTCGTGGACGATCTTGCGCTCGACCGCGGTCATCGGGTCGAGATCGACAGGTCGCCCCGTTGCCGCCGCTCGGCGGGCGGACCGCTGGGCAACGGCCTCGAGCGCCGTGGCTCGGCGTGCGCGGTAGCCGGCGGCGTCGACCACGATCTCGTGTTCCTCGCCGGCCGTGCGGGCGATGGCGTTGGCGAGGTACTGGATCGCGTCGATCGTCTGGCCGTGCTTCCCGATCAGGAGGCCGAGATCCGGCCCCGAGCAGGTGACGGTCACCGTGCCGGTCGCGCTCCGCGACCGTCGTCGTGACGCTCGCGCCGATGACCCGCGCCACACGCTCCACGAACTCACGGGCGCTGCCGGCGACGGGGTCGGTCGTCGGCTCGTCCTCGGACGACCCGCCCGCGGCGCTCGCGATGACGTGCGCGGGCGTGTAGCCGACGCCGAGCAGGCCTCGCTCGCCCTCGGTGACCACCTGGAACTCGACGCTCTCGCGGTCGAGGTTCGGGACGAGCTGCTCGAGCTGCCTGAGCGCCGCCCACTTCGCTTCGCCGACCGTCTCGCCGGTCGCCTCCACCCTGACGGTCCCGCCGTCACCCATCAGCGTGGCCGCCCGCCCTTCTTCTTCTTCTTCACGCGGCGCGGAGGACCGCTCAGCTCCGCGCCACTCGACGGCGGCGCGGCCGCCTCGGTGGTCGCCTCGCCGCCCGGGTCCGGCTCCTTGGGTGGCGTCCGGCTCGATCGCTTCGGCGGCGCGGTCGGCCTCGGCATCAGCCGGCGGGTGACGATGCCCTGCCCCGTCGTCCAGAGGTTCGTGGTCAGCCAGTAGATCATGAGGCCGGACGGGAAGTTGAGGATGAACGGGATGAAGACGATCGGGAGCACCATGATCATCACCCGCTGCGCCGTCGACTGCATCGACGTCGACATGAGCCACGTCGAGGTGAGCTGGCTGAGCACGTAGACGACGAGGAGCACGGGCCCCCACGCGTCCTTCGTCGCCTCGGTGATGTCCACGAGACCGAGCCACTGCAGCGCGGCGTGGGTCTCGTCGTACTTCGGGAAGATCTCCTTCTCGAAGTCGCGCAGGATGAAGAAGAGCGCGATGAAGATCGGGATCTGGAAGACGATGGGCAGGCAGGACGCGTACGGGTTGATCTTGTTCTCCCGGTAGAACTTCATGAGCTCCTCGCTCTGCCGCTGCCGATCCGACTTGTAGCGCTGCTGGATCGCCTTCATCTCCGGCGCGTGCATCTGCAGGCTCTGCATGGAGTGGATCTGGCGGATCGCGAGCGGCACGAGGAGCATGCGCACCGCTACCGTCAGCGCGACGATCGACCACGCCCAGCTCAGGCCGATCGTGTCGTGGAACCAGACGAGGACGTCGGTGAGGACGTTCTCGATGGGCGAGAGGATCCCGCTGACGATCACGTGCGTGCCCTCCGCGAGCGGAGCAGCGGGAAGAGCGTCTGGTCGTGCGCGTAGTCGACGCCGCCGTGACTCCACGGGTTGCAGCGGAGCAGCCGCCAGCCCCGTGAGGACGGTGCCCCGGACGAGGCCGAACTCCCGCAGCGCGTCGAGCGCGTACTGCGAGCACGTCGGGTGGTACTTGCAGGTCCCTCGAGGCGTGAGGAGGCCGAACGTCCACCGCCAGGCGTGGACGAGACCGATGCCGAGGTACCTCACGTCCGCACCCGCGCGAGCAGCTCGGAGACCTCGCCGGCGAGCCACTCCGGCCCTCGTGTCTGAGCCGGCTCGGCGAGCCCCGCCCGTGCGACGAGGACGTAGTCGTGGCCGGCGGGCACGGAGGGCAGGAGCTCGCGCCACGCCTCTCGCAGGAGTCGCTTCACCTTGTTCCGCACGACCGCGGAGCCCACGGCACGCGGGACCGCGAGCCCGAGCCGTGGTGCCCCGTCGACATCCTCCGGGCGAGGGAACCAGTGCAGGACGAGGTATCGAGCCGAAGCGGAGGTTCCCCGCCGGTACACCGCATCGAAGTCGCGTGAGCGGGAGAGCCGGTGACGGCGCTGCACTGGCGTAGCGCCTCAGGCGGAGAGACGCTTGCGCCCTCTCGCGCGGCGCCGCTTCAGAATCGCGCGGCCGCCGCGGCTCGACATCCGCGCACGAAAGCCGTGCTTCCGCTTGCGGCGGCGCACGTTCGGCTGGTAGGTGCGTTTCACGTCGTCGTCTTCCGGAGAGCCGTTCCGTTCGGGGCGAGCGGGCAGTATAGACGAGGTCCGTCACCCCCAACTTTTCCACAGAAGGGTCGGGGCGCGTGGTAGTGGAAAGCGCTGCTCACGACGTGGACTCGTTGCCTTAGCAGCAAACCCCTTCGGCATCTTCCACACCTGTGGAGAACTGTGTGGAATGCGGTAAATCCCTGCAAATTTGCCTGTTTTTCATCCACAGGAGCGCCGGAGGAGCCCGTTGAGCGTGCCTCCGAACGCTGCTATGCTCGCCCTTCTGCCAGACCGCTACGAGCTCGAGGACGGGTGGAGAACGCGACAGGAACGAGCGCCGACAGCCTCTGGGACGCCATCGCCGGCAGGCTGCGCGAGACGCTCAGCGAGACGACCTACGACACCTGGTTCGCGCACGCCGAGCCCCGGTCGCTCGGGGACGGGGGGCTCGTGGTGGCTGTCCCGAACGACTTCACGCGCGACTGGATCGAGAGCCACTTCCAGGGCTTCGTGACGGGCGCGGCGCAGGAGACGCTCGGGCGGAACCTGCTCGTGAGCTTCACCGTCGAGCGCTCGGGCAACCATCCCCCGGACGCGCCGGCAACGGCGGTCACGGCGTCCGCGGGAGCGCCAGGCCGAGCCCGCGGGGCGCGAGTCGACCGAGGTAGAGCTCAATCCCAAGTACACCTTCGACCTCTTCGTCATCGGCTCGTCGAACCGGTTCGCCCACGCGGCCGCGCTCGCGGTCGCCGAGGCGCCCGCGCAGGCGTACAACCCGCTGTTCATCTACGGCGGGACCGGGCTCGGGAAGACGCATCTCCTCCAGGCGATCGGCCACTACGTCCGGCAGCACTCACGCCGCCTGACCATGCGCTACGTGACGAGCGAGACCTTCATGAACGACTTCATCGACTCGCTCCGCGACAAGCGCATCGAGGGCTTCAAACGCCGCTACCGCAACTACGACCTGCTCCTCATCGACGACATCCAGTTCTTCGAGGGCAAGGAGCGCATCCAGGAGGAGTTCTTCCACACGTTCAACTCGCTCTACGAGGGCGGCGCGCAGATCATCATCTCCTCGGATCGCCCCCCGCGGGAGATCGCGACTCTCGAGGAGAGGCTGCGCTCGCGGTTCGAGTGGGGCCTCCTGACCGACATCCAGCCTCCCGACCTCGAGACGCGCATCGCGATCCTCCGCAAGAAGGTCAACACGGAGAGCATCGCCGTCACCGACCCGGAAGTGCTCACCTTCATCGCCGGGCGCGTCTCCTCGAACATCCGTGAGCTCGAGGGAGCGCTGACCCGCGTCGTCGCGTTCTCGTCGCTGACCGACCGCCCGATGACGGTCGAGCTCGCCGAACACGTCCTGAAGGACGTCTTCCCGCAGGGAAGCGCCGCGCCCGAGGTCACGATCCCGCGGATCCAGGAGGCCGTGTCCGAGCGGTTCGGCGTGACGCTCGACGAGCTCGTGAGCCCCCGGCGGTCGCAGGCGGTCGCCTACCCGCGACAGGTCGCGATGTATCTCTCGCGCGAGCTCACCGACTCGTCACTGCCGAAGATCGGGAAGGAGTTCGGAGGGCGCGACCACACGACCGTCATCCACGCGACCTCGAAGATCACGCGCTTGATCCGCGAGGACCGCTCTGTGTACAACCTCGTGCAAGAGCTCACCGCGCGCATCAAGCAGGCGCGGTGAATCTGGGGGTCCCGCTGTGCGTGCTCACGACCGCTGTGGAACCCCTGCCCGGGCGTCAACACCCTTGTCCACACGCGTTTTCCCCGCTCACCGCCCACATTCCGCCCATCATCCCCGTCGTTCACACTCCTACTAGGTCTACGAGCTTGTTCTTGAATAGATGAACACAACAGACATGGCCACCTCCACGGAGCTCCGCGCGACCTGCACACGACGCGACCTGGCCGACGCCTTGGGGGTGGTCTCGCGCGGCGTCTCCACCCGCGGGGCCGTGCAGGTGCTCAGCGGGATCCTGCTCCAGGCGGACGAGGGGAAACTGACGCTCGCCGCCACGGACATGGAGATCTCGCTGCGCGCCACGATCTCCGGCGAGGTATCCGGCGACGGGGCGGTCGTCGTGCCGGGGCGCCTCCTGACCGACCTCGTCCGGCTTCTCCCCGACGAGACGGTCACGCTCGCGCACGAGGATGGCGAAGGAGTCCTCTCCGTCTCCTCCGGGAGCCACGCGTCGAAGCTCAACGTGTACAGCGCCGAGGACTTTCCGCGGCTGCCCCCGCTGGATGTCCCGCTCCACGCGATCGCCGCGCCCGCGCTCCTCGCGACCATCGAGAAGGTCGCGCGGGCGGCTTCCCGCGACGAGTCACGACCCGTCCTCACCGGGATCCTCGTGAAGTTCCAGGGAAGCACGCTCGTCATGGCCGCGACCGACTCCTACCGGCTTGCCGTGAAGGAGACGACACTAGAGGCCTCGGGACCGGACCTCGACGCGATCATCCCCGCGCGGGCCCTCCAGGAGCTCGCGCGCCTCGCCACCGGGGCGGACGAGGTGCAGCTGGGCGGGCACGAGAACCACGTCATCTTCGGTGCCGGCGACGTGTGGCTGACCAGCCGGCGGATCGACGGCCAGTTCCCGAACTACGAGCAGCTCCTGCCGGAGACCTTCGAGGCCGAGGTGACGACGCCCAGGGAGCCGCTGCTGAGCGTCATCCGGCGCGCGGGCGTCATGGCGCAGCGGAACGCCCCGCTCCGCCTCCGCTTCGCCGAAGGCGAGCTGACCGTGTCGGCCCAGACGCAGGACGTCGGCGAGGCCCACGAGTCCCTTCCGATCGACTACGCGGGCGAGCCCCTCGAGATCGGCTTCAACCCGGACTTCCTCCGCGACGGGCTCGAGGCGGTCTCCGGCGAGTCGGTGCAGCTCAAGCTGATCAACCCGCTCCGCCCCGGCCTCATCGTGTCTCCCGACGAGAGCTTCTGGTACCTGATCATGCCGATCCGGCTCGCGGGCTGATCGTCCGCGAGCTCACGCTCCGCGACTTCCGCTCGTATCCGGTTCTCGAGCTCGCGCTCGAGCCGGGGATCGTGCTCGTGACGGGACCGAACGGCGCCGGGAAGACGAACCTGCTGGAGTCGCTGCACGTCGGGACGCAGGGCTTCTCGCCGCGAGCTCGCAGCGACGCGCAGCTCGTCCGCTTCGGGACGGAGGCGGGGCGGGTCGTCCTCGCGGGGTCGAACGGCCCGCACCGCTTCGAGTCGGACGTCGTCCTGAGCGCCCGCGAGGCCCGCCGGGCGACGCTGAACGGCGAGCCGCTGCGGTCGGCCGAGCAGCTCCGGCACGAGCTCCGGTCGCTCGTCTTCACGCCGGACCGCCTGGCGATCGTCAAGGGCGGGCCGGCGACCCGGCGGGCGTACTTCGACCGCACCCTGGGCCGCCTGTTCCCGGCGAAAGCGTCGCTCCCGATCGAGTACGCGGCCGCCGTGGGCCAGCGAAACGCGGCGCTCCGCCGGCTCGCCGGCGGCTTCTCGTCTCGGGCTGCGGTCGAGCCGTGGACGGAGACGGTCGTGACGCTCGGCTCGACGCTCGTCGAGGCGCGGCTCGCGACGCTCGCCGCGTTGTCGGCTCCGTTCACCACCTGCGCGGAGCGTCTCGGGCTCCGCGGCGCGGCCGTGGAGTACGCCGGCGAGCCCCCGTCGACGGCCGACCTGGAGGGCAGGCTCGAGAAAGACCTGGAGCGTGGCGCAACGGGTGCCGGGCCCCACCTGCACGACGTCGTCGTCCGGGCGGGAGACCGGGAGCTTCGCAGCTTCGGCTCGCAGGGCGAGCAGCGCGTCGCCGTGCTCGCGCTCGTCCTCGCGGAGGCCGAGACGCTCGCCGGGAAGGGCGGGCCGCGGCCGCTGGTACTGCTCGACGACGTGCTCTCCGAGCTCGACGACGACCGCAGGCGAGCGCTCGCGGACCTCATCTCGGACGATGGCCAGACCGTCGTGACGTCGACGTCCGCCGGCGTGCTTCCGGGCGATCCGTCGCAGCTCCTCGCCGTGACGCCGGGAACGGTGCGAGCGGCCTGATGGAGCGGATCGGCAAGGAGGTCGAGCGGACGCTCTCGAAGAGCGGAGGCGGACAGGTGCTCGCGCTCGCCGAGCTGACCTCGGCCTGGCCCGGCGCCGTCGGGGAGGTCATCGCGCGGAACGCGTGGCCCCTCAGGCTCGGTCGGGACGGGACGCTGCACGTCGCCACCACGTCCTCGACCTGGGCGTTCGAGCTCGACCGGCTGGCACCGGAGATCGCCGAGCGGCTCGCGACGGCGCTCGGCACCGGCTCTCCCGCGAAGCTCCGCTTCCGGGTGGGGCCCGTGCCGGAGCCCGGAGCTCCCTCACCGGGACCGGCCGCTCTCGGGCCGCCTCCCGGCGAGGCGCCGGAGGCCACGGCGCAGGCGGAGTCGGCGGCGGCTGCGATCGCCGATCCGGAGCTCCGGGAGCTCGTCTCCCGCGCGGCCCGGGCGAGCCTCTCGAAGCCCCGGTCCGACCGCGGTTTCTGATACACTACGACAGCCCCGCAAAATGGCGATTTGCAGGGCTTTTTTGATGGCTGAAGCAGCCTATACCGCAAAAGACATCACCGTTCTCGAAGGCCTCGAGCCGGTCCGTCTCCGGCCGGGGATGTACATCGGCTCGACGGGCTCGCGTGGCCTCCATCACCTCGTGTACGAGGTCGTCGACAACGCCGTAGACGAGGCCCTCGCGGGACGGAACGACCTCGTCGACGTGACACTCCATCCGGACGGCTCGGTGACCGTTCGGGATGCCGGCGCCGGCATCCCCGTGGACGTGATCGCGGAGCAGGGGCTGCCCGCGCTCACCGTCGTGCTGACGAAGCTCCACGCAGGGGGCAAGTTCGGCGGTGAGGGGTACAAGGTCTCGGGCGGCCTGCACGGCGTGGGCGTCTCGGTCGTGAACGCGCTCTCGGAGTGGCTCGTCGCCGACGTGCGACGGGACATGAAGGTCTACCGCCAGGAGTTCGCGCGCGGCGAGCCGACGACGGAGATGCAGACCGTCGGGGTCGCGGCGAAGGGCGAGTCGGGTACGACGATCTCGTTCCTGCCGGACTCGGAGGTCTTCGAGGAGCTCGAGTTCGACGCGGCGACGCTCTCGCAGCGCCTCCGCGAGACCGCGTTCCTGACCCGCGGCCTACGCATCACTGTCCGAGACGAGCGCGCCGGCGGCAAGGTCGAGGAGTTCCACTACGAGGGTGGCATCCGCGACTTCGTCGCGCACGTGAACGAGTCGAAGGACCCCGTCCACAAGCACATCGTCTACCTCGAGGGCGAGAGCGACGAAGGCAACGTCGAGGTCGCGCTGCAGTGGAACAGCTCGTACGTCGAGTCGGTCTTCTCGTTCGCGAACAACATCAACACGACGGAGGGCGGCACGCACCTCCAGGGTTTCCGCGCAGCGCTCACCCGGACGCTGAACCAGTACGCACGACAGGAGGGGCTGCTGAAGGAGAAGGACGAGAACCTCGAAGGGGAGGACGCCCGCGAGGGCCTCGCCGCGGTGATCTCGGTCAAGCTCCGCAACCCGCAGTTCGAGGGTCAGACCAAGACGAAGCTCGGCAACCCCGGCGTCGCCGGGCTCGTCGAGAAGACCGTCAACCAGAAGCTGTCCGAGTTCCTCGAGGAGAACCGCGCCGAGGCGCGCCAGATCGTGCAGAAGGCGATCGCCGCCCGCAACGCCCGCCAGGCGGCACGGAAGGCGCGCGAGCTGACGCGCCGGAAGAGCGCCCTCGAGAACTCCTCGCTGCCCGGCAAGCTCGCCGATTGCACCATCAAGGACCCGGAGTCGGCCGAGCTCTTCATCGTCGAGGGCGACTCCGCGGGCGGGTCGGCGAAGCAGGCCCGCGACCGCACCACCCAGGCGATCCTGCCGCTGCGCGGGAAGATCATCAACTCCGAGAAGAACCGGATCAACAAGGTGCTGTCGAACACCGAGATCCAGGCGATGATCACCGCGATCGGTACCGGCTTCGGCGACGAGTTCGACGTGGCGAACCTCCGCTACGGACGCGTGATCGTGATGACGGACGCAGACGTCGACGGCGCCCACATCCGGACCCTCGTCCTTACGTTCCTGTACCGGACGATGCCCGAGCTCTTCGAGCGCGGCCACGTGTACATCGCGGTCCCGCCGCTCTACCACGTGAAGCTCGGGAGCCGGGGGATGTACTTCGAGAAGGACGCGCAGCTCGAGGAGCTCCTCGTCCGCGAGCGGGTCAAGGACATGACCGTGACCGCCCGGGACGACCAGGAGACGACGCTCACCGAGGCGCGCTGGACGCGGCTCGCCCGCGAGCTCGGCCAGCTCGAGGCCTGGGCCGCGAAGCTCGAGGCCGAGTTCGGGCCCGCCGCGAGGTTCGCGATCTCGCACCGGCTGGTCGAGGCCGCCAATGACGGGGCGCCCGACGCTGCGGCACTGATCGCCTCGTTGCCGGCGAACGGCTACGAGCTCACGGTCGAGGAGGAGCTGGGCGAGCTCCTCCAGGTCCGCGTCGTCGAGACGGAGACGAGCACCGCCCATCTGGTCGAGCTGCCGACGGCCATGCTTGGCTCGGACACGTACGCCGCCGTCCAGCGTGCGTACGCAAAGGTCGCAGACATCGTCGGCCTGCCCCCCTTCACGGTTGCGTTCGGGAGCAAGTTCTCGCACGCCGCGACCTTCGACGAGCTGCGGGCGAGCTCGCTCGACCTCGCGAAGGACGGGATGCAGATCAGCCGCTTCAAGGGTCTCGGCGAGATGAACCCCGAGCAGCTCTGGGAGACGACGATGGACCCTGCAAAGCGCATGCTCATCCGGGTCGAGGTCGAGGACGCAGCCGCCGCCGACAGGGTCTTCTCGACGTTGATGGGCGATCAGGTCGAGCCCCGGCGCATGTTCATCGAGCAGAACGCCAAGGATGTGAGGTTCCTGGATGTCTGATGTCGTAGAGCCGCTGGGCGCCGGACGCGTCGAGCCGCGCGAGCTCGAGCAGGAGATGCGCTCGAGCTACCTCGACTACGCGATGAGCGTGATCGTGGGGCGCGCGCTGCCTGACGTGCGCGACGGGCTCAAGCCCGTCCATCGACGCGTGCTCTGGGCCATGCACGACGCCGGGCACCAGCCGAATCGGCCGTACGTGAAGTGCGCCCGGGTCACCGGCGACGTGATGGGGAAGTACCACCCGCACGACTCGAGCTCGATCTACGACGCGATCGCGCGTCTCGTGCAGCCGTTCTCGCTCCGCTACCCACTCGTCGACGGGCAGGGCAACTTCGGCTCGATCGACGACGATCCCCCGGCAGCCGAGCGCTACACCGAGTGCCGGCTGGCGAAGCTCGCGACCGAGCTGCTTCGCGACATCGACTCGGACACCGTCGACTTCGGGCCGAACTACGACGAGTCAAGGCGCGAGCCGCAGGTCCTGCCGTCGCGCTTCCCGAACCTGCTCGTCAACGGGTCGACCGGGATCGCGGTCGGCATGGCGACGAACATCCCACCGCACAACCTCGCTGAGACCATCGGCGCCGTCGTGGCGCTCATCGACAAGCCCTCCGCGAGCGTCGACGACCTGATGAAGCACGTCAAGGGCCCCGACTTCCCGACGGGCGCCATCGTCGTCGGCCGCTCGGGCATCCGCGACGCGTACCGGACCGGCCGCGGTCGGATCGTCATGCGTGCGCGAGCCCATGTCGAGGAGCTTCGCGGCGGCAAGAGCGCGATCATCGTCACCGAGCTCCCGTACGGCGTGAAGAAGGGCGGGGACGGCGGTGTCATCACGAAGATCGCTGCCCTTGTCCGCGAGAAGGTGATCACCGAGGTCTCCGACCTGCAGGACTACTCGGACAAGACGGGCATGCGGATCCAGATCGAGCTGAAGCGCGAAGCGGTGCCCCAGGTCGCGCTCAACAAGCTCTTCAAGCACACGGCGCTGCAGACGACGTTCGGCTACAACGCGGTCGCGCTCGTGGACGGCGTGCCGCGGACGCTCTCGCTCCTCGAGTTCGTCCGCCACTACCTCGACTTCCAGCAGGAGGTCGTCACCCGCCGCTCGCAGTTCGAGCTGCGGAAGGCGCTCGACCCGCGCGCACGTCCTCGAGGGCTACCTCATTGCTCTGGACAACCTGGACGAGGTCATCCAGCTCATCCGTGCATCCGACGACGCGGACGAGGCGCGCACCGGCCTGATGAGCCGCTTCGAGCTCAGCGAGGCGCAGGCGCAGGCGATCCTCGACCTTCGCCTGCGTGCCCTGACCGGGCTCGAGCGCAAGCGGGTCGAGGACGAGTACAAGGACCTGCAGGAGCGCATCTCCGAGCTCCGGCACCTTCTCGGAGATGAGTCACGGATCGCGGCGCTGATCAAGGAGGAGCTGCTCGAGATCAAGGAGATCTACGGGCGGGCCGACGAGCGCCGTACCGAGATCGTCGCAGGGGAGACCGACCTCGAGCTGGAGGACATGATCGCGGAGGAGGACATGGTCATCGCGATCACCAAGTCCGGCTACATCAAGCGGCTGCCCGTCACGACCTACCGGGAGCAGCGGCGCGGTGGGATCGGCGTCATGGGAATGGACCTCAAGGAGGACGACTACATCGAGCATCTCTTCGTCGCCTCCACCCACGACTACATCCTCTTCTTCACCACCGTGGGCAAGGTGTACCGCCTCAAGGTCCACGAGCTTCCGCTCGGCTCCCGCCAGTCGAAGGGACGCGCGATCGTGAACCTGCTCCCCCTCCGGCAGGACGAGTACGTGCGCGCGGTCATCGCCACGCGGAACTTCGAGGAGGCGAAGTACCTCCTGTTCGCGACCAAGAAGGGCATCGTGAAGAAGACGGAGTTCGCCGCCTACAACACCCCGCTCAAGGCGGACGGGATCATCGCGATCGGCATGCGCGAGGACGACGAGCTCGTGGGCGTCCGTCTCTCCGTGGGCTCGGACGACGTGCTCATGGTGTCCCGCGGCGGGCAGGCGATCCGGTTCCGGGAGAAGGACGTGCGCGCGATGGGCCGCCCGGCCTCCGGCGTCCAGGGCATGCGGCTCCGCGGCGGACGACGAGGTCATCGAGGTCGACATCGCGAAGGACGACGCGGACCTGCTCGTCGTCACCGAGAACGGCTGGGGGAAGCGAACGCGAGTCTCCGAGTATCCCGTGAAGGGGCGCGGCGGCCTCGGCGTGCAGACCGCGAAGCTGGTGGAGTTGAAGGGCAAGCTCGCCGGCGCGCGCATCGTGCGCGACGGGTACGCGGTGATGCTGATCTCCGACGGCGGCACGTCATCCGGATGGCCGTCGACGACGTGAAGCGCTCGGGACGGGCCACCCAGGGCGTCATCGTCATGCGCCTGCGGGAGGGCGAGCGCGTCTCGAGCCTCGCGCCCGTGGTCGGCTCCGACGAGGACGACGCCGACGACTCTGCCGGACGCGCCCGCCGAGCCCACTGTCGAGTCCACAGTCGAGCCGGCCGACGAGACCGTCGTCGAGCTGGACGCCTGAGCTAGGTCGTCTCGCCCGAGGCGGCCGCGTTCGACAGCGCCGTCAGCAGGTCGATCGGGATCGGGAAGACGACCGTCGAGTTGTTCGAGGCGCCGATCTCGAGCAGCGTCTGCAGGTAGCGGAGCTGCACCGTGATCGGCTCCTGCGCCATGACCGCCGCCGCGTCCTTGAGCCGCTCCGACGCCTGGAACTCGCCCTCGGCGGAGATGACCTTCGCCCGCCGCTCGCGCTCGGCCTCGGCCTGGCGCGCCATCGCCCGCTGCATCGTCGAGGGGATCTCGACGTCCTTGACCTCGACCACGGAGACCTTGATGCCCCACGGGGAGGTCGCCTCGTCGATGATGTTCTGCAGGATCGCGTTGATCTTGTCGCGCTCCGAGAGGAGCTCGTCGAGCACGTGCTGGCCGAGCACGGAGCGCAGCGTCGTCTGGGCGATCTGCGAGGTGGCGACCATGTAGTTCTCGACCTGCGTGATCGCGTTGTTCGGCTCCACGATGCGGAAGTAGGCGACCGCGTTCACCCGGACCGGGACGTTGTCCTTCGTGATGACCTCCTGCGGCGGGACGTTGAGCGTCACGGTCCGCAGGTCGACCTTGACCATCCGGTCGACCACGGGGATGAGCAGGAAGAGCCCGGGGCCCTTCGGCGTCGGGAGCAGCCGGCCGAGCCGGAAGATGACGCCGCGCTCGTACTCGCGGGCGATCTTGACCGCCGCGAAGAGGATGAGGATCGCGACGACGACCGCCGCGGCGAGGACGATGAGGCCGGCTTCCATCAGGTGTGCTCCTCCCGGGTGGGTGACGACACGGATCCTACGACGAGTCGCAGGTCGTCCTCGACCTGCTCGACCCGGACGTGCTCTCCGACGACGAGCTGCCGCGCCGTCCGCCGCCTGCGCCCGCCAGAGCTCGCCGTTGAGGGACACGAGCCCCTCCCGTCGGACGACGCCCTCGCTGCCGACGAGGCCGGACACCCCGACGGCCGCCGGCTGCCGCGCGACGCGTACGACCCGCGTGAAGGCGAGCCCGAGCAGCAGCGTGAGCGTCCCGGCGATGCCGAGCGCGACCGGGAGGGACACCTGGTACGCGTCACCTGCGGGATCGAAGAGCATGAGCGAGCCGAGGACGAACATGACGGCTCCGGCGACCGTCAGCGCGCCGTGCGAGGGCACGAATGCCTCGGCCACGAAGAACGCCGCTGCGAGGAGCATGAGAAAGAGCCCCGCGAGCGAGACGGGCAGCACCTGGAGCCCGTACAGGCCCAGGATGAGCGAGATCGCGCCCACCGTCCCAGGGAAGATGAGCCCGGGATTCCAGAGCTCCACGACGATCCCGATGAGGCCGATCGAGAGCATGAGCGTGATGAGGTTCGGGTCCACGAGGAGGTCGCGCGCGCGCTGCCAGAAGCTCATCTCCACGTCCTCGACGTCCGCGCCGGCCGTGTGCAGCACGAGCCCCTTGGGAACGGCCTTCGTCCCGTCGATCTCGTCGAGGAGAGCCGGGAGCGTGGGAGCGACGACCTCGACGAGGCCGATCGCCTCGGCCTGGCGCGCGCCGTAGTTCGACGCCCTGGTCACCATCCGCCGGGCGGCCGGGACGTTCCGGTCGTGCTCGCGGGCGAGCTCACCGACGTACGCCGCCGCGTCGTTCACGATCTTGCGGCGTAGGTCCTCGGAGATGTCCTCACCGCTCAGGGAGATCGGCGTCGACGAGCCGATGTTCGTCTGCGGCGCCATCGCGGCGACGTCGGCGGCCATGGTGATCACCGCGCCCGCGGAATCGGCGCTCGACCCCGGCGGGGCCACGTACACGATCACCGGCACCGTCGCTGCGAGGAACCGCTTCACGATGCCCCGCATCGAGGATGCGAGCCCGCCGGGGGTGTCGAGGACGAGCACGACCGCGTCGAAGCCCTCGTCCTCGGCACGGTCGACGGCGCCGTCGACGAACTCCTGCGTGACCGGGTTGATGTCGTTGTCGAGGTGCGCGGCGAGCACTCGCGGCCGCTCGTCGGCGCCCTGCCCCGGCGCGACCGCCGGCACGAACAGCGCCAACACGAGGAGCGAGGGCACGGCGAGGGCGAGAAGAAATCCCCGCAAAGAGCGGCTGCGCACCGGTGTAAGGATTCTATCAGCGGAGGGTTCCCTGCCCTTGTCCGCGAACGTCGTCCGGGCCACCCTGAATCGCCCTCCCATGCGCCGGGTCCTCACCCTCTCCGCCGTGGCCGCGCTGGCCGCCGTTTTCGCCCCGTCGTCCCTCGGGTCCACGGCGACACGGGTCGTCGAGCTTCAGGCCGGCGGCCGGCACCCGGCGGTCGCGCGCGTCGACGGGCGCTTCACGCTCGTCGGCCTGCACTGGCGTGGCACGGGACGGGTGCAGCTCCGGACGCGAAGCGCGAGCGGGGCGTGGAGCTCGTGGCGCACCGCGGCGCCCGAGCCGGAGGATGCGCCGGACCCGGGCACGGCGGAGGCGATGCGCCGAAGCGGCTGGAAGGAGGGCAGTCCGTGGTGGGTCGGCCCGTCGACGCGGCTGGAGACGCGGACCGTGGGCCGTGTCACCCGGCTGCGCGCCCATCTCGTGTGGAGCCCCGAGTCGCGCGTCCCCTACCGGTCTCCGGCCGCGACCTCCGCGCCCCCGATCGTGCCCCGCGCCTCCTGGGGCGCCGACGAGTCGATCCGGCGAGGACCGCCGACGTATGCCTCCGCCGTCCGGTTCGCGGTCGTGCACCACACGGCGGGCACGAACGACTACACGCGCGCCGAGGCCGCCGCCGTCGTGAAGGCCATCCAGCTGTACCACGTGCGCGGGAACGGCTGGAACGACATCGGCTACAACTTCCTCGTCGACCGCTTCGGGACGATCTACGAAGGGCGGTTCGGCGGGATCGAGCGGAACGTCGTCGGGGCGCACGCGCTCGGCTTCAACAACGGGTCCGTGGGGGTCGCCCTGCTCGGGACGTACGGAGGCGCCGCGCCCTCCCGGGCGGCGCAGGACGCGCTCGCGCGGCTGCTCGCGTGGAGGCTCGACCTCGCCCACGTGGACCCCACCGGGTTCTCGACCATCATCTCCGGTGGGAGCGAGCGGTACGTGAGCGGGCTGCCGGTGCTTCTGCGCTCGGTCGCCGGCCACCGGGACACGGGCTTCACGGAGTGCCCCGGGAACCAGCTCTACGCGCGTCTGAACGACATCGCGAGCGCGGCGAGCGCGATCGGGCTGCCGAAGGTGTACGACCCGCGAGCCGAGGTGAGCGGGCGGGTGCTCCGCATCCGCGCGCGGCTGTCGTCGTCGCTGGCCTGGACGACGTCGGTCCTCGACGCGACCGGCGCCGAGGTCGCCGCCGGGGCCGGGACGGGCGCCACGGTGGACTGGACCTGGGACGCGGCGGCGTCGCCGTCCGGGCGGTACACGTGGGCGGTGCGAGCGGGCGCGGCGCGGCCGGCGACGGGCGCGATCCGGATCGGCGCCACCGGGACACCCGCGCTCGAGGACGTGTCCGCCGAGCCCGAGACGATCAGCCCGAACGGCGACGGGCAGGCCGACGTGTCCGTCGTCACCTACCGCCTCACCGTCCCGATGAACACAACCGTCGAGGTCGTGGACGCCACCGGCGCCGCCGTTGCGACGCTCGTCGACCGGGTGTGGACGCCCGCCGGCACGCACACCGTCGAGGTGGACGGGGAAGCCCTCGCAGACGGAGCCTACGGCGTCGTGGTGACCGCACGCACCGCCGCAGGACGGGAGCTACGCAAGGAGGTCCCTCTCACGGTCAGCCGCACGCTCGGCCTCGTCGCGGTGACCCCGACGACGTTTTCCCCGAACGGGGACGGCCGCCGCGACGTGCTCCGCGTCTCCTTCACGCTCGCCGCAGCGGCCGACGTGCGAGTGCGCGTCTTCCGTGACCGGCGAGGAGTCGCCGCGCTCTACGCGGCGAGCCTGTCTCCGGGCACCACGGAGCTGACCTGGGACGGCCTGCGCGCGTCCGGACCGGTCCGAGACGGCGCGTACGCGATCCTCGTCCAAGCCACGCATGACTCGATTCCGGCGTCCTTCGCCGCGCCCATCGTGCTGGACACGTCGCCGCCCAGGGTCGAGGTCGTCTCCGGCCGGCCGCTGCGGGTGCGGGTCAGCGAGCCCGCGGCGCTCGTCCTGCGCGTGAACGGCACGACGGTCCGGCAGCAGGCCGCAAAGGCAGGCGTCGTGCGCGTTCCCTGGCCCGGAGCGCCCCGGAGCGTCGGGGTCGTCGCATGGGACGAGGCGGGGAACAGGAGCGCCCGGGCGACATGGGCTCGGCCGCGAGGGCGCTCCGCACGGCGCGAGTAAACTCGCGCCGTGCAGTCCCCGCTCCCCGCGGCCCCCTTCGGGAAGGACGTCATCGAGTCGATCCTTCCACACAGGCCTCCGTTCCTGCTCATCGACGAGGTCACGGAGCTCGAGCCGGGAAAGCGTGTCAGCGCACGAAGGACGGTTCTCGCGGAAGACTGGTGGTTTCCGGGCCACTTCCCCGAGCGGCCTGTCATGCCGGGCGTGCTCATCGTCGAGGCCATGGCCCAGGCCGGCGCCGTCGCCGTGCTGATCGAGGAGGAGAACCGCGGGAAGATCGCCTTCTTCGCCGGCATCGACGACTGCCGCTTCAAGCGCGTCGTCGAGCCCGGAGACGTGCTCTCGCTCGTGTGCGAGATCGACACGGTGCGCGGTCCGATCGGGCGCGGACGCGCCACGGCCCACGTGGGAGCGGAGCTCGCTGCCCGTGGCACGCTGACCTTCGCGGTGGAGCGGTGATCGGGACCGCCGGGGCGCGGATCGGGATCACCGGGCTCGGCACGCACGTCCCCGAGCGTGTTCTCACGAACGACGAGCTTGCGAAGCTCGTCGACACCTCGGACGCGTGGATCCAGGAGCGCACCGGCATCCGCGAGCGCCGCATCGCCGCCCGGGACGAGGCGCTGACCGACATCGCGCTTCCCGCGGCGCGCGCAGCGCTGGCAGAGGCCGAGGTCGACGCCGCCGACATCGACCTCCTCATCTGCGCGACGGTCACCCCGGACATGATGTTCCCGACGTCGTCGGCACTGCTCGCGGACGAGCTGGGGATGCCGAAAGCGGCCGCGTACGACCTGCTGGCCGGCTGTACGGGTTTCGTCTACGCGCTCGCCCAGGGGTACGCGATGCTGTCGGCCGGGCTCGCGCAACGCGCGCTCGTGGTCGGCGGTGACGTGCTCTCGAAGATCCTCGACTGGCACGACCGCTCGACGCTCGTCCTCTTCGGCGACGGCGCGGGCGCCGTGGTGCTGGAGACCGTCGATCGCGGCGGCTTCCTCGGGTTCGAGCTCGGCGCGGACGGCGGTGGCGGGGAGCACCTCTGGCTGCCGGGGTCCGGCTCCAGGTACTTCGAGAACCCGGACGCGCACGTGAAGATGAACGGGCGCGAGGTCTTCAAGTTCGCGACGCGGATCATGGTGTACTCGGCCGAGCAGCTCCTGGCCGAGTGCGGAAAGACGGTGGACGACGTGGACGTCTACATCCCGCACCAGGCGAACAAGAGGATCATCGACTATGCAGTCGGTAAGCTCGGGATCCCTCCCGAGAAGACCGTCGTGAACGTCGACCGCTATGGCAACACATCGTCCGGCTCCATCCCGCTCGCGTTGACCGACGCGAGGGCCGAGGGGCGCCTGCGCGACGGCGCGCTGGTCCTCATGACCGGGATGGGCGCCGGCCTCACCTGGGGCTCGGCGCTCATCGAGTGGAGGAACGGGACACCCTCATGAGCAACGCGCGCCTACGGCTTGCGTTCACGGGGGAAACCATGCTTCCTCCGGGTACCCCCTTCTTCTTGGATTCGTGGGGAACCTCCCGGTTCCCCGCACCCTTCCCCGCTCATCGGCCGGAGGGCGGCCGATGAGCAAGGTCGCGTTCTGCTTTCCCGGCCAGGGGTCGCTCGAGATGGGCATGGGCCGCGACATCGCCGAGGCCTTCCCCGCGGCCCGCGAGGTCTACCGGCTCGGCTCGGAGGCCTCGGGGCTGGATCTCGAGCTCCTCTGCTTCGAGACGCCCCTCGAGGAGCTCGTCGACACCGAGGTGCAGCAGCCCGCGCTCGTCGCGACCAGCCTCGCGATCCTCGCCGCGATGCGCGAGCGGGGCCTCCAGGCAGACGTCGTGATCGGGCACTCGGTCGGGGAGTTCGCGGCGCTCTCGGCCGCGGGGATGCTCACCCCGGCAGACGCGATCGGCCTCGTCCGCGAGCGCGGCCTCGCGATGGCGGAGGCGGCGCGCCAGCGGCCCGGCGCCATGGCGGCGATCCTCGGTCTCGAGGACGAGGAGGTCGAGAAGCTCTGCCGGAGGATCGTGGGCGTGTGGCCCGCGAACTACAACTGCCCCGGGCAGATCGTCGTCTCGGGGGAGCTCGACGCCGTGGAGGAGTGCTGCGCCGAGGCGGAGAGCCTCGGCGCCCGACGAGCCGTCCGGCTAAAGGTCTCGGGCGCGTTCCACAGCCCGCTCGTGGCGCGTGCCGCCGATCGCCTCCGTCCCGCGCTCGACCGCGTCCGCTTCGCCGAGCCACTCGCGCCGTTCATGTCCACGGTGACGGCGAAGGTGGAGCCGGCGCAGAAGCTCGCGGCGCTCCTCGTCGACCAGCTCACGGCTCCGGTCCGGTTCACGCAGGCCGCGACCGAGCTGATCCGGAGCGGCGCCACCACGTTCGTCGAGGTCGGGCCCGGAAACGTGCTCTCGGGCCTCGTCAGGCGGATCGACCGCGGCGTGAAGACGATCTCGGTCAACGGGGTGGAGAGCCTCGAGCGGGCGCAGGAGGCGCTCGCTCGGTGAGCCCGGCCGCGTTCTGCTCCCTCGAGGGCAAGAACGCGCTCGTGACGGGCGCCTCCCGCGGGATCGGCCGCGCGATCGCGGTGGAGCTCGCGCGCGCGGGCGCCTCGGTCACGCTCTCGTACCGCACCGGCGCCGAGGAGGCGGCGGCTCTCGCAAAGGAGGTCGGCGGCCGCGCCGTGCAGGCGGACGTGTCGGACGCGGCGTCGGCGCAGGCCCTCGTGGAGGAGGCCGGCGACCTCGACGTGCTCGTCAACAACGCTGGTGTCACGCGCGACGGGCTGCTCGTCCGGATGTCCGACGAGGACTGGGAGACGGTGATCGACACGAACCTCGCCTCCTGCTTCTTCACGTGCCGGGCCGCGGTCCGCGGGATGATGAAGCGCCGTTCCGGCTCGATCGTGAACATCTCCTCGATCGTCGGCCTGCGCGGGAACTGGGGGCAGACGAACTACGCGGCGTCGAAGGCCGGGATCATCGGCTTCACGAAGTCGCTCGCTCGCGAGCTCGGGAGCCGCAACGTCCGCGCGAACGTGGTCGTCCCCGGCTACGTGAAGACGCAGCTGACGGACGTGCTTCCCGAGGACGCGACCGCGGCGATGCTCGAGAACACACCGCTCCGGCGACTCGGAGACCCGGAGGACGTTGCCGGAGCGGTACGGTTCCTGTCCTCCGACGATTCGGGGTTCGTTACGGGCGCCGTGCTCCTCGTCGACGGCGGCCTGGGAATGTGAGCGCATGAGCGAAGCAGAACGCAACGGGAGACGGCGGGTCGTCGTAACGGGGATCGGCATGGTCACCTCGCTCGGCAACGATCCCGAGACGACCTGGGAGAGCCTGTTGGCCGGAGAAGCCGGCGGCGGGTCGATCACGCACTTCGACGCGACGGGGTATCCGGTCACGTTCGCCTGCGAGCTCAAGGACTTCGATCCGACCGCGTGGATCGAGAGGAAGCAGGCGAGGAGGATGGACCGGTTCTCGCAAATGGCCCTCTCCGCAGCGCGCATGGCGGAGGCGGACAGCGGGATCGCGGTCGCGGACGAGGCCGATCGCGTCGGGGCCGCGGTCGCCACCGGTATCGGTGGGCTCGGCGCCTTCGAGGACTGCTTCGAGGTGCTGCTCGACCGTGGGCCGGACCGCGTGGGCCCGTTCGCGATCGTCCAGATCATCCCGAACATGGCCGCGGCCTGGGTGTCGATGGAGCTCGGGACGCGCGGCCCCCTTGCCTCCGAGTCGACCGCCTGCGCGGCGTCGAACATGGCGCTCGGCGACGGCCTCGACGCGATCAGGCTCGGCCGTGCTGACGCGATGTTCTGCGGCGGCACAGAGGCGCCGGTCACGCGCGTCGGCGTCGCGGGGTTCAGCGCGATGCGCGCGCTCTCCCAGCGCAACGACGACCCCAAGCGCGGGTCGCGGCCCTTCGATCTCGATCGCGACGGGTTCGTGATGGGCGAGGCCGGCGCCATGCTCCTCCTCGAGGAGCTCGAACACGCTCACGCACGGGGGGCGAAGATCTACGGCGAGGTGCTGGGCTACGGCGTCTCCTCGGATGCGACCCACGTCACCGAGCCCGACCCGACGGGAACGAACCCGGCCCGTGCGATGACGATGGCGTTCGCGGACGCGGGCATCACGCCCGACGAGGTCGGGTACGTCAACGCCCACGGCACCTCGACGCCGCTCGGCGACCCGGCGGAGACGCGCGTGCTGAAGAACGCGCTCGGGGAGGAGAAGGCGTACGCGACGCCGATCTCCTCGACGAAGGGGGCGACCGGCCACTGCCTCGGCGCGGCCGGCGCCGTGGAGGCGATCTTCACCCTCCTCGCGCTGCAGCGGGGGATCCTCCCGCCGACGATCAACTACGAGACCTTCGATCCCGGGTGCGACCTCGACTACATCCCGAACGAGGCGCGCCCGCAGCAGGTGGAGATCGGCGTGTCGAACTCGTTCGGCTTCGGCGGGCACAACGCGTGCGTCGTGTTCCGGCGCTGGGCTGAGCCTGCCGCGCAGAGCGGAATCCGCTAGCGCGAATTTCGCTCGCGCAGATCCCTGAAGGCGCCCGCCTCGCGGTCGCTGAGCTGCGCTCGTCTCCTGGTGTTAGAGGGCTCGTCTCCTGGTGCTAGAGGCGAAGCTCGAGCAGGACGGTGTCGCGCCAGACGCCGCCGAGCCTGGCGATTCGCTCGCGTCGGCCGACGACGCGAAAGCCGACGCCTTCGTGGAGCGCGAGGCTGGCGAGGTTCTCGGGGAACACGCTCGTCTGGATGGTCCACAGCCCCGCCGCGTCGGCCCGGGTGACGAGTGCTTCGAGCAGCGCTCGCCCGATCCCCTTGCCGCGGGACTCCGGCGCGACGTACACGGAGTGCTCCACGACCCCGGCATAACACGCACGGCTGGACGTCGGAGAGAGTGCGGCCCAGCCCACCACCAGGTCCCCGTCGACGGCGACCAGGCGGTGGTCGCGTAACCGACCGGCATCGAACTCGGCCCAGCTCGGCGGCTCGGTCTCGAAGGTCGCGTCCCCCGTCGCGATGCCCTCGGCGTAGATCTCTCGCACATGCGGCCAGTCCGCGTCGGTCATCTCCCTGATGCCTGCCACGGCGAGGAGACTAGGCTTCGTGTCCGTGGAGCGCTGGGCGACGTTCGACTGCTACGGCACGCTCGTCGACTGGAACGGCGGAATCCGGGTGGAGCTCGAGAAGCTCTTCGGGGTCGAGAACGCCGAGCCTCTCCTTCGCCGGTACCACGAGCTCGAACCGGCGATCCAGGCGGCGAATCCCGGGAGCTCGTATCGCGAGGTGCTCACCGTCGCGCTCGAGCGCCTCGCCGAGGAGGCGGGGCTCCCCCTGCCCGAGGGCGAGACGAACGCCCTGGCCCGCTCGCTGCCCTCGTGGCCCGTGTTCTCCGATGTGGGACCCGCTCTCGAGGAGGCACGTGGGCGGGGATGGCGCCTCGCGATCCTCTCGAATACCGACCGCGACTTGATCGATGCATCCGTCGCCACGATCGGCGTGCCCTTCGGAGCGGCGATCGTCGCGGGGGACCTCGGCTCGTACAAGCCGGCGCCGCGCCACTGGGAGGCGTTCCGGGAGCATGCGCGCGTGCAGCCCGAGGCTCACGTCCACGTCGCCCAGAGCCTCTACCACGACATCGGCACGGCCACGCAGCTCGGGATCCCGTCCATCTGGATCAACCGTCTCGACGAGCCTCCGGACCCCCGTCCCCGAAAGACGCTGCCGTCCCTCACCGGGCTCGCGGACGCGCTCGACGCGATCGTTCCTGCACGCGGCTGACGGATCCGGCCCTCGCCGCTTCCCGATGCGCGACCCCGCATAAGATCCAGCGCATGTCCTCCGGGCCGGGCCGCGTCGACGTCGAGATCGAGAACAAGCGCCCGGACGAGCCGCCTTCGGGGAAGGACCACCCGAACACCTGCCCGGGCTGCGGGTCGCACTACCGCGAGGACGAGCTCGCGACGAGCCTCCGTGTGTGTCCGCAGTGCGGCCACCACTTCCCGGTTCGCGCGCGGGAGCGAATCGAGCAGCTCACCGACCCGGAGTCGTTCGCCGAGGAGGACGCCGACCTTCGCTCCGCGGACCCTCTCGGGTTCTTCGACCTCCGCCCCTACACGGAGCGCCTCGCCGAGGCCGAGATGGCGACCGGCCTCGGTGACGCCATCGTCTGCGGCCGCGCCGCGATCGAGGGCGAGGCGTGCCGGCTCGCCGTCATGGACTTCGCCTTCATGGGCGGCTCCATGGGCAGCGTCGTCGGGGAGAAGTTCGCCCGTGCGTGCGAGAGCGCCTCGGCTGGCGGCGTTCCGCTCGTCTCCGTGACAGCGTCCGGCGGCGCGCGCATGCAGGAGGGGATCCTCGCGCTCATGCAGCTCCCGAAGACGATCTGCGCGATCGAGGAGCTGCACGAGGGAGGCGGCGCGCTCCTCTCGGTGCTGACCCACCCGACGACCGGAGGCGTCCTTGCGAGCTACGCGAGCCTCGGGGACGTCGTCCTTGCCGAGCCCGGCGCCCTCATGTCCTTCGCAGGCCCGAGGGTGGTCGCGCAGACGACCAGGGAGAAGCTCCCCGACGACTTCGGCCTTGCGGAGTCGAACCTCCGGTTCGGCCATCTCGACGCGATCGTCCCGCGAGGCGAGCTCCGCGCGACGCTGTCACGCCTGCTGCGGCTCTTCCGAAAGGCGCAGTAGTGCCGAGCGAGGCCGAGATCCGCCTGCGCGAGCGGCTCAGTAAGCTCGGCGGCATGAAGCTGCTGCGCGGCACGAAGCTGAGCGGGGAGCTCGAGCGCCTCCAGGACCAGCTGGACCGGCTGCGCGAGGAGCCGAGCGCTGAGGAGATCTGGCGGTCGGTCGAGCTCGCGCGCCACCAGGATCGCCCGTACACGCTCGACTACGTCTCGCGCATCCTGGACGACTTCTTCGAGCTCCACGGCGACCGGGGCCGCGCCGACGACCCGGCGCTCGTCACCGGGCTCGGCCGCCTCGCGGGACGGACGGTCGTCCTCGTCGGGCACCAGAAGGGTCGCGACCTCAAGGAGCGCACGAAGCGCAACTTCGGGATGGCGTACCCCGAGGGCTACCGGAAGGCGATACGCGCGATGGCCCTCGCGGACCGCCACGGGTTCCCGCTCGTGACGATGGTGGACACGCCCGGCGCGTATCCGGGAGTCGCGGCGGAGCAGCACGGACAGGGAGGCGCGATCGCCCGCTCGCAAGCCGCGATGGCGCGCCTCACGGTGCCGAGCGTCGCCTGCGTCATCGGCGAGGGCGGCTCGGGCGGCGCGGTCGCGATCGCCGTGGCCGACCGGGTGCTCATGCAGGAGAACGCCATCTACTCGGTGATCTCCCCGGAGGGGTGCGCGGCGATCCTCTGGCGCGACGCGGGAGAGGCCCGCAAGGCCGCGGCAGCGTTCAAGCCCGACGCGGCGCACTGCCTCGAGCTCGGGGTGGTCGATGCAGTCGTCCCCGAGCCGGAGGGCGGCGCGCACACGGATCCGGACGGAGCCGCCCGCCTGCTGAGAGACGCGATCGTGACGGCGCTGGAAGAGGTCGAGACGCTGGATCCGGGCAAGCGCCGCGTGCAGCGCCGCGCGAAGTACCGGCTGATGGGGACGCTCGCCTCCACGTAGACGCTTTCCACAGGTTCCACAGGCTTATCCCCTGCACCGAAAGCCTGGCTGAGCAGGGAAAACAGCAAATCTGCGTGCAGTTGGTGAAGAAAGTGTTGCGTCGATGGCGACAATCCACAGGTGAGCCTCGACGAGTACCGCCGCAAGCGGCGCCGCGGGAAGACACCGGAGCCGTTCGGTGGCGCCCAGGAGGGTGAGCGCCCGCTCTTCGTCGTCCAGCGCCACGACGCGCGCCGGCTCCACTACGACTTCCGGCTCGAGCGCGGCGGAGCGCTCGCGAGCTGGGCCGTGCCGAAGGGTGTCCCGCTCCGGCGCGGCGAGAGGCATCTCGCGGTGCACGTGGAGGACCACCCGCTCGACTACGCGGACTTCGAGGGGACGATCCCTGCTGGCCAGTACGGGGCCGGGACCGTCGAGATCTGGGATCGCGGGACGTACGAGCTCCTCGAGGAGAAGCGGAACGGCGGCCTGACCGTCCGGCTGCACGGGGAGAGGCTGGACGGGACGTGGACGCTCGTTCCCGCGAGGCTCGACGGCGACCCGAAGAACTGGCTGCTCCTGCGCAAGGACGGCACGGACGCACGCGGCGGGCGCTGGGCGCCGATGCTCGCGGCGTCGTCGGAGGACCTCCCGCGCGGGGAGGACTGGGTGTACGAGCCGAAGTGGGACGGGTTCAGGGCGATCGTCACCGTGTCCGGCGGCGAGGTCTCGTTCACGAGTCGGAACGGCAACGACCTCACGGAACGCTTCCGCGAGCTCTCCCGGGCCGTGGCCCACGGGATCCTGGCGCCCGACACGGTCCTCGACGGGGAGATCTGCGCGCTCGACGACCGGGGACGCTCGCAGTTCTCCCTGCTCCAGGACGGAAGCGGGACGCTCGTCCTCGCTCTCTTCGACGTGCTCGAGCTCGACTCCGAGCCGCTCGTGGACCTCCCCCTCGCTGAGCGGCGCGACCGGCTGCAAAGCCTCGTCGAGAGACGAAGCGGTCGAGTGCTCGTATCGCCGCAGTTCGACGACGGCGACGCGCTCCTCGCGGCCGCCCGCGAGCAGGAGCTCGAGGGGGTGGTCGCGAAGCGCGTCGACTCCCGGTACCTCCCCGGGCGGCGCAGCCCGGACTGGCGCAAGGTGAAGGTCCGGCAGGGGCAGGAGGTCGTGATCGCCGGCTACACGAAGGGCCAGGGCCGCCGCGCGGGCGGGCTCGGGGCGCTCGTCGTCGGTGTGCACGAGGCCGGTGTGCTCCGCTGGGCGGGGAACGTGGGGACGGGCTTCACGGACACCGAGCTCGAACGGCTGCTGGGCCTCCTGAAACCTCTGCGCAGGGAGACCTCGCCCTTCGCCGAGACCCCGAAGATGCCGCGCGTCCGGCGCGGCGACGTCGTCTGGGTGGAGCCACGCCTCGTGGCGGAGGTGGAGTTCGTGGAGTGGACGCGCGAGAGCCGCCTGCGAGCGCCGGTCTACGTCGGGCTGCGCGAGGACAAGCCTCCCTCGGACGTCCGCAAGGAGCGGGCCCCGCTGCCGACGGTCCTGCGCAAGGGGCGGCGCGAGCTACGCCTGAGCAACCTCGACAAGCCGTTCTGGCCCGAGGAGGGAATCACCAAGGGCGACCTCGTCGCGTACTACCGCGACGTGGCTGAGGTCCTCGTGCCGCATCTCCGGAGCCGGCCGTTCACCATGAAACGCTATCCCGACGGCTGGCAGGGCAAGCACTTCTTCCAGAAGCAGTCGCCCTCGCACATGCCCTCCTGGATCAGGAGGGCGCCGTTCCCCGCCTCGACGCGCGAGGGCGAGCGGAAGGTCATCGACTACGCGATCGTGGACGACGAGCTGGCGCTGCTCTGGATGGCGAACATGGGCTGCATCGATCTCCACGCCTGGTCCTCGCGCGCGGACCGCCCGGAGCGCCCGGACTGGGTCATGTTCGACCTCGACCCGTCCGAGGGTGCGGCCTTCGACGAGGTCGTGACCGTCGCGCGGCTCGTGAAGGACACGCTCGACCTCCTCGAGCTCGAAGGGTTCCCGAAGACGTCGGGCTCGCGAGGGATCCACGTCCTCGTGCCGGTCGCGCGACGCCACACTTTCGGCGAGGCTCGGGAGTTCGCCTCGATCGTCGCGGGAGCACTCGCGCGCGCCCATCCGGGCCTGGTGACGACCGAGTGGGCCCGGGCGAAGCGGCGCGGAGTGCTCGTCGACGCGAACCAGAACCGGCCCGGCGCGACCAACGCCACGGTGTACTCGGTTCGCCCGCGCGCGGGGGCGCCGGTTTCCACGCCGCTTCGGTGGGACGAGGTCGCCGAGGGGCTGGACCCGGGCGTCTTCACCATGGACGCGGTGCTCGACCGCGTCGCTCGCGACGGCGACCTCTACGCCGGGGTGCTCGGGGGGAAGCAGTCGCTCACCCGGGCGCTCCAGCGTCTCCGCTAGCGGCTACTCGCCGGGACGGCGAACCGGCCGGGAGCCGAGAGCTCGAAGACGTCGCGCGCGTCCCGACGCCCCACGCGGCATGCTTTGCCACGTGGCCGTCCAGGTGTCGGTGATCGGGAGCGGCTCCGAGTGGGAAGAGGAGGCGGCGGAGGTCGGGCGGCTGCTGGCCGAGCGCGGCTGCACGGTCGTCACCGGGGGTCTCGGCGAGGTCATGGCGGCTGCGCACCGCGGAGCGAAGGCCGTCGGGGGCACGACGCTCGCCATCCTTCCCGGCGAGCGGAGGCAGGACGCGAACCCGTGGGCGGACCACGTCGTCGTGACCGGGGTCGGCCACGCGCGCAACCTCGCGGTCGCCGCCTCGGGAGATGCCGTGATCGCGGTCGGCGGCAGCTATGGCACCCTTGCGGAGATGGCGCTCGCCCGACGCCTCGGCCGTCCCGTCGTCGCGCTCGCGGGCGCTCCCGCAGTCGAGGGGGTCGACGTCGCCGCGACTCCACGCGAGGCCGTGGACATCGCCCTACGAGACCTCGCGTAAGCGCCCCTCGAGATATCGCCGCTCGGCGTTGGCTCCGGTGAGGTCGAGCGCCGTCCTGTAGGCGGCTGCCGCCTCGTCGTGCCGCCCGAGCCTGCGGAGCAGGTCGGCCCGGGCGGCGTGGAGCAGGTGGTAGCCGTCGAGCCCGTCGAGCTCGCTCATCAACCGCAGGCCTTCGTCCGGGTCACCGGCCAGCGCGACGGCCACGGCACGGTTGAGGTGGACGACGGGCGACGGGTCGAGCTCCACGAGCCGGTCGTAGAGCGCCGCTATCTCCGTCCAGGGGCGCTCCTCGGCGTGCGCCGCGGCGATCGCGGCCTGGAGCTGGTATGGGCCGGGCGCTCGCCGCGCGACTGCACGGACGAACACGCGGAGGCCCTCGTCGATCCGCTCCCGGTCCCAGAGCGCGCGATCCTGGTCCTCGAGGAGCACCAGCTCCCCGTCGGGATCGAGTCGGGCCTCGCGCCGGGAGTCCTGGAGGAGCATGAGGGCCAGCAGGCCGAGCACCTCGGGCTCGTCCGGCATGAGCACGGCCAGGAGCTTGCCGAGCCGGATCGCCTCGTCGCAGAGGTCTGCGCGCACGTACGAGAACCCCGAGGTCGCGGAGTACCCCTCGTTGAACACGAGGTAGAGCACGGCGAGGACCGAGCGCAGCCGCTCGGGGAGGAGGTGGTCGGGCGGCACCCGGAACGGGATCCCCGCCGCACGGATCTTGCGCTTGGCGCGAACCAGCCGCTGCGCCATCGTGGGCTCGGCGACGAGGAAGGCGTGGGCGATCTCCCCGGTCGTCAGCCCCGCGACCTCCCGGAGCGTGAGCGCGACCCGGCTCTCGGCGGCGAGAGCCGGGTGGCAACACGTGAAGACCAGCGCGAGCCGCTCGTCGGGGATCGCGGTCAGATCGCCCTCCTCCTCGGGGAGCTCCTCCAGGCGCGCGAGCGCCTCGGCCTTGCGACGAAAGACCTGATCACGGCGGATGCGGTCGATGGCACGGTTCCGTGCCGCCGTGACGATCCAGGCTCCGGGGTTGCGTGGCATCCCGTCCGCGGGCCAGCGCTCGAGCGCGCGTGGCAAAGGCGTCCTGGACGGCGTCCTCCGCGAGCTCGAGGTCGCCGAGGACACGGGTGAGGATCGCGACCGCACGCCCCCACTCCTCGCGGAAGACCTGCTCGACCGTCACTCCACCAGGGGGCGGATCTCCACCGAGCCGTGCTTGGCCGCGGGGATGAGCGAGGCCAGTCGGATTGCCTCGTCGAGGTCCGGCAGGTCGACGAGGAAGACGCCGCCGAGAATCTCCTTCGTCTCCGCGAAGGGGCCGTCGGTGACGAGCGGCTCGTTCTCCCGCACCGTGACAACCTTGGCCGTATGCCGGCCGTTGAGCTCGTAGCCCGCGACGTTCGGGTCCGCCTTTCCGAGCTCGCCGAAGAGCGCGGCCCACTCCGGCATCTCCTCCGCCCGGAGCGCTGCCCTCTGCTCGGAGGGAAGGTCGATCCACTCCGAGTCGTCTCCGTAGATGAGCATCGCGTACTTCACAGCTTCACCTCCTCGGGATCGACGTGGACGGGGCGGACCTCGACGGCCCCGTGCCCGGCGCCGGGGATGCGCGCCGCCCACTCGACCGCCTCGTTCTCCGTCCCGCAGTCGAGGACGAAGTAGCCGCCGAGCGCTTCCTTGACCTCGGCGTAGGGGCCGTCCGTGACGAGCGTCTCGCCGTCGCGCACGCGCACCGTGGTCGCGTCCCGGGTCGATCCGAGCTCGTCCCCTCCCGCCATGATTCCCGCTGCGCGCGCCTCGTCCGCGAAGGCGCTGTACTGCGCGTACGCGGCCTTTCTATCGCCCTCCGAGAAGGTCTCCCAGACGCTCTCGTCGCCGTAGATCAGTGCCAGGTACTTCATCGGGTCACCTCCTGTGGGGCTCGACACTACGACGAACGCGGCGGCCCAGGATCGACATGTCCGGTCAGGCTCGTCCCCGGAGCATGCGCTCGAGCAGCGCTCGGGCACCGGCCTTGTCGAGTGGCTCGTTGAGGTTGCCGCACTTCGGGCTCTGGACACAGGACGGGCACCCTGCCGTGCACGGGCAGCGCTGGAGGAGGTGCGCCGTGTCCTCGACCCAGCCCTGGAAGCGGTCGAACCCTCTGGCGGTGATGCCGACGCCACCGGTGTGCCCGTCGTAGACGAAGATCGTGGGGCGGCCCGTCTGGTGGTGGACGTTCGTCGAGAGCCCGCCGATGTCCCAGCGGTCGCACATCGCCCACAGCGGCAGGAGGGCGATGAGCGTGTGCTCGGCGGCGTGGAGCGTGCCCAGGAGCTTCGGCATCTGCTCGAAACCCTCGAGGAGCTCGGGGTCGGGGGAGAACCAGATCCCTTCCGTGTCGAAGGTGGTCTCCGGCAGCAGCAGGGGCACGACGTCGATCGTGCTGCCGTCTCGCACCGCCTTGCGCGCGTACCCCACCACCTGCTCGAGCACGGAGACCCGCCCGAAGTGGAGCTCGACCCCGAGCGTGCTCTCGCTTCGCTCCGCGGCCTCGATGGTGGTCTCCGTCTCCCTTTTCGCCTGCGTGTACCAGTCGACGCTCGCCGGCGAGACGAGAGCGACCCGGCCGTCGAGGTCGAGCGACTCGACGAGGTACTGCTCCCCGAGATGGAGGTAGACCGCCCCCTCGTGCACCGTCGAGTACGCGCGGTCACGCTCGACGAGCCCCAGCAGGGACCCCGTCTCGCTCTCGACCACGGTGAACGCGTCCATGTCGCCCGAGCGCAGCGAGATGCGGGCGGCCGGGTAGTCGCGGCCCTTCCAGACGAATCCGGCCGGCGTGCGCTCGAGCTCGGGGAGCTCGGCCGCGCGACGGAGCGCCGCGGGGCCGAGCGTCTCCGCGTCCGCGTCGTCCAGCGGCGCCTCGAAGGCGGCCGAGAGCACGTGCGGGTCGAGGATCCGCGGGTTCGAGTGGTCGAGGATCGCCGCCTCGACGCGGCGCGACAGGAGCGCCTCCGGCTCTCGCGCGAAGAACTGATCGAGAGCGTCCTCGCTCGCGATCAGCACGGCGAGGCCCCGTGCGCGACGTCCGGCCCGCCCCCACTGCTGGCGGAGCGACGCGACCGTCCCGGGGAAGCCGACCGAGATCGCGCAGTCGAGGAGGCCGATGTCGATGCCGAGCTCGAGCGCGTCGGTGGCCGTGACCCCGAGGAGCTCTCCCTCCACCAGGCGCCGCTCGATGTCCCGCCGCTGTTCGGGTGTGTACCCGGCGCGATAGGGCGCGAGCCGCTGCGCAGTCGCGATGTCGACGCGCGCCACCGTGAACCGGTGGACGAGCTCCGCCGCCTTGCGGCTCTTCGCGAAGCAGATCGTCCGGAGCCCGCGCATCGTGAGCTGCGAGAGGAGGCGTGACGCCTCGCCCAGCGCGCTCGCACGCTGGCCGAGGTCCGGGTCGAGGAGCGGGGGGTTCCAGATGACGACCTCGCGCTCGGCCTTCGCAGAGGTGTCGCGCTCGACGACCGTCGCCCGCTCTCCCGTCAGCTCCTCCGCGAGCTCGCCCGGGTTCGCGATGGTGGCCGACGCGAGCAGGAGCTGCGGTCTCGCGTCGTATACGTGGGCGAGCCGGCGCAGACGCCGCAGCACGTTGGCCACGTGCGAGCCGAAGACGCCACGGTAGACGTGCGCCTCGTCGACGACGACGAAGCGGAGGTTGTGGAGGACGTCGCCCCAGCGGTCGTGGTGAGGGAGCACGCCGACGTGGAGCATGTCCGGGTTCGTGAGGACGAGGTTCGACCACTTGCGCACTTGCCAGCGCGCCTCGGGAGGCGTATCGCCGTCGTAGATGGCCGGTCGGAGTCCCTTCAGCCGGAGCTCCGCGAGCCCCCGGGCCTGGTCCTGAGCGAGGGCCTTCGTCGGGTACAGGTACAGCGCCCGCGACTTCGGATCGCGCGCGATCGCGTCGAGCACCGGGAGGTTGAAGGCCAGTGACTTCCCCGACGCCGTGCCCGTCGTGACGACGACGTTCTCGCCGCGTCGGGCGGCCTCCCAGGCCTCCGCCTGGTGCCGGTAGAGCGACGTGACGCCGATCCCGAGGAGCGAGGAGGCGACGCGTGGGTCGAGGTCGTCCGGGAGTGGCTCGACACGGGCGGCACGCGCCGGCTCGAGCCCGGAGTACGCAACCTCCTCCTCGTCCAGGAGGTCGGCCCACGCGGTCACGGCGCCGCAGGCGAGGAGCTCCTCGCCCGGCCGGGTGCGCTCGCTCACGCGGTCGATCGTAGCCAGCGGCCGAACGCGCGCTCGTACTTCTTGCGTGGCTGCGCGCCGAGCACGGTCGCCCGTGCCTCGCCGCCGCTGAAGAGGATCACGGTCGGCAGGGAAAGGACCCGGTAGCGCCCGGGGACGCCGGGGTTCGCGTCGACGTTCAGCCGTACGAGGCGCACGGCGTGCGCGTGCTCCTCGGCGATCGCGACCAGGTGCGGCTCGATGGCGTCGCACGGCCTGCACCAGGGCGCCCAGAAGTCGACGATGACAGGCACCGGAGAGGCGAGGACCTCGTCGGCGAAGGTGGTATCCGTGACCTCGTCCGTCAGAGACGCCCCGTGAGCGCGCGGAGCCGGAGGAGCGGGACCATCCAGGCCGCCTCGGCCACGATCGACCCGGACATCTTCGACTCGCCCACGCGACGGTCGACGAACCGGATCGGCACCTCGCGCACGCGCAGGCCGGCGCGGAGGACACGGTACGTCGTCTCGATCTGGAACCCGTAGCCGCGTGCGGACACCGCGTCGAGGTCGATCGCCTCGAGCGCCGAGCGGCGGAAGCACTTGAAGCCCCCGGTGAGATCGCGCACCCCTACGCCGAGGAGCACCTGCGCGTAGAGGCACCCGCCGCGCGAGACGAAGCGGCGCAGGAGGCCCCAGTTCTCCGTCCCGCCTCCCGACGTGTAGCGGGAGCCGAGCACGAGGTCGGCGTCGTCCGTGGCGGCGATCAACCGCGGGACGTCGCCTGGGCCGTGCGAGAAGTCGCAGTCCATCTCCAGGACGAGCTCCGCGCCGTCCGCGAGCGCGCGGCGGAACCCGGCGACGTACGCCGGGCCGATCCCCTCCTTCCGCTCGCGGTGGAGGACGGAGACCCAGGGGAGCTCGGCGGCGAGCCGGTCGGCGATCCCGCCCGTCCCGTCCGGCGAGCCGTCGTCGATCACGAGCACGCGGTCCCGGGAGGTGTCGAGCGCTTCCGCGAGCGCGCGCACCATCGGCTCGAGGTTGTCGCGCTCGTTGTACGTCGGCAGGCAGACGACGGCGCGGGGGGTGCCGGGCGTGTGAGGTTGATCGACCGAGGCCATCTCGAGGGAGTTCGTGTGGGAGCGGCGGGTTCCCCCGCACGCACCTCCGTATCATCGCCGCATGGCGAAGACGCTGCCCCGGAACGGCGAGCTCGCCGACCAGCTCGATCTCCTCGCGGACCTGTCCGAGATCCTGGGCGAGGAGTCGTTCAAGGTCATCGCGTACCGCAGGGCCGCGACGCGAATCCGCGAGACGCCGAGCTCGGTCGCGGAGCTCGCGCTCTCCGGGCGTGCGAAGGAGCTCCCCGGTGTCGGCCGCACCATCGAGGAGAAGGTGCGAGAGGTCGTCGAGGAGGGCGAGATCCAGGCGCTCAAGCGGCGGCGCGAACGGGTGCCCGAGGGGGTCGTCGACTTCCTGAGGCTCCCAGGGGTCGGCCCGAAGACCGCGGCACGGATCTGGACGCAGCTCGGCGTGACGACGCTCGAGGGGCTCGAGGGCGCGGCGAAGGACGGGCGGCTGCGCGAGCTCTCGGGCATGGGGGCGCGGAGCGAGGAGAAGATCCTTGCCGCGATCGCCGCCGGGGCGGGGCAGAAGAAGCGCCACGAGGACCGCGGGCTGCTCGGCGTGGCCCTGCCGGCCGTCACGCAAGTCGTCGCGGAGCTCGCGGCTCACCCCGCCGCGATCGCCGTCTCCGAGGCGGGCAGCGTGCGCAGGCGCCGCGAGACGGTGCGCGACCTCGATCTGATCGCGACCTCCGCCGACGCGCCCGCGCTGATCGCGGCGTTCTGTGAGGCGTCCTGGGTCGCAGAGGTGATCGCACGGGGTGACACGAAGGCGACCGTGTCCGCACATCAGGGTCTCCGCTTCGACCTCCGGGTCGTGCCGCCGGACTGCTACGGGAACGTCCTCCAGCACTTCACGGGGTCGAAGGATCACAACATCTTCCTCCGGGAGGACGCGCAGCGCCGGGGTTTCTCGATCTCCGAGTACGGGGTGACGATCGTCGACACGGGCGAGGTCGTCACGCATGCCAGCGAGGAGGAGCTCTACGAGTTCCTCGGGTACGAGCTCATCCTGCCCGAGCTGCGGGAGGCGAGCGGCGAGCTCGCCGCCGCGCGCGAGCGACGCCTTCCGCGGCTCGTACAGCTCGAAGACCTCCGCGGCGAGCTCCACTGCCACTCGACCTGGTCGGCGGACGGCAAGGCCTCGATCGAGGAGATGGCCCGGGCGGCCAAGGCCCGCGGGTATCGCTACCTGTGCCTGACGGATCACTCCCACTACCTGCGCGAAGGCCGTCTCGAGCAACAGTGGAAGGAGCTCGAGGCCGTCAACGCACGCCTCGGTTCGTTCCGGGTGCTCCGCGGGATCGAGGCGAACATCCGCGCGGACGGGACCATCGACGTCGACGACGACGTGCTCGCGGAGCTGGACTGGGTCGTGGCCTCGCTGCACACCGCCTTCGACCGGAGCCCGACGGAGCGGGTGCTGGCGGCGGTCGACAACCCCCACGTGGACTGCATCGGGCATCTCACCGGACGTCGCCTGCTCAAGCGCGACGGCGCGTCGCTGGACGTGGAGCGGATCGTCGCGCGCGCAGCCGAGACGGGCACGGCGCTCGAGATCAACTCCCAGCCCGACCGCCTGGACATGCGCGACACGCACGCGAAGCTCGCCGGCGAGGCGGGCGTGCTGATCCCGGTGACGACGGACGCGCACTCGACGGGAGCGCTCGCGTACGCGGAGCTCGGGATCGGCCAGGCACGACGCGCGTGGCTCACGAGCGAGCAGGTTCTGAACACGCGCCCCTGGCGCGAGGTGGCCACGCGGAGGAAGAGGGGCTGAGCACCTTCCGGGAGGACGGCGAGCGCGCGCTCGACTGGGTCGCCTCGTACCTGGAGCGCGTTCGCGAGCTGCCCGTGCTCGCGCAGGTCGAGCCCGGCGCGATCTCCGCAACCCTGCCTCGGTCGCCTCCGGACGCACCCGAGCCCTTTGCCGCCGTCCTCGACGATCTCGAGAACGTCCTGCTACCAGGGGTGACCCACTGGCAGAGCCCCCGGTTCTTCGCCTACTTCGCCACGACCGGCTCCGAGCCGGGGATCCTCGCCGAGCTTCTCGTGGCCGGGCTGAACCAGGTGGGCATCCTGTGGAGGACCTCGCCGGCCCTCCAGGAGCTCGAGGAGGTGACGCTCGACTGGCTCCGGCAGCTGCTCGGGCTGCCCGACACGTTCGTCGGGCACATCGAGGACACCGCTTCGACGGGCACGCTCTCGTCGCTCGCCGTGGCGCGCTCGGTTCGTCCCGGGCGCCGCGTCGTCCTCTGCTCCGAGCACGCGCACTCGGCGGCCGACAAGGCGGCTCGGCTGCTCGAGCTCGAGCTGCGGAAGGTCGCCGTCGACGACGCGTTCCGCATGCGCCCCGAGCTCCTCGACCTCGAGGACGCCTGCGCGGTCATCGCAACCGTCGGGACGACCGGCGCGGGCGCCTGCGACCCGGTGCCGGCGATCGCCGACGCCTGCGCGGACGCGGGTGTCTGGCTGCACGTCGACGCCGCCTACGCGGGGCCGGCGGCGATGTGCCCAGAGCTGCGCCCGCACTTCGCCGGCTGGGAGCGAGCCGACTCGATCGGCGTGAACCCGCACAAGTGGCTCGGCACCCCGATGGACTGCTCGGCGCTCTGGACACGGAGGCTCGAGGACTTCCGTCGCACGTTCAGCCTCGTCCCGGAGTTCCTCCGCTCTCCGGACGACGCCGTCAACCTGAGCGAGGTCTCGATTCCCCTCGGCCGCCGCTTCCGCGCGCTCAAGCTCTGGGCAGTGCTTCGCTGCTACGGGCGGACCGGGCTCCAGGAGCGGATCCGCGAGCACGTGCGCCTCGCGTCGCTCTTCGAGAGCTGGGTCGAGGCCGAGCCGGGCTGGGAGGTGGTCGCGCCGCGCCACTTCTCGCTCGTCTGCTTCCGGCGCGCGGCAGCGGACGAGGAGAACGAGCAGCTGCTCGAACGCGTGAATGCCACCGGAGAGGTCTTCCTCTCGCATGCACGGCTCGGCGGGAGGCACGCCCTCAGGCTCGCGGTCGGGAACTTCAGGACGACCGAGGACGACGTGCGCCGTGCGTGGGAGGTGCTTCGGCGCGAGGCTGCGGCGCGATGACCGAGCGCCTGGACACGGTCGTGGTCGGCGCCGGTCAGGCGGGCCTCTCCACGAGCTACTTCCTCGCCGAGCATGGACGCGAGCACGCGGTCCTCGAGCGGGGTCTTGTGGGGGAGACGTGGCGAAGCGAGCGCTGGGACGGCTTCTGCCTGAACACCCCGCGCTGGACGCAGCAGCTGCCGGGCCACGAGTACGAGGGCGAGGAGCCCCACGGCTTCGCTCCCCTCGCCGAGATGATCGAGTACGTCGAGGGCTACGCGCGCTCGTTCGACGCTCCCGTGCGTGAAGGCGTGACGGTGACTGCGCTTCGTCCGCGCGGTGACGGGTACCTCCTGGAGACGTCGGGCGGCGAGATCGAGGCTCGGAACGTCGTCGTCGCGTCGGGTGCCTTCCAGCGGCCGACGCCTCCGGCCCCCGGCGCCGAGTCGGCCACGTCGGTCCTGCAGCTCCACACGAGCGCGTACCGGCGGCCCGAGCAGCTCCCGGACGGGCGAGTGCTCGTCGTCGGAAGCGGTCAGTCCGGCTGCCAGATCGCCGACGAGCTGCGGGAGGCGGGACGGCGCGTCCACCTGTCGGTGGGTCGCTGCCCGTGGTGGCCCAGGCGGTACCGCGGCCACGACATCCTCCACTGGGCGGGAGCGCTCGGGCTGCTCGACCAGACCGTCGACCAGCTCCCCGACCCGCGAGCGCGCCTCGCCTGCAACCCGCCGGTCTCGGGGAACGACGGCGGGCACGACTGCCATCCGCGCTGGCTCTCCCGGCGCGGTGTCCGCCTCGTCGGCCGGATCGCCCGGATCGACGGGACGAAAATCTCGCTCGATCCGGGGCTCGAGGAGAACCTCGCGTTCGGCGACGCGTTCTCTGCCGACATCGTGGAGTCGATCGAGAGGCTCGTCGCGGAGGAGAGCCTGGACGTCCCGGATCCCGGGGGCAGCACCGAGACGATTGCTCGGGAGCCCGACACGGAGACGCTCGACCTCGAGCGCGAGGGGATCACCTCGATCCTCTGGGCCTCGGGATACCGCCCCGATTACTCCTGGATAGACCTGCCGCTCGTCGACGAGCAGGGCTGGGCGCTCCAGAAGCGCGGCGTCACGGCGAGCCCCGGCCTCTACGTGGTCGGGCTGAACTGGCTGCACAAGCGCAAGTCGGCTCTCCTCTGCGGCGTCGGCGAGGACGCGGAACACGTCGTCGGCCATCTCTGCGAGCGCGGATGACGGCTCACGACTTGCCGAGGAAGACGCCGGCGGCTCGGAGCTCGCGACCGCCGTCCAGGGTCCGCACGATGCGTCCCGCAGCGTAGAGCGCGGCGGGCGAGCTGAGCATGGACTCCGCGGCCGTGCGCTGCTCGGGCGTCAGCCCGGCGTGGCTCAGGTCGAGGCCGGAGAGCGTCGTCCGGAGGCCCGTGTTGGCGAGTGCCACGCTGATCCAGAAGCAGGGCGCCCGCACGCAGCGCTTGCGATTGTCCCGCAGGCGATAGACACGACCGGACGGAGCTCGCCCGGCCGGCGCGCGCACGTCCGCAACGACGAGCACTCCGAGCCGGCCGAGCCCCTCGAAGTCCCATGCCTCGATCGCCGCCCTCGCAAGCGCGCCCTCGGGAACCGAGGCGTCGAGGGGGTGGCGCTCGACGTCGACGACGCGCGCGACGTAGCAGCGCGCTCGGAGCATCCCGTCGTGGCAGCGCGTCCGTGCCCGGTTCGCGAGTGCGACCCACGAGCCTCCACAGAGCGGCGACGGGCAGAGCCGCGGATCGTGCCGCACGAGGTAGCGCGACGTGCCGACATCCGGCGGCGCGGCCGAGGCGGGCACGCCTGCGACCGCGATCGCCGAGGCGACCACTGCCGGGACGACGCGCCGGAGGGTAATCCTCATGCCTTCCTAGGATACGTCCGTGCGCCTTGTCGCCATCGGCGTCGTCGCCGGGGTTTTCTCCGCGCTCTTCGGGGTCGGCGGCGGCATCATCGCTGTGCCGCTGCTCGTGCTCGTGGCGCGTCTCTCCGAGCGCGAGGCGACGGCCACGTCCCTCGCGGCGATCGGGATCACGGCGCTCGCCGGCGTCGCCGTGTTCGCGGCCCGCGGTGAGGTACGGGTCGGCTACGCCGCGCTCGTCGGGCTTCCCGCGGTCGCCGGTGTCCTCGCGGGGACGTCGGTGCAGCAGCGCGTGAGGACGAGCACGCTCACGTACGGGTTCGCGCTGCTGCTCGTCGCCGTCGGCGTCCTGCTCCTGTGGCAGTGAGCCCGTGAGCGCGTCGACCATCGCCCTGGCGATCGTGTTCGGCCTGGCTGCCGGAGTGCTCGCGGGCATGTTCGGCGTCGGGGGCGGCATCCTCTTCGTCCCGACGCTCGTCGCCCTCGGCCTCGGCCAGCTCGAGGCACAGGCGACGTCCCTCCTCGCGATCATCCCGACGGTGACCGCCGGCGCGCTGAACCAGCGCCGGTACGGGCACCTGCGGGTCAGGACCGCCGTCGTCGTGGGCGTCGCGTCGGTCGTCGGTGTGGAGATCGGCGCCCAGATCGCGACGTCGCTCCCGGAGACCGCGCTGCGGCGCCTCTTCGCGGTGCTCCTCTTCGCCGTCGCCGTGCAGCTCGTCTGGCGTGCCCGGCGCAGCGCACGCGCCGCTACCCTGAGTCGTCGTGACCCGCGTCGTCGTGCTCGTCGGGGCGGTGCTCGCCCTCTCCACGGCGCTCGCTGCCGCGGCTCCGCCTCCGCGGAGTGCGGTGACCGGCGCGAGCGCGACGCTCGTGCGCATCACCATCCCGGGCGAGACCCCGATCTCCCTCGGAGAGCTCGCCTGGCCGACGAACACGACGGCCGACGTCCAGTCGTTCCAGTACCCGGACGACGGCTCGATCGTGAGCGTCGGGCGGTCGCGCGCGACCGCATCGGCGCAGCCCGGCGAGGCTGCGGCGGCCCAGGCGTTCGCGGAGGTGATCGTCCTCTCCCTGTTCGACGGCGAGGTCGCGGCCGGACGCGTGACCGCGGCGACGACCGCCGGCGCGAGCGTTCGCTCCGCGGGCGGGAGCGCGGCCGGGTCCGCCGTCGAGGGGCTGCGGGCGCTCGGCCAGAGCGTCTCGTCGGACCCGGGGACCTCGGTCGCCCTCGGCGGATGGGGGCTGCTCACCGTCCTCTCCGACTCGAGCGGCCAACGCGCCGCGCCCGCCGCGGCGCAGGGGGCGATCGTGGCGCTCCGGGTTCGCCTCTCCGCGGACCACGGCGGTCTGCCCGCGGGGAGCGAGATCGTCGTCTCGAGCGCGCTCGCGACGGCGGTCGCGCTGCGACCGTCGCAGCCTGCGCCCCCCGTCCCGACACCGCGTCCGCGGCCGACGCCGCCCGCGACTCCCCAGCCCTCCGTGCCCAGCGCGCCGGAGGCCTCCGACGCGGGTGACACCGTGCCGGGCGGGCCCGTGCTCGTGGCGCCGGAGGTCAGCGCGCGCCTTTCGTCCGGTGGCTACGTGTTCCCGGTCTACGGGACGGTCTCGTTCGGGGACAGCTTCGGCGGGCCGCGGCCGGGCGTCCATGGAGGCTGGCACCACGGCGAGGACATCTTCGCTCGGCTCGGCGCGCCGTTGCTCGCGGTGGCCGACGGCACGTTGCACACGATCGGCTTCAACCGGCTCGGGGGATACCGCGTCTGGCTCCGTGACGACGCCGGGAACGAGTTCTACTACGCCCATCTCTCCGCCTACTCGCCGCTGGCCGTCGAGGGCCGCAGGGTCGAGGCGGGGGACGTGATCGGGTTCGTGGGCGACACGGGCGACGCGGACGGGGGAGCCCCGCACCTCCACTTCGAGATCCATCCGGTCGGGATGCTCGGACTCGGCTACGACGGTGTCGTCGCCCCCTATCCGATCCTCCTCGCGTGGCGCCGCACGGAGGACATCTCCTTCGCTGCCGGCCGCCTCTACGTCGGCACCGGCGGCGCCACGAGCCTGCCTCCACCGGGCGCGGTGCTCCTGCAGGCCGAAGACATCGCGGCGACGAGCGGTCTCGTGCCCGGGGCGCTCGAGGGCGCGCTCAAGCGCTAGGAACGCAGCGCGAGGGAGCCGCTCTCGCGGCTCCCTCGCGCGCGCAGACCCCTACAGCGCCGCTTCTCGGCGCATCGCGCTGCTCCGCTAGCTCGTGGGCGGGCCGCGATCTACGACTCGCTGCCGCTGGCGGCCGTGACGACGTCCTCGGCCTCCTCGGACAGCGACTCGGCGAGCTCCTCGAAGCCGTCGCCGTTGCCTCCGGCGATCCGCTCCATGATCCACTCCCGCGTCTGCGGCCCGGTCCACGGGTTGTAGAGGACGCCCAGCGTCACGCCGGTGAGCAGGATCACGCGGTTGCGCGCCTTGTGGGCCTTCTGCTGCTCGCCCTTGAGCCGGTCGCTCGCCTCCGAGACGTCCGAGACGAGTGACTGGAGCTGCTTCTGGAAGTCCTTGTCGGAGATCGTCTCGGCCTTCCCGCGAACGCCTTCGCCCTTCGACATCTGCCCGTAAAGGCTCTTCGCGGCGACGAACGCTGCGACGAGATCGTCGCGCAGCTCGGGGTCCTCCATCGCACGCTTCACGTACGGCCGCAGCGTGTCCACTGCCACGGTGCTCTTGTCCTTGGTCTTCGCCATTCGGCTACCACCCTTTCTTCGGCTTCCCCGGAAGTATGTCGGTTACGATCGTCGGGGTGCGGGGAGTCATATACGTGCTTCTCCACCCGAAGCGGCTTCTAACCCTCCTGACGACGCTCGTGGGGCTCGTCCTGTACGTCTGGGTGGCCGCGGTCCGCGCCGTTCCCGGCGTCCGGAAGCGCAAGGAGGCCGCCCGCCGGGCGTGGCGCCTGCGAGACCGTGACGACGGAAGCGGCGGTCGATGGACCGGCTGACGCGGCTCGTCCTCCGCCACCGTCTCGCCGTTCTCGCCTCCTGGGGCGGCGTCTTCGTCGTGTCGGGCGTCGTCTCGCTGGGGCTGTCGGACCTGCTCACGAACCGGTTCGTCCTCCCGGGAACGGACACACACCGGGCGGAGGTGATCCTCGAGGAGCACTTCGGCCAGCGGTCCACGGGCTCGTTCACCGTCGTCGTGAACGGCGACGGGAACGCGCGGGCGCTCGTACCGGAGGTTCGAGCCGCGGCCTCGCGCGCCGCCGCCGAGCTGCCCACCGGCCACCTCGTGTCGGTCGCTCCCGTGACGGAGGACCTCGTCGTGGCGAGGATCGTCTCGGATCTCGAGCCGGCCGACTCGAAGGGACGCACCGACGACATGCGGAGGGCGATCGGCCCGATCGAGGGCGCCAGGGTCTACGTCACGGGGCAGGCCGCGATCGAGCACGATCTCGACCCCGTCTTCGCCGAGGACCTTCTGCGCGGGGAGCTGATCGCCGTCCCGATCGCGCTCCTGATCCTCGTCTTCACGTTCGGGACGCTCGCGTTCCTGATCCCCTTCGCGTTCGCGATCGTCACCATCCCGACCGCGCTCGCGCTCGTCTGGGTCTTCGCGAACTTCATGGAGCTCGCGACCTATTTGCAGAACATGGTCACGCTGATCGGCCTCGGGATCGCGATCGACTACTCGCTGCTCGTCGTCCACCGTTTCCGGGAGGAGCTCCGGCGCGATCCCGATCGGGACGAGGCGATCGTGCGCACCATGGCGACCGCGGGGCGGGCGGTCGTCTTCAGCGGCACGGCCGTCGGGATCGGGCTCGCCCTTCTCCTCTTCATGCCGCTCCCGTTCCTGCGCGGCTTCGGTCTCGGGGGGCTCATCATCCCGGCCGTCTCGCTGCTCGGCGCGGTCACCTTCCTGCCGGTGGTGCTCTCCCTGTTCGGGCCTGCACTCGACGGCGTGCGGCTCCTGCCCGGGAGCTGGCTCGAGCGGCGGGACGACCACGAGCGGGGGTTCTGGGCGTGGCTCGCGAAGGGGATCATGCGGCACGCGAAGGTGGTCGCGGCCCTGACCTCGGGGCTCCTGCTCGTGCTCGCCGCGCCGGTCCTGGCACTCGAGCTCGGTCCCGGCAGCAACGAGGGCATCCCGCGCGGGCTCGAGGCCGTCGACGGCTACGACGTGCTCGCGACGGCGGTCGGGGCCGGCGCGACGGCTCCGACGAGCATCGTCGTCGACACGGGCTCGCCGGGCGGGGTCACCGATCCGGCCCTGCGCGACGCCGTCGCCGAGCTCGCGCGGACGCTCGAGGCCGACCCCGAGGTCGCGGCCGTCGTCGTCGAGGAGACGCCTCAGCACGTCGACTCGACCGGACGCTTCCTCAACGTCGAGGTCGTCGGTCGCAACGACTACGGCAAGCCCGAGAGCCTGGAGTTCGTCGAGCGCCTCCGGGACGAGGCCATCCCCGCGGCCGGGTTCCCCGACTCGGCCACCGTGTACGCGGGCGGCGGGCCGCCGGGCGGCAAGGACTTCCTCCACCTCACGTACACGGCGTTCCCCTGGCTCGTGCTGGGCGTGCTCCTGGCGACGTTCGTCCTCCTCATGCGGGCCTTCAGGTCGGTGGTGCTGCCGCTGAAGGCGATCGTCCTCAACCTGCTCTCGATCGGCGCCGCGTACGGGCTCCTGGTGATCGTGTTCAAGTGGGGCGCCGGCGAGTGGGTCGGCCTGATCTCGTACGACCAGGTCGAGGGGTGGATCCCGGTGATGCTGTTCGCGGTGCTCTTCGGCCTGTCGATGGACTACGAGGTGTTCCTCGTCTCCCGGATGCGCGAGGAGTGGGACGCGGGGGCGACGAACGAGCAGGCCGTCGTCCTCGGGCTGACGAAGACGGGCCGTCTGGTGACGGCCGCGGGCCTCATCATGTTCGCCGCGTTCACAGGGTTCGTGGCGGGGTCCCTGGTCGGGCTGCAGCAGTTCGGCCTCGGGCTCGCCGCGGCCATCCTCATCGACGTGACCATCGTGCGGGCCCTGCTCGTACCGAGCGCGATGAAGCTCTTCGGGAAGTGGAACTGGTGGATGCCGACGGGCCTCGCGCGCCTCGTCCGTGTCGATCCGTCGCCGCTCGGGGAGCACTCTTCCAGATCGCGCAAGCCGCGGATCCGCAGGAGCGGATCCGCGACGCGCGAGAATCCCTGAAGACGCCGCTACGTGGCGCTGTCGCAGCTCGGCCGCGAGAGCCGCCGCGTTACCGGCGGTTAGCATCCCGCCGATGCAGCCCAAGGGCCTCATCTGCGCCGGCGGCGAGGCGACGCGCCTCGGCGAGCTGACCCGCGTCGCGAACAAGCACCTGCTGCCGGTGGGGAGCTGGCCGATGATCTACTACCCGCTCCAGCTCCTCCAGCTCGCGGGCATCAGGGACGTCCTGCTCGTGACCGGCAAGGGTCACGCCGGCCAGATGATCGACCTGCTCGGCGACGGCAGGCTCGCGCCCCGCGGCGGAGGCGACCCGATCCTGGAGCTCGATCTCACGTACAAGGTGCAGACCGAGCCCGGCGGCATCGCCCAGGTGGTCGGGATGGCGAGGGACTTCGCGGGGGGCGCGCCGCTCGTCGTCGTGCTGGGGGACAACATCTTCGAGTTCGCGCAGTCGCAGGCGCTCCGCGAGTGGGCGGAGGAGGCCTACGGGGCGCGGATCTTCGTGAAGGAGGTCGACGACCCGGAGAGCTTCGGCGTCGTCGTCTACGAGAACGGCCGGGTGGCGGACATCGTTGAGAAGGCGGGCGTGGTGGACCTCCGCTACGAGACGCCGCCGTCGTCCCACGCCGTGGTCGGGCTCTACTGCTACCCGCCCGACGTGTTCGACGTCATCGCCTCGCTCGAGCCGTCGAGCCGCGGCGAGCTCGAGATCACCGACGTCAACCGGCACTACGCCCTGCAGGGACGCCTCGACGCCCGCGAGGTCGAGGGCTGGTGGGAGGATGCCGGGAAGCACTGGCAGCACCTCGCCGACATCGGCCGGCGGATCGAGGAGACCGGAGCGAACAAGCGGGAGGCGGCATGATCGAGGGGCTCGCCAGGTTTCCGCTCCTTGTGTTCGAGGACGAGCGCGGCTGGTTCTGCGAGCTGCGCCGCGACAGCGGTCTGCCGAGGCCGATGGCGCAGACGAACGTGTCGGTGTCGCGCGCGGGCGTCGTGCGCGGCCTGCACTACCACGAGCGGGGACAGGACGACCTCTTCGCCTGCCTCCGTGGCACCGCACGCGTCGTCGTCCTCGACCGGAGCACGGGTGAGACCTACACCGAGGACATCGGCGACGAGAACCGGGTCGCTCTCTACATCCCCGGGCATCACGCCCACGGCTTCGAGGCGCTGACCGACCTCCTCTTCGTCTACCACGTGACGACCGAGTACGACCCGGACGACCCGGACGAGCGCACCATCCCCTGGAACGACCCGCGCGTCGCGCACCTGTGGAGCACGAGCACACCGATCCTGTCCGCGCGGGACGCCGTCGCGTCCTGATCACGGGTGCGGGCGGCCAGCTCGGCCACGCCCTCCACGCCGCGTTCGCCGCCGACGACGTCGCGGCGCTCGGACGCGGCGACTGGGACGTGACATTGCCTCCCGGTGACGCCGTGTCACGGGGACGGTTCGACCTCGTGCTGCACGCGGCCGCCTGGACGGACGTGGACGGCGCCGAGGCGGATCCGCAGGGTGCGGCCGCCGTCAACGTCGGAGGCACGGCGAACGTCGCCGCGCTCGGCGTGCCGCTCGTCGCCTACTCCAGCGACTACGTGTTCGACGGCCACAAGCGCGAGCCGTACGTGGAGTCGGACGGCCCCAACCCGCTCTCCGCCTACGGCCGCACGAAGCTCGGCGGCGAGGCGGCTGCGGGCCCGGGCGCGTGGATCGTGCGCACGTCGTGGCTCTACGGCGCGTCGGGTCACAACTTCCTCCGCACCATGCTCCGGCTCGCCGCCGAGCGAGACGAGGTCTCGGTCGTCGACGATCAGCGCGGGTGTCCGACCTTCGTGGGCCACCTGGCCGCCGCGACGCGAGAGCTCGTCGACGCCGACCTGCCGCGTGGGGTCTGGCACCTGGCGGCGGACGGCGACTGCACGTGGGCGGACTTCGCCGAAACGATCTTCGCGGAGGCCGGCCTGTCGTGCCGGGTTCGCCGGATCTCGACCGAGGAGCTCGACCGCGCGGCGCCCCGTCCTGCGTACGCAGTCCTGCGCAGCGCGCGTCCAGCGGCACCGCGGCTCCCGCACTGGCGCGACGGCCTCCGGGACTGCCTGGCGGCGCTCGCCAGCCAGTAGCCTTCCCCGACGTGAGACTCCTCGTCACGGGCGGAGCCGGCTTCATCGGCTCGAACTTCGTCCACTACTGGCTCGACCGCTATCCCAACGACCACGTCGTCGTCTACGACCTGCTCACGTACGCGGGGAACCGCCCGAACCTGGATGCGGTGGAGGACCGGATCGCATTCGTGCAGGCCGACATCTGCGATCGCGAGACCACCGAGCGCGTCCTTCGCGACGAGGGCATCGAGGTGGTCGTCAACTTCGCCGCGGAGTCGCACAACAGCCTGGCGGTCGTCGACCCCACCCGGTTCTTCAGGACGAACGTCCTCGGCACGCAGGCGTTGCTCGACGCGTCCAGGGCCGCGGGGGTGACCCGGTTCCACCACGTCTCCACTTGCGAGGTGTACGGCGACCTCGCGCTGGACTCCGACGAGGTGTTCACGGAGGAGTCGCCCTACCGCCCGCGCACGCCGTACAACGCCTCGAAGGCCGGAGCCGACCACGCCGTGCGCGCCTACCACGAGACGTTCGGCCTCCCGATCACGATCACGAACTGCTCGAACAACTACGGCGCGTACCAGTTCCCCGAGAAGGTCGTCCCGCTCTTCACGACGCACGCGCTGGACGACGAGCCACTGCCGCTGTACGCGTCCGTCGGCCACAAGCGCGAGTGGCTGCACGTGCTCGACCACTGCTCGGCGATCGACCTCGTGCTCCGCAGACGGGAGGCCTGGCGAGACCTACAACGTTGGCTCGGGCTTCGAGGCGACGATCGAGGAGATCGCCGATCTCGTGCTCGGCCTCACCGGGAAGCCCGCCTCGTTGAAGACGATCGTGCCGGACCGACCGGGCCACGACCGGCGCTACCTCCTCGACGCGACGAAGATCCGCCGGGAGCTGGGGTGGGCGCCGCAGCACAGCTGGCACGAGGGCCTGGCCGAGACGGTCGGGTGGTACGCGGCGAACCGGGCCTGGTGGGAGCCGCTCAAGGGCCGCGCGCCCGTCGCCGAGACCGCCTGGCGTTGATTCGTCGGCGCAAGACCCCTGAAGGCGCCGGCTTCGCCGTCGCGATTCGTCGCCAGCGCGATCCCACCGCCGCGCAAATCCCTGAAGGCGCCGGCTTCGCGTCGCATCGCAGCTCACACCGGATCGCGGCGCGGTAACGGGTACGGCGGCGACGGCTACGAGGAGTCGGTTCGTCCGACTCTCAAGGCATACCGGCAGCTGCCGACAACACAGATGGTTAACCCTTCCCAGCTAGCCTGATCCGGGCCGTGCGCCTCCTCCTCGTCCTCTCCCTCTCGCTCATGGCTCGCCGCGACGGCCGCGTCCGCGCAGCCCGATCAGGTGGCGCCGGCGCCGGGCGAGGCGCTCTTCGTCGTCTCGGGGCGCGGGTGGGGCCACGGCGTGGGGATGAGCCAGTACGGCGCCTACGGCATGGCGAGCGCCGGCTACGCCTACGACGAGATCCTCGCCCACTACTACACGGGTACCGAGCTCGGGCGGGCGGGGACGAAGCAGCTCCGGGTCCTGCTCGCCGAGGGGAGGCGAGCGCTCACGGTGACGTCGACCGCTCCCTACGTCCTGATCGACGCGGCGGGCACGCGGTTCCCGCTCCCGAAGGGCCCGTTCGCGCTCACGCAGAAGCTCGTCGTCCCGACGGAGAAGGGCCCGGTGCGGGCGGTGTCTCCGCTCGTGATCCGCTCGGGCAAGGGCTTTCCACTCTCGCTCGACGGCCGACCGTATCGGGGCCAGCTCGAGGTCGCCTCCGAGAAGGGGTTCCTCCGGGTCGTCAACGTCGTCCCGCTCGAGAGCTACCTGCAGGGCGTCGTCGCGGGCGAGGTGCCGCACTCGTGGCCGTCCGAGGCGCTGAAGGCGCAGGCCGTGGCCGCGCGCTCGTACGCGCTTGCGACGCGCGTCGAGGGCAAGCCCTTCGACCTGTACTCGGACGTGCGCAGCCAGGTCTACCTCGGGACTGCGGGGGAGAAGCCCTCGACCACAGAGGCCGTGCGCGCGACCGCGGGACAGGTCGTGCTCTACGACGGCGAGATCGCGACGACGTACTACTTCTCCACCTCCGGCGGGAAGACGGCCAGCGCGGCGGATGTGTTCGGATTCTCCGTCCCGTATCTCGTGTCGCGTCCCGACCCGTGGGACAAGGCGTCCCCCTACCACCGTTGGGGACCGGTGCTGATCGGCGCCCGAACGATGCAGTCCAAGCTCGGCGTCGAGTCCCGGGTGCTCGACGCGAGCGGCGTGCCGACACCCTCCGGTCGTCTTCGCTCGCTTCGGCTCCAGACCGCGTCCGGACCGACGAGCGTGCCCGCAAGCCTCCTTCGCACCGCCCTCGGTCTCCGCTCGACGTGGATCTCCGTCGGCGTGCTCCGCCTCGACCAGCCGCGCGGCGCCGTGGTCTTCGGCTCGACGGTGCGCCTCGCCGGGATCGCGCGCGGGCTGCCCTCGCCGGTGCTGTCGTCCTCGCCCGACGGGAGCGCGGCGACCTGGTCCGTGATCGGTCCGCTGCAGCGCGACTCGAGCGGGGCCTTCTCGCTCCCCCTGGCGCCCACTCGCACCACTCGCTACCGGATCGAGGTCGAGGGCGCCTCGTCTCCGGCGCTGCTCGTCCAGGTCGCCCCGCGCGTCCAGTTGCGGCAAGCGGCCGAGCCGGACACGCTCTCTGGGATCGTGCGGCCCAGGCTGAGAGGGGCCGAGGTGACGGTCGAGCGGCGTCAGGGGACGTCGTGGGAGCCGCTCGTCGAGACGAAGGTCGACGCCGACGGCAACTTCAGCGCCGGCGCTCGCGCTCTCCCCCGGGAGCTATCGGGCGCGCGTCGCGAAGACCGGGACGTTGGGCGGAAGGGGTCACGCCCGTGCTGGTGGTGACGGGATGAGGCGTGCGCTCGTCGGCGTCGCGGTCGGGCTCGCGTCGCTCGCAGTCTCCGCGCCCGCCGACGCCGCCCGCTACGCCGTCGGGCTTGCGCCGGGCGCCGACGCGGAGGCGGTAGCCCGGAGCGTCGAGCGCCGGAGCGGCTCGCGTCCGGAGCAGCTCGCTCCGATCCCCGCGCTCGTCGTGGAGCTCTCCTCCCCGGCGGTGCTGTCCGGGATCCGTGGAGTCCGGTACGTCGAGCCCCTCGTGACCCGCCGCCTGGCGATGACGCCGACCGACCCGCTCGTCTCGAAGCAGTGGTACCTGACCCAGAGCCGGTTCTACGAGCCGTGGATCACGCTTCCCGCGCTCGAGCGGATCCCCGTCGCCGTGATCGACTCCGGCGTCGACGCCGGGCACCCGGAGCTCGCGGGGAAGATCATCGGCTCGAAGAGCTTCGTCGGAGGCATCGGCGGGCACGGACACGTTCGGGCACGGGACATTCGTGGCCGGCCTGATCGCCGCGGGCGTCGGAAACGGGATCGGAATCGCCGGGCTCGCCCCGTCCGCCGAGCTCCTCGTCGCCAAGGTCGTGACGAAGTCGCGGTCGATCTCCGTGGAGGCGGAGGCGCGCGCCATTCGCTGGGCGGTCGAGAGCGGCGCGCGCGTGATCAACATGAGCCTGGGCGGCGTACGGGACCCGCTCGATCCGAGCCGCGACACCTACTCGCGGCTCGAGGCGGACGCGGTGGCGTACGCGGTCTCGAACGGCGTCGTCGTGGTTGCCGCCGTGGGGAACGCCGACCAGGCGCCCACCGCGCCCGTGGCGCTACGCGAGCTACCCGGCGGCCCTCCCTCACGTCATCGGCGTGAGCGCGGTCTCCGAGGACGGGCAGGTGCCGAAGTTCTCGAACCGCGACCCCGTCTACAACGACCTCGCGGCGCCCGGCCAGGAGATCCTCTCGATCCTTCCGCGGCCCCTCACCGCGAGGTACCCGTCGTGCTCCGAGCAGGGGTACTCGAGCTGCGGCCCGGACGAGTACCGTGCGGCGCAAGGGACGTCCTTCGCCGCGCCGCAGGTCAGCGCCGCGGCGGCGGTGCTGCTCAGCCTGCGCCCCACGCTTCGCCCCGAGCAGGTGAGCGCGATCCTGCGGAACGCCGCCGTCGACCACACCCCGGCGACCGGCTGCGCAGGCTGCGCCGTCGGCCACGACTCGCTGTCCGGCTGGGGGCGGCTGGACGTCACGGCCGCCATCGAGGCGCTGCTCCAGCCGCTGCCGTCACGCGACCGCTACGAGGCGAACGACGACGCAGGGCCTCGCTCGTACGAGCTCTACGGGGCGACGCGCCAGATCGACGCGACCGTCGACTTCTGGGACGACCAGGACGACGTGTACGCGATCCGGCTCCGGAAGGGCCAGCCCGTGTACGTCGGGCTGAAGAGCCCGGGGACCGACGCGGACCTGAACCTCGCGTTCTGGCTCCCGCAGACCCGGTCGATCGAGGACGTCTCGAGCGTGCGCTTCCGGGTGCGCGTCTCGGCACGCCCCGGGGCGCGCCAGTACCTCTCGTATCGCGCCGCCGCGGCGGGGACGTTCTTCGTGCAGGTCCGGATGGCGAGCCCCGGGCTCGCCCACTACCGGCTCACGATCGTCAAGGGCTGACCGCGCCCGCGCGGGCTAGAGGAGCTCCTCCTCGGGCACGTCGCGGAGGACCCTCGCGGGGCTCCCGACCACGACTGCTCGCGCCGGGACGTCCTTCGTCACGACGGCGCCGGCCCCGACGAACGCCTCCTCGCCGATCTCGACACCCGGGCACAGGATCGCGCCGCCTCCGATCCGGGCGCCGCGGCGAATCGTGGGCCCGGCGATCAGGTCGTGCCGTCGCTCGGTGCGGCCCATGAGGTTGTCGTTCGTCGTGACGACGCAGGGGGCGACGAACACGTGGTCCTCGAGGATCGAGTACGCGGTGATGTACGCGTCGGCCTGGATCCTGGACATCGCCCCGATGGTCGTGTCGTTCTCGACGAGACAACCTCGCCCCACGACGACGTCGTCGCCGATCGCGACCCGCTCGCGAATGCAGGACTGGTCGCCGAGGATGACGCGCGCGCCGATCGAGCTGCCGGCGAATACGATCGCCCCGGTCGAGACGATCGAGCCGTCACCGAGGCGGGTCGGCGGCAGCGGCTCCCGCTTCGCCGTGGAGCGAGGGGAGAGCACCGGCTGCTTGCCGACGACGGCATGCTCCAGGACCTTGACGCCCTCCCCGAGGATCGTGCCCGGGTAGACGGTCGCAGTGGGGTGGATCTCGGCGCTCACGCGGGGGAGGCGGCCCGGAGCGAGCTCGTGAGCATGTCGAGGGCCCGGACGACCCGCGCGCCGTCGCGCGCGACCTTGCGGCGGTCGCCGTCTCCCCTGACGAGAGAGAGGAAGGCGCGGCACTCGAGCTTGAGCGGCTCGTCGGTCGCGATCCTGGGGATGTGGATGTCGCCCGTGCGCGTCTGCCACTCACCGTACGTGTCGACCGGCTTCCACGGCGACTTCTCGTAGACGGTTACCTTGCGGTCGAGCTCCATGTCGTCGAAGACGGCCATCTTCTCCGTCCCGACGACGGTCATCTTCCGCATCTTGTGCGGGTCGAGCCACGAGAGGTGCATGTGCGCGATGCGGCCCGACGGGAAGCGGAGGTAGCAGAAGACGACGTCCTCGACGCCGGGCTGGAGGAAGTCGCGCCCCAGTGCGATCGCCTCGACCGGGTCCTCGTCGAGGAGGAAGAGGATGACCGAGAGGTCGTGCACGCCCAGGGACCAGAGCGCGTTCTCGTAGGGCCTGATGCGCCCGAGGTTCTGGCGGTTGCCGTACACGCACAGGACGTCGCCCAGCTCGACCCGCGTCCACGAGCTCCTTCAGCTTCAGGACGCCCGGGTGGTACAGGAGCAGGTGGCCGGGCATGAGCACGAGGTCGCGCTCCTCGGCGATCGCGACGAGCTCGTCGATCTCCGCGCCCGTCATGGCCGGCGGCTTCTCGACGAAGACGTGCTTCCCCGCATCCAGCGCCGTCTTCGCGAGCTCGTGGTGGGTGGGCACGGGTGTCGCGATCACGACCGCGTCGAGCTCCGGGTCCGCGACCATCTCCTCGATGCTCGTCGCCCAGCGCGCCTGCGGGTAGCGGGCCTCGTACTCCTCGCGCTTGCCGTCCGCAGGGTCCGCGATCCAGGTGAGCTCGGCGAGCTCGGCGAAGTTCCGGGCGAGGTTGCGGCCCCACTCGCCGAGGCCTGCCTGCCCGATGCGGACCGCGGTCACAGCTTCCAGACCTTGTCCGAGCGCCTCCCGTTCGAGCCGGTGGCGTTCCGGAGGTCGACGACGAGCGCCGCATCCTCGACGAGCCGGTCGTAGTCGATCGTCGAGTGGTTGGTGACGACGACGACGCAGTCGTACGCGCCGGGCTCGAGGGGCACCGACGCGAGCGCGACGCCGTTCTCCGAGAGCGTGGGCACGTGCGGGTCGTGGTACGCGACCTCCGCGCCTGCGTTCTGGAGCAACGCGATCAGCTTGACCGCGGGTGACTCGCGCGTGTCGGAGATGTCCGGCTTGTACGAGACGCCGAGGACGAGGATCCGCGAGCCCTTCAACGAGCGCTGGAGCGAGTGGTTGAGCGCCTGGGAGACGACCGAGCGGCAGTAGTAGGGCATCGACTCGTTCACCTTCCCGGCGAGCTCGATGAACTCCGTGTAGAACCCGTACTCCCGGGCCTTCCACGTCAGGTAGAACGGGTCGATCGGGATGCAGTGCCCGCCGAGGCCCGGGCCGGGCTGGAACGACATGAAGCCGAAGGGCTTCGTCGCGGCCGCCTCGACGACCTCCCAGACGTCGATGCCCATCCGGTCGCAGAGCTGTGCGAGCTCGTTGACGAGCGCGATGTTGACCGAGCGGAAGATGTTCTCGAGGAGCTTCGTGAGCTCGGCGGCCTCGGGCGACGACACGCGATGCACGACGTCCATGGCAGAGCCGTACAGCGCGGCGGCCGCCTCGGTCGACTCATCGCTGATCCCGCCGACCACCTTCGGGACGTTCTTGGTCGTCCAGTCCTCGCGCCCGGGGTCCACGCGCTCGGGGGAGAAGGCCAGGTGGAAGTCCGTGCCCGCCTGCAAGCCGCTTCCGCGCTCGAGGATCGGGCGCACCTGCTCGCGCGTCGTCCCGGGGTAGGTCGTGGACTCGAGGACGACGAGCTGGCCGGGGCGCAGGCGCGTCGCGATCTCCTCCGAGGCCGCGCTCAGGATTCGGAGGTCGGGCTCCCGCTGCCTGGACAGCGGCGTCGGCAGGGCGACGACGATGGCGTCGGCCTCGCGGAGCTCGTCGTAGTCGGTGGTGGCGGTGATCCTCCCGTCCGCGACGAGCGGTCCGAGCTCCTCCGACGGGACGTCCTCGATGTAGCTCTCGCCCCGGTTCAGCTTCGCGACCCGCTCCGGGTCGATGTCGACGAGGAGGACGCGCTTGCCCGCCTCGGCGAAGACCTGGGCGAGGGGCACGCCGACGTAGCCGGCGCCAACGATGGCGACGTCCCGCTTCATCGGCCGGGCATCGTAGCGAGCAGCACCTGCGTGATCCGCTCCGAGGCGTGGCCGTCCCCGTACAACACCGGCCGTCGCGCGGGCATGGTCGCGTTCGCGACTGCGTCGACGAGGGCGTCGGCGTCGTCGTCCACGAGGACGTTGGCGCCCGTCGCGACCGTGTCCACCCACTCCGTCGAGGGCCGCACGGTCACGCATGGCACGCCGTACCAGTACGCCTCTTTCTGGAGGCCGCCGGAGTCCGTGACGACGACCCGCGCCTGCGAGGCGAGGGCCGAGAGCTCCAGGTAGCTGAGCGGCTCGACGAGCCGGACGTGTGGCGCGAGCTCCAGCTCTTCCGCCTCGATCTGCGCCCGCGTGCGCGGGTGCGCCGGGAAGAGGACGGGCTCCTCGAGTCGGTTCAGGCCCTCGACGATCCGGCCGAGCCGCGGCTGGAACACGTTCGCCTGGCGGTGCACGGTCGCGACGACGTAGCTGCGCGGCGCGTAGGGGATCGGGTAGCGCTCCCTCGCGATCGGCGCGAAGCGCAGCGTCGCGTCCGCCATGACGTCCCCCACGACGTAGATGCGGCCGAGGATGTTCTCCAGGTCGAGCGTCGTCCGGGAGCGGTCGTCGGGGCAGAAGAGGAGCCATGCGATGCGGTCGACCTCGATCCGCGCGTGCTCCTCGGGCATCGTGAGGTCACCGCTTCGCAGACCCGCCTCGACGTGCGCCACGGGTACCCCCACGGACACGCTCGCGCGCGCGCCCGCGAGCGTCGAGCTCGTGTCCCCGTACACGAGGACGAGATCCGGGAACTCGTCCTTCACGGTGGCCGCGATCACGGGCTCCATGACCTCCGGCTTGGCGGTGTGGAGGTCGAGGTTGTGCCGCGGCTCCGGAATCGCGAGCTCCTCGAAGAACACCTGTGAGAGCGCCCGGTCGTAGTGCTGGCCCGTGTGGACGACGACCTCCTCGATCCCGCCCTCGCGAAGGGCGACCGAGAGCGGCGCGGACTTGATGAACTGCGGGCGGTTGCCCACGACCGTGACGATCTTCACGCGTCGAAGCCTACGGAGCGGGTCGGCTCAGGAGCCGCCCAGTGCGACGCGAGCCGCCCTGGCCGCCTCGTGGGCGGCGAGACCGTCGTCGAGCGGGCCCCGCGAACGACACGAACCCGTGGAACGGGCGTCGTACCTGGTCGCGTCGGTCGGCACGCCAAGTGCCTGGAGGCACGAGTCGATCCTCGCCAAGGAGCCCCTCGGCCTGCGGATGGAGCGGCACGGCCGGAGTCTCGCAGTAGGTCGGCCGGCACCTGCCCGACGTCCGACCTGTCGTTCACCCTGTGCCCGTGCCCTCTGCGGCAAAGTGGATCGGAGCGAGCAGCCCCGCGCGGCGTCTGTCGGCGACGGGGCTACTCGTCGTCTCGCTTGCGGCCCTGCTCGCCACGGCAGCGTTGGCGCTGCCCGGGGAGCTCGACGGGTCGTTCGGAACGGGCGGCAGGGTGACCACCGACTTCGGCGCTCCTGCTGCGGCGCACGCCGTCGCCCCAGCGCTCGAGGGCAAGGTCGTGGCCGCCGGCGGCGCGGGGGGCGACTTCGCCCTTGCGCGTTACCTCCCGAACGGAGTGCCCGACCCGACCCTGGATACCGACGGGAAGCTGACGACCGACTTCGGCGGCCAGGACGAGGCGAACGGCGTGGTCGTGCAGCCGAACGGCAAGATCATGGCGGTGGGTGGGTCGGACGGCGACTTCGCGCTCATGCGCTGCCGGGGTGGCGGCAAGTTCGACCCGAGCTTCGGGCAGCAGGGCAAGGTCAAGACCGATTTCGGCGGCGCGGATGTCGCGACGGCGGTCGTGCGGCTGCCGGACGGGCGGTTCGTCGTCGTGGGGGGCTCGGGCCAGGACTTCGCGATTGCGAGGTACAGCTTCAAGGGCGACCTGGACACGACCTTCGGCACACAGGGCAAGGTGATCACCGACTTCGGCGGAGACGACCGCGCCGAGGCGGTGGCGCTCCAGAGTGACGGGCGGATCGTCGTCGCCGGCCGTTCCGGCGGGGACTTCGCCCTTGCTCGGTACACGACCACCGGCGCGCTCGACACGACGTTCGACGGCGACGGGCTGGTCACGACGGACTTCTCGGGCGGACAGGACGCGGCGTTCGCCGTCGCAGTCCAGCCGAACGCGGAGATCATCGTCGCCGGAGCGACGGCAGCCGGTGGCTCCTCCGACTTTGCGCTCGCCCGGTACACGCCCGACGGGAGCCTGGACGCGAGCCCCGGTCCGCTCGAGGCCGGGTTCGGCGTTGACGGGCTGGTCACGACCGACTTCGGTGGCACCGACCCGGAGGGCGCGTCCGGCCTCGCGCTCCAGCAGGACGGCGGGATCGTCGCGGTTGGGGGCGCACTCTCCGACTTCGCGCTTGCCCGGTACGACTTCGTGGGCGGGCCCGACCCGACCTTCGGGACGGGTGGCAAGCTGACGACCGACTTCACCGGCGTCGATACGGCCGAGGCCGTCGTCGTCCAGGCAGACGGCAAGATCGTCGTCGGCGGGACGACCAGCGCGGGTGATGACTTCGCGGTCGCTCGTTATCAGGGAGGGTCCTCTCAAGGAAGCACCGTCCCGGCGTCGGTCCCCTGAGCCAGGCCTGACCCGGGCGGTACGTGCGAACCGTTGTGCGCTTCGCCGAGGCGCCGGACCGCTGACCACCGAGCGCGTCAGCAGATGCGCGGAAGCGGGTCTCCGACGAGGAGATCGACGATGCGGCTCCCGCCGAGCGCCGTGTCGAGGAGCACCATCCCCTCCGGCTCCTGCTCGACGGCGCCGATCTCGACGGCCCGCGCGCCGAGCGGGCTCCTGCGCAGCAGCGCGAGCGCGTCACCGGCGGCTTCCTCGGCGACGACCGCGACCAGCTTCCCCTCGTTGGCGACGTAGAGCGGGTCGATCCCGAGGATCTCGCACGCGGCGTTGACGGCAGGCTCGACGGGGAGCGCGCTCTCCCGGACCCGGACGGCCAGCCCCGACTGTCCCGCGACCTCGTTCAGCGCCGTCGCGAGCCCTCCCCGCGTCGGGTCGCGCATCCAGCGGACGGCGTCGCCGAGGGTGAGCAAGGAGGCGGCCAGCTCGTGCACGGGCGCCGTGTCGCTCGCGACGTCGCCCTCGAGCCGGAGGTCGCCCCTCGCGATCATCACCGCCATGCCGTGGTCGGCGAGCGTGCCCGAGAGCAGCACACGGTCACCGGGGCGAACGCGCTCCGGCCCGAGCTCGACCTCGTGCTCGAGCACGCCCACGCCCGCCGTCGTCACGTACAGGCCGTCGGCCTTGCCCCGCTCCACGACCTTCGTGTCACCGGCAGCTACGAGCACGCCAGCGCGCCGTGCGGCGGAGCCCATGGACGCGACGAGCTCGCGCAGCTGCGCCACCGGCAGCCCCTCCTCGATCACGAACCCGGCGGCGAGCCAGAGCGGGCGTGCGCCGGCCACGGCGAGGTCGTTCACAGTGCCGTTCACGGCTAGCTCCCCGATGTCACCTCCCGGAAACGAGAGCGGCTTGACGACGTAGCTGTCGGTCGTCAGCGCGAGCCGTCGTCCCGGAGGAGGCGCTGCGACCGCGCTGTCGCCGAGCGGCGCGAGCAGGTCGTTCCCGAGCTCCTCGAGGAAGAGCGCGGCGACGAGGTCTCGCGTCGCCTTGCCTCCGGCCCCGTGCGCGAGCGTGACCCTCTCGTCGCGAAGCACCGGGCGCCGCCCCCGGCGCGGCTCAGGCACCTACGGGGGCCTCCTCCCGCGGCCGGCGCAGCCGGCCGTAGGAGAAGAACGCGGCGCAGGCGCCCTCGCTCGAGACCATGCACGTCCCGAGCGGTCGCTCCGGGGTGCACGCCGTGCCGAAGACGCCGCACTCCCAGGGCTTGATCTGGCCCGTCAGCACCTCGCCGCAGCGACATGCCTTCGGGTCCTCGATCCGCGCGCCTGGGAGGGCGAACAGCCGCTCCGCGTCGAAGTCGGCGAGCTCGTCGCGCACGCGGAGCGCGCTCCACGGCAGGGCGCCGAGCCCGCGCCACTCGAAGTCGTCACGCGTCTCCATCGTCTCCGCGATCGCCTCGAGCGCCCGCCTGTTGCCCTCCTTTCGCACGACGCGGGTGTACTGGTTCTCCACCTCGCAGCGCCCCTCGGCGCGCTGGCGCAGGAGCATCACGATCGCCTGCAGGAGGTCGATGGGCTCGAACGCGGTCACGACGATGGGCCGGCCGAACTCCTCGGGGATGAAGCGATAGGCGTCGGTCCCGATCACCGACGAGACGTGCCCGGGCCCGACGAACGCATCGACGCGAAGGCCCGGCGTTCCCAGGATTGCGCGGAGCGGAGGCTCGATCAGCACGTGGTTGCAGAAGACCGAGAAGTTGGCGAGTTCCTCGTCGCGGGCCCGAAGCAGCGTCACCGCGGTCGCGGGCGCCGTCGTCTCGAACCCGATCGCGAAGAAGCACACGTGGCGCTCCGGTTCGCGGCGAGCGAGCTCGAGGGCGTCGAGCGGCGAGTAGACCATCCGCACGTCGGCACCCCTGGCGTTCGCCTCGAGAAGTGACCCCTTTCCTCCCGGGACCCGCAGCATGTCCCCGAAGGTCGCGAGCGTGACGCCGTCGGTCTCGGCGATCGCGATCGCGTCGTCGACCCGCCCCATCGGGATCACGCACACGGGGCAGCCGGGGCCGTGCACCAGCTCGATCTCCGGCGGGAGCAGCTCCTCGAGCCCGTGGCGGTAGATCGCGTGCGTGTGGCCGCCGCAGACCTCCATGATCCGCACGACCTCACCCGCCGTGACGAGGGAGTGGATCTCCGCCGAGAGGCTGCGCGCGAGCGCCGGGTCGCGGTACTCGTCGACGAATCTCACTGGGCGCTCCCGCCGGCTAGCCGCTCGAGCGCGATGCCCGCATGGCACAGGAGGAGATCGCCGGGGCGGGCGTCAGGGACGAGGTCGATGCCGACGCGTTCGCTCTCGCCGCCGGCGGAGACGACGGCCTCGACTCCCTCGACGGCCTCGACGCGTGCGGCGACCGCGGCGTCCCCGCAGGTGAGGCAGCGCTCCGCGCCGATCCTCATGCGACCGTCCCGTGACGCATCTCGTCGAGCTCGCGCTGCAGCTCGAGGCCGCGGTGCAGCAGCTCGAGCGTCTCGCGCGCCTGCTCCTCGTCGATGCGGGCGAGCGCGAACCCGACGTGGACGAGCACCCAGTCGCCCTCCTCGATCGGGGCGGCCGGCTCGTCGACGAGCGCGACGCTCACGGAGCGGCGGACGCCGGAGACGTCCACGGTCGCGAGCCCACCCTCGCGGTCGGCGATCTCGACGATCTGCCCGGGGATCCCTAGGCACATGACGCGAGCCTCGCGGCAGCCACTGCCGCCTGACCGTAGCTCACCCCCGCGTCGTTCGGGGGCAGGGACACATGGGTGAGAACGCGGAACCCCTCCCGCTCGAGCCCGGAGCGCAGCGAGCCGAGCAGGCGCAGGTTCTGAAGGCAGCCTCCCGAGAGGACGACCGGATCCGCCGTCCCGACCGCGGCGCACGCGGCGACGAACGCCGCGGCGACGCCCTCGTGGAAGGCGGCGGCGATCTCGCTCCGGTCGCGGCCGCTCCGGACGTCGTCGTGCACGGCTGCGACGAGATCGGCTCCGTGAACGACGCCGGCCTCGACCCGGCAGGCGTACGGCCTGGCCCCCGCGTCGCCGGCGAGGTGCTCCAGCTCGATCGCCGCCTGGGCCTCGTAGCTCACGCGCTCCCGTATCCCGAGAGCTGCGGAGGCGGCGTCGAACAAGCGTCCTGCGCCCGAGGAGAGCGGCGCATTGACGTCGAGGCTCTGCCGGACCACCGCCCAGCGCTCCCAGGGCACCGGGCGCTCCGCCCGCTCGAGGTATGCGGCTGCGACCCGCCAGGGCTCGTGCACGGCGGCCTCGGCCCCGGGCAGAGGGACCGGCTCCAGGTGCGCGACGCGCTCGAAGTCCCGGAGGTCGCAGCGCAGGACCTCGCCACCCCAGACCGTCCCGTCGGTTCCGAGCCCCGTGCCGTCGAGGACGACCGCGAGCGCCGGCCCCGTCTCCCCGTGCTCCGCGAGGCAGGCGGCGGCGTGCGCGTGGTGGTGCTGCACCTCGACGAGCGGAAGGCCCTGCTCCCGTGCCCAGTGAGTGGACAGGTAGTCGGGGTGGAGGTCGCAGGCGATCGCTGCCGGCTCCACCCCGAGCATGTCGAGGTAGAGCTCGAGGTCCGCCCGGAAGGCTGTGTATGCGTGCTCGCTCGAGAGGTCGCCCAGGTGCGCCGAGAGGAACGCCTCGTCGCCCCGCACGACGCAGAAGGTGCTCTTGAGCTCCGCCCCCGCGGCGACGAGGGGTCGCTCCGCTGCGACGGGCAGCCGCAACGCGCCCGGCGCGTAGCCGCGCGACCGGCGGATCGGGAAGCCGGCGCGCACCACGGAGTCCTCGCAGCGGCGGTGGATCGTGCGGTCGTGGCCGAGGAACAGGTCCGCGACGCGGCCGAGCCGGCGCTCCGCGTCGGCGTCCTCGAACGCGATCGGCTCGTCCGTGAGGTTGCCGCTCGTCAGCACGAGCGCGCGGCCGGTGTCGGCGCACAGCAGGTGATGCAGCGGGGTGTACGGAAGCATCAGGCCGAGCCAGGGCGACTCCGGTGCGACCGCCTCCGCGACCTGCGCGCCCTCGCGCCTGCGGAGAAGGACGATGGGCCGTGCGGGCGACCGCAGGAGCGCGTCCTCCTCCGGGGTCGGATCCGCCAGCAGCTCCGGCGCGGCGGTCAGCACGGCGAACGGCTTCTCCTCGCGGCCCTTGCGCGAGCGCAGGCGCGCGACCGCCTCCTCGCTCTCCGCGTCGCAGGCGAGGTGGTATCCGCCGAGACCCTTGACTGCGACGATTCCGCCGGAGAGCAGGACGCCGACTGCCTCCTCGAGCGGGACCGTCAGCCGAGGACCGCACACCGGGCACGCGATCGGCTCGGCGTGGAAGCGGCGATCGCCCGGATCCTCGTACTCCCGGCGGCAGTCGGGGCACAAGGGGAAGCCGGCCATCGTGGTCGACGGCCGGTCGTAGGGGACCGAGCGGACGATGGTGAACCGCGGGCCGCAGTTCGTGCAGTTGAGGAACGGATACCGATACCGCCGGTCCGTCGGGTCGAAGAGCTCCCGCAGGCACTCGTCGCAGGTCGCGACGTCGGGTGGCACGAGCGCCGATCCGCCCACTCCGCGGCTGACGGTGACGACGAACGCGGAGTCGCCGACCGCTGCGATTCGTTCCGAGCTCACCGAGTCCACCCGCGCGAGCGGAGGTGCCTCGCGCCGCAGCGCCTCGGAGAAGGAGTCCAGCGTGAGCCCCGGGCCCTCGACCTCGACGACGACACCCTCGCCGTCGTTCAGGACGAAGCCTCCGAGGCGGCGGCCCGTCGCGAGCCGGTGGACGAATGGGCGAAACCCCACGCCCTGCACGACGCCGCGGACGCGAATGCGCCGCCTCTCGACCGTGTCGGACAGCGTCTGCGCCACGCCTGCAAGCGTGCCGTGGCGCGCGCTCCCCCGCAACGTGGACGGCCACGCGGTCGGTGCGGGAATTCCGCAGCGGAGACGGGGCAGGTGCGGATGCGCCGCTTCCCGTCGCTTTCCTATGCTCGGCGCGGATGGTCTCCGACGCGCCGACCCGCGACGCCAGGGTCATGGGCCCCGAGGGTCTCGTCGCTCTGGTCGAGGCGCTCGTGGAGGCGGGGTACCGGGTGGTCGGCCCGACGGTCCGGGACGGGGCGATCGTCCTCGACGAGATCACGTCGGCCGAGGAGCTGCCGCACGGCTGGACCGCCGAGCAGGAGGCCGCGACCTACCGTCTGGAGCAGCGCGGCGACCAGCAGGTCTTCGGGTGGGCCGTCGGCCCGCACTCGTGGAAGAAGGAGCTCTTCCCCTCGCGGGTGCGTCTGTTTCGCAGCACAGGAGCAGCGGGCGCGGATGCGCCGACCGTCGAGGAGGAGCCCCTTCCGCCGAGGCCGCTCGCGCTGTTCGGGGCGCGCTCGTGCGACCTACACGCGATCGCCGTGCAGGACCGCGTCTTCCTGGGCGGCCCGTACGTCGAAACGGACTACGCGCAGCGACGAGAGGGTGCCTTCGTCGTCGTTGTGAACTGCGGGGTCCCCGGAGGCACATGCTTCTGTGTCTCCATGGGCACCGGCCCGCGCTCCGAGGGCGGGTACGACCTCGCGCTCACCGAGGTGCTCGAGGGAGGCCACCGCTACCTCGTCGAGGTCGGCTCGGAGCGGGGGCGGGAGCTCCTCGAGGCGCTTCCCGCGCAGCCTGCGACCGAGGAGGACGTCTCCGCATCGCTCCGGGTCACCGACGAGGCGGCTCGGCGGATGGGGCGGCGGCTCGACACCGTGGGGCTGCCCGAGCTCCTCGCCCGGAATCGAGAGCACCCGCGCTTCGAGGACGTCGCCGAGCGCTGTCTCACGTGCGGGAACTGCGTCCTCGCCTGCCCCACCTGCTTCTGCTCGTCGGTCGAGGAGGTCAACGACCTCACGGACGGGTCCGCCGAGCGGTGGCGCACCTGGGACACGTGCTTCTCGATCGACCACTCCTACATCCACGGTGGCAGCGTCCGGAAGTCGGCTCGCTCGCGTTACCGCCAGTGGCTCATGCACAAGTTCGGCACGTGGTTCGACCAGTTCGGCACCTCCGGCTGCGTCGGCTGCGGCCGGTGCATCACCTGGTGCCCGGTCGGAATCGACGTCACCGAGGAGCTGACGGCCATCCGTGCCTCGGACGGGGAGGTGGAACGTGCACACGCTTGACGAGCTGATCGCGTCGTCGCCGGTCTTCGCGGGGATGCCCGCCGAGTACCTGACGCTCGTCGCCGGTTGCGGGCGCAACGTGGGCTTCGAGGACGGTGCGCTCCTCTTCCGGGAGGGCGACGTCGCGGACACCTTCTACCTCGTGCGGCGCGGCCGGGTCGCCTTCGAGCTGAACACCCCGGACCGCGGCGGGATCGTCATCGAGACGGTGGACTCCGGGGACGTCGTGGGCTGGTCCTGGCTCTTCCCGCCCTACCGGACGCACTTCGACGCGCGCGCGGTCGAGGAGGTGCGCGCGATCGCCTTCGACGGCGCGTGTCTCCGCGGGAAGTGCGAGGAGGACCCGCGGCTCGGCTACGAGCTGATGCAGCGCTTCGCGCAGGTCATGATCGACCGTCTCCAGCACACACGCTTCCGACTTCTGGACGTCTATGGCGGTGTCGGCGTCAGCTGAGCCGACGCGCGGCGTGATGGCGCCGCTGCCGTACTGCGTGCGCTCGCGCTCGCGGGAGACGGCGGATACGTGGACGCTCGAGCTCGAGCCGCTCGGCGACGCGGTGCGGCCGCGCGCGGGACAGTTCGACATGCTCTACGCCCATGGGGTCGGCGAGGTGCCGATCTCGACGAGCGGTGAGCACGACGGCGACGGGCGGCTCACCCACACCATTCGCGCGGTCGGGCCGGTCACCCGCGCGCTCTGTGCGGCTGACGAGGACGCCGTCGTCGGCGTACGCGGCCCGTTCGGCAACGAGTGGCCGCTCGCCGCGGCGGTCGGCGGCGACCTGATCGTCGTCGCGGGCGGGATCGGCCTGGCGCCGCTCCGCCCGGCGATCCGGCACGCCCTCGGGCACCGCGGCGACTTCGGAGCGGTGTCGGTGCTCCTCGGCGCGCGCACCCCGGCCGACCTCCTCTTCGTCGGCGAGGTGGAGGGTTGGCGATCCCGGCTCGACGCAGAGGTGGACGTCACCGTGGACGCGGCGGCCACGGGCTGGCACGGGCGTGTGGGTCTCGTGACGACCCTGATTCCCGGCGCGCCCGTCGATCCCGCCACCGCGACCGCGTTCGTCTGCGGCCCGGAGATCATGATGGCGTTCGTGGTGAAGGCCCTCCTCGAGCGCGGGCTGGCGATCGAGAGGATCTGGCTGTCGATGGAGCGGAACATGCGCTGCGGCGTCGGGCACTGCGGGCACTGCCAGCTCGGGCCGAAGCTCATCTGCCGCGACGGCCCGGTGTTCCGGGCGGACGAGATGACCGAGCTGATGGGGGTGCGAGAGCTGTGAGCGCCGTCGCGACGAGGCCGACCCTCGCCGTCTGGAAGTTCTCGTCCTGCGACGGCTGCCAGCTCAGCCTCCTCGACTGCGAGGACGAGCTGCTCGCGATCGCCGAGGGGATCGAGATCGCCTACTTCCCGGAGGCGACGAGCGCGGAGATCGCGGGACCGTACGACGTGTCGCTCGTCGAGGGCTCCGTCACGACGCCGCACGACGTCGAGCGCATCAGGGAGGTGCGCGCCCAGTCGGGCCTCCTCGTCACCATCGGTGCCTGCGCCACGGCCGGGGGCATCCAGGCGCTCCGGAACTTCGCGAACGTGCGCGACTGGATCCCGCTCGTGTACGCATCGCCGGAGTTCATCTCGACGCTCGCCACCTCGACCCCGATCGCGGATCACGTCACCGTCGACCTCGAGCTCCGGGGCTGCCCGATCTCGAAGGCGCAGCTCGTCGAGACCGTGTCCGCGCTGCTCCACGCGCGCAGGCCACGGATCCCGTCGACGAGCGTGTGCACCGAGTGCAAGGCGCGGGGGACGCCATGCGTGATGGTCGCCGAGGGCACACCATGCCTCGGCCCGGTGACCCAGGCGGGGTGCGGCGCGATCTGCCCGGCCTACGGTCGCGGCTGCTACGGCTGCTTCGGGCCCATGGAGTCCCCGAACACGGACGCGCTCTCGCGCCAGTGGACGGAGCTGGGCGTGAGCGACGCCGGGCTCGTGCGCGCCTTTCGCACGTTCAACGCCAACGCGCCGGCGTTCAGGGAGGCGAGCATCGCCCGTGAGTGAGCAGGTGAGGGAGATCCGCACCGACTACCTCGCCCGGGTCGAGGGCGAGGGAGCGATGCTCGTGCGCGTGCGCGACGGCGCGCTCGAGGAGGTGCAGTTCAAGATCTTCGAGCCGCCGCGCTTCTTCGAGGCGCTCCTGCGCGGCCGCTCCTTCATCGAGGCGCCAGACATCACGGCGCGCATCTGCGGCATCTGCCCCATCGCCTACATGGCCGGGGCCGCGGCGGCGATGGAGCAGGCCTGCGGGGTCGAGCTCACGGAGCCCGTCCGGCTCCTGCGCCGGCTCATCTACTGCGGCGAGTGGATCGAGAGCCACGTCCTGCACACGGCGATGCTCCACGCCCCGGACTTCCTCGGCTACGACGGCGCGGTCGAGCTGGCGCGCGACCGGCGTGATCTCGTCGAGTTGGCGCTTCGCCTGAAGAAGGCCGGCAACCAGCTGATGACCGTGATCGGCGGGCGGGAGGTGCATCCGGTCAACTTCAAGGTGGGCGGCTTCTACCGGGCCTCGACGGCGGCGGAGCTGCGCGTGCTCGTCCCGGAGCTCGAGTGGGCGCGGGAGGCGTCGCGCGACTTCCTCCGCTTCCTGGCGACTTTCGACTTCCCGGACTACGAGCGCGACTACGCCTTCGTCTCGCTCCGGCAACCCGGCGAGTACCCGATCGAGCGCGGGCGGATCGTCTCGAGCACCGGGCTCGACATCCCGGTCGAGGAGTACGAGCAGCACTTCACGGAAACGCACGTCGAGCGCTCGAACGCGCTCCACTCGACGCTCGTGGGAGTCGGCTCCTACCTGGTCGGACCGCTCGCTCGGTATGCCAACAACTACGCGGAGTTGTCGGACGTCGCGAAGGAGGCCGCCGAGGAGGTCGGGCTCGGGCCGGTCTGTCGCAACCCCTTCCGGAGCATCCTCGTCCGCGGCGTCGAGACGCTGTACGCGGTGGACGAGGCGCTGCGCATCATCGAGGGCTACGAGCGCCCCGACCCCGCGGCCGTCGAGTGCGTTCCGAGGTCGGGCACCGGCTGCGGCTGCACGGAGGCTCCGCGCGGGATCTGCTGGCACCGCTACGAGCTCGATGCCGAAGGGCTCGTCCTCGACGCGAAGATCGTGCCGCCGACGTCGCAGAACCAGAAGACGATCGAGGAGGACCTGACCGGCGTCGTGGAGCGCTCGCTCGACCTTCCGGACGACCGCCTCGCGCACGTGTGCGAGCAGACGATCAGGAACTACGACCCGTGCATCTCCTGCGCGACCCATTTCCTGCGTCTCGAGGTCGAGCGGATCTGAGCGCGGCCGCCGCGGTCTGTCTTGGAAGCCCGTTCCGCGGCGACGACGCCGTGGGCCCGCGCGTGGCCGAGCGGCTTCGTGACGCCGGGGCCGTCGTCCTCGACTGCGCCGACGAGCCGACGCGGCTCCTCGAGCTCTGGGACGGCCTCGACACGCTCGTCGTCGTGGACGCCGTCTCCGCCGGGGCCCCGGCCGGGACCGTCGTCAGGGTGGACGTCGGCTCCGGGTCCCTGCCGCGGGACGTGCGGCTCGCGTCCACTCACGCCCTGAGCGTCGGCGAGGCGCTAGAGCTCGGCCGCGCGCTCGGCCGCGCGCCGCGGCGGGTCGTCCTGCTCGGAGTGGAGGGAGTCGCCTTCGGCATGGGCGACCCCATGACGCCCTCTGTCGAGGCCGCGCTCGACGGGATCGTCGCCGAGGCGCTCGCGGAGCTGAGCCGGTGACCGTCCCGGTGACTGTCCCCGAAGGGGGCTGTCACCCGCTTTCGAGCGAGGACCAGTGCACGAGCGCGCGCTGATGGACGACCTCGTGCGGAAGGTGCTCACCGTCGCGGAGGCGGAGAAGGCATCGTCGGTGACACGTATCCATGTGCGTCTGGGCGTGCTCTCACACTTCACGCCGGAGCACTTCCTCGAGCATTGGGTCGACGCGGCGCGCGGCACGCTCGCCGAGGCAGCGGAGGTCGACGCAGTGATGGACGACGACCTGTCCGGCGAGGAGGCTCAGGGTGTGGTTCTCGTGTCGGTGGAGGTGCGGAAGCGGTAGTCGAGAGTGGACCCGTCACCGCCGGACTACGGCGCGCGCCGGGTGCGCCGGGCCAGCCAGAGCTGGAACGGGAGCAGCAACCAGAGCGGCAGCTCGAGCAAGGCCGCCCGCACGGAGCGCTCGGGCGGCGTGACCGCGCGGACGTGGACGCCGGTCGAGCGCAGGAGCCAGCGGAGCGCCGCCTTCGCGCGAGGGGCATGCCACGACGACGTGACGACGAGCACCTCGCGCGCCTGGGTGCGAGCGATGTCGTTCAGTGCGTTCGCAACGTTGTCCACCGTCGTCCGCGCATCCGGGTCGACGACGACCTCGCGCGCCTCCCCCCGCCAGGCGGCGCGCATCAGCTCCGCCTCGGAGCGGGTGTGCGGCACCCTGGCCCAGCCCGACAGGACGACGACGTCGTCGGTCGTCGAGACCTCGACCGCACGTGCAAGTCGCGCAGCGCAGACGCGATGGAGCTCGCCCTGGCCGCCGTCCGAGTAGCCGAGCACGAGGACGACGCGCGTCGCGGTCACGCTCGAGCGGTCGCCCTCATCCGCGGCGGTGGCGCAACCAGCGGAAGAAGAGCAGCGTGCCGATGACCGTAAGCACGAGCTTCACGGCCTTGCGGCCCTGCAGCTTCGACTCGCCGTGCGCCCGCTCGCGCATGGCGACCGCCACCTCGTCGACGCGGAGGCCCGCCTCCTTCAGCCGCAGCAGAGCTTCGACCTCCGGCGCGCCGCTGACATATGGCTTCGCCATGATCGGCATCGCCAGCCGGTTCACGGCAGCCATTCCACTCGTCGGGTCGTGGAACGGTTGCCCGAGCCGGACCCGCATCGCCTGCTGGAGTAGGCCGATGCCGATACGGCGGGCCGCCGAAGGCTCGTAGCGGCCGACGTCGTGGTCGGCGCCCTCGGCGAAGCGGGAACCGACGGCGACGTCGCAGCGATCCGAGCGGACGAGCGCGAGCAGCCGGGCCAGCTCGCCGACCGGGTGCTGCCCGTCGGCATCCACACGCCCGCAGAACGCGTAGCCTCGCTCGTGCGCCTCCCGATAGCCGGTCGCGATCCCCGCGCGCAGGCCGCGGTTCTCGCCGAACGAGACGACGGTCGCGCCGCGCTCTCGTGCGACCGCGGCGGTGGCGTCGGTCGAGCCGTCGTCGATGACGAGCACGTCGGCGGTCGGCAGCCCGGCCCGGAGCTCGTCGAGAACGGCCGGGAGGCTCCGCTCCTCGTTCCAGGCAGGGATGAAGACGACGGTGTCCGCTCCGGGCACGTCGAGGAGGGTACTCACCGAGAACCCGAGCCGAGCTCGCGACGTGCATCGAGCGGGAGCGCTTAGGTCGCCGGCACACAGGTGGTCGAGACCGGGTTCGCGCCGTCGGCGCGACCGTGACGGGGCGCCACCACGCGGTCAAAGTGGGCCGTGAAGGATTCGAACCTTCGACCTTGGGATTAAGAGTCCCCTGCTCTACCAACTGAGCTAACGGCCCGCGACGAGCAAGTGTAGCCCCGCCGCGGCGGGCGACTCTCAGCGCATGAGCATGCCACCGTTGACGTCGAACGTCGCTCCGGTGACGAACCCGGCGTCGTCCGAGAGCAGGAACGCGACGAGCGCTGCGACCTCCTCGGGCCGGCCGAGCCGGCCGACCGGGATCGTCGTGAGCATCGCCTCGATCCGGTCGGGCGGCACCGACGCGACCATAGGGCCGTCGATCGCGGCCGGCGCGACGGCGTTCACCGTGACGCCGTGCGGGGCCAGCGCAGTCGCGGCGTGACGGGTGAGGGCGATGATCGCCGCCTTCGACGTCGCATAGTGCACGCCCGTGACCGCCCGGCTCGCCTGGCCCGCGACGCTCGCGAGGTTGACCATGCGGCCCTCGCCTCGGTCCCGAAGGTGCGCGCCGACGACGCGGCAGCCGAGGTAGGTGCCGCGGAGGTTCGTCGCGAGGACGTCGTCCCATTCGGCGACGTCGATCTCGAAGAACCCGCGTACCTCGGTCCGCGCGGCGTTGTTCACGAGCGCGTACGGCTCCCCGAGCTCCGCGGCGACGCCGTCGAGCACGCGCCTCCACGAGTCGAGGTCCCGGATGTCGTGCAGCACCGGGTAGGCGCCGTCGCCCAGCTCCCCCGCGACGCGCTCGGCGCCCGCGAGGTCGAGATCCGCGAGCGCAACACCCCATCCATCGGCGTGGAGCCGTCGCGCGATCGCCTCCCCGAGCCCGCGGGCGGCGCCGGTGACGATCCCTACCCGCATGCGCTCGCCGGGCAGTCGAGGACGGGCGTCGAGGCCCTCGGGGCCGGGCTCGTTCGGCGCCGGAGGGTCGGCCGACGGTTCATCCGGGGGCGTGGGCGGGGAGTGGCGGGATGCTCCGGCACGATAGCTCGCTCGTGGAGTAGTCTCGTCGTCCGTGCGGAAGGGGATCGTCCAGCTCGTCGCGATCGGGGTCGTGATCGCCGTCGCGCTCACGCTCGTGGCCGTCCTCCTCCAGTGGCTGCCGACCTCGGCGTCGGAGGAGTTCGACCGGATCCAGGGCGTCTACTGGTTCGCGACGATCATCTCGATCGCGATCTTCTCCCTCGTGACCGCGGTCATCGTCTTCTCCGTCTGGAAGTGGCGGGTCCCCGAGGACGACGACACCGACGGCCCGCCGATCCACGGGCATACGGGCCTCGAGATCCTGTGGACGGCCGTACCGGCGATCCTCGTCACCGCGATCGGGATCGTCAGCGCCGTCGTCCTCGCCCGGAACGGCGAGGCGGGCACCAGGCCGCTCGAGATCCAGGCGATCGGCCAGCAGTTCGCGTGGAAGTTCGTCTACTCCGACTACGACGACCTCCAGTCGGGCGAGCTCGTCCTGCCCGTCGGGCAGGAGGCCCGCTTCACCATGACGTCGGTGGACGTGCTCCACTCGTTCTGGGTGCCGAACTTCGGCCAGAAGATGGACGCCGTCCCGGGGATCGAGACGACGATCCTCGTGACCCCTGACCGGACCGGCGAGTTCGCCGTCGTCTGCGCCGAGCTCTGCGGGCTCGGCCACGCGACCATGCGTGCCAAGGCGCGGGTCGTCACCCGGGCCGAGTTCGACGCGTGGATCGAGAAGGAGCAGGCGTGACGGCGACGCACGAGACGCACGGGGACGTCTACCCCGCCCACTACGAGCCGCCCGTCGGCCCGACGCGGCGCATCATCTTCGGCCCCGGGCTCGTGCGGGGCGCGTGGATGGCTGCGCTCTTCTTCGGCCTCGGGACGCTCCTCGTCTGCGCCCTCCGCTGGTGGTGGAGCTGGGAGCCGGTCTGGAACACGGAGGTCGTTCTCGCCGTCGCGGCCCTGACGCTGGCCCCGATCGGGTTCCTCGCGGGGATCGGCGCGTTCGACTACTGGCTCCACTACGTCGCCGGCCGCCCGACGCGACCGGAGGACCACTCGGGTCACGGGGCCCACAGCTGGCGGGACTACTTCCGCGTGAACACCGATCACAAGGTGATCGGGATCCAGTACCTCGTCACGACGTTCGTCTTCTTCGCGATCGGCGGCCTCATGGCGATGTTCTTCCGCGCCGAGCTCGCGCAGCCGGGCCTCCAGTTCGTCGACTCGCAGACGTTCAACGGGCTCGTCTCCGTGCACGCCACGCTGATGATCTTCCTCTTCATCATCCCGGCCTTCGCGGGTCTCGCGAACTTCGCCGTGCCGCTGATGCTGGGGGCGCCGGACATGGCGTTCCCCCGGCTGAACGCGCTCTCGTTCTGGCTGCTCCCGATCGCGGGGACGATGTTCGTCGCGAGCTTCCTCGCCCCCGGCGGCGCGTTCGGCGCAGGCTGGACGGGCTATGCGCCGCTGTCCGAGGGCCAGCCCATGGGGCAGACGTTCTTCAACATGGGAGTGCAGTGGGCCGGGGCGTCGTCGATCATGACGGCGCTCAACTTCCTCGTGACGATCATCACGATGCGCGCTCCGGGTATGACCTTCTGGCGCATGCCGCTGCTCGTCTGGGCGAACTTCACGACGTCGCTCCTCGTCGTCATCGCGACGCCGTTCATCGCGGGATCGCAGTTCTTCGTGATGTTCGACCGGATCATGCACACGAGCTTCTTCACCCCCGAGGGCGGCGGGTACGTGCTCGGCTACCAGCACATCTTCTGGTTCTACAGCCACCCGGCCGTCTACATCATGATGCTGCCGGGCTTCGGGATCGTCTCAGAGGTCATCTCGACGATGTCGCGGAAGCCGATCTTCGGCTACCGGCTGATGGCCTTATCGCTGCTCGGGATCCTGGTGCTCGGCTTCTCCGTCTGGGCGCATCACATGTTCGTCGCGGGCATGGCCGACTGGCTGCGCGTGCCGATGATGATCACCACGCTCCTCATCGCGGTGCCGACCGGGATCAAGGTGTTCTCCTGGACCGCGACGCTGTGGCGCGGCCGTATCCACCTCACGACGCCGATGCTCTTCGCGCTCGGCTTCGTGACCATGTTCGTGATCGGCGGCCTCTCCGGGATCTACCTCGGGTCGGTGCCGATCGACATCGCCGCCTCGGACACGTACTTCATCGTGGCGCACATCCACTACGTGCTCTTCGGCGGATCAGTGTTCACGATCTTCGCCGGGGTCTACTACTGGTTCCCGAAGATGACCGGCCGCATGTACGACGAGCGCCTCGGGAAGCTGCACTTCTGGCTCACGTTCGTCAGCTTCAACCTGACCTTCTTCCCGATGCACTACGTCGGCCTGCGCGGGATGCCGCGGCGCGTCTTCGACTACGACGAAGCCTTCGGCGACGTCAACTTCGTGATCACGGTTGCCTCGTTCGCCCTCGGGGCCTCGTTCATCGTCTTCGTCTACAACGTCGTCGTGAGCTGGGTGCGCGGGCCGGTCGCGGAGGCGAACCCGTGGCGGGCGCACACGCTCGAGTGGCAAGTGTCCTCTCCGCCGCCGATCTTCAACTTCGACGAGATCCCGCAAATCGTCGGCGGCCCGTACGAGTACGGCGTCCCCGGGGCGCGCCACGCCGTGATGAGCCCCGCCCGCGAGCGGGCCGAGGCGCACGTATGACCGAAGTGGAAGCCGGCGCTGTCTCCGTCCTCGTCGTCGCGAACGAGACGCTCGTCGGCGGGGAGCTCGCCGCGGCGGTCGAGCGCAGGGCACAGAAGGGGCCGATCCGGGTCGCGGTCGTCGCCCCTGTCTCCCGGCCTCGCGAAGGGTACGTCGTCTACCGGGACTCGCGGCGTGCGGCGGCCGGCCGCAGGCTGGAACGGATCCTCACGGCGCTCCGCGAGGCCGGGATCCCGGCCCACGGCGGCGTGTTCGAGGACGAGCCCCTCGCGGCGGTGAAGGACGTTCTGGCGTCCGAGGAGGTCGACGAGATCATCGTGTCCACCCATCCGGAGACGAAGTCGGGCTGGCTCCGGAAGAACCTCGTCGACGAGATCCGCAAGGTCGCGGGAGGCCGGCCCGTCGAGCACGTGGTCGCGGACGTGACCGCGAGGGCCGGCGCGAACGTCCTCGTCGTCGCCAACGAGACCGTGCTCGGCGAGCCGCTGCTCGACCGCATTCGGGAGCGGGCGCGCGCCGGAGCTGCGAGCTTCCTGATCGTCTGCCCGCAGAGCGATCCCACGCAGGCGGAGCATCCGGAGGCGGAGCGCCGTCTGCGCACGGCGCTCGCGACGCTGCGCGCGGAGGGCATCGACGTGCACGGCCAGATCGCACATCCGGACCCGTTCACGGCCGCGATGCAGGAGGTGCACGACGAGCGGACGGACGAGATCATCGTCTCCACGTTCCCGGGCGACCGGGGCTCGTCGTGGCTGCGTCGCGACCTCGTCGGCCGGCTGCGCTCCGAGAGCGGGCTCCCGGTCGAGCACGTCGTCGTCGAGCTCGAGCAGGCGGAGGCGCCGGCGTGACGAGCCACGCCGAGACGATCCACGAGCACCACGGGCCGCCCGAGGCGAACCGGAGCTCGCGCGTGGACTCGCGCGTGCTCGGCATGTTCCTCTTCATCGCCTCGGAGGCCATGCTGTTCGGCTCCTTCTTCACCGCGTACTTCTTCGTCCGCGTCGTGAACCCGGACGCGCCGGCCGAGTGGCCGCCCGAGCCGTACCATTTCCCGGTCTTCGTCGCGGGCGTGAACACGGCGATCCTCGTCACCTCCAGCTTCACGATGCACTGGGCCCTGCAGTCGATCAAGCGCGGTCAGCGCAAGGCGTTCCTCGCCGGGATGGTCCTCACCTTCATGATGGGGCTCGCCTTCCTCCTGACGCAGGTCGTCGAGTACCTGAACGTCGGCTTCAACACCGGCGACGGCGCGTTCGCGTCGGTCTTCTTCGGCCTGACCGGGCTCCACGGCGCCCACGTCTTCGTCGGCCTGACGCTGCTCGGGATGGTCATCGTCCGGGGCTTCCGCGGCCACTTCTCGCCGGAGCACCACCACGGAGTGGAGCTTCCCGGGATCTACTGGCACTTCGTGGACATCATGTGGATCGTGGTCTACTCCGCGGTCTACCTGATCTGACGCCGTGGAGAGCCCGTTCCGCAGCGAGGCCGCGGCGTTTCGCCTCCTCCTGGTCACGATCGCCGCGTTCGCGCTCATCGTCCTCGCCTCGTGGATCCAGCCGTGGCTGGGCGTCGTCACGTTCCTGGCGCTCACCGCCGGCGCGGTCTGGGTCTACCTGAGGAGCCGGGGCCCCGCCCCACCGCGGGAGCACGTCGAGCACGTGGGGGCCTCCGACGAGCGGCGCGTGCTCGTCGTGGCCAACGAGACGGTCGGCGGCGAGGAGCTCACGAGCGCCATCTCCGAGCTCGCGCTCAGCGGGAAGACCGAGTTCCTCGTGGTCAGCCCCGCGCTGAACTCGCGTCTCAAGACGTGGACGTCCGACGAGGACCCCGCCCGGGCGGAGGCACAGGCGCGACTGGACGCGACCCTCGCACGGTTCTCGGCGATCGGGATCGACGCGCGCGGTGCGGTCGGGGACGTCGACCCGCTGGTCGCGATCGAGGACGCGGTCCGGCTGTTCCACCCGGACGAGATCGTCCTTTCCACGCACCCTGAAGGCCGCTCGAACTGGCTCGAGCGCGGGGTCGTCGGCGCCGTCCGGGAGCGCTTCGACGTGCCGGTGACCCACGTCGTGGTCGACCTGCAGGCCGTGGGGGGAAAACCAGGGTAGACAGTCACCTTCGGTGACAGTCACCGCGCGCGCGGCGTCACCGCGCGCGCGGCGGCTACTTGCCGGCGACCGACGACACGTAGTCCGCGACCGCCTCGATCTGGGTGGCGTCGAGGTCGCCCTTGAACGGCGGCATCCCGCCCTGCCCGTTCGTGACGCGGTCGACGACGAGGTCCTTGGAGGGCTTCGCCTGGTCGAGGTTCGGCCCGACCGTCCCCGACGATCCCGCGTCGGCCAGCGTGTGACACGAGACACACTTCTGCGCGAAGATCGACTTCCCGTCCGTCGGAGCCTCTGCGGTCACGCCGGTGCCGGCGACCGCGCCCACGTAGGTGGCGATATCGGCCGCCGCCTGCTGCTGGTCGTCGACGCAGAACGCGTCGCCCTCGACGTCCTCGCAGAGCGGGAGGGTGACGTCGATCCCGGGCATCCCGGGCGCCCCCGTCGACGTGTCCGTGATCGGGAACTGGATCTGCTCGGCGACGACCTGGGTGAAGGTCGCCGACGTCATGCCGTCTTCCCGGGCCTGCGCGAACGCGTCGTCGAGGTTGGGGCCGACGGCGCCCGAGGTTCCCGCGTCGGCGAGGGTGTGGCAGCCTCCGCAGGCCTGCACGAAGAGCTGCTTTCCGGCTCCCTGGCTCCCGCCGCTCGTATAGCCGCCGGTCCCGCAGCCTGCGAACACGAGCGTCAGGGCGGCCGCGCTGAAGGCGGCGAGCAGTGCGGCGGTCCTCACGGAGGGCGAGTCTAACCCGTGACCGTGGACTGCACGCGGAGCTGCTTCAGGAGCCGCCGCACCTCGGGCGCGTTGGGATCGTCCGGGGCAAGCTTCAGGAAGGCCTCGTACGCCGAGATCGCGGTCGCGGAGTCGCCCGCATCCTGCGAGTACTGCGCGAGCTCGAGCTGGACGGTCGGGTCCTTCGGGCTCGCCGCCGCGATCTGCTTGTACATGTCGACCGCCCGGGCCGCCGCGCTCTGCGCCTCGCCGTATGCCACCTGGATCTCGTCCGAGTAGCGCGTGCTGATCGCGTTCGTGAGCGGATCGGGATTGAGCACCTTGTCGCCGAGCTGTGTGAGCGCCGGGATGCTCGTCGCGGGCGCGAGGTACGAGGCCCGGAGCTGGGCGATCTGCGCGCGCTGCTGGGCGTCGCCGGCCTTCGTCAGGTAGAGGGCTGCGAGATCGCGGAGGGCGTTGGTGTCCTTGGGGCGAAGGGCGACGAGGCTCTCGAGCGCGTCGATCGCCTCGTCGACGTTGCCCGCGGTCTGCTGAGCGGTCGCGAGGTCACGGAAGGCAGCGGCGTCGCGGGGGTTCTCGGAGATGCGCTTCTCGGCATCCGAGACGGAGGGCACGCCCGAGCCGCCGGCGTCCCTGATGATGTCCCCGATGCCGACCCCGCCGGCGCCCACGCCGAAGCCGACGAAGCCGAGGGCGAACACGAGCGCCAGGAACAGGAATACCCACTTCGCCTGTCGGCGAAGCCGCGGGAAGAACATGGTGTCCTCGATCACGACGTCGTGCCGTCGTGGGACAGCAGCCGACTGCGGGCGCTGCGCGCGGCGGCGGTCAGCTCGAGCCAAGTCTTCCCTCCTTTCTCATAGCGGGACTCGCCCGACACGAGAGTAGCGACGACGCGGTCCGGCGAGCCGCCGAGAACCGTAGCCGTAACAGGATCTTCCCACGGTACGAACGCCGTTCCCGCGAGCGAGAGTACCGTCAGGTCAGCCCATTTCCCGACGGCGATCGAGCCCGTGTCGTGCTCCATCCCGAGCGCGCTCGCACCGCCGAGCGTCGCGAGCTCCAGCGCGTCGGGGGCGGTGAGCGCGTCGGGCCTACGCTCTCGGGCACGCGCGGCCGACACCGCCGCGCGAAGCTCGTCGAACATGTCGAAGGACGGCGTGGATGCGGGGCTGTCGGTCGCGATGGAGACGCGCACGCCGGCCTCGCGCAGCGCGGTCAGCGGCGCGACGCCGCAACCCAGGATCGCGTTCGACCGCGGGCAGTGCGCGACGGCGACGTCGTGCGACGCGAGCAGCTCGATCTCCTCCGCGTCCGCCTGGACGCAGTGCGCTGCCAGCAGGTGCGGTCCGAGCAGGTCGGCCTCCGCGAGCGCGCGGATCCCGGTCCGGCCCGGCGGGGGCACGAGGAGCTCGGCGAACGCCTGCCAGCTGCCGGTGCCGCTCCGCAGGAACTCCGTCTCCGCCTCGCTCTCCGCGAGGTGCGTCGCGACGGGCAGCCCGAGCTCCGTGCACACGCGGTAGAGGTCGAGGGAGCACGTGTACGGCGCGTGGGGCGAGATCCCGAGGCGCACGCGGTCGGAGAGCGCATCCGCGATCCGCTCGCGCATGGGCTCGAAGCGCTCGCGGAGCGGCGACTCGTCGGCGCCGAAGACCTCGAGGTACACGATCGCGCGCAGCCCGAGCGCCGCGCACGCCGTGGCCGAGGCGCCGCTGAAGCTGCAGTCGCCGACCGTCGTGATCCCCGAGCGGAGGCACTCGAGCGCGCCCAGCCGCGCGATGGCCTCCATCTCCGCGAGGTCGAGCCGCGCCTTCCGCTCGACGTGCAGGGCGATCCACGGGCCGAAGGAGAGCCCGTCCCCGAACCCGGCGTACACCGCGTACTCGAGGTGGCTGTGGGCGTTGACGAACCCGGGGAGGATCACCGCCTCCGAGTAGTGCTCGCCCTTCCCGAGCTCGGTGCTGGTCCCGACGGCGGCGATGCGCCCGTCGTCCCCGATCGCGACGGCGCCGTCTCGGATCGGATCGCCCTCCACCGGCACGACCCAGTCGGCGGAAAGGGTCCTCACGTCGTCCCGGCGCCGGCCAGGTCGTCGTCCCAGGTGCGTTGCCAGCGGCGCTCCATGACGACGGACAGCCAGATCGAGAGCTCGAACAGGAGCACGAGCGGTACGACCTCGAACGCCAGGGACACCGGGTCCACCGTCGGGAGGAGGATGGCGAACACGAGCAGAACGACGAAGGCGGTGCTGCGGTTGCCGCGGAGCTGCGACGACGTCAGCACGCGAAGCCGCACCAGCCCCAGCACGAAGATCGGCATGAGGAACGCGAGGCCGCCAGCGAGCAGCGTCCACGAGACGAAGGACAGGTAGTAGCTCGCGCGGATCTGGTTCTCGTAGACGTCCTCGTCGAAGGTCGTGAGGAAGTCGAGCGCACGGGGCAGCACGACGTAGTACATGAAGACGACCCCGGTCGCGAAGAGCGCCGAGGCGAGTGCGATCAAGCCGACCACGACGCGCTGGAAGTGCGGCTCGACCGCCGGCGCGAGGAAGGCCCAGACCTGCCAGAGGAGGACGGGCACGATCAGCGCGAGGCCGGCGATCAGGCTCACCTTGACCGAGGTCGTGAACGGCTCGGTGACGCCGAGGGTGATGAGGCGCTGATCGTCGGGCAGCGGCCTCATCAGCCACTCGATGAGCTGCTCGTGGAAGGCGAACGCCAGCAGGAACGCCGGGACGAGCGCGACGAGCACGACGATGATCCGCGAGCGGAGCTCGTCGAGGTGCTCGACGAGCGTGGCCTCCTCACCGTGCGTGAGGCGCCGCGGCAGCCAGCGGCGGATCAGGTGTACCGCCCCCTAGGTGACGGTTTCCCGCTCCGTCTCCTCCGCCTTCTCACCGATCGGCTCGGAGGGTGCGGCGGGGAGCTCGGCGGGCGGAGCGGGTGTCGTGACGTCGCGGGCGTCGTCGTCGAGACCGCCTCCTCGACCCCCGTGACGGAGTCCTTGAACTCGCGCATGCCCTTGCCGAGCGAGCGTCCCATCTCGGGCAGGCGCTTCGCTCCGAAGATGAGGAGAAGCACGATCAGCAGGATCATGACCTCCCAGATCGAGATGCCGAACGGCATGCGACAACCTTAGCACCGGGTTCCCGGAGGCCCGGTCCGGCTACGATCCGTGGAGGCGGGGGACGGCCTGTGGACCACAGGCCTCAGCCAGGCCCACTTTTCCCATGGCACTACTCGAGATCACGAATCTTCACGTCGCGCTGGAGGGAGGCCCCGAGATCGTCAAGGGGGTCGACCTCTCCGTGGACCTGAACGAGAAGCACGCGATCATGGGCCCGAACGGCTCGGGGAAGTCGACGTTCGCCTATGCGCTCATGGGCCACCCCGCCTACGAGGTGACCGAGGGTCAGATCCTCCTCGACGGGGACGACGTGACCGAGCTCGGCGCCGACGAGCGCGCGCAGCGCGGGCTCTTCCTCGCGTTCCAGTACCCGCACGCCGTTCCGGGCGTCACGGTGACGAGCTTTCTCCGAAGCGCGATCAACGCCCAGCGCAAGGCCGCGAACGGAGGCGAGGACGATCCGATCCCGATCCCGGAGTTCCGCACCGATCTGCTGGCGGCGATGGAAGAGCTGAAGGTGCCGCGGGAGCTCGCGTCCCGCTACCTGAACGACGGGTTCTCGGGCGGCGAGAAGAAGCGCGTCGAGATCCTCCAGATGGCGATGCTGAGACCGAGGATCGCGGTGCTCGACGAGACCGACTCCGGCCTCGACATCGACGCGCTCAAGATCGTGGCCAACGGCGTGAACTCGCTCGTCGGCCCGGAGATGGGCGCGCTCGTGATCACGCACTACCAGCGGATACTCAACTACGTCACGCCCGACTTCGTGCACGTGTTCGTCGACGGGCGTATCGTGGCCGAAGGAGGACCGGAGCTCGCCCACAAGCTCGAGGCCGAGGGCTACGAGGCGTTCACTCCGGCGAGCGTCGGAGGTGACGCATGAGCACGCACGAGACCGATGTCGTTCGCGAGATCCGCTCGGACTACCAGTACGGGTTCTCGAACCCTGACGAGGCGGAGGACTACTTCTTCAAGTCCGGGAGAGGCATCTCGCACGAGGTGGTCGAGGCGATCTCCGAGCACAAGAACGAGCCGGAGTGGATGAGGAAGTTCAGGCACAAGAGCCTGGACTACTTCCTCGCGCGGCCGATGCCGAGCTGGGGCGCGGACCTGTCCGGGATCGACTTCGAGAACATCTACTACTACATCAGGCCGACCGAGAAGCAGGCGGAGTCGTGGGAGGACCTGCCGGCCGAGATCAAGGACACGTGGGACAAGCTCGGAATCCCGGAGGCGGAGAAGAAGTACCTCGCCGGCGTGGGCGCCCAGTACGAGTCCGAGGTCGTGTACCACAAGCTGCAGGCCGACCTCGAGGCGAAGGGCGTCATCTTCCTCGACATGGACTCGGGCCTGCGCGAGCACGAGGAGCTCGTCAAGCAGTACTTCGGGACGATCATCCCGCAGAACGACAACAAGTTCGCGGCCCTGAACTCCGCCGTCTGGTCCGGCGGCTCGTTCATCTACGTGCCGCCCGGGGTCAAGATCGAGATGCCGCTCCAGGCCTACTTCCGCATCAACGCGGAGAACATGGGCCAGTTCGAGCGCACGCTGATCATCGTCGACGAGGACGCGTACGTGCACTACGTCGAGGGCTGCACCGCGCCGATCTACTCGTCCGACTCGCTGCACTCGGCGGTGGTCGAGATCGTCGTGAAGCGCGGCGGGCGCCATCGCTACACGACGATCCAGAACTGGTCGAACAACGTCTACAACCTCGTCACGAAGCGGGCCGTCGCCTACGAGAACGCGACGATGGAGTGGGTCGACGGGAACCTCGGCTCGAAGGTCACGATGAAGTACCCGGCCGTGTGGCTGATGGGCGAGGGCGCGCACGGCGAGGTGCTCTCGATCGCGTTCGGCGGCAAGGGCCAGCACCAGGACGCCGGCGGCAAGGTCGTGCACGTCGCGCCGCGCACGACGTCCGTGATCACCTCCAAGTCCATCTCCAAGGACGGGGGCAGAGCCGGCTACCGCGGCCTCCTGCAGGTGGCCAAGGGCGCCCACGGCTCGAAGTCGAAGGTCGTCTGCGACGCGCTGATCCTCGACGAGGAGTCGCGCTCCGACACGTATCCCTACATCCAGGTGGACGAGGACGACGTCGACCTCGGGCACGAGGCGACGGTGTCCAAGATCGGCGAGGAGCAGCTCTTCTATCTCATGAGCCGCGGGCTCTCGGAGGCGGAGGCCTCGGCGATGATCGTCTCGGGTTTCGTCGAGCCGATCACGAAGGAGCTCCCGCTCGAGTACGCCGTCGAGATGAACCGGCTGATCCAGCTCCAGATGGAGGGCTCGGTTGGCTGACGGAGTCGGTGCGCAGCGCGTCGACTTCATCGCGGTACCGACCAGGAACGTCGAGAGGGCGGTCCGGTTCTACGCCGACGTGCTGGGGCTGCCGAAGAACCCGAACTCGCTCGACGACTGGATCGAGTTCGAGACGGGCAACGTCACGCTCGCCATCGTCGACGCGGAAGGGCACGGCGCCGAGTTCGAGCCGCTGCCACCAGGCGTCGATCGCGCTCCGCGTCCTCGACGTGGCCGAGGCGGGCGCGAAGCTCGAGGAGGCAGGCGTGGAGCTCAGCGGCGAGATCTGGGACTCCGGCGTCTGCACCGGCGTGTCGTTCAGGGATCCCGACGGCAACGGCCTGCTGATCCATCGTCGCTACGCCCCGTACCCCGACGGCACGTCACCCTGATGCAGGTCGAGCGCGTCGACTTCGTCTCGTTCCTGACCCAGGACCTCGCCCGCGCGAAGCGGTTCTACACGGAGGTGCTCGGCCTCGAGATCGAGACCGAGGGCGAGAGCGACATGGAGCTCCGCGCCGGCCAGGTGACGCTCGACATCTTCGATCCCTCGAGCATCGGCCAGCCGTTCGCGCCGTCCCCGGCGGGGATCGCGCTTCGCGTGGCCGATGTCGACGCCGCTCGCGCCGAGCTCGAGGCGAAGGGCGTCGAGTTCGACGGCGACACGATCGAGACGAGCGTCTGCCGCCAGGCCTGGTTCAAGGACCCGGACGGCAACGCCCTCATGCTCCACCGGCGGTTCGACGCATGACTCGCGCCGAGCTCGTCGAGCGCTACCGAGGCGCTTCCGCTGCCGACGACGAAGGACGAGCACTGGCGCTTCACCGATCTCAAGGGCTTCGACCCCGACGCCTGGGGCGTGTGGGGACGGTCCCCGACCGGGGACTGTCCTCTGCTTCACCCGCGTCGCTCCTCGACGTCGAGGTTGCGGGCGTCGCTCACGTCGGAGAGGGCGGGATCGAGGTCGAGCGCGCGCCCGACGGCGTGCGTTTCGAGCCGCTCTCCGACGACCACGAGCTCCTCTACTCGCTCGTCGGCTGGGACGAGAAGTTCGCCGCCCACAACGCCGCGCTCTGGGAGCACGGCCTCCTCGTGCACGTGCCGCGCGGCGTCGTTCTCGAGAAGCCCCTCTACGTCAGGGTCGCGAACGCCGTCGAGGGCGGCTCGCTCTTCTGGCGACTCCTCGTCGTCGCCGAACCGGAGAGCCGGTTCGCGGTGATCGAGGAGTACGCGTCGGCGACTCCCGAGCTCTCGTCGTACTCGAACGCGGCCGTCGAGATCGTCGTCAAGGACGGAGCGAAGGTCGAGTACGTCTCCGTCCAGAACTACTCGCGCGGCACCTGGCACTTCGCCTCGCACCACGCGCGCGTCGAGCGCGACGCCGAGCTCGACTGGGTCACCGGCGGGTTCGGCTCCGCGAAGGGCAAGGTGCGGATCCAGAACGACCTCGCGGGGCCGGGCGCGACATCGAGGGTCACCGGCGCCTACTTCGCCGACGGGACGCAGCATCTCGACTACGACACGTTCCAGGAGCACATGGCGCCGTCGACGACCTCCGACTTCGCGTTCAAGGGCGCGCTCCGCGACACGGCGCGTGCCGTGTGGCGCGGGATGATCCGGGTCGAGGAGGGCGCCCAGCGGACGAACGCCTACCAGGAGAACCGCAACCTCCTGCTCTCGAAGACGGCGCATGCCGACTCCATCCCCGGCCTCGAGATCATGGCGAACGACGTTCGCTGCACCCACGGCGCGACGCTCGGGCAGGTCGACCGCGAGCAGCTCTTCTACCTCATGACTCGCGGGCTCTCGCGCTCCGAGGCCGAGCGCCTGATCGTCCGCGGCTTCTTCCAGGACGTGCTCGACCGGGTCGAGCTCGAGTCCGTCCGGGAGTCGCTCGCCGCGGCGCTCGAGGCGCGGATCCCGCAGACGTAGCCGTCGTCCGGCAGAATCGGGCGATGGACGCGCCACTCGCGCCGCGGCTTCGCGGGGTCTTTCACCAGTACGCGTTCTTCGCCGCCGTCGCCGCCGGCATCGTGCTCGTCGTCCTCGCCGACGGGTCCCTGGAGCGCTTCGCGGTCTGGGTGTACGCCCTCGCGCTCGCAGCCATGTTCGGCGCCAGCGCGCTGTACCACCGCGTTTCGTGGCGGACCGCGGCCGCGCGGCTGCGCGCGCGGAGGCTCGACCACGCGATGATCTTCGTGTTCATCGCGGGCACCTACACGCCCTTCGCGCTGCTCGCCTTCGAAGGGCGCGCTGCGCGCCGTCGTGCTCGCGTCGGTCTGGGGCGGCGCGGCGCTCGGCGTCGTGCTCGAGCTTCGCTGGATCCACGCGCCGCGCTGGGTCTCGGCCGTCGCGTACCTCGCGGTCGGCTGGATCGGGATCGTGGCCGTGCCGCAGTTCTTCCCGTCGCTCGGCGTCGCCGCGGCGGTGCTCGTGATCGTGGGGGCGGGCCTCTACATGCTCGGGGCGCTCGCCTACGCGACGGCCTGGCCGGACCCGTTCCCGGCGACCTTCGGCTTCCACGAGATCTTCCACCTGCTCGTGATCGCCGCGGCAGCGACGCAGTTCGTTGCGGTGTCGCTCGTCGTGCTGTAGGGGCCGGGCCTGTCCGCCCGTGCGGACGGGTACTCTCGCGTCATGAGCGGGAAGGTCGACCTCACGGACGAGGAGTGGCGGTCGAGGCTCGCACCCGAGCAGTACGAGATCCTGCGTCGCAAGGGCACTGAACGCGCGTTCGCGGGGGCCTACTGGGACGAGCACGCTCCGGGCGTGTACCGCTGCGCCGGCTGCGGCTCGGAGCTCTTCCGGTCCGACGCGAAGTTCGACTCGGGCACGGGCTGGCCGAGCTTCGTCGAGCCGACGACGCTCGAGAGCGTCGTGACCGAGACGGACACGAGCTACGGGATGACCCGCACGGAGGTCATGTGCGCGACCTGCGGCGGCCACCTCGGCCACCTCTTCCCGGACGGCCCGGAGCCGACCGGGCTCCGCTACTGCATCAACTCCGCGGCTCTCGATCTCGACCGTTCCACCTAGCGGCACCCGAAGATCGGGGGATTCCCCGATGCCCACCGAGACCCTGGGCGGAGAGTCGTCGTGAGCCTCGATCACCGTCACAGGAGGTGAATGGTGTTCACGTACGTCGGCCTGATCCGCATCACGGAGGAAGGCCAGGAGAAGCTGCACGAGGCTCCCGCTACCTCGACAAGATCACGAAGATCATCGAGGAAGAGGGAGGGCTCCTCGAGGACGTCTACGCGGTCATGGGGCCGTGGGACTTCCTCGCTCTCGTGAAGTACCCGACAACGAGACCGCGTTCCGCGTCCTCGCGAGGATCGGGATGCTCGAGGTCGTGAAGACGGAGACGTTCCCTGCGGAGAAGGTCGACATCTTCTTCAAGGCGCTCGTCTGACACGACCCTAGGCGATACCGCCTAACGGGCTGCCTCCGCGAGGAGGCAGCCTTGTATGGTGACCCCGTGGCTGGAAGCTGCTGCCGCGCCGGACCGTGCGAGAAAGCGTTCGGTCCTCGCTTCGCGCGGAGGAGCCTGCGTCGATACGAGAAGAGCGGCCTCGATCGCATCGAGCGCAGGATGGTGTCGGCCGCGACCGCAGCGGGTGTCGAGGGCGCGAGCGTGCTCGAGATCGGCGGCGGCATCGGCAAGCTCCAGGCGGAGGTGATCCTGGCCGGTGCGGTGCGGGGAGAGGTCGTCGAGCTCGTCGCCGCCTTCGAGCCGTATGCGGACGAGCTCGCGCGACGCAAGGGCATCGCGGATCGAACCTCGTTCCGGGTCGTCGACCTGCTCGAGGCGCCCGAGGAAGCGGAGGAGGCGGACCTCGTCCTCCTGAACCGGGTCGTCTGTTGCTCCCCGGACGGTGTCGTGCTGGCGGGCATCGCGGCCGGTCTCACCCGTCGACGGCTCGCGATGAGCTTCCCGCGAGATCTCGCCCTCGTCCGGGTCGCCGTTGCGGCCCAGAATCTCGTGTTTCGCGTTCTCGGGAAGGCGTTCCGGGCCTTCGTCCACTCGCCGCGGCGAGCTCGTCGCCGTGGCGATCGCGGACGGGCTCCGGCTCGTGGAGACGGGCCGTCGGGGGATGTGGGAGTACGTCGTCCTCGAACGGGCCGAGTGAGCGACCTCGGCCTGTTTCCGCTCCCGCTCGTGCTGCTCCCGGCCGAGCAGCTCCCGCTGCATGTCTTCGAGGAGCGGTACAAGGAGCTCGTCGGCGAGTGCCTCGAGGACGACCTCGAGTTCGGCCTCGTGTACGCCGACGACGACGGCATCCGGGAGGTGGGGACGCGCGCAGGCGTCGTCGAGGTGCTCGACCGCTTCGACGACGGTCGGCTCAACGTCGTCGTCGAGGGGCGCGAGCGGTTCCGCCTCCGCGGCCTGACACACGGGCGGAGCTTCCAGACCGGCGAGGTCGAGGACGTGGTGGACGATGCCGATCCCGCCGAGCAGGAGACGGTCGCCCGCGCGCTCGAGCTCTTCGAGCAGCTGCGGGAGCTCACGGGGAGCTCGGTGGAAGTGCCGCCCGAGGGGACGGAGCAGCTGTCGTTCGTCCTCGCCGGTCGCGTCGAGCTCGCGCCGGAGGTCAAGCTCGCGCTGCTCGTGGAGACCTCGGAGCGTGTGCGCCTCGAGCAGCTGTGCGAGATCCTGGAGGGCGTTGTGGCGGCCGTCCGCAGGCAGCGGCTCGCGGCCGAGCGTGCCGCCTCGAACGGCCGCGTCGACCTCGGGTGAGCCGGGTGGCGCCGATACGATGGGTAGATGGCCGTAACGACCGAGCCAGCCCTCGACGCACACCGGCTGCGCGCCGACTTCCCCGTCTTCGACGAGCTCGTGAACGGGAAGCCGGTCGCGTTCCTCGACTCGGCTGCGTCGTCCCAGAAGCCCCGGCAGGTGCTCGACGAGGTGCGCGAGTTCTACGAGCACTCGTACGCGAACGTCCACCGCGGCGTGTACCGGCTCGCGGAGCGCGCGACGACGGGCTACGAGACGGCTCGGCGCAAGGTCGCGGCGTTCGTCAATGCGCCGTCCGAGCGCGAGGTGATCTTCACCCGCAGCGCCACCGAGGCGTTGAACCTCGTCGCCTACGCCTGGGGCCTCGACAACCTGGGTCCCGAGCGACGTCGTCGTCGTCTCCGACCTCGAGCACCACTCGAGCTTCGTCCCGTGGCAGTACGTCGCTCATCGCACCGGCGCCGCGTTCCGGGCGATCCCCATCGACGAGCAGGGCGAGCTCCGTCTCGACGCCCTCGAGGAGATCGAGCGCACGGGGACCGTGAAGGTCGTCGCCTGCAATCTCGTCTCGAACACGCTGGGCACGGTCAACCCGGCGGTGAAGCTCGCCGCGTGGGCTCACGAGCGCGGCGCCGTCATGGTGGTCGACGCGGCGCAGGCCGCTCCCCATCGTCCCCTCGACGTCCAGGCGCTCGGCTGCGACTTCCTCGCGATCTCGTCGCACAAGATGTGCGGCCCGAGCGGCGTCGGCGCCCTCTGGGGCCGCAAGGAGCTGCTCGAGGAGATGTCGCCGTTCAACCTCGGCGGCGAGATGATCCGCTCCGTCTCCCACGAGAAGACGACGTGGAACGAGCTGCCGTACAAGTTCGAGGCCGGGACGCCCGCCATCGCCGAGGCGGTCGGGTTCGGCGCGGCGGTCGACTACCTCCAGTCGATCGGGCTCGAGGCGATCGAGCGACACGAGCACGAGCTGCTCGAGTACGCCCTCGAGCGGCTCGGCGAGCTGCCCTGGGTCGAGGCCTACGGCCCTCCCGCAGCTCGCCGTGCGGGGATCGTCTCCTTCAACGTGGAGGGTGTACATCCCCACGACGTCGCCCAGGTCCTGGACTGGGAAGGCGTTGCCGTCCGCGCCGGGCATCACTGCACGCAGCCGCTGATGTCGAAGCTCGGCGTCAGCGCCACGACGCGGGCGAGCTTCTACCTGTACACCATCCCCGAGGAGATCGACCGCCTCGTGGACGGGCTCCACAAGGTCAAGACGAGCCTCGGGTGAGCGATGTCCGAGTTTGAGCAGCTGTATCGCGAGCTGATCCTCGACCACTACAAGAACCCGCGAAACCACGGGCTGCTCGACCCGGCGGACGCTCGCGCCGAGGGGCAGAACCCGCTCTGCGGCGACGAGATCACGGTGTCGGTGCGTCTCGGCGAGGGTGACGTGATCGAGGACGTCGGGTTCGACGGCCGCGGCTGCGCGATCAGCCAGGCGGCGACCTCCATGCTGACCGACCTGGTCAAGGGCCGCACGGCCCAGGACGTCGCCGCGATGCCCAGGGATGAGCTGCTCGAGGAGCTCGGCATTCCCCTGACGCCCGTACGGCTCAAGTGCGCGATCCTCGGGCTCGGCGTCCTCAAGCTCGCGCTGCACAAGGCGCGGGGGACACCGCTTCCCGAGGAGTGGGGAACCTCGGTCCGCGACCTCGTCTTCGACTAGGCCGTCGTGGCAGAGATCGAGGTCGCTCCGCTCGACGAGCTGCCGCCCGGGACGATGCGCCTGGTGCCGGCCGGCCCGCGCACCATCGGTGTCTACAACTGTGCCGGGACGTTCCACGCGATCGAGGACCGCTGCTCCCACGACGACGGCCCGCTGTGCGAGGGGGAGTGGGAGCCCGAGCTGTGCATGGTCGTCTGCCCGCGGCACGGCTCCCGCTTCGATCTCGAGACCGGCATCCCGATGTCGCTCCCGGCCTTCGAGCCCGTGGAGATCTTCCCGGTAGTCGTCCGCGACGGGATGGTCCTGGTCGAGGTGGAAGGCCACGAACCGCCATGAGACAGCGCCCTCAGGATTGTTCCCGCGGGCGGTGCCCCGCGTGAGCGGGCTCCCTCTTAGCCGAGACGCCTGACTGATGCTCGACGACCGGGTGCTCGGCGTGCTCTCCCGTCTCGAGGAGGAGGACCGCGCCGAGCGCGAGGCGGGGCTGCCGCCGGAGCGGCGCTCACGCCAGGTGACGCCGAGCACGGGCCGGTTCCTGTTCGCGCTCGCGGCGTCGCAGGCCGGCGTCGAGATCCTCGAGATCGGGGGATCGCGTGGGTACTCCTCGATCTGGCTCGCGGCGGGGGCGCGCGTTCTCGGCGGACGCCTCGTCTCGCTCGAGCGCGAGCCGGACCGGTGCGCGGCGTGGAGGCAGAACGTCGCCGCCGCGGGCCTCGAGGAGTGGGCCGAGCTGGTCGAGGGGGACGCGCACGCGACCCTGAGCGCGACCGAGGACGTCTTCGACCTCGTCTTCCTCGACGCGGAGAAGGCGGAGTACGAGCCGCTCTTCGGGCTCGTCCGCCCGCTGCTCGAGCCCGGAGCGCTGGTCGTCGCGGACAACGTCGTCTCCCATGCGGAGGCGCTCGCGGGCTACTCCGCCGCCCGTCAGACCGATCCGACGCTCTCGAGCGTGACGGTTACGCTCGACCGCGGGCTCGAGCTGACGGTCCTGCTGGCCGAGAAAGGGTGACAGTCACCCTGCGGTGACAGTCACCTCGGCTAGCCGGCCAGCGGAACCTCGCTCATCAGGCCGAGTAGGTTCCGGTCCGGGTCGCGGAAGAACGTCATCCACAGCTCGTGGTCGGGCATCGTCGCGATCAGGTGAGGCTCGTCGTCGAAGGGGACGCCGCGCTCCGTGAGCTCGGCGCGCGCCGCGCGGATGTCCTGCACGCGGAAGTACACGATCGAGCTCGGGTGGTCGACGTCGGCGTTCTCCGGCACCGCCAGCATGATCCGCACGTCGCCGCTGCGGAAGAAGGCCAGCGGTCCGGCCTCGAACAGGTACTCGAGCCCGAGCGCGTCGCGATAGAAGCCCACGGCCCGCCCGATGTCGTGCGTCCGTATCGCGATCTGGCCGATGTCCAGAATCGGGGTGGTCATCGGTCCTCCTCGCCGTCGTATACTTAGCTCAGCTAACGAAGTAATTAGCACGGCTAAGGAGATCATGTCAAGCTCGGCCTCGGACGCTCGCGACGTCGCCGATCGCCTGCACTCAGCGGCGATCCACCTCCTCCGCGCCATCCGCAGAGTCGACGAGGAAACGGGCCTGTCGGCAGCGCGGCTGTCGGCGCTGGCCGTGCTCGTGTTCGGAGGGCCGACCACTGTCGGCCGCCTGGCGCGCGCGGAGCAGGTCTCGGCGCCGACGATGTCGCGGCTCGTCCGCGGCCTCGAGCGCGACGGGCTGGCGGCTCGCGAGGCGAACGCCGACGACGCCCGGTCGGTCGTCGTGAGCGCGACGCCCGAGGGGCGACGAGTGCTCGAGCGGGGACGAGAGCACCGCATCGCCGAGCTCGCGGCACGCTTGGGCTCGCTGTCGCCGGAGGAGCTCGAGGTGCTCGATCGTGCGGCGACCCTCATCGAGCGGGCTCTCCGCCTTTCTCCATCCGCCGCGAGCACGTATGCTGCCGCTACCGCGGAAAGGAGGTGGTCCGGTTTGAGCGACGACAGTTCCGGCAGTGGAGGTACCAGCGGGTAGAGGCGTGCCCCCGGGACCACCGGGAATCGCCTAGCCAGCGTAGGGGGCTCGCAGCTTGCGCCGCAGACGCATTGCGTCTGCCGGAAGCGCCTCTACTACTCCAACGCTGGTCACCGAGATCGAGGGGCTGCTCGCGCAGCCCCTCGTCTTTTCTCGGCATGGACGACTACGCCGCGACCGCGATCGGCGCGGCCTCGGCGACCAGCGCCTCGAGGTGCGCGGCAAGGCGTGCCGCGACCCGCAGGTCGGTGAGCTGTCCGGACCCGTCGAAGACATGCTGGGCGCGCGCCACCGGCACCTCGCCGTCGATCACGCGCGCGCCGGCGATACCCAGGACGCGCCGGAGGTCCTGCTGCGCCCAGATCGCCCCGTACTGGCCGGTCGTCGCGCCGGCGACCGCTGCGGTCTTGCCCCAGATCGCCGCGCCACCGCGAGGCGGGCGTGACGCCCAGTCGATCGCGTTCTTCAGCACGCCCGGGATCGAGCCGTTGTACTCGGGGGTGACGAAGAGAAGGGCGTCTGCCTGCGCGATGCGCGCGCGGAGCTCCCTGACGGAGGCAGGGGCGTCCTCGCCGTCCAGGTCCTCGTCGTATGGCGGGAGCTCGGCGAGCCCGTCGTACAGGTCGACGTCGACCCCTGCGGGGGCGAGGTCGGCCGCCGCCCGTGCAAGGGCCGTGTTGTACGACCGCTCGCGGAGGCTGCCCGAGAAGGCGAGGACCTGCATAGTCAGCTCGCCTTCACCGCGGCGAAGATCGCTTTCAGGACCACCCGGTTCGGGAGGAGGAAGCCACCGCCGGGAAGCGGGGCGTTCCACTCGAGCCCGAAGTCGGTGCGGTCGATCGTCGTCTCCAGCTCGAGCCCGATCCGGTCGCTGCCCCACGGGTCGGCGCCCTCGCCGAGGTACCTGCCGGTGAGCACGACGGGCCTCGTGACGCCCTTGATCGTCAGGTTGCCCTCGACGACGAGCCCCTCACCGTGGGCCGACACCGAGGACGACTCGAACCGCAGCTCGGGGTAGCGAGCAGTGTCGAAGAAGTCGGGGGACTGCAGGTGGCCGTCGCGCGTCTCGTCGAACGTCGTGATGCCGGTGGCGTCGACGATGCCCTCGATGGCGGCCTGCTCGCCGCCGTGGATCGTCCCGGCGAACCCGGGGACGCGACCCTTGATGGTCACGAGCCCGAGCTTCTCGACCTCGAACTCGAGGGACGACCAGGTGGGGTCGATCTCCCACTCGCCTGCCGGGATGACGGTGGCGGTCTGCTCTGTGATCGCGGCCATTGCGTGTTCTCCTTTGTGTCCGCTACTATTGAGTACGCAAACAACTGTAGCGGAGAGAACATGTCTAGTCAACTATTGAGCAAGCAAGAGATTGGGACGGACGCCTTCGTGGCGCTCATCCGCGCGCATGCGACGGTCACGAGGCAACTGAACGCCCAGCTCGCCGCGGATCACGGCCTCACGATCAACGACTTCGAGGTCCTGCTCCGCCTGTCCCTGGCGCCGGATCACCGCCTGCGGCGGGTCGACCTCGCGCAGCGGGTCGTGCTGACTCCCTCGGGGATCACGCGCCTCCTCGACGGCCTCGAGCGGCAGGGATGGGTCGACCGGGCGTCGTGCAGCGAGGACCGGAGAGTCGTCTACGCCGTGATCACGGACGAGGGCCTCGCCAAGCTCGGCGAGGCGCGCTCCACCCACGTGCCCCAGATCGAGGAGCACTTCGCGCGCCGGCTTCCGCGGGAGGAGCTCGGGAGCCTCGTCGCGCTTCTCGGCAAGCTCGGGGACGAGGGCCTGGACCTGCCGTGTGACACCGGCGCCTAGCTCGTCGCCGCCGGGAAGTTCTGCCAGTAGCGGCTCGGCGTGGGGCCGCGCTGTCCCTGGTACTTCGAGCCGATCCCGGCCGACCCGTACGGGCGCTCCGCCGGCTCGGAGAGCTGGACGAACGAGAGCTGCCCGATCTTCATCTCCGGGTAGATCGTGATCGGGAGGTTCGCGACGTTCGAGAGCTCGAGCGTGACGTGCCCGTCCCAGCCGGGGTCGATGAAGCCGGCGGTCGAGTGGATGAGGAGGCCCAGCCGGCCGAGCGACGACTTGCCCTCGAGCCTCGCCACGAGGTCGTCGGGCAGCGTCACGCGCTCGAGCGTGGAGCCGAGCACGAACTCCCCGGGGTGGAGGATGAACGCCTCGTCCCCCTCGACCTCGACGAGCTCGGTCAGCTCCTCCTGTTCGGCCTTCACGTCGATGTAGGGGTATCGCGAGTTCCGGAACACGCGGAAGTAGCGGTCGACCCGAACGTCGAGGCTCGAGGGCTGCATGAGCTCCGGCTCGTAGGGGGAGATGCCGATGCGCCCCTCCGAGAGCAGTCGGCGGATCGTCCGGTCGGACAGGACCACCGCCCGATTCTAGGGGCAGGGACCTTGTGACACAGTGTCACATGGACGGGTCGGCGCATCCCCCGCTGCGATAAGGTCCCTGCCCCGGTGTCGGTGCTGCTCCCACCCATCGACCCGAACGAGCGTTTCCGCGAGCGTCGGGCGGCCTCGAGGCGAAGGAAGCGCCTCCGCAGCGGCGTTGTCGTGGGCTCGCTGCTGGCCGGCGTCGCGCTCCTCGGGGTCGGGGCGCGCTTCGTCGGCGGTCCGCAGGCCGTTCCCGCGCCGACGTCGGAGCTCGCGACGCTGGCCACTGTCGACGCCGCCGGGCCCCGTGCGCTGCCGGTCGAGATCCGCGGGGTCCACGTGACTCTCGGCCTGGCCTCCCTCCCCGGCAAGCTCCGGGAGTACGTCGACCTCGAACGCGACGGGCTGACCGCGATCGAGCTCGACGTGAAGGACGAGAACGGGGAGATCGGCTTCACGCCACGCTCGGTGCCGCTGGCGAGGAAGGTCGGCGCCGTGCGCGACTACTACGGCGCCCGCACGGCGGCCCGGCTCGTGCACGGCCGCGGCCTGTACCTCGTCGGCCGGGTCGTGGTGTTCGAGGACCCGCTCCTCGCCGGCGGGCGCCCGGATCTGGCCATCCGGCGCAGCGACGGGTCGGTGTGGAGGGACGCTGCGGGGCTCGGCTGGACGAACCCGTACGACCGCAGGGTGTGGAAGTACAACGCGGACGTCGCCGTTGCCGCCGCCCGCGCGGGGTTCGACGAGATCCTCTTCGACTACGTGCGCTTCCCGTCCGACGGCGACGTCGCGAGCGCCCTCTATCGCAAGCCGCGGGGGCTGAAGAAGCGGCAGGCCGTCCCGGCGTTCCTGCGCTACGCCGCGAGCCGGCTCGAGCCGTTCGACGTGCGGGTGTCCGCGGCGGTCTTCGGTCTCTCTGCGTCGCGTGACCTGGGGATCGGCCAGATCCCGCGACGGATGGCCGCCTACCTCGACCACGTGTACCCGATGACCTACCCGTCGCACTTCGGCCCGGGCGAGCTGGGGCTCGCCGACCCGGGCGGATCTCCCGGAGCGACGGTCGACCGGGCGCTCAGGCGGTTCGACCGGGCGCTGCGCGAGCGGGACGTCCTCCTCGTCCCCTGGGTGCAGGACTTCAGCTTCTCGACGCAGTACGGGATCGAGGAGGTGCGGGCGCAGATCGACGCGGCCCGGCGCGCGGGCGCGAAGGGCTACATGCTCTGGAACGCGAACGGCCTGTACACCGACGGCGCTCTGAAGGCTCCGTAGGAGCCTGGACCGACTACGGCGCGAGCCGCTCCCTGCGCCAGCCGCGTCCCGAGCGGGCGAACCGGATCCGATCGTGCAGGCGGTTCTCGCGGTGCGTCCAGAACTCGACGAGCTCGGGCTCGACCCGAAAGCCGCCCCAGAACGGGGGCAGCGGCACGTCACCGCCGCGGAAGCGCTCCTCGGCCGCCGCATAGGAGGCCTCGAGCGCGGCGCGGCTCGCGACCGGCAGCGACTGCGCCGATGCCCACGCCGCGATCCGGCTCTCCCTCGGGCGGGTCGCCCAGTATTCCTCGGACAGCGAAGGCCCGATCTCCTCGACCGCGCCCTCGACGCGAACTTGGCGCCCGAGCTCCCACCAGTGCAGGACGAGGGCGGCGCGGGGGTTCGCCGCCAGCTCCCCGCCCTTCCGAGAGCTGCGGTTCGTGAAGAAGGTGAGGCCGCGCTCGTCCACGCCTCGGAGGAGCACGATCCGCGCGGACGGCCGTCCGTCGGCCGTCGCTGTTGCGAGCGTCATGGCCTGCGGCATGGAGGAGCTGCCCGCCGCGTCGGCCAGCCACGTGCGGAGCGAGGCCAGTGGGTCGGGAGCGAGGTCGTGCTCGTCCACGGCTCGATGCCTACTCGCACCGCGGGGGCGAGTCAAGCAAGGATCGGTGGCGGGTGGTGCCCGCTGGTTGCTCGGATAGGCTGAGAGCATGGTGGCGACGCGCGCGATCGAGCTCCGGACCGAGGTCCCCGGGCCGCGGACCCGGGAGATTCTCGAGCGCGAGCAGCGCTCCGTCGCGCGCCCGCTGATCGTCCACGCGCCGGTCGTCGCGGCCAGCGCGCAGGGTGCGACGATCACCGACGTCGACGGCAACACGTTCCTCGACTTCGTCGGCGGCGTCGGCGTCCTGAACGTCGGCCACAACCACCCGCGGGTCGTTCGCGCCATCCACGAGCAGGCTGACCGGTTCCTCCACACCGACTACACCGTCGTCGCGTACGAGGGCTACGTGGAGCTCGCCGAGCGCCTCGGCGATCTCGTGCCCATCTCCGGGGAGACACGCGCGGCGTTCTTCAACGCCGGCACCGAGGCCGTCGAGAACGCCGTCAAGCTCGCCCGGCTGCACACGGGGCGGCAGGCGGTGATCGCCTTCGAGGGCGCCTTCCACGGACGCACGCTGCTGGCTCTCACGATGACCTCACGGACGCACCCGTACAAGAAGGGCCTGGGGCCGTTCGCGCCCGAGGTGTACCGCGCTCCCTTCCCGAACGCGTACCGCGGGCCTGGGCCGGAGCAGGCGCTCGCCTCGCTCGAGCACATGCTGGCCACGCACGTCTCGGCCGATCACGTGGCCGCGATCGTGTTCGAGCCCCAGCAGGGTGAGGGCGGGTTCGTCCCGGCGGATCCCGCGTTCGTGCGCGGCCTGCGCGAGCTCTGCGACGAGCACGGCATCGTCCTCGTCGCCGACGAGGTGCAGACCGGCTTCGGGCGCACGGGGCGGATGTTCGCCATGCAGCACTTCGACGTCGAGGCCGACCTGATCGTCCTCGCGAAGTCGATCGCCGGCGGGCTGCCGCTCTCCGGCGTCGTCGGTCGGGCCCCGATCATGGACGACCCGCACGAGGGCGCGATCGGCGGCACGTTCGTGGGCAACCCCGTCGCGCTCGCCGCCGCGTGCGCGGTGCTCGACGCGTTCGAGGAGGAGGAGCTCGTGACCCGGGCCGTTGCGATCGGCGAGGTCGTCCGGGCGCGAATGCTCGAGTGGCAGGCGCGCTGGCCCCGGATCGGCGACGTGCGCGGGCTCGGGGCGATGCTCGCGATCGAGCTCGTCAACGACATGGCGACGAAGTCGCCGGCGCCCGAGCTCGCCGCCTCGGTGGTCGACGAGGCTCTGCAGCGCGGGCTCGTCTTGATGAAGGCGGGCGTGTACGGCAACTGCATCCGCGTGCTGTGCCCGCTCACGATCTCGGACGGCGAGCTCGACGAAGGCCTCGCCGTCTGGGAAGAAGCGCTCGCGGCGGTCCTCGGCTAGAAACCGCCGCTCCTCTTCGCCAGACTTTCGCCATGTCGAAGTGCCCGGCGTGCGGCGCGTCAGCTCCGGACGACGCCAAGTTCTGCCCGGCCTGCGGGGCCGAGCAGCGCCCACGCTCAGCGAGCGAGGAGCGCAAGCTCGTCACCGTCCTCTTCGCCGACCTCGTCGGTTCCACGGCATTCGCGGGGGAACGCGACCCGGAGCGCGTCCGACTGCACCTCGAGCGCTTCTACGCGGCCATGCGCGAGGAGATCGAGGTCACGGGCGGCACCGTCGAGAAGTTCGCGGGAGACGCCGTCATGGCGGTCTTCGGCGCTCCGGCTGCGCTCGAGGACCACGCCGAACGGGCGCTGCATGCGGCGCTTGCCATGCAGAGGAGAATGCGCGAGCTCTTCGGCGGCGAGGTCGCGCTCCGAATCGGCGTCAACACCGGCGAGGTCGTCGTCGGGGCCTCCTCGGAGGGCGGCTCGTTCGCCACCGGGGACGCAGTGAACGTCGCCGACCGCCTCCAAAAGGCGGCGGAGCCCGGCGAGGTCCTCGCCGGAGTACGCACGGTCGCGGCGGCGACTGGAGCGTTCGAGTTCTCTGCACCGCGCACGGTCGAGGCCAAGGGCAAGCCCGAAGGTCTCGTCGGCTCGCCTGTCCTGCGGGCGGTCAGCGCCACGCGACCGCGCGGCGTCAGCGGCCTTCCGCGCGTCTTCGTCGGGCGCGACAGCGAGCTCGAGCTCCTGCATGCGGCCTATCGCCGGGTTGTCGCCGGCTCCGAGCCGTACCTGGTCACGATCGTCGGCGAGCCGGGGGTGGGGAAGTCGCGGCTCGTGCGCGAGCTGCAGCACGTGCTCGCTGGAGAGGATCCGCCGCCGATCGCCCGAACCGGGCGCTGCCTGGCGTACGGGGACGGGATCACCTACTGGCCGCTCGGCGAGATCGTCCGCGAGCACTTCGGGATCCCGGAGGGCACGGCGCCGGCCGACATCGCGCGTCGGCTCGAGGGCCGGGAGCTGCTCGGCCTGGCGCTGGGTCTCGACGTTGCACGCGAGCTCCATCCTCTGGACGCACGAGAGAGGCTGCATGCCGCGGCTGTCGGGCTCGTGGAGGACATGGCTGCCGACGGCCCGGCCGTCCTGCACGTCGAGGACGTCCACTGGGCCGAGCCGGATCTGCTCGATCTGGTGGAGCGGCTGGTCGCCGAGGTACGCGCGCCGACTCTCGTTGTCACGACGGCCCGTCCCGAGCTCTTGGACCGACGCGCCGGGTGGGGCGCCGGAGGGCGCAACACGACGCTGCTCTGGCTCAACCCCCTTCCGGAGACGCACGCTGCGTCGATGCTCGACGAGATGCTTCCCGAGGTGCTTCCGGGCGACGTGCACGAGCTGGTGGTGGCTCGCGCGGAGGGAAACCCGTTCTTTCTCGAGGAGCTCGTCGGGGAGCTCGTCGACAGTGGGTTCCTCGCTCGTGGCGAGAGCGGTTGGGAGCTGGGGGCGCGCGATCCGGACTTCACGATCCCCGACACGGTGCTCGCGGTGCTCGCGGCGCGCATCGACCGGCTTCCTCCCACGGAGAAGGCTGCGCTTCAGGCCGGGGCCGTCGTCGGCCGCGTCTTCTGGCGCGCGCCCGTCGTGCATCTTCTCGGAGGCGTCGAGCCCGACTTCGGCGTCCTGCAGGAGCGCGACCTGATCAGCGCGAGGCGCGCGTCCTCGTGGGACGACGACCGCGAGTTCGTGATCAAGCACGCGCTGACGCGCGAGGTCGCATACGGCTCGATTCCGAAGTCACAGCGCGGGCGTCTGCACGCGTCGTTCGCGGCGTGGCTCGAGCGTCGCGACGTCGGTGATGACGAACGCGCGTCGCTCCTCGCGTACCACTTCGCGGAGGCGGCACGACCGGAGGACTCCGATCTCGTGTGGGCAAACGAGCCCGAACGGCTGGAGAGGATCCAGGAGCGGGCAGTTCACTGGCTCGGGCGCGCCGGCGAGCTCGCGCGCGGTCGGTACGAGCTGGACGAGGCGGTGGAGTTGCTCGGGCGCGCCGTCGAGCTCTCCAAGGACGCCGCTGAGCGTGCGCGGCTCCTGCGCGTGCTCGGAGAGACGCACGCCCTGCGCTACGACGCCGAGGGCATGGAGACGTCGCTCAGTCGGGCGCTCGAAGGACCCGTCGACGACGGAGAGCGAGCCGACATCTACGCGTTCCTCGCCTTCCAGGCGTCCATTCGGTCGGCGATGTTCTCGATCAGGTTGAACCGCGAGCGGATCGACGGATGGGCGAGGAACGCGCTCGCGCTCGCGGCGCCGCAGAGCGAGGCACGCGTTCGTGCGACGCTCGCGCTCGTCAACATCGAGCCCGCGTCCGCCTCCGACGACCTGCTCGACGAGGCGGGCGCTCTCGCGGCGACGCTGGACAGCGCCGAGCTGCGTTCCTTCGCGCTCGGCGCTCGGAGCCAGACGGCGTTCGAACGGCGGAGATATCGCGAGGCGGCAACTTTGATCGACCAGCGGCTCGAGCTCGCGGCCACGATCGACGACCCCGACCACCGCTGCGAGGCGTACGAGAGCGCGGCACCGGTGGTGGCCGCGCTGGGGGACTTCGAGCGCTCGCGTGAGCTCGCGGCGCTGCACGGCGATCTGTCCCGGCGGCTGTCGGCCCACCATCGCGTTCACACGGTGTCCCTCGAGCTCGAGCTCGAGGACGCCGTCGGCGACTGGCCGACGCTAGCGGCCAAGACCGACCGCACGTGGGATCTCGTCACCGCGAACCTCGCGACTCCCTGCGTCAGGAACCCACGCGATCTTCTGCTGTGTGCCGCGGCGCACGTCGTCCTGGGCGACGAGTCGCGTGCCGCTGCGCTCGAGCGCTCGGCGGTTCGGATCGCCGGCGAGGGCTTCGACTCGTACCTCGTCGGCCCGAGGCTTCGGATCGCCCTCACGCGCAGCGATCGCGTGGCTGCCGAAGCGCTTGTCGACGTTCCGATCGAGCGCACGAACGTGTGGGGCGTCGGCGCTCTCGTGGCGCGCTTCGACGTCCTCGCGGCGCTTCGCCGCATGGAGCTGGTCGAAATCGACGCCCCGGCGTTCCTCGCGGATGGCTCGGTCGTCGGGCCGTTCGCGCTGCGCGCGCTCGGCATCGTTCGCGGCGACGACGAGCTGCTCGCACGGGCAGACGAGGGCTTTCGCGCGTTCGGGCTCGAGTGGCACCGGGCGCAGACCGAACGTCTGCTGGCAGGGTTCTAGTACTCGAGGCGGCTTCGGCGCTCGTGCCGCTCGAGTGCGAGCGCGATGAGGCGGTCCAGGAGCTCGGCGTACGGGAGACCCGAGGCCTCGAAGAGCTTCGCGTAGACGCTCGTCGACGTGAAGCCCGGGATCGTGTTGATCTCGTTCACGACGACCTCGTCGTCGGATGTCACGAAGAAGTCGATCCGCGCCATGCCCTCGCACTCCGTCGCGACGAACGACTCGACCGCCAGGCTGCGCACCCGCTCGATCGCGGCAGCCGAGATCCGCGCCGGGACGACGAGCTCCATGCCGCCCTCGTCGTACTTCGCGGAGTAGTCGTACCACTCGGCGTTGGCGACGATCTCGCCGACCGCCGAGGCGACGGGGTCGCGGTTCCCGAGGACGCCGCACTCGACCTCGGTGCCCTCGAGGAGCTCCTCGACGAGCACCTTGTCGTCGTGGCGGCGAGCCAGAGCCACCGCCGCCTCGAGCTCCCCCGCGTCGTGGGCCTTCGAGATTCCGACGGAAGAGCCGAGCCGTGCGGGCTTCACGAACACGGGGTAGGTGAACGGATGGCGTGCCGGATCGCCCTCGCGCAGGGTCACGTTTCGCGCGACCGGGACCCCGCGGTCGCGCAGCACCGCCTTGCACAGGTCCTTGTCCATGCAGAGCGCCGAGGCTGCGACGCCGGCGCCGATGTAGGGGACGCCGGCGAGCTCGAGGAGGCCCTGCACGGTGCCGTCCTCGCCGAAGGGCCCGTGCAGGATCGGGAGGACCACGTCGATCCGACCGAGGAGCGCCGCGGGCGGAGACCCGGCGAGCACGGGCAGCGACTCGGCAGTCGATGCCGTGAGCGCGCCGGGGCTCGCGGCGCCGTCCGCGATCTCCCAGCGGCCGTCGCGCGCGATCTCGATGGTCGCCGCGTCGTAGCGCTCGGGGTCGAGGGCGGCGAGGATCGACCGTGCCGATGCGAGGGAGATCTCGTGCTCGCTCGACCGCCCGCCCGCGAGCACGGCGACGCGCAGGCGCGGGCTCACGGGGTGGGAATGGTCTCGTCGCCTGTGAAACGGCCGACGAACAGCGTGACGATCGAGTTCGGCTTCGCCTGCGACCCGCCCGCGGGGTCCTGCGAGAGGACGATGCCCTCGAGCGTGGGGTCGTCCGTGTCCTCGAGGACGACGGTCGTGCGGAAGCCTGCCGCCTCGAGCGTCGTCTCGGCGACGGTGACGTCCTGGGTCGTGACGTCCGGGACGGCGCTCGTCTCCGGCCCGCGCGAGACCGAGAGCGTGACGGTCGCGCCGTTCGAGCTCTCGCTGCCGCCGTTCGGCTCCTGGTCGACGACCGTGTCCTTCGTCTGATCCGAGGCGACGAAGATGCGCGCGACGCCGAACCCGGCGCGTTGCAGCTCCGAGGCGGCCTGGTCGTAGGGCAGCCCGACCACGTTCGGGACGGTCACGGGCTTCGGCCCCTTCGAGACGTTGATGCGCACCTGCGTGCCCTCGACGACGACCGTTCCGGCGCCCGGCTTCTGTGCGGTGACCGTGCCCTCGTCGCGCTCCGAGTTCACCTCGAAGACCTGGGCGTCGAGCCCGGCCCGCGTGAGCTCGGCGACGGCGTCCTCGACGGTCTGGCCGACGACGCTCGGGATGGTCACCTTCGGCTTGCCGGAGGACACGTCGATGAAGATGACGTCCCCCTTGTCGACCCTCGTGCCCTCGGTCGGCTCCTGCGCGAAGACGAGCCCCTCCTCGACGTCGGAGTTGGGGACGCGCCGCACGCGGGGGACGAGGTCGCGCTGCGTGATCTGGTCGACGGCCTGGGCCTGGCCGAGGCCCACCACGTACGGGACGGCGACCGTGTCGGCGCCGTCGAGCTGCTCCTGGATCGTGTCCCAGAGGAGGAACCCGCCCACGAGCAGTGCGAGCAGCGCGCCCAGCCCGAGGAGCCACGGCCACACGGAGCGCCGCCTGGGTCTCGGGTCGAACTCCGGCGGGTACGCCGCGCCGCCCGTCCGCGGACGTGTCGTGACCCGCGTGACCGCGGTCGAACCGTCCGCGCGCGAGCTCGAGAGGACGACGGTCGCCGCCTCGGCCGTCTCCGCGGGGACGTGGCCACCGCGCGCGACCGTCTCCAGGTCTGCGTCCATCGCCACCGCCGACTGGTAGCGGTCGGAGGGCTCCTTGGCGAGGGCGCGCAGGACCACGAGGTCGAGGTCGGTCGAGATCTCCGGGCGGAGCTCCGAGGGCGGCTCGGGTACCTCGGAGAGGTGCTTCATCGCGATCTCGACCGGTGTCTCCCCCGAGAAGGGCACCTCCGCGGTGAGGAGCTCGTAGAGCACGATCCCCGTCGAATAGAGGTCCGACGTCTGGTCGACGGGCGCTCCGCGCGCCTGCTCCGGGGAGAGGTACTGGGCGGTCCCGATGATCGAGCCCTCCTCCGTCATCTGGCTCGAGCCGGCCCTCGCGATCCCGAAGTCCGTGACCTTGACGACGCCCTCCGGGTCCACGATGACGTTGTGCGGCTTGATGTCGCGGTGGATCACGCCGTTGCGGTGCGCGTAGCGGAGCGCGGCGAGGATCTGGCGCGTGTAGGAGATCGCCATCGGGATCGGGCACGGGCCGCGGCTGCGGAGGAGCTCCTTCAGCGTCCGCCCCTCCACGTACTCCATGACGATGAAGTACGAGCCGTTCGTCTCCCCACGGTCGAAGATCGAGACGATGTTCGGGTGGGAGAGGCCGGCCGCGTGCGTGGCCTCCCGGCGGAACCGCTCGACGAACTGCTCGTCGTTGACGTAGCGCGCGTGCAGGACCTTGATCGCGACGCGCCGCCCGAGCTCCTGGTCCTCCGCGAGGTAGACGTCGGCCATCCCCCCTCCTCCGAGCTTCCTGGTCACGCGGTAGCGCCCCGCGAAGAGCGTTCCGGAGAGGGTGTCCTGGATCGTCATCGGTGACCGCACACTAGGTTAGGGATTCTCCGTGCCCTGCAGGATGGCCTCCATGACCGTGCGGGCGATCGGAGCGGCGGTCGTGCCGCCGGTTCCGGCCTGACCCTCGAGCACGACGGCGATCGCGAGCTCCGCGGGGGTGTCCTCGTCGCGGCTCGCGAAGGCGATGAACCACGTCGTGTTGGAGCCCGGGACCCCGGTCTCGCCCGTCCCCGTCTTCCCGCCCACCGACCATCCGGGAATCTGCGCCGCGGTGCCGGTGCCCCGCTCGACGGCAAGGCGCATCATCCGCGCCACCGACGCCGCGGTGTCCCTCGTCACCGCCTGCCGGATCAGCGCCGGCCGCTGCCTGCGCACGACCCGGCCGTCGGGCGCGACGATGCGGGCGACGACCTGCGGCTCCATGAGCCTCCCGTTCACGCCGATCGCGCCTGCCACCATCGCCATCTGCAACGGCGTGACGAGCAGTCGCTCCTGGCCGAACGCCATCCGCCCCGCGTCGACGTCGGAGTCGAGCCGCGGGTAGTAGAGCCGACCGTCCCGGTACAGGCCGCTCGGCTGCCGTTCGTCAGCCGGCGTCTCGAGCGGCGGGCGCTCGTAGAAGCCGAAGCGCTTCGCCGTGTCGAGGATCGCCTTGGCGCCGAGCTTCAGCCCGATGTTGCAGAAGACCGAGTTGACCGAGTAGACGAGGGCGGTCTCCAACGTGATCGTCCCGAACGGCCGGGTCGTGTCGAAGTTGTTCACCCGCTTGCCGTAGACCGTGCAGTAGCCGGGGTCCACGAACGTGGATTCGGGGGTGTACTTCTTCGATTCGAGGGCGGCCGACGCGGTGATCACCTTGAACGTCGAGCCGGGGACGAAGAGGCCCGCGGTGCCACGGTTGAGGAGCGGGGACGCTGGAGCGCAGTCCGCGGTGATATCCGAGATGCTCCCGAAGTCGTCCTCGACCCGGTTCGGGTCGAACGTCGGCGAGGAGGCGAGCACCTTGACCTTCCCGTTCCGCGGGTCGAGCGCGACGACTGCGCCGCAGCGCCGCCCGAGCTGCTCGAGCGCGACCTTCTGGGCCTTCAGGTCGAGCGTCGTCAGGACGTCGTTGCCCTGGACCGGCTCTCCGCGGAGCTCGTCGAGCGCCTTGTCGAGGACGGTCGACAGGTTCTCGTTCGAGGCCGTCAGGTAGTCGTTGAGCGAGCGCTCGAGACCCGTCCGCGACCGCCCGACCGTCGAGTAGCCGACCACGTGCGCCGTCCATGGCCCCTGCGGGTAGCGGCGGAAGTAGAGCGTCCTCGACCCCACCTCCTGCCGGACGTTCCGGGCGAGGCGTCTTCGCGGCGAGAGCGAGAGGATGAGGCCGCGGTCGACCGAGAACTCGGCCACGCGCCTGATCGCGTTGTCCTGCCTCGCCGCCAGGTCCGGCGCCGCCCACGTCTGCCAGTAGGTCGTCATCACGACGAGCACGCCGACGAGCCCCAGGGCGACGTACGTGAGCTTGACGATCCGCGGGTTCACGGGGCTCGGTTGGCGCGCTGGGACACGAGCAGGAGGCCCGCGAGCAGGAGGAAGTTCGCGACGACGCTCGTGCCCCCGTAGGACACGAAGGGGAGCGTGATGCCCGTCAGCGGGACGACGCGCAGGACGCCACCGACGATGATGAAGGTCTGGAGCGCGAAGCCGAAGGTGAGCCCGGCCGCGAGGAGCTTCGAGAAGCCGTCCTGCGCGCGGAGCGCGATCCGCATGCCGCGCGCCACGAAGAGCATGAAGCAGAGGAGCAGCGCCGCGGCTCCCACCAGGCCGAGCTCCTGCGCGACCGCCGAGTAGATGAAGTCGGTCCGGAGGAAGGGGATGAGCGGCGTGCCGTCCGTCGACTCGAACGTGCCGTTCCCCAGGCCCGTCCCCGCGAACCCTCCGTTGGCGATGGAGTAGAGGCTCTTCACGAGCTGGTACGACGCGCAGTCCTGGCGGAGCTCGAGCGTGCCGCTCGTCGCGCAGTACACCTTCTCGTCGGTCCACGGGTGCAGCCAGATCGTCACGCGATCCTGGACGTGGCCGATCGCGTTGTAGAGAACGGCTGCGCCCCCGATGAAGAGCCCGATGCCGATCGCGACGAAGAGCGCACGCCCGGTTGCGAGGTACAGCATCGCGAGGAAGATCCCGAAGTTGAGGAGGGCGCTCCCGAGGTCGTTCGTCGCGACGATCACGAGCATGGCCGCGCCCCAGAGGGCGAGCAGCGGCCCGACGTCCTTGAGCCGGCCCTGGGCGATCGACTCCCGCTTCTCCCGCAGGTAGCCGGCGAGGAAGACGATGAGGCAGATCTTCGCGAGCTCGCCCGGCTGGAACTGGATGACGCCGAGATCCACCCACAGGCGCGCGCCGTTGACTTCCTCCCCGAGCCCGGGAACCCTCGGCAGGAGCAACAACGCGACGGCGGCGACGCCGAACAGGTAGCGGTACGACTCGAGCACGCGATAGTCGTGACGGAGCCAGACGAGCGTCGCGCAGAGGACGCCCACGCCGATCGCCACCCAGAGCGCCTGCCGGCCCCCGTCGTCGGGGTCGAGCCGGTAGTTGAGCGCGAGGCCGAACGCGGTGAGGACCGCCGTCAGCGGCAGCAGCGCGCCGTCGGCGTCCGGGACCGTGCGCCGGGCGACGACGTGCGCGACGAGGTAGAGGCCGAGGAAGAGCGCGGCCCAGAGCACCGCGTCGCCCGAGAGCTGCGAGTCGCGTGCGATCGTCACGCTCGCGAGCGCGATCCCGGCGACGAGCGCGGCGAGCACGAGGCCGCCGAGCTCGCGGTTCCGCGCCGTCATCTCGTGATGCCCGCGTAGAGGGCGAGGACGGCGAGCGCCAGCAGTGCCGCGAGCAGGGCGATGGCCGCGATCCGCCCTCCAGGCCCTGCGCCGTGGCGCCTCGTGTCGACCGGGGCCGCGTCGCCGTCGACCGCGGGCGCGGCGCTCTCCTGCACGGGCTCGTCCGGGGGAGAGCCGTCACCGGACGTGAGATCGGGCTGCGTGTCCTCGGGGGGCGGCGCCTCGTCCTCCGGTGCCTGCGCGCCGCCGACGAGCTCGAAGATCACGACGGTGATGTTGTCCTCACCGCCCCGGGCGTTCGCAGCCGCAACCAGCGCCTCCGCGGCCCGCACCGGGTCTCGGCCGGCAGCCTCGACCGCCGCAGCCACCCCGTCGTCGGAGACCATCGACGACAACCCGTCCGAGCAGATGAGGAAGACGTCACCAGGCTCCCCTGCGACGGTCCGCACGTCGACCTCCACCGCGGGCTCCGTCCCGAGCGCTCTCGTGATCGCCGAGCGCTGCGGGTGATGCTCCGCTTCCTCGGGCGTCAGGACGCCGCTCTCGACGAGCTCGGCGACGAGGGAGTGGTCCCTCGTCAGCTGCTCGATGGCGCCCCCGCGGAGCAGGTACGCGCGGGAGTCGCCGACGTGCCCGATCGCGACCGTGCCGTCGCGGACGAGCGCGACCGTGGCGACCGCGCCCATGCCAGTGGTCTCGGGATCGGAGACCGAGCGCTCCCAGATTCTCCGATTCGCCTCCTCCACCGCGTCGACGAGCGCGTCCACGTCGTCGATCTCGGATGCGCCCTCCTCGAGCACCGTCGCGGCGAGCTCGGCGGCGAGTTGGCCCGCGCGGGCGCCGCCCATCCCGTCGGTCACCGCGAAGAGCGGCGGCTCGCATACGAACGCGTCCTCGTTTCGCAGGCGCCTGCGCCCGGTGTCCGTGACGCCTGCTGCGCGGCCGATCCTCATCGCTCGAGCCGGAGCTCCGTCTGCCCGATGCGAACGGTGTCGCCGGCCCGCACCAGCGTCCGGGCGGTGATTCGCTCGCCGTTCACGAAGGTCCCGTTCGTGGAGCCGAGATCCTCCACCCACACGCCTTCCGCGCCGGGCTCGAGCTTCGCGTGGCGGGACGACGCGAAGTCGTCCGCGTCGAGGCGAATGCTCGACCCGGCGTCCCGGCCCGCGACGGACGCGCTGCCGACCGTGAGGATGCTCCCGGCCTGCCTCCCCGGCCCCTCGACGACGACGAAGGACGCCGAGCGAGCGCGCACCTGGGCGCGGAGCGCCTCGGCCTCGGCGGGGCCGAGGATGATGCTCTCCTGCGGGGCACCGGCGAGGTCCCTGGTCGCGCTGCGCGCGACGAGCACGATGAAGACGTAGAGCAGGACGAGGAACGCCCCCTTGAGGATCAGGAGCGTCTCGTCGGTGGAGAGCGCGTCGAGCGTCACGACCGGGGTTCGCCGAAGGTGATCTCCGTCGAGCCCAGCATGATTCGGTCGCCGGCGCTCAGCCGCTCTCTCTTCGCCTTGCGCCCGTTGACGAGCGTTCCGTTCGTCGACCCGAGGTCGACGATCCACCACGCGTCGTCCTCGTGGCGGAGCTCGGCGTGCTTCCGCGAGACGTTGGCGTCGCCGACGCGCACGTCGCACTCCCGGGAGCGGCCGAGCACGGCGCGCGGGGCGCTGACCGTGCGTGTCTTGCCGTCGAAGGTGACGGTCGCCTGCACGGGCTCGGGCTCCTCTTCCATCTCTTCCTCGACGACCGCCGGCGCCCGGTAGACCATCGTGTGCTCCGGCTGCTCGAGCGGGAGATCGGGGGGTGGCTGCGCCGCCTCGGCGGAGGCGTCGTCGGCGACGAGCCGCGTGCCGATGCCGAACTCGCCGATGGCGAGGTCGTCGTCCGTCGTCACGAGGACGCGCGGCGGGGTCAGGAGCGCGTAGCGCTCGCGGCGCGCGTGCTCGGCCAGGTACTCCTGCAGCTCGCCCACCAGGGACGGCTCGTACCCCGAGAACCGACGACGGTCCTGCGTGCAGAGGTAGAGGGTGTACTCGTTGGGCACGTAGACCCGGGAGACCGAGACGGTCCGATGGTCGTCCATCTCCTTCACGAGCTTGCGCGCGAGCTCGATCGGCTGGACGTGGGTCCGGAACGCACGGCCGAAGACCCCCTCGAACAGGCCCTCGATCCTGGACTCGATGCTGCGCAGCAAAGCCATGTGGCAGGCGGTGGCCCGCGCGACGAGTCTAGATGAGGAGGCGGCGACCGATTCCGGCGGCGACATTGGCGGCGAAAGCCCAGACCAGGCCTGCGACGAGCAGCCCCGCGACGCCCGTTCCCGTCGCCGCGGCGGCGACGAGGAGCACGCTGCCGACGGCCGCGACGCCGTAGCGCGTGTTGCGGGCCGCCCAGGGCAGGATCGCGGCGGCGAGCGCGCATGCGAGCGCGCCGGCGAGCACGGCGGGATGAAGCGCGAGCTCGCCCCAGACGGCGAGCGCGACCTCGCGAGCGGAGTCGGACGGCGCAAGGCCGAGGGAGGCGGCGCGTCCCGGACGTCAGCGGCAGCTCCTCTCCCGCGATCCCTGCGAGCAGCGCGGCCGACAGCACCGCGACGCAGCCTTGCGCGCCGCGGCGCACAGCCCCGCGCGCAGGCAGCACGACCAGGGGCACGAGCGCCAGCAGGCCGAACGGGGCGAGGAGCGGCCCCGACACGAACAGGAGCCCGGATCGAGCGTCGCGCCAGGCCAGCAGGAGCCAGCCGACCGCGAGCGCCGCGTACAGCACGGCGGCGCCCTCGGCCTGGTTACCGAGCGGGAACAGTGGGGCCGCGAGGGCGACCGCCAGGCCGATCCGTGGGTCGAGCCAGGCGCCGAGGCCCGCTCCGACGACGATCGCGGCCACGAGCACCGGCGGCCAGAAGGGCAGGAGCGTCGCTCCCAGGCCGGCCGCGAGCATCGCGAGCCCGACGGGCAGCACGCGGCCGCCGAGACGCGGCATGGGTCGTGCGTCCGTCTTCGCGCTCGTCCTGGGGCCGCGTCGCCTCCCGGCGGGGCGCCCTGCGAAGGGCGTTCCTGAGCTCTGCCGCGAGCGCCGAGGCTCGCGGTCGCCTGGCGGGGTCGCGCGAGAGCGCGCCGTCGACCGCGGCGAGTAGCCGGCGGGGGAGGTCTCTCCGCTCCGTGCCGAGGGGCGGCGCTCCCGCCTGGATCGCCACCGCGACCTCCTGGAGCGGGACGCCCCAGAAGGGATGGCGCTCCGAGAGCGCCTCCCAGAGGAGCACGCCGACCGACCAGACGTCGCTCTCGGCCGTCGCGTCCTCGCCCGCGAGGCGCTCGGGCGCGATGTAGGCAAGCGTCCCGGGGACGTCGCCGACGGCGGTGAGCGTGTCGGCCCCGTCGAACTGGGCGAGCCCGAAGTCGAGGAGCCGGGCGGCGGGCACGTCGCTGGTTCTCGAGGAGGATGTTGGACGGCTTCACGTCGCGATGCACGATCCCGGCGCGATGCGCGTGGGCGAGGGCGTCGAGCACCTGCGCGGCGACCTCCACGACGTCCTCGTCGGTGAGCTCCCCGGAGCGGAGCGCCTCCCGGAGCGTGCGCCCCGGGACGTACTCGTACGCGATGTAGACGTGGCTCGAGTCGTGCCCCACGTCGTAGGAGCGGACGCAGCGGTCGTGGCGCAGGCGCCTCGCGGCGAGCGCCTCGCGCTCGGCCCGCGCCGCCGCCTTCCCTTCCCGCGGAATGATCTTCAGCGCGACGTCGAGGCCGCTGCGCTCGTCGAGGGCGAGCCAGACCGACCCGGAGCCGCCGCTCCCGAGGGGGCGAACCGGGCGGTAGCGCCCGAGGACGAGCTCTTGGGTCGAGGGGGCGACGGCGACGGTGGACACCGGTACGGGCCCTCTTGGCCGTCGCGTCCGGAACTCCTGCGAGCCCCGTTTTCGGCCCGGTGCGCTCCTGTGCCTCGTCTAGAGTGGCTGGCGGCCTATGTGCGCAGAGGGCGGCCCATGAGCACGCGCGACGAGGACATCCTCGACTTCGACTTCTTCGACGAGGAGGAGCCCCCGTCCTGGGAGGAACCGGTCGAGCGCGGCCAGGGCGGCCCGCCACGCGACCGCGGCCCGCGCCGCCGCGGCCCGCGCTTCCGCGGCCCCGGGAACCTGACGCCGCTGCTGCGCCTCATCGCGCTCGTCGCGCTCGCGATCCTCATCGTGGTGCTCCTCGTCGTCTGGGCGAGGGCTGCTCCACGGATCGCAAGCAGACGCGCTACGGCGACTACATGACGGAGATCGGCGCGGTCGGGAACGCCTCCGCGAGGCTCGGTCAGAACCTGGGGACGCTGCTGACGACGCCGGGCCTGAAGCAGGAGGACCTCGACGCGAAGCTCGGCGGGTACATCCAGTCGGCCGAGAGCCAGATGCAGCGCGCCCAGGACCTCGACCCGCCGGGCCCGCTCGTCGACGCCAACGACGGCGCCGTCCTCGCGCTCGCAGTACCGGGTGAACGGGCTGAAGGGGCTCCAGACGACGTTCAAGGAGACGGCCGACGCGACCGACGCGACCGCGGTCGGCCAGCAGCTCGCCGCCCAGACGCAGCGCTTCGTCGCGAGCGACGTCATCTGGGCCGACTCCTTCCAGGCGCCGGCCACCGCGACCATGGAGGAGGAGGGCGTGGAGGGCATCCAGGCGCCCGCCTCGGAGTTCGTCACCGCCGACGAGCTGACGACCGCCGAGCGCGCTCGCGGCGATCTGGCAACGCATCCAGGGGGCGTCGACGGGCGGGACGCCGACGGGCCTGCACGGGAGCGGCATCGCCTCGGTCAAGGTGCTGCCGAGCGGGCAGCTCCTCTCGACCGAGACGGAGACGACGATCCAGGTGACGGACGACCTCGCGTTCCAGGTGGCGGTGGAGGACACGGGTGACAGCCAGGAGGTCCGCATCAAGGTGACGCTGACGATCCCGGCGCAGCCGGACCCGATCGTCAAGACCGCGACGATCGCGATCATCGACCCGGGGAGACGAAGTCCGTGACGCTGAAGGTCGGCGCCCTCGTCCCGTTCGAGGAGCAGATCTCGATCAAGGTCGACGTCGATCCGGTGCCGGGCGAGACGAACACCGCGAACAACACCGCCGAGTTCCCCGTCATCTTCACGCTTTGACGCTCTCGCTCGGGGTGGCGGCGGCGGCCTGCGCCGTGGCGGTGCTCGCCCTCCTGCTCGCGGCGCTTCTCTGGCGCCGGCTCTCGCGCGTGCAGGCCGCCCAGGCGGCGATCCTGGGCTCGGGCAGCGGAGACCTCCTCGACTTCGCCGTCGCCCTGCAGGCCCGCGTGGACGACCTGCACCGCGCCGTGGACGAGGTCGCGGCCGGCCTCTCGCGCGTCGATCGCCGCGTGGACGGCGCCGTGACGAACACCGCCGTCGTCCGCTACGACGCGTACGAGGGCACGGGCGGCCAGCAGTCGGCGTCGATGGCGCTCCTCGACGCCACGCGAACCGGGACCGTCGTCACGGCGATCCAGGGACGCGACTACGCGCGGATCTACGTGAAGGACCTCGACCGCGGCCGCTCGTCCGTCGCCCTCTCCCCCGAGGAGCAGGAGGCCGTCGACCGCGCGATGGCCGCGCTAGGGCGTTACGCCGCGGCCGCAGCAGTTGCCGGCTCGGCGCCCGGGAGGTAGCGCCGCCAGACGTCGGGGATGTGCTCGGCCGCGAGCCGGATGAAGAGCACCGGCGTCGGCGGGCGAGGCGTCGTCCGGAGCGTCATGCTCGTCTCCTCGAGCATGCGGTCGCCCTTCGTGTGGTTGCACGGCGCGCACGAGGTGACGACGTTCTCCCACACCGACGTGCCCCCGCGCGAGCGCGGGACGACGTGGTCGAGCGTGAGCCGCCCGCCGTTCGACCCGCAGTAGGCGCACTGCCAGCCGTCCCGGGCGAAGAGGACGCGCCTCGAGATCCGGCGGGTCACGCCCCGCGGTACCCGCACGTACGTCACGAGCCGGATCACGTGCGGCCGCTCGAAGCTCGTCGTCGCGGAGCGGATCGGCTTCTCGAAGTGCTCGAGGATCTCCGCCTTGCCCTTCCACACGAGGACGTGCGCGCGGCGGAGCGAGCAGACGTTCAAGGGCTCGTAGCTCGCGTTGAGGACGAGGACGCGCTCCACCGCGCGCGCAGCGTAGCAGCCGTTTCCCCTGTAACCGCGCGGGTTTTCGGCGATGATGCATAAGACGCGCTATATTCTGCATAATAGTACGCTCGTGCGCCGGCTCGAGCGACAGAACGCCCTCCTGCGGCTCGTCCGTGCGCACGAGCTCTCCACGCAGGCCGAGGTCGCCGAGGCGCTCCGCGACCAGGGCTTCGCCGTCGTCCAGACGACCGTCTCGCGGGACCTCGCCGACCTCGGCCTCGTGAAGGTCCGGGCCGCGAGCGGCCGGCTCGTGTACGCGCCGCCGGGAACCGGGGACGGAGACCGCATGCACGCGCTCGGCACGGCGCTCCGCCGCTACCTGATCTCGGCGGAGGTCGCCGGGCCCGCTCGTCGTGCTCGTCACGCCGGCCGGCCTCGCGAGCGCCCTCTCGCAGGCGATCGACGAGGCGGGGCACCCCGCGATCGCCGGGACGATCGCAGGCGACAACACGATCTTCGTCGCAGTCCGGGAGGGAAGCACGGCTGCCGACGTGCGGGCCGAGCTCGCCGGGCACCTGCTCGAGGGGGCTGCCTGACGTGCCCGCCGCGGTCGTCGCCTACTCCGGCGGGCTCGACACGTCCTGCATCCTCGCCTGGCTCAAGGAGGACCCGTACGGGTTCGACGAGGTCGTGGCGGTGCTCGTGGACGTCGGCCAGGAGCTCGAACTCGAGGAGTCGATGGTCAGGGCGCGGGCGGCACGGGCCGACGACGTGCTGCTCGTCGACCGCAAGGAGGCGTTCGCGGAGGAGCAGTGCGCCCGCGCGATCGCCACGAATGCGCTGTACGAGGGGAAGTACCCGCTCGTCTCCGCGCTCTCGCGCCCCGTGATCGCCGAGACGGTGGCCGCGATCGCGCTCGAGCTCGGGGCCGAGGCGGTCGTCCACGGGTGCACGGGGAAGGGGAACGACCAGCTCCGCTTCGAGCTCGCGTTCAAGGCGCGCTACCCGGGTGTCCGGGTGATCGCGCCGCTGCGCGACCGCGTGTGGACGCGCGACGAGGAGATCGAGTACGCGCTCGCCAAGGGGATCCCGGTCGTCCAGACCGAGGCGTCGCCCTACTCCGATCGACGAGAACCTCTTCGGGCGCTCGATCGAGGCGGGGATCCTCGAGGACCCCTGGAAGGCACCGCCGGAGGAGCCGTACGCCCTGACCTCCGACCCCGCGAGCGCGCCCGACCCGATCGAGGTCGTGGTCGGCTTCGAGCACGGCACCCCCGTAGCGCTCGACGGCCAGGAGCTGCCGCTGGCTGAGCTCATCACGCGCACCAACCGCCTCGCCGGGACGTACGGGATCGGCCGGCTCGACACGATCGAGAACCGCGCCGTCGGCATCAAGAGCCGGGAGGTGTACGAGGCGCCCGGGGCGATCGCGCTGATCACCGCGCACTCGGCGCTCGAGGACGTCGTCCTGACGCGGGACGAGGCGAGGCTCAAGCGCCCGCTCGAGCAGCGGTGGGCCGAGATCGTGTACGAGGGCCGCTGGTTCAGCCCCGCCCGGGAGGCCATCGACGCGTTCGTGGACTCGACCCAGCGGCTCGTCACCGGAGAGGTCCGGCTCGAGCTGCGTCCCAACGCGGCCGTCGTGACCGGGCGCCGCTCGCCGCACGCGCTCTACGCGGCCGACCTCGCCTCGTACGGGGCCGGCGAGACCTTCCCGCACGACGCGGCAGAGGGATTCATCGGGATCTCGTCGCTCGAGACGGAATTGCACGCGGCACGCGAGCGCGCCAAGATCGAGGCGTGACCACCTGGAAGGGGCGGGTCGAGCGTTCGCTCGATCCGGACGTGTGGAAGTTCCTGCGCGCGGACGATGCGGAGCTTCTCCCCTACGACTGCGAGGCCACCGCCGAGCACGCGCGGCGCCTCGCGGCGGCCGGGATCATCGACGCGGGCGAGCTCGACGAGGTCGAGGCCCGGCTTGCGGAGATCGCGCAGGGCCCGTCGGCCTACCTCGACTCGGACGAGGACGTGCACACCGCGATCGAGCGGCTGCTCGGCGACGTCGGCCGGAAGATCCATGCTGGACGTTCGCGAAACGATCAGGTCGTCGCCGCGATGCGCCTCTACACGCTCGACGCCTGCGCCGAGGCGCGCGAGGCGATCGACGCGCTCGCGCTCGTCTGCCTCTCCTTCGCGGAGGCCGAGGCGGAGACGGTCATGCCCGGCTACACGCACCTGCAGCGGGCGCAGCCGGTGACCCTCGGGCACCACCTGCTCGCCTGGGTGGAGATGCTCGACCGCGACCGCACGCGGTTCGCTGCCGCGGCTGAGGCGGCCGCAGAGAGCCCGCTCGGCGCCGGCGCGCTCGCCGGCTCGACACTCGAGCTGCCGCCGCCGCCGCGGCAGATGCGGAACTCGATCGACGCGGTGGCCGATCGCGACTTCGCGCTCGACTACCTGTACGCGGCGGCGGTGCTCTTCACGCACCTGTCCAGGATCGGGGAGGAGATCGTCCTCTGGGCGACCTCGGAGTTCGGGTTCGTCCGGCTCCCCGAGAGCGCCGCGACCGGCTCGTCGATGATGCCGCAGAAGCTGAACCCCGACGTCGCCGAGCTCGCCCGCGGCAAGGCGGGGACGGCGATCGGGCGGCTGACGGGGTTGCTCGCGACGGTGAAAGGGCTCCCGCTCGCGTACGACCGGGACCTGCAGGAGGACAAGGCACCGGTGTTCGCGACGCGGAAAGACGTGCGCCTCGCGCTCGAGGCCCTCACCGTGCTTGTCAGCGGCCTCGAGGTGGACCAGGCGCGGCTTGCGAAGGCGGCGTCCGACCCGCTTCTCCACGCCACCGACGCGGCGGAGGGGCTCGTCCGCAAGGGGACGCCGTTCAGGGACGCCCACGAGGAGGTCGCCGCGCAGTGTCCGGGAGGGCACGTTCAAGCGCCCCCGCACGCGGGCCTCACGACCGGGGCCCGGCCCGGGCGGGATCCGGGATGCGCTCGCGGAGGCCCGCAGCCGCTTCCTGGACAACCTCTAGGGTCCCGGCGTGGCGTCACGAGAAGGAGATCGAGATCCGCTGGCGCGACCTGGACGGCGCTCCGGCACGTCAACAACGCGGTCTACGCGACGTACCTGGAGGAAGGGCGCGACAGGCTTCTTCGAGTCGGTGCTGGGCGCCGAGGCGGGCCTGGAACTACGTGCTGGCACGTGCTCGCGATCGACTTCCGTCGCGAGCTCCGCCTCGAGGACGGGCGCGTGGTCGTCTCGTGCCGCGTCGAGCGGGTCGGCCGCTCGAGCATCACGCTCCACGAGGAGATCCGCACTCGACCGGCGAGCTCGCGGCCGAGTCCGAGGCGGTCATCGTCGCGCGGGATCGGGAGACGGGGCGCCCGCGGCCGCTGAGCGAGAGCGAACGCGGTGCCCTCGAACGCGCGCGCAGCGATCCCTGACGTGTGACGTTCCGCCGGTGCGGCGGCGTATACCCGCCGACACCGACCGCGGAGGTTCCCCATGAAACGCCTTCTTCTCCTCACTGCCGCCGGCCTGGCGGTCGTCGCCCTCGCGGGCGCCGTCGGCCTGCCCGACCTCGCCGGTGCGCAGGATGCCTCCGCCTCCGAGGACACCGTCACCGCCTCTGGCGTCGGCTCCGTGGAAGCGGTGCCGAACGAGGCGCAGATGTCGTTCGGCGTGGAGACGCGGGCGACGACCGCGAAGGCTGCGGTCGCCGCGAACGCGGACGCGATGCGAAAGGTGATCAACGCCCTGCGCCAGGCGGGCGCGCGCGAGATCGCGACGCAGTGGGTCAGCGTCTACCCCGTGAACGGCGAGAACGGGGCGGTCGAGGGCTACTCGGCGTCGAACAGCGTCTCCGCGGTGAGCGGCATCGGCGGTGCGGCAGGGCTCATCGATGCGGCGGTCGAGGCCGGGCGCGAACCAGGTCTCCGGCCCCGGCATGAGCTCGTCCAACGCCGAGGAGCTCTACCGGCAGGCGCTCGCGAAGGCGGTCGACGAGGCGCGCGAGCGGGCGCAGGTGCTCGCGAAGGCCGCCGGGCGCTCGCTCGGCGAGATCACCTCGATCGTCGAGGGCTCCGCCGCGACGCCGCTTCCGTACGCGGAGCGGGCGGCACTGGACGCCTCGACGCCGATCGTCCCCGGCGAGCAGGAGACGACCGCGACCGTCAGCGTCACCTTCTCCCTCCGCTGAGCCGGTCGGGCGGGCGCCGCGGCTCTGGCCCGCGGCGCCCCTCGCCCCTAGCGAGTTCGTCTTCACGGTGACAGTGAAGGTGGCGGCCGCGGCGTTCGCGCTCGAGTCGGTGGCCGAGCAGGCCACCTTCGTCTTGCCGATCGGGAAGCGGGTCCCGGAGCTCGGCCTACACGTGACCGGTAGGGAGCCGTCCCGGTCGTCCTGGGCCGACACCCGGAAGGCGACGCGAGCGGACTTCACTCCCTTCCTGGCCTTCACCGTCTTGCTCGCCGCTCCCGTGAGCGTGGGCTGCGTGACATCGAACGCGATGCCCGGGACGTCGAGCGTCCCCGTCCAGGTCTCGCGCCCGTGCCGCCCGGTGCTCGTCGTGCCTCCCAGCCGGCGCTCGAGCGTGCCACTCCCGGTCGCTCCCGCGTACATCCCCGTACCGCCGGTGACGGTGAACGTCTGGGTCTGGTTGTAGAGGGTCTCGGCGAGGCTGCACTCCGCCTCGGCGACGGCAACCTGTATCTCTCCTTTCCCGGCGACTGCGAGGCGAATCTCGTGCGCGAGTGCCTTTCCCGAGCTCTCGGTGCACGCGGGCCCTCCCAGATCGATCGGAAACTCGTACGCCCCGCTCGCCTGTCCCAGCCCGGGGAACGGTCCCCGGATCGTGCGGGCTCCGCAGTCGTCCGCGCCGACCGGGGGCGCGCAGGCGCCGAGCATCGACGAGAGCGCGAGCGAAGCGTCCAAGCTCAGCGAGCCACTCGCCCGGTCGGAGCCCGAGGTCGCTGCACTCGCGGCGACCGCCCCGCCGATCAGGCACGCGAGCGCGACCGCAGACATCACCGCCCATCTCGGTGGCGTGTGGTTCATGACGCTCACTCCTTTCCGGTTGTCATCGTGGGAGCCGCAGCACGCGGCTGCCCGTGGCCTCGTTCCCGACAGGGTCCTCGGCGGTGAGCTGCAGGAGGATCGACCGCGCCCGCGCGTTCAGCGGTCGCACGCGCATCGTCATCGACACAGCCTCCGCTCTCGCCGTGCCGAATCTCCTCGCGAGCTCGATGCCACTCGACGTCCTCACGCGCAGCGTGTACGACACGGCATTTCCTTCGACGTTGTCGCGAAGGGCGAGCGCGAGCTTGACCGAGTAGGCGCCGTTCGGACGACGGAGCTTCGCTGCGGTCGCGCGCGAGACGGCGATCGACGGAGGCGCGTCGTCGAGGTCCGCCACGCCGGTCCAGACGCTCCGGAACGTGATCGACCCATGGTCGAGCGGGTCGCCGCCCGTCCGGACGCTCGTGAACCGTCCCTGACCGCGAAGCTTCCCGTACTTCCCCGTGCCGCTGACGATCCTCCAGGTGCCTGACCCGCCGTGCTCGCTGTCCGGCGGCACGAAGAGGGCGGTTGCGGCGCCACTTCCGTCGTCGCACGTGAGCAGGCGAGTCAGGGGTGTCGCCCCGATACCGCCGACCGTCCGGGCCTGTCCGGAAGCGCAGAACACGCCCGACGCGGTGAAGGGCCCGACATGACGGAAGCCAACGGGGGACTCCGGGTCGGCCTCGTGCCTGCCGTCGAAGGTGAGCTCGAACGGGCCCGCTGCGGTGCGTCCGGCGAGCGCCGTCACCGCGCCGACGAGGACGACCCCCGCGAGCCCGATCATGACGATCGCAGCTCGTCGCGCGCTCACCACTCGCTCCGCTCGACCCTGGCGCTGCCGCTGTACGAGGTCGGGGCCATGTCGGCTCCTTTCGTCTCGGATTCGCCGACAGGTTCGGCAACGGTGGTTGAGCCTGGCTGGAGCCTCGGTGGAGAACCGGTCGAGGCCGGTGCTACCGTCGCTTCGCCCTCGTTCAAGGCGGTGCGATGGAGTTCCTGATCCTCGGGCCACTCGAGGTCCGCAACGGAGAGAACACGGTGCGGCTCGGCGCCGCCAAGCAGCGGGCGCTGCTCGCAGTGCTGCTGCTGCACGCGAACGAGACGGTCTCGACCACCCGCCTCGTCGAGGAGCTCTGGGGGGAGCGGCCTCCGGCGACCGCCGAGAAGCTCGTCCAGGGTTACGTGCACGCGCTGCGGAAGCAGTTCGGCGCCGACATGCTCGAGACCCGGGCGCCCGGCTACCGCCTCGTGGTCGGCGCTCGCTCGCTCGATCTCGCGGAGTTCGAGCGCCTCTCGGAGGCCGCGCGCTCGGAGCCCCTTCCGCGGGCGGTCGAGCTGCGCGGGCGCGCACTTGCGCTCTGGCGGGGACCGGCTCTGTCGGACGTCGAGCTCGAGGGGCCGGGTCGCCACACGCTCGCGCGCCTCGCTGACCTACGGCTCGTCGTGCAGATGGAGCAGTTCGACGCCGAGCTCGAGCTGGGCCGGCACACGAAGCTCGTCGGAGCCCTCGAGTCCCTCGTCGTCCAGCACCCCTATCAGGAGCGCCTGCACGCCCAGCTGATGCTCGCCCTGTACCGCTCGGGGAGACAGACGGACGCGCTCGAGGCGTACCGTCGCCTGCGCACGAGGCTGGACGACGAGCTCGGGCTCCAGCCCGGACAGGAGCTCCGCGATCTCGAGGCTGCCATCCTGCGGCAGGACGAGGCGCTCTCGCCCACGGCGTTCGCCGAGCCCGGGCAGACGATGGCGCCCCCAGGCGCAGCCGACGTGCCGGGGCAGCCGCCGCGGCCGCGCTCCCGGCGCCTTCTCCTCGGGCTCGCGATCGTGGCGCTCGCGCGTCGCGACGGCCGTTGTCACGGCCCTCGTTCTCCGCGACGACGGTGCCTCCGTCGTCGTGCCGCCGAACTCGGTCGCCGCGATCGACCCTGCGACGAACCGGGTACTCGAGACGGCGATCCTGCCCACAGGCGTCCGGCCGGGCCCCGTCGCGGGCGGGGGCGGGTCGGTCTGGGTCGGGAGCCTCGACGACGCCTTGCTGACCCGCGTCGACCTCGCAACGAGGAAGGTGGTCAAGAACGTCTCCCTTCCCGCCACGCCCGATGCGATCGACGTCGCCCGCGGCTTCGTGTGGGTCGTGAACGGGCGGCTCGGAACGCTCTTCCGGGTCGACCCGCAGCTCTACACGTGGTCGGAGCAGGAGCTCGGCACGAGGTCGACCAGATACACGGATGCCGGCGTCGACCTCGGAGAGGGATTCGTGTGGGCCGCGTTCGGCGACTCCACGATCGCGCGCGTCCATCCGCAGACACTCGACGGGGAGTCGGCCGGATCGGGCGGCGCAGGCCCGGCAGCGCTCGTCGTGGCGTACGACTCCGTGTGGGTCGCGAACTCGGGAAGCTCGACCGTTCAGCGCTTCAACCCGGACACGTTCCAGACGGGCGCCGTTCAGCCCTTCACGGTGGGTCGGACGCCGCGTGGCATCGCCGCGGGCGACGGGGCGATCTGGGTCGTGTGCACGGACGACGACAGCGTGTGGCGGATCGACGGAGGCCTGAGCTCGCGCGCGGGTCTGACGATCCTGGTCGGGGACGGGCCGACGTCCGTGGCGTTCGGCGCCGGTGCGGTCTGGGTCACGAACACGGCCGCCGGGACGGTGTCCCGCATCGATCCCGCCACGAACGAGGTCGTGAGGACCGTCGCGGTCGGCAACGCCCCGACCGGGATCGCCGTCGTTGGAGGTCTCGTGTGGGTGGCGGTGCAGGCCCCCTAGGACGGGCTCACTTCAGGCATGCGACGGCCAGGTCGAGCACGGGCCGCAGCACGACGCAGCGAGGAGCGACGCGGTCCGAGACGAGCGTCGCCTCGTTGATCACGTTCAGCGGAGCGACCGGAGCGACGTCGCGGGCGAGCATCGCGTCGATCGCGGCATACGCCTGGTTGCGCTCGCGCCCCTGTGGCAACCGGACTGCGCGTTGCATGGCTGTGCGGACGAGCTTCGAGCGCACTCGCGTGAGTGTCTCGCCGCCGAGCTGCTGCGTCTCGACGAGGAGATGGAGGTAGGTATATGCGTCCGGGATGTTCGGCGTCCAGAGGACGAGCGCGATGTCCCACTCGGCGCCGGGTGCCGTGAGCTTCTCGAGGTACTCCGCGCTGGCGATGTGATCCGGGATGGTCTTGATCTCGACCTCGAGCCCGAGCTTTGCGAGCTGCTGCGCGACGAGCTGCGCCGCCTGGACCGGGAGCACGAACTGGGTCGTGACGAGGACCGCCTTCTTTCCCCGGAGCCGCCCGCCTGCCAGCTCCTCCGCCGTCGCGAGGTCCGCGCCGTCGAGCGGGTAGATCGCCGCGTCCCGGAACCCCGGGATGACGTACGGGAGGTGCTGGTCCGTGAGCCGCGCCGCTATGGGGCCGCCTCCGTTGGCCAAGAGCGCGCTCCGGTCGAGCGCGAAGTTGACTGCGCGCCGCAGCCGCGGGTTGTTCCGGAAGAGGGGCCTCTTCGAGTTGAGCGCGAGCAGGCGGAGGGTGAGCCCCTGCTTCACGAAGAACCGTGACCGGTTGATGCCGTACTTCCCGACGAGGTCGAGCGTCGGGTCCATGAAAATGGCGGCGATCATGTGGCCCCAGTCGGCGTCGCCCCGGTCGACGCTCCTCACCATGTCCGTCGGCGAGCCACCCCTGAGGTTCACGTCGAAGCCGTCGAGCTGGACCTTCCGCGAGCCGCCGTAGAAGGGATTGCGCCGGATCTCGACGCGCTCGCCCGGCCGGTACTCCGTGACGTGGTACGGGCCGGCGGAGGGGACGAGCCCCACGCCCTCCTCGGAGGGTTGCAGCCCGGGAGGGACCGCGCAGAAGTAGGGCAGGGTCGTGCGGGTGACGAAGTCCGGGACAGGGCGCTCGAAGCGGACGACGAGCGTGTTCCCGCGGGCGACGACTCCGCTCGCCGTCGAGCGCCTGCCGGCGTGAACGTCCTGGGCGCCGACGATGTCCCGCACGTAGACCCAGCCCGGCGAGTCGACGGGCGCGAGCGCGCGGTTGATCGCCTGTGCGAACGCGCTCGCCCGCACGGGCTTGCCGTCGCTGAAGCGGAACCCGGTCCGCAGCCTGAACGTGTACGTCTTGAAGTCCGGCGAGACGTCGAAGCCGGCGGCGACCTCCGGCACCACGCGGAAGCTCGCGGGCGAGGGCTCGTCCGGGTAGGTGTAGAGCCTCGCGCACGTCGTGTCGAGGAGCGACCAGGCCGGCTGCGTGAACGCGAGCGCAGGGTCCAGGAAGTCGAGCCCGGCGGCGGGGGAGAAGACCACCCGGAAGATCTGCTCGTCCTGGCGGGCGCTCGAGCCGGGCTGGGCGAGAGCTGCGCCCGCTACCAGGAGGGCGAGCAGCACGGCGAGCACATGACGGCGTCCCACGACCGTTCCTCCCTTCGGCTGCCTGCCTGCCGCGCAGCCTAGAGCTTCGCGTCGGAAGATACGAGCCCCCGCTTGCATGCCGACACGATCGGACGCGCCGGTTGAGCGGCGGTGGAGCCTCGTTCGAGCCTTCGACCCCGCGGTACGTCGCCTCGCCGCGTTCCGGTGGGCCCCCGCGGCTATCGAGCCCGCTTGACGGTGATGGTGAAGCCCGCCGTGGCGGTGTTCGCGCTCGAGTCGGTCGCCTTGCAGGTCACCGTCGTCCTGCCGATCCTGAAGCGAAAGCCCGACTTCGGCGCGCACGTGGCAGGGACCGTGCCATCCCGGTCGTCCTGCGCAGTGACCTGGTAGGTCACGCGTGCACTCTTCGCGCCCTTCTTCGCCTTCACCGTCTTCGACGTCGCGCCGGAGAAGGTGGGAGCCGTAGCGTCGAAGTCGAGCCCCGGCACCGTCAGGGTCCCGGTCCAGGTCTCGAACCCGAAACGACCGCAGACATTCCCCCTGCAGTCGTCTGGCCCGAGAGTGCGCCCGAGCATGCCGCTGCCCGAAGCGCCCGCGTAGATCCCCGTGCCGCCGGTGATCGTGAACGTCTGAGGCAATGTTCTGATCGAGACGTCCTCGACACACTGCGGGGCCTCCGCAACGTCGGCCTGGATCTCCCCCTTCGAGGAGGCGAATCGGATGGGGTACGCAAGCGCCTTGAAGAGGCCAACGGCGCACGACGGCGGCCCCTGGTCCACGAGGTAGGCGTACCTTCCTGCCACCTGCCCCAGTCCGGGGAAGGGTCCGGTAATGGTGCGTGTGGCGCACGAGTCCACGGACGGCGGGGGTACGCAGTTGTTGCCATCCGATACCAGGGAGAGGGCAGCCTTCAGGTTCAGCGAGTCACTCGCGCGCTCGGAGCCGGAGCGCGCCGCGGTCGCGGAGACCGCGCCGGCGAGTACGAGGGCTGCGAGCCCGGCGGCGAGCGCTGCCACGAGTCCTGATGTGCGGTGCATTCCGTTCCTCCTCGCTCGGTCCGGGACAGGCTCGAGCGGGACGGTTGAGCGGCGGTGGAGCCTCGTTCGAGCCGATCGATCGGCGGGGCGCCGCCGGTCGGCGTGGCGGCGCCCCTCGCTTCCGCAGGCAGGCAGCCGTGCGGAGTCTCTGTGGCTATCCGGCTACCAGCTGACGGCGGGCCAGCAGGGCATGCCGGCCCAGGACCTGGAGCCGTAGGGCCCGCGCTCGAAGTCGAGGAAGAGGTACGTCCGCGGGCGGGTGAGCTCGTCGACCGTCCGCTGCAGAGGCGTGGCGGGATTCAGCGCACGGTCGCCGTCGAGGGCCCTCGCGAGCGCAGCCCTGGGACGGTCGAGCAGCGGCTCTCGCCTCAGTGCGCTCGCAAGGGCGGGCATGTCCACTATGCGCGCGAGCTCCTCCCGTTCGAGGATGACGGCCACGAACTGGGGCGTGGGCAGCGCGATCCCGACGACGGGTGCGTCGGTCTCCAGGAACGTGCGCAGCGCGAGCTCGAGCGCGAGCCGGCGAGCGAGGCGGTCGGACGCCGGTCTGGAGAGCCGCGACGCCGGGTACGGGCAGAGCGCGCGGTCCGGGCAGATCGTGTACCAGACGCCGCCTCTCGCCGGCACGAAGCGCGCGTCGAACAGGTCGTCCGACAGAAGCGTGAAGGAGTCGATCATGTCCGTCGACGTCGCCTCCGTGACGGAGACGCCGGCTCCGGCGAGGACCCGGATCCGCGTGTTGACCTCGTTGCGGATCGATGCGGCCTGCGCGAGGGTCGCCGGTGACGTCGCGGCTGCGGCTCCGCGTGCCGTGGACACGACCGTGCCGACCGCGAAGACGACGAGGGTTGCGAAGGCGGCCGCGAGGACGCCGTTGGGCTTCGGAGTCATCTCCGTTCCTCCCTTCGTGATCGATTCACGATCGCCGTGGCGCACGTACGCCGCGTCGCGGAAACCCCCACACTTCGGCGAAGCGCACCCCGACGCTGTGGTCTCGCTCGTCTCGTGCATGTCACCGAGCGTTCCCTGCGCCGGTCGAACAGCACTTGGAGGTCGAGCGGAGCGTCGGTTGAGCCGGTCGTGGAGACGAGCAGGGACGCGGGCTCCGCCCTCTGGAACTTGGTCGTGCGGTCGGCCACAATCGAGCGGTGGCGACGACGCCGGCTCGAGCTCGTCGGACGCGAGGAAGAGCTCGCGCGTCTCGCGGCGTTCGTCGTGCAGCTGGGCGCCGGGCCTCGCGCGTTGCTCGTCCGCGGCGAGCCCGGGATCGGGAAGACCGCTGCTCTGGCGCGAGACGGTCACCGCCGCCGAGCGGAGCGGAGCTCGCGTGCTCCGTCGCGCGCTGCGCCGAGGCGGAGATGCCGATCCCGCTGGGCGCGGTCGCGGATCTGCTCGATCCCGCGTTCTCGGACGTCGCCGATGCGCTGGCGGAGCCTCAGCGCCACGTCCTCTCTGCGGTGCTCGGGCTGGAGACGGACGGGCGGGGACGCCCGGACCGGCTCGCGCTCCCGCGCGCGCTCGTGGCCGCGTTCCGCGCGCTGGCGGCGGAGCGCCCCCTGCTCCTGGCCGTCGACGACGTGCAGTGGCTCGACGCCGCGTCCGTGCGCGCGCTCTCGTTCGCACTGAGACGCGTGGGGGAGGCGCCGATCGGCGTTCTCGCCACGCTACGGGGCGACCACGATGCGCACGATCCTCTCGGCCTCGCGTCCGGCTTCGATGCGGGTGCGTACGAAGAGGTGGCCCTCGGGCCGCTGGGCATGGACGAGCTGCAGCGCCTGGTGCGGGAGCGCTTCGACGTCCGGATCCCGCGGTCGCAGCTCGCTGCGGTGCATGCCGCGTCGGGTGGCAATCCGATGTTCGCGCTCGAGTTCGCCCGGGCGGCCCGGCGTGAGGGCGCCGAGTGGCGGTCCCTGACCGATGCCCTCGTCGCTCCAGGAGCTCGTCCGCGATCGAGTCCGGGCTCTTCCGGAGAGCACGCGGCCACTGCTCGAGCTCGTCGCCGTGGTCGAGCGTCCCGACACTGCCCCTGCTCGCGAGGGCTCTCGGCGGCGTCCCGGCGACGGAGGTGCTCCTGGACGATGCCGTCGCTGCGGGCGCGATCGCGGTCGGCGCCGACGGCGTCCTGCGCTTCACGCACCCACTGCTGGACTCTGCCGTGTACTCGGAGATCTCGCCGCGCCGACGCCGCGCCCTCCACCTGCAGGTCGCCGACCTCGTCGACGACCTCGAGGAGCGAGCACGCCATCTCTCGCTCGCGACGTCCGAGGCCGACGGTGCGATCGCGGACGTCGTCGAGCGAGCGCCGACGGTCGCGGCCGAGCGCGGTGCGCCCGACGCCGCGGCGATGTTCGCCGCCGAGGCTCTCCGGCTGACCCCGGAGGACGACGAGGCCGCGCGAGTCCGGCGGACGTTCGCGTGCGCCGGATTCCTGATGGAGGCCGGGCGACGTCCACGAGGCACGGGCGCGCATCGAGCCGCTGCTCGATCCGGACGTCCCGGCCGGCCGTGCGCTCGCAGGCGCTCGTGATCAGGGCCGAGACGGAGCACCAGGACCGGCAGCTGATGATGTGCGTGCCTCCGCGAGGCGATCGAGATCGCGCCGGACCCTCGCGTGCGCGCGAACGCGCTGCTGCGCCACGCGCAGCACGGCGGCTGGATCTCCGGCGACGCGCGGACGGCCGCCGAGTCGTCGCGCGAGGCGCACCGGATCGCGGTCGAGCTGGACGACGAGCCGCTGATCGCGGCGTCGGCGGCCGCGCTTCGCGTACTACGAGGCGGCCAGAGGCCGACGCGCGGCCGAGCTGGACGACGAGACGCTGCTCCGGGCGGAGCGGCTGCCGCGGATGGCGCCGTGGCAGATCACGCCGGCCATCTCGGTCGGCGCGCGCCTGCTGTGGGCGGGCGAGCTCGACCGGGCACGCGAGGTGCTCCGTGACGAGCACGACGAGCTCGTCCGCCAGGGCAGCCTGCTGAGGCTCCCGCTCCATGCTTCTGCATGTCAGCTCGCCGACCTCGAGTGGCGGGCAGGGCGCTGGAGCGACGCCGAGGGCCGCCGTCGAAGAGGCGCAGTCGATCCTCGACGACGCGCTGCCGGGAGGCGCCGTCGTCCTCTACTACGCGCGCATTCTCCTCGCGGGTTCTCGCGGCGACGTCGAGGAGGCTCGCCGGCTCGCGGCGGAGGGCCTGCGCCTCACGGAGCTGCGAGACGATCGGACGAACCCCGTACGCATCCGCTGGGCGCTCGGTCACGTCGAGCTCGCTCGCGGCGACGCAGCCGCCGCGTGGGAGGTGCTCGACGGGACTCGTCGAGGTGCTCGCGGATATCGGGATCGCGCGAGCCGGGCTGGTACCCGATCCTCCCCGACGTGGTCGAGACGCTCGTGCTGCTCGGCCGCGCTCGACGAGGCCGAACGACGCTCTCGAGCGCTCGAGGCGCAGGCGGCGCGCTCGAGCACCGGTGGGCGACCGCGGTCGCGCTCCGGTGCCGGGCGCTGCTCCTCCTCGCGCGGCGAACGCGCAGAGGAGGCGGCGGACGGCGGCCGAGCGGTGCCGCCGCGATGCTGCGAGAGCTCGGCTTCCCGCTCGACCAAGCCCGCGCGCTCCTCGTCGCGGGAGCCGCGAGACGCCGCGCCGGGCCAGCGCCGGCTCGCGGCGGCAGTCCTCCAGCGAGCGATCGAGATCCTCGACGGCGTTACCGGCGCCGCTCTGGCTCGAGCGAGCTCGGGACGAGCTCCGGCGAGCGAGCCCGCGCCCGCGGCGTGAGGGTGAGTTGACGACCGCGGAGCGCCGCGTCGCGACTCTCGTCGTCAAGGGCCGTACCAACGGTGAGGTCGCGGCGGAGCTGTTCGTGACGAACGCGACGGTCGAGGCGCATCTCACCCGGATCTACCGCAAGCTCGGCGTCCGCTCGCGGACCGAGCTCGCGCGCGCGGTCGCCGAGGGCGCTGTCCGGTTCGAGCCCGAGCCTGGTTGAGCCGAAACGCCGCGCCGCGCATGATGTCCCCCGTGCGCACGGATCTCCCGTCGGGCACCGTCACATTCCTCTTCACGGACGTCGAGGGCTCGACGAAGCTGCTCGACGAGGTAGGCGGAGAGGTGTTTGCCGACCTTCTCGAGGAGCACCGCCGCGTCGTGCGCGAGACATGCGGGGAGCACGGCGGCGTCGAGGTCGACACGCAGGGAGACGCCTTCTTCGTCGCCTTCGCCACCGCGCCCGAGGCGTTGCGGGCGGCGCGGCAGATCGTCGAGCGCCTCGAGCCCGGGCCGATCCGCCTGCGCCTGGGCGTCCACACGGGGACTCCCGTGGTGCGCGCAGAGGGATACGTGGGTGCGGACGTCCACCGTGCGGCCCGCATTGCAGCCTCGGGACACGGCGGGCAGGTGCTCGTGTCCGCGCCGACAGCTGCGCTCGTCGACCACGGAGGCGCCGACGAGGATCTCGCGCTGCGGGACCTGGGGGAGCACCGCTTCAAGGATCTCTCGGCACCCGAGCGGGTCTTCCAGCTCGGGGATGGCGAGTTCCCGCCGCTGCGGAGCCTCTACCGCACGAACCTCCCTGTCCCCGCGACGTCCTTCCTCGGCCGCCGGGGCGAGCTCGACGCCGTCGCGGTGCTCCTCGCCGAGCCCGGGGTGCAGGCTGCTGACCCTCACGGGCCCCGGTGGAACCGGCAAGACGCGCCTCGCCGTGCATGCCGTGGCCGAGGCGGCCGAGGCCTATCCGGACGGCGTCTGGTGGGTGCCTCTCGCATCGCTCCGGAGCGCGCACCACGTCGTGGCGTCGCTCGCGGACGCGCTCGCCGTCGAGAAGCTGCCCGGGCTCGATCTCGCGCACGCGGTCGCGGCGCGGCTCGACGGGAAGCGGGCGTTGCTCCTGCTCGACAACGCCGAGCATCTCCTCCCCGACGTCGCGGACGAGATCGCTCGTCTCCGCGATGTCCCGGGGCCGACGCTCGTCGTCACGAGCCGGGAGCGCCTTCGTCTGCAGGGCGAGCACGTGTACGCGGTCCCACCGCTTGCGCAACGGGACGGCGTGGAGCTCTTCGTGAGCCGCGCGCGCGCCGTTGAGACGGAGGTCCGGCCGTCGACCGCTGTCGGCGAGCTGTGCTCACGGCTCGACAACCTGCCGCTCGCGCTGGAGCTCGCCGCCGCCCGGACGATCGTCTTCTCGCCGGAGCAGCTCCTCGAACGACTCTCCGAGCGCCTCGACCTACTGCAGGCGGGCCGCGACGCCGACCCGCGCCAGCAGACCTTGCGGGCGACGATCGAGTGGTCGCACGGCCTGCTCGACGAGCGCGAGCAGGCGCTCTTCCGACGCTTCGCGGTGTTCGCGGGAGGGGCGACGTACGACGCGGCCGAGGCCGTCTGCGACGCCTCGCCCGACACGCTGCAGTCGCTCGTCGACAAGAGCCTCCTCCGGCGGCGGGAGGCCGAGCGGCCGAGGTTCTGGATGCTGGAGACGATCCGCGAGCTCGCCGTCGAGCGCCTCGACGCCGCGGGGGAACGGGCAGGCATCCGTAGGCGGCACGCCGAGCACTACCTCGAAGTCGCGCGCGGGTCGAACCTCGATGCGGAGCGCCAGGGGATCCAGCGCCACGACCTCGTCATCCCCGAGCGCGACAACATGCGGGCGGCGCTCGCGTGGGCGCTCGAGACCGGCGAGCGCGAGCTCGGTCTCGAGCTCTTCGTCTCGCTGGAGAACTACTGGGCCACGAACGCCGCGGAGGAGGGGCTCGAGTGGGCGGAGGCGCTGCTGGCGGACCGCGGGGACGCCGACGAGCGGCTCGTCGCGCGTGTGCTCCGGGTCCAGGGCGGCATGCAGAACGCGACGGGGCAGGCCGATGCCTCGGAGCGGAGCTGGGACGAGGCGATGGCGATTCTCCGGCGGGTCGGCGACGAGCGCGGCATCGCAATTCTCCTCCACCGGTATTCGAACACGGCGATCCGCCGCGGCGACGTCGCTCGCGTCCGGACGTTCGCCGAGGAGAGCCTCGCGGCCCACCGGCGCGCGGGGAGGTTCCCGAAGGGCGAGGCCCAGGCGGTGTCGTCGCTCGCCTGGGTCGCCCGCCAGGAGGGCGACCTCGAGCGGGCACTCGAGCTCCTCGACGAGAGCGGCCGTATGTGCGACGAGGCTGGCTTTCGATGGTGGCGCGCGGGCACGCTCGCGAACGCCGGCGAGGTCCTCGGCGAGCTCGGACGGCTCGACGAGGCGCGGTCTCGTGTACAGCAGGCGCTCGCGATATCCCGATCGATGAACGATCGCTTCGGAGTCGTGTACGAGCTACGCCTGCTTGCCGAGATCGACGCAGCGACAGGAGACCTGCGCCGTGCAGGCGTCCTTCTCGGCGCGACGGAGGCCGAGCATCAGCGCGCGGCGGTGGGACCCTGGATTCAGGGATCCACGAAACCGTCGCACCTTGTCGAGGTGGACGACCCGCAGTTCGCGCGCGGGCGCGAGGAGGGCCGTCGCCTGGAGCTCGACGACGCCGTCGGGATCGCACTCGGCGATGCGTGACCTCCCGGAAGGCACGGTCACGTTCCTCTTCACCGATGTCGAGGGCTCGACGCGGCTGCTGCACGAGCTCGGCACCGAGCGCTACGCGGAGGCCCTCGCGGAGCATCGGCGGATCGTGCGAGATGCGTGCGCTCGCAACGGAGGAGTCGAGGTGGACACGCAGGGCGACGCGTTCTTCTTTGCGTTTCCGACCGCGCCCGGTGCACTCGGTGCCGCGGACGACGCTGCCGGCGCACTGGAACGGGGGCCAATCCGGGTGCGGGCAGGACTGCACACGGGAACCCCCGTCGTGACCGGCGAGGGCTATGTGGGCGGTGACGTTCACCGGGCTGCGCGGATCGCGGCGGCAGGCCACGGCGGGCAGATCCTCGTCTCCGCGTCGACGGCGGCGTTGCTCGAAGGCGACGACCTGATCGATCTCGGAGAGCACCGCTTCAAGGATCTGGCGGCGCCCGAGCGCGTGTACCAGCTCGGCGGCAGCGTCTTCCCGCCGCTTCGGAGCCTCCAGCTGACGAATCTCCCCTCGCCGGCGACCCCGTTCCTCGGACGCGAGCCCGAGCTCGCGGAGGTCGTCGACCTCCTGCAGCGGGAGGAGCCGCGCCTCGTGACGCTGACGGGGCCGGGCGGAACGGGGAAGAGCCGGCTCGCGCTCCAAGCCGCAGCGGAGGCGTCGGAGCCGTACGTCGACGGCGTCTGGTGGGTGTCGTTGGCGCCGCTCAAGGAGGCGAGACTTCTCGTCTCCTCTCTGGCCCAGGCGCTCGGGGTCGAGGAGCAGCCGGGCCGGGCGCTCGGCGACCTCCTTGCCGAGCGCCTGTCGGGGAGGCGCGCGCTGCTTCTCCTCGACAACGCCGAACACCTGTTGCCCGAGGTCGCCGGCGAGATCGCTCGTGTTCGGGACATGGTCGGCCCGAAGATCCTCGTGACGAGTCGCGAGCGCCTCCAGCTCCAGGGCGAGCACGTGTACGCGGTTCCCACGCTTGCGGTCGGCGACGGCATCGAGCTGTTCCTGACCCGGGCTCGGGCACTGGACCCGAGCGTCGTCAGGACCGAGGCGGTCACCGAGCTCTGCGCGCGCCTCGACCACCTTCCGCTGGCGCTCGAGCTCGCGGCGGCGCGCACCGTGGTCTTCTCGCCCGGAGCAACTCCTCGAGCGGCTGTCCGAGCGGCTGGACCTGCTCAAGGCCGGCCGCGACGCGGATCCTCGCCAGAAGACGCTCCGGGCGACGATCGAGTGGTCGTACGACCTGCTCGACGAGGGCGAGCGGCGGCTCTTCCGGGGGCTGTCCGTCTTCGCGGGCGGCTGCGCCTACGAGACTGCGGAGGACGTTTGCGGCGCCGACCCCGACACGCTTCAGTCACTGCTCGACAAGAGCCTGCTCCGCCGCGTCGACGGGACCTTCGGTCCCCGCTACTGGATGCTCGAGACGATTCGCGAGCTCGCGGCAGAGAAGCTCGCCGAGGCGGGCGAGGCGACCTCCGCGCGTCGAAGGCACGCCGAGCACTGCCTTGCCCTGGCCCGCTCGGCGAACCTCTTCGTCGAGGCTGAGGGGGAGCAGAGGCACGAGGTCGTCATCCCCGAGCGCGACAACATGCGAGGGGCGCTCACATGGGCGCTCGAGGCCGGGGAGCGCGAGCTCGGGCTCGAGCTCGTCGTCGCGCTCGAGGGCTACTGGGGGACGAACAGTCCGCACGAGGGGGCCGGCTGGGCCGGGACGCTGCTCGACGGAGATCCGGATGTTCCGGACAGGCTCGTCGAGCGCGCGCTCAGGGTTTGGGGAGGGCAGGAGACCATGATCGGCCGCCCCGAGGTCGCCGAGGAGCTGTGGTCGCGTGCGCTAGCGATCGGACGCAGGATCGACGACGAATTGGGCGTGGCGATCCTCCTGCACCGGCTCTCGTCCGCGGCCCTCGAGCTGCGGAGCGATCTCGCGACGTCACGCGGCCTGGCGGAGGAGAGCCTCGCCGCGTTTCGTCGGCTCGGGTACCGCAGGGGCGAGGCGTACGTGCTCACGATGCCTCTCGCCGTCATCGCGCGCGCCGAGGGCGATCTCGAGGGGGCGCTCGAGCTGCTCGCGGAGGCACGGCGCGTCGCCGAGGAAACGCGCTTCCGCTGGTGGCTCTCGGGCGTGAGCGCGAGGATCGCGGCCGTGAGCCTCGAGCTCGGGCGCGTGGATGACGCGGATCGGGCCGCGCGCGAGGCGCTCGCGCTCTCCCGGACGATGAACGATCGCAAGGCGCTCGTCTACGAGCTCGGGCTCCTGGCGGAAATCGTCGCCCGGGCGGGAGACTCGCGAAACGCGGGCATGCTCTGGGGTGCCGCTGAGGCCGAGAGCGAGCGCACGTGGACGGGGCGCTGGCTCCATGGCACGGTCGAGCCAGAGCGCGTCCTGGCCCATGCGGACGAGGAGTTCGAGCTAGGTCGAACAGTCGGTCGCGAGCTCTCGCTCGAGGACGCGATCGCGCTTGCCCTCGAAGGCGACGCTACCTGAGGAGGTCGGCCGGGGTGAAGGAGTCCGGGATCAGGTCGTACTCGGCGTAGAGGTCGATCCACGGCTGCGCCTGGACGAGTCGGAGCCGCGTCGCGTACGGAGTCCGGGTCATGTTCACGACCTGCGTCGGCTTGAGGTTGGCGTACCTGGCGAGGATGCGGGCGCTCGCGACCTGGTTGCGCTTCTGGTTTGCCCAGACGGCCGCGGCCTGGACGGCATTTCGGAACCGCGCGGCGAGGTCGCGATCGACGTTCGAGCGGGCGATGAAGACGGTCAACAGGCAGTCCTGCGTGCACACGGAGTCGAAGGGCAAGCCGATACGCCGGGCACCGCCGCGCAGCGCCGTGGTTGCCTGGGGCTCGGGGAGGACTGCAGCGTCGAAGTCCCCGCGCAGCAGAGGAGCCACCGACTGCGCGAACGGCAGCGTCGAGAGCTCGAACTCCTCAGGGGAGACGCTGCCCCGTCGGTCGAGCCAGCGCAGGAGACCGAGGTGCGCGATGCTGTTCCGAAAGTCGACGTTGACACGCTTGCCGACGAGGTCCCGCGCGCGGGTTATCCGCTTCCCGGGCGCAACGAAGACGCCGCTCGTGGGCAGCCTCGGCCGGTACAGCGCCCCGGCGGCGACGAGCTTGACCGGGGCGTTGTTGGACTTGAGCTGCGCCAGCGCCCCGGTCGGTACGCCGGTGAACTGAGCCTGGCCCGAGAGCAGGGCCGGCACGGTCTGCGTTCCGTCGGCGACGATCTTGACCTCCGCGTCGATCCCCTGCATCCGGAAGAAGCCTTTGTCCTTCGCGTACATGATCTGAGCCGCCGGGTCGACGGGGATGATCGCGATCGTGACCTCGTCGAGCGAAGCGCGCTGCGTGTTCGCAGTCGCGGAGCCCGCCGTCGGCACGCCGAGGAGCGCGCCGAGCACGAGGAACAGGCCCAACACGGCTCGGGGACTTACGAGGTGGCGTGTCGAGTTCGTATGCATCGGCATTTGGCGCTGGCCGATCGTATCTAGATCCTCTTGTGCAGGGAAATCACGGCGTGGATCTCGTTGCGGACGGTGAGGAAGCGATCCGAGCTCCGGGTCGCGGTCTGCGACCGAGGTCGCGGCAGGCCGACATCGATGGAGCCGACGATGCGGCCGGGGGACCCGCTGAGGACGAGCACCCGGTCGGCGAGGTACGCGGCCTCGTCGATGTCGTGGGTCACGTGGACGACCGTGGCGGAGCGGCCCTCGCGGCTCGAGTGGACACGCAGCAGCACGTCCTGGAGCTCGGCCCTCGTCAGCGCGTCGACGGACGCGAACGGCTCGTCGAGCAGCAGCAGCTCCGGATGCGAGACGAGCGCGCGTGCGATCGCGACCCGTTGCTGCATGCCGCCCGAGAGCTGCCACGGATACTTGCTCGCGGTTCCGTCGAGGCCCATCTCCCGTAGGATCGCCGCGGTCCGCGCCGCCTTCTCGGCCTTCGGCAGGCCGGTGTGACGCAACGGAAACGCCACGTTCCGGGCGACGGTGAGCCAGGGGAAGAGCGAGCGGCTGTAGTCCTGGAAGACGATTGCAACCTCCCGCGCGGGACCGACGACCGGCCGGTCGTCGAGGCGGACGGTTCCCTCCGTCGGTTGCGTCAGGCCGCAGAGCAGGCGGAGGAGAGTCGTCTTCCCGCAGCCCGAGGGGCCGACCATCGCAAGCAGCTCCCCCTCGGCCACCTCGAACGTGACGTCGGTCAGGGCCGCGGGGCCTTCCCGCGAGTAGCGCTTCCCGAGCCCGGTGACGCGCAGCACGGGCCCCACCGCGCGCGCAGGGGACTCCTCCGGTTCGGCGGTGTCAGCGGGCAGACTCACCGGCTGCTCCGTAGTGCCATGCCAGGACGCGCCGTTCCGCGACGAGGAACATCCGGTTCAGCGCGTATCCGAGCAGACCCAGGAAGAGGATCGCCGCGTACATCTCGGGGTAGAGGAACTGGCCTCGCAGAGCCCAGATGTAGCTCCCGAGCCCGTCACCCGTACCGACGAACTCGGAGACGACGACGAGGACGAGGCCGATCGAGACTGCAACGCGCAGCCCGGCGACGATCGACGGGAGCGCGGCGGGAAAGTAGATGCGGTAGACGCGTTCCGCGCGGCCGACGTGCAGCATCGAGGCCGTGTCACGGGCCTCCGGCGACACGGCCCGGACGCCCGCGACGGTGTTCACGAGCACGGGGAAGCAGACGCCGAACGCGATCACCGCGATCTGCATGGCGTCGCCGACGCCGAGCATGACGATCAACGCAGGGACGATCGCGATGGGCGGAGTCGCGCGTGCGAGCTCGACGAGCGGATCGAGCGCGCGCCTCGTTGCGCGCCCCGCTCCCATGAGAAGGCCGATCGTGATGCCGATCGCCGAGCCGATCAGGAATCCGACCGCGAGCCGCTTCAGGCTGGCCGCGACATCAGTCCAGAAGTCGGCCGTCGGCCACACGCGCCACGCCGTCTTCAGCACCTCGCTCGGAGGCGGCACCAGGAAGGATCCTTCGTGACGGGCCCACACCTCCCAGATCAGGAGCGCGCCGACGAAGACCGCCACGCCGAGGAGGGGCCCGCCGACTCGTCCGAGCACATTCCTCAACGCCACGCGACGCGCTCCTCGGCGCCCCAGAACACGACACGCCGCTCCGTCGCTCGGGTCACGACGTTGATCGTGTAGCCGAGCAGGGCGGTCAGCACGACCGCGGCGTACATCTCCGGTAGCTCTCCAGCGTTCTGCTTCTCCTGCAGGTACGAGCCGATCCCGCCGGTGAGGGTCAGGTATTCGGCCGTGACGCCGACGAGGAGAGCGATCGGTGCGCTCACCCTGATCCCCGTCCAGATGCTCGGGAGCGCGGCGGGCAGCGTCACGCGGACGAGCCTGTCCACGCGGCCCGCGCCCGACGTCTGCGCGACGTCGTGGAGCATGCGGTCGCTTCCGCGGACGCCGTACAGCGTGTTCACGAGGATCGGCCAGACTGCGGCGTAGGCGATCACGAACCGGATCATCGGTGTGCCGAGGTCGAAGAAGAGATATGCGACAGGGATCAGGGCAACGGCTGGGATCGGCCGCAGGACCTCGAGAACGACCGACGACGCGTCGCGCAGCGTGCGCGAGCTCCCGATGACGACTCCCAGCGTGACGCCGACCGCGATCGCGAACGCGAATGCCTCGACGTACCGCTCCAGCGTGGTGCCGATCTCGGCCGAGAGCGTGCCGTCCGCGAGCCCGTCGACGAGCGCACGGAGGGTGTCGGACGGCGCAGCCACGCTGTCGTGCAGGTCGAGCTGTCGGATTGCCATCTCCGCCAGGACTGCGACGAGGACGACGAGCAGCCAGCCGGAGGCATTCGTGCGTTTCAGAATGCCGGCAGCTCGTGACATTGCTCGGCACTATCGCGCGCGTCCGTTCGCGAGACAAGGTGTGCGCAAGCCGACGGACGCTCGGGATCCAGTGCGGGGACGGGCCGAGTCCGCGCGGCCCGTCCCCGATGTCGGTCAGCAGTCGAAGTAGAGCGCGAACTCCGCCGGGTGCGGGCGCAGCCGAACGGGGTCGATCTCGTTCTCCCGCTTCCAGGCGATCCAGGTCTCGATCAGGCCCTCGGAGAACACGTCGCCCCGGAGAAGGAACTCGTGGTCTGCCTCGAGCGCGTCGAGCGCCTCGGCGAGCGAGCCCGGCACCTGCGGGACGTCGCCCCTCGTGTCCTCGAAGAGGTCGTAGTCCGCCGGCGCGCCGGGATCGAGACCGCGCTCGATCCCGTCCAGCCCCGCCATGAGCATCGCCGCGAAGGCGAGGTACGGGTTCGCGGCGGAGTCGGGCGGGCGGAACTCGATCCGCTTCGCCTTCGCCAAGTCGGAGTACACGGGGATGCGGATGCAGGCGGAGCGGTTCCGCTGCGAGTACACGAGATTGACCGGTGCCTCGTAGCCGGGGACGAGCCGCCGGTACGAGTTCGTCGTGGGCGCGCAGAAGGCGAGCAGGGCCGGCGCGTGGGCGAGCAGCCCACCGACGTAGGCGCGGCCCAGCTGGGAGAGGCCGGCGTACCCGGACCTGTCCGCCATGAGCGGTGTCCCCTCCATCCACAGCGACTGATGCGTATGCATCCCCGAGCCGTTGTCGCCGTAGAGCGGCTTCGGCATGAAGGTCACGGTTTTGCCGTGGCGCCGGGCGACGTTCTTGACGACGTACTTGTAGGTCATGACCTGGTCGGCCATGCGGGTCAGGGTCGTGAAGCGGAGGTCGATCTCGCACTGGCCGCCCGAGGCCACCTCGTGGTGGTGGAACTCGCAGGGGATCCCGATCCGCTCGAGCGTGAGCACCATCTCGGTGCGCAGGTCGTGCAGCGTGTCCGAGGGCGCCGCGGGGAAGTACCCCTCCTTCGGCCGCGCCGTGTAGCCGAGGCCGGGCTTGCCCGAGTTCCAGTAGCCCTCCTCCGAGTCGACGGAGTAGTGCGAGCGGTTTGGCGCGAGGTCGTAGTGCACCTCGTCGAAGACGAAGAACTCGCATTCGGGGCCGAAGTACGCGGTGTCGGCGACACCGCTCGCGCGCAGGTGGGCCTCGGCGCGCCTCGCGACGCCACGCGGGTCTTTCGCGTAGGGCTCGCGCGAGATGGGGTCGGCGATCTCGCACACGAGCGAGAGGGTAGGCGCCTCGGTGGCCGGGTCGAGGATCGCCGAGGACGGGTCGGGGACGAGGAGCATGTCCGAGTCCTGGATCGCCTGCCAGCCGCGGATCGAGGACCCGTCGAAGCCGAGCCCGTCGTCGAAGGCGGCCTCGTCGAACGCCGTCAGCGGCAGCGTGACGTGCTGCCACGTGCCGAGCAGGTCGCAGAACTTCAGGTCGACCATCGCGACGCGCGTCTCCGTCGCCCACTCGAGCGCCTCGCGCGCGTCCGGCAGCGTCTCGCCGCCGTTCCCCAGGTAGTGCCGTTCCTCGACCTCCGACATGGCTCCTCCTCCGTTCGGACCAACAAAAAGACCCCAGAGCTCTTCTGAGCTCTGAGGCCACGTCGCCTCGGCCGGAGTCTTCGCCGACTCCGTTCCGACCCGACTCTAGCCCGCCCCGCGGACGAACGTCAAAGCGCGATCTCCGCCGGCAACTCGGTGGGCGAGGCGGAGCTCTCCTCGAGCCGCTCGCGCGCGAGCGTGTCGAAGTAGACGTAGGTCGTCGTCACGCCGACGAACGGCATCGCCACGGCGTACAGCAGCGCGGCGACGACGTTCACGAGCGCGAACGGGAGGTCGACGAGGAGGAGCAGGAGCGCACCGAGGAACGGGCCCGTGACGATCGCGAGGGCCGCGGCGACGACGACGAGCGTCCCGACCTTGAGCCACTGCAGCCGGACGAGCGACCCGCTCCGGCGCAGGGCGTCGAGGGCGGAGCGCTCCTCCAGCTCGACGGCCGGAACGAGCAGCGCCCAGCGCACGATGAGCCAGATCGCGACGGGGATGAGGAAGACGGTCAGCCAGAGGGCTCCCGCCACGGCGACCGCGACGGCGAGCGCACCCACGAGCGGCCGGATGCCGTCCAGCGTCATGCGGTACGCGCCGACGAAGCCGATCCGCCGTCCGGCATCGATCTCCGCGATCGCGCGTGCGCTCGCCGCCTGGACGAGGGCGAGCCCGAGGAGGGTGAGGACGATCCCGATCCCGAGCGCGATCAGGACCAGCACGCCGCCGCTCTCGCCCTCGGCGTCGACGCCGATTTCCGAGGCGTGCACGACCGCCGCCTGCAGCAGCGAGATCACGATCGAGATCGGGATCGTGACGAGCCCGATCCCGACGAAGAGGAACGGGCGCGAGGCGTACATCCGCGCCGACGCGGTGAGCGTCTGGCCCCACGAGCGCCGCCGCCCCACGCGGAGCGGCGTGCTCGGCCGCCACGACGTGCGCGTCGCCGCGAAGAGGAGGAGCGCTGCGAGGATCGCGAGCCCCAGGACGACCTGCTGCGGGTTCTCGACGAAGCTGCGCACGAAGGAGGACCCGGCGGCGACCGCGCCGCAGAAGAAGTCTGTGGCGTCGGTCCCGAGGTGCCCGCCGGCGGGGATCGCGTAGCTGCGTTCTCGCCAGTCCTCGGACCACGCGATCGGAGCGGTCCACTGCGATTTCAGGTTCGGGCCGGTCGGGCCGTTGTAGAAGGCCCGCTGGCGCTCGCCCCAACGGCCCTCGAAGGCGATCCAGGGAAACGCCTGGCGCGCCGCGCCGGGGTCGCTCAGGATCGTGCGTACCCCGGGGCGGAGCTCCACGGTCGGCCCGGTCGTGTCGTCGCAGCCGACCCCTGTCTCCGCGGAGCGGCCGAGGTAGAGCCCCTCCTCGTAGAAGTTCGCGTGCGACCCGGCGGCCGGATGGACGACGGGGTGGGTCACATCGACGAGCTCGAGCTTCTCGTCGTCCCACTCCGCCCGCTCCGCCCCCTCGTGCTGGCTGTATCCGACCTCGAGCGGCCCGTCCCCGGCGAGCGCCTCCTCGACGGACCCTGCGTCGAAGACGAGCTGGATCATCTCCCAGTCGCCCTCGTGCAGGTTGTTCCAGTCGTTGAACGCGTAGTAGAGCCAGTACTGGAGCGCGAGCCGGTCGGGAGCGCCCGCCTCGACCGCGACGTGCGCGTACACCGTCGGCTCCGTGCCCTCGGTGACCCTTCGTGCCCAGCGCTCGTAGTCGCAGCCCGGGTTGAGCGCGTCGCCGGGGAAGTCGAGGTTGTACTCGTAGAGGCCCCGTCCCAGGTCGGCCGCGCCCGGAGCGATCTCCACGAGGTCGTTGCTGCGCCAGGGCCCGCGCAGCGAGACCGTCTCCTCGTCCAGGAACGCGTCGATGTCGCTCGGCTCGTAAGGCTCGCCGGGGCCGCACTCCTCCGTCTGCTCCACGAGGCGGACGACCGGCGCGTAGCGGGCGGCGAGGTCCTCCTCGGGGCCCGCGAGAGCGGAACCCGCGAGCGCGAGGGAGGTCACCGAGGCGACCGCCAGGGCGACGACGCGCCGTCTCGCTGCCGTGGGCCGGGTTCGTCGCCTGTTCAACGTGCGGAGACTATGCACGCCCGCCGAGGACGACGGGTGGCTCCGAGACGCACGTCGAGGGCAGGCGCACGTGGAGGGCAGACGCACGTGGGGAAGGCATCGTCGAGCGCGCCCAGTGGCTAGAGTCGCGCACACCGTCGCCGGAGGAGGCACCTTGCCGGGGGACGCGTCTATGAGAGGGATCACACGGGAGCGCGTCGCTGCGCTCATGCCGCAGCTGAAGGACGACCTCGCGCGGCTCGTCGCGATTCCGTCGCTCTCCGAGTGGGGCTTTCCGGAGCACACGCGGCCGGCGCTGCTCGAGGCGCACCAGGCCGTCGTCGAGCTCCTCCGCGGCGCCGGTGTCGAGAGCTTCACCTCCATCGAGCTCGAGGGCACCGCGCCGGTCATCAGCGGCGAGATCCCCGGGCCGGACGGCGCTCCCACGGTCCTTCTCTACGGCCACTACGACGTCGTGCCGGCGGGCGACCAGGAGCTCTGGACCTCGCCGCCCTTCGAGGCGGTCGAGCGCGACGGCGCGATCTACGGGCGCGGCGCTGCGGACTCCAAGGCGAACATCCTCGTCCACGTCGGCGCGCTGCGCGCGTGGGATGGGAAGCCGCCGGTGGGGATCAAGATCCTGATCGAGGGCCAGGAGGAGGTCGGCAGCCCGCTCGAGGAGGGCCACCCCACGGAGAATCCCGAGCCGTTCCGGGCCGACGCGATCGTCGTCGCCGACGGGGGCTCGATCCGCGCCGGCCAGCCGTCGCTGACGGTCTCCCTGCGCGGCGACGCGCGCATCACCGTCGAGACGCGGACGCTCGCGAGCAACAAGCACTCCGGGCAGTACGGAGGCGCCGCGCCGGACGCGCTCGTCGCGCTCCTGCGCGCGCTCTCGAGCATGTGGGACGACTCGGGCGACGTCGCGGTCGACGGGCTCCGCCGCGAGGAGTGGGCGGGAGAGGCGTACACAGACGAGGAGTTCCGCGCGCTCGCCGAGATGGAGGACGGGCTGCCGATCGTCGGCACGGGCGGGATCGGCTCGAAGATCTGGAGCGGCCCGGGCATCACCGTGCTCGGGATCGACTGCCCCGCCGTCGACGGGGCCGCCGCAGCCGTGCAGGCGCACGCGCGGGCCGTGATCAACGTCCGCGTCCACCCCGAGCAGCCGGCGGCGGAGGCGCAGGCGGCGGTGATGCGCCACCTCGAGGCGCAGCGCCCGTTCGGCGTTCCGCTCGCGATCACGGCCGGAGCGACGGGGGACGGCTTCCGCGCGAGCTCGAGCGGGCCGGCCTGGGACGCGATGGTCGCAGCCATGAGCGAGGCCTGGGGCGCAGAGACCGTCGAGATCGCCACCGGCGGCGCGATCCCACTCGTCAAGGCGATGAGCGAGGGCGTGCCCGCCGCGGCGCTGTTCGTGTTCGGATGCACCGACAGCTTCGCCAACATCCACGGCCCGAACGAACGCGTCCTGATCGACGAGTGGGAGAAGGCGATCCTGGCCGAGACGCTCTTCCTCGAAGAGCTCGCCGAGCGTGGGAAAGGAGATCGACATGGGTGACGAGGCGCACGCAGCCGTGGGAGAGCCCGAGGCGGGGGCCGGCGGGTCCGGGAGGAAGCGCTTCGAGTTCCCAGGCACGCTGACCGTCCTCGTCATCGTCACGTTCCTCGTCTGGCTCGCCGCGTTCCTCATCCCCGCGGGCGCGTACCAGCACGACGAGAGCGGCGTCCCGCAGCCGGGGTCGTTCGTGCGGGTCGACGCACCGCAGGACTTCGGCGAGCGTGTCGAGGACTTCTTCCTGGCGCCCGTCAACGGCCTCTACGGACTGCAGGACCCCGAGACCGGCTTCGTCCGGCCCTTCGGCGTCGGCCGGCTCTTCGGCGCGGTCGGCGTGTTCGCGTTCGTCCTTGCGATCGGCGCGTTCATGACCATGGTGCTCGCGACGGGCGCCCTCGACGTCGCCATCGGGAAGCTCGCCTACGCGGTCCGCGGACGACCCTGGCTCGTCATCGTCGCGGTCATGGCGCTCTTCTCGCTGCTCGGCACGACCATGGGCTGGGCGGACGAGACGCTGGGGTTCTACGCGCTCCTGATACCCCTGCTGCTCGCGCTCGGATACGACCGTATGGCGGTCGCCGGGATGATCATCGCCTCGACGACGGTCGGTTCGATGGCCTCGACGGTGAACCCGTTCTCGATCGGAGTCGCGAGCGAGTTCGCCGACGTCGGGATCGGTGACGGCATCGGGCTGCGGTGGGTCGGTTGGTTCGTGCTGACCGCGATCACGATCGCCTACGTCGTTCGCTATGCCGAGCGGGCCAAGGCGCAGCCGGACAGGTCGCTCGTCGGCTTCCTCCCCGAGGACGAGGAGCTCGTCAAGAAGGAGGAGTCTGCGGCGAGCCACGACCTCACCGGCCGTCAGAAGCTGATCCTCGGGATCACGGCGTTCACGTTCGCGCTGCTCGTCTTCTCGGTCATCCCCTGGGACTCGATCTTCGACCTCGGCGTGAACGTGGACCCGGAGACGCACGTGCCGGTCCCGAACGATCCGTGGTGGAACCTCGGCTGGTGGTTCCCCGAGCTCATCGCCCTCTTCCTCGTCGCCTCTGTCGTGGTGGGACTCGTCGCGGGCTACGGCGAGAAGCAGATCACCGGGAACATCATGCGAGGGTTCGGCGACTTCATCGGCGCCGCCGTCGCCGTGGTGCTTGCCCGCGGCGTCACGGTGATCCTCAACAACACGCAGACGATCGACACGATCCTGAGCTGGATGGAGGACGCCGTCAGCGGCACCTCCGCGGTCACCTTCACCTCGCTCGTCCTGCTCATCAACACCGGGATCGCGTTCATCATCCCTTCGTCCTCCGGCCATGCCACGCTCGCGATGCCGCTGCTCGCTCCGCTCGCGGACTTCGCCGACGTGTCGCGTCCGCTCGTCGTCACCTCCTGGAGCTGGGGCGCCGGTATCGCCCGGTTCATCACCCCGACGAGCGCCGTCGTGATGGCCGGCCTCGCGCTCGCGGGCGTGCGCTACGACAAGTGGATCCGGTTCATGCTGCCCCTGATGGCGGTCCTCGCAGTCGTTTGCCTGATCATGCTCGGCATCGCCGCCGCCCTCGAGTGAGATGACCAGGTAGCGTTCCGGCCTCACTTCGTCCGAGGAGGAGAGCGATGACGACCTTGCGCGACGACGAGATCCAGACCATCGCGAGCGGCGGGGCCGAGCTCGAGCTCGAGGCCGACGCAGACGACACGGACTCGAGCGACGCTGACGCCGACGACAGCGACGCGGCCGACGCCGACGACAGCGATTCCAGCGACGCCGACGACACGGACTCGACCGACGCCGACGCGGACGACACGGACGCCGCGTAGGCAGGCGGAGGCGGCGCTCGCGCGCTGCCTCGATCCGGTCGACGCTTCGACGTTCCGCGCGGAGCACTGGGAGCGGCGCCCGCTGGTCGTTCCGCGCGACGAGCCGGGGCGCTTCGACGACCTCCTCTCCGAGGCCGACGTCGAGCGGCTCGTCTGCTCCACGGCGATCCGCTATCCGGCGTTTCGGCTCGTGCGCGCGGGCAGCCAGCTCGGCGTCGGGGGGTACACGAGCGAGGTCTCCTGGCGGCCGCCGTTCACGAGCACGGCCGACGTCCCGCGCGTGCTCGCGGAGTGGGGGGCAGGCGCCACCATCGTCCTCCAGGCGCTGCACGTCAACTGGCACCCGCTCGCGGTCTTCTGCCGCCTGCTCGAGGAGGCGTTCGGCGTCGGCGTTCAGGCGAACGCGTACTACACGCCGCGCGGCTCGCAGGGCTTCGGGGTGCATCACGACACGCACGACGTGCTCGTCCTCCAGGTCGCGGGCGAGAAGCGCTGGCTCGTGTACGACCCGCTGCTCGAGCTGCCGCTCAAGCATCAGCGCTATTCCTCCGCCCTCGGTGAGCACGGCGACCCGACCGACGACCTCGTGCTTCGGCCCGGGGACACGCTCTACCTGCCGCGCGGTTGGCTCCACCAGGCCGAGACCTCCTCGAGCGACTCGCTGCACCTGACGATCGGGATCACCGCGCACACCTGGCTCGACGCGGCGAAGGCGGCGCTCGCGGCGGGAGAGGGCGAGCCGGCATTCAGGCGAAGCGCCGAGGGGGACGTGGGCGCCACCCTCGCGGACCTGCTCGCCGAGGAGCTCGAGCCCGAGCGGGTGGAGGGGCGGCGAAGGCGTCACTTCCTCGACACCCGTCGGCCGATCCGCGAGGACGGCCTTTCGCAGCTCCGCGCTCTGGAGGGGATCGATGTCGGCACGCTGGTCGAACGGCGCGAGACGGTGATCGCGGACCTCGAGGAGCGAGTCGATGGGGTCGCGCTCGTCTTCGAGGGCAAGGAGATCAGCTTCCCGGCCCACGCCTCGGCCGAGATCTCCGCCTGCTACGAGAGCGAAGATGCATTCAGGGTGGCGGACCTCCCGGGCGAGCTCGACGCGGAGGGACGGCTCGTCCTCGCCCGCCGGCTCGTGCGCGAAGGCTTCCTCAGAGCTCTCGACTGAGCACTCGGTGCGCCGTCACCAGGCACCGGCGGGGGGGCCTGGGTTCGGCGGAGTCGCACGTGAGGTACGCGGCCTCGTCGTCCAGGGTCGCGTCGACCCGAACCTCGTGCACCGCCCCCTTCGGCGTCCGGAAGCGGACGCGCCACTTGCCGCCGTCTCCCCGCCCGGCTTCGAGAAGCGTGAGATCGTCCAGTCCCTCGAGCCCCTCCGACTCTCGGACCGTCTGCTCGGCTGCCTGCACCGGGAACGGGTACGCACTCCGGCCGCGGTAGCGGTCGAGGTCGAGGCGTCCCGCGGCATGCTCGGCGAGGAGGCCGTCCACGTCGTCCGGGGCGACCCGCCCGTAGTAGAGCCCGTGGGGGAGCGTGACGATGTTGCCGGCGAAGCGGTCGCCACCGACGTGGGTCGACTGCCAGACGCGGTCGGGGTCGGCCGCGCGCACGAGGGCGTCGTACAGCGGGCGGCCGTACCGGGCGCAGCAGCGGTCGCGCTTGCCGTGGGTGCAGACGACGAAGAGCTGCCCGTCGAGGCGTGCCCCCGGCACGTTCCCGGAGGCGAAGTCGATGTCGAGCAGGTCGTTCTCGTGCTCGACCTCGAGCTCGACGAGCCGCTCCTCTCCGGGCGTCGACGTGCCGAAGAAGACGTGGCGTCCGGTCTCCGCGCGGCGCTCGGGCTTCTTCACGAAGAGGAGGCGCGCGTGTGCGAGCGCGTCGAGCTGCTCGCGCAGATGCGCCTTCAGCTCCGGCGAGAGCATGCTGCCGCGGAGCACGTCGCGCGCCCACGCGCCCCGGTGCTCGACCAGGAGCCAGTGGTCGATGCGGCTCGCCGTCGCCGCGAGCGGCTCGCCGCGCCCGCTCGAGACGTCCGCGCAGAACGGGCGCCTCGCCGTTCCGGCCCCCGGTTGCACGCTCTCCTCCAGGAGGTGAGCCTATATCGGCGCATGCCCAGGCCGCCGCCGATAGGGTCGGCACAAGCCACGATCGCTTGCGCCGAGCCATGAGCGACGAGAGACAACGACCCTCCTCATCCTCGGTGGCGAGTGCTTGCTCCCCTCGAGGAAGGTACGCTCGGCGACGCGCGACTTCGGCGACCTCGCCCACACCCTCGTCGACCAGTACGCCCTCGACGACCGGGGGCCGCACGCGCTCCTCGTCGGGCTCGTGCTGCTCGCCTTCGCGCTCGGCCAGCTCATCTCGAACATGGCCACCGCGCTGATCGTGATCCCGATCACGGTGTCGGCCGCGGCCGAGCTCGACGTCTCCGCCAAGCCGATGCTGATGGGCATCTGCGTCGCTGCTGCGGCATCGTTCCTCACCCCCGTCGCCACGCCTGTGAACCTGATGGTGATGGAGCCGGGCGGTCGCCGGTTCGGTGACCACCGGAAGCTCGGACTTCCGTTGCTCGCGTTGTTCGGCGTCGTAGCGGTGCTCCCCGTCCCCCTGATCTGGAGCTTCTGAGCGTGGCCGACGAGCGATCGCCCGAGCCCGGGTCGGTGATCGACCGCGGAGTCGAGGTGTCGGTCGCCGTGCTCCGGGGCGGCCTCAGGGTGTTCGCCGCACCGCCCGGCCAGCCCCGTGCGCGCCGCGCGACGGACGTCGTCCTGCTTGTCCCGGCGCTCCTCGGGCTGGGCGTGGCGATCGCCGCCTACCCGCCCTCGTCCTTCGAGCGCTCGCTCGAGCGCTTCCTGCGAAGCATCCCGGGATGGCTCGATCCCGCGTGGGGGTTCCTCTCCGACGCGCTGTGGCTGTGGGCGGTGGTGCTCGTCGCCGTCGCGCTCCTCTGCCGACGGTTCGTGGCCGTCGGGGAAGCGCTCGCCGCGGCGGTCCTCGCGGTGCTCGTGGGTCTCGTGTCCGCGCGGCTCACCCTCGGCTCGTGGCCCGACCTGTCCGCCGCGATCGCGGGGACCTCGGGCAGCCCTCGTTTCCCGAACGTCCGCGTCGCCGAGGCGACGGCGGTGATCGTCGCCGTGTCTCCGCACCTCGTCCGCCCGCTTCGCCGGGTCGGGAGGTGGGTCGTGGTCCTCGGCATCGTCGGGGCGGCCGTCGTCGGCGGCGCTATGCCGTTCGGCACCGTCGCCGCGGCGCTCATCGGCGTCGCCGCAGCCGCAGCGGTCAACCTCGCGCTCGGCACGTCGGCAGGCCGCCCCGGTCTGGACGACGTCCGCGCCGGCCTCGCGCAGCTCGGCGTCCGCGTGCGCGAGCTCGTGGCCGTCGAGCGCCAGGTCGCCGGGGTGTTCCACGTCGCCGGGCTGGACGCCCAGGGCCGCTCGCTGCTCGTGAAGGTGTACGGGCGCGACGCCTCCGACACGCAGTTCGTCGCGAAGCTCTGGCGCAGCGTCTGGTATCGCGGCGCCGGCCCGGCGATCGGGCTGGGCCGGCTCCAGTTGGCGGAGCACGAGGCGTTCGTGACGCTGCTCGCGCGCACTGCGGGGCTCGCCACGCGCGAGGTCGTGACGGCGGGCGCGACGGTCGACGACGACGCGCTCCTCGTGCTGCGGGGAGAGCTGGAGTCGCTCGGCTCCCTCGAGCCGGAACGGCTCGACGACGAGATTCTTCGGGGCACCTGGCGCGCGCTCGCGCTCCTCGACGAGCTCAAGATCGCGCACCAGCAGATCGACCCGCTGTCGGTCGTCCTGGTCGGCGGCGAGGTCGGCTTCGTGGACTTCGGCGCGGCGACCGTTGCCCCCGATGTCCATCAGCTCCAGACGGACCGCGCGCAGCTCCTGGTGACCACGGCAGCGCTCGTCGGTGAGGAGCGAGCGCTGCGTGTCGCCACGAGCGCTCGCGGTGCGGAGGACGTCGTGGCGCTCCTCCCCTACCTGCAGTCGGCCGCCTTCAGCCCGACCCTGCGCCGCGCGGTGAAGGACGGAGAGATCGACGTCGACGCGTTCCGCGAGCACGCCGCGGCGGCCGTGGGCGTCGAGCCCCCGGACCTCGTGAAGCTCCGAGGCGTCACCTGGCGATCGGCCGTCCAGATCGCGCTCCTCGTCCTCGCCTCGTACGCGATCCTCGGTGCGGCGGGCGGCGTGGACTGGGATCAGTTCCGGACGACCGTGCGAGACGCATCCTGGGCATGGATCCCGTTCGCGTTCCTCGTCGCGCAGCTCCCGCGTGTGACGCAAGCGGTCTCCACCCTCGGCTCCGTAGCGGCACCGCTCCCGTTCGGCCCCGTCTACGGGATGCAGCTCGCGACCGGGTACATGAACGTCGCCCTCCCGTCGAACCTCGCACGCATGGCGGTCAACATTCGGTTCTTCCAGCGTCAAGGCCTCTCGCCGCCGACGGCGGTCGCCGCCGGCGCGATCGACTCGTTCGCGAGCACTCTGATCCAGGCCGTCCTCCTCGCCGTGCTGCTCGTCTTCTCCGAGTCGTCGCTCGCAATCGAGCTGCCGTTCCCCTCCGGGGTGAGCGAACGCTGCTCTGGATCGTGGTCGGCCTCGTCCTCCTCTCGGCCCTCGTGCTCGTCGTCGTGAGGCGGATCCGGCAGGCCATCGTCGGGCAGGTGCGGCGCTGGTGGCCTGACGTCCGCATGGCGCTCCGCGCCCTCCGGGCGTCGAACAAGCTCGCGCTGCTCGTCTTCGGGAGCCTCGCGACCGAGATCCTGTTCGCCATCGCGCTCGGGCTCTTCGCCCGCAGCCTCGGCTACGACATCACACTCGCAGAGCTGCTCGTGATCAACGTCTCCGTCGCGCTCGTGGGCAGCTTCGTGCCCATTCCCGGCAACATCGGCGTGGCCGAGTTCGGCCTAGTCATCGGGCTCACTGCGGCCGGCATGACCGAAGAGGCGGCGCTCGCCGCCGTGCTCATGTACCGGATCGCGACGTTCTACCTCCCGCCGCTCTGGGGCTTCTTCTCCATGCAGTGGCTCCAGCGGAACCGGTACCTGTGAGCGAGCGCATGCCGTCCTTCGTCTCGACCGGCCGACTCCCGGATCCCGACCGCGTGCGCGAGCTCGTCGACGAGGCGTACGAGCGGTTCAGGTCGGAAAGGAGCGGCGCGGTCTCCGAGGTCTACCCGGCGTTGGCGCGCGTCCCTCGGGATCTCTTCGGCATCTGTGTCGTCGGGGTCCGAGGCGCGGTCCACGCGGCGGGCGACGCGGAGCTCGAGTTCGCGCTGATGAGCGTCGCCAAGCCGTTCGTCTTTGCGCTCGTGGTCGAGGAGATCGGTGCGGAGGAGGCTCGCGCGCAGCTGGGCGTGAACGCCACGGGTCTCCCGTTCAACGCGCTCGAGGCGGTCGAGCGGGCCGGGGACGGGCGGACGAACCCGATGGTGAACCCCGGTGCGATCGCCGCGGCGAGCCTCCTCCCCGGGAGGAACGCCGAGGAGAAGTGGCGCCACGCGGTCGACGGGCTCTCGCGCTTCGCCGGCCGTGCGCTCGCGCTCGACGACGAGGTGTACGCATCCGCCTCGGCGACGAACCACCGCAACCGCGACCTCGTGCGCGCCCTGCACGAGCGCGGCTGCGTCCACGGGGACCCGGCAGCCGCCCTCGACCTCTACACCCGTCAGAGCTCGCTGAGCGTCACGGCGCGAGACCTGGCCGTGATGGGTGCCACCCTTGCCGACGGCGGCGTGAACCCGCTGACGCGGGAACAGGTTGTCGACGCGGAGACGTGTCACCACGTGCTCGCCGTCATGGCCACTTCCGGGCTCTACGAGACTTCGGGGGACTGGCTCTACGACATCGGCCTGCCCGGGAAGAGCGGTATCGGCGGCGGGATCGTGACCGTGTCCCCTGGCAAGGGAGGTCTCGGCACGTTCGCGCCGCTCCTCGACCCGGCGGGGAACAGCGTGAAGGGTCGGCTCGCCGCGCGGTTCCTCTCGCGAAGCCTCGGGCTTCACCTGTTCACGTCCACCGCGGCGAGCTGAGCCGCGACGTCGCCGGGCTTGAGGCCGGCCGCGGTCGCTGCTATCGTGCGCGACTTGATGCGCCTCGCCAGTAGCTGAGATACCCGTTGCCGTGGCCCTCCGTTAGGGCCTGGCTCGTGCGTCCCCGTTTCTCGCTACGCAGTTCTTCGAAGGAGCATCAGATGAGCGAAGTGCAGGAGGCAGTGCCCATCGAGACCGTCCGCCGTCCGACCGCGCCCGCGGTCGAGGTCCGGGAGCTCCGGAAGGAGTTCAAGCTCCGCGACCCCAAGAAGGGGCGGTTCGGACGGAAGACGCGCGTCGCGCTGGACGACGTCTCGTTCGTGATCCAGCGGGGCGAGACGGTCGCGATCCTCGGCCAGAACGGCTCGGGGAAGTCGACGCTCGTCCGTCTGCTGTCGACGCTGCTGCTTCCGGACGGCGGCTCGGCGGAGATCTTCGGGCACGACGTCGTGCGGAGCGCGCGTCCGGTCCGTCGCCTCGTGAACCGCGTGTCGGTCGAGGCCTCGTTCTTCAAGAAGATGTCCGCGGTCGAAAACCTCAGCTACGCGGCGCGGTACTACGGCATGTCGGCAGGTCAGACGCGAGACCGGATCCCGGAGATCCTCGGGCGCGTCGGGTTCCCCGGCGACCGGCGCGACGAGTCGATGGAGAACCTCTCGCGCGGGATGCAGCAGAAGGTCGCGCTTGCGCGCGCGCTCCTGACCTCGCCCGTCGTGCTCCTGCTCGACGAGCCGACCACGGGGCTCGACCCGCGCTCGAAGCTCGAGGTGCAGGAGTTCATCCGCGAGATCCGCACGAACCACGACTCGACGATCCTCCTCTGCACCCACGACCTGGCCGAGGCGGAGGTGCTGGCGGAGCGCGTCGGGATCCTCGACCGCGGGAGGCTGCTCGTGCTCGAGCCGGCGGACGACCTCAAGCGCCGGTACGGGGCGGACACGCTCGAGGAGGCGTTCTTCGCGGCGACCGGGCGCGAGTTCGAGGCGGAAGACGACGAGGACGACGACCGGGAGGTGATGGCGTGAGCACCGTCGGATCCACGCTGCGCTCGGAGCTTGTCGGCGCGGGCGGCGTCGTCGAGCGCAACTACTACCTCACCAAGCGCTACATCTGGTGGGACTTCGCGTGGTTCATCTGGACCGTCGCGAACACGCTCACGATCGTCTTCATCGCCAAGGGCATCGAGGCGCAGGGCGGCACGCTGGACGTCAACCGGGTGGCCACGAGCCTCCTCATCGGCGCCGTCGTGTGGGCGTACCTGGGCGTGCTCTTCGAGTTCCTCATGGAGACCGTCGCGTGGGAGCGCTGGGAGGGCACGATCGAGTACACGTTCATGGCCCCGCTCTCCCGCTCGATGCACCTCGCGGGCATGGGTGTCTTCTCGGTGCTCTACGGCCTCGTCAGGGCGGTCTTCCTGTTCACCGTCTGCGTGTGGTTCTTCGATCTGTCCGTGCCCGACGCGCAGTTCCTGGCTGCCCTCGCCGTCCTGGCGATCGCGTCGATCTCGTTCCTCGGGATCGGGATGATGACGTCGGTCCTGCCGCTGATCTCTCCCGAGAAGGGGACGCAGCTCGGGTGGATCGCCCAAGGGACGCTGCTCGTCGTCTCCGGTGTCTACTACCCGGTCGAGGTGCTGCCCGAGTGGATGCAGTGGCTCGCCAAGCTCTCTCCGGCGACGTACGCGCTCGCCGCCGCGCGTGCCGCGATCCTGGACGGCCAGGGGCTGTCCACGATGTGGGACGAGATCTGGCCGCTGCTCATCATCGGTGCAGTCTCCATCCCGCTCGGCCTCTGGATCTTCGCCCGCGGCGAGCGGTACGCGAAGAAGCACGGCAAGCTGAAGAGGAGCGGTTGACGTGACCAGACCGGCAGCGGCCGCGAAGCGGCCGCCTTCAGGGGTGTACGCGCGAGCAGGATCCGCGCTCGCGGATCCTGCTATTGCGCAGAGGTCAGCTCGCTACGCGAAGAAGCACGGCAAGCTGAAGAGGTCCGGATAGTGGGGGGAGTCGCGCAGCAGCTGCACGCGAACGAGGTCGCGATCGACGACGACCTCGTCCGCCGCTTGCTCGCCGATCAGTTCCCGCAGTGGGCGCACCTGCCCGTCGGGCGCGTACGCGTTCCGGGCTCGGACCACGTCCTCTTTCGCCTCGGGGCCGAGCTCGTCGTGCGTCTGCCACGCAAGGACGGGGTCGACGCGCAGGTCGACAAGGAGCGGCACTGGCTTCCGCGTCTGGCCCCGCACCTTCCCTGCCCCGTGCCCGTCCCGGCTGCCAGGGGCAGGCCATCCTCGGCCTTCCCGTTCTCGTGGTCGATCTACTGGTGGCTCGACGGCGAGGGCCCGGGAGACGGCGTCGATGCCGGCGACCTCGCGGTCGACCTCGCACGGTTCGTCGCCGCGCTCCAGCGGATCGACACCGGCGGCGGCCCTCCCGCCGGGGAACAGAACTTCGGCCGGGGAGCTCCGCTCGCCACGCGCGACGCCACGACACGAGCGGCGATCGCGGCGCTCGCGGACGTGGTCGACGTCGATGCGGTCACGGCGGCGTGGGAGGACGCACTCCACGCCTCGCCATGGCAGGGGATCCCCACCTGGGTGCACGGCGACCTCGTGCCGGAGAACCTGCTCGTCCGCGAGGGCAGGCTCGCGGCCGTCCTCGACTTCGGCTGCCTCGGCGTCGGCGATCCCGCGTGTGACGTGCTGGTCGCATGGTCGCTCCTGACCGGCGAAGCGAGGGACACCTTCCGCGCCGAGCTCGACGTCGACGAGGCGACCTGGGCGCGCGGGCGGGGTTGGGCGCTCTCGACCGCGCTGATCGCGCTCCCGTACTACGACACGACCCATCCGCCGCGAGCGGCGAACGCCCGCTTCCGGATCGCGGAAGTGCTGGGAGACCTGGCGGGGGCGGCGTGACCGATCCTGCCGTCCACGTCGCCGAGCTCCGCAAGGTCTTCGACGTCCCCGAGCGGGAGGGCGGCCTCCGCGCTGCGGCGAAGGGTCTCGTCCGCCGCAAGACGCGGAAGGTGGAGGCCGTCGCCGGGGTCTCCTTCGACATCGAGCCCGGCGAGATCGTCGGCTTCCTCGGACCGAACGGCGCGGGAAAGACGACGACGCTGAAGATGCTCTCGGGCCTGCTCTACCCCACTGACGGGCGAGGCGCTCGTTCTCGGCCACGTCCCGTCGAAGCGCGAGAAGGACTTCCTTCGCCGCATCACGCTCGTCATGGGGAACCGGAACCAGCTTCAGTGGGACCTCCCCGCGCTCGACTCGTTCGAGCTGAACCGCGCCATCTATCGCATCACGCGCGAGGACTTCGTTCCCACGCGGGACGAGCTCATCGAGCTGCTCGAGGTGGGCGACCTCGTGCGCAAGCCGGTGAGGCAGCTCTCGCTGGGAGAGCGGATGAAGGTCGAGATCGTCGGCTCGCTCCTCCACCAGCCGCAGGTGCTGTTCCTCGACGAGCCGACGATCGGGCTGGACGTGACCATGCAGAAGCGGATCCGCGCCTTCATCGCCGAGTACAACCGGCGCCACGGGGCGACCGTCCTGCTGACGAGCCACTACATGGCGGACGTCGAAGCGCTCTGCAAGCGCGTGGTCGTCATCCACCACGGCCGGATCCTGTACGACGGCCAGCTGTCCGGTCTCGCCGACAAGTTCGCGGCGTACAAGACCATCGGCGTCGCGGTCGAGAACGGCAACGCGGAGCTCCACCGGTACGGGGAGGTCATCCATCGCGAGGGCGACTGGATCATGCTTCGCGTGCCGAAGGCGGAGACGTCCGTCGTGGCGGCCAGGCTGCTCGCCGAGCAGGACGTGCTCGACCTGACGATCGAGGACCCGCCGATCGAGGACGTCATCGAGCTCGTCTTCGCGCAGGAGCGCGTCGAGTGAGCGTGCAGGCGGAAGCGGTGCAGCTGCGGGAGGCCGGACGCCTCCGCTCGATGGCCGACCTCTACCTGACGACGATGCGGCTGGCCGTGCAGCAGCAGTTCCAGTACCGCACGGCCAACTACTTCTGGATGCTCGGCATGGTCGCCGAGCCCGTGATCTACCTCGTGGTCTGGACGACCATCGCGGACCAGCAGGGCGGTTCCGTGCAGGGGCTCACGGCCGGCTACTTCGCTGCGTACTACATCGTCTGGACGCTCGTCCGGAACATGAACATCGTGTTCGGCGCGCCCTTCTGGGAAGAGCGTATTCGCGAGGGCGAGCTCAACAAGGACCTGCTGCGGCCGGTGTTGCCACTCCACTACGACATCGCCTTCTTCGCGGGCTGGAAGGTCGTCGTCATCGTGCTCTGGATCCCGATCGCAATCGGGCTCTCGCTCGTCTTCGACCCGGTCCTCGACCCTCGCCCGCTCGAGGTCGCGGTCTTCGCCGTCGCGATCTGGGGCGCGTACCTCATCCGGACGATGTTCCAGGAGGCGCTCGGGATGCTGTGCTTCTGGACGACGCGGGGCGCGGCGATCTTCGACCTCTGGATGACGACGGAGTTGCTCCTCTCCGGGCGGCTCGTCCCGCTCCCGCTGATGCCCGACTGGGTGCAGGACGTCTCCCGTTTCCTGCCGTTCCAGTGGGCCTTCTTCTTCCCGATCGAGACGCTCGTCGGCGACCTCTCCGACGAAGAGCTGCTCCGTGGGCTCGGCGTTCAGCTGCTCTGGACCCTGATCGGCCTCGCCATCTTCCGGGTCGCGTGGAAGCACGCGATCAAGCGCTACTCCGCGGTGGGAGGCTGAAACGTGAACGCGCTCAGGGTCAGCTGGCTGTTCTTCAAGGTCGGGGTGCTGAACGAGCTGCAGTACCGCGTCAACTTCGTCGTCCAGCTCTTCCAGTCGGCGATCGCGCTCGTCGTCGGGCTGCTCGTGCTCGCGCTCGTCTACTCGCACACCGACGAGCTGAACGGCTGGTCCCAGTCGGAGCTTCTCTGCCTCCTCGGGATCCAGATCCTCATGGGGGGCGCGATCAAGGTCTCCGTCCAGCCGAACATGATGCGGCTGATCGACGAGGTCCGCGACGGCAAGCTCGACCACGCGCTGACGAAGCCGGAGGACGCGCAGGTGCTCGTGAGCGTGCGCGAGGTCCGCATCTGGCAGGTGGTCGACCTCGTCACCGGGCTTGCGGTCCTCGGGTGTCGGGCTGTCCCGGATCACGACCGACCCCGGTGCGCGTCGACGCGCTCGCCTTCGGGGCCGCGCTCGTCTTCGGTGCGGCGATGATCTACTGCTTCTGGCTCGTGATCGCAACGGGCGCCTTCTGGGTCGTGAACATGTGGCACGTCGCGGACCTCTTCGACGGCGTGTTCCAGACGGGGCGCTGGCCCATCGGCATCTACCCGGGCTGGCTCCGCTACAGCGTGACGTTCCTCGTGCCGGTCGCCTTCGCGGTCACCGTTCCTGCGCAGGCCGTCACCTCGCGGCTCCAGTGGCAGACGCTCGTCCTCGCGGCGCTCTTCGCCGTGGTGCTCTTCGCGTTCACGCGCTGGTTCTGGCGCTTCGGCCTGCGCCGCTACTCCGGCGCCTCGGCGTAGGCCGTGCGCCGGCTCGACGCGCAGCGAGCCTGGCTCCTGTACCGGGGCGTCGAGTCGTTCGCGATGTCGCTCGGCTGGACGGTCGCGGCGGTTTTCTTCGTCACCGATCTCGGGATGAGCCCGCTCGAGCTCGTGCTCGCAGGGACCGCGCTCGAGGTCGCGTACTTCCTCTTCGAGGTGCCGACCGCGATCGTGGCGGACACCTACAGCCGCCGGGCCTCGATCGTCGTGGGCGCGGTGATCATGGGGCTCGCATACGTGGCGACCGGCCTCGCCCCCGGCGTCGCTCGCCGTGCTGATCGCCGCTGCCGTGATGGGCTTCGGCTGGACCTTCAAGAGCGGCGCGGAGGACGCGTGGCTCGCGGACGAGGTCGGGACGGACAACGTCGCGGCCCCGTACCAGCGCGGCGCCCAGGCCGCGCGCGTCGGGGCATTGCTCGGCATCGCGTGCGCCGTCGGCCTGGCGCTCGTCGACCTTCGTATCCCGATCGTCGCCGCCGGCCTCGTTCTCGTGCTGCTCGGGGCGACTCTCGCCGCGCTCATGCCGGAGACCGGCTTCCGCCCCGCCACGCGCGGCGAGGTGGGGGCGATTCGGACGATGGCGCGCACAGGAGCGGCCGGCGGGAGGCTGATGCGCGCCCGGCCGATGCTGCTGCTGATCGTGGGGATCGCGTTCTTCTCCGGGATGTGGAGCGAGGCGTTCGACCGGCTCTGGGAGGCGCACTTCCTGCTCGACGTCGGCGTCCCCGGCTTCGGAGACCTCGATCCCGTGGTGTGGTTCGGCGTCCTCAACGCCGGCGTGCTCCTTCTTGCGATCTTCGTCGCGCAGCCGCTCCGAGCGCGCTTCGTCCGGCTGAGCCCGGTCGGCATGACGCGGATGCTCTTCGCATTCGACGCGCTCACGATCCTGGGGACGCTCGCCTTCGCCTTCGCCGGGCAGTTCGCGGTCGCGGTCGCCGCGTACTGGGCGACGCGCGTGCTCCGCTCGCTCGTCGGCCCCGTCTACTCGACGTGGCTCAACACGAGCATCGACGACTCGAGCGTGCGGGCGACCGTGATCTCGATGACGAACCTGGGCGACTCCGCGGGCGAGTGGGGCGGCGGGCCGGCGCTCGGCGCCGTCGGAAACGTGTTCGGGATCCGCGCGGCGCTCGCGGCCGGCGCGGCGGCGCTCACCCCGGCGCTCGTCCTCTACGGGCGTGCGCTGCGCCACCAGGGGCGCGAGCCAGAGCTCGCTGCAGAGCCGGCCGGCGCTCGCTAGACTCCCGCGGTCTGTGTGAGGCGACGAGGCCTCGGGCGGCTCTGCCGTCCGGGGCTTCTTCCATTTCTGAGGAGGGATTCATGGCACGACCGAGGAGCCAGGCGGGCGGGAAGATGGTCAAGAGCAAGGATCGCGCGACCTCGTCGGTGGCCGCGCGGCGCGCGGTGCTGAAGACGATCAAGGACGAGGGCGTCGAGCACGTCCTCTTCTGGTTCACCGACCTCGAGGGACACCTCAAGTCGTTCGCGATCACGCCTTCGGAGATGGAGGAGGCGCTGAACGACGGGATGGGTTTCGACGGCTCGTCGATCACGGGCTTCAACGCGATCGAGGAGTCGGACATGGTCGCCATCCCCGACCCGGCCACCTTCCAGCTCATGCCGCGTCCCGTCGACGACCACGGGCACGCGATCGGGTCGAACGTCGCGCGGATGATCTGCGACGTCGTCACGCCGGACGGTGTGCCCTACGAGGGCGACCCGCGCTTCGCGCTGCGCAAGGCGATCGAGCGGATGCAGGGGATGGGCTTCGACGCGTTCAACGTCGGCCCCGAGCTCGAGTACTTCCTCTTCGAGGACGACCGGGGCACGGAGACGATCGACGAGGGCGGCTACTTCGCGATGACGGTGCAGGACGCCGCGACCGAGGTGCGGAACGACACGATCGCGGCGCTCGAGGCCGTCGGGATCCCGATCGAGTACCACCACCACGAGGTCGGCCCGTCGCAGCACGAGATCGACATGCGTTACGCGGACGCGCTCGCGATGGCCGACCACACGATCACGTACCGGCTGATCGTGAAGGAGGTCGCCGACCTGGCACGGGTACTACGCGACGTTCATGCCGAAGCCGCTCTTCGCCGAGAACGGCTCGGGCATGCACACGCACATGTCCCTCTTCAAGGGCGGGCGCAACCAGTTCTTCGACCGGCGCGACGACCATCACCTGTCGAAGACGGCGAAGTCCTTCATCGCCGGGCTGCTCGTGCACGCGCGCGAGATGTCGGCCGTCCTCGCGCAGTGGGTGAACTCGTACAAGCGGCTCGTCCCCGGCTACGAGGCGCCCGTGTACGTCGCCTGGTCGCAGCGGAACCGCTCCGCGCTCGTGCGGATCCCGCTGTACAAGCCCGGCTCGGAGCAGTCCACGCGCGCGGAGATTCGCTGCCCGGACCCGGCCTGCAACCCGTACCTCGCCTTCGCGGCCCTGCTCCACGCGGGGCTGGAGGGGATCGAGCGGGGCTACGAGCTCCCGGACCCGATGGAGCGGAACCTGTACCGGCTCACGGCTACGGAGCGGAAGGAGCAGGGCATCACCTCCCTGCCCGAGTCGCTCGGCGAGGCGATCGACGAGCTCGAAGGGTCGGACCTGATGCGGCGCGCCCTCGGCGACCACATCTTCCCGCGCTACGTCGAGCTCAAGCGCAAAGAGTGGGACGAGTACCGCGTCCAGGTCACCGAGTGGGAGAAGGGGCGTTACCTGGCTGCGCTGTGATCACCGCAGGCCGGGATCCACTCGTGTGGATCCCGGCCGCGGAAACCCTGAAGCGCCACGGCTTCGCGGTGGCTGGGGTCGCCGTCGCGCTCTTACGCGTCGCTAGCCGGCGGGATCCACTCGTGTGGATCCCGGCCGCGGAAACCCCTGAAGCGCCACCGCTTCGCGGTGGCTGGGGTCGCCGTCGCGCTCTTACGCGTCGCTAGCCGGCGGGATCCACTCGTGTGGATCCCGGCCGCGGAAACCCCTGAAGCGCCACCGCTTCGCGGTGGCTGACGGTACGGGCACGCTCGTCGTTGTCTGAATCGGGCACTTGCATCCGGCCCGCGGAAGTTCCATGATTGCGACTGCGGGGCATGCCGCAAGGCGAGCGGCGAGCCCTGTATCTGACGGCCGATCGCGGGCTCCCTGGTGTGGAGCCCGTGGTCGTTGTGGGCGGGTGGAAACCTACGGTTCCCCCCGCGAGCCCCCCTCCCCCGCCGTGGGCACGGTTACGACGTCTGCCTGGCCTCTCGGCCGGCAGAGCCGGCCTCCGGCCACGGGCCGTGTTGCGTGCTCGCTGTCGTCAGATCGTGACAGCGCGGCTGAGCTGTCGCATCCATAGCGGCCGCGAAGCGGACGCCTTCAGGGATCTCCGCGACCGGGTCGGCGCTCGCGGATCCCGGTCTGCGCGACTAGTTCGGCTTGCCGGCCATCGCCCAGATCGCGACGACGTAGGCGGCGAGCAGCACGAACGAGACGATCATCGGCACCCTGAGCAGGCCCGCGCCACCTTCGCTGCGGAGTCGTCGGATGCCGATTCCACCGAGGATTAGGGCGATGAGGAAGAGCAGTCCGCCGAGGTCGGTCACGATGAAGCCGATCCCGAGCCACGTCTGGTCGGGAACTCCCTCGTCGTACCATCCCTCCCGGTTCGCGAGCCACTCGCCGGCGAGCCGGGTCAGGATGAACGCCGGAAGCCCGACGAACAGGAGCGTCCAGTACCCGAGGCGGAGGGAACGCGCATCGCCCCTGGCGAACACCAGGAGCGACGCCGCCGTGAGCGTGGCGCCGACGAGCACCATGGCGCCGAGGACGTGCAGGAACAGCGGGAAGTTCCAGCTGTCCGGCCTGACCGCTGCGATGACCGTCGTCATGCGCCCGGCTTCCAGATCATGTCGATGATGATGAGCAGGAGGAGCACGGACGCGATCGTGTGCAACACGAGGCCGCGCTGCGTGCGGTTCAGGGCGAGGAGCTCGGCGTTCGGGCCGTGCTGGCCCGCCTGCTCGAGCTCCTCTGCTTTCCGCATCCCTTGCAGATAGGCCTTGCTCGTCTGCCCGCCCACCCCGCCGGCTCCCATCCACAGCACGATCGCGGCGATGATCCAGCCGTCCCAGATGTCGTAGTTGCCGACGGAGAAGGCCAGCCAGATCCCGAAGACGATCGTCCCCCCGGCCCCGATACCGGTTGCCGCGCTGCCGACCTTCACGATCGGCTCCATGCGGATCGTCCCCTCGGGCGTGTCGGTCCGCCGAACCGCGACGATGAGCACCCAGAAGAGCACCATCCCCGCAGCGAACGCGAACGCGCTCAGCACGTGCAGCACGAGGAGCCAGTCGTCGAAGCTCAAGGCCCGACAACTCTAGGGCTCCGCACCGGGGATCTCAACCGCGACAATCCGGACGTGGACGAGACCTCACGGCACCTCCGGCTCCTGACGGAGACGATCGCAGCCGTTAACTCGTCGCTCGACCTGCAGGAGGTGCTCGAGCTCGTCGCCCGCAAGGTCGCGGACGCGTTCGGCACCGATGCGTGCTTCGTCTACCTCCACGACGAGGGGTCGGGCGAGCTCGTCCTGCGGGCGACGCACGGGAGCCGGGTCGAGGAGATGACGCGGACCCCCCGGATGCGTCCCGGCGAGGGGATCACCGGGACCGCGGCCGCCGAGCGAGCGCCCGTGATGATCGCTGCGCAGGCGCACCTGGACCCGCGCTTCAAGCTCTTCGCCAACCTCCCCGAGGACGAGTACGAGTCGATCCTCGCCGTGCCGATCCTCGCGCGGGAGAAGCTCGAGGGCGCCCTGAACGTCCGCACGCGCGAGCCCCGGACGTTCACCGCCGCCGAGATCGAGCTGCTCGTCGCGATCGCGTCGCAGGTCGCGCAGACGATCGAGCACGCGAAGCTGTACGCGGCCGCCCAGCGGCGCGTCGTCGAGCTGGAGGCACTGGCGCGGATCTCCGAGGCCGTGTCCGAGTCGCTCTACCTGGAGGAGTCGCTCGAGGCAATCGTGAAGACGACGATGGAGTCGCTGCACGCCACCGGGGCCGCACTCGTCCTCGAGGACGGGAAGATCGCGTGGCCCGAGGGCCGGGCCGGCACGCACGCCGTCCGTCTCCCGCTGCGCTGGAAGGGACGCCGGATCGGCGAGCTCGTGTGCGACCGGGACTCGCCGTTCAGCGACGACGACCGCGCGCTCCTCGAGGCGATCGCGCATCACGCGGCCGTCGCGCTCGAGCACGGACGGGCGCTCATGCGCGGCGTCCTCGCCCAGGAGATCCACCATCGCGTCAAGAACAACCTGCAGTCGGTCGCCTCGCTCCTGCGCGTCCAGGCGCGTGCGGAGAACGTCGACCCACACAAGGCGCTGCAGGAGTCGGTCAACCGGATCCTCGCGATCGCGGCCGTGCACGAGGTGCTCACCGAGCACCGCGAGGACGACGTCGACCTCGCCGAGCTCGTCGACCGTCTCCGGGCGATGCTCGTGCAGGGGCTCGTGGCCGGCAAGGACGTGAGCGCCGACCTCTCTCCCGTCTCGCTCGGCGGACAGCAGGCGACCGCGCTCGCGCTCGTCTTCACCGAGCTCTTCCAGAATGCGCTCGAGCACGGCGGCGCGCAGGTCTCGATCGCTCTCGGGACGCGCGACGGGGAGGTCGTGCTCACGATCGCCGACGACGGCGAGGGGATGCAGGGAGACGGCGACGGCACCGGGCTCTCGATCGTCCGCGCCCTGGTCCGGGACGAGCTGCGCGGGTCGCTCGCCCTTCGCAACGGCCCTGGGCTCCGCGCCGAGGTGGTGTTCCCCGCGTGACCAGAGTTCTCATCGCCGAGGACGAGACGCTGATCCGGCTGGATCTCAAGGGCCTGCTCGAGGACGCGGGGTTCGAGGTCTGCGCCGAGGCGCGGGACGGGGAGGAGGCCGTGACGCTGGCGCGCGAGACGGAGCCGGACGTCGCGCTCCTCGACGTCAAGATGCCCCGGCTGGACGGGATCGAGGCGGCCAGGCGGATCCTCGACGAGCGGCCGATCCCGATCGTGATGGTGACCGCCTACGGGGAGCGCGACATCGTCGCACGCGCCGTCGAGGCGGGCGTCTTCGGCTACCTCGTGAAGCCCTTCCGCGAGACCGACCTCCTGCCAGCGATCGAGACCGCGCGCGCCCGGCACGACGAGCTCGTCGCGCTCCGCGAGGAGGCGGGCTCGCTCGCCGAGGCGCTCGCGGCGAGAAAGACGATCGAGCGGGCGAAGGGGCTCCTCATGGAGCGGGAAGGGCTCTCGGAGCAGGACGCCTTCGCGCGGCTCCGCAAGGCGAGCCAGATCTCCGGCCGCCCGCTGAAGGTGGTCGCGGAGGCGCTCATCGCAACGCTCGGCCCGGGTGACAGCGCGAAAAGCCGGTGAGTGTCACCTTCGGTGACAGTCCACCCAGGTTGTCGGCTGCGGCGTGTCAGCTCGCGGCGAGCAGGCGCTCGTCCTCGCGACGCCGGTAGAGGCGCCGCCCGAGCCATGCGGCAAGCGCGAGGAAGGCGACCGGCGCGAGGACGATCACGAGCGCGAGCGCGACCACGCCCTCCCAGACGAGCACGTTCAGCGCCTCGTCGAGGGTGCGATCGAGGCGTGAGGGCGGCGGCGGGACAGCGCCGAGGGCGTCCGGGGTGACGACGGACAGCTGGATCGTTGCCATCCGCGCCTCGGCGCTCGTGGACGAGATGCCCCGGAGAACCTGCCGGAGCTCGCGCTGGAGCCGAGCGCGCCTGGCTTCCAGCACCGCGCGGGTCTCCGCGTCGAGCGTCTCGGTCTCGAGGCGCGCGCCGATGCGGGCGATCTGAGCGCGGAGCGAGCTCTCGCGCCGCTCGAGGGCGTCGAGGTCCTCCTGGAGGTCGTCGATCGTCACCTGCTGCGAGACGATGCGGCCGAGCCCGGAGAGCTGCACGATCGCCTGCTGCACCTTGTCGACAGGGACGCGGACGGTCAGCGACGCGCTGCCCTCGTCGCCGGTCGCGACGGACGCGCTCACGACGTGGCCGCCGAGGGAGCGCGTCAGCTCGAGCGCCTCCTGCGCCGCGGCCGAGACCGCGTCCGGGTCGCGCACCTCGACCGTGAGCGTCGCGCTGACGCGCTGCGCGCGATCGGGCGACGGGCCGACTGCGGCGCCCTTCGTGGCCGAGCCGAGATCGGTGCTCTGCAGTGCCTCGGGGGACTCCACGCTTCCCTCGTTCCGAACGCCGACCGACGCATCGGAGAAGGCGCCGCGCAGCTCGGAGCGAGACAGCCCGATCGCTCCCGCGCTGAGGATCGCGAGCGCCATCGCCGCGGGGACCGCGACGGCCGCGATCCTCGTCACCGGGAAGCGAAGCCGGTACCGGAGCGCGGTCGAAGCCTGCGGCGCCCGCGCGGTCTCCCGGACCCGCGTCCGTAGGGCTGCCGGGGCGATCGGACGCGCTGCTCGCAGTTCCTGGATCAGGTCAGGAGACGGGGTCATGGGCTCTCATCCTCTCTTCGAGCTTTGCGAGTGCGCGATGCAGGCGGGTGGAGACGGCGGTCGGGCTGATGCCGAGCAGGCGCCCGGTCTCCTCGCCGTCCAGCTCGAGGACGACGCGCAGCGCGACGACCTCCCGCTCGCCGGCGGCGAGTGCGCGCAGCCCCTCCTCGAGCTCCGGCGAGAGGCCCTCGCCGAAGCCGAAGCCGAAGCCGTGCTCGGGCTCGCCGCGCGGCTCGCGTGCGTCCGCCCGCTCCTCACGTCGGCGTCGCCGTGCTTCGGCGCGGAACCAGTCGAGCGCGGTCGACCGCGCGATGGCGAGGAGCCACGCACGCGGGGTGCCGCGGCGGGGATCGAACTTCCGCCAGCGCCGGAGCGCGGTCTCGAAGGTCTCGCCGGTCAGGTCCTCGGCGACGGCCCAGTTCTTCGTCAGGTAGAGGAGGTAGCCGTACACGTCGTCCAGCAGCTCCTCGGCGACGGCGGGAAACGACGGCGCCGCCGCCTGGGCGGGGCGTCGTGCGTCCAGCGTCACTGCGTGCATGCCCCGTGTACGTCGCAGGACGCGCCTCGCGTCACCGGGCCTCGGGCTCCTCGAAGAGCACCTCCCAGCGGCCGAGGAGCTCGGCGAGCTCGTCGCGGGCGGCGCGGTGCGCGGCGAGCACGTCCATGTTCGTCCAGTCCGTCGCTAGCTTGCCCTCGAGCTCCGCCACGCGCGCCTCGGCCTCGGCGACCTTCCCCTCGAGCAGCTCGAGCTCGGACGGAGGCCGCCGCTCCGGACGCGCCGGACGCTCGCGTGGCTTCCTCGCCGGTGTCGGCTCGGGCTCGGGCGCCGGCTCGGCCCTTCGCTCGCGCGTGAGATCGGCCCAGCCACCGTCGTACGAGCGGAGCGAGCGGTCCTCGATGGCGACGATGCGGTCCGGGACGGCATCGAGGAGCGCGCGGTCGTGCGAGACGACGAGGAGGGTTCCGGGGAACGCCTCGAGCGCCGCCTCGAGCGCCTCGCGGCTTTCGATGTCGAGGTGGTTCGTCGGCTCGTCGAGGACGAGGAAGTTCGTCCCCGACGCGACGAGCAGGGCGAGCGAGAGCCTCCGGCGCTCGCCGCCCGAGAGCGCGGTCACGGATCGCTCGTGCGTCTCCCAGCCGGAGAAGAGGAAGCGGCCGAGGAGCATCTGTGCCTGCGGTCTCGGCAGGCCGGTCGCCGATGCCGCGCAGTCGAGCACGGACCCCTGCGAGGGGAGCTCGAGCGTGTGCTGGGAGAAGTAGCCGGGGATCACGCCGTGCCCCAGGCGGGCGGTACCGCGGTCGAACGGGTGCCCGCCGAGCAGAGCGAGGAGCAGGGTCGTCTTCCCGCTGCCGTTCGGGCCGACGAGGCCGACCTTCTCGCCACGCTCGACCGCAAACGACGCATCCTCGAGCAGCAGCTTGTCGCCCGCGGAGAGCGTGATCCCCTCGGCCTCGAGGACGACGCGCCCGGTGCGCGGCGGGCGGAGGAAGTCGAATCCGAGCGTCCGTCGCTTGCGGGTGAGGGCCGCGAGCTCCTCCGCCGCCCGCGATCGCTCCTGCTCGAGGCGCCCGATCTGCGTGAGCTTCGCCTGCGCCTGCCTCGCCTTCGACTTCTTGTACCGGAATCGGGCCACGAACCGCTCGAGGCGCTCGATGTCGTCGGCCACGCGGCCGACGGTCTTCTCCGCCGCGACCGCGCGCGCCGCCTTCTCGCGCCGCCACTCGTGCCACGGGCCGGCGAAGTAGTGCGCCCTCGCCGGCCCCAGCTCGAGCACGGAGGTCGTAACGGCCTCGAGGAACCAGCGGTCGTGGGCCACGAGGATGACGGCGGCGTCGATCGTCTCGAGCTCGCGCTCCAGCCACTCGAGGTTCTGGACGTCCAGGTGGTTCGTCGGCTCGTCGAGGAGCAGGAGGTCGGGCTTGCCCGAGAGGACACGCGCAAGGGAAGCTCGCGTCACCTCGCCTCCGGAGAACGTGCCGAGCGGCCGGTCGAGGTCGTCCTCGGCGAAGCCGAGGCCGCGCATCGTCGCTGCGGCGTGGTCGCGCCAGCCCCAGCCGCCCGCGTGCTCGAGCCTCGCCTGAGCGTCGGCATACCGCCGGAGCGTGACGTCGTCGTGTGCGCCTCCCGCCATCGCCTCCTCGAGACTCCGGAGCTCGGTCTCCGTCTCGAGCAGGTCGCGCGCGCCCGAGAGCGCGTACTCGCGGAGTGTGAGATCGAACTCGAGCGGCGGGCGCTGGTCGTGGAGCGCGACCCTGGTTCCCTTCGCGAAGGCGAGCTTTCCGCCCTGCAGCGACGTCTCGCCGACGATCGCCCGCAGGAGCGTCGTCTTCCCCGACCCGTTGGGACCGGCCAGGGACATGCGATCGCGCCTGCCGACGGTGAACGAGACACCGTCGAAGAGCGGGTCGCCGGAGAACTCCTTGCGGAGCTCGGATGCGATCAGGACCGCCATGAAGGCGCTTCGCGGCTAGCCGGAGACGCGCGTCGCGTGCTCGGCGACGATCCGCCGCCCCGCCGCCGCGATGTGCGCCGCGTCGATCCCCGCGGCCGCGAGCAGCTCCTCGGCCTTCGCGGAGCCGGGCATCTCGGTCACCGCCAGCGAGAGAACATGCGGCGCCTCGTCCATGTCCGCGAGGGCGCTCCGCACCGCCTCGCCGAGCCCGCCCTCGGGCCAGTGGTCCTCCACCGTGACGATGCGCCCGCCCGTCGCCTCGGCGGCCGCTACGAGCGTCTCGGCATCGAGCGGCTTGATCGAGTAGAGGTCCACCACGCGTGCCGCGATCCCCTCGCCGGCGAGCTCGTCCGCTGCCTTCAGTGCCTCGTGGACGGTGATCCCGGCACCCACGATCGCCACGTCGTCCTCGTCGGAGGAGCGGAGGACGCGGCTCCCGCCGATATCGAAGTCCTCGTCGGGCCCGTACAGCACGGGAGTCGCAGGGCGGAGCGTCCGCAGGTACGAGATCCCCGGTGTGTCCGCCAGCGCCGCGACGAGCTTCGCCGTCTGGTTCGCGTCGCAGGGATGGAGGACGACGCTCGAGTGGATGGCCCGAAACGCTGCGATGTCCTCGAGCCCCATCTGCGACGGCCCGTCCTCCCCGATCGACACGCCGGCGTGCGAGCCGCTGAGCACGAGGGTCGCCCGGCTCACGGCCGCCATCCGGACGAAGTCGTACGCGCGCGTCAGGAACGCCGCGAAGGTGGAGGCGAACGGCCGCCACCCGACGGTCTGCAGCCCCACGGCGGCCGCGACCATCTGCTGCTCGGCGATGTACATCTCGAAGAAGCGCTCCGGGTGGGCCTTCGCGAAGGCGTCGGCGAAGGTCGAGTTCGAGACCTCGCCGTCCAGGACGACCACGTCGCCGCGGGCGGCACCGAGGGCCACGAGGGCGTCACCGTAGGCCTTGCGCGTCGCGACCTCGCTCCCGACCTCGTACCGCGGCAGCTCGAGCGCTCCGGTCTCGAAGCGGTGAGGCTCCCCCGGCCCGGGCTTCGCGACCTCGATCCGGAGATCACGCGGGCCTCCGAGCTCCGCGATCGCCGCGTCCGGGTCGTCGAGCGGCTTTCCGTGCCAGCCGTTCTCGTTCTCGACGGCCTTCACGCCCTTGCCCTTCACGGTGCGCGCGACCACGACCGTCGGCTTTCCCTCGGTCGCCACGGCCTCCGCATAGGCCCGGTCGATCTCGCCCACGTCGTGGCCGTCGATCGCGATCGCGTGCCAGCCGAAGGATTTCGCCCGCTCGACGTACGTGTCGAGGTCCCACCCGACCATGGTCTCGCCGCGCTGCCCCAGCCGGTTGACGTCGAGGATGGCGGTCAGGTTGTCGAGCTCGTAGTGCGCGGCGTGCTCGAACGCCTCCCACATGGAGCCCTCGGCCATCTCGCTGTCGCCGCACAGGATCCACACCCTGTTCCCGGTCCGGTCCAGGTACTTCCCCGCGAGCGCCATCCCGACCCCGATCGGAAGCCCCTGGCCGAGCGAGCCCGTTCCCACGTCGACCCAAGGGAGCACCGGGGTCGGGTGCCCCTGGAGCCTGCTTCCGAGCGTGCGGTACGTGAGCAGCTCGTCGTCCGTGATCGCCCCGGCGGCGCGGTAGATCGCGTAGAGGAGCGTCGAGGCGTGCCCTTTCGAGAACACGAGCCGGTCGTTCGCGGGGCTCTTCGGCGCGTCGAAGTCGTACCGCAAGTACCCGTCGACGAGAACCGCCATCAGGTCGGCGGCGGACATCGCGGACGTGGGGTGCCCGGACTTCGCGACGGCGCTCATGCGCACGGAGTCGACGCGGAGCTGCTGCCCCAGCTCTCTCCTGCGCTCGGCGTCGGACATGTCGGCCATTCTAGGTCGGCGTTTCCCCCTGCCGCCGCGGAGGTAACGTAGTGGGATGTCCTCCAGCAGATTGCACGAGCTCTCGAAGCACGGCGTCAGCGTCTGGATGGACTCGCTGTCGCGGGAAATGCTGGAGACCGGCGAGCTGGCGAGGCTCATGGAGGAGGACGCCGTGGTCGGCGTCACCTCCAACCCGACGATCTTCGAGAAGGCGCTCTCCACCGGGCCTTGGTACGACGATCAGCTCCGCGACGCCCTCGACCCGGCACGACGACTCGAAGGAGATCTTCCTCGAGCTGGCCGTGGAGGACGTGTCGCGCGCGTGCGACCTCCTCCATGGGACCTGGGAGCGGACCGGCGGGGTCGACGGTTACGTCTCGATCGAGGTGGACCCTGAGCTCGCCTACGACCGCGAGGCGACGTTCGACGAGGCGATGCGGCTGCACGAGCTCGTCGACCGGGACAACGCCTACGTCAAGATCCCCGGCACGCGGCCCGGGCTGGGCGCGATCGAGGACTCCATCGCCCGTGGCCGCTCGATCAACGTGACGCTCATCTTCTCGCTCGCCCGGCACGCGGAGGTGGCCGAGGCGTACGTTCGCGGTCTCGAGCGCCTCGCGGAGTCGGGGGGCGATCTCTCGCGGGTGATCTCCGTCGCGAGCTTCTTCGTCTCGCGCGTCGACACGGAGGCGGACCGGCGGCTCGAGGAGCTCGGCCGAACCGACCTCCAGGGCAAGCTCGCGATCGCGAACGCCAAGCTCGCCTACGAGCGGTACCTGGAGATCTTCTCCGGCCCGCGCTGGAGCGCGCTCGCCGCGAAGGGCGCGAGGCCGCAGCGCTGCCTGTGGGCGTCGACCTCCACGAAGAACCCCGCCTACCGGGACGTCCTCTACGTCGAGGAGCTCGTGGGGTTCAACACCGTGAACACGATGCCGGCCGAGACGATCGCCGCGTTCCAGGACCACGGCGTCGTCGCCGACACGCTCACGCAGGGGCTCGACGAGGCGCACGCGCTTCTCACCGAGCTCGCCGCCGCGGGCGTCGACTACGACGACGTGGTGGACACGCTCGAGCGCGAGGGCGTCGAGAAGTTCGCCGACTCGTTCCGCACGCTGCGCGCCGGCATCGACGCGAAGCGCGCCGTGCTCGCCGCGACCTAGACCACCCGTCTGCGCGGCGGCGAACCGGGGATGTCCGAGATGCCGCCGCCGGTTCGAGCGGTCCCGCCCGCCTCGGAGGGGGAAGCCGAGGCGGGCGGGAGCGCAGCTAGTGCGTCATCGTCCCCTTCGGGTTGCCGACCTTGAGGAGGCCGACCTGGCCGAGGTCGACGTGCGCGAACGCGTGGCTGACGAAGGGGTACAGGCCCTCCTCGTCGATCTTCACGTCGAAGACCGCGCCGCCGCCGGCGGGGACGCCCACCGTCTGGACGCCGCGCTGGAACTGCGTCATGTCGCCGTTCACCCATGCCCGGTCGAGGATCGTCCCGACGACGTGGAAGTTCGTGTCCAGCGTCGGCCCCGCGGCGACGACGTAGAAGCGGGTCGTCTCGCCGGGATCGGCGGGCAGCGGATGGGTGACGTACTGGTTCGCGTACCCGTTGAACGTCGTCCAGTCGGGCTGCGTCGCGCGAGCCTTCGCCATGTCGAGGGAGGCGGGCTCCTCGACGCCGTCGCCGGAGAGGTACCACTCGCTGGCGACGAGCACGTACTCGCGGTCCACCTTCGGCAGCGGCTTCGCGGGATCGACCACGATCGCGCCGTACATGCCGTTCGCGATGTGCGCGAGCACGGGCTTCGTCCCGCAGTGGTACATGAACACGCCCGGGTCGCTGGCCTCGAAGCGGAAGGTGAACGACTCGCCGGGGGCGACGTCGCGGAAGGCGACGTTCGGCGCGATGCGCGCGGCATGGAAGTCGATCGAGTGGGGGATCGACCCGCCATTCGTGAGCGTCATCTCGACGGTCTGACCCTCGCGGACGTGGACGACCGGGCCCGGCGCTCCGTGGCCGTCGAACGCCCAGGTGTTGTACTTCACGCCGGGCGCGATCTCGACGACCATGTCCTTCAGGACCATGTGGACCTTGACGAGGTCGCCCGCCGGAACCGCCGGGAGCACCGCGTCGTAGGCGGTGTGCGCCTGGGCGAGCGCCTCGGCGTTCTCGCCGGTCTGTCCCGGCGAAGCTCTGGAGCGGAAGGCTGACCGCGCTGCTGCCGGACGTATGGCTCGAGTGATCCGTCGCTCCGGCGCTCGCCTGCACGTCGTCGCGCGCCTCGTCCGCGGTCTGGACGAGCACGACTGCCACGACGGAGAGGACCGCCACCGCGATCCCCAGGAAGACGGCGACGACCTTGACGAGGACGCCCGACCCGGACGGTTCTGCCGGAGTCGAGCGCCTTGGGTACGTGCGTGGAGACGGGTAGCTGGTCACGATCCCTCCCGGAGCTGGATTTCGGTGCACTGTAGAAGGCGCCTGCGGGAGCCGGCCTCCGCAGAGTCCACCCGGCCCGTTACGGGCTTCTACGGACTCCGGGGTGCGGACAGGAGCCGATCGTGCAGGAGCCCGTTCGAGGAGACCGCGCTCCCGCCGTCGACCCGTGTCTCGCCCGAGAGGTCGGTCAGGCGGCCTCCGGCCTCCTCCACGATGGGGAGCACGGCGGCGAGGTCCCACGCGCTGACTCCGAGCGCGTCGAAGGCCCCGTCCACGGCACCCTCCGCCACGAGCATGTGCGCCCAGAAGTCGCCGAAGCCCCGCACGTGCCAGGCGCCTCGGGCACCGTCGGGCACGCCGTCCTCGGGAGCGATGCAGACGACGGCGTCCTCCAGGCGCGACACGGAGGACACGCGGATCGGGCGCCCGTCCGCGAACGCCCCCGCTCCGCGCTCGGCCCACCAGCGCCGCCGGAGCGCGGGCGCCGAGACGACTCCGAGGCGCTGGACGCCGTCCTCCTCGAGCGCGACGAGCGTGGCCCACACGGGGATGGCGCGAGCGTAGTTCCGGGTGCCGTCGATCGGGTCGACGACCCAGCGACGGCGCCCTCCGCCCGAGCTCCCATGCTCCTCCCCGAGCACGCCGTCGCCGGGGCGCTCCTCCGCGAGCAGCCGCCGGAGCTCGAGCTCGACCGCGTGATCCGCCTCCGTGACCGGTGTGAGATCGGCCTTGCGCTCGACGGTGAGACCCGTGCCGAAGAGCGGGAGCGCGATCGCGTCGGCCGCGTCCGCGAGCCGCAGCGCCAGCTCGAGGTCGGGGCTCACGCGACGCGCTGCCGCAGGGCGGCCTCGAGCAGCTCCCCCGCGGCGAGGACGAGCGCGTCGCTGCCGGGCCTGCCGGCCAGCTGAACGGAGGCCGGGAGGCCCTCCTCGGCCGCGCCGCACGGGAGCGCGAGCGCGGGCCAGCCGAGGACGTTCAGCGGGAAGGTCCGGCTGACGATCCGCTCGCGCACCTCCAGGTCGCCGATCCCTCCCTCGCCCACCTTCGGAGCGACGCACGGCAGGGTCGGCGTGAGCATCAGGTCGAGCCCCTCGGTCGCCGCCTCGAGGCGTTCGCGGTACTCCTTCCGCTTTCGCGCGCCGGCCTGTGCCTCGGCGTCGGACACCGCGAGGCAGCGCTCGACCTTCGTGCGGACGTCCTCGCCGTAGAGGTCGGCGTTCTCGGCGAAGAGCTCGGCATGGACGCCCCCGATCTCGTGCATGAAGAGCCTGCCGACGCCCTCGGGCTCCGGGAGCTCCACCGGCCTCCGATCCGGGAAGAGCGCCGAGGCCTCCTCCACCCGCTCCCGGACGAGCGGGTCGGCGCCATCGAGCCACGCGACGCCGACCGCGACGTCTCCCAGCGCGTCCAGGGTCTGCGGAGCGAAGCCGGGCGCGAGCACGCGCATCGCCTCCACGCAGGTCGCGACGTCCCTCGCCATAGGCCCGGCGTGGTCGAAGCTCGGAGCGAGCGGGAAGCAGCCCTCGAGCGACACGAGACCGAACGTGGGCTTGAAGCCGACGATGCCGCAGCAGGCTGCGGGGATCCGGATCGAGCCGCCGGAGTCGGTGCCGAGGGCGACGTCCGCCGCGCCGAGGACGAGGGCGGCCGCGTTCCCGCCGCTCGAGCCGCCCGCGACCCGGCCCGGGTGGCCGGGGTTGGGAACGGTGCCGAAGTGCGGGTTCTCCGAGGTCACGCCGTACGCGAACTCGTGGAGGTTCGTCTTCCCGACCACGCCGTACCCGGCGCCTTCGAGCGCGACGACGGCGGCCGCGGTCTCCGCCGGCACGTGCTCCGCGAAGAGCGGAGAGCCGTAGGTCGTCACGAGCCCCGCCGTGTCGAAGAGGTCCTTCACCGCGAGCGGCACGCCCGCAGGCGCCTCCTCGGGCAGGGCGAGGAAGACTCCCCGCGGGCAGTCCCGCGGATCCATCGTCAATCCAACTGGAGGTAGAGAACCGCGACGATCGCGGTGCCGAGGAAGAGCAGCCAGAAGAGGCCGAAGAGCGCCCAGCCGAAGCGGAGGTTCTTGCGCGCGAGCTCGGTCTCGGAGTCGCTCTGGCTCATGTGAGCAGGGGGTCGATGGCCGCGGCGGCGAAGAGGAGCGCGAGGTAGGCGAGGGAGTAGTGGAACAGCACGCGCGCGCGGACGACCGAGAGGTCGCGCCGGAGGAGGACCGCGAGCACGACGAGCACGGCTCCGAGGACGAGGGCCGACGACGGTGTACACCGGCCCGAGCCAGAGGCCGACGACGAGCGTGAAAGCGACGAGGCCGATCGAGTAGAGCAGGATCTGGCGAGCGGTCTCGCGGTCGCCGCGCACGACCGGAAGCATCGGGACGCCCGCCGCCGCGTACGCCTTCTTGATCATCAGGGCGAGCGCCCAGAAGTGCGGCGGCGTCCACAGGAAGACGATCAGGAACAGCCAGAGCGCGGGGAGGCCGAGGCTGCCGGTCGCGGCTGCGTACCCGACGACGCGGTGGGACGGCCCCGGCCGCGCCGCCGATCACGATGTTCTGCGGGGTCGACCGCTTGAGGTACCGCGTGTAGACGACGACGTAGAAGAGGTTCCCGACGAGCGCGAGAACGGCCGTCAGGAGGTTCACGGCCGACGCGAGGAGCGCGAACGACAGCGCCGAGAGCACGAGCCCGAACTCGAGCGCCTGCGCGGGCGTCACGCGGCCCGAGGCCACGGGCCGGTTCCGGGTCCGGCTGCCCATGAGACGGTCGATGTCCCGGTCGAGGACGTGGTTGAGCGCGGACGCGCCACCGCACGCGAGCCCGAGCCCCACCATCGTCACGAGGAAGAGGCCGAGCGGAGGCAGTCCCTGCGCTCCGACGAACATCCCGGCCGCGCCCGTGAGCAGCAGCAAGGTCATGATCCTTGGCTTCGTCAGGGTCAGGTAGTCGCGCGCGGACGCGAACGGAACCGGCGCCCCTCGCGACGCCCCGACGAAGGCGACGAGGGCGGCTCCCAGCGAGAGGGCTGCCGCGACGACGTGGAGCGCGACCGCCCAGCGGGCGTTTCCGCTCCAGGCGACGACACCGCCGAGCGCCACCGCGACGAGGAGGAGCGCGAGCGCAGCCAGCATCCGCCCGACGAGATCGCGGGTATGACGAGTCGCGCGATCACGACGTCGGCCACGAGGAACGGCAGCGCGACACCGACGATGCCCCAGTGGGCCGTGCCGAGCTCGAGCACGGCGCTCGCGACGACGAGCCCCGTCGCGAGCGCGCCCACGGCGGCGGACGCGCGGAGGAGCCGACCGGTCGCGGCCGGCTCAGACGGCTGTGCGATCGCCTCGCTGCTCACGGAGCCTTCGCCGCAGATCGTAGAGGGGTCTGGCGCTCGTGACGTACGGCACCTCGTCGAAGTTGTGCGGCGGCGGCGGCGAGGTCGTGTACCACTCGAGCGTGTCCGCCTGCCACGGGTCGTTCCCCACGCGCGCACCGGTCTTGGACGTCCGGTACACGTTCACCAAGAAGAGGATCACCGCGACGCCCATCACCCACGAGCCGATAGTGGACGCGAGGTTGTAGCCCTCCCAGTCCTCGTTCGGCGTACGTGTACACCCGCCGCGGCATCCCGTCCAGGCCGAGCAGGTGTTGGGGGAAGAACGTGAGGTTGAAGCCGATGAACATGAGCCAGAAGTGCCATTTGCCCAGCGTCTCGCCGAGCATCCGGCCGAACATCTTCGGCCACCAGTAGTAGAGGCCGCCGAAGATCGCGAAGACGACACCCCCCATGATGACGTAGTGGAAGTGCGCGACCACGAAGTATGTGTCGTGCACCTGCCAGTCGACCGGGAACGCGGCCAGGTAGATGCCCGACAGGCCTCCGATCGTGAACACGGACAGGAACCCGAGCACGAAGAGCATCGGCGTGTCGAAGGCGATGTTCCCGCGCCACAGGGTGGCGAGCCAGTTGAAGATCTTCACCCCGGTGGGCACCGCGATGATCATCGAGGCGATCATGAAGAACGACTGGAGCGGGTAGGAGAGGCCCACCGTGAACATGTGGTGCGCCCACACGAGCATCGAGAAGAACCCGATCGCGACGGTCGAGAACGCGACCGCCCTGTAGCCGAAGATCGGCTTGCGGGCGAAGACGGGGAGGACCTCGGAGACGATCCCGAACGCGGGGAGCACCATGATGTACACCTCGGGGTGCCCGAAGAACCAGAACGCGTGCTGGTAGAGCACCGGCGAGCCGCCGTCCGCGGGGTCGAAGAAGCTCGTCTGCACCTCCCACGGGCCGATCGAGATCCCGCGGTCGAGGAGGAGGAGGGTGAGCCCGGCGGCGAGCGTCGGGAGCACCGCCATGAGCAGCCACGCGAAGACGTAGAGCGACCAGACGAAGAGCGGCATCCGGGTCCAGGTCATCCCCCGCGCCCGCAGGCTGTGGATCGTCACGATGAAGTTGATCGCGCCGGCGAGCGAGGACGCGGTGAGGATGTGCAGCGAGAGGATCCAGAGGTCCTGCCCGTTTCCCGCGGTGTCGGTCGAGAGCGGCGGGTACGAGGTCCAGCCCGCCTGGGCGGCGCCTCCCTGCGCGAAGAAGGAGAGCATCAGGACGACGCCTCCGAGCGCGAACAGCCAGTAGGAGAGCGCGTTCAGCCGCGGGAAGGCCACGTCCCGCGCTCCGATCATCAGCGGGAGCAGGTAGTTGCCGAGCCCCGCGAGGATGGGCACGACGACGAGGAAGACCATCGACGTGCCGTGGATGGTGACGAGCTCGTTGTAGCGGTCGGGGTCGAGCACGTCCGCGTTCGCCTGCGACAGCTGCAGCCGGATCGCGAGCGCCATGAGGCCCGCGAGCACGAAGAAGACGAGCGACGTGGCGATGTAGAGGATCCCGATCCGCTTGTGGTCGGTCGTGACGAGCCAGCTCGTCACCCTCCCGCGCTGCCAGGCCGGCGCCGTCTCGGTCCTAGCTGCCACCGGGCGGGTTCTCCTCGAGGTAGTTGGCCAGCGCGTCGATCTGCTCGCTCGTCCAGCCCGAGCCGACGGCGGGCATCGTGCGCCGTCCGTTGCGGACGATGTTCTCGAGCGCCTCGCGGTCGGTCGAGCGTCGGCGAGCCCGGCCAGGCGGGGACCCACGCCGCCTTCGCCGGCGAGCCCGTGACACTTCGCGCACACGCCTTCCCACGTCTCCTGTCCCAGGTCGGACGTGGCCGCAGTCTGCTCCGTCCTGCGCTGTGCGAGCCAGGCGTCGAACTCGGCCTGCGGCAGCACCTCCACCGACGCCAGCATGTTCGCGTGCTCGAGCCCGCACAGCTCCGCGCACTGGCCCGTGTAGACGCCCGGCTCGTCGGCCTGGAACCAGGTCTCGTTCACCGTGCCCGGTATCGCGTCGATCTTCCCGCCGAGCGCCGGGATCCACCATGAGTGGATGACGTCGTCGTCCGGCGAGACGACCTCGAGCCGGACGGGGACTCCGGCCGGCGCGCGCATCGTGTCGATCGCGATGACGCCGTTCGGGTACTCGAACTGCCAGTAGAACTGGCGGCCCGTCACCCGCACCTCGAGCTGCCCGCTCGCCCCCGCCTCCGGGATGTTCTTGATGCCCGGGAGCTCCACGAAGACGAAGGCGCCGATCGCGACGAGGATCGCGACCGGCAGGAACGTCCACATGAGCTCGAGCCTGGTCGCGCCGTGGATCTGGGCCCCGTCCGCGAAGCGCTCGCGCTTCCTGCGCCGGAAGCGGACGACGAACGCGAGCAGGAGCCCCTCGACGAGCACGAAGACGCGCGAGCGTGAAGATCGAGATGAAGAGGAAGCTGCGGTTGATCCCCTCCGCGTTCGGCGAGGCCGGGTCGACGGGGGTGAAGCCTCCGTTGTCGCCCAGCGCGAGCGGGGCGGCGACCGCGGCGACGAGCAGCAGGCCGGCCAGGACGAGGAGCGCGCGCACCGGCTGCCATTCTATGAGTGTGTCGGAGAGGGCGTCCCGTGGAACCCGCGTCCGCCTGCCGCCGGCCGTCGTCCGGCCGTTCGAGGTCTACGTGAACGGCGTCCCGCAGGAGGAAGGGGCGGATTTCTGGGTCGAGGGGCGGACGCTCGTCTTCGATCGGGAGCTGAAGGCGGAGGGAAGGCTCGGCTTCTGGCGCTGGACCTCCATCCTCGTCGGCGTCGCGGGCACGTACCGGCAGAACGACTCGGTCGACGTCGTCTACCAGCGCGGCGGCCGACGCGCGGTCGCGACGAAGCTGCCGCTCGAGCCGCTCTGACGCCGGATCGTCAAACCGGGTGACAGTCCCCAGGTGACTGGCTCCGGCAGAGCCGGTGCCTGTCACCCGCATTTCCGAGCAAAGCCGGTGCCTGTCACCCGCATTTCTGCTGCTGTCACCCGCATCTCCGCGGCCGGCCGCCGCCGTCCCGTCGCTAGTGTTGGACGGTGGAGCGGGCGAACGGGATCGAGGTCGAGGGCCTCGTCCGCGAGTACCGCAAGGGCCCACGGGCGGTGGACGGGATCGACCTCACCGTCGCGCCGGGCGAGATCTACGGGTTCCTGGGGCCGAACGGCGCCGGGAAGTCCACCACCGTCCACGTCCTGACGACGCTCCTGCCGCCGACCGCCGGAACCGCCCGCGTCGGCGGCTACGACGTCGTCCGCGAGGGGCCGAAGGTGCGTTCGCTGATCGGCGTCGCGCTCCAGGAGGCCGCCCTCGACCCGCTGCTCACCGGACGCGACCACCTCCGGCTGCAGGCGACCCTCCAGGGAGTGCCGAAGGCCCAGCGCCCGGCACGGGCCGAGGAGCTGCTCCACCGGGTCGGCCTGGCGGACGCGGCCGACCGGAAGGTCGCCGGCTACTCCGGCGGCATGAAGCGGCGCCTCGACCTCGCCCTGGCGCTCGTGCACTCGCCGCGAGATCCTGTTCCTGGACGAGCCGACGACCGGCCTCGACCCGCAGAGCCGCACCGCGCTCTGGGAGGAGGTGACGCTGCTCCGCCGCGAGGCGGGGGTGACGGTGTTCCTGACGACGCAGTACCTCGAGGAGGCGGACGTCCTCGCCGACCGCGTCGGGATCATCGACAACGGGAAGATCGTGGCGGAGGGCACGCCGGCCGAGCTCAAGGCCGAGATCGGGAGGCCGAGCGTCCACGCGATCCCGCGCCGCGAGGAGGACCGCCCGCAGATCGCCGAGTTCCTTTCCCGCTTCGGCGAGCCGCTCGGGACGAGCCGGGACGTCGCCGTGCGCCTGCGCGACGGGCCTCGGGCTCACCGACATCGTCCGCGCGGTCGACGCCGACGGGGTCGACATCGTCGACCTCGAGCTGCGGGCGCCGACGCTCGACGACGTCTTCCTCGCCAAGACCGGGCGCACGCTCGAGGGGGCGACCGAGGAGGCCGACGCGGTGGGGCAGGCGACGCGGCGCTGATGATCGCCCTGACGCAGGTCGGAGCCATCGCGCGGAGGTCGGTCGTCCGGACGTCCCGGCAGCCCGCGAGCGTCATCCCGCCGCTCGTCTTCCCGGTCGCCCTCATGGCCGTGAACGCCGGCGGCCTCCACTCCTCCACGGACCTTCCGGGGTTTCCGACCGACTCGTTCCTCGCCTTCGCGCTCGCCGTGCCGTTCATCCAGGGCGCGCTCTTCTCGACGATGAACGCCGGCACCGATCTCGCCCGCGACATCCAGACGGGGTTCGTCAACCGGCTGTCGCTGACCGCCCTCCGCGATTGGGCGCTCCTCTCGGGACAGCTCGCCGGGGTCGTCGTGCTCGGCGTCGCGCAGGTGCTCTTCTACATCGCGGTCGGCCTCGCGGCCGGCGTCACCTTCGAGTCCGGGCCGCTGGGCATCCTCGTCCTCGTCGTCTACGGCGCGATCGTGGCGCTGTCGTTCGGCGCGCTCGGCGCCTGGCTCGCGTTCCGGACGGGCTCCGGCGAGACGATCCAGGCGCTCTTCCCGGTCCTGTTCGTGTTCCTCTTCATCTCGTCGATGAACACGCCGCGCAACCTGATCGGCGTGGACTGGTTCCGCACGGCGGCGACCCTGAACCCCGTCTCGTACATGATCGAGTGCGTCCGCAGCCTGATCATCACCGGCTGGGACTGGCAGGCGCTCGCGCTCGGCTTCGGGTTCGTGATCGTCCTCGGCCTGGTCTCGCTCGCCCTCGCCTCGCGGGCCATGCGGATGCGGATGACGAGGACGTAGGCGAATGCGGACGTGGAACGTCGTCTCCGGGGTCGCGTGGCGCACGCTCAAGAACGCCCTCACGAACCCGCAGATCCTGCTCCCCACCGTCGCGTTCCCGCTCTTCTTCTTCACCGCGTTCGCAGGCGGGCTCTCGCAGCTGAACGACGTCCCGGGATTCGACTACGAACCGGGCTACACGGCCTTCCAGTTCGTGTTCGTGCTCCTCCAGTCGGCCGCGTTCGGCGGCGTGTTCACGGGCTTCGGGGTCGCGCGCGACTTCGAGGGCGGCTTCGCGAAGCGGCTCCTGCTCGCCGCGCCGCACCGGACCGGGATCGTCCTCGGCTACGCGCTCGCGGCATTCGTCCGCTGGCTGATCGTCGCCGCGCTCCTGACCGTCGTCGCCCTCGCCGTCGGGATGAACGTGAACGGAGGGGTCGTCGACGTCTTCGGCCTCTACGTGCTCGCCATGTTCGTCAACTTCTGCGGCTTCTTCTGGGCGGGCGGGATCGCGATGCGGTTCCGGACGATCCAGGCGGCACCGCTCATGCAGATGCCGGTCTTCCTGGTGCTCTTCCTGGCGCCCGTGTACGTGCCGCTCGACCTGCTCCAGGGGTGGATCGAGGGCGTCGCGTCGGTGAACCCGGCCACGTACCTGCTCGAGACCGGCCGCGGCTTCGTCGCCGGGGACGCGCCACACGTGCTCGGGGCGTTCGCGCTGGCGATCGGCCTCGGCGTCGCGCTTCTGGACCTGGGCGTTCCTCGGCCTGCGCAAGGCGGAGGCGGCCGGCGCCTGAGGCTCTGTGGTGCGCAGGATCGGGATCCACTCGCGCGGATCCCGATCGCGCGAAATCCCTGAAGGCGACCGCTTCGCGGTCGCGGCCGGGCAGATCCCATCCACGCGCGCTGGCCGCTGCGGACTACTCCCCGAGGACGAGGAGCAGCGCGTCGACCACGTCGGGGTCGAACTGCGTGCCCGCCCCGTCGCGAAGCCGCCGCTTCGCCTCCTCGATGCCGAGCGAGCGGCGGTACGGGCGGTCCGTCGTCATCGCGTGGAACGCGTCGCAGGCGAGCACGATCCGCGACTCGACCGGGATGTCCTCTCCCGCGAGAGAGTCGGGGTATCCCGATACCGTCGAAGTGCTCGTGCGCGGCCCGCACGATGCGGCGCACCTCGTCGAGCTGCGAGATCGGGGCGAGGATGCGCTCGCCGAGGACCGGGTGCCTCTCCACGACGGCGCGCTCGAGCGGTGTGAGCGGGCCGGGCTTCGTCAGGATCGCCGACGGGATCCCCAGCTTGCCGATGTCGTGGAAGCAGCGCGCCCAGCTCGAGTCGTTTGAGGGCCCGCGGCCCGAGCCCGAGCCTCGACTCCCACCTTGAGGGCGAGGTCCGTGATCCAGCGTGCATGGGTCGACGTCGGCTCGTCGCTCGCCTCCAGCGCGTTCGCGAGCGCCTCCACGGTCGAGAGGAACGTGCGCTCGAGCGTCTCGTAGCCCGCGGCGCTCTGGAGCGCCAGCTTGGCCTGCTGCGCGAGGCCGCCGAAGAGCTCGAGCTCGCGCTGACCGAAGGTCGTGTGCTCCGGGATCGCGACCGCAACCGCCCCCCAGCGACCGTCGATCGAGAGCGGCGCCACGGCGAGCAGTGCGCCATCGCTCGGCCCGACGAGAACCGAGACGGCGTCCCGTTCCTCGGCCGTGAACGGCTCCGTTCGCCCTCCCCACGCCTCGAGCAGGGAATCCGGAAGCGTCGAGACGCGAGCGGCGTCCCTCGGCGCCCTGACCGGGACTTCCGCGAGCCTGAGCGCGTCGGCCGTCTCGGCGCCCTGGAGCCAGAGAGCGGCCGCCGGGCTTGAGAGGATACGCGCGGTGCCGTACACGACGCGCTCGGCGACCTCGGCCAGTCCCTGTGCCTCCGCGAGGTCGCGACCGAACTCGAGGAGGGCCGTCGCGCTCTCGGCCTCACGCCTCTGCGCCTCGTAGAGGCGGGCGTTCTCGAGCGCGACCGACGCGTGCGCGGCGAGGACCTCGAGGACGCGCAGATCGTCGGCGTCGAACTGATCGAGGCCCAGCTGCGAGATCACGATCACGCCCGTCACCCTCGATCCGAACGTGAGCGGGACGGCGAGCAGCGACTCCTCGATCTCGGCGGTGCCGGCGATCTGCTCTCCGAACTCGCAGTGCGCCGCGTCGCCCACGAGCAGGGGCTCGCCCGTGTCGGCGACGCGCCCGGTGATCCCTCGCCCGACCTTCGTCGGGAGGACCGCGACCGACGTCCCCGGCTCCGCTGCCGTCAGGTCTCCCCTGAATGCGACCAGCAGCAGGTCGTTCCCGTCGCGGAGGAAGACGCGGCAGTTGTGGTAGTCGACGAGGACGCGGAGCTCGTCCGCGATCGTGACCCCGATCTGCGCGACGTCGTTGAGACGAGACAGCTTCCCCGAGAGGCTCTGGAGCATCTTGAGGTGGGCGATCGACCTGACGTCGTCGAGCCTCCCGGGCGTGGACGGCCGCTCGCGCGTCGTCTCGTCGAATGCGACGACCAGCCCGTCACCGCGCGACTTGGCGGTCATCATCGCGGCCTCCGCGCACGCGACGAGCTCGCGCGGGTTCGCCGCGTGCTCCGGCCCCACCGCGATCCCGGTCGAGACGGTCAGGCTTCCGGCGGCGTCGGCCTCCAGCTTCTCGAGCTCCTTGCCGAGGCGCTCGGCGAGGGCCACGGAGCTCGGAACGTCGCCGGAGGGGAGGATGATCGCGAACTCCTCGCCGCCGATGCGGCACACGGCGTCCGAGGCGCGGACGGAGGCATGCAGGACGTCAGCGACCTGAACCAGGAGCTGGTCGCCGACGCCGTGGCCGTAGATGTCGTTCACCTTCTTGAAGTCGTCCAGGTCGAGCATCACGAGAGCCACGCTGTCGTGCTCCGCGGAAGCGCGCCGGAGCTCGTGACGGAGGCGGTCGTGGAACGCGCGGTGGTTGTAGAGGCCCGTCAGGGCGTCGGTCGACGCCTGGTGCTCCAGGCGGGCGCGGATGTGCGCGTTGTCCAGGGCGAGCGCCGCCGCGTCGCCGAAACGTGTGGCGAGGAGGAACTCCTCCTCACTGAACTCGGCATCCTCGCCGACGCGGTAGATGTTGAGCGTGCCCTTGAGGCGGCCCCTGGCAATAAGCGGCACCGCGATGAGCGCCTCGGGCTCGACCGGCGTCCCGGGCACGAAGCGCACCCGCGGGTCGAGATGGGCCTTGTTCGCGAGGACCGGCTCGCGGCGCTCCACGGCCCAGCCGGTGATCCCTTCCCCGTACGAGAAGCGCTCGCGCATGACCTCGTCCGCCCACTTGCTCCGGGCGAGAACCGGGATCAGCTCCCGCTTGGTCTCGTCGGCCTCGTAGATGTGGACGTCCTCGTACGGGATCAGCTCGGCGAGCGTGTCCGCGATCCGCTCGAGCAGCGCATCCAGGCTCTGCTCGGAGAGGACGTCGTGGAAGATCTCCGCCAGTCGGCGGTACGGCTCGGACGAGCCGGACGACACGAGGCTCATCTGTGGCCGCGAGGACGGCTCGAGGGGGTTGCGCGCAGGGTCGGACATGATCGGGTGTCCCGACCTCGTCATCGGATGTGCGAGAGGTGCGCTTGAGCGCTCTGCCAAGATGCGCCCTCGTGACGACGCCAGAGGACGCTCGTATCGCCCTGCTCGCCCGCCTGATCGACCATGCGCCGATGTTCCCGCCCGCGGCTCTCCCGCTGGCCGAGGCGGTCGCGGAGGACGAGCGCGCGCGCGAGAGCGCCCACGCGTTCGCTCTGGGTCGATTCGTCTGCCCGGCATCCCGGCTCCACGAGCTTCCGGACGTCGGACGGGGGGTGAGTGCGGTCCTCGACGCCGAGCTGCTCGCCGGCGATCGCGTCGAGGCCCTCGAGCTGCCTCCGTCCACACCACTCGCGGCCGTCGACACCGGCCGCCGCGAGGTTTACGTCGAGGTACCGCTCGACGGCGCGTTCGAGGAGCGGCTGGACGAGATCGCCGGGGCGCGGATGCGCGCGAAGGTGCGCTGCGGCGGGGCCGAGGTCCCCGACGTCGACCGCCTCGCCGGCTTCGTCCGCGCCTGCCGCGAGCGGGCGGTCGTGTTCAAGGCGACGGCGGGGCTCCACCACGCCGTCGCGACGGACGGCGAGCACGGACTGCTCAACCTCCTCGCCGCGGTCGTCTTCGGGGACGACGAGGCGGCGCTCTCGGAGAAGGACGCCGCCTCCTTCTCCGCCGACGCCGACGCGTTCCGCTGGCGAGACCGTGCGGCGGGACCGTCGGAGGTAGCCGAGGCGAGGACGGGCGGGCTGCACTCGATCGGGAGCTGCAGCTTCTTCGAGCCTGTCGCGGAGCTCGAGTCCCTCGGGGTGCTCCGGCGATGAACGGCGCCGTCGGCTTCGGCGTCTTCGCGGTCGAGGGAGAGCCGCCCCGGGTCGGGTTCAGGGTGGGGAACGGCGTGCTCGATCTTTCGGCGAACGGCTTCGGTTCGGACTTCTCCACGCCCAGCCTGAACCGCCTCCTCGCCCTGGGTCGCGGTGCCTGGGAGGAGGTCACGGCGCGCTCCGTCGCACGGGTGCGTGCCGGAGCCGACCTGGTGCCGCTCGAGCGGACGACGGTGCACCGACCGTTCGACGTCGCCGACTACGTCGACTACTACTCGTCCCTCGAGCATGCGACGAACCTCGGGCGACTGTTTCGGCCCGACGCCGAGCCGCTGCTTCCGAACTGGCGTCACCTTCCCGTCGGCTACCACGGCCGGTCGGGGACCATCGTCGTCAGCGGCACGCCGGTCACGAGGCCATGCGGCCAGGTGAAGGGCGCGGACGATCCCGCTCCGCGCTTCGGCCCGAGCCGCCGGCTCGACTTCGAGCTCGAGCTCGGCTACGTCGTCGGCATGGGGAGCACGCTCGGACGTGCGGTCCCGGGAGCGGCGTTCCGGGAGCACGTCTTCGGTGTCGTGCTCGTGAACGACTGGAGCGCGCGCGACCTGCAGGCGTGGGAGTACCAGCCCCTCGGGCCGTTCCTTGGGAAGTCCTTCGCGACCTCGGTATCGGCCTGGGTCACACCCCTCGCGCTCCTCGAGGACCGCTTCGTCCCCGCTCCGCCACAGGACCCGGAGCCGTTGCCGTACCTCCGCATCCCGGGCGACTGGGCGCTCGACGTCGAGCTCGAGGTCGAGCTGGCGGGCAACGTCGTCTCGCGGACGAACGCGCGCGGTCTCTACTGGACGATCCCCCAGCAGCTCGCCCACGCGACGGTGAACGGGGCCTCGCTCGCGACCGGGGACGTCTTCGCCACGGGCACGATCTCGGGCCCCGATCCGGGGTCGGAGGGCTCGCTCATCGAGCTCACGTGGAACGGCGCTCGCCCGATCCGGCTCGGCGACGGGAGCGCGCGCTCGTTCCTGGAGGACGGAGACGAGCTCGTCCTCCGGGGAAGAGCCGGAGAGGTCGCGCTCGGGGAGGTGCGCGGAGCCGTCCTCCCGGCGCGCTGCTAGCCCGGCACGAGCGCGTGCCGGCTCAGGCGCCCGCGCGCGCAGGGAACGGCCCCGCGCGATAGACCTGCCCCTCGAGCCGCCGGCCGAGGATCTCCTCGAGCCACTCCGTGACTGCGATCAGGGCCTCGAGGTCGATGCCGGTCTCGACGCCCTCGCCGTGGAGGAGGTAGACCAGGTCCTCGGTGGCGACGTTCCCGGTTGCACGGGGCGCGAAGGGGCAGCCCCCGAGGCCGCCGACCGATGCATCGAGAACGGTCGCCCCGGCCTCGAGCGCGGCGAGGGCGTTCGCGTAGCCGGTGCTCCTCGTGTTGTGGAAGTGCCCGCCCACGGGGACGCCCGGCCCCACCGTCTTGGAGACGAGCGAACGCACCCGACCCGGCGTCGCGACCCCGATCGTGTCCGCGAGGACGATCGTGTCCGGCCGGCTCGAGGCGACGCGCTCGGCGAGCTCGAGCACGCGAGCCTCGTCGACGGGCCCCTCGAACGGGCAGCCGAAGGCGACGCTGATCGTGACCGTCGCCCCGATCCCGTCGGCGTGGGCGCGCGCGACGATGCGCTCGGCGGCGGCGAGCGACTCCTCGACCGAGGCGTTCTGGTTGCGCCGGTTGAAGGACTCGGTCGCGCCGAAGGCGAACCGGGCCTCGTCGAGCCCGCAGGCGGCGAGACGCTCGTAACCCTGCTCGTTCAGCGCGAGCCCCGCCAGGACGACGCCCTCGGCGCGCTCGAGCGCGGCGACGACCTCTTCGGCCTCGGCCATCTGCGGGACGCGGCGCGGGTCGACGAAGCTCGCGACCTCCACCGCCCGGAGGCCTGCGCCGACGAGGCGGCCGACGAGCTCCGCTCGCACGTCCGGGGCGAGCACGTCCGGCTCGTTCTGGAGGCCGTCCCGCGGCCCGACCTCGAAGACGGTCACGCGCGGGCCGGGGGGCGTCACGGGCGTCACCTTACCCCCGCGGATGTACGCTGACCCCCATGCCCGGGACGATCGTCGTCGGCGTCGACGGCTCCGATGCGTCGCACGGGGCGCTCCGTTGGGCCGTCGCCGAAGCCCAGCTCCGTGATGCGCGGGTCCTGGCCGTGCACGTATGGGCGTTCATCCCACCCACACCGATCGGGGACCCGGGGATGATGCCCATGCCTGCCGGGGACTACCCGGGCCAGCTCGAGGCCGAGCGGACGGCGGCGGAGTCCGAGCTCGACGGCGCGCTCGCGGCGGCCTTCCCCGACGGCGTGCCGGGCGAGGTGGAGACTCGCCTCGCCGAGGGCGACGCAGCGGAGGCCCTCGTCGACGAGGCCGAGGGAGCCGACCTCCTGGTCGTGGGCTCGCGCGGCCGCTCCGGGATCGCGTCCGTGCTCCTCGGCTCCGTGAGCAGGCACGTCGTGAGCCACGCTCCCTGTCCGGTCGTCGTGGTGAAGGCTTCGGACTAGGCTCGGCCGAGCAACGCCCGCACTCCGAGCGCGATCTCGTCCAGCTGGCCTGCATCGATTTGCACATCGCCCCGGGCAAGCCAGCCGAAGCCTCCCGATCCCTGGTTGAGCTCGACGGTCATCGTGATGTGACCGAGCCGGTCATGGCTGCAGCCGAGGGCGAGTCCGCCCTCGTACGAGCGCCACTCTCTGACGTCATCCCAGCCCTTCCAGCGCTCTCCACGGACCACGGCTGGCCGTCGCGGCCGACGACGGGGTCCGATAGAAGCAAGAACTCGGTTGCCGCTAACCGATCTTCAGCTCGGGCGAGTCCGACATGTTCGTCACTCGGGGAACGCTGAACGCCGAGCGGTAGCGACTAGGCGAGCGCCGCAGACTTCCCGGCGAGCTCGCGGTCGCGGTCGGTGATCCCGCCCGCGGTGTGTGTCCACCAGCGGAGCGTCACGCGGTTGTAGTGGATCGCGATGTCGGGGTGGTGGTTCTCCGCCTCGGCGAGCTCGCCCACCCGGTTGACGAAGACGAGCGCTCCCTGAAAGTCGTCGAACGTGAACTCGCGCTCGAGCGCGTCGTCGACCTCGCTCCAGCCATCCGGATCGGCCATCCGACCAGTATCTACGATCGAGCACGAGCCATGGCGACCTCGACCGAAACGACGCCCGCGGTGCCGCTCCCCCGCGCGGAGAAGGACCGGCCCGCCCGGGAGCTCGTCATCGCCTACGGCTTCGGCCCGCTCGCCGCGGTCCTCGTTCGCCTGCTGCTGCCGCTCCGCGTCCCGCCCGCCGTGGTCGTGCTCGTCCACCTGGCCGTCGGGCTGGGCGCGGCGGCGCTGCTCGGAGCGGGCGGGCTCGTGGGCGCGGCCGTGCTGCTGCAGGTAAAGACACTGCTCGACAACGCGGACGGGCTGCTCGCTCGCGCGTCCGGCCAGGTCACGCTCCTCGGCCGCTACCTCGACACCGAGGCCGACCTCGTCGTCAACGCGGCGGTGTTCGTCGCTCTCGGCTCGGTCACCCACGAGCCGTGGCTGGCGCTCGCCGGGCTCCTCGCCTCGACGCTCCTCCTCACCCTCGACTTCAACCTGTCCGAGCTCCACCGCGAGGCAGGAGGGCGCGCCACGCAGCTCCCGCGGCGGTCGGGGAGCGGCGTCGAGCAGGCTCTCGAGAACGCGTACCGGGTCGTCTTCGCACCGCAGGACCGCGTCGTGCGCGGCTTCTCTCGACGGCGACTCACGCGGGTTCTCCGCCCCGCTGCGGATCCCGGTCGCACACGCCGGGCGACGCTCGCCTACTACGACCGGCTCACGATGGCGTATCTCGCGAACACGGGGCTCTCGACCCAGCTCGCGGCCCTCGGCCTGTGCCTCGTCTGCGGGGTGCCCGAGGCGTTCCTCTGGCTCGTCGTCGCGTGCGTTCTGCCCCTGCCGGCGCTCCAGCTCCGGCGCGAACGGCTCGCGCGGCGCGCCTAGACCGCGCCGCGGAGGGTCAGGCGCTGGCCGTTCATCGACGCGGCCGCATCGGAGACGAGGTACGCGATCGCCTCCGCGATCTCCTCGGCCGGAGTGAACGTGGAGAAGTCCTTGTCGGGGCTCTCGGCACGCATCTCGGGCGACACGATCGAGCCCACGACGACGATGTTGGCGGTCGCCCCCGATCCCCGGAACCGGTCGGCGAGGGCAAGCGTCCAGGCCTCGGCGGCCGCCTTCGCCGCGGCGTAGCTCGCGTTCGTGTGCGTCGGAGCCTGTGCCTGCCCGGCCGAGACGACCACGAAGCGCCCGTGGCCGCTCGCGAGGAGGTGACGCGTCGACGCCTGCGTGACGTTCTGCAGCGTCCGCACGAGCGACGTGCTGAGGACGTCCCAGTCCTCGAGCGACGCCTCCTCGATGGGTGTCCCTCCGCGCCAGCCCCCGACGAGGTGCACGAGCCCGTCGATCCGCCCCTCGCGCGAGGCGATGTCGTCGGCCCAGGAGCGCGTGGCCGCGGCGTCGAGCAGGTCGACCGCCGCGGTTTCGATGTCCCCGCCTGCATCGCCGGCGATCGCGTCCAGCCGGTCCCGGTCTCGTCCGCACAGGGAGAGGTTCGCCCCGGCTCCCGCGAGCCGACGGACGACGCTGGGGCCGAGCGAGCCGCCCGGCCCGGCGACGGCGAGCACGCGACCCTCGAGCGAGGTGACCGTCGGGGGCTCCATGCCAGGCTGACCGTAGCAGCGTGGCGTCTCTTGACTTGCGGAGCGGAACCCAGTACCTACGTGCGATGGCCGAGCCGACCTTCGCAGAGCTCCAGTCCAGGCTGCGCGAGCTCTGGCCGAGCGTGACTCTGCGCTCCATCGGCGACGTCGAGCGCACGGTGGTCGTGGCGCACTCGGTGAGCCTCGACGTCCCGGATCAGCTCGTTCCCGTGTTTCCGGCGTACGAGGAGCGCTTCCTGTGCCTCGTTCTGAGCCTGCTCCGCGCGCCGCGGTCGCGCGTCGTGTACGTGACGTCGCAGCCGATCCATCCGCGGCTCCTCGACTATTACTTCGGCCTCGTCCCCGAGCTCGACACTCCGGATGCGCGCGAGCGCTTCGTCCCCGTGTCGCTCGTCGACGGCCGCAACGAGCCGCTGTCGCGCAAGCTCCTCGCGCGGCCCGGCGCGATCCGGCGAGTTCGCGGCCTGATCGGCGATCCCGAGCTCGCCTTCCTCCTCCCCTTCTGCATGACGGAGGACGAGGTGGACCTCGCCGTGCGGCTCGGCCTCCCGGCCTATGGATCGGACCCGGCGCTCAACTGGCTCGGCACGAAGACGGGAAGCCGCCGGGTGTTCGAGGAGGAGGACGTGCCGCACCCGGCAGGGCTCGACGTGGACGGTCGACGAGACCTCCCGGCGGCGCTCCACGAGCTTCGGAGGCGGCGGCCGGACGCCCGCGGCGCCGTGCTCAAGCTCGACAAGGGCGTGAGCGGGCTGGGAAACGCGCTGATCGATCTCGCGGCCGGCGGCGACCTGTCAGTGGCGATCGCGCTCGAGGACACGGAGCTCACCGTCGACGAGTACCTGGTCGCGCTCGACGACGAGGGCGGCATCGTCGAGGAGCGCATCGTCGGCGAGCGCTTCCGCAGCCCGAGCGTGCAGCTCCGCATGAGCCCCGCGGGCCAGGTCGACATCATGTCCACGCACGACCAGGTGCTCGGGGGCCCGAACGGTCAGACGTACTTCGGCTGCCACTTCCCGGCCGACCAGGAGTACGCGGCCCAGCTCGCGGCCGAGGCGTTGAAGGTGGGGCGCCGACTCGCGCGAGAGGGTGCGATCGGACGGGCCTCTGTCGACTTCGCAACGGTTCTGGAAGAGGATGGCTGGCGCTCGTACGCGCTCGAGATCAACCTCCGCTGCGGAGGAACCACGCACCCGCTGTTCGCGCTCACGAGCCTGACGGACGGCGTATACGACCCGCTTGCGGGCGAATGGCGCACGCGGCTCGGCGACATCAAGCACTACGCCGCCACCGACCACCTCGACTCCCCCGCGTACACGTCGCTGACTCCCGACGACCTCCTCGACGTCGTCGCGGAGCGGGGGCTCGGGTGGGACGGCGAGCGCGAGACCGGGGTGGTCCTGCACATGGTCAGCGCGCTCGCCGTCGCCGGCCGCATCGGCCTCACGGCCATCGGCGACACCCTCGAGGAGGCCCGGACGCACTACTACGACGTGAAGGCGGCCGTGGACGGCGCCGCCGGCGGGACGGCCTAGCGCGCTACCACTTCGAGTTTCGGCGCCGGCGGCCCGAGTACACGAGCTTCGGGCGCGCCGAGCGGAGCCCGGCGGCCTCGAACTTCTCGCTGTGGCCGAGGCGGCGGGCGACGTGGCTCGCGTCCGCCTGCTGATCCGGGAGGACGAACGTGATCGCCTGCCCGCTGCGGCCCGCGCGGCCGGTTCGGCCCGTCCGGTGCACGTAGCTCGTGTGCTCCGAGGGCGGGTCGTAGTTGATCACGTGCGTGATGTCGTCGAGGTCGAGCCCGCGCGCGGCGACGTCGGTCGCGACGAGCGTCTTGACCTTGCCGGTCTCGAACCGCTCAAGGGCGCGCTCGCGCGCCCGCTGCGCCATGTCGCCGTGCATCGCGACCGCGTCGACCTGATGGCGCGCGAGCTTCTTCACGAGCTGGTCGGCGCCGCGCTTCGTGCGGACGAAGACGAGCGTCAGGCCGTCGGACCCCTCGAGGTGGCGGACGAGCGTCTCCACCTTCGTGTCGTGCGTGACCGAGACGAACGAGTGCTCGATGTCGCTCGGCTCGTCGTGCGCAGGGCCGGACTCGAAGCGCGAGGGGCTGTTCGTGTACGCGCGCGCGAGCTCGCCGACGGCGCCGTCGAGCGTCGCCGAGAAGAACATCGTCTGGCGGTTGCGGGGCAGGCGGCGGACGATCCGGTCGACCTGTGGCTTGAAGCCCATGTCGAGCATCCGGTCGGCCTCGTCGAGGATGAGGGTTCGGACCTGCGAGAGGTCGACGAGCCGCCGGTTGGCGAGATCCTCGAGGCGGCCCGGGGTCGCGACGAGGACGTGCGCCTTCGCGGCGCGCTTCGCCTGGGCGTGGAGCGGGACCCCGCCGTACACGGTCGCGACCGTCAGGCCCCTGATCGGGGCGAGCGACTCGAGCTCGTCCGCGACTTGCGCGGCGAGCTCACGGGTAGGCACGAGGACGAGCGCGGTGGGGCGGGCGTCCTTCGTCGTCGTGCGCTCGACGATCGGAACCGCGAACGCCAGCGTCTTCCCGGAGCCGGTCGGCGCCTTGGCGAGGACGTCGAGCCCTGCCAGGGCGTCCGGAAGCACGAGCTCCTGGATCGTGAACGGGGTGTGGATGGAGCGAGCGGCGAGCGCGTCGACGACTGGCGGCGACACGCCGAGCTCGCGGAACGAGGGGTGTGACATGAAGTTGTTCGACTCCTTTACGGGTTCGAGACTTGCTGACCTCGAATCGCCCGAAGGAGGAACGAGAAGCTCATCTCACCGGCCGGCACCATTGCCGACCGTGCCCACACGGTAGCAGCAGCGCTCTGCGTGAGGGCAGAGCCGAACCGGTCGGGCGCCTAGATGTCGAGTCGCTGATCCTCGAGGTCGAGATCGCGACCGACGCGTAGCCAGACGTCGTTGCTGATCGTGCCGCTGCGCCGGAGGTCGACGAGCGCCTGTCTCTCGGCGTCGAGCAGCTCGCGGCGCAGGCGCTGGTAGTCCTGCGAGCGCACCTCGATCGCGCCGTCGTCCCCGTCGTCGAGGCGCGCACGAAAGCGGTTCGTCCGAAAGCGATACGCACCGCGTACGCGCTCGGCAGTGTCCTCGCGCACCCAGTCCTCGCTGGCCAGCTCTTCGAGTCGCGCGAGCGCCGCCTCCGCGGCATGGATGCGAGCCTTCGAGTCTTCATGCTCCTCGAGCCCGTCGTCCTCGAGCCCGAGCATGCGGATGACGAGGGGGAGGGTCAGTCCCTGGCCGACCAGTGTCGCGAGGATGACCGAGAACGTCAGGAAGAGGATCAGATCGCGACCGGGGAACGGTGTGCCGGCGTCGGTCTCGAGCGGCAGTGCGAGCGCCGCGGCAAGCGAGACGGCACCTCGCATTCCCGCCCAGGACAAGAAGACCGCACCCCGCCAGTTCGACATCCGTCGCGCGATCCACTTCGGCGCGTGCAACACCGCGAAGACCCAGGCGAAGCGGAGGACGATGACCGTCAGGCTCACGACCGCGGCGTACCCGAGGAGCGTGGCGGCCGAGATGTTGCCAAGCGCATCGATGACGACGGGAAGTTGGAGGCCGACCAGCACGAAGAGAAGGGCATTCAGCAGGTACTGGACGATCTCCCACACGGCGAGTCCCTGGAGGCGCACCTGTGCACTTGTCAGCTCGGGCGTGTGCCAACCGAGGTAGACGCCGGCGGTGACGGCGGCGAGCACGGCCGAGACACCCATCAGCTCCGCCGGAAGGAATGCGACGTACCCCGTGAGCAGCGAGATCGTGATCTCCGCAGGCGGGTTGTCGAGTCGACGACGGATCTGACGGACGAGCCATCCGACCCCGAGCCCCACCGCTACTCCACCACCCGCGCTCACGACGAACAGTCCACCCGTGTAGTACGCCGAGAAGGACCCCGTGACGACCGCGGCGACCGCGGCTCGGTAGAGCACGAGCCCGGTGCCGTCGTTGACGAGGCTCTCGCCCTCGACGATCGTCACGAGCTTGCGCGGGACGCCTAGGCGACGCGCGATCGAGGTCGCCGCGAGCGGGTCCGTGGGGGAGACGATCGCCCCGAGTACGAACGCACTCGTCCACGTGAGGTCTTCGATCAGCGCGTGTGCGACGACGGCCACGCCGACGGTCGTCACGCCGACGAGGCCCACCGCCAGCAGCCCGATCGGCCGCGCGGTCGCTCTCAGGTCGCGAAGCGAGGTGAAGAAGGCCGCGCCGTAGAGGAGCGGGGGCAGCACGCCGAAGAAGACGAGCTCTGGCTCGAGCTCGAACTCGGGCATCCCCGGGACGACGCCGATCGCGAGGCCGCCGAGCACGAGCAGGATCGGGTAGGGGATGCGCAGCGCCGGCGCGACCGCGAGCATCGTCGCGACCGCGAGGATGAGTCCCAGCGCGACGATTCCGTCTTGAACCTCGAGATGCACGAGACAATCGTGCCGAAGCCGACCCCGGACCGTCTCAGCGCGAAGCCTACAGCCGCTGCCGCCGAGCGTAGTGCCCCCCGGCATGAATCGAACATGCGCACGCGGTCGAAGTCTTCGATCAGATAGCGCTCGAACCACCGCATCGCCGCCTGCTCGTACTTGGGCGGTCCACGCTCGGCGTCGGGTGCCGACGAGCAGGAGCCGACTGTTTCCCGTCCCTTCGAGCTCGCATGTCCCGGAGGTCCCGGAGGAGCTCTGCCCCGCGCGGTCACAAATCGGTGGAACTGTCATATAGTGGCATGAAGAACGGGTAGCAGCGCTCCGACACCGAGCTTCTGCTTGCGGCGCGTACATGCTCTGAGCCTTTCGGTGTCTTCTACGAGCGGCACTTCGCTTCGGTGCTTGCGTTCTTTCGCCGCCGGGTGCCCGGCCCTGAGGAAGCCTTCGATCTCGCTGCCGAGACCTTCGCCTCCGCACTTGCCTCGCTGCCTCGCTTTCAGCCGGGACCAGAGCCGCCTCAGGCGTGGCTGTTCGCGATCGCACGCCACAAGCTGAGCGAGGCCCTGCGTAGCAGTCGGATCCAGGACGAGGCGCGGCGGGCGCTCGCGATGCAGCCGATCCAGCTCGATGACGAGGCGATCGAGATCCTCGAGACGACGGCACGGGCTCCGGCGATCGAGCTCCTCGAGACGCTCGCTCCCGAGCAGCGTGATGCGGTCAAGGCTCACCACCTCGAGGAGCGCGGCTACGCGGAGATCGCAGCCGAGCTTCGCTGCTCAGAGAGCGTCATCCGCAAGCGCGTGAGTCGCGGCCTGGCTGCACTGCAAGTCCAACTTCGAAACGGAGAGGCCCGATGAGTGATCCGGTAGGCGAATTGAAGCGAGAGCTTCTGGCGGCGGCTGAGCGCCGGCAGGGACAGGCGGCTCTCGGCATGCGTGACGAGATCCCCCGCCGGTGGCTCGAGCGTTCTCATGTGAAGGGCGGCGCCGTCGCGTCGTCGCGCTCGCTGCCGCTGTGCTCGTCGTCGTCGTGGGCACCGCCTCTGCGTTCGGCGGCGTTCGCGCCTTCTTCCTCGACCGGGGCTTCATCGGCCTGCCTCCCCTGGGAGCGACGCCGAGCACTCCGGAGAGCGGAGAGCTCGAGATCTTCTACTGGGTCCGACCCGGAGCTCCCAGGCCGCGCCTGGGAGACGGACGGAAGAAGCCGCAACTGGGTCTATGCCGACGGGCGGCTGATATCGGGACCGGTCTCTCGAGCGGCTTCGTCGAGCAACGCCTCACCCCCGAGGGCCTCGAGCTCTTGCGATCGGAGATCCTCTCGACCGGACTGTTCAGCCACGAGCCGCCCCCGCCCCCGCCTGGGCCGCCTTGTCCGAACGGCGTCAGCCCGGGCACGGTCGTCCCGCCGGCCACGGTCGGCTGCGTCCCCTCGCAGCCGCTGCCTCCCCCTGGCGAGCCGCTCGAAACTCCCTTCGGAATCACGATTGCGGTGCGCGATGTCGGCCGTCTTTCCCGCGTCGATCGGGCGAGCGATCTGTACCGCCTCGAGGAACGGCTCACGCATCCGGCGTCGTGGCTGCCGGCCAGCGCGTGGGTAGATCGCGAGGTAAGGGCGTACGTGCCCTCGACGTACGCGGTCTGCTACGGGGGATGGCCGCCCGATCAACCGATCGAGCCGTCTCGCCTCCTGACCCTGCTACCGCCAGCGGCCGAGGACTTGCTGCGCGGCGAAGGACAGGACACGGCAGGAAGGGCTCTTTGGCTCACCTGGCGATTTCCATGTCGTGGCAAACCACTGCTCCGACGTGACGAACGAGGAGGCCCACATGCTCGCCCAGGCGTTCGACGATGCAGGGTTCGAACCGGTCGTGCGGCGTACAGGCTGGGGTACCGCTTCGAGACTCCAGGCTCGAACGAGAAGAACGCCCAAATCGGCTTCGAGCCGTACCTCCCGCACGGCGAGATCTTCTGCTCGGCGTGTGGATGAGCAACCCAGTTCTTCTGAAAGGAGAACGCATGAAAGCTCGAGTGGTAGCGCTCGTCGCACTCGCGGCGGCGGTCACGCTGACATCGGTTGCGGCGGCCGGTCCTGCCGCAGCGAAACAGCGGGTGGCGATCGACCTGAAGCTCTGGCCGCAGAAGACGTTTGTACTCACGCCGCTGCAGGCCGGACCCCTGAAGACGCGACTCGGGCACGATCAGCCACAACTGGTTGAGCATCCCCGGACGCGACGTGATGCGCGACGGACAGAAAGTGACGATCTACGACGGCGGTGTGGCGACACTCACCGGAAAGCGAGGAACCCTCACGATTCGAGACCGGAACGAGTGGGTCCATCTCGGGCGCGACGCGAATGGCGACGGTCAGGTCGACGGCATCGCCATCGGCACCTGGAAGGTCGTGCGCGGGACCGGCCAGTACGCCGGGATCGTCGGGAAGGGGCGAGGTGGCCATGCTAGGCCTCGGTAGCCCGTGGTATGCGCGCTTCGAGGGCTTCCTGACCACAAGCTGAAGGCCGGGAGTCGGAACGACGGTCCACCCGTCATGAGCGAGTTCCACCATGGCCATGAGCCACGGGCGGAGGAGATCGCTCTCCATCAGAAGTACCTAACGCTCGATGGTCAGATCGAGCGGCCAGACTCGAAGGAGACGAGGCTGAGGTTCGTCGCCTCGCTCCGCTCGTCAAGCGAGCCAAGACGCGCTGGATCAAGGCCAATCGCAGAGTCACTCGCGGGAACTAGGAAAGAGGGATCGGGGATGGAATCCGAGGTCGCGGCGGAGTAGCTCGAGTGGGTCGGCGTAGTCGTGAGGAGTAGGTAGGGGACGAAAGAAAGAACACACTCTCGGGGAGAAGAATCCTGATGATCCCGAAACTCGAGCCACGACGAACAGGAGGTCGGTGTGGAGCGATTCAGCTTCGGTGATGACGTGGCGTTCGTGCCGCGCGGCGATCAGCTCGATCATGTTTCGGTCGCTCCGCTGACATCGCCGATCGAACAAGGGGCGCTCGTCCAAGCGGCGATCTTTCGATTCGAGCCGGGCGGTCGGCTCAGGGGAGGTCGCGGGATGCCGCAGATCTTCGCCGTACTCGAGGGATCAGGAGAAGTCAGCGGCGCGAACGGTGACAGTGAGCCGATCGGCGCAGGCGAAGCGATCTTCTTGCACGAGGGTGACGAACACGAGATGAAGTCCTAGCCGCTGGCTTGACTGTGCTCATCATCGAGGGTGAACGTCTAGATCGGTTCCGAGGTCGCTCCGACAGCCCCCCTCTGCACCTGGGTAACTGCGCAGCTGGTTCCGCCCGCCCGCTTCGGGCGCGCGCTCCTTCGATCCTGAGCTTCGCGGCGACCCGGGCCATGGCAGCATGCGCTCTCTCGGACGATGCCGCACCCAGCGAAGCGCGGCCCTCCGGAGCAGCAGAGAGCTCGCGAGCACGTTCTGACTCCCCGGCGCATCGCTGCCGTCATCGCTCTGGCCCTGCTCGCCGTCAGCCTACGACGGCACTTCCGGTTCGCGCGCGATGTCTTCAGGCACAGGCGACGGCTGAAGCTCGCCTTCACCGTTCTGGTGCTTCTGCGCCAGCTGCGCAAGTCTTGAGTTCTGTTGTTGTTTCAATTGTCGGCCCGCCCGCCTCGATCTCCGCTACTCGATCCGCCGGTAGCTCTCGAGCTCGGGTCTAGTTGGTCTCGCTCTCAGGCAACTCCGGAGCCCTTGGAGCGACCACGACCTCGAGGAGCGCCGCGATCGCACCGTCGTCCGTCTCCATGCGGGCCGCCACGATCCCGTCGTGGCCGTCGGGAAGCTGCACCACGTCACCGGGCTCGAGGTTCGAGGCCGGGTGCTCGATCAGGCCCAAGTCGTCGCCGGCCGTGGAGTGGAGGCGGTACGTCGGCACCGCCCGCACTCTCGGCGCGTGTCAATCGAAGGTCAACCCCACCCCCGCATGCACCCGAGCGGTATCGCGGGCGCACCGGGATCACCCCTGAGGGTCCCGAGCGCGTGCCATCGCGCTCTCGACGGGGGCATCGCCCGTTACAGCCCGCTCGCTCACGACCGCGACCGCCTCGGGAGTCATGGCCGGAGGCAACCTGTCAGATGCGCCTCCCGTACTTGACGCCGACCTTCGCACCCATGCGCTCGATCGTCTCGCGATTACGCTTCGCGCCTCGAAGCCGCTTGCTGCGCCTGTCGCGCCGCCCTTCCGTTCGATCTCCTCCCCGACGTAGTCGGGCCGCCTTTAAGGGGGTGCGGTGGTGAAACGGATCCTCCGGGCGAAGGATCGTTCAACAAACGGCTGAATGTCCGCGCAACAGAGCCGCCGTCAGCCCGTCTTGCGTCCTTGCTGCGACCCACTCGACGTCGCGTTCGCTTCGCACGCGGCCCACGGCAGCGGAAGCCGTGGGCAAAATGCCGAGGGTCATGAAGGTTCTCGATCGTGCCCAGAGCCGGATACCGCAGCCGTGGCGGACGATCGTCGACTGGTTCGTCACGGTCGCCGTGGCCTTTGCGTTCGTCCTGACGTTTCAAGCGCAGGTCGCCAAGCCGTACCGCATCCCCTCGCCTTCGATGGAGCCAACGCTCCACTGCGCGAAGCCAGTTGCCTTCTGCCTAGGGCGATTCAGCGACCGCGTGATCGCGAACCGGATCGCGTACAGGTTCCGGGATCCCGAGCGTGGACAGATCGTCGTGTTCAAGACTCCCGCGAGAGCCGAGCGGTGCGGACGGGGTGACGGCGGCTCGACTTTCGTCAAGCGCATCATCGGACTCCCGGGCGAGTTGGTCTCCGAGCGAGACGGCACCATCTTCGTCAATGGTGAGCGCCTCATCGAGCCCTACGTCCACCCGTCGCTGCGAGGACACGACACTGGCAGCTGGCCGCGGGTGGCACAGGGCCGCTACTTCGTCCTCGGCGACAACCGCGCGCACTCCTGCGACTCCCGAATGTGGGGGACGGTGTCCCGAAGTAGCCTCATCGGCCCGGTGATGCTCACGTACTGGCCCCCCAACCGCATCTCTTTCCGCTGAGACGACTCGTGAGCAGTGCGAGCGTGAGCACGCTCGACGCGACGGGTTTTTCTGCAAGTGCCCCTGGGAGGAATCGAACCTCCGCGCCGGGTTTAGGAAACCCGCGCTCTATCCACTGAGCTACAGGGGCCGGGTGAAACGAGCGTACCGCCGAGAACTCGCCGTGTCGCGGAATGGCTCAACCAAGCCAAACCGGGTGAGCAGGGGTTTAGGAAACCGCTGCTCTATCCACTGAGCTACGGGGGCCGGCGACCACGATAGCCACTCGCCGCGGCAGGCTCAGCCGCGCGTCCAGGCGGCGGCGTACTCGTCGGCGTGCGGCATCCCGCTCGCGCGATACGCCTCGACCACGGCCGTCACATCGAACGGCGTGCGACGGAAGTCGACCGATAGCCGTCCCTTCTCTGCCGAGACGACCGCCCACGCGGCCCACGGGTCGAAGCGGATGGCTTCCGGGTCCTGGTGGTGGTCGTACCCGAGGCCGACGCTGCCGGGGTTGAGCACGATCGTCGAGCCGATCCTCCGGACGTAGGGGAGATGGATGTGGCCGCAGGCCACCACGTCGGCGCCCGTGCCGTCGAAGGCGTCGCGGAACTCGGTCTCCGGCGCGTTCGGGAGGACGACCGGGTCGTACGAGGCGGGCGTGGCGTGGCAGGCGAGGAGCGACCGTCCGTCGCCCAGGTCGGCGGAGACGGTCGGCGCCTACGCAGCGATCCGGTCGCGCTGGCCCTCGTTCAGCTGCCCGTGCGTCCACTCCCGGACGGCGAGCTGTCGCACGGTGACGCTCTCCGAGGAGCTCTCCGCGGTCGCCGGGTCGAGCACGAAGGCGTCGGCGTTCCCGAGCACGACGGGCCATTCCGCGATCGGCGAGCAGGTCGACGCACTCCTCCGGCTCGGGCCCACCCTGCACGACGTCTCCGAGGCAGACCGCGCGCTCGACCCCGTCGTCGTCGAGCTCGGCCAGGACCGCTCGCAGCGCTACCGCGTTGCCGTGGGTGTCGGAGATGAGCGCGGTGCGGGTGGGCATGGCCTCCGGCAGCCTTCGATGCTAGCCGCGGCCTTGACCGGCGGCCGCGGCGGTGCGACCCTCGGTGGGCTTCGTGAACGACCTCACCCGCAGGCTCGCGCGCGCGTCCGCGTCGCACCCCTGGCGGACGCTGGGGCTGTGGGGTGTCGCCGTGCTAGTCGCGGCGGCCTCCATCGCCCTCCTCCTGTCGTCCGCGCTGACGACCGAGGGCGAGATGACGAACGACCCCGAGTCGTACAGGGGCTACGACCTCATCGGCGAGCACTTCCCGTACGACCCGAACGACGTCGTCAACGAGGTCGTGATCGTGCGCTCGGCCACGGTGTCCGTCGACGACCCGGACTTCCGGCGGCACGTCGAGGATCTCGCTTTCGCGCTCCTCGGCTCGGGCTACGTCGCCTCGGCGAGGACGTACTTCGACGACGGCGACCGTTCGCTCGTCTCGCCGGACCGGCACGCCGCCCTCGTGACGCTTGCCCTCGGCCCGGGCGGCGACGACGGGATCGGGGAGATCGTGTCCCTGGTCGACCGCGCCGAGCAGGACGGCTTCGAGACGGCGATCACCGGCGAGTTCACCGCCGACGAGGACTACCAGCGTCTGTCGGAGGAGGACCTGCAGAAGGGCGAGCTCGAGTTCGGGATGCCTGCAGCCCTCCTGGTCCTGCTGCTCGTCTTCGGATCGGTCGTCGCGGGCCTCGTCCCGGTGCTCATGGCGCTCGTGGCCATCGTCGTCGCCCTCGCGTTGACCGCGCTCGTCGGCCAGGCGTTCGACCTCTCCGTTTTCGTCGTCAACATGTTGACGGGGATGGGGCTCGCGCTCGGGATCGACTACGCGCTCTTCATCGTCAGCCGCTATCGCGAGGAGCGGAACCGCGGTCGCGAGAAGCTCGACGCGGTCACCGTCAGCGGGGCGACGGCCAGCCGCGCGGTGCTCTTCAGCGGAACGGCGTTCGTGCTGGCGATGCTTGGGATGCTGCTCGTTCCCGACACGATCCTGCGCAGCCTCGCGGCGGGTGCGATCCTCGTTGGGATCGTCTCGGTCGTCGCGGCCCTGACGCTCCTTCCGGCGATCCTCGGACTGCTCGGGGACCGCGTGAACGCGCTGCGGATTCCCTGGCTGGGTCGGCGGATCGAACGGAGCGCGGGCACCGAGGGTCGGACCTGGTCACGAATCGTCCGCGCGGTCATGCGCGCGCCGCTCGCGAGCGCGGTCGGGTCCATCGTCGTCCTCGTCGCGCTCGCGGTGCCGGTGCTCGACTTCGACACGGGCTTCTCCGGCATTCGCACGCTCCCGGACCGGTTCCCCGCGAAGCAAGGGTTCGTCGCGCTCGAGGAGTCGTTCGGTGTCGGGACCGTCGACAGCGTGCAGGTCGTGATCGAGGGCGATGCTAGCTCGCAGGATGTGAAGGCAGCGGTGAGCGAGGTCGCGGATGCGGTCCGGGGGGACACGGCGTTCCGGGACGTCGAGGTCAGCACGGCCGCCGACGGCCGGGCCTCGCTCGTCGAGGCGCTCGTCGTGGGCGACAGCCGCGACGACCGCGCGCTCGCCGCCGTCGAGCGGCTGCGCGAGGGCGTCGTTCCCGACGCGTTCGGCTCGAGCGACGCGGTCGTACTCGTCACGGGCGAGACCGCGGAGACGATCGACTACCGCGAGCTCACGTCCTCCTGGCTCCCGATCGTGTTCGCGTTCGTCCTCGGCCTCAGCTTCGTCCTGCTCGCCGTCGCCTTCCGCTCGATCGTGATGCCGCTCGTCGCGATCGCGCTGAACCTCTTATCCGTGGGTGCCGCATACGGCCTCCTCCTGCTCGTGTTCGTGAGAGGGATCGGCAACGAGCTCCTCGGGTTCAGCCAGGTGGAGGTGATCGCTGCCTGGCTGCCGCTCTTCCTCTTCTCCGTGCTCTTCGGCCTCTCGATGGACTACACGGTGTTCTTGCTGAGCCGCATCCGCGAGCTACACACGCGTGGGGAGCCTGCGCGGGACGCGGTTGCGCACGCCGTAGGGTCGACCGCGCGCATCATCACCGGCGCGGCGCTCATCATCATCATGGTCTTCGTCGGCTTCGCGAACGGCGATCAGGTCGAGTTCCAGCAGATGGGGTTCGGGGTCGCGATCTCGCTCTTCATCGATGCGACCCTGATCCGGCTCGTGCTCCTGCCCGCAGTCCTGGCCCTCCTGGACGAGCGTGCGTGGTATCTCCCGTCGTGGCTCGAGTGGTTGCCGCACGTCGAGATCGAGGGCCACGCAGAGGAACGTGCGGCGGAGGCGTGAGCGGTCAGGCGCCGAGGCGCTCGGCGAGCCGCGCCGCGTACCAGTCCTCCCAGCTCTCGTCCGGGCTCTCCTCTCCGTAGAGGCGGTCGAGCTCCACGAGCGCGTGCACGAGGTGGCTCCGCACGGGGCGTGTGCCGAGGAGCGTCGGCAGCTCGGAGAGGTCGAGCAGCCAGTCCGCGTACCAGGACGCCCAGTCCGGGTCGTCCCCGTCGGTGATCCGGTAAACGACGTGGTGCGTCTCGGCGGCCTCGTGGAGCAGCTCGGCGATCCGGGAGGCGTTCTCCTTCGACATGGTCTGTCGAAGACTAGACTCGCGCCTGGGTGAAGCGGAGCTGGCTCATAGCGGCGATTGTCGTGGGCGTCCTCGTGATCGTCGGCGCGGTGATCGCTGCCCGGCTCGCCGACGACGACTTCACCACCGTGGACACGACGGAATGGGCCGACTCCGTATGCACGAGCCTCGACGACTGGCGCGGCGCGATCAGCGGCCTGGCCGACGTGAGCGACGGCGAGCTGACGCGGGAGGCGCTCGAGGAGAAGCTCGACGACGCGGGGGACGCGACCGACGAGCTCGTGGACGACCTGAAGCGGCTCGGCCCGCCCGACCTCGAGGCACGGGACGAGGCGGAGCAGGCGCTCGACGACGCGGCGGACGGTCTCGAGGAGAGCTTCGACTCTTTGCGTACCGGAGCCCAGGGTGCGCTCGACGCCGACAGTCCCACCGAGTTCCTCCAGGAGCTGGCGGCGCTCGCGCCGCAGTTCCAGGCCCTCCTCGAGCAGGTCCAGGACACCGTGGCATCGCTGCAGTCCGCCTCGCTCTTCGGCGAATCGTCTGCCGAGCTCGAGCAGGCCTTCGCGGACGCTGACTCGTGCCAGCAGCTTCGGGCCGAGGGTTAAGAACGCACACAGCCGTCAGGCTGTAGACCGGCGACCGAGAATCCCGCCGCTACGATCCCGCCATGTACTTCCTCGTTTTCTTCGTGATTCCCATGGCCCTCGGATTCTGGGCCCAGCATCGAGTCAAGAGCACGTTCGCCCGCAACCTCCAGGTCCCTGTCGCGAACGGGATGACCGGGGCGCAGGTCGCCCGCCGCATCCTCGACGCGAACGGCCTCGACGAGGTCCCCGTCGAGGAGACCCCGGGCACCCTCTCCGACCACTACGACCCCCGCAACCGCTCCGTGCACCTGTCGCCCGAGGTGTACCGCGGTGTCTCGGTCGCGTCGACCGCGGTCGGCGCGCACGAGGTGGGGCACGCGATCCAGCACTCGAAGTCCTACGCCTTCTTCCAGTTCCGGAGCACGCTGTTCCCGGCGGTCTCGTTCGCGTCCCGGATCTGGATGCTGTTCCTGTTCGGGGGCTTCATCCTCGGCACCCTCGGGCTCGTGTACGTCGGCATCGCGCTCTACGGGGTCGCCGTCCTCTTCCAGCTCGTCACGCTTCCGGTCGAGTTCGACGCCTCGAACCGCGCGAAGCGGCAGCTGACCGACCTCGGCCTCGTCGCCTCACCGGAGGCCGCCGGGGTGAAGAGCACGCTCACCGCGGCCGCCTGGACCTACGTCGCAGGCGCGCTGGCATCGGTTGCGATGCTCCTGTACTACCTCTCGATGCTGCAGAGTCGCTGAGCGACCGAGAGGGTCGGACGCTGACGAGGCCGGGCGCTGAGCCCGGCCTCGTCGTTTCTACTGCTCGCGGGGCATCCAGCTGAACCAGCGCAGAGCCACGACGACGCCCGCGGCTCCCCATGCTGCCACCACCGCGAGCGCGGTCGGGTCGGCGAAGAGCGAGTCGCCGTCGAGGTAGACGCCGTTCACGATGTCGATGAAGTACGTCAACGGCAGGACATCGGCGATCCCCTGGAGGATGGCCGGGTAGTCCTGGGTCGGGCCGAAGGCGCCCGAGAGGAATGCCATCGGGAGGGTGATCACGTTCACGACCGCGGACACGCCGTCGGCCGAGCGGATCAGCGACGCCGCCCCCACGCCGAGCCCGGCGAAGCAGGCGACGCCGAGGAATACGGCTCCGGCGAAGCCGAGCCAGTTCGCGGGCGCGCTGGCGCCGAAGGCGAGGGCGCCGAGCGCGAGCAGCGCGACGGCCTGCAGCGCGAAGAGCAGCAGGAACGAGACGAGGACCGCGGCGATGTACGTCGCGGGCGGCAGGGGCGTCGAGCGGAGGCGCTTGAGGACGCCGCTCTCTCGCCGCGTCACGAGGATGATCGCCAGTCCTCCGAAGGCCGTGTTCATCGCCCCGTAGCCGAAGAGCCCCGCGAGGAGGACGTCGGCGGCCGGGCGGCCGTCGATCTCGTCGGAGTAGACCGAGCCGAGAAGCGCATACAGCAGGAGCGGGAAAACGAAGATGAAGACGGCGGCTTCCTTGCTCCTCCAGAAGACACGCTGCTCGAACGCAAGCTGGTGAGCGAGCATCGTCATTCCGTGACGTCCTCTTCCCCGACGAGGTCGAGGTACACGTCCTCGAGCGTCGGCCTTCGCACCTCGAGCTGCTCGAGCTCGTGGCCGTCCGCGAGCGCTCTCCCCGTCAGCTCGTGGAGCGCGGGGACAGGGTCGTCCGTCGTGAGGACGACCTCCTCGCCGTCGCGGCGGAAGCGGATCTCGGTCGTCGACGTGCCGCCCGTGAGCTCCGCCGGGGTCCCGAGCGAGACGATCGTCCCGGCCCTGATCACCGCGACCCGGTCGGCGAGCTGCTGCGCCTCGTCCAGGTAGTGCGTCGTGAGCAGGATCGTCTTCCCGAGCGAGCGGAGCGATCGGATCACGTCCCAGGCCGAGCGCCGGGCCGCCGGGTCGAAGCCTGTCGTGGGCTCGTCGAGGAAGACGAGGTCGGGATCGCCGATGAGCGCGACCCCGAGGTCGAGCCGGCGCTTCTGGCCTCCCGAGAGCGTCTTCACGCGCGCGTCCCGCTTCTCGACGAGGCCGACCAGCTCGATGATCTCGTCGACGTCCCGCGGGTGGGCGTAGTACCCGGCGAACATCCGGTGGACCTCGCGCACCGTCAGGAGCGGCGTGAGCTCGGAGTGCTGGAGCACGACGCCGGTGCGCTCGCGGAGCTCCCGCGGCGCCTTCCCGGGGTCGCAGCCGAGCACCGAGACCTCGCCGCCGTCGCGCAGCCGATATCCCTCGAGGATCTCGACCGTCGTCGTCTTCCCCGCGCCGTTCGGGCCCAGCAGCCCGAACACCTCGCCCTCGGCGACCTCGAAGCTGACGCCGCGGAGCGCCTCGACGCCGTCGTACGACTTCCGGAGGTCGTGGGCGACGATCGCAGCCGGCATGCGGCTCTAGTCGAGCTCCAGCTCGACGACGGCCGCGGGTGGGAACCCGGGGTCGCTCCCGGTGAGCGCGAGGGCGATCTCGGAGCAGTCGGGCTGGTGCGCGACTGCCGCGACCGGGCCGTCGGCTCCGGCGACCGTCTCGCGCAGCAGGTCGGCGGTCGCACCGGGTGCGAGCCGCTCGTCCACGCGAAGCTCCGCGTCCGCCGCATCGGCGATGAGCCCCGCGGTCTCGAGCGCGCGAGCGAGTGGGCTCGTCAGAACCAGTCGGGGAGGGGTCTCGTGCCCGCCGAGCCGCGTCGCGACGGCCCGGGCCTCGACGTGCCCGCGGGCGGAGAGCGGACGAAGCTCGTCCGGCTCTCCCGGGTCCGAGTGGGCGTGGCGGACGAGGAATACGAGCACCGCACGAGGATAGTCAGGGGTAGGGTGCGGCCGTGTCGGGCTATCGCTTCGTGGTCGCCGACGTCTTCACCGACCGCCCGTTCAGCGGAAACCAGCTCGCCGTGTTCACCGACGCGCGCGAGCTCGAAGCCGAGACGATGCAGGCCCTCGCGCTCGAGATCGGCTTCTCCGAGACCGTCTTCGTCCTGCCGGCGGACAAGGGCGCGCATGCCCGGATCCGCATCTTCAACCCAAGCCACGAGATGCCGTTCGCGGGTCATCCGATCCTCGGCACCGCGTTCGTGCTCGCCGGCCCGCTGCAGCTCGGCCTGATCGCGCTCGAGACGGGCGTCGGCATCGTCGACGTGGAGCTCGAGCGAGACGACTCGGGCCGGATCGTCTTCGGCCGCATGCAGCAGCCACTGCCCGAGGTGCGGCCGGTCCCCGAGACGGGGCCGCTCTTCGCCGCGCTCGGAGTGACCGGCTCGGAGCTTCCGGTCGAGCTCTACGACAACGGCACGACGCACATCTTCGTCACGCTCGAGAACGAGGCGCGCGTCGCTGCGCTCAGCCCGGACATCGCGGCGATCGCCGCGCTCGCGGTCACGGGCGTGAACTGCTTCGCGGGTTCGGGCGCGCGCTGGAGGACGCGGATGTTCTGGGCCGGGGGCGAGGACGCCGCCACGGGCTCGGCGGCTGGGCCGCTCGCAGTGCACCTGTGCCGCCACGGGGTCGTCGAGTGGGGAGAGTGGATCGAGATCTCGCAGGGGAGCGAGATCGGCCGGCCGTCGACCCTGTTCGCGCGCGCGGAAGGGCGTGACGGCGAAGTTGCGAAGGTCGCCGTCGGCGGCCGCGCCGTGATCGTCGCCCGTGGCGAGTTCCGCGTCTGAGGCCGGATAGCCTGTCGCCCGTGAGCGAGACGCGCGCGGCGAGCATCCGGGCCCAGGCCGAGCGCATGCGTGCGCTGGCCCAGGAGATCGAGACCGCCTTGCCGGCGACGGCGACGTCGATAGACGGCCACGTCTTCTCGTATCAGGCTCCCGTCGGGTCCTCGCTCGTCTCCCCTGGCGGATACGTCGCGCTCGGGGTCGACGGCACGCGAGTGCTGGGGCAGATCGTCACCCAGGAGCTCGTCGTCCGGGAGGGGCCGGAGATCGGGCTCTCCCTCGCCGAGGAGGACGACCCCGGGACCGACTCGCCGTTCGGCGTACGCGCCCGCGTGCGGCTCCGGGTCGTCGAGGGAGAGGGCACCGTGCTCGATCCGGGCGCCGACCCGGTGGTGGACGCGCCACTGTCCCGGGCGACCCCCGACGAGGTGCAGCGGTACCTCGAGCGGTCGGCCGGGGGGTCCGTCGCCCTCGAGATCGGGACGATCGCATTGCTCGACGAGGACGTGCCGGCGTCGCTCGACGCGGGCGGGTTCGACCGCCATACCTTCTTCTGCGGCCAGTCGGGGTCGGGCAAGACGTACTCGCTCGGCGTCGTCCTCGAGCAGCTGCTTCTCGAGACGTCGGTGCGCGTCGTCGTCCTCGATCCGAACTCGGACTTCGTCCGCCTCTCCGAGGTGCGTTCGGGAGCACCTCCGGAGCTCGGTCGGCGATTCTCCGAGATCCAGGGGATCGTCGTTCGGCGGGCGGAAGCGAGCGCAGCGGACGCCCGCCTCCGCGTCCGCTTCGCGGATCTCGAGGACGCTGCCCGCGGCGGCGTCCTTCGCCTCGATCCGATCGCCGACAGGGAGGAGTTCGCCGAGCTTCAGCACCTGCTGGGCTCCGAGGATGTCGCCGAGGCGATCTCGTGGTTCGAGCTCGACGAGGCCGCGGCTGCCGGCGGAGAGGGGGCTCGCCTGCTCGTGCGTCGCATCCGCAATCTCGGTGTGGACCGGTGGGACATCTGGGCGAGAGGCCAGGCGGGGTCGATTCTCGAGGAGCTCGACGGCGACGACTGGCGGGTGCTCGTCGTGGACCTCGGCACCCTGGGCTCGCCTCGCGAGAAGGACGTCGTCGCCCAGGCCGTCCTCGGCCGCCTGTGGGAGCGGCGGAACGATCGCCGTCCGGTCCTGATCGTGGTGGACGAGGCGCACAACGTCTGCCCGCAGCTGCCCGACGGGCCCTTGCAGTGGCTCGCGACGGACTACGCGATCCGGATCGCGGCCGAGGGACGGAAGTTCGGCCTGTACCTGCTCGTCTCGACCCAGCGCCCGCAGAAGGTGCACGAGAACGTGATCTCGCAGTGCGACAACCTGCTCCTCATGCGGATGAACTCGACCGCCGACCTGTCGCACCTGACGCGCGTGTTCTCGTTCGTCGCCCCGAGCCTCCTCGCTCGCGCGACGGGGTTCCGCCAGGGCGAGGCGCTCGTCGCGGGGAAGCTCGTCCCCACCCCGACGTTCGTGCGCTTCGGTGCCCGCATAACCGCGGAGGGTGGGTCGGACGTGCCCGCGGACTGGGCGACGCCCGCCGTCGGCTAGGCTCCGCGGCCGGCTATCAGCTCTGCGGCGGCGACGTTCGCCTCGCGCGCTGCCTCCAACGGCTCGGCGCCCCCTGCGCGGCTCGCGAGGTAGACCGCCGAGAACGAGTCCCCGGCGCCCGTGGGGTCGAGGACGTTCCCGACGAGTACCGGCGGGATGCGTTCGGAGTGCGCCGCGGTGACGACGAGCGCCCCTTCCGAGCCGAGTGTGACGATGATCTCGGGCACACCGAGGAGCCGTAGGCGCTCCGGGGCCACGCCGCCGCACAGGACCCCGGCCTCGCTCGCATTCAGCTTGACCGCGGCGAGTGCTGCGAACACGTCGGGATCGACGTCCGCGTCGCGGGTCAGCGGCCCGAGCTCGGCGACTCGCACGAGCCCCTGGGCGTCCACGAGCAGGCGTCTGCCGCCGCCGGCGAGCACCGCGAGCGTCGGTGCAGCGAAGTCCGTGCGGACGAGCGCGGCAGCCAGTCACCCAGCGCGTCTCGCCCAGGGCCTCGGCCACCCAACCCGTCGCGTCGGCGACGGTCCACGGGTCACCGATGCCGTCCACGCTCATCACGCGGTGCTCTCCCTCGTAGTGGAACGAGAAGGCTGCCGTGCCGACCCCTGCGCGGAAGTGAGTCGGCAGGCCGACGGCTTCGAGCGGTGGGAGCAGCACGCCTGCTTGGCGTGCTCCGCAGCGGGCGACGGCGACGGCGTCCGCTCCCGATCCTGGCGAGCGCACGCGAGGCGTAGTAGACGGCTCCCCCGGGCCTCGGCTCGGCGCCCGCGACGACATCCACACAGAGGTTCCCGACGACGGCGACGGCGCTCATGCCTCGACCGCCGGGGTGACGGGCCGACCGGTCACGACCGTGACGAGCCCTGCGAGCACGAACGCGACGACGAAGCTCGGCAGGGTTGCCCCGAGGCCCCAGTCCGGCGGCTCGAGGCGCGACGACGAGGTCGGTCCACCAGGCGGGCCCGGTCGGGTAGAGCCACTGGTACAGGGCGAACCCCGCGATCCAGGCGGCGATCAGGCCGGGGCGCCAGGCGGGCGCCTCGAAGATCGCCGTCGGGCGAGTAGTGGCGGCCGGCCGCCAGCCAGTCCGCGAGCAGCACCGCGAAGAGCGGCACGAAGACGGATCCGAGCAGGAGCAGGAAGGCCTGGTAGGAGACGAGGTCGATGACGAGGGCTCCTCCCGTGGCGATCGCCGTCACGAGCCGATCAGGAGCGGCTGGGGTGCGCCCGGCACGAGGTTCTGGAGCGAGACCGCGGCCGAGTACACGTTGGCGAACGCCTCGTCGGTCTCGGTGACGAGCAGCGCGACCAGGGCGGCGATCGCCGCGGCGCCCCCCGCGACCACCGCGGCCGGGAGGGCGGCGGGGTCGGACAGGTCGCGCGAGAGCACGAGGAGGGCCCCGAGCGCGAGGAGCCAGGCGTCCGGGACGAAGTACCCGAGCCCGGTGCCGGCGAACGCGCCCCTGCGCGTCTTCGAGAAGCGCGTGTAGTCGGCCGCGTACGGGACCCACGACACGGTGATCGCCACGACGACGTCCGCGCCTTCCCAGGTCGAGAGGCCTCCTTCGCCCGGCGCCTCCCACAGCGCTCGGAGGTCGGCGCCGTCGAGAGCCCACCAGGTCAGGTAGAGGAGTGCGACCGGCACGGCCCAGATCGCGATCCGGCGGACGAAGCGGCGGACGAAGCCGATCGGTCCGAGGAGCGCGAGCACGAGGGCCACCGCACCGAAGGCGAGCGTCCAGAGCCACTGCGCCCGGAACCCGAGGAGCTCGTCCGAGAGTGCCGCGGCCGCCGTGGCGATGACGAGGAGCTCGAAGATCGACCAGCCGATCCCCTGCAGGACGTTGACTCCGGTCGGCTAGGTACGAGCCACGCCGCCCCAGCGGCGCGCGCATGAGCACCATGCCCGGGACGCGCGCGTCCGCCCCGATCGCGCCGGCGATGCCGAGCATCAGGTTCCCGATGGCGCACCCCAGCACGAGCGCGACGAGCGCGTCGCGCAGCGAGAGCGCGGGGACGAGCGCCGCGGCCGCCACGACGACGAGGAGCGACACGCCGAGGTTCCCCCAGAGGAGCCCCGTCTCCATTCCGCCCAGCACGCGGAGCCTGGGTGGGACGGGCTCGATCCCCCAGCTTCCGTTCGTCCCGAGAGACCCGAGCCCGCTCTCGTCCCGCTCGCTCATCGGCCGTGGAGGCTATCCGGGACCTGGGAGAATGTCGCCCGTGATCCCCCGCTTCTACGTCGTCGCGGAGCGCGATCACGAGATCCAGAACCCGACGTCGGAGGAGAAGCTGCACCTGCTCGGGCAGCGGGTGCGGCTCGGGCCGGGGTCGCGCGTGCTGGACGTCGCCTCGGGACGTGGCGGCCCCGCCCTGCTCCTCGCGCGGGAATTCGGCTGCTCGGTGCGCGGGATCGAGATCGCCCCCGAGTTCCACGCGGTCGCGGTCGAGCGCGCTGCAGCGGCGGGCCTCTCGGAGCTGGTTTCGTTCGAGCTCGGCGACGGCGCGGCCGCGATGCTCGAGCCCGGGGCGTACGACGTCGTGATGTGCCTGGGCGCGAGCTTCGTCTGGGGCGGCCTCGCCGGCACGCTCGACGCGCTCGAGCCCGTCGTCCGCTCGGGCGGCCATGTCGTCGTCGGCGAGCCCTACTGGCGGCGACTGCCGCTCCCCGAGGACTACGTGGAGCGCGACGAGCCGTTCACGTCGCTCGAGGGAACGGTCGCGATCCTCGAGTCCGGAGACCTCCGGGTCGTGGGCATGATCGACTCGTCGCTCGACGACTGGGACCGCTACGAGACCCTCCACTGGCGAGCGGTCGAGGAGTGGCTGTCGGAAAACCGCGACGACCCCGACGCCGCCGAGATCCGTCAGAGGGGCGAGCACTGGAAGCACACGTACCTTCGCCACGGGCGCGATCACCTCGGCTGGGCCATCTTCGTCTGCTGGTCACCGCATGGCACACCCTGACCTCGCGGCGGAGCAGGCCTACCTCGACCACGCGTACGAGTGTCTCGACCGGATGCGGGAGGTGCTTCTCCGGTCCGCCGCGGCGGGGGCGACCGAGGTCGCCGCCGAGGCGATCGAGGTCTGGGCGTCGCGGCGCCTCGTGTCCTTCGAGGACGCGGAGCGCTCCCTCTGCTTCGGCCGCATCGACCTCGAGTCCGTCGACGACGCGCTCTACGTAGGGCGCCGCTGGGTGGACGACGACGACGGCGTCGTCGTCGTGAACTGGCAGGCGCCCGCCGCGCGCCCCTTCTATACCGCCACTCCCGCCGATCCTCACGGGGTGACGCTCCGCCGCCGCTTCCGGTCGGAGGGCAGGCGGCTCACGGGGATCAGCGACGAGGCGCTCGACGGCTCCCTGGCGGATGCCGCGGCAGCCGTCGACGACTTCCTCCTCGAGGAGCTCGATCGAGCCCGCGACGCGCGCATGCGCGACATCGTGGCGACGATCCAGGCCGACCAGTACGGGCTCATCGCCCGCGGGCCGGAGCCCGGGCTGATCGTGCAGGGCGGCCCCGGCACCGGGAAGACCGCCGTCGGGCTGCACCGGGCCTCGTACCTGCTGTACGCCCACCGCGAGCTTCGCCGCGTGCTCGTCGTCGGCCCGAACCGCGTGTTCATGGACTACGTCTCGCACGTCCTTCCCGCGCTCGGCGAGGACAGCGTCGACCAGCGGGCGGTGGACGAGCTCGTGGACGGCGTGGAGGTCACGGTCTCGGATCCGCTGGATGTGGAGCGGCTCAAGGCCGACACCCGCCTCGCGGAGGTGGTCACCAGGGCCGTCGAGCTGCGCTCCGCAGGCCGTCGGCGCGAGCTCGTCGTGCGCTTCGACGGGAGGTTCGTCGGCGTCGGCGAGGACGAGGTCGCCCGGCTCCTCGAGGACGCGCGCGCGGAGCTCGGCATCTCGGCGGCCGCCCGCGAGCGCTTTCGGATGGACGTGCTGCGCCGCTTCTACGCGGATTACGGAGCGCGGCTCGGCGGCCTCGCCGTGCGCGCGTTCGACGAGATCGAGCGGAGCCTCCGCCGGGACGGGATCCTCGCCCGCTTCCTGGACGAGAGCTGGCCCGCGCCGCGCCCGGAGCAGGTCGTCAGGCAGCTCCTCTCCTCGACGCCGCGCCTCGCCGAGGTCGCGGACGGCGTTCTCGACCCGGACGAGCAGCGGCTCCTCCGCCGCGCCAGGAGCGGCTGGAGCGCCGCCGACCTCCCCCTGCTCGACGAGGCGCGAGCGCTGCTCCACGGCCTCCCCGTACGGTACGGCCACGCCATCGTCGACGAGGCCCAGGACCTGACGCCGATGCAGCTCCGGATGATCGCCCGGCGAACCACAGGGTCGTTCACGATCCTGGGCGACATCGCGCAGGCCACCGGGCCGATCCCGTATCGGAGCTGGGACGAGGTCCTGCCGCACCTCCCCTCGGGGGAGCGGGCCGAGGTCGCGGAGCTCAGGGCCGGCTACCGCGTTCCGAGGGAGATCATGGAGTTCGCTTTCCCGCTCCTCGAGCACATCGCGCCGGACGTCGAGCCGCCGGTCGCCTACCGGGTCGGGGCTGCGGCGCCGCGGCTCGTGCAGGCCGATCCCCCGCTGGCCCGAGCCTACGACGAGGCGGCCCGTCTCGCGCACGCAGAGGGGCTCCTCGCGCTGATCACCCCCCTCTCGCTGCGGGGGGACCTCGCCGAGGCGCCGGCGCTCTTCGACGACTCACGGATCGCGGTGCTGACGCCGCGGGAGGCGAAGGGCATGGAGTTCGACCACGTGATCCTCGTCGAGCCCGCGCTGATCGTGGAGGAGGCGGCCGGCGGCCAGGGCCTCCGCGAGCTCTACGTCGCGCTGACGCGGCCGACGACGACCCTCGTGGTCGTGCATGCCCGCCCGCTTCCGCCGGAGCTCGGGCTCCCGTAGGGGGAGGAGGGATCTGGCCGTCCGCAGGGGCGAGGCTCGTTCGGGGCGTAGGGGCGAGGCTTGCCTCGCCCGGATCTGCACGCCGGCCTGGGCGGGTGCTGGGCGCGCGTGCGGCAGGGCGTGCCTCGCCCCTACGAGGTCAGGAGCCTTCGGAGCACGAACGGGAGGATGCCGCCGTGGCGGAGGTACTCGCGCTCGCGCGGCGTGTCGAGTCGGACGCGCGCGCGGAACTCCGTCGCGTCCGCCCGCACCGTCACCTCGCGGGCGCCGCCGTTCTCGGCGCCGAGGATCGCGTACTCCTCGCGCCCGGTGAGGCCGAGCGTGCCCGCGCTCTCGCCGTCCGGGAACTGGAGCGGGAGGATGCCCATCATGAGCAGGTTCGAGCGGTGGATGCGCTCGTAGCTCTCCGCGATCACGGCCTTCACTCCCAGCAGGTTCGGCCCCTTCGCCGCCCAGTCGCGGGAGGAGCCCGAGCCGTACTCCTTGCCCGCGAGCACGACCAGCGGCGTCCCCTCGGCCCGATAGCGCTCGGCAGCGTCGAAGATCGTCATCTCCTCGCCCGAGGGCACGTGCACCGTCCACGTCCCCTCCGACTCCGGCACCAGGAGGTTGCGCAGGCGGACGTTCGCGAACGTGCCGCGGACCATCACCTCGTGGTTTCCGCGCCGAGAGCCGTACGAGTTGAACTCCTTGCGCTCGACCCCGTGCTCGAGGAGGTACCGCCCGGCCGGCGAGTCGGGGCGGATCGAGCCCGCCGGCGAGATGTGGTCGGTCGTCACGGAGTCGCCGATCCAGACGAGGCAGCGCGCTCCGACGACGTCCTCCATCTCCTGGGGGGTGGGTGACATCCCGTCGAAGTAGGGAGGACGCCGCACGTACGTCGACGCCTCGTCCCAGGCGAAGAGCTCCCCCTCCGGGACCGGAAGGGAGCGCCACGTGTCGTCGCCCGTGAAGACGTCGGCATAGGTGGAGCGGAACATCTGCTCGCCGAGCGAGCCCGCGACCGTCTCTCGCACCTCTTCCGGCGACGGCCAGACGTCCGAGAGGAACACGTCCTCGCCGTCGGAGCCCACCCCGAGCGGCTCGGTGACGAGGTCGAGGTCCATCCGCCCGGCGAGCGCGTACGCGACGACGAGCGGCGGGGATGCGAGGTAGTTCGCCTTCACCTCGCCGTGGATGCGCGCCTCGAAGTTGCGGTTCCCCGAGAGGACGGCGCAGACCACGAGGTCGCCGTCGGCGATTGCGCGCGAGACGGGCTCGGGGAGCGGCCCGGAGTTCCCGATGCAGGTGGTGCAGCCGTAGCCCACGGTGTGGAAGCCGAGCTCCTCGAGGTAGGGCGTGAGCCCGGCCTTCTCGTAGTACTCGGTGACCACTTTCGAGCCGGGGGCGAGGCTCGACTTGACCCAGGTCTTGCGGCGCAGACCACGCTCGACCGCCTTCTTGGCCAGGAGGCCGGCCCCGATCATGACGGCGGGGTTCGACGTGTTCGTGCACGAGGTGATCGCGGCGATGACGACCGACCCGTGGTCGAGGACGACGGTCTCGCCGTCGATCTCGCACGACACGCCATGGGCGCGCTCCGCGACCACCGACGGGACGGCAACCGCCTGGTCGCCGACCGGTGTGGTCGCCCCGGGCTCGGCGGTCACCGGCGGGTCGCTCGCGGGGAACGACTCCGCGACCGCCTCGTCCACCGCGTTCCCGTAGTCGACGCCGAACGTGGGCAGCGCCTCGAGGAAGGCGGTCTTGGCCTCCCGCAACGGAACCCGGTCCTGCGGCCTGCGCGGCCCGGCGAGGGACGGCTCGACGGTGGAGAGGTCGAGCTCCACGACCTGCGAGTAGGTCGGCGGGTCGTCCGGGTCGTGCCACAGCGCGTTCTCCTTGCAGTACGCCTCGACGAGCGCGATGCGCTCCTCGGGGCGCCCGGTGAGCCGCAGGTAGCGGATCGTCTCGGCGTCCACCGGGAAGAACCCGCACGTCGCGCCGTACTCCGGGGACATGTTCCCGATGGTCGCGCGGTCGGCCAGCGGCAGGCTCTCTAGGCCGTGCCCGTAGTACTCGACGAACTTGCCGACGACCCCGGTCCGACGCAGGAGCTGCGTCACCGTGAGCACGAGGTCGGTGGCGGTCGCGCCTTCGGGGAGCGCTCCCACGAGCTTGAAGCCGACGACCTGTGGGACGAGCATCGAGATCGCCTCGCCGAGCATCGCCGCCTCCGCCTCGATTCCGCCGACGCCCCAGCCGAGCACGCCGAGGCCGTTGATCATCGTCGTGTGCGAGTCGGTGCCGACGAGCGTGTCCGGGAACGCGATGCCATTGCGCTCGTCCACGACGCGCGCGAGGAACTCCAGGTTCACCTGGTGCACGATCCCGGTGCTCGGGGGGACCACCTTGAAGTCGGCGAATGCCCCCTGGCCCCAGCGGAGGAAGGCGTAGCGCTCGCGGTTGCGCTGGAACTCGAGCTCGGCGTTCCGCCCGATGGCCAGGCGCGAGGCGAACTCGTCCACCTGCACCGAGTGGTCGATGACGAGCTCGGCGGGCAGCTGCGGGTTGATCCGCTCCGGGTCGCCCCCGAGCTCGCGCATCGCATCGCGCATCGCCGCGAGGTCGACGACGGCGGGGACGCCGGTGAAGTCCTGGAGCAGCACGCGGCCGGGGGTGAACGAGATCTCGCGTGACGGCTCGGCGGAGGCGACCCAGCCCGCGACGGCCTCGACGTCGTCCGCGGTCACCGTCGCGCCGTTTTCTCGGCGGAGGACGTTCTCGAGGAGCACGCGCAGCGTGTACGGGAGCCGGAGCACGTCGTAGCGCTCCTGAAGCGCCTCCACGCGGAACATCTCGAGCTCGCGGTCCCCGACCGTGATGCGGGACCGCGCGCCGAAGGTATCCGGATGAGCCATGTCTCCCGATTCAAGCACGTTCGACCTGCCCCACCGGTCGAGGCCGCGCTCCGTCAGGGATGCCTGCCGCGGGTCGAAGTGGCGAACCACGGCTCGCGCGTAGGGACGGCCGACGCGCAGCGCGTACGAGGCGAACCCCTCGTCGTGCACGGGCTTCAGGTCCTCCGTGTAGGGGTCGAGCACGTGCTGCCGACCGACCTTGCGCGCGGAGTTGAAGAACGCGAGGCCGATCCCGACCGAGACCTCGAGCACGCTCCGTCTCTCGCGCTCGGCCTCGCGCAGGAGCCCGCTGTAGGCGGCCGAGAGCTCGGAGGGCGACGGGAGCTCCCCGGCGTTCGCGCGGAGGTCGGCGAGCGACTGCTTGAGCGCTTCCACCTCGAGCGGGGGGATGTCGATCAGCCGGGCGGTCGTCCCGCTCGCTCCCTCGAGGGCGGCGAGGAGCTCGTCCACCGACGCGAGCTGGGCGTCTCTCGCGACGACCCCCGCCTCCTGGAGCTCGACGACGAGCGTGTCCAGATACACCCGGGTGCCGTGGGTGACGTCGGCGGCCGCTGCGAGGAGCCAGAGCGGCGAGAAGCCGAACGCGAAGATCGATCCCAGCTCGACGACGTTCCCTGCGCCCTTTCGGACAGCGAGCTTCCCCGGCGAGGGCTCGGCCTCCCCGGCGACATCCTCCCTCGGCCGTGGCACGCCTCCGACCAGCTCGACCGTGATCCGGAGCAGGTTCTTCGCGGTCGCCTCGTACAGCCGCGACCGACGGACGAGCCGTGGCAGGACGAGCTCGGCGGTCTCGTGGACGGTTCCCCCGGTCGCTGCCGCCAGCGCACGCAGGACACGCTCGGGGAGCGAGAGGAGGAACCGGCTCGCGCGGCGCACTACGCGCTCTCGGCGGCTGCGTCGGCGGCCTTTGCGCCGATCGCGATTCCCCCGAAGAGCGCGAGCCCGTCGACCCTGAGCGTGGGGGCCTGCGGGTCGTCCTGGGCCGGTGTCCGCACGTCGACGCCACCGGCGATCGCCTTCATGCCCGACTCGACGCGCCACCCCTCAGGGACGCGGACGGCGACCCCGCCGAAGAGCGTGTGCACCGAGAGGCGTGCGCCGGGCGCGAGCTCAGCCTCGCGAAGGTCGACCGCGACCCCGCCGAACCAGGCGAGCATGGAGCCGCCGCGGAACGCCTTCGCGCGGCTCTTGAGGTCGACGCCGTCGAAGACGGCCACGAGCGCGAGCTCGTCGCTCTCCTCGTCGCCCCGTGAGGGCACGGCTCGCTTGACGAACGCCGCGGCGGTGGCCATTCCGGCCCACGCGCCGACCTCGAGCAGGGCGAGGGTGCGAAGGAGGCGCATCGAGGACGAGCCTACCGGCCGCTCGATGGTTGATGTCATGAGATCGCCCACTCCGGACACAGGCCGCGAAGCGGCCGGGCGTCGGGCGTGCGGGCGGCCCGGACGCGCCAGATCGCGCATCCGGACGCGCGAGATCGTGGCATCAACCATCTACCATGGCCGCGATGGAGGCCGACTCGATCCATGCGATCCTCGCGGACGCGTTTCCGGACGCGACCGAGTTGAGCGTCGAGGACCGGACCGGGACGGGCGACCACTTCCAGGTCACCGTCTCGAGCCCCGCCTTCGACGGGCTCGGGCTCCTCGACCAGCACCGTCGCGTGAACGAGGCGCTTGCCGCCCCGCTCGCCGACGGCTCCATTCACGAATTGAGGATTAGAACTCGGAGCGTGAACACGACTTGAGCCCGCGAGACGTCGTCACGCTCCGAGCTCCGACGAAAGGAATGGCATGAGCGACCTGCGTGAGCAGATCGAGGGCGTCATCCGCGAGGAGCCCGTCGCCCTCTTCATGAAAGGCACCCCCGAGGCCATCATGTGCGGCAACTCCTACCGCGCCCTGAACGCGTTGCACGCGGCCGGCGCGCCGATCACTGCGGTCGACATCCTTCCCGACCCACGTATACGCCAGGAGCTCGCGGCTGTCTCCGGCTGGCCGACGATCCCCCAGGTCTTCGTGAAGGGCGAGCTGATCGGCGGCGCGGACATCACCGAGGAGCTGCTCGAGTCCGGCGATCTCGAGCGCAGGCTCGACGAGGCGCTCGGAGCCGACCGCGAGCGGGTCGTGAGGACCGTGACGCTCGATCTGGTCGAGGTCGGCTAGCGTAGATCACCGTCCAGGCCTTCCATTTTCCCGCTTCCTGATTACGCTCAGAGGCGATGGCGGGGGAGGTTCTCGACGTGCTGCGCGAGTGGTACGCGGCGCAGTGCAACGGAGACTGGGAACAGCAGTACGGCGTCACCATCGGGACGCTGGAGGACTCCGGCTGGCAGCTGCGGGTGGACCTCGTGGGCACGGCTCTGGCAGGCGCCGAGCTCTCCCGAGACCTGATCGTGCGTGCCGAGGGTGACTGGGTCGAGGTCTGGAGCGACGGCTACACGTTCAACGCGAACGGCGGGGTCGCGAACCTCGCCGAGCTGCTGGCAGCGTTCGTCGCGTTCGCCGAGCACTCCGGCGTGCCGGCTGCCTGACGCCGCGTCGCGGCGCAGGCACGCATCGCCACCGCTCCCCATCTAGAGTCCGTGCCCGTTGGGGTCCAGACGCGGGCGAGAGGAGGAACTGTGAGCGACTACACCCCCGAGCCGACCTCCGGCTGGGTCGCCGGCGGCGTCATGTTCGCCGCGGTGATGATGGTCCTGATCGGGAGCTTCGAGGTGATCGCCGGCCTGACGGCGATCTTCGACGACGACTTCTTCGTCGTGGGCGCGAACTACACGTTCGAGCTCGACACCACGGCCTGGGGGTGGATCCACCTCCTGCTCGGTGTCCTCGTCGTCCTGGCCGGCGCCGCGCTGTTCTCCGGCGCCGCGTGGGCAGGCATCGTCGCCCTCGTGCTGGCCGTCCTGGCCGCCATCTCGAACTTCTTCTTCATCCCGTACTACCCGTTCTGGGCGATCCTCGAGATCGCGCTCTCCTGCTGGGTGATCTGGGCGCTCACCCGCCCGCGCGTCCTGCGCTGACCGGCTGATCGCGATGCCGGATCAGCTGGTGGATGCCGGATCAGCTGGTGGATGCCGGAACCTGGTAACAGTCCCCTTCCGGGGACAGTCACCTGGTGACTGTCACCGCAGGTGACTGTCACCCTGGTTTTCGTCCGGACGGCCCGCCGGGCGCTCTACGCCGCGGCGGCGCCGATCCGCTCGGCGAGCTCGCGTGAGATCGCGTGCGCGCCGCTCTCGGTTTGGACCGTAACGGGGCCTGCAAACGGGGCCCGCGACACGACCTCGACCTCGGATCCCGGGACCAGGCGCAGCTCCGTGAGGTAGCGCAGGAGGTCCGGGTCGCCATCCGGGACGCGGGAGACCGACGCGCGCTCGCCGGCCGCGAGGTCCTCCAGCGTGCGCTCGCGCCCGACCTCGAGCCGCAGCTCGCTGTCCGGGATCGGGTCACCGTGCGGGTCATGGGTCGGATACCCGAGCTCAGCGTCGATCTTCGCCTCGAGCTCCTCGGAGAGCACGTGCTCGAGGCGGTCCGCCTCGGCGTGCACGTCCGCGAGCGAGAGCCCGAGGCGGTCCGTGAGATAGCGCTCGAGCAGCCGATGGTGACGGAGTATCTCGAGGGCGTGTCGGCGACCCTCCTCGGTCAGGGTCACGCCTCTGTACGGCGCCCGCTCGACGAGCCCGAGCTCGGCGAGCCGCTTCGCCATCGCGGTCGCGGACGGAGGGCTCACCTCCATCCGGGCCGCGAGCGCGGACGTCGTGACGCGCTCACCCCTCGACTCGAGAGCGTGGATCGCTCGCAGGTAGTCCTGCGCGGCGGTGGTCAGCTCCGGCGTCGCTGGCACTTGATATGAGCCTACAGTATGCTTCGGGTTTAGTCATGCCTAAAGCACGCATCACACGCCGCCGCCTGCTCGCCAGCGCGGCGCCGCTCGCGGCCGTCCCGCTCGTCGGCAAGCTCGCCTTCGACGGATCGGCCGAGGCCGGCGGCCACGAGCACGCGAGTCACGGCGCCGTGAGGTCCCCTGCGAGTCACCTGGTGGGCCCGACGGGCCATGCGGCGATGATCGGCGAGGAGGCACCCGCGGTCGGCGGGCCGACCGACCTCGACGCGCTTCTTCAGCCGCCGCGCGCGCTCCCTGCACGGCCCGGCCGGGTGCGGGAGTACACCCTCACCGCGGTCGACAAGGAGCTCGAGATCGCGCCCGGGGTCTTCTTCCCCGCCTGGACGTACAACGGGACCGTCCCCGGGCCGGTCATCCGGGCCACGGAAGGCGACACCCTGCGCGTCCGCTTCTTCAACCGCGGCGGGCATCCGCACACGATCCACTTCCACGGGATCCATCCCGCGAACATGGACGGCGTCTTCGAGATCGTGGAGTCGGGCGACGAGCTCACGTACGAGTTCGAGGCGCGGCCGGCGGGCTTCCACGTCTACCACTGCCACGCCACCCCGCTCAAGAAGCACATCCACAAGGGCCTCTACGGGGCGTTCATCATCGATCCACCCGAGCCTCGCCCACCCGCCCGCGAGCTGGTGATGGTCATGAACGGGTTCGACACCGACGGCGACGGCGAGAACAACTTCTACACCGTCAACGGGCGCTCGTTCTACTACGCGCGGTACCCGATCCGCGTGCGCCGCTCCGAGCTCGTGCGGATCTACCTCGCGAACCTCACCGAGTTCGATCTCGTCAACTCGTTCCACCTCCACGGCGACTTCTTCAGGTACCAGCCCACGGGCACGGGCGAGCACTGGGAGTACACGGACACCGTGATGCAGTGCCAGGGTCAGCGTGGCGTGCTCGAGATCCGGTTCGCGAACACGGGACGGTTCATGTTCCACGCGCACCAGTCGGAGTTCGCCGAGCTCGGCTGGATGGGGTTCTTCGAGGTCACGGACTAGGTGGACGAGGGAAAGGCAGCAGACACCGCGTCCGCGAAGCGGACGCCTTCAGGGACTCTCGCGCGGGGTGGTGGCGCCTGGCGCCTGTGGGCGGTCATGCCGGTGCTACTGCTCGCGCTCGCCGTCGGGGCGGTCGTCTCGAGCGGCTCGTCGCTCGTCGACCTCGTGGGCACGAACCCGCCTCCGGCCGACGAGTTCGACATCCGGCGAGTCGAGCTCGAGCCGGGGGTGATCCGCATCGTTGTCCGGAACCCGCAGGCGGACGACCTCACGATCGCGAACGTCAACGTCGACGACGCGATCGTGGCGTTCACGGTGGACGGGCCGACGACGCTCGGCCGCCTGCGGTCGAGTACGATCGTCGTGCCGTTCGAGTGGGTCGAGAACGACCCGCTCGCGGTCGGCGTGACGAGCTCGACGGGCATCGAGACCGTGAAGGAGATTCCCGCGGCGATCGCGACGCCCTCGCCCTCCGCGGAAGGGTTCCTCGGCTATGCCCTGATCGGCGCTCTCGTCGGCGTCCTGCCCGTCGCGCTCGGGCTGCTCTGGCTCCCCGCCCTCCGTCGAGCGAGCCCCGCGTGGATCGCCGCGTTCATGGCGCTGACGGCCGGGTTGCTGACCTTTCTCGGCGTGGAGGCCCTGGCAGAGGCGTTCGAGCTACAGGCGGCGCTGCCGTCGGCGCTCGGCGGGAGCGGGATCGTGCTTCTCGGCGTCGCGCTCAGCTTCCTGGGCATGACCGCGCTTGCGGGCCGGCTGGGCCAGGGAGGCGGTGCGGCCGGGCTCGCGCTCGCGCTGCTCGTCGCGATCGGGATCGGGATCCACAACCTCGGAGAGGGCCTCGCCATCGGGGCGTCGTTCGCGGTCGGCGAGCTCCAGCTCGGCACGTTCCTGATCGTGGGGTTCATGATCCACAACGTCACCGAGGGCCTCGGCATCGCGGCGCCGGTGGCGAAGTCGCGGGTCTCGCTGGGCGTTCTCGCAGGGCTTGCCCTGATCGCGGGCGCGCCCGCGATCCTCGGCGCCTGGCTCGGCGGCTACGCGTCGAGCGACGTGCTCGGGCCGCTCTTCTTCGCGATCGCGGCCGGCGCGGCGTTCCAGGTGGTCGTGGAGGTAGGGCGGTACGTCGCACGCCGGGCGCCCGGAGGGCTCGCGTCGGGGCACGCGATTGGCGGCTTCCTCGCCGGCGTGGCCGCGATGTACGTGACGGGCGTGCTCGTCGGCTGACCCACAACCGCCGCTTAACGGGTGCTAACCCGCGATTCACCCGCCCGCGCGTATAACGACGGGGCGGCATGTCCTCCCTGCCACCACTCCGCAACGTCCTCACTCTCCTCGTGACCGCCGCCCTCGGGGGCGCGGCGGCCGTCGGCGTCGTCGCCTTGCTCGGCGGCCTCGACGGGGACACGACCGTCGTCACCGAGACCGCCGCGGCGCCGAGCTCGTCGACGATGCGCACGACGTCCGAGGGGATGAGCGTGAACGAGATCTACGAGCGCGCGGCGCCGGGAGTCGTGCAGATCAACTCGACGGGCGGCACGGCAACGGGACAGGCGCTCGGCTCGGGCTTCGTCGTCGACAAGACCGGCCACGTCGTCACGAACTACCACGTGGTCGAAGGCGCCGACGAGATCCGGGTGAGCTTCTCGAACCGTGACACGGTCGAGGCGGAGCTCGTCGGGACGGACCCCTCGACCGACCTCGCGGTCCTCAGGGTCGATACCAACGCGAGCGCGCTTACCCCGCTCGCGCTCGGCGACTCCGACGAGGTGCAGGTCGGTGACCAGGTCGTCGCGATCGGTAACCCGTTCGGTCTCGCCCGTACCGCCACCGCCGGCATCGTGAGCGCCCTGCAGCGCCTGATCACGGCGCCGAACCGCTTCACGATCGACCACGTGATCCAGACCGACGCGCCGATCAACCACGGCAACTCGGGCGGCCCGCTGCTCAACGCGCGTGGACAGGTGATCGGCGTCAACACGCAGATCGAGACGGGCGGCGTCTCGACCGGGAACGTGGGCATCGGGTTCTCCGTCCCCTCGAACACGGTCAAGGACGTCGTCGCCCAGATCCTGCGCACGGGTCACGTGGACCACGCCTACCTCGGAATCACCGGGCACGCGCTCACGTCCGAGGTGGCCGAGACGTACAAGCTCCCCGTCGAGAAGGGCGTCGTCGTCGCCACCGTGAACGACGGCAGCGGCGCCGACAAGGCGGGGCTGCGAGAGGGCAAGACGGACGTGGTCGTCGCAGGCGAGACGTACGTCCTCGGCGGCGACATCATCGTCGGGATCGAAGGCAAGCCGATCTCGTCGGTCGAAGAGTTGCGCGACGCGATCTCGGAGCATGCCCCGGGCCAGAAGGTACGGCTGACGCTCTATCGCGGCGCCAGGAAGAAGAGCGTGCTCGTCACGCTCGGACGGCAACCCTCCTCCCCCCAGGGTTAGCCGCACACGGGCCCCGGGATCGTTCCGGGGCCCGATCTCAACGGCAAGGGGCCCGACCGCCTGCCCGGGCCCCTGCCGACCTCTTCCTCGAACGACCCCTCAGATTTCCTCGCTGGCCGAGAGCGCCGCGTCCGTCAAGTCGTAGCCGCGGGCGATCAGCGTGCGCTTCCGCTCCTCCGGCCACGGCTCGTCTCCGCGAAACGTCGGGTCGAGGCCGTCCTCGCCAGGTGTGCCGCGGACTATCAGCGTCGGGACATGCCTGTCGTGCCTGAACGGGAACGGCGCCGTCGCGAAGAGCTCTTCGAGCTGCGAGCGCAGCCGGCGCCGGCGCCACGGCGGAGCGGCCGCCGTCGCGGCGTCGACGACGTCCTTCCGCAGGTCCTGGAGCGCCGCAACCGATGCCTCGCGGTCGCCCGCGAGGTGCTCCTCGAGCACGGTGTTACGGGCGATCGCGACCCGCATGAGGCGAACGATGAGCTCCCCGTAGTGCGCCGGCTCCCCGCGCGCCGCCCGCTCCTCGGCCAGGCGGATCTCGGCGAGCAGCGCACGCACGGGAGGCACCGCGCGGAAGCGGTCGAGCCGGTCTCGCACCTTCGACAGCAGCGCGAGGTCGGCCGGCCGGTAGCTCGCGACGTACCGGAAGGCCGCGATCGCGTCGACCGCGGGGTTCCGGTAGGCGTGGTCGAGCGGGAAGTTGCGCACCCACCCGCCGTCGGTCGCGATCACGTCGTCCACGCGGATCGGGAGCACGAGCGCGCTGACCGCGGCCGAGGCCAGGATCGCCCGGCCCATCGTGTCCGCAGGCGTGGAGTGCGACGCATAGGCGAGCTCGTAGTGGCGCGCGCCGTCGTCCTCGTCGCGGTTCGTGAGGTCGGTGGCGAAGACGACGAGCTCGATCTCCGATGCGCCGAGCGCGCGGCCGAGCTCGCCGGGGTCGCCGAGGCGGCTCGCGATCGTCTCGGGGAGCGTGTAGTCGTGCAACCCGCCGGGGAATCGCCAGAGAGGTCGGGGGCGGAACGCCTCGGCCGGCTGCAGCTCGAGCATGAACTCCTCGAGGTCGTCCAGGCGGTCGAGCGCCGCGATCATGCCGGCGAGCGCGCCCGCGGACGTCCCGTAGATCCATCCGACCCGTGGCCAGAGCTCGCTCTCCCGCATGCGCCTCAGGAAGCCGAGCTCGAGCAGGACGCCGTTGATCCCACCTCCCGAGAGGACGATCGCGACGTCGTGCGGGCCCTTGGCGGGCACGTGGCTATTGTGCCCCGATGGAGCCCGAACCCCGGCGCGGAGCCGTCGTCCTCCCGGACGTCGAGGCGGCGTCGGACGAGGAGCTGTGGCATGACGAGGGCGTCGACGACCACTCGGGCTGGTATCTGCGTGCGAACCGATCCCTTCCCGTGCCCGGCGACGGGATGCACGTTCGTAGCGGACTTCATGACCGCAGCGCACCTCGTGCTCGTGTGGGAGGAGCGGGACGACCCCAACCTCCTCTGGCACGCGCAGCGGGCCAAGGAGGTCGGCCGGAACCCGCGGGTCGTGGCCTACGAGATGTCCTTCGGGCCGAGCGCGTCGTACTACGCCTGGGAGGCTGCAGGCCGCCCCGTGCACGCGGTCAAGGGCAAGCCGGTCGAGCGGTAGGCCCACGGCGTGCGGCGCCTACAATGGCGCCGTGAGCGTGGTGCAGGAGACGATCCGCGTGACCGGGGTGCGCTGCGAGCGGTGCGTCGGCAGGCTGGCCACGGCGCTCCGGGGACACGACGGGCTCGAGTCGGCGAACGCGAACCTGCTCGGCGACGTCACCCTGGCCTGGGACGAGGAGCGGACGTCGCGGGGCGAGATCCTCGTCGCGCTCGCCCGCGCCGGGTTCCACGAGTCGTCCGACCGGCGGGAATAGACCTCGCGCGGGCCTCGTTGCAGGCCCCGTAGGGCAAGGGTACGGTAGACCGGTGAGCGAGCCCGAGCCGGCGACCGACGCGCGACGCATCGCGACCGAGGCCCGCGATCGCGCCCGCTTCGAGGAAGAGGCGCTCGCGCTCGCCGACCAGGTCTACCGCGTTGCGAGACGGCTCGTCCGATCGCGTGAGGAGGCAGAGGACCTGGTGCAAGAGACGTATGCGAGGGCGTTCCGGAGCTGGCGCTCCTACACCCCCGGGACGAACATGCGGGCCTGGCTCCTGCGGATCCTCACGAACCTGAACGTCGACCGTGGACGCCGGATCCAGCGCACGCCGCAGACGCAGCCGCTGGAGGAGACCGACTACTACCTCGCCAACAAGATGGCCTCGGCGGCGGGGGAGGAGGCGCTCGAGCAGGACGTCGTCGTCGAGAGGCTCTCGCAGGACTCCGTCGTGAACGCGCTCGCCGACATTTCACCCCAGTTCCGCGACGTGGTCGTGCTCGTCGACATCGGCGACTTCACCTACGCCGACGCGGCGCAGATCCTGGACATCCCCATCGGCACCGTGATGTCCCGCCTCCATCGCGGGCGGAGGGCGCTGAAGCAGCGGCTCGCCGAGGAGGCTGTCCGGTGAGCTACGGTCCCGGGGTGAGCCGATGAGCGGAGAGCCCTGCGATCGCTGCGAGGAGCTCCTGCAGGACTTCCTCGACCGCACGCTCACGAACGAGGAGTGGGCGGAGGCCGAGCAGCACCTCGCAGGCTGCGACTACTGCCGACGCCGGTACCACTTCGAGGAGACCCTTCGCCGGTACGTGAAGTCGAGCGCCGCGGAGCGGATGCCGCCGGGCCTCATGGCCAAGCTCGAGGAGCTCCGCGGCCTGGACGCGACCGCCTAGCCAGGACAAGGGCGGGTGACAGTCCCCTTCGGGGACAGTCACCAGGTGACCGGCAGCCGGCGAAGCCGTGCCTGTCACCCGCTGTTGCGCCTCGCCTCGACCGCCGCGAGGCGGTCACACCAGGTCTTCGGGACGGTCGACGTCACCCGGGCGCGCCGAGATCGTCGCAGGGGACGAGCCGCGCCGGCCGCTCGTGGAGCCCGCCGTGCGGGATGTCTCCCCAGTCCTCGCGACCCAGGACGAGAGGATGCCCGCGCGCCCCTTCGTATGACGCCGCGACGACGCCGCTGCTCGCACGCCAGGCGTCGAGTACGCGCTCGACCGCCTCGGGAGCGAGGCGAGGCCCGTCGGCGAGCACGACGACGGCGGCCTCGACTTCGGCCCCGAGCGCCGTGAGCCCGCAGCGAAGCGACGCGCCGGGCCCGCGTGCCCATCCGTCGCAGCGCACGACCGGCGGACACGTGTCACCCGGGATCTCGAGCACGTACGCGCCCTCGACGACCACGATCTCGTCGACGGGCGACCGCGCCAGGCGCTCGAGGACGGCGGGCAGGAGCAGCGCCTGCTTCGGCGCGCCGAACCTCGTCGCCTCCCCGCCGCGAGGACGACCGCGGCGACGCTCATCAGCTCTCGGTGACGGTCACCGTGCGGATCACGACCGGCTGCGTGGGCCGCTCGTTCGCGTCGCCCAGCGCCCCGATGCGCTCGACGACGTCGAGCCCCTTCGACACGGTCCCGACCACCGCGTACTCCGGCTGGAGGTTCACGCCGTCCGCGCTCACGACGAAGAACTGGCTCCCGGCGGTTCCCGCGGGCTCGAGGGGCGACTTCGCCATCGCCATCGTCCCCTTCGTGTAGCGGACGGAGCCGGGCGGGACGTCGAGCGTCGCGTAGCCGGGCCCACCCGTCCCCGTCTGGGTCGGGTCGCCGCCCTGGATCACGAAGCCCGGAACGATCCGGTGGAAGATCGTGTCGTCGTAGAAGCCCTCGCGGGCGAGGAACACGAGCGAGGCCGTCGTCTCGGGGGCGAGAGCGAGGTCGAGGTCGACCGTGAAGTCCCCGCAGTTCGTCTCGAACGTCAGCTGCCACGTCTTCGCGGGATCGAGCGTGCCCTCCGGCGGCGTCAGGGTCGGCGCGTCGCGGGGGTCCGGGGCCGCGACGTCCTCGCACCCGGAGGCGGTGGTCGTCGTCCCGGCGGTATCCCGTCGCCGCCCCCGCAACCCGCGGCGAGGAGCGCGATGACGCAGGCGAGCAGGGCGGCGCGCATCGCGTGCGATCCTATCGGCGCCCGTGGAACACGCACGCTGCGAGTGGACGGCCGGCGGCGACGAGCTCATGCTCGCCCACCACGACGAGGAGTGGGGAGTGCCCTCGCACGACGAGCGGCATCTCTACGAGCTGCTCACGCTCGAGGGTGCGCAGGCGGGGCTGTCGTGGGCGACGATCCTGCGGAAGCGCGAGGGTTACCGGGCGGCGTTCGCGGGCTTCGATCCCGAGACCGTCGCGCGCTTCACGGCGGGCGACGTCGAGCGGCTTCTCCAGGACCCGGGCATCGTGCGGAACCGGCTGAAGGTGGAGTCGACCGTCTCGAACGCGCGCGCCGTGCTTCGCGTGCGCGAGGAGCTCGGCAGTTTCGACGCGTACCTGTGGGGCTTCGTCGACGGTGCGCCGATCGTCGGGCGGTGGCGGTCGCTCGCGGAGCTTCCCGCGGAGACGGACCTGTCGCGGGCGCTGTCCAGGGACCTCAAGCGCCGCGGCTTCCGGTTCGTCGGCCCGACGGTCTGCTACGCGTTCATGCAGTCGGTCGGGCTCGTGAACGACCACGTCGTCGGCTGCTTCCGCTTCGGGGAGCTCACCGGATGAGCGCGCCGATCCGGTACGCGCGGAGCGGCGACGTGAACATCGCGTATCAGGTGACCGGAGACGGTCCGCTCGACCTCGTCCTCGTGCCCGGCTTCTTCTCGCACCTCGAGATCGACTGGGAGCATCCCTCGATGGCACGTCTGCTCGACCGGCTCGGCTCGTTCTCCCGGCTCATCCGCTTCGACAAGCGCGGCACGGGTCTGTCGGACCGAACGGTCGGCCTCCCGGACTTCGAGGCGCGCATGGACGATGTCCGCGCGGTCATGGATGCCGTCGGAAGCGAGCAGGCCGCGCTCTTCGGGTACTCGGAGGGCGGCCCGATGTGCGTGCTCTTCGCCGCCACGTATCCGCGAGCGGACGCGGGCGCTCGTCCTCTACGGGTCGTATGCGAAGCGCCGCGACCCGGACGACGACTACCCGTGGGCGCCGACGGCGGAGGAGCGGCTCGCTTACGCACGGTCGCTCGAGGAGACGTGGGGCGAGAACGTCGACATCTCGACGATGTCGCCGAACGCCGACGAGGCGCTCCAGACCTGGTACCAGCGCCGGGGGCGCGCCTCGCTGAGCCCGGCGGCAGCACGCGATCTCATCCTCATGAACTCGAAGGCCGACGTGCGTCGACGCGCTGCACGCGGTGCAGTGCCCGACGCTCGTCCTCCACCGCAGTGGAGACCGCGACTCGCGTCCCGAGGAGGGGCGGTACATCGCCGCCGCGGATCCCCGGCGCCCGCTTCGTCGAGCTGCCCGGCGACGACCACATGCCGGCGGTCGCGCCCGGACGAGATCGTCGACGAGATCGAGGAGTTCCTCACCGGGGTTCGTCCCGTGCGCCTCGTCCGACCGGGTGCTCGCCACGGTCCTCTTCACCGATCTCGTCGGCTCGACGGAGAAGGCGGCCGGTATGGGCGACGAGGCGTGGGCATCGGCTCCTCGCGGCGCACGAGACGCCGTGCGCGCCGAGCTCGCCCGCTTCTCGGGGGAGGAGATCGACACTGCCGGCGACGGCTTCCTCGCGCTCTTCGACGGGCCTGCGCGGGCGATCCGCTGTGGCCTCGTCGATCCGGGACGCGCTCGCCGCCCTCGGGCTCGACGTGCGCGCGGGGGTGCACACGGGGGAGGTCGAGCGGCCACCGAACGAGAAGCCGCGTGGCATCGCGGTCCACGTCGGGGCGCGGGTCATGTCGCTCGCGCGTCCGGGCGAGGTCGTGGTCAGCTCGACGACCCGTGACCTCGTGGAAGGCTCCGGCCTCGAGTTCGAGGACCGCGGCGAGCACGAGCTGAAGGGGATCGAAGGCGCCTCGCCGCCTCTACGCGGCGTTGTAGGGGCCGGCATGCCCGGGCCTACGCGCGGGTCGTGAGCGCGACCATGTCGGCGAGGTTCACGAGCTGGATCGCCGAGCGGAACGCAGCCACGCGCTCGTCGTCCGAGACGAGCTCGGCCCCGTCCCGCCACAGCTCCTGCGCGGTGACGAGCAGCTCCTGGATCCGCTCGGCCTCCTCGTGGTGACCGTTCCCGCGCTCGCGGGAGGCGTTCACCGCGAGCCCGATCGCGCCGATCGCGTCCCGCTGGCGCAGCCAGAGGAGCGGCACCGCCATCGAGATGTACTGGTGGATGCGCGCGAAGGTGAGCGGCTGGACGAGCGAGGTCGTCCCCTTCGGGGAGGAGAGCGGCTCGAGGTCGGTCCCGTCGGCGATGCGGTGCGCGGTCCCTCCGAGCATGAGCCGGAGCTGCTTGTCGTCCAGGCCCGCGAGCTTCGCGGTCCTCACCGCGACGAGGAGCGAGTTGGGCTGGCGGCCGTACGGGTAGTCCGACGCGTACACGACCTGCTCGGGCGCGACCTGCCGGTACAGGTCGAGGAGGTCGACCGCGCTCCACACCGAGGTGTCGAAGAAGACCCCGGGGATCCCGCCCAGCCGCCCGGCCAGGCCGGCCATGTCCGCGATCCCGGCGTGGGCGACGATCAGCTGGACGCCCTCGTTGCGGCGGACGAGCGCCTCGAGGTGCTCGGCGATCGGGGGCAGGCCGCGGCCGCCGTGGATGAGGATGGGCACGGAGCGCTCGACGGCGAGCTCGAAGATCGGGCCGAGGCGCTCGTCGTCGAGCGCGAAGGCCTGCGCGCGCGGGTGGAGCTTGATGCCGCGCGCTCCGAGGTCGAGGCAGCGGCGCGCCTCCTCGAGCGGGCGCTCCACGAGGTCGAGCCGCACGAAGGGCACGAGCTTCCCCTCGGCGCGCCGCGGCGTGGTCGAGCGTGCGCTCGTTCGGGACGGAGAACGCCGGCTACGCGGTCGTGCTCGTCCATGCAGAACACGAACGCCCGCTCGAAGCCGTAGCGCGTCGAGCACGCGGACGAGCTCGTCGTGGTCGCCGACCATCCCGTCGATGTCGTGGCCGAGATGCGTGTGCGCGTCGAACAGTCGCGCGTTCTCGGGGAGCTCGACCCGGAGCTCCGCATCCCAGTCGCGGACGATCGCCCGCGCGCGCTCGAATGCCTTCATGCGCCCTCGCCCTCCGCCGGCGTCGCGGAGCGCCGCCCACACCCTGGGCGCGGTCATCGGCAGCTGCCGGAGCCGTACGCCGACCGCAGCCGCGACGGCGTTCGCAATCGCAGGCGCGGCGGCGATCACGGGGGCCTCCCCGACTCCCTTTGCGCCGAACGGCCCATCCGGCGCCGGCACCTCCACGATCACGGTGTCGATCTCGGGCACGCTGCTCCGCGACGGGGATCGCGTACTCGAGGAACGAGCCCGTCAGCGAGCTGGCCGTGCTCGTCGTGCTCGAGCTCCTCGAAGAGCGCCCACCCGATTCCCTGGGTCGCCCCGCCGCGCATCTGGCCCTCCACGAGCGCCGGGTTCAGCGCGCGGCCGACGTCCTGCACCACGACGTGGCGAAGGAGCGCGACCTCCCCCGTCTCGCGGTCGACGCGCACGTGGGCGAGGTGGGCCGCGACCGCGGGCGCCCCCCGTCTCTGTGCCGAGCTTCCGTGCCCCTCGATCGGCTCGTAGCGGCCGCCGAAGCGCAGCGCCCTGGCGGCGATCTCCTCGACGGTGATCGAGCGTTCGGGTGCTCCGACCGCGCGCACGACGCCGTCGACGACCTCGAGGTCGCCGGGCGCGATCTCGAGCTCCTCCGACGCGGCCGCCAGCAGCTTCTCGCGTGCCGCCTCCGCCGCCCGCAGCACCGCCGCGCCGACCGTGTACGTGATCTTCGAGCCTCCGCTCGCGCCGGCGTACGGCCCCGAGGCGGTATCCGCCGCGACGACCCGTACGTCGTCGGGTGACAGGCCGAACGCCTCGGCGGCGATCGCGGCGAACCCGGTGTCCACGCCGCTCATGTCGACGGCGGACGTGACGACGGTCATCGTCCCGTCGTTGTCCACCCGGCACACGGCCGCGGCAGGCTCGGTCGCTCCGAGCCAGTAGCCGGCTGCGAGACCGACTCCCTCGTCGTCCGGCAGCGAAGCCCGCTTGCTCCACAGCGGGTGCTCGCGGGCACGCTCGAGCACCTCCACGGCCCCGATCACCGGGAAGGCGCTCCCGCTGATGCCGACGTCGCCTTCGACGACCGCGTTCCGCAGGCGCAGCTCGAGCGGGTCGAGGTCGAGCTCGTTCGCGAGCTCGTCGAGCAGCGACTCGACGGCGAAGGCGGCGGTCGGCGCGCCAGGCGCGCGATAGGCGCCGAACGTGAAGCGGTTCGTCTGGACGCCGTACGACGCGGATGTCGTGGGCCTCCCAGCGGTACGGGCCGGCGAGGAGGACCGACGTGGCCCCTTCCACGCCCCAGTCCGCGTTCGAGCCCCGGTCGACGATCATCCGTGCGGAGATCGCGGTCAGGCTTCCGTCCCTGCGCCCGCCGACCGTCACCTCGGTCACCTGCGCGGAGACCGGGTTCGTCGCCAGGAAGTCCTCGGCGCGCGTGAACACGAGCCGGACGGGCCGGCGAAGCGCGAGCGCCGCCCCGGCGGCGAGCGGCTCGACGAGCGCGAACTTGCCGCCGAACGCGCCTCCGAGGGGCTCCGCGATGACGCGGATCCGCTCGAGCGGAAGGCCGAACGCGCCGGCGAGCTCCCTCCGCGTGACGAACGACCCCTGCGTGCTCGTCGAGACGACGAGCGTGCCGCCGGGCTCGAGCCACGCCGTCGCAGACCTGCGGCTCGAGGTACGCCTGGTAGACCCAGGGCGTCCGGAAGGTGGCCGAGACGACGGCGTCGCTGGCCTCGAGCGCGGCGGCGACGTCGCCCGAGCTGCGATGGACCTGGCCGAGGACGTTCGCGGAGTAGCGTCTCCTCGTCGACGGCCTCCTCGCCGCCGTCGACGCTCGAGTGCATCGACCCGAGATCGCTTCCCTCGGACGCGTCGTCGCTCCGCCTCGCGAGCGGCGCAGCGGGCTTCATTGCCAGCTCGACGTCGAGGACCGCCTCGAGCGGGTCGTACTCGACGACGACCGCCTCCGCCCCGTCCTCGGCGGCGGCCTCGCTCTCCGCCACGACCATCGCCACCGGCTGCCCGGCGAAGACCACCTCCTCCCGGGCGAGGGGCTCCGCGGTCCGGTCGTTGCCCGTGCTCGCGATCGGGAGGTCTCCCGCTGTGAGCACGGCGACGACACCGGGCACGGCGAGCGCGTCCTCCCGGTCGATGCCGCGGATGAGGGCGTGCGGCTCGGTGGAGAGGACGAGGCGTGCGTGCAGCAGCCCGTGGACGTAGCCGTCGGCGGCGTACCGGGTCGCGCCCGGTCACCTTGTCGGGGGCGTCGATCCTGGGCCGTGCGACGCCGATCACGCCGGTCATGCGCCGTCCTCCTCCGCTCGCGCCTCGGCCGTGGCGAGCGCGCGCCGGGCGACCACTCCGGCGATGTGCCGTCTGTACGGAGCCGGTGCGAAGCGGTCGCCGTACAGCTCGGCTGTGGCTATCGCGCGCTCGGGCTCCTCGTCCGCGGGGAGCAGGAACGCGTGGCCGCCGGCACCGACGCCGGTGAGCGCCACGCTCCGCGTACCGTCGCGGCGCACGAGCGCGGCCGCGCCCGCGAGCGCGAACCCCGAGGCGGGGTGGTCGACGGCTGCGTACGCGGAGCCCGAGCCGGGGGGCGGCAGCGGGACGACGACCTCGGTGAGGAGGTCACGCTCGCCGAGCGCGGAGCGGAACGGGCCGAGGAAGAACTCCGAGGCCTGGATCGTGCGCTCGCCTTCGGCCGCACGGACGACGAGCGTGGCGCCGAGCGCGAGGACGACTGCGGGCATGTCCGACGCGGGATCCGCGTGCGCGAGCCCGCCGCCGATCGTGCCGCGGTTCCGGACCTGGAGGTCGCCGATCTTCGCGGCGCACTCCGCCAGCGCGGCCAGGGCGGGGCGCCGGAGCTCCGGTGCCGCCGCCAGCTCGGCCCAGGTGGTGAGCGCGCCGATCCGCAGCTCTCCGTCCCGCAGGTCGAGGCCGGCGAGGTCGAGGCGGCCGATGTCCACGACGAGCGACGGGCGGGCGAGCCTGAGCTTCATCACGGACACGAGCGACTGGCCGCCCGCGAGCGCCGTCGCGTCCGGCTCGGCGAGTGCCTCGAGTGCCTCGTCGAGCGAGCCGGCGCGGAGGTAGCGGGTGGGGGCCGGGATCATCGCAGCGCCTCGCTCGCGGACCGGACGGCCTCCACGATCGGCTGGTAGCCGGTGCAGCGGCAGAGGTTCCCCCGGAGCGCGTGGCGGATCGTCGCGTCGTCGGGATCCGGATCGCGCGCGAGAAGGTCGGCCGCGGTGAGGATCATGCCGGGCGTGCAGAAGCCGCACTGCAGCCCGTGGTGCTCGACGAACGCGCGCTGGAGCGGGTGCAGCTCGCCGTTCTCGCCGAGGCCCTCGATCGTCGTCACCTCGTACCCGTCGGCCTGGAGCGCGAGCATCGTGCAGCTCTTCACGGCCTTCCCGTCGAGCAGGACCGTGCAGGCGCCGCACTGGCTCGTGTCGCACCCGACATGCGTGCCCGTGAGCCCGAGGTCGTTCCGGAGCGCGTGAACGAGAAGCGTGCGTGGCTCGACTGCGAGCGCACGCGGCTCGCCGTTGACGACGAGCTCGAGCTGGTCAGGCACGTGCAGGCAGTGCGGCCAGTTTTTCGCGGAGGTACGCGAGATACGGCTCCGGGGTCGATCCTCGGCGAGCCCGTCACACGCTCGATCGTCTCCTTGGGCGTGAGCTTGCGGCCGAGCGAGTACAGGTTGTCGCGGAGCCAGGCGGAGAGGGCGCCGAGGTCTCCCGCCTCGAGCTGGGCGTCGAGGTCGGGGAGCGCCTCGCGGACGGCGGCCCAGATCTGGAGCGAGATCACGTTGCCGAGGGCGTACGTGGGGAAGTAGCCGATGCCGCCCGACGACCAGTGGACGTCCTGGAGGACACCGCGCGCGTCGTCGGGGACGTCGACGCCCAGCAGCTCCTTCATGCCCGCGTTCCATGCCTCGGGCAGGTCCTTCGGCGCGAGCGTCTCCTCGATCAGCTGCCGCTCGAGATCGAAGCGCAGCATGATGTGGAGGCTGTAGGTCGTCTCGTCCGCGTCGACGCGGATCAACCCCGGCTCGGCGCGGTTGATCGCCGCCACGAACTCGTCGAGGCCGACATCGCCGAGTTGCTCGGGGAAGGTCGCCTGGAGCGGCTCGTACCAGTGCGACCAGAACGGCCGGCTGCGCCCGACGAGGTTCTCCCACGTTCGGCTCTGCGACTCGTTGAGCCCGAGGGAGGGCGCGGTCGCGAGCGGCGTCCGCTCGAGCGACGGGGCGATGCCGTGCGCGTACAGCCCGTGGCCGGCTTCGTGGAGCGACGACCAGAGGGAATGGAGTCCGTACGGCGTCGTAGCGCGTCGTGAGCCGTACGTCTCGTGTCGAGAACGAGATGCAGAACGGGTGGGCGGTCGGGTCGAGACGCCAGGCGCCGTCGGTGAAGCCGACGGTCGCGAGCACGCGCGCACCGAACTCGCGCTGCAGGTCGGCCGGGTACGACGCCTCGAGGAAGCCGGCCTCCACCCGCGGCGCCTCGCGGACGAGCTCGGTCAGCACCGGCTTGACGGCGTCGAACACCTCGGCGACCTCGGTCGTCGTCATGAACGGCTCGAAGTCGTCGAGGAGCGGGGTGTACGGCGAGTCGTCCCACTCGAAGCACTCGACGTAGCGGCGCTTCAGGTCGAAGTTCCGCTCGAGGACGGGGAGGAAGCTCGCGAAGTCGTCGTTCTTGCGCGCCTCGACCCAGGCGAGGTGGCCCTCCGCTCCGGCCCGCAGCAGCTCGGTCCGGAGCTCGGACGGCACGCGCCGCTCCTTCTCCCAGTCGCGGCGCGTGACCCGGATCAGGCTCGCGTCGTCCGAGTCGTGCTCGAGGGACTCCTCGAGCGGGCGCAGGCGCTCGAGCAGCGACCCGATCTCGTCGTCCACGAAGCGGTCGTGGAGGATGCGTCCCGAGCGTCGCGACCGCGTTCGCGCGCGCGGCCGTGCCGAGCGGCGGCATCATCACGCGCTGGTCCCAGAAGAGCAGCCCGACGCTGCGCTGGATGTCGGAGATCTCGGCGAGTCGCTCGCGCAGCGTGCGCAGCTCGGATTCCACGGGCGCTGACTCTACCCGCGCGGCGCTAGGATCGGCGGCCGTGAACGTCCTCGTCGTCGGCGACACGCTGCGTACCCCCGAGCTCCGCCACGAGGTGCCCCTCGGCATCCCCGACGCGTTCTTCTACGCGGAGGTCGACGGGCGCAGGCTCGTCGTCGATCAGCTCGATGGAGGCCATGCGCGTCGAGGCGCTCGATCTCGAGCTCGACGTCATGCCGACCGAGGAGTTCGGCGCGGACGAGCTGCGCCGCAGCGGGATCGACGGCTACGAGTACGACCGCGAGCTCTCCCGGCGGATCGCCCGCGGCCTCGGCATCGGGCGGGCGACGGTTCCGAGCCGGTTTCCCGCTCGGGGTCGCCGAGGCGCTGCGCGCGAGCGGCGTCGAGCTCGAGGTGGACCAGAAGCTCTTCGACGACCGCAGGCGCCGGAAGAGCACGCACGAGCTGGCGGGGATCCGCAGAGCGCAGCGCGCCGCCGAGGCGGGGATGGCTGCTGCCCGTGACCTCCTGCGCCGCGCGGAGCCGGCGAACGGCGGTCTCGCCGTCGACGGGGAGCCGCTGACGTGCGAGCTCGTGAAGGAGCGCGTCCAGTCGGCCTTCCTCGCCCACGGCGCGCTCGCGGAGGAGATGATCGTCTCGCACGGCCCGCAGACGGCGGTCGGCCACGACATGGGCTCGGGCCCGATCGCGCGCGACGACGTCGTCCTCCTCGACCTCTTTCCCGTCGACCTCGAGTCCGCGTGCTTCGCGGACATCACGCGGACGTTCGTGGTGGGCGACGCGCCTCCGGAGATCCACGAGTGGCACGGGCTCTGTCGCGAGGCGCTCGAGCTCGCGGCCGCCGAGATCCGTCCGGGGGTGAACGGAGGCGACGTCCACCGTCTCGTCTCCGAGCTCTTCGCCGAGCGCGGGTTCCCGACGCAGCTCACGAAGGCGGAGGGCGAGGTGCTGCGCGACGGCTTCTACCACGGGCTCGGCCACGGGGTGGGGCTCGAGGTCCACGAGGCGCCCTCGCTGGGGATGATCGGAGACGAGCTCGTCGCGGGCGACGTGATCACGATCGAGCCGGGGCTCTACCGCAACGGCTTCGGTGGCGTGCGCGTCGAGGATCTCCTGCTCGTGACGGACGACGGCCACGAGCGACTGACGGACTGCCCCTACGACCTGGAGCCGAGCGGATGACCGACATCGCGATCGAGACCCTCTTCGACGAGGGCCGGAGCTACCCGCCGCCCGCCGAGTTCGCGGCCCAGGCGAACGCGGGGCCGGACATCTACGACGTCCCGTTCGAGGAGTTCTGGGAGCGGGAGGGCCGCGAGCGGGTCACCTGGTTCGAGCCGTTCTCGACGCTGCTCGAGTGGGAGCTGCCGTGGGCGAAGTGGTACGGCGGCGGGAAGCTGAACGTCGCCTACAACTGCCTCGACCGCCATGTCGAGGCGGGCCTGGGCGAGAAGGTCGCGTACTACTACGAGGGCGAGCCCGAGGGCGAGCGGGCCGCGATCACCTACTCGCAGCTCCTCGACGAGGTCGTCAAGGCGGCGAACGGCCTCAGGGCCCTCGGCGTGCGCAAGGGCACACCGGTGGGGATCTACATGGGCATGGGCCCCGGGCTCCCGGTGGCGATGCTCGCGTGCGCGCGACTCGGCGCCCCGCACACGGTCGTCTTCGGCGGCTTCTCCGCCGAGTCGCTCGCGGACCGGCTGAACGACATGCAGTGCGAGATCCTGCTCACGCAGGACGAGGGCTGGCGCCGCGGTCAGACGGTCCCCCTCAAGGCGCACGCGGACGAGGCGCTCGAGTCGTGCCCCGGCGTGCGGACGGTCGTCGTCGGCCAGCGGACCCGGGCAGACGTTCCCGATGGTCGCGGGACGCGACCTCACGTGGTCCGAGCTCGTCGAGGGCCAGCCGTCCGACCCGGCCTCGTGCCCGTGCGAGCCGATGGACGCCGAGGACCTCCTCTACCTCCTGTACACGAGCGGGACGACCGCGAAGCCGAAGGGGATCGCCCACACGACCGCCGGCTACCTCGTGGGCGTCGCGGCGACGCACCACTACGTCTTCGACCTCAAGCCCGAGACCGACGTGTACTGGTGCGCCGCGGACATCGGCTGGGTCACGGGCCACAGCTACATCGTCTACGGGCCGCTCTGCAACGGTGCCACGAGCGTCCTGTACGAGGGGACGCCGGACTTTCCCGACAGGAATCGCTGGTGGGACATCGTCGAGCGCTATCGGGTGACGATCCTGTACACGGCGCCGACGGCCATCCGCGCGCACATGAAGTGGGGCCCGGAGCACGCGGCGAAGCACGACCTCTCCTCGCTCCGTCTCCTCGGGACGGTCGGAGAGCCGATCAACCCCGAGGCGTGGATCTGGTACCGCGAGCACATCGGCGCGGGCTCGCTCCCGGTCGTCGACACGTGGTGGCAGACGGAGACCGGGATGATCCTGATCACCCCGCTCCCGGGGGTCACGACGACGAAGCCGGGATCGGCGACGAAGCCCTTCCCCGGGGTCGAGGCCGCGGTCGTGGACGACCAGGGGCGCGAGGTCGGGCCCGGGGGCGGCGGCTACCTCGTGCTCAAGCGGCCGTGGCCCGCGATGACGCGTGGCATCTTCGGCGACGACGCCCGCTTCCGGGCAACCTACTGGGAGCGATTCCCGGGCATGTACTTCGCGGGAGACGGCGCCCGGATCGACGAGGACGGGGACTTCTGGCTGCTCGGGCGGGTCGACGACGTGATGAACGTTTCCGGTCACCGCATCTCGACGATCGAGGTCGAGTCCGCGCTCGTCGACCATCCCGAGCGTCGCGGAAGCCGCGGTCTGCGGGCGCGCGGACCAGCTGACGGGCCAGGCGATCGTCGCGTTCGTGACCCTGAAGGGAGGGCAGGACGGCTCCGTCGAGATGCTCGACATGCTCCGCGATCATGTCGCGACGAAGATCGGCCCGATCGCGAAGCCCGCGAACATCGTGTTCACGCCCGAGCTCCCGAAGACGCGCTCGGGCAAGATCATGCGCCGGCTGCTCCGCGACGTGGCGGAGGAACGGCCGCTCGGCGACACCACCACGCTCGCCGACCCCGCGGTCGTGGCCGAGATCGCGGACCGCGCGGTCGCTCAGCCCGCCGAGGACTGACCCGCGCCGCGCGACCTGCGGCCCGTCACGTCGCAACGAGACCGAACGAGCTGTACGACCACGGCCACTCGTCCACGCGATCGCAGAGCCCGGCCCGGACGGGGTTGAGAAGCACGTACGCGCACGCGTCGTGGAGATACGCCTCGTCCTCGATCGAGCGCGTCGCGAAGCGGTCCGCGAACACGTGCCCGAACGATCCATGCTTCCGGTTGAAGTACATCGCGTACCGCCAGTTCAGCCGGTGCATGCCCCGGGACAGGCACGCGCGCGTCGCCTCGACGACGAGGTGGTAGTGCGAGGTCAGCAGGCAGATCGCGTGGTTCGTCCAGCCGTGCTCGTGCGACGTGCGCCACACGAGCTCGAGGAACGTCCTGCGATCGTCGGTGTCCCGGAACATGGCCCCGGCGGCGGCGACGCTTCGGCACGTGACGTGGAAGTAGCCGTCCGGAAGGGCGGTTCGAGGGGCGCGTGCCATGGGCTCCAACGTAGCCCCGATCCGCCGCGCCACCCCAGGCTGTGGACAAATCGGCACGCTTCCGGCGTCCTTACAGTGCCAGGCACTGTAAGGACGCACCGCCATGCTCGCCGACCCCGCGGTCGCGCCCGAGATGGCGGGCTGCGCGGTCTGTCAGCCCGGCGAGGACCGAGCGGAGGAGAGCGCCGCGGCGAACGCGGCGACGGTGCGGTCGACGTCGTCCTCGGTCGTCCGCCAGTTCGACACCGAGAGCCGGATCGCCGGGCGCCCGTCCCAGGTCGTGCCGCTCATCCACGCCTCGCCGCTCGCCTGGACGTCGGCGAGCGCCGCGCGCGTCGTCGCGTCGTCCGCGAAGCGGAACAGCACCTGGTTCAGCACGACCTCGTTCAGCATCTCGCAACCCGGAAGCTCGACGAGTGCGTCGGCGAAGCGGCGTGCCCGGGCGCAGCAGCGATCGACGAGGTCTGCGACCCCCGAGCGCCCCAGCGAGCGAAGCGCCGCGTAGACGGCGAAGCCGCGCGCGCGGCGCGAGAACTCGGGCGTCCAGTCCATCTCGTCGCGCGCGGCGTGCGGTTCGGCGACGAGGTACTCGGCGGTGACCCGCATCGAGGCGCGGTGGGCGTCGGGATGCGCGACGAACGCGAGGCCGCAGTCGTACGGGACGTTGAGCCACTTGTGCGCGTCGGTCGCCCAGGAGTCGGCTCGCTCGACGCCAGCGACCAGGTGTCGGAGCGCGGGCGACGCGGCGGCCCACAGCCCGAACGCGCCGTCGACGTGCAGCCAGGCGCCGGCTCGCGCGCTCAGGTCGGCGATCTCGTCGATCGCGTCGACCGCGCCCGTGTTCACCTCGCCGGCCTTCGCGCAGACGACGACCGGTCCCTCGATCGTTCGCAGCGCCTCCGCGAGCGGCTCCACGCGCATGCGCGCCTGCGAGTCGGCCTCGATGGGGACGATCGAGCTGCTCCCGAGGCCGAGGAGTCGCAGCGCTCGGTCGAGCGTGACGTGGCGCTTCGTACCGGCGACCACCCGGATCGGAGGGGAGCCGGCGAGGCCATCGCGCTCGACGTCCCAACCCACACGCTCGAGGACCGCGTGCCGGGCGGCCGCGAGGCAGGTGACGTGGGCCATCTGGCAGCCCGTGACGAAGGCGAACGAGGCGACCTCGGGGATGCCGAGGAGCTGCTTCAGCCAGCCTCCGGCGACCTCCTCGACGACCGCCGCCGCGGGGCCGGCGGCCACGAGGCCGGCGTTCTGGTCCCACGTGGACGTGAGCCAGTCTGCTGCCAGTGCGGCGGGGACGGCGCCTCCGATGACGAAGCCGAAGTACCTGCCGCTCGGGATTCCGACGACGCCGGGCTCGGCCGCTTCCGCGAGCTCCTCGATCACCTCGAGCGGGTCACTGGGCCCTTCCGGGAGGACGCCGCCCAGCGTCGAGCGCAGCTCGTCGACCGTCGCTGCCGGCCAGACCGGCCGCTCGTCGAGCGACTCGACGAACCCGGCCGCGATCTCGGCCGTCCGCCTGAGGAGCTCGCGCTCGTCGCTCACCGCGCGTCAGGCCGCGAGCAGCTTCTCGAACCGCTCGGCGTCGTCGAACGGCCCGACGACCGCGAGATAGAGGCGCCTGCCCTCGAGCAGGTCGCGTGCGACCCGCTGCACGTCCTCCGCCGTCACCGCGTCGAGCTCGCGGAGGACGTCGTCCGGCTCCTCGGTCTCGTTTTCCAGGACCTCGCGGCGGAGACCGAACTGGATCATCGCCTGCGGGCTCTCCAGCCTGAGCACGAACCTGCCCTTTGCGTAGCCGCGCGCCTTTTCGAGCTCGTCGGCGGGAACGGGCTCGGCGGCGACCTTGCGGAGCTCCCCGACGATCGTCGTGATCGCCTCGTCGATCCGCGTGACGTCCACTCCGGCGCCCGTGTAGAACGACCCGGCGTCGGTGTACGCGGCGTTCGCGGCGTGGACGTAGTACGCGAGTCCGCGGCGCTCCCGAACCTCGGTGAACAGCCGCGAGGACATGCCGCCTCCCAGGACCACCGCGAGGAGCTGGAGCGCGTAGCGGTCGGGGTGCCCGAGGTCGTAGCCCCGGACGCCGAGGATGAGGTGCGCCTGCTCGGACTGCTTCGAATGGACCTGAACCGGAGACCCGTCGGGAGGGAGCACGACGTCGGCCCGCGTCGCCGTCTCCCGCGGCTCGATGTCGCCGAGCAGCTCCTCGAGGCGCTCGTGGAGGCCCTCCCCGATGCGCCCTCCGACGCCGACGACGATCCGCTCGGGCCAGTACCAGGAGTCGAGGTACGACGTGAACGTCTCGCGGGTCGTGCCCTCGACCGTCTCGCGCGTGCCGAGGATGTCCCAGCCGAGCGGCTGGTCGCCGAAGAGGAGGCGGTCGTAGACGTTCGCGACGTAGCGCTGCGGCGTGTCCAGGTAGACGTTCATCTCCTCGAGGATCACGCCCTTCTCCTTGTCGATCTCCTCGGGATCGAACTTCGAGTTGCGCAGCATGTCCACGAGGACGTCGAGGGCGACGTCGCGCGTCTCGGAGGCGCACTTCACGTAGTAGCCGGTCAGCTCCTTGCCGGTGAAGGCGTTGAACTCGCCGCCGATCCCGTCGATCTCCGTCGAGATCGTGCGGGCGGTGGGCCGCCGCTCGGTCCCCTTGAAGAACATGTGCTCCGCGAAGTGGGCGATCCCCTTCGAGCTCGGTGTCTCGTACCGCGATCCCGCGGCGAGCATCACGAAGCACGCGACGGAGCTCACCTGCGGCATCGGGGCGGTCAGGACGCGCACGCCGTTGCCGAGGCGGGTCTGCTCGAAGACGGGCACGCGCCGATGGTATAGACACTGCCCGTGCCCGAACAGCTGACCCGAGCGGCCGTCGCCTCGCAGCCCGACTGGCTCCGCCAGGTCGCGGACCGCGTCGGTGTGCGCCGTCTCCCCGACGGAGCCCGCGTCCTCTTCACCGGCTGTGGCACGTCGTTCCACGCCGCGCTCGCGTGCGGCACGGCCGCGCAGGCGCTCGAGGTGGTCCTCGGACGCGCGCCCGAGGCGGACGTCCTCGTCGCGATCAGCCACGAGGGGAAGACGTCGCTCACGCGGGAGGCCGTCGAGGGGTTCGCCGGCGAGACATGGCTCGTGACCGGCGCCGCGGACGGCCCGATCGCGCGCGTGGCCGACCACGTGGTCGTCGCGACGCCCGAGCTGGAGAGGAGCTACTGCCACACCGCGAGCTACACCTGCGCGATCGCGGCCGGCCGGGCCCTCCTGGGCGAGGACGTGAGCGAGCTCTCCGACGCGGTCGAGCGCGAGCTTGCCGCCGACCCGCTCGGGGCGTCCGAGCACGAGCGGTTCGTGGTCGCCGGAGCAGGCGGCGACACGGCGACAGTCCTCGAGGCGGCGCTCAAGCTCCGCGAAGGCGCGCACGTCGCGGCCGAGGCGCACCACACGGAGCAGCTCCTCCACGGGCACCTCGCGGCGATCGGCGCCTCGGTCCGGTGCTTCGTGCTCGAGGGCGAGGGGCGCGCCGCGGAGCGCGCGCACGCCGCGCTCCGCGCCCTCGGCGAGATCGGTTGCGAGGCCACGCTCGTGCCGACGACGCACCCCGTCGTCGACGTCGTCCGCTTCCAGCGCCTCACCGTCGATCTCGCCGACGCCCGCGGCGTCGACCCCGACCTCATCCGCTGGGACGAGGACCCGTGGGACCGCGCGCGCAAGTCGTACGCGTAGTCAACGATCCGCGAGGCGGTACACGAACCGCAGTGCCTGCCAGCGGTCGTCGATCGAGCACGACTTGTTGTCGACGAGCCCGTGGGCGAGGCCGATCTCCTGCACGGCCTCGAAGGTGAGGTCGCCCTCGATCCGCGCTGCCTTCTTGGGCCACGCGATCCACAGGCCGTCGGCCGCGTCGAGCGTCGCCTGCAGGCCTGCGAACCGCTGCTCGAGCTCCTCGCGCGTCGTCGTGAAGAAGACGACGACGCCCGTGCCGGGCTTCGCTCCCAGCTTCTGCGAGAGCGGCGTGCCGGAGTAGTCCTTACCGGCCATGCCACGCTTCGAGGAGCGCGGCTTCGCGTTCGGGGGCGAGGCCGACGCCGTCGACCGTCCCGGCCTCGTCGAGGGTACCGCGGACGGTGTCCTCGAGCGGACGGAACGCGAGCCCTGCCGCGAGCGCGCGGCCCACCTCCACGTCGTCCGCCGCCGCGAACGCCGGGTCGGAGAGCCAGAGCGGGAGCTCGAGCCACTCGCCGACCTCGTGCTCCACCAGGAACTCGTCCGTGACCCACGTCACCCGGGCGTCGCTCCCGGCCACGGTGCGAGACGTCTCGAGCAGCGTTCCCCATGCGACTCCCGGGTGCGTGGCGTTGAAGGTGCCGCCCTCTCCCCGTTCGCAGAGAGACACGATCCACGCGGCCAGGTCTCGGACGTCGATCACCTGGGCGCGTCGCTCCGGCGGTCCGGGCGCGAGGACCTCGCCTCCACACGCGACTCGCTGCGGCCAGTAGGTGAACCGCCCGGTCGGGTCGTGGGGGCCGACGATCAGGCCGGGCCGGACCACGAGCGCCCGGTCGCCGAACGTCTCGCGCACCACGTCCTCGCAGAGCGCCTTCAGCGGCCCGTAGCTCTCGTTCGTGACCTCGTCGCGGGGCAGGTCGCCGAGCTCGGCGACCGCGCCCGACTCGTCCTGGCGCACGCTGAGGTCCGCGTAGACCGAGACGCTCGAAACGAAGCAGTACGCCCCGGAGCCCGCGACGGTTGCGGCCGTGGACGCGACGTCGTCCGGGAGGTAGCCGCACGTGTCGAGCACGGCGTCCCAGCTTCTCCCTTCGAGCCCGCCCAGGTCGCCCTGGCGGTCGCCGACGATGCGCTCTACCTCGGGATACAGATGCGGATTCGTCCGGCCACGGTTGAAGAAGGTGAGCTCGTGGCCGCGGGCGAGCGCCGCGTCCGCGACCGCGCGGCCGAGGAACCGCGGCCCACCGACGAGGAGCAGCTTCACGCGAGGGCTGCGAGACCTTCGAGCAGCCTGTCCACCTCGTCCTCGGTGTTGTAGTGGACGATGCCAGCGCGCACGGCGCCGTCCTCGAGCTCGAGGTGCTTCATCGTCTCGACGGCGTAGTAGTCGCCGTGCCAGACGGCGACGTCGCGTTCGGCCAGGAACCTCGCGACCGCCTCCGATGTGTGCCCGGCGACGTTGAAGCAGAAGGTCGGGACGCGCTCGGCCATCGTCGGCATCCCGTAGAGCTGCACGCCCGCGGGAAGCCCGGCGAGGAACCGTGTGCCGAGCGCGTGCTCGTGCGCGCGAATGGCCTCCCAGCCGAGCGCCTCGACGTAGTCCACGGTCGCGACGAGCCCCGCCAGGAGCTCGTGCTGCGAGGTGCCGAGCTCGAACCGGTGCCCCACGGGCTCGTCCGCCGCCGGTCGCACCTTGTACGGCCGCCACGAGCGCAGGAGCTCGCGCTTCCCGAACGCCATGCCCATGTGCGGCCCGAAGAACTTGTACGGCGAGCAGACGAGGACGTCGATGTCCCACTCGGCCACGCTCGTCGGCCCGTGGGGCGCGTAGTGGACGGCGTCCGCCCAGGCGAGGGCGCCGGCGTCGTGCGCAAGCTCCACGAGGCGTCGAACGTCGGGAGTGGTGCCCACGGAGTTGGCGGCGACGGGGAAGGCGACGACGCGTGTCCTCCCCGAGAGGAGTCGTTCGACGTCGTCGTAGTCGACCTGGAGCTCGTCGGTGAGCCCGGCGACGCGGACGACGATGCCGAGGTCGTGGGCGAGCTCGAGCCAGGGCGCGACGTTCGCGTCGTGGTCGAGCGCCGTCACGACGACCTCGTCGCCCCGCTCCAGCGTCCGGCCGAGCGCGCGCGTCAGGAGGAAGTTGAGCGCGGTCATGCTCGGCCCGAAGGCGATCTCCTCGGGAGCGCAGCCGAGGAACGATGCGCCCTTCACGTGCGCCAGCTCGACGAGCTCGGTCGTCCGCCGAGACGTCTCGTAGGGGGCGCCGATGTTGGCGTTGTCCTCGCGCAGGTACCGCGCGATCGCGTCGACGACCTCGTCCGGGCACTGCGTCCCGCCGGGGCCGTCGAAGAACGCGAGCCGGCGGTCGAGCGCCGAGAAGCGCGCGCGGACGGCGGCGACGTCGAGGAGCGTCGCGCTCATCCGAGCGGGCGAGCAGGGTGAGGGACGAGGAGCCCGGACATCGCGAGTGAGGCTACCCGAGCGCGCCGGCCTCGACTCGACTCGCCCGCGCCGCTAGCGTCGCCGCGTGACCGCGACTCCGCTGCGCCGCAACCGCGACTTCCTCCTGCTCCAGGCCGGGCTGCTGCTGTCGAGTGCCGGCTCGCAGATGACGTCGATCGCGTACCCCCTGCTCGTGCTCGCGCTCACGGGCTCGGCCGCAAAGGCGGGGGCCGTCGCGTTCGTGCGGTTCCTCGCCATGGCGGTGTTCGCGCTGCCCTCGGGTGTCGCGGCGGATCGCTGGGACCGCAGACGCCTCATGATCGCGGCCCACGCGACACGTGCATGCGTGATCGGGACGCTCGGTGTCCTCGTCTTCGCCGACGAGGTCGAGTACTGGATCGTCCCGCTCGTCGCGTTCGTCGAGGGTGGGGGCGCCGCCCTGTTCAGCGCGGCGCAGTCGGGCGCGTTTCGCGCCGTCGTGCCGACGCAGCAGCTGCCCGGCGCCGTGGCCGTCGTCACCGGTCGCGAGGCGGCCGTCAGCGTCGCGAGCCCCGCGCTCGGGGGCGTGCTGTTCGGAATCGCCCGGGCGCTTCCGTTTCTCGTCCACGCCGTGCTGTACGTGTTCTCGGCCGCCGCGCTGCTCGCGATGCGCACGCCGTTCCAGGGGGAGCGCGAGGCCGATCGCTCGTCCGTGCGCTCGCGAGTCGCAGAGGGCTTCCGCTTCCTGTGGGACCACGCCTTCCTGCGGACGACCGCGCTGCTCTTCGGACTGGCGAACTTCATCGGGCCGGGCGTCCTGCTCGCGATCGTCGTCATCGGAGAGGAGCAGGGCCTGACGAGCGGCAGGGTCGGCCTTCTCGTCTCCGCGTTCGGCGCGTGCGTCCTGGCCGGCGCCTTCCTCTCGCCCGTCGTCCGCAGGCGGCTGCCCGTCAGGGGTGTGCTGCTGCTCGAGCTCTGGACGTGGTGCGGCTGCAGCCTCTTCCTCGTCTGGCCGAACGTGTACGTGCTGACCGCGAGCGTCCTTCCCACCGCGCTCGTGATCCCGTCGACCGACTCGGTCGTCCACAGCTACCGCTACGCGCTGACGCCGGACCGTCTCCAGGGTCGCGTGACCAGCGTGTGGACGACCATCGGCCTCGCCATCGCGCCCCTCGGCCCGCTGGTCGCCGGGCTCCTGCTCGAGGCAACGTCGGAGCGCGCGACGATCGCGCTCTTCGCCGCCTTCGGCCTCGTGCTCGCCCTGTGGGGGACGCTGAGCCCCTCGATCCGCGCCGCGCCGAGCCTCGACGACCTGGTCGAGCTGTCGGAGCCGGGCCCCTCGCCCGCCACCACCGGCTGACGGGGCCGTCAGTCGAGGGGCTCGCCGTTGACGAGCCAGCGGTACCGCGGCTTCGGCGTGAGGGAGTTGCCGACGAAGCAGCCCGTCTCGGCCTTGGCGACGAGGTGGCGCAGGCCCTCGGGTGTCGGCGCGGGCGCGAGCTGCACCTCGAGCGTCGCCTCGATGTCGACGAAGCCGTAGCCTCCGTCCTCGCGGCGCGTCACCGTGCCGTGGGCCGTTCCCGACCCGACGGAGTTGCAGCCGGCCCGGCGGGCCGCGTAGTCCAGGCTCGCGAGAGCGCAGCGCACGAGCCCGGCGAGAACGAGGTGCTCCGCCCACCACTCCGCCTGCCGCGGGAGGGGGCTGCCTCCGAGGGAGCTGCGCGCCACGCGGCCCGCGTCGACGGTGACGTCGAACTCGTGGACGCGCGGCGTCGTCGTCATCACCGACGAGCCTAGACGGTGCGCCGTCCGGAAGGTCGCCTAGGGTGCGTGCGCATGGAGGAGCGGCTCCGGACGCTCAGCGAGGCCGAGTGCTACGAGCGCTGCTACGGGTGGCGGTGGACAGACGACTCGGTGAAGGTCCTCCGGCGGGAGCCGGATCCACGCGACGCGCCGACGGAGATGGGCGAGCGCCTTCGCCGCCTGCTCGAGCTGCGGCTCGACGCCCGCGAGGCCGAAGCCGCCTAGCTGCGCCAGGCAGGATTGGGCGATGGTGAAGGCCGTCGTCTTCGACCTGTGGCAGACGCTCGCTGCGTGGCCCGAGGAGAGGTCCGTCGAGCTTCGGCAGGCGTGGTCCCTGTCCCTCGGCGTCACGCCCGATGCGCTCGACGAGCTGTGGTACGGCGACGAGCTCTACCGACTGCGGGAGAGCGGGCCGATCGCCGGCGCGGTCGCCGCCCTCTACGAGAAGCTGGGCGTCGACGGCGACGTGCAGGACCTTCTGGCGCGCCGCCTGGAGCTGACGCGCGATGCGCTCGTGCCCGTCCCGGGCGCCGTCTCCACCCTCGCCGAGCTGCGCCGGCGGGACGTCGCCACGGGCCTCGTCTCCAACTGCACCGAGGAGGTGGCACTCGTCTGGGAGGAGTCACGGTTCGCAGGGCTGCTGGACGTGACGGTGTTCTCCGCCAGCGCGGGATACGTGAAGCCGGACCGCCGGATCTACGAGCTCGCCTGCGAGCGGCTGGATGTCCACCCTTCCGAGTGCCTGTTCGTCGGCGACGGCGCGAACGGCGAGCTGCAGGGCGCAGCGCGGGTCGGGATGACGCCGGTCCTGATCCATCCACCCGGCGGGCAGGCGCCCTGGGACGGGCTGGAGGACTGGAGCGGGCTGCGTATCACCTCTATCCCGCAGGTGCTCGACCTCATCGCGTGAGCGGACGGCTCGAGGGAGCGGTGCCCGACCTCCTCGGGGCGGGCATGCGGGTCGTCTTGAGGAGTGTCTGTTTCCAACGGGAGACTCGGGGTGGTCATTGGCGGCCGGGCCTCGCCCGCGCGCCCTGACAACGAGGATGCAGCCGCCTCTCGGCGAAAATGCGGCGTAACGATGCCACTTCGCATCGACTCAACCAACAGGAGGCAGTGATGAACTCACGGAGCATGGCCGGTTGGATCGGGTTTGCCGGCATCGTGATGGTGATTCTGGGCGGGCTCAACTTCTTCGAGGGGCTGATCGCGCTCGCGCGAGACAACTACTACGTCGCCACTGGCGAGGGCTTCCTGGTCTTCGACGTGACTGCTTGGGGCTGGATCATGCTCGCGTGGGGGATCGTCTTGGCGGGTATCGGTCTCGCTCTGCTCGCTGGCGCAAGCTGGGCGCGGTGGACGGCGATCGTGTTGGTGAGCATCAACGTGTTTGGCCAACTTGGCTTCCTCGGCAACACGAACGACCTGATCTGGCTCCTGACCACGCTGACGTTGAACATCATCGTTCTCTACGCATTGATCGTCCGCTGGGACGACAGCATGTCCCCAGAGCAGCTGGACGCTCGCTGAGAACACACCAGCCGTCCTGTGCGGGGGCAGCCCACCGGGAAGCCCTCGCACAGGACCCCCCGGTTCAGGTCCGTTGGTCTGATCTCACCGCATCCATGCCGCTCTGCGCCCCTGGTAGGGCCGCTCGCCGAGGTCGATGCCGGTCATCTCCCTGACCTGGCGGCGGGTCTCGTTCCAGGCCGCGTGCCAGTCGCCACCACGTCTCCAGGGGCGAACGACGTTCGTGACCTGTGCCCCGCTCGGCTTCGCCGAGACGCCTCTTCTCTGCGGGCAGCGAGCCGCTGACGTCCTCCTCGACGACGACGTCGACCAGCTCGACGCCGGATGCGGGCGGCTGCCTCACGGACGCCTCTTTCCTGCTCGCCAGGAAAGATGTATCTGTCGCCACTGCGCCCATTGCGTCGTGACACTCGGACGTACCCCTGCATCCCGGTGGCCATATGAAGCGTGCGATCCGCGAGGATGAAAAGTGGAACCTCCTATTGAGGAGTATTCCTCTTTACCTCCGGATGGGCTGCGCCTTGCCGCTGCTGTTCGTTCCGATCCCGGTGGCAGTCACCAGCTAACGCCGCTCCAACGCGGTCGCCGTCGCCTACAGACCGTCCCCGCGGCTGGTCTACGATCGCTCGGTGCGGCTATACCTCTCGGGCCCCCTGTTCTCCGAGGCGGAGCGAGCCTGGCTCGAGGCGCTCGCCAGGCGCCTGCGCGAGGACGGTTTCGACTGCTTCGTGCCGCACGAGCAGCTCGAGGAGATGACGGCGCTCTCGGCGGACGAGGTCTACCGTGCCGACGCCGAGGGCCTTCGCTCGTCGAACGCCCTCGTCGCCTGGCTGGATGGCGCCGCGGTCGACGACGGCACCGCGTGCGAGATCGGGATGTTCGCGCAGCTCGTCGCGGGAGGCGACCCCCGCTACGTCGGCATCGTCGGCATCGCGACCGACCTTCGCCTGGCGCGCAGCCGAGGAGTTGTGTCGGGAGACGGCCTCAACCTCTTCCTCGGAGGTGCCGTCTCCGCGTACGGCCGACTCTGCAGGTCGGTCGACGAGGCGATCGAGACACTCGCGTCATGGCGGACGAGCGGGCGCTAGCGTGCCCCCGTGACAGCCGTCTCGAAGAGCGCTGTCCCGGACGTGCTCGCCCCGGATCTCGACATCGTCTTCTGCGGGATCAACCCCGGGCGGGTGAGCGCCGCGGCGGGGGCGCCGTTCGCCAACCCGCGCAACGACTTCTGGCGCCTGCTGCACGCGGCGGGCTTCACGCCGAGGCTCTACGCGCCGCAGGAGCACGCCGGGCTCCTCGCGCTCGGGATCGGGCTCACGAACGCCGCGCGTAGGACGACGCGCGGCTCGGGCGACCTGCGCGCGGACGACTTCGCGGGCGCCGCGGACCGGCTCGACGAGCTCGTCCGGACCTTCGCGCCGCCGTATCTCGCCTTCGTGGGGAAGGCCGCGTACAACGGCGTCTTCCGCGAGCGCTCCGAGCTCGGGCTCCAGGAGCGCAGGCTCGGCGAGACCGCGCTCTTCGTTCTCCCGTCCACGTCCCCGGCGAACGCGGCCGTTCCCTGGGACGAGCGGCTCCGCTGGTTCGAAGAGCTGCGCGGGCTCGTGGACCTCCCGTGAGCGCGGAGCGCCTTCGACCCGCCGCGCGCGCGGTCGTCCTCGACGACGCCGACCGAATCCTCCTCGTCCGTTTCGACTTCGGCGACCGCCTGGTGTGGGCGACGCCCGGAGGCGGCATCGAGGAGGGCGAGTCGGACGAGCACGCGCTTCGGCGGGAGCTCGTGGAGGAGGCGGGCCTCGAGGGCTTCGAGCTGGGGCCGCTCATCTGGACGCGGACCCACCGCGTGCCCATGGGCGGAGGGAGGTGGGACGGACAGACCGAGCGCTACTACCTCGTGCGCACGGTCCGGTTCGAGCCCGCTCCGCGCCTCTCCTGGGACGAGCTGCGGCAAGAGGGCATGGCCGGCATCCGCTGGTGGAGCCGGGACGAGCTGGAAGCGGCGACGGCGGTGTTCGCGCCACGCCACCTCCAGCTCCTGGTCCGCGAGCTCCTCCTGCACGGGCCGCCCGCGGGACCGGTCGACGTCGGGGTCTAGAGCCGGTCGACGTACGTCCCGAGCACGACTTCCCAGCCCGTGTCGTAGCTCGCCCGCTTCTCCGCGCCGGCCTCGGCGAGCGCCTCCCAGCCGCGGTGCTCGAGCTCGACGCGCGTCGCCGCGCCCTCGGCGACGAAACGGATCTCGACCTCGGTCGGGACCTGCTCCGCCTGCCGGATGTTCCAGGCGAGCACGACACGGTCGGGCGGCTCCCAGGCCGTCACGGTCGCCCAGTGGCCCTTCTCGCCGTCGGTCGAGACCTCGTAGACCTCACCGCCCGCCTCCGGCTCGAACACGATCTCGCGGACGGTCTCGTAGATCGAGTGCGTCTCCACGGGCCACCACGAGAGCGCGTCCGCCGTGAACACGCGAAATGCCTCCTCGACCGCGCAGTCCACGGTGACGACCTTGCGAACCACCTCGATGACGAGCGAATCGCTCATGCCGTGCCTCCCTTTCTCTCCGCCGACGCCTTGAAACGGGCGAGGGCCTCGTCCCAGAACCCGTCGACCCAGCTCCGGAGCACTCCGACGCCGGACGAGTCGAGCTCGTACAGATGCCTCGTTCCCTGCTTCGTGTGCACGACGAGGCCGGCCTCCTCGAGGACGCGCAGGTGCTGCGAGACCGCGGGCCGGCTGACGGGCAGGGCTGCGGCGAGGTCCCCCACGGACCGTGGTCCGTGACGGAGGAGCTCGAACACCTGCCGGCGGGTGCGGTCGCCGAGCGCGTCGAGTGGGTGTCCGTTAGTTATCACTTACCGTAAGCTAACACTTACGGACAGCCGTGTCAATCGCGCCAGCGGTTCGTGATCGGAGTCCGGCGATCGCGGCCGAAGGCCTTCGGCCGCAGCTTCACACCCGGCGGCGCCTGCCGGCGCTTGTACTCCGCCCTGTCCACGAGCGCGACAGCGCGCTCCACGACCTCCCGATCGAACTCCTCGAGCAGCTTCTCGCGGGAGCGGTCCAACTCCACGTACGCCTCGAGGACCGGGTCGAGCGCGTCGTAGGGAGGGATCGAATCCTCGTCGCGCTGGTCGGGGCGGAGCTCGGCGCTCGGGGCGCGCTCGATCGTCGTCCGGGGGACGAGCTCCCGCCCGGCGCGCTCGTTCAGGTGCTCCGCGAGTCGGAAGACGTCGGTCTTGAACACGTCCTTCAGGAGCGAGAAGCCGCCGACCATGTCGCCGTACAGCGTCGAGTACCCCACGGCGAGCTCGGACTTGTTCCCCGTGGACACGACGAGCCAGCCGTACGTGTTCGAGAGCGCCATCAGGATCACCCCGCGCACGCGCGCCTGGAGGTTCTCCGCGGCGAGGCCCTCGAGCTCGTCGACCGGCTCCCGCAGGGTCTCGAAGAACGCCGCGACCGGGCCCTCGATCGGGATCTCGCGGAAGTCGCATCCGAGGCTCTCCGCCACGCGTCGCGCGTCCGCCCTCGTGCCCTCCGAGCTGAAGCGCGACGGCATGGAGACGCAGTGGACGCGCGCGGGACCGAGGGCGTCCGAGCAGAGAGCTGCGGTGACCGCGGAATCGATCCCGCCCGAGACGCCGACGACGACGTCCCGAAAGCCGTTCTTCTCCACGTAGTCCCGGAGGCCGAGCGTGAGCGCCCTGCGCATCTGCTCGAGCTCGGGCTCGAACGGGGCGATCGCGCCGGGGAGCTCGTCCGCGTGCGGGGGGGCGGCGGGAAGCTCGACGACCTCGACCGCCGGCAGCGACTCGCGCGACCGGTCGAGCTCGCGCCGCCGGGCGTCCCGCAGCCGCCGTCCGATCGCGAGCTCCGGCTCGATGTCGCACACGAGCAGGTGCTCCTCGAAGCCCGGCGCACGGGCGATCACCTCACCCGAGTCGTCGAGCATCACCGAATGGCCGTCGAACACGAGCTCGTCCTGCCCTCCCACGAGGTTGCAGAACGCGAAGAACGAGCTCGTGTCCCGCGCGCGAGCGACGAGCATCTCCTCGCGCTCCTCGGCCTTGCCGACGTGGTACGGGGACGCGGAGAGGTTCACGACGAGCTCGGCGCCTGCGAGCGCGAGGTCCGTCGCCGGGGGCCCGGGCTGCCACACGTCCTCGCAGATCGTGATCCCGACGTGGCGCTCGCCCAGGCGGAGAAGCACCAGGTCGCGGCCCTCCGCGAAGTAGCGGTGCTCGTCGAAGACCCCGTAGTTGGGCAGGAAGTGCTTCCGGTACACGGCGCGCACCTCGCCGTCGGCGCAGACGGCGCACGCGTTCGCGAGGTCGCGGTCGAACCAGGGCGTTCCCACGAGCGCGACGACCCCGCGGGTCGCGCGGGCGACGGTCTCGAGGGACTCGCGCGCAGCCCGCACGAAGACCGGTCGGAGCAGCAGGTCCTCCGGGGGGTAGCCGGTGACCGCGAGCTCCGGGAGCACCACGACATCCGCCCCGGCGTCCCTCGCCTCCGAGACGAACGAGAGGATGCGCTCGCGGTTCTCGTCGAGCCCACCGACCACGGCATTCAGCTGCGCGAGAGCGATCCTCAAGGTTTTCGCCTCACAGTCACAAACCGAGTCTACATCCGGTGCGGGCGCGCGACGGCCGTGCGCAGGTAGAACTGGCGCCGTGACGATCACCTTCGACCGGCGCTACCGTGGCCCGCTCACGTCGGCGAACGGCGGGTACGCCAGCGGGCGTCTCGCGGCGTTCGTCGACGCCGACGCCGTGGAGGTCACGCTGTGCCTGCCGCCACCTCTCGAGCGCGCGCTCGAGGTGCGGCGCGACGACGGCGTCGCCCACCTCCTCGACGGGAAGCGGCTCGTGGCCGAGGCGCGCCCGGCTCCGGTCGACCTCGATCCACGGGGGCCGGTGTCGCTCGCCGTCGCCGCGGAGGCGGCGACCCTGCACGTCCGCGACGGGAGCCCGGTGTTCTCCGAGTGCTTCGTCTGCGGGATCCGCGAGGCGGGCGACGGACTCGGGGTGTACGTAGGCCCGGTCGCGGGGCGCGAGCCCCTGCTCGCGGCGCCGTGGGCCGCGAACGAGCCCTCGCCCGAGATCGTGTGGGCCGCGATCGACTGCCCTGGCGCGTACGCCGTCGGGGCCGCCGGGCGTGGGGAGATCGTGCTCGGGCGCATGACCGCGCACGTGCTCCGCGTCCCGGAGCAGGGCGAGCGCTGCGTCGTCGCGGCCTGGCCGTGCGGGGAGGACGGCCGGAAGCTCCACGCCGGCACCGCCCTCTTCGCGGAGCACGGCGAGCTGCTCGCGCTCGCGAAGCAGACCTGGATCGAGCCGCGGTAACGGGAGGCTCACGGCCGCAGCGTCGGGGCGCCGCCGTAGGGGCGAGGCATGCCTCGCCCGAGCGCGAGACGCCGCACTCGGAGGGGCCGTGGCTTGCCTCGCGCCGATGTGCGCAAGACCGGAATTCGCCGAGCGGATACCGGCCGCGCGAATACCCTGAAGGCGGCGGCCTTGTCGCCGCGATGCCGGAGTGAACCGCTCCCGTGGGGGTGAGGCTTGCCTCGCCCGCCGGTCGCTCTAGCGAGGCGTGAGGGCGACGAGCATCCCGCCGTCCTCGTCGTAGGCGGGGAAGAAGTCCACCGTGACCTCCTTCTCGACCCCGGCCTTCGTCCGGATCGAGAGCTCCTGTCCCAGCTTCCGCACGCCCCACTCGCGGACGACGTCCATCGGGGAGGCGTCGGAGAGCGAGAGCGCCCCCACGACCTCGTTCCCGAGCAGGTCGGAGTCGCGGAAGCCGGTCAGCTCGAACACCCCCCGTCCGCAGGCGAGGATGCGGTCGGCCCGGTCGCAGACGACGAGCCCCGTCGCCGGGGCCGGGTAGTAGTCCTCGAGGATCTCGAAGAGGAAGCCGAACCCGCAGCTCCGGCACTGGACCGCCTGGGTCGTGAACCCCTCGTACCCGTCGGCGTCGATCGACCGACGCTTGCAGTTGGGACAGATGAAGAACGGCACTCGCCGGAGGGTACGCCGGGCGTCGTTGGCCGAGGGTTAAGTCAGCGACGGAGCCGGATCGCGTTCAGGTCGTTCGCCAGGACCTCGTCCACGCGACCGATGAGGTCCTCGATGTCGTCGTGCTCCGCGTGGAGATAGCGCCCGGCGAGCGCGTCCGCCCGTCCGGACGCGAGCACGCGAACGAGGCGCGGCGCGAGTTCGGGCGGGGTCCACGGAGCGTCGTCCGGGAACGACGAGCCCGTCATGTCCGTCCGGACGAGGCCGGGGCTGAAGAAGAAGACGGGGATGCCGTGGCCCGAGAGCTGGAGGGCGAGGGTCTCGCCGAAGCGGCAGAGGGCTGCCTTGCTCGCGGAGTACGACGTGTTCGTCGAGCCGGGGAGGTATGCGGCTCCGGATCCCGTCAGGACGATGCGTCCGCGCCCGCGCTCGAGCATGCCGGGGATGACGGCGCGGCACGAGAGGTACGCGCCGAGCAGGTTCACCTCGAGCACGTGCCACCACTCGGCGGGCTCGAGCTCCCACGCCGGCTTCTCGCTCTCGCTGACGGACAGGCCGGCGTTCGCGACGAGGAGGTCGATCGGTCCGAGCTCCGCCCCGGTCCTCGTCACCCACCCGTCGACGTCGTCGCGGCGAGAGACGTCTCCGACGAGTGCGAGCCCGCCGATCTCCGCGGCGACGGCCTCCACCTGCTCTCTCGTCCGCCCGGTGACGGCGACGGCCATCCCGGCGTCCGTGAGCTCGCGCGCGATCGACGCGCCGATCCCGCGGCCGCCGCCCGTGACGAGCGCAACGCCGTCGAGCCGGTCAGACGGCACGGGCGATCTCCGTGAGGGACTCCGGGTTCTCGAGCGTGGACACGTCGCCGGGATCATGCCCCAGCGCTTTGGCGCGAACGGCGCGCCGCACGATCTTCGCGCTTCGCGTCTTCGGCAACGCCGAGACGAACACGACGCGCTCCGGCCTGAACGACTTGCCGAGCTCGTCGGTCACCGCGCGCGAGACGTCGTCGGACGACGCCTCGGCGCCTTGCCGCAGCACGCAGAAGAGCCACGGCACCTCCCCCTTCACCTCGTGCGGGACGCCGATCGCGGCGGCCTCGGCCACAGCCGGGTGGTTCACGGCGGCGGACTCGAGCTCGGCGGGGCCGATTCGCTTCCCCGCGACGTTCAGCGTGTCGTCCGAGCGGCCGTGGAGGAACCAGTAGCCGTCCTCGTCGATCGAAGCCCAGTCGCCGTGGGTCCAGACACCGGGGAAGCGGCGCCAGTACGTCTCCAGGTAACGCTCGGGGTCACGCCAGATCCCGCGGGTCATCCCGGGCCACGCGCGCTTGCAGACGAGCTCGCCCACCTCGCCTCGCAGCGGCTTCCCCGCGTCGTCGAAGACGTCCATGTCCATGCCCAGCGCCGGAAAGCCCAGCGAGCACGGCTTGGTCGCCGCCATGGGCGTCACCGAGAGGAAGCAGGCTCCGACCTCGGTGCCGCCCGAGATGTTCACGACCGGGATGCGCCCCGAGCCGCACACGTGCTCGTCGAGCCAGTCGTAGGGGCCGCGGTTCCACGGCTCGCCGGTGGTCGTCACGGCGCGGAGGGATGACAGGTCGGCGGCTGGCACGCCCTTCGGGATGAGCGCGCGGACGAGCGTCGGCGAGACGCCGAGCATCGTCACGCGCTCCTCCTCGACGAGCGTCCACAGCCGGTCCGCGGGCCAGTCGGGGGCGCCCTCCAGGTAGACGACCGTCGCGCCGAGCGACCCACCGCCCACGACCGTCCACGGGCCCATGATCCAGCCCATGTCCGTCGCGAAGAGCACGCGGTCGCCCGCACGCACGTCGGCCTGATAGGCGGCCTCGCGCGCGATCGAGAGGAGAAACCCCCCGTGGACGTGGAGCGCGCCCTTCGGCCGCCCCGTCGTCCCGGAGGTGTAGGCGACGAGGTACGGATGCTCGCTCTCGACCTCGAGCGGCGGCAGCGTGCCCGGCGCGTCCCTGACGAGGTCGGCCCAGTCGTGATCGCGGCCGGGCGTCGACGGGGCGTCGAGCCCCAGCCGGCTCCAGGTCACGACGTGCTCCACGGACGGCGCCGACGCGACGGCCTCGTCGGCGATCTCCTTCATCGGGACCACGCTGCCGCGCCGGAGCGAGCCGTCGGCGGTGAGCAGCGCCTTCGCTCCCGCGTCGGCGAGCCGCGACGCGATCGCCGGCGCGGCGAAGCCCGAGAAGATCGGGACCTGGACGGCGCCGAGATGGGCGCACGCGTGCGACGCTATCGCCGCGTGCGGCGACATGGGCAGGAAGATGCCGACCGCGTCACCCGCGCCGACGCCGAGCCCCGCGAGGCCCTCCGCGAGGCGCGTCACCTCCCGCGAGAGCTCCCACCAGGTGAGCGCCGTCCGACCGCCGTCCTCGGCCCGGAGCACCGCGGCCTCCGACTCCGGACGCTCCCGCGCCCGGTGGTGCACGCACGCCTCGGCGACGTTCAGCCTCGCCCCCGCGAACCAGGTCGTCCACTCGATCCCGCGCGAGTCGTCGGAGACGGCCTCCCAGCTGCGGAAGAGCGGGATCGCCAGGTCGTCGCGCACCGCCGCCCAGAAGCGCGCCGGGTCCTCGACGGACAGCCGGTGTAGGGCGTGGTAGTCGGAGCAGCCGAGATGTCGCGCGAGCCGCACGACGTTCGCGGCCTCGAGCTGCGGCTCGCTCGGCGTCCAGGCGAAGCGCCTCATGTGTCCTGACTCGATGTGCACGGGCTACGGTAGAGCGCGATGCGCGCACGGATCTTCGCAGAGGAGAACCGCAAGTGGTTGACGCTTGCCGCGGTCTCGTTCGGCCTCTTCATGATCATGCTCGACAACACCGTGGTGAACGTCGCGCTGCCGTCGATCCAGCGCGAGCTCCAGGCCGATCTCTCCGAGCTCGAGTGGATCGTCACCGGGTACGCGCTGACCTTCGCCTCGCTGATGCTCATCGGCGGCAAGCTCGCGGACGCCTACGGCCGCAGGCGGGTCTTCGTCATCGGCATCGTCGTGTTCACGCTCGCCTCGCTCGCGTGCGGGCTCGCGCAGTCGAGCGAGCAGCTCATCGCGGGCCGCGTGTTGCAGGGCGCCGGCGCGGCGCTCATGAACCCTGCGACGCTCTCGATCATCGCGGCGACCTTCGCTCCCCGCGAGCGGGGCACCGCGATCGGCATCTGGGCGGGAGTGTCCGCGCTCGCCCTCGCCATCGGCCCGCTCGTCGGCGGTCTCATCACCGAGCACCTCGACTGGAGCTGGATCTTCTTCGTCAACGTCCCCGTCGGGATCCTCGGGATCGCGGCGAGCTACGCGTTCATCGACGAGTCGCGCGACGAGACGCACGTGCGCCTCGACCTTCCGGGGCTGGCGACGTCTGCGATCGGGCTCTTCGCGCTGACGTACGGGCTCATCGAGGCGAGCACCTACGGCTGGGGCTCCACGCGCATCGTGGGCGCGTTCGTGCTGTCCGGCGCCGCTCTTCTCGCGTTCGTCCTCCTCGAACGACACCAGCATGCGCCCATGCTCCCTCTGGAGCTCTTCAGGAACGGCACCTACACGGGAGCGAATCTCGTGATCCTGCTCGTCGCTCTGGCGATGTTCGGCGTGTTCTTCTTCGTCTCGCTGTACATGCAGAACGTCCTCGGCTACAGCGCGGTCCAGACCGGCGCGGCGTTCCTTCCGATGACGATCCTCATCATCCTCGTGGCGCCGATCGCGGGGAAGACGAGCGACCGGATCGGCTCGCGCGGGCTCATGACCGCCGGGCTCCTCATCGTCGCTCTGCATCTCACGTACTTCTCCCAGCTCGGCGCGGACGCCACGTTCTGGCAGCTTCTCCCCGCACTCCTGCTCGGCGGCGTCGGCATGGCATTGACGATGACGCCGAGCGCGGCAGCCGCGACGCGCGCGGTCCCGGTCGACAAGGCGGGCGTCGGCTCCGCCGTGCTGAACGCCTCACGCCAGGTCGGAGGCTCGATCGGGATCGCGCTGATGGGCGCGATCATGGCGCACGAGGCCGGCGGGACGCTGACGCCCGACGCGTTCATGGCCGGCTTCGAGCGTGCGCTCGAGGTGTCCGCCGGCATCGCGGTGGTCGGCGCCATCGTCGCGTTCGCCCTCGTGCGCCCGCACGAGGGCGCCGGCGAGGCCGCTCCGGCCGCCGCCGAGCCAGCGGCCTGAGCAATCGACCCGGTCCGCTGTTTGCACCGGATCGGGGTGCCTCGAGAGCGCTGAGCTGCGCGCAGCGGCTAAGGGCCGAAGGGCGATTCACTCGCCCGTAGGCCAGGTGAGGCTGCTGCCGTGCACAGCGCCAGGGAAGGGGGGCACGTGGGGGGAAACGTCGTTTCCCCCACGCAAGAAAAACGCCCCCGGCTGCGGCTCCGGGGGCGTTCTCCGTTCGAGGCGACCCCTGGCCGGGGCGACGAGCCGGAGAACGGTGGCTCTGCGGCCCAGCCACGTTCCTCCCGGCGCCCGTCGCCGAATCCGGCGGTGACGCCCGCGCAACCGATCTGGCGTCCGATCGGGTGCGGTGTGGGCCTGACTATAGGAGCCATGTCCAAAAAAGTCAAGTAGTCCGGTCAAGTGATTTCGGCTACCCTTACTTGACCGGCGAACACGGCGCACATCCCCCTTCCGGGGGGGAGCGTCCGGGGATGCCGGAAGGTTCACTCCGATGGGCATGAACGAGACCGCCACGAGCACGCCCGCCCCTGACGCCGGCACCCGTCTGGGCGAGCGCGTGCGCGCGCTCCGCGTCGCCGCCGGGCTCACGCAGAGCGAGCTCGCCGCCGGGCGTTTCTCGAAGGAGTACGTGAGCCAGATCGAGCGCGGCAAGACGCGTCCGCCCGAGGCCACCATCGCCTGGCTCGCCGAACGGCTCGGCGTCGATCCCGGGTTCCTGTCGGCCGGCGTCTCCACGGAGGAGCGAACGAAGGTCGAGGCGCTTCTCGCACGTGCCGAGGCGCTTTCCGAGGCCCACCGCGACGAGGAGGCGGTGGCCGCGTTCAGGGAGGCTCGGTCGACGGTCGAGGGCACCTGGGCCCCGTCGCTCGAGCTCCGTGCGCTCGCGGGCGAGGCCTGGGCGCTCCAGCAGCACGGTGAGGTGACCCCCGCCATGGAGCTGCTCGGCGATGCGCGCGAGATCGCCGAGGCCGCGGAGTTCTCCGACGTCGACCGCGCCGACCTGCTCTTCAGGCTCGGCGTGTGCCGCTACAAGCTCTCCAGCATCGGCACCGCCATCTCGCTCTTCGACGAGGCCCTCGGGCTCGCGGAGCGGTCGGGCTTGCCGTGCGATCTCCTGCGGGCGGACATCCTCGGCTGGCGCTCCCGGTGCCATCGACGCCAGCGCGACTACGTCGCGGCGCGGGAGGACGTCGAGCGCGCGCTCGAGCTCGCGCAGGACCTGGGCGACCGGCGCGCGATCGCGAACACGTACTTCCAGGCGTCGCTCATCGCTCAGCGTCAGGGCCACTGGGTCCTGTCCCGCAGCTATGCGCAGCGGGCCAAGGAGCTGTACCAGGAGCTGAACGACGAGCGAAACGTGGGACGGCTCCTGCTCGCTCTCGGCGGGCTCACGCTCCTCCTCGGAGACGAGGAGCAGGCCGTCGAGCATCTGAAGGCGTCCTTCGGTAGGGCGCTCGACACCGATTCGCCGGCCGACGCCGCTCAGGCGCTCGGCGGGATGGCCACGGTGCATCTGCGCCGCGGCGAGTACGACCAGGCAGACGAGCTCGCGCGCCGGGCGCTCGATCTCCTGCAGGGTCGGGAGGACTTCCTCCACGAGGTCTGCCCGTCGCAGCTCGTACTGGGACGAGCGCTGCTGGAGCGCGGGCGGCTGGACGAGGCGGAGGAGTGCTTCCGGGCGGCTGATGCAGCTGCGGAGCAGCTGTCGTCGATCAGCCACCGGGCGGAGGCGTGGGTTGCGCTGGGGGACCTGGCGGCGCGTCGCGGGCGCGACCGCGAGGCCGCACGTCTCTACCGGAACGCCGCCGAGGCGCTCCAGGAAATCCGCTTCTAGGGAGGAGGTCGCCATGAAGGCACGCCTGCTGATGCTCGTCGTGAACCTGGCGCTGCTGGCCGCATGGCTCGGCAACTTGTCCGCGCTCTCGTGGCCGGACGGCCACTAGCCGCACGGACCTCTGCGGCTAGACTCGGGCGCATATGCGCCCGGCTGCGGCACTGACCGTGGCGTCGTGCTTGTTCCTCGCCGCCTGCGGCGGATCGGGTGGGGACGTGTCCACGAATGCCGAACCCGGAGGGGGACAGACGCTCGAGGAGCTCTGGCGCGCTCCCGGCGACGACGTCGCGATCGTCGCGGGGACGTCCAGCCACGAGCCGGGTGACGTTCGCGCGTCGTTCCTCGTGGTGGATTCCGAGGGGCGGGTCGTCACGCTTCCCACGGCCCGCGTGTGGGTGGCTCGAGCGCTGGGATCGAAGCCGTTCCTCGAGTCCGAGGCGAAACTCGAGCGGATCGGCGTCCCCGGAGGCGCGGAGGCCGACGCCACGCACATCTACGTCGCGAACATCCGGCTTGCCGAGCCGGGAAGGTACTGGCTGCTCGCGGAACCGGAAGGGGGCGAGGAGAAGGTGCAGGCGCTCGGGAACGTCGTGGTGACGAAGGAGGACCCGGAGCCCGACGTCGGCGACCCGGCTCCCGCGAGCGACACCCCGACGCTCGCCTCCGTGGGTGGGGATGCCGGGCAGATCACGACTCGCGTGCCGCCGGACGAGTCGCTCCTCGAGGACTCCGTGGCCGACTCCCTCCGCGCGCGGGTGCCGTTCGTCGTGACCTTCGCGACGCCGAAGTTCTGCGCCAGCCGTACGTGCGGGCCCGTCGTGGACGTCGTCGAGGAGACCGCGCGTCGGTTCGAGGACTCCGACGTGCGCTTCATCCATGTCGAGGTCTACGAGGACAACGATCCGGCACAGGGGTACAACCGCTGGGTTCGCGAGTGGGGTCTCGAGACCGAGCCGTGGACGTTCGCCGTCGGGCGCGACGGGAAGATCGTCGAGCGGTTCGAGGGCGCGGTCTCGGTGCGTGAGCTCGAGCGCATCGTGCGCGAGAAGCTCGTCGACGGCGCGTAGGGTTCATGCCTTGAGCACCGACGCGACGACACCCCTCGTCACCACGGACTGGCTGGCCGAGCGCCTCTCGGACCCCGACGTCGTCGTGGCGGAGGTCGACGAGAACCCCGATCTCTACGACGAGGGCCACATCCCGGGCGCCGTCAGGCTCCACTGGCGGGACGACCTCCAGGACCCGCTCGTCCGTGATGTCGTCGCGAAGGACGAGCTCGAGCGGCTGCTGGGCATGCGCGGGATCGCGAACGACACCTGCGTCGTCGTCTACGGCGACAAAAACAACTGGTTCGCCGCGTACGCGTACTGGTACCTGAAGCTCTTCGGCCACGAGGACGTGCGGCTCCTCGACGGAGGCCGCCAGAAGTGGATCGAGGAGGGTCGCGACCTCACGATCGAGCTGCCCTCGCCCGTGGTCCGGCGGTATCAGGCGGGGGAGCGCGACGAGACGATCCGCGTCCGGCGCGACGCCGTGCTCGCGGGCCTCGGGTCCGAGGGCATCACGCTCGTTGACGTCCGCAGCCCGCAGGAGTACTCGGGCGAGCTGATCGCGCCGCCCGGGTACGAGCAGGAGGGCGCGTCCAGGGGCGGCCACATCCCGGGAGCGCAGTCGATCCCCTGGGCGACCGCCGTGCGCGACGACGGGACCTTCAAGAGCCTCGACGAGCTCCGCGACATGTACGCGGCGAAGGGCGTCACCCCCGACAAGCTGGTGCACGCGTACTGCCGCATCGGCGAGCGCTCCGCGCACACCTGGTTCGTCCTGCGCGAGCTCCTCGGCTACGAGAACGTCAAGAACTACGACGGCTCGTGGACCGAGTGGGGCAACCTCGTGGACGTCCCCATCGAGCGCTGACACCAGCCGAGGGCGAGGCGAGCCTCGCCCTCACCGTCGCCGTGCTGAACCAGGTGACAGTCACCTACGGTGACAGTCATCACCCTGGCGATCGCCCTAGACGACGTCGCCCAGACGCTCGATGACGATCTGCGGGACGCGCGCGCGCGGGCTCAGCCGGAGCACCGTGCGGACGAGCTGGGCGACGTCCTCCGGCTGTATCTGCTCCTCCGCTGGGATCCCCGTCCAGTCCGTCATGCGCGTGGCGACGAATGCGGGGCAGATCGCCACCGCGCGGACGCCGTGCTCCTCCTCCTCGCGGTTCAGGGAGTTGGTCAGCGAGATGACCGCCGCCTTCGTGGCTCCGTACACGGCGAGACCCGGGGTCGGGATGGTGCCGGCGATGGACGCGAGGTTCACGACCTGACCGCGTGACTCGCGAAGCAGCGGGAGCGCCTCGCGCGTCACGAGCATCGTCCCGCGGAGGTTGACGTCGAGCTGGAGGTCGAACCGCTTCGTGTCCTGGCTCGCGAACGAGCCGCCGATCCCGAGGCCGGCGGAGTTGACGAGCACGTCCATCCCGCCCCAACGCTCCGCGTGCGCCGCGACGACGCGCACGCAGTCGTCCTCGAGCGCGAGGTTCGCGGCTACGGCGTGGGCGTCGAGCCCCGCCGCGGCTGCCTCGAGCTTCTCGGGCTGCCGCGCGACGAGCGTGAGCCCGTAGCCCTCGTCGCGGAGCATCTGCGCCAGCGCGAGCCCGATCCCGGACGAGCCACCCGTGACGAGCGCCGACTTCACGCGGCGAGTATCGACGAACCGGGAACACGGCGTCCGGAGAACGTCTTGGACGCCTGTGCTGTGCATTGACCGTGTGCGGCCGGAGGCGGGCTCTGCCCGCCGGGAGGCCAAGCGCGATCGAGGTCGCGAGCGGCCAACAGGAAGGGGGGCACGCGGGGGGAAACGTCGTTTCCCCCCGCGAAGTACAGCGGCCGCCGAGGGGGCGGCGGCCGCTGTCGTCAGGGGGAGAGGAGAAGGGGATGGATCTCTCCGTGCCCCGAGTTCTCCACCGCCTCGCACCCTCCTTCCCGGCGGCTGACCGGGCCGCGATTCGAACTCCTAGAGTTCCCGTGGTGGACACCGTCCCGCTGACCTCGCTCGCCCGCGCGGGCGGCTGCGCCGCGAAGTACGCGGCGGCGAGCCTGGAGACCGTCCTCGCCGGCCTCGTCTCGGCCGAGGCCGAGGACCTGCTCGTCGGCCTCGATTCCGCAGACGACGCCGCCGTGTACCGGCTCGACGACGAACGCGCGCTCGTGTTCACCGTGGACTTCTTCCCTCCGCTCGTCGACGATGCGCGCACGTTCGGGGCGATCGCTGCCACGAACGCGCTGAACGACGTGTTCGCAATGGGGGGCCGGCCGTTGCTCGCGCTCTCGATCGCCGCGTTTCCGGAGGAGCTCCCCGTGGAGCAGCTGGGCGAGGTGCTGGCCGGCGCCGACGAACGCGTCCGTGCAGCCGGCGCGATCCTGGCGGGCGGCCACACGATCCGCGACGCGGAGCCGAAGTACGGGCTTGCCGTCGTCGGGACGGTCCATCCCGACGCGATCTGGCCCAAGGCAGGAGCTCGTCCGGGGGAGGTCCTCTACCTGACGAAGCCCCTCGGCACGGGGATCGTGCTCCAGGCGGTGCGGGACGGAACGGCACCGTCCGGCGCGCTCGAAGCGGCCGTCGCGTCGATGGTCGAGCTCAACCAGTCGGCTGCGGACGCGCTCCGGCCCTTCTCGCCGAGCGCGGCGACGGACGTGACCGGCTTCGGCCTGGCGGGGCACGCGCACGAGCTCGCGGAGCGGAGCGACGTGCGCGTGATGATCGAGACGGAGGCGCTGCCCGTTCTACCCGGCGCGCTCGAGCTCGCGGAGGCGGGAGTCCACACGGGCGGGGATCGACGCAATCGCGAGTTTGCCGGGCCGCACGTCGAGAGCAGCGCGCGCCCTGCGCGGGAGGCGCTCGCGTACGATCCGCAGACCGCGGGCGGGCTCCTCGTCTCGATTCCCGCGGACCGGGGAGCGGTGCTGGAGGCGACGTTCGCAGCCGCGGGCCTCCTGCTCGCGAGGATCGGCGCGGTGGAGGAGGGCGCGGGAGTGGTTCTGCGGTGACGACCGCCGCAGTCGGCCGTGCCGGAGCCCTCTCCCCGCGGAGGTTCCTCGGCCTCGCGACGGCGTCGTGCATCGCCCTCTTCCTCGTCGTCACGTCGGGAGCGTTCGTACGGCTCACGGGGTCGGGGCTCGGCTGCGAGAACTGGCCTCGCTGCGGCGACAAGCCCTACCCCGAGCAGGGCTACCACGCGTTCGTCGAGTTCGGGAACCGCATGATCGCGCTCGTTGGGATCCTGCTGACGCTCGCGACCTGGCTCGGCGCGCGGAAGCTCCCCGGTCTGTCGCGGATCGGTCGCGGCGCCGCGCTCGGCGCCTTTCTCGTCGCCGTGGCCCAGATCCCGATGGGCGGCGTCACCATCGCGGTCGACCTGCACCCGCTAGCGGTGATGACCCACTTCCTGCTCGGGCTCACCTGCCTCGGGTTGACCGCGATCGTGGTGCTCGAGGCCTGGAGCGTCGTCGGCGGCCTGGCGCGCCCCGCGGGACCGCGGTGGCTTCGCCAGGTCGTGACCTGGGCGGGGATCCCGACCTGCATGGCGCTCGTCGTCACCGGCGCCGTCGCCACCGCCTCGGGGCCGCACCCGGGGGCGGACGACAACGTGGAACGGCTCGGCCTCGGGATCCGAGACACCGTCTACGTCCACGTGCGGGTCGCCGCCGTCTTCGGCATCGGCGTGCTCCTGCTCGGCCACTTCCTCTGGCGGCTGCGCGACCGCTACCCGGGCCTCCTGCGGGTCTGGGGCCTCCTGCTCGCGGCCCTCGTCGCGCAGGCGATCGTCGGTGAGGCGCAATACCGGAACGCTCTGCCCTGGGGGCTCGTGCTCGTCCACGTCTTCCTCGCCGCGGCGATCTGGACGCTCGGCCTCGCGCTCGCGTTCGCTCTGTGGCGCCCGCCTGCCCCACTCGCCCGCGAGTAAGCTCCGCCGATGAGTGGGGAACAGCGAGAGCTGCGCCTCTACGAGCGCCCGACGCTCGAGCGGCCGGTCCTGATCGGGGCGTTCCGGGGGTGGAACGACGGCGGCCAGGCCGCGACCCTGGCAACGGGCTACCTCGCCAAGATCTGGGACGCCCAGAAGTTCGCGGACATCGACCCGGAGCTCTTCGTCGATTTCCAGGCGACGCGCCCGCACGTCTCCCTCGACGAGGGCCAGACGCGGCGGATCGAGTGGCCGGAGAACGCGTTCTTCCGCGCGCGCATGCCCGGCTCGGGGCGCGACGCGGTGCTGCTCGTCGGCGTCGAGCCCAACTACCGCTGGCGTACCTTCACCGATCTCGTCTCCGGGCTCGCGCGGGACCTCGGCGTGGAGCTCGTCGTCACGCTCGGCGCGCTCCTCGCCGACGTTCCGCACACGCGCCCGTCACCGGTGACCGGCGCCGCCACGGACCCGCAGCTCGTCGACGAGCTGGGGCTCCAGCTCTCGCGCTACGAGGGGCCGACCGGGATCACCGGCGTGCTGCTCGACGCGTGTCGCCGCTCGGGGATCCCGTCGGTGAGCCTGTGGGCTGCGGTGCCGCACTACGTGTCGCTCGCGCCGAGCCCGAAGGCGGCGCGCGCGCTCTGCGAGCGGCTCTCGGGCGTCCTCGGCGTGGACATCGACATCCGCGAGCTCGAGGAAGCGGAGACCTCGTACGTCGAGCAGGTCTCCGAGGCGGTCGCGAGCGACGCGGACACGGCGGCCTATGTCGAGGAGCTCGAGCAGCGCGCGGACTCGCTCGACTGGCTCGAGGAGTCCGGAGGGCTGCCCTCCGGCGAGGCGCTCGCCGCCGAGATCGCCCGCTTCCTCAGGGAGCGCGAGGGAGACGGCGGCAAGGAGTCACCGGGGCCGAGTTGAGTGCGCAAGACCGGATCCGCCAGCGCGGATCCGGTCGCGCGAAAGCCTTGAGGCGCGGCTACGCGGCGTCTTCGGCGACGCCGACGTCGATCGGCGCGTTGTCGTGCGGTGCTGCCTCGGGCGAGGCGCCGTCGCCTGCGGTCTCCGGAGCTGCGGTCTCGACGGCCGGCGCGGCCTGGGGCTGGCCCTTGCGCTTCCGTCGCCGCCGCCGGCTCTTGCGCGCCGTCAGCTTCGGTGCGGGGAGGTTGTCGGCGAGAGCGTTCGCTATGTCCTCGATCGCGCCGAGCTCCTCGCGAGCCCGGTCGAGCGCGGCGTTCGCCCGTGGCGTGTAGCCGTCGGCCGAGGCGAGGAGCGCCGCGCCGACCGCGAGCGGCATCTCGCCCGCCACCTGGACGAGGCGGTTCACGTTCTCCTCGTGCCGGTGCCCGCGAGAGTTCGCCGCTGCGCCGAGCAGTCGCTTCGCCTCGGGGAACTCGCTCGAGACGCGGCGGTCCTGCACCTTCCGTGTCGCCCGGGCGAGCCGCCACGTCCAGCGCGCGAGGATCTGCTCCGGCGCGACCGCCTTGCCCTCGCCGATCGCGCGGAGCAGGATGCGGACGCCCGCGGCGCGGTCCTTCTCCCAGGGCGGCGCCTGGGTCACGAGGGTCACGAGGTCGTCGAAGTCGGCCCGCTCGACCGGCGTCGCCACGCGGTCGAGGAGCGCGGTCATGCGCAGCCGGCGGTTCGGGTTCTCCGCGGCGCACGTGGCGAGGAACTGCTCGAGGGCAGCCTTGCTGGCTCGTCCTTCGGTGAACTTGCGCGCGAACTCGGCGCGCTGGTCGAAGCGGATCTGGCGCCCGGCGATCGTCGCCCAGAAGCGTTGCTCGTCCTCGTCCAGGTACTTCGGGTCGATGCGCTGCCACTCGCGCTGGATGACGCCGAGGCGCCGGGCGACGTCCGGAGTGACCGGGACGAGCCACGGCACCGGGGAGAGCTTCCGCCGCGCACGCCGCTGCTGGCGGCGTCGCGGGGCCGGGGTGACGCGCGCTCCCTCGCGGTAGAAGTCGGCGTCGAGCAGCGCGTGCAGCGAGACGACGCGCTCGTTGTGCGTGGACCCCTTCGGCACGAAGTCCACGACGACGCCCGCCTCCTTGCGCGGGTGGATGCGCATGATGCGGCCGATCCGCTGCTGGTAGACGCGCCGGGAGGCCGTCGGGGCGAGGTGCATGCACACCGTGGCCCGCGGCGAGTTCCAGCCCTCGGCGAGGAGCTGCGCGTTGATGAGCACGTTGATCTCGCCTCGCTCGTAGGCGGCGAGGCTCTCCGCGAGACGGGCGGGAGGCGTCCGGCCCGACACGGCCTCGGCCTTGAGCCCTGCGGCACGGAACTCCTGGGCGAGGTTGTAGGCGTGCTCCACACCCGCCGAGTAGACGATCCCCGGCGTCGAGCCGAAGCGCTCGCGGTAGAGGCTCGCGGCGGCCTGGTTCAGGGCCTCGTGGTCGAGAGCCGCGGCCAGGGCACGCTCCTCGAAGTCCCCGCCGACGATGGGGACGGAGTTGATCGCGGCCGCGGGCGGGACGCGCAGGCAGCGGAGCGGCGCGATCAGACCGCGCCGTGCGGCGTCGCCGAGCGGGAGGTCGTCGACGGAGGCGGGGAAGACGTCGGAGACCTGCTTCGCGATGAGCTGCTCGGTCGCCGTCATGCCGATGTAGAGCGGCTCGTGGAGTGCGCGGATGGCGGCGCTCGTCTTCTCCCCGAGCGCAGTGTGCGCCTCGTCGCAGAGGACGAGGTGGTACGTCTCGCGGTCGAGCTCGACGCCGTGGCGGGCGAACCAGGCGTAGGTCTGGATCGTGATCGGGTTGCTGCTGGGCGCGCGGTCGCCCTTCAGCACGGCGTCGGTGAAGCGCGTGCCGTATCCCTCCGTCGTCAGGTCGCGCGTGAACTGCGTGACGAGGAGCCGCCGGTGCGTGAGGATGAGGATGCCGAGGTTTCGTGCTGCCTCGACGAAGCCGGCCGCGGCGATCGTCTTGCCCGAGGCGGTCGGGTGGCGGAAGCGGTAGCGGCGGCTCGCGCCCGGGTCGGAGCCGTGGAACCCGTCCCCGAGCGCCTCGTCGACGTAGCCGGCGTCGTAGTCGTCCTCCGCCTCGTCCTCGAGCTCGACCTCGGGGACGGCGCCGATGCCGTTCCCGTTCGCGCCGCCGTTGCCGTTTTCCTCGGCGTCGCGCTGGGTCGACGCGATGAGCTCGGCCAGCATCCCGGCGAGCGCGTCGACCTGATGCCGGCGCAGCTCGGTCCCGGCGGCGGTCCGCGGCGCGTCCTCGGTCAGGACGCGTTCGAGGCCGAGCATGAGCCCGTACCGGACCTTCCACCGAGCCGAGGGGCTGGCGAGCCCTGCGTCCATCTCCTCCAGGGCGTCGTCGAGCGCGGCGCGGCGGGCCGTACCGGGGGCGAGCGCGACCGCCGCGTCCTCGTCGTCCGCCAGGAACGGCTCGCCGAACCAGGCTTCGGCACGGCGTGCCGCCGCGGTCAGGTGCTCGGGTGTGTCCGACGTCAGCGTCGGCGTAGTCGTCACGTCGTGTACTTGCGCAGCACGTCTTTCCGTGCCGCTCCTCCCTAAGAGTCGACGCCCGCCTGATCTCCGCGGCGAGCGTTACCTTCGGAGCATACCGCAGACGGCGGCGGGGATCGAGATGTCAGGTGCGGACAGCGGCAAGCCCGGCCAGGGGTCGTCCCACCACGCGCTCGGAGACGCCGGTCTGGTCGAGGTGCTTCGTGATACCGCCCAGCCAGAACGGGAACCCGGCGCCGAGCAGGAGGCACGTGTCGATGTCGCCCGCCTCCGCCACGACCCCGTCCTCGAGGATATGGCGTGCCTCGTCGGCGAGTGCCTCGAGGACCGCCTGGTGGATGTCGTCCACGCTGCGTGGCGAGTGCTCCACGACGACCGGGTCGCCTCCCTCCGCCAGACTCTCGAGCGTCGCGGACAGCGCGAAGCGGTCGGGCCATGCCTCGTGGAGCGTGTGGCGCACGCGATTCGCGACCCGGGGGCCGACGAGCTGGAGGAGCACGGACGGCGCCATCGGGAGTCCGAGCCGGAGGACGGCCTCGTCGGTCTCCTCGACCGTGTTGCCGTGGTCGAGGGCCTCCGTCACGACCGATCCCTGTCGGCCGAGCAGGCGGTTCACGACGAAGCCCGGCGCGTCGCGGACGAGCACGCCCGTCTTGCGCAGCTTCTTCGTGACCGCCCAGGCGGTGGCGAGCGTGACGTCGTCCGTTTGCGGCGTCCTGACGAGCTCGACGAGCGGCAGCACCGCGACCGGGTTGAAGAAGTGCATGCCGACCACGCGCTCCGGGTGCTCGAGGCCCGCGCCCAGCTCGGTGACGGAGAGCGACGAGGTGTTCGTCGCGAGCACGCACTCGGGCGGCACGAGGCGCTCGAGCTCGGAGAACACCTCCTTCTTGACGGCCATCTCCTCGAACACGGCCTCGAGGACGAGGTCGCAGCCGGCGAACACGTCCCACCCGGTCCCGCCGCCGACGAGCGAGGCGAGGAAGCGCGCCTTCGCCTCGCCGAGCCGGCCCTTCCGCACGAGCTCGTCGAGCTCGCCCGCGATCCATCCCACCGCGTCGTCGACCTGCTCCTGCGTGAGGTCGCGGACGACGACCGGGACCTCCAGCCTCCGCACCGCGAGCAGCACGAGCTGGCGGGCCATCAGCCCGGCGCCGACGATCCCGAGCTTCTGGACGCGGCGCGGCTCGACCTCGGGGATCCCGACTCCCCGTTTCGCGCGACGCTCGACGAGCCCGAAGGCGTAGATCGACGCCTGGGCCTGGGGGCCGGGGAGCAGGTCGGCGAGGGCGTCCTCCTCGGCCCGGCATCCCTCCTCGAGCGACCACGCCGCCGCGCCCTCGATGAGGTCGAGTGCGCGGTAGGGAGCGGGCGCCGCGCCGTGCACCTGTCCGTCAAGCCGCGCGCGGGCCTTGCGGCACACCTCGGAGACGTCGGAGAGGTCGGTCCGGGGATGTCGTTTGCCGCCACCGTCCTCGATCTTCTCGAGAAGGAACGCGAGCGACTCGTCGAGGAGCTCGACGGGGTCGAGCAGCGCGTCCGCGAAGCCCGTGTCGTGTGCCTGCGCGCCCGTGAGCATGCGGTTCTGGCGGAGGGGGTTCTCGACGACGAACTTGACCGCCTGCTCGGCGCCGACGAGCCGCGGGACGAGCTGCGTCCCGCCCCAGCCCGGGATCAGGCCGAGGAACACCTCCGGGCACGCGAAGTGCCGGACGGACGTCGCGATCGTGCGGTAGTCACAGTGCAGCGCGATCTCGACCCCGCCTCCGAGCGCGGCGCCGTTGATCGCGGCGACCGTGACGAAGGGCAGCTCGCGGATCCGGCCGAAGAGCTCGTGCCCGGCACGCCCGCCCTCGCGTGCCCGCTCGGACGTGATCCCGCCGAACTCGCCCAGGTCCGCGCCGACCGCGAACACGAACGGCTTGCCCGTGAGGAGGAGCCCTCGCCACTCGCCGGTCTCGAGCTCGCCGAGTGTCTCCTCGAGCGAGCGCAGGGCCTGCTCGCCGAACGTGTTCGGCTTCTGCCAGTCCTCGCCGTTGTCCATGGTCACGATCGCCACCGGGCCCACCCGGGTCTCGAGGCGCTGGAGTTTGAAGAGGGTGGGCGGGCTAGCCATCGCTCGCGACGTTCTCCCACAGGACGGCGGCGCCCATCCCGAGCCCGATGCAGAGGGCGGTGAGCCCGTATCGGACGTCCGGGCGCCGCCGGAACCCGTGCGCGAGCTGCGCCATCAGCCGGACTCCGGTCGCGGCGAGAGGATGACCGCACGCGATCGCCCCGCCGTAGGGGTTCAGGCGGGGGTCGTCGGGGGAGACACCCACGCCGTCGCACCAGGTCAGGACCTGGACGGCGAAGGGCTCGTTGAGCTCGAAGAGGCCGACGTCGTCGAGCGTGATCCCGGCCCGCTCGAGCACCTTCGACGTCGCGGGCACGGGCCCCAGACCCATGAGCTCCGGCTCGACGCCCGCGTAGGCGAACCCGACGAGGCGCATCCGCGGCTCGAGGCCGAGCTCATCCGCCGCCTGGGCGGACGCGAGGAGCCCGGCCGTTGCTCCGTCGGTCAGCCCCGCCGAGTTGCCGGCGGTGACCCGGCCGCCAGCACGGAAAGGCGTACGCAGCCCCGCGAGGCCCTCCCTGGTGGTGTCCGGACGCAGGAACTCGTCGCGGTCGGCCATCTTCCAGCCGTCGTCCGTGAAGACGGACATCGGGACGACGATGCCGTCCATGACGCCGTCGTCCCAGGCCGCAGCCGCTCGCCGCTGCGACTCGACCGCGTAGGCATCGGCGTCCTCCCTCGTCAGGTGCGGGAACGCGTCGTGAAGGTTCTCCGCGGTCTGGCCCATCACCGCAGCCGAGTCGTCCACGATGCGCTCCGCGACGAATCTCGGGTTGAAGTCGACGTCGTCGCCCATCGGGTGGTGACCCATGTGCTCCACGCCGCCGACGAGCACGACCTCAGCGGCGCCCATGGCGATCTCGCCGGCGCCCGCGGTGGTCGCCGTCAGCGCTCCTGCGCACATGCGGTCGACCGCGAAGCCCGGAACGGACTTCGGAAGTCCCGCGAGCAGCGCGATGCCGCGTCCGAGCGTGAGGCCCTGGTCGCCGACCTGGGCGGTTGCCGCGAAGACGACGTCGTCGATCCGCTCCGGTGGGAGCCCGGGGTTGCGGCGGAGGAGCTCGCGCACCACCTTCACGGCCATGTCGTCCGCGCGCGTCCTCCAGAACGCCCCACCCGGGCCCGCACGGCCGAACGCCGTGCGGGCGCCGTCCACGTAGACCACCTCGCGCAGCTCTCTCCCCACGGCGAGGACGATACTTCGATCGCGCATGGTGAACTGGGAGGAACGCGCGGAGCGGGCAGCGGAGCGCTACGAGGACGGCCTCGCCCGCCTCCCGGACACGCCCGACGAGCGCCAGCGCCAGCTCACGCGCACCGGCAACGCCGCCTGGGCAGCCGGGCTGTCGCTGCTCGTGCTCGGGCGGCGCGACGAGGGCCGCGAGTGGCTCTTACGTGCGGCCGAGCGGTACCGCGAGAGCTGGCCGAACGCTCCGTCCGGTAGCTGGGGTCGACCCATCGGGGCGATGAAGGCGCGCCTGATCGCCGGCGACCTCGACGGAGCGCGCGACGACGCCCGCTGGGCGCTCGAGGCCGGCGCAGCGGGCTCGGAGGGCCCGATCGGCCGCTACGCCGCGGCGCTTGCGCACCTCGTGCTCGGGCGAGGACGCGCAGGCCGGGAGCCCGGCCGGCTCGCTTCGGGGCCGCGACGACTTCCCGGGCGCGGTCGCCGACTCGCTCGTGTCGCTCGCGCGCGGCGACGCGGAGGGCTACGGCGCCGCCGTGCGCGAGCTGCTCGCCGACTTCGAGTCGCGGGAGGAGTTCCTGGAGGACATGCCCGTTGCAGACACGGTGCTCGCGGTGCACGCGCTCGCCGACGCGAGGGGCCTCGCGGTGGAGCTCTCGTCGCCGATGCTGCCGCGCCGCTCCGTCTAGGGCGCGCCGCCGGCGAGCTCGCGAGCGCGCACCATGGCGGCCTGGATGGCGTTGAGGAACGCCGCGCGTACGCCTGCCATCTCGAGCTCTCTGATCGCCGCGATCGTGGTGCCGCCGGGAGAGGTGACCATCTCTCGCAGCTCGACCGGGTGCATCTTCTCGTCGCGGAGCTGCTTGGCGGTGCCGAACATCGTCTGGACCACGAGCTGCGTGGAGATCTCGCGGGAGAGGCCGAGCAGGATCCCCGCCTCGATCATCGCCTCGGCCAGCAGAGCGAAGTAGGCCGGCCCCGACCCGGAGACTGCCGTGATCGCGTCGAGGGCGGTCTCCGGCACGCGCACGACGGACCCGAGATGGGCGAGGGCGTCCTCGGCGAGGTCGAGGTTCTCGTCGCCGGCGTGCGAGCCCGCGCAGAGACCGGCGATGCCCTCGTGCACCGTGGAGGGCGTGTTCGGCATCGCCCGCACGACGGGCACGCCCGGCGACAGCCTGGCCTCGATCCGGGACGTCGGGATGGCGGCCGCGATCGTCAACACCGTCTGCTCGGGGAGGATGAGGCCTCCGATCTCGCCGAGCAGGCCGTCGATGTCCTGCGGCTTCACGGCGACGACGACGAGGGCCGCCCCCGCCGCCGCGTCGCGGTTCGACAGCGTCGCCGCGACGCCGTGGCGCTCGGCGAGCTCGTCCACGCGCTCCTGCCGCCTCGCGGTCGCGGCGATCTCTCCCGGCTCCCGCCAGCCCGACGAGAGGAGCCCCGTGATCAGCGCCTCGCCGATCCGTCCGGTGCCGAGGATCGCGACCTTCCGTCGGTCGATCATCGCGGGAGTGTAGGCCGGGACGGCTCTCCCGACACTGCGTCAGGAGGTGCCAGACGAGCGCACGAGGCGCGCGCGGTCGGCGCTCGCGCCGGGCACGAGGCCGCGCTTGAAGCCCTGGAGCAGGAACACGCTCGCGAGGCCCTGCCACTCCCCGTACGGCTCGAGCAGCTCGGCCGTCTCCGCGGGATCCGGCCAGCTGCCGCGGAGCGACGCGAGCAGCCTGACGAGCCCGAGGTCCGCGACGAGCCCGGTGTCGTAGCGACCGAGGCCCTGGAGCGCGACGACGCCGACCGTCCAGGGGCCGACGCCCCTCTCCCTTCGAAGCGCCGGGAGAGCCGCGTCCGGACGGTGCCTCAGCCCTTCGAGGTCGACGGTGCGCACGAGGCGTGCGAGCGTCGACGCGCGGCTCGCCGCGAGGCCGAGCCCGCACAGCGCGGCGGGTGAGAGGCGGGCGACCGCCCTGCGGCTCGGAGGGTCCTCACCGCAGGCGCGCGTGACCGCCCGCTCGATCTGGAGCGCTCGACGCGCCTGGATGAGCTGCCCGCAGATCGCCCTGAGCGCCGCATGCGTGACGGTCGCCCTGCGCCGCGGGCGCATCCCGCGAAGCGCGTGGAGCGAGGGGCCGAGCAGCGGATCCCGGGCGTAGCCCCGGTGGAACGCGCCCGTGTCGTCGTCGAGAGCGAGCACGAACCGCGCCTCGTCGATCCCGGCCTCGTCGGAGGCCCTGACGACGATCGCACCGTCGGAGCGCTGCCACGCCTGCGCCGAGCGGCCTGCGGTCAGTCGCCCGCGCCAGCCCTGCCCTGCCGTGAGCTGCAGCGAGTACGGACCCCGCGGCCTGATCGTCGCCTCGACCACGCACGCCAGCCTACTCGCGGGTCCTGACTCGATACTTACGCGATGCGCCTCGTCGATGCCGTCTCCCTGCGCTCCCGAAGGCGGAAGCTCGAGCTCTTCCTCGGCGAGCTCCAGCCGACGCCGGAGACGACCGTGCTCGACGTGGGAGCCGACGAGCTCGGCTTCGGCGAGGGGAACGGCTGCGGGACCCTCAACTTCTTCGAGGAGCTCTACCCCTGGCCGGAGCGGATCACGGCCCTCGGCCTCCACGACGGCGCCGGCTTCCGCGCGCGCTACCCGGCGATTCGCTACGTCCAGGGTGACGCCTGCGCGCTGCCGTTCGAGGACGGTGTTTTCGACGTCGTGTTCTCGAATGCGGTCATCGAGCACGTCGGCGGGCGCGAGCGGCAGCGGCGGCTGGTGACCGAGGCCCTGCGCGTGGGGAGGAGGATGTTCCTCACGACGCCGAACCGCCTGTTCCCGGTCGAGGTCCACACCCGCCTGCCGCTCGTGCACTGGCTGCCGCGGCCTGCGGCGCACCGTGTCTACGACCTCGCCGGGAAGGAGTTCGCGAAGGAGATCGACCTCCTCTCGCGCCGCTCCCTCGCATCGCTCTTCCCGGGCCGGGTCCGGATCGTGAACCTCGGGCTCACGCTGGTGGCTATCGTTGACTAGCCGCGGCGAGCGCCTCGCGGGCGTCCTGCTCCTGCTCCTCGTCGCCGGGCTCGCCGTGCACAACGCGGTGATGGCCCAGCTCTGGGAGCTCGGTGTGCGCGGCCGCGCCCTGGACGCCGTCGCGGCGTGGAAGGAGGTGCTGCTCCTCGTCGCGCTCGCGGCGGTCGCATTGAGCGCGCGGCGGTTGCCGCGCCTGCAGCTGGTCGACGTCCTGGCGGCCACCTACGCGGCCGTGATCGTCGTGTACGCGCTCGTTCCGCAGAGCGTGCTCGACGGTGAGGCGACGACTCGCGGAGAGCTGCTCGCGCTGCGTTCTCACCTCCTGCCCGTCGCGGCGTACGCGCTCGGCCGGATGGTCTCCCGGGTGTGGCAGGAACGGTCGCGGCTCGCGGCGGTCGTCGTGCTCGTGGGCGTGGCCGTCGCGGTCGCCGGGCTCGCCGACCTCGGAATCGTCTCGCTGCAGGCGTGGCGGAACTCGGGGGTTCCCGGCTGGTACCGGGAGCAGCTCGACCTCGACTACGAGGGCCTCTCCGGGCTTCCCGAGAACTGGGTCTACAACACGGGCGACGAGAACAACCCGATCCGCCGGCTCGTGTCCACGCTCCTCTCCCCGCTCGCGAGCGCGTACGTCCTCGTCGTGGCGCTCGTCTTCGTCGTCAGCCGGCCCGTCCGAGTGTGGCGGGCGCTGGTCGTGGCGCTCCTCTACGCCGCGCTCCTGTACACGCACACGAGAGCGGCGTTCGCCGCGCTCGCGGTCGGGCTCGTCGTGCTCGCCGCGGCGCAGCGCCGGCTCGCGCCGGCCGTCCTCGCGGCCGTCTCGATCGCGGCCGGTGCGGCCTTCCTCGCGGCCTACCCGTCGATCGGGCCGTCGACGAGCTACACGCAGGAAGAGCTCGAGTGGCTGCGCGAGAACGCGCAGCAGGACCCGGACGCCAGCTCGGATCCCTTTTCGGGCTCGGAGTCGTCCACCGAGAGCCACTGGCGCAACCTCCGCGACGGGATCCGGGTCGTGCTCGACCATCCGCAGGGGCACGGCCTCGGGAACGCGGGCGTCGTCGCCAAGCGCACCGGCGTCGAGATCAAGGCCGGCGAATCGACCTACACCGAGATCGGGGTGGATGCGGGGATCGCCGGGATGGTGGCGTTCGTCCTGTGGAGCCTCGCGCTGCTCGGGGGGCTCGTCCGCAGGGAGGCCTGGGTCGGCGCGGCCTTCGCTGCCGTGCTGCTGCTCGGGCTCCAGACGGACGTGATCGGCGTGCACTGGCTTGCCGTCGCCGTCTGGGCCGCTGCCGGCATCGCCATCTCGCCACCCGCGGAGCCGCCGGCGGAGGAGGCCGAGGACGAGGCGGAAACGGACGAGCCGGAGGTCGTCGAGCCCGACGTCCCGGAAGGTGCGTCCGCGCAGCCAGACGAGAGCTCTGAGAGCGTGTCCTGATACCCTTTCGCGCGTAAAGCTAGAGCGAGTCCGGTTCGCGCAGTTGCGCTTTCCTTACCCGTTCGTGAGTTGGTGAGGGAGGTGTTTTCCATATGGCAAGCGGAACCGTGAAGTGGTTCAACGACAGCAAGGGGTACGGGTTCATCACCCCTGACGAAGGCTCGAAGGACCTGTTCGTGCACTTCAGCAACATCGCCGGGGACGGGTTCAAGTCCCTGGCCGAGGGTGCGCGCGTCGAGTTCGAGGCGCGGGAAGGCTCGAAGGGCCCCGAGGCGACGAACGTCGTCCTCGCGTCGTAGCTCCAGATCGAGGCCGTGGCCGTCTCAGGACGGCCACGGTGCCTCAAGGAGAGAAAGGCCGCATGTCGGTGAAGGAAGAGAAACTGGAGGTCGAGGGAGAGGTCGTCGAGGCCCTGCGGAGCGGGATGTTCCGAGTGCGCCTGGACAACGGGCACGAGGCGCTCGGGTACATGGGCGGGCGCATGAAGCGGTTCCGCATCCGTGTCTTCCCCGGAGACCGGGTCCGGATCGAGCTCTCCTCGTACGACCTCACGCGCGGCCGGATCGTCTACCGGCTGAGCTGACCGGCCTCGGTCGGCCGTCGCGCTTCGCGAGTCCGCAACAGGCCGACTGCCAAGACGAAGAAGAGCTGCCTCTCGACAGCCCTCCCTCGGTTCGGTGTCCGTGCTCTGCCGCCCGAGCGAGCGCCCGGACGACGGCAGATCAGCTGCTCGGGATGAGCACCCTGTCGATGACGTGGATGACGCCGTTCGTGGCCATCACGTCCGTCTTCGTCACGCGGGTCGAGCCGTTGAGGAAGACCTTGCCACCCCGAACGGTGACCTTCACGCTCTGGCCGGCGAGCGTCTTGACCGACTTGCCGTCGAGCGTCACGACCTTGGCCGCGGGCACCTTGCCCTTCACGACGTGGTAGGTGAGGACGGTCTTGAGGAGCTCACGGTCCTTGCCGACCGCGGCGAGCGTCGACTTCGGGAGCTTGGCGAACGCCGCGTTCGTAGGCGCGAACACCGTGTAGTTCCCCTGCTTGAGCGCGCCGACGAGCCCCGCCTTCTTGAGCAGCGAGACGAGCGTGCTGAACTGCGGCGACGAAGCCGCGACCTGCGCGAGATCCTGCTTGGGCGCCGTGGGAGCCGCCGACACCGGGGCGATGACGGCCGAGGCGGCGACCGCAGCGGCTCCGAGGATGATGAGTGCCTTACGCATGTTCTGACCTCCTGTAGAGAGTACGTATAGAGATAGTACAGGTATCTGAGTCAAAGTGCAAGTGCTCTGTGCGATTGCTTGAATGTGGGCGTGGATACACGTGCTCTCTCTATCTGTATAGAGTGTGTCTTGATTATGAATCGTGTCGCCTCACTCCTCCGACTCATCGCGGGACGCCGCTCGAAGTTCGTCGTGCTGGCGGTCTGGGTCGTGCTCGCGATCGCGCTCGGCCCGCTTGCCGGGCGGTTCGAGAGCGTGCAGCAGAACGAGCCCTCGAGCTTTCTGCCGGGCGGCGCGGAGTCGGTGAGGGTGCTCGAAGCGTCGGCCGGTTTCCCCTCGGGCGAGGCCACGCCCGCGATCGCCGTCTTCCGCGACGCGGACGGCCTCGATGCGGCCGGGAGAGCGGCGGTCGAGCACGTCCGTCAGCGGGTGTTCGGAGCGGGCATCGAGGGTGTCGGTGAGTTGTCTCCGGCCGTGACCTCGGACGACGGCAAAGCGGCCGTCCTCACGATCCCGATCGTTGCCGGCGGGGAGGAGGACGTCCTCATCGGCGCGGTCGAGGACGTGCGCGAGCTCGTGCGGGAGGATCTCCCGCGCGGCCTGGAAGCGCAGGTGACGGGACCCGCGGGGTTCTCGGCGGACGCGAGCAAGGCTTTCGAGGGCGTCAACTCGACGCTCCTCTTCGCGACCGCGGGGCTCGTCTTCGCCCTGCTCGTGCTCATCTACCGCAGCCCGGTCTTCTGGTTCCTGCCGCTCCTGGCGTTGCTCTTCGCCGAGGCGGTCGTCCGCGGGCTCGGCACGCTGCTGGCCGAGGCAGGTCTCGTCATCAACGGTCAGACGGGAGGGATCCTCCTCGTGCTCGTGTTCGGAGCGGGTACGGACTACGCCCTGCTCCTGACCGCGCGCTACCGGGAGGAGCTGGCCGTGGTCGAGGACGAGCACGAGGCCATGCGGATCGCGCTCGGGCAGGGTGGACCGGCGATCGTGGCCTCGGCCGGGACCGTCGTCGGCGTACTTCTCTGCCTCTCCCTCGCGCAGGTGAACTCGATCGCCGGCCTTGGTCCCGTCGGCGCGCTGGGAGTGGCGGTCGCGGCGGTCGCGATGCTCACGCTCCTCCCGGCTCTGCTCCTCGTCGGGGGGCGCCGTGCGTTCTGGCCGTTCGTCCCACGCCATGGGGGCGAGCGTCCGGTCTCCCGCGGCATCTGGGCGCGACTCGGAAGGCGGATCGAGCGGCGCCATCGCGCGGCGTGGATCGGTACCACCGTCGGTCTCGCCGTGCTCGCCCTGGGAACGCTCTCGCTGGACGACGATCTCACGACGGCGAACCTGTTCCGGGGGTCGGTCGAGTCGGTGCAGGGACAGCGGCTGCTCGAGCAGTCGTTCCCCGCCGGAGCGAGCGCCCCCGCAGTCGTTCTCGTGACCGATCCGGCGCGGGCCGGCGCGGCTGTCGAGGCAGCCCGCTCGGCGTCCGGCGTCGTACGGGTGGGAGAGCCGGAGGAGGGGGAGCGTGGGACCCGCTTCGACGTCGTGCTCGACGCCGATCCGTTCGGCGAGGAGGGCTTTGCCGCGATCGGTCCCCTTCGCCAGGAGCTTCGCGCCGCGGTCGGTGAGGCGGCGCTGGTCGGAGGGTCGAGTGCCGAGGAGGCCGATCTCCGCGCCGCGGTGGAGCGCGACACCAAGCTGCTCGTTCCGCTCGTGCTGCTGGTCGTGCTCGGGATCCTGATGCTGCTCCTGCGCTCCGTCGTCGCGCCCGTTCTCCTCGTCGGCACGGTGGTCCTCTCCTTCGCCGCGGCGCTCGGGGCGAGCCTTCTGCTCTTCCAGGTGCTCACCGACTTCCCGGGCGAGGATCCGAGCTACCCGCTCTTCGCCTTCATCTTCCTGGTCGCCCTCGGGGTCGACTACAACATCTTCCTCATGGCGCGGGTGCGCGAGGAGGCTCTGGAGATGCCGACCCGGGAGGCGATGTTGAAGGGGCTCGCCGTGACGGGCGGGGTGATCACGTCTGCCGGGATCGTCCTCGCCGGCACGTTCTCGGTGCTCGCAGTGCTGCCGCTCGTCGCGTTGACGCAGATCGGCATCACCGTCGCGCTCGGAGTGCTGCTGGACACGTTCGTCGTGCGCTCCGTCCTCGTGCCCGCCCTGACCTTCGAGCTGGGCGAGCGGACGTGGTGGCCCTCGGTGCTGTCGCGACGCGCGGGGGCGGCAGGCCTGCGCGCGGGGACCCTCGACGACCCGGTCGGCGGGAGCGCGCCGTGACCGACTCGTACGTCGTCCTCCTCCTCGTCGGCACCGCGATCGCCGCGGTCGGCATGGCGCTCCTCTGGATCGTCCAGGTGCGGACCCGGGACGCGAGCTTCGTGGACGTCGCGTGGGCGATCGGGATCGCCTGCCTCGCGGTCGTGTACGCACTCCTCGCCGACGGCGATCCCGCTCACCGCGTCCTCGCGGCCGTTCTCGCCTCCGTCTGGGGCTGGCGCCTCGGGCTGTATCTGCTTTTCGACCGCGTGCTCGGCAAGCCCGAGGACGGTCGCTATCGGGCGCTCCGCGAGAGGTGGGGAAGCGGGGCCGACCGCAACTTCCTCCTCTTCTTCCAGTTCCAGGCCGCGTTCGTCGTCTTCTTCTCGATCCCGTTCCTCCTCGTCAGCCTCGATCCCGCCGACGAGCTCGGGGCGCTCGCGTGGGCCGGCGTGGTCGTGTGGGCGGTCGGGAACGCGGGAGCGATCACAGCCGACCGCCAGCTGTCGGCCTGGCGCGCGGACCCGGCGAACCGCGGGCTGACCGCCCGCAGGGGCCTGTGGGCCTGGTCGCGCCACCCGAACTACTTCTTCGAGTGGATAACGTGGTGCGGTGTCGCCCTCGTCGCGACGACCGCCCCCTGGGGCTGGCTGGCTTGGATCGTTCCCGTGGTCCTGCTCCTGCTCCTCTTCCGCGTGACGGGCATCCCCGCGACGGAGGCCCAGGCGCTCAGGAGCCGGTCCGACTACGCCGAGTACCAGCGGACGACGAGCGTCTTCGTGCCGTTCCCGCCGCGGTGGAAGCCGTCCGGGAGCTAGGACAGCACGTGGCTGAGAAGCTCCTCCGCATCGGTGAGCTCTCGCGCCGGGTCGGCGTCCCGGTCGGGTCCCTGCGCGCCTGGGAGCGGCGCTACGGGCTTCTCGCACCCAGCCGCACCCAGGGAGGGTTCCGCCTGTACGGAGACGACGACGTTGCGCGTGTTCTCGCGATGCGGGCGAGCCTCGACCGCGGGCACTCGGCGGCCGAGGCGGCGCGACTCGCGCTGGCTGAAGCCGTGAACGAGGCGTCACCTGCGCCGGTGAGGGACGCAGGCCAGCTCGTGGAGGCGCTCGATCGCTTCGACGAGGTCGGCGCCCAGTCCGCTCTCGACCGGCTGCTCGCCACTCTCACGCTGGAGGTCGTCCTGCGGGACGTACTCGTCCCATACCTCCACGAGCTCGGCGAGCGCTGGGAGCGCGGTGACGCCTCCGTGGCGCAGGAGCACTTCGCGAGCAACGTCGTTCGTGGGCGCCTCATGGCGCTCGCCCGCGGGTGGGATCGCGGCTCCGGGCCACGCGCGCTGCTCGCCTGCGTCGAGCGCGAGCTCCACGACCTTCCGCTTCTCGGCTTCGGGCTCGTGCTCCGCGGTCAGGGTTGGCGAATCGGCTATCTCGGTGCCGACACGCCGGTGGCCTCGATCGTAGAGGCAGCCGAAGCGCTGGGCCCCGACGCCGTCGTCGTTTCGGGCACCGTGGCGGGCGTCTTCGACCCGATCGTCACGCGGCTCCGCGAGGTCGCCGTGCACGCACCGCTCTACGTCTCCGGCGCCGCGGCGACCCGGCAGGTCGCCGAGCGGGCGCACGGGACCCTCCTCGACCACGACCTCGTCACGGCAGCCGAGACGCTCGCGCGTCGGCGGCCGTGAGCGCTCGCGCCGTACCACCCGGTTGGTCGACGAGCGAGCGCGAGACGGCGTCGGGCGCCGTCGAGTCGCGCCAGTGGATCGGTCTCCCGAACGGTGTCGTCGGCGTGGACGAGGAGGGCGCACGCCGGCTCGGGCTCCTCTACCTCGACGAGGTGAGGCACGCGACGCGCGGTCTCGTGCGCCCGAGAGCGCGCGATGGTGAGATCGCCCTGGTGATGGGCGGTGTCGTGCCGCTCCTCCGCTTCGGGCCGGCGGAGGTGTCCGTCGCCTCCGACCGTGTCGAATGCCGTTATCCGATCCGCGGCGGACTTCTCGCAGCGAGGCCGGGCGGCTCGCTCGTCGTCGCCCAGCGTGTAGTCGACAGCCCGGAGCTCGAGCTCGCCGTGGCGGGGTACTTCCCCCGCCTTGGCGGAAGCCGGCGTCGACGGTCGCTCCGCCGGGCGCTCTACGCGACCGTGCAGGCGCGGGCACATCGCACGATCAGCCGACGGTTTCTGGAGCGCGCGGCGAGGGACGTCTCGTGAGGGCGGTGGTGTTCGGGGCGTCGGGCGTCATCGGGCGCGCCTTGCTCCCGGAGCTCGTGCGCGAGCACGCGGTCGTCGCGGTCTCCCGCCGGCAGCGGCAGGGGGAGGACGGGATCTCGTGGGTGCAGGCGGACGCCGCAGATGCAGACTCGCTACGCGGGCTCCTTCGCGAGGGGGACGTCCTCGTCTACCTCGTGCACTCTCTCGGCGCCGCGGACTTCGAGCGCGTGGACCGGCAGGCGGCGGACAACGTCGCCTCGAGCGCAGAGTCCGCGGGCGCACGGCGGATCGTCTATCTCGGGGGCCTCGGCGGGGACGAGGAGGTGGTCTCCGAGCACCTGCGAAGCAGGACCGAGACCGCCGAGCGGCTCGCGGCCGGCCGCGTGCCCGTGACGACCCTCCGGGCGGGGATGGTGGTGGGCCCGGGGAGCGCGGCTTTCGAGACCATCCGCGCCCTCGTCGACCGCCTGCCGGCGATGATCTGCCCGCGCTGGGTGTCGACACCGACGCAGCCGATCGCGCTCCGCGACGTCGTCCGCTACCTCGCCGGCGCCTGCCGGCTCGACCTCCCGCGCAGCGATTCCTACGACGTCGGCGGGCCGGAGGTCATGACCTACCGGGAGATGATCGAGCGCATCGCGCGCATCCGGGGAAAGCGCATGCCGATCGTCGAGGTGCCGGTGCTCACTCCGCGCTTGTCCTCTTGGTGGCTCCACCTCGTGACACCCGTCAACGCTGCCGTCGCGAGGCCGCTGATCGACGGATTGCGCACGCCGACGGTCGTACGCGACGAGCGCATCCGCGCGTTGGTGCCGTTCGAGCTCACGCCGTTCGACGACGCGGTGCGTGATGCGCTGCGCCGCCACGAGCCACGAGGGGCGGGATAGCTCACCGCCTCGAAGCCACGGCTGCCCGCGCTCCGAGGAAGCGCGCCACCGCCTCCTCGTGCTCGACGAGCCGAGCGGGATAGCCGGTCGGCCGGAGGCGGCCCAGCTGCCACGGCTCGTGCACGTCGGGGCCGGCGACGGACGCGAGCTCCGGGACGAAGCGGCGGACGTAGTCTCCGTCCGCGTCGAACCGCCGGGCCTGGCGGACCGGGTTGAAGACGCGGTTCGGGCGGGTGTCGGCGCCCGTTCCCGCCACCCACTGCCAGTTGCCGACGTTGTTCGCCACGTCCCCGTCGACGAGATGCCGCGCGAAGTGGTCGGCGCCGCGCCGCCAGTCGATGTAGAGGTGCTTCGTCAGGAACGAGGCGGTGACGAGTCGGGCGCGGTTGTGCATGACGCCCTCGGTGAGCAGCTGCCGCATCCCGGCATCGACGATCGGGTACCCCGTCCGTCCCTGCTGCCAGGCCTCGAGCGCGTGCGGGTCGTCCCGCCAGTCGTCACCGCGCGTGCGCTGGTCTCGCGTGGAGCTCGCCGGGTCGGAGGCGAGCAGCTGGTGGTGGAAGTCGCGCCAGCAAAGCTGGCGGACGAAGGCCTCGCCACCCGGGTCCGACCACGCACGCTCGACGACCTCGAGCGCCGAGAGGCAGCCGAAGTGGAGGTACGGCGAGAGCCCAGACGTTCCTGCGGCGGCGAGGTCGTCGCGCCGGTCGTCGTAGGCGGCGAGCCCGTCTCGGAGCCAGCGTGCCAATCGCGACCTACCCTCGCCTTCCCCGCCCGGTGGGAGGCCCGGCACCGGGGCGCCGACGGCGAGCTCGGACACCTCGGAGATCCGGCCGGAATCGATCGAGCCGACCGCAGGAACCTGACCCGGTGCGGGAAGGACGGACCGTCGAGGCATCGTGCGCCAGCGGTTCCAGTACGGCGTGAAGACGCGAAACGGCCCGGTTCCGCCCGCGGGGGAGAGATCACCCGTCGGCACGACCGTGACGCCGGGGAAGGCGCGCACCTCGATGCGTTCCCCGGCTGCGGCGCGTGTGAGTCTTTCCAGCCGTGCCTGTGCGAATCCGCTCACGTCCTCGCTGATGTGGATGCTCTCGGCCCGGCACGCCAGGGCGACCCTCAGTGTCTGATCGACCGCGTCGCCACGACGAAGGACGAGGTCCGAGCCACGTGAGCGGAGAGAGTCGCGGAGCGCGACGAGCGACTCCAGGAGGAAGGCGACCCGGTTTGGTGAGCCGAACGTCCCGAGGATCGTGTCGTCGAGGACGAACAGCGGGACGACCCGGTGGGCGGTCTCGACGGCCGCCCACAGCGCCGGGTGGTCGTGCAGCCGGAGATCCCGGGTGAACAGGACGACAACGGTGCTCGGGCGCGCGTCCGGGGGCATGTGACATCTATACCCGCCCGCGCCGGCCGAGCTGGGGCGCCCGTCGTCTCCTCCCCCGCGTGCGCTATACCTCGACCATGGCCAAGGCCAAGCCCGTCGAGCAGCTCGACCGGGTCGTGATTCGCTTCGCCGGGGACTCCGGCGACGGCATGCAGCTGACCGGCGACCGGTTCACGAGCGAGACCGCCGTCTTCGGAAACGATCTCGTGACGCTGCCCGACTTCCCGGCGGAGATCCGGGCGCCGGCGGGATCGCTGCCGGGCGTGTCCGGGTTCCAGGTGCACTTCGCGGACCACGACATCCTCACTCCGGGCGACCAGCCGAACGTCCTCGTCGCGATGAACCCGGCCGCGCTGAAGGTCAACCTGGCCGACGTCCCGAAGGGCGCGACCGTCATCGTCAACACGGACGCGTTCACCGACCGGAACCTGCAGAAGGCCGGGTACGGGTCGAACCCGCTCGACGACGGGTCGCTCGCCGACTTCCACGTCCACTCGGTCGCGCTCTCGTCGATGACGGTCGAGGCGCTGAAGGAGGTGGACGGGATCACCTCGCGCGAGGCGGAACGCTCGAAGAACTTCTTCGCGCTCGGGCTCATGTCCTGGCTGTACCACCGGCCGGTCGAGGGGACGCTCGGCTTCATCGAGTCGAAGTTCGCGCGCCGGCCGGAGATCGCCGAGGCGAACACGAAGGCGTTCAAGGCGGGATGGAACTACGGCGAGACGTCCGAGGACTTCGCGGTCTCGTACGAGGTCGCTCCCGCCCCGCTCGCCCCGGGGACGTACCGGCAGATCTCGGGCAACGCGGCGCTCTCCTACGGCCTCGTCGCCGCCAGCAAGCTCTCGGGGCTGCCGCTCTTCCTCGGCGCCTACCCGATCACTCCCGCGTCGGGGATCCTGGAGGACCTCGCGAACCTCAAGCAGTTCGGCGTCCGCACGTTCCAGGCGGAGGACGAGATCGCCGCTTCCGGGGCGGCGCTCGGAGCCGCCTTCGGCGGCGCGCTCGGCGTGACCACGTCGGCCGGCCCCGGAATCGTGTTGAAGTCGGAGACCGTCGGCCTTGCGGTGACGCTCGAGCTCCCGCTCGTGATCGTGGACGTCCAGCGCGCCGGGCCGTCGACCGGGATGCCGACGAAGCCGGAGCAGGCCGACCTGCTCATGGTGCTGTTCGGACGGAACTCCGAGTCCCCCATCCCCGTCGTCGCCGCCTCGACGCCGGCCAACTGCTTCGACGCCGCGATCGAGGCGGCGCGCATCGCGATCAAGTACCGGACGCCGGTCTTCCTGCTCTCGGACGCGTACCTCGCGAACGGCTCCGAGCCGTGGCGCATCCCCGACGTGCTCGCGCTCGAGGAGATCTCGACGGAGTTCGCGACGGAGCCGAACGACGAGGCGGGCTTCCTGCCCTACCGCCGCGACCCGGAGACGCTCGCCCGACCGTGGGCCGTCCCCGGGACGCCGGGCCTCGAGCACCGGATCGGCGGGCTCGAGAAGCAGGACGAGACCGGCAACGTCTCGTACGACCCGGAGAACCACGACCGGATGGTGCGGCTGCGCGCGGCGAAGGTCGCCGGCATCGCCGCGGACATCCCCGAGCTCGAGGTCGACGACCCCGGCGGAGCCGACACCCTCGTCCTCGGCTGGGGCTCGACGTACGGCGCGATCGGCGCTGCGGTGCGACGCGTGCGCGCGGGCGGGCGGGCCGTCGCGTCGGCGCACCTCCAGCACCTCAACCCGTTCCCACGGAACACCGGGGAGGTCCTCCGCCGGTACGAGAAGGTCCTCGTCCCGGAGATCAACCTGGGCCAGCTGCGCATGCTGATCCGCGCCGAGTTCCTCGTCGACGCGGTCGGCTACAACAAGGTGCGGGGCCGCCCCTTCCGGTCGGCGGAGCTCGCGGACGCGATCACGGCGCTGGTGGACTCGTGAGCACGGGCGGCGGAGACCTCGTGCAGCTCACGGCGAAAGACTTCAAGTCGGACCAGGAGGTCCGGCTGGTGCCCGGGCTGCGGGGACTACGCGATCCTGAACGTGATCCAGGGCGTGATGCCCGAGCTCGGGATCTCCCGGGAGCGTCTCGTCTTCGTGTCCGGGATCGGCTGCGCCGCGCGCTTCCCCTACTACATGCAGACCTACGGCATGCACTCGATCCACGGCCGGGCGCCGGCGATCGCGACCGGCCTCGCGGTCACGCGGCCCGACCTGTCGGTGTGGGTCGTGACGGGCGACGGCGACGCGCTCTCGATCGGCGGGAACCATCTCATCCACGCGCTCCGCCGGAACGTCAACCTCAAGATCCTGCTGTTCAACAACCGGATCTACGGGCTGACGAAGGGGCAGTACTCGCCGACCTCGGAGCTTGGGAAGGTCACGAAGTCGACGCCGATGGGCTCGCTCGACTACCCCTTCAACCCGCTCTCGATCGCGATCGCCGCCGAGGCGTCCTTCGTCGGCCGTGCGATCGACACGGACAAGAAAGGCCTCGCGGAGGTCGTCGAGGCTGCCGCGCACCATCGCGGGTCGGCCTTCGTCGAGATCCTCCAGAACTGCAACATCTACAACGACGGCGCGTTCGACTACGTCCGCGACGTGAAGGAGAACCGGATCTACCTTGAGGACGGGAAGCCGATCCGGTTCGGCGCCGAGGGCGAGAAGGCGGTCGTCCAGCACCCGGACGGCTCGGCCCAGGTCGTCGACGTCGCGGAGGCCGGGGAGGAGCGGGTCCTCGTCCACGACGCCTCGCAGCGCGAGCCGAGCCTCGCGTTCGCTCTCTCCCGGATCACCTTCGAGACCGACGGCGCGGTCCCGTTCGGCGTCTTCCGGCGCGTGGAACGCGCGGTGTACGACGACCTCATGAGCGCGCAGCTCGAGGAGGCGCGGGAGCGCTCGGGCGAGGGCGACCTCGCCGCGCTCGCTCCACTCGAGCGACACCTGGGTCGTCGCCGGCTAGTCGCGGACTAGCTCTCTCGCAGGAAGCGGACGATCCGCTCGGCGATCTCCTCGCCCCTGTCCTCCTGCAGGAAGTGGCCTGCGCCCGCGACGATCTCGGCCGGCCCGGCGCCCGGGATGAGGGCGGCCATCCGCTCGGCGGCGGCCGGCGTGAAGATCGGGTCGGAGTCGGAGAAGAGGACGAGCGCGGGCCGGTTCCAGCGCTCGAGCGCGGCTCGCACCTCGAGCATCGTCGCTGCCGAGGGATGGTCGACCTCCGTCGGCACGAGCTCGGGGAACGCGACGACGCCGGCCTTCGACTCGGGGGTGGGGAAGGGCGCGTTGTAGGCGTCGATGACGTCGTCGGAGAGCTCCGTCACGCACGAGAGACGGACGAGCTGTCCGGGGACGATCTCGTCACCCACGCGCCGCATGAACTCGCGGAACCGGAGCCACTCGGGCGAAGGCGCTCGACCGGCGCCGATTCCCGTGTTCAGCACGACCAGGCGCGCCACCCGGTCCGGGTGCTCGACCGCGAGGCGGAGCCCGATCGGGCCGCCCCAGTCCTGGACGACGACGGTCGCGCCCCGCAGGTCGAGGTCGTCGGCGAGCCGCTCGATCGAGCGGTAGTGGAAGTCGTACGAGTAGTCCTCGATGCGCGTGGGCTTGTCCGAGCGTCCGAATCCGAGGTAGTCGGGGGCGACGACCCGGCCGACTGCCGCGAGCCGCCGGATGACCTTCCGGTACAGGAACGCCCACGTCGGCTCCCCGTGCAGGAGCAGCACCGGGTCTCCCGCGCCCTCCTCGACGTAGTGCAGCCGAAGGCCGTCCTGGTCGACGTAGCGTGGCGCGAACGCGTAGCCCGGCAGCCCTTCGAAGCGCTCGTCCGGCGTGCGGTAAGACTCCATCGCCCGATCATGACGTCCACAGGAGGTAACGAGTGGCAGGAGCGCCGAACATCTGGGCCGACGAGTGGGAGGTCGAGAGCGAGGAGGAGTGGGCGGCAGGCCGGTCGCGGCGCCTTCCCCGTGGCGGGAAGATCGGGGCGACGCTCTACGAGATCGCGCCCGGAAGGACGAGCGGCTACTACCACTTCCACCACGGGGCGGAGGAGCTCCTCGTCGTCCTCCGCGGCACGCCCGACTCTCCGCGAACCGGCCGGCGAGCGCGAGCTCGCGGAGGGCGACGTCGTCCACTTCCCCGTCGGGCCGGAGGGCGCGCATCAGCTGACCAACCGCTCGGAGGAGCCGGTGCGCTACCTGATGGTGTCCAACCGGCCGTCGCCCGAGGTCGTCGAGTACCCGGACTCGCGCCAGCTCTCGGTGATGGCGTTCACGGAGTCGCAGCTCGGAGCGCCGCTCTGGGACATCCGGACGCTCGAGGAGCCCGCGGCCGAGTCCTAGGCGGGCTGGTCGCGGAGCACCGCGGCACGTGAGCGATGCATGCTCGCGACGGCCACGGTGGTGACGGAGGTCGCGCCGGCGACCGCGAAGGCGAGCTGCGTCCCCCCGATCTCCGCGAGCCAGCCGGCGAGCAGGCCGCCGATCGGCGCAACGCCTGCGAAGGCGAACAGGTAGAGGCCGATGAGGCGGCCCCGGAGCCGGTCGGGTGCCCCGAGCTGGACGAGGGCGTTCGCGTTCGCCGTGAAGAGCGTGAACGAGCCCCCGGCGCCGAAGAGGAGGATCGCTGCGAGCACCGCGCTCTCCACCGGGGCGAGCGCGAGCGCGAGCACCCCGAAGCCGGCGCCGCCAAGGGCGAACAGCCGCCAGCTCGCCTCGCGGAAGGTCGCGGTGACGAGCGCGCCCACGAGGGCGCCCAGGCCGAATGTCGCCGAGAGGAGGCCGAACCCTTCCGGGCCGACGTGCAGCGTCTCGCCGGCGAGGAGCGGCACGAGAACGTGGAAGTTGAACCCGACGGTGCTGACGATGGTCACCACGGCGAGGACGAGCCGCAGGTCCGTGTCGTGCCAGGCGAACGCCAGCGCCCGGCGCGTCCCCTCGACGAGCCGGGCCGTCGGGTCGCGCTCGACGTGGTGGAGCTCGCTCGTGCGCAGAAGGGCGAGAGCCGTGAGCACCGCGAGGAAGCTCACCGCGTTGATGACGAAGCAGATCCCCGTCCCGGCGACGGCGATGATCACGCCCGCGATCGCCGGCCCCACCACGCGAGAGCCGTTGAAGAGGCCCGCGTTCAGAGCGATCGCGTTCGGCAGCTCCCGCGGCCCGACGAGCTGGAACGTCAGCGACTGCCGTCCGGGTGCGTCGAAAGCCAGCGTGATGCCGCCGAGCGCTGCGAGGACGTAGACCACGGGCAGCGTCGCCGTCCCCGTGAGCGTGACGACGGCGAGGACGAGCGAGACCACCATCGCGGATGCCTGGGTCGCCATCACCAGGCGGCGCGAATCGACGCGATCGGCGAGAACGCCGGCCGCGAGCCCGAACACGGTGAAGGGCACGAAGCGCCAGAACGCGAGCGCGCCGACGGCGAGGGCCGAGTCCGACAGCTCGAGGACGAGCCAGGCTAGGGCGACGTTCTGCATCCAGGTGCCGGCCAGGGAGACGAGCTGGCCGGTGAAGAAGATCCGGTAGTTCCGGTGGCGGCGCAGGCTGCGGAACGTGCGGGCCTTGAGCGCGAAGACGAGCCTGGTCACGACTCGTCTCCGAGCAGGCGTCGGAGCGCGGGGATCGCCGTCTCGATTGACTCGAGCTCGGCAGGGCGGAGGTCGCGCATCCGCTGCGTGAGCCACGTGGTGCGGCGCGCGCGGACGCGCCGGAGGAGCTTCGCGCCGTCCTCGGTCAGCTCGAGCCCGACTCGACGCCGGTCGTCCTGAGATCGCACGCGTTGCAGGAGCCCGGCACGCTCGAGGCGATCGACGTTTCCGGAGAGCGCAGGAGGCGAGATGCCCTCCTCGGCCGCGAGCTCGGCCAGCGAGAGTCCGGGACTGCGCTTCACGAGCCAGAGCAGCGTGACCTGGCGCGCGGTGATGCCGAGCTGCTCCGTCTCCTTCCGCAGCTCGCGCGCGAGGCGCAGGAGAACCGGACGGAGATCCGAGGCGACGAGCTCCGCGCTAAGCGTAACGTCACTAACCATTAACCTAGTGAAGTATACCTGGAGCGTGCTCCCTCCCCCGGAGGGGTGAACCTGTGCTCCCGGGGTTGTCTCGCTCGGCGAAGTCCCTACCGTTCGAGCGATGGGACGACTCCCCCGCGTCGCCGTCGTCTGCGCGCTCGCGCTCCCGCTCGCCTGCGTGCCGGCGGCCTTCGCGGTACTCGGGATCGCGACGCCGGTCGAGGGCACGCTCCGCACCTGGCACGGCGACACCTTCACGACGCCCGTCGGCCTGGGTGCGGGCGTGGACACGACGATTGCCGGCATCGTCCCGGTCGCCGACGCGGACCCCTCGGTGCAGGCGCTCGCGGGGCGACGAGTGCGCGCGACCGCGGCCGACCAGGGTGGCGCGCTCATCGTCAACGGGCCGGTCGAGCCGGTGGGTGAGGCCGTGCCCCTCGCCGCTCTCGGCACGAAGACCGTGGCCGTCCTCCTCTTCAACTTCTCGAACGACACGAGCCAGCCCTGGACGCCTGCGACGGTGCGGGGGGTCGTCTTCGACAACTCCAACTCGGTGGACGAGTACTACCGCGACGCCTCGTACGGCCAGCTCGCGCTCACCGGCGACGCGTTCGGCTGGTACACGATCGACGCGACGAACGCCGGTTGCGCCTATACGACGTGGGCGAGTCAGGCGCGGGCGAAGGCCGCTGCAGCCGGAGTCCAGCTCTCGGACTACCAGTACACGGTCTACGCGTTCCCGCAGGCGTCGAGCTGCGGCTGGGCGGGGCTCGCGTACCTGCCCGGGACCGGTAGCTGGATCAACGGGGCGATGACCCTGCGCGTCGTCGGGCACGAGCTCGGTCACAACTTCGGCGTCCACCACGCGAGCACCCTCGCCTGCACCGGCGGCACCTTCACGGGCTCGTGCGCCCAGAGCGAGTACGGCGATCCGTTCACGGTCATGGGCGGCGCACAGACCCGCCATCACGTGAACTGGCACCGCGCGCAGCTCGGCTGGTTCGCCGACACGCAGACGGTGACGACGACGGGCTCGTACCTGCTCAAGGCGGCGGAGCTCACGGGAACGCCGAGGATGCTGCGCGTGGCCCGTGGGGACGGCACGTACCTCAACCTCGAGCTCCGGCAGCCCTGGGGCATCTTCGACAACTTCGCCGCCGGGGACCCCGTCGTGAACGGCGTCTCGATCCGGATCGCCCCTGCGCTCACGAGCCTGGTCCAGTCGAAGCTCGTCGACGCCAATCCCGCCACGGCGACCTTCTCCGACGCGGCCCTCGCTTTCGGCCAGTCGGTCACGGACCCGCTTACCGGGGTGACGATCACGACGACCGGGGTAGGCCCGGCGGGAGCGACGGTCTCCATCGTCTTCCCGGGCGGCGACGTCGAGCCGCCGAGCGCTCCCGGCTGGCTCCCGGCGACGCCCACGTCGGCGTACGCGCGGCTGAACTGGACCGCTGCGACCGACAACCTCGGGGTCACGGGGTACCGCGTCTACCGCAACGGGGTGCTCGTAGGGACGACGACCGAGCTGACGTACCTCGATCCCGATCTCGCGCCGCTCACGACCTACCAGTACGAGATCCGCGCCTACGACGCGGCGACGAACCTCGGGCCGGCGGCCACCGGATCCGTGACGACCGGCAACCCCCAGGGTGGCGGCGTCGGCCCTGCCGTCCCCGCGTCGCTACGCGCTACGGTGCAGAGCGGGCGCCAGGTGCGGCTGACGTGGAAGCCGGCGACCGACGACGTCGGCGTGGCCGCGTACGAGGTGTTCCGGAACGGGACGAGGGTAGGTGAGACGCCAACGACCTCCTACGTCGACCGGCCGGGCCGCGGCCGCTTCACGTATCGGGTTCGTGCGCGAGATACGGACGGCAACGTCAGCAAGCTCTCGCTCTCCGTTACCGTCACGCTGTAGTCGCATCCGAGCCGGCCGGCGCGGGCTCGTGTCGGTCTTCCGGGTTCGGAAGAGCCGTCGCTACGAGCCACCCGACGGCGGCGGCGAGCACGGCGATGGGTGCGACGTCCGCGGCCGAGGATCCGAGCAGGAGCGTCGCGAGCAGTACCGCAGTAAACGGCACGCGCAGCACGGCCGCGGTGGCCGCGGCGATCCCGACGGCGATCGCCGGCGTCGACTCGAGCCCTGGGAGAAGATCCGCAGCGAGCACGCCGACCGCCACGCCGATGCTGATCGCCGGGAACACGGGCCCACCTCGGAACCCGCTGCCCAGCGAGAGGACGTACGCCAGCCCCTTCGCGACGACGAGGAGCGCGAGCACGGAAGCCGACCCCTCGGCGACGATGTTGGGCAACTCTTGCTGTCCCGAGAAGAGGACGAGGTCGACGGGTCGATCCGCCCAGGCCCGAAACACGACCGCGAGGAGCCCGACGACGAGGCCCGCGACCACGAGCGCGACATCCGGTCTCGGCGCCGCCCTCGTTGCGACGCGGTGCGCGAGGTGACGCGCTGCGACGACGACCACGGCGATACCGACCGCGAGCGGTATGGACCACGCCAGGTCGGCGATCCGGACCGTGTCGTACGCGGGCAGAGCCGGGAGGGCGAGCTCGCTCACGTGCAGTCCCGGCCAGTCGTTGACGCCGGTGAAGACGAGGGCGCCGGTTCCTGCGGCCACGAAGCCCGGGAGCAGCGCGCGGCCCAACGCTTGCGCGGGAATCGCACCGCCTGCGGCGGAGACCTCGAAGAGGAGGAAGGCTGCTATCAGAGGCCCGCCGAACAGCGCCGCGATGGCAGCGAACGCGCCGGCGAGGGCGAGCAGCTTCGCCTCCGTTTGCTCCATCGTCACGAGGCGAACCGATGCCGCTCCCAGGGCGAGCCCGAGTGCGATGAGTGGCGCCTCCGGCCCGAGGACGAGGCCGAAGCCGAGCGTGGCGAGCGCCGCCAGGAGGATCCCGGGGAGGTCGATGAGGCGCACTTCTCCCATCCCGAGCCCCTCGAGCGGCGAATGCCCGCCGTGGCCCGGAAGGCGTACCGCTGCGGCAACGAGGAGGCCGCCGAGGGCGGGGACGAGGACGACGTACCACGTGGCGGGCTCGCTCTGGCCGAGCCAGTCGGGGACGACGTCCCAGATCGACGTGCGTGAGGTCGTGGATCGCGGTCTGGAAGAGGCTGGCTGCGAAGGCGACCGGAACGCCCAGGAGCGCCGCCAGGACCAGCGTGCGCAAGTAGGTCAAGGCACGCGGGTCCACGCGGAGACCCTACTCGCGCGTCACGACCGCCGACGTACGCGCGACGCCGTGTTGCCTTCAGCCCTTCGGCTGCGCCTCGAGCTTGTAGCCGACCCCGTATCGCGTGTGGATGAAGTCGTGTCGCGGGGCGCGGCCGGTCGACCTTCTCGCGCAGCTTGCGGACGAAGACGTCGACCGTGCGGTCGCGGTGCGTCGCCCGGCGGCCCCAGACGCGCTGGAGGAGCTCGTCCCGGGTGAGCACGCGCCCCTGCTCGCGCGCGAGCGTGTACAGGAGCCGGAACTCGGTCGGGGTCAGCTCCGCGCTCGTCCCGTCGACGTACGCCTGGACGTTGTCCGGGTCGAGCCTGAGCTCCTCGACGACGATCTCGTCTCCCCGGCGCTGCTCCGCCGCGCTCACGCCGCGGCGGGCCGCCGCGCGGACGCGCGCGGCGAGCTCCTTCATCGAGAACGGCTTGACGAGGTAGTCGTCCGCGCCGATTTCGAGGGCGTGCACGCGGTCGTGCTCGGTTCCCCGGGCGGAGACGACGACGATCGGTGTCCCGATCCCCTCGTCGCGAGCCTGCTCGATCACGCGCCACCCGTCGATCCCGGGAAGCATGAGGTCGAGCACGCACACGTCGGGGCGCTCGTAGCGCAGGCGTGCCAGGCCGGTCTCGCCGTTCGCGACGCCGACCGTGTCGAAGCCCGCGGTCTCCAGGTGTCGCGCCATGCCGCGGGCGATGACGTCGTCGTCCTCGATGATCAGGACCTTGGCCATCCGTCCACCGGATTGTGACGAGCGATCCCGCGCCCGCGGGCCGTCAAGCGGTTACCGACCGGTGTCCGAGTGGTGAAGGAGCCAGGTGACACGGTGTCGGCCTGGCTCCTTCGTCGCGGCGTGCTAGCCGTCCGCCTCGTCGTCCGCGTCCGCGTTCTCGCCCTCCGCCTGCTCGGCCGTGAGCTCCACCACGAGGTAGAGCCGCTCACAGTCGCGGAGGCGCGTCGTCGGCCGCTCCGACCGGAGCACGAACGCCTCGTCGTCGCCCGGCCCGCAGGCGAGCACGTCGGGATCGCCGTCCGCCGCCAGAGCGTGCAGCACGTCGTCGCCGGCGCCGCCCGAGACGCGGTCGGCGCCCCAGCCGCCGAAGAGCGAGTCCGGCCCGTCGTTCCCGGAGACGACGTCCGGCGCCCTGGTTGCCCGAGGCGCGGTCGCCACCGTCCCCGCCGATGAGCTCGTCGGCGTCCGACCCGCCGTACATGCGGTCGGCCCCGTCCCCGCCCGCGACGCGATCGCGGCCGTGGCCGCCGTACACGAGATCGCTCCCGTCCGCCGCGCGAACGCCGTCGTCGCCCGAGCCGGCGCGGACGAGGTCTGCGCCGGACCGCGCGTAGACGAGGTCGTTGCCGGCGAAGGCACGGATCTCGTCGTCCTGCATCGTCCCGCGGAGAACGTCGTCGCCGGGGGTCCCGGATGATCGTCGCGCCGAGCGCGACCGCCGCGGCGGCGAGGGCTGCGGCCGCGGATCCGGCCAGGACGATCACGTTGCGTCTCATGCTCTCTCCTTCCGTCGGGTCTCGGGCATTGACCGACATGTGAGTTCGGAGTCCGTGAACGGCTCGAAAGCGATTCGCAAGCCTTCTGTTAGAACGCGCGCATGGACCCCGAGGCGGCTCGCGCGCGGGCGCTCGTCGAGGAGAGCCGCGAGGCGGTCGTCGTCGTGGACGCCCAGGATCGCGTCCTGCTCGCCAGCCGCCGCGCCCGGCAGGCCTTCGAGGGGATTCGCGAGGGCGAGCGCGTCCCGCCGGCGCTCCTGTCCGGCGGCGCCGGGGTGATCCCGCTCGTCGTCCCGTACGAGGTGAACGGCCATCGCGAGCGGCTCGTGTACCTCTCCCGGGAGGGCGATCTCACCGCCTACGAGGAGCTGCGGTCGGGCTTCACGGCGGCCGTGTCGCACGAGCTGCGCACGCCGCTCGCCCGGCTTCTGACGCTCCTCGAGACGGCGGCGCTCCCGGGGGAGGACGTCCAGGAGCTCGTCGCCCGCGCCATGAGCGAGGTGGGCCAGATCACCGAGCTGATCGACGAGGTGCTCTTCCTCAGCGAGCTCGAGTCGGGCGCGCGCGTCGTCTCGCTCGGGGCGACGCCGATCCGGCCCGTGCTGGAGGAGACGCTCGACGCCCTGGAGGAGAGGGCGGCCCGGGCCGGCGTCGCCCTTCGGCTCGAGTGCGACGAGGAGCAGGCGCTCACGATCCGGCCGAGGATGCTCCGGGTGGTCGCCCACAATCTCGCCGAGAACGCGATCCGGTATGCAGGCCCCGGAGCGACGTTCACGCTCGCGGTCGAGAGGCGACCGGACGGGTCGGTCCTCCTCACAGGGCGAGACGACGGCATCGGAGTGGAGGGCGCGGAGCTGCCTCGGCTCTTCGAGCGGTTCTACCGCGCCGACCGGGCCCGTGCGTCGCGGGGGACGGGGCTCGGGCTCGCGATCGTCAAACACGTCGTGACGCAGGCGGGTGGTTCCGTGGTCGCGCGCGGCGGCCGCGGGAGCGGACTCGCGATCGAGTGCCGGTTCCCGGCTCACGCGTAGCGGCGATCGTTCACCGGATATCCACCACGTGTTCACCGGTCAGCGTCCCGGCAGAGACAGTCGGCCGTTGAGACTGGAGTCATGAGCACGCGTCTGCCGACGCTCGCCGCGTCCGTCGCTGCGCTGTCGCTCGCCGCCGCCGGCTGCGGAGGCGGGGGCGGAGGTGAGGCGATCTCCGCCGACGGCTCGAGCACGGTCGGCCCCTTCACGACGAAGGCTGCGGAGGACTTCAAGGCGCAGGGCGGTGCGGACGTGACCGTGGGCATCTCGGGAACGGGTGGCGGCTTCGAGCGCTTCTGCATCGGCGAGACGGACATCTCCAACGCGTCGCGGGCGATCAAGGACGAGGAGGCCGCGATCTGCGAGGAGAACGGTGTCGAGTACCTCGAGCTCGAGGTCGCGCTCGACGCGCTCACGAACGTGGTGAACGCGGACAACGACTGGGCGACGTGCCTCACCGTCGAGCAGCTGAACGCGATCTGGAAGCCGGGCTCGAAGGTGGAGAGCTGGAACCAGGTCGACCCCGCGTTCCCCGACGTGCCGCTCCGGCTCTTCGGCCCCGGGACGGACTCGGGGACCTTCGACTACTTCACGGGCGAGATCAACGGCGAGGAGGGCGCGAGCCGTACGGACTACTCGCCGAGCGAGGACGACAACGTCATCGTGCAGGGCGTGGCCGGAGAGCGAGGCGGCCTGGGGTATTTCGGCTTCACCTACTTCGAGGAGAACGAGGACACCCTGAAGGCGCTCGAGGTCGACGGCGGTGACGGCTGCGTCGCCCCGGGAGTGCAGTCCGCGCAGGACGGCAACTACACCCCGCTGTCCAGGCCGCTCTTCATGTACGTCAGCCTCGACTCCCTCGCGGAGAGCGAGGATCTGCGCGAGTTCCTGCGATTCGCGCTCGAGAACGCGCGGACGGTCGCCGAGGAGGCACGCTTCGTCCCGCTGAGCCAGCAGCAGCTCGACGAGGAGCTGCAGAAGCTCGAGGACGCGCTCGCCTAGTGGCGTCGACCGAGGCAATCGGCACCGGCGCTCGCGCTGCCGAGGAAGCGGGTCCGCTGGGGCGAGCGGGCCGTTCAGGGGATCCTCTTCCTGGCCGCGGCGATCTCCGTTCTCACCACGGTCGGGATCGTCCTCTCGTTGCTCCTGCCCGCGGTCGAGTTCTTCCGCGAGGTCGGCCCGGTGGAGTTCCTCACGGGCACGACGTGGGCGCCACTGTTCGAGCCCGCGCACTTCGGTGTCGTGCCTCTCGTCGTCGGAACCCTGATGATCTCGTTCTGGTCGGCGCTCGTGGCATTCCCGCTCGGCGTCGGGGTCGCCATCTACCTCAGCGAGTACGCCCGCCCGCGCGTGACCGCCGTGCTCAAGCCGATCCTGGAGATCCTCGCGGCGATCCCGACCGTCGTGCTCGGATACTTCGCGCTCACGTTCCTCACGCCGTTGCTCCGCGATCTCGGGCTCCAGGTCGAGATCTTCAACGCCCTCGCCGCGAGCCTCGTCCTCGGCATCATGCTCATCCCCACGGTCGCGTCGCTCTCGGAGGACGCGATGGCCGCCGTGCCGCGCGACCTTCGTGACGGCGGGTACGCGCTCGGCGCCGACAAGCTGCAGGTCTCGACCCGCATCGTCGTCCCCGCGGCCGTGTCCGGGATCATCGCCGCGTTCGTCCTCGCCTTCTCGCGCGCGGTCGGCGAGACGATGATCGTCCTGATCGCGGCCGGCCAGCTCCCGCAGATCACGTTCGACCCCCGGGAGACGATCGAGACGATGACGGCCTTCATCGGCGCCACCGGGAACGGCGACGTACCGACCGGCTCCATCGAGTACAAGACGATCTTCGCGGTCGGGCTGACGCTGTTCGTGATCACGCTCGTCATGAACCTCGTCTCGATCCGGCTCGTGCGCAGGTTCCGCGAGGTGTACGAATGACCCGGGGTCGCGCGTGGAGGAACCGGCTCTTCGAGATCGCGATGTTCTTCGCGATGCTCGTCGCGTTCGGGACGCTGGCAGTCTTGCTCGTGGACACGCTGATCACCGGGTGGCCCGAGCTCGACCGCCAGCTCTTCTCCGGCCCGCCCTCGACCGTGCCCGAGGAGGCGGGGGCCCGCCCGGCGATCCTCGCGACGCTGTACCTCGGCCTCATCGTCCTGCTGCTCTCGGTGCCGATCGGCGTCCTCACCGCGATCTACCTCGAGGAGTACGCCGACCGCGAGCGCTGGTGGAACAGGGCGATCGAGGTGAACATCCAGAACCTCGCCGCCGTCCCCTCGATCGTCTACGGAATTCTCGGCCTCGCGTTCATCGTCCGCGGCATCGGTGTCGGCCGGGTCGTGCTCGCGGGCGGGCTCATCCTCACGCTCGTCGTGCTGCCGACGGTGGTGGTCGCCTCGCGGGAGGCGATCCGAGCGGTGCCCGACTCCATCCGGCAGGGCGCGTTCGCGCTCGGTGCGACGAAGTGGCAGGTGGTCTGGCGGCAGGTGCTCCCCGCCTCGATCCCCGGCATGGCCACTGGCTCGATCCTCGCCCTCTCCCGGGCCGTCGGCGAGACGGCGCCGTTGATCATGGTCGGCGCGATCGTCTACGTCGCCTTCGACCCCACGCTCTTCGGCGCGTACACGGCTCTGCCGGTGCAGATCTACAACTGGACCAAGCAGCCCGATCCGACGTTCCAGACCCTCGCGGCCGCCGGTGCGATCGTCCTGCTGACCATCGTGCTCGGGATGAACGCCGTCGCGATCTTCCTCCGCAACCGCTACCGCAGGCAATGGTGACGCACATGACGCAGATGGAGTCCCCGCGCATCGACAACGCCCGGCTCGCCGAGGTCTCCCGAGGTCTCGATCGCGCCGAGATCGAGCGGCGCGAGAAGGTGTTCTCCGTTTCGGGCCTCGGCGTCTCCTACCACGCGAAGCCGGCCCTCGAGGACGTGACGCTCGACGTGCACAAGAACACGGTGACCGCGTTCATCGGCCCGTCGGGATGCGGCAAGAGCACGTTCATCCGGTGCTTCAACCGCATGAACGACCTCATTCCCGGCGCCAAGGTCGAAGGAACAGTGCTCTACCACGGCGCCGACCTGTACGCGCGCGACGTCGACCCGGTGGACGTGCGCCGGCGCATCGGGATGGTCTTCCAGAAGCCCAACCCGTTCCCCAAGTCGATCTACGACAACGTCGCGTTCGGGCCGCGTGTCCTCGGCCTCAAGGGCGGCCTGGACGAGCGCGTCGAGAAGGCGCTCCACGACGCCGCGCTCTGGGACGAGGTGAAGGACCGGCTGAAGGACGGCGCGCTCGGGCTCTCGGGCGGCCAGCAGCAGCGGCTCTGCATCGCGCGCGCTCTCGCCGTCGAGCCCGACGTGATCCTCATGGACGAGCCCGCCTCGGCGCTCGACCCGATCTCGACGACGCGCATCGAGGATCTCATGCACGAGCTCAAGCGCGACTACACGATCGTGATCGTGACCCACAACATGCAGCAGGCCGCGCGCGTCGCGGACATGACGGCGTTCTTCAGCGTGGTCGTCGACGACGACGGGAGCGCGCGGCGTGGCATCCTCGTCGAGTACGACACGACCGCGAAGATCTTCACGACGCCGTCCGACCGGCGCACGGAGGACTACGTGACGGGGAGGTTCGGGTAGCCGTGGCGCAGCTACGAGCGACGTTCCAGGAGGAGCTCCGCGAGCTCGAGGAGCTGCTCGACGTCGAGTCCGAGCTCGTCCTCCGCTCGGTGCGGGCCGCAGTCGAGGCGCTCGTTACCAGGGATCCCGAGCTCGCCGACGAGGTGATCGCGTTCGACGACGACATCGACGACGTGTACCTGCGGGCGCAGGAGGCGGTGGAGCTTCTGCTCGCGCGGCAGACGCCGGTCGCGAGCGACCTCCGCCTCGTGCTCGCGATCCTCCACTCCAACGTCCACCTCGAGCGGATGGGAGACCTCTGCACGACGATCGCGAAGCTGACGAAGCTCTCCGCCGACCTCCCGCCCGACGAGGTGCTGCTGAACGGCGTTCCGGGAGATGGGCGAGCGCTGCGAGGAGATGATCCGCATCGCGCTCGAGTCGCTGCACGAGCGGGACGCGACGCTCGCCGAGTCTCTCATCCACCTCGACGAGCTGATCGACCTCTCGAACCGCCGAGTCGTGTCCCGCCTGCTCGAGCTCGGGCCCGAGAACCTGGAGTGGGGGCTGCGCGCGATCGTCGCGTCCCGATGCCTCGAGCGGATCGGCGACCACGCCGTCGACATCGGCGAGCGGGCGGCGTTTCTGGCGACGGGCGAGTTCCGGGAGTTCACGGACGCCTCCCGGGACCCGCGCCCGCTGACCTGACCTGACCGGGGCGCCGCTGCTCACCAGTTCGCCACCGCGTGTTCACCGGCCGTCGCCCCATGCGCCGGTCTCGCGCGACGACCATCGCTCTCGTCAGGAACCCGACACAGAGGAGTGATGCAGGCAATGAGCCTTTCCAGCAGGCGGCGCGTGGTCGCGGTCGCCGTAGCCGCGGTGGTCGCGCTCGCGATCGCCTCCGTCGCGGTCGGTGCTTCGACCATCAGCAACCCGAAGTTCGACCTGAAGGCGCTCAAGGGGACGATCACGGCCGACGGCTCGTCGACGGTCGGCCCCTACGCCATCGCGGCTGCGGAGCTCTTCGCCAAGGCGGGAGCGAAGAACGTGAGGATCACCGTCGGCATCTCGGGCACCGGCGGTGGGTTCGAGCGGTTCTGCAAAGGTGAGACCGACCTCTCGAACGCCTCCCGCGGGATGCGGATCACCGAGGCGCAGACGTGCAAGGACAACGGCGTCGGCGGCTGGCGCGCATTCACGGTCGCGAACGACGCGCTGACCGTAGTCGTCAACCAGCAGAACACCTGGGCGACATGCCTTTCGGTCGCCGAGCTCAAGAAGATCTGGGAGCCCGGCTCGAAGGTGAACAACTGGAACGACGTTCGCCCGAGCTTCCCCGACGTGCCCTTGAAGCTGTTCGGCCCCGGCACGGACTCCGGCACGTTCGAGTACTTCACCGAGGCGATCAACGGCAGGGCGCGTGCGAGCCGCTCCGACTACCAGGCCTCCGAGGACGACAACGTGCTCGTCCAGGGCGTCGGCGGCGAGCGCGGCGGCATGGGGTACTTCGGATACTCGTACTACGTCGAGAACCAGAGCAGGCTGAACGCCGTGCAGATCCGGAACCCGAAGACGGATCAGTGCGTCGCGCCGAGCGTCGAGAGCGTGCACAGCAACACGTACAGGCCGCTCTCCCGACCGCTCTTCATCTACGCGAAGGGCTCGTCGTTCAAGCACGCCGAGGTCCAGGCGTACCTCGACTTCATCCTCGACAACGAGGTGCGGATCGCGCAGCGTGCCCGGTTCGTCTCGCTCACCCCCAAGCAGCTCAAGGTGCAGAGGAACCGGCTCCACTTCGCGATCCTCGCCGCGCGCAAGGGCTGAGCTTCTCCCACGCACCGACTGCCTGACGCGAGGGGCGGCCAGCGGGCCGCCTCGTCGTCGGCAGGGTCGGCCGCCCGAGACCCACTGTTGGCGGTGCGCTAGTCGGGAAGCCCGAGCGCGGGCTCGGCTGTCGGATGCGAGCGCGGCGAAGGCCAGTCGAGCCGGCGGCGGAGCCAGAGGGCGACGTACACGAGGGCGACGAGCACGGGCACCTCGATCAGCGGGCCGACGACCCCGGCGAGCGCCTGGCCCGACGTGGCGCCGAAGACGCCGACGGCGACCGCGATCGCGAGCTCGAAGTCGTTGCTCGCGACGGTGAAGGAGAGCGCGGCGGTCTGGGGATACGGGAAGTCCAGGAGGCGGCCGGCGGCGAAGCCGGCGAACCACATGACGGCGAAGTAGACGAGCAGCGGCACGGCGATCCGGGCGACGTCGAGCGGTCGCCCGGTGATCTCCTCGCCCTGGATCGCGAACAGGAGCACGATCGTGAACAGGAGCCCGTAGAGCGTGAGCGGCGAGATGCGGGGAACGAGCTCCTGCTCGTACCACGCGCGCCCGCGTCGCCGGATACCGACATACCTGGTCAGGAAGCCGGCGAGGAGCGGGATGCCGAGGAAGACGAGGACGGTGCGTGCGACCTCCCAGATCCCGACCTCGAACCCCTGCGTGTCGAACCCGAGCCAGCCCGGGAGGAGCGTGAGGTAGAAGTAGCCGAGGAGCGCATAGGCGGCGACCTGGAAGAGCGCGTTGAAGACGACCAGGACCGCCGCCCGCTCGCGGTCGCCGAGCGCGATGTCGTTCCAGACGAGCACCATCGCGATGCAGCGGGCGAGGCCGACGACGATCACGCCGGTGCGATAGGCGGGCTGGTCGGCGAGGAAGACCCACGCGAGGGCGAACATCAACGCCGGCCCGACGACCCACGAGAGGACGAGCGAGGTTCCGAAAAAGCGCCAGTTGCCGACGCCGTCGTCGCTCATGCGCCCGATGTCCTCGTAGCGCACCTTCGCGAGCACCGGGTACATCATCAGGAGCAGGCCGACCGCGATCGGCAGCGAGACGTTGCCGATCTGCAGCGTCTCGAGCCAGTCGTTCAGGCTCGGGACGAGCGTCCCCAGGACGAGTCCGCCGGCCATCGCGACGCGCGATCCAGAGCGGCAGGTAGCGGTCGAGGCGCGAGAGGCGGGCGAGCACCGCTCGCTCGTCAGGAGCGACCCCGTGCTCAGCGATCGCCATCGTCGTCTCCCACCGCGAGCTCCGGGAGCAGGTGCTCGATCCGCGAGGCGATCTCGTCGCGGATCGCCCGCGTCTCCTCGATGCTCCTTCCCGGAGGGGTCGTCGAGCTCCCAGTCGAGGTAACGCTTGCCGGGGATGTACGGGCACGCGTCTCCGCAACCCATCGTCACCACCACGTCGGCCCACTCGGCGTCGGCCCGCTCGAGTCGGCGCGGGACGCGATCCGCAAGGTCGACCCCCAGCTCGCGCATGGCCTCCACGACCTCCGGGTGCACGTGGGCTGCCGGGCTCGATCCGGCCGAGCGGGCGTCGTGCTCGCCTCCTGCCAGGCGGCGAAAGAGCGCCTCTGCCATCTGGGAGCGCCCCGCGTTCTGGACGCAGACGAAGAGGACGTTCACGCCGCCTGCTCCCGCGAGTCGCTCGGATGCCGCACGAGCTCTCCCAGGCGGTCGAGGGCGCCGTCGACGATCCGGTAGTAGACGAACCGCCCGCGGCGTTCTCGCTCGAGCAGCCCCGCCGAGGTGAGCAACCGCAGGTGGTAGCTGAGGGTCGGCTGCGAGAGGCCGAGAGCGGGCTGGAGCTTGCAGACGCAGACCGCGTCGTCGGCGCTCGCGAGCAGGTTCAGGATCCGAACCCGGTGGCGGTCGGCGAGCGCCTTGAAGAGCTGCTCGAGCTCGGCGGCCTGCGCGCTCGTGAGGGTCTCCTCGACGAGCGGGCTGCAGCAGTCGACGAGGGACGCGCCCTGGCACACCTTCAGGCTAGCGATTCATCGAAAGTTCTGAATACGTAGATCCCCGCAGGCTGATCAGGCGTGCGCCGCGACCAGCCTGCGGGACTGGTAGCTCCGCCCGATGAATGCGGTAGCCGCGATCGCGCCCGCGAGCACGAAGACGAGCGCGTCGCCAGCGGGCAGGCGGGTGAGCGTCTCCATGAAGGCGCCGACGAGCCCGGCCATCGGGATCGTCAGCAGCCAGGCGACCAGGATGTTTCCGGCGACGCCCCAGCGGACCGCGGAGAAGCCCCGGATCGCGCCCGCGCCGAGGACGCTGCCCGAGATCGTGTGCGTCGTCGAGACGGGGAAGCCGTAGTGCGCCGTCGTCCACAGGATGCTGGCGCACGCCGTCTGCGCCGCGAAGCCCTGCGGCGGATCGATCTTCGCGATGCGTTGGCCGAGCGTCCGGATGATCCGCCAGCCGCCGACGTACGTTCCCGCCGACATCGCCAGCGCCGCGGAGAAGATCACCCACGTCGGAGGGCGCGTGAAGTCCGGGGAGAGATGCCCCGAGGCGACGAGCGCGAGCGCGATGATGCCCATCGTCTTCTGTGCGTCGTTCGTCCCGTGCGTGAACGCGACGAACCCTCCGGAGACGAGCTGCGCCCGCCGAAACCAGTGGTTGACGCGCGACGGCGCGCGCCGCGCGATCGACCACGTGATCGCGAGGATCAGGGCGAACGCCACGACGACGCCCATGAACGGCGCGATGAGGGACGGGATCAGCACCTTGTCCTTCAGGCCCTCCCACTGGACGACGTCCCAGCCCGCGGCCGCCACCGCCGACCCGATCATGCCTCCGATCAGCGCGTGGCTCGAGCTGGAGGGCAGCCCCACGAACCAGGTGACGAGATTCCAGGTGATCGCGCCGACGAGCCCTGCGAGGATGACGTTCAGCGTCATGGCCTCCTGGTCGACGATCCCCTTCGCGATCGTCGCGGCGACCTCGAAGGACACGAAGGCGCCGGCGAAGTTCAGAACTGCGGCCATGGCGACGGCCGGGCGCGGGCCGAGGGCGCGCGTCGACACGGACGTGGCGATGGAGTTGGCCGTGTCGTGGAACCCGTTCGTGAAGTCGAAGAAGAGCGCCACCGCGACGACCGCGACGAGGGTCGCGTTCAAGGGCTACCTGCTCTTCATGACGATGTTCGCGATCACGCTCGCTGCCGTGTCGCATGCGTCGAGGGCGCGCTCGAGAGCCTCGTACACGTCCTTCCAGCGGATGACGTTGAGCGGGTCGATCCGCTCGTCCCGGAAGAGCGAGGCGAGGGCGTCGCGGAGGATGATGTCCCCCTCGTCCTCGAGGCGCTTGAGCTCGACGAGGGCCGTGTCGATCCCGCGCATGCTCTTCAGGTTGTGGCAGGCGGCCGCGAGCTGCTCGCAGGCCCGGACGATCACGGCGCACTGCTCGACCGCGTGGCGTGTCGGCATCTCGATGCCGTAGAGGCCGAGGAGGTCGGACGCCTCCTCGAGGTAGTCGACGACGTCGTCGATCTCCGTGGCGAGGAGGTAGATGTCCTCGCGGTCGAAGGGGGTGACGTACTGCGTGTTGAGGAGGGTGATCAGGTCACGGGTGATCGTGTCTCCCTGCGTTTCCTCCTTCTTCACCTGCTCCTGCGTGACGCCGGAGCTCGGGTGCTCGCGGAAGCGGCGCTCCACGAGCCGCGCGACCTCGAGCGCGTTCTCGCCCGCGCGTCCGAACAACGTGAAGAACTCGGTCGTCTTCGGCGTGAAGCTGATCCGCATGCGCGCGGGACGTTAACCCATCGCTGACGTCGCGGGACCTCGTACGGACGGTGTCCGCACCCGTCAGGCCAACGCCCGGAGAACGAGCCCCTGGAAGTGCGCGACGAGGCGCTCGGACTCGGGAAGGAGCCGCCCGTCCTCGACGAGCCCAGAGCGAACTCCCGCCTGGACGCGCTCGACGAGCTCCCGGTCCTCGGCACCCACGCGGTCGTCGAATTCGAGCATGCTGGCGACCCACTAGTCGTCGGCGTCCGGCGCGACGAGGTAGTCGAGGAGGCGGTACGTGCGCTCCGGCGAGAGCGGGACGATCGGGCCGACGGAGAGGTTGGGACGTCCCGGCATGACGTTCACGACGGTGTTCGGGAACACGAGGTGGAACTGGCCGCGGTCGACCTCGCCCGCGGCGTCGTAGGAGCCGCGGGGCTCCGCTCGCAGGGGGCCGACCTGCGACATGCGCCAGCCGTGCTCGTCGAGGCCGTACGCGTCCGGTGACACGTCGACGACGTCGGAGAACCCGGGGTGCGCGGTCGGGCAGTGGTAGCACTCGAGGTAGTTCTCCGCGCACACCTTCCAGTTCGCGGCGACCTCCGACTCCGAGCGCCGGAGGAAGCGCAGCGCGCTCACGTCCACCCCTGCCTCTTCGACTCGGTGGGGGATGTCTCCGAGGAACTCCGAGAGCTGCGGCGAGTCCGGGTCGGGGTTGACGAACGCGAACGGGCCCCACGTCTCGAGCCGAAGGGGCACGAGGCCGAGGCCCTCCGTGTCCGCACCGTCCTCGCGGTCGAGCCGCGGGGCGGTGAGGAGCCTCCCGTCCAGCCCGTACGTCCAGGCGTGGTAAGGGCACTGGAGCGTCCTCCGGCGCCCGGAGCCCGTGCAGACGAGTGAGCCGCGGTGCCGGCAGACGTTCACGAACGCGCGCAGGACGCCCTCGTCGTCCCGCACCAGCAGCACGGGGACGTCACCCGCGCGGGTCGTGGCGAACGACGCCGGCTGGGAGACCTCGTCGATCCGGCCGACGTACTGCCACGAGCGCCGGAAGATGCGCTCCTGCTCGAGCCGGTGGACGGCGGGGTCCGTGTACCAGCTCCAGGGGAGCGTCCTCGAGTCGACGGCGCTCACCGCGCGAACGCTAGACGATCGGCTGCGCGCGGACGGCTATGCTCGCGCTCGTGCCCGGACCGGCTGCGCCATGACGGACGCGCTCCACCTCGTCGAAGCCGCCGAGAGCGCTCTGAGGCCGCTCGAGGAGGCACGCAACGCCGCATGGTGGGACGCGAACGTCCAGGCGGGCGACGACACGGAGCGGCGTCGCGCGGAGACGGAGATCGCCTACTCGAACGCGCTCGCCGACGGGTCGCTCTTCGCCGAGATCGTGGGTGCTCGGGACTCCGACGGCCACGACCCCATCGTCGCGCGCTGCCTCGACCTCCTGCACGACCTCATGCTCCGGCACCAGCTGCCCGACTCGCTGCGAGCACGGATCGTCGAGCTCGAGGCCGCCGTCGAGTCGCGCTATGCCCGCCACCGCGGAGTCGTCCACGGCGCCGAGGTCGACGACAACGAGATCAAGCGCATCCTGCGCGAGAGCGACGACGCGGCCGAGCGCCGCGAGGCGTGGGAGGCGTCGAAGACCGTCGGCGCGGCGGTGGCGGAGGACGTGCGGGAGCTCGCGCGGCTGCGGAACGAGGCTGCCAGAGCGCTCGGCCACCGGGACTGGTTCGCGCTCTCCCTCGCGACCGACGAGATGGACGAGGAGAAGCTCCTCGAGACGCTCGCCGCGTGCGACAGCGCGACCGCCGAGCCGTTCGCGCGCTGGAAGGGGACGCTCGACGCGCGGCTCGCCGAGCGGTTCGGGTGCGCCGAGCAGGAACTGCGCCCGTGGCACTACGCCGACCCGTTCTTCCAGGAGCCGCCGAGCGAGGGCTCCGTCGACCTCGACCCGCTCTTCGAGGGACAGGACGTCGTCGGGCTCGCCCGCGACACGTACGAGCGGCTCGGGCTCGACGTCGCCGGGATCCTCGACCGGAGCGACCTGTATCCACGCCCCGGGAAGAACCAGCACGCCTTCTGCATCGACGTCACCCGAGGGGGCGACGTGCGCGTGCTCGCGAACGTGGTGGCCAACCACTCGTGGACCGAGACGATGCTCCACGAGCTGGGGCACGGCGTCTACGACCTCGGGCTCGACCGGGAGCTGCCGTGGCTCCTGCGCTCCACGCACCTGGTGACGACGGAGGCGACGGCGCTCCTGTTCGGCGCGCTCGCCCGCGACCGCGAGTGGCTGGAGCGCGTGCGCGGCGTGGAGGCGGGCGAGGTCGAGTCCCTCGCGCCCCGGCTCCAGGCCGCCGGTGCGGCCGAGCACCTGGTCTTCACGCGCTGGGTGCTCGTGATGACCGGCTTCGAGCGAGTTCTCTACGCGGATCCGGACGGCGACCTCGACTCGGCCTGGTGGGAGCTCGTCTCCCGGTATCAGCTCGTCGACGCCGCCCGACGGGCGGCGAGCCCCCGACTGGGCGGCGAAGATCCACATCGCGGTCGCGCCCGTCTACTACCACACGTACCTGTACGGCTCGATCGTCGCGATGCAGCTGCGGGAGGCGCTGACGTCCGGAGCGGGCGGGCTCGTCGATCGGCCCGAGGCCGCACGTCTCCTCGTCGAGAGGCTCTTCGCCCCCGGCCAGTCCGTTCGCTGGGACCGCCTCGTTGCGGATGCCTCGGGTAAGCCGTTGTCCGTTGGATCGCTGGCGCGCGAGGTCCAGGCGGCGGCGACGCCGGCCTAGGGCCGCCGCGGAGCGGGTCCGTCGGGGACGAGTCGCCCGAGGCGTCCACGGTTTCGCGCGACGACGTCGTAGGCGGCATCGAGGACCACGGGCGGCACGAGCGAGAGCAGGCGTCCCGCGGGGCGCGAGATCCTCATCGCCCTCAGCAGCTCGGGCATGGCCGCTCCGCGACCGGTGAGGGAGCCGTCGCGACGCGCCAAGAGCCAGCTCGCGAGCTGCTCGTCCTCGGGAAGCCGGGCGAGGAGCGGCGCGGCCGCCTCGTCCTCGAGCGGAAGGAGCGAGAGCTCGTGATCGCGGTCGAGCCGGGCGACGACACGCGCCGCGAAGCGGCAGAGGCGTCAGCCGGCGTCGTAGAGCAGGATCGGGCGCTCGGTCCACTAGCCCGCGAAGCGGTACGCGTCCGCGACGTCCGGGGTGAGATACGCGGCCGACGGGCTCCCGGCGGGGGTGAACACGCCGATGATGGTCAGCTCCCGATCCGCAGACGTGTTCTCGACGATGTGCACCTGCCGGGGTCGGAGCCGGAAGGCGGATCGGGCGGCGAGCTCGAGCTCGTCAGCTCCGACGTGGAGACGCGCCGGCCCCTCGGGGACGTACACGATCTCGTCGTACAGGTGGTAGTGCCAGGGCGACTTCCCGGGCGGGATGTACCCGGCGAAGAGCGTCGCCCGGGTCGAGCCGTTGTGCGGTCCGAAGAGGATCTGGAACGAGCGCGCGCCCGTCGCCGCCTCCGAGCCCGACGCGTCGAGGCGCGCGACGATCTCGCGCGGGCCGAGCGGGGCGTGGCGGTCAGCCTGGGAACCGACCGTCACCCGGAGGAGCGCCAGCGGGGCCGCTGCCTCGATCGAGGCCTCCTCGCCCGCGAGGACGAGCGCGGCCGACCCGGCCGCGAGTGAGAGTGCGGTCGGCCGCCAGTGCGAAGGTCCCCGTTCCCTCCACCACGTGGAGCAGCGTGTCGGCCTCGGCGTCACCCACCGCCCGAATGTCGCCGGTGTCGACACGGAGGAGCGAGAGGGCGAGCACCGAGCCTTCGGCCGGCCCGACGAGGTCGACCTCCGGGGCACCCATGCCGCGCAGACTAGTTAGCGGTCGAGGCCCTCGGGGTATTACCGTTCTCGCATGCGGTTCCGGAAGGACGCACGGCTCGACCGCTCGCAGGTAGAGGACCTGCGCGGCCGCCGCGTGGGCGGCGCTCCGATGGCGCTCGGCGGCGGCGGGATCGTGACGATCATCATCGTGCTCGCGGTCCTGCTGCTGGGCGGCAACCTCGGCGGCGGTGGCGGTGGTCTCGGCGGGCTCGGAGACCTCGCCGGGCAGACGGCCGGCACCGGCGCGCCGTCCTCGACGCTCGAGCACTGCCAGACGGGCGCGGATGCGAACGAGTACGAGGACTGCCGGATCCTGGCCGTCGTCAACAGCGTCCAGAAGTACTGGACGTCGGCGCTGCGCGGATACGAGCCGGCGCGGACGCGCTTCTTCACGAGCGGCGTCTCGACGGCATGCGGCTCGGCGAGCTCCGCGGTCGGCCCTTTCTACTGCCCGGGCGACCGCTACGTGTACATCGACCTCGAGTTCTTCGACCAGCTCGAGTCGTTCGGCGGCTCGTCCGGGCCGCTCGCCCAGGCCTACGTGCTCGCTCACGAATACGGGCACCACGTGCAGGACCTCACAGGCGTGCTCGAGCGAGCGCGAGGTGGCGACACCGGCCCGCAGAGCAACGGTGTCCGCGTCGAGCTGCAGGCCGACTGCTACGCGGGGGTCTGGGTCGCGAACGCGATCCGCACGGGGCTCGTCGAGGACATCACGCGCGCCGACATCCAGGACGCGCTCACTTCGGCGGCGGCGATCGGCGACGATCGCATCCAGGAGAAGACGCAGGGTCAGGTGAACCCGGAGACCTGGACGCACGGGTCCTCGGACCAGCGGCAGAGCTGGTTCGTCCGGGGTCTCGACGGCGGCACCCCGAACTCGTGCGACACCTTCCGCGGCCGCGTCTAGGAGTCCCGGAAGATCATCGTGACCTCGTAGCTCCCGCCAGAGACCGTGCTCGTGGTCTCGTGGTCGCCGCGCTGGAAGACGCGCAGCATCGCAACGTTCGAAGGCAGCACGTCCGCGGAGAGGCCACGGATGCCGTGCGCGCGCGCGTACTCGACCGTGCGCTCGTGCAGCAGCGTGCCGAGGCCCGAGCCCTGCCAGTCCGGGTCGACGAGGTAGGCGACGTCGGCGAGGCCGGTGGCGGGGTCGAGGTAGTAGCAGCTGGTCGCGACGATCCGCTCTTCCTCCCGCGGCCCGACGACCGCCGCGAAGGCCATCTCCTCCTCGTAGCCGACGCTGCACAGGTGCTGCGCGGCCGAGTCGGTGAGCGACGTGAGCTTGTGGAAGAACCGGCTTCGGACGTCCTCTTCGCTCAGGCGGTAGAAGAGCCCCTGCATCGCGCGCGCGTCGGCGGCGCGCGTCGGCCGGATCTCGTACCTCCCTCTCGTCGCGGAGGGTCACGTCGCGCTCCTCGCCGACGGGGTAGGCGCCGCGGCTTCGGAGCAGCTGGTCCTCGCCGACGAGTCCCTGCTCGATGGCCGCGGCGAGCAGGGCCTCGCGGTCGTCCGGGTGCGCGATCTCGATCAGCGAGACCGCGCGCTCGGCGAGCGAGCGTCCGAAGAGATATGCCGTCCCGTACTCGGTGATCACCCAGTGGACGTCGGCGCGCGCGATCGCGACCGCCTCCCCCGGCTCGAACGATGCCTTGATCGCCGCGCGGCCGGCGGGCGTGCGGGAGGCGAGGCACACGACCGCGAGCCCTCCGGGCGAGGCGAGGGCACCGCGGTGGAAGGCCGGGCCGGCCGACACGCCTCCGTAGAGCTCGCCGTCGAGGCTCTCCGTGCACACCTGCCCCGTGAGGTCGATCGAGAACGCCTGCGTGACCGACACCATGCGCGCGTGTCCGGCGATGACCGCCGGGTCGCACACCTCGTCGACGGGACGGAAGCTGAAGCGAGGGTTGTCGTCGACGAGGTCGTAGAGCCGGCGTGTGCCCATCGCCATGCTCGTCACCACCGGGCCGGACACGACACCGGCGGCGACGAGGTCGGCGACCGCCTCCGTCACGACGTCCGAGTGGACGGAGAGGTCCCGGCGGTTCGTCAGGTGCGCGAGCATGCGGTTCGGTACCCGACCGAGCCCGACCTGGAGCGTGGCGCCGTCGTCGACGAGCCGCGCGACGTAGCGCGCGATCTGCTCGGCGACGTCTTCCGCGGGCGGGTGGACGTACTCGACGACGGGCGTGTCGACCTCCACGAACCGATGGATGCGGTCCGCCGGGATCCTGCTGTCGCCTCGCGTGCGGGGCATCGCTGGGTTCACCTCCGCGATGACCGTGCGGGCGGCGAGCGCGGCCGCCTTCGTGACGTCGACGGAGATACCGAGGCTGCACGTGCCGTCGGGATCCGGCGGCGCCACCTGGACGAGCGCGACGTCGGGACGGAGGCGGCCGCTGCGCAGCAGCCGCGGGACCTCGGGCAAGGAGACGGGGACGTACTCGACCAGGCCGGTGCCGAGCAGCTCGCGCATGTCGCTGCCGACGTAGAGCGCTCGATGTCGATACGCGGTCGCAGGCGGGTCCCCGACATCGATCCGGTCCGTGAGGAAATGGACCAGCACGACGCCCGCGGGAGGCCGTGTCAGATGCTCGAGCGCCTCGACGAGGCGTCGCGGTGTCGCGCAGGCGCTCCCCACGAAGACGTGGTCGCCCGGTCGGATCGACGCGACCGCCTCACCCGGCGACACGATGCGGTTGCGCCATTCCGGGCCGGACAGCGTCATTCGCCGCCTCCGCCGTTCACGAGCGGGAAGGTGGCCACGAGCCGCGTTCCCTTGCCCGGCGGACTCTCGAGGTCGAAGCGTCCGCCCAGGGCTTCGACGCGGTCGCGGAGCCCGCTCAGGCCGCTCGCGTCCGAGGCGCCGTCGATTCCGGCGCCGCCTCGCCCGTCGTCGCGCACATCGACCGCGAGCACGTCCTCCTCTGCAGGATCGTCAGCCACAAGTGCCCCGCGTCCGCGTGCTTGGCCGCGTTCGTCACGGCTTCGGCGCAGACGTAGTAGGCGGCGGCCTCCACCGCCGGAGGGATGCGACCGTCGATCCGGAGATCGAGCTCGATCGGGGTCGTGGAGCGCGCCGCGCCCGCCCGGACGGCGGCCGCGAGCCCGCGCCGGGCGAGGAGCGGCGGATGGAGCCCGCGAGCGAGCTCTCGGAGATCGCCGATCGCCTCCTCGAGCTCCTCCCGCGCCGACCGCACATCGGGCGCGAGCTCGGGGCTCTCGGCGACCCGCTGCTCGAGGCGGCGCAGGGCGAGGAGGGCGACGATGAGGCGCTGCTGGGCGCCGTCGTGCAGGTTCCTCTCGAGCCGTCTGCGTTCCGCGTCGCCCGCGGTCACCATGCGGAGGCGCGAGGCGCGGAGCCGCTCGATCGTCTCCAGGAGATCGCGCTGGAGACGATCGCGCTCCATCGCGATGCGCATCGTAGGGACGAGCGTCGCGAGGAACTCGGGACGCTCGAGGAGCCGTGCGTCGTGGACGATCGCCCCGACCTTACGGGTGTCGTACTCGACGAGGGTCGCGACCTGCCCCGGGCGCTCGGCGAGGAGGTCGCGGCGCGCCTCGTCCACGTCGACGTAACAGCGGCCCTCGCGACTCCACCAGAAGAGCTCGAGCGAGGGATCGTCGAGGATGGTCCGCAGAGACGACTGCACCTGCGTTGGTGTGGCCAGATCGGGGATGCCGTGGAAGATCTGGCCGATGGCGTTGAGCCACGCGGGGCCGTCGGTCACAGAACGGTTTCTAGCGCGTCCGCGGGTGTCATGGGCCAGGAAGGGCCAGCACCGGGACGGTAGCCATTGTCCCGGCTTTCGCGCAGCCCCACCGTTCGATTCCACGCGTACTCTGAGGCGGGGATGGATGGCGACCTCGTGCAGCCAGTGACGGCGCAGGTCGTCGAGCGCCCAGGCGAGGGTGCATCGGCCGTCGCGGGGAGGCTCGGGTCGCTGTTACCGGGCGCGTTCGCGGCGGTCCTCGTCGCCGCGGTCGGCGTTTCGCACGGTGGGTACGACCCGACGGCGTGGGGGCCGCTGACGCTCGCGTTCCTCGGGGTCGCCGCGCTCGCGTTGTTCGTCCGGCCTCGCCCCGCACTCGGGTGGCGTGAGCTCACGGTGCCCGCGCTGCTCACGGCGATCGCCCTGTGGGCGCTGCTGTCCTCGGCCTGGGGGGTCTCCTCGGAGGCCGTCCCCGAGGCGCAACGTGCCTTCGCCTACGCAGCCGGTGCGCTGGCGTTCGCGCTCGTCCTGCGCCGTGAGCGTCTGGCCGGCTTCCTCGTCGGCGTGTGGGTCGGGATCTGCATCGTGTGCGTCGACGCCCTGGCGGGCAGGCTCTTCCCGGAGCGGTTCGCCGAGTATGACTCGATCGGCGTCTATCGACTCTCTCAGCCGGTCGGGTACTGGAACGCCCTCGGCGTCCTTGTCGCGACCGGAGCTTTGCTCGCGCTGTACCTCGTCACCCGCGTCGAGAGCCTTCTCGTTCGCCTCGCGGCCGCGGCGTCTACCGTCCCGCTCGCGCTGACGCTCTACTTCACGTTCAGTCGTGGAGCCTGGCTCGCGCTGGCCGCGGGAGTCCTGCTGGTGCCCATCCTCGACCCTCGCCGCCTGAGCACGGCGGCGACGGTTCTCGTAATCGCCCCGTGGCCGGCGCTCGCAGTCTGGCTCGCGTCGACCTCGGGCCCTCTCACCGAGAGGGGTCACACGCTCGCGTCGGCCTCCGCGGATGGACACCAACTCGCAGCGGTGGCGACCGGGCTCGCGTTCGTGGCCGCGGCGGGCGCCGCGTGTCTGGCGGCAATCGCGCCTCTAGTCCGGCTGTCCAGCGGCATCTCCCGTGCCGCGAACGTCGCGGTGGCCGCGAGCCTCGCCTCCGTGGTCGTGGTCGCCTTCGCCGCAACCGGAGGGCCTTCCCGGATTTGGGACTCCTTCTCGGCTCCGCCTCGCCTGACGGCCAACGACCTGGACGAGCGCCTCTTCGACCTCTCGGGAAGCGGCCGCGCGGACATGTGGCGCGTTGCACTCGACGAGGCCGAAAGCGAGTGGCTCCTGGGTGGCGGTGGAGGCAGCTACCAACGGTCGTGGCTGGCAGATCGGCCCTACGAGGGCGCGGTTCGAGACGCGCACAGCTTGTACCTGGAGACGCTGGCGGAGTACGGCCCAATCGGGCTCGCGCTGATCGTCGCGCTGTTCGCGGTACCGCTCGTGGTGGCCGTCCGACGCCGTGGCAGCCCGCTCGTCCCCGCCGCGACGGGAGTAGTGGTCATCTACGCGGTGCACGCATCGGTCGACTGGGACTGGGAGTTCCCTGTCCTCACCCTCGTCGCGCTCGCCGGCGCGGCCGCCGTCATGGCCTCCGGAGAGACCCGAGCCGTGGCAAGGGCTCTCGAGCGGCGTCGTGTCGTCCTCCTGGTCCTCGTCCTCGCGCTCGTCTCGGTGGCGGCGCTGGGAGCTCTCGGTGCGCGTGCCGAGGCAGCAAGCGCCGACGCCGCAGCCGAGAAGGACTACGACCGCGCGGTGTCCGAGGCCCGCAGGGCGGAGAGGCTCGAGCCGTGGTCGGTCGAGCCGCTCCTCCTGCTCGGCCGGGCGCAGGTGCTCGCAGGGGATCGGACGGCCGCGCGGTCGACTTTCCGTCGAGCCCTCCGCCGGGAACCGGAGAGCTGGCGGCTTTGGTACGAGCTGGCGGCTGTGACCTCCGGCACAGAGCGGAAATCGGCCCTGCGCGAGGCTCGTGCGCTCAATCCTCTCGAAGACCTACTGGACGCGCTCGAACAGGGCTGAGGGCGACACGACCTGGTCGCATGGGGAGCACCGTCTAGACTTGCAATCGGAACGCGTTTGCCCCAAGCTGAATGAGGGGAACAACGGACTCGCACGTAGGAACGGGGGAACTGGGATGAAGAAGGTTGTGGCAATCGTGGCGCTCGTCGGCCTGCTGACGATGTCCGCCACGGCGCTGGCACAGACGCCGGCGGAGAAACAGTACGGAAGCGAGCCTCCGGCGGCCGGCACGACGACGGAGTCCACGCAGGTGAAGCCGGGTGTGTTCACGCCACCGGCGGCCGAGGCGAGCGACACCGGTCTGCTGCCGTTCACCGGGGCACAGCTGATCCTGCCAGCAGCGATCGGCGCAACGATGCTCGGGGTCGGGCTCTTCGTTGTCTACCGGACTCGACGGCGCGGGAACTGAGCTAGCTCCGCACGAAACGGCGCGCGATCGTCCCGGTCGGGGGGTCGCGCGCGTCGTGCTGCGCTCGTCCGGTGCGCTGCTCGTTCTGGGCGGCGTGCTCGTCCTCGCCTGGGTGCTTGCCGTCTGGCAGTGGCAGGACCCGGTCACGCTCCTCCTCAACAAGCGTGACCAGGCGCGGCTCGCGAGCGCGTACGAGGAGCGGGTCGCGCACACGCGGGTCGCGCCCGAGCGGACGCACGCAGAGTCGGCCGCCGCGCGCCACCTGCGCGAGGCCGTCGCGTACAGGGCGGGGACCGGGGTGGGCGACCCGATCGGGCGCCTCGACATCCCGCGCCTCGGGCTCCACGTCGTGGTCGTGCTCGGCACCGACACCGAGTCGCTGAAGAAGGGCCCGGGCCTGCACCCGCCGACGGGGTTCCCCGGGGAGGGCCGCCTGTCGTACGTCGCCGGCCACCGGACGACGTACGGGGCGCCGTTCTCGCACATCGACAAGCTCCGGCCCGGGGACAGGGTGACCCTCGAGGTGCCCTACGGGGCGTTCCGCTACGTCGTCACCGGCCATCGCATCGTCCGCGCCAACCAGCTCGAGGTGCTCGAGTCCCGTGGTCGCGAGGAGATCGCGCTCCAGGCGTGCTGGCCGAGGTTCTTCGCGAGCCATCGCTACATCGTCTACGCCAGGCTCGCGCAGGTCCTCCCGCCTGAGTCGTAGTCCCTCGGCGTCGCTGCTCTACAGGGTCGCCGAGACCCGGCACGTTTCCGCGCGTGGCCCCGACGCCCTGACGACGACCGTGTCCCTGCCGTACCAGTCCGGAACGGTCCGCCGAAGCTCGAGCGATCCGTTGCTCCCGGTGCGGAGCGTCCCACGGAACGCGGTCCGCCGCTCGTGCAGCACGATCACGCTCCACGCCACGCCGCGTCGTCCCGTCTCGATCTCGAGCTCGACGCGGATCCTGCCGTCGTCGGCGCGAAGCCGCACTTCCACCTCGCTCGAGCGCGTGCAGATCCCGGAACGGCGCACCTCGTCGCTGGGGCCATCGTCCGCCGCGGCGCCGAGCGGCAGGACGAGAGACGCGAGGACGGCGGCTGCGACGAGACCGAGAAGGCGGCCCGAGCGGGTCATGGGACGATCGTGCCCGGCGCGCGGAGCACGCGCAATCGGACATGGGTCCTAGGACTCGTGCGCGGTGACGCCGTGGCGTTGCGCCCAGAGCGCGGCCTGCGTGCGGTCCGTCACGCCGATCTGCCGGTAGACGCTGGTGAGGTGTGCCTTCACGGTCTTCTCGCTGATGGCCAGCCTGCGTGCGATCAGCTTGTTCGGGAGGCCCTCGCCGACCATCGCGAGAACCTCGCGCTCGCGGGCCGAGAGCGTGGCAGCGGCGCCGGGCGTCCGGCGCGCGCTCAGGAGCTCCCGCGCTGCCTTGGGATCCAGCGGGGCGTCGCCGCGGGCGGCCGCCTCGATCGCCCGTGCCAGGTCGCTCGGCTCCGCATCCTTGAGCAGGTATCCGGCGGCTCCGGCGTCGAGCGCGCGGAGGATGCGCTCGCGGTCCGAGAAGGACGTCAGGACGACGACGGCCACGTCCGGCTGGGCAGCGCGGATCCGCCTGGTCGCCGCGATCCCGTCGACGTTTGGCATCTCGAGGTCCATGAGCACGACGTCTGGGTCGTGCTCGGCACACAGCGCGACCGCCTCTTCGCCGTCCGAGGCGACCGCGACCAGCTCGACGTCCGGGAACGTCGCGAGGAGCTGTGCGAGCCCGGCGCGGACGACCGCGTGGTCGTCGGCGATCACGACCCGGGTCACGGGGCCGGCACCTCCAGCGCGAACGACGTCCCTCGGCCGGGCTCGGAACGGACGTCGAGCGTCCCGTCCATCCTCGACGCGAGCTCCTCGAGCAGCGACAGGCCGATGTGCCCTTCCGCGCGACTTCGCTCGCGCTCGGCCCCTGTGAAACCCGCCCCGTCGTCGACGACTTCCAGTCGCGCACGGCCGTTTTCACCGGCGATCGTCACCGAGACGCTCGACGCGCCCGCGTGGCGCTCCACGTTCCGGATCGCCTCGCCGGCCGCGCGGTACAGGAGCAGCTCGGTCTCGTCGTCGAGCGCGAGGCCCTCCGCCACGTCGAGGGAGACCTGGATCCCGCGGGAGGGCAGCGGAGAGACGAGATCGCGGAGGGCGGCCTCCAGGCCCGACGCCAGCAGGTTGGGGGGGTGGATCTCCACGATGAGCGAGCGAAGCCGCCGCATGCTCTCACGCGTGCCGACCGCCGCCTCCCGCAGCGTCGTGCGAACCCCGGGCGAGATCTCCGCGGCGGTCGAGTCCGCGGCCGCGCTGAGCGAGTACGAGATGCCGGCGAGGTCCTGCACGACGCCGTCGTGGAGGTCCGCGGCGATCCGCCGTCGCTCGTCAGCGGACGCCTCGACCGCTCTGACGAGCAGCGCCTCGCGGTCCTCCTGGCTTCGGCGGAGGTTGCGCGCGAGCCGGTAGGCGAGGGGCACCTGCACGAGCCACAGGAGAACCAGGCTCGCGAGCAGCAGCCCCGCGAACGGGAGCCAGATCCGGCGGCCCGTGGACGCGACCGCCGTCGCCCGCTGATAGGTCTCGAACAGGAGCGGCGTCCCGTTCGGCGACCTGACGGGCAGGTACACCTCGTACAGGCCGCCCTGGCCGCGCTCGAAGCGGTTCTCCGGGCCCTCGAGGTCGCTGAGCTCGGCGCGCGCCGACCCCGTGCTCAGAACCTCGAGCTTCGAGTCGTCGAGGGGATAGGTCGACCCGATGAGACGCGGCTCGTCGGAGTACACGATGTTCCCGTCGACGTCCCAGATCTTCACCCGGACGATGCGCTCGCCGAGCACGCGCTCCTGGACGATGCGGTCGAGCGCCGCGAGGGACCCGGGGTCGGAGCGGAGGACGCCGTCGTCGAGACTCGGCTCGACGATCCCCTGGCCCGTGAGCATGGCGAACTGTCGTGCGTCCCGGACCGCCTCGGAGCGGCCGAGGTTGCGGAACACGAGCACCGACCCGATCACGAAGAGGGCGAGCACGACGAGGCCGGTCAGCGCGAACTGGGCGACGGCGCCCGCGACGGACGGTGTATCCGTTCGAGCGGCGGAACGATCGCGACTCGAAATCACGGCCTCTCTGTATCACGGTGCCCGTTCCATGACCACGGGCGTACGACCTATGTCCAATTGTGGACGGGACCCGCTCCCGGGCAGGGTTCGCCTCGTGAGTCACCCAGTCGAGAGGAGCGGAACGATGTCGAAGCTGAGCGCAGGGATCGTCGCGGCAGTCGCCGCGCTCACGGTCGCGCTGACGGCCGCACCCGCGGGCGACGCGAAGGACGGGGACGTCCGGGTTCGCGGGACGTGCACCAAGTCGAGCACGTCGAAGCTCAAGCTGAGCGAGGAGGACGGCCGGATCGAGGTCGAGTTCGAGGTCGACCAGAACCGCAACGGCGTGCGTTGGAACGTGCAGCTCTTCCAGAACGGCAAGCGCGTCGCGCGGATGACCCGGGTCACCCGGCCGCCGAGCGGCTCGTTCGAGGCGCGCGTGCTGGCCGGCGACACCGCCGGCGCGGACGCCTTCCGTGCCCGCGCGACGAGCCCTTCGGGCGAGGTCTGCACGGCGCGCGCGTCGTTCTGAGTCTCCCGAAGACCCTGACGGCCGCCTCACGGGGCGGCCGTCGGCGTCTACCGCGCGCCCTCGGCGAACGCGGACAGGAGGATCGTGTTGCCGTCGGGGTCGTCGATCATCGCGAAGCGGAGCTCGGGGGTCACGTCGTACGGCGCGCAGTGCTCCCGGTACCCGAAGCCGCGCAGCTCCTCGGCCTTCGCGTCGAGCGCCTCCCGCGACTCGAGCATGAACTCGAGAACGATCCGGTATCCACCGGAGGCTGGCGTCTTCGCCGGGTCCCAGCGGGCGTTCGCCCGGTGGGTGCTCAGGAAGAACGTCAACCCGCCCATCGCGACCTCGACGTGCTCCTGCTCCTCCGCTCCCTCCGGCACTGCGACACCGAGTCGTCGGTAGAACTCGAGTGCGCGAGACATGTCCTCGACGATCACGCCGACCATGTACAGCTCGAGCGCCATCGTCCGTCGAGTGTAGAGCCCGGACGGCGGTGTCACGGGCGACGCTAGCTCGCCCGCCTGACGCCCGAGGTGTCGCGCGCGAAGCGCGCGATGGCGTCGACCGCCACGCGGGCGAGCCGCTCGAGCGCCGCCGCGCTGACGTTCGTCAGCCGATCGCAGGGGCGGTGGTAGCACGGGTCGTACGGCTGGCCCTCGCGCCCGCCGAAGGCAGCGGCCTCTGCGGCCGACTTCCGCCCGTCCGCGCCCGAGAACAGACCGCCCACCGGGATCCCCGCCTGTGCGAACGGAAAGTGATCCGAGGACGCCCCGATAGACGTCTCCCTGTACGACAGCCCCCGGGAAGTGAAGGAGCGTGCGAAGACGCGTTCGATGGGCGCGGACCCCGGCGGCAGACGCGAGCCGTTTCCCGCTGTCGACCCGTCTCCGTCGTACACGAACGGGACGAAGTTCGGCGAGCCCACCATGTCGAAGTTGAGGTAGAGGGCGTGGCGTCGCCTCGCCGCCGCGGACAGGGAGTCGACGTAGTGCCTCGAGCCGACGAGGCCGAGTTCCTCCGCGCCCCACCACACGAAGCGCAGCCGGTTGCGCGGTGCCGTGCCGGCCAGCCGCTCGGCAGCTTCGAGGACGATCGCCGAGCCGCTCCCGTTGTCGTTGATGCCGGGTCCGCCGGGGACGCTGTCCAGGTGCGCGCCGACGACGACGAGGCTCTCCGGGCTCCCTTTCCGGCTCTCCGCGATCACGTTGCGCGTGCGTCGGGTCTCCGCGACGACGTCCGTCGCGAGGAGGGCGCGCGCCCCGGTCGCGCCGTCGCGCGCGCTGCCCCGCAGCGCGTCCCCGACGTCGGAGCTGGTCGCGATCACAGGCACGCGCACCTGCGGCGGCCCCAGCGTCGCGGAGAACACGTCACGCCGGCCCGGGTTGCCCTCGTTCATCACCAGGACGCCGCTCGCTCCGGCTGCGACCGCGTTCGCGACCTTCACCCGGAACGTGCAGCTCCCCCGTTGCAGCAGCGCGACCGACCCGCTCGGGAATGCCGCGAAGTCGGATGTCTCGCACCCGCTCGTCGACGAGTTGGGAGCGGGGCTCGGGACGAGCAGGTCGACGGCGGTGACGGCTGCCTCCACGCGACCGCTCCCGGAGTACGAGAGCGTGACGTAGTCGCGCCCGGCGCGATAGCCCCAGTGCGCTCCGTCGAGCGCGTGGAGCTCGGGCGGAGAGCGGTCGAAGACGAACGGGAACGTGAGCTCCTGGAGGCTGACCCGGTACCCGGCGACCCGCATCCGGGCCGCCACGTAGCCCGCCGAAGCGTCGTACCCGCTCGTCCCCGCGGCGCGATTCCCGCCGTTCCGCCCGGCGATCCGCTGGAGCGCCGTGAGATGCGCGCGCACGCCGGCGAGCAGACTCTGGCTCGTGTCGCGCTGCTGCGCGGGGACGCGCGTCGCGGACGAGGCCGACGCCATCGGAATGGCGAGAGCGAGGGCGAGCAGGACGAACGCGATCCGCCCATCAGGGCCGGCTGGTGGCCACGGGCGAACGGTACCCGCCCTACGTCGTGACGACGATCTTGCCGCGGGGGTGCCCCTCGCCCATGTGTCGTAGCGCGGCCCCGATCGCGTCGAGGGGATAGACGCTGTCGACGACCGAGGTCACCGTCCCCGCCTCGAGGAGCCCGCGCAGCGTCTCCATGTCCTCCTTGTTGAACCTCGCGATGAAGAACGCGACGTTCTGGCTCGCGCGTATTGCCGCGAGCCGCGATTGCGCCAGGTGGCCGAGCGGCCCGAGCAGGCGGTTCGCCCTGGGCCCCCCGATCAGAACGACCGTCGCGTCCGGCTCGAGCACGCGCCGGAGCTCGGAAAACGACCGCGTCCCGGCGATGTCGAGCGCAAGGTCGTAGCGCTCTCCGCTTCGCGTGAAGTCCACCTGCGTGTAGTCGACGACGCGGTCCGCGCCGAGCGATCGTGCGATGTCCACGTTTGGTGGACTGCAGACGGCAGTGACCTCGGCTCCGAGTGCCTTGGCGATCTGCACGGCATACGTGCCCACGCCGCCCGATGCGCCATGAATCAGCACCTTCTGGCCCTGCTCGATCCCGCCCTGGTCGCGAAGGCCCTGCAGTGCGGTGATCGCGGCCGTCCCCACTGCCCCGGCCTGCTCGAACGCGACGTTCGGGGGCTTGGGCACGATGGCACGGTCCTCCTTGGCGACGACGTACTCGGCGAACGCGCCGGTCCGCCCCCCGAAGACCTCGTCGCCGGGACTGAACTGCGTAACGTCCTTCCCGATCTTCTCGACGGTCCCGGCGTAGTCGACCCCGAGCCGGATCTCCTTCGGTCGGCGCAGCCCCATCGTCGGACGCGCGATCCACGGCCGGCCCGTGACCGCGTACCACTCGGCGATGTTGACCGAGGTCGCCCGCACCCTGACGAGCACCTCGTCGTCCGCAGGAGTGGGCATGTCGATCTCCCGGAGCTCGACGACGGCTTCGGGCGGCCCGTAGCGCTCGCGCACCGCCACCTTCATCGGACGGCACCGTCGTCGAGCGTCAGCACAACGTTTCCGGTCTTCTGGAACGACTCGACGTACCTCGTGGCCTCGACCACGTCTCCGAGGGGGTATATCCGGTCGATCACAGGGCTGTACGTCGCGGCCTCGAGCAGCTGTTTGAGCACGAGCTGGTCCTCCCTCGTCGGCCGCTCGACCGTGAACACGACCTTCCGCTTGCCGACGAGCGAGGTGAGGAGCGCGAGCGGGAAGTTGTAGAGACGGTCGGTCGCCAGGTAGAGCCCGCGCGGCTCGAGTGCCCGCCGCGAGCGGAGGAGGGAGTGCTTGCCCACGGCGTCGAGGACGACGTCGTAGGTCTGGCCGCGCCTCGTGAAGTCCTCGCGCGTGTAGTCGACTACCTCGTCCGCTCCGAGCGAACGTACGAGCTCGACGTTCTTCGTGTTGCACACCGCCGTGACGTGCGCGCCGAAGTGGCGCTTCGCGAGCTGCACGGCAGCGGTCCCGCAGGATCCGGACGCTCCGTAGACGACGAGGCGCGTGTCCGCACCGACGTTCGCCCGCCTCAGTGGTACCAGCCCCTGGTGGAACCCGTCGCTGACGGCCGCGGCCTCCTCGAACGTCATGGCGCTCGGGACGTGCGCGACCACACCGGCCTCGCGCACGCAGACGTACTCCGCGTGGGACGCGTTTCGCATCCCGAACACGCGGTCACCGACGTGGAAACGGGTGACCGCCGAGCCGACCGTCTCCACGACGCCGGCGAACTCCACGCCCAGGATTCGCCGCTTCGGACGGCGCCATCCGAGCATGAAGCGCCAGATGAACGGACGCGCCGCGCGCATGTGGCAGTCCGTGCGGGTGACCGTCGTGGCATGGATCCTGACGAGCACCTCGTCGTCCTTCGGCATCGGCCGCTCGACCTCCTCGAGCCGGAGGACCTCCGGAGGCCCGTAACGATCGTGGACAACGGCTCTCATGCGGTCATCTCCGCTCCCCGCCGGGCGTGCGCCGGCCCGGCGGTCGCGGGCTTCACAGTCAGGACGACGTTCCCCGTCTTCTGGCCGGTCTCGACGTACCGGGTCGCCTCGACCACGTCCTCCAGCGGGTACGTGCGGTCGATGATCGCCCGGTACTTCTCCGCCTCGATCAGGTCCCTGAGGAGGATGAGATCCTCTTTCCGGTACCTGCCCACTCCCAGCGTCCCTCTCTTGTCCCCGACCCACCGCGTCGCGAGAGCGACGAGCGGGACGTGCCACATGAACCCGAGGTCGGTCGTGACGAAGATCCCGCCGGGCTTCAGCGAGTGGCGGGAGCGCCTGAACGAGTGCTTGCCGACCGCGTCGAAGACGACGTCGTACGTCTCGCCGCTCTTCGTGAAGTCCTCTCTCGTGTAGTCGAGCACGCGGTCGGCGCCGAGCGAGCGCACCAGCTCGACGTTCTTGGTGTCGCAGACGGCCGTGACCTCGGCGCCGAAGTGCCTGGCGACCTGCACCGCGGCCGTCCCGATGGACCCGGACGCGCCGTAGACGAGCAGGCTTCGTCCGTCGCGCAGATCTGCGGGTCTCAGGCACGAGAGCGCCAGGAGCGCTCCGTCGCAGACCGCCGCGGCCTCCTCGAAGCTCATGCCGGACGGCTTGTGCGCGAGCACGCCCGCCTCGCGGACGCAGACGTACTCCGCGTTCGCGCCGCCCCTGACGCCGAAGACCTCGTCTCCGACCGCGAACTCGCGGACCGCCGGGCCGACCGCCGCGACCACGCCGGCGAGCTCCATGCCGGTGATCCGCCGCTTCGGCCTGCGAACGCCCGTGAACGCGCGTACGAAGAACGGGTGCGCCTCGCGGAAGCCGCAGTCGGAGCGGGTGACGCTCGTGGCGTGAACCTCGACGAGGACCTCGCCCTCGTTCGGCACCGGCCGCGGGACGTCGTCGACCCGAAGGACCTCCGGAGGCCCGTACCTGTCGTGGACGACAGCTCTCATGCCGCTCACTCCCTCTCGTCGTTTCGCTGGAGGCGATGGATGGGGCCGCCGTGGCTCCACGCGCGCCCCGCCCGATAGAGCTCCGCGGGCCTCCCTCCGGCCGGGCCGGGCTGTGTCCGGCGGCCGGTCGGGATCACCCAGCCGTCCTCCGCGACGATGCTCCGCCGAAAGTTCGCGGCGTCGAGCTGGACGCCCCAGATCGCCTCGTAGACGGCCCGGAGCTCGGCCAGCGTGAAGGTCGGCCCCACGAATGCCGTCGCGATGCCCGAGACCTCGAGCTCGACACGGATCCGCTCGACCGCGTCGAGCACGATCCGCAGGTGGTCGAACGCGAGCTCGAGGTCCTCGTTGAGCACGGCCGACACGGGCATCAACGCCGCCTCCGAGGCGTCGGTGCCTCCGACGACCGCGCCCACGTCGCGCACCACGGCGAGGTACGCGACCGTCACGACGTTCATGCGCGGATCGCGCCCCGGATCGCCGTAGGCGCCGAACTGCGTCGCCGGTGTGGCAACCTCGACCCCCGTCTCCTCGACGAGCTCGCGCCTGGCCGCCTCGTCCAGGGTCTCGGCCGGGCGCTTGAAGCCGCCGGGGATGGCCCACATACCCTCGAACGGCGCTTCGCCGCGTCGCACGAGCAGCACCTGGAGCGTGCGCTCGGACATGGTCAGGATGACCACGTCCACCGTCACCGCGAACGCCGGGAACTGCGAGGGGTCGTAGCCCACCGGTACCTGCGCGCGGTTCGCCCTGCTCACCACGTGAGCTCCGTCACAGGCGTGTCGAACGTCCGCATGCAGCTAGTCGCCGGCCTCGTCGGGCCGCCCGCGGCGCACGCGGCGGCCGTGCGGGAGGAAGGGCGACCGGCGGATCCGATCGCCGCGGAGGGTGCGGGGGAGATACTGGAATGGAAGCGCGGCGGGAAGCATGAGGTTCTCCTTTCAGCTCCGACGCTTGTTTGTGTCCGAATGACCTTTACCCTAGCAGGCAGTTATGGTCATGTCAACAAGAACTTGCGAGCACCCGGAGCAGCGACGTGCGGGCGAGCGCAGGACGGTCTGGTGCGGTCGCCGGTGAGGGTCAGTCGGCGCGGCGCACGAGCGTCACGCCGTCGCGGACGGTCAGGAGCACGCACACGACGCGCGGGTCGTTCCGAAGCTTCTCGTCGAGCGCGACGATCGCCGCGGTCCTCTCGTCGGCGTCGGGCGCGTCCACCACGCGGCCGCCTGCCAGCATGTTGTCGAAGACGATGAGCCCGCGCGGGGAGAGCTTGGAGAGGACCGCCTCGTAGTACGCGTCGTAGCCGGTCTTGTCGGCGTCGACGAAGACCAGGTCGAACGGCCCGTGGAGATGCGCGCATGGTGTCGAGGGCGGGGCCGACGTGGATCGTGATCCGGTCGGCATAGGGGCTCTCGGCGACGTAGCGGCGGGCGACCTCCGCGTGGCGCTCGTCGATCTCGCAGGTGTCGATGTGCCCGCCGGGCGGCAGCCCGCGCGCCATCGAGAGCGCCGAGTAGCCGCTGTACGTCCCGATCTCGAGCACGCGCTCGGCTTTGCTCGCGAAGACCAGCAGCTCCAGGAAGCGACCCTGAACCGGCCCGGTCAGCATCTCCGGCCATGGCAGGGTCGCCTTCGTCTCGTCGCTCAGCTCCACGAGCAGCGCCTCGGGCGGCGTCGTGTGCTCCTCGGCGAACGCGTCGATCTCGGGACGGACGATCACTGCTGCGAGCCTACCGGCGCCGCCAGGATCGAACCGGACGGAGTGGCGAAGCGAACCCGCAGCGACCGTTGTCCCGACCCGAAGGAGTCGTGATGCGCTTCATCCCTACCAGGTTGCATGCTCCGCTCGACTACGTCGTCGGCGCGGCGCTGATCGCAGCACCCTGGATCCTCCTAGTTCTCCGACGATGCCGCCGCGACCGTGATCCCGGTCGTCCTCGGCAGCGGGCTCATCGCGTACAGCCTGTTCACCGACTACGAGCTCGGCGTCTGGCGCGTGGTGCCGATGAGCGTGCACAACCTGTTCGACGTCTCGGCGGGAGCGCTCCTCGCGGCCTCGCCGTCGCTCTTCGGCTTCGCGGACGAGACGGCGATCGTATGGGCGCCGCACCTCGTCGTCGGCCTCGCGGCGATCTTCCTCGGCCTCACGACGAAGCAGCGCGGCGGGTACAGCTATCGCAAGCGTGGCGCCGACACCTCGACCACCGCGACGGGCTAAGACCTGGCGAGCGCGGCGGAACCCCCGCCGCGCTCGCCCTCGGATGGAGGTGGTCGGTGCGCGACCGACGTCCTAGGACGGCGGTCTGGCGGGCAGCCCCGCCCGGACGAGCATCCGCTTGAGAGCCACTCCGGCGCGGAACCATCCCCCGTGCGTGCTGTTCACCTGCCAGAACCGCTGTCCTCGCCGCATGTGCGTCACCGCCAAGGGCTTCGCGTATGGGTAGACGTGCTGAACGATGCGGCTGCGGAGGTCCTGCCCCGGGACGACGTAGACGATCCTGTACCGCGGTCCGAGCGTGCCCCGGGGGCGGGCCGTGAACGTCGGGTCCGGTGACTGGCCGAATGCCTGCTCGAAGAAGCCGCTGGCCATCGTCAACGTCCCGAGAGCGGTGCCCGTCTCCTCGCCATCCCCTCCGATCGTGAGCGCGCGGTCGAGGCCGGGGCCCGAGATGGACGCGCTAGAGGGGCCTTTGGCAGCCGCGAGCGTGGGAAGCACGAGCGCGACGAGCGCGGCTGCAACGAGGTATCTGCGCATGGCGATCCTTTCCTCGGTCTGCCGCCGATACACCGACCGCGCCGAGGAGGTTCCGAAACGACTAGGGCGCCGGCGTTCTCTCGGCTCGTTCGACGGCGCGTGCGAGCTCGACCCGGGAGGTGACGTCGAGCTTCCGGAAGATGTTGCGCAGGTGCGTCTCGACCGTCTTCTGGCTGAGGTAGAGGTCCGTCGCGATCTCGGGATTCGTCCTGCGGTCGACGACGAGCCGCGCGACCTGGAGCTCTCGTGCGGTCAGCGTCTCGATGGGGCTCCCGTCTGCTCGACCCGGCCGGGTGCGACGGTGGATGCGCCGCCCGAGCTTCCGCAGCTCGCGCTCAGCGTCGTCCCGCCAGCGAAGCGCGCCGCAGGCGTCGAGCTGCGCGGCTGCCCGCTCGAGCTCCGGGAGCGCGCGCTCTCGCTCTCCCGCCTCGCCGAGCGCACGGCCCGCGAGGGTTCTCGACAGTGCAGCCTCGATCGGCGTCCCGACCTCGTCTGCGGCGGCAGCCGACGCGAGCGCCCTCTTCGCGGCGCGTGTGGCGTGTCCCGCCTGCAGGTCGACCTCCGCCGCCGCCCGGTCCGCCCAGGCGACGGCCATCGGCAGCCGCACCGCGGAGGCCCACTTCTCCGCGTGGGCGGCTGCACGCCCCGCCTCGGCCCGCCGGTCGAGCGCGAGCCAACACCGTGTGAGGAGCTCGAGGGAATGCGCTCGCGGGCCACCGGCGATGAGCGCAAGCTCCTCACCGCCGGCGAACTCGAGGAGGAGCTCGACGGCGACTTGTGGTTGCCCGGCCTCGGCGAGGGCGGCCGCGAGCCCCACGGCCGCCTCGGCCGAGTGAAAGCCGCCGTTCGACCCCTGGCTGAGGTCGACCGCCTCCCGGGCGGCGGTGAGAGCCAGCTCGACGTCCCCCACCTGGAGTGCCGCCGCGGAGCGGCCGGAGAGACTCCAGACGAGCGCATGCGTGTTCCCCAGCACGCGCGACGCCTCGATTGCACCGTCCAGGAGCTCGCCGGACTCGGCCAGCTTCCCCCGCATGCGCCAGAGGCCGCCGAGCGTCTGCTGGAGGAGGAGGACGGGTTCTCCCTGTCCGGTCGCTCGTGCCAGGGCCAGCGCCCGGGTGGCGTGCGCGTCGCCTCCGGCGTAGCGGCCGAGATAGAGCTCGACTCCGGCGAGCCAGGAGGCGGCCTCGAGATGGCGGGCGAGCTCGTCGTCGGAAAGCGAGTCGACGAGCGCCGCAGCCTCGGACCGGTCGGACTCGGCGCGCTCGGCGCTGCCCGTCATCGAGTCCGCGAACGCGAGCACGGCGAGAGCCGCTGCGGTCAGGGCCGCGTCTTCGAGCGCTCGTGCAGCCCGCACCGCGTGCTCGGCGGACTCCTGCATCGCCTCGTAGCGCGCCCTCCAGATGGCGTTCACGGCGAGCTCGAGCAGGAGTGAGACGGCCTCGGGCGAGTTCTTGTCGGGCAGCTCGGCGAGGGCGGCTGCGAGACGGTTCCCGGCGTCCTCCTGGCGTCCGAGGAGGCCCTCGACCCCGGCGCAGTCGCGGGCGAGCCGGGCGCGCAGCACGTGCGCGTCGCCGGGCGCGAGCTCGAGTGCCTCGAGGAGCGCGTGGTGACTGTCGGCGAATCGGCCCGCGGACGTCAGAGCACCTGCCCGGGCACGCAGGAGCTCGACGCGCTGCTCCGCGGGGGCGGTGCGTGGGAGGACGCGGAGGGCATCGGCGAACCAGCGCGCGGCGCTCGCCGGCGCCAGCCGGAGTGCCTCCGCGCCGGCCTCGCGCAGGACGGCGGCGGCGTCGACATCGCCGTCGCGGGCCGAGCGCTCCACGTGGTGGGCGCGCGCGGTGGCCGGTGCGCCACGCATCGCGAGGGCCTCCGCACACCGCTCGTGGGCGCCCAGCCGCCAGCCCCCGGCGGTCGTCTCGTAGACGGCGCGGCGGACCAGCGGATGACGGAAGCGAAAGCGCCGTGGGACGTCCGTGGTGCGAACGAGGTCGAGCCGTAGGAGCTCGTCGACCGCGTCCATCGCCGCCGTCTCCGAGGCCCCGGCGGCGACCGCCGCTAGCTCCGGCTCGAACGGGTCTCCGGCGACGGCGGCGCCCTCGAGCACGAGACGCGCGGTGGCCGACAGCAGGCCGAGCTCCTCGCTGAGCGAGGCGGCGATCGCCCGCGGGACGCCGATCGCGGTCGCAGAGACCTCGCCGGGGCCTGCTGCTTCGCTCGCGCGTTCACGTGAGCGGGCGAGCTGCTCCAGGTAGAAGGGGTTGCCGCCGCTCTCCTCGTAGAGCAGGGTTGCCCGGGCGTCGTCGTCGACCAGCCCGCCCAGGAGCTCGCGGGCTTCGACCGGCGTCAGCGCCCCGAGCTCGATCCGCGTCAGTGTGTCCGATCGCTGCGCTCGCTCGAGCGCGGTCGCGAGTCGCTCCGGCACGTGGCGGGGCCGGAGTGCCAGCACCATGAGCACGGCCGCGGCCGGCCTGCGCCGTAGCAGCCCGCCGAGCAGCTCGATCGACGCCGAGTCGGCCCAGTGGAGGTCGTCGAGCAGGACCACGACCGCTCGCGTCTTCGCGAGGTGCTCGAGCAGCGCCCGCACCGCGCGGTGCGTGCGGTACCGCTCGTGCTGGAGCGCCACGCGGCCCGCGCTCTCGTGTGCCGAGAGCGACGGGAAGACGTGCGCGAGCTCGGCTCGCACGTCCTCGTCCAGGCGGGCGAAGGAGCCTGGGTCGAGGCCTTCGAGGTACTCGTCGAGCGCGTCGACGAAGACGGAGAACGGCAGGTCCTGCTCGAGCTCCGCCGCTGAGCCGGAAAGGACGAGCCGCCCTCCGGCATCCGCGCGTCCGGCGACCTCCGCCAGGAGGCGCGTCTTGCCGATCCCCGGCTCGCCCACGATCTCGATGGCCGCGGACTTTCCCCGGTCGACCTCCGCCAGCACCCGCTCGAACAGGTCGAGCTCGTCGGTGCGTCCCACCAGGTGGTCGGTGCCCAGGGTCATCCTCCCTCGCCGGCCAGGATAGATCGGGGTGTCCGGATCCCGAAATCAGGGTGAAGGATCAGGGTGACGCCCTGATGTCGGGAAAGCCGCGCGGCGGCACCCTCGACACATGCCGCACTACCTGCTCCACCACCGTCACGACCCGCACGAGTGCGGCGTCGTCTTCGCCTCCTTCAGGGGGCATCAGAGCCCGCTTCGGCACCGGACGACCCTGGCCTCGTGCCGCTCCGGTGGCCACGAGATCTGGTGGACGGTCGAGTCGGCGACCGAGGAGGACGCGCTCCGGCTCTTGCCCTTCTACGTGGCCGAGCGCACCACCGCGACGAGCGTGAGCGAGGTCGACATCCCGTGACCGTCGCGCCCGCAGAACTCACCCGAGAAGGAGGAGCCATGAGTCCTGTCATCGACACCCGCGAGCTCGCCTCCCGCGACAGCGACGGCGTCCACGTCCGGCTGCTCTGGCACCCAGCCGCCAACGCCGTGACCGTCGCCGTCGAGGACGAGCGCCTCGGCGACCGCTTCCAGATCGCGGTCGCACCGGACAGCGCCCTCGACGCCTTCTACCACCCGTTCGCCTACGCGGCCTAGAGGGCCAGCACCTCGACCAGCACGTATCCCGAAGGAGGAAGAGATGTCCCGCAACACCAAGCACCGGTCGCAGAACCTCGCCGCCCGCATGGGGCGCTGGAGCGCGAGTCACTGGAAGACCGCCACGTTCGGCTGGCTCGCATTCGTGCTCGTCGCCTTCGGGCTCGGCGGCATGGTCGGAACGAGGAACATCGAGACCAGCGCCGGACCCGGCGAGTCGGGCCGTATGGACAGGATCCTCGAGGACGGGTTCAAGCAGCCTGCCACCGAGCGCGTCCTGATCCAGAGTCGCTCGGATCGTGTGGGCACGCCCGCCTTCGACTCCGCGGTCGCGGACGTCGTCGCGCGTGTCTCCAAGATCGCGGAGGTCCAGGACGTCCGCTCACCGCTCGCTCCCGGCAACGCCGGCCAGATCTCGAAGAACGGGCGCTCCGCGCTCGTCGAGTTCCGGATCCGGGGCGCCAAGGAGGACGCGGTCGACAAGATCGACCCGGTCCTTGCCGTCGTCGCCGCAGCAGAGGGCGCCCATCCGGGCTTCACGATCGGCGAGTTCGGCGACGCGAGTGCCGAGAAGGGCGTCGTAGAGGCGTACAACGAAGACCTCGGCAAGGCCGGGACGCTCTCGCTCCCGATCACGCTCATCGTCCTCGTGCTCACGTTCGGTTCGCTCGTGGCAGCGGGTATTCCGCTCCTGCTCGCGCTGTCCGCCGTCTTCGCGACCTTCGGCCTCGTCGCGCTCTCGAGCGTCCTGCTGCCGGTCGCGATCCAGGCCCCGGCGATGGTGCTCCTGATCGGGCTCGCGGTAGGCGTCGACTACTCGATGTTCTACTTGAAGCGGGCTCGCCAGGAGCGGGCCGCAGGCCGCAATGCGCAGACGGCGCTGGAGATCGCCGCCGCGACCTCAGGCCGTTCCGTGCTCGTCTCCGGCCTGACCGTGATGGTCGCCATGGCCGGCATGTTCCTGACCGGCGACACGACCTTCTCCTCGCTCGCGCTGGCCACGATCCTCGTGGTCGCCGTGGCGGTGCTCGGGTCGCTGACCGTGCTCCCCGCGGTGCTCTCGCGGCTCGGAGACAAGGTCGACCGCGGGCGCGTCCCGTTCGTCGGACGCTTCAGCCGTAACGACGGGGAAGGCCGGATCTGGGGCCCGATCGTGGATGGCGTCCTGCGCCGTCCTGTGCTCTCGGCCGCAGCCTCTGCCGCCGTGCTGTTGGCACTCGCCGCACCCGCGCTGCAGCTGCACCTCTCGGCGCAGGGGCCCGAGTCGTTCCCGAAGTCGCTCGAGGTCATCAAGACGTACGACCGCATGCAGGAGGCATTCCCCGGCTCGGCGCTGCCCGCGTACGTCGTGGTCGAGGCGCCGAGCGTGCGGACGCCGACGATGCGGCGCGCGATCGCACAGCTCGAGCAGCGGGCGCTCGCGAGCGGCCGCGCGTTCGAGCCGATCACGGTGGATGTCAACGACGATGGTACGGTCGCGAACATCACCGTCCCGATCGCGGGCAACGGAACCGATGACGCCTCGAACGCAGCCTTTCGCATGCTGCGCAACGAGGTCGTCCCGCAGACGGTCGGCGGGCTTCCGGACACCGAGGCCGGCGTCACCGGGACAACGGCCGAGTGGAGGGATCAGGCGGAGGCACTGAAGTCGAATCTGCCCCCGGTCGTCGCCTTCGTCCTCCTGTTCGCGTTCGCCCTGATGCTGGTCGCGTTCCGCTCGATCGTCGTCGCGCTGAAGGCCATCGTGCTCAACCTGCTGTCGGTCGCAGCCGCCTACGGCGTGCTCGTGCTCGTCTTCCAGCACGGGATCGGCAAGGGGCTCCTCGGCGACGAGTCCCCAGCCGGGATCGACGCGGTGGTGCCGCTGCTCCTGTTCGTGATCCTGTTCGGCCTCTCGATGGACTACCACGTGTTCATCCTGAGCCGGATCCGGGAGACGTTCGACCGCGGCAAGAGCATGGACGAGGCGGTCTCGCACGGGATCAAGTCCACCGCCGGGGTGGTCACGAGCGCCGCGTTCGTCATGGTCGCGGTCTTTGCGGTCTTCGCGACGCTGTCGTGGCCCTTCTTCAAGCAGTTCGGCGTCGGGCTCTCCGCCGCGATCCTCATCGACGCGACGATCGTGCGAGGAGTGCTCCTGCCCGCGTCGATGAAGCTGCTCGGCGACTGGAACTGGTACCTGCCGCGCTGGCTCGAGTGGCTTCCGAGGCTCGACGCCGGCGAGCCCGACCCTGTGCAGGAGCGCGAGCCGGCGGCCGTCTCCGCCTAGACCCACGGATCCCCGGTCCCGCGCACGCGGGGCCGGGGATCTCCCGACCATGCAAAAGATCTCCCTGCGGGCCACGCCGCCCGCAGGGCTCCCTCATGGAATCGTTCTCTTCCCGTCCGGGACGAGCGCCCGGGCTGGGTCGGAGGCGGAGTCGTCACCCCCGGGTGATTTCCTTTGTCCGCAGCCCATGGGGCGGTGGAATCTCATCGAGCGACGGCTCCAGCGCTTCGGGCGCGAGCCGCTGTCGGTGCGAAACGCCGCAAGCGTGATCGTCATCGCGACCGCCGTCATCGTGGTCGGCGCGGGGTTCATGATCACCCTGATCGACGGCGAGGAGTATCCGAACCTCGGCATCGGGATGTGGTGGGCGCTGCAGACGGTCACGACCGTCGGCTACGGCGACGTCGCGCCCACGAACTTCAGCGGCAGGCTGGCCGGCGCCGCGGTGATGCTCGAGGGAACCGCTTTCATCGCGATCGTGACCGCCGTGATCACGTCGTCGTTCGTCGCGCGCGCGACGCGTGAGTCGGAAGCGGCGCGGGTGGAGGGCGAGCTCTCCGATCGCGAGCTGATGGAGAGGCGCTTCGCCGAGCTCGAGCGCAAGCTCGACCTTCTCGCGGCGGCGCGAAGGGGGCCGGAGGCCTGATCGGGACCGAGCTCAGGTCGGACGGCCGCGTCGGTCCCACAGCGTCGCGTTGACGACGGCGGCCGCGACGGCCAGTCTGCTGACGAGGAAGAGGCTGACGAGCAGGGCGGCTCCGACTCCGAGGGCTCCGTAGGTCCCCTGCTTCGCGAGCGCCCACGGTGTGATGACGTAGACGAGGACGACGTGGAGCAGCTGGAGCCCGACGGCGAACACGGCCGCGCCGGGTATCAGTGCCGCCCAGGGCGCGTCGCGGTGCGGGAGTCGCACCGTCACGAGCAGCCAGAGGCCGGCGTAGGGCACGAGCGACACCACCGTCGCGAGCGCCCCGGGGCCCGTCGACCATGCGCGCATCGCGCTCGCGGCCGTCGACGCGACGCCGAAGCACAGGAGCAGGAGGAGGAGCCTGAGCGACGGAACGAGCTTCGGCTTCGGCGCCATGGTTCGATCGTCGGTCCAGACGAGCCGGTGCGCGCCGATCAGCACGCGCAGCACGCTTCTCGTCGCCCAGACCAGCACGGGTATCCCGACGAGGAGGGCGTACCAGCGGTTCGGGCTGTTCGCGGCGTTCGCGATCGAGCTCGAGATCAAGCCTTCCAGCCCGAGCGACTCCGCGGCCTCCTCGGGGGACTCGGACGACGCGTCCGCGGCGAAGCCGAGGCCGGCGACGGCGATGAGGGCGACGGGGAGCAGCCAGATGAAGAGCCGGTAGGCGAGCGCTCCGGCGATGATCTCGCCGCCGACGTCGCTGTCCCGTTCGACCATCTCGAACACCGCGTCGACCGACTCGTGCCGTCCTCGTTCGGCCCGCGCGCGGTGCGCGAGCTTCTCCGCGTCCTCCCGAAGCCCCGCCGCCCACGACCGCGGCGACGCGTCCCGCGCCTCGGGCCGGTCCGTCGCTTCTCCTTCCGTGGGCTCCGGGTCCACCATGCGGTCTACGCGGCGGCGGGGCCGGGAACCGTCTCCGCGGTGTCACTGTCTCTTGGCCAGAGCATGCATGGCGCGATCAGGGCGATCGTGCGGCCGATGACGGTGTCGAGCAGGCGGTGCCCCGCCCAGCCCGTGACCTCCCCGATCGGGGGCGCGGTCACGCTCGACGGGCGTGCCGTGCGCACGCCGCGAGCCACGGGGAGCGCCAGACCCGCTCCGGGTCCTGTTCCAGGTCCGTGAGCCACTCGTCCTGGCTCCGGGCGCGATCGCCGTCCGCCGCGCGCCCGGATTCGTCCAGTTCGCGGGCGAGGAGAGGGAGGGCGATCGACGCTTCGTCGCGGGAGATGAGCACGTCGAGCGCCTCGATCCCGAGCGCACGGCGCTGCCCCTCCGCACTGTCCACGACCCGGATGGCGTCACGGATGCCAGGTCCGTGACGGAGTGCGAGCACCGCGGCGACGAGGCCGCGAGCGAGGTCGACCTCGTCCTCGAGTGCCCGTACGACCGAGCTGTCGGCGCCGTAGAGCGCCCTGCGCGCGGCGAGCACGCGTCCGGCGTGAGCGGTCGCGTCGCGCAGCACCTCGTCCAGCACCTCCGGCGGCACCGCATCGCGGCCCCCGGCCGCCTCGAGCGCGTCGAGGGCGGAGAGCACGACGGCGCGGTCGGGCTGTGTCAGCAGCGGCTCCATGACCTCGAACCCGTGCCGGGCAGCGGTATCTGCCGCGGTCCGCACGAGCGACGCTCGGACGGCCGTGACGTCGCGGGCCAGGGCCGCGCGGACGAACGGGACGGGCGCAGCGCCGAGCCTTCGAAGCGCCGAGCCGGCTGGTCCTGCCGTGTTCGGCTCCTCGACGGCTGCGACGACCCGCCGCACGATCGCCGGATCCGAGGCGTCGTCCGGTGAGACCGCTTCGAGCGCCGCCGTGCGCACCGAGGGATCGACATCGTCGAGGAGCGCGACCAGGAGACCCGAGTCGGCCGGGACGATGTCGCGCGCCCCGAGCGCGGTCGCCGCGGCCTGCCGCTCGAGTGCGTCCGGCGAGGAAGCGAGCCGCCTCGGGAGCGCCGCAACGTCTGCGGCGGCGCGCTCGTCTCCGGTCACGGCAAGGCGCACGAGAGCACGCACCCGCACGTCGGGATCCGCGTGGTCCGCCGCCTGCAGCAGCTCGGCGGAGACCGCCGGGGACAGGGCGCCGGCCAGGAGGTCGAGGCCCAGCCTGACGTCCCGTGCGTCGTCGGACCGGAGGAGCGTCCGCACGGCGTCGTCCTCCGCGAGCTCGCCTGCGCTCGGCTCGAACGACCGTGTTCGCATCTCGTTGGCGAGCGCCCGCGTGTACGAGCGGTACACGCCGAATGCGACCACCGTCCAGATCGCCCCCAAGACGAGCCCGAACACGATCACCGCGCCGATCCCGAGGTCGAGCACGTTGAGCCCGAGCAGGATGGCGCCGGTGAGGCCGATCGCGAGCGGCACGCCGATCCCCTCGACGACCGCCTGCACGGCGAGCCGCTCCTCGACCGGCACCATCTGGAACGCGGCGTTTATCGACGTCCGGGTGGTGCCGTCGGTCGTGACGATGTCGGCGATCCGGAGCACGCCCGCGAGCACGAAGAGGCCGTAGGCCGCCGCGCCGGGGCCCGCGACGACCACGGTCATGACGGCGAGGATCCCGGCGACGACGGCCGGGTTCAGTACGAGACCGAGCCGCAGCCCGAAGCGCCGCATCAGGGGGCCTGCGAGCAACGCGAGGAAGAGGATGTCGGCCAGGTTGAGGATCGCCGTGTAGCCGGCGAGGAACCGCGTCAGGTCGTCTCCGCTGTACTGGTGCGACGCACGGTCGAAGAGCAGGAAGTCCACGACCCAGGAGCCCATCGCGGAGAGCACCTGGTACACGAGGAGCAGGAGCACGAGGCCCGATGCGAACAGCGTCCGCAGGGGAGGGCGAGCGACCGCCGGCGCGTCCTCGGTCGGTGCGGCACGCACCTCCGGGAACCGGCTCTCGGTCAGGAGCAGGAGGCCGAGGAACACGACCTGCGCCGTGGTCGTCGCGAGCAGGAGGTTCTCCGTCGTCCCGAGCAGGGCGAGCAGCGGGATCCCGAGCAGGCCACCCAGGAAGAAGCCCACCGCGAATCCCGACACGATCCGCGGGAAATGCTGCTTCATCAGGCGCACGTCGAGCAGCCGGCCCGCCTGTCCTCCGATGAACACGAACCCGATCTGCAGGGCGATGGGGAAGAGCACGAGCAGAACGGCAGATACCCAGATGCCGCCCGCGAGGAGGATCAGCCAGGACGCCGCATAGAGCAGCGCGAGCACCCCGAGGCTCGCCGTCGCGACGACGGCCAGGCGCGCGCGGCGCGCGGCCCGGGCGATGAGAGCGGACCCGGCGGTGCCGAACACCGCGACCGCGATGTACGTCGCGGGCAGCCAGCGGGACCCGTACTCGTCGAGGAAGAGCGCATTCGCTGGCACGATCAGCAGCGCGAGGGTCACGCCGAAGGCGAGCGCCTGGGCGGTCAGCAGGAAGACGACGCTGCGTGCCTGGGTGCTGCTCACCCCGCCTCGCCCGCGTGATCCGCGATCGCCGTCAGGCGCCCGACCAGCGCGTCGATCACGCCGTGTGCGAGCTCCGGCCAGTCCACGAGGAGGTCGTCGAGGACGGCCTTGTCGAGCCGGAGCGCGAGCGTGGGCTCGAGGGCGGTAACGGAGGCGGTGCGCGGTTGGGGGACGAGCGCAGCGAGCTCCCCGACCGTCGTGCACGGCCCGAGCTCGACGAGCGTCTGCTCCCCGCGGTGCACGCGCACGCGTCCCTGGACGACCGCGTACAGGTGCGCCTCCACGGCGCCTTCCTCGATGAGGACGTCCCCGGGTGCTGCGCGGACCTCGGTCGTGGCCTCCGCGACGGCTGCAAGGACGCGACCAGGCACGCGGGCGAAGACGTCGACGCGATGGAGAGCGGCAACGCGGTCGACGAGACCGAGCGAGTCGTGCACGCAGTGCACCGTAAACGAGCGACGGCCGTATTTCGACCGGGCCGCACTAGACTCGTCCGGTGCGTACGTGCGCTGCGTGTGGCGAGGAGAACCCGGACCGCGCCCGGTTCTGCCTCGCCTGTGGGCAGCCGCTCGAGGAGGAGTCGGCGGAGCGCTTCCGCCGCGTCGTCACGATCCTCTTCTCGGATGTCGTCGACTCGACCGGGCTCGGCGAGAGGCTCGACCCGGAGACCCTCGACCGGATCCTGACCGAGTACGTCGAGGGCGTGAAGCCCGTCATCGAGCGACATGGCGGCGTGCTGGCGAAGTTCATCGGCGACGCCGTGATGGCCGTCTACGGCTTGACTGAGCTCCACGAGGACGACGCGCTCCGCGCCGTCCGGAGCGCGATCGAGATGCGCGCGACGCTCACCGGCCTCAACGAGGGCTTCCAGGAGCGCTACGGCGTCGTGCTCACGACGAGGACCGGGATCAACACCGGCACCGTCGCGGGGAAGGGGATCGTCCCGGACCGCAACTTCGTCGCAGGCGACGCCGCGAACAGCGCCGCGCGCCTTCAGCAGAGCGCCGAGCCCGGCGACATCCTCCTCTCCGAGTCCACGTTCCGGCTCGTGCGCGACGCCGTCGACACGGAGCTCGCCCGGTCGCTCGAGCTCAAGGGCAAGCAGGGACTGGTCGGCGCGTACCGGTTGCTGGCACTCCGCGAGCGCTCGGAGCTCGTCCCGCGGCTCGAGGCCCCGCTCGTCGGCCGCCACGACACCCTCGCCCAGCTCGAGTGGGCGCTCGAGCGGACGACCTCCGAGAACGGGTGCCGGCTCCTCACTGTGGTCGGTGCACCCGGCATCGGGAAGTCGCGGCTCGCGCACGAGTTCGTCGTCCAGCTCGGCGAGCGCGCGACGGTGCTGCAGGGACGCTGCCTCCCGTATGGCGAGGGCATCACGTTCTGGCCGCTCGCCGAGATGGTGAGGCAGGCGGCGGGCATCCACGACGGCGACGTGGGCGAGGAAGCCGTCGGCAAGCTCGAGCGCCTGTTCACCCCCGCGGAGGACGCTCGGGTCGTCGCGGAGGCGATCGCGCAACTCACCGGTCTCCTCGAAGCGAGAGGAGTCGTCGAGGAGGGCTTCTGGGCCGTGCGCCGCCTGTTCGCACGGCTCGCACGGGACCGCCCTCTCGTCGTCGTGCTCGACGACGCCCACTGGGCCGAGCCGATGCTCCTCGCGCTCGTCGAGAACGTCGCACGGCACACCGAGTCCGTCCCGATCCTGCTCGTCTGCGTGAGCCGGCCGGATCTGCTCGAGCGCCGCGAGGACTGGGGCGAGAGCGCCGAGCGCAGCACGATCGTGCGGCTCGAGCCCCTCGACGACGCCGCCTGCGACCGTCTCATCGGCGAGCTCCTCGGCGACTCGAAGCCGACCCTCGAGGTCCGTGACCACGTCGCGGCGCGCGCCGAAGGCAACCCGCTCTTCGTCGAGCAGATGATCTCGATGCTCATCGACGACGGCAGGCTGGAGCAGGTCGACGGGCGCTGGGTCGCGGTCGGCGACGTCGAGACGATGAACGTCCCCCCGGGCATCCATGCGCTGCTCGCGGCGCGGCTCGAGCGGCTCGGCGTCGACGAGTGCGCGGTGCTCGGCCGTGCGGCGGTGATGGGGCAGGTGTTCTACGTGGGCGCGCTCGAGGAGCTCGCGCCGCCGTCGGTCTCGGGCCGGATCCAGTCGCTCCTCTACGACCTCGTCCGGAAGGAGCTCGTCCGACCGGGCCGGTCCGAGTTCATGGACACGGAGGCGCTCGAGTTCCGCCATCTCCTGATCAGGGACGCCGCGTACGACTCGCTCTCGAAGCAGTCCCGGGCAGACCTGCACGGGCGGTTCGCGGACTGGCTCGAGCGAACGGCGGCCGAGCGCCTTCCCGAGTACGCGGAGATCATCGGCTGGCACCTGGAGCAGTCGCACCGCAACCTGTCCGAGCTCGGGCTCCTCGACCAGCACGGGAAGGAGATCGCGCGCCGTGCGGCGGACCACCTCGCGGCCGCGGGCTGGACGGCCTCTGCGCGCGGGGACGTCTCCGCGGGCGTCACGCTCCGATCGCGGGCACTTGCTCTCATGGAACCGGACGACGCGCGCCGGCCGAAGCTCCTCGCCGATCTCGGAGACGCGCTCCTCTGGAGCGGCCGCTTCGACGAGGCAGAGAGCTGTCTCGGGTCGGCCATCGTGCTCGCCGAGGAGGCGGGTGACGAGAGGACGCGCGTGCGCGCCCGACTGTCGCAGATGCGCCTGCGGTTCCAGGTCGACCCGGACGCGGACTACGAGGAGCTCGAGGCGGAGGGGCTGGAGGCCGCGACGTCGTGCGAGGAGAGCGGGGACGACTTCGGCGCCGCCCGGGCCTGGCGCGTCGTGTACTGGGCGCGGTGGGGGCTCTGCAAGCTCGACGATCTCCGTCCGGCAGCCGAGCGGGCGTACGAGTACGACCGCCGGGCGCAGGACCAGCACTACCCGCAGGACGACCTGATCGGCATCCTCGCCTCGCTCTGCTTCGGTCTGACGCCTGCCTCCCGCGCGCTCGAGCAGGGTGAGGAGATCCTGGAGCGCGTCCGGGGGCACCGCGGCGCCGAGGCGTATGCGATGTGCTTCCTGGGGCAGCTCCGCGGAATGCTCGGCCAGCGCGAGGCGGCGCGGGAGATGATCGTCAAGGGTGTGGCCGATCGCCGTGAACTCGGAGATCTCCCCGGTGCGGCGATGGCACGGGCGGAGGGTCTCGGGTACTTCGTCGAGATGGTTCACGGTGACTGGGCAGCGGCCGAGGTCGAGCTCCGCCACGGGTTCGACGAGCTCACGTCGATGGGCGACAAGAACTACCTCGCGATCGTCGCCGGCTGGCTCGCCCACTGCCTCTATCGCCTCGGGCGTCTCGACGAGGCGGAAGAGTGCGTGACCGTTTGTGAGCGCTCCGCCGCGAAGAACCTGATCGCGGCCCGCGTGCTGTGGAGCGGCGGACGGGCAGTGCTCCTCGCACGAGGCGGAGACCTGGGAGCGGGAGAGGCGCTCGCGAGGGAGGCGGTCGCGATCGCCCTGGCGACCGAGCGTGCGGACACGCAGACGGACGCACTCATGGACCTCGGGGAGGTGCTTCGCATCGCGGGCCGTGAGTCGGAGGCGATCCTGGTCGTCGAGGATGCTCTGCGGCGCTACGAGGCCAAGGAGATCGCTCCCGCGGCCGCCCGCGCGCGGGCGCTCCTCCGGGAGCTGGCGGACGAGGCGGCCGCGGGGAGCGCGGCCGCATCTCACGCCTGACGCCTAGAAGGGACGGTTCCCCGGTGCAGGTGCGTCGATCCGTCTCGGCGCCCGGGCTGGACGATCTGCATAGAAGTGACCAGGTCGCCCGTACCAGCCAGTCTGGGGAATGGACCTCGGCGCTTCGTGTCTGCGCGAGTCCTGCGTCCGCCACTGTCCTGATCGGTAGATAGCCGTGCTGCTCGTCCGGCTGGCGTTCGCGGGCATCCGCTCGCGGTTGCTCGCGAGCGCGCTCACGATCGCGATCGCGGGCGCTGCGGTGGCAACGATCGTGCTGACCCTGGAGGTGCGCTCGAGCGGCGTCGATCCCTGGCAGCGGACGTTCGCCGAGGCCAACGGCGCACACGTGCTCGCGTTCGTCCCATCGCAGGCGGCCGCGGCCGCGATCGGCGAGCTGCCGGGCGTGACCGAGCGCGGCGCCCCCGTCCCGCTCGTGTGGGCGACCGTCGGCCCGCGCGGAAGCACCGATCAGGTGCAGCTCGCCGGCCTGGGTGGCCGCACGGCGGTGAACATGCCCGTACGTACCGCCGGCTCCCAACTGCGTGACGACGGGATCGTGCTCGAACGTAGCCTGGCGAATGCGCTCGTCCACGCCAGGTCGGCGTCGTCTTCGCGCTCGAGTCCACCGCGCTCGGTCTCGGCGCGGCCGCCCTGGGCTTCGCGCTCGGGGCGGTCCTTGCGCCTCGTCTTGCCGCGCCCAGCGCCGAGACGCTGCTCGGCTCGCCGACGATCGAGGCGAACCCCTGGCACATCCTGGTCGCCGTCTCCGTCGTGCTTCCCGCCTGGTGGCCGGAGCCTTGGCGTCCAGCCGCCGCAGCACGCGCTTCACGGTCCTCGAGGCTATCCGTGCGGGCAGCCCGTCTCCTCCGAGCTCACACCTGGCGCGTGCCGTCATCCGGCCGGTCCTGCCGTTCACGATCGGGCTCGGGCTCAAGAACTTCCTGGCGCGAGGGCGCCGGGCTCTGCTCCTCGGGGCGGCCATCGCGCTCACCGGCGCGATGGTGGTCGTCGTGCTCTCGCTCGACGCTACGCTCGACGCCCAGTCCGCCTCGAAGACCAGTGACTTCCCGAACGAGCTACTTCTCCTCATCTACGCACTCGACGCCGTGTTGCTACTGATCACCACCACGACGCTCGTCGCCGTCGCCTTGCTCTCGGTCCGAGAGCGGATCCGCGACTACGCCGTGCTCAAGGCGATCGGCCTCACTCCTCGCCAGATCACCTCCTCGGTCGTCGGCGCCCATGCCGCCCTCGCGGCGCTCGCGTCGCTCCTCGCCATCCCGCTCGGCATCGGGCTCTACCTCGCCCTCTTCCGGATCGCCGGCGACACGACCGAGGACGCCGTGATCGCACCCTGGTGGTCGCGCGCGCTCGTCCCGATCGCGACGGTGCTCGTCGTCGTCGCCGCGACCAGCCTCCCGGCCCGCCTCGCCGCCCGAATCCGCACCGCCGACGCGCTTCGGTACGAGTGAGGCCGGCCTCGGCTACCCGCACGCCTGGTTCAGGAAAGCGCGCGCTCGAGGTCGGCCCGGTCGAACGGCCCACCGTGCGTCGCCAGCATGTGCTCCACGGGGAACCCGAGGAGCGGGCGCAGGCCCTCAGCGACCTGCTCGCGGGTGACGGCGGGGCTCAGCCAGCGGGGGTTGATGTGGAGACCCTCGCCGAAGTCGACGAGCGTGTCCCCGGCGACGACCGCCGCGTGGCTCTCGATCCAGAGCACCATGTCGTTCGGCTTCTGTCCCGGGAGAGCCTCGACGCCGACTGCAAGCCGTTCGCCGGCCGCGTACGGGCGCGCGTCTCCCTTTCCTTCCTTGAGCAACCAGACCAGATCGGGGCTGCCGTCCCCGGCCTGCTCGGCGGTGAGGCCGTACGTCCGCATGAGGTACTCCGCCGTGTCGGGCAGCGGTGTGTACACCGGCAGGCCGAGCCGCTCGACGAGGCCCTCCGTGCCGCGCTCGTGCCACGGGCACGTCAGGACGACCACGGTCTCGCGGTGGGCAACGAGCGCGTCGATCGTGCCTGGCGGTGTCATCGGATCGAAGAGCAGCAACCGCTCGCCATCGTCGATCGCGTAGGACGACACGACCGGATCCCACGGCTCGCCGTCCCTCCAGGCCGCGTGCGGCGCCTCCCAGTGCCACAGGCCTGGCCGTAGCTCGCGCACGCCGCGATGCTACTGGACCGACCTAGCTCATGGCAGCGCTGCTACGGCACGGCGCTTCAGGCTTCGCCGGTCACGTTCCACACGATCTCGACCTCGCCCGCGCTCGCGCCTTCGGGAAGCTGGAACTCCGCTCCCTCTCCCGACGCGAGGTTCTCGAACGGAATCCTGAGCACGAGCCTGTCGCCCTCGCGCTTGCCTTCGTGCGTGTAGCGAACGGGAGGATCGGCGGCCTCGACCTGGTGAAGCTGTAAGCGGTAGCGGATGTTCGACATGCGACCGACCCTAGACGATCGGGAGCCTCGAGGCTACCTCGGGAGCTGCGCCCGGCAGAGAGCGGCGACGCTCCCGAGCCCTCGGTCGACGACTAGCTTGCCTGCCCGCGCGGAGCTCCAGCCGAGCCGCAGGACCGGAGGTCGCCCGAGGAGCGTATTCGTGAGACGCAACACGGCGCATCCAGATCGCGGCTACTGTGAATGAGCGCGTTGGTCGTCTTTGAAGCCGTCGAGGCTTCGCACGTTGCTCTTCGACTGTCGCACCGACCTGAGCGCAGCAGGGAGTTCGTTCGGACTCTCCTGTCCCTGAACAGGAACGAAGGAGCATCACATGTTCGCAACCATCCGCCGCTACGACGGTGTGAACGAGAACCGCACGGACGAGCTGACCCGCAAGGTCAACGAGACCCTCGTCCCCAAGCTGAACAAGCTGCCGGGGTTCGCCGGCTACTTCCTGATCGATGCCGGCAAGGGCATCTTCAGCTCGCTCAGTCTCTTCGAGACCTCGGAGCAGGCCAAGGAGTCGACGAACGTCGTCGCTACCTGGATCCGTGACGAGAAGCTCGACACGATGATCCCGAACGAGGCGAAGATCACGAGCGGCCAGGTCGTCGCTCACAGCGACCGCGTTCTCGTCGCCGCGTAGCTCGACCGCACCGCATTCGACGGAGGGCCTGGCTTCGCCGGGCCCTCAATCGTCGACGTGCAAAGCCCCCGCTCGCGAAGAGACGGGCTTGCGTCGCCCTTGGAACCGCCGGCTCAGCGCGGCTGGGTCGGGCGAGCTTGGGCAAAGCGCCAGCGACGTCCCTCGAGGTCGAGCGCCACGTACGACGTGAAGCCGTGACTCTCGACGTCCTGCACGATCGTCGCCCCGTTCTCGCGGGCACGCACGAGGTGTGCCTCGAGGTCGTCCACGAACACCCATGGCACGTGCGTGACCTGTGCGTGATCGACGGGTGGACCGGCGAGCGGCGTGATCATGAGCGAGCTGTTGCCGACGTTGAACTCGATCCAGGGAAACCCGTACTCGTCGTCTGAGAGCGGATCCTCGCCCTCCGGAAGGGCACTCGGCGACTCGAAGCCGAACGCCTCGGCGAGCCAGCGAGCCGCGGCGGCCGGCCGAGCGTAGTGGAGGGTGAGAGCGACCCGGGCGAGGTCGTGCGCCTCGCGAGGCGCCGTGTCGCGCCTGCCCATCCACGCGCCGAACCACGAGGGTGTCACCGAGACGAACGAGGAGCCGCCCCGGTCTTCGCCGCCTTCCGAGACTGTCGCCTCGAGCCGGACGATCGTGCCGGCGGCGGTCGCCTCGAAGAGCACGTCGATCGTCACGTCGTCGAGGGAGCTCTTCCACGCCAGACGCTCACCCGCCTCCCACACGGTAATGCGAGCCAGCTCGAGCCCTTCCCCGCTCTTGGCGTCGTACACCTCCAGGATCCGCCCACCAACCCCGCGCTCACACCGCATCTCGATCAGCCTGCCCGAGTCGTAGGCGTTGATCGGCCCGCGCACCCACCACAGGTCGAGCTCGTCGGTGAAAGCAGTGAAGGCGGTCAGCGGGTCTGCCGCAACCTCCACCATGGACGTGCGCGAAAGGACCTGGCTCATGCTCCGCTCCTTCCTTCGAGGTGCCGCTTGAACGACGCGAGCTGGTCGTCGCCCGCGGCCTGCAGCTCGTCGAGCCAGGCCCGCAGGGGAGTGATCGACTCCGGCCGCAGCCAGAAGACCCTCGTCCGCGCGTCGTCGGACGGACGCTCGTCGGCGACGATTCCCGCCCTCAGCAGGACGCGCAGGTGCCGGCTCATCGTCGGCGCGGAGGTGCCAGACGCGGCGGCGAGCTCGCCTGCGCGGCGCGGGCCCTCACGCAGCAGCTGAACCACCCGCTGGCGGGTCGGGTCCGCCAGCGCCGTGAGAAGGGGGGCCAGTTCGCTCGACACGTCTTGAAATATTTATCACAGATCAAAACTATTGCCAACCACCACTCTCGGTCGACCTAGGGGCGCGGTCGACCGGCCCGAGCGAGAACCGGGCGTTCAGGCGTTGAACAGGCGTCAGGCGGATCGGTCGGCGCTAACGCCTGAGCCGGCAGACCGTGGCGCGGTGCGGTGTTGCGAGAGCGAGAGCGACGGGACTCGAACCCGCGACCTCCGGCGTGACAGTTCTGTCTGGCGCGGATCAGGCGGGGTCAGCGCAGGTCGGGACGTGGCGGTTGCGCGGTTTGCGACTCAGCCGGTGTCCGGCAGTGGTCGACGATGGTCAGTCTGATCTGACACAAATCTGACACGCAAAGGCGCTCAAGCGAGAGGACGCTCGCACGGTCGGCCCGCCGCCCATCATCGCGCCGCGAGCGCGATTGTTCTTACAGAGCCGCGGCCTCCGGAGAGCCGAGCAGGCCGTCCGCTTCCGCTACCGCCGGAGCAAACCCCATTGATGCGAAGAGCTCACGAGCCTCACGCAGCGGCTCGTCCGCCTCGGGCTTGCTGAGGGCGGCCAGGCAGCGGCCCTGGCCGAGGAGGGCATAAGCGCGCTCAGGGACGTTCCCGAACGCGTGCCAGCGCTCTGCCGCCTCGGCGTGGAGGGCATCGGCGGGTTCGCTCGCGGCCTCAGCGAGCAGCGCACGCGCACTGCAGAGCACCAGCTCGGCCGAGGGTGTCACCGGCTCAACGCCGTCGACGAGGCGCGACGCGCGGTCGGGCGCATCCAATGCGAGCGCCGCACGCACGAGTGTGGGCAGGAGCGCAACGGCATACGGATCGGTGTGGAAACCTGCGACGTCACCGAGCTCGAGGAGGAGGGATGCCGCCTGCTCCTGCTTGCCTTGCGCGAGGAAGAGCGGTGCGGCTGCGCTGAAGGCCAGCGCGTAGTCCTGTGGATCGCCACTCTCGCGTGCTGCCGCGACGAGTTCGTCGACGGCAGGAGCCTGGTCGTGCTCGCCCCGCTCGACGAGCAACCGGACATGGACAGAGAGCGGCTCAAGGAAGTCGATGTGGCCGGCCGCCAGCAAGCGCTCCGCTTCTGCCTTCGCTTCGGTCAGCGCCTGCCCAGTCCAACCGAGTTCGGCGAGAAAGGTCGTGATCATCGCGCTGATCGAAAGCGCGAACTCGGTAATGCCGCGGCGACGGCAGAAGTCGAGGCCCTCTCGGCAGACGTCGAGCGCTGCCTGCGGCCCTTCGTATGCCCAAACGGCGACGGCAAGGTTGTTGTGCAGGACCGCGGCGGAGCGGCCTTCCCCGTTCTCAAGCGCGAGGGCGCGTGCCCGCCGCATCTCAGCGACTCCTTGTCTGTCCCCGAGGTATGCGCGAGAAAGCGCGCGGTAGCCGAGCGCGCGCGCCGGCTCGGGCATGCCCAGCTCAGCGGCAAGAGCGAGCGCCCGCTCGGCGGCCGCGGCCGCCTCTTCGTTCGCTCCGGCGAGGTACCGTCTCGAGGCCAGCTGTATGCAGGCAGCCACGAGCTCCGGACCGGGCGGTTCCGCTTCGAGAAGCTCGAACGCGTCCGCGAGGGCCTCCTCGTGCCGCGAGTCGCCTTGACGCGAGAGCACATTCGCGAGCGCCGTCGAGACACGACCGGCGGCGACACGCTCGCCCCGCTCCCGATAGAGCGCGAGCGCTTCGTCGAGTGCTGAGCGCGCCTCCCGCAGCCGTGCCTGCTGCTGCGCCGCCTGCGCCCAGCGTTCGAGTAGGGAGGCGCGTTGAGGGTGGCCCGGCGGAGAGATGTCCAGCGCACGCGCGAGATGCCCCTCGGCGCTCGCGACGTCGAGTGACAGCGCCCGCTCCCCTGCGAGGACGAGGTAATGGATCGCTTGCGCCTCGAGGGCCTCTCGCTGGTCTGTATTGCCGGCGGTGCGGGAGAGCTCGAGCGCAGTGAGATAGTGGTGCGCGAGCACGTCGGCAAGGTCCTCCACGCGGTCGCCTGCCTTTTTCTCGATCCACTCGGCGGCCGCCTGGTGGCGAGCAGCGCGCGCGGCGCGTGGGATCTGGGTGTAGCAGACGTCTCGCACGAGCAGGTGCCAGAAGCCGTACTCGCGCTCGCCCTCCATCGAGCTCGTCCGCGCGGGCCGGACCAGCTCCTTGCGCGTTAGCTCGTGCAGGGCCAGCTCGACCCCGCGCGCGTCGCGACCACCAATCTCGACGAGAGCACCCGCCCAGAAGACGCTTCCGACGACCGCGGCGTCCTGCAGAAGCTGCTTGCGTTCCGGAGGGAGCGTGTCCAGTCGGGCGGCGATCAGCGCCTGTACCGAGTCCGGAAACGGGATATCCTCGAGCGTGCCAGAGAGCAGGTCACGGTCGGCTAGCAGTCGGGCGAACTCCTCCGCGTACAGGGGGTTTCCTCCTGCGCGCTCAAGCAGCGCCCGTTGCGTCTCCGCCGGCAGAACTGCTTGCTCGAGAAGCGACGACAGCAGACGCGCTGTCTCGACGTCCGAGAGCGGCGCGAGGTTGATCCGCTGCGCGTTCCTCGCGTCCGCTCCGAAGTGTGGGTGCTGCTCGTAGAGCTCGGGACGGGCCGTGCAGACGAGGAGCAGGGGGACGCCCTCCGCCCAGTCGGCCAGATGCTCGAGGAAGGACAGCAGGGCAGCGTCGGCCCAGTGCAGATCCTCGAACACGAGCACCGTCTCCCGCCCGGAGGCGAGGAGCTCGAGGAAGCGGCGCCAGGCCGTGAACGACTCCTCCTGGGAGACCGGGTCACCGCCGACCCCCACGAGCGGCGCCAGCCGCACCTTCAGCCACGCGAGATCAGGGTCGTCCGCGGGGAGGGCGGCGGCGAGCTTAGCCTCGGCCTCCTCGGGCGAGTCCGACTCGAGGATTCCGCACTCCGCCTTCACGATCTCCCCGAGCGCCCAGAACGCGATCCCCTCGCCGTACGGCAGCGAGCGTCCCTGCCGCCAGCGAACGAGGCCGGGACGGTCCTCGATGTAGCCGAAGAGCTCCCCGCAGAGCCGACTCTTGCCGACGCCGGGCTCGCCCACGATCGTCACCAGCTGGCAGGAACGTTGCTGGACGGACCGCTCGAACATCCCGATCAGGAGCGTCTTCTCGAGCTCGCGACCGACGAGAGGCGTGGTGTGCGTCCGGGTCACGTCGGAGCCGAACCGGGCTCGCGCGCGAACGGGGCGGTAGATCGGCAGCGGCTCGGCTTTGCCCTTCACCGTGACGGACGCGAGCTCCTCGTAGTCGAAGACGCGCTCCGTCTGGCGGTACGTCTGCTCCGAGACCGCGATCCCGTCCACCGGAGCAGCGCCCTGCAGGCGAGATGCGGTGTTGACGACGTCGCCGGTGACGATCCCTTCCCCCTGGTCGGGACGGGCGCCCAAGGCGACCACCGCCTCGCCGGTGTCAATGCCGATGCGCACCTGGAGCGCGAGCGTCGGGTCCTGGTCGTTGAGCTCCTCGATCGCCTCGAGGATGCGAAGCCCCGCGCGGACGGCGCGCTCGGCATCGTCCTCGTGAGCGGTCGGCGCGCCGAAGACGGCCATGACCGCGTCACCGATGAACTTCTCGACGGTGCCGCCGTAGCGTTCAATCTCCTGCCGGAGGCGAGCGTGGTAGGGGCGGATGCGCGCACGGACGTCCTCCGGGTCAGCCGCTTCCGAGGCGGCGGTGAAGCCCACGAGGTCGCAGAAAAGGACGGTCACGATCTTGCGCTCCTCCTGCACCGGCGCCGCCGGCTGGGAAGTCAGGGGAGCGCCGCAGAACGGGCAGAACGGGAACTCTCCAGGGAGTTCCTTACCGCACGAAGGGCAGGTCGGCACGCGGCGCAGTGTACGGTCGACGAATTCCCGCACGCGCGCGCACTCGAATGACCTCTCGTCGGAGCGAAGTCTCCGCTGCGCAGTTCTCGAGAGCGTCGGCCCGGAGCTAGTCCTCTCCTTCCCAGTACTCGACCGAGGGTCCGGGCCTCGCGAACATGATGTCTTCATCCTCGACGTCCTTGGCAAGAACCTTTCCGGTGTCGAGGTACTCGATGACCTCGCCCTGGATCATCGAGGAGAGCATGAGTACGCGTATCGGCGAGTCCGTTCGGTTGATGATCTGATGCGCACCGGCCTTGCCGCGCGGAAAGCAGACGACGTCACCCTTCTTCAACGCCTGCTCGCCTTTGGGCGTACGCAACGTCGGCTCGCCGCGGAGCACGATCACCCATTCCTCGTTCAGGTAATGCGTGTGGTAGGGCCAGAGCTGCTGCCAGGCTCGACCTCGGACAAGGTCGCGCCGATCAACTCACCGCCGATGTGTTGGCCGACGAGCGCGCCCTTGACGCGCCAGCCCTCGCGGTCCCTCGTCCCGTCCCACTCGTCGCTGTTGAGGTTGAAAGTCGTCACTCGGTGAACGGTAGCCATGTCTCAAGGGACATTCCCGCACACTCGCGCAGCCGGCGTATACCCCGCCCGGCGGCTCCTGAGATGCTTTCGCCTTCGCCTGGTCGATCCTATCCGGCGAAGCGGCGCAGCACGATCGATGCGTTGTGCCCGCCGAAGCCGGACGAGTTCGAGACGGCAACGCCAACGTCGGCTTCGCGTGCCTCGTTCGGGACGTAGTCGAGGTCGCACTCGGGATCGGGCGTCTCGTAGTTGATCGTCGGCGGCACGACACCTTCGTGGATCGCGAGCGTGCAGAAAACCGCCTCGACCGCGCCCGCGGCACCGAGGCAGTGGCCGGTCGCACCCTTGGTCGATGAGATCGGGACCTTCCGGGCGATGTGCTCTCCGAGGGCGCGTTTGATTACCCGCGTCTCGCTCGCGTCGCCGAGCGGAGTCGAGGTGCCATGTGCGTTGATGTAGTCGACCTGGTCGGGTGAAACGCCGGCGTCCGCGAGAGCCATGCGCATGGCACGGGCCGGGCTCCGGCCCGTCGGGTCGGGCTCGGTGAGGTGCTGCGCGTCGGAGGAGACGCCGTAACCGACCAGCTCGGCGTAGATCCTCGCGCCCCGCAGCGTTGCGTGCCCGAGCTCCTCGAGCACGACAACGGCACCCGCCTCGCCCATGACGAAGCCATCGCGATCGGCGTCGAAAGGCCGGCTCGCCTGCCCCGGGTCGTCGTTGCGACGTGAGAGGGCGCGCAGCGCGGAGAAGCCGGCGATCCCGACCCGTGTAATCGCCGCCTCGCTACCACCTGCGAGCATGACGTCGGCGCGGCCGAGGCGGATCGCGTCCAGCCCGTCGCCGATCGCCATCGTCGAGGCGGCGCAGGCGGTGCACTGAGTGGAGAGCGGGCCCTTCGTGCCGAGCTCGATCGAGATCTGGGCGGCGCCCATATTGGGAATGATCGTGGGGATCGCAAAGGGGCTGACCCGCCCTGGACCCCGCTCGATCAACGTTTCGCATGCGCTCTCGAACGACTCGAGACCGCCCATCGCGGTTCCGAAGGAGACGCCGACTCGATCGCACTCCGGCTCGATCTCCAGCCCGGCGTCCTCCTGCGCCTGCCGCGCCGCCGCCACGATCAGCTGCGCGAACCGGTCCATGCGCCTCGCCTGCTTGCGCTCGATCCACTGCGTCGGCTCGAAGCCCTTCGCCGCGCACGCGAACGTGACGGAGAAACCCGTGGTGTCGAACGCCGTGATCGGGTCGGCCGACGCTCTACCTGCGACGAGCCTCTCCCAACTCGACTGCACGTCGTTACCCAGCGGCGTCACCGCGCCCAGCCCCGTGATCACGACTCTCCGATGCCCGTTGGTGCCCATCAGTCCTCGATGTCCCTCGCTCGGTCAGACAACGAAAGGAGCGTCGGGTTCGTCGGAGAATCCGCACTCGAGGCAGGCATAGCGCGTAGCTCCGTCCTCGTCGACGACGATCCCCATCGTGACGCCGCAGGCCGGGCAGATCGGCGGGCGATCGTCATCGGCGTCGGGCTTGCTCTCCTCGTCCACGCGGCTCACCCTAGCTCGCGGCTCCGCTTTCGAAACAGCCAGAACGCGAGATCGCATGACCCGGCGGTCGCAGGCCCAAATCCTGCCCCCGGCAAGAGGAAAGCGCTCGTCCGGCTGGCGCAGCAGGGGTCTCCGAACTCGACGCGATCGGCGCGGAGCTCTCGAAGCAGTACCGGCCTCTGCCTGTGTTCGTCGCGCGACAGGGCTGCGACCCGAGGAGTGGATCGTGCTCGAACGGCGCGACCTCGACCCGACGGGCGGATCGTGAGCGTGCGCCGAACACTCTCTGACGGACAGGTTGTCGAGCTCGTCAAGACGAGCAAGAGCCGCCGCTAGGTCCCGCTCTTTACGCGTGCTCTCGCAGCCCTGGACGCCGTGCCCGCTCAACTGCGGACGCCGCTCCTGTTCCCCTCCCCGACCGGGGAGCTCCTCGATCTCGGCACTTCCGGCGCAGGGAGTGGAGCAGCGATCGAGGCATCGGGCGTATCGATCCCTGCCCGCATCTACGATCGCGCTCGACCTTCGCGTCGAACGATGCCTCGTCCCATGTTTCCAGCGCCGATGATCGTGACCTTCATCGCTCTCCTCCTTCGGTGTCGTGTTGGATGTCGTAGCGCTGCCGGGCGGCGAGGATCTCGTGGATGCGGCCCTCTGCCCAGTCGCGGATCGCCGCCAGCGGCTCGCACAGGGTGAGCCCGAGGGGCGTCAGCGAGTACTCGACCCGAGGCGGGATCTCGGCATAGGCGCTGCGCGCAACGAGCCCGTCGCGCTCGAGCGTCCGCAGCGTCTGTGTCAACACCTTGGGACTGATTCCCATCGCATCGCGAATCCCGCTGAAGCGGCGCGGGCCGTTCTCGAGCAGCCCTATGATCAGCACAGTCCAGCGGTCTCCGATACGGTCGAGCGCGACCCTGCTGGGGCAGTCGCGCGAATAGACGTCGGCCTCGACGAGCTCCAATGGTTTCCTTGGGGTACTGAGGTACCCGTCGAGTACTGCAGCGATGCGCTGCTCGGCACAGCACGAGGAGTCGCCGGATGGCGGCACTGAAACCCAAACCGACCCCAGGAGGATTGCGATACCCACCAGCATTGAGGAGCGGAACACGGAACTGATGCAGACGCTGGACGACGCTTGGAACGCGCAGGACGTCGAAGTCTTCCGGGCACGGCACAAGCCGGACGTGATCGTACGCTGGCCGGGCCAGCCGGAGCCGACGGTCGGGCTCGAGGACCACACGACCGAGTCGATCGCGTTCTGGAAGACGTTTCCCGACCAGGAACTGGACAACCGGCCGTACAAGGTCTTCTTCGCCTCCGGGGACTGGACGTGCTCGATCGCCCGTTTCCGCGGCACGATGACGGGGCCGATGGTCACCGCCGACGGCACGGAGATCCCTCCGACCGGCAAGTCGTTCGAGGTCGACTTCTACACGATCGCGAAGTGGCACGATGGCCAGATCGTCGAGGAGAACCTCATGTACGACCTGGTCGGCTTCCTGAAGCAGATCGGCCTCGGCGAGTAGCGAATACCCCAAGGGATCGAAGAAGGAGGCGGCATGAGGCGACTCGAGGGCAGGGTGGCGCTGATCACGGGCGCTGCGAGCGGGATCGGACGGGTGACGGCGGAGCGACTCGCGGAGGAGGGCTCCGTCGTCGTCGTTACGGACGTGCAGGACGAGGCGGGCGAACAGGCGGCCGCGGCGATTCGCGATTCGGCCGCCGACGCGCTCTACCTGCATCTCGACGTGACCGACGAGGCCGGCTGGCAGGCTGCCGTGGAGCAGGTGCTCGCGGAGCGCGGCCGGCTCGACATCCTCGTCAACAACGCCGGCCTGGGCGATCTGGCGACGATCGAGGAGACGAGCCTCGCCGACTGGGAGCGGACGGTGGCGATCGACCAGACCGGCGTCTTCCTCGGCATGAAGACGTGCGCCGAAGCGCTGAAGTCATCTGGTAACGGGTCGGTGATCAACATCAGCTCGATCTTCGGTACCTCGGGCGGCTTCGGCACCTCGCCCGCCTACCACGCAGCCAAGGGAGCGGTACGGACACTGACCAAGAACATCGCACTCCACTGGGCGACCGAAGGCGTGCGCGTGAACTCGGTTCACCCGGGATTCATCCGGACGCCGATCCTCGACCAGGCCAAAGGGACCGAGGTCTGGGACGCGATGACGGCGATGACGCCGATGGGACGCCTGGGCGAGCCTCACGAGATCGCGGCTGCGGTCGCGTACCTCGCGAGCGACGACGCGTCCTTCGTGACGGGGCTGGAGCTGTACGTCGACGGCGGCTTCATAGCGCGCTGACTCGACGCTGCGGCTGGCGCGGCACGTCGCTTGCGAGGGGTGTGCGAAAGCGCTGCGTGCGACTATCAGCAGCTCGGCGTCGTGGCCCTTGCAGGCGATGGTGAAGACGGGAGCGACGGGACTCGAACCCGCGACCTCCGGCGTGACAGTTCTGTCCGGCGCAGGTCAGGCGCGGTCAGCGCAGGTCGAGACGTGACCGTTGTGCGGTTTGCGACCCAGACGATGTCCGGGCTTGGTCGACGATGGTCAGGCTGATCTGACAAAAATCTGACACGCAAAGGCGCTCAAGCGAGAGGACGCTCGCACAGGAAGGCGCGACGTCTCCCGAGCCTCTGGTCTTGCCGGTCCGCTCAGGAAAGCACGCGCTCGAGCGTTGCGCGATCCGTCGGTTCGCCGTGCGCGGGCAGCACGAGCTCGACCGGCAGGTCGAGCAGCGGACGGAGCCGTCGCACGACATCGTCGCGCGTCAAGTGCTTGCGACCGCCGAGCTGGATGTCCAGTCCTTCGCCGAAGTCGGAGAGCGAGTCGCCGGTGACGATGGCGTTGATCGACGGCAGCCAGAGAATGAGGTCGTTGTCCTCGCGGCCCGCGTACGCGCTGATACCGAACGGCCACGCTCCAGGACCGTGGAAGTGTCCTTCGCCTTCACCCGCGCGCAGCCACGCGAGATCTTCGCTCTCCATGCCGCGCACGCGGTCGGGATCGATGCCGAACTTCTCGACCCAGTCCTGCCACGTGTCCGCGGGCGGCGTGTGCACCGGGAGGCGAAGCCGACGTGCGTCGCGGTCGTGGTACGGCGCTGTTAGGACGACGGCGGTCGCGCGCTCGCGCAGCTCGTCGGGAACGGAGAGGGGGTCGAACAACAGGAAGTCGTCGCCGAGCTCGATCCCGTACGACGAAACGAGCTCGGGCCACCACTCCTCCTCGTTCCAGCCGGGATGCGGCGACTGCCAATGCCAGACACCGTGGCGCAGCTCACGCATGGGCACAGTTTCTCACGCTGGCCACGGAGATCATCGAAGACAGCTGAAACACGCGCGACGGCTCACGCGACATTCCCGCACGACTCGCGCAGCCGGCGATGTATCGACTGGCGCTACGAGGCGAGGTCGGGATCTCCGGGCGATCTCACGTTGGCGCCCCGGTTGGCGGCGTGAACGGCGACCACTCGTAGACGTTCACCGCGCATACCTCCCGGAAGCCCAGCCGCTCGTACATCGGTTGCCCCATCGGTGACGATCCGAGCACGCCGACGTCGAAGCCGAGCTCGAGTGTGCCTGCGAGCGCCTCGCGGCTGATCGCCGCGCCGATCCCGCGGCGGCGGGCGTCCGGCACGGTGCAGACGAAATAGAGGCCCGCCACGCCCGCCGCGAGGAACACTGATGCGCACGCCACCGGGTCGCCGCCTGCTAAGCCGACGTAGTGCCGCCAAGGCACATCGTCACCAACGCCGATGCGTGCATACATCTCGCGTACCCACGCCGCCTCCGGAGGTCCCTCACCGAAGCCGAGCGAGAGCACCTGCTCGTACGCGTCGAGACCGGTGTCGGTCACGACACGCGAGATCCGGACGTCCGTCGGCGCCTCAACGTCCGGGAGCGCCCGGAGGTCCGCGGCCATGCCGGGCTCCGGGCCGCCCTCGAAGCCGTGCGCTTCGAGGCGGGTTCCGAGGTCGGTTGGACGCATCGACGGCCCGACGTGCCACGAGCCCGCGACGCCTGTCGTGCGCATCAGATTCTGCGACTCGCTTATCGCGGCGTCCGCGCGCTCGGGCTCGAGATCGGCTCGCACGATGCAGTTGTGGTAGGCGATCGGCGACCCACCGATTACCCACGTGATCTCCTCGTCGTCGCGCTCGCGACCTCCTCCCGCGCGTCCGAGCGCGAGCAGGAATTCCGCTTCGTTGTCCTCGACCGCGCGTGCGACCCAGGCGGCGGACACGTCCGTCATGCCTCGCATGCTACGAGCCGCGACAGGCACTTCGGTCGAGCTGATTAGGCGTTACGTCGAGCTCGCCTGACCGCTCGAGAGACATTCCCGCACGCTCGGGCTAGCGTCTAAGCTCCGCGCCGGCCAGCTCGCTGTTCCGTCGAAGATCACTCTCGCCGAGGTGGCGGCAGAGTATGTCTCCAGCCTGGAGACATCTGTCGCCAGCGGAGACAGAGCATCAAGAACGCTCGACCGCTACAAAGACCACCTCGACGGCCACATCCTGCCCGAGCTCGGCCATATCCAGGTGCAGAAGCTCACAGCCGATGCGCTCGCCGCGTTCTTGCGCGATCGCCAGGCCGCCGGACTTTCGTCCTGGACTCGAAAGGGGATGCTGACTCCGCTCGGCCGCGTCCTCTCGCTGGCCGTGCGCCGCGGCTACCTCACGGAGAATCCTCTTCGCCGGCTCGAGCCCGAAGAGCTGCCGAAAGGGAAGGCGAAGGATGAGCCTCGTGTCCTCGATCGCGACGAGATCGGACGATTGCTGGCCGAAGCCCCAGAGCGGTACGGACCGGCTCTCGCAACCAAGGTCTTTTCTGGCCTGAGGGTGATGGAGCTCCTCGGGCTCTGCTGGTCGTGCCTTGACTTCGAGCGGGGGGTCATCACAGTGCGTCACCAGCTGACGCGTGGATCGAAGGCGAGCCCGGCGAAGCTCATCGAACTGAAAACACGCGGTGCCCGGCGGGACGTTGTACTTCTGCCGGAGCTTGCCGTCCTCTTGCGTGAGCATCGCCGGGTTGCGTTTCAGCGCGGGCTAGCCCGTGAACAGGACTGGGTTTTCACGACGCGCGAGGGCACCGCTCTTAACTACCGGAACCTCGCCCAGCGAGGCCTCACGAAGGCAGCCGACCGAGCTGGGCTCAACGGTGACGGACAGCCGACGCTCACCCTCCATGATCTGCGCCACACATTTGGCTCACACCTCGTTCGCCAGGGCGCAGACGTCGTCACCGTCTCGCGGCAGATGGGCCACGCCCGCCCGAGCATCACGCTCGATGTCTACTCCCACGAATTCGCTGCGGTTCAACATCAAGCGAGCGTCGCCGCCAAGCTCACTGGCGCCTTTGGCGGGATCCTCTCAACCGCGGGAAAGTGACGCCGGTCGACCCGGTCGGCGGAATCTGACAAGAGCTGACAAATACGAGGGCTCGGAGTATTCCGAGCTCTCGTCCTCAGAGCAGAAACGGCTTGGACAAAGGACGGGAGCGACGGGACTCGAACCCGCGACCTCCGGCGTGACAGGCCGGCGTTCTAACCAACTGAACTACGCCCCCGAGGGCCGCTCAAGTGTAGCCGGGTGCAGGGAACCGGGCTCCCGGCACGTAGCCTGACGGCGTGTCCACGGCCGACTGGGTCGTCATCGGCGTGGTCGTCGTCGCTGCGCTCTATGGGCTGACGACCGGCCTCGTGCGCGGTGCGCTCTCGCTCGCCGGCTTCGCGCTCGGGGCGTACGTCGGGGCGCGCATCGCGCCGGCGCTGCTGAGCGACGGCTCGCCGTACGCGCCGCTCGTCGCCCTCGCCGGCGCGGTGTTCGGAGGCGCGCTCCTGCACGGGCTCGCCGGGCTGCTCGGAGGCGTCCTGCGGACGACGCTGAGCGCGGTCCCCGGCCTGCGGACGCTGGACTCGATCGCGGGGCTCCTCCTCGGGGCCGCCGCCGGCGTCGTCCTCTGCTGGGCAGTGGGCGCGGTGCATGCTCTACCTGCCGGGACAGGCGGACATGCGGCGCGCCGTCCAGAGCTCCGCGATCCTCTCCACGCATCAACGACGCGTTCCCGCCGGAACGGCTGCTCGAGACGCTCGAGCGGGTCGACCCGATCGGCGTCTTCGCCGGCCCTCCGGCCATCGTCGCGCCGCCCGACTCCAAGCTTGCGCGCGACCCCGACGTCGTCGCGGCGTCGAAGAGCGTGGTACGCGTCACGGGCATCGCGTGCGGGCTCGGGATCGAGGGCTCCGGCTGGATCGTGCGCCCCGGGCTGGTCGTGACGAATGCGCACGTCGTCGCCGGCATCGGAACGCCTCGGGTCGACCGGCGCGACGGGATGACCTCGCTGCCTGCGACGGTGGTCGCCTTCGACGAGCGAAACGACGTCGCCGTCCTGCGGGTGCCGGGGCTCGGTGGCCGCGTCGCTCCGGATCGAGCAGCCGGAGCGGGGCGTCGGCGTCGTCCTCGTCGGCTACCCCGGGAACGGGCCGCTGACGCTGACGCCGGGCCGGCTCGGCGGGACGCGCGAGCTGATCAGCCGCAACGCCTACGGCCGCGGGCCGGTGACCCGCGCGATCACGACGATCCGCGGTGCGATCGAGCCGGGGAGCTCGGGCGGGCCGGGGATCGACGCCCGCGGTCGCGTGCGCACGACCGTCTTCGCTCGCCAGCCGGGCTCGCGCGGGGGCTACGGGATCCCCTCGAACGTGGTGCTCGGCGCGGTCCGGAAGGCGGGTCGAGAGCCGGTCGCCGACACCGAGTGCACCGCGTAGGGCGGCTCTCACCGTCCGAGGGCGAGGCATGCCTCGGCGCCTACGAGAAGAGGTCGAGCGCGGCGAGCGGCTGGCGGAACGGCGGGATGACGTAGACGCCGGCGGCCTGCTCGCGCGAGGCCTCCACGAGCTCCTTCGCGAGCGCGAGGCCGACCGCTGCGGCGTCGGAGCCGGCGTCGCGCAGTCGTTCCTGCACGTGCTCCGGGACGACGATCCCCGGCACCTCGTTGTGCAGCCGCACGGCCAGCTGATAGCTGCGGACGTAGAAGACCCCGACGAGGAGCGGAATCGGGCACGAGCCGCCGAGCCGCTCGAGGAACGCGTCGAGGTACGAGAGGTCGAAGAGGACCTGGGTCATCGCGAACTGCGCTCCGGCCTCCAGCTTCTGCTCGAACCGCTCGAGCTCGTAGTCGAGGTCGTCCGCGGCGGGGTTGACCGCGACGCCGAGGAAGAACGACGTCGGCGCGTCGATCTCGCGTCCGTTGTAGTCCTCTCCGGCATTCATGCGGCTGATGATCCGCGAGAGGCCGATCGAGTCGACCTCGTACACGCCGCGAGCGCCCGGGTAGTCCCCCGCCTCGGGCGGGTCGCCGGTGACCGCGAGGACGTTCCGGATGCCGTCGGCGTGGGCGCCGAGCAGCGTGGACTCCAGGCCGGCGATCGAGGAGTCGCGCGGGGTGAGGTGCGGGATCGTCTCGATACCGACCACGCGCTCGATGGTCGCCGAGGCCATGATCCCGCTCATCCGGGCCCGAGCGCGCGGGTTGTCGTTCACGTCGACGACGTCGACGTGGCCGGAGGCCTGGAGCGTGCGGGCGAGCGCCAGCATCGCCTGCGCGTTCCCGCCGCGCGGGGGGTCGATCTCGACCGAGACGACGAACTCGCCCGCGTCGAGCTTGCGCCGGAGGAGGGTCGCCTGCTCCGAGGGCGGCGCGGCGAGTGCCAGCTCCCGCTCGCGGACGACGAGCGGAGCGCTGGGCCGACGATGCTCGTCGACGGCCGCGCGGATCGCGGCGATCTCCGTCGGCGTCGTTCCGCAGCAGCCGCCGATGATGCGGGCGCCGAGCTCCTGCGCGTGGGCGGCGAACTCCGCGAAGTACTCCGGCGTCGCGTGCGGGAAGACCACGCGCTCCCCGGCGAGGCTCGCAAGGCCGACGTTCGGGAGGACGGCGAGCGGCTTGCCGCTGTCGCCCATGCGCTCGATCGCACGGAGCGCCGCCTGGAGGCCCACGCCATGGTTGGCGCCGACCGCCGCGACGTCGAGCTCGGCGAGAGCAGCGGCGGCCTGCTCGGCGGTCACGCCGCCGAGGGTCTCGGCGTCCTCGTCGAACGTCATCACCGCGACGATCGGGAGTGAGGAGACGCTGCGCACTGCCCCGATCGCGGCGACGAGCTCCTCGAGCTCGTAGAACGTCTCGACCATGAAGAGGTCGACCCCGCGGCCCTCGAGGAGCTGCGCCTGCTCCGCGAAGACGGTCTCGCGGTCCTTCGCGGGCCTCCCGAGGGGGCCGATCGAGCCGGCGATGAGGACATCGCGGCCCGACACCTCCCGTGCGTCGCGCGCGATCTTCACCGCGGCCTCGTTGATCCTCGCGACGTCGTCCTCGAGGTAGTGCTCGGCGAGCTTGTGCCGGTTCGCGCCGAACGTGTTCGTCTCGATCAGGTCCGCGCCCGCCCGGATGAAGCCGAGATGGAGCGAGAGCACGCTCTCGGGCGAGCGCAGGTTCGCCTCCTCGGGGCAGCGCAGCCTCGTGACGGCGCTCGAGACGAGCACGCCCATGCCGCCGTCCGCGACGAGCGGCGGCCCCTCCGCGAGTCGATCGAGTAGACGGCTCACGAGCGCATTCCAGCATGCCGCGCAGTCGAACCGGACTTCGTACGCTGCCGAGGTGCGCGACGACCTGCCTCGCGGGACGGTGACGTTCGTGTTCACCGACGTGGAGGGCTCGACGGCCCTCCTCGCCGAGCTCGGCGAGGAGCGTTTCGCCGAGTCGCTCGCCGAGCACCGGGAACTGGTCCGGTCCGCGCTGCGGGAGCACGGCGGAGCGGAGGTCGACACGCAGGGCGACGCGTTCTTCTGTGCGTTCGGGTCCGCGGCCTCGGCGGTCGGGTTCGCAGAGGACGTGCAGGCGCGGTCGGCCGCGACCCGCATCCACGTCCGGATCGGCATCCACACCGGCGAGGCGCTCGTGTCCGGCGATCACTACGTCGGGATGGACGTCCACCGGGCCGCGCGCATCGGCGCGACAGGGCACGGCGGCCAGGTCGTGATCTCGTCCGCGACGGCCGGTCTGCTCGACGCCGGGTCGTTCGAGCTCGTCGACCTCGGAGAGCACCGGCTGAAGGACCTCTCCGCGCCGGTCCGGCTCCACCAGCTCGGGGGCGAGGAGTTCGGTTCCCTGAAGACGCTCTTCCGCACGAACCTGCCGATTCCGGCGACCGAGTTCCTCGGGCGGGAGGCCGAGCTCGCGGAGCTGACCGGCCGCCTCTCCGGACAGTCGCTCCGGCTGCTGACGCTGACGGGCCCGGGCGGGACGGGGAAGACGCGGCTCGCGCTCCAGGTCGCGGGCGGACTCGCGGACGGGTTTCCCGATGGCGTGTTCTGGGCGCCGCTCGCGTCGCTGAGAGATCCCGCGCTCGTCCCCTCCGCCGTGGCCGACGTCCTCGGCGTTCGGGAGGAGCTCGGGCGACCGGTCGGTGCCGCGATCGTCGAGGCCCTGAGAGCGAAGCACGTCCTCTTCCTGCTCGACAACTGCGAGCACGTGCTGGAGGCAGTCGTCGAGCTCGTCGCGTCCGTGCTCGCGTCATGCCCGGACGTGCTCCTCGTCGCGACGAGCCGCGAGCCGCTCGAGGTCTCGGGCGAGCACGTCTACGCCGTCCAGCCGCTGGCGTCCGCGGACGCGACGGCGCTCTTCGACTCGAGAGCGCATGCGGCGGGCGCGCCCACCTCGACCCTCGAGAGCCGGGATGCGGTCGGGGCGCTCTGCGCACGGCTCGACAACCTTCCGCTCGCGGTGGAGCTCGCGGCGGCCAGGGCTGCCGCCCTCACTCCGGCTGCGCTTCTCGACCGGCTGTCCTCGCGCCTCGACGTACTCCGGGGACCTCGCGATGCGGACGAGCGCCAGCGGACCCTGCACGCGACGATCGCGTGGAGCTACGACCTGCTCGAGGAGACCGAGCAGCGCGCCTTTCGCCGGCTGGCCGTGTTCGCGGGAGGCACAACGCTCGAGGCGGCCGAGACGGTCTGCGATGCGGAGTTGGACGAGCTTCTCTCGCTCGTGGCGAAGAGTCTCGTGCGGCATACGACGTCGAATAGCGCGGAGGCGAGGTACTGGATGCTGGAGACGATCCGCGAGTTCGCCGTCGACCGGCTCGGCGAGTCGGGGGAGCGCGAGACGTACCGCGACCGCCACTGCTCGTGGTTCGCGCGGGTCGCCGGTGACGAACGGGAACGTCTCGTCGGTCCCGGTTCGAGCGAGTCGCTCGCACGGCTGGAGCGCGACCGCGAGAACCTGAGGTCTGCGTTCGCCCGTGCGCTCGAGCGGGAGGGCGTCGGGGACTGCGGTACCGCAGGCAGTGCCGGCACGGTCATCTCGCTCGCCGTCGTGCTCTGTCGCCTCCACACGCTTCGCGGTCGGTACGGCGAGGCCGAGGGCGCGGCACGACATGGGCTCGACTGCTCGCCCGGGGATCTCGATGCAGCGGCGCTCCTTCAGGGGCTCGGCGTCGTCCTGTCGCGACAGGGTCGTGTCGACGAGGGTCTCGACGCACTCCGCGAAGCGGAGCGGACGCTCGACTCCTCGAGTGCGCGAGGCCCCGCCTGGTGGGCAGCGTGGATCGACGTCCGGCTGGAGCAGGCTCATCGCTTCTACTACGAGGCCGACCTGGACGAGCTCGCGCGGGTCATCGCGGAGAGTCGCGGCGCCGTGGAGGAGCACGGCTCGGCCGTGCAGAGGCTCGAGTTCCTCCACGTCCTCGCCCAGGACGCCTACCGCCGCGAGCGATACGTGCCGTCCGAGGAGACGGAGACGCTGGTCCGGGAGATCTACCGGCGCTCGCTCGAGCTGGAGGACGTCCACGCCGAGTTCTCGCTCGGCTTCTGTCTGCTGTGGCGCGGGAAGCTCGAGGAGGCCGAGGACCACATGGTCCGAGGCCTCGAGTCCGCCAGGGCACGCGGCGACGCTCTGATCGAGGCGCGCTGCCTCGTGTACGCAGCCATCGCCCGGCGTCGGCGCGGAGACGTCGAGGGGGCCCGCGAGCTTCTCGGCGAGCTCGAGGCGCTGGAAGATCTGCAGCGCTACGGCGGCCTCGTCCATGCCTCGGCGGCGTGGATCGCCCTTCGCGACGGCGACCTCGAGCGGGCCGGAGAGCTCGGCGAGCGCGCGCTCGCGGACTGGGCCGCCGACCCGGGGCGGAGCGGGCCGGCGGTCTTCCAGTGGAGCGCACGCTTGCCGCTCATGGCGGTCGCGCTCGCGGACGGAGATGCCGCGGGTGCGCTCGCACACGCCCAGAGCCTGCTCGACCCGGGGCAGCAGCCGCTGCCCGCCGAGCTGAGCGAGCTGCTGCGGAGCGCCGTGGGCGAGAGCGATGTCGCCCCGCTGGGTCCCGCCCTGGAGCTGGCGCGGCTCGGTGGCTACGTGTGACCTCACGACTCTCGACGGCCGTGTCTCAAGTTCGGGAGACGTGCTGCCGATAGCGACTGCGACTCCCGACTGGGAACTGACGGCAATCAGAACCGGACGGAGAGCACCGAGAAGGGGCGGCGGACGACGCCGCCCTTCTCATTTCGTGTGGGCACCCTCGCTGCGGAAACCTGGCGCCGAATTGTCGCTCTTACAGTGCCAGGCACTGTAAAAGTGGAAAGAGTGCGCCAACTTAGGGCTCGTGGACGGTGCGGCCCTCCATGCCGCCCGCCACCACGACGACCTGCCCCGTGACGTGGCCGGAGATCGCATCGGACGCGAGCACGACGACCTGGCGCGCGACGTCCTCGGGCTGCGCGACCTTGCGCAGCGCCATCGTCCGCGAGACCGCCGCGACGCGCTCGGGGTCGACGAGACCGCGCGTCATGGGCGACTCCGTCCAGCCGGGCGCGACCGCATTCACGCGGCCGTGCGGCGCGGTGCGGACGATCTCGTTCTTCAGGGAGAGGAGAAGACCGCCCAGGACCGCGGACTTCGCCGCCGCGTAGTCCGCATGGCCGGCCTCTCCGAACACGCCTGCGGTCGAGCCCACGAGCACGAGCGAGCCGTTGCCCGTCCTCTCCACCTCGCCCAGGAACGCGCGGGCCACGAGGAACACCGAGGTCAGGTTCGTCCGCAGCGTCTCCTCCCAGCGCGTCAGCGGGAGGTCCCGGACCGGGACGTCCTCGCGCGGCCAGACTCCGTGGACCGCGACGCAGACGTCGATGCCACCGAGCGCGCCTCGCGCCTCCTCGAAGAGCCGCGCGACGTCCGCCTCGCTCGTCAGGTCGGCCTTCGCGAGCGGCGCGCCCAGCTCCTTCGCGAGCGCCCGGGCGCGCTCCTCGCCCCGGTGGTAGTGGACGAGGACCCGCGCGCCCTCCGCCGCGAACGCCTTCGCGCAGGCCGCGCCGATCCCACCGGATGCTCCCGTGACGAGGACGCGCGCTCCCTGGAGACCGGTGTCGATCCGGCAACCCTAGTCTCCGCCAGACAGCTCCGGAATTGACAGCGGGGCGTGAACACGGTGTGATGCAGCCCTTGGCGAGCAGGACCGGCGCAACAATCGCGCCCCGGACCTCGTCAAACGAAGCATCCGACGTAACAGGAGGGCACATGAGGAAAGGATTGATCGCCGTCGCGCTCGCGGTGCTGGCTTCTGCGGCCGTCGCGACCGCAGCCGTGGCCAGGCCATCGGCGTCGGCGACACCAGCGCAGGTCGCAGCATGTACGAACGTGTCGATCGGGTTCCTCGGGCCGTTGACGGGCCCGGCGGGGTTCCTCGGCCAGGAGCAGATCTCGTGGCTCAGGTTCGGCGTCCAGAAGTTCAACAAGGAGAAGAAGACGCAGTTCCAGCTCGTCGACGGCGACACCCAGCTCAAGGCGCCGGTCGCGCTGACGGTGGGCCGGAAGTTCGCGTCCGACAGCAAGATGCTCGCGGTCGTCGGCGGCTCGGAGAGCCAGGCGGTCCGCGTCACCGGAAACCTGTTCGAGAAGACGTCCTTGCTGAACATCTCGGGGTCGGCCACCGCCATCGACCTGACGAAGGGGCACCCGTACCGGAGCTTCTTCCGCCCCGTGCCGAACGACGGCGTCCAGGGCCCGGACATCGTCAGCTTCGTCGCGACGAACCTGAGTGCGAGGAACGTCGTCGTCATCGACTCGCAGGACGACTACTCGTTGCCGCTCGCAAGCGCGATCACGCGCGGGCTGCGCGGCAAGCGCGTGACCGTCTCCCGGGAGTCCGTGTCGGCTGACGACACCGACTTCTCGTCCGTCGTGGCGAACGTCGGGAGCAACGTGAACGTCGTCGTGTTCGCGACGCAGGTCGCGACCGCGGCGAACACGCTCTCGAACCAGCTCCGCGAGCAGGGCAAGAAGGCGATCGTGTTCGGGACGGACGGCGCCTACTCGCCGTCGCAGTTCAAGCCGAGGAGCGGCTACGTCTCGGTCTTCGCACCCGACCTCCACTTCGATCCGAAGGCGAAGGCGATCGTCGCGGAGTACCGGAAGTTCGTGAGCAAGGACACGTCCGGCGCGTTCGGGCCGGCGACGTACCAGGCCGGGCTGGGTTGCGATGACCGCGATCCGGAAGGCCTGCGCGGACGGGAAGGTCACCCGGGCGGAGGTCACGAAGACCGTGCGGACCTCCACCACGCCGTCGATCATCGGCTCCCCCATTCAGTTCGACGCCAAGGGCGACCTGAAGGGTGGGGGCGAGTTCGTCATCTACCGGATCACGAGCGGGAAGTACAGCCCCGTCCGGTAGCAGCACGCATCGATCGAATGCGAGCGGCCTACCCCGAACGGTGGGCCGCTCGTCTTTCGGAACCGTCTGTGAGATAAACCCGCCGATGGACTGGGACAAGCTCGTCCAGCTGATCGTCAACGGGCTGACGCTCGGGAGCGTCTACGCGCTCGTCGCGCTCGGGTTCTCGATGGTCTACGGGATCCTCAAGCTCCTGAACCTTGCGCACGGCGACGTGCTCATGGTGGGTGCGTTCATCGGCTGGGGTGTCCTCGGCTGGCTCGGCGGCGCGCAGGACCCGAGCGTCGCCGTCTGGCTCCTGATCGTGCTCATGGTGCTCGTGGCCATGGCGGGCTGCGGGTTCCTGGGCGTCGCGATCGAGCGCTTCGCCTATCGGCCGTTGCGACGCGCGCCGCGGATCGCGCCGCTGATCAGCGCCCTCGGCGTCTCGTTCTTCATCCAGAACTCGGTGTTGCTCCTCTTCGGCGCGAACTTCCGGAGCTACGAGTCGATCGACCTCGTCGACGTCGAGGTCGGCATCCACTGGGGGCCGCTCAACGTCTGGATCCTCCGGGTAGTCGTGTTCGCCTCGGCCGCGGCGATGATGATCGGGCTCTGGATCCTCGTCACGAGGACGAAGCTCGGCAAGGCGATGCGCGCGACGGCGTTCGACCGCGAGGCGGCGGCGATGATGGGCATCGACGTCGACCGGGTCATCGTGAAGACGTTCTTCATCGGCTCGGCGCTCGCGGGGGCGGCGGGCGTCCTCGTGGGGCTCGTGTTCGGGCAGATCAACCACTTCATGGGCTTCAACTACGGTCTGAAAGGCTTCACCGCGGCCGTGGTCGGCGGGATCGGGTCGATCCCGGGCGCCATGTTCGGCGGCCTCTTCATCGGGCTCGCCGAGGCCTTCTCCGTCGGCTACATCGAGGACTTCACGGGTGGGCGGCTCGGCAGCGCCTTCAGCGATCTCATCGTGTTCCTCATCCTCGTCCTCTTCATGCTCCTGCGCCCGCAGGGGATCTTCGGCAAGCCCGAGGTGAAGAAGGTATGAACAACGCTCGCCTCCGGCTCGCGTTCGCGGGGGAAACCATGTCTCCACCGCGTGCCCCCTTCTTCTCGAGAGCGTGGGGAACCTCCCGGCTCCCCACACCCCTCCCGGCTCATGGGCAGGGGCCTCGCCCATGAGCGAGCAGCCGCCTCCTCCCGAGCCCGAGCAGCCGAGGATCGGCGTCGACGAGTGGGTCGCGAGCGCGGAGGAGCGCCGCGCCCGCAGCCTGGGCGCGCGAGTCGAGGACGCGTTCGCCAGGGTGCCGCCCGTGGTCAAGCTGCTCGCCCTCGTGCTCCCCTTCGCGGTATTCCCGCTCCTCGTCGACTCCGACTACCTCATGCAGGTCGGGATCGACACGCTCATCTTCGTGCTCCTCGCACTCGGGCTGAACGTCGCGGTCGGCTGGGTCGGCCTGCTCGATCTGGGCTTCGTCGCGTTCTTCGGGCTCGGCGCGTACCTCTACGCTGCGCTCGCCTCGGAGTACGCAGGGCGCCACTGGGACGCCCAGTTCGCGATCCCCGTGATCGCCGTGACGGTGGCCGCGGTCGGCTTCCTCGTCGGGCTGCCGTCGCGCCGGCTGGTCGGCGACTACCTCGCGATCGTGACGCTCTTCTTCCTCCAGCTCTGGCTCGTGATCCTCATCAATGCGGAATTCACCCGCGGCCCGAACGGGATCTCCGACATCTACCCGCTCGAGTTCTTCGGGCGACAGGTCACGTCGCTCGACGGCTACTTCTACGTCGCGCTCATCGCGTTCGTCGTGATCATCTCCTTCCTCTACCTCCTCAACCAGTCGAGGACGGGGCGGGCATGGCGAGCTGTCCGCGAGGACGAGCTGGCGTCCGAGCTCATGACGATGCCGGTCAACCGCCTGAAGCTCATGGCGTTCGCCGTGGGCGCCGGGGTCGCCGGGATCGCAGGCGCGATCTTCGCCCCGGTCCAGGGCGCCGTCTTCCCCGCGAGCTTCGACCTCGTCCTGCTGATCACCGTGTACGCCATGGTCGTGCTCGGCGGCGCGGGCAGCCTGCTCGGCGTGACCGCGGGCGCGGTGCTCATCAACGCCTCCCTGGAGGCGCTGCGGGACGCCGACAACGCGAGCTGGCTGTTCTACAGCGCCGTCGTGATCGCCTTGCTCGCCCTCGTGCGCCCTCGCTGGCTGCCGGTGGCGATCCTCGCCGGAACGGTGGCGTTCGGGCTCGTCGTGCACGAGGTCGCGGAGCAGGTCAGGCCGTCGCTCGTCGGGGGCGCGACGTTCGGTACCGCGCGGATCGACGAGCTCGCGGAGCACTGGGTGCTGCTGCCCGAGGGAGCGATCGGCCCCGACGGGCTCCCCGCGGGCCCCCTGGCGCGCCTCACCTATCTCGGCCTCATCGCGGCGATCCTGGGGCTCACGCTCGTCCGCAGCCGCCTCTGGCGGTCGATCGGCGTCGTCCCCGTCCTCTACCTCGCGGCGTGCGTGTGGGAGAACCTCCTCCTCGCCCAGCCGGCGGTCGCGCGCTTCGTCCTGATCGGCGCGATGCTCGTCGCGCTCATGGCCTACCGGCCACAGGGCCTGTTCGGGCGACAGCGGGTGGAGATCGTGTGAACAACGCTCGCCTTCGGCTCGCGTTCGCGGGGGAAACCATGTTTCCCCCGCGTGTCCCCTTCTTCCTGAGAGCGTGGGGAACCTCCCGGTTCCCCACAACCCTCCGCGCTCACAGGCACAGGGGCGGCCTGTGAGCGACGTCGAGCGCGCACCGTTGCTCGAGGTGTCGGGCCTCTCGCTCTCGTTCGGCGGGCTCCGCGTGCTCGACCGGCTCGACCTCGTCGTCGGCGAAGGCGAGATCGTCAGCGTGATCGGGCCGAACGGCGCCGGCAAGACGACGCTCTTCAACGTGATCACGGGCGTCTATCCGCCGGACGAGGGCGAGATCACCTTCGAGGGCCGGTCCGTCCTCGGCCTCGACCCCCACAAGATCGCGAGGAGAGGAATCGCGCGCACCTTCCAGACGCTGCGCCTCTTCCTGAACATGACGGTCAAGGAGAACGTGATGGCCGCGGCGTTCGGCCACACCCGCGCCGGGGTCGTGCGCTCCGTGCTGCGCACCCCGGGCATGCGCCGGGAGGAGCGGGAGATCGCGCAGCTCGCAGAGGAGCGGCTGTCGTTCTTCGGGGAGCGGCTCGTCGGCTACCGCTGGAACCAGCCCGCCTACAGCCTCTCGTACGCCAACCGGCGTCGGCTCGAGATCGCCCGCGCGACGGCGGCCAAGCCCAGGCTGCTCCTGCTCGACGAGCCCGCTGCCGGCATGAATCCCGTGGAGACGCACGAGATCACCGAGCTCATCGGACGGCTTCGCGTGGAGGGCGGGTACACGATCCTCGTCATCGAGCACGACATGCACGTCGTCGGGGGGATCTCGGACCGCGTGGTCGCGCTCGACCACGGCGTGAAGATCGCGGAGGGGTCGTTCGAGCAGGTCGCCACCGATCCTCGCGTCGTGGAGGCCTACCTGGGGTCGTCGGGGGCGGAGCGGAAGTGAGCGCGGCGGAAGTGAGCGCGGGGGCGGCGCCCGGCCCGCTGCTGCGGCTCGAGGGCATCAACACGTACTACGGCCAGATGCACATCCTCCAGGACGTCAACCTGGTGGTGGGGGAGGGCGAGCTCGTCTGCCTTCTCGGCGGGAACGCGTCCGGGAAGTCGACGACGCTGAAGACGATTCTCGGCATCGTCCCCCCGCGCTCCGGGTCGGTGGTCCTCGACGGCAAGGACGTGACGCGCGCGTCCACGGCGCGCCGCATCGAGCGGGGCATGGCGATCGTGCCCGAGAACCGTCGCCTCTTCGGGCCGATGACGGTGCTCGAGAACCTCGAGATGGGGGCGTACCTCCGTCCGCGCGCCGACCTCCGCGAGGACCTCGACCGCGTCTTCACCACGTTCCCGCTGCTCGCGGAGCGCCGCAAGCAGCTCGCTGGCACGCTCTCGGGCGGCGAGCAGCAGATGGTCGCGATGGGGCGCGCGCTGATGGCGCGGCCGAAGCTCCTGCTCATGGACGAGCCGTCGATGGGCCTCGCGCCCGTTCTCGTCGAGCGGAGCTTCGAGATCATCCAGCAGGTACACGCTGCGGGAGTCGCGCTCCTCGTCGTCGAGCAGAACGCGAACGTCTCCCTGTCCATCGCCGACCGCGGCTACGTCCTCTCTACCGGCCGGGTCGTGCTGGAGGGGAAGGCCGCGGAGCTCATCCAGCACGAGGGCCTGCGCAAGGCGTACCTTGGCCGCTGAGGATCCCGCGGTGACTGTCCCCGAAGGGGACTGCCACCCGTTTGTCGGTCTGCGGAGCGCTCGTGCCTGACCTCGTCGGCGAGGCGATCCGCTCGCGGTTCCCGATCTTCGAGCACACGACCTATGCGAACTCCTGCTCGCAGGGGGCGCTCTCGGTCGACGTGCGGCGGGCGTACGAGGAGTACCTCGAGGGCTGGGACGCACGTGGAGCCGAGTGGGAGCACTGGGTCGAGCGGGCGGAGGCAGCACGCACGGCGTTCGCCGGGCTCGTGAACGCGGATCCCGACGAGGTTGCCGTGACGACCTCGGTCTCGCAGGGGGTGAGCGGCCTCGTGAGCGCCCTGCCCCTCGAGCGCGGCCGAAATCGGATCGTGATCTCCGAGTTCGAGTTCCCGACGGTCGGGCAGATCTCGCACGCGCAGGAGCTGCGGGGCGCCGAGGTGACGCACGTGCACCCCGAGCCGGACGGGCGGATCCCGCCGGAGCGCTTCGCCGAGGCGGTGAACGAGCGGACGGCGCTCGTGTGCTGCACCGCGATCTCGTACCGCACGGGCTTCCGGCTGGACGTCGCCGAGGTCGCTCGCATCGCCCACGAGTACGGCGCGCTCTGCCTCGCCGACTCCTACCAGGCGGCCGGCGCGATCCCGCTGGACGTCCGTGCGCTCGGAGTCGACTTCTTGACCGCGGGCACGGTCAAGTACCTGCTCGCCTCCGCGGGCCTCGCGTTCATGTACGTGCGCCGCGACCTGCACGAGCGGCTCCTGCCGACGCAGACCGGCTGGTTCGCAGACGAGGACATCTTCCGGATGGACATCTCCGACTACTCGCCGGCGTCCACCGCCAGGCGCTTCGACGCCGGCACACCGCCCGTGCCGAACATCTACGCAGGGCTGGCGGGCATGGGGCTCGTGGAGCAGACCGGCGCATCGCGGATCGAGGCCCACGTGCTCGGGCTCGTCGAGCGCCTTCTCGCAGGTCTCGACGAGCTCGGGGCGACGGTTGCGACGCCGCGCGGGAAGGGCGAGCATGGTCCGCTCGTCTGCGTCGCCTCCACCGACCCGCACGCGCTCGTCGAGGCGCTCGGCGCCGAGCGGATCGTCACCTCCTCCCGGGACGCGAACCTCCGCATCTCGCTCCATCTCTACAACGTCGAAGAGGACGTCGACCGCATCCTCGACGCGCTCGCTCGCAACCGGGCGCTCCTCGCCTGACTTCCCCCGAGTGCGCCCGAGCGGTTACGCGGCGTCGGGTCAGGCGACCGACTCGGGCGGCCGCCCCGTGCGGGGGCGACCGCGCTTCGGCCACTCGCGGGCCCAGCGTGTGGCCGCCACGTTCTGCGGATCGAGCTTCCAGCGGGGTCGCCCGGAGCGCACGAGGGGGTCGTGCCCCGCGAGCACGGTCAGGCAATCGCAGTAGGAGATCGGCCAGTGCTCGTCGCGCGACCTCCGGTAGGCGAACGCCCCGCTACGCCGCGCGTGCGCGCAGCGCTTCCGCAGGTCCGGATGCGGAGGGCGGACGCCCCGTGGAGTGAGCGCGGGCTCGAGGCGGTCGTCGTGCAGGAGCACACGCGCCGTCGACCGCCGGTTCACGCTGATGTCGACGACCTCCATCGCCGACACGCTAGGTACCCCGGAGGACGATGCTCTATGCCGGCTTGCGGGCGCGGACGATCGCGCTGTGCATTCCGTCGGCGACCTGGTGCGTGCGCTCGACCTCGACCTCGACGAGGCCGGCTTCCTCTAGCCCTCGGCGGTACTCGGTCTCCGAGAGCGCGCCGGCGACACAGCCCACGAAGCTCCCGCGTGCGGCCCGGTCCTCGGACGTGAGCCGATCCTCGGCGACGATGTCCGAGATCCCGACCCTGCCCCCGGGCCGGAGAACCCGCCCGACCTCGCGGAGCACTGTCGGCTTGTCCGTCGAGAGGTTCACGACGCAGTTCGAGATGACGACGTCGACGGTCTCGGCGGGAAGCGGGACCTGCTCGATCAGGCCCTTGAGGAAGTGCACGTTGCGCACGCCTGCCTCCCGCGCGTTCCGCTGCGCGAGCGACAGCATCTCGTCGGTCATGTCGAGCCCGTAGACGGTTCCCGACGGGCCGACCCGCCGTGCCGAGAGGAGGACGTCGATGCCGCCTCCGGACCCGAGGTCGAGCACGGTCTCGCCCTCGTGGAGCTCGGCGACCGCGACCGGGTTGCCGCAGCCGAGGCTTGCGCTCACGGCGTTCCCCGGCACGAGCGAGCGCTCCTCGAGACCGTACAGGCGACTGCCGAACGACGTGGTCGAGTCGCCGCAGCAGCCGCCGTCGCCGCAGCCGCAGCCGCCCGCGTCCGCGTGCGCGCGCGCCGCTTCCGCGTACCGTTCGCGCACCTGCTCCCGGAGATCCGCGCTCATACCGCCGCTCCTTTCAGGTCGAGGACGCTCGCCGCGCGCTCGAGGCCCTCGCGGTCGAGGCTGTAATACGCCCAGACGCCGCGCTGTTCGCGCCGGAGCAGCCCTGCCTGGACGAGCTTCTTCAAGTGGTGGCTCACGGTCGGCTGGGAGACCCCCGCGGAGGGGGTGAGCTCGCACACGCACACCGGCTCGTCGCTCCGCGCCAGCAGGTTGACGATCCGTACGCGCGTGGGATCGGCGAGAGCCCTGAAGAGCGCCGCCGTCGCCTGCGCGTCCTGCGGCGTCAGCCCCTCGTCGTCGAGCGGCTGACAACAGATCGCCGGAGTGATAGCTCGTGAGAGATCGACATCCATCGATGCCTATCGTACCACAACAGATCGACGTTCGTCGATGTCTCACCCTGACCGTCCTAGCGCTCGGCCTCTCTCTCCATCACGGCGAGCCGCGTGTAGTAGTCGGGCAGCTCCTTCAGGTGCGCCCACGCGATCTTGCCGGTCATAAGCTCGTCGTCGCCCGTCACGTTCGTCGCGGGGTCGCGCGCGCCGTGCTCGAGCTCGACGTGGAGTCCCATCAGGAACTGCTCGACGTCGAAGGCCGAGGTCGTCCAGTCGATGCCGATCGCGGCGCCGATGCGGCTCGCGTCGGTCTCGGTGAACCTGTGCGTGGAGACGTTCATCGTGCTCCCTCCTTTCGGCTCATCGTCGCCGCGGCCAGGACGGCGCGCATCGGTGCGTTCGCGGACGGCGCTCCGTAGTCCGCCTGCGAGCACGAAGCGGAGAACTTGCTCGGGCGACGAGGGGTGTTCTATGCCTCGCCCAGCGTCAGCTGACGATGAGCGGACAGCCCGGAGACCCCGACCCCGACGAGCCGCAGCGCTCCGGGACGATCGCGTAGGCCGCGGTCCAGGAGGTCGCACGCGATCTCCGCGATCACCTCGGCCGCGTCGACGCCCGCCGGCAGCGTGGTCGAGCGGGTCCGGATCGAGAAGTCCGCGTAGCGAAGCTTCGCCGTGACCGTGCGTCCGGCCAGGCCCGAGCTCCCGAGTCGCGCAGCCACGAGGTCAGCGAGCCGCCGGACCTCCTCGTGGAGAAGCTCGCGATTCGAGATGTCTCGCGCGAAGGTGTCCTCCGCAGATACCGACACCCGCTCGACCTGGAGCTCCAGGTCGCGGGGGTCGACTCCGCGGGCGCGGTCGCGAAGGAGCCGTCCCACGGACCCCGGTAGCAGCGCCGCGAGCTCGGCGTCGTCGAGCGCGGCCAACCCGCCCACCGTCTCGATGCCGCGCGTCGCCAGCCGCTCCTCGGCCCGCGGTCCCACGCCCGGCAACAGCCTCACGGCGAGCGGTGCCAGAAACCGGGCCTCGGTTCCCGGTGGGACGACGGTGATGCCGCCCGGCTTCCTGCGGTCGGACGCGATCTTGCAGACGACCTTGGACGTCCCCACGCCGAGCGAGCACGTGAGACTCGTCTTCGCCCGCACCGACGTTCGCACGGCGGAAGCGACGGCGCGTGCCTGCGCGAAGTCGTGGGCGACGGTGGCCAGATCGAGGTAGCCCTCGTCGATCCCGGTCTGCTCGAGGCGGGGACAGAGCTCCGCGACCGTGTCCCACACGGCGCGCGAGTACTGCCGGTAGAGGGCATGGCGTGGGCGGACGAACACCGCCTGTGGGCAGCGCCGGAGCGCCTCCGCCGAGGGCATCGCCGAGTGGATGCCGAATCTGCGGGCGACGTAGTTCGCGGTCGCCACGACGCCCCGGCCGTGCGGGTCCCCGCCGACGACGAGCGGTCTCTCTCGGAGCCCGGGGTCCTCGAGCTCCTCGACCGCCGCGAAGAAGGCGTCCAGGTCGAGATGGGCGAGGATCGGCGTGGCAGCCATGCGCGGCAAGGCTAGATCGCGGGGCCGAGGGCGGCGGAGACTCGGCCGTCCGCGCAGGCCCCTAGTGACACCGTGTCACTTGGCCGGCGTGCGCGAGGTGGTTTGATGCGCGGAGAGTGCTCGCAGCCCCATCCGCGCCCGCGCTGCCACCCCCCGCGATCGAGCAACCGGCTCCCCGCCAGGTGTCGTACGGCCTCGTCACCGGACGCGCTGCCGCGGGGGCGGAGGTGGTCGTGGTCGCCGCGAACGGCCGCGTCCTCGCGGTGCGGAAGCTTCGCGGCCGCCGCATCTGGCTGCGCGTGCCGCTTCCGACCGGCGACCTGACCCTCCGCGTGTCAACCATGGCCCCCGGCGGTCGCCGGTCCTCCCACGTCGTCGAGGACGTCTTCGGGCTGCCGGCCGCCGCCCGCCCCACGTTCGCCCGCGCGCGGAACGATCCGCGTCTCGCGCGGGAGCTGCGGTCGCTCGGTCGCGGGTACCGGGGGACGGCCGGCCTCTACGTCCAGAGCCTCACGAGCGGCGTCGGCGCCTCCTGGAACGCGAAGGCGCGGTTCCCCGCCGCCTCGACGCTCAAGCTCGCGATCGCGGCGACGGTTCTCGCCGGGTACTCCGGGATCCCGCCGCCGGGCTCGTATCTCGGCTCGCAGCTGCGCGAGATGATCGTCCCCTCCGACGACGAGGCAGCCAACGCGCTCCTCGTCTGGCTGGGAGGCTCCACGAGCTCGGGAGGGCTCCGGGTCAACGCGCTGATGCGCTCCCTCGGCCTCGTCGACTCGGTGATGTACGGGGGCTACCTCGTGCGGACGCTCTCTGGCGCGATCCCGGTGCGCGTCGAGCGCCAGCCGGCCTTCGGAGTCGGGAAGTACACGACCGCCCGAGACATGACCTCGCTCTGGCGGGCCATCTGGCTCGCGAGCGAGGATCGCGGGCCGCTCCGTCGCGCGCGGCCGGGCTTCACCCGGGGCGACGCCCGCTACCTTCTGTGGATCCTCGCCCACGTCCGCGACCTGCCGAAGCTCGACCGTCGGGTGTCGAGGGAGGAGGACGTCGCGGTCCTGCACAAGGCGGGCTGGATCTCGGCCGCACGGCACGACACGGGACTCGTGTTCTGGCGCGGCGGCGTGTTCGTCGCCGGGGTCATGACCTGGGACGGGAGCGGCGTGGGGCCCTCCTCGGACCGCCTCGCAGGTCAGGTGGCCGACCGGGCGCTCCGGCGGTTCCGGGCCCTTGCCCGCCACGGATGACGTAGTCGCTACAATTCTTGGACTAACTACGCCACCCGTACGAAAGCGAGAACCGTGAGCGAGAACCCGATTCGCCTGCTGCTCGTCCCCCTGGAGGACATCGTCGTCTTCCCCAACATGAACGTGACCCTGACCGTCGACGTCGGCGACGAGGAGCGCGTGCTGCTCGTCCCCAATCACGACGGCGAGTACGCCAAGGTCGGGACGGTGGCCGAGGTCACCGACCGGATCCGCCTTCCGGGCGGGGGCCGCGCGGTCGCCCTCGGCGGGCTGCACCGCGGCGTTGCCGGTGCGGCCGCGAGCGACGCGCAGGGCCGCCTGTTCGTCGACGTCGAGGAGCGACCCGACGACGACACCGTCGACGGCAGGATCCGTGAGCTCGAGCGGGAGTACCGCGCCGTGGTCGAGGCGATCCTCGAGCTGCGGGGGGACGACGGCCGCATCGCCGCGTTCGTGCGCTCCATCTCGGAGCCGGGCGCGCTCGCGGACACGTCGGGCTACTCCCCCGACCTGACCTTCGAGCAGAAGGTGCAGCTCCTCGAGACCGTGGACGTCCGCGAGCGGCTCGAGCTCGCCCTCGAGCTCCAGCGCGAGCGGCTCGCCCTCATGCAGATCCGGCAGCGGATCCAGGAGGACGTGGAGTCCGGGGTGGACAAGCAGCAGCGCGAGTACATCCTCCGGCGCCAGATGGACTCCATCCGGAAGGAGCTCGGTGAGGACGAGGCGTCCGTCGTCGAGGAGTACCGCGCGAAGATCGCCGAGGCGGAGATGCCCGAGAACGTGCTCGAGCAGGCGGAGCGCGAGCTCTCGCGGCTCGAGCGGATGGGCGACCAGACGCCCGAGGCGACCGTCATCCGCAACTACCTCGACTGGCTGCTCGCCGTGCCGTGGAACACGCGCTCCGAGGAGCGGCTCGACCCGAACCACACGCGCGAGGTCCTCGATACCGACCACGCCGGCCTGGAGGACGTGAAGGACCGGATCGTCGAATACATCGCGGTCGCGAAGCTGCGCAAGGAGCGCGGGGTGGAGGCCGACCGGCGGTCGGGCGCCATCCTCACGCTCATCGGCCCTCCGGGCACGGGCAAGACCTCGATCGGCGAGTCGATCGCGCGGGCAACCGGGCGCGAGTTCGTGCGCATGTCCCTCGGCGGGATCCGCGACGAGGCGGAGATCCGGGGACATCGCCGCACCTACATCGGGGCGCTGCCCGGGCGGCTCGTCCGGGCGCTCCGCGACGCGGGGACGATGAACCCGGTGATCATGCTCGACGAGGTCGACAAGGTCGGCGCGGACTGGCGCGGCGACCCCTCCTCGGCGCTGCTCGAGGTGCTCGACCCCGCGCAGAACCACTCGTTCCGCGACCACTACCTGGACGTCGAGCTCGATCTGTCGGAGGTCTTCTTCATCGCAACCGGGAACATGGCCGAGACGATCCCCGGCCCGCTGCTCGACCGGATGGAAGTGATCCGGTTCGACGGGTACACGACCGACGAGAAGGTCGCGATCGCGCGGGGCTACCTCTGGCCCCGCCAGCGCGAGCGGAACGGGCTGCGCGAGGACGAGGTGTCGGTCGAGGACGGCGCGCTGGAGCTCGTCGTCACCGAGTACACGCGCGAGGCGGGCGTCCGCCAGCTCGAGCGCGAGCTCGGCACGGTGCTCCGGAAGACCGCGACGAAGATCGCCTCCGGCGAGGTGGAGCCGCCGCTCGTCATCGACCCGGAGGCGGTGCGGGAGGCCCTCGGCCGCCAGAAGTTCTACCGCGAGGTCGCGGAGCGCACCGCGGTCCCCGGGGTCGCGACCGGGCTCGCCGCGACCGCGACCGGAGGCGACGTGCTCTTCATCGAGGCGACGTCCCACAAGGACGGAGACCGGCTCGTGCTCACGGGTCAGCTCGGCGACGTGATGAAGGAGTCCGCGCAGATCGCGCTCTCCTCCGTGCGCTCGCTCGCGGGCAAGCTCGGGATCGACGAGGACGCGTTCGACGGGAAGGCCTTCCATGTCCACGTCCCCGCCGGCGCGATCCCGAAGGACGGCCCGAGCGCGGGGATCACGATGGCGACCGCGATCGCGTCCCTGCTCACCGGCCGTCCCGTCAAGCACACGGTCGGGATGACCGGGGAGATCACGCTTCAGGGCCGCGTTCTCCCGATCGGCGGTCTCAAGCAGAAGGTGCTCGCGGCCCACGCGGCGGGGATCACCGACATCATCCTCCCCGAGCGGAACCGGGCCGACCTCGCCGACATTCCGGACAAGGTGAAGGAGGACGTGATCTTCCACCCGGTGATGTCCATCGACGAGGTGCTGGGCCTGGCCCTCGAGGAGCAGCAGGTCCAGTCGAGTGTGGCGCTGTAAGACGGCAGAGCTGGTGCCCGAGGAGGTCCGCCGCGCGGCGGACCTCCTCGAGCGTCGCTATGCGGTATCGATCCTGTACGCCTCCCACCAGGGGTGCACACGCTTCACCGAGTTCCGGATGGCGCTCGGCGAGATCCCGCCAGGGACGCTCGCGCAGCGGCTCGTCGAGCTCGAGCGCGCGGGCGTCCTCCGGCGCGAGGTGCGGGACGCTCGGCCTCCGCGGGTCGAGTACGTCCTGACGAGCGACGGGTTGCGCCTGCGCGAGATCGTCGACGCGCTCGCGCGCTGGGCCGGCGCGACGCCGGTCTAGTCGCGACGGGGCGATTCCCACCCTCCATACTCGGGGTGTGCGCACGCTCGGCGCCGCAGTGCTCGCGACGCTCGTCCTCGTTCCGGCGTCGACCGGCGCGCCGGGGGCGACCCCTCCGCTCGCAACGCTCCTCGCCCGCCATGCGCCCGTTCTCGTGCTGCATCCATCGGAGCCGATGCGGCCGGTGGCCGTGGAGGGGTTCGTCGCGGACTCGGATCTTCAGCGCAAGACCCCGGCCGGCTGGGAGACGATCGGAGGGCCGCTCCCCGCAGGCGGGGCCGATCTGCGGCTCGACCAGCGCTCGTGCCGTGCGATCGAGGGAAGCGCCGCGACGTCCTGCTACCAGGCGTCCCAGGCGGCGCACGGGAGCTTGCCGGTCGTCTACGGGGCCGCGCTCCGTACGAGGAATCGCATCGACCTCCAGTACTGGCTCTGGTACCCCTGGAACGTCTACAGCCCGACCGTGCCGGCGGGCGATCTCTGGCAGGTGCACGAGGGGGACTGGGAGTCCGTATCGGTCATCCTGGACGCGAACGGCAAGCCTCTCGTCGTCGGCCTCTCGAGCCACTGCGACGGGACGAGGCGTGACTGGGCGAGGGCGCCGAGGCGCGGGCTCCATCCCGTCGCCTACGTCGGGATCGGGTCGCACGCGAACTACTTCCGCGCTGGCGAGCACCGGCTCGACCCCGCCTGCTGGACACCCCAGGTCATCGAGGTGATCCGCGCCTACGGCATGAAGCCGGTCGACCGAACGTCGACTGGCCGGACGATCAGGCCGCGCCTCGTGCGGGTGACCGCTGCCGCTCCGGGCTGGATGCGGTTCGCCGGAAGGTGGGGCGAGGACGCGTACATCCACTTTCCGGGCAACGAGCCGATCCTGTACGGGCAGGCTCCCGTCGGCCCCGCCTTCCACGAGCAGTGGCGAAGGCCGGTGGCCGAGGTCATGTCCTGGCCGAAAGGCTGAGGTCCTACGGGAACGTCGGGCAGTTCGGCGGGCACGGCTCCGGCGTCGGCTCCGGCGTCGGCTCCGGCGTCGGGGTCGGGGTGGGAGTCGGAGTCGGAGCCGGCTGCGCGCGGACGACCGAGGTTGCGAGCGAGCGAGCGCTGCCCTTCCCGGCGACGTTCGAGACCCGTTCGACCATGCGGATCGTTCGGGACACGTCGGCGCCACGGAGGACGTAGCTCTTGCCGGACGCGCCGGCGATCACGGCGCACCTGGAGCCCTGCGCGTCGCACCGCAGCCACTCGTACCCGGCGATGCGGATCGGCTTGGTACCCGCCCACGTGCCGGCAGCGACCCGGAGCCTCGAGCCCTGCTGCGCCTGTCCCGTGACCCGCGGAGCTCTTGTGCTCCGGGGGGGTACGTGCGCCGCGGCGACGAGGCCGGTCGTCCCGGTCGTCGCCGTCGTGGTGCCGCCGTCGTTCGACGCGACAATCGACGCGCGGATCCGCCGGCCCGCGTCGGCCCCGCGGAGTCGGTACTTGTCCGTATCGGCTTCCGCGATGCGAGCGCAATCCTGGCCGGCCCGGTTGCAGCGCTGCCAGCGGAAGGCGAAGCGAGTCGGTGCTCCCTCCCAGGTGCCCGGCATCACCGTCAGCGTCTCGCCGACTCGTGGCGTGCGCGAGCCGATGAGCTCCGGCGCGGAGGTCGAGACGGGTGGTGACGGGCTGCCGCCGTCACGCAGAGCGACGATCGCGACGGCGACCGCAGCGATGCCCACGGCCCCCGCCGCGATCAGCACGGCCAGGGCACGGCGGCGACGCCCGGACGCGGGCTCGTCGCCGGCTGCGGCCCGCTCCCGCCTCAGGCGCTCCTTCTCCGCCCGCTCCTGCTCCTTCGCGAGCGCGCGTCGCCGCTCCGCCTCCACGCGCTCCGCCCGCGCTCTCTCCTTGCGCTCGCGCTCGGCCTGGCGCTTCGCCGCCTGCTCCCGCTCGGCCTCCTCGCGTGCCAGTCGATCGCGCTCGGCGCGCTCGTGCTCCGCCTGTCGCCTCACGGCCTCCGCGCTTGCCAGGCGTGCAGCCTCCTCGCCGGCGACGAGCTCCTGCTCCGCACGGACGCGCTCGTGCGCCTCGTTGGAGAGCTGCTCGAGCTTGTTCGTGAGCGTGTCGACGTCGTAGCGCCAGCGGTGGTCGCTGATCTCGACGGCCTGGCGGCGCGCGAGACCGCGGAGGCTTTCCGGGAGGTCGGCCGAGCTCGGCATCTCGGCGCCCTGCACGCGCACCGGGATCAGCCGCATTCCGCGGGCGAGGGCGGCCTCGAGCTCGAGCCGGACGTAGTCGTCCGGGTCGTCGAGGCGCCGCCGCCCCTTCGAGTCGGCGATCGAGAGCCACTGCTTCCCCATGACCGCGAGGACGACGTCGCACCCGTCGAGCGCGCGGTCGATCACGTCGACGAAGTCGGCGCCAGGCTCGATCTTGTCGATGTCGATGAAGACGTCGCACTCCGTGAGCCGGTCAGCGAGATCGTCGTAGAGCCGCCCGGCGTAGCCCGAGGAGTCCTCGCGGCGGTAGTTCAGAAAGATCCGCAGCGGCGGCCCGTCGATCGCGCCGTGCTCGCGGTCCCGGACGCTCATCGCTCGTGCTCAGCGCACGCGGCGGCTGAAGGTGTTCGTCCCGGTCAGCCCGGCCTCCGAGCGAACCGTGATCGTTCCCTGGAAGATCGCCCCGCGCGCCGAAGCAGGGATCGGCCAGTTGCAGAACGCGAACGTGTTGCCCTTACCGTCGGGGTCCCAGCCATACGATGGATTGCGTACAGGCTTGCCCCCTGCGGTCGCTCGGCAGGTGACCGTGCCGCTCTCGACGGGCTTGACCGGAGCTCCGGGTCGAACGAGCTCGACCTTGAACGTCGCCGGGAAAGGCTTCCCCGCAACGGGGGCAGAGAACGTTCGCGGTCCCCGGACCCTCAGCGCGCTGGCGGCGACGATCCTGCCGCCGCGCTGGATGGAGCGCGAGCGTGTCCCGAGCGTGAGCGTCACGCGTCCGGTGAAGCGCTGGCCGCCGGAGTCGCGGGGGAGGTCGAAGAAGCAGGCATGAAGCCGCTTGTCACGCACGGCTTCTCCGCGGATCGACCGAGAGCCGATGGTCCCGCTGCAGGTCAAGCGACCGGTCGTCACGACCTTGCCCGACTCGCGGAAGACGAACTGCGTTCCGACGCCGACCGAGTCGCCGGCGTGCGGGGGATCGGGGGACATCACCGCCCCTTTCGCCACGAAGTCGGGCGGCCCGCCGCCTCCGCCCCCGGGTGGATTCTCGGGCGGCGGCTCCTGGACGACGAACGTCCACCGTCCGGTGTCGGGAGCGGAGTCCCACACCCGCGGCTCGTCGAACTCCTTCGTGAACGCCTCGAACTGGAAGCGGGCAGGGTTCCCGAGGGCACCGAGCCGGAGGTTGAACGTGATCCCGAAGTCGTTGTTCGAGAACGTGCCCAGGCTCGCCGGCGTGACCTCGAACGTGCCGGGAGCCGGGTAGCGAACGTGCCGCAGGGTTCCGCCGGAGTCGCCCCGGAAGTAGAAGGCGATGTCGCGTGAGCCGTCGCTGTTGAGGTCGAGTTCGATGGCCGTGTGCTCCGTCGTCCCGATGGTCTTCTGCGCGAGGTTCACCCGGATGTCGAGGTTGTCGCCCGAGGACGTCACGCGAACGGTGCGGATGTCCAGGCGGCCCGCGTTGTCCCCGGTCCCGTCGGTGAACGTCTGGTCGGCGGTCGCGAAGGCGGGAGCCGCGACGCCCTCGCCGCCCGCGGCGGCCGCACCGCCCACCAGCGTCGCCAGAGCAACCGCAAGGACGCCGGTCAGTTGCCGCGCAGCTCTCATGAGTGACCCCCCGCCACGATTGCCTTGTGGATTAACTCACTACCCGTCGACTCCGTCAATAGAGTCGGCGCCCGCGCCGCCCTCGCGTTCCAGACGCAGTCCGACCTCCCGGAGAGCGTCAGGGAAGGCTCGAACGAGATGCCTGTCGATCGCGCGCCGCTCGTCGGGCAGCTCGGGCCAGGGCACGAGATCGGGATGAACTCGCAGACCGTCGTCTCTGCGCGCGCCGAGGCGCCAGCCGGTGGCCGTCCGCTCCTCGACCCAGCGCTCGTGGAGTCGAACCGCGATCACGTCGACGTCGTCGTCGGCGAGCGCCGCGCCCGCTCCGCCTGCCGCGGAGTAGATCAGGTCGTAGCCGAGCTCGCCGAGAGCCTCGCGCAGCTCGTCGGCACTCCGTCGGCTGGACTCCCGGAACTCCTCCGGGAGGTCGTCCCAGGTGGTGAGGGCTTCGGTGGATCCGTAGCGTTCCCCGGCGGCGACGCGCTCGCGCACGTACGTCTCGTGCAGTGCGCGCGCGAGCGCTTCCCCGGCGTCAGGCACGGTGAACCTGGATCCCGACCGCCGCGAGCAGAGCCGGTCGCGCCCTGATCAGGCGTCGGTTGATGTCCTTGCGGTCGTCGGTGAGCGCATCCCAGGGCACGAGGTCGGGATGCAGACGGGCCGCGTCGTCCCTGGTCGGGTCGTACCTCCAGCCCTCGTCCTCGCGCTCGGCTACCCAGCGCTCGTGCTCGAGCCTGGACATGTGCTCGACCTCGTCCTCCGTGAACGCGGTGTGCTCCGTGCCCCAGTCGATCAGGGGCCCTAGGCGATAGCCGGAGTCCTCGAGCTGGTCCACGATGCTCTCCGCGTGCCGGAGGTTCCGGGCGCGGCCGGCCTCCGACAGGTCCACCCACGGCATGTCGTAGGGGCCGCCGGGCTCGTTCTCCCGATAGACCTCGTGGATGCCGCGCGCCAGTTGGCCCTGCGTCCCCTCGAGCGCCAGGTCGGCCCGGGCCGCGCGTTCCACGGCAGTGAGCGGGCGGAATGCCACCCGGTCCGCGTACCTGCTGTGGGCTCCCTCGATCATGCGCGCGATCGGCTCACTCCGCTCCGTGACGCGCGCGACGACGGTGAAGCGACCGCGGGCCTGGTCGATGAGGTTGAGCGCCGTCGCGATCGTGAGGGTGTCACTGTCGAAGCAGACGAACCCGAGGTCGACCTCGTCGAGGCGCGAGCCGTAGCTCAGGAGCCGGTCGAAGGCGGGCGACTCCACGTCCAGCTCGTGCGGCACGAGTTCGGTGACGTCGAGCAGCCGGCAGTAGCGGTCGGTGAGCAGCTGGACGCGTGCCGGCGCCTCGCGGTCGACCAGGTGGACGCTGAGCTTCCCCTCCTGCGCCCTGGGCCCGCGCTCGTACCGATCGCGGGCGAGCTGCGAGACGAGCCCGAGCCCGAGCTGACCCGCACCCACCACGAGCACGCTCCGCAGCTCGTGGGTCGTGGCCTGCCGCGCCTCGGCGATCAGGCCCCTGGCGCCGCGCTCGAAGACGTTGAAGAACTCGAGCCGCGGGCCACGGCTCGACAACGAGTGGTGCAGCAGGAACGTGTACAGCCGGGGATCCGAGATGTGCACGAACAGCTCCGGGCGACGACCGTTCTTCGGGGACGGGCGCTCGAGGAGCGCCGCGCCGATCCGTGCATTCACCGCGTCCTGGCCGCACAGCGCGACGACGCGGCGTGCGCGGTCGACGTTCGTCTTGCGGTGGATCTCGGGGTCCGTCGCATCTCCGACGAGGACGGTCGCGCCAGCGTCACGCAGCCGCCCGATCTCCGGGCTCGTACCGTCCTTCTCCACCGCCACGACCTTGCAGTCCCCGAGCATGCTCTCGACGAGCGCCTGCCCCTGCGCTCCGAGGCCGTAGACCACGGCGTGGCCGCGCCTGAACGCGGCTCGCGCGCCGCGGATCTGCTCCCCGAAGATCGCGAGCGCCGCGCGGTAGGTGACGAACAGGATCACTCCTGCCACCACGAAGTAGGCGAGCTTGACCTGCCGAGGCAACCCCTGCGTGTCCGTCCGGTTCGCGATCGGCAGCAGGAGGACCGTGCGCTCGAGGCGTTCCCACAACCCGTCCCCCTGCGTGCCGAAGAACGCGACCAGAAGAGCGCCGGCGAACAGGATGACGAGGATGCCCCACCGGTATCGATACAAGAGTCTGCGCAGTCCGACGGAGCGCCGCGTACGCGGCGCACCGCTACTACTCCGACGCGGCTGAGCCGACACTCGAAGCGACACTAGTCGCCGCGCTGCTCGGCCCCAAACGGTTCCGGGTCAGCGCTGCGAGGTCCGGCCCAGTCGTACGATCGCGCGGGCGAGGTTCCACGCGTGTGGCGTGCCGAGGCCGGTCGCGTAGTCCCAGCCCGGTCCTGCGTCGCTCTGGAGGTTGCCGCCGGTCTGAACATCGATCAGCGGCGCCCCGTCGGGGCCCTTCCTCGGAAGCGCGTAGAGCGGAGCGCCCAGGAACCCGATCCGGTCGATCCCGTTCGCCAGCGCGTACTGCGACACGAGGGCCGTGACGCCCGCCCAGAACGGTGCCGCGGCGCTCGTCCCGCAGCCGTACGGCCCTTGCTTCTGCACCCAGGCGCCGTCGACCCACTCGGGATAGACGATGAAGAACGCGCTGTCGCAGTCGGCCGGGCCGGCAACGTCCGGGACGTGCCGGTAGCGCCTCGGGCCTGGCAGGACGCTCTCGAGCTGCCAGGCGGGGCGGGGATGGAGCGGGCTGACGCCACCACCGCTGCCGTCGTTCGAGAGCGTGTCCTCCCAGCCGTTCTCCGCGAAGTAGGTGCCGTCCTCGCGCAGGGAGAGCCTGGTCCCTCCCACCGCCACGACGCTGGGGCTGGCGGCCGGCCAATCGACGGCGGCCTCGTGCTCGTCGGGATCGAGCTCGCTCTCCGAGTGGAGGCAGGAGAACGCGCCGGAGTCCCCGCTTGCGACAAAGACGGTCGTGCCGGCCGCGCGGGCGCGGGCGAGCTCGTGCTCCATTGCCCGGAGCACTCCGTCCTCCACGTGGCGGAGGCATTTCCCCCAGCTCACCGACACGATGCGGGCGCGACCGTCGTCGTTGATCCGCTTCAGCGCGGCGACGAAGCCCTCCCAGCCGAGCGGGGCTTCGTAGTCGATGATCGTCGCCTCGGGCGCGACCGCCCGGACGACCTCGATGTCGAGGCTGACCTCCTGGGCGCCTGCTCCGAGCTCGACGGGCCGAAGGACGTGCACGCGCTCGACCGGGGGCCCGGCTCCGACTCCCGCGAGGCGCTCGTACTTGGCCACGTCCTCCGGTCGGAACGTGTCGAGGGAGACGATGGCGATCGTCTCGCCACGTCCGCGAAAGCCGCGAGCCCACAGCGGGCGGATGCCGTAGGCCTGTCCGAGATCGCGAGGCATGAGCCCACCGGCGGGGCTGCCGGCACCTGGCGTGCGCGTCGAGGTCGAGGCCTGCGTGGCCGCTGGCGCCGGCCAGGTAACCGTGTTGATGATGGTGTCGATCTCGTGGCGGAGGCTCGACCCGCCTCCGAACGTCTCGGCCGCCGACGCGAAGAGCACAGCGGAGACGAAGACGGCCCGCCTTCGGTCGGCGCTGGAAAGGGCTGCGACGGTGACCGTCTGCCTCGGGCCCTGGGGAGAGTCGAGGAGGCCCTCGTACCACGCGCCTGCGCCGTCGACGTAGCCGACGTTCGAGCCGTGCGGCATGGGGAGCTTCATTCTCGTCGGCGACTTGATCCAGGGCGGGAGAGTCGGCTCGTCTCCGCCTCGGCCGTCGGCTCGGTCGTCGACGCGGACCTCGATCCACCCGTCGCCGTCGCCGCTTACGAGGGTCAGTGCGTCGTCGGACGCGGTCTCGACGTTCCAGCGGCCGGCGTCGTACTCGAGCGCGACTCCGTCCGCGCTTCGCCAGACGACACCGGAGATCAGGGGTGGCGAGGTCGATGGCGGCCCTCCGCACGGCTCGCCCGGGACGCACGGCTGGTGTTCGGTCGGCGCAAGCGCCGCCAGCACTCCCGACGAGACCACGCCGGTCACGAGCAGCGTCGATCCGAAGACGGCGAGCACGAGGCGATTACGCAGGCGCGCCGGCTCCGATCCGGGGAGGAACCCCTCGTCACCGGGGTCATGTCGTTTGGGCAGGGCCGCCAGCGCCACCCCGCACCAGGCGCAGAACGTGTGCCGTGGGGTCAGGTCGAGGCAGTTGGCGCACGTGATGTCGGGCGCCACCTCCCGCTCGTCGGCCTCGCCCTTCAGCCCGACGTGGATCAGGTGCCGGAGCCAAAGGAGGGAGGCGAGCGCGAGCACAACCGACACGGCGAATGCTCCGCGCAGCTCGAGGACGACCTGAGCCACTGCCGCGACGACAACCAGGCTCGCGCCGACGAGGATGGAGAGCAGAGGTTGCGCGGAGATCCCGCGCGGGCGTATGGCCGCCGCTGTCCGGTACCGAAGCCAGAACGATCCTACGACGGCCCCCCCGACCCCGGCCCAGAGCAGCGGCATCGTGACGGCGAGCTGGAGGAGCCGGAGCACCCACGTCTCCCTCGTCCCGCCGGGACGGAGACCCTCGTCGAACAACGAGGTCGAGTGGACGAGCAGCTGGCAGGACACGAGCCAGACGGCCGACGTCGCCCCGAAGGTCACTCCGTCGAGGACGTCGTCGAAACGCCGATAGGGGAGGAGCACGAGTGGCCCGAGCAGGGCGAGCAGCAGGCCGGCGAGCGGAAGCGCGACACCCTGCTGGAGCAGCGTCTCGCGGGTCGACTGCGTGAGCAGGTCGGCGCTCGAGGGGGCCAGCGCACGGCCGAAGACACCGAGGGCGACGCCCATCGCGGCCCCCCAGATCGCGGTCAGGGCGAGGACGATCAGCGGCTCGTCCTCGTAGACGTCGACGTCGTAGAGGTAGATCACGCTGAGCGTGGGCACCGAGACCGCGGCGACGACGATCGCGAGCGGGAAGGCCTCGACCAGCGCCAGACCGACGATCGCCGAGAGCGCCACGAGCAGGGCGAGTCGAAATCCCCTGAGGGCGGCCCGCGGCAGTCGCGGGAAGAGGGAGGACGTGATCCTGGGGCTGAGCCGGCGCTCGTTCGGTGATGCGCGGAACCGGTCGTGGCGACGCCTCTCGCGCGCGAGATCGGCGCCGCAGCGCACGCAGAACGCGCCGTGGGGGATCTCCTGCTGACAGGCCCAGCAGCGCAGGACGGTCTCCTCGCTCACTCCTCGGCTATTCGGGCCAGAAGTCGGCGAGATACTCCGCGTCGTCCCGCGAGCCACCGGGGACGACCTTCGACACGATGATGAGCTCCGCGTCCTCAGGCTCGTCGTTCCAGACGGACCGCCAGGTGGAGGGGGCCACTCGGACCGCCGCCCCTCGCTCCAGCTCGATCACCTCGTCGTCCAGCTTGAACTGGAGCTTCCCCGAGGCGACGAAGTAGATCTCCTCCTGCTCCTTGTGGCGGTGGCCATATGAGCCCTTTCCGCCCGTGTGCTGCGGCATCCGCCGGTACGTGAACGCCACCTGTTCGGCCTCGAGGTCGGCGGTCAGCATCCGCATCTCGCCCGGGTAATCCCCGAGCACGTCGGCGACCTCCTCGAGCCGCTTGATCGTGTAGTCGGCCACCGCGCCTCCTCTCTGGACTGGACCGCGCACTCTAGACCAGCCCGGCCCTCGCAATTCGCTGCGGCGTGTCGTAGGGTCCGAGGCCTGCGGCGGGAGGAGCTCAGGGCGGTGCCGGTCGGAAGCGTCGGGCGCACGGCGTTGCGTTGTGTCGCGCTCGTCCTCGTGCTCTCCGTGAGTGCCGTCGCCTCCGCGTGCGGCGGGGACGAGGAGGCGGTCCCGGCGCCGGTCGTCGAGGCCGGGCGTGTCACGCCGAGCGGGCCGGACACATCCGGCCCGGACCCGAGCATCGTTGGCGGCAAGCCGGCGGCCAAGGGGAGCTGGCCGTTCGCCGCGTTCTTCTACCCCAACTTCGACACCGACGGAGACGGCAAGATCGACGTCCAGGCCGGTGGCTGCGGAGGGTCGCTCATCGGCGAGCGCTGGGTGCTGACGGCCGCACACTGCGTCGTGGAGAAGGGGGCGCTGGTCGACAACGCGAGGATCTGGATCGGCAGGCACAAGACGCCGAAGTGGAACACTCAAGGCTTCTACACCCTGGCTGGCGTCTGGGCTCATCCGGACTACGAGAGCGTGACGTCCGGGAACGACGTCGCCCTGATCCGCCTGGACCGGCCGGCGCCGGGTCGGGCGGTGCCGCTCATCCTCGAGAACGACGACGGCGTCTGGCCGCCCGGGACTGCAGCGACCGTGATCGGCTGGGGAACGACCAAGCAGGGCGCAAAGTTTCTCGCCAGCACGCTTCGCCAGGTGCGGGTGCCGATCGTCGCGGACGCGAGCTGTGCTCGCGATTATCCGCTCGACGACCCGGGCGGCTACACCTTCCGCTCGGAAACGATGTTCTGCGCGGGCAGGCCCAAGGGTGGCATCGACTCCTGCCAGGGCGACAGTGGGGGGCCGATCCTCACTCGCACGGGCGGGACGTGGTTCCAGGTCGGCGTCGTCAGCTGGGGACAGGGCTGCGCGCGCCCGGCGTCACCGGGCGTGTACTCGCGCCTGGAGACACTCGCGGCCCCGGTCGTCGCGAGGCTGCAGAGCGATGCCCAGGCGCCCGTCGGCACTCCCTCGGTCGCGACCGGGGAGGCCACCGACCTGACCGGCGATGCCGCCACGGTCGCGGGAACGATCGACACAAGGGGCCTCGCCACGCTCGCGTTCGTCCAGCTCCGACCGGAAGGCGCAACCCAGTACACCGGGCTGGGCGTCGTCTACGTCGGGGCCGACCATCGCTCGCACCGTGTCGCGACGAGATTCACGGGGTTGCAGCCGGGCACGACCTACCTGTACAGGGTCTCCACCTCCAGCGCCGCCGGCGGGGCGATCGCGGGCGAGGAGCGATCCTTCTCGACCCCGTCCTGACCTGACCGGCGCTCAGCGGACGCGAGTCGTCGGAGCGCTCGAGGCCGTCGCGCGGCCGGCGTCGTTGGCCGCGAGCACGGTGAACCTCAGCCGGTGGCCGCGATCAGCGTCGCGGATGCGGTAGCTCTGGCTCCGGCCGACCACCGAGATCCTGCGGCAGGACGCGTCGCGGCAGCGGTCCCAGCGGTAGAGGAAGGCGAGCGTGCCGCCGCCCGACCACGTTCCCGGGCGTCCCCGCAGCGTCGCGCCCACGACTGGGCGCCCGGAGATCGTCGGGGCCGAGAGGTTCAGGGGACGTGAGGGGACGAGGGCCGTCGCCGCCGAGACGGCTTCGTCCGCCCCGGGCGCAGAGAGGACGACGCGGAGCCGCGCGCCGCCGTCCTGCGGGCCGACGCCGTAGCTGCGCGCCCGACCTGCCGTCTCGCACTGCTCTTCGCGGCAGCGCTCCCACCGGTAGGAGACCTGGAGCCCCGCACCTGCCCAGGCGCCGGAGTAGGCGGTAAGCGTTCGACCGGGCAGCGCCTCCCCCTCGATGGTCGGCGCGAGCGTCGGCCCCGGCCGGCCGAGGCGCTGCAGCGCGCTGAAGGCGTCGACCCGACCGAACCGCGTTCCAGCGAGCGGCCTCGCCGCCTGCGCCAGGGCGGCCTCGAGCTGTGCGACCGTCGCGAACGGCGCCTGCGTGCGGAGGAGGGCCGCGATGCCCGCGACGAGCGGTGCCGCCCCGGAAGTCCCGCAGCCCGCCCCGAAGCCGCCCCCGAGCTGCGTCGTTGGCGTGCAGCCGGGGGCCGCGAGCTTCACCCAGCTCCCGCGGCTCGAGTACACGGCGAGGGCGCCGCTCTCGTCGGTCGCGCCGACCGAGAGGGTGTCCGGGTAGGCGGCCGGGAACTGCTCCGTCGCGTTCCCCTCGTTCCCGGCCGCGGCGACGACCGGCACCCCGGACGCGCGCGCCCGCCGGATCGCGGCCTCGAGCGCGCCGTTGCGGTTCTCGCCGTAGAGGCTGACGTTGACGACGGCCGCTCCGCGCTCGACCGCGAAGTCGATCGCCTGCGCGATCGTCGTGAGCCGCGCGAAGCCCTCCGGGCCGAGCACGCGGACCGGCAGGATCCTGCAGCCCCAGCATGCCCCAACGGCGCCGAGGGCGTTGTTCGCGCGCGCGGCCGCGATGCCCGCGACGGCCGTCCCGTGCCCGTTCACATCGCTCGCGTCCGTGTCGAGGTCGACGAGGTCGTAGCCGGGGAGGACCGCGCCGAGGAGATCCGGGTGGGACGCCTGGACTCCGGAGTCGACGACGGCCACGACCACCGCCTCGGTGCCCGTGGTCACGTCCCAGGCGGCAGGCAGGTTCGCTGCCTCGTACGTCCAGGAGGTGGCCAGAGGGTCGGACGGGACGACCGCCCGGGCGCCGCCCGTGAAGAGGCCGGCCGCGAGGATCGTGGCCGCGGCGAGCGCGCGGAGGAGCACCGCCTAGTCGAGCGGCGGGACGACGGCGTTCGCGGGCATCCGCTCGGGATCCGCGTCCTGCCCCGCGGCGAAGTGGCCGTCTCCCGGCCAGGGGGCGAGCACGAGCAGGATCCGCGAGGGCTCGAGCGCGCGCAAGCTGCGGGTCTCCCGCGCCGCGAACGTCACGAGCGAGCCCGCGTCGCACTCGACTCCCTCCTCATCGACCTCCAGGCGCACCCTGCCCGAGACGACCTGGAGGACGGCGCTCTCGTACACCCGGTGCGCCCCGAGCTCGTCGCCGGTGTTCAGGTCGATGACGACCGCGCGGCACTCCGGGCGGGAGAAGAGGACACGCGGCTCGCGCTTCCCGTTCGCCTCGATCGAAGGGAGATGCCACCGCTGCATCCGGGCCACGCTAGCACTACCGCACCGCGCAGCGTCCCGTGTCGACCTGGCGGTACGGGTCGAGCGTCGTGCCCGGGCTCGCGCCCCACAAGCCCCGCTTCTGCGCGCGGGCCGCGACGGCCGCGGCCATGAGCCGGGATGCGTACCTGCCCACGGTCGCCGCGGTAGAAGTACGGCGCGGCCGCGCCTCGCCGCACGAGCTCGAGGTTGACGTCGAGTGCTCCGCGAAGCACGTACCGGAGGAGCCGGCCGTTCCGGTCGACCCGGTCGAGTGCGGGATCGCTCTCGAGCGAGACGCGGCTTCCCACCGGGGCGAGCCGCAGCAGCTCCCGCCGCGCCGCCTGCGCGTAGCACTCGCCGGTTCCGATCTCGGGCGAGTCGATCTGGAGCAGGCGGACACGGGCCCCGTTGGTCAGCGTCAGCGTGTCCCCGTCCGCCACCCGCGCGACGACGTAGGACGACGGCGAGCCCGGCGCCGCCGCCGGCGCAAGCGCGAGCGCCGCGCCCGAGCGCGGCGAGGGCGAGCCCGCGGCGCACCTCAGTGCTTGCCGCGGCGGGCCGCGGCGGTGATCGCGAGCGCCGCGGCCGCGGCGAGCAGGGCGCCGACCACGAGCATCCCGATCCCGATCCAGAGGAGCTGAGTCGAGCTCGGCGCCGATGCTGAGCTCGGCGGCGACCCCGCGCGAGCCGTCCTCGTTCATCACGACGGCGCTCCAGCTGCCCTCCTCCGGATCCCATTCGAGCGTCTGCTCTCCCGAGCCGCTCGCCGAGGCGACCCAGAACGTCTCGTCTCCCGGAGGGCTCGCGGGCGCTCCGCCCTCGCGGTCGCGGTAGCGCGGGTCGTCGATCTCCGTGACGACCGATTGCTCCACGCCGCCCAGGTACCCGGCGACGTCCGTGTCGGACGCGATCCCGACGAACACGGGGCGCACGCTCTCGCTGCGGATGCGCACCGTTCCCAGGAACCAGTCCGCAGCCCGGTCCGAGCCGCCGAAGTCGACGTCGGCGCTCTCCGAGACGATCGCGTACGTCGCGGTCCGAGAAGTCCTCGGTCGGGCGACATGAGGAACCCGTCGTCGTCGCGCTGCGTCCCGTCGACCACGGTCAGCACGCCACCGCCCGCGAGGAACACGAGCGAGAGCAGCGCCGCAAGACTGCCGAGGATGTACAGCACCACCCGTCCCGCGCCTCCGCCGGAGGTCGCAGAAGGAGCGGCGCCCTCGCCCGCGAGGGGCGCGGCGGCGCCCGCCGTCTCGCCGGAGCGGGTGGTGCGGGCACGGGCGCCTCGGGAATGCTGGGCGTGCCGGTGTCGTCGCCGCCCTGGTCGAGGCGGAAGGGCGGATACGCGTCCGTCATCAGCCCCGCGTACGCCGCGACCCTCGCGACCCAGCGGTCGAGGCCCAGGACGAAGTCGAAGATCCCGAGCGGGTAGCGGCTCAGGAAGAGGAGCGCGACCCCGGCGAAGAGCACGAGCACGCCGATCAGCCCCGGGCCTGCCCCCCAGCCCCAGTGCTCCCCGCTTGCCTTCGCCGCCGCGCCGCCGCCGCCGCCGAGCAGGAAGCCGACGACGGCGTACTGCGGGATCGCGAGCAGCCACCACTTCACGAGAACGAGGCCCCGCGAGAGCCGCTCGGGGTAGTCGACGTCGAGCGTCGCCGGGTAGTCGGGCTCCGGGCCGAGCGTGAACGGCGGGTAGCGGTCCGTCCCGAGCGCGGCGTACGAGTAGAACCCGACCCGCCAGGTCCAGCGCAACACGCCGAGGTTGAAGTCGAAGATCCCCCTTGGGTAACGGCCGGTGAAGAGGATCGCGAAGAACGCGACGATCGTGAGGACGAAGAAGGCGATCCACAGGAACGCGAGCAGGACGTAGTGCGGGATCGCGAGGGCCCACTTCACGGCCCAGAGCCACCTGCTGAGCTCAGGCTCGAGATGGCCTTCGATCCGGACCGGGCTCGTTGGCGGGGCCGACATCAGTGTCTCCTCCGTCGCGTCGCTTCTTCAAGTCTCGCACGCAGCCGCGTCGCGGGCGTGGTCAACGTGCCGGGGATACTGCCTGCGTGAAGGTCCTGGCCACGCGCCGCTATCCCGGTCCCGCCTTGGACGAGCTCGCGGACGTCGAGGTCGCCGCGCTGTCGTCGCTCGAGACGCCGCGTCCTGAGGTCGAGGGCCTCGTGGTCGCGAACGAGCCACTTTCGCTCGACCTGCTGCCCGGCCTGCGGGTCGTCGCCAACTTCGGCGTCGGCTACGACCGGATCGACGTCGCCGCCTGCGCGGAGCGAGGCGTCGTCGTCACCAACACGCCGGGGGTGCTCGACGCGGCCACGGCCGACCTCACCATGGCGCTGATCCTGGCGGTGAGACGCCGGGTCGTGGAGGGCGACCGGCTGGTCCGGTCCGGCGGCTGGACGGGGTCGTGGGCGGACGGCGGCCTCGCGGAGGAGCTGACTGGGTCGACCCTCGGCATCGTCGGGCTCGGGCGCATCGGGAGCGCCGTCGCCCGCCGGGCGCGGGGATTCGAGCTGCGGGTGCTGTACACGAGGCGGCATCCCGTCGAGGCCGACCTCGGCGAGTTCCGCGAGCTCGACGCGCTGCTCGCGGAGTCGGATCTTGTCGCGATCCACGCCCCGCTCACTCCGGAGACCGAGGGCCTCCTCGACGCCCGGCGGCTCGCGCTCCTCCGCGAGGGCGCCTGCCTCGTGAACACCGCCAGGGGCGAGATCGTGGACGAGCCCGCGCTCGTCGCGGAGCTCGTCTCCGGCCGGATCCGGGCCGGGCTCGACGTCTTCGCGCACGAGCCGAGCGTCCCCGAGGAGCTCATCGGCCTCCCGAACGTGGTGCTCACACCGCACCTCGGCAGCGCGACGCGCCAGGCGCGCGAGGCGATGACGCGGCTCGTCGTCGACAACCTGCTCGCCGTCGAGCGCGGCGAGCCGCCGCTCACGCCTGTCGGGTGAACGCCGCCCGGCCCGTTTCGAGACGCGACCGCCCTGCTAGCGACGGACCGACGCCGCAACGCGGAACCGCTGCTCTGGCGCGCACTCGCCGGCTGGTGGCGATCCCGACGACGCCCTCACTCGGAGAAGGGAGAGCTGGAGCCGAGCTTCTTGGCCGCGCGCTTCGCGCTGCGGCGCTCCTTGAGCGTCTTCTGCGGCTTCTGCTTCTGTTGCTTCTTCGGCTTGTCTCCACTCTTGCTCATACCACCTCCCGGGCCGGCGCGTCGATGCTCCTCACCCTAGCCTCTCTCGAGGTGCTACCTCGGGCGGCCTCGGTGGCGCTGTGGCCCCGCTGTGTCCGACATTCGGTAGTTCGGGTGGGCGGGTCGGCGCCGCGCGGATGCAGAGGGTCCAGCGCCGTACCATCCTGAGCCGTGGGCCAGACCTTCGCGAAAGGAGTATGACGTGATCCTCACCACAGGTCCCGATGTCGACGGGCGTCCGGTGCAGCGGTACCTCGACGTGGTCACTGCCCAGGCGATCATGGGCGTCCACATCGGCAAGGACATCACGGCGGGGCTCAGGAACATCGTCGGCGGGCGCTCGAAGTCGTACGAGGGCGAAGTCGTCAAGGCGGTAGCCCAGGTGATGGACGAGTTGAAGTCAGCCGGGGAGGAGCTCGGGGCCGACGCGATCCTCGGCATCGACATCGACTACGAAACCGTGGGTGACAACATGCTCATGGTCGCCGCCAGCGGCACTGCTGTGAGACTCGGGTAAGACGACAGCGAGCAACGAGCGCTGGCAGTTCGGTCGGTTCGAGCACCGAGGGGCGTGGCCCGAGGCCCAAGGGCGACTTCGCTCGCACCCGGGTTTTTCGATGGGCCGGGTTGGATTCGAACCAACGACCTTGGGATTGAAAGTCTTGTCGGAACGGTTGCGGCGAACCGCGTCCAGCTGAAACAGCCTGCAACTACCGGGAGTCGTGGCTGCAGCGAACTGCAGGATGCGGCGGGTGTCGGAGACAAGCCGGTACTCCCAGCGGTACTCCTCTGGCGAGAGCACGCTCGCACACGCCGGTCCCCGTAGCGCCTCCCACCAGGCGTCCACGTTTCGGACGCTGAAGTTGTATCGCCCCGCCGCCGGCACGGGATCGATCTCCGAGATCGCGAACTGGGCTGAGCCCGTCTGGAATGGGCGTACTTTGGCGCTTCAGGAGGCCATTGGCTCTGGGCGGGCAGCCCGAGGATCGCCTCATACCAAGCAACTGCCGCATCGAAATCGCTCACGTTGACTCTCACGTGTTCAAGCCGTGGCGTGTCCATCTGCGGACACTACTGCGGGCGATGCCGGGACGGCAACGTGCGTGGCGCCGCTCAGGCGTCATCCCCGAACACTGGCCCATCACAGTGTGCGTGCATGTTCCTTGAGTGATCCGCGCTGCGATCTATGCCCGAATCTCATCCGACCGCGACGGTGATGAGCTCGGCATTCGACGCCAGATCCTGGATTGCGAGGAACGAGGGTCCGGGTGCGCCTGGCGGCGGCTCGAAGGCCGGATGTGCTCGCTAGACTCGCGGTCGTGGCGTACCCGGCCTAGTTGATCCCATCTTCACGTCCTCAGCCGTGGCTCTCCGCCTCGGCTGCTGCAAGCTGGATCGACTAGGAGGGAAGACAGATGCTCTACGAGCCGACGAGGTTCGATGCTCTGATCGACGAGCCGTGGGTTCCGGCGCGCGTCGAGGCCGCGATCGCTGCGATCGTTGCCGACGCCGACGCTGCGTTCGATCCGAGAGGCGCTCTGGCCCGCACACGAGTGGGATGCGCGGGAGAAGCCGCTGCCGCTATCCGGCCTGTACGTCGGTGCGGCCGGCGTGATCTGGGCACTCGATGAGCTCCAGAGGCGGGGCCATGCCGAGTCGTCGCTCGACCTGGCCGCCGCCGTGGTGCGCGCGGTCGAGCTCGAGCGGGCGACGCCGGACTTCTCTGCGGATGACCACTACCGTCCTGGTGCGCTCATGTCCGGCGAGACGGGAGCAATGCTCGTCGCCTTCCGGCTGACCTCCGACCCGGCGCTCGCGGACGACGTGCACGCGCTCGTTCGCGGGAACGTCGACAACCCGACGGACGACATCAGCTGGGGTGCGCCCGGGACGCTCCTCGCGGCGCTGGCGATGGGCGAATGGACCGGCGAGCCGCGTTGGGAGGAAGCGGCCCGCGAGTCGGCGACGGCGCTACGTGCCCGCCGCGGCGAGGACGGGCTGTGGCGCCAGGACGACGACTACCGCGGCCTCAGCACGCTGCACGGCGTCGCGGGAAACACGCTCGCTCTGCTCCGTTTCGAGCCAGACGCTGCCGTCGCGAGCGAGAGCGCGGCCGTTCTCTCGCGGCATGCGTTCCGCGAGGACGGCCTCGCGAACTGGCCCGGCTCGCCGCGTCCGCAGCTCGCGCGGCCACGAGACGGCCGGATCTGTCTCCAGTGGTGCACCGGCGCGCCGGGTGTCGTCGCCGGCGCCTGGGAGTATCTCGACGAGGACCTCCTGCTCGCCGGCGCCGAGCTGATCTGGCGGGCCGGCGCCCACCGCGACGAGAAGGGCCACGGCCTCTGCCACGGCACCTCGGGCAACGGCTTCGCGCTCCTCAAGGCGTTCGCGCGCACCGGCGACGAGCGCTGGCTCGAGCGGGCGCGCCGCTTCGCCGTCCACGCCCTCGCCCAGGCGGAGCGGATCGCCGCCGCGAACGGCCGCCGCCGCTACTCGCTCTTCAACGGAGACGTCGGCACCGCCCTCTTCGCCGCCGCCTGCCTCGACGCCGATCCTCGCTTCCCAATCGTCGACGTCATGTAGTAGAGCCAGCCAGCAACCGCGACCCGGCTTGCGGGTCGGTGACAAGGCATCACGCTCCCAGTAGCGACGGGACGGGATCGCCGCGCGCTTTGGTGGTGAGGGCGTCGGCGAGGTACACGTAGAGCGAGCGGCGCTGTAGCCGACAGGTTTGATCGACGGAGAGCAGTCGTTCGATCGTGCGCTTGCCACCTTGCGAGCGGCTGCCGAGGGAGAGCGAGCCTCAAGAGACATTCCCGCACACTGGCGCACCCAGCCGGTATGTCGCCAGGCCGACGCTGAGACACTTGAGCCAGCCGAGGAATTGAACGAACCTTGCTACGTGCAGCCGAAATTCCTCGTGCGGGATGGTCGAGTAAACGATGTGGGTTCGTGTGTGTCCCTCGCGCTCATCGCCAGTCCCGGCTCCGATGTCTCGATCTGGCGCACATCATTGCTCGAGGACATCGAGAGCCGTGACCGCCTACTCGTTGTTGCCGAACGAGCGGAGGAGGTGATCGGTTATGGCCGCGTGCTCCGATTCGTGCCAGAGCCTGACGCTCCAGCTGACATCGCGCCTTCTGGCTACTACCTCATGGGGCTAGTCGTTCATCCTGACCGCCGACGCCGAGGTGTCGCGGCTGCGTTGACCCAAGCCCGTCTCGACTGGATCTCGAAACACGCGGACGGCGCGTGGTACTTCGCAAACTCTCGCAACGCGGCCTCAATAGCACTCCACGCGCCGTTCGGCTTCGAGGAGGTCACGCGCTCCTTCTGCTATCCCAGAGTGGACTTTGACCGTGGAGAAGGGGTCCTGTTCCGCGTTCGCTTTCCGAGCGGTTAGGCGACCAGAGTCCAGGCAAGCGACATTCCCGCACACTCGGGCACCAGGCGTACCTGTCCCCCGAGGTTGCCTCAGTCGCCGGCGACTGCATACAGCCGCCATTCCCCGGGGATTCCCTTCAGCTCTTCAACCCCGTGCTCGCGGAAGGCCATGCCGGAGCCGGCGACGAGGTCCTTGACCGTGCTCGACACGAGCACCTCGCCAGGCGCCGCCAGCGATGCGATGCGCGCTCCGGTGTGCACGGCGATTCCTGCCACCTTCCCATCGAGGAGTTCGCACTCCCCGGTGTGCAACCCGGCCCGCACCTCGAGTTGGAGCCCGCGCACCCCCTCGACGATGGCGCTCGCACAGCGAATAGCCCGCGCTGGGCCGTCGAAACTGGCGAAGAAGCCATCACCTGCGGCATCCATCTCTCGGCCGCGGAAGCGCACGAGCTGGCTGCGCACGAGCGCATGGTGCTTCTCGAGCAGTTCACGCCAAGCGCGATCGCCAAGCGCGGCAGCACGCTCACTCGAGCGGACGATGTCGGTGAAGAGCACGGTCGAAAGGACACGCTCCGGTTCGCCTTCCTCCCACCCACCTCCCTGCCAGATCTCAGTCAAGAACCGCTCGACCTCTCCGGCGATTGCTTCGCTATCTCCCACCCATGGAAGGTGGTCGTCGCCAGAGAGCTCGACGTAACGGGCGCCTGGGATCTGGTCTGCTGCAACCCGGGCTCCACTGACGTCACAGTTACGGTCGCCGACGCGGTGAAGGATCAGGGACGGTACGTGGATGGACGGCAGGATCGTGCGAGCGTCAGTCTCCATGACCATTCTCATCAAGGTGACGGCGGCTGCTGGGCTCGCGCCAAAACGCAGCCGCGTTGCATACCGGCGGCGGAAGTCCGCATCATCGGTCTTGGACGGCGCGTCGGTTCGGAGCAGTTCGTCGCAGTACTCGGATGTACCCCAGCGGATCGCCATCTCGTCCAGTTGCTGCTCGGCGGTCAGCTGGCGGTACGTCCCGCTCCAGGACAGGGAGTCCGGCGACAGGAATGTCCCGTAAAGAACAAGCGCCGGCGTTCGCTCCGGATACGTAGCCGCGAACAACGCGGTCATTGCCGCGCCCTCCGAGTAGCCCAGCAATGCAGCCCGCTCCGAGCCGACGGCATCCATGATCGCTCGAATGTCATCCATCCTCGTCTCCAGATCCGGCACGCCGCTCACACGATCGGAGAGCCCGGTTCCGCGCTTGTCGAAGATGACCAGACGGCAGAACGACGCAAGCCGGCGGTAAAAGTGCTCCAACGTCGGCTCTTCCCAGCCGTACTCGACATTCGACACGAAGCCCGGCGCGAAGACGAGGTCAAACGGCCCATCACCAAGAACCTGATAGGCAATCGAAACGTCGCCACTGCGGGCGTAACGCGTATCCAGCCGCATGCCGCCATCATCGGGCCGAATCCGGGGGCGTGCAAGGAGCGCGCAGGGCTGAACGAAATGCAGCCGAGGGGCTTCGGGTGCAGCGGGGGAAGGCGGCAGAGATCGTGACAGGCGCGGCGACGATCTTCTGTGTAGCGGGTCGCTCTTGAACATCTGAATAGCAACGACTTGCCGTCCGGGAGTCGTCCGCTGGAGGTCGTACTTCGCCGCGAGCGAGCGCACGACGGTAGAGCGCCCTTGCACCCATGAACGTGTTTCGAATCGTGCTTGGATCGTGGCCGTCGGCAAGCCGCACCAGCGCCTCGAACTAGAAACGGATCTCATCGCTTCGCACAGCCTCAGCCTGGGCGTCGTTCCCCCGGCGAGGTTCCTGGGCGCGTAGCGCTGACCCTCGGTAGTTCCGGGTAGGCGGGTCAGCGGCTGCCCTGATGCGCTGTGGGTGGATGCGGGGTCAGCGTGCAGGTGACGAGGGCGCTGATGCGCCGGATCGACCCAGAAGGTGAGGACAACATGCGCGAGCACAGGGCCGCCGCCACGACAGCAGCGATCCTCTACATCACCGGTACGGTGGCCGGAGTCCTCAGCGTGGTCGTCAGTGCTCCGGTTCGTGATGCGCGCGATCCGTTGGCCTATGCCGTGGAGCACTCCGGAGCAGTCGTGACCACTGGCCTGCTCGTGCTCGTCATGGGGCTATCGCTCGCGTTCATCCCCTTCGTGTTGTTCCGAGTGCTGCGCCCGATAGACGAGGTGCTGGCGGTCGGCTACCTGATCGTGCGCGGAGCTATCGAGACCACCTGCTACGTCGTCCTCGCGATCGGCTGGCTGCTGCTCGCGCCCATCGGTGAGGCCATGGCGGCAGGAGAAGGCACTGCTTCACCGGCGGGCGTCCGAGTTGGCAACCTCGTCATCGATGCTGACGGCGCGAACGCCGTGCTCGCGCTCGTTTTCTGCCTTGGTGCCGCCATGTTCTACGTGCTGCTCTACCGGTCGCGCATCGTTCCGCGCTGGATCTCAGCCTGGGGTCTTGTGGCGATCCCCTTCTACGTCGCCGACTACCTGCTCCTGATGTACGGCGTCTTCGACATGAACGCTCCCGCACAGGTTGTCATGTACCTGCCGCTGGCAGTGCAGGAGATGGTTCTGGCGGTCTGGATGATCGCGCGCGGCTTCCGTCCGGCGGCTGTCTCGACCACGTCCGGGCGATTCGTCGTTTCACGCCGCCCTCTGGGCGCTGAAGCGCGGCTGACTCCTCGGTAGTTCCGGGTATGCGGGGTCAGCGGCTGCCCTGATGCTCTGCACCGTGGGAAGGCGAGTTGCGGACTCGCGGGCAGCTGATCTCAGTCGGGCGTCCAGCGTTTGAGCCAGTACGAGGTGAGTAACCCGTCGAGGAGGAAAGGATCCGCCTCCACGGCGTGTCTCGCGGACTCCTCGTCGCCGGCATCGAATGTGATCAGCCCGCCTGTACGGTCCTCGAAGGGGCCACCGACGTAGCCGTCCAGCCGAAGCTCCCGCCAGTGCGATACGTGCCCCGGAACCGAGGCACCGACGCGGTCCGGCTCATCCTTCATGAAGTAGATGTATGCGAACCTCGGACTCAACTCTCCTCCATTCCTCTCCTGCCCTTAGCCACGGGCTGGCAGTCGATCAGGCGTGCTGCTCCACGGACACAGCCTGAGGCGGAAGCGACGAAGGAGCAGCGACCGACCCGGAGGCAGTTGACCGTGGCGTCTTCGAACCGGTCCCGCAGGCAGGTTCCGGTCGCCTCACATCGGCATCGAGTACTCGTCTCGGCGGTAGAGCATGACTCCGAGCATCGCCAGGATCGTGGCGAGGCAGTACAGGCTGCACACCGCACCTTCGGTCACGTCGAACACAACCAGACAGATGAACGGAATCACCGGAAGGACCATTGCCGCCCCCATCTCGGCGGAGCTTCTCCAGTCATGGTGCCGGTAGCGCATCCAGGCCACCATGGGCACAGTCATCGAGACCGCCATGACAAGCAACGCCAGCACGGGGTACTGAAGCAGCGCTTCGTCCCAGGTCACTTGCACGATTGAGAGGAAGATCGCAGCACCGGCGAACATTCCGATCATCATCGCCCCCAGCATCTCCAGGAAGTGACGCCAGAAGGGGGATAGGCGTCCTTGGCGGCGGGCTGCGGGCCTCTTGACGGTGCGGATTTCGGCCATTACGGCCACCTCCTCACGCACTCTCGCTGTAGCTGATCAGGCTTGCATCACCCGATACGAGCCACATCAGGGAATACCCGCATTGCGGGAGTCGTACCTCTCCTGGACTTCGGACTCGGAACGCCGTCCTCTGGACGGCTGATCCTCGGGAGTTTCGGGTAGGTCAGCGGCAGCGCACTGATGCGCGGTGGCACGGACCTCGCCACCCCGAAGTGGCAGCGCTCGCGCTCGTGCTACCGCTGATCGCAACGGGTTGTGCCCCGGGTCGAGCACCGGAATCGAGCGGCCTGGCGACGATCCTCCTCGTCGTGGCGGAGCGCGAGGAGAGGGACGTGCCCCGGCTGAGTTCTCGGTGGTTCCGGGTAGGTCAGCGGCAGCGCGGGTCAGAGTCGAGGTCAAAGTGCGCGCCAGTCGCGCGCCAGTGAGCACATCGTTCCTGCGGTCTCAGGCGGTCTTGCGCGGATGAAGAACCATGTTCTTGGACCGCGCCGAAATCTGCACAACCGTCCGGGATTCGGCCTGTTTCCAGCGGCGGGGGTGGGATTCGAACCCACGAGGCGCTTGCACGCCCAACGGTTTTCAAGAGCACTCAGGTTTGGCTAGTTCAAGCGCTCTGCCGCTCTTGCGCGCCAGCCTGTGCGCCACGTGGTGCATCTATCGCCGACCTCGTCATCTTGGCCGCGAAGCGACTAGTGACTGTTGCGCGCAGCTGTGCGGAGCAGGTCCTCGCCGTTCTTCTTCCTGCGCTCCAGTTCGCGCAGATACTTCTCGGTGTCCGCAGCTGACACGTTGGCTTGGAAGAACTCGCGGATTGCCTTCCAGGGAGTCGACGTCGGCATGCAGCGCTGTCCGTGCGCTTCAACGACGAGCGACAGGAACACCTCGGACTCCGCGATGGTCATGTTCCACTTGATGAACTCCAGCAGTCGGGACACGGGAGACTTCAGGTCAATCGACCGAACAGCAGGACGCGGCTTCGGCTTTGCGTCCGGCTCCTGCCCAAGTGGCGCAGGAGGTTTCGTCGTCGCGCGTGAGCACCCGCAGTGACATGGCCCACCCATGTGCGCCATCAGCGGATGGCCGCAGGTAACGCAGAGAGCCTGTCTTCGATTGACTCGGGACGCCACGTCTGCCTCAGTCAATAGAGGCAAGCGTTCTTCTTCAATGCCCCGTGTTGCACGGACGCCGATGGTCTCCGCTCCTCAACCACTAGACGACCTCCCGGACGCGCAGGCGACAGCCATCAACCAGCGCGGCCAGATCGGTGGGTTCCAGCAGAGCGGGGCGTGGCCCCAGGCGTGGCCCCACGAATCGTTTGCGCTCTGCCCGGGCGGCGCCACTGTCCCATTTGCAGGCTTTTCCTGATGGGCCGGGTTGGATTCGAACCAACGACCTTGGGATTAAAAGTCCCCTGCTCTGCCAGCTGAGCTACCGGCCCGGGCTTCGGCCAGTGTAGGTGGAGCGAAGAGTGCGGTCCTGTCGTCGGGATCCCTCGCGAGCGGCCTCTACACTGCGCGGCGGCCCCCATCGACTAGCGGCCCAGGTCACAGCCCTTTCAAGGCTGTAGCGCGGGTTCGAATCCCGCTGGGGGCACTTCGGCTCCTCAGAAGCGAGCCGAGACCCGGCGGCCGCCGAGCAGCCCGAAGATCCGTCTCTTCTCGACCTGCAGGAATCCGTTGACGGCGTCGGCGCCGCCGACCTGAACGATTCCGTGCTCGCTCCCTCGGACCAGCGTGCCGTCCCTCGCGACCTTGAAGGTGAGGCGGCCGCTGATCGCGAGCCCGGGGACGTCGCCGTACGCGGAGAACCTGAACACGTCGAAGTTCTCTCCGGCGAGGAGGCCGCTCTCGAGCCCGACGATCCAGCCCGCCGGATAGCTCGTCAGCCAGGCGGCCTCGGCTCCACGCAGGGTCGCGACCGTGGCGCCGAGGGTCCGGCCGACCGCATCGGTCGCCCCCCCGAGCGGGCGGGCATCGGCGACGGCTCGCAGAGCGACTCCGACCGGCGCGATCGTCAGCGGGACCCGGGGGCACCGGGCCGGTGGAGCTCCTCCCCCCATCCAGCGGCGGATCGCCCCGTTCGCGCACCGGGAGGAGGCGACGACGGTGTGGCCGATGCCCGGCACAACGAGGAGTCGGCCTTGCCTGAAGCGGCTGGCGACCGCCTTCCCGGTGCGGAGCGGCGTGCGCACGTCGCGATCACCCGCCAGCACCAGCACGGGCACGTTCGGGAGCGGACGCGTGTCCGGCTCGGCGACGCCCGTGAGGCCGGGCCAGTCGAGGCACGCGAGCGCCGACGACACCGCCGCCCAGCTCCCGTAGCGCCCGAGCGAGCCGGGCGGGAGCACGGCGACCGCGTGCGCGAGGACGGCTCGACGCCTGGCGACGGGAGTGCCCGGACGCCAGGGGAACGGGCCGTCGTTGCAGGTCGTCGCCAGGAAGACGCCGCGGTTGACGTCTGCCGGCGGCTCGCCGGCGACCAGAGCCGCCATGCGTTCGAGCGGAGCGGTGCGACCCGAGAGCGCGGCTCGGGTCGCCGCGGGCAGCGAGATCGGCCACTCCCGCGTTCAGGTCGCTGGCCCTCGCGAGCGCGAGCAGCCCCAGCCCGTCCAGCCGGATCGCACGGAACCTCGGTGTCCACTGGTCGACGTAGACCTTGGCCCTGGCGACCAAGGGGCGCTCGTCGAGCCGGTTCGCCAGCTTCGCGAAGTCCGAGCCGGGGCTTCGCGTGATCGCCGCGCAGGCGCTCCGGTGGCAGATCGAGCCGAGCGCCGAGGAGATCGCCTCGAGCGAGGCGAGGTCGAAGGGGTCGGCGCCGTCCAGCCCCGGCACGACCGAGTCGAGCAGCAGCCGCTCGACGTGCTCGGGGTACCTGCGGGCGTACGCCAGGGCCTGGCGGGTCCCGTACGAGATGCCGAAGAGCGCGATCCGGTCGACGCCGAGCGCTCGGCGCACCGACTCGACGTCCTCGGCGTTCTCCCGCGTGCCGTAGAAGACGCGCCGCGGCCCGAGCTTCCGCGCGCAGCCCCCAGCAGTGGCCGAAGGCGAGCATCGGAGCGCCTGAGACGCACCGGTTCCCCGGTTGTCGTAGGCAGCGACCGTGTAGCCCGGGAAGAGTGAGCGCCAGAGCTTCGACGTCAGGGTGAACGTCTGCGCGGAGGGTTCGCCCGGACCGCCCGCCAGCAGCAGGATCGTGCCCTTCGACGCGCCGGTGGGCTCGCGCTTCGTCACGAACAGCCGTACGCGGCCGGGCGTGCCGTACTCGTAGTCGAGCGGAACCGGGACGGTGCGGCAGAGGACCCCGGACAGCGACGAGCATGGCGCGAATCCGTCCTGCCCTGCAGAGGGAAGCGCGGACCCCGGCGTCGCGACGCACAGGAGCACGAGGCCGGCGGTCAGCGCGCGCACGAGCCTGCCCGCCATCGAGCGATCACTATACGACGAGGCTTCCCCGGAGCCGCGAGCGGTTTGTGTGATCCTGTTGCCGGGGCGGTTAGCTCAGCTGGTAGAGCACCTGCTTTACACGCAGGGGGTCGCAGGTTCGAGCCCTCCACCGCCCATTTGAATCCGCGGAGCCATGCGGATTCGGCTTAGCTGTGCGAACCAGGGGTGCGAGGAATGCAACGAAAGCGCCCCCCGTGCATACCCCGGTGATACCCGGCAACGTCACGCCGCCGAGACGAGCGGGAGCAGCTCGTCCGGCACGTCACATCGCCGCGCCAGCGCTCGTCGAGCCACGCGACAGCGGCGTCGATGAGCTCGCGGCGAACGGCAGGCGGCACGATGCACCCGGAGGGGGTCGAAAGTGGGCGGCGAAGGAGAACCAGCCGGGCCGGCCTCTTAGCGTCCGATCCCCCTTCTCTCCCTGGGGCCGGATGGGTAACCGGCCCGGCAACTCTAACCGGGCGAAGTTAGGCCGGACGCGAAACCGAGGTTCCGGTTGCCGCACGCCCCTCGCCTCCCTCAACGAGGAGCCCACGCCCGGCCGTGACCGAGTATGCGCCTTTTGAGACAAGGAAACACTTTCGATGCCTCGAGGTGCACGAGTAGGAACTCGATCCGCTCGCGCCGATTCACCTTTCGCCCCAGATGTTCCGCGCGAGCTCGCGGCACGCCTCACGGCTGCCGAGTTGCCTGACCCACCAGCGCGCGTAGCGTGTTCGCTCCTCGGCGCTCAGGGGCGGTGGTGGCCTCCGACACCTACGGCAGCGCGGCGAGGTTCCCCGGCGCCGGTGCTCGCGCAGGTTGCGAACCGAGAGCTCGTAGGCGTCACCGCCCATCTATCGCAGTGCCGCGACGATCCGCCGCTGCTGGACGCGGGCGAGGGCGAGCGCGCCTCGTACACCGACGCCGTCGGCTCCCACGTGCGCAACGACGTTACGGTACTGCCACTCGACGACGACGAAGAGCGTCGTCCCGAAGTCCTTCTCGAAGACATACGCCTCGTCGCCCAGCCCGCTCGGTCGGCGGATGAGCCGCAGGCCCGTCCGGGGCGGCGTCACCCGTGCAGACCAGCGCAGATATCCCCGCGCTCCGGCGGTTCCGCGGAAGAGGTCCACGCTCGAGCCAATGCTTCCCTTGACGCCGCCCGTGAACTCCACCCGGTACCCGGTCACGCGGCCCCAGGTGGCGAATCGGGCGAGGAGATCCCGGTTCCCTTGGGCCGCTTTGGCGTTCGAGACGGGGCCGGTGTTCGCGGGCAGGACCGCGTAGCCGCTCGGAAGGTCGCTCTTGTGAATGGCCATGGCTCGCGGGTCGGCGCCCGCCGACGCGGTCGTGGTGACGGTCAGGGCGATGACCGTTACGCCGAAGAGGAGACGTCTGATCCTCGGATCTTCACCCACGGTCGCGCCGACGTCGACCCACGCGTGCGACGGAGCGTCGGGCAGGCGCCTAGCCGTACGCTTTCGAGGTGCTCGCGTTTCGGGGGAGAAGCTCCGCTCGTCCGGGGGAGACGTTCGCCGGCGCCGTCGTCTCTGCCGCGCTCCTCCTAGTCCTGTCCCCGGGTTCGAACCCGGCGAGGGCGCGCGCCGGCAGGCTCGGCCGGAGAGGCTGCACGGCCGCCTCGCCCGGGCGCCACGCACTTCCTGACGACCGCGTCTCCCGTTGCACGTCCGGTCGTGCGGCCGTCGATCTCGGTCGCGACGCAGGCCCAGGCGGGAGTCGCGGCGTCGTCACCGCTCCTCCGCTCCGGCAGTCGCTGGGCCAGAGGCTTGCCAATGCCGCGTTCGTCGATGCGGCGGGGGATGCTCAGGGTGGAGGCCCCGACCTCGTCCGAGTGGCCGTCGTCGACGACGCGGCCGGGAACGTCGGGATCGGCGTCGCTTACGCGAATCGATCGTGTGCCACGGGGAGCGATCAGGTCTTCGTCGACATCGACGCCGACCAGAACCCGTCCACGGGAGGTGGGGCGCCCGGCAACGGCATCGAGTACTTGCTGGTCGCCGACGTGGGTCAGGCGCTCCGCGGCGTCGCGCGCTGGAACGGCACGGCCTTCCAGCTCGTCTCGATCCCCTCGCTCCAGGCCGGCTGCGACCCGAACGGATTCGACTTCTGGGCCTTCAACCGCGCGGACCTCGGGATCGGGAGCGGCTTCAATCTCGCGGTCGAGGCCTACCCCGATCCGACGCCGGCGCATCGGACTTCGCACCCAACGTCCTTCCCTACTGGAACTACCAGCTGTCGGGGTCGCCGCCTCCTCCTCCCCCCACCCCACCACCCCACCACCACCACCACCACCACCACCACCACCACCACCACCACCACCACCACCCCCCCCCACCCCACCACCCCCCCGCCGCCCCCTCCTCCCCCGCCGCCCCCGCCTCCACCTCCTGCCAAGACGATCGCGGATGCCCCCTCTCTCCCCAGGCGCGCGCACTACCAGGGCGCCTCGATCCGGCACATCAAGGCGGCGAGCTCGATCTACGCGACCATGAAGGTCGTGAGGGGAGGGCGCAGGCTCCAGGTCGCGTGCTGGTCGGTGGGGGACTGGCGCTCGGTCCTCGCGGACCTGGGAGACGCCCCGGGGGGCGGGCTCGTGGTCATGGGCTTCTGGCATCCCGCCCAGCCCCGCTTCCTCCACCTCGCGCCGCAGGTCTGCGAGAGCCTTCAGACGCTGATCACGACGCGCCGGGGAAGCGCGTCACGAGCGTATTCGGCGGTCGTCGCCCTGCACGAGACCGCGCACATGTACGGGGTCCGCAACGAGGCGCAGGCGAGCTGCTACGCGGTCCAGCTCGTGTACTACTTCGCGCGCGTCCTGCGGATCACGCCCTCACGGGCGCTCGTCCTCGAGCGCCAGGCCGTGCGCACGGCGCGACGCGCTGCGCCGAGGGGATACTGGGACTCCCTGCGCTGCCGGGACGGCGGCGCCTGGGATCTCGACGACGATGCCCGGAACCTGAGCTACTGACCCGACGTCTCAAACCCTGCGGCCTCTCTCGGTGAGTGCTCGACGGTGTTGGCCGAACCCGTCGCCGCGCGTGAGAGCGCACGCGTGCGTCAGGGCGGCAGCGTCAGTTGACACGGCGATCGCATCGGTACACGATTGCTCTCGCGACGGTTGTGACGTCGCGCAGCAAGAGAAGGAGGGGACAGCATGCGGAAGTACTTGGCGCTGCTGCTCGTGGGGATGGTGGTTCCGCTCGCGGTCGCGGGCTTCGCGGTCGCGGACAGCGGCGGACGATCCGACGCAGCGAAGGCGCAAACCGCGACAGCGCGGTACCACGACCTCCAGGTCGCCCTCGACGACGACTACGGCATCCTGCCGGCTACCACGACCACGCCCAGCGTGATAGCCACCAACGGCTGTGCGTCGTCCGCAACGGGGTTGGGTGCGATGGGCGTGCACTACCTCAAGGCGGGGCAGCCGGACGGCCTGCTCGATGCGCTGTCTCCGGAGGTTCTCGTGTACGAGCCGCAGGCCAACGGTCGCTCGAAGCTCGTTGCTCTCGAGTACGTCGTTGCCAGCGCCGGCCCGCCGAGTCCCGCGCCGTCGCTGTTCGGCCAGGAGTTCAGCTGGACCAACCTCGCGCCGTACGGGCTCCCGGCGGTCAACGTGTGGACGCTCCACGCGTGGATCTGGGCGCCCAATCCGAGCGGGTTGCTCCTGCCCTGGAACCCGAGAGTCACCTGCGACAACGCCTGAGCACGAAGGCGGCATCGGGGGAGCCGCAATCGCGGCTCCCCGTCGATGTCGCAGGGGAGTGGACGCTCCTGAGAGATGCCTGACGCCGGGTCAGCGGGGCGCCGGCGCCGGCGGGCCGCCGGCGAGCGGCTCGACGAGGCGGGAGCTGTCGACGACCTCGAAGGCCGAGCCGGGAACCTGGTGCAGCGAGTGCAGGTCGTCGTTCGACCAGCCCGGGTTGGGGACGCCCGAGACGTACCAGTCGGAGCCGTTGTCCGCGAGGATCATCCCGTACTTCCTTCAAGGCCTGGAGCACGACGCGCGACTGCGGCGGGAAGCCCGAGATGTCGTAGCCCGCCTTGAGGCGCACCCGCAGCCCCATCGGCGGTAGGGCCGGGTCCGTCGACGAGCTCGCGTAGTGGCGGGCGGGCCAGATGTAGGCGCGCCTCGTCTGCGACGCGGTGAAGCGGAGCGCGTGGTCGATGCGCCCCTGCGCGACCTCGCCGTAGCGCGCGAGTCCGGGGAGGATCGGGAGGCCGGCGGCGTCGGCGGACGTCCAGCCCTCCGGGCGCGTCGCGTTCGAGTGGAGGTTCCAGATCGCGCCGGAGCCCGCATGCCAGGCAGCCTGCGTCCGCTCGAGCGCGAAGAGCTCGTAGAGCATGCAGGCGTCGCGGTCGACGAGGATGGCGTGCCGGTCGCTCCCGCCCTCGATCCGGACGTCGGCGGGGATCGGGTACGGGCCCGGGTCGCTCTCCCCCGTGTAGTCGAACGTGACGGACGAGCGCGGGGTGCTCGCGCTCACGATCGTCACCGGGATGCCGATCGGGCTCCCGTTCCAGAGCCCGGAGCCGAAGTCCGCGTGCATGTGGTCCGTGAGCCCGAGCGAGGCGATGATCGTGCCCGAGTTCGGCGTGACGGGGAGCTGGTCGACGCGCTGGTCCAGTCGTTCCAGCGCGGGAAGACCGGGCAGCTCGGCGCGCCAGGGAGCGGCGCGGCGGCGGTGACGCCGGCGAGCGCCAGCGCGACGAGGAACGTGGCAGCGAGCCCGTGACGCACCTTCCCACTCTCGACTCCAAGGGGGACGGGGTGGACCCTCGTCCGAGTCACGCCGCGGACGCGCGTGCGCGTGACGCCGCGATCAGGAGCGGGTCTCGGCGACCGCGCGCCGCGCCTCGAGCTCGTAGGGATTCCGCTGGTAGCGCGTCGTCACGTGCTTGAAGGACAGGTGTAGGGGCCGGTGCTGTCCCTGCCAGATGTGGCAGAGCTCGTGGGTCAGGAGGTCGTCCGAGACACGGGCACGCTTCAGGAGGATCGTGCGCCAGAGCGCGTACCCCGAGTAGCGCCGCAATCCGGGGATGCGGAAGAACCAGGGGGCGACGACGACGCGCACGCGCTCGATGCGGACGGGCTCCGCGTAGTAGTCGAGCGTGTCGAGGCGGGACTTCGCGCGCCCGAGCGCCGCAGCGATCGAGTCCTCCACTAGCCCCGCGGCCGCGAAGCGGACGCCTTCAGGGGTCTTGCGCGATCGACACTCGCGCTCGCGAATGTCGATCTTGCGCTAACCACTGAGCGCGGGGGTGAGGACCATGAGCGGGCTCCCGTCCTGCGCCGAGTCGTACTGGTAGGTGTAGAGCCTCGGCCGGGTGATGCGGTCGATGGTCGCCTGCTCGTCCGCGGGTATCTCGCCGATCGCGGGAACGGTGGGCGCGGTGAGGGTGTCGTCGAGCGGTCGCGAGAGCTCGGCGCTCACGTCCGAGCGCTCGAGGAGCACCGCGGTCGCGATCTGCTGGTCGGGCCGCGGAGGAAGCAGCACCACGACCGAGCTCACGTCGTCGACGTTCTTGAACGTGTACAGCGCGAGCTCGAGCGCTTCACGACGGAGGAGCGCGTGCCGCTCGGGGGTGGGGGCTCCCTTCGTGAGTGCGCAGCCCCGGCCGCCGATCCCGCAGAGGATGAACATCATCGAGTCGCGGGCGTCGATCACGTCGATGTCGTCCGCCTCGGCCTGCCCGCGCGCGGTCTGCGGGCGCACGAGGATCGCGCGCATGCGGACGAGCGTCCCGTCCTGCGCCGGCGCCGAGGGCGGCCCGGCGACCGCGGAGACGAGCTGCTCGCCGTCCGCGAAGCGGTACGCGTGTGCGATGTGGTCGGAGATCTGCGCGATGCGGCGCTCGGCGCTTCCCGTCGGCACCCAGTCGGCCCACGGCGGTGCGGGCGCGGGGCTTCCTCGCCCGACGAGGACCACGAAGACGCCGATCGCGGCTCCCGCGACGACGGCGAGCACGAGGTAGAGCGCGCTGAAGCGACCGCGGTAGGCGAGCCTGCGGGCTCGGTCGGCGCGGCTCTCCTCACGCCCCGGGATCGTCGCCGGCATTGCGCCGGCGGGAGGCGACGGCGTGTCCGTCACCGACGTGTTCATCACATCGTCGGCCACGAGCTCTCCTCCGCGAGGTCGACGTCGGGGATGGTGAGCTTCGAGCTGTCGAGAAGCTCGAGCAGCTCGTCGCCGAAGAGCTCCCGGCGAGCGGCGAGCACGTCCGCGATGTGCTCCACCGCGTCGCGGTTTGCGAGCACGAGGTTGTGGGCGGCGACGTACGCCTGCCCGACCAGCTGGCCGACGATGCTCCGCTTGTCCCGGTCTCCCAGGACGGAGGCGATCGGATTCTCGCCGAAGGGCCCGCCGCCGCTCGTCCGGTTCACGATCTGAAGGCCGATCTTCTCGAAGCGCCCGAGGACGCGCTCGCGCGCGTCCTCCTCCGTCTCTCCCTCGCGCGGCTTCACCTCGAACGGCTGCGGGCCCATGGCGGAGGCGCCCACCATGTGCGCGGCCTGCGCGGTCACGCTGAGCACGTCCCCACCGACCCCGTTCGAGTTCTCACCGTAGAACACGCGCTCGGCCGCCATCGCACCGAGCGCCCAGACGAGGCGGGCGAACTCCTCGCTGCGGAAGCGGCTGAACCGCTCCTCCTTCTCGAGCGCCTGGTGGTGGCCGAGCGCTCCTCCGCGCATCCGGATGGAGAGCCGCGTGGACTCCGCGCCCTTCAGGTAGACGTGGCCGGCGGCGGCATGGCCCGCCTCGTGAATGGCCACGGCACGGCTCTCCTCCGGAACGTACTCGATGCCGACTGCGGTGCCGGCCTCGAGCGTCGTCATGGCCTCGACGAGGTCGTCCCAGGTCAGCGTCTCGCGGCCCGAGTGGTGGGCGATGGTCAGCGCCATCGAGGTCACCTGCTCGAGCATGGCGGGCGCGTACCCGTTCGTGACGCGCGCGATCTCCTCCCGCTTGTGCGACTGGTCGAGCTCGGGCGCGTGCGCGACCTTCCCGATGTAGAGGTCGAGGATGTCGAGGCGGTCCTGCTTCGTCGGCGTGCGGAACCAGACGTGCCGGCCCATCCGGCCCGGCCGGGTGAGGGCCGGGTCGAGCCGGTCGACCGGGACGTTCGTCGCGCCGATGAAGTAGATCTGCTCCCTTCGCGGCCGCGCAGCCGGAACGCGGAGCGAGGCGTTGCGGACCCTGCGCGGGACGATGTAGATCCCGTCGAGCAGCGTGTTCAGCTTGCTCGTCAGGAACTTGCGGAAGAACGGCGGGTTGTCGATCCCGTCCATGACGACGAGGAGCTGGTTGAGGGCGAGCGAGCCGCCGCCCATCCCGCCACCGGGGAACATGAAGCCCAGGATCCCGTTCACGCGCGCCGTGAAGGCGGACGGCCCGGGGGACTGCGGCGCGCGCTCCGCGAAGAGCCGCTCGCGCCAGCTGCCGTTCTCGAGGATCAGGTCGCCCGACGGGTTGAGCGCGCCGAAGGGCCCGTACCAGAGGAGGTCGTGGACGTCGTGCGGGCGGTGCCCGCCCACGTCTGCTCCGCCGAGCCCCGGGTTGAGCGCCTGCCGGCGCATCCCGACGGCGTCGATCTCGTCGATGAAGACGATGCACTGGCCGCCCCACTTGCGGGCGAGGCGCTTCGCGCGCCGGGCGAGGATGCGCACGACGATCGCGTCGATCCCGATGAACGTCGCCGCGAAACCGGAGCCGGGGATCGAGATGAACGGCGAGTTGAACCCGGTGGCGAGCGCCTTGGCGAGCATCGTCTTGCCGGTCCCCGGAGCGCCGAGGAAGAGCAGCCCCCTCTCCCGCTTTCCCCCGGCGCGCTCGAACGCCTCGCCGGACTGCCAGATCGAGACGACGCGACGGACCTCCTCCTTCGCCTCCACCTGACCGCGGACGTCCGCCAGCTTGACGCCCCACTCCGCGTCTCCCGGCTCGAAGGCCTGGATCTGCGAGAGGTTCATGAGGAGGAGCGGGCCGAACAGGATCACGAAGTTGAAGATCAGGAACATCGGGAGCATCACGAGCAGCGGCAGGATCTGGACGAGGATCTCGCTGTTCAAGAAGAGGTAGAACGGGATCGCGATCGCTGCGATCCAGATCGCCGTCTTCAGCCAGAACCGCCAGAACCAGACCCGGCGCCGCGCGACGACGTCCTCCTCGCGGAGCTGCTGGCTCTCGAGCCCGAACAGGCTCGGGCGCGGGATCAGGCGGTGGAAGAGGACGTCGACGAGGCCGCGGAAGCAGACGACCAGGAAGAGCGCGGCGAGGATCGACCAGATCCACGACCAGCCCTGGGTCTGGTTCAGCCAGACGACGACGGCCGGGGCGGTCAGGAGCGCGACGACGGTCGCGGCGCGCGTAAGCCTCCGCCACTGGCTCGCGAGCTCGTTCGAGATCTCGCTCTCCTGGAAGCTGCCGCTCAGTCTCTCCGCCTCGGACGCCACCTTTGACCTTCGGACGGTGGCGGGGCAGGAATTGTTGGTAGCGTCGCGGCGTGGCCGGGGCGGTGCTGAGCACGACCGAGGGAGCGATCGAGCTCGAGCTCTTCCCCGAGGACGCCCCGAAGACGGTCGGGAACTTCACGAAGCTCGCCTCGGAGGGCTACTACGACGGCCTCATCTTCCACCGCGTGATCCCGGACTTCATGATCCAGGGCGGGTGCCCGCTCGGCGACGGCACCGGTGGCCCCGGGTACACGTTCGAGGACGAGTTCAATCAGCACCCGGTCGCGCGCGGCTACCTGGCCATGGCGAACGCGGGGCCGGGCACGAACGGCTCGCAGTTCTTCATCGTCACCGCCGACGCCTGCCCGTGGCTCGACGGCAAGCACACGGTGTTCGGGCGCATCACCTCGGGGCAGGACGTCGCCGACCGCATCTCGCAGGTCGACCGCGACGAGCGCGACCGCCCGCTCGAGCCGGTCCTCATCGAGTCCGTCGCGCTCTCCTGAGGCGAAGCCGGTGACAGTCACCCTCGGTGACAGTCACCCACCCCCGCTCACCCTGTCCGGGGCAGGGCCGGTGGCAGTCACTCTCGGCGACCGTCACCAGTACGCTCACGCCGTCATGGAGCTCGAAGGGAAGACCGCGGTCGTCACGGGCGCCTCGAGCGGGTTCGGCGCGGCGACGGTGAGGAAGCTGCGCGAGGCCGGCGTGCGCGTCGTCGGGGGTGCACGCAGGGTCGAGCGGATCGAGGCTGACCTCGCGCTCCCGCTCGACGTGACCGACGAGGAGAGCTGCGCCGCGTTCGTCTCCCGCGCCGCCGCCGAGCTCGGCGGCATCGACATCCTCTACAACAACGCCGGCCTCGCGCTCGGCCGCTACCCGTTCACGGAGTCGACCGCCGAGGACGAGGCGACCGTCCTGCACACGAACGTCGACGGTGCGATCCGCGTCACCCGCCTCGCCATTCCGCACGTCCGCGACGGCGGGCACATCCTGTTCACGGGCTCGATCGCAGGTCGCCAGGCGTACGCGAACGCCGCGGTCTACGTCGCGGCCAAGTTCGCGCTCCGCGGGTTCGTCTACGGTCTGCGCGAGGATCTCCTCGGACGCCCGATCCGCATCACGACGGTCGACCCGGGCCTCTCCGAGACGGAGTTCTCGCTCGTGCGCTTCAAGGGTGACGCGGAGAAGGCGAGGGAGCCGTACGAGGGGGTGGAGCCCCTTACGGCGGACGACGTCGCCGATTGTGTGCTCTTCACGCTGACCCGTCCGCTCCACGTGAACATCGACGAGATGGTGATCAAGGCGCTCGCGCAGTCGAGCGGGAGCCGGATCGTGCGTCGCGGGGACTGAGTCGTGCTCACGATCCTCGAGGGATCGACCTTCTGCATGTCGGACGACCGCGGCGACATCGTCGAGGAGACGAGCGGGTTCTTCGCCCGCGACACGCGCTTCCTCTCGCGCTTCGTCCTCCGCCTCGACGGCACCCGGCCGCTCCTCCTGTCCTCGGGGCGCACCGACCACTTCGCGGCGGCGTTCTTCCTCCGGAACGCGAACGCCGACGGCCTCCCCCACGACGCGCTCTCGGTCTCGCGCGAGCGCTTCGTCACGACGGGCCTACGGGAGCGGATCGCGATCCGGAACGAGAGCATGGAGACCGTCGCGTTCGAGCTCACGCTCGAGCTCGAGGCCGACTACGCGGACATCATCTCCGTCAAGCTCCACGACTTCGCGCTCGGCGACCCCGAGCACGCGCCGGACCTGCCGCCGCCCGCGCCCGCGACCCATGACGAGGATCGCCGGCAGCTCCTCATCGAGGCGACCGCTGGCGACGTCCGGACGAGAGTCGCGCTCTCGAGGTCGGCGCGTGTGGACGGGAGCGTGGTCGCCTTCGACCTCTCGCTCGACCCGCACGAGCGGTGGGAGCTGGACGTCGAGGTGCACCCGGGGGTCGAGGGCGAGGGCTACCTCGACGCCGGCGAGCACCTCGCCGAGGAGCGCGAGACCCTCGGCGACGTCGTCGCCGCCTGGACCTTGCGTGTGCCGCGCGTGCGCGGAGGGTGGGAGAGCCTGCGCCGGGCCTTCGACCGCTCCATCCTCGACCTCGCCGCTCTCCGCATGCGGACCGGTGAGACCCGCCGGCCGCTCTTCGCCGCCGGGATGCCGTGGTTCATGACGGTGTTCGGACGCGACACGGAGATCACATCGCTCCAGACGCTGCTGCTCGGCCCGGAGGTGGCGAACGGCGCGCTCGACGCGCTCGCCGAGCTCCAGGCGCGCTCGGAGGACCCCACGATCGATGCGGAGCCGGGCAAGATCATCCACGAGGTGCGGCACGGGCGGGCGGCCGAGTTCTGGTTCCCCCGCTACTACGGATCGGTCGACGCGACCCCGCTCTTCCTCGTCCTGCTCGCCGAGACGTGGCGCTGGACGGACGACGCGACGCTCGTCGCGCGTCTCCACGAGCCAGCGCTGCGGGCGCTCGAGTGGATCGACCGCTACGGCGACCGCGACGGCGACGGGTTCGTCGAGTACGGCGCTCGCGCCGACGGCGGCCTCGCCAACCAGTCGTGGAAGGACTCGGGCGACTCGCAGCGCTTCCACGACGGCCGTCACGCCGAGCCTCCGATCGCGCCCGTCGAGGTGCAGGGCTACGTGTACCAGGCGAAGCTGGGACTCGCCGAGCTCGCGCGCGAGGTGTGGCGGGACCGGGGTCTTGCCGAACGCCTCGAGGCCGAGGCCGCAGACCTCCGCACGCGCTTCGACGAGGCGTTCTGGGTCGACGAGCGGGGCGGGTTCTACGCCCTCGCCCTCGACGGCGAGAAGAAGCGTGTGGACGCGCGGTGCTCGAACATGGGCCACCTCCTGTGGAGCGGGATCGTCCCCCCGGAACGCGTCGGCGCGGTCGCCGACCAGCTGCTTTCCGAGTCCCTCTGGTCGGGCTGGGGGATCCGGACGATGGGGAGCGACGAGGCGGCCTACAACCCGATCAGCTACCACAACGGCACCGTCTGGCCGCACGACTCCTCGCTCGCCGCCTGGGGCCTCTCGCGGCACGGGTACGTGGAGGGCGCGCGCCGGATCGCGCGCGCACTGATCGAAGCGGCCGGGCACTTCGAGTGGTCGCTGCCCGAGGTCTTCGCCGGGTATGCGCGCGGCGAGACGCCCTTCCCCATCGCGTATCCCACCGCAGCGCGCCCGCAGGCGTGGGCGGCAGGAACGCCGATCCTCCTCGTGCGCGTGCTCCTCGGGATCGAGCCCGACCGCGCCCGCGAGCGGCTCGTGTCGACCATCGAGGACGAGCTCCCGAGCTGGCTCGAAGGCCTCCGCGTCGAAGGTGTGCGGGCGTTCGGGCGGAGCTGGGTCGCGTCGGTCGAGCGCGGCCATGTCAGGATCGAGGAAGGCGTCTGATGCGCATCAGCCTCATCTGCCCGGTGTGGTTCCCGGTCCCGCCGGAGGCGTACGGTGGGATCGAGCGCATCGTGGCGCTGCTGGCCGACGGCCTCGTCGACGCGGGGCACGATGTGACGCTGTTCGCGTCGGGTGACTCGCAGACGCAGGCGAGGCTCGAGTCCGTGTTCGACACCGCTCCGAGCGAGTGGATCGGCCACACCTTCTGGGAGATGCAGCACCTCGTCGCCGCGATTCGCCGCGCCGGCGAGTTCGACGTCATCAACGACCACACCGGTCTCCTCGGGCTCGCGTTCGGCGGCCTCGTCGAGACGCCCTTCTGTCACACCGTCCACGGCCCGCTCGAAGGGCGGCCCGGCCGGCTGTACGAGGAGGTCGTCGGGCTCGCGCCGGAGACGAAGCTCATCTCGATCTCGCTCAACCAGCGGAAGCCGAAGCCCGGGCTGCCGTGGATCGCCAATTGCCCGAACGCGCTCGACCTCTCCGTCTACCCGTTCCGCCGCAAGTCGGGCGGCGACTACCTGCTCTTCCTCGGCCGCATGAGCCCCGACAAGGGAGCGCACCGCGCGCTCGCCGTCGCGCTCGAGACGGAGCTTCCGCTGAAGATCGCGGCCAAGTGCCGGGAGCCTCTCGAGATCCGGTACTTCGACGAGTTCATCCGGCCGCATCTAGGCCCGACCATCGAGTACGTGGGCGAGGTCGGGCATGCGCAAAAGGTCGATCTCCTGATGGGCGCCCGCGCGCTCCTGCACCCGATCGACTGGGAGGAACCGTTCGGCCTCGTCGCGATCGAGGCCATGGCCTGCGGGACGCCCGTCATCGCCACCCGCCGGGGGGCCGTCCCGGAGATCCTCGAGCACGGACGAACCGGGGTCATCGTCGACCGGTACCGCGAGATGGAGGATCCCGCAGTGCTCGAGCTGGCTGACTCGCTCGACCCCGCCGAGATCCGGCGGGAGGTCGAGGAGCGCTTCTCGCCGGAGCGCATGGTCGCCGAGCTACGTCGCCGCGTACGAGGCGACGATCGCCGCGACCCCGTGAAGCTCCGGTCCCGGTACGACCGCGAGATCGTGAGGCTCGCGCTCCCCGCGCTGGGCGCGCTCGCGGCCGAGCCGCTCTACCTCCTTGTCGACACGGCCATCGTCGGACACCTCGGACGCCCACAGCTCGCGGCGCTCGGTATCGCCTTCGCCGTGCTCGGCGGCGTCTTCGCGATCTTCAACTTCCTCCAGTACGGCACGACCGCGCAGGTGGCGCGCGCAGGCGGGGCCGGCGAGGAGGAGAGCGCGCGGCGCCTCGGCGCCCAGGCGGTGTGGCTCTCGCTCGGCTTCGGGATCGCGGTCGCGGCGCTCGTAGCGCTTTTCGCGGATCCGCTCGTCGCGCTCATGGGCGGCGAGGGGCAGGCGGCCGACTACGCGGTCACGTACCTCCGCATCGCCGCCGTGGGGCTCCCCGCCGCATTCCTCGCCCTTGGTGGTCAGGGCTACCTGCGCGGGATCGCCGACCTCCGCACGCCGCTCGTGATCCTCGTGGCGGCAAACGCCGTGAACGTCGTCCTCGAGGTCGTCTTCGTGTACGGCTTCGAGTGGGGGATCGAGGGGTCGGCCTGGGGGACCGCGATCGCGCAGCTCGGGATGGGCGTCGCGTTCCTCGTCGTGATCCTGCGAGGGATGCAGCTCGCCGATGCGCGCCCGCGTCTCCAGCTCGCGCGCCGCGTGCTCTCGCTCGGGAAGTGGATCTTCATCCGGACGACCGCGCTCATGAGCTCGTTCGTGCTCGCCGGGGCCGTGGCGACCCGCTTCGGCGACGCCGCCATCGGCGCGCACCAGGTCGCGTTCCAGCTCTGGGTCTTCCTCGCCCTCGTCCTCGACTCGCTGGCGATCGCGGGGCAGATCATCGTCGGGCGCGAGCTCGGAGCGGGGCGTCGGGACGAGGCCTACGGCGCGAGCGAGCGGATGATCTGGCTCTCGGTCGCGCTCGGCGGGGCGTTCTCGCTCGTCATGCTCGCGCTCGCGGGCGTGCTGCCGCGCGCCTTCACCGGCGACGCGTCGGTGCTCGATGCGGCGGCGCTCCTGTGGCCGTTCTTCGCGCTCATGCAGCCGCTGAACGGCGCGGTCTTCGCGCTCGACGGCATCCTCATCGGCGCGGGCGACGGGCCGTTCCTCGCCGGGTCGATGGTCGTCGCGTTCGCCGCCTGCGCGAGCGTTCTCCTCGCCACGCTGGCCGGAGACTGGGGGATCCGCGGCGTGTGGGCCGCGCTCGCGGTGCTCATCGTCGTCAGGCTGACGCTGATGGCCGCCCGCTTCCGCCGCGGCCGCTGGCTCGTCACCGGGTGGGCGGCCTAACCGGCCTCGAACCGATAGCCCATCCCCGCCTCGGTGAGGAAGTACCGCGGGCGGGCGGGGTCGGGCTCGAGCTTCTTGCGGATCTGCGCGAGGTACACGCGGAGGTAGTTCGTCTCCTTCTCGTACTGCGGGCCCCATACCGATTGCAGGAGCTGACGCTGCGTCACGAGCCTGCCAGGGTTGCGGACGAGCACCTCGACGATGTGCCACTCGGTCGGCGTCAGTCGTACCTCTCCCGCGGGCGTCGTGACCCGCTTGGCTGCGAGATCCACCGAGAAGCTCGCGGTCTCGACAACCGCCTCGTCCTCGCCTGGAGTCGAGCGCCGCAACGCGGCCCGGAGCCGGGCGAGGAGCTCGTCCATTCCGAACGGCTTCGTCACGTAGTCGTCCGCCCCGGCGTCGAGCGCCGCGACCTTGGCGGACTCGGTCTCGCGGACCGAGAGCACGATGATCGGCACCGAGCTCCACCCCCGGAGCCCCTCGATGACCTCGACGCCGTCGATGCCGGGCAGCCCGAGGTCGAGGACCACGAGGTCCGGGTGCTTCCGCGCGGCGAGCGCGAGCGCTGCCTCCCCGGTGGGTGCGAGATCGACGTCGTACCCGCGGGCCCTCAGGTTCGTGCCGAGCGCGCGGAGGAGCTGGGGCTCGTCGTCGACGACGAGGATGCGCGTCACGTCGCCGCCCTGAGACGCAGGACGACGGTCAGCCCGCCCCCCGGTGTGTCTTCGACCTCGACGACGCCTGCCATCGCCTCGACGAACCCCTTGGCGACCGCGAGTCCGAGGCCGACACCCTCGTCCTGGGCGGAGTCGCCGAGCCGCTGGAACGGCACGAACAGCCGGTCCCGGTCCTCCACCGCCACGCCGGGGCCACGGTCCGCGACGCGCACGTCGACGACTCCATCGACCGTTCCGGCCGTGACCCGCGGGGGCGCGCCGTCAGGGGAGTAGCGCAGCGCGTTCGCGATCACGTTCGCGAGTGCGCGCTCGAGCAGCCCGGCGTCCGCGAGGACGCGGGGGAGTGACTCGGAGACGTCGAGGTCGACGGCCCCATCGGCCACCCCGAGGCTGCGGAGAGCGGCGGGCAGCACCTCCTCGAGCCCGACCGGCGCCGTCGCGATCTCGAGCGCCCCGGCCTGCAGCCTGCTCATGTCGAGCAGGTTGCCGACGAGCGCGTTCAGCCGGTCCGTCTCCTCGTCGATCGTCTCGAGGAACTCCCGTCGCTCCTCCTGAGTCCAGTCGACGTCCTGCTGGAGGAGGCTCGTCACCGAGGCCTTGACGGCGGCGATCGGCGTCCGCAAGTCGTGGGAGACGGCGGAGAGGAGTGCGGCGCGGAGCTCGTTCGCGGCCGCGAGCGTGCCGGCCGTCTCGGCCTCCGCCACGAGGTCGCCGACCTCGAGCGACGCCGCGATCTCGGTCGCGAAGGCGTCGAGCACGCGCTGGTCCCCGCTCCGGATGGGCTCCCCTGCGAGCGCGAGCACATGATCCTCGTCGAGCGCGATCGTCATGGCGCTCGCCTCCGGACTCTCGGGCGCCCGGTCCCCGCTCGTCGCCTCGATCCGCCAGCCGTTCTCGTGACGATGCAGCACCGCCGCACCGTCGAGGGCGAGAACGCGACAGAGCGCGTCGAGAACCGTAGGGGCGGGTGAGGAACCGGCGAGCCTGAGGAGGGCGTCGGCCTCGGCGCGCGCCCGTTGGCCCTCCTGCGCCCGGCGTGCGGCCAACGACACGATCCAGCTCACCGTCACCGCGACGGCAACGAAGACCGCAAGGGCAAGGATGTTCTCGGCCTCACTGATCGTGAGCGTGTACAGGGGCGGGACGAAGTACCAGTTCACGAGCGTGGAGCCGCCGATCGCGGCGGTCAGCGCCGGCCAGAGGCCGCCGACGGCTGACACGACGACCACGAAGAGCAGGTAAAGGAGCATCACACTGGTCAGGCCGAGGTCGGCCCGCAGGTGCGAGAAGGCCCAGGTCAGCAGGGGGAGCCCGACGGCCGTGAGCGCGAACCCGAGCTCGATGCGGCGTCGCGGCAGCGTCGGCGGGCGCCGGGTCCGCGGGAAGACGAACGCCTCCTCGGAGCGGCCCTCCGGATGGCTGACGACGTGGACGTCGATACCCGGACCCGACTCTCGGATGACGCTCCCGATGACCGAGCCACGGGTCAGTCGCTGCCAGCGGGTGCGGCGGCTCGCTCCCATGACGATCTGGGTCGCGTTGAGCGCGCGCGCGGCCTCGAGCAGCGCGTCGCCGATGTCCGCGCCCACGACCTCGTGGTACGTGCCACCCAGCTCCTCGAGGAGCGCTCGCTGCTGCTCGAGCAGCGCTGCGGAGGGTGCGGCGAGACCGTCCTGCGGGATCACGTGCACCCCGACGAAATCGCCCCGCGCGCGCTGCGCGACCCGCGCCGCCCGCCGCACGATCCGCTCCCCGTCGATGGAGCCGGTCAGCGCGACGAGGATCCGCTCGCGCGTCTCCCACGGCTCCTCGATTCCGTGACTCCGGCGGTACTCCGCGAGCGCCTCGTCGACGCGGTCCGCGACCCAGGCGAGCGCGAGCTCGCGCAGCGCGGTGAGGTTCCCGGGGCGGAAGTAGTTCGCGAGCGCCGTGTCGATCCGCTCGGGCGGGTAGACGTCGCCACGAGCGAGCCGGTTGCGGAGCGCGAGCGGAGTGAGGTCGACGAGCTGGAGCTCGTCTGCACGCCGCACAACCTCGTCCGGGATCGTCTCCCGCTGCGTGACGCCTGTGATCTGCTTGACGACGTCGTTCAGCGACTCGAGGTGCTGGACGTTGAGGGTGGAGATCACGTTGATCCCGGCGGCGAGGAGCTCCTCGACGTCCTGCCAGCGTTTCTCGTTCCGGGAACCGGCGACGTTCGTGTGCGCGAGCTCGTCGACGAGCGCGACCTTCGGCCTGCGCGCGAGGACGGCATCGACGTCCATCTCCTCGAACGTCGAGTCCCGATACCGGAGCTCGCGGCGCGGGACGACCTCGAGGTCGCCGACCTGCTCCGCGGTCTTGCGCCGTCCGTGGGACTCGACGAAGCCGACGACGACGTCCTCGCCGTAGTCCCGACGGCGACGACCTTCGTTCAACATCGCGAACGTCTTCCCGACGCCTGCTGCGGCGCCGAGGTAGATGCGGAGCGTGCCTCGCGCCATGCTCATAGCGTGCCTACGAGGGCTCGGCGTCGAGCGCGAGGTTCAGCTCGAGCACGTTGACGCCGGGCTCTCCGAGGAACCCGAGCGAGCGTTCGTCGGTGTGCTCCTCGACGAGCTCGAGCACGCGTTCGAGCGGTATGCCCCGCGCCTCGGCCACCCGCGGCGCTTGCAGGCGAGCGTTCTCGGGCGAGATGTGCGGGTCGAGCCCCGAGCCCGACGAGGTCACCGCGTCCACCGGGATCTCGGCATCGGGCGCGAGCCCGTTCAGCTTGCGGTATGCATCGACGCGCTCCCCGACGGCGCTCAGCAGGTTTTCGTTCGTCGGGCCGAGGTTGGACGCCGAGCTCGCCGCGCCGTCGTACCCGTCGCCGGCAGCAGACGGCCGTGGGTGGAAGTAGCGCTCGCCGGAGAAGCTCTGTCCGAGCAGCCGCGAGCCCACGACCGTGCCGTTGCGTTCGACGAGCGACCCGTCCGCGCGCCCGGGAAAGGCCACCTGGGCGACCGCGGTGACCGCCAGCGGATAGGCGATCCCCGCGAGCACCGTCAGCACGAGAAAGGCGAGCACCGCGGGGATGACCTGGCGGCGCATCAGCTGACCCCGAGGCCGCTGACGACGACGTCGATGAGCTTGATTCCGATGAAGGGCAACACGACTCCTCCGAGTCCGTACACGAGGAGGTTCCGGCGCAGGACCGACGCCGCGGAGCGGGCACGGAAGCGGACCCCGCGCAGCGCGAGCGGAATCAGCGCCGCGATGATGAGGGCGTTGAAGATGACGGCCGACAGGATCGCGGAACGCGGGCTCTGGAGATCCATCACGTTCAGCCGGTCGAGCAACGGGAGCGACCCGGCGAACATCGCCGGGATGATCGCGAAGTACTTGGCGACGTCGTTCGCGATCGAGAACGTCGTCAGCGAGCCGCGCGTGATCAGGAGCTGCTTGCCGATCTCCACGATCTCGATGAGCTTCGTCGGGTTCGAGTCGAGGTCGACCATGTTCCCGGCCTCGCGCGCTGCCTGCGTTCCCGTGTTCATCGCGACTCCGACGTCGGCCTGGGCGAGTGCCGGTGCGTCGTTGGTGCCGTCTCCCGTCATCGCGACGAGGTTGCCGCCGGCCTGCTCGCGCCGGATCAGCGCCATCTTCTCCTCGGGCGTCGCCTCGGCGAGGAAGTCGTCCACGCCTGCCTCGTCGGCGATGGCCTTCGCCGTCAACGGGTTGTCCCCGGTGATCATCACGGTACGGATGCCCATTGCCCGAAGCTGGGCGAAGCGCTCGCGCAGGCCTTCCTTCACGACGTCCTTCAGGTGGACGACCCCGAGCGCGCGGCCGCCGTCGGCGACGACCAGAGGCGTGCCGCCCGCCGTCGCGATCCTGTTCACGATCTCGTCGAGCTCGCCCGGAGCAGAGCCGTCGCGGGCCTCGATCCAGCTCCGAATCGAGTCGGCAGCACCTTTCCGGATCAGACGCCCCTCGAGATCGATCCCGCTCATCCGTGTCTGGGCCGTGAACGGGACGAGCATTCCGGTGCCCACCTCCCGCTCGCGAAGCCCGTGGCGCTCCTTGGCGAGGACGACGATCGAGCGCCCCTCGGGCGTCTCGTCGGCGAGGCTCGCGAGCTGCGCCGCATCCGCCAGCTCGAGCTCGCTCACGCCCCGAAGTGGAAGGAACTCGGTCGCCTGCCGATTGCCCAGCGTAATCGTCCCGGTCTTGTCGAGGAGGAGTGTCGAGCAGTCTCCCGCGGCCTCGACCGCGCGACCCGAGAGTGCGAGGACGTTGCGGCGGACGAGCCGGTCCATGCCGGCGATGCCGATCGCCGAGAGGAGGCCTCCTATCGTCGTCGGGATCAAGCAGACGAGCAGCGCGACGAGCACGATCACGCTCTGCTCGGCGTTCGAGTAGACGGCGAAGGGCTGCAGGGTGACGACCGAGAGCAGGAAGACGATCGTCAGCCCGGCGAGGAGGATGTTCAGCGCGATCTCGTTCGGTGTCTTCTGACGCTCGGCTCCTTCGACGAGCGCGATCATCCGGTCGAGGAAGCTCTCACCGGGAACGGCCGTGACACGCACGACGATCTGGTCGGAGAGGACGCGGGTGCCGCCGGTAACGGCCGAGCGGTCCCCGCCGGACTCGCGGATCACGGGCGCCGACTCCCCGGTGATGGCGGACTCGTCGACACTGGCGATTCCTTCGATCACCTCGCCGTCGGCGGGGATCACCTCGCCCGCCGAGACGATGACCTCGTCGTCGACGCGAAGTTCGACGCTTGCGACGTCCTTAAGCGCGCCTCCGACGAGCCGGAGGTGCGCGACCGTCGTTGCGCGCGTCTTCCGGAGCTCGTCCGCCTGGGCCTTGCCGCGGCCCTCGGCGACGGCCTCCGCGAAGTTGGCGAAGAGCACCGTGAACCAGAGCCATGCGGCCACGAGCCCGGCGAAGACGTTCTCCTGTACCGAGGAGTCGGCGGCGTTCTTCACGAAAAGGGCCGTCACGAGCACGCTTCCGAGCTCGACGACGAACATGACCGGGTTGCGCATCATGCGGCGCGGGTCGAGCTTGAGCACGCTCTCTCGAGCGGCTCGTCCGAGGATCGCCGGGTCGAGGAGCGAGCGAGGTTGCCTGGCCACGGTCAGATACCCAGCTGCTCGAGGACCGGCCCGAGAGCGAGCACGGGGAAGTACGTGAGGCCGACCATGATCAGGATGACGCCGACGAGCAGGCCGGCGAAGAGTGGCGTGCCGGTCGGAAACGTCCCCGCGGTGACCGGAACCGGCTGCTTGCGTGCGAGCGAGCCGGCGATTGCCAGCACGAGCACGATCGGGAGGAACCGGCCTGCGAGCATCGCCAGACCGAGCGTCGTGTTGAACCAGTCGGTGTTTCCGGTCAGCCCTCCGAAGGCCGACCCGTTGTTGTTCGCTGCCGAGGTGAACGCATAGACGACCTCTGTGAGGCCGTGCGGCCCCGGGTTGAGGATCGACGACTTCGGGTCGGCGAGGACGACGGAGAGCGAGGCGAAGGCGAGGATGAGCGTCGGCACGACGAGGAGATAGACGACGACGAGCTTCATCTCCGTCGCCTGGATCTTCTTGCCTAGGTACTCCGGCGTCCGGCCCACCATGAGACCCGCGATGAACACGGCGAGCAGCGCGAAGACGAGCATGCCGTACAGGCCTGCGCCGACACCGCCCGGACTGACCTCACCCAGCATCATGTTCACGAGCGGGACGGCGCCGCCGAGCGGCGTGAAGCTGTCGTGGGAGGCGATCACGGATCCGGTCGACGTTCCCGTCGTCGAGGCAGCGAAGAGCCCGGACGCGGCGGGGCCGAAGCGCGTCTCCTTGCCCTCATAGTTGCCCGCCGCGGTCGTGCCGAGCGCCTCGACGCGCGGGTTGCCGGCGGTCTCGAAGCCGATCGCGATACCCGCCGAAGCGATCCAGAGCACGAACATCGCGGCGAAGAGGGCCCAGCCCTGGCGCTGGTCGCCCACGAGCCGCCCGAACGCATACGTCAGCCCGAAGGGAATTGCGAGGAGTGCCCACATCTCGACGAGGTTCGAGAAGCCGCTCGGGTTCTCGAACGGGTGCGCCGAGTTCGCGTTGTACGGGCCGCCGCCGTTCGTGCCGAGCTCCTTTATCGCCTCCTGGCTCGCGATCGGCCCGCCCGGGATCGACTGGGTCACGTCCTCGAGGGTCGTCGCCTCGGTGAAGCCGCGCAGGTTCTGGACGACACCCTGGCTCACGAGCACGAGAGCGGTCACGACCGCGAGGGGGAGGAGGATGCGGGTCGTGATGCGCGTGAGGTCGACCCAGAAGTTTCCGATCGTCTCCGAGCGGCGTCGCGTGAGCCCGCGGACGACCGCGACCGCGACTGCGATTCCGACCGCCGCCGAAACGAAGTTCTGCACGGCGAGCCCCGACATCTGCGTCAGGTGGCTCATCGTCGACTCGCCGCCGTAGTTCTGCCAGTTCGTGTTCGTGACGAAGCTTGCGGCGGTGTTGAAGGCGAGCGCGGGCGGGACGCCGTCGACGTCCGTCGGATTCAGGAAGAGCGCGCCCTGGAGCCGCTCGAGGAGGAAGAGGCCGAGGACGGAGACGGCGCTAAACGCGAGCAGCGAGAGCGCGTAGATCGTCCACGGCTGCTCTCGCGAGGGATCGACCCCGACGAGCCGGTAGGCGAGACGCTCTACCGGCAGGAAGACACGGTCGCCCGGCGCGGGGCCACTCTCGAGTACGCGAGCGAGATAGGGCCCGAGGAGCCGTGTCGTCGCAAGAACTGCGAGGACGAGTGCGGCGACCTGCGCCCAGCCGGCCCAGCTCACGACGCGCTCCTGCGGTCACGGACGGGATCGCGCACGAGGCTGGCGAGGACCGCGGCGCCGAGCGCGATTCCGACAAGGACGAGAAGCAGCGCGGCTACCTGCCAGAGGATCATCCGAGCTTCTCAGGTGCGAGCAGCGCGTAGACGAGGTAGGCGAGCACCGCGACCGCGAGGCCGAGGCCGACGACGTCCTCGAGGCTCATCGCTCGTGGTCTCCGACCGCGGACCGTCCGACGATTCGCTCGCATACTGCGACGAAGAGCGTCGCGATCGCGAAGAACCCTGCGACGAGCGCGATGAAGAGGAGATCGGCCATCACGTCTGTCGTAGCGCGCCGAAGCTGGGACTTCCCGATCCCTGACGAAAGCTCTATGCGGGTCAGCGGGGTCTTGACGCGCCTTTAGCGCTTAGGCTCGGCACGTGAACGTCCTCGGCGGCGAGCTCGAGCCGTGCTCCTTCGATCCGGTGACCGGGTTCTTCCGTGACGGGCACTGCAGGACGGAGGGCCGCGACCCCGGGTTCCACGCGGTCTGCGCGGTCATGACGGAGGAGTTCCTCGCGTTCTCGGTCTCGCGCGGGAACGACCTGGTGACGCCGCAGCCGGAGTGGATGTTCCCCGGTCTGCGACCCGGCGACCGCTGGTGCGTGGTGGCGGCGAGGTGGCAGGAGGCGCTCGACGCGGGGTTCGCGCCTCCGGTCGTGCTCGAGGCGACCCACGCGTCCGCGCTCGAGTTCGTCTCGCTCGCGGACCTCGAGGCGCACGCCCTGCGCGAGGACCTAGCTCGCGGCTGCCGCGGCTTCCCGCCGCTTGCGCCAGTAGCGCTCGAGCCCGCGGAAGTGGTGCCAGTACGGCGCCGCGCGGTCGTAGTCGTCGGTCAGGTCGGGATCGGCCTGGGCGACGTCGTAGCGGGCGGCGGCGACGAACGTCGCCTCGTCCATCCCGTCCTCGACGCGCTCCGCCCAGCGCCGCAGTGTCTCGCGCAAGCTCGCCAGGTGCTCCTGCACGTCGTCGAAGACGCCGAAATGGACGAGCGCCAGGCGTTCGGGGGCACGCTTGTCGATCTCCGCGAGCGTGTGCTCCCAGGCCTCGAGGTCGAGCTCCGGGGGCGGGCACGGCGGGAGCACGAAGGTGCCCGCGTCGATCCGCACGCCGGCCGCGTCGCCGGCGTAGAGGGTGCCGTCCGCGTCGAGGAACGAGACGTGGTGCCAGGCATGGCCCGGCGTCGGGAAGCACTCGAGCCCGACCACGCGATCGCCGACGAGGTGGACGTTCTCCGCCGGGACGGGAGCCAGCTCGCCCCACAGCTCGTCGAACGCGTCCCCGTACAGCCGCCGCGCGCTCGCCTCGAGCTTCGCGGGGTCGACGACGTGCGGCGCGCCGACCTCGGACACGTGCACCTGGAGCCCCGGGTGCTCCCGGACGAGCACGCCGGCGGCGCCTGCGTGGTCGAGGTGTATGTGCGACAAGAGCAGGTGGTGGACGTCCCCGAGCTCGAGCCCGTGCTCGGCGAGGCCTGTCTTCAGGTGCTCCACGCACGACGTCGGGCCGCAGTCGAAGATCGCAGGGCCGTCCTCGGTCTCGAGCAGGTACGAGGCGATGATCCCCGGCGCGCCGTGGTGGAGGTCGACCGGCGGGAGCGTCATGTCGCGAGCGCGAGGTCGAGGTCGGCGATCAGATCGTTCGGCGCTTCGATCCCGACCGAGAGCCGGATGAGCTCGCCCGGTACCGCGAACGCGGCTTCGGCCGTGGACGCGTGCGTCATGCGGGTCGGGTGCTCGATCATGCTCTCGACGCCTCCGAGGCTCTCCGCGAGCTTCCAGATCCTCGTGCGTGCCACGGCGGCGACCGCCTCCTCCTCGCTGCCGAGGAGGAACGAGACCATGCCGCCGAAGTTCCGCATCTGCCGCGCTGCGATCGCGTGGCCCGGGTGCGACGGCAGCCCCGGGTAGAGGGCGCGCTCCACGCGTGGATGGGCCTCGAGCCAGGCCGCCACCGCTGCGGCGTTCTCGCAGTGGCGGTCCATGCGGATCGCGAGCGTCTTCGTGCCTCGCAGGACGAGCCAGCAGTCGAACGGGCCCGGCACGGCGCCGAGTGACTTCTGGAGGAACGCGAGCTGCTCCGAGATCGCGTCGTCGTTCGTGGCGAGGAACCCACCGATGACGTCGGAGTGCCCGCCCAGGTACTTCGTGGTCGAGTGCAGGACGACGTCGGCGCCGAGCGCCAGCGGCTGCTGGAGATACGGCGTGGCGAAGGTGTTGTCGACGACGACGAGCGCGCCGACCGCATGTGCGGCCTCGGCGGCCGCGCGAATGTCGACGACGTTCAGCAGCGGATTCGTCGGCGTCTCCAGCCATACGATCCGCGTTTGCTCGTCGAGATGGTCGGCGAGGCCGGTCGAGACCTCCTCGGCCGACAGGAACTCGAAGAGGTACCCCTTCGGCTCGTACACCTGCGAGAACATCCGGTAGACGCCGCCGTAGACGTCGTTCACCGAGACGACCCGCTCCCCCGGCGCGACGAGGTGCATGAGCGTCGTCACCGCGCCGAGCCCTGACGAGAACGCGTGGCCGTGGGCGGCTCCCTCGAGCGAGGCCAGGCACTCCTGGAGCGCCGTCCGCGTCGGGTTCGCGACGCGCGCGTAGTCGTACCCCTTGTGGACGCCGACGGCCTCTTGAACGAACGTCGAGGTCTGGTAGATGGGCGTCGTCAGGGCGCCCGTCGCCGGGTCCGGCTCCTGCCCCACGTGAATGGCCCTCGTCTCGAACTCCACGAGACGATCCTAGTTGTGTGCAACACCGCGATCCGCTCGCGCGGATCCCGGTCGCGCGGAGATCCCTAAGAGCGCCCGCTACGCGGTCGCGTATCTGCGTTACCTCACGCGCTCGTTCGCTTCGCACCGAGCCAGGAGGCGAGACTCGCGAGCGCCTCGTCCGCGCGCGAGGTGTCGCCCCAGGCGCCGAGCACCTCCAGCACACCGGTCGCGCGGTCGAAGCGGGGCTCGATGCGGCCGACGAGCCGCTCGCCCTCCAGGATGGGAAGCACGTAGTAGCCGAACTCGCGCTTCGCCTTCGACACGTACATCTCCAGCCGGTAGCGGAAGTCGAAGAGGGCCTCGGCCCGGTCGCGGTCGTGGATCAGACGGTCGAAGGGAGAGAGGAACGTCACGCGGTCGAGGACGGGGCCGTCGGTCGCCTCGGGGTGAGCTTCCCACCCGCGCGGCGTGAGGCGCACCCCGAGGGCGCGGAAGCGTCTGTCCGCGAGCCTGCGCTCGGCCTCGCGGAGCGGCACCTTCTCGGTCTCCGGGTACCAGCGCTCCGCGAGATCCCACAGCCGTTGGCCGTTCCGGCGCCCCACGATCGCGACCAGGCCCCGCCCGTGGAGGATGTCGAGCATGACGGCGGTGTTGCGGGTGCCGTACCAGCCGTGCGACTGCCACGTCCTGCGCGAGTCGTCCTCGAGCTCGCGCGACAGGAGCGGCCCGCGTCGTTCGAGCTCTCGGAGGACGTAGCGCCTGTAGGCGGCGTTCGTCTTCAGGAACTCCGTGCCCCGGCGCTCCCAGGCGTACCTCCCGGTCCTGCGCCTGCGCATCAGCGCCCTGGCGAGCGGGAGGTCCTCGATCGGCCTGATGAAGGCGTTCCACTCGAAGAGCTTCCTCTCGTCCCAGAGCAGGCGGTCGAGCTCGGCGCTCTCGTACGGCCCGAGCCGGCTCCAGAGCACGAGGTACTGGGGCGGGGCGACCGTCGAGATCGGGTCGACCTGCAGGGAGCCGAGCCTGCGCACGGTATCCAGGACGCTCATCGCCGACCCGTCCAGGAGCTGCGAGCGGACGGCGATCCTGCGTGCTTCCTCCCGGGAGACCTCGGTCATGCCTCGTCGGCGCGGGTAGCGGGCAGCGCCGACCCGAGCCGCCAGCGGACCTCGTTGCCCTCGTCGGACTCCACGGGAGCGCGATCCTCTACCGGTTGCGCGTCGAGCCAGTCGGCGTACCGTCGGGCGAGGGGCGCCGCGGTCGCGCCGTGCGCGAGGACCGACAGCCCGACGGTGAGGAACACCGTGGTGAGGAGGGTCCGGTCCTCGGGTAAGCCGCCCTCCTCGACGACCAGGAGCGCGAAGACGATCGAGGCCGCCCCGCGCGGGCCGAACCACGCGAGGAACGCGACGGTCGGTCGCCGTGCGCCCGTCCCGAGCAGCGAGACCGCGACCGGCAGCATGCGGACGACGGTGAGGCTCAGGACCGCGTACACGGCCATCTGCCACGTGACATCTCCGAGAGCGGGGCCGAGGAGGACGGCGCCGAAGACGACGAACGTGACTGCCGCGAGGACGCCACCCGCCTGCTCGACGAGGTACGAGACCTCGCCGCCCCGTCCGCGGCGAAGCCCCCCGAAGACGCCGCCGCCGACGAAGGCCGCGATGAACCCGGAGCCTCCGATCGCCTCCGCGAAGCCGAACGCGAGCCCGGCGCCGGCGAGCGGTACGACCTGGAGCCACGCGGGGCCGATGAGACCACGCCGTCCTGCCTGCACGACGACCGCAGCGGCCGCAGCCCCGGCGATCGCGCCGCCGATCGCGCCGTAGCCGATCTTCTCGAGCACGAGCTCCACGGCGTGCCCGTTCCCGATCGCCCCCTCCTCCGCCTGGGCGATCGCGAGCGCGATCAGGAAGAGCGGCACGCAGATCCCGTCGTTCAGCCCGCTCTCCACGTTGAGGCTCTGCCGGACGCGCACCGGAAGCCGCTTGAGGGTGACGACGGCCTGACCGAGCGCGGCGTCGGTGGGGGCGAGGATGACCGCCAGGACGAGCGCTTCCGGCCAGCCGAGACCGTCGAGCAGGACGAGCGCGACCACGAAGCCGGCGAGCAGCGTGAGCGGGAGTCCGATGCCGAGGAGGCGCGCGGGGACACCGAGCTCGCTGCGCAGGGCGCGGAGGTCGATGCGCGACGCGTCGGAGAAGAGGACGACCGCGAGCGTGGCCTCGGCCAGGGTCTTGACCGCGAGGCCGTCGGCGTCGGGATCCACCAGGCCGAGCGCCTCGACGCCGAGCACGAGCCCCGCGGCCGTGAACACCATCGCTGCCGTGATCGGCGTGCCCTCGAGGCGGGCGGAGACGGCCGCGAACCCGAGGAGGACGAGCGAGACGAGCGCGAGCTGCCAGTGCATGGGGGCGGAGCTTCGCAGAGCAGCGGCGAGCCGGGCTCAGCGGCGCACGCGCTCGAGCCCGATCGTCCGTCGGAGTCGGTCGAGCGCCCGCTCGAACGCGTCCTCGAGGGCGGCGGACCTCCGCACCCCGTGCTCGAGATGGAACGCCTTGACGACGAGCGTCCCCTCCTGGCGCTCGGACTTCAGGTCGGCACGTCCGACGATGCGGTCCCGCCAGAGGAACGGCAGCACGTAGTAGCCGAACCGGCGCTCGGTGGCCGGCTTGTACACCTCGATGACGTGCTCGAAGCCGAACATCCGCCGCGCGAAGGCGCGGTCCCAGAGGAGGTTGTCGAACGGGGAGAGGAGCGCAGCGGCGCCCGGGCGTGGCGGGTCGAGGTCCGTGCCCGCCGGGACGAGCACCGGTTGCCCGCCGTCCTCGACGGCGACCCGCTCCAGGAGCCCGTCCCGGACGAGCGCGTCCGCATGGGGGCGGATTCGGGCCGCGCCGCCACGGAGGCGCCAGTGCTCGACGACGCCCGACTCCGTGAGCGCACCCCGCGCCCGGAGCGCCCGCAGGGTGAGCTCGCGGAGCCGCGTCGGCTCGTCGGGCTCGGGCGCGTCGAGCACCTCGCACGGAATGACCCTCTCGGCGAGGTCGTAGAGCCGCTGGAACCCGTTCACGCGGCCGGCGATCACGACCTCGCCGCTGTGCCAGAGCGCCTCCAGCACGACCTTCGCCGGCTTCCAGTTCCACATGCCCCCGCCCCCGTCGCCTTCGAAGTCGCGGGACGCGAGAGGCCCGCGCTCGCGGATCGCGGCTCGCACCTCCTCCGCGAGGTCGGGGCTCTTCTCGAGCACGTCGCCCCGCCAGGGATGGTGCTGCCGCATGACCGGGCGGAAGAGCGGCCAGTCCTCGACCGGGACGAGGCACGCCTCGTGCGCCCAGTACTCGAAGACCCGACCCTTCCCGAGGAGGCGCGAGACCGTCGTTCGCGGGTAGTCCCCGACCCGCGCGCCCAGGGTGATGCGGTGGCTCCGCTCGACCGCGGTGATCGAGTCGAGCTGCACGCACGAGAGCGCGCGGATCGTGGACTCGACCTCGCGCCCCGTCCCGCGGCGCGAGCGCGTGGCGTAGCCCTGCGCCGCGATCGCCGTCCTCCGCACCCCCGTCAGGGACATCGTCCGCATGCTCGAGAACGCTAGCGGCGGGCCGGGAAAGCCGGTGACAGTCCCCTGCGGGGACAGTCACCAAGGGAGAGCCCGAGCCGGGAAAGCCGGTGACCGTCCCCTGCGGGGACGGTCACCGCGCCTACTTCGGGACGTTCCCGGCGAGGATCTCGCGGAGACGGGCGCCGTCGATGTTCCCGCCCGAGACGATGCAGACGACCCGGCCCTCTCCCGCACGCCCGGCCAGGGCGGCCGCGACCGGCAGCGCCGCCGCGCCCTCCGCCACGATCCGCGCGCGCTCGAGCAGGAGGCGCACCGTCGCGGCCGTGTCCTCGAGCGACACGACGAACGACGCCGCGACGAGCGACTTCGCTCGCTCCCACATCTCCGGAAGGAGCGACCCGGACCCGGCGCCGTCGACGAACGACGGCTCGAAGGGGACCGGGGTGGGGACGCCTCCGGCCGCGATCGCTGCCGCGACGGGCGCTCCGGACGCGGGCTCGCAGACGTAGACCTTCGTGCTCGGGGAGAGCGCGTGCAGGGCGCTCGCGACGCCGGTCGTGAGCCCGCCGCCTCCCCACGGGATGAGCACCGCGTCGATCTCGTCGAGCTCCTCGTGCAGCTCCAGGCCGATCGTCCCGTTGCCCGCCATCACGAGCTCGTCGCGCACTGGGTGGACGAAGAAGCCCTCGACGTCCTCGGCGGCCTCACGGGCGGACCCCGCCTCGACGGCGGCCCACCAGCGCTCCCAGGGGACGCGGACGATCCGCCCGCCGAGGCGCTCCACCGCGGCGAGCTTCCCCGCCGACGCGTTGTCGGGGACGACGATCGTCGCGGGCACGCCGAGCTCGCGCGCCATCCACGCGACGCCCTGCGCCATGTTCCCCGTGCTCGTCGTGACGACGCCGGCCGCGAGCTCCGAGCGGGGGGCGCCGAGGATCGCGTTTGCCGCACCGCGCAGCTTGAAGGACCCGATCGGCTGCAGGCTCTCCAGCTTCAGCCAGATCTCGCAGGGCGCCTCGTCGAGGTAGAGGCGGACGAGCGGGGTCTTGTCGACCGTGCTCGCGATCCGCGCCCACGCGCGGGCGATCTCCTCGTGCGGGATCAGAAGTCGACCTCCACGCCCACACCGTGCTCGCGCGCCCGGCGGACGACGAGCTCCGCGGACGCGAGGTCCTCGACCGCGATGCCGAGGGACTCGAACACGGTGAGCTCGTCCTCGTGCTCGCGACCCGGATGCATCCCCGCGAGCACCTCACCCAGCTCGGCCTTGATGTGCTCCGGGCCGACGGCGCCCTCGGCCGCCGCCAGGATGAAGTCCCCGGCCTCGTTCAGGCACGACTCGCGACGGTCGGTGAAGAACGAGGCGTGCGCGACCGTCTCCGTGTCGAGCTCCCGTGTAGTCGGGAAGCACGATCCGACCGCGTTCACATGCGCGCCGCGGGCGAGCCAGCGCTTCTCGACGATCGGCTCGGTCGCTGCAGTCGTCGTGCACACGACCTCCGCGCCGAAGAGGGCGGCGTCGACGGACGGGGACACGACCGCCCCGACCTCGCTCGCCAGCCGCTCGGCCGCCTCCGGGTTGCGTGCCCAGATCCGGATCTCGGGGTCGCCCAGCACCGCGCGCATCGCATGCACGTGGCCCCGGGCCTGCGTTCCCGCGCCGAGGATCGCGACGCGCTCGGCGTCCGGCCGCGCGAGGGCCCGTGTCGCGACGCCCGAGACGGCTGCGGTACGGATCTCGGTGATCGGCGACGCGTTCATGACGGCCACGAGCTCGCCCGTGTCGCCGTCGTGGAGGAGGACGCCGCCCATGTGCGTGTCCAGCCCGCGCGCGGGGTTCATGGGCACGACGACGATCTCCTTCAGCGCGTAGGACGGCGCCGCGCCCCCGCGGTACGACGGCATGAGCCCGAGCAGGCTGCTCGACCCGGGCGGCCGGGTCATGGAGCGGAGCGGCTGGTGGAGCCCGCCCCGCGCGAGCGAGGTGAGCACCTCGGTCATCGCCTCGATGCACGACTCCATGTCGAGCACCTGGCGGACGTCCTTCTCGGAGAGGACGATCATCGCCGGGCCCGACGGCGAGGATGGGCCCGAGCGACGGTCACGGGAACAAGCCTCGCAGATCGTCGCGCTCGGACTGCGTCAGTTCGAGGCCGAGCGCCTCCCGCACCGGCTCGAGATGCTCCGCGCGGGTCGGCCCGACGACGACGGCGGTGACCTCGGGCACGCCGAGAAGCCAGGCGAGCGCGAGCCCGGCCATCGAGACTCCGCGCGCGCGCGCCTGGCGCTCGAGCCCCTCCAGCGCGTCGAAGACCTCGTCGCACGCATAGCGGAGGTAGGAGTCCGGGCGTTGCGTCATGCGCGACCCCTCGGGGTACCCCTCGCCGCGCCGGTACTTGCCGGAGAGCCAGCCTCCTGCGAGCGGTCCGAACGCCTCGTAGCCCAGGCCGTGCTCGTGGCAGACGGGGAAGACGGTCTCGGCGTCGCCGTCCTCCAGCAGCGAGAACGAGTTCTGCACCCACTCGTAGCGGGCCAGCCCCTCGAGCTCCGAGATCTCGACAGCCCTGGCGAGCTGCTCGGCGGTGAAGTTCGAGGCTCCGACCGCGCCGACCTTCCCGGCCCGGACGAGCTCGTCGAAGGCACGAAGCGTTTCTTCCTGCTGGACGTCCGGGTCGAACGAGTGGGCGAGATAGAGCGGGAGCCGGTCGAGGCCGAGTCGCTGCAGGCTGGTCTCGACCTGGCGTCGGATGCGCGTGCGCGAGAGTCCGCGATCGGCGCCCTCCTCCGTGGGGTTGAAGGTCTTCGTCTCGATCACGATCGACTCGCCGACGCCCGCGTCCTTGCCGGCCAGCCACTCGCCGATCCACGTCTCGCTGCGTCCGCCGCCGTAGGCGTCGGCGGTGTCGAAGGTCGTGAGGTCGAGGTCCCAGGCGGCGTCCATGATGCGGAACGCCTCGTCCCTCGGGATCCCCTGCCCGAAGAACGCGGGCGACGACCCGACGCCTCCGAAGTTCCCGCAGCCGAGGATCAGCCGCGTGACCTCGATGCCGCTGCTCCCGAGCTGCCGGCGCTCCACGGCGACGATCCTACGTCGCGTGGCTCTGCTACAAGCAGGCGGGTGATGAAGGCGTGACGCGGCCGGGTAGCGAGACGGCGGCGGTGTACGAGGCTCGCTGGGAGGCCGCGCCGGCACTGCTCATCGCGCCGGTCATGCTCATCGGGCTCGCGCTCGTGAGCGCGGAGAAGGGCTGGGAGCTGCACGGGCTCCCGTGGTGGATCTGGGTCGTCCTCGCCCTTCCCGCGCTGGTCGTGTGCGCCGACATCGGCCTGGGCGCGAGAGGAAGGGGCCTCGTCCGGTCGCGCAGGGCGGCCCTCGTGCTCCTGGGCATCGTGGTCGCGGGGAACCTCCTCGGGTTCGGCATCCTCGTCAGCGCGCTCGTCTCCACGAGTAGCGAGGACCTCGGAGGCGGGCAGCTCCTCGGCACCGCCGTCGCGATCTGGGCGACGAACGTGAGCGTCTTCGGCCTGTGGTTCTGGGAGATGGACGACGGCGGCCCGTACCGACGGGCGGGGAAGGACCGGGTCGCGCCCGACTTCCAGTTCCCCCAGGACGAGAACCCGGGCCTCGCTCGCGAGGGATGGAGGCCGCGCGTCTGGGACTATCTGTACACGTCACTCGCGAACGCGAGCGCGTTCAGCGCGACCGACGTCATGCCGTTGACGTTGCACGCGAAGCTGCTGATGGCGATCGAGTCGGTGTTCTCCCTCGCGCTCGTGGTGCTCGTCACCGCGCGTGCGGTGAACGTTCTCGGCTCGTAGGTCGCCCGCGCGGCGCTCAGGCGCCGACGAAGTCGAGGAGCTCGGAGAGATGCCCGTGCGCGAGGCAGACGACGGTGTCGGCTCCGCCGTAGTAGACGGAGACCCGGTCGGCGGCCCGGTCGACGAGGGCCGCGCACGGGAAGACGACGTTCGGGACGTCGCCGACCTGCTCGTACGTCTCCTGCGGCGAGAGGAGGTAGTCGGCGCCGCGGGCCAGCACGTGCCACGGTCGCTCGAGGTCGAGGAGCGCGGCGCCCATCGAGTAGACGAAGCCGTTGCAGGAGGTGAGGACGCCGTGGTAGAGGACGAGCCAGCCCTCGTCGGTCTCGATCGGCGTGGGGCCGCCGCCGACCTTGGTCGACTGCCACGTCCAGGGGACGGGCGCCAGGACGTGGCGGTGCCGCCCCCAGTGGACGAGGTCGGGGCTCTCCGAGTAGAAGACGTCCCCGAAGGCCGTGTGGCCGCCGTCGCTCGGGCGGCTGAGCATCGCGTACCTCCCGCCGATCCTGCGCGGGAAGAGGACGCCGTTGCGGTTGAACGGCAGGAACGCGTTCTCGAGCTGGTGGAACGTCTCGAAATCGTGCGTGTACCCGACCCCGATCGTGGGGCCGTGGTAGCCGTTGCACCAGGTCACGTAGTAGCGATCCTCGAGCCAGGTGACGCGGGGGTCGTAGGCGTGCTCGAAGCGGTCCTGGATCTCGGTGACCCTCTCGTCCTCGGGCTCGAACGCGATCGGCTCGTGCTCGAGCTCCCAGTCCACGCCGTCGGCGCTGCGGCCGGCGTGGAGGTTCATCGTCCGCCGCCGGTCGTCGACGCGGAACACGCCGGCGAAGCCGTCACCGAACGGGACGACGGCGGAGTTGAAGACGCTGTTCGCCCGCGGGACCGCGTCGCGCGGGACGATCGGGTTGCGGCTCGAGCGCCAGAGCACCTCGGAGCTGCCGGCCGGGCGCTCCTCCCAGGGAACGGCGGCTGGCGTGACCGCTCCGACCTCGGCGCGCAGGCTCGTCACGCGGCCCCCTCGTCGTGCGAGAAGGCGGCGACGAAGTGGCCGTCCTCGACCTCCATGAGCGGCCCGCCGCCCTCGTCCGAGCCGTTCGACGCGGGTGTCTTCTCGAGATCGCCCCACTTCCGGCCGAGCTGCGGCACCGAGGCCAGCAGCGTCCTCGTGTACGGGTGGAGCGGGTTGCCGAACACGGACTCGGTCGAGCCCCGCTCGACCACGCGCCCTCTCCGCAGGATCATCGTCGTGTCGCTGATGTAGTGGCCGAGCGACAGGTCGTGCGTGATGAACAGGATCCCGAGCCCTCGCGACTTCAGGTCGCCGAGGAGGTTCAGTACATCGATTCGCGTCGACGCGTCGAGCATGCTGATGATCTCGTCCGCGACGAGCATCCGGATGTCGAGCATGAGCGCGCGCGCGACGAGGAGGCGCTGGAGCTGGCCTCCGCTCAGCTGGTGGGGGTACTTGCCGAGGACGGCGCCGGGGTCGAGGCTCACGGCCTCGAGCGACGATCCGAGCTTCGCGTTCCACTCCGAGTCCGTGAGCCCGGAGAAGTACCCGGAGCGGAGCATCGTGAACACGCGGTCCGCCTTGAAGATCGGGTTGTACGAGCTGAACGGGTCCTGGAACACGCCCTGGACGTCCGCGTAGTACTCCTTGAGCCGCCTGCCCTCGAGCGTCGCGATGTCTGAGCCGTCGAACGTGATCGAGCCGCGCGTGACGCGGGCGAGCCGCAGGATCATTCTCCCGATCGTCGACTTCCCGCTGCCGCTCTCGCCGATGAGCGAGACGACCTCGCCGGGCCGGACGGCGAAGCTGACGTCACGAACCGCGAGAAGCTCGCCGCCCCCGAAGGCTCCCACGCGGTAGGTCTTGCAGCAGGTGTCGAGCTCGAGCATCAGGCCGCCGCCTTCCAGCACGCGGCGGAGTGGCCGGGCGCGACCACGGCGAAGGGCGGCTCCTCCCCGCACTTCTCGAACGCGAGCGGGCAGCGGTCCCTGAAGCGGCAGCCGGCCGGCGGCTCGAGGAGCGAGGGCGGGCGCCCCGGGATGCCGCTCAGCCGCCGTTCGGAGAACCGCACCCCGACCTCGGGCAGCGACGAGAGCAGGAGCCGCGTGTACGGGTGCGCCGGGGCGTCCACGATCGTCTCCGCGGGGGCCTTCTCGGAGAGCTTGCCCGCGTACATGACCATGATCGTGTCGGCGATCTGGTAGAGCACCGAGAGATCGTGGGTGATCACGACCATGCTCTTGACGAAGCCTCGGTCGCGGAACTCGACGAGCAGCTCCGAGACGGCTCGCTGGGTCGACACGTCCAGCGCCGAGGTCACCTCGTCGGCGATGAGCAGCGACGGGTCGAGGAGGGACGAGATGACCATCACGACCCGCTGCTTCATCCCTCCCGAGAGCTCCATCGGGAAGCGCTCGAGCACGCTCTCCGGCAACCCGACGAGCTCGAGGCGTCGCTTGAGTTCGGGCAGCACGCGGTCGAGGTGGACGTCCCTCGACGCCAGGAGCTCCGCCGCCATCGTCCCGATCTTCCGCGTCGGGTTCAGCGCAGAGAGCGCGTACTGGGGGATGATCGAGACCTCCGCGAACCGGAACGGGTTCATCCGCGCGTCGTCCCAGATCGGGAGCTCCCGCCCGTCGAGCTCGACCGAGCCCTCCACGTAGCGCATGCGCGCGTCCATGCGGATCAGGCTCTTGCCGAGCGTCGACTTGCCGCAGCCGGACTCGCCGGCGAGGCCCATGATCTCGCCGTCGGCGATCTCGAAGCTCGCCCCGTCCACGGCTCTCACGTCGCCGCTGAGCGACTGGTAGTAGACGGTCAGCCCGTCGACACGAAGCACCTCAGCGCCCCCTGAGCCTCGGGTTGAAGATCTCGTCCAGGCCGACGTTCATGACGTAGAGCCCGCCGACGATGGCGATGATTCCCGACCCCCGGTGGGACGAACCACCACCAGCTGCCCAGGATGAGCGCGCTCGAGAGGAAGGCGTTGTTCATCATCAGCCCGAGCGACACGGATGCGGAGGGGCCGAGCCCGAGGAAGTCGAGCGAGGCGCCGATGAGGATCGCGCCCCCGAAGAGCAGGATGAACATCATGAGCAGGTAGGAGCTCATGTTCGGCGCGATCTCGCTGGAGATGATCTGGCGCGTGTTGCGCCCGCTCAGGCGGGCGACGTCCACGAACTCGCGCGTCTTCAGCGAGAACGTCTGCGCCCGCACGGCCCGCGCGGCCCAGGGCCACGAGGTCAACCCGATGAGGATCGCCTCGGTCGTGTAGCTGTGCACGTTCACGTACGCGGCGACGATGATGAGCAGCGCGATCGTGGGGATGACGAGGACGACGTTCGTGAGCATGTTCAGGACATCGTCGACCCAGCCCCCTCGATAGCCGGCGGTGAATCCGACGACGGCGCCGAGGATCCAGGCGATCGCGCCGCCGACGACGCCGACGAGGAATGCCGCGCGCAGGCCGTACACGAACTGGGCGAAGACGTCCTGACCGAAGGAGGTCGTCCCGAACCAGTACTCCGAGGACGGAGGCTGGTCGGTCGGGCCGCTGAACGCGAGCGGCGCGTGGTCCGTGAGCAGCGGCCCCACGAGCGCGAGCGCGAAGAAGAGGAGGACGACCCCGAGGCCGAGGTCGAACTTCCAGTTTCGGAGCGCGAAGAAGGCGAACTCCGAGCGCCTGCGCGCAGGCGGGGCGTGCGGCGCCCCCGGCATGGTGGCCGGTGCCGAGACGTCGAGCGTTGCGATCCGGTCGGTCGCGGCGGCGCCTGGCCGCTCGTGGTCGGAGACGGCCATCAGGGACCGCCCTGCATGCCGACCCGCGTACGCGGGTCGATGAAGACGTACGCGATGTCGATGACGAGGTTCGCGATCAGGACGCCGGTGATGAGGAACAGGAAGATCCCCTGGATGAGGAAGTAGTCGCGGTTCTCGATCGCATTCAGGGTCAGCGTCCCGAGACCGGGGTAGGAGAACACGATCTCGACGACGATCGCGCCGGCGACGACCGCGCCCAGCGCGAGCGCGAGGCCGGTGATCTGCGGGAGCAGGGCGTTTCGATACGCGTACTTGCGAACGAGCCTCGTCGGCGCCCCGAGGGCGGCGAGGTAGTTCGAGTAGTCCGCCTCGAGCTCGTAGATGATCATGTTCCGCATCCCGATCGCCCACCCACCGAAGGCGACGAGGAAGAGCGCGGAGAACGGCAGGAACCAGTGGTGGAGGAAGCTGCGGGCGAACTCGAGCGACCACTCCGGCTGCAGCCCGAGGCCGTACGCGCCGGACACCGGGAAGATCGCCATGGTCGAGGCGAACAGCCAGACGAGGATGATCCCGAGCCACATCTGCGGCGTCGCCGTCAACGCGTAGCTCACCGGCAGCACGGTGTTGTCGAGCACCTTTCGCCGCGCCGCGAGCGCGCCGACCTTGTTCCCGGCCCAGAAGCTCAGCAGGACCGCGGGCACGAGCAGGGCGAGCGTGTAGGGGAGGGCGCCGAGGATCAGCTCGGACACGGGCGTCGGGAAGTTCGCGACGCTCAGGCCGAGGTCGCCGTGGAAGAGCGCGGCCCAGAAGTTCAGGTACTGCTGCCAGATCGGCACGTCGAAGCCGAACGCCTCCGAGTAAAAGCCGCGGAGGGCCTCGGAGGCACCGGGCTGCGCCTGCATCCGTGAGAGGAGACGCTCGACCGGGTCCCCCGGCATGAAGCGGGGGATCGCCCAGTCGATCGTCACCGCGACGACGAACGTGACGAGGTAGATGAAGACCTTGCGTGCGAGGTATCGCGTCACCGGGCCACCCGTGCGGGGTCATCCCGCAGGAAGACCACACCCCTCCCGTACGACCGGGAGGGGTGTGGTCCGCTCACTGCTCGTGCTCCGTCAGTCCTGGGCGGGCTTCAGATGCGTGAGCATGTCGATGCTCGTCATCTGCCAGTAGTTCCGCCAGGAGGTGGGCGTGTACTGCCCGCTCTTCGCCGACGGCCAACCCGTCCAGTACTTCGTGTTGACCATCGACCACATGCCGTTGTACCAGAGCGGGATGGCGGGGAGATCCTGCAGGAACGTCTTCTGCAGCTTCGACATCGTCGCCTGGTACGCCGTCGTGTTGCTCGACGGGACCTTGTCGAGCGCCTTCGTGAGGTTCCACGCTGCGGTGCTCGAGAACCGCTCGTAGTTGACGGTCGTCTGGTTCTCCAGGATCGGCAGCTGGAAGATGTACTGGTAGTAGGTCCACGGCGTGTTCGAGTACTGCCGATCGTTGCCGAGGAGCAGGTCGTAGTTGGCGTGCCCGCGGTCGTCGACGAGCGTCCCGTACTCGGGGAAGGCAGGCGTGACCTTGATTCCGACGGCCTTCGCGCTGTCGGCGATGATCTGGATCGACGTCATCCAGTCCGACCACCCGTTCGGGCAGATGATCTGGAGATCGATCTCCGAGCCGTCCTTGTTCTCGACGTACCCGTCGCCGTCACGGTCCCGATACCCGGCCGCGGTCAGGATCGCCTTGGCCTGCGCGGGCTTGTACGAGAACCCGTACTGCTTGACGACCTTCTGGTCGACCCACTTGTTCCAGATCGGCAGCAGGCCGGTCGGGCTCGCCTTGTTCACGAGGCCCTGGTAGGCCTTGCTCAGGATCTGGTTCATGTTGATCGAGAACGCCAGCGCACGCCGGAACTGCCGGTCGTTCATCGGCTTCTTCGTCGTGTTCGGGAAGAGCCAGGTCGTGTTCGCTCCGAGGTGGTACGGGGCCTTGTCGAAGTAGGTCTTGAACTGCCCCTTGATCGCCGACTTCGGCGCGAAGTTGTTGAAGAGGTCGATGTTGCCGCGCAGGAGGTTGGCCAGCGCGGCCGCGTTCGACGCGTTGTGGATGTCGACGATGTACGTCGGCCCGACATTGAGGCCGAGCGCCTTCGTCGCCCACCAGCCGTTCCTCTTCTTCCACACCATCGTCTGCGACGCGGCGCCGGCCCCGGACTGGTACACGTACGGGCCGGTCCCGACGATCTTCTTCGCATCCGAGAGGTTGTCCGTCGCGATCTGCTTCGAGGTGTAGCTCTTGAACACGTGCTGCGGAACGATCGCGACGTTGTAGCGGTAGAAGTCGAACTGCTGGTACCCGGGCGAGCCCGAGAACGCGAAGACGACGTTCTGCCCCTGCACCTTGACGCTCTTCAGCCCGGTGTCCTGCCAGAGCGGGTGCTGTGGGTGCGTCGCGATCTTCGCGAGGTCGAAGCTGTACTTCACGTCGGTCGGGGTCATCGCCTTGCCGTCACTCCAGGTGACGCCGCGGCGAATCGTCATGACGAACGTGGTCTTCGACGTCCACTTCCCGCTCGTCGCCAGCCAGGGGATGAACTGGTCCTTCAGCGGGTCGTAACGGAACGGTGTCTCGTACGCGAATCCCACGAGCCCGGTGACGTAGTCCCAGTTCTTCGCGGGGTTCAGGTCGTTGTTCGGCGACCACTGGTTTCCGCTCATATAGAGCGTCTGTGCACGCGGAAGGGCGAACGCCGACTGCTCCCCCGCGCCTGCGCTCATCGCTCCGAGTGTCATCGACACGGCTGCGGCGCTCACGAACAGCGCGGCAATCGTGCGCCTCCTACTGGGAATCATTCCGATTCCTCCTCTCCTCGTGCCTGCCGATCGATCCCAAGGCGCGCCTGCGGGGCGCGTCGCGGACACTTCCAGTCATACCGGCTCCCTCTCGTCCGGCCAACAGAGTTCGTCCCGATCCGAACGTGGAAAACCCGTACCGGTCACGTGCTGAGGTCGTGGCTGCTGCCCTCCTCTGGTCGATACCGTAACTCTCCCGGTAACGGTTACCACAATCGGCACGTCGGAGCAAGCGTACCTCTCCGCAGCGTCGTTGACAAGAGCCATGGTTGAGCGAATTCACGGCAGCGCCCAATGCTGTAAACGGTTACGGAAATCTGTCCGGACACGCGCGCTATACTCCGGCCATGGCGAGCAACCGCTTGGCGAGAAGCCAACCCGGGCGGCGCGCGACGATCCGGGACATCGCCGACGCGGCGGGTGTCTCCGTCGCGACCGTCTCGCGGGTGATCAACGGCCGGCCCGATGTCGCGCCCGAGACGCGCGACCAGGTGATGCGTCACGTGCGCGCGCAGAACTTCACGACCAATCGGAGCGCGCGGGCGCTCTCCGTTGGACGCGCCGGCTACGTCGGCTTCACGATGCCCTATGTCCGCGCGGACTACTTCGCCGCGATCCTCGCAGGCGCCGTGGAGGCCGCGTTCGAGCAGGACCTGCGTCTCGTCCTCTCCGCCACGCTCCACGAGCACGACCGGGAGGTCTCGCTCCTGGAGACGTTGAGGGACGGCGCGACGGACGGCGCGATCATCCTCCTGCCCGAGGAGACGAGCGCCGAGCTGGAGGCGCTCCGCTCGAGCGGCTACCCGTTCGTGGTCGCCGACCCCCGCGTCCCCCTCGGCGACGGCATCCCGGCCGTCTCCGCCGCGCACCGAGCCGGGGCGAAGGCAGCGACCGACCATCTCCTGACCCTGGGGCACCGGCGCATCGCCCACATCGCGGGGACGCGAGGCTGGGCGGCGACCGAGGAGCGGATCGAGGGCTACCACGGCGCGCTGGCGGCGGCCGGCGTGCTCCCCTCGAGCGAGCTCCTGGCGGAAGGCGACTACGAGATCGGTGGCGGCCACGCGGCCGCGGAGAAGCTTCTCGACCTGCCGGAGCCGCCGACGGCGATCTTCGCGTCGAACGACAACATGGCGGTCGGCGTCCTGCGCGCCGCGCGGCAGCGAGGGCTCTCGGTGCCGCGGGACCTCTCGGTCGTCGGGTTCGACGACACCGAGCTCGCGCAGAGCGTCACGCCCGCCCTGACGACGGTCCGGCAGCCGCTGGCCGAGCTCGGGCGGACCGCAGTGAGCCTGCTCGTCAGGCAGATCGACCGGCAGCGTGTCGAGGCGCTCCGTGTCGAGCTCGCCACCCGTCTCGTCGTCCGCGACTCGACCACTGCACCACCATCGGGATGAGCTCGACCGCCGACCCCCAGCCGTTTCCCCCGGGCTTCGTCTGGGGTGCTGCGACCGCCGCCTACCAGATCGAGGGCGCGGTGACCGAGGACGGTCGCGGCGAGAGCATCTGGGACCGCTTCACGTCCGCGCCCGGGAACATCCTGAACGGCGACGACGGCCGCATCGCCTGTGACTCCTACCATCGCTACCGAGAGGACGTCCGGCTCATGCGGGAGCTCGGCCTGACCGGATACCGCTTCTCGGTCGCCTGGCCGCGTGTCCTCCCGGACGGCGTCGGACGCGTCAACGCTGCGGGCCTCGACTTCTACGATCGGCTCGTCGACGAGCTCCTGGCCAACGGGATCGAGCCGTTCCTCACGCTGTACCACTGGGATCTCCCGCAGGTCCTCGAGGATCGCGGCGGTTGGCCGGCGCGGGAGACCGCCGACGCGTTCGCGTCGTACGCGGAGGTCGTGGCCGCGCGCCTGGGCGACCGTGTCCGGTACTGGTTGACGCAGAACGAGCCGTGGGTCATCGCGTGGCTCGGCTACGCGACCGGCCAGGACGCTCCGGGTCGCAGGAGCGAGGCCGACGCCGTGGCCGCCGGCCACCACGTGCTGCTCGCCCACGGGCGGGCGCTCGAGGTGCTTCGCCGAGACGTGCCCGGGGCGCGCGTCGGTATCGCCATCGACGTCATACCGATGCACCCCCTCACGGGATCGGAGGCCGACGCGAATGCAGCACGGCGCGAGGACGCCTACCGGAATCGGTGGTTCCTCGACCCGGTTCTCCGCGGCGAGTACCCCTCGGAGGGTCTGGAGCGGTTCGGCTCGATGCTTCCTTCGCTCGCGGACGAGGACATGCCCGTGATCTCGTCGCCGCTCGACTTCCTCGGGATCAACTACTACCGGCGCCACCTCGTGCAGGCTCATCCCGCGACCGGTGAGCCGCAGGTCGTGGATCCCGTCGACGCGGAGCTCACCGGAATGGGCTGGGAGGTGTACCCGGAGGCGCTTCCGGAGCTTCTCGTGCGCCTGCGCGACGAGTACGCGGTCCCGCCCGTGTACGTCACCGAGAACGGTGCGGCCTTCCAGGACGACCGCCGCAACGGGAGCGTGGACGACCCGCGACGAACCTCGTACATCGAGCGCCACGTCGAGGCGCTCGGTCGCGCGCTGGAAGCAGGAGCTCCCGTCGCCGGCTATTTCGTCTGGTCCCTCCTCGACAACTTCGAGTGGTCGCGTGGGTACTCGCAGCGGTTCGGGCTCGTCTACGTGGACTTCGAGACGCTGGAGCGGGTGCCGAAGGGCAGCTTCCTCTGGTACCGGGACCACATCGCCTCCCACCGCTCGGCCTCCTCGCAGCGGTAGGCGTCCGGCGTTAGCCTTCCGCCCGTGGGCGACGGCGTCAGCCTGGAGGAGCTGCAGCTCGCGGCGCGGAACCACGGCATGCCCCTCGAGGCGCTGCGCTTCGACGTGACGCCCGTGGGTCTGCACTACCTCCTCACGCACTACGACATCCCCGAGGTGGACCTCGCGTCGTGGCGGGTCGAGGTGGACGGGCTGGTCGACCACCCACTCTCGCTCTCTCTCGACGACCTCCAGGGGAGACCGTCCGTCGAGACGGCGGTCACGCTCGAGTGCGCCGGCAACGGCCGCGCGCTGCTCGAGCCGCACGTGGAGAGCCAGCCGTGGCTGCTCGAGGCCGTCGGCACGGCGCGCTGGGAGGGCGTCCCGCTCGCGTCGATCCTCGAGGAAGCGGGGGTCGGCGAGGGCGCCGTCGAAGTGCTCTTCACCGGGCTCGACCGCGGCGTCGAGGGCGGAGAGGAGCAGTCGTACGCACGGAGCCTCCCGCTGGGGGAGGCGCTGCGCGGCGAGATGCTCCTCGCCTACGGCGTGAACGGCGGCGCGCTGCCGCCGCAGCACGGATTCCCGCTCCGCCTCGTCGTTCCCGGCTGGTACGGGATGACGAGCGTGAAGTGGCTGGCGCGGATCACCGTCCTCGACGCCGCCTTCGACGGGTACCAGATGCGCCAGGCCTACCGTCTCCGCCACGAGGAGGGCGACGAGGGGGAGCCGCTCTCTCGCCTGCAGGTCCGCTCGCTCATGCTGCCGCCCGGGATTCCCGAGTTCTTCTCCCGCTCCCGCGTGGTTCCCTCCGGCGAGTGTGTTCTGCGCGGCCGGGCGTGGTCCGGCGAGGCCGAGGTCACGGACGTCGAGGTCTCGACGGACGGGGGAGAGACCTGGGCCGTCGGGGAGCTCGCGGACGCGGCGCTCGGGCCCTGGGCCTGGCGCGCGTGGAGCTTCACCTGGCAGGCGGCTCCCGGGGAGCACGTCCTCTGCAGCCGCGCGCGGGACGCCGCGGGGAACGTCCAGCCCCTCGAGCCCGTGTGGAACGTGGGCGGCTACTCGAACAACGCGGTGCAGCGCATCGCCGTCGCCGTCACCGCCTGACGCGCTCACGCGCGGATCGGGCGTTCACCTATCGTCTCGTCGTGCGCGCACGTCCGCTCCGGATCTCGATACCGGCCCTCGTCGTCGTCGTCACGGCGCTCGCGACCGGCCTGGCGTCCGCCGCCGGCCAGGCGGAGCCGGCGGCCCGGCTGAAGCTCGACGGCGTGGCGTTCGGCCCCGAGCTCGCGATGACCTCCGCCGAGCGTTCCGTCGGCCTGATGCACCGCCGGCGTGCTCCCGCTGACGGCATGCTGTTCGTGTTCCCGCAGGACTCGACGGGCGGGTTCTGGATGAAGAACACCCTCGTACCGCTGACGATCGTCTTCTTCGACCGTGACGGGAAGCGGGTTCGCAAGCTCTCGATGACGCCGTGCGTCACCGACTCGTGCCGCGTGTACAGCCCCGGCCGGAGCTACCGGTTCGCGCTCGAGCTCCGCGCGACCGACCGGCGTCCCGCGCTGCGGCTCGGCCCGCGCGTCGAGATCCGGTGGCTCAGCCGGCTCTCGAGCTGACGCGCGGAGGAGGCCGCCGCGGACGGCGACCTCCTCCGGGACACAGGCGAGCGGCTCTACGCCCGCCGCGGCACGAGCAGCACGATCGAGGCGACCGCGATCCACGCCATCCACGCGAACATGCCGAAGAACGCGACCGTCACGAGCGAGCCGAGGCCGGCGACGACGCCGAGCCATCCCAGCCAGGCCGGGAGCCCCGCGCGCATGGCGGCGAGCGACGCGGGGACGGCCATGATCGCCGCCGCGACCCCGGCCGCACCGAGGACGAACCAGCCGATGTCGTCGTAGGAGAGGTACGCCTCGGCCTGCGCGAGGGCGGCCGCCGACTCCGCCGGGCTGTCGACGAGGGGCGCCGTCCACATGATCCAGCAGAGCGAGAAGCAGAGCGTGAACGTGACTCCGCCGATGAGGACGAGGGCTGACTCGGTCTGCGTGGCGATTCCCTGCAGACGTGCGTACAGCCCCGCGACGAACGCGCCTCCGAACGCGATCGAGGCGAGGCCGAAGAGCGCGATGGCGATCGTCCAGGTCTCGTGCGACTGCGCGTACGCGGCGACCTCGCGGGCGGTCTCCCCGGTGTCGTCGCTGGCGGGGCTGAGCATGATGCCGACGAGTCCGGCGACGAGCCCGAGCCCTCCGAGCGAGGGCAGGATCCGTGGCCAGGACCCTCGGGTGCCGGCACGGGGGATGTCGAGTGCTGCGGTGGTCATGTCCTCCTCCTCGATGTCGATGGAGGCGCTCAGACGAGCGCCGGGAGGCCGCCCCCCGGCCGGACGAGCCGGCCGAGCAGGCGGACCAGGGAACGGCGGGCGCGGCGCGGCACGTCTAGATGCCGAGCGCGGTCGGGGTCTTCGGCTCGGCGGGCTCGTAGGTCGCGCGGTAGCCGAGCAGGCGCCCGAGCGGCGCGCCGAGCGCAAGGCCCAGGCGCTGGAGCGGGGCGGGCGGGAAGGGGAGCCGCACGTCGCCGAAGTGATGGCGGGCGATGACCGCGAGGCGAAGCGGGTTGGGCATGCCCTTCCGGTTCACCTTCCCGTCCTCGGCGAGCGTGAACATCGTCTCTATGAGGCGCTCGAACCCGAGCGCCGGCTTCACCTCGCACACGAAGTGCGCGGGCTCGTCGCCGACGTTGCGGAAGCGGTGCGGCGTCCCTGCGGGGACGACGATCCGGTCGCCGGGCTTCGCGACGACGGTCTGCTTGCGGATCCGGAACTCGAGCTCGCCCGCGAGGACCTCGAAGCGCTCCTCCTGCGCGGGGTGCACGTGGGCGGCGGCGACGGCGCCGTTCGGGTCGACGAACGCCTCGACGACGACGGACTCGCCGTTCGTGTCGGCGGACGTCTTCCGGAAGACGAGCGTCTCGCCGGTGACGGGGTTCGTGAGGGACTGGCCGGTGGTGATCACGTCTGCCTCCTTGGATGGGCTGGACTGGACGTGCGCACAATCGAGCAGCCTGCTTAGGATCCGCCCAAGCTCGGCTTAAGGAGGCGCGACGGGGTCATGGAGTTCCGGCTGCTCGGGCCGCTCGAGGTGCGGGGGGACGACGGGATGCGGATCGCGCTCGGTGGAAAGCGGCCGCGCTCGCTCCTCGCGCTCCTCCTCCTCCACCCGAACGAGGCGGTGTCCACGGACCGTCTGATCGACGGCATCTGGGGCGAGTCGCCACCGGCCTCGGCGCTCGGTGCCCTCCAGGTGCACGTGCACGCCCTGCGGAAGGTGCTCGGCGCCGACCGCATCGTCACGCGTCCGCCCGGCTACCTCGTCCGCGTCGGGCAAGGCGAGCTGGACGTCGAGAGGTTCGAGCTCCTCGTGCCCTCGGGCGAGCCCGACGCGCTTCGCGAGGCGCTCGCGCTCTGGCGGGGCCCCGCCCTCGCGGACCTCGCCTACGAGGGATTCGCCCGGGCCGAGGCCACGAGGCTGGACGAGAGCAGGCTCTCGGTGCTCGAGGCGCGGATCGCCGCAGACCTCGACGCCGGTCGCCACACGGACCTCGTCGGCGAGCTGGAGGCGCTCGTGGCGGTGCACCCACATCGCGAGCGCCTCCAGGCGCAGAGGATGCTCGCGCTGTATCGCTCCGGCCGGCACGCCGACGCGCTCGCCGCGTACCGCGACGCCAGGGCAGCGCTCGACGAGCTCGGGCTCGAGCCCTCGCCGGAGCTGCGCACGCTCGAGCGGCGAATCCTCGAGCACGACCCGGCACTGTCCGCGTCCGCCTCCAGGGTGGCGCCCCGGGGGGCGCCGGCGCCGCAGCTCATCGGCCGCGATCTCGAGCTGACCGCGATGGCTGCGCTCCTGGGACGGTCGGACGTCAGGCTCGTGACGCTCACCGGGGCGGGCGGCACCGGCAAGACGGCGCTCGCCCGGGCGGTCGCCGCGCCGCATCCGCACGTCTTCGTCGACCTCGCGCCGCTCACGGATCCGTCGCTCGTACTGAGGACGATCGCGGGTGCGATCGGCGTCGACGAGGATCCCGACGAAGAGCTGCTCGATCTCGTGGCGGACGCCCTCCGCACGGATCCGCCGCTACTCGTGCTCGACAACCTGGAGCACCTCGCCGGCGCGTTCGGGGACGTCGCCGCACTGCTCGTAGCGGCGCCGGCTACGAGGATCCTCGCGACGAGCAGGACGTCGCTTCGCCTTGCGCTCGAGCACGAGTACCGGGTCGAGCCGCTCGCCGTGCCCGCGCTCGAGCTCACGGACGTGGAGGAGCTGCGACGGAACGCGTCCGTGCAGCTCTACGTCGAGCGCGCACACGGCTCCGCTCCCACGTTCGAGTTGACCGAGGCGAACGCGCATCACGTCGCCCGGATCTGCCGCGCGCTCGACGGGCTCCCCCTCGCGGTCGAGCTCGCAGCGGCGAGGGTGCGCGTGCTCGGGCCCGAGGGGACCGCGCGTCGACTGGGCGAGAGCCTCGCGCTCCTGTCCCGTGAGGCGGTCGACGTTCCCGAGCGGCATCGCTCGCTCCGGGCGACGATCGCCTGGAGCTACGACCTCCTCGACGACGCGGCGCGGTCCGTGTTCGGCGCGCTTTTCGTCTATCCCGGCGGCGCGACCCTCGATGCGCTCGAGGCGACGTGCGACGAGACCGTCGTCGTCCCGGACGCGCTCGAGCAGCTGCTGGACACGGGGCTCGTCGCGTCACGGCTGACGCCGGCCGGAGAGCCGAGGTTCTCGATGCACGCGACGATCCGAGCGTTTGCGGCAACGCTCTTCGAGGAGGACGGCGGCGACGCCGCGCTTCGCGACCGACAGGTTGCGTACTTCCTCGCCCTGCTCCGCACTGCCCAAACGGCGCGGAGGGACGACCCGACGGCGTTCGCCCGGATCGTGACCGGAGACGACCGCGACAACCTCCGTGCGGCGCTCACGCACGCTGCAGCGGCCGGTCTCGGCGACGAGCTGCTCGAGCTCTGCGGCTCGCTCACCGAGTACTGGCGGACGTCGGGAGCCATCGACGAGGGCGAGCACTGGCTCGAGGAGAGCCTTGCCCGCTCCCCCGAAGGGGACCCGCGGCAGCGCGGGCGAGTGCTGCTCGGCCTCGCGTTGCTCGGCTACGTGCGGGGCCGGCCGGACGAGGCGATCGACCGGGTCGGGCTCGCGATCGAGCTGCTCGACCGCCACGGCCAACCCGAGGAGCTCGCCAGGGCGCTCTGGTTGCGTGGCGCCGCGGCGCACAACCTGCGCGAGTTCGAGCTCGCGCGCAACTCCTACGAGCCGGCGATCGAGCTCTTTCGGCGGGCCGGGTACGAGGCCACCGCGGGTCGCGTGATCGGCTCTCTGGCCGAAGCGCACCGGCGGCTGGGTGATCTCGGCGGCGCGAGGGACGCAGCGCTGGAGAGTGCCGCGATCGCGGAGCGGAATGGGGACCCGGAGCCGCGCGCGTACGCCCTCGCACATGTTGCCTGCTACGAGCTGGGTCGGGGCGACCGCGAGGGTGCAGCTCGCGCCATCGCCGAGGCGCTGCGGGTCGCGGTCGACGGGGGCGGGCTCTGGGCGACGGCGATCGGTCTCCTCTACGCGTCGCAGGTCACCCTCGCGTACGACGTCGAGCGCGAGACCGCGCTGCTCCTCGGGTCTGCGCACGCCGCGTTCGACTCCGTCGGAGAGGACAGGTGGAGCTTCGAGGAGGACGACTGGGGGCCGGTGGTGGAGGAGCTCGAGCGGCGCCTCGGCCCCGATCTCGCAGCGCTCCTCGACGAGGGCCGGGGCCTCCCGCCGGACGAAGCCGCGCAGCTCGCGCTCCTGGTCCTGCCCGAGTAGGCGCACCGGGCAGCCACACTTACGCTCGTGCGCGCTCTCGTCCTCGGCCTCCTCGCGCTGTTCGTCACGCTCCCGGTCGGTGCCCAGGCCCAGGCCCAGGGCTCGCCGGTCGTCGTGATCGATCCGGGTCACGATCTCCGCGCCAACCCCGACACGGAGCCGATCGGGCCGGGCTCGTCGACGCGGAAGATCAAGGACGGAGGCGGCACGCACGGCGTCGTCTCCGGGTTGCGGGAGGCCGACCTCAACCTCCGGGTGGCGTTTCGGCTGCGCCCGCTGCTCGGGCGCGCGGGCATTCGGGTCGTGATGACGCGAACGCGGACGGCCGGGACGAGCATGGGCAACATCGCCCGCGCCCGGATCGCGAACGGGGCGGGCGCGGCGCTCTTCCTCCGCATCCACGCCGACGGCTCGACGGACCCGAGCGCGCGCGGGACGCATACGCTCCATCCCTGGCTCCGGCGCGGCTGGACGGACGACGTCTACGGGCCGAGCAAGGGGGCGGCGCGGGTGGTGCAGACGGAGCTCGTGCGCGCGCTCGGCTTTCCCGACCGCGGGCTCCAGGAGCGGTCCGACTTCACCGGCTTCAACTGGGCGAACGTCCCGGTGATCCTCGCCGAGCTCGGGTTCATGACGAATCCCACCGAGGACCGCTTGCTCGCCAGCGCCGGGTACCAGCGCCGGGCGGCCGTCGGCCTGTGCCGGGGGACGCTCCGTTTCCTCGGGCGACCGATCGCCGCCTGCGGCTGACTCTCGCGTGAGGCCACGCGCCGAGAGACCAGCCGCCGCGTAGTGCACGCGTCCTAGGGCTCTGCGCGCGTGACTCTCCGATTGGCCGCGATCCAGCGCGCTTTGGCGCGTTTGACGAGCGGCGTGAGCCGGCGAACCTCCCGCTCGTCGCCTTCGAGCCTCGCGGCGTCGATCTCCCCCTCGAGCGTGAGGTACTTCTGATGAAGGGCGATCTCCTCGGCTCGAGGCTCTTGGCCATGGTGGAACTCGGTCACGATCGGACTCTCCCACTGGGACTGGCGGCACCGCATGCACGCCGCCAGTTCGCGTGCAGCGAACTACGGAGGGGTCAGAACGCCCTCGTAGCGCGCATACCACGGGCATCCGAGGCCTGCATGGCCACCCCGCCCCTTCCCGACGACTCCGGCGTACTGGCCGGTCCCGCGCACGACCTTCCAGGTGCTGAAGGCGATGCCGTCGTTCTCACCGTCGCCATTCCCGTCCTGCGCGAGATCGACCCACTCGTTCCGGTCACGGATCGTGAGGGTTCCTCGCTTTCCGGTGAGTGCCGTCACGGCACCGACGTAGATCGTGACTTTCTGTCCGTCGCGCATCACGTCGCGTCCGGTGATGCTCAACCAGTTGCTGTCGATCGTGCCCGAGTCACGCTTCAGGGGTCCGGCCTGAAGCGGCCTGAGTACAAACGTCCCCTGCGACTTTCCCGGCGAACAGATCTTCATGTCGATCGCCACCCGCTGTTTTGCTGCCTCGGGACCCGCCGCAGCAACCGATGTCAGCGTGACCGCCGCGGCGAGCGCGACGAGAGCTACCACTCGAGCTTTCATGCGTTCTCCTTTCGGAAGAACTCGGTTCCTCACCCACATACCGAGCAGAACACCTCCCCATGCGGGAGGTACGGCTCCAAGTAGATCTCGGCGTTCTTCTCGTTCGAGCCTGGTGTCGCGAAGCGGTACCCCCGCCTGAACCGTTCGAACCCCGCATCGTCGAAAACCTGGGCGAGCACGTGAGCCTCCTCGTTCGTCACGTGGGAGCAGTGGTCAACCACGACATGGAAATCGCCGGGTGAGCCGAAGAGCCCTTCCTTCTGCGTCCTGTCCTTGGCGCGCAGCAAGTCCTCGGCCGCCGGCGGTAGCAGGGTCAAGAGGCGAGACGGCTCGATTGGTTGGTCGGGCGGCGAGCCCCCGTAGCAGACCGCGTACGTGGGGGGCACATACGCCCGTATCTCGCGATCTACCCACGCGCTGGTCGGCAGCCACGACGCCGGATACGTCAGCCGTTCCTCGAGGCGGTACAGATCGCTCGCCCGATCGACGCGGGAGAGACTGCCGACATCGCGCACCGCAATCGTGATGCCGAAGGGAGTTTCGAGCGGCTCGCCGGGGAGAGGCAGCGGCTGCGGTGGCGCGCAGCCGTTGTCGCCGCTGCTCTCGCCCAAGGGACAGGGCGGCGGAGGCGGAGGCGGGGGCGGCTCGAGGCTGAACTCTCCGGTCGAGAGGATCTCCGATCGCAAGAGCTCGAGGCCCTCGGGGCTGAGGCGTTGCTCGACCAGGCCGTTCGAGAACCTGTCCGATATCAGCCGCCCGTCGGCGTATACCCAGTTGCGGCTTCTTCCCGCGCCGTCCTCCCCGGGCGGCATGGGAGCCCCTCGGGCGACCCAGTAGAAGATCTCCAGCTCTCCGCTCGCCGGAGTGCTCGGCGTGGCTCCCAGTGGAGCCAGGCCGATGAAGCCCTTGTCCAGGACGAACGTGCGCACGGCGAGTGCCGAGGCAGTCACCACCGCGACCACGGCCACGACGGCCAGTGCGACGATCAGCCGTCGGCGACGGCGTCCCGCGCCATACTGCCCGGGCCGACCGTGCTGCGGTGCGCCGACCTTGCCGAGGACATCGGCCCAGTCCCCCGCGAGAGGCTCGGGAGCGAGGGCGGCGAACCGTGCCGCCAGGAGAGCGTCTTCGTACGTGCTCATGCGATCACCTCGCTGGCCGAGAGCTGGGCGCCGAGCTGCTCGTGCGCCTTGTACAGAGTCGCCGCGACGGTTCCCTCCGCGATCCCGAGCACCTCGCCGATCTCGACGTAGGAAAGATCCGCGAAGTAGCGCAGGAAGATCGCCAGTCGCCGCTGCGGCGGCAGTTCCCGCACCGCGGCCGAGAGCGTCGGATCGCGGCGTTCATCGACGAACGCCACCTCCGGCACCTCGTCCACCGCGAGCTCGTGCCATCCCGTCGATCCGACGGCAACCCGGAACGCGATGCGCCACACCCACGCCTCCAGCGAGCCGTCGCCGCGGAAGCCGTCCTGCTTCTGCAGTGCTCGCGCGAACGCCTCTTGCACGACGTCGCGTGCGCTCTCGACGTTTCCCGTCACCGACGCGAGCATCACCTGGAAGGCGCCCTGCCGTCGCCGGTAGAGGTCTTCGAGGTCGGAGTCGAGGCGACCCATGCTCATAAGAGCTAGATCGCCGGCGAATCCTTTATCGGGCCCATCGCGTGCTTGATGAGGCGATCATGAACCAGCAGCAGATCGAGTGCTCGTCTCTGCCTGGCCGCGTCGCGCGTCGAGCGACATTCCCGCACTGGCGCAGTCGGGCGAGCTCCTGCCTGGCTCGTCACCTGCGATGCTTGCGCACCCGACCAAGCCGCACAGGAGGTGCCCGTGGAACGGTTCAGCTTTTCCTCCGATGTCGCCTTCGTGCCCCGTGGAGACCTGCTCGATGGTGTGACCGTCGCTCCGTTGACATCGCCCTTCGAAGAAGGGGCACTCGTCCAGGCGGCGATCTTTCGATTCGAGCCCGGTGGTCGGCTCCGTCGACATCCGGGGACCGACCCGCAGATCTTCGCCATCCTGGAGGGGGCAGGAGAAGTGAGCGGGGCGGACGGTGACGACGAGCCCATCGAGGCCGGAGAGGCGGTCTTCCTGCACGAGGGCGAAGAACACGAGATGAGGTCAGCGGCTGGCTTGACCGCCCTCATCATCGAGGGTGAGAGTCTCGATCGCTTCCGGAGAGCGACCTAGTTTCCGTTCGCTAGGTCGCCGCGCCCTTGTTGCGAAAGGAGGTTGCACGATGACCAAGGTGGTCGCAATCATGTCGATGTCCGTCGACGGGTACGTCGCCGACGCGAACGACGGGGTCGCCGAAGTTTTCGACTGGTACTTCTCGGGCGACGTCGAGGTCTCCACAGCGAGCGCGAGATCGGGCATGACGTTCCACGTCTCGGCGCCGAGCGCCGACCACCTGAGGGGCCTGCAGGCCGAGGTCGGCGCCATGCTCACCGGTCGGCGCACGTTCGAGCGCGCCGACGGCTGGGGCGGCCAGCACCCGTGGGATGTGCCCGCTTTCGTCGTCACCCACGACGTGCCCGACGGCTGGCCACTGCCCGGGTCGACGGTCCAGTTCGTCACCGACGGCATCGAGAGCGCCGTTGCTCGAGCGAGATCGGCTGCCGACCCGAAGTCCGTGGGAGTGCACGGCGCTCGAACGATCCAGCAGTGCCTGGACGCCGGGCTGCTCGACGAGATCCACATCGATCTGGCTGCCGTGTTGCTCGGCGCAGGAGTGCGGCTGTTCGACCAGCTCGCGAACACACCGGTCGTCCTCGGGAATCCGACAGTCGTCACCGGTGTGGGTGTCACGCATCTGCGCTATCCCGTGCACACGTCGTAGACCTGTGGGTGACCCGGTCGCCTGGCACGATCGTGTCGGGTAGCACGCACCTGGACTCCCTTCGTCAGCCGAGCCAAGCCGGTGAACGGAGGCGCAGTCCCCTGACCGGGTCGCCTGCTGGAGGTGAAGGCCCTATCCTCTCTGCATGCTCCGGGTCGAACGTGAGCATCGATTCGACTGCTCGGTCGAGGCGGGATTCGCGTACATCACGAACCTCGACAACTGGCCGCACTACTGGCCGGGGTTCGTCCGGATTGCGCCGGGCTCGACGTGGAGCACTCCTGGCGACGAAGCGGTCCTGGTGGTTCGCCTTCTCGGCCGCGAGGTCGAGCTCCGGATGACTATGAGCCGTTTCGAACCGAACCGGCTCGTCGAATACGCGAGCACTCAGCCCGGCCTGCCGGATGCTCGCCACGAAAGGCACTTCGCGCCCGAGGACGGAGGCCTGAGATACCGCCTCGTCGTCGAATACGAGCCAAGATCCGGAGCTCGCGGGCTCTACGACCGGCTTCTCGTACGGCGCGGCGTCGAGCGCGCGCTACGGCAAACCGTTGCCAATCTCGAGGCCAGACTCCCGGCGTCTCCGGACGTGGCCCGTGAGCGGCCTGGGCCGAAGAGCACGCCAGAAGCACGGTAGGACAGCGCGAGCACAGAGCAGCGGAGACCATTCCCGCACACTCGCGTAGGGGAGCATGATCTCCTCGGACAGGCCACGGACACGGAGGAGCGAATGCGACGCCTGAACTTCCTGGAAGACGAGCCCTGGGATCAAGTCGAGGACGACGTCAGGCGCGTCCGCTGGTTCGGGCACCCGCTGGGCGCCGACATGCTCGGCGCGTCGCTGACCGAGCTTCTGCCCGGAGCGCCAGGAGGCCCCTTGCATCTGCACTACGGCGTCGAGGAGATGTTCTTCGTGCTCAGCGGCACGCCAACCGTTCGCACGCCGGCGGGGGAGGAGCAGCTGTCGCCCGGAGACGTCGTCTACTTCCCCGAAGGGGCGGACGGCCTGCACACGTTCTCGAACCCGACTGCCGAGCCGGCGCGGGTACTCGGCATCTCGACCAAGCGGTTTCCCGACGTCGTCGCCTACCCGGAGCGGGGCGTTGCGTGGGTTGCCACGCGCCATCCCGAGCGCCCCGTGCCGGAGGGCGGTGACGAAGGGATCATCGCCCGCTTCGAGCTGCCCCAGGAGGAGTGAGCTCGCGCAGCCAGTCCGAGCGCGATGCTCCCCGACCGTGTTCGTCCTGGAAGGGTCGATCGCTTAAGGTCGGCGCGTGGCTCGCATCGCGGAAACGCAGTACGCAACCACCGACGACGGCATCAGCATCGCGTACCAGACGGTCGGTGACGGGCCGGTCGATCTCGTCCTCGAGCTCGAGAGTTGGGGCAACGTCGATGTCATGTGGGAGCTCGAGGCGTTCGCCGACCTCTTCGAACGGCTGTCGTCGTTCTCACGTTTGATCCTGCACGATCGACGAGGAACGGGACTCTCCGGCGGTTCGTCCTTTCCAAACCTCGAGACGCGCGCGCGCGACCTCCTCGCTGTCCTGGATCGCATCCGGTCCCCGCGCGCCGCTCTGTTCGGTGAGAGGACGGCGGGCGCCGCGTTTGCGGTGTTCGCCGCGACCTACCCGGACCGGGTCTCCTCGCTCGTGTGGTTCAAGGGAGTGGCGACGAAGCGCTGGTCGCCCGAGTACCCCTGGGGCATGACGCCCGACGAGCATCGCAAGGAGGCGGAGGAGGTCCGGGACGGGATGGGGAGCACGAGGTTCGCGCGTGAGTGGCTCACGAGCATGGCGCCCAGCCTCGCCGGCGACGAGCACCTCGAGGTCCTCATAGCGCGGCTCGACCGCCACTTCATGGCACCGTCCACGGGTGCCGACTGGATCACCGTCGAGAGCGAGACCGACGTGACGGCGGTGTTGCCGTTGCTTCGCTGCCCGACGCTTCTGCTCGACTTCGAACAGTCGTCCACGGGCGCTGCGGAGAGTCGCCACGTGCAGTCGATGATCCCACGCGCCGAGCTCGGACTCATTTCAGGGGACGTCTACGGGCTGCCCTTCGGCAACCGCGCAGAGATCAGCGACACGGTGCGCGCCTTCGTCGCCCGGGAGCGAGGCGACGAAGCGCCGGACACCGTCCTGGGCACCGTTCTCTTCACCGACATCGTCGGTTCGACCCAACGCCAGGCATCCGTGGGTGACCGGGCATGGGCCGACGTGGTCCGTCGTCACCACTCCTTCGTTCGGGAAGCGCTCGAGCGATGGCAGGGCGTCGAGAACGACACGGCGGGCGACGGCTTCTATGCGACTTTCGACGGGCCAGCGCGCGCGATCCGCTGCGCACTCGACACCGTGAATCGCGTCCGTGAGCTCGGGATCGAGATCCGCGCGGGGGTTCACACCGGCGAGTGCGAGGTCGTCGAGCGCAAGTACGCCGGGCTCGCGGTGACGATCGGCTCCCGGATCGCAGCCATGGCGGGTCCCTCGGAAGTGCTCGTCTCACGCACGGTCAAGGACCTCACCGCCGGCAGCGGGTTCTCGTTCGAGGACAGGTTGGAACACGAGCTGAAGGGTGTACCGGAACGCTGGCAGCTCTACCGGGTCACGGCCTGACGGCTGACCTCTTTCGCGACAGCAGCCCGAAGTCGCGGTTTCCCGTGGCGGTGAGCGGGAATCAGGACTTCCCACGAGTGAAAGGGCTGGTGACGCGCTGGGACGATTGATCGTCTCTACCCAGATGACGGTCGACGGCGTGATCGATGTCGGCGAGTGGTGTGTCGCGGAGGGCGAGCACGATCGTGCCGGCAAGGACCAGCTCGTTGACGCGAGCGCGATGCTCCTCGGGCGCAAGACGTACGAGGGGCTTGCTGCCTACTGTTCATCGTGGCGTCTGGGGCTCGCGAGAACGGCCCTTGCGGGGCGAGGCACAGCGACTGCGACTTCTCGGGTCCGAGGCTTTCGAGTCGGGCGTGACCCTTCTTCGCTACGCGCCGATGCCGTGACCTGCGCGATAACGCACGCACTGGGTTGACACAACTCGCACATGGACTGAGAATCGCTCCGGCTCGTCCCGCGAACCAAAGGAGGTTCCCATGTCCTGGAGTCTCGAGGGCACCTACTTCGAGACGTGCTCCTGCGAGCTCATGTGCCCGTGCAACTTCTCGTTCGACCACGGTGCGACCTACGACTACTGTCGGGTCACTCTCGTCTTCAACGTCGCCGAGGGCGACGTCGAAGGAACGGACGTCGGCGGTCGTACGGTCGCCGTGATCGCGGACACGCCCAAGGTCATGACGGACGGCAACTGGCGCCTGGGCATGTTCGTCGACGAGGGCGCGAGCGACGAGCAGCTGGAGAAGCTGACCGGTGTGTTCGGCGGGCAGAAGGGCGGCCCGATGGCAGGGCTGGCCCCACTGATCGGCGAGGTGCTCGGCGTCGAGCGTGCGCCGATCGAGGTCATCGAAGAGGGCCTTCGTCACAGCGTCCGTATCGGAGACGCCATCGACTTCGAGATCGAGGACATCGTTCCGTTCGGGATCGAGACCGGGGAGCCGGCTCGTTTGACGGGGGTCTTCCATCCCGCCGGCTCGGAGCTGACCGCTGCCGAAGCGACGCGGTCGCAGATCAGCGCCTTCGGCATCGAGTACGAGGGAAAGACGGGGCTGTCGGCACCCTTCTCGTGGGCTGCCTGAGCACGTGATCGCCTCTGCCCACGAACCCGCCGCCGGTACCGGGGGGCTCGCGCCCGCCTTCGCGGCAGCGCGGACGCGGCTCGGGCTGATCGCTCTTCTCTTCGGTCTCGCCGCAGTCGGCTGGTGGTGGACTGTCGGCGAGATGCAAGGCATGGACGGAGGGCCGTGGACGGACCTGGGGACCCTCGCCTGGTTCGTCGGCGTCTGGGTCGTGATGATGGCGGCGATGATGTTCCCGTCGGTGTCACCGACGGTCGCGCTCTACTCGAGCATGACGAGGAGCCGGTCTCCGGTCGCACCGCTTCTCTTCACGTCCGGCTACCTCGTCGCCTGGACGAGCGTCGGGCTGTTCGCCTTTGCGGTCGCGACGGTTGGCAGCCGCATCTCGGGGGACGTCCTCGACTGGGATCGCGCCGGTCGCTGGGTCGCGGGGACGACCCTGATCGTTGCGGCCGTCTACGAGCTGACGCCGCTCAAGGACGTGTGCCTCGGCAAGTGCCGTAGCCCGCTCGGCTTCCTGCTCGGCTCCTGGCGCGGCGGACGCTCCGGTGCGCTCCAGATGGGTGCGAGGCACGGGGCCTGGTGCATCGGCTGCTGCTGGGCGCTGATGGCATCGCTCTTCGCGCTCGGGGTGATGAGCGTCGTCTGGATGGCGATCGTCGCCGGGCTCATCGCGTTCGAGAAGTTGATCCCGTGGCGTCGTGCCGCGACGAACGTCACGGCTACCATCCTGCTCGTGCTCGGCGTGCTCATGATCGCCGCGCCGGACAGCATCCCTGCGCTCACCGTTCCGACGAGCGGCTCGATGTCTCAGATGGACGAGATGAGCCCGTAGCGGCGAGTGCGCGCACGGAGAGCTGCTGGCCGGGTCGACCGCCGGGTCGGTCCCTGTCCGGACTGTGTCCCGCGCCGGGTCGGACTACCGGGACGAGGACTCGTTCAGGCTCACGGCAGCCCGAATGAGGTCCGTGAAAGCCTTCTCGTCGATCTCGTCGTCCTCGTGGACGTCGATTGCGCGCCGCGTGTTGCCGTCGAGGCTGGAGTTGAACAAGCCCGAAGGGTCCTGCAGCGACGCGCCCTTGAAGAACGTGAGCTTCACGACGCTCTTGTACGTCTCACCGGTGCAGATCGGGCCGTGGTGAGACCACACCGGAACCCCCGGGTGCGTGGGCCTTTTCCACTTCCACTCCTCGACCACCTCGGGGTCGGCCTCGTTGATCAGGGCGCGAAGCCTGGAGAGTGTCTCGCCTCGCCAGTCGCCCAGCTCGTCGATCCTCGCGTCTATCAGCTGAGATGGAGACTCGGCCATCTGCCCGGACCCCTCTCCAGGTCGTAGGCGCCCCGTTCCGTCGGGGTGGGTCGTCCCACAGCGCGCCGCTCCTGCGTCGGGCTAGCGTCGCCTACGAGGCGCCGAGCTCGCGCGCCCAGCGCTCGACGAGCTCCGACGCCGGCGCATCCTGCGCGTTCCGGTACCCGGTTCCCGCCCAGAGGCTCATGCCGTCGCCGTCGCCGAGCTCGCGCGCCGACGCCCGGATGGGGGCGGTCACGTGGTGGATCTCCGGGTAGCCGCGCGGAGCGAACGCATCGTTCTCCAGCATGAAGCGATTGACGATGCCGCGTGCACGACGGCCGGTGAAGGCGCGGGTCAGCCGGGTCGGCCGCTCGCCCGCTTCGAGTGCTTCCCGGTGCGGCGGTGACGTGCCGGCCTCGGTCGAGCGCAGGAGCGCCGATCCGATCTGAGCGGCCCTGGCGCCGGCCGCCAACGCGACAGCGACATCCGCGCCGCCCGAGATCCCGCCCGCCCCGATCAAGGGTGCCGCGGTCGCCGATCGGATCTCCGCCAGCAACGCGAGCAGGGGGCGCGGATCCCGATCGCGGTCGCGAAAGGAGCCGTGGTGACCGCCGGCCTCGGCACCCTGGACGACGAGCGCGTCGACCGTGGCGTCGGTCGCCTGTCTCGCCTCCGCCACGGACGTGACGGTGCACCAGATCGTGCAGCCGCTCGATCTCAGCGACTCGACGACCTCTCGTTCGGGGCAGCCGAAGGTGAACGAGACGACATCGGGTCGCTCGCGTGCTGCGAGCTCCAGCTTCGCCTCCCAGTGGTCGTCCGTCCAGCGCGGCTCGCCGGGCGTGACGCCGTAGCGCTCGCCTTCGACCCGCATCCGCTCCACGTACGCCGTGAGCGCCTGCTCGTCGACCGGCTCACGAACCGGGAAGAAGATGTTCAGCCCGATCGGTCGCGATGTCAGCCTTCGCAGCTCCTCGAGCTCGCTCTGCACGACCGACGCCGTCTTGTAGCCGCCGGCGAGGAAACCGAGGCCGCCCGCCTCGGACACGGCGGCCGCGAGAGCCGGCGTCGAGGGCCCTCCCGCGAGCGGCGCACCGACGATCGGAAGATCGAGGTCGACCACCGGGCGCTGCCGTCGGGTCACGGATCGAGACTACGTGCGGCCCTGCATCGCGACGGCGGCAGCCTTGCGGTTTCGTGTACCTTGTGCTTCTATGCATAGCACTTCGATCCGTGGAGGCGGGATGCACATCGACAAGGACCTGGTCGCGGCCTCGGCGACACCGCTCGTGCTCGCGATCCTCGCCGACGCCGAGAGCTACGGGTACGCGATCCTCAAGCGGGTGCGGGCGCTCTCCAGGGGCGATCTGGAGTGGACCGACGGGATGCTCTACCCGCTGCTCCACCGCCTCAGTCGGCTCGGGTACGTGACGACGGAGTGGCGGACGCCACCGGAAGGGCGTCGCCGCAAGTACTACGCGATCACCGACGAGGGGCGGGCGGCACTCGCCGACCAGCAGCAGCAATGGGTGGCCGTCACGCGCGCACTGAACGACGTCTGGCCGGGCTCGGGCGCTGTGCTGACGGCCCTCGGCGAGGCGTGAGCGATGGAGAGCGTCGAGGCACAGATCGCGGAATGGCGGGCATACGTCGCAAACGCCCCCGGCGTCAACGGCCACGACGTCGACGAACTGGAGGATCATCTTCGCCACCAGATCGCCGAGCTGAGCGCCGTCGGCCTCGAACCCGACGAGGCGTTCCTGGTCGCCGTCAAACGGATGGGCGACCTCGACACCCTTTCGAGGGAGTTCGCACGCGAGCACAGCGGCCGATTGTGGAAGCAGCTCGTTCTGAGCGCCGACGACGAGCCGGCGCGCGCATCCAGCGGCTGGCTCACGGCGCTCGCCTTCGCCGTTGCCGCGGCGGTCGCCATCCAGGCCGCACGCCTCGCCGCCGGCTTCCCCGACGAGGAGCCGACCTGGCTGGCGCGGAACGCCACCCTGTTCGTGTTGCCGTTCCTCGCTGCGTACTTCGCTCGCCACCGGAAGCTCGACATCAGGCGCTGGGTCCTGACGGCGGCGCCGTTCGTCGTCGCCGCACTCGTGGTCAACCTCTACCCGTGGGGCGCGGACTCGGACACCGAGGCACTCGTCATCCTCGGCCTGCCCGTCGCGCTCTGGTTCGTGGTCGCCTACCCGTACATGGGCGGCACGATCCGATCGCACGAGCGGCGCATGGATTTCGTCCGCTTCACGGGCGAGTGGTTCATCTACTACGTGCTGATCGCGCTCGGGGGCGGGCTGCTCATGGCTCTGACCGCTGCGATCCTCGACCCCACGGGGATCGACGTCGAGCAGGTTGCGGCCTGGGTGCTGCCTTCGGGAGCGGCGGGTGCCGTGATCGTGGCCGCATGGCTCGTCGAGTCGAAGCAGCGGGTCGTCGAGAACATGGCGCCCGTGCTAACGATGCTCTTCACGCCGCTCTTCGCGGTGATGTTGGCCTGCGCCGCCGTCGTCTATGCCGTGACCGGGCTCGGCGGCGCGTTCGACCGCGAGCTGCTCAGCGTCCTCGACGCGCTGTTGGTGGTCGTCCTCGCGCTCGTCCTGTACGGGATGTCCGCCCGAGATCCGTCCACGTCGTCGCCCGGATGGATGGACGGGATCCAGCTGGTCGCGGTCGTCAGCGCCCTCGTGCTCGACCTGATGGTGCTCGGCACGATGATCGCTCGGATCGGCGACCTGGGGTTCACCCCGAACCGAACGGCGGCGCTCGGCCTCAACCTGGTCCTCCTCGTGAACCTGGCCGGGGCCGCCTGGCTATCCGCCCGATTCCTCACGCGACGCAGCACGCTCCATCGGCTCGAGCGCTGGCAGACGACCTACCTTCCCGTCTTCGCGCTCTGGGCCGCCACGGTCGTGGTCGTCCTCCCACCGCTGTTCGGCTTCGACTGATCGCAGCCGGGAGCCAGCGATAGGTTGCAAACGTGGCGATCCGGCCCTCGCCTGCGGTGATCGAGTCGTTCGGTGCCGCCGGTACGCCGGTTCCGCTCGCAGGCGGCCGTGGCAACGCGTGGCGCGTGAGCGAGTTCGTGCTGCGGCCGGTCGATGAGGGCGAGCCACCGCTCGAATGGCAGGCGAACGTCCTCGGGTCGATCGCCGGCGGCGACTTTCGTGTCGCTCTGCCGCGAAAGACCGTAGGGGGCGACTTCGAGAGCGAGGGTTGGTGCGCCTGGCAGTTCGTCGAAGGCAGGCACGACGAGCGCCGGTGGCACGAGATCATCGCCACGGGCGAGCTCTTCCATCGTGCACTGGCGGACGTTTCCGAGCCGGAGTTCGTCGCTCGTCGTACGGACCACTGGGCAGTCGGGGACCGCGTTGCGTGGGGAGAGGTACCGGCTGAGCCGTTCATGCACGTCAAGCACCTGCCCGATCTCCTCGCCGCCCAGCGGCCACTCCAGGCGCCTCGCCAGCTCGTGCACGGCGATCTGACGGGGAACGTCTTGTTCGCCGAAGGGCTGACGCCCGCGATCATCGACTTCTCGCCGTTCTGGCGGCCTCCCGCCTACGCGTCGGCGATCGTGGTGGCCGATGCCCTCGTCTGGGAAGGGGCGGACGAGACGCTCCTCGACGCCGTCGGACACATCCCGCGGTTCCCGCAGTTTCTCGTGCGTGCGCTGATCATGCGCGCCGTCGTCGATCGGCTCTTCCGAGAAGACGAGCCAGTTCGGGGTGACGACGACGATGCGTTCTCGAGGGCGGTGGAGATCGCGTGCCGGCTCGCCAAATCCTGGCGCGGGGGCGTGATCAACCGACATCGCCGATGACCCGCACACTTCGCCGGGCTCGTCCTCGATCGGGCGGGGACCCGGGTCGCTCGGAACACGGGAGCCGGGTGCGACCATCCTGCGCAGCTTCTCTGTGACCTGGCACACGCGTGGTGGGACACCCGCCTGCAGCCCGATTGGCGTCTGCGGACGCGGGACGAGATCCAGGAGGCTCGGGCTGACCGGGACGTTCTAGTCGCTTCCTGACGCAGGTGGGGTTGACATGGCGCAGGTAACTGGTCTAGGGGCGCGTGAGAAACAGTCGCTTCTCCGTCGCGAGCCTTGGTGCCCACTCGATGCGCGTCGCGCCCGCGAAGCGCAGGTAGGCGCGGAGCGCGTCGCGCATCGCGTCGACGAAGCCCTCCGGCGCGGCGCGGCGCGAAACCGTCCTCCCACCAGAGGCCGAGCACCTCCACCCGGCCACCAGCGCGGTCGATGCGCGGCTCGATCCGGCCGACGAGGCGGTCGCCGAAGAGCATCGGCAGCACGTACCAGCCGAACCGCCGCTTGGCGGGCGGGTGGAAGAGATCCCAGACGTACTCGAAGTCGAACAGGGACGCGAGCAGAGGACGATCCCACACCACTGGATCGAACGGCGACAGGAAGGCGACAGAGGGCGGCGGCCCGGGCGGATCCTCCAGGAGCGCGACTTCGTCCGCGAGCACGAACCGCTTCCCACGTACGCCCTCGACTTCGAGGGCGACGAGCTCACCGTCTGCGATCAGCGCCTCGCGCAGCGCCGTTCGCCCCGGAAACCCCGGAAACCTCGGATCCGGCTTCGCGGGGCCGAGACCGCCGAAGATGTCTCCGCCTCCTCCGATCCCGAGAAGGCCGTGGGCGCGGTAACGAGAGAGCATCCGGTGGCGGAACTGCTCCACGATCGGGACCTCCCTCGCAAGGATCGCGCCCGGCAGCAGTCGCTCGAGGAGGTCGTAGTAGCGGCGGGTGCCGTCGCGGCGGGCGAGCCCGAGCACGCCGGTCAGCAGGTACGCCTCGAGCACCGCGCGAACGGTGTTCGCCGGCATTCCGAACCAGTCGGTCATGTCGCCCCGATGGCGCTCGAAGTCGAGTGAGGACAGCGGCCCCTCGGCCCGGATCCGCTCGAGCACGCGCGGAGGCGACCTCCGGGTTCTCGTCGAGGGTCCGCTGCCAGGTCTGACTCAGCCTCCCGCGGAACCAGGGGAAGTCGCCGACCGGGACGAACGAGAGCCCCTTGTTGTACGCCTCGAAGATCTCGCGGCGCTCGTAGAGGAGCTCGCACCAGGCGGGGTCGTACTCGGCGACGCGCGCGTGCAGCACGAGGTCGTGGGTCCGACCGGCGACCGCGATCGGATCGAATTGGATCGAGCCCAGGCGGCGAAAGACCTCGAGCACGGCGTCCGGTCCTCCAGCTCAGCGAACGCGCCGGCGCGAGCCCATGGCGCGCCACGAGGAAACGACGTGCGGCCTCGGCGCTGACCTTCACGCGGAGGACGATAGAGTTGCGGGGCGTGCTCGTGCCCGCGGATCGACGATCCGAGCATGCATCTCCTCGGGCGAGTCCTGTCGTCGTCGCGAGGAGATCCGCATGGAGTCCATGCTCGCCGTCACTGCCGCCACCTGGGCGCTCGCCATGGCGCTCGGGCCACTGCTTCAGATGCGCAAGATCGTGGAGCACAGGAGCTCGCGCAGCGTCTCGCTAGGGTACTTCTTCGTCCTGCTCGTCGGCTTCGTTCTCTGGCTCGCGTACGGGATCGCCGCGACCAATCTCGCGCTGATCGTGCCGAACACGGTCGCCGCGGTCGTCATCGCGGCGACGATCGTCGTCGCATTCCGCTATCGCCGGCCTTCCCGACCGAGCGAAGCCGGGTTCATCGACTGACAGCGAACAGGCGCCACGGCTCCGGGACGCCCCTGAGGTGATGCTCCCCGCGATCCTCGAACCGCAGGTCGGAGCCCGCGACGAGGTCCTTGACCGTGCTCGAGACGAGCACCTCGCCCGGGGCGGCGAGGGACGCGATGCGCGCGCCGATCGAGACCGCGATGCCCGCGATCTTGCCGTCCGAGACCTCGCACTCACCGGTGTGAACCCCCGACCGGACCTCGATCTCGATGGCGCCGAGCGAGTCGCGGATCGCGGAGGCGGCGAGGACGGCGCGGGCCGGCCCGTCGAATGCGGCGAAGAACCCGTCGCCTGCCGTGTCGAGCTCCCGGCCCTGGAACCGAGCGAGCTCGCGGCGCACGATCGCGTGATGCCGCTCGAGCAGCTGCCGCCACGCGGAGTCGCCGAGCTTCGCCGCGAGTTCGGTCGAGCCGACGATGTCGGTGAAGAGGACGGTTGCGAGCACCCGCTCGGAGCCGGCGCGCTCGGTGAGCCGTGAGACGAAACGCTCCGTCGCCTCCATCGTCGCCCGGTGGGCTTCGTCGTCGACCCACGTGTAGACGCCGCTGAGCTCGGGGAGCTCGACGACCTCGGCTCCTCGAATCCGCTCGGCCGTGTAGTGACCGGGGCCCGGTGTCGCCGGGTGTGGGAGGACGACGGTCGGCACGCGGACTGCGGCGAGGACGTCGCGCACGTCGAGCTCCATCACCGTTCGCATCGACGTCAGCGCGGCGCCTGGGCTGAGGCTGCGGCGCATGTGCCAGACGAACCAGTCGCGGAAGTCGTCGTTCCCGGCAGCTCCGGGCGCCCACTCTCGCGCGAGACCCTCGAGGTAGCCACGCTCTCCCCACCCGGTGCGTACGCGGGCAAGCTGCTCTCGCCAGTCCTCCTCGGTCGGCGCCCAGGGGTAGTCGGGGGCGCGGGTTCCCTTGACCGTGGGGTCGAAGAGGACGAGGCCCGCGCAGCGCTCGGGGTACGTCGCGGCGAAGAGGACGGCGATCCCGGTGCTCGTCCCCCCGGACCAGAGCACGGCGCGCTCCGATCCCACCGCGTCCATCACGGCCCGCACGTCGTCCATCGTCGTCTCCAGCGACTGCACCTCCCGTACGCGATCGGACAGGCCTGTCCCGCGCTTGTCGAGCATGAGCACGCGGCCGCAGGCAGCGAGACCCTCGACGTGGCGCACGAGGAGCGGCTGCTCCCACGTCGAGAGCAGGTCCCCGGTGATCCCGCGGACGAAGACGATGTCGGGAGAGCCCCCGCCCACGACCTGGTACGCGATCGCCACGTCGCCGCTGCGGGCGTAGCTCACCTCCGGCGGCTGCATGGCCAGAGTGTCCTCCATGGGGGCTCGCGCCGCCTGCAGGTGTCTCCGAGGTAGGGCTCGCGAGCGCCCACCGTCACGCGTGCCCGGATAGAGCCTCGGCGTCTCTCAGGTACTGATGCACGAAGGCGATCGCCATGCTGCCCTCGCCGACGGCGGCCGCGACCCGCTTCACGGGACTGAACCGAACGTCACCACAGGCGAAGATGCCGGGCACGCTGGTCTCGAGCAGGTACGGGTCGCGGTCGAGCCCCCAGCGCCCCGCAGCACGAACGTCGACGCCGGTGAGCACGTAGCCCTTCGGGTCGAGTGCGATCTCCGACGGGAGCCACGCGGTCTCGGCGTCCGCGCCGATGAAGATGAACAGCCCACCCGACTCGAGTCGCATGAGCTCGCCGGACGCCTTGTCCACCACGTCGATCGCCTCGAGCGAGGTCTCGCCGCGCCCGGCGGCGACCTCCGTGCCGAAGAGCACGCGGATGTTCGGCGCGTGTAGCGAGCTGGTCGACGAGGTACCGCGACATGCTCTTCTCGAGCGTGTCGCCGCGGTGGATGATCGTCACGCTCCGCGCGTGGTTGGAGAAGAACATCGCGGCCTGGCCCGCCGAGTTCCCGGCCCCGACGACGTGGATGTCCAGGCCGTGCGTGCTCGCTGCTTCACTGCGGGCCGCACCGTAGGAGATCCCCTTCCCGGCGAGCCTGTCGAACCCCTCGATCTCGAGCTGCCGCCACGAGACGCCGCAGGCGAGGATGATCGTCCGCGCCTGGAGGACGTCGCCGCCGTCGAGGTGCACGTGTCGTGTCGCGGTGTCGATTCGCTCGATCGATCGGGTGACGACGATCTCGGCGCCGAGTCTGCGCGCCTGCTGGAGCGCCCGGCTCGCGAGCTCGTCGCCCGAGACGCCCGACGGGAAGCCGAGGTAGTTCTCGATCCGCGAGGACGTGCCTGCCTGGCCGCCGGGCGCCTCGCGTTCGACGACGATCGTCCGCAGACCTTCGGAGGCGCCGTAGACGCCTGCTGCGAGGCCGGAGGGTCCTGCACCGACGATCACCGTGTCGTACTCGGCAGAGGCGGGCTCGGTCGCGATGCCCAGCAGCTCGGCCACCCGTCGCAGTTGCGGGCGGACGACCGTCTTGCCGCTCGCGACGCGAATCGTCGGATAGTCTCCCCCGTCCGGCAACGCCCCCGGCCACTGCTCCGCGTCCTCCGGGACGTCGGGCTGGATCCACCTGAACCGGACCTGGTTTCGGTCGAGGAAGCGCCGCAGCTCTGCGCAGGCGGCGTCCCAACGGTGTCCGAGCACGATCGCCCGAAAGGGAGTCGACTCGGAGACGACGCTCTGGAGGCCTCGTGGCCCGCCGAGTCGATCGCTCGTCAGGAGGCCCACCCGCTTGGCGACCTCGGGCGCCGTAGAGGCCACGGCGTGGTAGTCGTGCGGCTCGATTCGGAAGACCCTCGACGCCTCCGCTGCCCGGAAGCCTGCGGGATGGGGTGTTCCGAGGGTGATGGAGATCTCCCCGCAGATGTCACCGGGGCGGCGCTCTCCGATCACGCGCTCTACGCCGTCCACGAGCTTCACGGCCTCGATCCGGCCGTCGAGCAGTCCCAGGAGCGCCGGCTCGTCCCCCTCGTGCACGGCGTACTCCCCGGGGCCGAGGCTGATGTCGGCCGCGACGCGACACAGTCGCTCGCGGACGGCAGGCTCGAGATCCGCGAACACCGTGATCCGACCGATGTCGTCCGCCGTCACCATTCCAGGTATCGCCTACCGGCGAATCAGTTGCTGAAGAGTGGGCTCTTCGCGGATCGGGTCGAAGTCGGTCTCCTCCTTCGCCATGTCGCGACAGCCCTCCCACATGGCTATTGCCCGGCGGAGGTGCTCGACGGCGTCGACCTCCCTGCCCGCGAGGCTCTCGCGGCACGCGACGTTGATGGCCTGCATCCCGAAGGCGCTACTCGCGCGGCGCTGGCTGGCGGCGTGTCGGTCGGCCATCGTCCGAAGAACCTACTTGAGCGTCGCTCGCAGTTGACGCGTCGTCGATTTCGGCAGGCCTCGGAGGCGTCTCGCAGGCGGACGGCCAATGGCGTCGTCGTCGCTGGAACCCGCTACGCCCAAGAGACAGGAGCAGGGGAGAGCGGCGCATTTCCGGCCCGTCTCTGGGCTAGGGTCGGCGCGTGTCGGAGCACGACGGGGGCCACGACGACGACGAGCACCAGGTCACGCCGCTCGAGCTCTTCTTCGACCTGACTTTCGTGTTCGCCATGACGCAGGTCACGATCCTGCTCGCAGACGACCCGACGTGGGGCGGGATGTTTCGCGGGATGCTCGTTCTCGCCGCCCTCTGGTGGGGCTGGGGCGTCTACGCGTGGCTGACGAGCGCGACCGACGTCGACGAGGGTGGGGTGCGGCTCGCCATGCTCGCCGCGATGGGCGCGATGTTCGGGGTCGCTCTGGCGGTGCCGGGCGCCTTCGGTGACGACGCCCTCCTGTTCGGCCTGGCGTACCTGGTCGTCCGCATGCTCCACCTCGCCCTTTCCGCGAGCGTCGTGCGCAACGACCTCGAGCGAAGGGAGGCGCTCGTCCGCTTCGTGCCGACCGCGTTGCTCGGCCCCTGCCTCATCGTGGTCGCCGGTCTGCTGGAAGGGCGAGCGCAGATCGCGCTCTGGCTCGTCGCGCTCGCGATCGACTACCTCGGCCCGGTCGTGATCGGCGTGGGGCGCGGTTGGCGCGTCGCGCCGGAGCACTTCGCCGAACGGCACGGGCTGATCGTCCTGATCGCGCTCGGCGAGTCGATCATCGCCATCGGCCTGGGCGCAGGCTTCGAGCTCGACACCGGTGTCCTGGTCGCCGCGGCGCTCGGGATCGTCGTCGTCTCGGCGCTGTGGTGGCTGTACTTCGACGTTGCGTCGATCTTGGCGCGAGAGCGGCTCCTCCAGGCGATCGGCCTCGAGCTGCACCGGCTCGCGCTGCACGCCTACAGCTACCTCCACCTGCCCATCGTCGCCGGCGTCGTGCTCTTCGCGTTCGGCCTCAAGACCACCGTGGGCGACATCGGCGAGCAGCTCGAGACGGTGCCCGCGGTCGCGCTCTGCGGCGGCGCCGCGCTCTATCTCCTGGGGCACGTGGCGTTCCTCTCTCGCTCGACCGGTCGGATCTTCCGGCGGAGGACGATCGGGGCGGTCGTGCTCCTCGCCCTGATCCCGGTGGCCGTCCTCATTCCGGCGCTCGTCGCGCTCGCCCTGGTGAGCGCCGTGTGCGCGCTCGTCGTCGCGTACGAGGCGATCCGCTACCGGGAGCACCGGATCCGCGTCAGGCACCCGGAAGCGGCGGTCTGACGGCGCGCTCGTCGCGCCGTCAGTCCGTCGCCGGAGCCGAAGGCGCCTGTGTGCTCGCCGAGCGCAAGGGTGCGAGGAAGACGGCGGTCAGCACGAGCAGCACGGCCGCGGCGACGGCGATCGTCCAGCCGTCGTCGGCGGTCGGCTTGATCACCATGGCGAAGACGATCGCGTACATGAAGGCGAGATCGACCCGCAGGATGGTGAAGAGCCGCTGGATGAGCGCCTGGCCCTCCGGTGTCGTCGGGCCCGCGACGGGTATGCGCTTGGCGATCGGCGAGAGGACGAGCAGGCCGGTCAGGAACGACGCCGTGAAGGTGACGAGGGCGAAGATCACCCACAGGTGGTCCCAGCCCCAGTTCCCCTCGATGATCAGCCAGATCCCCGCGAGAACCACGACGAGCGAGGCCGGGATGAACATGCGCTCGGCGAGCGCTCCGGCACGGCCCGCGAACCGCGCCATCTCTTCAGGGTCTCCGCCGCGGCGCACGACCCATCCGTACATCTGGAACATGAACGCGCCTCCCAGCCAGATGACGGCCCCGGTGATGTGGACGAACAGCAGGAACTCGTACAACGTCATGAAGCTCTGACCTCCCGGATTCAGAACGAGGACGGCCGATGTTCTACACAACGGCTGGCTGATGCAAGTCGCAGAGGAGGGGGTCCCCGCCGCCGGAGTACGATCCCGGCTCGTGGCGACCGACCGGACCCTCGAGCTCGAGTCGTTCCTCGCCACCGTCCCGGGGATGATCTACCGCTCGCGCCTCTTTCCGGCGCCGTACACGATCGAGTTCGTCAGCGACGCGATGACCTCGATCGCCGGCTACCCGGCCACCGACTTCGTCGGGCCTGACCCGAAGCGGACCTGGTCCGAGCTGATCCATCCCGAGGACGCGGAGGCGAGCCGAGCACAGCTGCTCGGGGCACCGGTCGACGGGAGCGTCAACGAGGTCGAGTACCGCGTGCGGCGCGCAGACGGCACGTACGCCTGGATCCTCAGCAGGTTCCGGAAGGTCGTCGGCGAGGACGACTCGCTGTGGGTGCACGGCGCGGCACTCGACGTGACGGCGCGCCACGAGGCCGAGGAGCTCCGTCGGAGGCTCGAAGGCGAGCACGCGCGCGCGGCCGCGCTCGAGGAGTCACGAGCGCGGATCGTCGAGGCGGGCGACGAGGCCCGCCGCCGCCTCGAGCGTGACCTCCACGACGGGGCGCAGCAGCGACTGATCGTCTCGCTGATGATCCTGAGGCGGGCGGCGGGCGAGGCTGCGGACACGCCCGCCTCTCCACTCCTCGACCAGGGGATCGAGCATCTCGAGCAGGGGCTGGCCGAGCTCCGGGAGCTCGCCCGGGGGATCCACCCGAGCCAGCTGAGCGAGGATGGGCTCCCGCGTGCTGTGGCGCTGCTCGCCGAGCGGACGCCCCTTCCGGTCGAGGTCGACGTGCCCGGGGAGCGGCTCCCGCAGCCCGTCGAGACCACGATCTACTTCACGGTCGCCGAGGGGCTCACGAACGTGGCGAAGTACGCGGGCGCGACGCATGCATGCGTCGGAGTGGCGGTGCGCGACGGAGCCGTGATCACCGAGATCTCCGACGACGGACGCGGCGGCGCGAGCGCGTCCGGCGGCTCGGGCCTGCGCGGGCTGGCCGACCGCCTCGAGGCGGTCGGCGGCTCGCTCGAGGTCGAGAGCCCGCCCGGCCGCGGCACGGTGCTCCGCGCACGCGTCCCGCTCGGGTCGTCGGTCACGCCCGCAGGCGCCCCATGCTCATCGGATTCCGAGCCGACCGTTACTCCGCCGGCGGGCCCCAGCGCAGGCCGTGCTCCGCGGTGAGGCGAGGAATGCTGTCGCGATCCACCTCGAGCCCATGCCTCGCGGCGATGGCGCCGAGTTCGCTCGGCTCGGGAGGAGGCTCGCGCTCGAGGCGCTCGACCATCTCCTCGAAGTACCGCTCGAACCCGGCGGGCGAGATCAACTCGAGGATGCGGGCAGGCTCGTCCCCGGCGTTCCAGAAAGTGTGCCACTGGCCCCGAGGCTTGAAGATCAGATCGCCGGGCTCGCCGTGGATGACCTCCTCGCCGAGGAGCGCGCCGATGCGGCCTGCGAGCACGAAGCTGTACTCGTCCTCATGGCTGTGTCGGTGGAGCGGAGCAGCGAGCGCCCGGGGTGGGATCGGGTGCTCGACGAGCGAGAAGCCTCCGCCCGTCTCGTCACCGCCGAGCATGAACCGCACTCCCATCGAGCCCAGCAGCCCGGCGCGCCCCTCGCCCGGTCCTAGCACGCGCGCATCCTTCGACATGACGGCCTCCTCCGATCCTCGCACTGCGATCATGAAAGCCAGGATCGCCGGGCGCAAGGATGCGTTGCGCAGCGTACGCCGGTTGCGGCAGGCTTGAGCCGTGGTCACCGAGTCGCAGCTGGACAAGTCCGAGCACGGACTCACGCCGACCGGCGGCGGCTGGTACGTCCTGAACATGCTCGACGCGGAGTGGCGCCATGCGAACGGGCGCGGCGCCGTCTGTCTCGTCGCCGACGACTTCGAGGGCTGGCGCCGCGAGTCCGACCAGCTCGGCGTCAACCCGTTCGTGCTCATGCCCGGCGAGCCGATGTCCCGGTACCACTGGGAGGCCGACCAGGAGGCCTTCCTCGTCGTCTCGGGAGAAGCCGTGCTCGTGGTCGAGGGCCAGGAGCGACCGCTTCGCGCCTGGGACTTCGTGCACTGCCCGCCCGGCACGAAGCACGTGATCGTCGGAGCCGGAAGCGCGCCGTGCCTCGTGATCGCGGTGGGCGCGCGCGAGCACGACGGGCAGCCCGGCTCCCTCGGCTTCCCCGCGGACGAGGTTGCGAGGCGCCACGGTGCGAGCGTCGACGAGGACACGCTGGACGGCGGCGTCGCGTACGCGTCCCTTCCGCCTCGCGAGCGCACCGCGTATCACGACGGTTGGCTGCCGGAGTAGCCGCTACGCCTGCGGCGCTCCTCGGCGGCGGCGCCCCTGCGCGGAGAGCGCCTCGAGACGCTGGAGGCTCGCGGCCGGCCACAGCTTCTGCGTGTCGTAGTAGGTCGAGAAGGCCGGCACCGACTCCGGGAGCGTGACCCAGCCGAGCTTCGACCGCGTGTAGATGTGGACGTCGGGCGCGACGCTCGACGGGTCGTCGAGCGTGCCACCGCGTACGAACCGGATGCCGGCGCGCGTGTAGCGGCTGAACACCGCTACCTGGCAGGTCGGGCAGCGGAAGATCCGCTGCTTCTTGCCTCCGCTGCGCGGGACGTCGACCGGCTGCGGGTCGCCGGCGAGCACGTCGACGCGTTCGGTCTCGATCAGGACGTTGACGACGAAGGCGCTTCCGGTCTGGCGCTGGCAGTTCAGGCAGTGGCAGCAGTGCGTGAAGAGCGGCTCGGACGTGAGCCGGTAGCGCACCTCCCCGCAGGCGCAGCCGCCTTCGAGCGTCGTCCCCATTGCCTCCCTCCTCACCGGTGCTGTGCAGGCGGACCGCCCTAGCGTAGGCGCACGACGGCGCCGGGGGTGCCGGGAGGACCGGCTACGAGGCGTCACCGGGGAGCTTGTGCGCGATCTCCCAGACGTGGCCGTCCGGATCGGCGAAGCAGGCGGTACGCACGCCCCACTCGCGGTCCAGCGGCCCGTTCAGCAACGTCACGCCCCGCGTGGCCAGCTCTTCGCACACCCCGTCCGCGTCGTCGACCCAGACGGTGAGCTGGCAGCGCGAGCCCTGCCCATCTGCGACGAGCCCGGGAGCGACGAGGTCGCGCGCCGCGGGGGTCGCGAGCAGGTTGACGATCGTGCCCTCGAAGGCGAACGCAACGGAGTCGTCGTCCTCGAACACGAGCGGAGCGTCGAACACGCGCTCGTAGAAAGCCTTCGCCTGCCGCGGGTCATCGACGAAGAGTGTGATCGCTCCGACCGCTGCGAGTGAGGTGCTCATCCGTTCTCCTTCCCTGTGGTCGCGCCGACGCCTGTCGGCCTCACGTAGGACGGGCGGCGACCACGAATGTCATCGCCGGGTCAGCCGACGTTGACGATCACGGGGCGGAGATCGCGGCCGAGGATCGAGGAGAGCCGCCTTGCCTCCGCGTCGAGAGCCCGTCTGGGACTCTTCCCGGCCTCCCGGAACCAGGCGACACGGACGTCGTCGCCATCCACCTCCCAGGTGCCGCGCACGACCCCGCCCGACGATCACGACCGGTGAGATCCAGCCCGCCTGCCTGCTCACCGCGGCGCGTCGTGCCGCCGGCACGACGCGTCCGTCGGCCGTGCCCGCGCCGAGCACCCACTGGTCGAATCCCGGCAGGAGCCGTACGGCCGCCGTTGGTCGCGTCGCCATGAGCTCGTCGAGGTCCTCCGCCAGCACGTGCGCGCGCTCACCCTCGACGTCCACCTCCGCCAGCCGCTCCTCCAGCGCCGCGAACCAGACTCGGAGCTGGCGCTTGCCGAAGTAGCCACCGGCGAGCCAGTTGCCGAACGCCTCGAACGTCGTCGGCCCGTACGCCCGGAAGTACGCGGCCATCGCGGCCGGCGCCGCGTCGTCCGCGTCCGGGATGCCCGCCCAGCGAGTGCTCGCGTCCTCGGGACGCATGAAGGTCACGCGGTTGCCGCGGCTCGGCCCGTGGCACAGGTCGCCGTTCCAGGCGAGCGGCTTGAGGAGCGTGCCCCAGCTCGAGCCCAGTGCGTCCGCGACGTGACGCAGGCCGCGGCGCGCGCGTACGGCCGCCGTCAGCTCCTCGCGGGTGAGCGGGCCGTCCCCGAGCGCCGCGCGGACCGCACGGCGAAGCGCGTCGATGTCCTTCGGCGTGACGCCGAAGTAGCGCTGCCAGCTCGGTCGCTCCCAGTTCCTGCCCAGGGCCATGAGCGAGAGGAAGATCCCCGCCTCCTCCGGCCTGAGTAGGTGCAGCGTCCCCCGCATCGCCCACGTCTTGACGAGACGGCCTTCCCGCAGAGCGCGCTCGACCTCCCCCGGCCGCGACGTCGCGCGTCGGATGCGAACGGCCAGCTCGGCCGACGAGGCGACCTGCGCCTGGACGCCGCAGAGACGGCCGACGACGTCCGCTACGGAGAGGCGGCCGACGGGGTCGAGGAGGTGGCGCCGCATCCGCCACGCGAGCGCCTGCTCCCAGCTGATCGCGACGGCCATCGGTCGAGGGTACTGCGGCGGCGGTGCAAGACTTGCCGCGTGGCATCGGGGCAGATCGAGATCCGCCGCCTGGACGGGGCCGAGGCGCGTGAGCACCTCGACGGCCTCGCCGCAGTCCTCGTCGACTGCGTGGAGGGTGGCGCCTCCGTCGGCTACCTGGCACCGTTCTCGCACGAGGACGCGCGGCACGTGTACGAGGCCTACGTGGCCGAGGTCGGCGAGGGGCGCAGGATCATGCTCGCGGCGTTCGTGGAAGGTGCGCTCGTGGGGACGGCGCAGGTCGTCTTCGCGCCGCACCCGAACCAGCCGCATCGCGCGGACGTCGCACGGGTGCTGGTCCGCCGGTCGGCACGACGGCGGGGCATCGCGCAGATGCTGATGGAGCGGGTGGAGCGCGAGGCGCTGGCGGAGGGGAGGACGCTGCTCGTGCTCGACGCGGTCACAGGAGGGGACGCGGCGCGGCTCTACGAGCGGCTCGGCTGGAACACGCTCGGCGTGATCCCGAACTACGCGCTCTACCCGGATGGCCGGCCGTGCGACACGACGTACTTCTGGAAGTCGCTCGCGTAAGCGCGGCTGACGACCAGGAGGGTTCGGCGAAATGTGCCGTGGAGTCGGCGTACCACCCAATGATCCGCCCGGCGAGCAGGGCGTTTCGGGGCTCGTCCCCGTAGCCCATGTCGGTCTCGCAACGGTGAAGAAACGCCGCTACGTCGTCCGCCGAGGTCCCCTCACGGAGCATCCGAGCCAAAGGCAGCATGTAGGAGTCGTACTCGTCCGCCGCGAATGGCTCGTCCTTCACTCCAATTGGATCCCAAGCGGCCATCAGGAGCGAGAGTAGTTCGTCCTCGCCGCGCGTCTTCCACCAGCGTCGCCAGTCCGATAGCTCCACTGGTTAGCGCCAGTCGACCGCGACGACCTCGACCGGCTGCTCGATGCCCTTCAGCGCCTCGGTGCGCGGCTCGGACAGGCGGAACGCCCCACCGACGCCGTCGAGCGTCTCGGTGCTGACGAGGATCTCCCCGCCACGGGCGGCGGCGCCGATGCGCGCGGCGACGTGCACCCCCTGCCCGCCGTAGTCGGTGGACTCGGCGCCGGTCCGGAACGCGGCGCCCGCGTGCGCGCCGATCCTCACGTCGGGGGCGACGATCTCGGCGGCGAGCGCGCGTTGGATCGCGACCGCGGCGTCGATCGCCGCCTTCGGGGCATCGAACGAGGCGAAGAACCCGTCGCCCGTCTTCTTCACCACCTCGCCGCCGGACTCCACGATGCGCTCCCGCACGAGCTCGTCGTGGCGCGCGAGCAGGCGCTTCCACTTGTCGTCGCCGAGCGTCTCGAGGAGCCGCGTCGAGTCGACGATGTCCGTGAAGAGGAACGTCCTCCTGGCCTCGACCTTGCCGAGCAGCTCGTTCGCGCGCTCCTCGTCCAGCCTCGCGCCAAGGCGCTCGAAGGCCGCGAGCGCCCCCTCGAGCTCGACGGTGCTCGCGTGCTCGTCCCCGAGCCTCCGGTGGGCGACTCCGAGCAGCATGCGCGCGTGCGCGGTCTCGTACGGCGCCCCCACGTCTCGCCACTCGTCGCGGGCTCGCTGCAGGCTCGCGGCCGCACCCTCCCAGTCCTTCTCCGCGAGCTGGAGCTGGCCCGCTGCGACGTTGATCGTCGCGTCGAGGGCGACGGCCCGCCGATCGCCGATCTTGTACGAGTCGACGATGCCCTCCAGCTCGGTGAGCGCGCTGCGGGCGGTCTTCAGGTCGCCGGCGGCGATCGCGATCTCGACCTGCGCGGGAAGGCGGCGCATGCGGGCGAGCGGATCCTCCGTGTCCTGGAGCGTCCGCGTGATGCCGGCGACCGCGGCGTCGACCTTGCCCTCCGCCAGCCGGAGCAGCGCGAGCCCCGGCTGCGAGTCGTGGCCGAGCTCGTTCGTCGTCCGGTAGGCCGCCTCCGCTCCCGCGAAGTCCCCACGACGTCGTCGGATCTCCGCGATCTCGTAGTGGCCGCCGGCGGTGATTCTGAGGTCGAAGTCGTGGAGCTCGTCGCACGCCGCCTGGGCCTGCGCCTCTGCCGCCGGCCAGTCTCCGCGGAGGCGGAGGACCTCCGCGCGGTGGATGCGGCAGGCCCCGGGGAAGCCTGTGACGTCGAGCTGGTCGCACCACCGGTTCGCCGCCTCCGTCCACTCGGCCGCGCGCCGGTAGTCGCCGAGGTCGCGGCACGAGCTGATGGTGATGCAATAGACGAGCCCCGTCGCGTGGGGTCGAAGGCCGCCGGCGACGGCGGAGGTGGTCGCCTCGTCGAGCAGTGCGAGCCCTTCCTCGACTCGACCCGCCTTGATGCGCGCGCGGCCCTTCCCGGAGAGCGCGAGGATCTCGATGTCCCGATCACCGACACGCCGTGCGAGCTCGAACGCGTCCTGGAACAGGCTTTCGGCGCGGTCGAGGTCGCCCTCGGCGAAGAGCGCGGTAAGCGCGTGGGTCAGGAGGAGGCGCCCGTGCTCGGGCGACTCGGGCTGACCCTCGAGGAGCCGCTCGGCGTTCGCGAGCCATCCCCCCGCGACGGAGAAGGCGCCGCGTCCCTCCTGATCCCAGGCGAGGGTGAGGGCCATGCGCGCGGCACCGAGCGTGTCGCCGGAGGCGCTGTACCCGTTGTACGCGCGCTCGCGCAGGCGGATCGCCTCCTCGAGCCGTCCGGTCCACCAGGCGGACTCGGCGAAGCGCTCGAGGTCGTCGGGACCGAGCGCGGGCTCCTCGGTCTCGGTGTACGAGCCGTAGGCCTCACGCCAGGCGTGACGAGCGGCTGCCTGCCGGGCGGCGTCGAGATGGTCGAGTACCTGGGGCACGAGCTTCGGTCCATTGTGCACGACCGCCCGTAGGTCGATGTCGTGCGCCGTGTAGCAAGCCGCGTCGCGTCCCGGTACGCTCCGGAGAGGAGCGTGGACGGGTCGTGACCCCTCGCCGGTCGCCGACCAGCCGTCTCGCGGGTCGGCTGTCGCTCCTCGCCGTCCTCACCGCGGTCGTCGGCGCGGCGATGAGCGGGTCGGCGACATCGGTGGCCGCGCTGTCGCAGGCGGCGCGCTCGTTCCCCGGGGGGCCGTACTTCACCGTCGTTTGCGGCTTCAGCCATCGCAACAACGACGACCCGATCCGCTTCCCGGGGCAGCCTGGTCGCTCCCACAACCACACCTACATCGGGAACAGGACCGTCGACGCGTCGACCACCGCGGCCTCGCTCCTCCGCGGGCCGACGACCTGTGACGTCGACGAGGACTCGTCAACGTACTGGGTGCCGACCGTGTACGCCGGGCCGCTCTACGTCCCGCCGATGGCAGGGGTCGTCTACTACACGAAGCACGTGACCGGCACGGTCGCCGCGCCGCCGCCGGGCCTGAAGATGGTCGCCGGGAACCCCACGGCGAGGAGGGCGCAGGACAAGAACATCGTCTCCTGGAGCTGCGGCGGCGTCGGGGGAAGGACCCGCTATGCGGCGATCCCGACCTGCGCCCGGGACGACGCGCTCGAGCTCGAGGTCTGGTTCCCCAACTGCTGGAACGGCAGGACGTTGGACAGCGCGAACCATAAGCGCCACATGGCCTACTCGAGGGCGGGGCGCTGTTCCGCCACGCATCCGGTCGCGCTGCCGACGATCACGATCGTGCTCCTCTACCCGCCGCTGCCGCGCGGCTCGGCGTCCTCGGCCGGGAAGTGGGCGTCGCACGCGGACTTCATCAACGGCTGGGACCAGAGTGCGCTCGGGAGGCTCGCCGCCGGGCTCAACGCCCAGCGCTAAGCTGCCCCGAGGAGGGCGGTCGCGACTAGGGTCCGTCTCCTACGAGAGAGAGGCGGCCGGATGAGCTCGAAGAGGCAGCAGACGATGGCGAAGATGGCGCGCGAGCGTACGGTGCGCGAGCGGCGCGAGAAGAAGCAGGAGAAGAAGCGGCTGAAGCGCCTGGCCGCGGCGGAGGGCGGGGAGGCGGTCGTCGAGGACGGCGTCGAGGTCGAGGACGGCGTCGAGGTCGAGGACGGCGTCGAGGTCGAGGTCGACTCGGCGGCTCCCGGGCTCGAGGTTCCGGCGGCCACGGCCGACTGACCGGAAGCGGCCCGGGTCGAGGGCTCTACGCCCGCTCCTCGATTCGCATCAGGCCGAGGGTGACGATCGTGCGGTAGCTCTCGAACGCGTGGTGGCCCGCCTGCAGCAGGTACTGGTCGCTCGCCTCGAGAACGCGGCCGTAGACGTAGAGCGGTACACGCACCGAGCGTTCGCAGTCGACGCGCAGGCACTCGCACGCGAACTCGACGAGGCCCTGCGCATCCGTCGTGGGGCTCGTGCCTCGCGCCTTGAGCTGGTTCGCATGGCGGCGGGACGCCCGGTGGGCGATCGCCTCCTCGTGCGATGTCGCCTCAGGAACCATGCGCGCTCGTCTCCGCTCTCGCCGACCTCGGGGCGACCCTCGAACCTGCAAACAGTTGCGTCACGCTCGCTCCTCCGTGCCAGGAACGGATAAGGAGGGCGCTCGCGGCGCCTTCGGTACTCGTCCGGTGTGGGGAAAGTGTAGCCGGGAGCGACTCGGGCGCATGGAGCGCAGTCGTCTCCGCTAGCGTCTTCCCGCATGAGCGACGAGACGAAGTCCGAGGAGAAAGCCGAGGCGAAGCCCGACCACGAGCCGCCCGCAGGCGCCGAGACGACGGGCACCTGGAGCGGCGGCGGGACGCCGATCGACTACTCGGCGCGCGCGAGGTGGATCGTGCTGCGCAAGAAGGAAAAGCCCGCCGCGGAGATCTTCTCGGTCTCCTACGTTGCCGACGGAGGAGGCGCGGAGCGGCCCGTCACGTTCGTCTTCAACGGCGGGCCCGGTGCGTCGTCCGCATACCTGCACATGGGCGCCGTCGGCCCGAAGCGCGTCGACCTCCCGGCCGACGGCTCGCTGCCGGAGATGCCCCCTCGCCTCGTCGAGAACGAGTCGTCCTGGCTCGCCTTCAGCGACCTCGTCTTCGTCGACCCGATCGGCACCGGGTTCAGCCGGGTCATCGAGAACGAGAAGAAGGGAGACGCCAAGGACCAGAAGCCGGACGACGCACCGGACCCCAAGGAGTACTTCGGGTACAAACGCGACCTGGAGTCGCTCTGCGAGTTCATGGGGCGCTGGCTCTCCGCGAACGGTCGATGGGGCTCGCCCGTCTTCATCGCGGGGGAGAGCTACGGCGGCTACCGCGTGGGCCGGCTGGCTCGGATGCTGCAGGAGGCCGCCGGCATCGGCCTGAACGGTGCGATCCTCATCTCGCCGGCGCTCGAGATCACGACGCTCAACCCCACCGACTACGACGTCCTCGGCTGGATCGACACCCTGCCGACGATGGCGCTCTCCGCGGCCCATCACGGCCGCTCGCGGGCCTTCGTCGCCGGTGCCGACCTCGAGCAGGTCCTGCGCGAGGCGGAGGAGTTCGCCACCGGCGAGTACGCGTCGTTCCTCACCCGCGGCGCCTCGATGCCCGCGGACGAGCGCGATCGCATCCTTTCCAGGCTCGCGGACCTGACCGGCCTCCCGCTCGACCTCGTCGTCCGTGCCGAGGGGCGGATCACGATCCGGACGTTCTCCCGTGAGCTGCTCCGCGACGAGCGCAAGGTCCTCGGGCTGTACGACGCGACGATCACCGTGACCGATCCCTTCCCGGACCGGGACTCCTTCACCGGCCCGGACCCCACGCTCTCCGGCTCGACCCCGGCGTACACGATGGCCGTCAACCGCCTCCTGCGCTCGGAGATCGGCGTCGAGAGCGACCGGGAGTACACGCTCCTGAGCTACGAGGTGAACACGGCGTGGAAGATCGACTCCGAGCAGCACGCGTTCGCGCTCCCGCCGGGGGCGACGGACGACTTCCGCTACGGGATGTCGCTCAACCCGCACATGAAGGCCTTCGTCACGCACGGCCGCTACGACCTCGTGACGCCGTACTTCTCGAGCGACCGGCTCCGGAACCTGATGCGGCTCGATCCCCAGATGGCCGAGCGCCTCACCGTGCGCCACTTCGGCGGCGGGCACATGTTCTACGCGTGGGAGGCGAGCCGGAAGGACTTCACCGCCGCGATCGCGGCGTTCGTCGCCGACGCGGCCGGGTGACCGACTGCCTGTTCTGCCGCCTCGTCGCGGGCGACGGCGAAATGTCGCTCGTCCATGAGGACGACCGGACGGTCGTCTTCATGGACATCCAACCGGTCGTGCGCGGGCATGTCCTCGTCGTACCGCGTAGACATGCCACGTCCCTGGCCGACCTCGACCGGGAGGACGGAGCGGCGGTCTTCCGTGCCGGACAGCGAGTCGCAGCCGCGCTGCGCGCCTCCTCGTTTCGCTGCGAGGGCGTGAATCTGTTCCTCGCGGACGGCGAGGCGGCAGGGCAGGACGTGTTCCACGTGCATCTACACGTGATCCCGCGCCACGACGGCGACGGGTTCGGGCTCCGTCTTCCGCCGGGTTACTCGGTGCGGCCGCGAACGGAGCTGGACGAGGCTGCCGCGGACCTGCGTCGGTCGTTCTCGGCGACGTAGGCCGCCGTCAGGCGCTTCGGCGCCTGGATGAGCCAGGCGTCCTCGAGCCGCTCCCGCAGCTCCTCGCGCCCGATCGCCTCGAGCCGGATCTGGACGGCCGGCCAGCCGTCGTAGTGCGGGCTCGTGAAGTACACGTCGGTGTTCGAGTCGAGGATGAGCTCCTTCTCCTCGCGCTCCACTCGTATCCCGAGCCCGCCGCCGTCGCGGTCGCGGGCCTGCCAGGCGAAGAGCTTCCCGCGGACGCGGAACGCGATCCGTCCCGACGTGTCCTCCACGACCTCGGGGAGCGCGAGCTCGCGGACGGGGTCCCAGTCGGCCACGGCCTGACGATAGTCTCGTCCGACCGGCGATGAGAACGTGGATCGGGATCGGCTGCTCCTTCGCTGCCGCCGCCTTCCTCGGCGTGCTCCACTTCGCGGACGCCGACGCCGTCGTCCAGTTCTGCGTCGGGATCGTCGCTCTCGCCCTCCTCGCGTGGACGGTCGGTGTCGGCACCGAGGTGGTCGGGGCACGCTTCGGCCCCGCCGCGACCGGCGTCCTCCAGTCCACGCTCGGGAACCTCCCGGAGCTCTTCATCGTGATCTTCGCGCTGCGGGCAGGCGAGATCGTCATCGCGCAGACCTCGATTCTCGGCTCGCTGCTCGCGAACGCCCTGCTCGTCCTCGGGCTCGCGATCATGGCCGGAGCCTGGAGGTCCGCGGACGGCGTGATGCGCTTCCACGCCCGCCTGCCGAGCGACACGACGATGCTCCTCATCCTCGTCGTGTTCCTGATCGCGATCATGAGCACGTCGATCGCGACCGACGACGCGGCGAGCGACAACGCCGTCACGATCTCGGCGATCGGCGCCGTCCTCATCCTGCTCGTCTACGGCGCCTGGATCGTCAACTACCTGCGCGCGGGCGCCGACCAGGAGCCGGCGATCGCGGATGCGCACGCTCCCCCGCTCGCGTTCGGAGCGGGCATCGCCGTGCTCGCGTTGGCCGGCGTCGCAGCGGCGTTCACGTCCGAGTGGTTCGTCTCCGTGATCGACCCCGCCGTCGACGACCTCGGCATCTCGAAGGCCTTCACCGGGCTCGTGATCGTCGCGATCGCCGGGAATGCGGTCGAGAACGTCGTGGGGATCCAGCTCGCCTGGAAGCGGCGCTACGACCTCGCGATCTCGGTCGTCAAGAACTCCGTCGCACAGATCGCCGCGTTCCTGTACCCGGCGCTCGTGTTGATCTCGCTGCTCTTCACGCATCGCCTCAGCTTCGGGGTGCCGGAGGGAGGGCTGGTGCTCGTGGTCGCCCTCGTCTTCTCGGCGCTCGCGATCTGGCAGATCACCGGCGACGGCGAGGCGCCGGGGTACGAGGGCCTCGCGCTCGTCGCGACGTACGCCGTGCTCGCCACCGTCGTCTGGTTCGAGTAGCCGGGTTCGACCGGCCCCGGTCCTACAGTTCCCGTGATGGAATCGGACCAGGCGCGGCGCGTCGAGCTTCTCGTGCCGATGCGCACGCTCGTGATCGTCGCGGCGGCGATCGGCCTCATGGCGGCCTTCTGGGCCATCGGGGACACGTTCCTGATCGTCTTCGTCGGGATCTTCCTGGCCTTCGTCTTCGAGTACCCCGTGCGGCTCGTGATGCGCAAGACGAAGATGTCGCGCGGGCTCGCGGCGACCGTCACGGTGCTCGGAGCCGCAGCCGCGGTCGTCCTGCTCTTCCTCCTGCTCCTCGTCCCGCTCGTCGGGGGGCTTCGCGACTTCCTCCAGGACCTTCCCGCGACTGTCCAGAACCTGCGCGACTCCGACGAGCTGTCCTGGCTCGGCGACACCGGAGCGGCGGAGAACGTCCAGGACGGCGCCGAGACGGTCTCGGTGTCGGTCCCGGACGCGATCTCCTCGCTGCTCGGGATCGCGGGCACCTTCTTCGGCGTGTTCCTCGCGGGCTTCACGATCCTCTTCGTCTGCCTCTTCCTGCTGACCGACGTGGCGAACATGAAGCGGTCGCTCGCAAGCGTGCTCACCGACGAGCAGGAGGCACGCTGGCTCCCCGTCTGGGAGCGCGTGACGGAGAGCGTGTCGCGCTGGGCGATCGGTGTCGTCGTCATCGCGACGATCGCGGGCACGATCCAGGGGACGACCGCGTGGCTCCTGGGATCGAGCTACGCGCTCGCGCTCGGACTCATCGCCGGCCTGCTCGACATGATCCCCAACCTCGGGGCGACGATCGCCGGCTTCGTCCTCGTGCCCACGCTCTGGGCCGAGGAGGGCGTCACCGCGGCGCTGATCATGCTCGCGGTCGTCCTCGTCTACCAGCAGCTCGAGAACAACGTCCTCACCCCGAAGATCCAGGGCAAGGCGGTCCAGCTCTCCGGCTTCTTCATCATCGTGGCCGTCACGCTCTTCGGCGCGTTGCTCGGCGTGCTCGGAGCGCTGACCGCGGTGCCGCTCGCCGCGACGCTCCAGATCTTCGTGCAGGAGCTCACGAAGGCGAGGCGGGAAGCGGTCGCGCTCGACAAGGGGAACGCCGAGGGCGCCCCAGAGACGGCGTAGCCCGGCCGGCTCGTCAAGTCCGTCCGACGCCGAAGCGACCGCACTTTGCACGGGCGTCCGGCCGGTCCAGGGCCGAGAGCGCCTAGCATGGCCCGGATGGGAACGCCCTCGGTCGCAGCCGGTCCCGACGTCTCGGCCAGCCTCGAGCAGCACCGCGTCGAGCTGACCGCCTACTGCTACCGGATGCTGGGGTCGGCCGACGCGGAGGACGCCGTCCAGGAGACCTTCATCCGCGCCTGGAAGGCGTTCGAGAGGTTCGAGGGGCGCTCCGCGCTCCGCTCGTGGCTCTACCGCATCGCGACGAACGTCTGTCTGGACATGCTCGAGGGCCGCAAGCGCCGCGCGCGGCCGATGGACCTCGGGCCGGCCGGCGAGCCGGTCGTCGAGAACCTGCGCACGCCCGACCAGCTCTGGATCCAGCCGATCCCGGACAGCCTCGTGGTGCCGGAGGGCGACCCCGCGCAGGTGACGGAGGCGCGGGAGACGGTCCGGCTCGCGTTCGTGGCCGCGCTCCAGCACCTCCCGCCGCGCCAACGCGCGGTGCTGATCCTGTGCGAGGTGCTCCGCTGGAAGGCCTCGGAGGTCGCGGAGCTGCTCGAGACGAGCGTCGCGTCGGTGAACAGCGCCCTCCAGCGCGCGCGGGCCACGCTCGCGGCGAACGAGGTGAGCCCGTCGACCACCGCGCCGTCGGTGGAGGCAGCCGACGCGGAGCTGCTCGCCCGCTACGTGGATGCGTTCGAGCGCTACGACATGGATGCCCTCACGGAGCTGATCCACGAGGACGCCATCCAGTCGATGCCGCCGTTCGATCTCTGGCTGACCGGTCGCGACGACATCTTCACGTGGTGGGTCGGTCCGGGGAACGGCTGCCGCGGCTCGCGCGTGATCCCCACGACGGCGGCCAACGGATCACCGGCCTTCGGCCAGTACAAGCCCACCGAGGCCGGCGACGGCTACGAGCCGTGGGCGCTGCAGGTGCTCGAGATCGAGGACGGCCGGATCGTCGAGCTCACGTTCTTCCTCGACACCCCGACGGTGTTCCCGCGCTTCGGCCTACCGCTCGAGTATGCAGAAAGCCGGTAACCGGCCCGCTCGGGCGCCAGCGCTCAGTCGGCGAAGAAGTCATCGAGGATCTCGGCGTCGCCGGGAGCCGCGGGACTGAACACGATCAGCTCGAGCCCGTCCGGCCCCGCCTCGAAGCCTCGGGCGACCCTGGGCCCCACGCGGATGGCGTCGAGCCGGGTGACGTCGACCCGCTCGTCGTCGAGGTGACACGTGCCGTGCCCGTCCAGGACGACGTACACCTCCTCGACCTCCTTGTGGCGATGCCCGAAGGCGTGGTGCTTGCCGGGCTTGACGACCTGATACGAGACGCCGAGAGCCTCCAGGCCGAGAGCGTCGTTGGCGAAGTGGGCCTCCTGGGAGTCGGAGAAGCCCCCTTGCACGGCCGCATCCTCGACGCTCGCGAGGTTGGTGTGTGTGTAGTCGCCCATGGGGACACTGTTACACCGTCTTCGATCGCCCAAACCGGTGCACGTCGCATCCGTCGGGTAGGACGTCTGCGAGGCCCATGAAGTCGACGAGCTCGAGCAGCTCTGCGGAGGCGTTCCGCAGCCGGACACGACATCGGTGTCGCCTCGCGGCGAGCTGCAAGCGGGCCAGGGCGTCCACCGTCACGGCATCCGGCGTTACACCGCGCACGTCGCAGAGCACCACGCCGGCACGGCTGCGCTCGAGCAGGGAGCAGACCCGATCGCAGAGCCCGGGGAGGTCGTCGCGTGAGATCGGGCCGCGGATCGAGAAGGCGACCGGGTGCGGCCCTGGTGTGTCCATCCTGGGAAAGGACCGCTCGGACGGAGGAAAGTCATCGTCCGATGAGTTGCGGGGGTGGACCGAGTCTTTAAGGTATTCGGTTCCAGCGAACGAGGGGGCAGCCCATGACGGAGCACACGATGGCAACCGACCCGGAACGGCTCGCGGCGCACGAACGGCTGTCGACGGGCGGGCTTGCGCGCTGGATGCGCTGGTGCGCGAACCACCCGTGGAAGGTCGTCCTCGGCTGGGTGGCGATCATGGTGGCGCTCGTCGTGCTCGTTGCGACCGTCGGCGGGAGCCTGAAGGACGAATTCGAGATCCCGGGCTCGGACACGCAGAAGGCGACGGACCTGATCGAGGCCGAGTTCGCCTCCGAGCAGGGCTCCGTGCTGAACCTCGTCTTCGCGGCGCCCGCGGGCGAGCGTCTCGACACGCCCGAGCGCAAGGCCGCGATCGAGGATGCCGTTGCGAAGCTGAAGACGTCGGAGTTCGCCCCGAGCGGGGATAAGGTCGGCGTCGACAGCGTCGGCGACCCGTTCTCCAAGGACACCTTCTCCGAGGACCGGCGCATCGCGTATACGGAGGCCCAGTTCTCGGACGTGATCGAGACCGCGGACCGATCTCGTGTCGTCGCCGTGCAGGACGCCGTGCGAGAGACGGTCGAGCCCGCCGGGGTCACCGTCGAATTCAACGGCGACGCCGAGTTCCCGCCGATCGAGCAGGGGACGCAGGAGCTCCTCGGATTCCTCGCCGCGTTCCTCGTCCTCCTACTCGTCTTCCGGACGTTCGTCGCGACGGCCATCCCGATCGCCCTCGCGCTCGTCGCCGTCGGCACCGCGTTCATCCTGCTCTTCATCCTCGCCGGGCTGACGACCATCAACACGATCACGCCCATCCTGGTGTCCATGATCGGGATCGGCGTCGGGATCGACTACTCGCTGTTCATCGTCACCCGGTTCCGCCAGTACCTCCACGAGGGTCTGCCACCGTGCGACGCGGCGGCCGAGGCAGGCGCGTCGGCGGGGCGAGCGGTCATCTTCGCCGGTCTCACCGTCGCGATCTCAGTCACCGGCCTCGCGTTCTTCGGCCTCGACTTCGTGACGAAGCTCGGCATCGGGGGCGCCCTCGGCGTGCTCACGACGGTGCTCATCGCGAACTCGCTGCTCATCGCGGTACTGGCGAAGCTCGGGCACAAGGTCGACCGGCTCAAGGTTCCGTTCCTCAAGCCGATCGACGACTCCGAGGCCGCGCGCGACCGGACGCTGATCGCGCGCTGGGGCCGGTTCGTTACCGCCCACGCGAAGCCGGTGTTCTGGGTCCTGCTCGCGGTGGGCCTGGTGCTCGCTGCGGGTTCGGCGCTCGTCCGCCTCGGTGCGTCCGACCAGGGGACGCAGCCGACCCAGCAGACGGCGCGACGCGCTTACGACCTGCTCGCGGAGGGCTTCGGGCCGGGGTTCAACGGCCCGATCCCGATCGTCGTCGACGTCAACGGCGACGCCCAGGCCCCGCAGCGCGTGTTCGAGGGCGTCCAGGCGCTCGGCGAGCAGGGCGACGTCGCGTCGGTCGGCGAACCGCAGTTCAACGACGCGAAGTCGGTCGCCATCGTGTTCGTCACTCCCGACTCGGCTCCGCAGGACGAGGCGACCGCGGATCTCGTCCACAGTCTCCGGGACGACGTGGTGCCGGCAGCGACGGAGGGAAGTGACGCCACGGTGTACGTGGCCGGTCTGAACGCGGCGTTCATCGACATCGCGGATCGCATCATGGAGCGGCTGCCCATCTTCCTGCTGTACGTCGTGGGCGTGACGTTCATCGTGCTGGCGATGGCGTTCCGGTCGATCGTCGTCTCGCTGACCGCGGCGATCACCACCATCCTGTCCGCGTTCGTCGGCTTCGGCGTTCTGACCCTCGTGATCCAGGAGGGCCACCTCCTTGGGCTCACGGGCCTCGACAAGACGGGGCCGATCGAGACGTTCGTGCCGCCGATCGCGTTCGCGATCCTCTTCGGGCTCTCGATGGACTACATGGTCTTCCTCACGAGCCGCATTCGCGAGGAGCACGTCCACGGCCTGGAGACGAGGGAAGCCGTCGAGCACGGCATCGCGGCCATCGGCCGCGTGGTCGTGGCCGCGGCGATCATCATGGCCACTGTCTTCTCGGCGTTCATCCTCACGCCGGAGCGCGTTTCGAAGGAGTTCGGCCTCCTGCTCGCGGTCGCGATCCTCACGGATGCGCTGATCGTGAAGATGACGCTGATCCCCGCCTTCATGACTCTGATCGGGGAGAAGACGTGGTACATCCCGCGCTGGCTCGACAAGCTGCTGCCGAACATCACCATCGAGCCGCCGCACGAGGGCGAGACGACGGTCGCAGTGCCGGGCGGTCGTCCGGAGCCGAGCGAAGCCTGAACGTCCTGCCTGGGCGGCGGGGCCTCCGAGCTCCGCCGCCCGCGCAGACCGATGAGTTTCGGGTCGGGCTTCGGTCTGTGTTTCGAGAAGCGATGACCGGGAGGAAGGAGAGCTCATGACCATGGACACGCGTCGACGCTGGTGGGCGCTCGTCGTCCTCTGCCTCGGAGACCTGATGATCGTCCTCGACACGACGATCGTGAACGTCGCGCTGCCGTCGATCCGCGAGGACCTCGGCTTCACCGAGACGTCGCTCGCCTGGGTCGTGAACGCGTACCTGCTCACCTTCGGAGGGTTTCTGCTCCTCGGCGGCCGGCTCGGCGACCTCTACGGGCACCGGCGCCTCTTCCTCGCGGGACTCGCCCTGTTCACCGGGGCGTCGCTCGCCTGCGGCGTCGCCGGCTCGCAGGAGTTCCTGATCGGCGCACGGGCCGTGCAGGGCGTCGGGGGTGCGATCGTGGCGGCGGTCGCGCTCTCGCTGATCATGACCCTGTTCACCGAGCCCGGGGAGCGTGCGAAGGCGATGGGCGTCATCGGCTTCGTCGCCGCGGGAGGCGGGTCGATCGGCGTCCTCCTCGGGGGCGTGCTGACGGACGCGATCAGCTGGCACTGGATCTTCCTCGTGAACGTGCCGATCGGCATCGCGGTCTTCGTCCTGTCGCTCTTCCTGCTCCCGGGCGGCCGCGGGCGCGCGCTCGAGGGTCGCCTGGACGTCGGCGGCGCCGTCACCGTGACCGCATCGCTGATGCTCGCCGTCTACGCGATCGTGAACGGGAACGAGGTGGGATGGACGTCTCCGCGGACGGTCGCGATGCTGGCGGCGGCCGGCGCGCTCATGGTGGTTTTCCTGGCGATCGAGTCGAACGTCCGCTCGCCACTCGTCCCGCTCGGGCTCTTCCGCCTGCGCAACGTCGCGACCGCGAACGTCGTCGGCGTCCTCTGGGCAGCCGCCATGTTCGCGTGGTTCTTCCTCTCGGCGCTGTACCTCCAGCTCGTCCTCGGCTACAGCCCGATGGAGGTCGGTCTCGCGTTTCTGCCCGCCAACCTCATCATGGGCGCCTTCTCCCTCGGCCTCTCGGCGAAGCTCGTCATGCGGCTCGGAATCAAGCCGCCGCTCGTCACGGGGATGCTGCTCGTGGGCGCGGGCCTGGCCCTCTTCGCGCGCGCTCCCGTCGATGGAAGCTTCGCGCTGGACGTGCTCCCGAGCATGGTGCTCCTCGGCATAGGGGTGGGGATGGCGATGAACCCCGTGCTGCTGGCGGCCATGAGCGACGTCCCGCAGGAGGAGGCAGGCCTCGCCTCGGGGGTCGTCAACACCGCGTTCATGATGGGCGGCGCCCTCGGCCTGGCCGTGCTCGCGAGCCTCGCGGCGTCGCGGACGGACAGCCTGGCCGCAGCCGGCGAGAGCGAGCTCTCCGCGCTCACGGGCGGCTATCACCTCGCCTTCGTGGTGGGCGCGATCTTCGCGGTCGTCGCGGCGGCGATCGGAGCGGCGCTCCTCCGGCCGGGCACGGTCTCGGCCATGCACGAGGAGGCCGACCAGGAGCCCATCGGCCAGGCGGCGTAGCGGTCCGCGTCCGTCCCTAGGGGAGGTACTGCTGATCGATCGTGCACACCGTGTCGACGTGCACGCGGATCCAGACCCCGGTGTCGAGCGGCTCGTACAGCTCGACGGGCTTCTCTCCCGCGACGAGCTCCGCGAGCTCGGACACGGTGACCGGCGTCGAGAGGATCCCGCTGCCGTTGTTCGTGAGCACGGTGACCTCGGCATCGCTCGGAACGAGGTACGTGAGGAGGCGGTGCCCCTCCTCGATCCGGTAGTTGTCGTTCGGCACCGGCTCGCCGGGCTCGACCTTCCCGTCCTCGGCAGCAGCCTCGTTCGCGGTGACGCCACTCGTGAACCAGGCCGGGTCGAAACGGAGCCTGTACCCGTCCCCGTCGGCGGTCAGCGATGCGATGTGGCCGAAGCTCCGGTCCTGGCACTCCGCTGCGGGAGCCGTCTCCTCGTTGGACGAGCTCGTGAAGTAGAGGATCGCGAAACCGATAGCGGCGGCGGCCGCAACCGCCGCGACGACGGCCAGCACGACCTTGGACGCGCTCACGGGCGACTTCTGTTCGGCACTCGAGCCAATGGTCGCACAGCGGTACGCGGTCAGTCCGCGAGGACGGGCATCACGACTCCGGGGCTCCGGCCGAGGAGCACCGCTCTCGTGACCGCCGCCGAGCCGAACCGGTCCCGCACGACGTCGAGCGCAGCGTCGAGGTCGTCGAAGCGGGGATCGAAGGAGAGCGCGAGCTGAATCGCGTCGTCGCGCTCGAGGTTCGTGACTGCGATGCCGACGAGCGTCAGGCCCTGCGCCTCGATCGTCGGCCAAGCCGCGTCGAGGAGCTCGCGAGCCGTCAGGAGGACGACCTTCGTCTGCGCCGTCGCCTGGACCAGCGTCTGCGAGCGGGTGACCCGCGAGAAGTCGGCGAAGCGCAGCCGGAGCACGACGGTGCGGCACACGCGATGTCCCGCGCGCAGCCTCCTCGTGACCCGGTCGACGAGGGCCACCACCGTCACGTCCACGTCCTCCCTCGACCTGGGCCCACGTCCGAGCGCGCGCTGCGAGCCGATCGAGCGCCGGCGGCGTCCCGTCTCGACACGCCTCGGGTCGCGGTTGTGCGCGAGAGCGTTGAGCTGCCTCCCCGACGCGCGCCCGAGCAGGCGCACGAGCGCGGCCTCGTCCAGGCGCGCGACCTGCCCGACGGTCGACAGGCCGCGGTCGTGGAGCTTCGCCGCCGTTGCCCGTCCGACGCCCCAGAGGCGCTCGACGGGCAGCGGGTGCAGGAAGGCCAGCTCGCGCCCGGGCGGTACCACGAGCAGGCCGTCGGGCTTCGCGACCGCGCTCGCGACCTTCGCGAGGAACTTCGTCCGGGCCACGCCGACCGTGATCGGGAGCCCGACCTCGTCCTGCACCTTCCGACGCAGGCGCGCGGCGATGTCCGGCGCCGGCCCTGCGAGGCGCTCGAGCCCGCGGACGTCCAGGAAGGCCTCGTCGATCGAGAGCCCCTCGACGAGGGGTGTCGTGTCCTCGAACACCTCGAACATCGCCCTGCTCGCCTCCGAGTACGCCGACATGCGGGGCGGGACGACGACGGCGTGCGGGCAGAGGCGCCGTGCCTGGCGACCGCCCATCGCGGTACGGACACCGAAAGCCTTGGCCTCGTAGCTCGCCGCGAGCACGACCCAGCTTCCGACGATGACGGGCCGCCCGCGCAGGCGCGGATCGTCGCGCTGCTCCACGGACGCGAAGAACGAGTCCACGTCGGCGTGCAGGATCGTCGGCTCGCACACGAACACATGTTCGCCCATCTGCGAAGATCCGCCAAACGTCAGCCGACCGGAGTCTCCGACCGGGGAGATCGGAAAGGACCCATGTGAACCTGAAACTCGAGCTCGTCCTCGTTCCCGTCTCGGACGTCGACCGCGCGCGGGCCTTCTACACGGAGCAGCTCGGATTCGCGCTCGATGTCGACACGTCGCCGTCGGAGGGGTTCCGCGTCGTGCAGATGACACCGCCCGGATCCGCCTGCTCGATCACGATCGGGACGGGTCTCACGGACGCGACGCCCGGCTCGTACCGCGGGACGCACCTCGTCGTCACGGACATCGACGCGGCCCGCGCCGAGCTCGTCGGGCGGGGCGTCCAGGTGAGCGAGGTCCGTCACTTCGACCGAGAGGCGGGCGAGTGGCGGCCCGGCGCCGACCCGGCGCACGCGAACTACGGTTCGTTCGCCGATTTCGCCGACCCGGACGGCAACACCTGGGTCCTCCAGGAGGTCGGCCACGCGGAGGCGCCGTCGTGATCGCCAACCGCTCGATGCCCGATGCGGCGGTGATCCCCGTGCTGGGCTACGACGACGTGCCGCAGGCGGCCGACTGGCTCTGCCAGCGCGTTCGGCCTCCGCGTCCGTCTCCGCATCGCCGACCACCGCGTGCAGCTCGTCTTCGGAGACGGCGCCGTCGTCGCGGCGGGAGGAGCGAGTGGAGACGCGTCCTCGCACTCGCTGCTCGTTCGCGTCGAGGACGCCGACGCCCACCACGCACGGGCCGAGGAAGCCGGGGCGCGGATCGTGAGCGCGCCCACCGACTACCCGTACGGAGAGCGCCAATACACGGCCGAGGATCTCGGCGGCCACCGCTGGACGTTCTCGCAGACGATCTTCGATGCGGATCCCGTCGACTGGGGCGGAACCCTGGGCGAGGGCGGCTAGATGTCCGACCTGGAGCGCGAGCTCGACGCGATCGCCGAGGAGACGGGCTTCTCGGGTGTCGTCCGGGTCGATCGGGCGGAGGACGTGGAGGTGGCGAAGGCGTACGGCCTCGCGAGCCGGGGTTACGGGATCCCGAACGAGGTCGACACGAGGTTCGGCCTCGCGAGCGGCGCGAAGGGTCTGACCGCGCTCACGGTGGTGAGCCTCGTCGAGGAGGACGTGCTCGGGCTGAACACCATGGTCCGTTCGATACTCGGCGACGACCTTCCGCTCATCGGCGATGACGTGACCGTCGAGCACCTGCTGGCCCACCGCTCCGGGATCGGCGACTACCTCGACGAGGACGCAGGCGTCGACGTCGCCGAGTACCTCTTACCCGTCCCCGTGCACGAGCTCGCGACGACCGAGCAGTACCTCGTCGTGCTCGAGGGGCATCCGCCCAAGTTCGATCCAGGAGAGCGCTTCGCCTACTGCAACGGCGGCTTCGTGGTGCTCGCCCTGATCGCCGAGCGCGCGACCGGCGTGCCGTTCCACGAGCTCGTGCGCGAGCGAGTGTGCGCGCCCGCGGGGATGGTCGACACCGCGTTCCTCCGCTCGGACGGGCTCCCCGGGCACGTCGCTCTCGGATACCTCGAGGTGGACGGCGAATGGAGGACGAACGTCTTCCACCTCCCCGTGCGCGGCTCGGGCGACGGCGGCGTCTATTCGACTGCAGCCGACGTCCAGGCGCTCTGGACGTCGTTCCTCGCCGGCGCGATCGTGTCGCCGCGCTTCGTCGAGGAGATGACGCGCCCGCGGAGCGACGTCCCCTCCCAGGACATGCGATACGGCCTCGGCTTCTGGCTGGGCGCGCAGTCCGACGCCGTCATCCTGGAGGGGATGGACGCGGGAGTCTCGTTCCGCTCGGTGCACGACCCGACGCGCGACCTCACGCACACGGTCCTCTCGAACACGACCGACGGCGCGTGGCCGATCGCCAGGCACCTGCGGGACCGGCTGGGATGAAGCCGTTCTCGCTCGACCGGCTCGATCACGTGTCGCTCAACGTGCGGGACCGCGCAGCGTCGATCGCCTGGTACCGGGACGCGCTCGGGCTCGAGCAGAAGAACGACCCGACGCGCGACGACTGGCCCGTGTTCATGGGCGAGCTCGGGGCATGCGTGGGCCTCTTCCAGGCGGCGAACGAGTCGCCGGAGCGGGCCGAGGAGTCGACCGGTTTCCGTCACCTCGCGTTCGCGCTCGGCCGGGAGGACCTCGACCGCGCGCGGGAGCATCTGCGCGAGCTCGGCATCGAGTTCCGCTTCGAGGATCACGGGAGCGCCCACTCCCTCTACGTCACCGACCTGGACGGCAACGTCGTCGAGCTGACGAGCTACCTGCGCTGACGTGGCCGCCCGAGCCTCCGCGGTCGGGCGGCGGCGGGCTGAGGCGTCTTCGCGCACTATCATCGCCCGCGTGGTGCCCGAGGCCAGGCTCGAGGAGACCGACGCGGGGCTCGTCCCCGCGAGCCACGGCTGGTTCGTGCTGAACGCGCGCGACGCACGCTGGTTCCACCGGGAGGGGCGTGGGGAGTCGCTTCCGCTGACGGGATGGAACGACGACGAGGTCGAGGCCTTCTTCCCCCAGCTCGGCGTGAACCTCGTCGTCCTCGGGCCGGGGGAGCCCATCTCGATGTACCACTGGGAGACCGATCAGGAGGACTTCCTGCTGCTCGCGGGCGAGGCGATCCTGATCGCGGAGGGGCAGGAGCGGCCTCTTCGACGCTGGGACTTCGTCCACTGCCCGCCCGAGACGAACCACACGATCGTGGGAGCCGGGAGCGGCCCCTGCATCGTCCTCGCCGTCGGCGCGCGAGAGCACCAGGCGAGCGACCGCTGGGGCGGATACACGCGTGACGAGCTCGCGCTCGGGCACGGGGCAGGCGCGGAAGAGGACACGAACGATCAGGGAGCTGCCTACGCGCGGTTTCCGGCGTCCGTCCCCGTGCGCTACCGCGACGGCCTGCTGCCCTCCGCATAGCCGTCAGGCGCGGCCGCGCGCGGCCCAGGCCCGGCCTGCCAGGGCGAACGGCGCGTCGGGAAGCCGCTGTCGGCACTCCTCTCGCAACCGCTCGACGTCCTCGGGCGCGAGCCCGGCCACGTAGCCGCCCCCCGGCCCGACGCCGAGCGTGAACGGCTCCCACCAGTCCTCGAACGTGGGGTGCTCGACGGTGATCGTGAGGACGCCGTCCTCCACCTCGTCGAGTCGCGCCTCCTCGAGGAGTCCGGCGAGCTGCCCCTCGCGTGTTCCGGCGAGGTGGGTCTCGCCCTCGGCCTGCGGATCGAGGGCGTGCACCGCGGCCCAGAAGACGTCGAGCGGACCCCCTCCGCTGAAGTCCCAGACGCAGGCGGCGACGACCCCCGCGGGTCGAGTCACCCGCCTCATCTCGCTGATTCCCGCGACGGGATCCGCCATGAAGTGGACGACGAGCTGTGCGAGCGCCGCGTCGAACGTCCCGTCCGCGAACGGGAGCTCCTCGGCTGCCGCGCAGTGTGCGGCAACCCCAGGGAGGCGCTCCGCGACGGCCTCGACGAACGGCTCCGACGGGTCGACTGCGGTCACGGCCGCGGGCCCGAGCCGCTTCACGAGCTCCGCCGTGAGCGCGCCGGTGCCGCACCCGACGTCGACGACGCGCTGGTCGCTCTCGACCCCGGCGAAGTCCGCGAGCAACGGCGCAAGTGGGATCGAGTACCTGCCCATGTACCGGTCGTACGCGTCCGCCGCGAGGAAGCTCAAGAGCGCCACTCTAGACGCGACTCGTTGCTCCCGAAGGTGCCGGGGCTCTGCGCGGTTACGGTGACCGGGGCACCGGCCGGACCGGCCGTTGACGGAAGGAGGATGGTGAGCCTCACCCAGTACTACACCGCGACCACGCTCGACGGCTACATCGCAGATCCGGACAACTCCCTCGATTGGCTCTTCACGCGGGAGCAGGACCGGGCCGGGCTCCTGAACTACGCGGAGTTCATCGCCGGCGTGGGCGCGCTGGCGATGGGGTCGACCACGTACGAGTGGATCCTCGACCACGAGTTCGCCGGCAAGGATCCGGCGGAGTCGAAGTGGCCGTACGAGATCCCGTGCTGGGTCTTCACGCACCGGCAGCGGACCGTCGTGCCGAACGCGGACGTCAGGTTCACGCGTGGCGACGTCGCGCCCGTTCACGCGGAGATGGTCGAGGCCGCCGCTGGGAGGAACGTCTGGATCGCGGGAGGCGGCGATCTCGCCGGTCAGTTCGCGGACGCCGGCCTGCTGGACGAGGTCATCGTGTACGTCGCGCCGGTGACGCTCGGCGCCGGAGCGCCATTGCTGCCGCACCGCGTCGAGCTGCGTCTCGAGGAGACGGGCCGGAACGGCGACTTCGTCGCCGCGCGGTACGCGGTCGTGCGCCCCGCGACCTAGGCCGAGAGCCCCGGACTACCGGCTGCTTGCCGGGCGGCGTCGGGCGAGGCGATGCTCACGGCCAGGTCGCGGAGCAGACCGTCGTCCAGCCCGTACACGAGCCCGTGCACGGTGAGCTCCTGGCCGCGGGACCAGGCGTCCTCGGCGATCGTCGTCTGGCAGACGTTCACCACCTGCTCGACCACGTTCAGCTCGCAGAGCCGGTCGAGCCGGTCCTCCCCGGCGAGCCCGGCCAGCTCGCCCGCGTGCTTCTCGGCGACGTCCGCGACGTGGCGGAGCCAGTTGTCGATGAGCCCGTGCCGGTGACCCTCCAGCGCCGCGGCGACCCCGCCGCAGCCGTAGTGACCGCAGACGATGACGTGCCTCACCCCGAGCACGTCGAGCGCGTACTGCAGAACGGAGAGGCAGTTGAGGTCGGTGTGCACGACGACGTTGGCGACGTTCCGGTGGACGAAGACGTCGCCCGCCGAGAGGCCGACGATCTCGTTCGCCGGCACGCGGCTGTCCGAGCAGCCGATCCAGAGGTAGTCGGGCGTCTGGCGTTCGGCGAGGTCCGTGAAGAAGCGCGGGTCGTCGGCGACCTTCGCCGCGGCCCACGCTCGGTTGTTCGCGAACAGCTCGCCGAGGTCACCCACGCGTCGAACGCTACTTCCCGGCGAGTGGGTGTGCAGACAGCGGTTCGCGGGCATGCTTCTGGTGATGGAGCCCGGTACCGATCCTCTCGACGGCAGCCCCCAGGGCCTCGGCACGGTCCCCGAGACCGTCGCTCGGGCCGCGGGGCAGGTCGCCTCGCAGGCGGTCGAGCGCGTGCTGGGGACGAACCTGCGCGTGACGACGGCCGAGGAGGGGAAGCGGCTGCTCGCGGAGGACGACGGCACCGAGGAGGTCGCAGACTCGATTCAGCGCTTCGTCGGCCTCGCGACGCCGATCGTCCGCATCGCGGCGCGCGGCGCGCGGTTCACGCGGGTGCCATGGGTCCTCGTCGCCTCCACCACGGTGTCGATCGGCGTGACGGTCAGGGCGGGCGTGCGGGAGCTGCAGGTGCTCGCGGCGCTCCTGGCGTATCGGCTCGAACGCGAGACCGGGGCTCCGCCCGACCCGGCGCTCCTCCAGAAGCTGACGCTCGAGCTCTACCTCTCGCCGCGCAGAACGCCGGACGTCTCGGACCTCCGGCTTCCGGTGTTCCGCCTCGCCCGGCGCTGGATCGTGAGCGGCGCCCTCGGCCGCGACACGCGGGGCAAGACGGCGAAGGCGCTCGACAGGGCGGAGCACCTCGACCTCGCCACGCTCGCCGCCCTGGCACCTGTATCGCGCCGCTAGGGCGTCGCGCTGCTCGCGTTCTCGGTCTGGTGGATCCGCGCGCGGATCAGCTAGCGGAGAGCGGGCACGACCTCGGTGGCGAAGCGCTCCAGCTGCTCCTCCGGATCCTCGGGCGACCAGAGGAGGAACGTGTCGAATCCGAGGTCGCGGGCGAAGCCGGCCAGCGTCTCCACCCAGTGCTCGGGCGGGCCGACGAGAAGGTCGCTCACCTCACCGTCCACGATTTTCCCCGAGACGTTGAGCAGCCGCCGGATCTCACCCGGCTCGCGGCCCGCGCCGCTCGCGCCCTCGTCGATCGCGCGCATCAGCGGAGGGACGAGCTCCGGGCGCGCCCAGGTGAGGGATGGAACCCAGCCGTCCGCGGTGCGGCCAAGGAGCTCGAGCCCTCGCGGCTTCGCGACGCCGAGCCAGATCTCGATCGGGTGCGCCGGGGGCGGACCCGGATGGAGGCCCTTCACGCGGTAGTGCTCCCCCTCGAACGCGATCGAGCGCTCGCCGCTCCAGAACAGGCGGACGATCTCGATCGCCTCCTCGAGCGACTCGAGCGCCTCGCGCGGGCGCCGGACAGGCCCGCCCATCGCGCCGATCGCGTCCCAGAACGCCCCCGAGCCCAGCCCGAGCTCGAACCGCCCGCCCGAGAGCACGTCGAGCGTGGCCGCGTGCTTCGCGATCATCGCCGGCCCGCGGAGCGGGAGGTTCGCGACGTCCGGGAAGAAGCGGATCCGCTCCGTCCGGGCGATCAGGTCGGCGAGCAGCGCCCACGTTTCGAGGTAGTGCCGCTGGTACGGATGGTCCTGGATGCCGACGAGCTCGAGCCCCAGCGCCTCCGCTCGCCCGGCCTGCGAGCGCAGCGACTCGAGGTCGTCCGCGTTGGGGACGGGGAAGAGGCCGAACTCGAGCGGTCGCCCGTAACGCGACTCCACTCCGCCACGCTAGCGGCCCGGCACGTCGCCAGTCCCCGGTTACTGTTGCAGCGTTCCGCTCCATCCGACCGGGAGGTCGCGTTGACCAGGTTCGTCGTCGACACGAGCGTCGTCCTCCACCTGACAGGCGGAGAGGTGGAGGTCGCGGACGCGCACGAACTCCTCGCCCCGACGCTTCTGCGCTCCCAGGTGCTATCGGCCCTGCACGAGGCCGTCCACCGCGGTGAGGTCGACGCGGAAGCCGCGCGCGACCAGCTGGCCCGGGTCAACCGGATGCCTATCAGGCTCCTCGGGGACGCCGTGCTCCGGCGCCGGGCCTGGGACCTGGCCGACAGGCTGGGCTGGGCGTCGACCTACGACGCCGAGTACCTCGCGCTGACGCAGCTCCAGGCCGACGCGTTCGTGACGCTGGACGAGGACCTGGCGCGGAGCGCGGAGGAGGTCGTCGCGGTCGCGTCGGTCGACGCGTTGCACTGACGCGGCGCGCCGGCCCTACCCCGCGACGGGCCGGTAGATGGCCACGTGCACGCCGGTACCGCTCGTGACCGTGGACTCGAGCTCGAGCGTCCGCAATGCGCCGTCGTCGGGAAAGATCGTCTTGCCGCCGCCGAGCAGCACGGGCTCGATCATGAGCCGGAGTTCGTCGACGAGCGCCTCGCGAAGGAGCGTGCGCGCGAGTGTCGGGCTCCCCATGACCAGGAGGTCCCCGCCGTCGGCATTGCGGAGCTCCCGGATGTGGCCGACCGCCTCGTCTCCCGGGATCAGGCTTGTGTTCCACGTCAGCTCGTCGTCGCCGAGCGTCGAGGACACGACGTACTTCGGGATCGCGTTCATGCGGTCGGCGAACGGGTCGCCCGCGCGCTCGGGCCAGGCGGCCGCCATGCCCTGCCAGGTGCGGCGCCCGTACAGCAGCGCCTCCGCCTTGCCGAGCGCGTCGTCGTAGGCGGCGCCCAGCACCTCGGGGTCGAAGAACGGATGCGACCACCCGCCGTGCGAGAAGCCTCCGTCGGTGTCCTCCTCGGGCCCGCCCGGTGCCTGCACGACGCCGTCGAGGCTCATGAACTCGATGATCACGATGCGCATGGCTCGCTCCTCCTCCTCGCGTGGGTGACGCGGTGTAGACGCTCGCGAGGCCCGGCAGTCATCTACGGCGAGGGCGCAGAGAGGTAGCGGTCACGGAGCGCTTCGAGTGTCTTCGGGGGTAGCACGCGGCCGGCGAGGAGCTCCTCCAGCGTCAGCGTGGTGAAGGTGGACGTGTCCGCGAGGAGACTGCGATACCGCTCGCAGCCCTCGGCAACGCTGACGTTTTCCGCCGGGTGTACGACGACGTACAGCCCCCAGCTCCACGCGGCGCTCGGATGCTGGAGCATCGAGAGCAGGAGCAGATGCTCGAGCCACGTCACGCAGAGCTCCGACCTGCCCGTCACCTCGTCGGTCGCGCCCGGCCGGAAGGCGTTCGACCGGTCGGCGACCTCGAGGTTGCGCGGGAGGTTGGTCGGCTTGGGGATGCCGGGCTGGAAGTAGTCGTGGTACCTGACGTCGACTGCGACGATTCCCTGCGTGCCGTCGCCGCGGTCGAGCACGAACGCCGCGGCGAAGGCGCGGAGGCTGTTCAGGTACTCGGGGTCGAAGCGCCCTGGTGAGTGCGCGAAGCGGACGTCGGTCACCGGGCCGGGCGCGTTCGGCCACCAGGCGTGCACCGCCCGGTCGGCCAGGCGCAGGTCGGCTGCGAGGTCGCCGAAGAGGTTGAAGGCCATCGTCGGCGACCACAGCAGATCGGCCCAGAAGCGCTGGTGGTCGAAGCTCTGGTGCGCCTCGACGATGGACGTCCTGGTCCTCGCAGCGTCCAGCGCAGCCGGCGTGACGAAGGTCGCGCCGGTCTCGCGCGCGTACTCCAGCGGCAGGCGGCTTCCGACGGGGCGCGACGACTGCCCCTCCCGTGGAGCGATCGGCTGCGAGCCGATCGGGTGCCCGTTCGCCTCGCGCCAGCGGGCCTGGTGGTAGCGCAGCCGTCGCCGCAGGTCGGTCGTGTCGGGCTGACCGGGGATCCGGTCGTCCGCCTCCCAGCAGTACGCGGCCTCGAGCTCCTCCTGCGACGGCGCCTCAGACACGCCCGAGGAACGTGAGAACGCGCTCCGTGAGCAGTTTCGTCGCGCTCTCGTCGTAGCTCGGGAGACTGCTGTCCGCGAAGTAGTGCTGGTCGCCGGGGTAGAGGAAGAGCTCCGCATCCTCGGCCGACGCGACGAGCTCGCGCGCGGCGTCGACGTCGCCCTCGTCCATGAAGTACGGGTCGGCGTCCGCCCCGTGGATCTGCGCCGGCACGCCCTCGGGCCACGTCCCCCCGAACTCGGAGACGGGCACGCAGGAGTAGAAGAGCAGCGCGCCGCGGGCACCGGGGCGCGTCTGTGCGAGCTTCTGCGCGGGCAGTACGCCGAGCGAGAAGCCCCCGTACACGAGCTCGGTCGGCAGGCCATCGGCCGCACGCACGGCGCGCTCGATCATCTCCCCGAAGCCGCCGCTCTCGCCGACGTGGGCAAGGCCCTCGTCGATCGAGCCGAAGGTGCGGCCGTCGAAGAGGTCGGGCGTGTGCACCGTGTGGCCGGCGCCCCGCAGCTCGTCCGCGAAGGCGTGGAACCCCTGCGTCTGGCCCTGGGCGTGGTGGAAGAGCAGCACCTCTGCCATGTCGTCTCCTCTCGTCGCATTGGCCCGTGAGCCGTCCACGAGACTCGACGACCGTACACGCCACGGCCGGTCCGCGGCTGTCACCGAGACTCGCCGTGATGGGCCGTATCCGTCGTCAGCGAATGCGGCCGGACGCCGGTGGCGCGGCGCGCTCAAGCTTTCCGATGAGCGCGCGGCGGCGTCGATCTCGTCGTTCGCGCCGTCGGCGACCGTGGAGTACCCGTCGTCCCGCTCGTGCGGCTCGGAGAGCTGCCAGTACTCGTGTGGGTCGAGGGCTTCGATGAGCAAGGCCAACTCGGCAGGCGTGACTTGGATCGCTCCGTTTCCGCTGCTGTTTCCCCTATGTCGCTGCCTGGAAGCGCACGAACCGTATCTCGAGTCGTTCGGGATCCGGACGCCACAGCCGTCGCGGCGTCGCATCGATCGTCGTCCCGTGGAAGCCCTTGAGCACGTGGAGCATCGGGCCGTCCTCGTCGTCGAGCAGGCGGGGCGAGACGTGGACGCCGAGATCCGGCGCGACGCCGACGAGGTCCTCGTCGAAGGCGCGGTGATGGATCGAACACAGGGAGAGGCCGTTGGAGACCATGGCTCGCCCATCTCCTCGGCATCGCGGACGATATGGGCCGCGTCGAGCAGGCGCACCTCGCGCAGGCGGCAGATCGCGCAGCGGTCGCTGTACGCCGGGAGGACGGCGCCGCAGAACTGGGCCTGGTGGATGCGCTGCTTCACGTCGCGGACGACGTAACGCCGCTCGATCTCGTCCGGGATATGGACGGGCTCGCGCTCGTCGTAGGGCCCGCGCATCGTCCCGAAGGTCAGGAGGACGCGGAGCTCGGTCGGCTCGTCCTTCTCGACATACGTGGGACAGATCGGCCGGTACCGTTGTTAGTGCCGTAGATGCCGCCCGGTCTCCACCGGCGCTCCATCCCGCCTCAACCGCGCCTTCCCAGTCTTGAGGGCAGCCCAAGACGAAAGGAGACGCATGGCCACGAATCAACTGAGAAGAGGGCCGACCTCGAGTCGAGCACGCGCGGTGCTCACCGTGGGCGTTCTCCTCGTCGCCGGCGCCGTCGCGGCGGGCAGCGCTTCAGGACTGGCGTTCGGCGATGACGAGCCACCCCAGAGCCGGTCGGGAGCCCTCGTCGGGACGTGGGATGTCACGCTCTTCCTTCCGGGCGCGCCGCCCGGGCGCGTCCTTGCGACGTTCGGCGAGGACGGGACGACCGTCGAGAGCGCGGCGGCCCCGCCGCAGACGCGCGGCGCTTCGCACGGCGTCTGGATGCGACTAGGGCGTGACGTCTACGCGGTCACGCGCATCTTCTTCCGATTCAATCCGCAGACCGGCGCATTCCTGGGGACGACGAAGGTCAACGCCACGGTCGAGGTCGCGTCCGACCGAGAGACCTTCAGAGCGGTCTCGATCTCCGAGCTGCGAGATCCGGCCGGAGCGCTCATCGCGGGCAATCTCCGTGGGACCGCGTCCGCGGTACGCGTTCACGTCGAGGAGATACCGGACCGCCCCTGAGGCGCGGGGTAACGAGAAGGGTCGCTCGCGACGCGACCCTTCTCCGATGCTCCCCGGCCGGCTCTAGCTGCAGCCGGTGTTCGTCCCGCAGTCGCGGCAGGTGTAGCAGCTACCCGTCCGCACCATGCGGCCGCCGCACTTGGCGCACTCGACGGCGTCCTCCCATTGGTTGAACAGCGCCGTCTGTCCGGGCGCCGCGACGGTGACGCCCATCGTCTCCGCTGCCGACGCGTGGTCGCCCGCCTCGGTGTAGGCGGCGGCGAGGCGCTGCTTCACCTCGGCGGTGAGGATCCCGGCCTCCTCCTGCTGGTCGGTGGAGAGGAACTTCTTCCCCATCCAGCGGAAGATGTAGTCGACGATCGACTTCGCGACGCGGATGTCCGGGTCGTTCGTCATGCCCGAGGGCTCGAAGCGCATGTGGCTGAACTTCGAGACGTAGACCTCGAGCGGCACGCCGTACTGGAGGCCGAGCGAGACGGAGATCATGAACGAGTTCATGAGGCCGGCGAGGGTCGTGCCCTCCTTCGCGATGTCCACGAAGATGTCGCCGGGCGTCCCGTCGTCGAAGAGCCCGACGTGGATGTAGCCCTCGTACTCGCCGACCTTGAACTTGCGGCCGACCTCGACGCGGTCGTCCGGGAGCCGGCGGCGCTGCGGCAGCGGCGAGACGACCCCCGCGACCGGCGCGAGCGTCGTCGCGCCCGCGTTGGCCTTCCCCGAGAGCGGCTGAGCGACCTTGCAGTTGTCGCGGTAGATCGCGATCGCCTTGACGCCGAGCTGCCAGGACTCGATGAGGAGCTGCGAGATCTCGTCGACCGTGACCTCTTCGGGGAGGTTGACCGTCTTCGAGATCGCGCCCGAGATGAACGGCTGGACGGCGCCCATCATCTTCACGTGGCCCATGTACTGGATCGCGCGATCGCCGATCGCGCAGTCGAAGACCGGGTAGTGCTCGGCCTTCACGTACGGCGCGCCGACGATCGTGTTGCGCTCGTCGATGTACGCGACGATCTCCTCGCCCTCGTTCGGCGCGTAGCCGAGCTCGCCGAGGGCCATCGGCACGGTCTTGTTCACGATCGTGATCTCGCCGCCGCCGACGAGCTTCTTCGACTTCACGAGTGAGAAGTCGGGCTCGACCCCGGTCGTGTCGCAGTCCATCATGAAGCTGATCGTCCCGGTCGGCGCGAGGACGGTCGCCTGCGCGTTCCGCCAGCCGGAGACCTCGCCGAAGTCGAGCGCCTCGTCCCAAGCCTTGCGTCCGGCGGCCAGCAGGTCGTCGGGCACCGAGTGCGCATTGTCGATGTTGCCGACCGCTGCGCGGTGCTTCGCGATGACGCCCGTCATCGCCGCCGCGTTCGGCCGGAAGCCGGCGAACGGGCCCATCCGCTTCGCGACCTCGGCCGACTTGCGGTACGCGCGGCCGGTCATGAGCGCGGTGATCGCGGCTGCGTAGGCGCGGCCCTCGTCCGAGTCGTAGGGGAGGCCGCGCGCCATGAGCAGCGCGCCGAGGTTCGCGTAGCCGAGCCCGAGCTGGCGGTAGGCCTTCGCGTTGCGCTCGATCTCGGGCGTCGGGTACGAGGAGTAGCCGACCGCGATCTCCTGTGCGAGGAAGACGACGTCGACGGCGTGCTCGAACGCCTCGATGTCGAGCTCGCCGTCCTCCTTGCGGAACTTGAGGAGGTTGAGGGAGGCGAGGTTGCAGGCACTGTCGTCAATGGACATGTACTCGCTGCACGGGTTCGACGCGTTGATGCGGCTCGTGTTCGGGAGCGTGTGCCAGTTGTTGATGGTCGTGTCGTACTGCACTCCCGGGTCGGCGCACTCCCACGCCGCCTCGGCGATCTGCCGGAGGAGAGAGCGCGCGTCGCTCGCCTCGACGACGGAGCCGTCGGTGCGCGCGGTGAGGTTCCACTCCTTGCCCTCGAGAACCGCCTCCATGAACGTGTCCGTGACGCGCACCGAGTTGTTCGCGTTCTGGTACTGGATCGAGGCCCAGTCGGGCGAGTCGAGCGACATGTCGTAGCCCGCCGCCTCGAGGACGCGCGCCTTGCGCTCCTCCTTGGCCTTGCACCAGATGAACTCCTCGACGTCCGGGTGGTCGACGTCGAGCACGACCATCTTCGCCGCGCGCCGCGTCTTGCCGCCGGACTTGATCGTGCCGGCGGAGGCGTCGGCGCCGCGCATGAACGAGACCGGCCCGGACGCGTGGCCGCCCTTCGAGAGCTGCTCCTTGGAGGAGCGCAGCCTGCTCAGGTTCACTCCGGAGCCGGAGCCGCCGCGGAAGATGATCCCCTCGCGTCGGATCCAGTCGAGGATCGACTCCATCGAGTCGTCGATCGAGAGGATGAAGCAGGCGGAGCACTGCGGCTTCGTCTCGAAGCCGACGTTGAACCAGACGGGGGAGTTGAACGAGGCGTACTGGTTGACCAGGATCGCCTTCAGCTCGGCCTCGAAGGTGTCGGCCTCGTCGTCGGTCGCGAAGTAGCCGCCCTCGCGGCCCCAGCCGCCGATCGTGTCGACGACGCGGCCGACCATCTGCTTCACGGAGCGCTCGCGCTCGGGCGAGGCCATGCGCCCGCGGAAGTACTTCTGGGCGACGATGTTCGTCGCCGTCTGCGACCAGAACTTCGGGAACTCGACGTCCTTCTGCTCGAACGCGGGGCCGTCCTTGCCCGGGATGTACGCGTGGCGGAGCTCCCACTCGACCTCCTCGAACGGGTCCCGGCCCGGGATCGTGAAGTAGCGGCGCGGGGCGACGCTCGCCTCCGCCTCGACGACCTCGTTCACGACCTCGTCGGCGCCTGCGGTCGTCTGGGGTGCCTGCTGCGTTGCCATCGTCTCCTCCCGAGCCGAGTCGGACATCTACGTTTCCCCGCCCGGCGGAGCGACGAGCAGCGTGCGAGCGGACCAGGGAGGGTAGGAGGCGGGCCGGACGGTGCGGGGGCCGGGAAATTTCCCTGGAAAGAGGCTTTCCACCCCCGGATTTTACCTGCGCGCGCTCGTTTCTCCGGGGCCGGCGCGGCGCGCGCGGAAGCCGATCGCTGCCGCTGCGGCGAGTGCCACGGAGGACGCGGCGAGCGCGGCGAGGAGCACGGCGCGCGAGGAGGAGGACGACTCCTCCGAGCTCTGCGCAGCCGACCCGGAACCCTGGCGCACGGCGGTGTAGAGCGCACGCTCGATGACGTCCGCCGCGTCCGTGTAGTCGCGGAGGTCGGACGGCAGGTCGTCGAGCGCGTCCTCGTAGCAGCTCAGTCGGTACAGGTGGTCGACGCGACCGTTGTCGGACCAGTCGAGCAGCACCCGCTCGCCGCAGGACGGCGCAGCGGTAACCGGTCGCGCGAAGCTCAGTGCGAGCACGAGGCAGGCGAACGCGGCGAGAACGACGACGGCTGAGGTGTCGGAAGACACCACGTCTATCGAATACCCGCAGGCGACGGCCGTGAAACCGGCCGCCGGGAGATCAGCGGCTCAGGCCGGGAAGTCGTCGTCCGGCGGGACGTCGTCGTGCGCGGCCTGGCGTCGGCGCGACAGGTAGCCGACGCCGCCGGCTGCGAGCAGCGCGAGCGACATGCCGCCGAGCACGATGAGCGGGATGGGCACCGCCGAGGGGCCGGACGTGTCCACGTCCGGGGTGGCCTCCGACCCGCCGTTCGAGCCGTCGGGCTCGTCCGGATCGCCCGGGTCCGAACCTCCGGGCTGGCCGTCCGAGCCGGTCGGGTCGTCCCCCGGGGTCGGATCGGCACCGCCAGGTGCGAGCTCGCCGCGGAGCGCGCTCTGCAGCGCACGCGAGATGACCTCCTCGGCGTCGGCGTAGTCGCGCAGGTCGTCCGGGATCGCGTCGATGGCGTCCTCGTAGCAGTGGAGCGGATAGAGGCGGTCGATGCGCCCGTTGTCGAACCAGTCGGCGAGCACCTTGTCCCCGCACGTCGTCTTGGCTGCGGCGGTCGCGGGTGCCGAGGCGGTGAGCGCGACGAGCGCGCTCGCGAGCAGCGCGAGCAGCGCGGCAAGCGCGAGCGGATGGCGGTGGGTGTGCGAGGGGGAAGTCACGAAGCGCTGCCGGAGGCCCAACTCTAGGGCGAGTCTTCCGGCTCGAGGTGATCCGAGCGTTTGGGCAGAGTAAACGATCTGTTAGACGGAGCCGACGTTTACCCTGCCGCGGGCGCCGGCAAACGCCGCGAGCGATGGTAGCGTGGCCCGCCATGGATGCGGCGCCGGAGCCGGCCGCTCGGGCGCCGGGCATCGGCCCGATCGTCTTCGCCGGCCTCGTCGGGATGGTGCTGCTCTGGGCCGCGGTCGCGGGAGACGGGTCCGGCTTCGGCGCGACGCTGCCCGTGGGCGGCGCCGCGGTGCTGCTCCTGCTCGCCGCCGTCGTCGCCATCGCCCTGGGGAGGCTCGCCGCGCCGCGCGTCGGCCGCTCGGGTCTCGTCCTCGTCCTCGCGTTCGTAGCCCTCGTCGCGTGGACGGGTCTCACGGTGTGGTGGTCGATCGTCCCCGACAGAAGCTGGGACGTGGCGAATCGCGGGATCGTCTTCGCCGCGTTCCTGGGGCTCGGGATCGTGGTGGCCGGAGCGGTGGGGAGCCTGGCCACCCGGATCGGCGCGCTGCTCCTGACGGTCGTCGCGGGCGTCGTCGTCAGCTGGGCGCTCCTCGCGAAAGCCGTCCCCGCGCTCGATCCGGGGGGCGACCGCGTCGCCCGCCTGCGCGAGCCCGTCGGCTACTGGAACGCGCTCGCGCTGGTCGCGGACATCGCGCTCGCGCTCGGGCTCTGGCTGGCGACCGCGGGCGGGCGGCGGACGAGCGTGCGCGTCGCGGGCGCCCTCCTCACGTATGCGGCCACGCTCACGCTGCTCCTCACGCTCTCTCGGGCGGGCGCGGTCGCCGGCGTGGCCGTGGTCGGTCTCTGGCTCGTGCTCACCAGCGAGCGCCTCGCCAGCGGCCTGTTGCTGGCCGCGTCGGCAGGCCCGGCCGCGCTCGTCGGCGCCTGGGCGTTCACGCGCCCGGCGCTCGTCGAGGACGTCGCGCTGCGGTCGGATCGGGAGGCGGACGGAGCGGTCTTCGGCGTGCTGGCGCTCGTCGGAGCCGCCGCCGTCGCGCTGCTCGTCGTGCTCGGGTCGCGGCGGACGCTCGCCGGGGATTCCCGGCAGAGGGTCGGACGCACGCTCGCGGTCGTCGCCGGGGTGGCGGCGATCGCGGTCGGCGCTCTCCTCGTCGCGGGCGCGGTCGGGGCGGTGTCGCAGGGCCGCGACTGCGCCGAGGTCGTCAACGACCCGGGCCGCTTCGGCACGCTCGAGAGCGCGCGGCTCTGCTGGTGGGGCGAGGCGTGGGACGTCTTCACGGGCCACGCGCCGGAGGGAGCGGGCGGGGGCTCGTTCGAGGTCGCGCGCAAGCGGTACCGGGTGGATGCGCGGAGCGTCCTCCAGCCGCACAGCGTGCCGCTCCAGCAGCTCTCCGACGGAGGTGTCGTCGCGCTCGCACTGCTGCTTGCGATGATCGGAGCCGCCGGCGCCACCTGTATTTGCGCGCTTCGGCGGCTCGGGGGCGAGGAGCGCGCGGCAGCGGTCGCGCTCGTCGCCGCACCGGCGGCATACCTCCTCCACGCGCTCGTCGACTACACCTGGGACTTCGTCTCGGTGACCGCGCCGACGATGCTCGCGCTCGGCGTCCTCGCGGGTGCCGGGCGCCCCGCCGGTCGGATCGTGCGCCGCCCGGTGCTGGGAGTCGCGGCGGTGCTCGTGGCGCTGGCCGTGCTCCTCTCCTTCTCGGCGCCAGAGGTCGCGGATCGCGCGGTCCGCGCGTCGACCCGCGCGCTCGACGACGGGGACTTCGAGCGCGCTCGCGATCGGGCGCGGCTGGCGCGCAGTCTCGACCCGCTCTCCGTCGGCCCGCTCGTGGCGTTCGCCCGGATCGAAGAGCGCCGTGGAGACCTCGACGCCGCCCAGGACCGGTACGTCGACGCGGTCGAGCTCCAGCCCGAGAACCCGGCGACGTGGTACGCGCTCGGGATCTTCGAGTTCGAGGCGCGCGACCGGATGTGCGCGGCGTACCGCTTCCTGAACGAGGCGTGGACGCTCGACCCCTCGGGGAACCAGTGGGTCGTCGGCGGCCCGCTGGACGTCGCCCGCGACGCGGTGAACGCGGGCGCCTGCGAGCCGGGCTGAGCTGGTGACTGTCCCCGGAGGGGATTGTCACCTGCTTGTCGGTCACCTGCTTGTCGCGCGGCTACGCGCCGAGGATGAACACGAGCTGCGCGCGCCCGAGCTCGCCGGCGCGCATCCCGTCGAGCGGGCCGAACCGCTTCACGCCCAGATCCCGCGCGAGCCTGCGGCCCTCACCCGCAAAGCCGGGGCGGTACATGACGAGGCTCGTCGGGTAGTCGCTGCGGGACGCGTTGCCCACGTGCCCGATCCTGTAGCTGCGCCCCTTCACCCGTGCAGCCGCAGCCGCCGCCGCGCCCGTGCGTCCGTTCCCGTTGAGGACGAGGACAACGGTCGCGGAGCGCGGGCGCTTGGCGGCGGGGGCCGGGACGGGCTTGCGAGCTGCGGGCTCGTGCGAGGAGACGGGGGCGAGGGCGCGATCCCGCGCCTCCACTCGGAGCCGGGCGGACGCCGCGTCGACGAGCGCCCCGCCTCCGATGACGAGGAGGAGGATCAGCTCGAGCGCGGCAACGGCCACGGCGACGTAGGCGGCGGTGCGCCAGGGTCGGACGAGGGCCTCGGAGCCGGGGAGCGGGTGGTCCACAGGGCGTTCGTTTCGCTCGCCGCGCCGCCACTCCTGCAAGGGCCGGGCACGAGACTAGGCTTGCGCGGTGCGCGTGCTCCGGCACCCGGCCACGACCTTCGTCGCCATCCGGGCCGCGTTCCTCCTCGGCACCGGGCTCACGCTCGTCTGGGCGCTGCCGTCGAGCGGAGCCGCGGCCGCGTCGGGCGGGTACGACGCGCTCACCGACTACCTCTTCGGCGGGTTCGCCCAGTGGGACAGCAACTGGTACCTGAGCATCGCGGAGGACGGGTACCGGAGCGAGTCGGCGGCCTTCTTCCCGCTCTTCCCCGGGCTCGTCCGCGTGCTCGGCGCCGTGATCGGCTCGAACATGGTCGCGGGCGTGACCCTCTCCCTCGCCGCCGCGGCCGTCGGAGCCTGGGCGCTGGTCGAGGTCGCGCGGCCACTGGTCGGCGACGCGATCGCGAGGGACTCGATGCTCCTGCTCGCGCTCTACCCCACGGCATTCGTGTTCACCTCCGTCTACTCCGAGGGCCTCTTCCTGGCGTTCGCGACGACCTCGTTTTTGGCCGCGCAGCGCGGCCGGCCGTGGCTCGCCGGGCTGCTCGCGGGGCTCGCGGTCGCGACGAGGCTGACCGGGCTCGCGCTCGTCCCGGCCCTCGTGGCGCTTCTCTGGCCGAAGACGCGCACCCAGATCCCGCAGCTCGCGCCCGTGATCCTCCTCCCCTTCATGGGGCTCGCGTTCGTGGCGCTCACGTTCGACGTCGAGCTCGGAGACTCGCTCGCGTTCGTGCACGCGCAGCAGTACTGGGCGCGCGACCCGTCGTGGCTCGGCCCGCTCTCGGGGATCTACGAGGCGCTTGCAGCCGTGCCCGACAGCCTCGACGGGCTGACCTCGCTTCCCGCCCAGATCAGCACGCCGGACGATCCCGCCTCGGTGCTCGAGACGCTGGCCGTGCAGAACGCGCAGCTCGGGCTCTGGAACCTCGTCGACCTGCTCGCGCTCGTTGGCGCCGCGGCGCTGACCGTCGTCGCCTACCGGCGGCTCGGGCTCGCGTTCGCGCTCTTCTCGGCGGCCTCCCTGGCCATCGCCACCTCCGCGCCGGGCGGGGCGCTCCCGCTCCACAGCATGGTCCGGTTCGTCATGGTCGACTTCCCGGTGCTCATCGCCGGAGCGGCGCTGATCGCCGGTCGGCCCCAGCTCCGGACGGGCGTGCTCGTGACGCTGGGAGCCGTGACCGCGGTCGCCGGCGTGGCGTTCGGCCGCGCCGTCTGGGTGGCCTGAGCAACTCCCGGGTCGCTCGGGTCAGGCCACGCCGGCCTTCGAACGCCAGCCCTCGTGGTACGAGCTGCGCACGACCTCGGAGTACGGGCACGGGCTGACGACCGCGCGGATCTCCGCCTGCCGGTGGCGCTCGACGACGGGCTTCGCCGATCCACCGTCCTCCTCGCCCCACACGAGCGTAACCTCGGTGCCGAGCTCGACGTCCGCGTCGATCACGGCGAGCGAGAGGAACGAGCGCTCGTTGTAGCTGTAGCCCGAGAAGGACGAGATCCCGACGATCTCTCCGTCGCGGAGCACCTTGTCGTAGGGCCACGTCGCGTAGTTCGAGAGCGGGAGGTCGATGTACTTGACCGGGTCTCCCTTCTCGAACAGCGTGCCGGTCGCCTGCGCGACGTCCTCGCCGTTCCAGGCCAGCGTGACCTTGCGCCGACTCGGGTCGTCGGTCATCTCCTCGAGCGCCTCCCGTCCGACGAAGTCGTGGTCGAACTTGACGAAGGGCCAGTACCCGAGGTCGTGCGGCGTCAAGTAGTAGTCGGAGATGTCGTCGGAGGTGAAGCTCCCGCCCAGCGACCCCGTTCCCTCGTAGCCGTTCGCGGGGAGCCATTCCCGGTATGCCTTCAGCTCGTCACCGGTGAAGACGGCGGGAAGCGGGCAGGGGATCCACCCGGACTCGAGGGTGTTCGTCGCATAGACCCGCGAGCCCACCTGCCTGAGCCCGTGGTCCTTGCCGGCCTCCACGATTGCGGCCCGGACGTCCTCTCGTTCCTCCCAGGGACCGAACAGCTCCAGGCCGGGCACGCCGGACATCCCGTGATGCAGCGCCCGAACCTGGTGCCCCGCGATCGTGAGCTCCCCCATGTTGAAGAACTTGATCTCGGGCAGCGCGCCTCCGGTTGCCTTCGCGAGGACGTCGAGCGCGGTCGGCCCCTGGACCTGGAAGCGGTAGATCTTCCTCCTTCCCGTGGGGTTGACGGCCGTGCGCTCGTCGCGTTCGACCGTGACGTCGTACCCGCCCGTCTCCGCGTGATACTGGACCCAGTTGTGGGCCGAGGGACGGCCGACGAGGCTCACGCGGTTCTCGTCGAGGAAGAAGAGGATCCCGTCCCCGATCACGTAGCCGTCGTGGTTGCAGGCGACGAACTGCTTCGCCTTGTTCACCGCGGCGTTCGCGAACGTGTTGACGCCGAGGTCGGAGAGGAGCCGGATGACGTCGGTGCCCTCGACGTAGAGATCGGTCATGTGGTGCGACTGGTCGAAGAGCGCGCTCGTCTCGCGCCAGGCGACCTGCTCGTCCCGCCAGTTCGAGAACTCGCCCGGCACCGCCGGATAGACATAGGGCCCGATCTGCGAGTTGCGCGCCATCTCGACTGCGCCCCCGACCGCCTGCAGCTTCTCCTCCAAGCTCCCGTGAGCCATCTCCGCTACCTCCTCTTCTGGCCTGCGACGAGCCGCCGGCCTCGGGATTATGACGCGGCACCGGGGCCGCCCTCCGCGCCGCCTCCGGACCTCTCGCGTCCCTGGTGGTCGCGGCCGAGGAGCGTGTTCGCCCAGGCGCTCGTTCCCGCGAGCGCGTTGTCCTTGACCACGACAGGGCCGTCGAGCATCGACTCCTCCTCGCCGTATGCCTTCAGCCGCTCGTAGGCCTCGGACCAGATGCACTCCGTGTCGTAGACCTCGCAGAGCCCGTCCCGCGTACCCCCGCACGGGCCGTTGCGCTGGTTCTTCGCGCACTGCGACTCCGGGCACACGTACGCGATCTCGGGGAGAGAGCAGTCGCCGCAGTCCTTGCAGTCGAAGAGCGGCACCTTCGCCGCCTGCTCGAGCGCGTGCGCCACCGTGCGCACGAGCCTCGGAGCGCCGTCGACCTTCGCGTAGAACGTCCGCCCGGCGTCGCGGAGCGGCGCGTCGTCCGCGAAGACGGCGTCGTGGACGCGCCGGCTGAAGCGGTAGGAGAGCGGAACGCGCAACGCGGTCTGCCGCCGTTCCTTCGTCGCGAGGTACGTCGGGCTCACCTCGTCGGACGAGAGCCCGGTCTCGGGGTTGCGCTCGAAGAAGTGGAACTCGTCCTCGAGCGGGAAGTCGATCTCCCGCGCGAGCCCAAGCCGGTCGTCCGGCCCGAACGAGCTCGCGAGGTCCAGGATCTCGCCGAACGTGGCCGCGGGCATGTGCCCTCCGAGGTACACGCCGTCGAAGCCGAGCCCGCGCGCGACCGCGACCTGCTTGGCGGCGAGGTCGACGAAGAAGGCCCTGCCCTCGTCCGGGCTCGCCGCGTGGCGCTCGACGAGCGCGAGCAGCTCGTCGTTGACGACGACCCCGGGGATCACTCCCCGGCGAAAGGCGCGGGCCGCGGTGCGCGAGAGCAGGTACACGTTCGAGAGCACCGCGAGCTCGAGGCCCTCGCGCCGGATCCAACGGACGAGCTCGTCGTCCTTGCGGGCGTTCCAGCCGATCTGCTTGATGACGAAGCGGGCGCCTGCCCGAGCCTTCTTGCGGAGCTTGAAGTACTGCGGCATCACCTCGCGCTCGTGGCGCTTGTGGTTCGTGACCACGCACCCGAGGAAGAAGTTCGTGCGACCCAGCCGCGCGTCCGACGTGCGCTCGTCCGGAAGCCCCTCGTTCATCTCGGAGAACAGGCTGAGGAGGCCGACCGAGTCGATGTCGAACACGGGCGCGGCGAGGCCTCTGTGGCCTCCGACGGGGTAGTCGCCGGAGAGGGCGAGCACGTTGTGGAACCCCGCCGAGCTCAGCTGCCACCCGCGGCTCTCGAGCGCGTTGCGATTCCAGTCCTTGCAGGCGAGATGGATGATCACTTCCTGGCCGCGCGAGACGAGGTCGGTGCCGAGGGCGTCGGGTGCCACCATCGCGTGTCCCCCGGGGTTGTCCGTGATGGAGAGCACGTCGATGCGGGGGTCCCCGGCGAGCTCCCGCGCGAGCTCGAGCACCCTCTCGCCGCCGCCGGTGGTGATCGGGCCTCGGCTCGTGACGAGCTCCGCCGCGACCACGAACGCACCCGGCCGAGCGAGCTGCTCGCGGAGAGGCACGGTCGCCTCCATTCAGGCCGTGGTCTCGACGTCGGGGGTGCCGTACGTGTGGAAGCTCTCGATCGTCTTCACCCCCCAGTACTGGCCTCGCGCCCGCTCCTCCGCGGTCCACACGATCGGCTCCCAGTCCGGGTCGTAGACGAAGTACCCGCCGGTCGTCACCTCGATCCGGTTGCCGCCCGGCTCGAAGCCGTAGAGGAAGAAGCCCTGCGCCACTCCGTGCTTGGACGGCGCGGCCTCGATGATCACGTCGTTGTCGACGAAGAGGTCCGCGGCGCGGAGGCACTCCTCACGGGTGTCCACCCAGAACGCGAGATGGTGGAGCCGCCCTCTCGCCCCGTGCGCGTCGGCGACGTAGATGAGCTCGTGAGCGGCGATCGAGACGCTGAGCCAGGCGCCCGTCTCGGTCCCGTCGTCCAGCTCGATCCGCTCGTACAGGCGGTAGCCGAGCACCTCCTGCGCGAACGTCCGGTTCGCTCGCACGTCCGCCGCCAGGAAGTTCACGTGGTCGAGTCGCTTCACCGCGGCTCCGCGGCCGACGTAGCGTTGCGGCTGGTTCCTCCACGACGGCCGCAGGTGCTCGGGCGCCGCGTACCGCTCGGTCTCGTAGAGGATCTCGAAGACGTGCCCGTCGGGGTCGGTGAACCGGTAGGCAGGGCCGTGCCCGAAGTCGCCGTCCTGCCACCCGATCCCGAGCCCGCTCTCCTCGATCGCGGCGACCCGCCGGTCGAGTGCCGCCGGGCTCCACGTGCGCAGCGCGACGTGGCCGAGCCCCGCCTGCGGGGACTCCGTGAGCTTGAGGCTGTAGCGGAGGTAGTCCCCCCAGCCGCGCAGGTAGACGGACTGACCAGCCCGCGACTCCTCCTCCAGCCCGAGCACGTCGACGAAGAAGCGGAGGCTCTCCTCGGGCGTCGGGGTCAGGAGCTCCGCGTGGGCGATGCGGGCGACGTCGTGCAGCGGCTCGGTCACGGCGTCGGGGCTCACCCCTCCACGAGGTCCCGGAGGCCGTCGAGATCGTAGGAGAGCGCGCCTGCCTGGAGCTTCGCGCGCTTCTCGCGCTCGCGCTCCGCCCGCCCGCGCGCCGCCGCCAGCACCTCCTCGATCCGCTCCTGCTCGACGATCACCGCACCGTCCGCGTCCAGCACGACCGTGTCGCCCTGCCGGATCCTCGCGCCCCCCACCTCGACCGGCTCGCCGATCGTGCCCGGCAGCTTCTTCCCGGCGCCGCGCACGCGGACGTGGCGCGCCCAGATCGGCAGCCCGAGCTCCTGCAGCTCCTGGAGATCACGAACCGCGGCGTCGACGAGCAAGGCCGCCACCCCGCGAGCCTTCGCCTGCGTCGCGAGGAGCTCGCCGACGAGCGCGACGGGCTCCGGCTCGGGCATCGTCAGCACGAGCACCTCCCCCGGGCGCGCCTCGGCAACGGCCGCGTGCACCATGAGGTTGTCGCCCTGGCCGCAGCGCACGGTACGCGCAGGCCCGGCGGCGCGGGAGCCGGGCACGACCTGGACGAGAGGCAGGTCGACCACCGCCGCACGGCCACCGGCCTCGTGCACCGTCGCCGTGCCCAGCTCCGCGAGCTCGGTGAAGTCCGTCACAGCTCGCGTACCACCTGCGGCGTCGCGCGCTGGAACGCCTCCGCGTAGCGGATCGTCGCGTCGCCGGAGGAGCGGCGTGCATGGTTGCCACGCTGCTCGGCGCGCTGCGCGTAGTACGTGTGGAGATACGCCTGCGCCTCCATCTCCTCCATCGCCGCCTGCTTCTGCTCGAACACCGGCGTGATGTCGACGAACATCGTCGGGACGAAGTTGCAGAGCTCGGGCTGGTGGGGCTCGAAGAGGAAGAGCTCCGGAGGCAGCACCGTGTCGAACGCGCTCGGGACGCCCGCGCCGGCGGCCAGGGCGCGAGCGCGCTCGACCGCATGGAAGGCGGCGGCGTGGTCCGGGTTGAAAGGGTCGCGGTCGGTGTGCGTGACGATCGCGTCGGGCGCGAGCGCGCGGATGCGGTCGGCGATCGAGACGAGCGCGTCCCTGTCGATCTCCAGCGGGTAGTCGCCGAGATCGAGGCACTCGAACGCCGCGCCGAGCGCGGTCGCCGCGCGCTCCGCCTCGCCGTGCCGGATCTCCTTGACGCGCTCGACCGTCTGGCCGGGCTCCTTCCACAGCTCGCCGGACTCCCCGCGCTCGCCGTACGAGAGGGCGAGCACGCGCGCCGTCCCTCCGGCCGCCGTCGTCACCGCGATCACACCGCCGGCCCGCCAGACGAAGTCGGCGGAGTGCGCCCCGATCACGAGAAGCCGCCGGCTCATAGGCCGACCTCTGGCCTATGAGCGGGGAGGGGTGTGGGGAACCGGGAGGTTCCCCACGCTCTCAGGAAGAAGGGGGCACGCGACGCGAGCCGCAGGCGAGCATTGCTCATTCCGCCCCCGCGAGCCGGCGCGACTGCCCCACGATCATCTCGTGCACGTCGAGGTCGTCGAAGCCGGCGCCGAGGAGGCGATCGGCCCAGAGCGCGAGCCCGTCCTCGACGGCCGGGTAGTCGGGGTTTCCGCAGTCGCTCGAGAACAGCGTTCGCCGTGCGCCCACGGCCCGCACGCCGTCGAAGACGTGCTCCCACGTCGTCTTGCCGCTCAGGGGAGTGCTGAGGCACCGCTCGAGCAGGCATCCCCGTGCGGCGAGCTCCCGCTGGTCCTCGATCGAGAAGTTCTGGCACGGGAACTCCGGGTGCGTCACGACGACGTGCCGGATGCCCTCCTCGAACGCTCCGTCGATCACGGCGAACGTGTCCCCCCGCGCGAGATGGCCGGTCGCGAGGACGAGATCGTGACGGGCGATCGTGCGCAGCACGTCGCGCGTCTCGGGCAGGAGCCGTCCCTCGTCGTCGGTGACCTGCACGGGCTCGATGCCGAGGCCGAGCTCGCGGAGCTCGTGCTGGAGCCGCGCCCAGAGCGGGACCCTGTCGCCCTCCTTCGGCTCGGTCCTCCCCGCGGTCTCCGCCGGGGAGTCGACCGTCGGCATCCAGACGATGCGGGCGCCCTCGCGTGCCGCGATGTCGACGGCGAGCGCATTCATCCCGCCGACTGCCCGGTTGAGGGTCAGCGCTCCGATCGCCTGCACGCCGGGCGCGACGGCCGAGACGATCCGTGCGCGCTCTGCGGTCGAGGTGTAGTGCGACTTGAGAGCGAAGCCGGCGAGCCCGACGTCCGCGAAGCGGCCGGCGAGGGTGACGTCGTCGATCCGGCGCGGGATCACGTCCGGGTCGACGTGGACGTGGAGGTCGTACGCGCCCCGGACGAGCTCGCGTGCCTGCTCGCTCGGTGGCGTCTCCTCGGTCGGCCGGGTTACCACGGCCACGACCCTAGCCCCCTCCTCCTGCGGAAAGCTCGGCGAGCAGCGCCATGCTCGCCGACGCGATCCGGGGCTCGACACCGAGCTCGAGCACGAGATCTCGGGCTGCCCCCATCTCGTCGACGCGACGGGCGGCATGCGCACGGCTGCCCTCGAGCAGGCGCTCGAGGAGCGGCCGACCGATCACGTCCGCGAGCTGTTGCTCGAGCCAGTCCGCGTGGCCTGCCGCCTCGGCCGCGTGAAGACTCTCGAGCGCGGAGGCTGCGAGCCCCTTCATGAAGACCGAACGCAGGAGCTTCAGGGCGGCCGCGTCGCCCGCGTGGTCGGAGAGGACTTCCACCGGCATCCCGAGAGGGCCGACCACGTCGGCGAAGGCGTGGGCCCCCAGCCCGGAAGCGAGAGCGGGCGTGCCGAGCCCGCGCGCGGGGACGGGGCCGAGCAGCGCCACGTCCGCGAAGCGCCCGCCCGCGCCGTCCACGAGCGTCGCGAGCTCGTGCTTCAAGGAGGGACGCCCGGTGTTCAGGTCCGCGTAGATCGCTCCAGGCGCGAGCGAGGGCAGCGCCGACGTCGCCGCGTCGAGGGCGGAGGCAGCGCTCGTGACTCCGAGCACCACGTCACCGCCCGCGACGGCCGACAAGGGATCCGGAGCGCGGACGACACCGTCGGGAGTCGGGCCCGCCAGCGGGTCGTAGCCGCGCACTCGCGCGCCCGCCGCGACGAGGTCGGCGGCGAGCCTGCTCCCTGCCTCGCCGAGGCCGAGCACCGCGACCGTTGGAGCGGCGCGCACGGCGAGATTGAACAGAATTGTTGACGATCTTGCAACCATTCGTCACCATGCCGACCGTGGCGAGCAGCGCCAACTACGCCGCGCTGCGCGAGGCGATCGTCCGCGGCGACCTCGCCCCCAACGCCCGCCTCGTCGAATCGGACCTCGGCACTGCCTACGAGATGTCCCGGGGCGCGGTGCGAACCGCGCTCATCCGCCTCGAGCAGGAAGGGCTCGTCGTGCGCGAGCCGCACAAGGGCGCGCGCGTCCGGCAGGTCTCCGACGAGGAGGCGGTCGAGATCCTTCAGGCCCGTGCGGTCCTGGAGGGGCTCGCCGTCCGGCTCACCGCGCAGCGCATCGACGACACTGGCGCCGCACGCCTGCGGGCGTGTCTCGCTCGACAGCGCGAGCTGCTCGAGCTCGGGGACCTCCTCGGTGCCTCGGAGGCGAACGCCGACCTCCACGCCGCGCTGCTCGAGCTCTCCGGCCACGGCACGGCCCTCCGGCTGATCCGCGCGCTGAGCTCGCAGACGGTGCGCTACCAGTACCGCACGATCCTCATCCCCGGCCGCTCTGCGTCGTCCGTGGCAGAGCACGCCGCGATCGTGGAGGCGGTCGTGGCCGGCGACGCCGACCGTGCCGAGCAGGCGATGCGCGACCATCTCTTCAACGTCGCCCGGGCGGTGCAGCGCGGTCTGCTCCCGGGCGGCATCGACACGGCGAGCCGCGGTGCCCTCTGACCCCGGAGAAGGGAGGACCGACATGAATCATCGGAGTCTCGAGGAGCTGCTCCGCTCCGTCGAAAGCCCGGTCGAGCTCCTGCGCAACGCGCAGGCCGGGCCGAACGTCTTTCCCGGGGTCCCGGCCGAGTTCACGAACTGGCGCGACGAGCAGCGCGCCTGGCAGACGACCTGCGTCCTCTTCAACCAGTCGTTCCACATGAACGACCTGGCGGTGCAGGGCCCGGACGCGCTCGCGCTGCTGTCTCACCTCGCCGTGAACAGCTTCGACGGCTTCGGGTCGGACCGGGCGAAGCACTTCGTGCCGTGCAGTCCCGACGGCTACGTCATCGGCGACGTGATCCTCTTCCCGCTCGGAGAGAGTCGCTTCAACCTCGTAGGCCGAGCCCCGGCGCTGAACTGGGTGATGTACCACGCCGACACCGGCGGGTACGACGTGGACGTCGACCTGGATGTCAGGACGGCGCTGCGTGCCGACGGACGGCGGAGGTCCTATCGCTTCCAGCTCCAGGGGCCGACCGCGATGCAGGTCCTCGAGAAGGCGCTGGGCGGGTCCGCGCCCGAGCTCAGGTTCTTCCACACGACAACGGTCGGGATCGCCGGCCGGACCGTCGGCGCCCTCCGGCACGGCATGGTCGGCCAGCCCGGCTGGGAGCTCTTCGGGCCCTGGGGCGACGGGGAGGCGGTGCACGAGGCGCTCGTCGACGCGGGCGAGGAGTTCGGGCTCAGGCTTGCGGGCGGGCGCGCGTACTCGTCCAACACCCTCGAGTCGGGCTGGATCCCCTCGCCGCTGCCCGCGATGTACTCGGGGGACGAGCTGACGGCGTACCGGGAGTGGCTGCCCGCAGCCGGGTACGAGGGCTCGGCCTCGATCGGCGGCAGCTTCGTGTCCGAGCGGATCGACGACTACTACTTCACGCCCTGGGACCTCGGGTACGGGAGCTACGTCGCGTTCGACCACGACTTCGTGGGGCGCGAGGCGCTCGCGCGCATGGCCGCCGAGGCCGAGCATCGGCAGAAGGTCACGCTCGCGCTCGACGACGAGGACGTGACGCGCACGATCGGGACGATGTTCCTGGAGTCCGACCGGGCGAAGTTCATGGACTGGCCTGCCGCCGTGTACGCGATGCACCAGTACGACCGGGTGACGGCGGACGGCGAGACGGTCGGCGTCTCCACCTGGATCGGCTACAGCGCGAACGAGGGCAAGATGCTCACCCTCGCCGTGCTCGACGCCGACCATGCGGAGCCGGGCACGGAGGTGAGCCTCGTCTGGGGCGAGGAGGACGGCGGCACGGCCAAGCCGACGGTCGAGCCTCACCTGCAGACGGAGATCCGCGCGGTGGTCTGCCCCGTCCCGTACGTGCAGGCGGCGCGAACGTCCTACGCGCCCGGCGGCTGGCGCGCGGCGAACGCATAGGGCCCGCCGCTTCGAGACCCGAGGGCTATGCGAGCTCGATGCCGACGTAGTTCTCCGCGAGCGACGCGGCCGCCGCCTGCGAGCTCGTGACGTACCGGAGCTGCGAGAGCTGGAGCTCGAGGTCGAACGCGTCTGCGTCTTCGGGGCGGTGGAGCATCTGCGTCATCCACCAGGAGAAGTGCTCCGCGCGCCAGACGCGCCGCAGTGCCGTGTCCGAGTAGGCATCGAGCCCGGCCGCGTCCCCCGAGCGGTACCAGCCGGAGATCGCCTCCGCGAGCACGCGCACGTCGTGGAGGGCGAGGTTGAGGCCCTTGGCACCCGTCGGCGGCACGATGTGAGCCGCGTCGCCCGCGAGGAAGAGGCGTCCGTAGCGCATCGGCTCGCAGACGTAGCTGCGCATCCCCGTGACGCCCTTTTCGAGGATCGGGCCCTCCGCGAGTGTCCATCCCTCGACGCCGAGCCGCAGCTGGAGCTCCTCCCAGATCCTGTCGTCGGACCATGCGGCGAGGTCCTCGTCGGGCCGGCACTGGACGTAGAGGCGGCTCAGCTCCGGGGAGCGAAGGCTGAGGAGTGCGAAGCCGCGCTCGTGATGCGCGTAGACGAGCTCCTCGTTCGAGGGCGCGACCGCGGCCAGGATGCCGAGCCAGCCGTACGGGTACTCGCGCGAGAACTCGGACAGGAGCCCGGCCGGGATGCTCGGCCGGCAGACTCCGTGGAACCCGTCGCACCCGGCGATGACGTCGCACTCGAGCTCCTCCTCCCGGCCGTCGTGGCGGTACCGCACGCGCGGGCGGCCGGTTTCGAGATCGTGGACGGAGACGTCGTCGACCTCGAAGTGGAGCGGGCGGCCGGTGCCCAGGCGCAGCCCGATGAGATCCTTGACGACCTCGGTCTGGCCGTAGATGACGATCGCGCGCCCGCCGGAGAGGTCGCTGAGAGGGACACGGTGCCGCTCGCCGGCGAACTGGAGCTCGATGCCGTGATGTACGAGCCCCTCGCGTTGCAGCCGCTCGCCCGCGCCGGCCTTCACGAGCAGGTCGACGATCGAGTGCTCGAGGACGCCTGCTCGGATGCGCGCCTCGACGTATTCGCGGCTGCGGTCCTCGAGGACGACGCTGTCGATGTCCTCGAGGTGGAGCAGGTGCGCGAGCGTGAGGCCGGCCGGCCCGGCGCCGACGATCCCCACCTGCGTCCGCGCCCGGCTCACACGGCCCCTTCCTCCTCGAGCACGCCCTGCGCGATCGCGAACGCGCCGTTCGCCGCGGGCACGCCGCAGTAGACGGCGCAGTGGAGCAGGACTTCCTTCAGCTCGTCCGGAGTGACCCCGTTGCGCAGCGCAGCACGCACGTGCATCGCGAGCTCGTGCTCGCGGCCGGTTGCGACGAGCGCGGCGAGCGTGATGCAGCTCCGAGTCCGGCGGTCGAGGCCGGGCCTCGACCAGACATCGCCCCAGGCGTAGCGCGTGACGAGGTCCTGGAACTCGGCCGTGAACCCGGTCGTGGCCGTGATCGCGCGGTCGACGTGCTCGTCTCCGAGCACCTCGCGCCTCGTCTTCATCCCTTCGTCGCTCACACCGGTACCTCCTGTCCGAGATGCTCGAGCACTGCCCCGGTGAAGGCCTCCGCCCGCTCGACGTTCGCGAGATGCGCCGCTCCCTCGAGCGCGACGCGCCGGGCACCGGGGATGCGGCCGGCGACGAGCTCGGCGTGCTCGACCGGTGTCGCCCGGTCGTCGGCGCCGGTGACGACGAGCACGGGCGCGGCGATCGCGGAGATGCGCTCCCGCGCGTCCCACGCGCCGACGGCCTCGCAGCAGCGGGCGTACCCCTCCGGCGGCGTCGCCGTGAGAGCGGCGCGGAAGCGCGCCACGGTCTCCGGGTCCTCCTGCGGGAGCTCGGGCGTGAACCACCGCCCGACGACCGCGTCCGCGATCGCGCCCATCCCGTCCGCCCGGACGATCCGCGCCCGTTCCGCCCACCCGTCGGGGGGTCCGAGGTACGCCGAGGTGCAGGCCAGGACGAGTCGCTCGACACGACTCGGCGCATCCACTGCGAGCGTCATCCCGACCATTCCTCCGAGCGAGACCCCGCACAGCGAGAAGCGGTCGAGGCCGAGCTCGTCGAGGAGCGCGAGCAGGTCGCCCGTCAGCGACTCGACCGTGCACGGTCGCTCCGGGAGTCGGGACGACCCGTGTCCGGCGTGGTCGTAGGTGAGGACACGGAAGCGCTCGGCGAGGGCGGGAAGCTGCCGCCCCCACAGCATCTGTGTCGTCCCGAGCGAGTTCGACAGCACGAGGACCGGCGCGTCCTCGGGGCCGTGAAGGCGGTAGTCGAGGCTCGTCATCGGGTCTGCTCGTACGCGGCGAGGGCACGGTCGACGAGCGCCTCGGCCGATCCGAGGTAGCCGGACGGGTCGAGCAGGACGGCGAGCTCCTCTGCCGAGAGCTCGACCCGCTCGTCCGCGAGGAGCGCCTCGCGGAACGACGGCGCGCGGGCGGCGTCCGCGACCACCGCGTGCGCCTCGCGTCGGCCGAGGCGGGGCGCGAGGGCGAACGAGATGCGCTCGGCGACGACGAGCCCGCCGCTCGTGTCGAGGTTCGCCCGCATCCGCTCCGGATCGACTTCCAGGCCGGTGACGGCGTCCGCGGCGGCCGCCGCCGCTCCACCGGCGAACGCCAGTGCTCCCGAGAGCGCCTCCCACTCCGCGTGCCAGGATCCGACCGCGCGCTCGTGCTCGTGCGCGGGGCCGGAGACGAGCACCGACGCGTGTGCGTGTGCGAGCCGCGCGCAGGCGACCGCGAGCGTGGAGGAGATCGGATTGCGCTTCTGCGGCATCGTCGACGAGCCTCCCGGCGACGCCTCGACGACCTCGCCCACCTCGCTCTGCGCGAGGAGAGCGATGTCGAGTCCGACCTTCGCGGCCGCGCCCGCGGCGGTGTCGAGCGCTGCGCCGAGCTCCGCGACGCGGTGGCGGCTCGCGTGCCAGGGGAGGGTCGGCTCGGCGAGCCCGAGCTCCTCGGCGTACCGGCGGACGACCTCGAGCGCGTCGTCACCGAGCGCCGCGAGCGTTCCGGCGGCCCCGCCGAGCTGCGCCGCGAGGCGCTCGTCGCGAACGGCCGCGAGCGTCCGCCGGGCCTCGACCGCGCCGACGAGCCATCCTGCCGCCTTCAGCCCGAAGGTCGTCGGCACGGCCTGTTGGAGGAGCGTGCGTGCCGCCACCGGCGTAGAGCGGTGCGCGCGGGCGAGCTCCGCGCATCGGTCAGCGAGGCGATCGAGCTCGGCGAGCACGAGCGAGCCCGCTCGGCGTGAGACGAGCATCGCCGCCGTGTCGACGATGTCCTGGCTCGTCGCGCCCAGGTGGACGTCGTCAGCCGCCTCGTCTCCGGCCGCGTCACGCAGCGCGCGGACGAGCGGCTCTGCTGCGTTGCCGACCGCGCGGCCGTCCTGCGCGAGCGTCTCCACGTCGTACAGCTCGACACGGCACGCGTCGGCGATCCGGGCTGCGGCCTCGTCCGGCACGAGGCCGACCGCGGCGCAGGCCCGCGCGAGCGCCCCCTCCGCGTCCAGCATCCCCTGCACCCACGCGCGATCGGAGACCGCGTCGCGGAGCGTCTCCGGCACGAAGATGGCCGAGAACGGCGTCACGCCGCGAAGAAGGTCGTCTGGCCGGCGCCCTGGAGGACGATGTCGAAGCGAAACGCGCCGTCCTCCGCGCGCGCGACGAGCGTCGCCCGCTCCTCCGGCTCGAGCCCGAGGAGCACGGGGTCCTCCGCGTTCGCCGCCTCCTCGTCGGGGAAGTACATGCGGGTCGCCACCCGCTTGAGGAGGCCGCGGGCGAAGACGCCGACGAGAAGATGCGGCGCCTGGAGCCGCCCGTCCACCCACGGGACACGACCGGGCTTCACGGTCACGAACCCGAAGCGGCCCGCGTCCTCGGTGCCCGACCGCCCGAAGCCGGTGAAGCCACCCTCGAGCGGGATCTCCTCGCGATCGTCCGCCGGATGCGCGTAGCGGCCGGCTGCGTTCGCCTGCCAGATCTCGACCACGCCGTCGGGGACAGGCTCTCCCGCGCCGTCGAGGAGCACGCCCGAGATGCTGATCGCCCGGGTGTCCGTCTCGTCCACGAGCCGACTCGTGATCGGCCCGCCGAGGAGACCGATACTCAGGTACGGCCCGACGGTCTGAGACGGCGTCCGTACGAGCTCAGTCATCGTGCGGCTCCTCGAGCGGTGTGGCCTCGCGGCCGCCGAGCACGATGTCGAAGCGGAAGCCGAGCGCCCAGTCCGGCTGCGTGAGCTCCATCTCGAACCTCGAGACCAGCCGTTGCCGCACGCGCTCGTCACGGATGGAGTTGAAGATCGGGTCGAACGGGAAGAGCGGGTCCCCCGGGAAGTACATCTGCGTGACGAGTCGTTCCGGGAACGCGCGGCCGAAGAGCGAGAAGTGGATGTGCTTCGGCCGCCACGCGTTCGGGTGGTTCTGCCACGGATAGGCGCCCGGCAGCACGGTGACGAAGCGGTAGCCGCCGCCGTCGTCCGTCAGGCAGCGCCCGCCCCCCGTGAAGTTCGGGTCGAGCGGCGCGTCGTGCGTGTCGACGGAGTGGTGGTAGCGCCCGGCCGCGTTCGCCTGCCAGATCTCGACGAGCTGCCCGCGGAGCGGTCTTCCGTCGGAGCCGAGCACGCGACCGGTGACGGTGATCCGCTCGCCGAGCGGCTCGCCGGCGTGCTGCCGCGTGAGGTCGGCGTCCGTCCCGCGGAGCGCGCCGCTGCCGTACACGGGGCCCGTGAGCTCCGAGAGCGATGCGGGCAGGAGCACGACCGGATCCTTCGGCGCGCGCAACCGCGTCCCCACGTAGTCGGGGTAGTCGTTCGGCGGGTCGGTCTCGGTGAGTGCGGTCTCCGAGATGCGGGGGAAGGCGGTCTCAGGCTGCACGGCGATCCTCCAGGTCGATGTCGAACGACGCCCCCGTCGCGGCTCGGACCTGCTCGACGGTCGTGTCGCCGAGCAGCTCGGTGAGGACGAGCGCTCCCTCGCGGAGCCGGAACACCGAGAGCTCGGTGACGACGACATCGGCCGCACCGCGCGCCGTGAGCGGATACGTGCACTCGGGGACGATCTTCGGCTCGCCGTCCGCCGACCTCGCGGTCATGGTCACGATCACGCGGCGAGCACCGACAACGAGGTCCATCGCGCCTCCGACGCCGAGCACATCCTTCCCCGGCACGGCCCAGTTCGCGATGTCGCCCGCGATCGAGACCTGCAGGGCGCCGAGCACGGCGACGTCGACGTGCCCACCTCGGATCATGGCGAAGCTCTGCGCGCTGTCGAAGTACGCGGCGCCGGGAAGCGCGGTCACCGGCCTCTTCGCCGCGTCGATGAGATCGGGGTCGAGCGCGTCCTCGCCCGGTGGCGGGCCGACTCCCAGGAGACCGTTCTCGGTGTGGAGAAAGACCTTCGCGTCGTCGCCGAGCAGACCGGGAACGAGGTTCGGAATGCCGATGCCGAGGTTCACGATCTCGCCGGTTCGGAGCTCCTGCACCGCGCGCGCGGCGATGAAGGCCTTGACGTCGCCCGTCATCGGGACCGCACCAGCTGGTCGACATACAGATGCGGAGTGTGGATCGACTCCGGGTCGAGGCCGCCTATGGGGACGATCTCTCCCACCTCGGCGATTGTCACCCGTGCGGCCGTCGCCATCAACGGGTTGAAGTTACGCGCCGTGTGCCGGTACCAGAGGTTGCCGAGCTCGTCGCCACGCGCTGCATAGACGAGCGCGACGTCCGCGCGGATCGGCCGCTCGAGGACGTGCGGGACACCGTCGACGTCGTGCTCCTCCTTGCCCTCCGCGAGCGGCGTGCCCGCGCCGACCGGCGTGAGGAAGCCGGCGATCCCGGCGCCGGCGGCGCGGATCGCCTCGGCGAACGTCCCCTGCGGAACGAGCGTCGCCTCCATCTCGCCGGCGTTCACCGCCGCCACGGCCTCGGGGTTCGAGGTGAAGTACGACGAGATACCGCGCTTGATCCGTCCCTGGCGTAGGAGCTTCCCGAGCCCGCGACCCGGCTCGCCGATGTTGTTCGAGACGACCGTCAGGTCGTCGGCGTCGGAGCTCTCGACGAGGGCGTCGATGAGGGTGAGGGGCGCGCCGACGAGCCCGAATCCCCCGACCATGACCGTGTCGCCCGAGCGGATCGCCGACACCGCCTCCTCGGGCTCGATCGGCCCGCTCGCGACCGCCAACCTCACCGTCCCTTCGTCGTAGAACCCGAAGGAGACTACCGCGCTTGTATGCAAATCCAGGCCACATGGAGCAGCGTGGCGCTTGCTGGACTCGACGCCGCGGAGTGTTGTATACATGCGCCGATGTCCTCGCGACGCGCTCGCCGAGCCGCTGGGAGTTGCTCCAGCGCTCGCGCAACCGACTGGAGCGGTCCGTCGTCAGAGGTGTCGAGCGCACGTGAGGTCGGCTCGCCTCGGCGGGCATGACGGAAGGAGGGAGGGCGTGACACGGTTTCGGTTGATTGCGGCCGTTGGCGCTGTAGCGATGGTCACCGCCGCGTTGAGCGGCGCGAGCGCGTACGGCGGGGCGAGCGGGCCCGCTCAGGCGGGGCCGATCAAGGTCGGCGTGCTGACACCGCTCACCCCCGGGGCTTCCAACTTCGTGCCCTGGGGGCAGCAGGTGCGCGCCGGGGCGGCGCTGGCGGTGAACGAGATCAACAGGTCGGGTGGCGTCAAGGGGCGCGGACAGGGGCGGAAGCTGAACCTGATCGTCGCGGACGACCAGTCCACGAACACGACCGCGGCCATCGACGGGTTCAGGCGGCTGACCCAGCAGGAAGGCGTCGTCTCGGTCGGCGGCATCATCGGCAGCCCCATCGCGCTGGCGACCACGCGCCTCGCGGAGGAGTCGAAGGTCCCGCTGTTCCTGACGAAGGCGGGGAACAACGAGATCCTGACAACGAGCAGCCGCTATACGTTCCGTACCTGTCTTCCCGCGGCCGCCATGGTGGCAGTCTCGGTTGTGCAGCTCGCGCAGCGGCGCGAGATCAAGAGCGTCGGTGTGATCATCGCCGACTACGCATGGGGCCAGTCGTTCAAGTCGTCGCTCGAGGAGGAGGCCAAGAAGGCGCCGAACATCAGGTTCCAGATCCAGGTTGCGCCGTTGCCCACGACCAACTTCACGCCCTACCTGCGGGCGCTGGGCGACGTGTCGCTGATCGTGGCGACGGGTCATCCGCCGGGCTCGGGCTTGATCCTGGCGCAGTCGGGACAGCTCGGGATGAAGGCCCCGGTGGTGGGCGCGTACGGGCCGTACTCGCTCACCGCGAAGAACGCGGGGGAGGCGGCGTTCGGCCGCTGGAGCGACTTCAAGTGCATGGCCACCGGGACCAAGCAGTACAAGCTGCTCGCGAAGCGCTACCTGCGGACGTTCCCGCAGAACGAGTTCTTCGAGGACGACGCGCTCTCCGGCTACGCGTACGTGAAGATCGTCGCGCAGGCGATCAGCGCCGTCGGAGTCAACCGGCAGCGGATCGCGGCCTACGTCCATGCCAACACCTTCAACATCCCTGGGTACGCGTGGCCGCTGCGGTGGACGGCGTGGGGTGAGCTCAGAGGAGCACAGCCGCAGTTCGCGATCCTGACCAAGGGGGCGCCGCCCGAGTCGGGCTTGAACACGGCCTCCACAACCTTCTGGCCGAGGGTTATCTTCAAATCGGAGCCGTTGACCCCGTATCGCCCGTAGGCCGGGGAGGCGACACCTGCTCCTCGAGGTCGACGCGGTCACGAAGCGCTTCGGCGGCCTCCCGGCCGTCGACGGAGTCACGTTCGGGATCGACGGCGGCGAGATCGTCGCCGTCGTCGGTCCCAACGGGGCCGGCAAGAGCACGCTGCTGAAGATCATCGTCGGGCTGGAGCGGCCAACACAGGGCAGGGTCCGACTGCACGGTGCGAGGATCGACGGCCAGACCGCCCACCGGGTGAGGCGGAAGGGGATCGCGATGGCGATGCAGCGGCCGCTCCCCTTCGGCTCGATGACGGTGCTCGAGAACGTCGTCCTCGGCGCGATGTTCGGCATCACGAGTGGCGTCCTCGGCGAGCGAGAGTCGAGGCGGCGCGCGGCCGATGCGCTTGCGTTCGTGGGGCTGGGGGAGCGGGCCGACCAGCCGGTCTCCAGCCTGAACCTCCACCAGCTTCGGTTCCTCGAGCTCGCGAAGGCACTCGCAGGCCGGCCCGAGGTGCTGCTTCTGGACGAGGTGATGGCGGGTCTCAACGAGACCGAGCTCGCCGCCTCGATCGAGATCGTGCGAACCGTCCGTGACGAGTTCGGAACGGCCATCTTGTGGGTCGAGCACGTGATGAGCGCCGTGGTGCAACTCGCCGAGCGAGCGATCGTCCTCAACTTCGGCAAGGTTCTGGCCGAGGGCGCGCCTGAGGTCGTCATGCGGGACGCGCAAGTCGTCGACGCCTACCTCGGGCGGGCTCGCGTTGCTTGAGGTCGTCGGGCTGGCTGCCGGGTACCTCGGCGACCGGGTCATCGACGGGATCGACGTGGAGGTTCGCACCGGCGAGGCGGTCGCGATCGTCGGCTCGAACGGCGCCGGAAAGACGACGCTGTTTCGGGCGATCGCCGGGCTGCTTCCGGCGGCGGAGGGCCGGGTCGTCTTCGACGGGAAGGATGTGACCCGTCGTCCCGCCCACCGTCGATCGCGCGCGGGCATCGCGTACGTTCCCGCCGAGCGCCACCTGTTCCCGGCGATGACCGTGAAGACCAATCTCGTTCTCGGCGCCTATCCGGGCCGGCCGGACCGGGAGACCCTGGAGCTCGTCTACGACCTCTTCCCGCGGTTGCAGGAGCGACCGCGCCAGCAGGCCGGAACCCTGAGCGGCGGCGAGCAGCAGATGCTGGCGGTGGGCCGCGCGCTCATGGCGCGTCCGCGGCTCCTGATGCTCGACGAGCCGACGACGGGCCTCGGCCCCAAGATCGCGCAGGTGGCGTTCGAGGCGTTCGCAGAGCTCAAGAAGCAGGGAATCACGCTGCTGATCGCCGAGCAGCAGGTGCCGCTCGCCCTGTCGGTGGCCGACCGGGGGTACGTCCTCGAGAACGGCCGGATCCGGCTCGAGGGCACCTCCGACGAGCTCGAGCGGAACCCGGAGATGCGACGCGCGTACCTGGGGGTCGCGTGAGACGCACGACGTCAACCCTGCAAGTCGCATCTTCCGCCAGCACCGGCCGCGCCCGCGGCCACTTCAGGGTGTGTTCGCGATCCCGAGTCTGCTCCTGCAGATTCGGGATCTGCGGGGCAGGCATGAGCGCGGTCGTCTCCTCCGCCAGCACCGGCCGCGCCCGCGGCCGCTTCAGGGGTGTTCGCGATCCCGAGTCTGCTCCTGCAGATTCGGGATCTGCGGAGCAAGCATGAGCGCGGTCGTCTCCTCCGCCAGCACCGGCCGCGCCCGCGGCCGCTTCAGGGGTGTTCGCGATCCCGAGTCTGCTCCTGCAGATTCGGGATCTGCGGAGCAAGCATGAGCGCGGTCGTCTCCTCCGCCAGCACCGGCCGCGCCCGCGGCCGCTTCAGGGGTGTTCGCGATCCCGAGTCTGCTCCTGCAGATTCGGGATCTGCGGGGCAAGCATGAGAGCGGTCGTTCTCGACGGGATCGTGCTCGGGCTGGCGTTCGGCCTGCTCGGCGTCGGCATGACCCTCGTCTACGGCCTCGGCGGCGTCATCAACCTCGCCTACGGCCAGATCGTGGTGCTCGGGGCGATCGTCGCCTCGCTCGTCATGGACGAGGGCCACCCGACGGCTCTGGCCGTCGGTCTGGGCGTCCTTGCGGCAGCCGGCGTCTCCGTCCTGCTCGATCTCACACTGATGCGGCCGGTCTACCGCCAACACGGCGAGGAGCGGATCCTCCTGGGTCTCCTGCTGACCCTCGGGGCTGCGTTCGTGATCGCGGGACTGCTCATCTGGCGCTATCCCGCCGGGGCACTGTTCATCAGCATCATCGGAGAGCCGGTCTCGATCCTCGGCGTGCCGATGGCGAGAGGGAGCATCTGGGCCTCGGTGATCGCGCTCGCGGTGGCCGCGGTGCTGCTCCTGTTCTTCGGTCTCACGACCTTCGGGCGCGGCATCCGCTCGGTGATCCAGGACGAGACGGGCGCACGGCTCGTCGGCATCAACCCGTCGTTCGCTCGCACCGTCATCTTCGCGCTGAGCGGCGCGCTGGCCGGGATCGTCGCGATGACGTACTCGATGAACGGGCCGCTGACGGTCAGCGCGGGCTTCGAGCTCACCACCTTCGCGCTGATCGTCACCGTCGTCGGCGGTCTCGGCAGCGTCGCGGGAGCGTTCCTCGCGGGCGTGCTCCTCGGTGTCGTGAACGCCCTGAGCGCCCACTACATCGGTCAGTACTACACGACCGTGATCCTCCTCGGCGCCGCCGCCCTGACCATCCTCGTTCGCCCGCGCGGGCTGCTCGGACGGTGAGCGCCACGGCCGAGGCAAACGGGAGCGGGCCGCGGCGCGGAGCTCAGCTGGTGAGCCTCGCCGGCCGGGCGCTCCTCCCGATCGTCGTCGTGGCGGCGATCCTCGTCGTCCTGCCGCCGCTCTGGTTCGGCGACTCGCCGTACACCACATCGCTCGCCGTGAAGGCGCTGGTCTTCGCCTCGTACGGGATCGGGTTCAACCTCATCTTCGGATGCACCAACCAGCTCTTCCTGTGCGTCGGCGCTCTCGCCGGCATCGGCGGCTACAGCACGGCGATCCTCGCCGACCGATCCTCGCTTCCCATCGCCGCGGCGATTGCAGCGGGGGTGGTGGGCGCGGCGATCGTCGGCGGGCTCCTGAGCTGGATAGCGGTGCGGCGCTCGCTCGGCATCATCTTCACCGGAATCGTCACGCTCGTTTTCTCGCTGGCCTTTGCGAACTTCCTCCTCGGCCAGCGCGACCTGACGGGCAGCGAGACCGGTCTCGTCCTGACGGCGGCTCCGGCGTCCCTCGCCGACGATCGCGTCGGCGCCTACTACCTCTTCGCCGGCATGCTGGTCTGCCTGCTGATCGTCTTCCGCGTGCTCCAGCTGTCGCACGCCGGATGGGCGTTCCGCGGCCTGCGGGACGACGAGGTCGCGGCGGAGCTCGCCGGCATCGACGTCGCGCGGTACCGGATCTTCGCCGCCACCGTGGGCTCGGCCATGATCGGGCTGACCGGCGCGCTCCATGCCTACAGCTCCGGGTTCATCAGCCCGGACACGTACGCCTTCCAGCTCGTGGACGTCCGCGTCCTCGTGCTCGTGGCGTTCGGCGGCCTCGGCACGTTGCTCGGCCCCGTGATCGGGGCGGCCGTGTTCGCCGTCGTGGACGAGCGACTGACCGAGAGCCTCGAGCTGCGAGAGGTGCTGTACGGCATCTTCGTGATCGCGATCTTCCTCTTCTTCAGGCGTGGCGTCGTTCACAGCGCCGTCGCTCTCGGCCGCCGGATCAGGCGCTGGCTCGGACGCGGCCGCGCCGTCGAGCCCCGGCTCGACGTCTGACCCGCGGGCGAGACGGGAGGGGCCGTGGCGCATGCGCAGGCGGTTACGCTGCAGGTCGTGCCTCGCGGGGACCACGCGAACTCGCAGACGACCAAGGCAACGCTCGGGCTCCGCGAGCTCCTGCTCAACGGGGTCTTCAAGCCGCGCGAGCGGGTGCCGGAGCTCCGTCTGGTGGACGAGCTCGGCGTCTCGCGGACACCACTCCGGATCGCCCTCGTGACGCTCGAGCACGAAGGGCTCCTCGAGACGCTCCCCGGTGGCGGCTTCGTCGTGCGCGAGTTCACCCGTACCGACATCGACGACGCGATCGAGCTCCGCGGCGTGCTCGAGGGAACGGCTGCGCGCCTGGCGGCGGAGCGGCTCGAGTCCGAGGACGAGCTCGAGCCGCTGCGGGAGTGCTGTCGGGAGCTGGACGCCGTCGTCCGCACGCAGAGCATCGAGACGTTCATGGAGTACCTGGACCTCAACGAGGAGTTTCACCACGGGTTTCGCGCGCTGGCGAAGAGCCCGCAGCTCGGCCGTGCGCTCGAGCACGTGCTCTCGCTCCCGTTCGCTCCGCCGAGCGCCCTGCTCATGGTTCACTCGGCGCTCCCGCAATCGTGGGAGATCCTGCTCGTCGCGCAGCACCAGCACCACGCGCTCATCGACGCGATCGGCCGGCGCGAGGGAGCTCGTGCAGACGCGATCGCACGTGAGCATGCGCGCATCGCGCGCCGGAACCTCGACATCGCGCTCGAGAATCGAGATCTCCTCGAGCGCGTTCCCGGATCCACCTTGCTGCGCCTCCCGGCTGCGTCCTCGTCGTAGCTCGAAGAGCGGTCGACCCGTCGCTCCCACCGGGAGCCGGTGAGCCGGATGCTCGCGTGTGCGACGGTTCACGAGTGCCGCTGGAGGTCGAAAGCTCCTCGCCCGCCGGGGCCGTGCGCGTCAGGCTCATGGTCGCCGACGATCTCGATGCTGCGGATCGAGTGCTGCGGCTGGCGTTCGGAACGATTCGCGGCCTCCCCGATCCGCGCTCCGCATTCGGCGACAGCGACAGCGTGCGCACGAGGTTCCGGGCTGCGCCCGACTGTGCGTGGGCCGCCGAGCTCGACGGCGAGCTCGTGGGGTCGGTGTTCGCGGCACGCTGGGGCTCGTTCGGCTTCTTCGGCCCGCTCAGCGTCCACCCGAGCCTCTGGGATCGGGGCATCGGAGGTCGGCTGCTCCGGCCCGTGCTCGACGCGTTCGAAGGCTGGGAGGTCCGGCAGGCCGGGCTCTTCACCTTCGCGGCGAGCCCCAAGCACCTCGGGCTCTACCAGAAGCACGGCTTCTGGCCCGGCTCCCTGACGCTCGTGACGGCCAAGGTGCCTGTCCTCCACGCGCGGAGCTCGTACGCGCTCGCCTCGGCCGGGGCGGAGCACCTCCATGTCGTCCTGGACGAGACCCGCGAGCTGACCGATCACGTCTTCCCGGGGCTCGACCTCGGCCGAGAGATCGTCGCGGCGAGCGAGCAGGGAATCGGCGACACGGTTCTGCTTCGCCGCGAGGGCGACCTGGAGGGTATGGCCGTGTGTCACCGGGGCCCAGGGAGCGAGGCGGGCAGCGACACCTGCTACGTCAAGTTCGCGGCGGTTCGCCCGGGCGGCGACGCCCCGGCTCGGTTCGAGCGACTCCTCGACGCCTGCGAGTCGTTCGCGGCCGAGTCGGGCCTGGGCCGTCTCGTGGCCGGAGTCAACGCGGGCCGTGTCGATGCGTACCGCCGTCTCCTCGCTCGCGACGTCCGCATCGAGCAGGTCGGGGTCTCGATGTGGCTCCGTCCAGAGGAGCCTCGGTTCGCCACGCCGGCGGACTACGTGATCGACGATCTTCGCTGACGGCGCGAGACGCCGCCGGCCCGAGACGACCTCGGTCGCGCTCCGTGAGAGGACGCCGCGACGCTATGCGCCGTGCCCTCGGTCGCCGGCGCCCCCTTCACCCGCAAGCTCCGGCTCGCCCGAGAGCCACTCCCAGGTCGCCTGCAGCCCGTCCTCCAGCTCGACCATGGCACTGAAGCCGAGGTCACTCCCGGCCAGGCTCGTGTCGAGCACGCTGCGCTGCAGCTCGCCGAGGCGTGCTGGGGCGTGCGCGGCGTCGATTTCCGACCCGGCCACCCGCTTGCACAGGCCGTAGAGGTCGACGACCGAGGTCTCCCGGCCCGTGCCGACGTTGAAGACGCCGCCGTCCTGCCCCAGGGCCGAGAGTGTCGCCCGGGCGACGTCTCCCACGTAGACGTAGTCCCGCGTCTGGAGCCCGTCGCCGAAGATGCGCGCCTGCTCGCCGCGCTCGAGCGCGCCGAGGAAGATCGCGACGACGCCCGCTTCGCCGTGCGGGTCCTGCCGCGGCCCGTACACGTTGCCGTAGCGGAGGGCGACGTGCGTCCCACCGTGGAGGCGGTTGTACGCGCGCAAGTACTCCTCGCCGGCGAGCTTCGCCGTGCCGTACGGGGAGAGCGGCGTCAGCGCGGACGTCTCCGCGGCGGGCCCCTCGTCGCACTCGCCGTAGATGGCGCCTCCCGTCGAGCTGAACACGACCTGCGCGCCGTGCCGGAGCGCGGCCTCGAGCACGCGAACCGTCCCCAGCACGTTGACCTCGGCGTCGTACACGGGCTCCTCCACGGACACGCGCACGTCCGCCTGCGCCGCGAGGTGGAGCACGGCCTCGGGCCGGAGGTCGTCGACGATCTCGTCGAATGGCTCGCGGATGTCGTGCACGTGGAGCGTCGCCTGCGGAGGAACGTTCTCGCGCCTTCCGTGGACGAGGGAGTCCACGACGACGACCTCGTCGTCGCGCGCGACGAGCGCGTCCACCACGTGCGAGCCGATGAAGCCCGCCCCACCTGTCACCAGCACACGCATCGCGGCGCATCCTAGGGACCAGTCCCGGAAGGCGCCCTGTGGAAGCACTGGCGCACTCTTGTGTCCTTAACAGTGCCAGGCACTGTTAAGGACGTCCCGGTGGCTCGCGGCCGCTCCGCCGGAGCGACCGGCTCGCCACGCGGCCCGGCGCCGAGGTCACTGCCGCACCTGCCTCTCTTCGCCGCGACCGTAGGATCCCGGTCAATGTTCGTCTCCTTCGAGGGCCTGGACGGGTCGGGAAAGTCGACCCAGGCGGAGCTCCTCCGCGCGCGCCTCGAGGCCGAGGGCGAGGAGGTCGTTGCGACGCGCGAGCCGGGAGGGACGGAGCTCGGAGAGCGGCTCCGCGACCTCGTCCTCCACGGCGGGCACGTGACCCCGTGGGCCGAGGCGCTCATGTATGCGGCCTCGCGTGCGCAGCACGTGGAGGAGGTGATCAGGCCTGCGCTCGAGCGCGGCGCTTCGGTGATCTGCGACCGCTACGTCGACTCGTCCGTCGCGTACCAGGGCGTCGGGCGCGGCCTCGGGCTCGAGCGCGTGCTCGAGCTGAACCTGGACGCCGTCGGCCGCCTCCTCCCCGACCGCACGTTCCTCCTCCTGCTCGACCCGGCCGAGACGCACACACGACTGACCGGCGACCACGACCGGCTCGAGCGCGAGGGGGAGGAGTTCCGCGCGCGCGTCGATGCCGGGTACCGGGACCTGGCCGCGCTCTTCCCGGAGCGGATCGTCGCGCTCGACGGGTCCCGCCCGCCCACGGTGATCGCCGAGGAGGTGTATGGAGCCCTTCGCGTCCGTTCCTGAGCAGCCCGAGGCGAAGCGGTTGCTCTCGGCCGCGCTCGTCGACGGGCCGGCGCACGCGTACCTTCTCCACGGGCCTCCGGGGGTCGGGAAGCGAACGGCGGCCTTCGCGTTCGCTGCGGCGCTCCTCGGCGACGAGCGGCGCGTGCTCGCGGGCACGCACCCGGACCTCTACCTGCTCGAGCCGCTCGGGGAGATGATCCGCATCGACGAGGTGCGCGCGCTGCGCCACGACCTGCACATGCGGCCCTTCGAGGCGGACCGCCGCGTCTACCTCGTCCTCGGCGCGGAGCGCATGAACGAGGACGCGGCCGACGCGCTGTTGAAGGACCTCGAGGAGCCGCCCCCCTACGCGGTGCTCGTCCTCGTCGCCGGTGAGCTCGGGCCGCTCCCTCCGACCATCCTCTCCCGCTGCCAGCTCGTCCCCTTCCGCCGGCTCTCCGAGCGGGCGGTGCGGGAGTGGGTCGCCGCCCGGGCCCCGGACCGGAGCGACGCGGAGGTGCTGGCACTCGCGCGGGCCGCCGCCGGTCGGCTCGACCGGGCGCGCCGGCTGCTCGACCCGGCGGCTGCCGGACGGCGCGACGCGTTGATCGACGTCGCACGCTCCGTCTACCGGGACGACGACTTCGAGCCGAGCGACGCCGCCTCCGTCCTTCTCGACGCCGCGGACGAGCGCGGACGCGAGGCGAAGGAGCGCGAGCAGGAGGCGATCAAGGGGATCGACCTCCCTGCCCGTGAGGCCGAGCAGCGCGTGCGGCGGGCTCAGCGCGGCGCCGAGCGGGAGGAGCTGCTCGCCGCGCTCGAGGCGCTCGAGGCGTGGTACCGCGACCTCGTCGTGATCCAGGCGGGCGCGGAGCCCGCGGCCGTGCACGCCGACCGGCTCGAGGAGTTGCAGGAGGACGTCTCCCGCGACCTCGGGCTCGGCGCGATCGAGGCGGCGGAAACGGTGCGGGAGACATGGCGGGCGCTCGAGGAGTTCAACCTCAACCCCTCGCTCGCGCTCGAGTCGCTCTTCGTGCGGGTGCACCGCGAGCTCGGCGCCGCGCACGTGGGCTCGTAGCTCCCGGATGACCGACGCGAGCATCCTCGTCCCGACGCACCGTCACGCCCTGCTCCTCCCGTGGGCGCTCGCGAGCGCGCTCGACCAGGAGGACGCGTCCGTGGAAGTGCTCGTCGTCGGGGACGGGGTCGAGGACGCGACGCGTGAGGTGATCGCGCGCCACGCGGACGATCCGCGACTCAGGTTCTTCGACTTCCCGAAGGGGCCCCGGAACGGGGAGGCGTACCGCCACGAGGTCCTGCAGGAAGCGCAGGGCCGGATCGTCTGCTACCTGTCCGACGACGACCTTCTCCTGCGCGAGCACGCGGCGGCGATGGGCCGGCTCCTCGAGGAGGCCGACTTCGCGCATCCCCCGTCGGCGAGGCTCGCGACGGACGGCGAGCTCCAGTTCTTCCCCTGGAACTACGCCCGGCCCGAGTTTCGCGAGGCCGGGCTCACGCGGGTCGGCTCGGTCGGGCTGACCGGGGTCGCGCACACGCTCGAGGCGTACCGGCGGCTCCCCCACGGCTGGCGGACGACGCCGCCCGGCATGCCGACCGACCACCACATGTGGCGCCAGTGGCTCGAGCTGCCCGGGCTGCAGGCGGTCATGGGAGAGCGGCTCACGTACCTGAACTTCCCAGACCCGTTCTGGAAGGAGCTCCCCGAGGAGGAGCGCGCGGAGACACTCGGCGATTGGTGTCGCCGCTCCCGCGAGCCGGGGTTCGAGGAGGAGCTCGACCTCCTGCTCCGGCGTGCCGTCGAGACGGCGGCGGAGGACTACCACCTGTGGGCGCGCGACGAGCAGCGGAACGCACACGAGCTGCGCTCGAGCCGCGTGTGGCGCCTCCGCGGGCTGCTGACCCGGCGTCGCTGAGTATGCTCCCCGCCGTGGCAACGGTTCCTGCGGAGGTCGAAGGCCTCGAGCACGCCCGGAAGGACGCTCCCTCGGTCACGGCGGAGGGGGAGTCGCTCCAGGAGCCGATCGCGGGCGTGGAGCTCCGCCGACCACCGACCCACGCCGACGAGCGCGGGTCGATCTGCGAGGTCTACGACCTGCGCTGGGGCTTCACGGACGACCCGCTCGTCTACGTCTACCACGTCACGATCAGGCCGGGGCAGATCAAGGGCTGGGTCCTGCACAGCGAGCAGAACGACCGCCTCTTCGCCTACGAGGGCACGCTGCGGATCGTCCTCTACGACGCGCGCACGGACTCGGAGAGCTTCGGGCGCCTGAACGTCGTCCACATCGGCGGCCACGACCGCGCGCTCCTCTCCATCCCCGCCGGCGTGTGGCATGCCGTTCAGAACGTCGGGCACGACGAGGCCGCGTTCATCAACCTCCCGTCGCAGCCGTACCGGCACGACGATCCGGACAAGTACCGGCTCCCGCTCGACAACGACGTCATCCCGTACCGCCTGACGAAGCCGCGCTAGATCCGAGGCTTGCGCGGGCGCCCCGGGGAGCGTCTCTCCGGCGGCAGGAGGTTCTCGAACGACGGCGGTGCCCGGCGCAGCTCGCCGATCGCCCACTGCGCGTCGGCGAGGCCCTCCGGCCGGAGCGCGTACCAGTAGCCCCTCGCGTTCCCGCCGAGCGCGACGAGCCCCGCTGCGCGGAGCTGCGTCAGGTGGTGGTGTGTCGTCGACCGGGCGAGCCCGCTCGCCTCGGCGAGCTCGTCGAGCGTCGCCTCCGCGAGCGCCAGCCTGCGGAGGATCTGCACGCGGCGCCCGTCGCCGAGCGCTCGGCCGAGGGCGACGGCCCGCTCGGCGAGAGAAGTCTCCGGGTCGCCCGTCTCGTCCGCGAGCGGGTAGCAGATCACGCGCGCGTCGCGGTGCTGGCAGAGCAGGAGCAGCGGCCGCGAGCCGACGTGCGGCACGAGGACGACGCGCGCGAACTCCGGCTCGGGCTCGTACAGGTACCCGCGCGTCACATCCGCGATCAGCTCCCGCGGTGCGAGGGCTTCCGCCATGCGGCGGGCAGCCTCGGCGCTGGCGGCCAGCACGCTCATGATCTCGTCCTCCCGAGGGGAGAAGACCTCGGCCGCGAAGCAACGCAGCGCAGAGTGGACCCGGACCTTCGTCTCCTCCGCCGAGCCCTGGAGCAGGACGGGGAGCGCCTCGCGTGCGCGTCCAGCGTAGTAGCGCGGGTGCTCGAGCAGCGCCGCGATCGCAACCCCGTCCCCGGTCGCGGCGCGCTCCAGCGCGTCCGCTCCCAGGAGCGTCACCCACGCGGGCACGTGGACGCCGACCAGGTGGCGGCGAAGCTCGAGCGGATCGACCTCCACCAGCGCGTCGACGAACCCCGCCGCCGTGGAGGCGGGCAGCTCGAGCGCCAGGCCGAGCAGGTGCAGCCACGCCTCGCCGCTCCGCTCACCCGCCGCATCGACGGCCCGGGTGAGGCCTTCCGACCAGCCCACGCGGGGCCACGCCCAGCTCTCCTCGAGCGGGTCGCCGCCCGAAGTCGCCGCCGAGAGGCCGACGAGCAGCTCGAGCGCCGGACGCGCCTCCACCTCCACGGCGAGGCGGGGCGGCCACGGCTGCACGTCGCGGATGGTCGTCTGCCTCATTTGACAAAAATAGTAGATATTCGATAAATATAGAACACACGCATGACGACCCTCCGCTACCAGCTCCTCGGCCGCAGCGGCCTCCGCGTCTCCGAGCTCGCCCTGGGGACGATGACTTTCGGCCCGGACTGGGGCTGGGGCGCCGACCTCGACGAGAGCCGCAGGATCTTCGACCGCTTCGTCGAGGTCGGCGGCAACTTCGTCGACACCGCCTCCAACTACACGGACGGGTCGAGCGAGGAGTTCGTCGGCGAGCTCGTGAAAGGCCAGCGCGAGCGGTTCGTGGTGGCCACGAAATACACGCTGTCGCTCGACCCCGGCGACCCGAACGCGGGCGGGAACCACCGCAAGAGCCTCGTCCGCGCGCTCGAGCAGAGCCTGCGCCGGCTCCGGACCGACTACGTCGACCTCCTCTACCTCCACATGCGGGACGACACGACGCCGATCGACGAGGCCGTGCGCGCGCTCGACGACCAGGTGCGGCTCGGCAAGGTCCTCCACGTCGGGATCTCGGACTCGCCGGCGTGGGTCGTGGCGCAGGCGAATACGCTCGCGGAGCTGCGGGGCTGGAGCCCGTTCGTCGCGCTCCAGGTCCCCTACAGCGCCGCGGGGCGCTCGCCCGAGCGCGAGCTCTTCCCGATGGCGGCGTCGCTCGGCCTCGCGGTCGTCGCTTGGGGCGTCCTCGGCGCCGGGATCCTTGCGGGGAAGCCGGCCGAGGAGCGCCGCTGGCCGGAGGACGCGGTCTCCGAGCGGGCGCAGCGCGTGCTCGACCCGCTCGCGTCCGTCGCGGAGGAGCATGGATGCACGCCCGCGCAGATCGCGATCGCATGGACGCGGCAGCGACCCGCGCCGCCCATCGTGATCCCGCTCGTCGCGGCGACGCGCGAGGAGCAGATCGTCGAGAACCTGGCCGCGGCTTCGATCGAGCTCGACCCGGACGAGCTGGCCGCGATCGACGAGGCGGGCCGCCCCGAGCTGGGCTTCCCGCGCGACTTCCTCGAGTCGGACGGCGTGCGCGAGCTGATCTACGGCGAGACGTACGACCGCATCCTCGCCCGCGCCTGAGCGCGGCGCGGCCGGCGCTACACTCAGACCGCCTCGCCGACGTAGCTCAGCTGGTAGAGCACTTCACTCGTAATGAAGGGGTCCGCGGTTCGAGTCCGCGCGTCGGCTTCGAGAAAAGTGCGCCATTTTCCAGGCCTTTTTACAAGTGGGCGAGTGACTGACGATTTGGGCTTGCCCAGACCTCAAACGTTCATCAAACGCAAGGAGAACAGGGGTAACGGCAAGAACGACAAGCCACTGGCAGTTCCTGCAACAGCTTTCTCTACCCCGCCTGCTGGTTGTGAACGGTGAAGGTCGTCTCCTGAGGGGGCGTAGGGAATCCGAGTTCGATGTCCGACTGCATGACCCCGATCAGATTCTCGTCGCGGAAGCGTTCCCAGCTCTCTTGCGAGTCGTGAATGGCGACGATGACCCAGCCGTCAGCCGAGGGTCCGGCTGCGTGGAAGATCTGCCCCTCTGGAAGGCTCCCGTCGCTTGGATGGACCTCCGCGATCGACGCCTCGTACTGCTCCTTCGTCCCTCCCGGAAACTGATGCACGATTCCGTACGCCATTGTGAGTACTCCTTTCCCTAATCCGTCACTGGAACCCTCGCAGGCAACTATCTCAGGCGCGGGGCCGCGACGTTCGGCGCGGGGCTCGATCGGCTACCCGAACGCTGTGGCCTAGGAGTCGTCGAAAACGAGCGACGCGACGAGTTCAGCGGCCGTCTCCTGCGTCGCTGGAATCGCGTGCGAATAGGTGTCGAGCGTGATGACGACAGACGCTCCCTCCCTTTCGGGTAGGTCGCGCTTGCTCGAAGACTCGTGGCAGCGGAAGGCGAGTTCAGCAGCGCGGCCGAACCGCGGACGCTGTTTCGCTGCTGCCACCGCCATGCCGGAAGTGGCGAGAGGCGTCAACTCTAGGAGACAGTCCACTGGAAGGACCGACTCGCTTGCAGCGATGATCTCTCGCTAGGCATAGTCAGGCCGGTGCCAGCGCACGACGAACGACGGGCAATGAATGAGGCTCGCTTCCGCCAATGGAACGAGCGGGTGGCGGATCAGGTGGCGGAAACCTCGGGCGACCAGGCGACGTTCAATGTGGCATGCGAGTGCTCGTCGCTTGAGTGCGCACGACGGATAACCCTCACGCCGGCCGAGTATGAGGAGATCCACGAGGATCCAAGGCACTTCGTCGTGATCGTCGGTCACGTTGCACCGGACATCGAGAGCTCGGTGCGCACGACAAAGAACTTCGAGGTCGTGCGAAAGCACGGTCGCGCTGGCGAGGTTGCCGAGGAACTCGCGGGCGACTAGACGCGAAGGCGCGAACCGGCTCCGCATCAGCGAGCCCCGGTGCCGTCGTGGCGCTCGCGGGCTTCCTTCGCCGATGGCGTCGGCGCGAAGGCTTGCGGGTCACGGCCGCTCGTGCATCCCATGGGTAGCGTGAGCACGTGGAGACCGTCCTCGATGCCGTCTCGGCGTTCTGGGACTACCTCGCCTCTGTCCATCGCGTCGCGCTCGCACTTGCGCTCGGCTGCCATCTGGCGAAGACCGTGTGCGCGAGCCGTGCGTGGCGCAATGTCCTCGTGGCTGCCTATCCCGACACGCGCGTCCGCTGGCTTCCTCTGTACGCCGCGTGCGTCGCAGGTGCCGGGGTCAACGCGCTCTTTCCCGCCCGCATAGGAGACGTCGTTCGGCTCACGCTGGCGCATCGTGCGATCAAGGGGTCGACGTACACCACCCTCGTCAGCTCGAGCCTCGTGCTGGCGATCGTCGATGCCCTCTGCGTGATCGCGCTCTTCTCCTGGGCGGTGACACAGGGGGTCTTGCCGAGCCTCGACGTGCTGCCGTACCTGCCGAGCTTCGACTTCGCGTGGTTTCTCCGGCACGAGACCGTCGCCGAGGTCGCGCTCGTCGTCCTCGCCGTCGGCGTCATCGCCCTCGGCGTCTGGATCCGAGCCAACGTCGCCGAGTTCAGGCAGCGTGTCCGGCAAGCATTCACCGTCGTCCGCGCTCCCGCGCGGTGGCTCCGCACCGTCGTCGCTTGGCAGCTCGCCGAGTGGGCGCTTCGCCTCGCGACGGTCTGGTTCATGCTCGGCGCGTTTCGGATCGAGCAGTCGGTCCGCAACGTGCTCCTGGTGCAGGCGGCAGAGAGCCTCGCGACGCTCGTGCCCATCAGCCCCGGTGGGGTCGGGACACAGCAGGCGCTACTCGTCTACACCCTCCGTGGAAGCGCGTCGCGGTCGGCGCTCCTGGCCTTCAGCGTCGGCATGAAACTCACCCTCACCTGTGTGAACGTCATCGTGGGCTTCGCGGCGATCCTGCTCACGCTGCGGACATTGAGGTTCAGCCGTGCGTCCGACCCGGACGCCGCAGCAGACACGCCCTGATGCTGCGTTCAGCAGACACGCCGAGTAGCGCGTGTCCCGAGATCCTCCGGTCCGTCAGAAAGCCGCCCGGGACGACTCCTAGGCCGTGCGGGGGCTCAGCGGACGGACACGCCGGCCGGGGCGATGTCGGTTCCTTCGCGGTCACGAACGTATTGACCGCCATGGGTTCCGCGGACGAAACGAAAGCCGGTCCGACGAGTGCTGCTCGTCCGGATGTTGCCGGCGAGATAGTCGCGCAGTTCGTCGACCTCGACATCGAGTAGTTGCGCCAGCCGCTTCTCGATCTCCAGTGCTCGGTCGCCGCTGATCATCGGGACGATTGAAGCGAACGTTCCGGACGAGCCAGCGAGCCGGCGTCTCGGCTCCGCGCTCATGCGACACTCCCGCACCACTCGCACCGTGGCGTCCTCAGTCTGGACCTCGCACAGCGCGGCGGCGGCCTGAGCGCGCAGCCCCGAGCCTTCGGCGAACGACTACCATGCGTTTCCCCGAGCCTCTCTTTCGCGTTGACCTCACTGGCCACTGCGCCGAGGGCGGCGGAAGCGAGGTGCTGATGCAGGTCATGCGAAGCTTGTCCGCGAGGATCCGGAAGTGGTTGGGACTACTCGGCAAGAGGCCGGCCGGAGCGCCATACGGTGCCGGCGCCTGGGGCCGCTGAGAGACTGCGGCTCAGATGATAGGCGCTCGACGACAGCGAGCTCGGTAAAGCGAGGCTCGATCGTGACGATCGCATGTCACTCCTCTTCCGTCGCTGGCCGTCGTTGAGCAAGCTCGAGACGCGGGAACTCAGGGTGCCCGGGTCAGCCGTCGATCTCTCAGGCCAGGAGACGCCGAGCAGATCACGAGCGCCCGGCGACCTGCGAGAGTAAGGGCCCCAGATGACCGAGACCGCCTCGTGGCACCGACACGGACGGTGGCGGCACTCCCACCCGAACCCGGGGGTGCACCGTCACCTTCGGCTGGGTCTCCGCAGGTCGTCGCCGGATGTCGTCGCGCCTTGCGACGACGAGCTCCACGAACACGGTCACGGTCACGGTCACGGACACTCGCACGGGCTCGTGGACCGCTCCATCGTGCGCTCGCGCGAAGGCGTCATGGCCGTCGCGATCAGCCTGGCGATCCTCGGGCTGACGGCGCTCGCGCAGCTCCTGATCTTCGTGCTCACGAGCTCCGTCGCGCTCTTCGCCGACCTCGTCCACAACTTCGGTGACGCGCTCACCGCAGTGCCGCTCGGGATCGCTTTCCTCCTGCGCAGCTTCCGTGCGGAGAAGATCGCAGGTCTCGCGGTCGTGCTCGCGATCTTCGTCTCCGCCTGCGTCGCCCTCTACGAGACGATCCAGCGCCTCGTCGACCCGCAGGAGCTGACGCATCTGTGGGCCCTCGCGGCAGCCGGCGTCATCGGGTTCGCCGGAAACGAGCTGGCGGCACAGGTACGGCTCCGAGCAGGCCGCCGGCTCTCGAGCCCGGCGCTCGTCGCAGACGGGAACCATGCTCGCACGGACGGGTTCGTGTCGCTCGGAGTCGTGGCGAGCGCGATCCTCGTCGCTCTCGGGTTCCCGCTCGGCGACCCGGTCGTCGGCCTCGTCATCACGCTCGTCATCTTCAAGATCACGTGGGACTCCTGGCGCCTCGTCTCGACGACCGATCCCGGCGAGATGGTCGACGACGGGCACCCACATTGACCTCGCCGCCGGCAGTCAGTCCGTCCGGTTCAACTGGAATGAAGGGGTCCCCGGTTCGAGTCCGCGCGTCGGCTTCACGACGTCGTCCAGTTCCGAGACGCAGGTAGGCGCCAACTTCCGGACGCTCGCGACGATCTCGAGTCCTTGGCGAGGTCCTGCGTTCGCGTGTGGCTGGCGGGATCAGCGGCGCTCCGGTCCATACACGCGTAGCCGGGAGAACGCCGCCTCGATCGGCTTCGCCGTGAAGGCATTCACCGCAACGCCGACATCTCCGGGCGGAGGCGGTTTGGCGACGAGAGTGGTTCCGAGCTTCGTGTCATCAACGTAGACAATGGCTTCCACTGCGCCGTCCTCGAGTTGGACACAGTCCAAACGGAAACGTCTGACTTCGCCGCGCTGAGTCGTCTCGCCGGGAGCGCGCCGCTCAACGAGCGGCGTCGAGTCGCCGGTGCGAAAGCGATCGATACCCCACCAGCCGAGGGGTGAGAGCCAAGCGTAGATCGCGGTGGCCACGTTGGGAGCGCCGGTGCCGCGACAGCGAAGCTGAACGGAGCCCGGCCCGTACCCGCGGTACGACGTATTTGGCAGTGTCGTGAAGCGGTAGTCGATCTCGACCCGCGCTGTCGGTAGGACGCTTACCAGGCCAAAACCGGCCGTATCGGAACCGCAGAAGAGGAACCGGACGTGCACCTCGATCAACAGGTGTTCGTCGTCGTAGCGCACCGAGCAACGTGCGGATCGATAGTCCTGAAGGGCGTTCTGGCTCGTCAGCGGGTCCTCGAGCAGCAGCCGAGTCAGCTCCGCCGGCTCGGCCTGGCCCGTGGTTGTTGTTTCGCTCGTCGTGTCGCCGCCCGAGAGCCACGGCACGCTCACGAGTGCTGTGATCAGTGCGGCGATCGCGGAGATGAGGCCCGCGCTGATGCCGAGATGAGTGGCGCTGAACCAGCCACGCCCGACAGGAGTGCTCGACGGTGGAACGCTCGACGCAGCCGACTCGTCCGGCGGGCTGACAGAGGGAGCTGGCGGTAGGCGCGGATCCTCGCTCACGATCGACGCTGAGGCCAGTGATCCGCCGCAGGCATCGCTGCGGACTATGCAGGGGTTGCATGCCTTCGTCAAGACCCGGCCGCGTTCGTCCATGGTGCGGGCGTCACTTCGTCCCGCCGGGCAGCACGTCCCGGAAAAGGGCGTAGAGGCCGAGGTCGTAGACGGACTTGATCGCCCCGGCGATGACGAAGGGCGCGCCGAGCGAGACGGCGATTATCGGCCCGGAGAGCAGAGGGCCGAGAGGGCGGACGACGTACCTCGCCGTGTTCGTGTAGGCGGCCGCGGCCGTTCGCTCCTCGGGCTCGACGACGGCGACGACGTAGGCCTGCCGCGTCGGGACGTCCATCTGGGAGAGCGCGAAGCGCCCGAAGACGAGCGCGATCGCGATCCCCTGGCTCGGGGCGAAGGGGATGAGCGCGAGCAGCAGGTTCGAGGGCAGGTGGGTGAACACCATGGTGTTCAGGAGGCCGATGCGGCCGGCGAGCCGCACGGCGAGCTGGAACGAGCCGGCCTGGAGGAAGCCGATCGCGAAGAAGATCACCCCGAGCGTGGCCGTCGGCGTGCCCCACCGCTCCGTGAACCAGTACGCGAGGAAGGCCTGGGTGACGAACCCGCCGCCGAACGAGTCGAGCGCGAAGAGGCCGCTCAGGCGGGTGACGATCCCGCGCGACTTCTCGAGCGGCCGACTAGGCTCGGAAGCCGCGGCCACTCGCGGCTCGACCATCGCGGTGAGACCGAGAGCGACGCCGAACGCGACGGTGGCGGCTGCCGGGTACACGAGCAGGAACCGCTGCGGCTCCACGTCCACGAAGCGGGTGCAGATCGCGGCGAGCGCGCCGAGCGACCCCGCGAGGGTCGCGATCGTGTTGTACGTGCCGAAGAGCGGCGTCGGGTCGCGGCCCACGGCCGCGCTCGGAAGCATCGCCTGCTCGAGCGAGGTGAACGGGCCGGACTCGACCACCTCGGTCGAGACCGTTCCGGTCAGCGCCGCGAGAACCATGAGCCACACGGAGCCGGTAAGCGCGAAGACGGTGCCCGCCAGTCCCATCGTCGCCAGGAGGGCCAGGTACCAACGGCGACGCCCGATCCGGTCGCCCGAGCGCGCCAGCACGATGGAGACGAGCGCGGTGCCGGCGACGAGCGCGCCGAGAACGAGCCCGACCTGCACGCCGGAGAGGCCTAGGTCGGCGAGCGTCACGCCGATGAGGACGCTCCCGAGCCCGTAGGCGAACGCTCGCAGCGCCTGGACGAGAAGGATGCGCCGGGCGTCGGGCGGGGTCTTCAAGGGCTAGGCCGCCGTTCGTCCCGAGGCCACCTCGTTCCGACACCAGGAGTAGAGGGCGTCGTAGACCGGGAGGGACAGCTCGAGCTGGCGGTGATCGCCGAGATCGAGCAGGTGGAAGCCCTCGGCCACGGCGAGCAGCCCGCGCGACTCGGGGGTCGCGTCGCGGTCCTCGGCGATGTCCGCTCCGTGAACGATCCTCGCGAGCCGTCTCACGCCCGGGTCGTCGATCTCGTAGTCCTCGATGAGCACCTCGAACGAGCACAGCCCGTCGCGGTGCGTGTAGTCCGCGCCGGGGGCGTCGTACGAACGAGCTCCTTCCCGCTCCGCCACCGCCAGGACCTCCTCGGCCGGGACGTACAGGAACTCCGCGTCCGGGTCGATGAACGCCCGGATCAGCCAGGGACATGCGATCCGATCCGTCTTCGGTCGTTCTCGGGTCACCCACTTCGCCATCTCCGCCTCCTCGCGGTCGCGCCTGGCCGTCGCCTCCGTTCTCGGGAGGACACATAGCACGCTGGTCCCGCCGCCTCACGCCCCGGGCTCCGGCGGGGAATGCCGCAGACGGTTCGGGGCTCTCTACCGATGCCCCCGAGGTCACGGCTGCAGCAGGCTTGTGCCGGAAAGGAGGGAAGATGACCACACATGCCGTTGGTCGCGCGGACGGTGACGTTCGCTTGCGGCACGTGCTCTCCATGCACTGGGCGTGGCTCGGCGCCGGGCTCGTCCTCGCCTTCACGCTGCCGTACCTGCTCGCGGACGTGCTCGAGATCAACCGCGATCTCTTCTACGGGCTCTATGCAGCCGCGGTGATCGCGCTCTTCGCTCTCTGGTCGCGGTCGACCGGATACGACCTGGTGGCAGCGGCCCGGCGCCGCTGGCTCGCGGCACTCCTGCTCGGGATCGCTGTCGCAGCCGTTCTGGCCGCGATGGTCGTGCGGACGGAGGACACGACGGCACGACCGGACGGGCTGGAGCTCGCCGCGGCCGTCGCCTGGCGCGGGATCGTCTACGGGCTCACCGACGGGCTGCTCCTGTCCGTGTTCCCGATCCTCGTCGTGTTCGCGGCCTTCGCCGGGACGCGGTTCGACAGGCGCCTGTCCGGGAAGCTCGTCATCGGCGTCGTCGCACTCGCGGCGTCGCTCGCGATGACCGCCGTCTACCACGCCGGATACGCGGACTTCCGCTCCGAGAAGATCCGGAAGCCGCTCGCCGGTGACGTGCTCTGGAGCGTGCCGACGCTCCTCACGCTGAACCCGATCGGGGCTCCGATCGCGCACGTGGGACTGCACACGTCGGCCGTCCTGCACAGCTACGAGACCGACACGTTCCTGCCTCCGCACAGGTAGCGGGCGCGTTCGGGTCGCACGCAGACCCGCCCCGTCCAGCGGCGGGTCTGCCCGGCCGAGCTCGTGAGGGCACACTGAGACCGTGCGCGTCGTCGCACTTCTCCGCGGGGTCAACCTCGGAACGAGGCGGATCGCCATGTCCGAGCTGCGCGCGATCGTCGAGGGCCTCGGCCACGCGGACGTCGAGACCTACCTCCAGAGCGGGAACGTCGTGTTCACGCCCGCCGCGAAGGCGCCGAAGGATCTCGCGGGCTCGCTCGCGACCGCCATCTCGGACGCGACCGGGCACGACGTCCCGGTAGTGGTCCGGACGGCTGCGGAGCTGCGGCGTGTCGTCGCCGGGAGCCCGTACGCGGTCGACGACCCGACGCGGCTGGTCGTCGCGTTTCTGAGCGAGCCCGTGAAGCTCGACGCGCTCGCGCTCGGCGATCCCGAGGGCTACCTGCCGGACGAGCTCACGCTCGCAGGCCGCGAGATCTACGTCAGCGTCCCCACCGGCCAGGCGCGCTCGAAGCTCATGGAGAAGCTGACGACGAAGCGGCTCCCGGCGACGCTGACCGTGCGCAACTGGCGCACGGTGACGGCGCTGGCAGAGATGACGGGGTAGCTCGGGCTACCGCACCCACATCTGGTCGGTCAACACCCCGAGCTCCGGGTTCTGCTGGACATTGCCGACGCGCTCTGAGACGAGCAGTGCATGCCCCGGCGTGAAGAGCGGAACCCAGGGGGCGAGATCGACTATGTCGCGCTCGATCCTCGCCCACAGCTCCACGGCCGCGGCAGGGTCGGTCCCCTGGACCTCCAGCGCCTGTCGGATACGCGCGTCGATCCGGCGGTCACAGAAGAAGCTGTAGTTGGGTGGGTCGGCGCCGACGCATCTGAAGGCCGTGAGGACGGAGGACGCTGCCCGGGAGATGTCGTACCAGCCGATGACTCCGGCCTGCACCCCACGTGTCCTCCGATCGCCCACTCGAGCCGCCCAATCGTCCAGATCCCTGGCTCGCCCGATGCTCGCGCGGTAGCCCAGCTGCTCGAGCGCGTGAACCGCGCCCGTCACGCCGTTCTCCCACAGCAGCCTGCCGGGTTGCGTCTCGAGCGTCCATACCGTCACGGTCATGCCCCGGGTGCCCGACGCGGCGACGAGACGGCGCGCGCGCGGCAGGTCGGGCGCCTTCCACTCGCCCGTCCGGCTGGGTGAGGCAGTGTAGGGGCAGTAGCGCCGGAAGCCGACGGTGCCCGGCGGGCTGGGCTGACAGGTCGGCAGGGCAAACTCGAAGCCCCCGTACGCCTCGGACACGGCGCCGCGGTCGATCGCGTAGTTGAGCGCCTGGCGCACCCGGACGTCGTCGAAGGGAGCGTGCGCCGTGTTGAGGAAGAGCAGGACCGTGTGCTGCCCGAGACCCACGCGAACCTGCGATGCGTGGCGTGCCCTGAAGTCCGCGAGCGCCCTGACCTCGTCCCGGCGTTCGGTCGGAGCGGAGGCAACGTCGAGCCCATGCTCGATCGCGGCGACGCCGACCGCCGAGCCGTCCAGTCGGACCTCGATCTCGTCGGGGTATCCGTCGGGGCGAGCGACGGGGGACCACATCCGGAAGTGGGGGTTGCGGACGAACGTGAGGGCCCGTCCCGGCACGTAGCTCTCGACCGTATACGGACCGGTCGAGGGAATCGGTCGGGTTCCCTGATCCCGGTCCGGCGTGCCCCGCGGGATCGGCCACATCACGGTCAGGCCCGCCAGGAACTGGCTCGCGGGCTGTGCCCGCCGGAGGCGGAAGACGATCGTCCCGGCCTCGTCGTCCGTCCGGATACCGCGCGTGAGGTCGCAGCTTCGCGGCCGGCTCGTGCAGGTATCGACCCCCACGAGCGGGGCAGGCCATGGGAGCTCCGACAGGAACCGCCGCTCGAAGGCGCGCCGGAAGTCGCTCGCCCTAACCAACGTCCCGTCCGAGTAGCGGAGTCCCGGGCGGAGCCGGAAGGTGTACCGGGTGCCGCCGGCGGTGTCCGCCGGCAGCGAGACGGCCAGGTTGGGCACGATCCGGGTGCCCTCACTCCCGCCGCGCCTCGCGTAGCCCACGAGTCCGTCGTACGCGATGCTGAGCCCTGCAATTGTTCCGGCCCAGGCCATGTAGCTAGGGTCGATCGAGCCTTCCGAGCCGCTTCCTTCGACAACGAGTCGTCCACCCCGATGGCCGGCACCCGATGGTTGGACTGCCAGCCAGACGCGGTTCTCCGAGACGGCCAGCCCTTTTGGCCGGTTCGCGGTCGCGACTCGCTCGACGACCCGGTTCTCGGCTGGATCGATACGCGCGACCTGATCCGAGAACTCGTCGCTCACCCAGACGGCGCCTGACCCGACCGTGATCCCGTCGGGGCTTTCGCCCACGGAGATCGTCGCAGTGACGGTGCTCGTCTCCGGGTCGATGCGCGAGACGGTGCCGTCGAGCGAGTTCGCGACCCAAACGGAACCCTCGCCGAACCCGACTCCGGTAGGCCCGTTGCCGACGCTCAGACGGTCGAGGGCTGCGCCTCGTCGAGCGTCCATGCGCACCACGGTCCTGCTCGACCCGTCGGTGACCCACACGCTCCCCCGACCGACGGCGATGCCGCCGCCGAGCGCATCGGTTGCGATCCGGTCCACCTCGCGTCCCGTGTCGGCAGCGAACCTCGTGACGCTCCGCTCCTCCGAGCTCGTGACCCAGACCGTGCCGTCGTCGACAGCGAGCGCGGTCGGCCTGACCCCGACTGGAATCGTCTGGACGACGCGGTTCGTCTGCGGGTCGATCCGCGACACGGTGCCCTCCCACGAGTTCGCTACCCAGACCGACCCCGCGCCGACCGCGATCCCGCTGGGATCTCGCCCGACGTCGATCCGCTGGATGACGGCGCCTGTCTCGGTGTCGACGCGCGAGACGGAGCGCTCGTGGGCATTCGTCACCCACACCGATCCGAAGCCGACGGCAACGCTCGTCGGGCCGTTGCCGACCGGGATGTCCGCGACGATCCGGTTCGAGCCGACGTCGATTGCCGCCACCGCGTTGGCCGAGGCGGAGGCGAGGCCTGGGTCGTCGCCCCCGGCCAGCTCGAGGCTGAGGGCGACAGCAGCGGCCATCAGGAGAACGGCGCCACCGATTGCCATCACGAGGCCGCCTCGCCGGCGAGGGCGCAGCGCCGGGGTGGCAGAGCGCGGGGGCACCTCGATCTCCGCGTCCTGGGTCAGGATCGCGCGCTCGAGTTCCTGCAGCCCACGGCCCGGCTCGAGGCCGAGCTCGTCCGCGAGCGTCCTCCGCGCCTGGCGGTACGACTCCAGGGCCTCCGCCTGGCGGCCCGAGCGGTAGAGCGCGAGCATGAGCTGGGCACGCAGGCGCTCCCGGAGCGGATGCTCCCGGACGAGCGCCTCGAGCTCCGATACGAGCTCTGCGTGTCGTCCCAGGGCGAGATCGGCGTCGATCCGCTCCTCGAGCGCCGCTAGCCGCAGCTCCTCGATGCGCCCGATCTCGCCCTGCGCGAACGGTTCCGCTGCGAAGTCCGAGAGCGGGGGTCCACGCCAGAGTGCGAGGCCCGCTCGAAGGCACTCCGCGGCCAGCTCGGTATTGCCCTGAGAGAGCAGCGTCCGGCCCTCTTCGAGCCGGGCCTCGAAGCGGGCGAGGTCGAGCTGCTCTGGCTCGGACGCGAGGAGGTACCCGTGGCCCCGCGTCTCGAGACGTCCGTTGCCGAGCGTCTTGCGGAGCCGCGAGACGTAGATGTGCACGCTGTTGAGGGCGCTGGGGGGAGCACGCTCGCCCCAGAGCGCGTCGATCAGGTGGTCCGTGGAGACGACCTCCTGGGCGCGCAGGAGGAGGAGCGCGAGGAGCGCGCGCTGCTTTCCCGTGCCCACGTCGAGCGGGAGGCCGTGGTTCGACACCTCGAATGGGCCGAGGAGGCGGAATTCCAGGGAGTCCTCGCGAACGGCCAAGCAGCTCATTCTCCGCTCTTGTCAACTACCGCACAAGCGCGGATCAAGCGCTCCCCAAGCGCACCGTCCCATGGTCGGGCTTTGGCCGACTCGGTACGGAGGCGTGTATGAGCATCTCGAGAGGGCTTGGCTGGTGCGTCGCAGTGGTGCTGCTGGTCTCGGTTGCCACGGCGTCGAGCCAGGGCACCGAGCCGAGACCTTCTTCCGATCCGGGCCGTGATCGGCCGCCCACGGTCGTGGTCAGCGTGCGGGACGACGGCTTCCACTGGACGGACGCCGGCGTCGGGGCGGCGGCGGCGATCGCGACGACGCTGCTCGCTCTCGGCCTCGTCCTGGCTCTACGACCCGACCGCGGACTGAAGGAGAACCCATGAGGCGCTCACGCGAGCGCGAAAGGAGTTGGAGCGCTGTGCAGAGGAACGGGAACAAGCAGAAGCTCGCGCTCGGCCTCGGGCTGGCGGTGCTGCTGGTGGCGGGGATCGCGTTGATCCCCACCGTGGCGGCCGCCGAGCAGGAGGCTGCCGCGAACGATCACTCGGCGCACGCTGCGGGGCTCGAGCCCGAGCTCGCGGAGGTACGCCGGGTGACGGCCCGCTTCCACCGTGTGGAGGAGGCGCTCGTAGCCGGCTACGAGCTCGGGTGGGTGAACGGCTCCGGGGTGCGGATCATCACGGGCTGCATCTCGAACCCGACCGGTGCGATGGGCTACCACTACTTCCACCCGCAGCTGATGGCCGACAACGCGGTCGACGCGCTCGAGCCGGAGGCGCTCGTATACGCGCCCGCCCCGGACGGGGACGGGCTCAAGCTGGCCGCCGTCGAGTACGTCGTACGCGGCCCTGCCACCAACCCACCCGGCCCCTCCCAGGCGCCGAGCGTGCTCGGGATGGAGATGCACATCCTGAACCCGGTGGTGGGCTTCTGGCTCATGCACGCCTGGGTGTGGGCGAACAACCCGGCCGGGATCTTCGAGGACTGGAACCCGGAGGTCAGCTGTTCGTAAGGCGCGGGGGCCCGGGGAGGGCTGCCCCTCCCCGGGTCACGGCCGCCCCGGCGGGTTCACACGGAGACATAGCGGGCGCCGAGCGCCGCCGCGAGCGTGCGATGAGCGGGGCCTGTCCCGACCAGGAGCGACTGCGACAGGTCGACCTGGTGCGTGCGCGCGAACGCGAGAGCCAGGCCGGGTAGCGGCGGACGGCACCAGCAGGTCGGCGGGCCGGCGGGATGCGGGCAGAGGGCCGTCTCGACCGGGCCCGCGACCGCTGTCAGTTGTGCAGCGGCCGCTCGGAGCGCGGTCTCGTCGCCGACCGGGCTCCAGTCGAAGAGGAGGTGCGGGGCGGCTCGGTCGCCCTCCCCGACCGCGTCCGCCCAGCCGGGCTGCTCGACGGCGGCCGCGACCGCGAGGACCCCTGACCCGCCCGGCTGCGCCGGCGGCTCTCGCTCGAACGCCACCACCTCGACCGTGGTCCAGCCCTCGTCGGCGGACGGCGGCTCGAGCTCGCGGAGTGCCCGCATCTGTGAGGTGGGCGCCAGCAGGCCCGGCTCGTCCCTCGCCGCCTCCCGCAGCTCGGCGGGCGTCGGAAGCGATCCGAACCGCGTCAGGAGCCGCTCGACGAGGTTGACCTGCGCCTGGGCGAGGGGCGTGTCGAGCCACACGCAGCGTGCCCGCGCGCCGTGGCGCTGCACGGCATCGACGACGTAGCTCCGTGACGCTCGCGTCAGGTACGTGTTATCGAGGACGATACGCCCGGCCCTCGAGGTGAGCGCGTCGTCGAGCACCTTCGCGAGTTCTCGGAGGGATCCGCCGCGCTCGTCGCGGTTGAGCCGGAGGTAGCCGCGCGCGGCGTACTCCTCCGCGATGCGGCTCTTCCCGGAGCCCGGGATGCCCATGACGACGACGACCTCGGCCGCCTCTCCCCGCCGCCGGGGCGGCCGGCCCCGGGCAGGTTCGCGGAAGGCAGTAGCCGCGGTCGCCGCCGCATGCTCGTCGAGGACGAGGCTCGACGCACGGGCCGCGGAGCGAGCGGTCTCCGGCCGCCGCGCCCCGGGTATCGCGACGACGACCGGAGAGAGGCCGAGGAGCCAGGCGAGCGCGACCTCGGCCGGGGTCGCATCACACGTCTTCGCGATCTCCGACAGCACCGGGCTGCGCTCGAGGCGCCCCGCACGCCGCGGGCCGCCGAGCGGCGAGTGGGCGATCAAGGAGATACCCGCCTCCGCGCAGCGATCGACCACACCGCCTCGAAGCGCGCGGTCGTCGAACAGGCTCAGCGCGACCTGGACGGCGGAGACGGGAGCGAGCGCGAGTGCCTCGTCGAGCTGCCCGCGGGTCACGTTCGAGACGCCGACGCGTGCCACGAGGCCGTCGTCGACGAGCCTGGCGAGCGCGCGCACCGAAGTGGCCCACGGCGTCCGCGGGTCGGGGGCATGAAGGAGGTAGAGGTCGATCGGCAGGCCGTCGAGGGCGGCGAGGCTCGCCTCGCAGTCGGCACGCACGGCTTTCGCTCGGCCGTCCGGCTTCCAGCCGCCGCCGGCTCTGGACATCCCGCCCTTGGTGACGACACGTGCGGTCGAGGCCGCACCGGAGCGGCGAAGCGCACGGGCGAGCAGCGCCTCGTTGTCGCCGTACGCCCTGGCCGTGTCAAAGACGGTGGCGCCGGCCTCAGCGGCTGCCGCGATCGTCTCCGCCGCCGCCTCCTCGTCGGCGCCTTCGTCGGTCGACAGGCGCATGCAGCCGAGCCCGACGCGGAGCTCCGACGCGGACAGCCAGTCAGGGCGGCTCAGGAGACGGAGACTACGTCAGCCTGCCGAAGGGCTCCGCGTGCAGGCATTTCCGCTCGTGCGGCGAAGTGGGCGCCCCCCGATGCGTGCCCTGACGGTCACCCTCGTGCTCGCGCTCGCCGGCACGCTCGTCGTCGATCTCGAGCCCGGCTCGGCGCCGCGGGCCGCACGGCCCGTCGCCCTCGGCGCGGTCAAGACCGTCACTCCGGCGAAGACGGTGGAGGTCGTCTTCCTGCGGGGAGACCGGCTCGTCGCGGTCGAGCGCGTCGTCCCGCGAGGCGTTCGACCCGCGCGCCTCGCGCTCCGTGAGCTGCTGCGCGGCCCGAGCCCGGAGGAGCGGGCTCACGGGCTGCGGAGCGCCCTCGGTCGGGACGGCGCCGTGCGTCTGCGCTTCGTCTACGCGCGGGGTGACCTGTATTTCGCCAGGTTCTCGCGGCAGCTCGTACGCGGGGCGAGCGGGGCGAGGATGCAGCAACGGCTCGCCCAGGTCCGCGCGACGCTCACGCGCCTGGGAGGCGCCCCGCGCCTCGCGGCGATCGCGGTCGAGGGCCGCCTCGTCACCACCCTCGGTCTCGGCGCGCCGCTCGAGTCGTGGCGACCCGAGCGCGGCGAGCAGGGATACCCGTACAGCGTCCGTGGCGTCCAGCTCCGCCTGTCGACGCTCGGGTACCTCGACCGCTCGGATGTCAGCGGCGCGCTCGACTACGTCACCTCCCAGGCGCTCCTCGCCTTCCAGGGCTGGGAGGGGCTGGGCCGGACGGGTACGGTCACGGGTGGCACCCAGGTGCGGCTCTTCCGCGCCGAGCGCCCCAGGCCGCTGACGCACCGCGAGGGACGGCGCCTCGAGATCCACCGTGACCTCGGCGTGCTCTTCATGCTCGACGGGAACCGGGTCGAGCGTGCGGTCCATACCTCCACCGGGGCGGGCGGCGGGACGCCCTCGGGCAGCTTCCACGTCTACCGCAAGGAGCTGTACTCGTGGTCGGTGCCGTTCCACGTGTGGATGCCGTACGCGGCCTACTTCGTCGGCGGCATCGCGACGCACGAGTATCCCGACGTCCCGTCCTATCCCGCTTCGCACGGGTGCGTGCGCCTGCCCGCGGGAGAGGCGCATCGCGTGTACGAGTTCGTCGACGTCGGCACTCCCGTTCGCGTGTTCTAGGCGCCGCGCCCGCGCTCTCCGGGCGCGACGATCTCGACACCGAGACGGCACACAGGTGTTGCAGGTGCGCCCGTACGCTCGAGGCGTGTCCCGGTTCCTCGGCGCAGCGGCGGTGATGGCCTCCGGCGCGCTCCTGTTCGTCGCCCCGGCTCCGGCGCATTTCGACGCAGCCGGGCGGTTCACACACGTCGCTTGCCCGGGGTCGCCGGCGACCCGCTCGGACCCCGTCAACGTCGTCTTCCACGGCTGGGGCACGTGGGGGCGGGCCGAGAGTCAGCTGGTCGCGCACACCGGCTGGACGGCCTCGTCGGGAACGACGCAGCACTTCCTCGACCACGGCGGGTGCCTCCCCCAGCACGTCCAGCGGGCGAGCGGGGAGGGATCGCGCTTCCACGTTCGCATCCGCGGCCAGCACTGGGACACGATCCTCGGTTGGGCGGCGGCGGCCTCGGCACACCACGAGGACCTCGTCCTCTTCCCGCTCCCGTGCGGCCATGCCGTCGACGCGAACGGCGCCGAGGGCAGCGGTTTCGACCAGGGCCGCGACGAGCTCGAAGCTCGCTTCCGGGCCGCCGGACACGAGACCTCGCGGGCGTGGTGGGGCAACACCCAGTCCTTCCGGCAATGCGACGGGGACTACGCGGCGTCCGACGGCTGGACGCTCTTCGTCCGGCTGCATCAGGTGAACCACTGAGGCGGCGGGGTGCGCGTCGTCGGCCTCCTCGGGCTCGTCGCCTCGGCCGTCGTTCTCCTCGTGGGCGACCCGACCGGGCCGGGCGGCGGTCTCTCCCTCCAGGAGGCGCGGTCGTTCGACGAGTTCCCGCTCTACTACGCGGGAGAGGAGATCGACGGCCTTCCGCTCGCCGCGGTGCTCCGGCGTGACGAGAGCGCCGACTACGTCTCGTTCGTCTACGGCACGTGCACGCCGAGCTCGGACAGCGGCTGCGCGCCGCCCGCCGAGGTGCAGGTGTGGCCCGCCGGGGTGAGGAGCGCCGGGTCGTACGACGCTTCGCCCGGAGCGCCCGTCCTCGAGCCCGCGCGGATCCGCGGCCGGCCGGCGGTCTTCGTCGGAGACGGCACGCAGCTCGAGCTGTACACGGAGGAGGCCACGATCGTCCTCTTCGCCGACACCCGTGAGCGGCTGCTCGCCCTCGCGAAAGGGCTCCGCTGTATGCGTCGGGACGGCGACGGCCCGCGGGAAGGACGGCTCGGGTGTCTGCCCTAGGCCGGGACGCGTCCGGGCCGAGCCGGTCTCGACAGCGAGGTCGGGGAAGGGGAGACGAGATGTACCGCGGCCCTGGTGGAAGGCCGTCGCCGCCGCGGTCGCCCCCGTCGCCCCCGTGGCCCGGGGAGATCGTGGCAGTATCGTGCGGCCGTGGAGACGATGCGCGCCGTGCGGAAGCACGGGCCCGAGCCGGGCCTCGTGCTGGACGAGGTCCCCGTTCCCACACCTGAGCCGGACGAGGTGCTCGTCCGCATCGAGGCGGCGTCGATCTGCGGGACCGACCTGCACATACGGCGCTGGGACGAGTGGTCGTCCGAGCGCGTGAAGCCGCCGCTGACGCTCGGGCACGAGCTCTGCGGCAGGGTGGTCGCGCTGGGGAGCGCCGTCTCCGACGTGGAGGAGGGCGCCTATGTCTCGGCCGAGAGCCACGTGACCTGCGGGGTCTGCTTCCACTGCCGCACGGGTCGCGCGCACATGTGCGAGCGCACGCGCATCCTCGGCGTCGATCGGGACGGGGGGTTTGCGGACTACGTCGCCGTTCCGGCGTCGGTCGTCTGGCGCAACGACCGCGCGAAGCTCCCGCCGGAGATCGCGTGCCTGCAGGAGCCGTTCGGGAACGCGGTCTTCGCGACGTCGACGCAGGATCTCGCGGGGCGCGCCGTCGCCGTCCTCGGGTGCGGCCCCGTGGGGCTCTTTGCGATCGCGATCGCCCGGGCTTTCGGAGCCGGCCGGCTGCTCGCCTCGGACACCGTCCCGTTCCGGCTCGACCTGGCGAACAAGCTCGGGGCCGATGCGGTCGTGAACGTGAACGAGGTCGAGGACGTGCCGGCCTGGTTCGCGGAGCAGAACGAGGGCATCGGCATGGGCGTCGTCTTCGAGATGTCCGGCGCGCTGCGGGCGATCGAGGACGCGTTCCGGATCGTGCGCCACGGCGGGAACGTCGTGCTCTTCGGCATCCCCGCCCGGCCTGCGACGATCGACATCGCGGAGTCCCTGATCTTCAAGAACCTGACTGTCTCGGCGGTGAACGGCCGGGAGATCTGGGAGACGTGGTACACGACGCGTTGGCTGCTCGAGCACGGCGTCGTCGACCTCCGGCCGCTGATCACCGCCGAGCTGCCGCTCGAGCGCTTCGACGAGGCCTTCGCGCTGCTCGAGACCGGCGAGGCCTGCAAGATCGTGCTGCGACCGAACGGAGCCGGCCCGTGAACAGCATCCTCACCGAGCAGATCGGCGCCGAGCTCGACGGGTTGCGCGAGGCGCGGACGTACAAGCGCTTCCTGACGCTCGAGTCGCCTCAGGGCCCCGTCGTGCGCATGGACGGCCGCGGCGACGTCATCGTACTCTCCTCGAACAACTACCTGGGGCTCGCGGGCCACCCGGAGGTGGTCCGTGCGGGGATCGAGGGGCTCGAGCGGTACGGGGCGGGCACGGCGTCCGTGCGGTTCATCTGCGGCACCTTCTCCCCTCACCACGAGCTCGAGCGCATGCTCGCCGAGCTCTCCGGGACGGAGGCGGCGCTCACGTACGTGTCCTGCTGGAACGCGAACGAGGCGGCGATCCCGACCCTGACGGACGAGACGACGGTCACGCTCACCGACGAGCTCAACCACGCGAGCATCATCGACGCGATCAGGCTTTCGAAGCCCGCGCAGAAGGTCATCTACCCGCACTCGGACATGAGCGCGCTCCGTGACGCGCTCGCGGCTGCTCCGCGCTCGGCCCGCAAGCTCGTCGTCACGGACGGCGTGTTCTCGATGGAGGGCGACCTCGCGAAGCTCCCCGACATCGTCGAGCTCGCGCGCGAGTACGACGCCGTCGTGGTCGTGGACGACTCGCACGGCGTCGGCGTGCTCGGCGAGACGGGACGCGGGACGGTGGAGCACTACGGCCTGCTGGGCGAGGTGGACGTGATCACGGGGACGCTCGGGAAGGCGCTCGGCGGCGCGGCCGGCGGCTACGTGGCGTCGTCCGAGGAGGTCTGCGACCTCCTCGCCCAGCGCTCGCGGCCGCAGCTCTTCTCGAACGCGCTCCCGCCGACCGTCGCCTGTAGCGCGCTTCGCGCGATCGAGCTCATGCTCGAGCAGCCCGAGCTCATCGTCCGGTTGCGCGAGCGCTCAGAGGCGTTCCGCGGGATGCTCACCGAGGCCGGCTACCGACCCCTCGACGGCGAGGCCGCGATCATCCCGATCATCGTCGGCGAGACCGCCGCGGCGATCGCACTCTCCGAGCGGCTCCTCGACGAGGGCGTCTTCGTCACGGGGTTCGGCTTCCCCGTCGTGCCGGAGGGCAGCGCGCGCGTCCGCGTGCAGATGTCCGCGGCCCTCGAGCCAGAGCACCTCGAGCGGGCGATCGAAGCGTTTCGGCGCGTACGTCCGACGTGAGCCCACGGCGCGAGGGCGCCGCCTGGGCCTCGGTGGCCGTCCTCGCTGTCGCGACCCTCTTCGAGGCCCTCGTCGCGCTGGAGGTCGTGCCGATGGGCGACGTGCCCGGAGAGGGTGCCCGAGGGGGAGGCATCGTGTTCGCGGCCGCGCTCGTTGCGATGCTCGTCGGCGCGGCTCTCGCAGTCGCCCTCGCTCTCGCGTCGCCGGCCACGGACGCACCGTCCCTCGTCTGGGTGCTGCTCGCGCCGTGGGGCGCCGCGTATGTCACGGCACGCTGGCTGGCGTTCGACCCCTACTATCTGCCGACGCTCAGGCGGTACAGCGACGGTGGGGTGGGCGCTCCCTGGATCGCCGGGCTCGCGCTGTCCAGCGCTGTCTCGGCTCTTCTCAGTCGTCGATACCCGCGCAGCGGCGCGGTTGCGACGAGTTCCGTCCTCGCCGTGTCGGCGCTGACCGCCTGGGTGCTGGGCTTCGGCAAGTAGTCCGAAAAGGGGACGGACGGCCCTCGATCGGACGAGGATGATTCGGCCCATGGACAAGCTGCCGCTCAACATCGTCGGTCTCGGCCTGATCCTCGCCGGGATCCTCTTCGCCTACTTCCTGAACTTCGTCGGGATCATCATCGGCCTGATCATGATCATCGGGGGGATCATGGCGCTGTGGATGACGTACCGGCGCAGGAAGTACGGAACGGCGTAGCGCCGCTCTCGGTCGCGAGGAAACGACGACAGGCCGTCGAACCGAGCTCGTATGGCACCCAACATCATCGGGCTGGGTCTCATCGTCGCGGGCGTCATCTTCATGATCATGGGTGGGATCGTCCTCTGGATCCTCGGAGCGATCTGCCTCATCGGTGGAGTCGGCGCCCTCTTCATGACCTGGCAGCGAAAACGCCGCGCCACGACCTAGGGCTCGCGCGAGCGACTACCGCTTCGTGAAGACGTAGTCGGTCGCGCGCGCCTGCGCGTGGCAGCTCTGGCAGAACGAGCCCTGGCCGATCACGGAGTACCGGGACCCAGAGAGCCCGAACTCGACGTACCGCCACTTCCCGTTCAGCTTCCGCATGATCGCGACCTGACTCGGCAGCGCCGGCCTGCCGCCCCTCTGCGCGACCGTCTTCACGATGACGGCTCCGTTCGGATACCTCGCGCCGACCTTCCTCTTGCTCGCGTAGACGTTCTTGAGCCCGCTGTGCGCGCAGGGCGGGCCGCACCTCGTGAACGGCTTGCGGTTGATCTTCTGCCACTTCGCATATCCGTTCGTGTACGCGGGGAGGCCGTTGGCCGACGTCGACGCGACGGCGACGACGACCGCCGACGAAGCGACCGCGAGGACCGCCACGATCGCGATCACCCTTGCGCGCACGCCCCGATGATGCCTGGAGCGGCACGAGGCGGTACAACCCGTCCATGGCCCACGAGCACGACCACGACGTCCGCGCCGGGAGCGGCCGCGCTCTCGGCCTCGCGCTCGCGCTGACCGCGGGCTACACGGTCGTCGAGGTCGTCGCCGGCTTCCTCACCGACAGCCTGGCGCTTCTCGCAGACGCCGTGCACATGCTCTCCGACAACGTCTCGATCGCGCTGGCCCTCGTCGCCCTCCGCCTCGCCCGGCGACCGGCGACCCCGAAGCGGACATACGGCTTCAAGCGCGCCGAGGTCCTCGCCGCGCTCGTGAACGGGCTCGCGCTCGTCGCACTCGCGATCTGGATCCTGTATGCGGCCTTCCGACGCCTCGGCGACCCCCCTGACGTCCTCGGCGGGTGGATGCTCGTCGTGGGGCTCGTCGGCATCGGCGTGAACCTCGCCGCCGGCGCGATCCTCTTCCGGGCGCGCGCCGAGAGCCTTAACGTCGACGCGGCGTTCCGCCACGTGGTCGCCGATCTCCTCGGGTCGCTCGGGGTCGTCGTCGCGGCCCTCGTCATCCTCGCCACCGGCTGGCTCGAGGCGGACCCGGTCGTGAGCATCCTCATCGCCCTGCTCGTGCTCGCGAGCTCGTGGTCGATCCTCCGCGACTCGACGTCGATCCTGCTCGAGGCATCGCCGAAGGGGATCGACACCCGCGCCGTGGGGGAGAGGCTCGCGCGCGCGCCGGGTGTCGTCGAGGTGCACGACCTCCACATCTGGACGATCACGTCCGGCTTCCCCGCGCTCTCGGCGCACGTGCTCGTCGGCCGCGGCGAGGACTGCCACGGACGACGGCGGGAGCTCGAGGCGCTGCTCCGGAGCGAGTTCGGGATCGAGCACACGACGCTCCAGGTCGACCATGCGAGCACGCCCGACGACCTCGTGGAGATCACGCGGTACGGTGACGGCCGGTGAGCCTGGTCGACGTTCACGCCGTGGTTGCCCCGGCTTCCCTGCCGAGCGAGGAGTGGCTGCGGGCGGCGCGTCGGGCTCGGCTCCTGTCCTGGATCTCGCTGGCGTGGATGGGCGCCGAGGGCGCGATCGCGCTCACTGCAGGGGTGCTCGCCGGCTCGATCGCCCTCGTCGCCTTCGGCATCGACTCCGCGATCGAGGGCTTCGCGAGCCTCGTCATCGTCTGGCGCTTCACCGGGAGCCGCCTTCACTCGCAGGCCGCGGAGCAGCGCGCGCAGAAGCTCGTCGCGATCCAGTTCTTCCTGCTCGCCCCGTACGTCACCGCCGAGGCGGTGCACAAGCTCGTCACCGGGGAGCAGGCCGAGACGAGCTGGCTGGGCATCGCGCTCGTGACGACGAGCCTCGTCGGGATGCCGCTGCTCGGCGTCGCGAAGCGTCGTCTCGCGGACACGCTCGGCTCCGTCGCGACGCGCGGCGAGGGAACGCAGAACCTGCTGTGCGCGTACCTCGCCGGTGCCGTGCTCGTCGGGCTTCTCGGAAACGCGCTCTTCGGCCTGTGGTGGCTCGATCCCGTCGCGGCGCTCGTCGTGGCCGGGGTGGCGGTCCGGGAGGGCGTCGCGAGCTGGCGGGGCGAGGGCTGCGCGGACTGCTGCTGAGTCTCCGCTAGAGGACGAGCACCGCGGCGCCGCGGAGCGCTCCCGAGCGCAGGCGGTCGAGCGCCTCGTTCGCGTCCTCCAGCCCGAAGGTCTCGACCTCCGTTCGAACGGGCACGGTCGGCGCGATCGCGAGGAACTCCTCGCCGTCCTCGCGGGTGAGGTTCGCGACCGAGCGGACGACACGCTCGCCCCAGAGGAGCTCGTACGGGAACGAGGGGATGTCGCTCATGTGGATCCCGGCGCAGACGACGACGCCGCCCTTTCCGACGTGTCGCAGCGCGGCCGGGACGAGCTCGCCGGCGGGCGCGAACACGATCACGGCATCCAGCTCCTCCGGCGGTCCGGCTGCGGCGTCGCCGGCCCACACGGCGCCGAGCGACCGCGCGAATGCCTGGGTCTCGTCGTCCCCGGGCCGCGTGCCCGCGAAGACGCGCCGGCCCTGAGCAACGGCCACCTGGCAGACGATGTGCGCGGAGGCGCCGAAGCCGTACAGGCCGATCGCCTCCGCGTCACCGGCGAGGCGCAGCGAGCGGAAGCCGATCAGGCCCGCGCAGAGGAGCGGGGCGGCCTGATCGTCCGCGTAGCCCTCCGGGATCGGGAAGCAGAAGCGCTCGTCGGCGACCGCGAGCTCCGCGTACCCACCGTCCACGTCGTAGCCGGTGAAGCGCGCGCGGTCGCAGAGGTTCTCCCGGTCGGAGAGGCAGTAGCGGCACTCGCCGCACGTCCAGCCGAGCCAGGGCACGCCGACCCGCGCTCCCGGCTCGAACCGCGTCCCGCCGCCGACGACCTCGGCCGACGACCTGGTGCCCGGGCACGAGGGGGAGCTTCGGCTCCGTCAGCTCGCCGTCGACGATGTGGAGGTCCGTGCGGCAGACGCCGCACGCGCGCACGCGGAGCAGGACCTGCCCCGGGCCGGGCTCGGGCTCCGGGAGGTCGGCAGGACGGAGCGGCTGTTCCGGCAGCGTCCAGCACCATCGCGCGCATGTGCCCGCAGTCTCCCAGCCGAGGCATAGTCGGGCCGGATGGACGAGCAGATCACCTATCGCCGCCTCGCCTCAGCCGAGCTCTCGCGGGTCGGCGAGATCGACAGGACCGAGCGGATCGACGCGCTGTACGTGCAGCAGGGCGCTCGGCTCGAGCTGCGGTCGGGCGACTGGAGCGCACCGCCGTGGACCCCGGACGGCGAGGGTGAGCACTCGATCGCCGGGCAGCGCGCGAGCCTGGAGCACTACCTCGAGCGGGGAGCGGTCATCCTCGGCGCGTTCGACGGCGACCGCCTCGTCGGCATCGGCGTCGTAGTGCCCCACCTCCAGCCCGCGATGGCGCAGCTCGCCTACCTCCACGTCAGTGACGGCTACCGCGATCGCGGGATCGGCGGCCGGCTCTCCGACGAGCTCGAGCGGCACGCGCGCGAGGCCGGTGACACCGAGCTGGTCGTCTCCGCGACACCCTCGCTGAACACCGTCCGCTTCTACGAGCGGCGCGGCTTCGACGCCGATGGCCGAGCCGCTCCCGGAGCTGTACGCGCTCGAGCCCGAGGACGTGCATCTCGCGAAGAGCCTCGTTCGAGGAGATCCGGCAACCGGACAACCCGGGTGACAGTCACCTGACGGTGACAGTCACCGGCTTTTCGCTGACGGCGCGTTGCGACGCCCGGCGGCTCGTCGCGGCGCAGCGGCCGCGAAGCGGACCCCTTCAGGGGTGTTCGCGCGTCGTGATCGCGTGAGCGGAGCTCGACGCTGCGCTAGAGGACCAGCTCGGTGCGCACGGTGCCGGCACGCTCGTGGCGCGCGACGACGCCGACCCGCTCGCCGGCGTTCGCCTCGACCACCCACTCGACCATCGTGCGCTCCTTCGTCGAGTGGTCGGTGTTCCACCACGTGACCGACCTCCGCTCGACGCGCCCGCCGAGCTGACCCGCCTCCTCGCGCTCCTTCCCGGTGACGACGCGGGCGCCCTCCGGGAGCTCCAGCGAGACCTCGATCGGCCGCACCGCCTTCCGCTCGAGCGCCTTCTCCGATACGTTCGTCGGCAGCCAGCCCGTGTTCTCGAGCACGAGCCGGAGCCGGAACGCACCCTCGCCGACCGGAGTCGACTCGAACGAGCGGGCCTCGAGGCGAGGCGAGACGAGCGCGAGGAAGAGGGCGAAGTCGGCATGGGGGCGGAGCTCCTCCTCGAGGCGGGAGAGCGGCGGGTTGAACCAGAAGCGCACGAGGTCCCACCCGCCGAGTTCGACCGGGCCGAGCTGCGGGTGCTCGAACGGATACCAGTCGACGTAGCCCTCGCCCAGCTCGTCAGCGAGCTTGATCAGGGCGAGGTCGTCGTCCGGCGAGTGCTCGCGGATCCAGTCGATGAAGTGGTAGTCCTCGAGCCCGGCGGCCCGCTGCGGGCTCCAGAACTCGGTCACCCACGCGAACGCCCCGAGATGGTCGTAGATCCAGTCGACGTCGCCACCCTTGATCACGAGCTTCGGGTGGTACTTGAAGTCGTGGAAGATCGAGATCGCCGGGTAGCCCGTGAGGCGCGTCGCCTCCTCGCCCATGAGCGTGAACGCCCGCAGGTCGGGAACCGGGAAGTCGTCGTCCGGATGCCCGGACCACGGGCGCAGGTGAACTCCGCTGAACGTGTGGTAGCCGACGTACGAGGTGATGTTCTTGCGCTCGACGATCGCCTCCACGAGCGCGCGCACCTCGGGCTCCGAGGTGGGGTACGGCCCGGCCCCCTGCTGCTCGCTCTCGGGCGCCCACTCGGCGGGCCAGTTCCGGTTCAGGTCGAGCCCCTCGAGCGGGGGCGCGACGGGGACCGTCACGCCGTCCCAGTTCCGGATCGTGCCCTCGGGGAGCACGCGGTAGAAGTCGCCCTCGATGTCGTCGGGCCGCCGCGCGACGAGGAGACGCGGGTCGTCCGGGTGCGGCTTCCAGGAGCCGTTCGAGTCCGGGAGGCGCATGTGGAGCACGCGCCCGTCGCCGTCGACGTCGTCCCGGTGGAGGCCGTCCTCGGGCTCGTCGCGCGGGTAGGGCCGCACGCTCGAGCGGCGGAAGCGGCCGTCGGCGAGGCCCGCCTCGGCGCCGTCCGGGTTCACGCGCGGGACGACGTAGAAGGTGCGCGTGTCGAGCGCGTGCGTCACCCGCGCGTCGTTGCCGTGGTCGTGCAGGAGACGGTCGAGGAGGGCGAGCGCGGCCGTCGTCCCCGTGAACTCCATGGCGTGGATCTGGGCATGGACGAACACCGCCGGCTTCTCCTCGGGCGGGCCGGTGTCGAGGTTCGTCACCGTGGCGAGCGGGATGTCGCGGCCCTCGTAGGACGTGCCGATCGATTCGACCGTCAGGAGCGACGGGAACGCGGCCACCCACGAGTCGAGCGTCTCCCGGACGTCTGCGTACGTGTAGAAGCGGTCGAAGCGGACGCGCACCGCGCGCGAGCCTAGTGGATCCCGCTCAGCGGGCGCGGAGGATCAGGCGCCAGGCATCCGGCGTGATCGGCGTCTCGCCGTCCCAGGCGCCGAAGGCGTCGACGTCCTCGAATCCCGCCTCTCGAAGCATCTCGGCCCACTCCTTTACCGTGTACAGACGGTGGAGGTAGCGCCGCTCGATCCGCTCGCCCTCCGGCGTCACGATCAGGTGGACCGTCGAGCTCGTGCCCGCGACCCAGTCGGTCTCGTGCTCCCGGAGGAACAGCGCATCGTCCGGGAGCCGGTCCCATGCACGGAAGGGATTGCCACGGGTGAAGCGGGCCAGCGAGTCGCGGTGCCCGGTCTCGACGACCAGCGCGCCGCCGGGTCGGAGCACGCGACGGAACTCGCGCAGAACGCCCACGTCCGTCGTCGCGCTCGAGCATGCCGAGCGAGGTGAACAGGTTGAAGACGGCGTCGAAGGTCTCGTCGTCGAACGGCAGGCTGCGGTAGTCGCCGAGCACGAGGCGCGGCCACTCCGCCTCGCCGCGGCGGCGCTCGGCCTCTCCGAGCTGAGCCTCGGATCGGTCGAGTCCCGTGACGCGGTATCCCGCCTCCGCGAGGGCGAGGGCGTGGCGACCGTAGCCCACGGGGCAGTCGAGGATCTCCGCCGGCGGCTCGACCCCCGCGAGCGAAGCGGCGCCGTGGGCCTCGGCGTGCGTGCGCTCGTCGTCGGCCAGTGGGACGTACGTGCGCAGGTACGTCTCGTCGAAGAACGCGTCCCACTCGCCCATGTCGGGCAGACTGCCGGCCATGCGCGACCTCCTCGAGTACCGGGCGGAGTTCCCGATCCTCGAGCATACGACCTACCTCGCGAGCCACACGCTCGGGCCGATGCCGAGGAGGGCGCCGGAGCTGCTCGCCGAGTTCGCCCGCATGTGGGCCGAGCGCGGGATCCGAGCGTGGGCGGAAGGGTGGTGGGCGACGCCGTGGACTGTCGGCGACCAGGTCGGGCGGATCGTCGGCGCTCCGCCGGGCTCCACGGTCATGCACCAGAACGTCGCGATCGCCGAAGCCGTCGCACTCTCCTGCTTCCGCCCGGTGACCCCGGGGAAGAACCGCGTCGTCTACGAGCGCGGGAACTTCCCGTCGGTGCGCTACCTGTACCAGGCACAGCCCGACCTCGAGGTCGTCGTCTGCGAGGACGATGCGGAGATCGTCGAGCGCATCGACGAGCGCACGCTTCTCGTCCCGATCAGCCACGTCCTCTTCAAGGCGAGCGAGATCCAGGACGTCGAGCCGATCATCCGGCGCGCGCACGAGGCGGGCGCGCACGTGATCCTCGACTGCTACCAGTCCGCCGGGATCGTCCCGCTCGATGTGACCGCGCTCGGGGTCGACTTCGCCGTCGGCGGCTCGGTGAAGTGGCTCTGCGGAGGGCCGGGGAACGGGTGGCTGTACGTGCGGCCCGACCTCGTCGAGAGGCTTCGACCGACGGTCACCGGCTGGCAGGCGCACGCGCGGCCCTTCGCCTTCGAGGAGGAGCTGGACCATGCCCCCGGCATCGCCCGCTTCCTCACGGGAACGCCGAATCCGGCGGCCCACATGGCCGGTACCGCCGGCTACGACCTCGTCGAGGAGATCGGCGTCGATCGCATCCGCGAGAGCTCGCTGCGCCAGACGCAGCTGCTGATCGACCTCGCGGACGAGGCGGGCTTCGGGGTCGCCAGCCCGCGCGACCCCTCTCGCCGCGGCGGCGCGGTCATCGTCGACGTCCCCGAGGCGGCAGCCGTCTACGCCGAGCTCGAGGAGCGGGCGATCCTCTGCGACTTCCGGCCGGGCGCCGGAATCCGCATCGGCCCTCACTTCTTCACGACGGACGACGAGATCCGGTTCGTGATCGCCGAGATCGAGGACATCCTCGAGACCGGCGCGTACGAGCGCCACGCCGGCGCCGTCGCCATGCACTGACCGAGGGGACAGATCCGACAACCAGGGTGACTCTCACCGGCTTCCAGGATGAAGCGGAGGTGGTGACTGTCACCGGCTTTCGCGGCGCCCAGCTGCTCAGATCCGACAACCAGAGTGACTGTCACCATGCCGTGACAGTCACCGGCTTCAACCTGCGCGACTGTCACCCGGCGGTGGCTTCGCAGCGTTCCGCGCGAAGATCGCGGAACTCGGTTCGGTTGGCAGAGGCTCGGAGCGCCCCTGCGCCGTTACGATCCGGCGCGCATGGCCACGACGATGCCCTCGAGCCTCGAGATCGCACAGGCCGCGACGCTTCGCCCGATTCTCGACGTGGCGGCCGAGGCCGGCCTCCTGCCGGAGGAGGTCGAGCCGTACGGCAGGTACAAGGCGAAGGTCGACCTCTCCGTGATCGAGCGGCTCGCCGACCGGCCCGACGCGAAGCTCGTCAACGTCACCGCGATCACGCCCACGCCGGCCGGCGAGGGCAAGACCACCACGTCGGTATCCCTGACCCAGGGCCTCGGGAGGCTCGGGCGCAAGCCGATCCTGTGCCTGCGCGAGGCGTCGCTCGGGCCGGTCTTCGGCGTGAAGGGCGGCGCGGCCGGCGGCGGCTATACGCAGGTCGTGCCGATGGAGGACCTGAACCTCCACTTCACCGGTGACCTGCACGCGATCACCGCGGCCAACAATCTCCTCGCGGCGATGATCGACGCGCACCTGACGCACGGCAACGAGCTCGGCATCGACCCGCTCACCATCTCCTGGCGGCGGTGCATGGACATGAACGACCGCAACCTGCGGAACGTGATCACCGGCCTCGGCGGGCGTGCGCACGGCGCGCCTCGCGAAACGGGCTTCGACATCACCGCGGCGAGCGAGGTCATGGCGCTCGTCGCCGTCGCGCGCGACCTCGCCGACCTGAGGCAGCGGCTGGGTGCGATCACCGTCGGGCAGACCCGCGACGGAGAGCCGGTGACGGCGGAGCAGATCCGTGCTGCGGGCCCGATGGCCGTGATTCTGAAGGACGCGATCAAGCCCAACCTCGTGCAGACGCTCGAGGGGCAGCCGGCGTTCGTCCACTGCGGGCCGTTCGCGAACATCGCGCACGGGAACAACTCGCTCGTCGCCGACCGGGTCGGGCTCAAGCTCGGCGAGTACGTGATCACCGAGTCCGGGTTCGCGTCGGACATGGGGATGGAGAAGTTCTTCGACATCACCTGTCGCATCGGCGGCCTGCGTCCGGACGCCGTCGTCCTCGTCGCGACGGTGCGTGCGCTCAAGCACCACGCGGGCAAGCCCGACGGTGGCCTCGACGCGATCGAGGTCGGTGCGCAGAACCTCGCGCGCCATATCGGGATCGTCAACGGCTACGGGCTGCAGGCGGTGGTGGCGGTGAACAAGTTCCCGGACGACACGCAGGAGGAGCTGGAGGCGGTGAGGACGCTCGCCCTCGAGCACGGCGCGTACGCGGCGGAGCTGAACGAGGGGTTCGAGCGCGGAGGCGACGGGGCGACCGCGCTCGCGGAGGCGGTCGTCGACGCTGCCGACCAGCCCTCGAGCTTCGAGTTCGCATATCCGCTCGACGCGCCGATCGCGGAGAAGATCCGGGCCATCGCGACCAAGGTCTACGGCGCGGACGGCGCCGAGCTCCTCCCGCTCGCGAAGCAGCGGGCGGAGGTGTTCGAGCAGTCGGGCCTCGGCAACCTGCCGATCTGCATGGCGAAGACGCATCTCTCGCTCTCGCACGACCCCGCACTGAAGAACGCGCCGACCGGCTTCACGGTGCCGATCCGCGACCTCCGCCCCTACACCGGAGCCGGCTGGATCGTCGCGCTCTGCGGCGACATGATGACGATGCCCGGGCTCGGGAAGAGCCCCGCGGCGTTCGCGATCGACATCGACGAGAGCGGGGAGATCGTCGGGCTCTTCTGAGTCGCGGCGCGAGCGGCCCCGTATACGGGGCCGCCGGATAGCCTGTGACGCATGAACGAGCGGACAGCGGAGCACATGACGACCGAGCAGCGGGCCGCCCTCGAGGCCGAGCTCGCGGAGCTCGAAGGCCCGAAGCGGGCGGCGGCGATCGAGGCGATCAAGACGGCGCGCTCGTACGGCGACCTGGCCGAGAACTTCGAGTACCACGCGGCCAAGAACGACCAGGGCCTGCTCGAGGCGCGCATCGCGAAGCTTCGCGACCGCCTCCACCATGCGGTCGTGGTGGAGCACGACACCGACGAGCACGTCGGAGTCGGCTCGATCGTCGAGCTCGCGGACGAGGAGGGCGAGACGATGGAGGTCGAGATCTCCGCCGTCGACGGCGTGGCGCCGGGCTCGCCGCTCGGGAGCGCGCTCATGGGCGCCGCGATCGGCGACGTCGTGGACGTCGAGGCGCCGAGCGGCTCGTGGAAAGCTCGCGTGCTGGCAATCCGCCGCGCCGAATGACGACGTCCCACCCCGTTTCGGCACCGACCCTGGAGCTCCTGAGCTGGATCTCCGCCCGACCGCGCACATACCGCGAGACGATCGAGGCGTGGCGGACGAGCTGCCCGCGGCTCTCCGTCTGGGACGACGCGATCGGTGACGGCCTGGTCGAGGTCGCGCGCGGTGGGAGGCAGGACGACGCGCCCGTCCGCGTCACCGCGGCGGGCCGCGCTCTCGTCGAGGGCCGGGCCGCGCATGCAGTCGCGCCTCGCTGAGCTCCAGGCGCGCGAGGAAGCGCGCTTCGTCGACATCCACCCACGCTCTCGCGCACTGGCCGCGCAGGCGCAGGAGACGCTGTTCGAAGGCGTGCCCATGCACTGGATGCGCAAGTGGCCGGGCGGCTTCCCCGTCTTCGTCGCCGAGGCGAAGGGCGCGCGCTTCACGGACGTAGACGGCATCGAGTACGTGGACCTCTGCCTTGGGGACACCGGTGCCATGACCGGGCACGCGCCCGGGCCGACGCTCCGCGCGATCGCGGAGCAGGCGGCGAAGGGGATCACGCTCATGCTCCCGAGCGAGGACGCGCTCGCCGTCTCGGAGGAGCTGACCCGCCGGTTCGGCGTCTCGTCGTGGCAGTTCGCCCTCACCGCTACGGATGCGAACCGCTTCTCGATCCGCCTCGCGCGACACGTGACCGGCAGGCCGAGGATCCTCGTCTTCGACTGGTGCTACCACGGCACCGTCGACGAGACGTTCGCGACGCTCGAGGGCGGCGCGGTCGTCGCTCGCGGCGGGAACCTAGGCCCGCCCGCCGCGCTCGCCACCACCACCCGCGTCGTGCAGTTCAACGACGTCGAAAGGCTCGAGCGCGAGCTCGCGTACGAGGACGTCGCGGTCGTCCTCACGGAGCCCGCCCTCACGAACGTCGGGATCGTCCATCCCGAGCCGGGCTTCCACGGCGCGCTGCGGGAGCTCACGCGCCGTCACGGCACGCTGCTCGCGATCGACGAGACGCACACGATCTGCTGCGGTCCCGGCGGGTACACGGAGGCGCACGGGCTCGAGCCGGACATCGTCACGATCGGGAAGCCGATCGCGGGCGGCGTCCCCGCGGCCGCATACGGCTTCTCCGCCGAGCTCGCGGCGAGGCTCGCCGGAACGATCGAGCTCGAGGACGTCGACGTGGGGGGCGTGGGAGGGACGCTCGCCGCGAACGCGCTCTCGCTCGCTGCCATGCGGGCAACCCTGACCGAGGTGCTGACCGCCGAGGCCTTCGCGCGGATGATCCCGCTCGCGGGACGGTGGACCGGGGGTGTGGAGGCCGGCATCGCCGAGTCGGGGCTGCCGTGGCACGTGACGCAGCTCGGCTGCCGCGCGGAGTACCTGTTCGGCCCGGATCGCCCGCGGAACGGGGCGGAGGCGCACGCGGCCGGGAACGTCGAGCTCGAGCGCTACCTGCACCTGTACGCGCTCAACCGCGGCATCCTCCTGACGCCGTTCCACAACATGGCGCTCATGTCGCCCGCAACGACCGAGGCCGACGTCGACCGGCACACCGAGGTGTTCCGGGAGGCGGTCCTCGAGCTCGCGCGCGTCGACTAGAGCCCGGAGAGGGTGTCGAAGTCCGCGCTGTCCTTGGCCGCTTCGGCTGGGTCGTCACGGGGAGAGGACTTCCCGCGCGTGAGCGCGCTCAGCCCGAGGACCCGCGTGCGCACCGCCTGCAGCACCTGCACGTCGTCGGCGAATGCGCCGTCGGGCCACGGCGCGTCCCCCTGGCGCAGCGGCGTGACGATGCGGCCGGCGTCGTCGCGAGCGAGAAACGTGAGCTCGAGCCGTACGGCATCGCGCTCGAAGCCCGTGCCTCCGTCCTCCCCCGGTTCGGGCGCATGGCTCCAGCCGGCGGCGTCGAGCAGGCCGGAGACTCGCGGGAGGTCCTCGTGCCAGACGGCGACGTCGAGGTCGTCGTGGGGGCGAGTGACCCTGCCCGCGTGGAAGTCGACCGCCCAGCCGCCGAACAGCCAGTACTCGATCCCCGCCTGCTCGAAGAGCGCGTCGACGCTCGCGAGGGCGGCGAGCTGGCGGGAGGGCAGGTCCTCGGGCGGTGCGGGGGGAGCACGCCGGTAGGTGACGAACGCGAACGGCGTGCCGTCGTCGGAGACGTGCGCCTCCCGGAAAACCTCCTGGAACGCACCGCGATCCCAGTCCGGGAAGAACGCGTCGCCCTCGACCTCGAGCTCGACCTCCGTCAGCTCGAGCCCGTCCGCGAGCGGGAGCGCCTCCGCGTAGAGGGAGGCGCCGCCGATCACGAACACGGTCTCCTGGTCGTCGAGGAGGTCGAGCGCGTCCTCGAGCGAGGCGGCCCGCTCGGCGCCGTCGGCGCTCCACGCCCGGTTGCGAGTGACGACCACGTTTCGCCGCCCGGGAAGCGGCCGGAACCGGTCGGGGAGCGAGTCCCAGGTCTTCCGGCCCATGACCACCGGGTGCCCGGTCGTGAGAGCGCGGAAGCGCGCCAGGTCCTCGGGGATGTGCCAGGGGATGCCTCCCTCGCGTCCGATCACGCCGTTCCGCGCGACCGCGGCGACGATCGAAAGCGTCACACGGCGACCGGCGCGCGGATCGCCGGGTGGTGCTCGTAGCCGACGACCTCGAAGTCCTCGTACTCGTACTCGAAGATCGAGCTCGGCCGGCGGAGGAGCCGCAGCGTCGGGAACGCGTAGGGGGCGCGGGAGAGCTGCTCCGCGACCTGCTCGCGGTGGTTGTCGTACACGTGGCAGTCGCCGCCCGTCCACACGAAGTCCCCGACCTCGAGGTCGGACTGCTGCGCGAGCATGTGCGTGAGCAGCGCGTAGCTCGCGATGTTGAAGGGCACGCCGAGGAAGACGTCGGCGCTCCGCTGGTACAGCTGGCACGAGAGGCGGCCGTCGGCGACGTGGAACTGGAAGAACGCGTGGCAGGGGGCGAGCGCCATGCCGGGGAGGTCTGCGACGTTCCACGCGCGAGACGACGATCCGGCGCGAGTCCGGCTCCTCGCGCAGCAGCCGCACCGCCTCGGCGATCTGGTCGACGTGGCCGCCGCCGGGCGTCGGCCAGCTGCGCCACTGCACGCCGTACACGGGGCCGAGATCGCCGTCGTCGCCGGCCCACTCGTCCCAGATCGTCACGCCGTGCTCCTGCAGCCAGCGCACGTTCCCCTCGCCGCGGAGGAACCAGAGGAGCTCGTACGCGACCGACCGGAAGTGCACCTTCTTCGTCGTGACGAGCGGGAAGCCCTCGGACAGGTCGAAGCGCATCTGGTAGCCGAACACGCTCACGGTCCCCGTGCCCGTGCGGTCCGTCTTCGGCACGCCGTTCTCGAAGACGTGGCGCATGAAGTCCTCGTACGGCGCGCGGACAGGGCGATCGGGCACGAAGACGACGATAGCCGGTCGCCCGGAGAACGCGTCTCGGGACTCACGGGGCGGCCGTGTCACGCTCACCGCCGTACGGGCGGCGCCGTCGAGGTGTCCCGGCCTCGGGAGGGGTCAGGTGGTGAGGAGCGGGGTGGTCGACCCTTCCTCGACGACGATCCAGCCGTCGAACTCCGTCAGCCTGTACGGCGCGTTCATCGGCACGACGGCCGTGCCGTCTGGCTCGGTCAGGAAGCTCCCGCACAGGACGGCGAGCTCGCCGCCGCTCGTCAGCCACAGCTCGAAGGTCGACCCGTCGGGGGACGGCTCCAGGCCCGCGACGCTGACCTCCATCGGCCAGTTGCCTGCCTCGTCGGCGTCGAACATCTCGATCGACGCGGTCGCGCCGGCCGCCGCGGGCGTGCCGACCATGGTCTTCACTTCGAACGTCCCGGGCTCGTCGCGGGAGGTGCCGACGACCACGCCGACGGCGAACAGGAACAGGCCGAGCGCGGCGGCGAGCGCGAGGAGCGCTCCGCGCCGGCGTTTCGGGCGCGCCAGCGGGACGACCTCGCCCGCGACCGACGGAGGCGTGGCCCCGAGCACCTCCGGCGGCGGCCCCGCTGCGACGAGCAGCTCGTGCACGCGGTGCAGGCGCTCGCGCTCGCGGCCGTCGAGGCCCTCGCCGACGAGCTCGTCGAAGTCCGGCCCGTGCGTGCTCACGAGAGCTCTCCGTCGAGCTCGGTCGCCAGCCGGGCGAGCGCGCTGCGGGTTCGCGTCTTCACCGTTCCGAGCGGTATACCGAGCGAGTCGGCGATCTCGCTCTGGCTGAGGCCGCGCCAGTACGCGAGCTCGATGAGCGGACGCTCGTGCTCGGGGAGGACCTCGAGCGCGCGGTGCACCCGCCAGGCGGTCCACGCGGACTCCGCCTGCTCGGACGGGTCGGGATCTCCCGTGGGCCCGTCCTGGAGCTCCGAGGTCGCAGCGGGTGTCCGGCGCAGCCCGTCGGTGATCGCGTTCCGGGCGACGGCGTACAGCCACGGCGCGCCCGCGCCGCGGTTCGGGTCGAACGTCCGCGCGGAGCGCCAGATCGCGACGAACGCGTCCTGCGTCGCGTCCTCGGCGCGCCCGCGGTCGCCGATGCGGCGGAGCGCGAGGCCGAGGACGGCCCGGACGTATCGCCGGTACAGCTCCTCGAACGCCGGCCGATCGCCCCCCGCGACGCGCTCGATCAGCTCGCCGTCCGTCGACTCACGGCGTTCGACGCGTTCCACGGTCACCTTCGCGGCGGGAGCGAGACGCAGCGGCAGCGCGATCGACGCGGTCATCGCCCGTTGCTACGTGGGCGTCGCAGCGCCGGATTGCCCGCCGTCGCGCCTAGCGGGCCTCGTCGAAGCGGGTGCCCGCGGCTTGCCAGTCGACGACGTTCCACCAGGCCTCGAGGTAGTCGGGACGCCGATTCTGGTACAGCAGGTAGTAGGCGTGCTCCCAGACGTCGATGCCGAGGAGCGGCACGTCCGTGTCCATGATCGGCGTGTCCTGGTTGGGTGTCGACTTGACGGCGAGGCCGGTGCCGTCCCAGACGAGCCAGGTCCAACCCGAACCGAAGCGCTTGACCCCTGCGTCGTTGACCTGCTTCCTGAGCTCGTCGACGCTGCCGAAGGTCTCGGCTATCGCGTCTGCCAGGGCGCCGACGGGCTCGCCGCCGCCGTCGGGCGACATGATCTCCCAGAAGAGCGAGTGGTTCGCGTGACCACCGCCGTTGTTGCGCACGGCCGTGCGCTTGTCCTCCGGGATGGCGTCCAGGTTCGTGAGCACCGACTCGATGGGGTGGTCCATCCACTCCGTGCCCTCCAGGGCGGCGTTCAGGTTCGCCACGTAGGCAGCGTGGTGCTTGTCGTGGTGGATCTCCATCGTCCGGGCGTCGATGTGCGGCTCGAGCGCGTCGAACGGGTACGAAAGATCGGGGACGCTGTACGCCATCGCCTGCTCCTCTCCTCGCTGAGGGACTCCGGAGGAAGGATATGCTCCGCGGCGTTTCCGCCGACCGCAAGGAGCACCGGATGACCAACTTCGTCGAGATCAGGCCCCGCGAGCTCCGGCCGGAGCTGCTCGAGCTCGACGGCATCTCGCGCACGACGATCGAGGCCCACTATCGCCTGTACCAGGGGTACGTCGCGAAGAGGAACGAGATCCTCGGGCGCCTGTCGGACGTCGATCTCACGACCGCGAACCAGGTCTACTCCGATCTGCGGTCGCTGAAGGTGGACCTCACGTTCGCGATCGGCGGGATCAAGAACCACGAGGTCTACTTCGCCCATCTCGGCGGTGAGGGCGGCGACCCGGTCGGCGGGATCGGGGATCTCGTCGAGCGCGACTTCGGCTCGGCGAAGGCATGGCGCGAGGATCTCGTGGCCTCGGGGATGGCGGCGCGTGGCTGGGCCTGGACGGCGTACGACTGGGACGAGGCCCGGCTCTTCAACTACGTCGGCGACGCGCAGAACACCTTCCCGGTCTGGAACGCCTCGCCGCTCGTCGCGCTCGACGTCTACGAGCACGCGTACTTCCTCGACTACCAGACCGACCGCGCGGCGTACCTCGACGCCTTCCTCCGGAACCTCGACTGGGCGGTCGTGAACCGCTGGGTCGAGGCGTACCGGATACCGACGGGCTAGGAGAGCTCCGGGTGAGTCGCGGACGCGGCCGCGAGGCGGACACCTTCGGGGGTCCTGCCGCGGCCGCGCTCCGTGCGTGCAGTCCTCGGCTCCGCGAATGACCGAGCTCCTCGCCGTCGTGGGCGGATACCTCCTGGGCTCGATGCCGTTCGGGTACTGGCTGCCGCGGCTCTTCCGCGGCGAGGACATCCGTGCGAGCGGGAGCGGGAACGTCGGCGCCACCAACGTGTTTCGCGTCTACGGCCGGCGCCTGGGGGCAGCGGTCGTGCTCCTCGACCTGGGCAAGGGGTTCGCCGCAGCGCTCCTCGGCCTCTGGGCCGGAGGTGCGCTCGTGGGCGTCCTCGCAGGTGCCGCGGCCATGCTGGGCCACGCGCGGCCCGTGTTTCTCCGCTTCCAGAAGGGCGGGAAGATGGTGGCGACCGCCGGAGGGGCCACCTTCGCCCTGGCTCCACTCGCTGCCGCGTGCTGCGTGGCCGTGTGGGTCGCGGTCTTCCTGCTGACGCGCTACGCGTCCGTGGCCTCCATCTCGACGGCGCTCGCCCTCGTCCTCTTCGTCTGGCTGTTCGGCTCCCCGTGGCCGGTCGTCGTGTTCGCGATCGTGGGCACGGCCGCGATCGTCTTCCTGCACCGGCGCAACGTGCGCCGGCTCGTCGCGGGGACCGAGCACCGCTTCGAGCTGCAGCGCCCGCGACGCGCGTAGCTTCGGACTGACCGGGACGCTGCGACTAGCGGGCGAGCCAGGCGGCGAGGCTGGTCTGGCGCGCGCTGGGCTCGCCGGTTCGAAGCTCGCCGCGGAGCTCTCCGACCGTGCCGAAGCGCTCGGCGACGACGTCGTGCCGGTGGATCGTCTCGTAGTTGACCTGCCGTGCGAGCACGAAGTCGGAGTCGTCTAGCTCCGTCAGCGTCGCGAGGGCGTCCCTGAGCGAGTAGCGCACCGAGTCCTCGACGAAGCGGGGTTGGAGGTGCGCGTGCTCGACGACGAAGAGCTCGTCCGGCCGCTTCAGGAGGTCGTAGATCGGGGCGCTCATCGAGCTCTCGGCGATCCCGACCAGGAGCTCGGCATCGAGGTCGTGCTCCGTGCCGACGTAGAGGGACGCGAGCCCGCGCTGGTTGTGCGTCGCGATCGGGACGAGCTCGAGGATCCGCTCGACGTCGCCGGACTCGAAGCCGGCCTCGAGGAGCCGTTCGCTCGCGCGGCCGCGCACGAGGCCCTGGGCGCACGGGCAGGCGTTGATCCCGGAAGCCTCGACCCCGACGACACGCCGTGTGCCGGCCTCCGATGCCGTTGCGATCCCGCAGAGCGTCACCATCTCCTGCGTCGCGAGCCCGGTCACGGGCGTGCGCCGGTGGATCGGCCACTGGGCCCGGATCCAGACCTCGGCCTTCAGGGCCCGCTGGCGCTCGACGACCCGGCTCGCGATGTGCTCCGCGAGCACCTCGACGAGCAGAGCCTCGCGCTCGACGACGAGGTCGATGGCTTCCTCGAACAGCTCGGGGAAGCGGGACATGTGCACGCCCTTCTGATCCGCGGCGAGGTCGACGGTGCAGTCGATCACCGCGCCCATCACCGTCTCGGCGTCGCCCCGGCGGATGCGGACCGCCTTCTGGACGCCGCTCACGCCGGCCTTCGAGAGGGCGAGGGCGATCTCGGGAGGTGACGCCTGAAGGTCTTCCTCTACCCGCGCGACCTCGGTCATGCGAGGCACCGTACCAGCGGGTTCCTAGCGCAGGAGCCGGGAGAGACGGCGGTCCTTGAGGATCCTCCCGCCGGTCTGGCAGCGCGGACAGTAGTAGATCGTGTGCTCGTCGAAGTCGACACGCTCGATATTTGTGCCGCACTGCGGGCATTCCTTACCGAGCCGGTTGTGTACGAGGTAGACGGCGTCGTCGCCCTTCCCGCGCTCGCGCAGCTCGAGGGCGCGCTCGAGGTCCTCCCGCAGCGCGGTCGCGAGGGTCTCGACCTCCGAAGGCTCGAGGTCGGTCGATGTCTTGAAGGGGGACATGCGGGCGCGGAGCAGGATCTCGTTCGCGTGGGCGCGCCCGATGCCGGCGATCGCGCGCTGATCGCGGAGGAGGGGGTGGAGCTGCCGGCGCTCGCGCCCGAGAATCTCGCCGAGCAGCGCCGCGTCCAGATCCAGCGCGTCCGGTCCGAGGTGGGCGAGGTCCGCCTCCACCTGCTCCGGCGTCCCGAGCCAGATGCCCGCCCGCTTCTTCCTCCCGCCCTCCGTCAGGTCGAGCTCGCCTCCACCTGCGAAGCGGAGGCGGAACATCGGCGTCTTCGGCACCTTCGAGCCGGGGACGTGGTAGCGGATCCGGCCGGCGCTCATCAGGTGGACGCGCAGCAGGAGCTCGCCGTCGTCGGTCGGGAACAGGAGGTTCTTGCCGCGCCGGCGCGCGCCGGCGAGGCGTCGTCCGTCCAGGGAGGAGAGCGGCGGGTCGACGGTCTTCAGGGTCGCGACGTGCGCGGGCCCGGCCCGCTCGACCGGTGCAGCGGAGACGAGCGGGTCGAGCTCGCGGACCCAGGCCTCCACCTCGGGCAGCTCAGGCATCGAGGTGGGCGCCGGCGGGGAAGGGGCTCCCGTGGGCGAAGGGATCGGGCTCCGGCTCCGTGGGCATCGCTCCGATGTGGCGTATCGGCGAGAGCGCAATGGGGACGAAGCAGAAGCACGCCCCGATCGCGCCCACCCAGAGGGTCGGCCTGAGGCCGATCGTGGACGCGAGCACGCCTCCCGTCAAGCGAGCCGAGCGGGATCGCCCCGAACACGACGAAGCGGCGGCTCGCGTTCATCCGCCCGAGCAGGCGCTCCGGGGTGAGTGTCTGCATGAGGCTGAGCCCGGTGATGACGTAGATGGTGCCTCCTGCAGACGAGACGAGGAAGGCCAGCACGAGCGCGGGGATCGGGAAGGACTGCGGTGCGAGCGGGACGAGGACGAGCGGCGGGCCGAACATGACGCACGCGCCGACGATCGTGGGGCCGACGCCGAACCGGCGCGAGAGGCGGCCGGCGACGAGCGCCCCGGCGAGGCCGCCGAGGCTGCCGAGCGTCAGCACGAGCCCGATCAGCGCGGGTGACATCCCGAGCGTTCGGACCGCGTACACGAGGAGGATCGACCCGCAGATCATCCAGAAGAAGTTCGTCCCGCCCGTGGTGAGCGCCATCGCCCGCCAGTAGCGGTGCCGGACGAGGTAACGGAGCCCCTCGACGAGCTCGCGCCGCATGCTCGGATGCTCGACCTGCTCGATCCGCGGCTCGACCGTGCGGATCCGGCGAAGCAGCAGCGCCGAGGCGAGGAAGCTCACCGCGTCGAGGACGATCGCGACCGGGGCCGTCAGGACCCCCACCAGCGCGCCGCCCACGCCGGGGCCGGAGATCTGCGCCCCGGTGCGGCTGATCTCGAGCAGGGAGTTGCCCTGGACGAGCTGCGTGCGCTCGACGAGCGACGGGAGGTACGACTGGTAGGCGACGTCGAAGAAGACCGTGAGCGTGCCCACGGCGAACCCGACCGCGTAGAGCTGCCACATGGTCAACGCGTCGAGCGCGTAGGCCACGGGGACGGAGGCGAGCGCCACGGCACGTCCGACATCCGTGACCACGAGGATCGGCCGGCGCCGCAGCCGGTCGACCCAGACCCCGGCGGGCAGCGTGAAAAGCAGGAACGGGACGAACTCCACCGTGGTGAGGAGCGCGACCTCGAACGCGCTCGCCTCGAGGACGAGGATCCCGGTCAGCGGGATCGCCAGCTGTCCGATCTGCTGCCCGAACTGGCTGATCGTCTGCCCCGACCAGAGCCTCAGGAAGTCGGCGTGCCGCCAGAGGCCGCCTCGGGGCCAGAGCCCCACGTCAGACGGGGTCGCTCGCGGCGAGGGGCTCGCCGGGGCCGACGGGGATGGTCCCCGCGTCGGCGGCCACGTCGTCGTCCACGGGCTCCGGCATCTCCCGCAGGTGCCGCTGCGGGGAGAACACGATCCAGAGGATCGCCAGCGCGCCTCCGACCGCGCCGATCACGATCGTCTCGCGGAACCCGATCCACCCGGCGAGGGCGCCGCCGAGCAGCGTCCCGGGCGGGATCGTCCCCCAGACCATGAAGCGCATGACGGAGTTCATGCGCCCCTGGAGGCGCGGCGGGCAGATGGCTTGCCGGTAGCTCACCTGCACGATGTTGTAGACGACGACGGTGAAACTGAAGAGCAACTGTGCGGCGACGAGGAAGGGGATCGCCTCGTTGCCCGCGGGGGCGAACGCGATGAGCAGCGTGCTCGGGCCCCAGGCCAGCCCGACGCCGATCGTCGTCGGCCCGATCCCGAAGCGGTCGGAGAGTCGTTTGGACGTGAACGCTGCGAGCAGCCCGCCCAGGCTGCCGACGCTGAAGACAATGCCGATGAGCCCCGCGGACAGCCCGAGTTCGCGGACCGCGAAGACGAGGAAGATCGAGAACGCGACGCTCGAGAAGAAGTTCGACGTCGCGGTACAGCCCGCCTGGGCGCGCAGGTTCGCGTTCCCGAGCACGAACCGGAGCCCCTCCTTGAGGTCGGTCCAGAGGCCGACCTTGGAGCCGTCGGCGGCGACCCCTCGCTCCGGGCGCTCCTCCTCCTTCCGGATCCCGATCAGGAAGAGCGCGGACCCGAGGAAGCTCACCGCGTCGAGGAGGACGGCCCAGGGCGCGGTGACGAGCTCCACCAGGCCGCCCGCGAGACCCGGCCCCGCGACCTGGGCCGTCGTCCGGCTGATCTCGAGCTTCGAGTTCCCTTCGATGATCTGCTGCCGCTCGACCAGGGAGGGCAGGTACGACTGGTAGGCGACGTCGAAGAAGACGGTGCAGATCCCGACGAGGAAGCCGACGACGTAGAGCTGGCCCATGGTGAGTGCGTCGGCGACGTACGCGACCGGGACCGTCGCCAGGAGCGCCGCGCGTCCGAGGTCGCCGGCGATGAGGATCGGGCGCCGACGTAGGCGGTCGACCCAGACGCCGGCAGGCAGCGTGAAGATGATGAACGGGAGGAAGACGACCGTTCCGAGCGCCGCGACCTCGAAGGCGCTCGCGTCGAGGACGAGGATCGCCACCAGGGGGAGAGCGAGCTGGCCGACCTGCGTGCCGAACTGGCTGACCGTCTCGGCCGACCACAGCTTGAGGAAGTCGCGGTGCCGCCACAGCCCGCCGGTGGGCCAGAGCCTAGGCATCGAGCTCGCGCGGGGGGAGGACCGTGGTCGAGTGGAAGAGCGCGAAGGCGAGGGCGTGCATCTCACCCTCCGGGCTCTCGTAGCGGTGGAGGTCCGCGACGAGGCGGTTGAGCCGGCGCTGGAAGCGCTTGACGTCCTTCTCGCCGAGCCGCACGTGGACGAGTGCGGACGTGTCCTTCTCGATCGTGCCCGACGCGATCACCTCGTCGGCGGCGTGGCGGAGCATGAGAGCAGTGATGGCGCCGCCCCGGAGGTCCTGGGGGGCGGAGTCCGTCCCCTTCAAGATGAAGAGGCGAGCCACGCGACCGTAGTACTTCTCCGTCAGCGCCCGGACCTTGCGCGTCCTCACGACGCGGACGAGCCCCGCTGTCTCGAGCGTCTTCAGGTGATGGCCGACTGTGCCCTTCGGCATGGAGAGTGCCTGTGCGAGCTCGGTCGTGCTCGCTGCGCGCTGGCGGAGGAGCGCGACGATCTTCGCGCGCACCGGGTGCGCCAGCGCGCGCAGCTGTCCCGGGTCCTCGACGGTGAGGACGTCCTCGAGCTCGTAGTCGGGAATACGGTCGATGATAACCGAACATACGGGAAATCCCGACCATTCGCAAGCGCAGATGGTCGATGCCATGAGATCGTTGCTCCGGGGTGTGAGCCGACCGCTCCGGGGTGCGTCGCGAAGCGCACGCTCCAGCGCAGGCCGCTTCGCGGCCTGTGTCCGGGCGGAAGCGACCCGGACGCGCCGGATCGCGCATCCGGACGCGCGAGATCGTGGCCTCAACCATCTAGGCTCGGGGCATGGAGGCGATCGTCGTCGAGGCGGTCCGCGGCGAGGTCGTGGAGGCGCGCCACCGCGTGCACGCGGTGGCGGTGGCCGACGGGGAGGTCGTCGCGGCCGCCGGGGACGTGTCGCTCGTCACGTTCCTCCGGAGTTCGGCCAAGCCGATCCAGGCCTTGCCCGCGGTCCGCATGCGAGCGGACCTGGACGAGGCGGAGATCGCGATCGCGTGCGCCTCCCACCTCGCGCGCTCGGAGCAGGTCGATCCCGTTCGTCGTCTTCTGGCGAAGGCGGGGGCGGTCGAGGAGGACCTCGCGTGCGGGCCTGACCCGACGCCGCTCGAGCACAACTGCTCGGGGAAGCACGCCGCGATGCTCCTGCTCTGCCGTGCCCGCGGGTGGCCGACGGACGGCTATCACCGTCTCGAGCATCCCTGTCAGCAGGCGATGCTGGCCGAGGTCGCGGCCGCCGCGGAGGTGGACCCGGGCTCGGTCCCGACGGCGGTCGACGGATGTGGCGTGCCGACGTTCGCGCTCGCGCTCGAGCGCATGGCGCACGGGTTCTCGCGGCTCGCCCGGCTCGAGGGCGGGGAGCGGGTGGCGGAGGCGATGCGCGCACATCCAGAGCTCATTCGCGGCCCCGCCGCTGCGGACACGGTCCTCATGCGGGCCCTCCCGGGGTGGATCGCGAAGGGCGGCGCCGAGGGGCTGCTCTGCGCGGCGTCCCCGGACGGTCTCGGCATCGCCCTCAAGGTCGAGGACGGCGCGACGCGCGCGGTGCGCTCCGCCGCGGGTGCGTTCCTCGGCGGCCTCGGGATCGACCACGGCGCCCGCCTCGGGCCGGTGTCGGTCGAGAGCTCGCGAGGCGAGGTCGTCGGCGAGCTGCGTGCGAGAAGCGGGTGACGGCACCTGCGAGATGCGGGTGACAGGCACCTCCGGTGCCGGTCACCTTCGGACCTTCCCTAAACGGCCACAATCGGAATAGGATTCGCGCGCTTGGTGGTCTGAGAGCCGGTGCGGCAGAGGGGATACCGGCTCGGTGCAGGTCGGTAGGTCGGTATCCGTTCGAGCGCGAGAGGAGAAGCCCGGCTCATGCTGTCCGTCGATATCGCTCTCCCCGAGGTCGAGGAGATCCACCGCCTGGTCGAGCAGGGGCTCGAGAAAGGGTTCCTCACGTACGACGAGATCGTCTCCGGCCTCGACGACGTGGAGCTGACCAAGGAACAGGTCGAGGACTTCTACACGTACCTCATCGACCATTCGATCGAGCTGGTCGAAGGCGTCGAGCACAAGGCGCTCCCCCACGAGGAGCCGCCGCCAGAGGAGGAGAAGGTCGCGCCCAAGCTCGACCTCTCGGTCGAGCCGTCGCTCGACTCGCTCCGCCTCTACCTCCGGGAGATCGGCAAGGTGCCACTCCTCACGGCTGACCAGGAGGTTTCGCTCGCGAAGCGCATCGAGCGGGGCGACATGGGCGCGAAGCAGCACATGATCGAGGCCAACCTGCGGCTCGTCGTCTCGATCGCGAAGGGCTACCTCGGCCGCGGGCTCTCGTTCCTCGACCTCATCCAGGAAGGCTCGCTCGGGCTGATCCGCGCCGTCGAGAAGTTCGACTACCGCAAGGGCTACAAGTTCTCCACGTACGCGACCTGGTGGATCCGGCAGGCGGTCACGCGCGCGATCGCGGACAAGGCGCGGACGATCCGGATCCCGGTTCACATGGTCGAGAAGCTCAACAAGGTCGTCCACATCGAGCGCCAGCTCGTGCAGCGCCTGGGGCGCGAGCCGCAGCCCGAGGAGATCGCCGAGGAGCTCGACATCGCAGTCCACGAGGTGCGCGAGATCCTGCGCATGTCGCAGCTTCCGGTCTCGCTCGAGAAGCCGATCGGCGAGGACGAGGACTCGTCGCTCGGCGACCTCGTCCCGGACGACCAGGCGGAGTCGCCGTTCGACACCGCGTCGCTCTCTCTGCGCCGTGAGGACGTCGAGGTCGCCCTGTCCGCGCTGCCCGAGCGTGAGCGGCGCGTCATCGAGCTCCGGTACGGGCTGGACGGCTCGCAGCCGTACACGCTCGAGGAGGTGGGGCGCGCCTTCGGGGTCACGCGCGAGCGCATCCGCCAGATCGAGAACAACACGCTCAAGAAACTCCAGGGGTTGCCCGAGGCTCAGGGCCTGCGGGACTGCGTCTGACGCACGCGCGCTTGCGGGTCTAGCCTCCCCTGCATGCGCATCGAGTACGTGGGCCACTCGACGGTCGTCGTCGACCTCGACGGCGCGCGGCTCCTCACCGACCCGCTGCTCCGGAACCGCGTCGCGCATCTCCGTCGCGCGGTGCCCGTCGATGCCGGCGCGCGGCGGGGGATCGACGCCGTGCTCATCTCGCACGCGCATTACGACCATCTCGACCTGCCCTCGCTCGAGAAGCTGGGGAAGAAGCTGCCGGTCGTCCTTCCGCGTGGCCTCGGGGGCCTGCTCCGGAAGAAGCGCTTCGAGAGCGTCGTCGAGGTGGAGATAGGAGAGACCGTCCACGTCGGGCAGGTGCAGATCCGCGTCGTGCCGGCGGAGCACGACCCCGGTCGGGGCCCTTTCGGCGTCAGCGCGCCGCCGGTCGGCTACGTCGTGTCGGGCTCGAAGAGCGTGTACTTCGCAGGTGACACCGACCTCTTCGAGGGCATGGCCGAGCTGGGGCCGGTCGACGTCGGGCTCATCCCCATCTGGGGCTGGGGGCCCGGGCTCGGCGGTGGCCACCTGAACCCGGTCACGGCCGCGGAGGCGGCCGCCCTCGTCCGTCCGCGGGTCGCGGTTCCGATCCACTGGGGGACGTACTTCCCCATCCACCTCGGCCTGCGCGGCGCGCCGAGGTTCGTCGACCTCCCGCCGGCCGAGTTCGTCGCGGCCGCCGGGAAGACGGCTCCCGACGTCGAGGTGCGCGTCCTGAGGCCGGGGGAGAGCCTGGAGCTGTAGGCCGCGTCAGCTCGCCGCCGGCCCCGCCGCCGCTAACCCGACGGGAGGAGCTGCGCCTCGCCGAGCGACGCGAGCGCGCGCTCGCGGATCTCGCCCGCCGCCCGTGGGACGTTGGTCCCGGGTGGTGCGTATGCCCGCACGTCCAGCCACGCCGTCCTCTCGGTGAGCGTCCCCACGCGCACCTCGAACGAGAGCGCCTCGCTGTCCTCGACCTCCTCGACCGCCTTCGACGCGAGCCGCCTGGCCTCCGCGAGTGGCGCGTCGAGCCGCACGGGCAGCTGGACGGTGACGAGCCGTCGCGGGTCGGCCACCGAGTTGTTGACGATGACCGAGGCGACCATGTCCCGGTTGGGGATGAAGACCCGGCGGCCCTCGTCGGTCTGGAGGGCCGTGTAGCTCAGCGTGATCTCGTCGACGACACCGGTGTGCTCGCCGAGGGTGATCCGGTCGCCGAGGCGCACGGGCTGGCTGAACGCGAGCATCACGCCCGAGCCGAGGTTGCCGAGAGGCGTCGTCAGCGCCAGGCCGGCGATCACCGCCAGGACGGCGCTCGAGGCCAGGAACGCCCGTGCGATCTCCGTGGTCGCGGGGAAGACGGAGAGGACGACCCAGACGCCGACGAGGGCGACGAGCGCCATGAAGACCCGGAGGAGGATGCTGAAGGTCGTGCGCCTCCGCGCGGCCACCGTCGGGTCCCGTTCCGCCAGCCGCCGCTCGTACTTGCCGAAGACGCGCCACAGAACGAAGCGGAGGACGGCGAGCACCGCGAGCCAGACGAGCGCGAGGACGACCGCCTGCAGCGTATTGCTCGAGAAGTCCATCGCGGCGATGTTCGCCGCGTCCTCCGCAGAGCCTGCCGGCGGGGCGCGCTGTGCGAACAGCGGTCGCTTCGCGGTCGTGCGTCGGCGCTTCGACGGTCGCTAGTGGCCCGCCAGCACGCGAGCCTTCGCCGAGGCGAACTCCTCGTCGGTGAGCGCGCCGCTCGAGTGGAGCTCGGCCAGGCCTGCCAGGCTCGAGGTCAGGTCGGCGCCCGTCCCCGAAGGGGCCGCCGCCGGAGGAGCGGCCGGCGCCGGGGACCGCGCCCGCTGTGCCTCCCACCAGGTCGTGACGCGCGCCCGGGCGTCCGCGAACAGCTCGGGCGCCGAGGCGTCGGGGTGCTCCCGAATCGTCAGCCTGCGCATCCACTCGATCCAGAGGGCGCCGAGCGCGACGAGCACGAGCACGAACAGGTAGCGGGCGAAGTCGCCGACCGGGCCGGTGAGGAGCAGGATCAGCGTGACGACCGCGAGCGCCGCGTATGCCCAGGCGCGCTCGCGAACGAGCGGCGCCAGGAGCCGGCGAGCCTCGACCGCACGGCGACCGGGCCCGGCGAGCCACGCGGCGACGAGGACGAGCACGCCGACGACTGCGAGTCCCCGGAACGACGACCGGAGGAGCTCCGTGAAAATGTCCCACGCGTTCGCGGCCGCGTCCCTGTTCTCGGTCTCGGCGACGAGCGAGTCGACGACGTAGCTCCCCGCGAAGCGCGTGGCGAGGAGCCCGCTGATGCCGACTGCGATCGCGGCGATGCCGACCCGGCGCACCGCGCGCCGGCGGTCGCCCGCGAGCCACACGGCCAGCACGAACCCGGCGAGCGCGAGCAGCGGGAGCAGCCAGGCGAGCACCTGGAGCAGGTGGACGGCGCTCTGCGCGGTGTCGAGCTCGTCCGAGCGGAGGACCTCGATCCGCCCGGCGTCGGCGGGGAGCCGCTGCTCGACCGCATCTCCGAGCCCGATGCGGTCGGCGGTGTCCAGGACGATCGGGCGCAGGTCGAGCGTGACGACGCCCTCATCAGTCGACACGCGGTCGCCGCCGCCCTCGAGCACCTGGACGAGCGTCTCGTGTGATTGCTCGACCGAGAACTCCCACAAACGCTGGAGCCGCGGCTGCTGGAGCGCACGATCCACGATCTGGTACGAGGCCTGGCGGACGCCGGCGGCTGCCGGCCCTGCCAGCGACTGGTAGTCCGCGGGCAGCCGGTCCTGGAGGATGGCAGCCACGTCGACCGAGGCGTAGAGCTCGTCGACGGCACGCGTCGCGACGGCGCTGCGGATCTCGTCGTCGGCGATCAGCTCCGAGCTCGTGTCCACGAATACGTCCGTGTTGAGCGCGACGCGGTTCACCCAGATCGCGAACGCGGACAGGAGCAGGAAGAGCGCGGCGACGACGAGCGCGATCCAGGCGCCGAGCGCGCGCCCTCGGCGCTTGCTTCCGGGAGCAGGCGACGCTGGAGCCCCGGCCTCGGCCATCTCCACGCAGCCTATCCCGGGCCGGTGCTCCTACGCGGGCTGCGACAGGGAGAACGCGTCGTGGAGCGCTCTGACGCCGCGCTCGACGTCCCGCCGCTCGACGAGGCAGGAGATCTTGATCGGAGACGTCGAGATCATGCGCACGCCGACCCCGTGCTCGTCGAGTGCGTCAAACACGCGCGCCGCGACTCCGGGATGCGAGCGGATCCCGGTGCCGACGACCGAGACCTTTCCCAGGTCGGTGATCTCCTCGGTGTCGATCCGGCCGAGCTGCTGCCGCGCATGCGCGAGCGCACGCTGTGCGGCGGGCACGTCAACGCTCGCGACCGAGAACGCGAGGTCGGCGGCACCCCGCTCGGAGCGCAGCACGATGGTGTCAACGCTCACGTGCTCGGCGGCGACGGCACGGATGATGGTGGCCGATGCGGCCGCCGCCTCGGCGAGGCCGCGGACGGTGAAGAGGACGTCGTCGGTCGAGTGCGTGACCGCGCGAACGGCGGGGCCCGCGTCCGGCGGTCCCGTCTCCTGCACCCAGGTGCCGGGCTCGTCGGAGAAGCTCGAGCGCGTGTGGATCCGGACACCGTGGCCGCGAGCGAGCTCCACCGCGCGCAGCATGAGCACCTTCGCGCCCGACGCCGCCATCTCCAGCATCTCCTCGTAGGAGACGACGGGGAGCTTGCGGGCGCCCGGGACGATGCGCGGGTCGGCGGTGAAGACCCCGGCGACGTCCGAGTAGATCTCGCAGGACGCGCCGAGCGCGGCGGCCAGAGCGACCGCCGTCGCGTCCGTCCCGCCCCGGCCGAGCGTCGTGACGTCCATCGTGTCGCGTGAGAAGCCCTGGAAGCCTGCGACGAGGACGATCTTCCCGCGCTCGAGCGCGTCGAGGACACGCACCGGTGTGATCTCGCGGATCTTCGCCCTCGTGTACACGGCGTCGGTCAGGATCCCCGCCTGCGACCCCGTGTACGAGACCGCCTCGTGGCCGAGGTCGTGCACCGCCATCGCGACGAGGGCGCAGGCGATGCGTTCGCCGGTCGAGAGGAGCATGTCGAGCTCGCGCGGATCCGGGTGCGGGGACACCCGTCCGGCGAGCTCGAGCAACGAGTCGGTGGTCCTGCCCATTGCCGACACCGTCCCGACGACCTGCGCTCCGCCCTCGCGCGCTTCGACGAGCCGCCGCGCGACCTGGCGGATCCGGTCGGGGTCGGCGACCGACGTGCCGCCGAACTTCATGACGACCGTCTCCGCCGCCGTGTCCGGGACAGCGTGCATCTCCGCAAGCATTGTCGCCGCTCGGGCTACCGCACGACCCTGATGTTGAAGTGGCCCGTCTGGAGGGCTCCCCAGAGGCGGATCCAGAAGAGGAGATAGGCCTCGGTGCCCCTCGCGGCCGTGATGTCCCCGAGGTCCAGCACGTGCTCCGCGGGCCAGCCGAAGCTCTCCAGCAGCTCGACGACCCTCGCCTTCGCCGACTCGTCGTTCCCGCAGACGAACACGTCGTGGTCGCCCGCGACCTTCCCGGGGTCGACCATCACCTCGCAGTTGACCGTGTTCAGGGTCTTCACGACCCGTGCGTCCGGGAAGGCGCGCTGGATCTGCTCTCCCAGGCTGTCGAAGCTCGACGTCAACAGGCCCGGGGGCATGCCACGCGAGTGGTCGAGCGGGTTCGCGAGGTCGACGAGGACCTTCCCGGCAAGGTTGCCCGCCCCGGCGGCGGCGAGGGCCTCGAGAGAGGCGCTCCCCGAGGTGCAGTTGAAGACGACTTCGCCGTGGGTCGCCGCGTCTGCGAACGTCCCCTGGCTCGCGCCGGTCCCCGCCGCGGCCACCCACTCGGCCGCCCGCTCGTTGTCCGCGGTCCGCGAGCCCATCATCACCTCGTGGCCAAGCTCGACGAGCTTCGTGGCGATCGCACTTCCCACCATTCCCGTTCCCAGAACGCCGATTCGCATCTCTCTCCTCACTCGTCTCGTTTCTCGTCGGTGTAGCACGCACGGACGGGGGAGGGAGGCATGCACGTCGAACCAGAACCAGGGTGCCTGTCCCCGCAAGGGGACTGGCACCGGCTTGTACCCTCATTGTGTGACCTCGCGGAAGGTGATGCTCATCGGGCTCGACTGCGCCGAGCCCTCGCTCGTACTGGAGCGCTGGCGCGACGAGCTGCCGACGATCGCGGGCCTCATGGAACGCGGGACGTACGGGAGGCTGACCTCGGTCGTCCCCCCGATCACCGTGCCCGCCTGGTCCTGCATGATGTCCAGCCGGACGCCGGGCGACCTCGGCGTGTACGGGTTCCGGAACCGCGCCGACCACTCCTACGACGGCGCGTTCATCGCGATGAGCGACGCCATCCGGGCGCCACGCCTGTGGGACCTCGTCACCCGGGCGGGTGGCTCGTCGATCGTGCTGAGCGTCCCGGGGACCTACCCGCCGCGGCCGCTGAACGGGGTGATGGTCGGGTGTTTCCTCACGCCCTCGATCGAGAGCCCCTACACGTACCCGGCAGCGCTCCGCGACGAGATCGCGAGCGTCGTGGGCGAGTACCTGTTCGACACGAAGGACTTCCGGACCGAGGACAAGGAGTACCTCCTCCGCCAGGTGTACGAGATGACCGACCGCAGGTTCGCGCTCGCCCGGCACCTGCTCGAGACGAAGCCCTGGACGCTGTTCGCGATGGTCGAGATGGGGCCCGACCGCATGCACCACGGGTTCTGGAAGCACATGGACCCCGAGCATCGGAAGCACGAGCCCGGCAACCCGTACGAGACCGCCATCCTCGACTACCACCGGCACCTCGACGGCCTGATCGCCGGCCTCCTCGAGCACGCCGACGAGGACACCGTCGTCTTCGTCCTCTCGGACCACGGCGCGAAGCGCCTCGACGGCGGCATCCGGGTCAACGAGTGGCTGCGGCGCGAGGGGCTCCTGACGACGCTCTCGGAGCCCGACGGGGTGTCTTCGCTCAGGGACGTCGGCGTCGACTGGTCGCGCACGACGGCGTGGGGGGAGGGCGGCTACTACGCGCGCGTCTTCCTCAACGTGCGGGGACGCGAGCCCGAGGGCGTCGTCGCCCCCGAGGAGTACGAGGCCGTCCGCGACGATCTCGCCCGACGCCTCGCGGCGATCCCGGACGACGCCGGAAACCCGATCCCCACGGTCGTCTACAAGCCCGAGGAGCTGTACGACGACCCCCAGGGCGTCCCGCCGGACCTCGTCGTCGTCTTCGGCGACCTCCTCTGGCGCTCGGTGGGGACGATCGGCGGCGACGAGCGCATCCAGACGCTGGAGAACGACACCGGGCCGGACGACGCGAACCACGCCCAGGACGGCCTCTACGTCGTCGCGGGCCCGGGCATCGAGGCTCGCGGCCGCGCGGACGCGCACCTGCTCGACGTCGCTCCGACGGTGCTCGAGCTGCTCGGGATCGAGGCGCCGCCCGAAATGCGCGGCCAGAGCCTCGTCCCCCAGCTCGCCGTCCGCTGACGTCGCTGACTCAGCGTCGACGGAAGTCCCGCTCGACCTCGTCCACGAGCTCGAGGTGGAGCTCGAGATACCGGCGGAGAAAGTCGATGACGAGCATCAGGTACTTGGTCCGGTGGGGCAGCGCGGCCGCCGTCGTCTCGGCGTCGTCGAGACGGGCCATCAGGTCGGCGACGTCGTCGCGCAGCGTTGCCATGCTCGCGCGGGTGACGGGCTCCCCACGAGGTCGCAGAGCAGCAGACGGAGCAGCCGGCGTGCTCGAGGATCGCTCGTCGAGCCGGCCTGGAGCCGGTCCTGGCCCGGAGGTCGACATCCCGTTCGAGGTTTCGGACGACGACACGCTCGTGCGGTCGGTGTCGGCGAGCGGCGGCGCGGTGGCCGCCATCGAGCACTCGGGGGAGGACGCCGTTCGGCAGGCGATACTCGCCGCCGCGGCGCCGTTCAGGCGGACGGACGGCTCCTATCGCCTCGAGAACCGGTTCCGCTATGTCGTCTGCCGCAAGGGGAGCTCGTGACGGTGCGGGTCAGACGGACGTGGCCTCGACCGCGTCGGGCTCCGGATCCATCTCCCGGAACGCGGGGTTGAAGAATCCGTAACCGACGATCGCGGCCAGGAGCACGCCCATTCCGAGCAGCGTGACGGCGACTCCCGCCACGGCGACGGCGGCGCTCCCGAGCAGAATCCCGAGCGGGATTGCCGCCCAGGCGCCGGCTCTCACCGCCCCGAACACGCGCCCGCGCAGCTCCGCCGGGACGATCTCCGTCTGCACCGTGAAAAGGAGCGGGTTGATCGGGCCGGCCGCCAAGCCCGTTACGGCCAGCGCCACGAGCACGACGGGAAGGGGCGGCACCGCAGCGAGGACCAGGTAGCCGACGGGCACCACGGCGAAGCAAGAGAGGAACGTCCGCCGCCGCGGAAGCCGGTGCCCGACGGCGCCGTAGGCGAGCGCTCCGGCGAGCGCCGTTCCTCCCAGGACGCCGAGCATGAGCCCGAGCGCCCTCGCGCTGCCGTACTCCTCCCGGGCGAAGACCGTGAGCACCACCGAGCCCGGCGCCTCGACCAGGTTCGTGAGCAGGATCATCGCGACGAGCGCGCGGGGGAGTCGCCGATCCCAGATGAACCGCATCCCCTCGACCAGCTCTTCGAAGAAGCGGCCGCGCTGGTCGGCTCCGCCGTGCGCGTGCGGGCGCGGGATGAAGATCGTCACGAGCGCGGCGGAGAGGAGGAAGCTCGCGGCGTCGATCCAGAGGGCGGTGGTGGCGCCGAAGCTCGCCACGAGCACGCCTCCGAGCGGTGCGCCCAGGAGCGTCGATCCCTGCTGGATCCCCGCCCGGATGCCGCTCGCACGCTCCATGGGCACCCCGGCCGGCTCCACGACGTCCGGGAAGAGCGCTGCCCGCGCGGTGGCTCCCGGCGCGTCGAGCAGCGCGCCGAGGAACACGAGCGTCATCAGCTGCCAGAGCTCGATCCCGACCGTCGCGTGGAGGAGGGGGATGGCGGCGACGGCGCCGGCGCTCGCGAGGTCCGCCACCACGCTCGACGCCCGGAACCCGAGACGGTCGACGACCACCCCGCCGAAGAAGCCGGCGAGGACGATCGGGAGGAAGTTGAAGAAGACGGCCAGCCCGGTGAGGGTCGGGCTCCCGGTCGTCACGAGGACGTACCAGGGGATCGCGAGCTGCGCGACCGCGTTCCCGGTCAGCGAGATCGCGTCGGCCGCGTACAGCGCGTGGAGCGGCGCCCGCTTCACGCGGGCAGGCTAGTGAGGACTGGGTCGCGCGCCGCGAGAGAACCGCGCACCGCTGCCTGCCGGCACGATCCGCCCGCGAAGCGGGCGGCTTCAGAGATCGCCTGCGCGCGGAATCAATCCAGCGGACGGATGTCGGTCGCGACCGCGGAGGGCCGGTGGCGCTCGAGGTCGCCGGAGAACGTCTCGACCGCCGGGTCGTGCTCCGCGTGCTTCCACGCGCGGGTGTGCATCGAGATCCTCCGGAGGCCGCCCTCGAGGTCGAGAGGCTCCGGGACCGGGCCCTCGAGCGTCACCTCGAACTCGAAGCGGCGCCTGTGCACAGGCCCCCACGGGCTCGTCCCCGCGGGGCACCAGACGTCCACCGGCCGTGTGCCGTCGTCCACGAGCACGACCGCGTCCCGGCCGATGCCGACGAGCTGTGTCACGGTCCCGGCGATTCGTCCGGTCACCGGTCCTGCTGCGGCGGCGGCGACGAGCTCGTCGATCGTGTGAGTCGCCCCGAGTGGCACCCGGTCCCTGAGGTCGACGCGGCTCGCCTCGAGCCAGTGCGCCGGCCACGTCTGGAGATCCGAGGGGACCTCGACGGAGTCGCCGTACAGCGGATGCGACCCGGCGCGGTGGAGGCGTTCGAGCCGCTTCGCCTCGTCGACCCCGTCCGGCAGGAACACGAAGCCGCCGGTGTGTTCGGTGCGCCCCTCCGAGACGAGCTCGGTGAGCACTTCGAGGAGGTCGGCGAGAGTCCGGTACACGATGCGAAAGCCGTCCTCGTCGTGCGACCAGCGGAAGATCGTCCCGCCCGGGCCCCATGGGCTGGCGAGCTCGCTCGAGAGGCTGACGGGGCTCGCGTAGCCGATGCGGAAGAGCACCGGCGGCGGCAGGTGCGGGACGGTGAGCGCGCCTTCCTCGAGCTCCACGCGGTGGAGCTTCAGCGCCGCGAGGGGCGCGACGAGGTCGGGGAACGCCCGCACGGCGAGGCTCGACGGGTCGACGAGCTCCCAGAAGCGGCGCACGTCCTCGGGCAGCCGGTATGGAGCGACCGCCTCGTCGACGTCATCGACGGACACCTCGTCCGTGGCCGGCTCGAGCGGGGGGAGACCGGCTCGCCGGAGGGCGTCGTCGAGCCGGTCGACTGCGGTATCGATCTCGTTGTGACGGCTGGTCATTGTCTCCGATCGGCTCTCTGATCGTACGCACGCTCGGCCGGGAGAAAAGGGGGACTCTCTACGTCGTCACTACAATCCGCCGCGCCGTGAACGTGGTCGTCTACGTCTCCGACGCCCTCCGGGCCGACCATCTCGGCTGCTACGGCGCGCGCTTCCTGAACACGGGGACGGTCGACGAGCTCGCCGCCGGCGGCGCGCGCTTCGACCAGGCGATCAGCGCGGCTCCCTGGACGGCCCCCTCGATGACCTCGATGGTGACGGGGCTCTACCCGCACCATCACGGGTATCTCCATTGGGACGCCGGCCTGGCCCCGATCACGGAGACGCTCTTCCGCGCCCTGTCCGCGCACGGCTACGAGGTCGGCACGTTCGTATTCGACACGAACTTCCTCTTCCGAGACCTGCCCGAGGCGAACGTGCTCGGGACGAGCGAGACGGTGGACGGCGCGATCTCGTGGCTACGCGAGAACAAGGAGAGGCCTTTCCTCTTCTTCTTCCACAGCTGGGCGACGCACATGCCCTACACCGTGCTCCACTCGGAGCGGACCGACTGGCGCGCGGCGAAGGAGGAGGTCATCGAGGGGATACAGGCCGACTCGGCCGTCGCGCTCGAGGCGACGCGCGAGGCGTACCGGCAGGCGGTCGAGCGCCAGTCGGAAGTGCTCGTCGCCTCGATGCTGGACGAGCTCGACCGCCTCGGGCTCAGGGAGCAGACGGTCTTCGCGTTCCTCAGCGACCACGGCGAGTCGTGGGGCGAGCGCTTCGATGCCAAGGAGGACGTCAAGGGCGTCTACCACATGCACGGCGCAACGCTGTACGACGAGGTCGTGCAGGTGCCGCTGGTCCTCTCCGCGCCGGGCCGGATCGAGCCCGCCGTCGTGCGCTCGCAGGTGCGTTCCGTCGACCTCGTGCCCACGCTGCTCGAGCTCGCCGGCGTGCCGAGCGGCGATATGGACGGCGCCTCGCTCCTGCCGCTGCTCGACGGGAGCGAGGAAGGCGACCGGCCGGCGGTGATCGCCGGGACCGACCGCGGCGCCCTCACGAAGCTCGCCGTCCGCCTGCCGCCGTGGAAGCTGATCCTCCACGTCGAGACCGGCGAGGAGGAGGCCTACCGGCTCGACCTCGACCCGCGGGAGCGCGAGAGCAAGCCGGGCGAGGTCCCTCCGGAGCTTCGTGCCGACGTGTTTCGCGAGCTCGAGAGCGCGGAGCAGCGCGAGCTCACCGAGGAGGAGGAGGCGACCGTCGCGAGGCGGCTCGCCGACCTCGGCTACCTGTAGGTGAGAGGGTGAGCCCGCTTCCGGCCCTCTACGGGCGGATGTTCTTCATCCGCCGGTTCGAGGAGACGCTCCTCGACCTCTTCGCGCAGGGGAAGCTCGTCGGCACGACGCACACGTACATCGGCCAGGAGGCGAACGGCGTCGGGGTCGTCGACCACCTCGACCCCGCGCGGGACGTCGTCTTCTCGAACCACCGCTGCCACGGCCACTACCTCGCGTTCACCGACGACGCCTTCGGGCTGCTCTGCGAGGTGATGGGGCGCGCGCCGGGCGTCTGCGGCGGCAAGGGCGGGAGCCAGCACCTCTGCAACGGGAACTTCTACTCGAACGGCGTGCTCGGCAGCATCGTGCCGGTGGCGACCGGGATCGCGCTCGCCGAGAAGACCAAGGGCACGGGCGCGGTGTCGACCGTCTTCCTGGGCGACGGCACCCTCGGCCAGGGGGTGACCTACGAGTCGCTGAACATCGCGTCCCTCTGGCGGCTCCCCGTCCTCTTCGTGGTCGAGAACAACCACTACGCGCAGTCGACGCCGGTCGAGCTCGAGCTGGCGGGCTCGATCCCGGCTCGCGCCGCGGCCTACGGGATCGAGACGGCGGAGCTCGACACGACCGACGTGGAGGAGATCCACGAGACCGCGGGGCAGGCCGTCGCGCGGATCCGCGCGACGGGCGAGCCGTTCTTCCTCGTCCTTCACACGTACCGCTTCAGCCCGCACTCGAAGGGCGACGACAACCGCGACCCGGCCGAGGTCGAGGAGCGGCGGACGCGCGACCCGCTCGTCGTCGCCGGCGCGCGGCTCGCCGACGAGGAGCGGACGGCCGTCGAGGAGACCTGCGAGCGGCGTCTCGCCGAGGTCGTCGAGGCGGCGGAGGCCGCGCCGCTCGCCACGCCGGAGGCCGCGTGACGGGCCAGCAGCGCAGGTGCGTGCAGGTCATCAACGAGGCGCTACACGAGCTGTTCGCGGCGCGCGACGACGTGTACCTGCTCGGGGAGGACGTCCTGGATCCCTACGGGGGCGCGTTCAAGGTGACGCAGGGGCTGAGCGACGCGTACCCGGAACGCGTGCTGACGACGCCGATCTCCGAGGCCTCGCTCTTCGGCGTCGCCGCCGGGATGGCGTTGCGGGGCCGGCGCCCGATCCTGGAGATCATGTTCGGCGACTTCATCGCGCTCGGCTTCGACCAGATCGTGAACGGGATTGCGAAGTTCCGCGAGATGTACGACGACCAGGTCACCGTGCCCCTCGTAGTCCGCACGCCGATGGGTGGGCGCCGCGGCTACGGCCCGACGCACAGCCAGTCGCTCGAGAAGCTGCTGCTCGGCGTGCCGAACGTCGTCGTGGTCGCGACGAGCGAGTGCCACGACCTCGGCGGGCTCCTGACGAACGCGGTCGAGGACGACCGCCCGGTGTTCCTCGTCGAGAACAAGCTCATGTATGGCCGCCCCAACCGCAGGCCCGATGACGGGCACATCGGGGAGCTGGCCGTACGCGAGACGGGAGCCCGCTACCCGGCGCTCACGTTCTCGGGGACCGGCTTCTCCGAGGCCAGCGCCACGATCGTGACGTATGGAGGGATGGTCCCGGTCGTGCTCGACGCCGTGACGGAGCTGATCATCGAGCACGAGATCTTCTGCGAGGTGGTCGCCCTCTCGCAGCTCCTCCCGATGGAGCTCGAGCCCGTCCTGGAGTCGGTGGCACGGACGGGCGCGCTCGTGACGGCCGAGGAGGGCACCCTGACCGGCGGCTTCGGGGCGGAGATCGCCGCGCGCGTCCAGGAGCTCGCCTGGAGCGAGCTGCGCGGGCCGGTACGACGCGTCGCGGCGCGCGACGGGATCATCCCCTCCGCGCGGTCGCTCGAGGAGGCGATGCTCCCGAGCACGGAGGACGTCGTCGAGGCGGTCGTCGCGCTCGAGGGCGTGAGAAGCTAGACGCCGCATGTTGGAGATCGTCCTGACGCGCGAGGACGCGAACACCGAGTTCGCGCTGCTCGCGGAGTGGCTCGTCGCGGACCGCGTCGAGGTCGAGGCGGGTCAGCCGGTCTGCGTCGTCGAGACGACGAAGGCGACCGTCGAGATCGAGGCGCCCGGCGCGGGCACGATCGTTCAGCTGTACGCGGAGGGGGTCGAGGTCGAGCTTGGCAAGACGATCGCGCGCGTCGCGGAGACTGCGGCGGAGCTCGCGTCGCTCGACGCGGAGCCGCGTGAGGCGGCGGCGCCTACCGAGGCGGCGCCGGCCGACCGGAAGGCGACGAAGAAGGCGCTCGCGCTGGCCGAGCGACACGGGATCGACCTGGGGGAGATCGAGAAGCGCGGGTTCATCACCGAGAAGGACGTCGAGGCGCTGATCGCCCGCCGGGCGGCGAAGGCCGAGCCGACGGAGCGTCCCCGGCTGGCGGGCGTCTCGACGGAAGGTGTGACCCTCCCCGCGAGCTTCGACGCCGACGAAGGCGACGGCGCCCTCGATCCCGAGTTCCTCGAGTACCTCCAGGCCGATCCCGGCTCGTTCCGCTCGGTCTCCTCCGACGAGAAGTGCCGGCTCCTCCGCGAGCACGGCGCCCGCATCGGCGAGGAGGTCGTCCTGGGCGAGGGCAGCCTCGTCGTCGCCCCGAGGATCGCGCTCGAGGATGGTGTGGAGATCGGAGCGGGAGCGACCGTGCGCTGCGAGGAGGTCGTGGCGATCGGAGCCCTCACGAGGTTCGGCCCGGACCTCGAGCTCGCGTGCCGGCGCGCGTTCGTCGGCGCGGGCGTGTGGGGAGGGAGGTCCGTGCGCTTCGGCGGCGGCGGCCATCGGGATCCCTGGGCGATCCTCGCCGTCGGTGACCTCGCTTTCGTCGGGGACGAGGCGTTCGTCAACGTCTGCCGGCCCGTCCTCATCGGTCGGGAGGTCTTCCTGACCATGCGGTCGATGATCGTCACGCACAACATCGGCCACTCCGTCCTCGAGGGCTTCGAGAACCGGTTCGCTCCGGTCGTGCTGGAGGATCGGGCGCAGGTGGGGCTCGGAGCGGTCGTCTACGCGGGCTGCCGGATCGGCGCCGAGGCGATCGTGGCATCGAGCTCGTACGTCACCTCCGACGTCCCCGCCGGGTCGTTCGCGATCGGCGTTCCCGCCAGGGTGACGGGCAGCTCCAGCCACAAGGTCTCGCACGCGCGTCGAGTTGAGCTCGTGAGCCGGATGATCGACGACCTGCACGAGCTCCTCGTGCTTCGCGGCCATACGGTCTCGTCCGTCGGGGAGGGCGATCCCCGCGGCTTCGAGGTCGCCGGGACGCGGGTGCTCTTCACGCCGTCCTACGGCGGGGGGATCGAGGCGCCCGCCGTCGTTCTCACGCTCGAAGTGCACGGCGAGGCGCCGGACGGCGTGGCCGTCCTCGACCTCGTCGACCGGCGCGTCCACGGCTCGGGCGGCGAGGTGCTCGACGCCGTGCGCGAGCTGTGCCGCAAGCGTGGTATCCGGCTGGAGCCGGGCCCCTGGCGCTATCGCGGCGGCCTCGTGTAGCCCGAGAGCAGTACGTCTTTCCCCTGGTAATGACGTTTCTCACGTACTAGGGTGCGTCTTCGAGGGGATGTCTCGAAAGAGAGGCGGGGATGCTCGGCCGGCTTCGAACAGCTTCGCTCGTCACTGCGCTCGTCGCCGTTGCGCTGGCGTCCGCCTCGTCCGGACAGAGCCCCGGCCCGCCGGGTGGGGTCCCGTCGGGTGGTCCTCCCGCGGGAGCGCCCGGAGGGACGCCGCCGGGCCTCGATGTCGCCATCGCCGTCAAGCAGCGGCACGCAGACGAGCTCCTCGACCTGCCAGGCGTGGTCGGTGTCGGCGTCGGCCTCAACCCGGCCGGCAAGCCAGTCATCCGCGTCTACAAGGAGAAGCCGGACTCCGCCGACGTGCCCTCGTCGCTCGACGGAGTGGGGGTCGAGAGCGCCGTCACCGGGATCATCGAGGCGCGCGCGCCGACCGACCGGTTCCCGCGGCCCGTGCCCATCGGGGTCTCCTCCGGCCTCGACGGGGTCGCCACGGGAACGCTCGGCGCACGCGTGACGAACGGCACGAACGTCTACGTGCTCTCGAACAACCACGTCCTCGCCGGCATCAACACCGCCTCGATCGGCGACCCGATCATCCAGCCCGGGAACGTCGACGGCGGCAGCGACCCGGCGGACCGTATCGCCACGCTCGCCGCGTACCAGACGATCGACTTCAACGGCGGCAACAACACGATGGACGCGGCCATCGCGCTGACGTCCACCGCGAACGTGGGAACGGCGACGCCTGCGGACGGCTACGGCGCGCCGGGCTCGGTGACGACGCAGGCCTCCATCGGCATGGCAGTCCAGAAATACGGGCGCACGACGGGTCTCCAGCCCGGCACGGTCGCGGCGACGAACGTGTCCGTCGACGTCTGCTACCTCCTCCTCTTCAACTTCTGCCTGCAGGAAGCGCGCTTCGTCGGGCAGATCTCCGTGAGCCCCGGGGCGTTCAGCGCGGCTGGCGACTCGGGCTCGCTGATCGTGACCCAGGCAGGGAACCAGCCTGTCGCGCTGCTCTTCGCCGGTGGTGACGGGCTCACGATCGGGACGCCCATCGACCTCGTGCTGCAGCGGTTCGGGGTCACGATCGAGGGGCAGCCGCCGGGCGACGGTCCGCCTGGCGCGCCGACGGGGCTCTCCGCGCAGGCGGGCGCCGGGTCCGTGTCCCTCTCGTGGACGGCGCCGTCCTTCGACGGCAACTCGCCCGTCACCGGCTACCGCGTATACCGCGGCACGAGCCCGGCCGCCGAGACCTTCCTGCAGAGCGTCGGCCCTGGGACGACGAGCTTCCTCGATGACACCGTCACCAACGGGACGACCTACTACTACAAGGTGTCGGCGGAGAACGCGCTCGGCGAGGGGCCACTGTCGTCCGAGGCTTCCGCGACTCCGGCGGGCGCCTCCCCGCCCGCGGAGCCCCTTCCCGCGCTGGACGACTTCAACCGCGCGAACGAGAGCCCGCTGTCGGACTCCGGGCGCTGGACGAACGCGATCAACGGCGGGGTCGAGAACGGCCTGAACGTGTCCTCCAACCAGCTTGCGTGCACGGCGGCGACGACCTGCACCGCCTGGCGCTCGAACGCGCAGTACGGCCCCGCTGTCGAGGTCTACGCGCGGGTCGCTGCACTCCCCGGGACGAACAACCACATCCGTCTGTACGCGCGCCTCAAGCAGCAGGGCAGTACCGCCTACGACGCCTACCTGCTGCGCACGAACGAGCTTGCCGCGACGGACGAGGTGTACCTGGAGCGGATCGACAACGGCGCCCACGTTCGCCTCGCCACGATCAACCAGGAGCTCGCCGTCGGCGACACTCTCCTCCTGCGAGTCGACGGCTCGACGATCGAGAGCTGGGTCCACGACGGAGCCTCCTGGACGCGGCTCGGTACCGTGAACGACTCGACGTACCCCGCCCCCGGCTTCGTGGGGGTCGGCCTGCGCGGCACCACCGGCCGCCTGGACGACTTCGGCGCGCGGACGACGAGCCTGAGCGCTCCAGGCGCGCCGAGCGCTCTGGCTGCGACTGCCGGCAACGCCTCGGTCCAGCTCTCCTGGACCGCACCGTCCTTCGACGGCGGCTCCCCGCTCACGGGCTATCGCGTCTACCGCGGCACGCTCCCGGGCGGCGAAAGCTTCCTGCAGAGCGTGGGTGCGGTCACGAGCTTCACCGACACGACGGTGACCAATGGCACGACCTACTACTACAAGGTGTCCGCCGCGAATGCGGTGGGTGAGAGTCCGCTCTCGAATGAAGCCTCTGCCACCCCGGATGACGTCGTCCTGCCCGTCGAGCCGCTACCGACTCTCGACTCCTTCAACCGCGCGAACGAGAATCCGCTCTCCGATGCTGGGCGCTGGACGATCGGAGTCAGTGGCTCGATCGAGGCCGGTCTGTACGTCACGTCCAACCAGCTCGCCTGCAACAAAGCGACGACCTGTACCGCCTACCGCTCGAACGCCCAGTACGGGCCAGACGTCGAGGTCTGGGCGCGGGTGCCGGCACTGGGGTCGACGAACAACCAGCTTCGGCTCAAGGCGCGCCTCCAGCAGGTCGGGGGTACCGGCTACGACGGATACATGCTGCGCACGAACCAGCTCTCCGGTACCGACGAGGTCTACCTCGAGCGCTTGGACAACGCTGCCCTGGTGCGGCTGCTGACGATCAACCGGGAGCTCGTCGCAGGAGACACGCTGCTCTTCCGGGTGAAGGGATCCACCCTTGAAGCGTGGCTCAAGCGTGGCTCGAGCTGGACGCGCCTGGGCGCTGTCTCCGACTCGACCTACTCGAGCGTCGGTCCCGTCGGGGTTGGGCTGCGCGGCACGGCCATACGCGCGGACGACTTCGGCGCGCGGACGACGAGCCTGAGCGCTCCAGGCGCGCCGAGCGCTCTGGCTGCGACTGCCGGCAACGCCTCGGTCCAGCTCTCCTGGACCGCACCGTCCTTCGACGGCGGCTCCCCGCTCACGGGCTACCGCGTCTACCGCGGCACGCTCCCGGGCGGCGAGAGCTTCCTGCAGAGCGTGGGTGCGGTCACGAGCTTCACCGACACGACGGTGACCAACGGCACGACCTACTACTACAAGGTGTCCGCCGCGAACGCGGTGGGTGAGAGTCCGCTCTCGAACGAAGCCTCTGCCACCCCGGACGACGTCGTCCTGCCCGTCGAACCGCTACCGACTCTCGACTCCTTCAACCGCGCGAACGAGAACCCGCTCTCCGACGCCGGGCGCTGGACGATCGGAGTCAGTCGGCTCGATCGAGACCGGTCTGTACGTCACGTCCAACCAGCTCGCCTGCAACAAAGCGACGACCTGCACCGCCTACCGCTCGAACGCCCAGTACGGGCCAGACGTCGAGGTCTGGGCGCGGGTCACGGCACTGCCGGGTCGACGAACAACCACCTTCGGCTCAAGGCGCGCCTCCAGCAGGCCGGGGGCATCCGGCTACGACGGATACATGCTGCGCACGAACCAGCTCTCGCGGCACCGACGAGGTCTACCTCGAGCGCATGGACAACGGCTGCCTTCGTGCGGCTGCCTGACGATCAACCGCGAGCTCGCCGCGGGAGACACGCTGCTCCTCCGCGTGACGGGCTCCACGCTCGAGGCCTGGCTCAAGCGTGGCTCGAGCTGGACGCGCCTGGGCGCTGTCTCCGACTCCACCTACGCGGGCGCCGGTCCACGTCGGGGTTGGGCTGCGCGGCACGACCGGCCGCCTGGACGACTTCGGCGCGCGCACGCTCCCCTGATCGCGATCGCGCGGGAGTAAGCTCCGGGCCGTATGCCCGCCGACGGCGTCGCCGACCGCCTCGCCCAGCTCACGCTCTTCGCCGACCTGCGGTGGCCCGAGGTCGAGGCCGTCGCCCACACGTTCGAGGAGGAGGTGTTCGGGGCCGGCCAGCGGGTGCTCCGGCAGGGCATCTCGGGGGGCGCGTTCTACGTCATCCTCGAAGGCGAGGCCGCCGTCGTCATCGACGGCCAGGAGCGCGCGCGGCTCGGCCGGGGCGACTACTTCGGGGAGATCTCGGCGTTGACGGGAGGAGTCCCGGTCGCGGACATCAGGGCGGAGACCCTGCTGCGGTGCCTTTCCCTGCCCGGCCCCGAGCTCGAGCCCTTCCTCCTCGAGCGGCCGAGCGTGATGCTGCGGATGCTGCAGGCCGAGGCGCGGAGACTGCGCGACTCGAACACGTGGCAGTAGACGCTCGCCCGTTCCCGCCCGGCGACTACGACGTCGTCGTCGTCGGCAGCGGCCCCGGCGGCCTGCAGACGAGCTACTGCCTCGGCCGGCTCGGAGTGGGGCATGCGGTCCTCTCGGCCGACGACGGCCCCGGCGGCATGTTCAGGCGCTTCCCGCTCTTCGAGCGCCTCATCAGCTGGACGCACTCGTCCGCGGACGTCTCGCGCGGCAGCCGCGAGTTCGAGGCGCACGACCAGAACAGCCTCGTCGCCGACGAGCCCGAGCACCGGGGGCTCGTTGCGGGGCTGCTCGCCGAGGACCGCCGGAGACCGGCCCGCGAGGAGATGGAGGCATCGCTGCGCGGGTTCGCCGAGCAGGCCGGCGTCGCGGTTCGCTACGGCGCGCGCTGGACGGCGACGCGGGCCGAAGGCGAGCGCTTCGTCCTGACGACGGACGACGGCGAGTACCGCAGTCGCGCCGTCGTCTTCGCGATCGGGATGACGGAGCCGTGGGTGCCGACGATCCCCGGTCTCGGGTTGGAGCACCACTACGTCTCGGTCGAGTCGAAGCCGGGCCGCTACCGCGACCGCCGTGTCGTCATCGTCGGGAAGCGCAACTCCGCGTTCGAGGTGGGCGAGTCGCTCATCCGGCAGGGCATCCGCGAGCTGACGCTCGTGTCTCCGCGCCCACCCGATCTCGGGAGGCTGGCCCGCTCGCCGCTCCGCCCCTGGTACCTGACGCCGTACGACGAGCACGTGCGCGGCGCACCGGGAAGGTACGTCCTCAACGCCTCCGTCGAGCGCGTGGACAGGGTCGGTGAGGGCTACCGCGTGCACGCCGTCGATCCGACGCGGCAGGAGCCACTCGTCCTGGAGGCGGACGAGGTCGTGGCCGCCACGGGGTTCGAGGCGCCGCTCCGAGATCTCCCGCAGCTCGGCGTCGCGACGGTCCTCGACGGCCGTCTGCCCGCGCTCACGCCCACGTTCGAGAGCATCACCGTGCCGGGCGTGTTCTTCGCGGGGAACGTGACGCAGGCGGCGCAGGGGCTGCGGAAGCACGGTGTCGCGAGCGTGTCGAGCATGGTGTGCGGTTTCCGCTACAACGCGCGCATCCTCGCTCGCCACCTCGCCGAGTCGCACTTCGGGCTCCGGCAGGAGCGGCCGCTCGTCGCTCCCGACCGGGTCGTGCCGTACCTGCTCTCCGAGCTCGACCGTGCCCCGGAGCTCGCGATGCAGAAGGGCTACCTCGCCCGCGTGCTCTCCGCCTCCGGAGGTGAGCTGCGTGACGAAGGGATCCTCCCGCTCGAGCTGTTCGTCGACGGCGAGACGGACGGCGTCGCCGCGGCGCTCGAGTTCGACGCCGACGAGGAGATCCGGCCCGTGCTCTACGTGCGGCGCGGCGGGCTCCTCCGCGAAGCCGTGCTCCCGCCGCATCCGCTGCGCCGATACGACGCCATCGTCTACCGCGACGCGCTGGACGAGCTGCTGCGCCCGCTGCTCGCGGGCTAGAAGATCTAGACGCGAGCCGGCTCGGGAGCGGCGACCACCGGCGGGAGCGCGTCGAGGAACGCGTGGAGCGCCCTTCGGCTGCCCCGTACCTCCAGGGCATCGAGGTCACGTTCCACGACGAGGTCGTAGAAGCCGCGCGCATCGCCGCTGACGACCACGTCGGGGTGCTGTGCAGGCCCCGCGACGACGGTGCCGTCCACGAGGGATGCGATCTCGTCGCCGATGCGGAACTCGATGCAGATGCTCGTGGGAGGCACGGCGATGTGCAGCGCGTCCTGCAGCCAGCCCTCGGCGAGCTCGACGTCGGATGTCGGCGGCCCCATCACGCGTGCGCCCCAGTGCGCGAGCTCGCGCAGGACCGGCGCGAGCCCTGTCCCGTAGCCCGTGAGCTCGTACACCGTCGACGCTGCCGGAGGTGGCAGCTTGCGCCGTGCGACGACGCCGCCGCGCTCGAGCTCCTTCAGGCGCGCCGCGAGGATGTTCGTCCCGCAGCCGGGGAGCGCCCGGTGGAGATCCGAGTACCGGAGCTGCCCGTGCTGGAGGAGCTCGCGGACGACGAGCAGCGACCAGCGCTCGCCCACGAGGTCGAGGGCGGACGCGATAGGGCAGTACTGGTGGTAGCTCTTCACGTCACTCGCGATTCTACAGCGAGAAGTGGCGAAATGGAAGTCTTAACTTGCATTTCGCAAGTACAGGCTGCTAGCGTATCTCGCCTCGCACCGAATCCGACGATCCGAAACCGACAAAGGGGGGTCCATGGTCACCTCGGACCGAACCAAGTGGTTCGCACTGGCGCTCCTCTGCGCCGTTCAATTCATGGTGGTGCTCGACGTCGCGATCGTGAACGTCGCGCTGCCGTCCATCCAGGCCGATCTCGGCTTCTCGCAGGAGAACCTGCAGTGGGTGATCAGCGCCTACGCGCTCGTCTTCGGCGGCTTCCTGCTCCTGGGCGGTCGCCTCGCCGACATCCTGGGGCGCAGGCGCGTCTTCATGGTGGGACTCGTCGTCTTCTCCGCGGGCTCGCTCCTCTGCGGTTTCGCGTGGAGCGACGAGTCGCTCATCGCCGCGCGTGCGATCCAGGGCCTCGGCGCCGCCACGATCACCCCGTCCGCGCTGTCGATCCTGACGACCACCTTCAGGGAGGGGCGCGAGCGGAACATCGCACTGGGCGCCTGGGGCGCGGTCGGCGGCTTCGGCGCCGCGGCCGGCGTGCTGATGGGCGGGATCCTCACGGATCTCCTCTCGTGGGAGTGGATCTTCTTCGTGAACGTCCCGGTCGGCCTGGCAGCGCTGGCGCTGGCGCCGGTTCTGCTCGCCGAGAGCAGGGACGCGCACGGCCAGAGCCACGACGTCTTCGGCGCGATCCTCGTGACCGCGGGCCTGAGCATGGCCGTCCTCGGCGTCACGCAGGGCCAGACGTGGGGGTGGGACTCCGCCGCGACGATCGCGACCTTCGCCGGTGCCGCCGCGCTGCTGATCTCGTTCGTCGCCTGCGAGTCGATCGTGAAGGATCCGCTCGTGCCGTTCTCGATCTTCCGGCTCCAGACGCTGACCGCCGCGAACGTGGCCGGATTCATCATGGGCACGGCGATGTTCTCGATGTTCCTGATGCTGACGCTGTACATGCAGCAGGTGCTCGGGTACTCGCCGATGCAGACGGGCGTCGCCTATCTGGCGGTGGCCGGAACGGCCGTGATCTGGGCGAACTTCGCCGCGGCGGCGGTGAACCGCGTCGGCGTGAAGCCCGCCCTGATCCTCGGGATGGGCATGCTCACCGTCGGGCTCGTCTACTTCACCCAGGTGTCCGTGGGAGGCTCGTACTGGACCGACCTCTTCCCCGGCTTCCTGATCCTGGGCGTGGCGATCCCGTTCGCGTTCGTGCCGATCACGATCGCGGCGCTCGCGGGCACGAAGCCGCACGAGGCGGGGCTCGCGTCCGGCCTCATCAACACCTCGCAGCAGATCGGCGGGGCGGTCGGGATCGCGCTGCTCTCGACGATCGCCGTGACCACGACCAACGACGAGGTCGCGAGCGGCACGCAGCTCTCCTTCGCCCTCACGGACGGGTTCGTCAACGCCTTCTGGGCGGGAGCCGCGATCGCGTTCGTGGGGCTGCTCGTCTCGATCTTCCTGGTCCGCGGTCGGGATCTCCGTCCGCAGGAGGTCCTGGTCGGGGAGCCGGCGTTCGAGGGCGGAGCCGCCTAGGAGCGTCTCACCGTGCGGGGGCGGGCGGGGGCGACGCCGCCCGCCCCCGCACGCCCCCGCGTCGCGGCTACACGAGCCGCCTACTTGAGACCGTTTGCGTTCAGGAAGGCGTCCGCGACCTTCGCGGCAGGCTTCTTGTTGATCCCCACGGCGCGGTTCATGGCAGCGATCGCCTTGACGGTTAGCAGCTTGCTGACGTTGTTCACCGTCGAGGTGAACCGCGCGCCGTTCTCGGTCACGAGCTTGCTGCTCGCCACGGGAGCGACGTGCTGGAACCCGAACATGTTCTTCGGATCGCGAAGCTGCACGTACTTCGTGGAGAGGAGCTGCGGGTCGGTCGTGAACACGTCCGCGGCCAGCACCTTCCCCTGGTCGAGCAGCGTGTACGCGGAGATGCCCGCGAGTGGGACGAACTCGAAACCGCTCACCCCGTACTGCGCCCCGATCGGGTCGGTCCAGCGCGTCTTCCACTCCGGGAAGCCCGCGAGCGTGAGATCGGGGACCTTCTTCAGATCGGCGAGGGACCTGAGGCCGTACTTCCTCGCGGTGGCCCGCGTGACGGCGATCACGTCGCGGTCCTGGAACGGCGTCTGCCGCAGCAGCGTCTGCCCCCGCCTGGCGTACAGCCGGTTCGCCAGCGCGTACGTCCCGCCGTCCGTCTTCGGCAATGTCTTGCGCTTGAAGGTCACGGACAGCGCGATTCCCACGTACTCCGGGTAGATCGTGACCTTGCCGCTGCGCAGGGCGCTGTCGATCAGCTCCGTCGAGCCGATGTTCTCCTTGTACTGGACCTCGAAGCCCTTCGCCTCGAGCGCCTGCTTGTACAGCTGGCCGAGCACGTACTGCTCGGGAAAGTTCTTCGCGCCGACGATGATCGGCGTCGCCTGGTTCTCCGCGGCCGGCGCCGCGGCGGCACCACCCAGGACGAGCGCGACCCCGAACGCGATCGTGAACGCGGCCTTGGCTGCACGCCGGTTGTGCTTGCGAATCACGACACTGCCCCCTTTCCGGGAGTCGGTCGAGGGTTTCTTCGGACCGTCGGCCACACTACCTGTGGGCCGTTCCCGTGAGCACGTCCGGCTCGAACGCGCGCGCCTCCGCACGGAGCCCCGCCGGCGTGACGAGCCGCTGCACGAGGCCGAGCGCGCCGTCCGCGAGGAGGGCGAGGACCGAGACGCAGATCGCGGCCCCCACGACGCCCTCGAGACCGTAGCCCGCCTGGTTGACGATGATGTCGCCCAGGCCGCCGCCGCCCGCGACCGCGGCGATCGTCGCGGTGGCCACGACGAACACCGTCGCGGTCCGGATGCCCGCGAAGATCAGCGGCAGGGCGAGCGGCAGCTCGACGTGCCGGACGATCTGCCACCGGCTCATGCCCATGCCCCGGGCAGCCTCGACCGCGTCCGCCTCGACGCCGTCGATCGCGACGTAGGCGTTCGTCAGCATCGGGGGCACGGCGAGGACGACGAGCGCGATCGCCACGCTCCAGAAGCCGACGCCGACGAAGACGAAGCCGAAAGCGATGATCGCCAGGCTCGGGAGCGCCCGCCCGAGGTTCGCGACGTTCACCGCCAGGACGGAACCGCGATGCAGGTGCCCGAGCCAGACGCCGAGCGGGAGCGCGAGCACGATCGCGATGGCCATGGAGGCCGCGGACAGCTGGAGGTGCTCCCAGGTCTTCTCGAGGATGAGCCGGCGCTCGTCCACGACGAACTGGAGGGCGTCGACGAACACGCCGAGGTCGACGCCGAGGATCACGCCACCCTCCGGGCACGTGCCCACGGCGTGAGCGCGCGCTCCGCCACGACGAGCAGCGCGTCGGCGAGGAGCGCGAGCCCGACGGCGAGCGCGCCCGCGACGATGATCTCCGTCTTGAAGGCCTCGCGCAGTGCGATGAAGATCGGGTAGCCGAGGCCCTGCGGGATCACGAGCGCCGCGACCGTCGCGAGAGCGATGGTCGAGACGACCGCGACGCGGAGGCCGGCCATGATCGCGGGTACGGCGAGCGGGATCTCGACGTGCCAGAGCGTCTGGCGGCGCGTGAGGCCCATGCCGCGCGCGGCCTCGAGGATCTCGCCCGGCACCGCGCGCAGCCCCTCGAGGATGTTCCTGTACAGGATGAGCAGCGTGTACCCGATGAGCGCGACCTCGACCGTGGTCACGGTCAGGCCGGTCACGGGCACGAGCAGCTGGAAGAGCGCGAGGCTCGGGATCGTGTACACGATCGCGGAGAACGCGACGAACGGCTTCTCGGCGAGCCGGAAGCGGTGCGTGACGAGGGCGGCGACGAACGAGAGCACGAAGCCGATGGCGACCGCGATCAGCGTCAGCTTCACGTGCTCGAGGAGCGCCGGCTGGAGCACGCCCGCCCAGTTGTCCCGGACCCAGTCCGGGCAGAAGAGCCGGTTCTCGACGACGCAGTCGCTGCCCTCCCCGAAGTCGGGGATGACGGGCTGGCCCTGGGCGAGCGGGGCGCTCACCCCGCGAGCCCGGCCAGGGTGTCGAGGGTGACCACTCCGCGCTGCTCTCCCTGCGGGCCGACGACCACGAGCGAGCGCGAGCGGGCCGTGATCATCAGCGACAGCGCGTCCTTGAGCGTCGTCGACCCGTCCGCGGTCGGCGCGGCGACGCCGTCGAGCGGCGCGAGCTCGACCTCGTCGAGCCGGCGCAACGAGAGGAGCTTGAGGCCCCGATCGGTCCCGAGGAAGCGCGCGACGAAGTCGTCCGCCGGGCGCGCGAGCAGCGCCCCGGGCGCGTCGTACTGCGCGAGGATCCCGCCTTCCCGCAGGATCGCGATGCGGTCGCCGAGCAGGATCGCCTCGTCGATGTCGTGCGTGACGAAGACGATCGTCTTCCGGAGCTCGTGCTGGATGCGTAGGAGCTCCTGCTGGAGGCGCGCCCGGGTGATCGGGTCGAGAGCCCCGAACGGCTCGTCCATGAGCATCACCGGCGGGTTCGCGCCGAGAGCGCGGGCGAGCCCGACCCGCTGGCGCTCGCCCCCGGAGAGTTGAGAGGGGAAGCGCGAGCGATAGTCGTCCGGCGGAAGGTCGACGAGGTGGAGCAGCTCGTCCACCTGGGCGGCTATCCGCGCCTTCGGCCAGCCGAGCAGGCGCGGCACGGTCGCGACGTTGTCCGCGACGGACATGTGCGGAAAGAGCCCGACCTGCTGGATCACGTACCCGATCCCCCGCCGGAGAGCCGTGACGTCGAGCGTCCGTACGCTCGTCCCGCCGATGGTGATGTCCCCCTCGGTGATGTCGATCAGGCGGTTGACCATCTTCATGGCGGTCGTCTTCCCGGCGCCGGAGGGGCCGACGAGGCAGCAGACCTCCCCGGCCCGCACGGTCAGCGTGAGCTCGCGCACGGCCGGCTCGGCGCGGCCCGGATAGCGCTTCGTCACGCGGTCGAAGGCGATCTCCGCGGCCTCGCCGCTCACGCCGACAAGCCTACAAGCGGGACGTCGGGCGGCATCATGGGCCTGTGGAGCGCACGCGACGGACGCTCGAGGACCTGCTCGCCGACGCCGGGGCGCGCATCGAGCGCCTCTCCCCGGCGGAGGCGCAGGCCGCCCTCGAGGGGGGCGCCGTGCTGGTCGACATCCGCTCCGACGGCGACCGCGAGCGGGACGGGGTCGTCCCCGGCGCGCTGCACATCCCGCGCACCGTGCTCGAATGGAGGCTCGCTCCCGACAGCGAGTGGCGGAGCCCGCACGTGGGTGGGCTCGACGAGAGGGTGGTTCTCCTCTGCGACCACGGCTGCTCCTCCGTCATCGCCGCGGCGACGCTCGTCGACCTCGGCTTCCAGCGTGCGGGAGACGTGGTAGGCGGGTTCGCCGCCTGGCGCGAGGCGGGCCTGCCGGTCGTGCCGGCTTCGCCCACGGAGCACGGGCCGGACGGGCTCCCGGGCATGGGGCCGCCCGACCGGGGTTGATTTCCGCTGCGCGAACGACGAGGCTGTCGACGTGGCGGTAGAGGTACACGTCACGGGTCGCGTGGAGCTCGGACGCTTCGGCGACTTCGTCGCCGCGCTCGAGCCGTGGATCTCGTATCGGATGGCGAAGGGGCATGCCCCGGTGCGCGTGTACCAGGCGCTCTCCGGCCGGATGAACGAGGTTCGCATGGCCTTCGAGTACGGGGACCTCGCCGCGTACGAGGCCGAGGAGCGGGAGGATGCGGTCGATCCCGAGTATGCGCGCCTTGCCAGCGCGATGCCGTTCGTGGACGGCACGCTCGACGTACGCGGTCTATCTGCCGATCGAGCCGTAGCGGACGGATGGAGGTGCGCAGCCTCGCCGCAGCTCAGCCCTTCACGACCAAGGACGGGTCGACGATCCGCGAGTTGCTCGGACTTCCGACCTCGTCGCTCGTCCGCAACCAGTCGCTCGCGGAGGCGACGCTCGACGCCGGTCAGGCTACGGAGCGTCACTACCACCGCGAGAGCGAGGAGATCTACTTCCTGCTCGAAGGCGGTGGCTCGATGGAGCTCGACGGCGACATTCGCGACGTCGGCGTCGGGGACGCGATCCTCATCCCGCCCGGAGCGTGGCACGCGCTGCGTGCAGGGCCGTACGGTGCGCGCCTGCTCTGCTGCTGCGCCCCGCCGTATCGGCACGAGGACACGTTCTTCGTCTGAGACCTAGGAAGCGCTCTCGCCACCGACGAGCGCGCGCAGGCTCTCGTGCTCCTCGCGGCAGGCGGGGCACCCCTGCAGGTGGGCGCGCAGACCCGGGAGCGCGGCGTCGACGTCCTCGCCGGCGAGCTCGAGGTCGACGTACCGGTCGATCTGGTCGAAGCACTCGTCGCATCCCACCTCGGGCGCCGCCGGCCCGAGGAGGCGGCCGAGTGCCTGCTCGAGATACGAGTGGTCGGTCACGTGACGTCCTCCTGGAAGGGGTCGAGGGACAGGCCGCGCTCGCGCAGGTGCGCGCGCAGCTTTTGCCTTGCGTCGTGCAACGTCTTGTACAGGGCGCCCCGAGAGCTGCCGAGCCGCTCGGCGAGCACGTCGATGGGCACGCCGTTCAGCGTGAGCGCGACGAGAACGCGGCGCTGGTGAGGCGTCAGCACCTCGTCGATCGCTTCCACGACCGACCCGAGGAGCTCGCCCTGCTCGGCCTCCGCCTCGGGCCCCGCCGTTCGGCCGGACAGCACCTGCCACGCGTCGTCCTCGAGCGGGATCTCACGGCCCTGCCAGGCGCGCTTGCGAAGTTTGACCGCCGCCTCGAGGAGCGCGAACTTGTAGGCCCAGGTCGTGAAGCGGCTCAGCCCGCGGAAGTCGTCGAGTCGCGCGAGCACGCTCACGAGCGCGTCGTCGGCCGCCTGCATCGCGAGATCGTCGAAATCGCCTCCGCGCAGGTGCGGCAGCGTCGAGCGCCGGCGTCCGACCTCCAAGCGGGCGGCCTTCAGGAGCAGCGCGTGCAGTCGCGCGATCGCCTCGTCCTGCTCGCGGCCGGCGGAGCGGAGATCGCGCAGCCATGTGCGCGACTCGTCGTCGAGCGGCGACCTGGACGGAGGCGCGACAGCGCCCGAGGCTGCGTCCTGCACGGTCCTGAGCGTAGCGATGCTCACGCCGCGCTCCCCTCGACGAGGGGCGCGAGGATCCGCATTGCCACGTCCGGTGGGCAGCCGCGCTCGACGAGGTCGATCAACGCATGCAGGTCGTAGTGGGAATCTCGTGCGAGGCGGGCGGCGAGCGGGAGTGCGAATCCGGCTTCGACGAGCCGGTCGCGCCGCCAGGAGAGCACCTCGGTGGTCGCGTCGTGTCCGGTGCGGGTGTGCATGTCCCTTGGTGCCCCGGAGGCTCTGACTTCTTACCTCTGCGCCGAAGGCCCGGTCGAAGCCGGGCCCTCGGACGCTTCGGAGGAGAGCTCCGCTCAGCGAAACCGGCCCGGGAACTGCCCCACGAGGCCGTCGGAGAGCATGTCCGCCATGTGCAGGATTTGGACGTGGATCCGGTCGTACGCTCGAACGTCGGCCGCCCAGTTCGCCTGCAGGCGGGCGACGACCTCGTTCGTCGTCAGGCGCAGGTGGCTGCGCATCATCGCCTTCATCGCCGGGAGCTTCCAGAACCGCGGGTTGGCCGCGCTCAGGAGGGACGCGATCTCGTCCGCGTTCGCGTTCCAGCGAGCCTGCTCGGCGGAGACCTTCGCCGAGTCACCGGACTTGGCTGCCGCGATCAGGTCGGCTGCGATGAGGATGTGCTCGCGCAGGAGCCGGGTCAGGGCCCTGCTCGCCTTGGCTCCGTAGAACGGCTTGACCGCGTTCCCGATGTCGGTCTGGTTCGCGAGCAGGCGCCCGACGGTGTCCTTCGTGTCCGGAGCGTCCGTGGTCAGGCTGATGACGGCCAGCCGGGTCCAGGTGACGTGGTCCTCCCAGAGCTTGCGCATGTCCTGGCGGAACGCGACCTCCTTCGGCGAGATCGCTTGTGTTGCCGCATGGTTCGCCTGGTTGTGTGCGGCAGCATCGTGCCCGTCGGAGACGGCGAGAGCGACGAGGGCGGCGAAGAGCGCGATGAACGTCGTCACCGCCAGGGGGAGCGGGCGATACGTGCGAGTGTTCATGGTCTCGTTCCTTTCGGTCGTGGGACGAAGCGCGCACGGGTGCCCCGTGCGCGGAGAAGCAGGTGTGCCGCGGCGAGCAGGCCCACTGCCTCGACGCCCTTCGTGACGAGCGCGAGGCGGTCGACCGGCTCGGGCTGCGGGTGGAGGAGGGGGAGCCCGGACGTGATCGCGAGCGCATAGCTTCCGAGCAGGCCCGCGAGCAGGGCGACGGCTCCGAGGAGCGTGGCGGTGCTTTCCAGCCGTGTGACTGCCAGGACCACAGCGCCGAGCAGGACGGTCGCGGCGAGGAAGCCGAGGCCGGGGCCTGCGCCCTCGGCGAGGTGGTCGGGAAGGAGCGCTCCATGGACTCCGGTGCTGACGGCGCAGGCGGTCATCAGTACGTCGCGTTCCGCCTTGGGGAGGGTGATCACTCGACCACCGGGCTCTTCGGCCGCGTCCTGGCGGTGCAGGTCGAGCTCGGTCGGTAGGTAGTCGATCCGGCAGCCCCAGGGCATCCGTCCTCCTTCGTCGGTGTCGGAGGATTGGTGCTCTGAGAAACGCGGGTCTTACGTCAGAGTGGAGATCCGGCCCGTGGGTCGTCCCGGAGTCGGTTCCGCGAGCGCGGCACGCCGCAGCGTCAAGACGGCCTCGAGGCCCCCGACTCGGCCTGTGCGGAGCTCGACGGTGCCTCCGTCGGCGCGCACGAGCCGCGAGACGATGGCGAGCCCGAGCCCGAAGCCGGTGTCTGCGCCGTCTCCGCGCCAGAAACGGTCGAAGGCCCTCGCGATCGCGTCCGGGGCCATCCCGGGACCCTCGTCCGCGACGCGTATCTCGGTGACCTCGCCCCGTCGGCTCGCCGACACGGTGACCGTCGTCGACGGCGGAGAGTGGTCGAGCGCGTTGGCGAGGAGGTTGTCGAGCACCTGCTCGAGCCGGCCGGGCGTCATCAGGGCGGCCACGCCGGGCTGGGTGGTCTCCTCGAGCCGGACGCGACGTTCGTCGGCGTAGGGGGCGAAGGCGGCTACCCGGTCGCGAACGACCGCGGCGACGTCGACCGGGCGCGGCGCCGCCGCCGCGCGATCCGCGCGTGCGAGCGTGAGCAGCGCGTCGACGAGGGCGGACAGCCGCTCGACCTCCCCGAGAGCGCCTTCGAGCTCGCGTCGTCCCCCCGGCGCGACGTCGCGGTCGAGGTTCTCGAGGCGTAGCCGCAGTGCTGCGAGAGGGTTCCGGAGCTGGTGCGAGGCGTCCGCCACGAACTCGTCCTGGGAGCGCACCAGCACGTCCACCTTGGCCACGGTGGCGTTGAAGGTCTCGGCGAGCCTCCTCACCTCGGGTGGGCCTTCGACGGGTGCGCGAACCTGGAGGTCGCCCGTGCCGATCGCGTCGGCCGCGCGCTCCAGGCGGTCGAGGGGGCCGACGACCCAGCGCGCGAGGGCGAACGCGATCACGACGGCGACGGCGAGGACGGCCAGCGCGATCAGCGCGAGCACCGACCAGTAGCGGTGAATCCGTGCGACCACCGCCGACATGGGGTACGTGACGCGAACGGCGCCATGGACGACGCCGCTCGAGGCCACCGGAACCGCCACGTACAGAAGGTCCGTTCCGAGCGTTCTCGACGTGCGGGTGCCGGTCGCGATCTCGCCGGCGAGAGCCCTCTCGATCTCGATCCGCGACGAGAAGTCGCGGCTCTGCGTCGGCGCGGTGTCGAGGAGCGCCCCTCCATGTGCGTCGACGACGAGCACGCGGCCGCCGGTGTCGGCGTCGTAGTCGGCCGCGACGCGACGCACCTGCGCTGGAATCGGCGTGCCGTGCTCGAGCGAGTCCTCGACGAGGGTCGCCAGGGCGACGGTGTCGCGCTCGACCTTGTCCGTCAGCTCACGGCGCTCGTTCTCTGCGTACGAGATCGCGAGCGGGATCTCCAGGAGCGCGAGCACGAGCAGCGCGACCGCGAGGTAGCTGGCGAGGAGCCGGCGCCTCACGGCTGGGGGACGAGGCGGAGCCCGACGCCCCGCACGGTCTCGATCCAGCGCGGGTCGCCGAGCTTCTTCCGGAGCGACGCGACGTGCACGTCCACCGTCTTCGTCGGCCCGAACCACTCCGTGTTCCAGACGTCCCGCAGCAGCCGCTCGCGGCCGATCACGGCGCCCGGGTCGGATGCGAGCAGGGCGAGCAGGTCGAACTCCTTCGTCGTGAGTGCCAGCTCGCGCCCGTCGAGCGATGCACGACGGGTCCGGACGTCGACCTCGAGCGCTCCGGCCCGCAGCACTTCCTCGTCGCCCGCGGTGCCGGTGCGGCGCATGACGGCGCGAATGCGGGCGAGGAGCTCTCGGAAGCCGAACGGCTTGACGACGTAGTCGTCCGCGCCGAGCTCGAGCCCGACGACACGGTCGATCTCCTCACCGCGTGCCGAGACCACGATGATGGGTACGTTCGACTTCGAGCGCAGCTCCCGGCACACCTCGATCCCGTCGATGTCGGGGAGGCGCAGGTCGAGGAGCACGAGGTCCGGCAGCGGCGCGTCGAGCGCCTCCTGTCCGGTGGCGACGCGGTTGACGGCGAAGCCCTCGCGCGCCAGGCCCTCCTCGAGCGGGCCCGCGATCGAGTCCTCGTCCTCGACGACCAGGATCTCCACGACCCGATGGTCGCACGCCGCCTCTGTTTCCCCGTCCGTGGAAAACCGAACCCTTACCTCGAGTTGGCGTTGATTTACCCGGCCCGCGCCCGCCTTTTACGTCGTTCGCTCTACCGTCGTCCGCGTCGTCCAACAAGGAGGCTCCGATGGCACGAAAGCATCTGTTCATCATCGTGGTGCTGCTCGGCGCCGCCGCGGTCGCCGGGCTCCTCGCACTGACTCGCACGTCTGCGCTCGGCAGTCCTGCGAGTGCTTCACCCCCGCAGGGCTCGTCCATCTCGTTCCGGCTGAAGAAGCTCGACCGCCTTGAGGCGTCGCTCCAGAAGCGACTGACCGCACCCGCCGGTTCGACCACGGCCCCCGTCACCGTCTACCGACGCGCCGTCGCGCCTGCAGCGGCGAGCTCGAGCCTCGAGTCGTACGACGAGCACGAGCACAGCGACGACGACGGCTTCGAGCTCGACGATCGCGATGACTAGCCACCTCACGCGCCTCTACATCACCGCGGCCTCGGTGCTCGGCTTCTTCCTCGCCTGGGCCGGCATCGCCGCGCACCCGTGGACCGCATCGTCCTCGACAGCGGTGGCGGATCCGGCCGCTAAGGCTGTGACGCAGTACGAGCAGCGGCTGCAGTTCGACGCCGCGCTCCTGCGGCAGCTCGAGGCGAGCCGCGGCGCGCAGGCGGCGGCACCGCCCGTCCGCATCGTGACGCTGCCGCCCCTGACGACGACCCGGAGCTCCTGATGCTCGGGCGGTGCTTCGCGGCCATGGGGACAGAGGTCGAGCTCTATCTCGACGCCGATGGCCGATCCGGCCCTGCTCGAGGACGTGGAGCACGAGTTCCACCGCGTGGAGTCGCTGCTCTCGCGCTTCCGGCCGGAATCGGAGCTGTCGCGACTCAACCGCGCGGGAGCGATGCGTGTCGGCCCCGAGCTCCTCGAGGTGACGGCGCTCTCGCTCGAGGCGCGTGAGCGCACCGGCGGACGCTTCGATCCCACGGTTCACGACGCCCTCGTCGCGGCCGGCTACGACCGGACGTTCGCCCTGCTGGAGGGCGGTCACGCCCCGCCGACGCGTGGCCCCGCGCAGTGCGCCGGGGCGGTCGCGGTCGACATCGCCGCGTCGACCGTCGCACTCGAGGACGGCTTCCGGCTGGACTTCGGAGGCATCGCGAAGGGCTGGGCGGTCGACCGCGCCCTCGCCGGCCTCTCCGCACATGGCCCTGCGCTCGTGAACGCTGGGGGTGACGTCGCCGGGGCCGGGCGGCCGTGGCACGTCGGCGTCGACACTCCCGACCGGGTCCTCACCCTGGAGCTGAACGGCGGCGCGCTCGCCACATCCGGGCGAGACCGCAGGCGCTGGAGCTCGGACGGCGTCGAGCGCCACCATCTAATCGACCCGTCCACCGGCCGGCCCTCCGAGGGAGACCTGCTGACCGTGACCGTCGCCGCGGGGACTGCGACGGACGCGGAGGTGCTCGCGAAGTCGCTCTTCCTCGCAGGCGGCCTGCGGCAGGCGGGCGCGGAGGCCGACGAGCGCGGCCTCCCTGCGGTCCTCGTCGGACGCGATGGGGCGACGTTGCTCGCCGGAGGGCTCGAATGAGGACCGATCCGACGTTCTGGATCATCGCCAGGGCCAGCGGCCTCGTCGCCTATGCGCTCCTGACGGCGTCGGTATTGGCCGGGATCGCCCTCAAGGCGCGACCGTTCGGCCGGTCACCGCGACCCGCGGCGATCACCGAGGTGCATCGCTTCCTGGCTCTCCTCGGGCTCACCTTCCTCGGCGTTCACGCGACCGCGCTCGTCCTCGACCGGACGGTGGACATCTCCCTCGCCGCGCTCGTCGTCCCGGGGCTCGTCCCGTACCGGCCGTTCTGGACGGCGCTCGGCGTCGTCACGGCCGAGCTCATGGTGCTCGTCTACATGTCCTTCTCGTTACGGAGCAGGATCGGCATACGTGCCTGGAGACGGCTCCACTGGTTCACGTACGGGCTCTTCGCGCTCGCCACGGCGCACGGCCTCGCGGCCGGAACCGACACGAGCCGTCCGTGGGCCGTTCCGTTCTATGGGGCCGCGGTCGGCGCCGTCCTCGCGGCAGCCGGCTGGCGCGCTCTCGTCCCACCGATCCAAGGAGGTTCCAGCGATGTACCGAGTCGAGGTCGACAGAAAGCTCTGCATCGGGTACGGCCTGTGCGCGCGGACCGCCCCGAGCTCACTCCGTCTGGCCGCTGACGGCATCGCCGAGGCGGTGCCGGAGGTGCTCCACGGCGAGGACGTCGTCGAGGCCGCGCAGATCTGCCCCATGGAGGCGATCGTCGTCTACGACGAGGATGGGCGCGCGGCGGCCTGATCCCACGGTCGCGGCGATCGCCCGACCGGGCGAAACAACCGCTCCGCGGTGCGGGGAAACACCGATCGGTATTGCGCTGAAGCCCCGAAGCCAGGCGCCCTCCCGACTCCTAGGGTCGGAGGCAGCGACCAGGAGGCTCCGTGCCCACGAATCTCTCCCACTCGGAAACGGACATCGTCGACGCCGGCGTACTGGAGCGGGTCGTCGACCGTCTTCGGGAGGCCGTGGTTGCGCTCCCGACCTTCGCGCAGCTCGCGAGCCCGGAGCTCGTCCCCGCCTCGGTTCGCGAGGCGCTGCGCGCCGTCGGGCCGGACGAAGCGCATCCCCTGAACCTCTTCCGCGTCCACTGGCACAACGCGGCCGATCGCGTCGACGTCGTCGACGTCCCGGACCACGTCGTGCTCCCCGGCGAGCTCACCGGCGTCGACGCGCGGATCGTGGTCGCGCTCGGCGACCGCTTTCCGCTGATCGGAGCGCACAAGGTTCTCGCCGCCTACGGGTGCCTCGTCCCCAGGCTCGTCACGGGCAGGTTCGACCCGGCGCGCGATCGCGCCGTCTGGCCGTCGACCGGCAACTACTGCCGTGGCGGCGTCGCCATTTCGCGCCTTCTCGGCTGCCGGGGCGTGGCCGTCCTGCCCGAGGGCATGAGCAGGGAGCGGTTCGACTGGCTCGAGCGGTGGGTGGTCGAGCCGGGAGACGTCGTACGCACGCCGGGCACGGAGTCGAACGTCAAGGAGATCTACGACCGCTGCAAGGAGCTCGCGGCCGATCCGGAGAACGTGATCTTCAACCAGTTCTCCGAGTTCGGGAACTACCTCGTCCACTACCTGGCAACCGGAGCCGCGCTCGAGCGCGTCGTCGAGCGCCTGCGTGAGGACCAGCCGGCGCTCTCGCTCCGCGCTTTCGTCGCCGCGACCGGATCGGCGGGCACGATCGCGGCCGGCGACTACCTGAAGGAGCGCCACGGCTCGCTCACGGTGGCGTGCGAGGCGCTCGAGTGCCCGACGCTCCTCTACAACGGCTTCGGCGAGCACAACATCCAGGGAATCGGGGACAAGCACGTCCCGCTGATCCACAACGTCATGTCGACCGACGTGGCGCTCGCGGTCTCCGACCGCGCGACCGACCGGCTGGGAGTCCTCTTCGGGACGGACGTCGGGCGCGGCCATCTCGCCCGGCGCGGAGTACCGCACGACGTGCTGGAGCAGCTCCCGTCGCTCGGGCTCTCGTCGATCTGCAACGTGCTGGGCGCGATCAAGGTCGCGAAGCACTACGGCCTCGGGCCGACCGACGTCGTGGTGACCGTCGCAACCGACGGGGCGGCGATGTACTCGAGCGAGCGCGCGCTTGCGCTCGGGCGGTACTTCCGCGACGGGTTCGACGAGGTCGAGGCGGCCGAGGTCTACGGCGAGCACCTCCTCGGCGCCGCGACCGACCACCTGCTCGAGCTCTCCCACCGCGACCGCGAGCGGGTCTTCAACCTCGGCTACTTCACCTGGGTGGAGCAGCAGGGCGTCCCGCTCGAGGAGTTCCAGGCGCGGCGCGACCCCGCTTTCTGGGCCCGCCTGCTCGAGGTCGTTCCGGAGTGGGACGACCTGATCGACGAGGTCAACGCCCGGACGGGCGTGCTGGAGTCGCTGTGAGACGCCCCGGCTCGAGACTCGTCTGCGCCGGCTGCGGCGCGGAGCCCGGCCCGTCCGAGGCGTACCCGTTCCGCTGCCCCAATGCGGGCCGCGCGGACGACGTCGACCACGTCCTCCGTCGAGAGCTCGACCTCACGAGCGTCCGCTTCCCGGCGGACGAGCCCGACCCGAACCCGTTCGTCCGCTACCGCGGCCTGCTCCATGCCTACCACCTCGGCCTCGCCCGCGGGCTCTCGGACGACACGTTCGAGGCGCTGGTGCGCCGGCTCGACACCCACGTGGCCGCGGTCGACGCGCACGGCTTCCGGGCCACTCCCTTCCGGCGGAGCGCCGAGCTCAGCGCGGCTCTCGGGTTCGCACGCGGGGGCGGCGTCTGGGTCAAGGACGAGACGGGGAACGTGTCCGGCTCGCACAAGGCGCGACACCTGTTCGGCGTCCTCCTCCACCTCGACGTGGCGGAGCGCGTCGGCCTCGTCGACGGACCGCGCCCCGAGCTCGCGATCGCGAGCTGCGGGAACGCCGCGCTCGCCGCGGCTGTCGTCGCGGCGGCCGGCGAGCGCACGCTCCGGGTCTTCGTGCCGACGGACGCGGATCCCGCGATCCTCACGAGGCTCGAGGAGCTCGGGGCGCTCGTCACCGTCTGCCCGCGCGACGGGAGCCCGGGCGACCCGACGTATCGCCGGCTGCTGGCGGCGATCGAGCGCGGCGCCCTGCCTTTCACCTGCCAGGGGAACCTCAACGGTCTGGCGATCGAGGGCGGCGAGACGCTCGGGCTGGGAGATGGCGTCGTCGGGCGTCGAACTCGACCGGCTCGTCGTGCAGGTCGGCGGCGGAGCCCTCGCGAGCGCCTGCATCCAGGCGTTCCGCGAGGCCGTCGAGCTTGGCGTGCTCACGGCGTCCCCCAGGGTCGACACCGTCCAGACCGCAGGCGCCTGGCCGCTGAAGCGCGCGTTCGACGCGATCGCGGGCCCGGGCGACCCGGGGGAGGCGCTCCGGTTCGCGAGACGCCACCGCTCGGCGTTCATGTGGCCCTGGGAGGAGGAGCCGCGGAGCGTCGCCCACGGGATCCTCGACGACGAGACCTACGACTGGCTCGCGGTCGTCGAGGGCATGCTCGCGACGGGGGGCCGTCCCCTCGTCGTGGACGAGGACTTGCTGAAGCGCGCGAACACGCTCGCGCGGCAGTCGACCGGGATCGACGTCGACCACACGGGCTCCGCGGGCCTCGCGGGCCTGCTCGCCCTGCGCTCCGCCGGAGAGGTCCGGGACGACGAGCGCGTGGCGGTGCTGTTCACCGGAGCCGTGCGTACGGCTTCCACGAGAAGGAGGAGACGAGATGAGGAGCTTTCTCGGGCGAGACATCCTGTCGCTGAAGGACTTCGAGCGAGCTGACTTCCAGCGCATCTTCGAGGTCTGCGACGAGCTCGCCCCGATCGCGAAGTCGAGGCAGAACGCGGACCTGCTCACGGGCAAGACGCTCCTGACCGCGTTCTACCAGCCGTCGACGCGCACGAGGCTGTCGACCGAGGCCGCGATGCACCGGCTCGGCGGCCACGTGCTCGGCTTCTCGGATGCGAAGATGACCCGGGCCGGCGACTTCTACCAGGAGTCGATCAAGGACACGGTCCACATGCTCGAGTACTACGGCGACGTCATCGCGATGCGCCACTTCGAGCAGGGTGCCCCCGCGGAGGCCGCCAGATGGGCCTCCATCCCCGTGATCAACTGCGGTGACGGCTGGGGAGAGCACCCGACGCAGGTCCTGACCGACCTGTACACGACGCAGAAGGAGCTCGGGCGCCTCGACGGCCTGACGTACCTGCTCGTCGGCGACATGCGCATGCGGACGATGCACTCGATCCTGTACGCGCTCTCGCAGTTCGACGCGAAGGCGTACGTCGTCGGCCCGCCGGAGATGTCGCTCCTGCCGGAGTTCACGCTGGAGCTCGACGAGCGGAACGTCCGCTACGAGGAGGCGGACTCGGTCGAGGACGTCATCTCCGAGTGCGACGTCATCTACATGGAGCCCGTCGTGCAGGCCGACTACACGGCCTCGCGCGAGGAGCGCGGCGGCGGTGGGGTCGCCACGACTCCCGAGACCTACCGCGTCACCCGCGAGCTGCTGCGGGAGAAGGCGAAGCCGGACTCGATCATCCTGCACAGCCTCCCGCGGATGGACGAGCTCCCCGCGGACGTCGACGCCACGCGCCACGCGCGCTACTGGCAGGAGGCGTTCAACGGGGTCGTCATGCGGATGGGGCTCCTCGCGCTCGTGCTGGGCGTCGTGGAGTAGGGATGGAGCTCCTCGTCAACGGAACGAAGGTCGTCGCGGAGCCCCGCGACGGGCAGAGCCTGCTCGAGCTGCTCCGCGACGACCTCGGAGTGCGCTCCGTGAAGGACGGCTGCGCCCCGGAGGGCTCCTGCGGTGCCTGCACGGTCCTCGTGGACGGGCGCGCCGTCGTCTCCTGCGCACAGAAGGCGACGCGCGTCGAGGGGAAGCACGTCGTGACGCAGGAGGGTCTCTCCGAGGACGAGCGCCGGCTCTGGGCCGAGGCGTTCGTGGCCGCCGGCGCCTCCCAGTGCGGCTACTGCTCCCCAGGGATCGTCATGAAGTCCGAGGCGCTTCTCCGCAAGAGCCCGGAACCCTCCCGCGAGGACGTCGCACACGCCCTCCTCGGGAACCTCTGCCGCTGCACGGGCTACGCGAAGATCGTCGACGCGGTGCAGCTCGTCGCTGCCGCCCACCGAGGAGTCCCCCTGCCCGAGCCCGAGCGCAGCGGGCGCGTCGGCGCGCGTGCGGCGCGCTACGAGGGCCCCGGCCTCGCGCTGGGCGACAAGCGGTACGTCGGCGACCTCGTCGAGCCCGGGATGCTGCACGGAGCGCTCCGTTTCTCGGACCACCCGCGCGCGCGCGTCGTCCGGGTCGACACGTCCAAGGCGGCGGCTCACCCCGGGGTCGTCGCGGTGGTGACCGCCGCCGACGTGCCGGGCGAGCGCGCGCAGGGCACGCTGACGAAGGACTGGCGACAGCTCGTCGCCGAGGGCGAGGTGACGTCGTACGTCGGCGACGTGCTCGCCGTCGTCGCGGCCGAGAGCCGTCACGCCGCACGCGAGGCCGCAGCGCTCGTGGAGGTCGAGTACGAGGTGCTCGATCCGGTCACCGACCCCTTCGACGCGCTCGAGGACGACGCGCCGCTCCTGCATCCCGGCGGCAACGTCCTCTCGGTCTCGCGCGTGCAGCGGGGCGACGTGGACGCCGGGCTCGCAGGCGCCGCGCACGTCGTCACCGAGACGTACCGGACGCAGTTCATCGAGCACGCCTTCCTCGAGCCGGAGTCCTCGCTCGCGGTACCCGACGGCACCGGGTCGCTGCACGTGTACTCGCAGGGCCAGGGCGTCTGGGAGGACCGCGACCAGATCGCGTCCTTCCTCGCGCTGCCTCCGGAGCGGGTGCGCGTCACGCAGGTGACGACCGGCGGCGCGTTCGGCGCGAAGGAAGACCTGAACGTCCAGTGCCACGCGTCGCTCCTGGCGACGGTCACGGGCCGGCCGGTGCTCGTGACGCTGAGCCGCCGGGAGAGCATCCGCTTCCACGCGAAGCGGCACCCGCTGTGGATGGAGTACACCGCCGGCTGTGACGAGGACGGGCACCTGCTCGCGCTCCAGGCCCGCATCGTCGGGGACACCGGGGCGTATGCGAGCGTCGGCGACAAGGTGCTCGAGCGGGCGGCCGGGCACGCCTGCGGCGCCTACCGCGTGCCGAACGTCGACGTCGAGGCGAGGGCCGTCTACACCAACAACCCGCCCTGCGGTGCGATGCGCGGCTTCGGCGTCAGCCAGACGAACTTCGCGGTCGAGGGGATCCTCGACCTGCTTGCGGAGGAGGTCGGGGTCGACGGCTGGGAGATCCGCTTCCGGAACGTTCTCCGCGAAGGAGACCGCACCGGCACCGGGCAGAGGCTCGGCCCGGGTGTCGGCCTCGAGAAGACGCTGCTCGCCGTGCGCGACGCGTACCGGGAGGCCCGCTTCGCCGGCATCGCCTGCGGCCTCAAGAACACGGGGATCGGGAACGGGGTCGTCGAGTTCGGACGTGCAGTGCTCCGTCCCGAGGCGGACGGCACGCTCACGCTCTTCCACTCCTGGACGGAGATGGGGCAGGGCGTGCACACGGCGCTCCGCCAGATCGCCTGCGAGGAGCTCGGGCTCGAGCCGGAGCGCGTGCGGGTCGTCGTCGACACGGAGCGCGAGCTCGACACCGGCCAGACGACCGCCTCCCGCTCGACGCTCCTCGGCGGGAACGCCGTGCTCGACGCCGCGCGCAAGCTCCGGCAGGAGCTCGCCGGGCGACCGCTCGAGGCGCTCGCGGGCACGGAGATCGAGGGCGAGTACGTCGTCGACTGGACGACGGCGAACGACGCCGACGAGCCTGTCACGCATCTCGGCTACGGGTGGGCGACGCAGGTCGTCCTGCTCGACGACGAGGGTCGGCTCGCAAAGGTCATCGCCGCCCACGACGTGGGGAGGGCGATCAACCCGACCCTGATCGAGGGCCAGATCGAGGGCGGCATCCACATGGGCCTCGGGCAGGCGCTCTCCGAGGAGCTCGTCGTCGAAGGCGGGTTCCCGGTCACGGAGACGCTGAAGTCCCTGCACATCGTCCCCCCGAGCGGGATGCCCGAGGTCCAGGTCGTCCTCGTCGAGGAGCCGCAGCCCGAGGGGCCCTACGGGGCGAAGGGCGTCGGCGAGGCGTGCATGGTCCCGACCGCGGCAGCGGCGGCGGGCGCCTTGCATGCTTACGACGGCATCCGGCGGACGCGGCTGCCGATGAAGGACTCGCCGGCCGCGCTCGCCGCGGTGCCGCACCTCGTGCGGGCGCGCGAGCGCGCCCTGGGGACAAACCGGCACGAAGTCGGCGCCCTTACAGTGCCAGGCACTGTAAAGACCTCCGCCTCAGGGGAGCCGGTCGCGTGATCCTCGCCGGCGGGACGGTCGTCGTCTCGCTCGATCCCGTCCGGATCGTGCAGCGGGACGTCCACGTGCGGGACGGCCGGATCGTCGCCGAGGGCGGTGGCGAGCGGCGCGACTGCTCGGGCTGCCTCGTCGTTCCCGGCAACGTCTGCGCGCACACCCACCTCTACTCGGCGCTCGCGCGAGGGATGCCGTACGCGCTCGAGCCGCCCCGGGACTTCACGCAGATCCTGCAGCGCGTCTGGTGGCGCCTCGACCGCGCGCTCGACCTCGACACGATCCGCGCGTCTGCGCTCGTCGGCGGGATGGAGGCGCTGCTCTCCGGAACGACGACCCTGGTCGACCACCACGCCTCGCCCGACGCGATCGACGGCTCGCTCGACGTGATCGCGGATGCGCTCGGCTCCCTCGGGATCCGGTCGATCCTCTGCTACGAGACCTCGGATCGGGACGGTCCGGCGCGCGCAGATGCCGGCCTGGAGGAGAACCGCCGCTTCGCGCAGCGTGTGCGCCGCGAGAAGCCGCCCCTCACCCGCGCGATGGTCGGCGCGCACGCGTCCTTCACCCTCTCCGACGAGACCCTCGCCGCCTGCGCGAGCGCTGCCCGCGAGCTCGAGGTCGGCCTGCACGTGCACGCCGCGGAGGACGGGGTCGACGAGCGCGACGCCGAGGAGTTGCACGGCGTCCGCGTCGTCGCGCGCCTCGCGCAGGCGGGAGCGCTCGACGGTCGTGCGCTCCTCGCGCACGGGGTGCACCTCGACGACGCCGAGCTCGAGCTCGCCGGGCGGGCGCACGCGTACGTCGCGCACAACGCGCGCTCGAACATGAACAACGCGGTCGGCCGGGCCCGCGTGACGGAGCTCGGTCCCTGGGTCGTGCTGGGCACGGACGGGATCGGCTCCGACATGTTCGAGGAGTCGCGCGCCGCCTACTTCCGCCTCCGCGAGGACGACCTCTCGGCCGGCGCCGACTGGCCGCTCGCCCGTCTCGCCGAGGGCACCCGGTTCGTCGGCGGCGCGTTCGGCGAGCGACGGCTCGGGAAGCTGGAGACGGGAGCGCCCGCGGATCTCGTCGTCCTGGACTACGCGGCGCCCGCCCCGGTCCACGAGTCGAGCTTCCCCGGCCACTGGGTGTTCGGCCTCGGCTCCCGCTGCGTTCGCGACGTGCTGGTCGCCGGCGAATGGGTCGTGCGCGACCGCCGGCTGACCCGGGTCGACCAGGACGAGCTCGCCGCGGCCGCACGGGCCCAGGCCGGGCGGCTCTGGACCAGGCTCGAGCAGATCCCCCCGCACCGGTTCCAGCCGAAAGGAGGGCGGCGATGGCCGTCGCCACTGACCACCGCGTAGCGCTCTACCTGCAGGACAAGCACCCGATCCGCGACGGGATGCGCTACGCGCAGCTCGCCGAGGAGTGCGGCTTCGAGGCGGTCTGGCAGGCCGAGAGCCGCCTCGTCCGCGAGGCGACGATCCCCATGGCCGCGTTCGCCACCGTCACCGACCGCATCCGCATCGGCTCGGGGGTCGTGAACCCGTGGACGCGGAACGTGGGCCTGCTCGCGGCGACCTTCTCGACGCTCGACGACCTCGCGCCCGGGCGGGTCATCCTCGGGCTCGGCGCGTGGTGGGACCCGCTCGCGCGGAAGGTCGGCATCCACCGCCGCCGCCCGGTCGAGGTCATGCGGGAAGTCGTCGAGGTGGCGCGCCTTCTCCTCGCCATGAAGCGGGTGACGTTCCACGGGGAGTACGTGGACGTGGAGGACATCGAGATCGACATCGTCCACGGCGACCGCTCTCCGAAGAACGTTCCGATCTACATCGCCGCGACGACCGGCATGAGGATGATGGAGCTCGCAGGCGAGATCGGGGACGGCGTCCTTCTCAACTACCTCGTCGGGCCCGAGTACAACCGCGAGGCGCTGGAGCATCTCGCCGCGGGCGCCGAGCACGCGGGGCGCACGCTGGACGATGTCGACCGGCCGCAGCTCGTCGTCTGCTCGCTCGACGACGACCGCTCGCTCGCGCTCGACCGCGCGCGCGAGCTCGTCACGCAGTACCTCGGCCAGCAGCCGCACATCGGGAAGGCGAGCGGGGTCGACGAGTCCCTGCTCGAGGAGATCGGCGGGATGCTGACGTGGCCGGCGACGCAGGAGCAGATCGAGAAGGCGATGGCGCTCGTTCCGGACGACGTGGTCCAGCTCGTCACCGCGTCGGGCACTCCGGACGAGTGCAAGGCGAAGGTTCAGGAGTACGTCGACGCGGGCTGCACGTGCCCCGTGCTCTACCCGCTCGGCGACGACGTGCCCGCGATGATCGAGGCGTTCGCCACGGTGCGGGTGTGAAGCAGATGTCCGACTCTCGGAAAGCGAGGCAGTGATGCACCAGGTGGCGATCGATCGCTCGACGCTCGTCGGCCGCGACTTCATCGAGACGCTCGACTGGACGGTCGAGGAGATCGAGGAAGCGCTGGCCACGGCGGGCGAGCTCAAGTCGGCGTTCAGGAACGGGCAGCCGCACCGGCTGCTCCCGGACAAGACGCTGTTCATGCTCTTCCTCGACAAGTCGACCCGGACCCGGAACGCGTTCGAGTCCGGTATGACGCAGCTCGGCGGCCACGCGATCTACCTCGACGCCGAGAAGACCCAGGTCGCGCACGGCGAGAGCCCGAAGGACATGGGCATCATCCTCTCCCGCTACGGCCACGGGCTCGCCATCCGGCACGACCTCGCCCCGTACGAGGGCAACGCTTGGATGCGGGAGATCGCCCGCTGGGCCGACATCCCGCTGATCAACCTGCAGTGCGACGTCGACCATCCGACCCAGACCCTGGCCGACCTGATGACGCTCCGCGAGCAGCGCGGTGAGAACCTGCGCGGCCTCAAGGTCGCCGTCTCGTGGGCGTACGCGCCGTCCTACGCGAAGCCGCTCTCCGTCCCGCAGGGACTCGCGACGCTGCTTCCACGCTTCGGGATGGACGTCGTGATCGCGCATCCGCCCGGCTTCGAGCTGATGCCCGAGGTGCTGAAGAAGGCGGAGGCCGCGGCCGAACAGGCCGGCACGACCATCTCGTTCACCAACGACATGGACGAGGCCTTCGAGGGCGCGGACGTCGTGTACCCGAAGTCCTGGGGCCGGATCGACGCGTTCTCCGACGAGAAGAAGGCCCTCGCGGAGTCCGGCGCGTTCGGCGACTGGATCTGCGACGCCCGCCGCATGGCGCTCGCAGGCCCGGACGCGCTGTACATGCACTGCCTGCCCGCCGACCGTGGCACCGAGGTGACGGACGAGGTCATCGACGGTCCGCAGTCGGTCGTGTACGACGAGGCCGAGAACCGAATGCACACCGGCAAGGCGCTCATGGCGCTGACGATGGGCGGCTACACGGACGTACAGGCCACGTCGTGAAGCGGAAGAGCGCAGTCATCGCGATCGGCGGCAACTCCCTGATCAAGGACCGGTTTCATCAGACCGTCCGCGACCAGTACATCGCCGCCGGCGAGACCTGCTGGCACATCGCCTCGATGATCCAGGACGGCTGGGACGTCGCGATCGGCCACGGCAACGGGCCGCAGGTGGGATTCATACTCCGGCGCTCCGAGCTCGCGGCCGGCGAGCTGCACGAGGTCCCGCTCGACGTCTGCGGAGCAGACAGCCAGGGCGCGATCGGCTATGCGCTGACGCAGAACCTGGAGAACGACTTCCGCCGACTCGGGATCGACCGCCACGCCGTGACCGTGATCACGCAGGTCGAGGTCGCCCGCGACGACGCGGCGTTCGCGAGCCCTTCCAAGCCGATCGGCTCGTTCATGGACGAGGCGATGGCGACCCGGCGCCGTGACCAGGACGGCTGGGCGGTGCGGGAGGACGCCGGGCGGGGCTGGCGGCGGGTCGTCGCCTCGCCCGAGCCGATCCGCATCGTCGAGGAGGACTCGATCAAGGCCCTGATCGAGGACGGCTTCGTCGTCGTATCGGTCGGCGGCGGCGGAATCCCGGTCGTCGCCGACGAGAACGGAGACCTCTCCGGCGTCGCCGCCGTGATCGACAAGGATCTCGCCTGCTCCCTGCTCGGGACTCGCATCGGCGCGCGTCTTCTCCTGATCACGACTGCGGTCGAGCACGTCTCGCTCGACTTCGGGACACCGGACGAGCGTCCAATCGACCGGATGACGCTCTCCGAGGCGCGTCAGTACCTGGCCGAGGGGGTGCACTTCGCCGAGGGGAGCATGGCACCGAAGATCCGTGCGGTCGTCGGCTTCCTCGAGCGAGGCGGTGAGGAGGCGATCATCACCGACCCCGAGAACGTGGAGCGGGCGCTCGCCGGCGAGACCGGCACCCATGTGGTCGCTGACCGAGACTGAACGAGCTGCGACGCGGAGGGCGAGCCGAACTGGCCGCCCTCCGCTCCTGTAGAGACTCCCTTCCCGCAGGGAGCTACACGTGGGCGGCGCTGCGGACGCCCGCCATCATCAGGCCGAGCGCCTCGCGTGTACTCTCCCGCGGCTTTGCCTCGGCGATGATCTCGCCCTCGTACATCACGAGGATGCGATCGGAGAGCGAGAGGACCTCGTCGAGGTCCTCCGAGACGATGAGGATCGCGGTACCGGCGTCGCGCTGCTCCATCAGGCGCTCGTGGATGTAGTGGGCAGCGCCCACGTCGACGCCGCGCGTGGGCTGTGCCGCCAGAAGCACCCGGGGCCGCGCCGACAGCTCGCGCGCGAGGATGAGCTTCTGGATGTTGCCGCCGGACAGGTTGCGCGCCGGCGTGTCCAGGCTCGGCGTCTTGACGTCGAACTCCGCGACGAGCTCTTCGGAGTGCCGCCTGATCGCGCGGGCCCGCAGGAATCCCCAGCGTGCGAACCTCGGCGCGCTGTTGTCGATCAGGATCAGATTCTCGGCCACCGAGAACGCAGGGACGACGCCGTCACGCATTCGCTCCTCGGGAACGAACCCGAGCCCCGCCTTTCGCACCTCCGCCGGGTGGAGCCCGACGAGCTCCGTGCCCTCGACGTCGATCGAGCCGTCGCTTGCCGGCCGGAGCCCCGCGAGCGCCTCTGCGAGCTCGCGCTGGCCGTTTCCGGAGACCCCCGCGATCCCGACGATCTCGCCGCCGCCCACCTCCAGCTGCAAGCCGCGGACCGCATCGACGCCGCGGTCGCCCCGCACCCTGAGATCGCGAACGACCAGCCGCGCATCACCTCGGCCGTTCCCGGCAGGCGGCTCCTGCGACGGCAGCTCGTGGCCGACCATCATCTCGGCAAGGCCTTGGTGAGTCACCTCGGAGGGCAGCACCGTCCCGACCTTGCGCCCGTTTCGGAGCACCGTGATCCGATCGGACAGCTCGAGCACCTCGCGGATCTTGTGCGAGATGAAGACGAGGCCCCGGCCGTCGGCCGCCATCTGCCGGAGCACGACGAACAGGTCATCGACTTCCTGTGGTGTCAGCACAGCGGTCGGCTCGTCGAGAATCAGGAGCGAGACGTCGCGGTAGAGCGCCTTGATGATCTCGACGCGCTGCCGCTCGCCCACCGAGAGCTGCCAGATCACCGCCTTGGGGTCGACGCGAAGGCCGTACCTCTCCGACAACTCCGCGATTCGTTGCGAGACCGTGTCGAGGTCGGTCAGCGGGCCGCGGCCGGACCGCGTGCCGAGCGCGACGTTCTCGGCCACGGTGAGCGTGTTCACGAGCATGAAGTGCTGGTGGATCATCCCGATCCCACGCGCGATCGCCGCGGCCGGCGAAGTGATCGCAGCCGACTCGCCGCGGAGGCGGATCTCGCCCTCGTCCGGCTTGTAGAAGCCGTAGAGGACGCGCATGAGGGTGCTCTTCCCGGCGCCGTTCTCACCGAAGAGGGTGTGCACCTCGCCGACCCGCACGTCGAAGTCGACACGATCGTTGGCGACCACTCCGGGGAATCGCTTCGTGATGCCGCGCATCTCGAGCAACGGCAGCGCGTCGCCCGACGCGGAGGCGCTGTTCCCCGGAGTGGTCGCCCCGACGCTCATGGGGCAGTCTTCACGACGATCTGGCCACCCACGATCCTGGCGATGACCTTCTGCGCCCGGTCCTGGATCTTCTTGGGCGTCGCCGCGGCCTTGTTGAACTGGATCTTCTCGCCGCCGTTCTTCAGCGAGATCCGGTAGGAGACGCCGCCGAGCTTCCCGTTGGCCACCCGGGTGATGATCTTGGTGAGGGTGGGCATCCAGTCGTACATCTGGGTTGCGACGACGTTCTTCGGGGCGAGCGACGCCTGCGTCCACTGCGTCCCGAACCACTTGATGTTGTTCTCGCGGACGACGGAGATCGCGCCCACGACCGACTGCGAGCTGCCGGTCAGCACGTCCGCCTTCTGCGCGACGAACTGGGCAGCTTGCTTCGACATCAGGCTCGGGTCGCTGAACGAGCCGGTATAGGCGACGTTGACGACCGTCTTCTTCGACTGCGCCTTGGCGCCGGCCGCGAACCCGTCGACGTACAGCTTGGCGTCACCGACCGCGATCGGGCCGATGACCCCGAGCACCTTCGACTTGCTCATCAGTGACGCGATGTAGCCGTTGACGAAGCCGCCCTGTTCCGAAGCCGCCTCGTACGCGTACACGTTCGGCTGTCCGAAGGTCGCGCCGGCGGTGCCCCACGCGAACGAGGTCTTCGGGAACTGCGGTGCGAGTTGCTCGATCGTCCCTCCGTACTGCGACCCGTGAGCGATGATCAGGTCGTAGCCCTGGCTCGCGTACTGGCGGATGATGTTCGCGGCGTTCGCGACGACGAACTGGTTCTCCGAGATGGAGAGCTCGAAGCCGTACTTCTTCGAGTGGTTGCGAAGCGCCTGGTACATCGACTGCGTGAACGCAAGGTCGTTGTGCGCGCTCGGTGCGATCAGCGCCACCTTCAAGTCCGAGGTCGCCGTGGTCTTCGAGGGTGCGCCGGCGGCGGAGACTGCGAGTACGAGTGCCGCCACCGAGACTGTCATGAGCAGGAGCCTGTGCATGGTGATTCCTCCTTGGTGACCCGTGTGGGCCCTTTGGGCATGTCGGTCTGATCCGGATCCGGCTGTCTCAACCTCCTCGGATGTAGGGAATGGCGAGGGCGGCCGGCTGTCGGAAGCGCCGCGCCACGGTGAGCAAGGCCACGACGGTGATCACCGCGGGCGCCGCCGCGGCGAGGTCGGAGAGGCTCACGGGGATGATCCCCAGCCCCTTCCAGGAGAGCACGAGCGCCTGCGTCATCCCGTAGAGGAGCGACCCGAGCAGCACGCCGAGCGGCCGCCACCCTCCGAAGTAGACGAGCGCGACCGCGATGAAGCCCGCCGCATTCGTGATGTTCTGCTGGAAGATGCCGACGTCGACGAGCAGCGTGGCGCCGGCGAGGCCTGCGAGGGTGCTGCCGATCGTGACGGTCGCGTAGCGGGTGCGAGCAACGCTCACGCCGAGGCTGTCCGCGGCCGCCGGGTTCTCGCCGACTGCGCTGATGTTGAGCCCGAACGTCGTCCGGTTGAGCACGAAGGCCACAACCGGGACGAGCGCGAACGCGATGTAGACGAGCAGATCCTGCTGGAAGAGCGTCTTGCCGACGAACGGCAGCTCTCCGAGGAACGGGATCTCGATCTCTCCCGGCTGGTCGATCGGAAGCGGGGTCCCGACGAGCTTCAGGAAGAGCAGCGAGGTGAGCCCGAGCGCGAACAGATAGACGCCGATGCCGCTGATCCCCTGTTCCGCGCGCAACGTCACGCTGATGAACGCCGTCGCGAGCCCGCACGCGGCGCCCACGACCACGCCCGAGAGCACGGCGAGCGGCAAGCTGCCGGTCTCGAGCGCAACGTAGTAGCACGTGAACGCGCCGAGCAGCATGATCCCGTCGACCCCGAGGTTGAGCACGCCGCTCCGCTGACCGATCGTCTCGCCGAGCGAGGCGAGCAGGAAGGGCGCAGCGAGCTGGATCCCGGACGCGACGGTCGCGGTCAGGATCGCGGTCGTGAAGAACTCGTTCACGTGGGCTCCACGGTGGCCACGCGCTCCACGCGCTCCGCGAGTGGCTGCGCCGGCCCGCCCGGCGACGCCGCCTCGGATGCACGCGGGCGGTGACGCAGGAACTCGACCGAGACGACGAAGACGACGACGAGGCCGTTCAGCGCGATGATGAGGTCGGACGGCACGTTCGTCACCACCTGCATGGCGTCGCCGCCGACGAGCAGGCCGGCGAACACGAACGACGACAGGATCGTCCACAGCGGGTTGAGCCCCCCGAACAGCGCCACGACGATGCCGTTGAAGCCGGCGGAGCCGGTGAAGCCCGTGAGGCTCCCGTCCGTGACCATGCGGTGCGAGATGCTCCCGAACACGAGCATCGAACCGGCGATGCCGCAGAGTGCGCCGCTGAGCGTGAGCGCAAGCGTCGTCGTCCGTGCGACCCGCATCCCCGCGTAGGTCGCCGCATCGCGCGACAGCCCGACGGCGCGAAGCCGGAAGCCGAAGCTCGTGCGCCAGAGAAGGACGTAGACGGCGATCGCGGACAGCAGTGCCACGAGCACGCCGAGATGGAGCTGCGTGCCGTCCTTCAGGATCGGGAGCCACGAGCTCTCCGGGAGAAGCTGCGTCTGCGGAATCAGCCCCCCCACGGACTCGGCCGTCCTGTCGTGCAACGGCCCCGACAGCATGTAGTTCATCACCTGGACGGCGACGAGATTGAGCATGATCGTGCTCAGGATCTCGTTGACGCCGAAGTAACCCTTGAATGCGCCCGGTATCGCGCCCCAGAGCCCACCGCCGACCGCGCCTGCGAGGATCGTCAGCGGGATCATGAGAGCCGTCGGGAGCCCCGGCAGAGCAAGCGCAGCCCCCGTGGCGAACAACGCCCCCATCGCGATCTGGCCCTCGCCGCCGATGTTGAAGACGTTCGCGCGGAACGCGATACAGATCCCCACGCCGACGAGGAGCAGCGGAACGGCTTTCACCGCCGTCGCGCTCAGGGCGTAGCTGTCTCCGAACGCACCGTCGAGGAGCGCGCGGTAACCGGTGACGGGGTTCGCGCCGAGAGCGAGCAGCATTCCGGCTCCGACGACCAGCGCGGCGAGCGCTGACCCCGGTAGCGCAAGCCAGGTGAGCCGGAAGCGACGCCAGTCCGGCCCCGACACGCTTGCGCGACCGCCGACCGAACCGGGCCGAGGTGTCGCCTCTCGTCTCGTCATCGAACCTCGCCGAATGAGTGAGTCGGCGTGAACAGCGCCGTGGTTGCAGGAAGCCGGAAACGCGGCGCGTCCACATCGGTAGTCGCCCGCGTGGCGGCTGCGGGACTGCCACACGGCGCGGAGGCGCGCGGGCTTGGCTTCGCCCGCAGCCCACCGGAGAACGCGTCGAGAGCACGGTCTCGACGGGAGCGGCCATCCCGCAGCGAGCGTGCGTCGAAGCGGCGGGCGACCTCGACGAGGGAGTCGATCCGGGCCGCGTCTAGCCTGTTCGCATGACCTCGTACGACTGGGCTCTTCTCCTGCACGTGCTCGGCGTCGTCGGCTTCTTCTCGGGCATGGCGATCGCGACCGCAGCGCAGCTCGGCGCATGGCGGCGAGAGCGAGCCGGTGAGGTCGCCGCGGTCCTCGCGCTCGCCCGTGTCGGGGTCCTCGTCGTCGTCGCCGGCCTCGCCCTCGTCGTCGCGTCCGGGCTCTGGCTCGTCGACGAGACCGGCCGGAGCGTCGACGACGCCTGGATCACGGTCTCGCTCCTGCTCCTCCTCGTCTCGGTCCTGCTCGGGGCGGTCGGGGGCAGGAAGGCGAAGGCCGCGCGGCGGCTCGCCGAGGCGCAAGCTCCCGAGGCACGGGTGGATGCGCTGGTCCAGACGCTCCTCCGGGACCGCGCCGCACTCGCTGCGAACCTCCTCGCGGCTGCGGCGGCGCTCGGGATCCTCGTGCTCATGGTCTGGCGCCCCGAGTAGCCCCCCGGGTCGTCCCGGAGTCGGACGCGCGTGGAGGCCTAGACTCGCCGCATGCTGCGACCGGCGCTTCTGGGGCTGGCGATCGGGTTGGCGCTCGCGGACTCCTCGGTGGTCACGCTCGCGCTGCCCGAGATCCTCGGGGACTTCGACGTCGGCATCACCACCGTCGCGCGGGTCCTCACGTCGTACAACCTGGTACTGGCTCTCCTCGCCGTGCCGGCGGCCTACCTCGCGCGGCGGCGTCCGCGAGCGGCCTTCGGCGTCGGAGCGGTGGTGTTCGCGGGCGCGTCGCTCGCCTGCGGTCTCGCACCGTCGTTCGACGTCCTGGTGGGAGCCCGCTGCGTCCAGGCGCTCGGCGGCGCGCTGATCGTCACCGCCGCCCTCGACCTTCTCTCCGAGGGGAACGGCGACGATGCGCGCGCGGCGCGTACCTGGGTCGCCGCCGGCGTCCTCGGCGCCGCGCTCGGGCCGGCAGTCGGCGGGATCCTCACGCAGCTGCTCGGATGGGAGTCCATCTTCCTCGTGCAGGTGCCGCTCGCGCTCTGCACGCTCGCCGCGATTCGAGGCGTCTCGGCCCGGCGGCTTCCGGCGCCGGCCGGCCGGCCTCACCTCAGCGCGAACGCGGCGCTGCTCCTCCTCTCGGGAGGGCTCGTCGCGGCTCTCTTCCTGATCGTGCTCCTGCTCGTCGAGGGGTGGGGGATGGAGCCTGCGGCCGCCGGCCTCGTCGTCACCGCCATGCCGCTCGCCGCGATCGCCTCGGCCCGGCTCGCTCCACGCTCGGTCGGGGCGGCGATGCGCACGGTCTGCGGAATCGTCCTCGTCGCCGGCGGCCTGACCGCGCTGGCGCTGCTCCCGCGAGCGGGCTGGGGGTGGACGATCCCGCCCCAAGTGCTCGTCGGGGCCGGTCTCGGGCTCGCGCTCGTGGCGCTCACGGAGCGGGCCGTGGCCGGCCGCTCCGGGCAGGTCGTGCACGGCGGCTGGACGCTCGCGGCGCGCCATGCGGGGGTCGTGCTCGGACTCCTGCTGCTCGCGCCGGTGCTGACGACAGCGCTCGACGAGAATCGAGAGGAGGCCGTCCGGGCGGGCGCAGCCGCGGTGCTGGACAGCGGGATCGCTCCGCTGGACAAGCTCCGTCTCGCGCAGAACGTCCTGGACGAGGTGGACGCGGCCGAGGAGACGGGAGAGCTGCCGGACGTCGCGCGCGTGTTCGACGGGCTGCCCTCGACCGACGACTACGCCGCGCTGCTCTCGGCGCTCCAGGATCAGCTGGACCGGGCCGTGACCGCTGCATTCTCGACGCCGTTCCTCCTTGCGGCCGCACTGGCCCTCGCCGCCCTCGTCCCGGTCGCGATCGGGAGAGGGGAGCAGCTCTGAGGCGGGCACTCCCGCTGCTCGTGGCGATCGGCGCCGTCGCGGTGGTGCTCGTCCCCTACCTCGCGCTCGGCGGCGCGTCCTTCGAGCCGACGCCCGTGGCCGACCCCTGCGTCACCCGAGAGTGGCGCGACCCCGGCGGGCTGAGCGAGGCGCTCGAGCAGATCGCGCTCTCCGCGCTCGACGGCGCCGCCTGCGAGCTCGGCGTCTCGAGGGAGGACCTCGTTCTCGCGGTGCGTGACGAGGATGCGCTCGACGCGTTCGCGGTGGAGCACGGGATCACGCGCGCGGACGCCGAGCGCGCCGTTCGGGACGGCCTCGTGCGGGCGGTCGACGACGCCGAGGACGCCGGCGCGCTCCCCGGCTTCGTCGCGTCCCTCGCCCGCGAGGTCGCCGGCGCCGTGCCCCCGTGGCTCGTGCTCGAGGCGCTCGAGCGGCTCGGCTCGTTCCTGCCCTAGACGTGCCGCGTATCCTTCTCGGCTCTCCTGCGACCGAAACGAGGTGCCATGAACCGAAGAACCCTCCTCCCGCTCGTCGCCGCCGCGGTCGCCGCGGTGGTGGTGCTCGTCCCGGTCGCGGCCGGATCGAGCGCCGCGAAGTACTCGGTCATCGCCGTGGACTTCAAGTTCCGGAACATGCCGAAGACGGTTGCTCCCGGGGCGCACACCTTCACCCTGGTGAACAAGGGCAGTGCGACCCACGACCTCAAGCTCGGCGGCAAGAAGACGAAGCTTCTGACGAAGGGACAGAAGGGCTCGATCGCGGTACTGCTCAAAGCGGGGAAGACGTACGCCTTCCTGTGCACCGTGCCGGGCCACGCGGCGCTCGGCATGAGGGGCAAGGTCGTCGTCAAGAAGTGAGCGAGCCGGACGCGAGGAGTCGCGACACCGTGCCCGCCGTGGGGTGGAGGAGCGGCACGACAGGCTCCCAGCCCCGGTGTAGGACCTCGACCAGCGAGGGCGGCGTGATCAGCGTGGTGCGCCGTCCTCGCGGTCGCCGTCGCGCCTCGACGTAACCGCCCGGCGTCCAGCGCAGCAGCGCGTCGTCGAGCACGAGGGACGGCGCGTCGCCCTCGAGGACGAAGGCGCCGTCCGGCAGTGCGTCGAGACGTGCCTCATGCAGGCGATGGCGCCTCGTCGCGGGGCCGACGCGCTCCGCGTGCAGCTGCGCGTCGATCGCGTCTGCTCCCTGTTGCCCCGGGTGGAGCTGCCGCCAGATCTCCTGGAAGCGGACGTAGTCCTCGCGCCGGCAGAGAGCGCAGGGCCGGTGGCCCGCGGCGAAGGCCGTCGCCTCGTCGAGAAAGAAGAGCTCCGTGAACTTCCCCGGCTGCAGGAGCGGCCCGCGCTGCCATCCCTTGAACTCGAGCCGGCAGGCGATCCAGCGGCGGACCGCATAGCGCCGGCGGATGCGACCCTCGTCGTCGTGGAGGCAGCCGCGGTTCCCGTACACGAGGCCACGCGCGGGGTCGGCGACCAGCTCGCCGAGCGGCGTGACACGATTCTGGAGCGTCACCTAGACGTCGATGTCGAGCTTCCGCAGCTCGACGGTCGCCGACCGCCGCCAGCGGGTCGTGTCGGGGGAGAACGGGAGCATGAACGGCATCCCGTTCTCCTTGCGGAGCGGCTTGCCATCGCGAAGGACGCGGTAGTGCCCCGGCGTCGGCTCGACGGTGAGGCCGGCCGCCTCGAGCTTGCGGATGAACTCGCGGACGTCCTTCCTCATCCGGTCAGTGTGCCGCGACCCGCACGCGAGTGGCTACGCTCGCAGGCTCATGGAGGCACGCACGACTCCCGGCGAAGCGCCGCGGGACCCCGAGGAGCTGGAGGTCGCCGCCGAGCCCGCGAGCGGCGTGATCGCAGCCGCGACCACGATGGGGCCCGTGCACCTGACGGTCTCGGAGCTCGAGCGCTCGCTCGCCTACTACCGTGCGGCGATCGGCCTCGAGGTGCTCGAGGAGGCGGACGGCCGCGGGCGCCTCGGCGCGGGCGGCCGGGAGCTCCTCGTGCTCGTGGAGGAGCCGGGAGCGCGGCCGGCGCACGGGCACACCGGGCTCTACCACTTCGCGCTGCTCCTGCCCGAGCGGCACGACCTCGCGCGCTGGCTCGCCCACGGCGTGCGTGACCAGGTCCCGCTCGTGGGGCTCTCGGACCACTTCGTCAGCGAGGCGATCTACCTGAGCGACCCCGACGGGCACGGGATCGAGGTGTACTGGGACCGGCCGCGCGACGTGTGGGAGGGCAAGGTCGGAGCGAGGATGACGACGATGCGGCTCGACGTCGACAGCCTGCTCGGGGAGCTCGACGACCCCGCGTCCGAGCCGTTCGACGGGCTCCCGTCCGGGACGGTCATGGGCCATGTGCATCTCAAGGTGGCGGCGATCGACGACACCGTCGCGTTCTATCGGGACGTGCTCGGATTCGGCCTGATGGCGCAGCTCGGGGCGCAGGCGGCGTTCCTCGCCGCCGGTGGCTACCACCACCACCTCGGCGCGAACACGTGGGAGAGCGGGGGTGCGGCGTCGCCACGCCCGGGAACGGCTGCGCTACGCCACGCGACCATCGTGCTCCCGGACGCCGCCGAGCGGGACGGCCTTCTCGGCCGCGTGGAGCGCGCGGGCCTCGCGGTGGAGAACGCCGCCGGAGGGCCGCTCGTCCGCGACCCCTCGGGGAACGCGCTGCTCCTGACCCTCGCCTAGCCGAGGCACCGTCTACGACGCGCCGGTCTCGCGAGCGGCCAGGGTGTCGAGCACGTCCTGCGGGAGCGCCACGCCGAAGCGCTCGTGGAGCAACTGCAGCTCGGCGTAGTCCTTGTCGGCGAGCTCGTAGCCCGCGTGGACGAGCACCTGCACTTCGGCGGTGAGGCAGCGCACGGCGGTACCACCGACGCGCCCGCGGCCCGCGAAGCCCTCCGCCGGATAGGTCCAGTCGCGGCCGTCCTCCATCCGGTACACGCCGCCACCCTCGTCGTCGAAGACGACCAGGTGGACGTCCACCTGCCGGCCGACCGCGTCGATGAAGACGACGCTCGAAGCCGGGCGGCCCGCGACGTGCGAGTACCCGAGCCGGGCGAGCGCCGCCACCAGCGTCGGCGTCGCCGCCAGCTCGACCAGGAGGTCGAGGTCGTCGTGCTCCCGAACCTGCTCCTCGAGCAGCGCGTCGACGCCCCAGCCCCCGTCGAGCCACACATCGACGCCGTCGCTCTTCAGCGCGGTCACGACCCTGACAGCCTCCGCAGGCTCCATCTCGTGGCGCGGTTGCCGGTCGCGGTACGGCCAGGTGTCCGTTCCCTGCACGCAGGGAAGGATCGCCGACCGGGGCACACCCGTTCCCATGCTTGACACATTCCGATATGGGAATATAATCTCGGCATGGCACGAGCGGCGACGACGGCGGACACGTTCAACGCGATCGCGGAGCCGCGGCGGCGGCAGCTCCTGGATGCCCTGGCCGGCGGCGAGCGCCCGGTGAACGACCTCGTCGTCGAGCTGGGACTGGCCCAGCCACAGGTGTCCAAGCACCTGCGCGTGCTCCGGGAAGTCGGGGCCGTCGACGTGCGCGACCAGGGTCGGCATCGGCTCTACCGCCTGAACGGCGCGGCGCTCAAGCCCATCCACGACTGGGTGGCGCGCTACGAGCGCTCGTGGTCGGAGCGGTTCGAGCAGCTCGACGTCGTGCTGGAGGAGCTCGACGACAAGGAGGCAGGAGATGGGAGCAGTGAGTAGCGGGACTGCGAGGGTGACGCTCCCCTCGGACGAGCAGATCCTGATCACCCGCGAGTTCGACGCCCCGAAGCATCTCGTGTACCGGGCGTGGACCACCCCGGAGCTGGTCAGACGCTGGTGGAACGCCAAGCGCGGGGAGGTGACGACCTGCGAGATCGACCTCCGGGTGGGGGGCACGTGGCGGTACGTCATGATCGCGGACGGGGGCCTCGAGGTCGGCTTCCATGGCGAGTTCCTGGAGATCGTCCCCGACGAGCGGATCGTCTCGACCGAGGTCTACGAGGGTCTTCCCCAGGACGTGTCCGAGGAGGAAGGGAGGACGGTCAACACCGCCACGTTCTCCGAGGCCGACGGCCGCACGACGCTCACGATCCTCGTGCAGGCCGAGAGCAGGGCCTCGCGTGACGCGATCATCGACTCCGGCATGGAGGCGGGCATGCAGGACGCCATGGACCTCCTGGAGGAGGTCGCGGTCTCGCTTCGCTCCGGCTAGAGCTGGTCGACGCGGCGGGCGGCGGGCCCACCCGGCCCGCCGCCACCGCCGAAGCATGGCCACGCCCCCCCGGTTAGGCACTGCGGGGCGGAGAAGCGATCGCTAGGGTTTTCGGGTACCGATGACCACAGTCGTCCCGGAGGTGTGAGCTCATGGCGTCCCAGACATCGGTGCTCACCGGCGTGGAGCCACGCGCCTTCTGGGAGCAGTTCGAGACGTTGACGCGGATACCCCGCCCTTCGCGGGCGGAGGAGCCCGTGATCGAGCACGTCCGCGCGTGGGCTGCCGAGCGTGGCTTCGAGCTCCAACAGGACTCGGGGCGCAATCTCGTCATCCGGGTCCCGGCGACCCCCGGTCGGGAGTCGGCGCCGACGCTCATCCTCCAGGGGCACCTGGACATGGTGTGCGAGCGCGACGCGGCGAGCCCGAACGACCCCGCGGAGGGGCGAATCTCGCTCCTCCGTGACGGCGACTGGCTGACGGCCGACGGCACGACGCTCGGCGCCGACGACGGCGTGGCGATCGCCGCGATGATGGCGCTCGTCGAGGACGAGTCGATCCCGCACGGCCCGCTCGAGCTCCTGATGACGGTCGCCGAGGAGGTCGGCCTGGAGGGCGCGAACGCCCTCGACGGGTCGCTGCTCACCGGCACGACGCTCATCAATCTCGACAGCGAGGAGGACGGCGTCCTCACCGTCGGATGCGCGGGCAGCACCGATACCTGGATCAGGATCGAGGAGCCGCGAGCGCAGCCGGACGCGGACGCGGTCACGTTGGCGGTCACGGTCGGCGGAGGGCAGGGTGGCCACTCCGGGTCGGGCATCGCGCTCGGGCGTTCGAACGCGATCAAGGTTCTGGGACGCGCGCTCCGTGAAGCACACGGGTCGGCGCCGTTCAGGCTCGTCTCCCTCGTCGGAGGCAAGAGCCGGAACGCGATCCCGCGCGAGGCATCCGCGACCGTCTCGGTCGCGCGAGAACGCGAGGAACCCTTCCGCGCGGCGCTCGACGCCGCCGCGGCGACGATCCGCGACGCGTTCGCCAAGACGGATCCAGGAGTCTCGATCGCAGTGACAGCGGGCGAGGGGTCGGCGGAGCCCTGGACCGACGAGAGCACCGCGAAGCTCCTCGACGCGATCGCGCTCGTGCCCACGGGCCCTCTCGCGATGAGCCCGGACTTCGACGGGCTCGTCGAGACGAGCACGTCGCTCGGGGAGGCGAGCACCGACGGCGACCAGCTGACGCTGCACAGCCTGTCGCGCTCGTCCAACGACTCGGCGCTCCCCGAGGTCGAGTCCACGCTCGACGCAGCCGCGCGCCTTGCGGGCGGCGCGCTCGAGGTGAAGCACAACTACAAGGGATGGCGGCCCGACCTCGACTCCCGGGTGCTGGCCGTGGCGCGAACGGTCCACGAGCGACTGTTCGGCGAGCCCCCGGTCGTCGCGGGGGTGCACGCGGGCCTCGAGACGGCCGTCATCGGCACCAAGGTCACCGGGCACCTGGACATGCTTGCCGTCGGCCCCCAGATCGAGTTTCCGCACTCGCCTGACGAGCGTGTAAGTATCCCGACCGTGGAGCGGTTCTGGAGGCTGCTCGTCGGGATCGTGGACGAGTTTTCGGCGGGGAGAAGCTAGACGGCGATGCGCGGCTGGCTCGTCTGGATCGCCGCCATCGTGGCCGGGATCGCGGTTCTCCTCGTCGTGACCGCGATGATCGGCACGGGCGAGGACAGCGGTGAGACCGTGACGGCGGGCGAGTGGGCGCAGAGCACGTGCGGCGCCGTGGGCGTCTGGCGCGGTGAGATGGAGGATATCGTCGAGGACATCCGTACCCCGAGCGCTTTCCCGGCTGCGGGCAGCGAGGAGCCGCAGTCGGAGACGCCGCAGGGAAGGACCGGCTTCGTACGCGGCGGGCTCGAACGGGCCGTGCAGGCGACCGACACGATGGTCGAGGGCATCGACAACGCCGGGACTCCCGACACGCCCCAGGGTGCGGAGGCAGCGAAGCTCGTCTCCGACTGGGCCGACTCCGCCCTCGACGACCTCGAGGACGCGCAGGACTCGCTCGACGAGGAGGCGGACAGCATCGAGGAGTCGATCACGCAGCTGGCGGACGCCACCCGCGCGATCGGAGCTGCGCTCGCGAGCGGCGTGCAGACGATCGCGGACGTCGCGCGCACCGATCCGGAGCTCGCGGGAGCGCTGCAGGAGTCCAGCACGTGTCAGCAGCTGCGGGAGGAGACTGGTTAGCGATGAGCACCACGGACTGGATCCTCCTCGCGGTGCAGGGCCTCGTCGTGATCGGCTTCATCGCGCTCGGCGTGCGCGCGGGCGGGATCGGCCTCGGCCTCTGGGGCGGCGTCGGCACGCTCGTTCTCGTCTTCGTCTTCGGGCTCGACCCCGGGGAGCCGCCGATCAGCGCCATCCTGATCATCATCGCGGTGATCTCGGCGGCAGCTGCGATGCAGGCCGCGGGCGGCGTCGACTACATGGTCCAGATCGCAAGCGGAGCGCTGCGCGCGAGGCCCAAGGCCCTCAACTTCATCGCACCGTACGTCTCGTACCTGCTCACGATCCTCACCGGTACGAGCAACACGTTCTTCTCGATCATTCCCGTGATCAACGAGGTCGCCTACGCGAACAAGATCCGGCCGGAGCGCGCGCTCGCCGGGTCGACGGTGGCCAATGCCCTCGGCATCACGTCGAGCCCGGTCGCTGCCGCGATGGCCACGCTGCTACCGCTGGTCGAGATCTACGACTACGACCTGATCGACGTCCTGCTGATCACCATCCCGGCGAGCATCGTCGGCATCTTCGCGATGTCGCTGGTGATGAGCCGCCATGGCAAGGACCTGGAGGACGACGCGGAGTACCAGCGGCGACTGACCGCCGGCGAGGTACAACCGCCCGCTCCCCCTGCCGAGATCATGCTCCAGCCCTACGCGAAGCGCAGCGTTGCCATCTTCCTGGCCGGCGTCGCCGCGATCTGCATCTTCGGCTTCGTCGAGGGCATCCGCCCGACGGTGGCCGCAGAGGGCGGCGGCGTCGAGCCCATGTCGGTGACGCCGCTGATCCAGATGTTCATGCTCACGGCAGCGGCGCTCATCCTCCTCCTCTGCCATGTGAAGGCGAGTGACGTCCCGGGCACGCCGATCTTCAGGTCGGGGATGATCTCCATGATCGCCCTCTTCGGGATCGCCTGGATGGCGGACACGTTCATCGCCAACAACGAGGACGCGATAGTGACCGCGCTCGGAGGCCTCGCCGAGAACTGGCCGTTCATGATCGCGGTCGCCATCTTCCTCGTCGCCGCGCTCACGACGAGCCAGTCGGCCTCGACGCGCACGATGGTCCCGCTCGGGCTGGCTCTCGGGATCGGCGCCGGGTACATGATCGCCATGTGGACAGCGGTCGTCGGCGTGCTCCTCCTTCCCGCCAACGGGACGCAGATCGCCGCGGCCGAGGCCGACACGACGGGGACGACGAGCCTCGGCAAGCGCGTCATCGACCACTCCTTCCAGCTGCCGCTGCAGATCTGCTGGATCGTCACCGCGCTCACCGGCGTCGCGATCGTCTGGCTCTTCTTCGGCGGCCACACGCCCGCGCCGCCGGTACCGACTCCCTAGCGTGACCGTCCGCGGCGCCGCGTTCCTCGGCATCGGCGCGATGGTCGGCGCGGGCATCTTCGCGCTGCTCGGCGAGGCCGGAGCGGTTGCAGGGGCGGCTGCCTGGATCTCGTTCCTCCTGGCCGGCGTCGTCTCCGTGCTGATCGGCTACAACGTCGTCAAGCTCGGCGTTCGCTACCCGTCGTCGGGCGGCCTGTTCACATATCTCCTCGAGGGCTTCGGGAATGGCCGGCTGCTGGGAATCGCAGCCTGGCTCGGCTACATGTCCGCCGTTCTGATCGTCTGCTCGATGTGCGCGGTCTCGTTCGGCGACTACGCGGTCTCGCTGTTCGTGAGCGACGACGGTTGGAGCGGCTGGGACAACGTCTTCACGTCGGCCATCGTGGTCGCGATGGCGCTGGTCGTCGTCGTCGGGCCGCAGCTCGTTGCGAAGGCGCAGTCCCTGATCGTGTTCGTCATGGTGGGGATCCTCGGCGTGTTCGTCGCCGTGACGCTCCCGAGCATCGACCTCGACCTGCTCGCGTTCAGCGACTACCCGCCCGTCTCTGACATCGTCGCGAGCGTAGCGCTGACCTTCTTCGCCTACCTTGGATTCAGCGTCATCACATTCGCCGTCGGAGACATGAGCGACCCGGCCCGGGACCTGCCGAAGGCGATGAACCGCGCACTTGGCGTCACCACTATCGTGTACGTCCTCGTAGCGATCAGCGTGTTCGGCACGTTGACCGTCGAGGAAGTGGTGCGCTACGGCCCCACCGCGATCGCCGAGGCCGGGAGGCCTGCCCTGGGTGATGCGGGGTTCACGATGATCGCGATCGCCGCGATGGTCGGCATGGCCGGGTCCGTGGTCGCGACCTTGTACGCCTCCAGGGGCCTGACGGCGATGCTCTCCGACGTCGGCCAGTTCCCTCCCTTCTTCGGGCGCGGATCGCGGCTCGGCGCCAAGAGTGGTGTGCTGATCAGTGCCGCGGTCGTGCTCGTCGTCTCGAACACCGTCAACCTGTCTGCGATCGCGTCCGTAGGAAGCGCGTGCTCGCTCATGATCTTCGTCCTCGTAGGGATCGCCGGTTATCGGCTACGGCCCGAGACGGGTGCCAGCGCGGCCATGATCCTCGTCGGGATCGCCGTGACGCTCGTCGTGCTCGCGTTCTTCGCCGTCGACACGTTCCGCAATGCTCCCGAGACGTTCGCCGCGATCGTCGGGATCGCCGCGCTCGCGGTCCTGCTGGACATCGTGTGGAAGCGCATTCGGCCGTCTGATCCCGGAGCGGCAGATTCGCTGTCGGCGCCGCCGACCGCGAGCTGACGTTGTGACACGTTCGGAAAGGCTGGCCTCGTGACCGAGGCTGGTGCTTTCGGGACGGACGGGGCGCCGGCTTCGCCCGAGACGGAACTGCTGCTCCGGTTCACGCGCGCGGGCCACGACGCCGGCTACTCCACCGCCGAGCTGGAGGAGCGCGTGCTCGCGCTCTCGCGTGCCGTCGGGATCGAGGATGCTCAGATCTCCGTGACGCCGACGGTCGTCGACGTCTCGGTCGGAGCGCTACAGTCGCAGCGAAGCTACACGCTGCGCGTCCGCCCGGCGTCGGTGGACCTCGATGCGATCGCGAGGCTGGACGAGCTCGTCCGGGAGGTCCTCGACGCGTCGCTCGACGTCGACGTTGCGCTCGAGACGTTGGCGACCACGGAGGGGACTCCTCTTCGGCGTCCGTGGCCACTGCTGCTCGCGGCGTACGCGCTTGCCGGCGCTGCACTGACCCCGGTCCTCGGCGGCGGTACGGATGAGGCTGTCGCGGCCGCGCTCGTCGGCCTCGTCGTGGGGACGATCGCCGTCGCGGCACGAGGGACCGTGCGCGCCGAGCCGATAACGGCGCCGATCGCCGCCGCCGGAGCCAGCTTCAGCGCGACCGTGCTCGTTCAGCTCGGCCTCGACGCAAGTCCTGACCTCGTCACGCTCGCCGCGCTCGTGACGTTACTCCCCGGCATGACGCTGACGATCGGCATGCGCGAGCTGGCGACCGAGCACCTGCAGTCCGGCGTCTCGAACACGGCGAGCGCGCTCGTCCAACTGCTCGGCCTCGTGTTCGGTGTCGAGATCGGCCGCTCGATCGCGGTCAACTGGTTCGGCGTGGTCGAACAGGGCGCGCCGAACGCCACTTTCGGCGGCTGGCAACTGCTCGCTGCGGTCGCAGCAGGTCTCGCGTTCACGCTCACGTTGCGGGCTCGGTACAGGGATGCCTATGTGATGTGTGCAGCGACCGTGCTCGCCCTCGTCGCGAACGAGGTCGGCGCAGCGTTGTTCGGCGATCAGGCGGCGGCGTTCGTCGCCGCGCTGGCGATCGGCCTGGTCGGAAACCTTGCGGGCGCGCGGCTTCGGCGGTCCCCTCTCGTGTTCATCGTCCCGGGCGTTCTGATGCTGGTGCCCGGCAGCGCGGGCTACAACAGCATCCTGCAGCTCGTCACCGATCAGACGATCGACGGGATCACGGCTGGATTCGACACGTTCGTGACGGCGATCTCGATCGCGTACGGGCTCATGGTCTCGACCGCGGTCCTCCCGCGGCGCTTTACGCGCGTGGAGGCGCGCAGCGCCCTGGCGCGGAGGTGATCGGTTCCAGCCACTCTGTCGGAGCGCGCGCCGGTGACTACTGCCTGGCGCGCGGGTCAGGCGACGGTCGTACCGGAGGGCTCGCGGACGAGGCCCACGGCCGTCACGATCGACGTGCAGGCCAGCGCGACACTCGCCGCGACGACCAGGAACAGGCCATGGTCGGGCGATGCATCGAAGACGTCTCGGCTGTCGAGCCAGTCGTCGACGGCAGTCCAGCCCATGACGACGGCTGCACCGAAGACGCCGACCACTCCGGTCCACGACCCTCGCACCATCGAGCGGGTCCACACGAGCGCCAGGGCCGCGACGATCAGGACGAGCCAGCCGTCGTTCCACCCCTGTGTCCCGTTGAGCGTCGCGTGCCCGGCAGTCGTCCACGTCGAGAAGACGCCGAGCGCCGCCGCCGCGATCGCGATCCACGCGACGAGCCGTACCCGGGATGGCGCAGGCACGCGGCGTGTAGCGTCCTCGGGCAATGAGCAACGACGCTAGCACGGAGGCCGGGAGGCCGCGGCGCAGGCGCAAGGCCCTCGCGGTCGGTGCGCTGGCGCTCGCGGCCCTGTTCGTCGTCGTGTACCGGCAGGTGCTCGGGATCACGCAGCGGACGAGCTGGCCGCCGCCTCCCGACGCGGTCACGTCCGCGGGGGCGCGGGCCGCGACGGAGGCCTTCGCGGCACGCGAGGGCGTGCGCCCGCACGACGCGTCGCTGCCCTTCGCCTGGTCGACTGCTTCGACGATCGAGCCCTGGGTCGAAGGCGTGAACTTCTTCCCCGGATCTTCGAGGACGTCGAGGGCGCACGCTCGTCCGTGCACATCCTCATGTTCGGGTGGCGCGAGGGCGAGATCGGCATGCGGATGGCGGGCCTCCTCGAGCGAAAGCTGGACGAGGGCGTCGAGGTGCGGGTCATCGTCGACAGCTTCGGCTCTCGCCCGTACAAGGAGGCACGGGAGATGTTCACGCGCCTCGCCGCCGCCGGAGCCCAGATCGTCGTCAACGACCTGTTCCCGCTGGACCGGGACGGTCTCTATCCCGACGACCAGCACCTCGACTGGCGTCAGGACGAGGTCGGCCGCGCCGATCACCGCAAGCTCTACGTCGTCGACGGCGCGGTTGCCTGGACCGGTGGCGCAGGCATCGAGGACCACTTCGAGAACGGCGGCTTCCACGACGTGATGGTGCGTGTCACCGGCGCCGTGGTACGGCAGGCGCAGGCGGCGTTCCTCACGAGCTTCCGTGGCCACGGCGGCCGACTACCCGCCGATCTCTCGAGCTACTTTCCCGAGCCCACCGACGCGGGCTCGACCCCGATCGCCCTCGCGCAGGTGATCCCGGGGGGCCATGTCGCCGCGTCGCAGGCGATCCGGGAGCAGATCGACGGCGCCCGCGAGCGGCTCGACGTGATGAATCCGTACCTCACCGACCGCGACGTGATCGAGCGAATCCTCGCGGCCGCCCGCCGAGGTGTGAACGTGCGTATCGTCGTCTCGGAGGAGTCGAACAACGCCCAGGCGACGGCCGCGCTCAAGCACCGCTACAGCGACCTGATCGATGCCGGCGTCGAGCTGTGGGAGCTTCCGGGCACGGTCGTCCATGCCAAGGTCGTGGTCGCCGACGACGTCGTCAGCTTCGGCACCGTGAACCTGGACGCGTGGGCGCTCTACCGCAACTCCGAGATCATGATGATCGCGCGGAGCCGGGAGGCGGCAGCGCTGTTCGAGGAGCGCCTGCTCGCGCCCGACATCGCTCGCTCGCACCCGGGCGAGCCGCCCTCCGGGACCCGGGAGCGCCTCGAGAGCTGGCTCTGGGACAAGCTCACGTCCTTCCTGTGACCGTGCTCGTTCGGATCGTTCGTGACGCCCCTCGGGGCAGAGAGGTAGGAGCAGATGTGCCGTTGGCTCGCATATTCGGGAACGCCGATCCCCCTCGAGAAGCTCCTGCTCGAGCGCGACCGCTCGCTCATCGACCAGAGTCTCCACTCGAGGCTGGGCGCGACGACGACGAACGGCGACGGCTTCGGCGTCGGTTGGTACGAGGAGGGCAAGCCGCCGAGGGTGTATCGCAGCACGCACCCGGCCTGGAACGACCGCAACCTGCGTGAGATCGCGGCCGGCATCTCCTCGCCGCTCTTCCTGGCGCACATCCGGGCGTCCACGGGGACTGCGATCCAGGAGACGAACACCCATCCGTTCCGGTACGGGAACCGGCTCTGGATGCACAACGGCCTGATCCGCGAGTTCGCGCAGGTGAAGCGGGACCTCGTGCTCGCGGTGGATCCGTCGCTCTACCCCTCGATCGAGGGCACGACGGACTCCGAGGTGATGTTCTTCCTCGCGCTCACGTTCGGGCTCGAGGACGACCCGATCGGAGCGGTCGAGCGCATGGTGGGCTTCGTCGAGAAGACGGGCCGGGACGTCGGCGTCGAGCACCCTCTCCAGATGACGGTTGCGACGACGGACGGGCAGAGCATCTGGGCGTTCCGCTACTCGAGCGAGCGTGACTCCCGCTCCCTCTTCTTCAGCACGCGCATGGACGCGCTGAAGGCGCTCCACCCCGAGCTGGTCGAGCTCGGCGTGCTCTCCGACGAGACGCGAGCGGTCGTCTCGGAGCCGCTCGGAGACCTCGAGGGCGCCTGGAACGAGGTGCCCGAGTCGCATGTCGGGATCGTCCAGCCCGGCTCCGACGAGCTCCGCCCGTTCGCGCCCCGCGCTGCCTGAGCCGGTCCTACGACGTATGTCCGATTGCGGGGCCGACCGGCCCGCGGACACGATCGAGCCTCCGAAATCCGAAGGAGGTCCTCCATGGCACGCACTGCGCTCGCGACGCTGGCGGCGGTGGTCGCCGCAGTCTGGCTCACGCTCGCCGGCTCCGTCCTGGCCGCTCCCACGAAGGTCGTCGGGACGGTCGGTCCCGGCCACACGATCACCCTGAAGCTCGGCGGCAGGTCGGTGACGAAGCTGAAGGCGGGCGCCTACCGGTTCGTCGTCTCGGATCGCTCGGACGAGCACGACTTCCGGGTGGTCGGCCCGGGTGTCAGCCGCGTCATCACCGGCGAGGAGTTCATCGGCACGAAGTCCGTCGTCCTCGCGCTGAGGAAGGGCTCGTACCGCTTCTTCTGCGCGCCGCACGCGGACATGATGCGAGGTGCGTTCAAGGTCGCCTGAGGCGACGGCGGGGGAGTGGCCGCCGCGCCCGCGGCGCCCTCCCGACACTCCTCGCACGTGCGAGGCCCGACTATCGCGAGTCGTACTCGACCCAGTCGACGTACGTGTAGCGGTCGCTCGTGGGCCGCTCCCCGGTGAGCCAGGACGGGAACCATCCGTTCACGAACAGGTACATCGTCGACCGCGTGACGCTGCTCGTCCAGCTCTGCAGCTGCACGCCGTCGACGAGGAAGCGTGCCGAGCCTGGGCCGTACTCGATGGCGTACTCGTGGAAGTCGGCGGTCGCGTCGAACGGGAGCTGCATCGTGACGGTGTGGGTCATCGCCCCGCCCGAGTAGGTCGAGAACATGACCTTGCGGCTCGAGTCGTTGTAGACCTCGATGTCGATCTCCTGCGCGTAGTCGGGCTTCCTGTAGAGGAAGAACGCGGTGAGCGAGCCCGGCGCGTCCGCCATCTTCATGCGGGCGCGGTACGTCCCGTAGCGGTACAGGTCGGTCGTTCGCATCTCCGCCCCGTCCAGCCTCCCCGCAGGAAACCTGAGGGCCAGGAGGCCGTTCGCGACCCCGATGTTCGCGGGATCGACGACGCCGTGACCGAACGGGCGCCCGATCTTCACCCACTGCCGCGTGTCGAATGCCGCGAACTCGTCGCGGAAGTCCGCGCTCCTCGCCGCACCCGCGACGGAGACTCCGATCGCGGCCATCGCCACAGCCACCGTGGCCACTCGACGCCAGAAGAGCGGCACGCGTGGAGTCTCCCACAGCGATCGCTGCGTGCGAGCACCGCGCGTGCCCGGGAACCACAGCACGCGTCTCATCGACGGATCACCCTCCCCCGGTAGACCGCAGCCTCCCCAGACCGCTTCGTCGGATCCTACGAGCGCGGGGGCGGGGTGTCTACGTCGACGCCGCCCTGCCCCCTCGTCGGCGCGGCCGTGCGAAGATCGTGGACATGACGGAGCTGGCAGTGAGCCCCGACGCCGCGCGCCGGGGCCTGGCGTGGCATCGGATGTCCGTGGAGGAAGCCCGCGCGGAGCTCGACGTCGACCTCGGACGCGGGCTCGACCCGGACGAGGTCGACCGGCGGCGCGAGACGTACGGCGCCAACAGGCTCGCCGAGGGGGACAAGGAGCCCGGTTGGCACGCGTTCATGCGCCAGTACCGCGACCTGATGCAGCTCGTCCTCGTGGGCGCCGCGATCGTCAGCATCGTCGCCCTTCAGGAGTTCAGCACCGGGCTCGTCATCCTCGGCCTGACGGTGGCCAACGCGATTCTCGGCCTGAATCAGGAAGGCAAGGCGGCGGAGAGCGTCGCGGCGCTGCAGAGGATGCTCGTGATCAGGGCCCACGTCCGCCGCGGGGGTGTTGTGTCCGAAATCCCGTCCGAGGAGCTCGTTCCCGGTGACATCGTGCTCTTCGAGGCCGGTGACAAGGTCCCGGCGGATGGTCGTCTGCTCGTCGCGGCCACGCTGGAGATCGAGGAGTCGGCCCTCACCGGCGAGAGCGTGCCCGTCCTGAAGGCGATCGATCCCGTGGCCGACGACCAGGCTCCGCTCGGCGACCGGGTAGACATGGCCTACATGAACTCGACCGTGACCCGCGGACGGGGTGAGATGGTCGTTACGGCGACCGGCATGGCGACCGAGGTCGGCCAGATCTCCGGCATGTTGAGCGAGATCCGGCAGGAGAAGACCCCACTCACGCGGCAGCTCGACCAGCTCACCGTGCTGCTGACGATGATGTCGGGAGCGGCGCTGACGCTCGTCGTCGTCCTCGGCCTCGTCCACGGCGACGACTTCGACGAGCTCTTCCTGATCGGGATCAGCCTCGCGATCGCCGCGATCCCGACCGGGCTCCCCGCGGTCGTCACCACCGTCCTCTCGCTCGGAACCCAGGCACTTGCCGCCAAGGGGGCGATCGTAAAGCGCCTGCGCTCGGTCGAGACGCTCGGCTCGACGTCGGCCATCTGCTCCGACAAGACCGGCACGCTCACGCTCAACCAGATGACCGTGCGGCAGCTCGTGGTCGTCGGCCGGCGCTACTCGGTCGACGGCGAGGGGTACTCCACCGAGGGCATGATCCGACGAGTCGGTGGCGAGACGGACACGCCACTCGGCCCGTTCCTGCTCCCGATGGCGCTTGCGAACGACGCAACGGTTCGCGACGGCGAGATCGTCGGCGACCCGACCGAGGCGGCCCTCGTCGTCCTCGCGGCGAAGGGAGGGCTGGACGTCGACGAGACGCGCAGGCTCCACCCCCGCGTGGCCGAGGTGCCTTTCGACTCGGACTACAAGTTCATGGCGACGTTCCACGAGCTGGAGGACGGGGGGCGGAACGTCCTTCGTTGCTTCGTAAAGGGAGCCCCGGACGTTCTGCTCGGCCGCTCGGCGCATATACGGGACGCCGACGGGTCGACCGTGCCGGCGGAGGACGCCGCGGACCGTGTCCTCGCGGAGAACGACCGACTCGCCGCCGAGGGGCTCCGCGTGCTCGCGGTGGCCTCCCGCGACCTCGACCCGGGCTCGTTCGATTCCGGCAAGCCGCTGCTCGACGAGGTGAACGGCCTGACGCTCCTCGCGCTCGTCGGGATCCTCGACCCTCCGCGCAAGGAGGCGAAGAAGGCGATCGAGGACTGCCGGCGAGCGGGGATTCGCGTGCGGATGATCACCGGCGACCACGCGACCACGGCCGCTGCCATCGCCGCCGAGCTCGGGATCGAGGGACGCGCGCTGTCGGGGACCGAGTTCGCGGCGCTGACCGAGGGTCAGCTCGAGGACGAGGTCGATGAGCATCGGCGTGGTCGCCCGGGTCGCGCCCCAGGACAAGGTGCGCCTCGTCGACGTCCTCAAGCGCAAGGGCAACGTCGTCGCGATGACCGGCGACGGGGTGAACGACGCGCCTGCGCTGAAGCACTCGGACATCGGAGTCGCGATGGGCATCACGGGCACCGAGGTGACGAAGGAAGCCGCCGACATGATCCTCACCGACGACAACTTCGCCACCATCGTCGCCGCCGTCGAGGGCGGTCGGGGCATCTACGACAACCTGATGAAGTACGTGCGCGTCCAGCTCGTGATGCTCGGCGGCTTCATCCTGACCTTCGTCGGAGCCGGCCTGTTCGACATCGCGAACGGCGCTCCGCTCACGCCGTTGCAGATCCTCTGGATCAACTTCGCCGTGGACGTGCTCCTGGCCGTGGGACTGGGCTTCGATGCGCCGATACCGGGCCTCATGCGACGGCCACCCCGTGATGCGAGCGCGGCGATCGTCGACCGCGCTCTCAGCGTCAGGATCGCGATCCTGAGCGTGATCATGGCCGGGCTCGCTCTCGCCGTCGTCGCCTGGGGCGAGGAGCGCTACGACCTCGCCGTCGCGACGACGATGGGTCTGACCACGCTTTCACTGATGCACGTCGCGGCCGCCCTGGAGGCCCGCGAACCGACCGAGACGATCTTCAGCCGCTACACGGTCGCGAACCGCAGGTTCGTGTCGTTGATCGGTGCCGCGGTCGCGCTGACGTTCCTCGTCACGGAGCTCGAACCGCTGCAGCGGATCTTCTCGACGGTGTCGCTGTCGAGCAGCCAGTGGGGCGTCTGCCTCCTCGGGCCGCTCGTCCTCCTCGCGCTGGCCGAGCTCGGGAAGCTCGTCGACCGCGCACGGCAGGGCGGCGCCGCCCCGCGGGGGGCGGCGCTGCAACCCGACGCGCCCTAGGGCTCTCGCCTACGCGGCAGCGGCTCCGGGGACGGGTGCGGAGGTCGTCGCCGGCTCCACCGGCCTCCAGCGTCCGAACACGGCGAGAGCCAGGATGACGAGGCCGATGCCGGTCAGCAGCAACGCGATCCCGACGATGATGCTGAAGATCGCGAGCATCTCGGACATGAAGCCCATGTCGAGCGCGGTCGCGAGGGCCGTCTCCGTCACCCAGATGTTGCGGGCACCGTTCGAGATCGGCTGGCCGCTCTCGTCCTTGGCAGCTTCCGCCTCGTCGTTCGTTCCGACCGGGTCGTCGGGGTTGGCTGCGGACACGTAGCGCCCCATCTCGGCGTACGTGAGCCCGCCCGTGCCCGAGAGCGTGTGCTCGCGCATGATCTCCGCCTGTGCGAGCGCCTTTCGGCCCGTATCGACCGGCTCCCCGGCCCACTGCTCGGCGTGCTCTGCAACCGCCGGATCTTCGATCGGCCCGAACACGATCCCCTCGCGCTCGATGTGGTCGCGCGTGAAGCTGAAGCCCCAGACGCCGAGGACGATGACCGCGATGCCGAACGCGATCAGCACTCCTCCCGACAGGTAGCCGCCGATCCGCAAGAGCCGTCCGTGTCCCATCGTGATCCTCCTTCGTCGAGGGTTACCCGCGAGGTCGCACCGACGCGGGGATGTTGCATCGCAGCCCCGAAACTACTATAGTGAACCCAATGGTTCAGTATCCAGCCGACCATCGACCGCGCGTTCGCAGCCCTCGCCGACCCGACGCGCCGCGCCGTCCTCGAACGACTCGGTTCCGGCAGCGCGACGATCAGCGAGCTCGCCGAGCCCTTCGGCATGTCGCTGACCGGGATGAAGAAGCACGTCCGGCTGCTCGAGGAGGCGGAGCTCGTGACGACGGAGAAGGTCGGGCGGGTGCGCTGGTGCATGCTCGCGCCCTACGCCTTCGAGGGCATCAGCACGTGGCTGCAGCGGCTCGACCGCTTCGCCCAGGTCGTCGAACGCACGAAAGGAGAGCGATGAACCCCACCACCGTCACCACCCCGAGCGAGCTCGAGATCCGCGTGGAGCGGATCTTCGACGCGCCGCGCGCGCACGTCTTCTCCGTCTGGACCGACCCGAAGCTGATCCCGGAGTGGTGGGGCGACGGCACGGTCGTCGAGGAGATGGACGTCCGTCCCGGCGGCAGCTACCGCTTCCAGACCGCCTATGGTGTCGTCGAGGGCGAGTTCCGCGAGGTCGATCCCCCCGAGCGGCTCGTGCAGACGTTCCAGAACCACCTACAGACGCTCGAGTTCGAGGACCTGGGCGAGCGGACGAAGCTGACGCAGACGATGCGCTTCGCCACGCTCGCGGAGCGCGACACGACGATGCAGTACGGCGTCGAGGAAGGAGCGAAGGGCGGCTTCGCGCGCGTGGACGCGCTGCTGCATCGGCTCGTCGAGGCACGATGAGCATGGCCGCCAGGACCGAGAGACAGACTGCCGAGGAGGGAACGATGAGCGCAAGAAAGACCACGCAGAAGTCCGCGAAGAGGACCACCGCCAGCGACAGGAAGTCCGGGGGATTCACGGACGAGGAACGAGCCGCGATGAAGGAGCGCGCCCGAGAGCTCAAGGCAGAAGCGCGCGCGAACAAGAACAGAGCGGAGGGGGAGCGCGACCTGCTCGCGGCCATCGCGGCGATGAAGGAACCGGATCGCGCCATGGCCCAGCGGCTCCATGCGATCGTCGAGGCAACCGCGCCGACCCTGTGGCCGAAGACCTGGTACGGGATGCCCGCGTACGCCAAGGACGGCAAGGTGGTCTGTTTCTTCAAGAGCGCGGAGAAGTTCAAGTCGAGGTACGCCACGTTCGGCTTCGAGGAGGCAGCGAACCTCGACGAGGGCGCCATGTGGCCGGTCGCATTCGCGCTGAAGGAGCTGACCGCCGCCGACGAGGCAATGATCGGCGCGCTCGTGAAGAGAGCCGTGAGCTGAGGACCGAGCGGCTGAGCCACCGATCATGGCTCGCGACGGAAGGGCTGACGATCCGGTGGCGCGAGGAAGTACGTGGAGGTCGGACGACCCGGCACCACGAACGAGGATCTGCGCGCTACCGGAGGAGCTTGAAGACCGTGGCGACGCCTTGCCGTGACCCCTTGCGCCACGTCACGAGAGCGACGACGACGAGTCCCACGGCCATCAGCAGCCCGAGCGATCGGATCTCGGTTCGCAGCGCCGTGAGGTCGTCGTCGAGGCGCTGCCGCTCAGCGCCGATCTCGGTGCGAATCTCGTCGACGGTGCGCTCAGACATGGCTCCGAATCGCCTCCACCGTACGTTCGGCCTCCTCGATCGCTTGTGCCGGCTTGGGAGGAGAGGCCTTCTTGGCGAAGCGAACGGCCAGGAGGCCCGCGATTGCAGCGATGAGGAAGATCGCGCCGGTCACGATGAGGAGTGACAGCCACACGGGAAGGGCTTCGCTGATCCCCGCTGCCGCGGAAGCGAAGGCGAAGCCGATTCCATAGACGACGAGAACCACGGCGAGGAATGCGAGGCCGCCCGCGATCCCGAGCGCCATGGCCTTCTTCTTCGCCTCGGCCTTCGCCAGCTCCAGGTTCAGCCGCACGAGCGACTGCGTTCGCTGCTTTACGGACTTTGTCCGCGCGACGAAGCCGAACATGGCGTGAGCCTATACCGACGCTCGGGTGAAGCGGTAGGCGGTGCGTACATCGCGCACTGGGTCCAGCTCGCGCATGATCGTGCATCGAGACCGGATCCCCGCGAGTGCGCGGCCGACACGAAAGGAAGAGACATGGAAATCACCCGCAACAGTCTGGAGACGGGCCAGGGGCCGAGTGATTGGTTCACCGGAACCGTCTTCATCGACCCAGTCGCGTTGCCGTCGAGCGACTCGCGCATCGGCGCCGCCGCCGTGCACTTCACGCCCGGCGCGCGCACGGCATGGCATACCCATCCACACGGTCAGACCATCTGGGTGACCGAAGGCGTGGGGCTCTGCCAGCGCGAGGGCGGCGCGATCGAGGTGATTCGTCCCGGCGATCGGGTGTTCTTCGGGCCTGGCGAGGTCCACTGGCATGGCGCCGCACCGACGCGATTCATGACGCACATCGCGATGCAGCAGTCCGACGACGAGGGCGTCGTCGTCACGTGGGGCGACCACGTCAGCGACGTGGACTACGGGCAGGCGCCGCCGATCGGCGGCGCTCAGACGAGCGTCTGATGCCCGCGACTCGGAGGCTGTGGCTGATCACCGGCGCCGGTCGCGGGATGGGCGCCGACTTCGCGAGGGCTGCGTTGGCCGCTGGAGATGGTGTTGTAGCCACGGGCCGGGACGCGAGCGCCGTCGCGTCCGCCCTCGGCGTCCACGACGACCTGCTCGTGGTCAAGCTCGATGTGACAAGTCCGCCGACGCAGAGGCAGCGGTGGAGGCCGCCGTCGAGCGGTTCGGTCGCATCGATGTCCTCGTCAACAACGCGGGAATCTCGGTGAAGGGTTTCTTCGAGGAGACGACGCCCGAAGCCGTCGATCGACAGCTCGCGACGAACCTGCTCGGCCCGTTCAATGTGACGCGCGCCGTGCTGCCGGTGATGCGCAAGCAGCGCTTCGGCCACATCATCTCGATCTCGTCCGGCGCTGGTCTCTCGGGCTTTGCCTTCTCGTCGCTCTACGCCGCATCGAAGTTCGGACTCGAAGGCTGGATGGACGCTCTTGCCGAGGAGGTCGCTCCCTTCGGCATCAAGACCACCGTCGTCAATCCCGGCTTCTTCCGCACCGAGTTGCTGACCGGGCGATCGGCGTTCTACGCGGATGCCACGATCGAGGATTACGACGACGCGCGGGCCGAGCAGATGTCGTGGTGGGTAGCGCAGGACGGACGACAGTCGGGCGACCCGGCCAGCGCTCGCCGAAGCACTGGTCGCGCTGGCTCACCTGGAGGCGCCGCCACGCCGCCTGATTGCGGGTTCCGACGTGATATCGCTCGCCGAGCAGAAGATCGCCGAACTGAAGCAGCAGATCGATGCCGACCGCGATCTTGCGGCCTCACTCGCTTTCGACGACAGAAACGAAAGAAACGAAGGGAGAGATAGATGACTTGATACGCGGCCGAGCACCGGACTTCCCGATCGAGGGGTGGCAGGCCGGTGCGCCTCGGCGGAAAGTCGAGCGCTGCGACCACATCCTAGAATTCGTACTCCGAGAAGGAGAAGACTCTCATGGCGCTACTGCGTGGGCGCGGTCAGCAGGATGGGACGAAGTACCGGATGCGCGAGAAGATGTTCGCGATCGGCGACGACTTCTGGATCGAGAACGAGGAGGGGCAGCGAGCCTTCAAGGTCGACGGGAAAGCGCTGCGTATCCGCGACACGCTCGTGCTCGAGGACGCCTCCTCGGGCGAGGAGCTCTACAAGATCCAGGAGAAGAAGCTCACGATCCGCGACAAGATGGAGATCGAGCGCGGAGGCGCGACAGTCGCAACGGTCAAGAAGGCGCTGATCACACCGCTTCGCGACCGTTTCTCGATCGAGATCGAGGGCGGCAAGGACATGGAAGCGAAGGGAAACATCGTCGACCACGAGTACAAGATCGAACTGGGCGGCGACAGAGTCGCCGAGGTGTCCAAGCGCTGGTTTCGGATCCGGGACACGTACGGGATCGAGATCGCACCGGGGCAGGAGGACGCGCTCATCCTCGCCGTCACCGTGTGCATCGACCAGATGGCCCGCGGATAGCGCGAGGACGAGCGGCGACGGGTACGTACGCCGGGAACAGGACTTCGGCTCGCCGTACTAGTCATGGTGGCGCGTACTGGATGTGCATCTTCGCCTGCAGGCTCGACCGGTGACGGCGGCCTGTGGGATACTCGGCGCCGCCCCGCGTTACGAGGAGATGCGTGATGGCTGAGCCAGGACACAGTCCACCCGACCGACGCCCATCTCGTATGCGCCTGATCGGCGCACGCGTTCTGACGCTCCTCGCGATCCTGCTGGCGCTCGTCGGGATGGTCGCCTTCTACGTCGAGCACACCGCGCTCGACCCGGACGGCTTCGAGACGATCTCTCGCAACATGATCGAGAACGACGAGATCCGCACACAGGTCGCGGCCAAGTCGGTCGACACGCTGTTCGCGAACGTCGATGTCGAGGCGGCGATCGCCGAGCGACTGCCTCCCGCCCAGCAGGGGCTCGCACCGGTCCTGGCCGGTCTCGCCCGCTCGGGGGCCGATCGCGCTGCGGACGCCGCGCTCGAACGTCCGCGTGTGCAGACGGTGTGGGTCGAGGTGACGACGAGGACGCAACGCCAGCTGGTGCGCCTGCTGGACGACGACACCACCTTCATCCAGACCGAGGGCGGCGCGGTCGTGCTCGACCTGCGCCCGATCGTGATCGAGCTCGGCGACCAGGTGGCCGTGATCGGGAAGGTCGCCGAGAGGCTGCCGGAGTCCTCGGGCAGGATCGCGATCATCGAGGAGAGCCAGCTCGAGACGGCACAGTCGATCACGAAGATCCTGCGCGCCGTCGCCGACTGGATGTGGCTCGTCGCACTTGCGGTTGCGGCACTCGCGGTCTGGCTTGCCCGCGGCCGACGGAGGCTCGAGCTCCGCGCGATCGCGCTCGGCCTGGTCGTCGTCGGGCTCCTGCTGCTCGCGGTGCGCCGCTTCGCGGGCGACTACCTGGTCGACGAGCTCGCGAAGGACGACGCGGTCAAGCCCGCCGCCCACGACGCCTGGAACATACTGACCCAGGTGCTGGCCGATCGGGCGTGGGTATGGATCGTCCTCGGCATCGTCACGCTCGTCGGCGTCTGGTTCGTCGGTGACACTCGTCGCGCTTCGCAAGCACGCCGCGCCGCCGCGCCCGTCTTGCAGAGTCGCCCGAAGACGTACACGATCGCCGCCGTCGCTCTGCTCGGGATCTCGCTCGTGACTCCCCCCGTTGCGCGAGGCTGGCTGACGGCGCTTCTGCTCGTAGGGCTCATCGTGGCGGGTATCGAGGTAGTCCGACGCATCGTCCGGCGGGAGGCCGCCCAGTCCATCTGACCGGGAGTGGACGATACGTCGTGCGTCCGGGCCGCGAGGCAGCGCACGCCGGCCTCGCGTGACCCGCACCTTCCCCCAGCAAGGAGGTCGAGATGGTGCTTGCCGCAAGTGGATGGTGGCTCTGGACGATCCTCGGTCTCGTCATCTGGATCGCCATCGCGTTCTGGCCTGCCCGGGTTGCCAGCCGCAAGGGTCATAGCTTCCTCGGCTACTTCATCTTCAGCCTGTTCTTCTTTCCGGCGGCGCTCATCGTCGCCTACCTGGTGAGCGACCGAAGAGCCGCTTCGGCCTGAGTCGCGCCCGTATCGGCAGGCCCTTTTCTCGAGCTGCTCGAGGGCGGAGCCTGCCGCCGCTGACCCCGCCTACCCGCAACCACTGAGGGGCGGGTAGTTTCCGTTGACGCCAGCGATGACCTCCTAGGCTGTGGACGAGCCCGCGAAGGAGTGCCCATGCAGACCCGCCCGCTTCCCGAGACCGCCGATGCCCGCTCCCCCGCCGGGGCGGAGATCCGCTACTTGATGGGGGGCACAACGGGCGACATGATCCATTCCACGGTCCCGCCAGGGCAGGTGAACCGGGCGACCGTCCATGGCACGGTGAGCGAGTTCTGGCACGTCCTGTCCGGCCGGGGGGAGATTTGGCGCCGGGACGAGAGCGGGGAAGAAGTGACCGTTCTGACGCCGGGTGTCTCCATCGACATCCCGGTCGGTACTGCCTTCCAGTACCGCTGCACCGGGGCGGAAGCTCTGCGGTTTCTGTGCATCACGATGCCGCCTTGGCCGGGCAACGCGGAGGCAACCCATATCGAAGGTCCGTGGGTGCCGACAGCGCCTGTCGGCCCGGTGTCTTCCGCCACCGCCTGAGCAGATTTCGGTGGCGGGAAGGCTTGCGTTGATTGACGGACAGTGGCGAATCGCCACCGGACGTTTGGCCAATCAGGTGCTCGGAATCGACGACCGAGCGGACTGCAGCACAGCGCCTTGTCTGCCGTGCGTGTGAGGGCGGCGACAGCCAGCCTTCGGCATCACGTTTCCATCTCGTTTCCACAAACGGGCGTCTCGTCCCACCGCCCCACGATCGTCGATCCCACACCACCTCAGGAACCATGCGGGTCCCGCAGAGCCCTCTGACGGACTCGAACCGTCGACCCCCCTCCTTACCATGTGCGCGATTAGTGTCGCTGTAAGTGGCCCTAGACCGCGAAGGGCTGCAAACAGGCACATTCAGACTCTGGGGATTCGCCACCGATCTCCGCGATTCGCCAACGCTGGTTTCCAAAGCGTTTCCAGGAACGGAGATGCCGCTGACACGAGCAGCAAGCCGCGCTGCTCGGTGAGGGTCGCTCTCGTTTTCGCTCCACTCAGGCAAGACAGGGAGTACGAGGGCGCGCTTGGACTCCTCGCCCGTAGACTCGGCATTTCATGGCACAGGTGATCGAACCCACGGCGGGCACGGACCTGGGCGGCCTGTTCGAGGTCGTCGTCAAGGTGCGCTCCGAGGATACAAACGGCGTGCTCGCGGCGATCGAGCAGACGGTGCCGCCGCGCAAGCTGATCCCTCCGCACACGCACGAGAACGACGTCTGGGTCTACGTGCTCACCGGCGAGATCGGCATCCTAGTCGGCGACGAGGTGGAGCACGCAGGCGCGGGGAGCTGGGCGCTCAAGCCGCGCAACGTGGTGCACGCGATGTGGAACCGCACTGATGCCCTCGCACGGATCATCGAGGTGCTGACGCCCGCCGGAACTGAGCGCTGGTTCGAGGAAACGGCGGCGCTCGCGCCGGGCGACCGCGAGGGCTTCGTAGCCTCCTGTGAGCGCCACGGCATCCGCTGGCTTCCGGACTCGCCCTGGGGCGACGAGCTGCGCCAACGCTACGACCTGGTGTAGCCGACCTGGTCTGGTGCGTGGCGGCGGCGTTTCGCTCTCCGATGGAGCAGCTGCCTCATCGCTGGCAAACCCACATCAAGCCTCTAGACGGGCGAGCCACCGAGTCGTACCCTTGCGACGGGCCGGGTGCGTAGGAGAGATCCGGCGCGTGACGGTGTTCGAGACGCGCTCGGCCCGTTTCGAGTGATTTCGAGGTTGCACCGGGGTCTGCACCCAAGGCGCACGCTAGGCAATACCGGCACACCTGACCCGCATAAGTGAGCCACTCCTGCTCACCCATGCGGGTCGGAGTGTGGGCGCACCTGGGATCGAACCCGCGACGGCGCTGGCGTCAAATGACACTTCCGAAGCTAGCCTCCAACATTGCGCTCGCGCGCTCGGCGTGCTCCGCGCTGTCAAAGAGGTGCGCGTAGACCCGGAGCGTGATGTCGGGTGACGCGTGCCCGAGCTGGCGCGAGACGAAGACGACGGTCATGCCCTGCGCGATGAGGAGCGATGCGAACGTGTGGCGCAGGTCGTGAAAGCGGAGGGTCGGGTGATTCGAGTCGTCGAGCCCCGCCTGCCTCACCGCGCGCTCCAGCCCCCGGCGGGAGACGTTGCGGAACTACGACTTCGCGAGAGGAAGCCGATCGTCTCCGCAGTTCGTGATCACGCCGAGCGACCCGGATCTTGCTTGGTGTCTGGTCGGGGACAGTTCACAAGCGCGTGGGCGATTGCGCAAGACTCCGGGGCGTGGAGATCCCGGATGTGAAGTACGCCCGAAGCGGCGACGTAAGCATCGCTTACCAGGTCATCGGAGACGGACCGCTCGACGCCGTCCTGGTCCCGGATTGGCACTCGAATCTCGTATGGGCATGGCAGTCGAGCTACTGGCGACGCTTCTACGAGCGCATGAGTTCGTTCGCGAGGCTGATTGTGTTCGACAAACGCGGTACGGGAATCTCGGACCGCCCACGGTTCTTCCCCGATCTCGAGACAAGGATCGACGACCTCCGCGTGGTTCTCGACGCGGTCGGGAGCGAGCGCGCGGCGCTCGTCGCGGCTCAGGAGGGCTGCTGGATGGCGTCGCTCTTCGCCGCGACCTATCCCGACTCGACGGCGAGCCTGATCCTGTACCACCCGTGGATCGGTCCCTCGGACCCTCGACTTCGATCGCCGACAGAGGCGGAGATGCTGGACATGCGGGATCGTTGGGGGACACGCGGGCTCGCCGAAGAGATGCTCGCCCAAGCGGCTCCGAGTCTCGCGGCAGACGACCAGTTTCGTGCTTGGTACGCGGATTGGACGCGTTTGTCCGTCAGCCCCAGCGCCGCGTACGCGTTTGAGCGGATGATGAGGGAGGTCGACTTCCGCGAGATCTACCCCGCCGTTCGCGTGCCGACGCTGGTCATGTACCGCGAGTACCGTCCTGACGCGCGTGAGATGTACGGGGAGGTCGCGCGCCTCATTCCGGGCGCGGAACTCGTCGGGCTACCCGGCAAGGACTTCTTCGGAATCTTCCTCGAGGAGCCAGCGCGCGAGATCGAGGCGTTCCTTCGCGACGCGCGCGCGTACGCGGAACCGGTGCGCGTCCTGACCACCGTGCTCTTCACGGACGTCGTCGGCTCGACGAGGCGGTTGTCCGAACTCGGCGACGCGAGCTGGCGCGATCTCGTCGAGCGGCACCACGATCTGGTTCGACGCACACTTACCCGCTATCGCGGGACGGAGATCGATACCGCTGGCGACGGCTTCTTCGCGACGTTCGACGGGCCTGCGCGTGCGATCCGCTGCGCGCGCGCGATTCAAGCCGAGATCGCCGAACTAGGGATGTCTGCGCGGGCAGGCGTCCACACCGGCGAGTGCGAGATCATCGACGGAAAGCCGGGAGGTCTTGCGATCGTCGTGGGTGCCCGTATCTCCGCTGCGGCTGGTGCGGGCGAGGTGCTCGTGTCGGGGACCGTCAAAGATCTCGTCTCCGGGTCCGGGATCGAGTTCGAGGACAGGGGCGAGCACGAACTCAAGGGCGTGCCAGGCGAGTGGCGACTCTTCGCAGTCGACTCCGCGTGACTGCACGAGCATCAGGGCTCCCGTTTCCAAATCGTTTCCATGGAGGGCATCTCGACCCCGCGCCCCACGATCGCCGATCCCACACCACCTCAGGAACCATGCGGGTCCCGCAGAGCCCTCTGACGGACTCGAACCGTCGACCCCCTCCTTACCATGGAGGTGCTCTACCAACTGAGCTAAGAGGGCGAGGTGTCGAAGTCTAGCCGTGCGACTCTTCGTCCACCTCGCGCGCGATCCGCTCCACGAGATCGCGGGAGACGTCCTCGTCCGAGAGCTCGACGGCCGCCGTCTCCGTCTCCTCCGGCTCCTCCACGGGCTCGGCGGCGGCCTCCTCGACGGCGCTCGGAGCCGGGTCGTCGACCGACGGCTCGTCCTCGTCATCGATGGCGAGCGGCACCCTGCCCGTCTCCAGATCGACCTGGCGGGCGATGCGCTCGATCATCAGGCGCGCGAGCTCGTCCTCGGAGAGCGCCGCGTCCGCACGTTGCTCCGGCATGGGCTCAGGATGGTCCGGGTCGTGCCGCATGTCGAGTGCAGGGGGGAGGATTCGAACCTCCGAAGGCTGAGCCAGCGGGTTTACAGCCCGCCCCCTTTGGCCACTCGGGAACCCCTGCAGGGGGCGCCATTGTAGCCCTCCGCCGCCCGTCGGCTCAGCGCCGACCCGGCGCGTTCGGCACGGCATACGATCTTCCGAATGGAACGCTTCGACGTGCTCGTCGTCGGCGCGGGCCCGGCCGGGTCCGCGGCTGCGATGTATCTCGCGAGAGCGGGCGCGCGCATCCTGCTCGCCGACCGCGCACGCTTCCCGCGCGACAAGCCGTGCGGCGGAGGGCTGACCGGGCGCGCCCTCCGGCACGCGCCGTGCGACGTCGCGCCGGTCGTCGAGCACGTCGTCGAGCGCTTCGTGCTTCGCGTGCGCTACCGGGGGCGGTTCGCGCGCGGGAGCGGAGGTCCGCTCATCGCGATGACGCAGCGGCGCCGCCTCGACCTCCACCTCGCGGAGCAGGCGTGCGCGGCAGGCGCCGACTTCAGGGCCGGCACGCGCGTTGCAGAGGTGCAGCTCGAGGGCGACGGCGTCACCGCCCTCGTCGGCGGATCGCGCGTTCGGGCGGACTACGTCGTGGGCGCGGACGGCGCGAACGGGGTGGTGGCGCGCGCCGCGGGCCTCGGCGAGGGAATCGTCACCGGCGTCGCCGTCGAGGCGAACGCGGCCTGGGGCGACCTCGAACGCGCGCCCTATGCGGGAACCGCATGGGTGGAGCTCGGCGTCGTCCCGGGCGGGTACGGCTGGGTGTTCCCGAAAGGCGACCATGCGAATCTCGGGGTCGGGGGATGGGAGACGGAAGGCCCGCGGCTCCGCGGCCACCTCGAGCGGCTCGCGCGCATGCACCGGGTCGACCCGGCGAGGCTGACGGGCCTGCGGGGGCACCGGCTGCCGATGCGCCGGAGCGGCGCGCAGGCCGCGCGCGGTCGAGTGCTCCTGATCGGGGATGCTGCCGGGCTCGTCGACCCGCTGTCCGGAGACGGGATGTACGAGGCGTTCGTCTCGGCCCGGCTCGCCGCGAACGCCGTCCTGGCCGACCGACCGGACGAGTATCAGGCGGCCCTGGACGGCGCCCTCGACCCGCACGCCGTCGCCTCCTGGAAGGCGAAGAAGGTCGCCGACAGGTTCCCTCGCGCGTGCTACTGGGCGGTGCGGGCACCGGGCGTCTTCGACGCAGTCGCCGGCCTCCTCCGCGGGGATCTCACGCACCCGCGGGACGCGCGCGGCCTCGCTGCGCCGCCGTTGCGGGCGCTCTCGCGCCTGGCGCGCCTCGCCTAGGCCGCGCGGCTATCGGCAGCGGTCGCCCTCGAACCACCCCTTCGTGGCCGAGGCGTCGGTCATGGCGTCCGGGTTCGGGCCCTTCACGCTCCACGTGCTGCCGTCGATGCTCTCGGTGAGGCAATAGGTGCGCCTCTTCGCCGAGGTGACCGAGACGGTGAGCGAGACGCGGGGGTCGATCCGGATGAGGTCGGTCGAGTCGAGACCCGTGTAGCGCTTGTGATGGTCGGCGAAGTAGGCCTCCGCCGCGGGCATGGCAGCGCGCAGGCTCTCCTTCGTCTTCCCGTCGGCCGAGCCGCCGCGCAATCCCAGGAACGAAGGCACGCCGACGGCGAGCGCGACGCCCAGCACGGTGACGATGATCAGTACCTCGAGGACCGCAAAGCCCTGGTCGCCCGCGAGGCGCAGCCGGATCCGCTCCGACACGTGTTCTCCTTCCAAAGTTTCCGCAGATTTGTCGAACATCACTCACATCGGTGACATCCGACGCCGCGGCAACACGCTTTGGGGGGATATGCGACCGTTTGGGGGGTAGCCTGGCGGCGGATGAGCGGGAGGGAGCCGCCGCGACGCGTGGACAGCCGCTCCATGCGGCCGCTACGGATGGCGGCGACGGGCCAGCCGGCGGCCTTCCGGCTCGCTGCGCCGGCCTATCTGGTCGCGTTCGGCGGCTGGGTCGTGGCGGCTGCGCTTCTCCTCGACTCGACCGGGGAGCTGGCAGGGCTCGCGCTCGGCGGGACGGGGTCGGTGGGCGCCGCCCATGCGATCGGCCTCGTCTTCTTCCCGTTCGCGGTCGCAGGCGCGGCGTGGCAGCTCCTCCCCGTGATGCTGCGCAACGATCCCGCGCGGCCCGCGCTGCGCTGGGCCGTCCTCGGGCTGCTCGTTGGAGGGCTACCGCTCGCGATCGGCGTGGCAACGGATCGGGGCTCGCTTGCGGCCTTCGGGTCGGTGGTGCTCGCGTCCGGTCTCGTGCTCCTCCTCGTCGAGCTGGCGTCGCTCGTCCGCGGCGCGCCGAGCGGGCGCATGCTCGTGGTCAGCCGCGTGGCGGTCGCCCTCGCCGGAGCCCATGCCGCCGCCGCGTTCGTCCTCGGCGTGGTCGTCCTCTCCGACGGCGGGCCGGAGCCTCTCGGAGTGCCCTATGAGCGCCTGCTGCTCGTCCATCTCTCGCTGGCGCTCGTCGGCTGGCTGACCGTGCTCATCGCCGCTGTGGGCCGTACGCTGGTGCCCATGCTCGGCCTGTCCGCGGCGGCGCAACCCCGGAGGGCGCCGCTGGCCGAGCTCACCCTGGTTGCCGGCCTGTGGACGTTCGTCGCGGGCGTCGCGGGCTCGGTCGACGCTCTCGTCGCGATGGGTGTCGTCGTCATGCTCGCCGGTCTCGCCGCCCCGGCGAGGCTCTTCGCCCGCGTCGCCGCCTCGGGGACGATCGGGATGCGGGAGGGGCCGGTCGCGCACGTCGCGCTCGGGCTCGTCTTCCTGCTGCAGGCCGCTCTGGTGGCCCTGGGCGCGGCGGTCGGCTCGCTCGCGGACCGGCGCGCGGCGGTCGCGGGCGTCCTCTTCCTCGGCCTCGGCTGGGCGGTGGGCGTGATCGTCGGGCACGCGGGGAAGCTGATCTCGCTCTCCGGGTGGGGGTCCTGGCCGCCCGGGCCGCGCCCCAGGCAGGCCGACCTCTACCCGCGAGCCGCATGGCAGCTCGAGGTCGTGCTCTTCGCCGTCGGCGTCGAGCTGCTGGCGGGCGGAATCGTCATCGACGCCGAAGCGCTCGCCCGCGCGGGCGGCGCGCTCCTCCTCGCCGCAGCCGTCGTAGCACTCGGCTGCGCGCTCGAGACCGTCCGCCGCGTCGTCGTCGCCAGGCCGTAGCGGCTCGGAAGTCTTCGGGTCCCACCGCACCGCGCCCGTTGCGCGACGCGCCCGTCAGCCTCGGCAGTCATCGCAGGCGCCGCGCACGACGACGTCGTGCCCGGCGATCGCGTACCCCCGCGCAGCCGCCACGCGCTCCAGATCGGCCTCGAGCTCCGCGTCCTCGAACGCCTCGACCTTGCCGCAGTCGTCGCAGACGAGGTGATGATGATGGTCTCCTCTCGGGTCGGCGCGCTCGAAGCGTGCGGTTCCGTCGCCGAGGTCGATCCGCTGCACGAGCCCGGAGTCGACGAGGCCCTCGACCGCCCGGTACACGCTCGCGATCCCGACGCGTGCGCCCTCGGCGCGGACGCGCTCGTGGATCTCCTGGACGGACAGGCAGCAGTCCTGGCGGCTCACGAAATCGACGACGACGCGACGCGCGCCGCCGCTACGGCCGCTTCCGGCGCGCAGCCGCTCGAGCGCGACCTCGGACCAGGCCTCCATGGAAGATAATGATACCCGTTCTCAAAGACATGCTACCGTCACCCGCTGATGAGACCGCTCGCTCTGCTCCTCACCGCTCTCGCCCTGGCCGGCTGCGCCGGCGGCGAGGACGGGGACGGAAGCGGGCCGACGGTCGTCGCGGGCCTGTACCCGCTCGCGTGGGCCGCGGAGGAGATCGCCGGCGACCGCTATCGCGTGATCGACGTCACGCCGACCGGCGCCGAGCCCCACGACGTCGAGCTCTCACCGCGCGACGTCGAGGCGATCCTCGGGGCGGACCTCGTCGTCTACGCGGGCGCGGGGTTCCAGCCGGCGGTCGAGGACGCGGCCGGGCTTCGCGACGGCCCTTCCCTGGACGTCCTCCACGGGGAGACGGATCCCCACGTCTGGCTCGATCCCGTGACGTTCGCCGATGTCGTCCGCGAGATCGGCGACGCGCTCGGGCGCCCGGAGGCTGCGCGACGGCTGGCGGACCGGCTCGACGCGCTCGACCAGGCGTACGAGGCAGGTCTCGAGCGCTGCGAGCGGCGCACGCTGGTCGTCACCCACGCGGCGTTCGGGCGCCTCGCCACCCGCTACGGCCTCGAGCAGCTCGCGCTCGCCGGGAGGTCCCCGAGGCCGAGCCGACCCCGCGCGACCTCGAGCGCCTGGTCGAGGAGGTGAGGGCGTCAGGAGCGACGACCGTCTTCTCGGAGCCGCTCGTGTCGGACCGGGTCGCGCGGACGGTCGCGCGCGAGGCCGGGCTCCACGTCGCCGTGCTCGACCCGGTGGAGGGCCTCACCGAGAACGGTGCCGGGGCGGGTGCGAGCTACGTCACGGTGATGCGTGACAACCTCGAGGCGCTGCGGGAGGCGCTCGGATGCCGCTAGCGGTCGAGCTCGAGGGCGTCTCGTTCGGCTACCGCGCCGGCCAGCACGTACTGGAGCACGTCGACCTCGGCATCGACGAGGGCGAGTTCGTGGCCGTCGCCGGACCGAACGGGGGTGGCAAGACCACCCTCGTGCGGATCGTCCTGGGACTCGAGCGTCCGTCGCGCGGCTCGGCGCTCCTCTTCGGCGAGCCGGCCCATCGCTTCTCCCGGCGGCGGGTGCTCGGGTACCTCGCGCAGCGCTCCACGCTCGGCGGAGACGCGCCCGCGACCGTCCGCGAGGTCGTGTCGGCAGGACGGCTCGCCGCGGGCGGCCTGCTGGGCCCGATGCGCCGCCGCGACCGCGAGCTCGTCGCAGAGGCCATCGAGCGCGTCGGGCTCCGAGACGTCGCGGACGTGCCCCTGCGCACCCTCTCCGGCGGGATGCAGCAGCGCGCCTTCATCGCGAAGGCCCTCGCCGGAGAGCCCGCGCTCCTCGTCCTCGACGAGCCGACGACCGGTGTGGATGCCGAGTCGCAAGAATCGCTCGCCGCACTCCTCGACGGCCTCCACAGGGACCTCGGGGTCACCGTCCTGTACGTCTCCCACGAGTTCGGGGCGGTCGAGCGCTTCGTCCAGCGGCTCGTGCTCGTGCGCCGCGGAGTCGTCTTCGACGGTGCGCCGGGGGACCTCCCCGGCCTCTGGCACGACCCCTCGCACACCCATGCTCGACACTGAGTTCATGCGGCTCGCGTTCGGCGCGGGCGCCGTCGTCGGCCTGCTCGCGCCAGCTGTCGGCTTCTTCCTCGTCCAGCGCCGCCAGTCGTTGATCGGCGACGGGATCGGACACGTCGCCTTCGCCGGCGTCGCCGCGGGGATCCTGCTCGACGTGTCGCCCGTGCTGACCGCGCTCGTCGCCGCGGTCGCCGGGGGCGTCGCCATCGAGCTCCTCCGGTCACGCGGGGTCGCCGCCGGGGACCAGGCCCTCGCGCTCGTCTTCTACACGGGCATAGCGCTCGGCGTGGTGCTCGTGTCCGCGGCCGGAGCGCTCGACGTCGGGCTGTTCCAGTACCTCTTCGGCTCGATCCTCACGATCACGCGCACCGACGTAGCCGTGATCGCGACGCTCGGTGCGGTAGGGCTCGGCGCGATCGCGCTCCTCTACCGCACGCTGGCGGGCGTCGCGATCGACGAGGAGGGCGCGCAGGTGGCCGGGGTCCCGATCGGGGCAGTGAATGTGGCGGTCGGCGCGCTAGCAGCCGTCACGGTCGCGCTCTCCATGCGGGTCGTCGGGATCCTCCTCGTTGCGGCGTTGATGGTCCTGCCGGTCAGCGCCGCGACGCGCCTGGCCTGGAGCATGCGCTCGACGTTCGTCCTCTCGATGGCGATCGGGCTCGGCTCGGCGCTCGTCGGGCTGACGGTGTCGTACTACGCGGACGCTCCGCCGGGCGGCACCATCGTGCTCGTCGCCGCCGGGGCGTTCGGGGTCGCCGCGCTCGGCCGGGCGCTCGCCGGCAGGTGACTCCGCTACGCGGCGACGAGGGCGGCGGCATCCACGCCGGCCTCGTGGCAGCCGCGGCAGCGCGCCTCGTACTGCTCTGCGGCGCCGACGAGGACCGTCTCGCCGGAGTACGGGGCGGGGCGCCCGTCCAGGAGCCGCTGCGTCGTCGTCGCCGGGCCGCCACAGCGGTGGCATACGGCCTGGAGCTTGTCCACGAACTCCGCGTGGGAGAGGAGCTCCGGCATGGATCCGAACGGAAGCCGCCGAAAGTCCTGGTCGAGCCCGGCGGCGATGACCCGCACACCCCGCTCGGCGAGGTCGAGGGCAGCCGCGACGACCGACTCCTCGAAGAACTGCACCTCGTCGATTCCCACCACGTCGAAGCCGGACGAGCGGGAGAGAAGCTCCGGCACGGAGCCGACGGGCACCGCGCGCATGCGAATGCCCGCATGGCTCACGACGTCGGCGGCGTCGTAGCGATCGTCGATCGCGGGCTTGAAGATGACGGCCTGCTGCCCGGCGATCTCCGCGCGGCGGAGGCGGCGGATCATCTCCTCGCTCTTGCCGCTGAACATCGGGCCGCAGATGACCTCCAGCCAGCCTCCGCGCTGCGGGGGGATCCGGATCACGGCGGCGATCCTAGTGCGGGGGTCGGCCGACACGCCGCACCCGGAGGGAAGGCTCTACCGCCCTGCTACACTCACGCCCGCGCGGCGGCGTAGCTCAGCTGGTTAGAGCGCCGGACTCATAACCCGGAGGTCGGTGGTTCAAGTCCACCCGCCGCTACTCACGCGCCCTATTCTCTAGACGTCCCGACGAACCAGGCAGACACATGGCAACCGGAGTACGAGTCGCGATCACCCTCGCCTGCACCGACTGCAAGCGGCGGAACTATCAGACCCAGAAGTCAAAGCGGAACTCGCCGGACCGGGTCGAGTTCAACAAGTACTGCCGCTGGTGCGGGAAGCACACGCTGCACCGGGAGACGAGGTAGCTCGATGGCCCGCGAGACGCGCAGGCAGCGCCGGGCAGCCCGGGCTGCCGCCGGAGACGGAGCCGCGAGCGCCGGGCGCCGCGGCCGCGCCGCGCAGGTCCGGCCCGCGCAGCAGCCCGTCAAGCAGCAGACCGGCCGCAAGGCCGGGCAGCCGCGCGGCCAGTTCGTCCGCGAGTCCTACGCCGAGCTGAAGAAGGTCGACTGGCCGAGCCGCGCCCAGACCTTCCAGGGCGTCGTGGTCGTCGTCATCGCGTGCGCGATCGTGGGCATCTACCTCTGGGGCCTCGACCAGCTCTTCCGCCCGCTCGTCGACCGGATCCTTCTGTAGCGATGACGACTACGATGGAAGCCACCAGCACCGCGGCCGCGAAGCGGACGCCTTCAGGGATTCTCGCGCGATCGGAAGCGGCGCTAGCCGGTTCCGATCTTGCGCGCTAAGGAGAGACAGTGTTCCTCTGGTACGTCATCAACACCTACTCCGGCCACGAGAACAAGGTGAAGACCAACCTCGAGCACCGGATCGTCTCCATGAACCAGCAGCCGGCATTCCGGCGGGTGGTGGTGCCGACCGAGCAGGTCATCGAGACGAAGGACGGCCAGAAGGTGCAGACGGAGAAGCGCGTGCTCCCCGGCTACGTCCTCGTGAACATGAACATGTCCGACGAGGCGTGGACCGTGGTCAAGGGGACGCCGGGCGTCACGGGGTTCGTGGGGGCGGGCGCGAAGCCGGTCCCGCTCTCCCAGCCCGAGGTCGACCGCATCCTCCACCACGGCGCACCCGTCGGGCCCGGAGCGCAGAAGGCGCAGGTCGAGTTCACGCTCGGGGAGTCGGTCAAGGTGACGTCCGGGCCGCTCTCCGACTTCGACGGCGAGATCGTGGACGTCAACCCGGACCAGCAGAAGCTCAAGGTGCTCGTCGACATCTTCGAGCGCCAGGTCCCCGTCGAGCTCGGCTTCGACCAGGTGAAGAAGATCGACTGAGACGGGCGAGGCATGCCTCGCCCCTACAGGAGTGCGCAGACACACATGGCCAAGAAGGTATTGACACTCATCAAGCTCCAGATCCCGGGCGGGCAGGCGAACCCGGCGCCGCCGGTCGGTCCCGCGCTCGGCCAGCACGGGGTCAACATCATGGAGTTCTGCAAGGCGTTCAACGCCGAGACGGCGCAGGAGAACGGGCGCATCACGCCCGTCGAGATCACGGTCTTCGAGGACCGGTCGTTCACGTTCATCACGAAGACCCCGCCGGCGGCCGTCCTCATCAAGGAGGCGCTCGGGCTCGAGTCGGGATCCGGCGAGCCGAACCGCAACAAGGTCGGCCGCCTCACGCAGGCCCAGCTCCGCTCGATCGCCGAGACGAAGATGCCGGACCTGAACGCCCGCGACGTCGAGCAGGCCATGAAGGTGATCGCCGGCACGGCCCGCTCCATGGGCGTGGAGACCGACGCATGAGTCTCGCGAGCTACACCGCGACCGGCCGCGTCAGCGGCCGGTTCAGGGGTTCGCGCGAGCTCGGATCTGCGTCCGCAGATTCGAGCTCTGCGGAAGACGTGGGCGTGGAGACGGACGCGTGAGCGCGCACGGCAAGCGGTATCGCGCGGCGCGCGAGGCCATCGACCGCGAGCAGGCGTACTCCCCGCTTGAGGCGGTGCGCCTCCTCAAGGAGACCGAGGGCGCGAAGTTCGACGAGACGGTGGAGGTCCACTTCCGCCTGGGCCTGAACGTGCGCCACGCGGATCAGCAGCTCCGCGGCACGCTCATGCTCCCGCACGGGATCGGAAAGGACGTCCGCGTGGCCGTGTTCGCCGAGGGCGAGAAGGCACGCGAGGCAGAGGAGGCCGGTGCGGACATCGTCGGCTCGGCCGACCTCGCGACCAGGATCGAGGAAGGCTTCCTCGATTTCGACGTCGCGATCGCGACGCCCGACCAGATGGGCGTCGTCGGCAAGCTCGGGCGCGTGCTCGGCCCACGCGGGCTGATGCCGAACCCGAAGACGGGCACCGTGACGTTCGACATCGACAAGGCCGTCTCCGACGCCAAGGCCGGGAAGCTCGAGTACAGGACCGACCGCGGCGGGAACGTGCACCTCCCGATCGGAAAGCGCAGCTTCGACGAGCGCGCGCTGCTCGAGAACTACGCGGCGCTCGTCGAGGAGATCGTGCGGGCGAAGCCCTCCGCGGCGAAGGGCCGCTACATCCGTCAGATCACGCTGACCACGACCATGGGCCCCGGGATCCGCGTCGACTCCGCGAAGACGCGCGACATCGCGGAGGAGCTCGAGGGAGCTACAGTTCCGGCCTAGACGACCGACGACGACCCGCCACAGACAGCCGGCAGCCCGCTCCTCGGGGGAGTGGGCAGAGGTCCGGCCGAGGCAGGTTCCATCGAGGCGCCTCCGGTGTCCGATCGAGCCCGCCGCGTGCGGGCTTCGTCCTTTCAGGAGGACATCGACGTGCTGAAGACCGACAAGGAGAGGATCGTCTCGGAGCTCGCGGCCGAGATCGGGTCGGCGGAGACGCTGATCGTCGCCGACTACCGAGGCCTCACGAACAAGCAGCTCGAAGCTCTGCGCGACCGGCTCCTCGAGCACGGGGCGCGTTTCCGCATCGTGAAGAACACGCTGACGCGGAGGGCGGCCGAGCAGGCAGGGGCCGACGCCCTGCTCGTGATGCTCGAAGGGCCGACGGCGATCGCGTTCATCGAGTCAGGAGGCGACCCCGCCGCCGTCGCGAAGGCGCTCGCCGCGACCGCGAAGGAGACGAACGTGCTCGCGCTCCGCGGGGGCATCCTCGAGGGAGCGGCTCTCACCGAGGAGCAGATTTCCGAGCTCGCCACGCTGCCGCCCGCCGACCAGCTCAGAGGGCAGCTTCTGGGCGCGATCGTGGCCCCCCTGACCCAGCTCGTCGCGCTCGTGTCGGCGCCGCTCCGCGATCTGCACGGGCTCGTCGACGCCCGGATCGAGCAGCTCGAGGAGCAGGGCGAGATCGTCGAGCCCGCCGCGGCGACCGCGGAGCCCGAGGCCTCGGCCAGCGAGGTCGAGGACGCGCACGCCGAGGAGGCCGGGGTCGAGAACGCGGAGGCGCCCGAGGACTCGGGCGCGACCGAGCTCGCCGACCAGGAAGACGGGGCGGAGGCTCCTGCCGAGGAGCCGGCCGCCGACCCGGAGACCGACCAAGAGCAAGAGCAAGAGGAGGAGTAGCGAGATGGCCACGGATGTACAGAAGGTGCTCGACACGCTCGGCAAGATGACCGTGCTGGAGCTCGTCGAGCTGAAGAAGTCGATCGAGGAGGAGTGGGGCGTCACTGCCGCCGCTCCGCTCGCCGTCGCGGCCGCAGCTCCGGCGGGCGGCGACGGAGCCGCTGCCGCGGAGGAGGAGAAGGACTCCTTCGACGTCGTCCTGACGGGCGCCGGCGACAAGAAGATCCAGGTGATCAAGGTCGTTCGCGCGGTGACCGGCCTCGGTCTGAAGGAGGCGAAGGACCTCGTCGACGGTGCCCCGAACGCCGTGAAGGAGGGCGCCGCGAAGGAGGAGGCCGACGCGATCAAGGCGCAGCTGGAAGAGGCTGGCGCCGAGGTGGAGCTCAAGTAGGAAAGCCGGTGACTGTCACCGGCAAGGCCGGTGACAGTCACCACCCCGCACGGTGACTGTCCCCGCAGGGGACTGTCACCCTGGTTTGACCTCTCCGCTACACTGTTCGACAACGTTCCATCCGCTCCAGAGGCGGTTGCGGTGGAGTGTGCTCGTGCGCTATCCTTCGCGGTTCGCCGAGGCTTCGTTCGTCCAACCCTGCACGCAGTTACTAGAGGGAGTCACATTTGAGCAGCGTTGCTGTCGCGCCGCGCGCGCGTAAGAGCTTCTCGCGCCTGAAGCACGTCCTCGACCTCCCCAACCTCATCGACATCCAGAAGGCCTCGTTCGACTGGTTCATGGAGTCGGGCCTGCGCGAGACGATCGACGACATCTCGCCGATCGAGGACTACACGGGGACGCTCGCCGTCGAGTTCGGCGAGTACGAGTTCGGGGAGCCGAACGTCACGATCCAGGAGTCGAGGGAGAAGGACCTGACCTATCAGGTGCCGCTCTCGATCACCGTTCGCTTCGTCAACAAGGAGACCGGGGAGATCCGCGAGCAGCGGGTCTTCATGGGCGACTTCCCGATGATGACCCCCTGGGGGACATTCATCATCAACGGGACCGAGCGCGTGATCGTCACGCAGCTCGTCCGCAGCCCGGGCGCCTACCTGATGGAGCCGAAGGACGCCACGAAGCAGGTCTTCATGGCGAACCTGATGCCGTCCCGGGGCTCGTGGCTCGAGGTCGAGATCGACAAGAAGGGTCTCGTCTTCGCCCGCATCGACCGGAAGCGGAAGCTGCCGATCACGACGCTCCTGCGGGCGCTGCCGGCGGAGGACCCGACGACCGGGTTCCAGCTCGACACGAGCTCGAACGAGAAGATCCTCGAGCTCTTCGGCGGGTCCCCGTTCATCGCGAACACGCTCGAGAAGGACCCCTCGACCCGCGAGGAAGAGGCCCTCATCGAGGTCTTCAAGAAGCAGCGGCCGGGCGAGCCGCCGACGCTCGACAATGCCCGCAACCTGCTGCGCTCGCTGTTCTTCGACCCCAAGCGCTACGACCTGACGCGCGTCGGGCGGTACAAGCTGAACCAGCGGCTCGGCGTGGGAGTGCCGGACGACGTCCGCGTCCTCACGACCGAGGACATCGTCGCGCTCGTCCGCAGGCTCATCGACCTGCCGACGAAGCTCGGCGTCACCGAGGAGTCCAAGGACTACGCGGCGGACGCGGCGCAGCTGTCCCGCGACCCGATCCGCGGCGAGCTCGACGAGTACGAGGACTTCGGCAACCGCCGCCTGCGCACGACCGGCGAGCTGATCCAGGAGGCGTTCCGGGTCGGCCTCTACCGCATGGAGCGCGTCGTCCGCGAGCGGATGACGACGGAGGACGTCGACACGATCACGCCGCAGACGATCATCAACATCCGCCCGGTCGTCGCGGCGCTGAAGGAGTTCTTCGGCTCGTCCCAGCTCTCGCAGTTCATGGACCAGACCAACACGCTCGCGGGGCTCACGCATCGCCGGCGGCTCTCCGCGCTCGGCGCGGGCGGCCTGACTCGGGAGCGGGCGCCGATCGAGGTGCGCGACGTGCATCCGACCCACTACGGGCGCATGTGCCCGATCGAGACGCCGGAGGGCCCGAACATCGGCCTCATCGGCTCGCTCGCGTCGTTCGCGACCGTGTCGCAGTTCGGCTTCATCCAGACGCCGTACCGCGTCGTCAAGGGCGGCAAGGTGACCGACGAGATCGTGTACGTGGACGCCGCCGAGGAGCGGCAGTTCACGATCGCCCAGGCCTCCGAGCCGGTCGACCCGAAGACCGGGAAGTTCCTCAACGACCAGGTTCTCTGCCGCTCGCGCGAGGGCGAGGCCGTCGTCGTCGCGCCGAAGGACGTCGAGTACATGGACGTCTCTCCGGCGCAGATCGTCTCGGTCGGGACGGCGCTCATCCCGTTCCTCGAGCACAACGACGCGAACCGCGCGCTCATGGGCGCGAACATGCAGCGGCAGGCCGTGCCGCTGATGATCCCGCAGGCACCGATCGTCGGTACGGGGCTCGAGTTCCGGGCAGCCGTCGACACCGGTGACGTCGTCCTCGCGCGGAACGACGGCGCGATCGTCGACGTCGACGCCGAGCGGATCGTGGTCGAGGGCCGCGGGACGCGCGACGAGTACCCGCTCACGAAGTTCATGCGCTCGAACCAGGGCACGCTCATTCACCAGAAGCCGGTGGTGACGCTCGGCGACAAGGTGAAGAAGGGCGAGGTGCTCGCCGACGGGAGCTCGACCGACCACGGCGAGCTCGCGCTCGGCGCGAACCTGCTCGTCGCCTTCATGCCCTGGGAGGGCTTCAACTTCGAGGACGCGGTCGTCATCTCCGAGCGCCTCGTCAAGGACGACGTGCTCAGCTCGATCCACATCCACGAGTACGAGATCGACGCCCGCTCCACGAAGCTCGGCGACGAGGAGATCACGCGCGACATCCCGAACCGCTCGGAGGAGTCGCTCGCGAACCTCGACGAGCGCGGCGTCGTGCGGATCGGAGCCGAGGTCGGGTCGGGCGACCTGCTCGTCGGCAAGGTCACGCCGAAGGGCGAGACGGAGCTGACGGCGGAGGAGAAGCTTATCCGCGCGATCTTCAAGGAGAAGGCGCGCGAGGTCCGCGACACGTCCCTCAAGGTCCCGCACGGCGAGGGCGGCAAGGTCATCGGCGTGAAGACGTTCTCCCGCGACGCGGGTGACGACCTGCCGCCGGGCGTGAACGAGCTCGTCCGCGTCTACGTCGCCAAGAAGCGCAAGATCGCCGAGGGCGACAAGCTCGCCGGACGGCACGGGAACAAGGGCGTCATCTCGAAGATCGTCCCCGAGGAGGACATGCCGTTCCTCGAGGACGGCCGCCCCGTGGACGTCGTGCTCAACCCGCTGGGCGTGCCGAGCCGGATGAACATCGGTCAGATCCTCGAGACGCACCTCGGGTGGGCGGCCGCGCACGGCGTCTTCCCGGAGGGCGGATCGGTGAGCCCGCGGGCGCCCATCAACGCACCCGACCCGCGCTGTATCGCGACACCGGTCTTCGACGGCGCCACCGAGGAGGACGTGGACAACGCGCTCCTCGCCTGGGCCAAGAGCTCCGGGAACGGGGGGCTCGGGATGGACGTCGACGAGTCCGCGCCGGTCGGGAGCCGCTGCTCGGGCAAGGTGACCCTCTACGACGGCAAGTCTGGCGAGCCGTTCGTGCAGGACGTGACCGTCGGCTTCATGTACATCCTGAAGCTGCTCCACCTCGTGGACGACAAGATCCACGCGCGCTCGACCGGGCCGTACTCGCTCGTCACGCAGCAGCCGCTCGGCGGCAAGGCACAGTTCGGCGGCCAGCGGTTCGGCGAGATGGAGGTGTGGGCGCTCGAGGCGTACGGCTCGGCGTTCACGCTGCAGGAGATGCTCACGATCAAGTCCGACGACACGATCGGCCGCGTCAAGGCGTACGAGGCGATCGTGAAGGGCGAGAACATCGCCGAGCCGTCGATCCCCGAGTCCTTCAAGGTGCTGCTGAAGGAGATGCAGTCGCTGGCGCTCGACGTCCAGGTCCTCTCGGACGAGGGCCGCGAGGTCGAGGTCCGCGAGGAGGACGACGAGCTCCTGCGGGCAGCGGAGGAGCTCGGCATCGACCTCTCGCCCGGCTCGCTGCGCGCCGCTGCGCGGCAGCCGACCGCCGAGGAGGTCGAGGAGGGCGCCGAAGCGGCCGACGAGGGGGGCGAGCTCGTGCTCGCCGCCGACGAGGAGCTCGGGGACGTCGAGGTCGA
>CAVVRG010000002.1:0-11946 GCA_963750595.1 uncultured Actinomycetes bacterium | reverse complement strand
ATGGCTTCTAGGACCGAGTAGGGGACAGACTGACGTCGGGCCTCTACACGATGTCTGTTTGCCGGTGGGCAGGCGGTGCCCACCGACAGGCCGCGGAATCGTAGCAAACCTCCTTCGGCGGCCCGTAGCCAAGCTCGATGCGCCCGCCTACAGTGCGAGGTCGAGGGAGTGATGCGGTAGATGGAAACTGCGCTCGTCGCGGCGTGTGCGGCCGTGCTCGGGGTTCTCGCGACGCTCGTCGCGGCCCGTCTCCTGCGCACGCGCTCGCAGCGCCGTCTCGACCCGACCCTCGCCAGGATCGACGAGCACGTGGCGGCGATCTCCACCACCCTCGAGCGCATCGCCGCGCTCGCCGCATCGCGGGCCGCGAGCGCGCCACGACCGGAGGAGCTCGAGCTGATCCTCGACTTCGAGGCGCTCCTCGACCAGCTCGTGGCGCAGGCGTCCGCGCTCACCGGCGCGCAGGCGGTCGCGATCAGGGTGGAGGGGCCGGGCGGCACGCCCGTCGTGGCTTCGTTCGGCACGAACGACGGCGCGACGCTCCTCGAGACCGCGCTGGGGCCGCCGGATGCACGGCCGTTCCGGGCGCTCACGATCAACTGGACCTACGGGCCGACCGCCGAGGACGACGCCGAGGCGTACAGCTCCGCGCTCGTCGTGCCGGTCGTGGAGGGTGGGAACACGACCGGTGCTCTCGTCGCCTACGCAGGGCCCTCCGGCGGCTTCGAGTCGGAGCACCTCCGAGCGCTCCGAGCGCTGGCCGACGAAGCGGCAGCCGGGATCACGACCGCACGGCGCTACACCGAGCTCGATCAGCGCTCCCTGACCGACTCGACGACCGGCATCCGCAACCGGAGCGGCTACGAGCTCGAGCTCGAGCGAGAGGTGGCGAAGGCGCACCGCACCGGACGGCCGCTGTCGCTCCTGCTGGTCGAGCTGCGCGACGCCGACGCGGAAGCGGCGGCAGGAGCGACTCCGGGCCCCGCCGAGACCGACGTCGCGTTGCAGGAGTTCGCCGCGCTCGTGAAGCGCACGGCGCGGGCGGCCGATATCCCGTGTCGCCGCCGGCCGAACGAGCTCGCGATCGTGCTCCCGGAGACGAAGGACGAGGGCGCGCGGCGCTTCTACGCGCGCCTGCGTCAGGAGACGAGCGCCTCGTTCGGGAGAGGAGGCCGGACCACCTTCTCGGTCGGGCTCGTCGAGTGGCACCCGGAGGAGACGAGCAAGGCCCTCGACGCGCGCGCAGTCGCCGCGCTCCGCCACGCAGGGGGAAACGGGAGCCCTGCCGTCGAGGGGGGCATCGCGACGACGATCGACCTGGGCCGCGCTCGCCGCCAGGACCCGGCCGGGCGCGGCGTCCCGGCGCCCACGGACCCGCGTGGCGGCCTGCTCGAGCACCTCTCTCGGGAGATCGCCGGCGCGCGAAGCGAAGGTGACCCTCTCACGGTGGCGGCGATCGAGATCGACGACCTGCGCGCCGTGGAGGAGCGCGCCGGGAAGGCCGCAGCCGACGCGCTGCGCACGCACGTCGCCGCACGCGTCGACGACTGCGCCGAGGAGGGTTGCGTCGTCTCCCGGCTCGCCGCGGACCGCTTCGCGATCGTGTTCCCGCGCGCGAGCGCGCAGCACGCGCAGGACGTGCTGGCGGTTCTCCAGGCCTCGCTCGAGCTCACGCCGCCCGAGCACGGAGCCGGCCCGATCCTCCTCTCCGCCGGGATCGGGGAGCTCTCGCAGTCGGACGACGCTCCGAGCCTCCTCCGGCGCGCGGAGCAGGCTCTCCGCCGCGCGCGGGCGGTCGGCGGCGGCAGCGTGGTCGTCGCATCCGGGCCCTGAGCTGAATTCGCGCTCGCAGCGGGAGGACGAGACGTCTGGTCAGCGTCCAGTTGCCTGAGTACAGTGCGACGGGGTAGCTCGTTCGAGTGTGTGCAATCCCCCGATCGCGTGACAACAAGGACATACGTCTCCAGGGGAGGAGTGGAGTGAGGGCGTGGTACTGACCGCGGTGATCGTGGTAGCGGCGCTTGCCGCCCTTGCGCTCGTGCTCGCGCTCGTCGTGCAGCGCCGGGCACCCGAGCCGGAGCCGACGCGCGAGCTCGTCGAGGTCGTGAGCCAGATGCGAGTCCAGATGGACGAGCTCTCGCAGGACCTCTCGGAGGCGCTCGACCGGGCGGAACGCGAGAGCCGCCGCAACCGGCTGTTCGGGGAGCTCGGCGGCTCGATCGACCTCGAGGAGCTGATGGACCGCGTGCTCGACGCCGCGATGGAGATCCCCGGGTTCGACGCGGCCATGATGGTCGTCGAGCGACAGGACGGCGCTCCGGCCGTAGTCACCAGGGGGATGACGGCCCAGGAGACGGCGAGGCCGCCGACGTCCGGTGTGGCGGGCGCGCTCGCGGGGACGATCACCGTCAGCTACCGCTACGGACGGGACCGAGAGCCGATGGAGGGCGAGCTGATCCGCGGCGGGGCGTTCATTCCGCTCATGGGTCGAGAGCTCCGGCCCGTCGGAACGCTGTCGCTCTTCTGGCGGTCGGCGGAGCAGGAGCCCGGAGCCGAGCAGGTCGAGCAGGCCGAGAGCCTCGCGGAGAGCAGCATCGCGGCGATCGAGAACGCCCGCAGGTACGGCGAGGCGCGCAAGCTCGCCGAGACGGACGCGCTCACGGGTCTCTTCAACCAGCGCTTCTTCCACGAGACGCTTCGCCGCGAGGTGATGCGCGCGCACCGCTACCAGCGGAAGCTCACACTCATGGTCTTCGACCTCGACGACTTCAAGTCGATCAACGACCAGATCGGCCACCTCGCGGGCGACCGCGTCCTCGCGCAGGCGGCCGACCGGCTCCGGGAGGCCGTCCGCTCGGTGGACGTCGCCAGCCGGATCGGGGGTGACGAATTCGCGGTGATCATGCCCGAGTCGTCCGGGGAGGACGGCGAGCAGCTGTACAAGCGCGTGCACAACTCCATGCGCGGGACCGTCCTCGGCACCGACGAGGAGCGGCTCCGCATCTCGTGCGGGATCGCCGAGCTGCAGCACGGCGACACGGCCGCGAGCCTCTTCGAGCGCGCCGACAGCGCCCTCTACCGCGCGAAGGAGCTCGGGAAGGACCGCGCGGACATCGCGCGGGTCACCGAGTAGCGCGACGGCGGCTACTGCCCGCGGGTCGCGGCGAGCCGGAGGGGCTTCGTCGGTGCGTCGACGCCGTCGGCGGTCTCCACCGTCACTGCGACCGTCGCTCCGGTCGGCACGGAGCGCGAGAGCAGGACGACCCGCTCGTCGCCGCTGAAGACGGCCGCGGGCACGGGCGCACCGCTCGCCCCGACCACCCACGCCTCGTACGCCTTCCCCGACGGCGCGAGGGCGAGCCCGTCGAGGACGAGGGCGGCGAGGCCGCCGGTCCCGACGGCGAGCACGACCGTGTCGTTGGTGCGGGCGAGCGGGACTCGCTCCGTGTTCGGCTTCGAGAGGAGCCCGAGCGCGAGCGCGGTGTCCGCGGCGGTGACGCCTGCCTCGTTCCCGCCCGCACTGTCCCCGGCGAGCCAGAGGCCGAGAGCGAGGGCGGCGAGCACGATCGCCAGCCCGGCGAGCACTACCGCGATACCCCCCAACGTCGCCGTGCTGGGCCAGCCCTCGGCCGGCAACTCGATCGGCCTCGCGACGCGCTCCGGGAGAGTCGTCGCCTCCGGTGTCGCGATCGCGGAGGCCGAGCCGTTCCGCTCCGGCCCCACGTGTGCCAGCGCCTCCACGGGCGCCACCATAGAGACCGCGCCTGTCGGAGTCCCGGGAGCCGGGCGGTCGGGCTCCGAACGCCCGACGGGACGGAGCTCCATGTGCAGGGCAGTCGCGGGCGGCGGCGGCGGCGCGACACCGTCCGCGGTCGACGAGACGGGCGCACGGGTCAGCGGCTCGTCGTCGGCGTCCGGCGCGGGCGACAAGGCAGGTCGAGGGTGGGTGCGTGCACGCGACGCGACATAGGTGCCGGCGACGGCAGCTCCGATGACGGTCAGCCAACCGGCGCGCCGCAGTTGCTCGTCACCCCTCTCCGTCCGGGCCTCGTCGGGATCGTGTCCGACCGGTTGACGCGATAGTAATACCCGAGGTGGCCGGAGACGGAACGACGATCGCGATGCTCGCCGGTGCAGTCGCGCTCGGAGTCGTGAGCACCGTCGTGCTCTTCCTCACGGCCCGGCGCCTGCTCGGCCGCCAGGAGCAGATCGTCACGGCGATGCTCGCCCGCTACGACGACCGTCTCGCCGAGTTCGCCCAGACCCTGAACGACGCCCTCAACCAGACGCTCCCGGCGCGTATCACCGCCGCGATCTCCGGAGCGCCTGCGCAGTCGGAGCTCCCCGAGCACGGCGTGATGCGCATGCTCGAGATCGCGCGGGAGCGCACCGCCGCCGACGCGGCCATCGCGGTCGTCGGCAACCGGAAGAACGAGCCGATGCTCGCGACGGTCGGTCTCTCCGAGGCGGAGGCCGCGCAGGTCGGGGGGATCGGCGTGCCCGACTACCGCGGCGCGCGGGCCATCCAGGTCTCGTTCGCCGGCGAGGGGGATACGCCGCTTCTCGGCAACGCGATCCGCGCGGGGCTCGCCGTGCCGCTCCTCGACTCCGCGACCGAGCCCGGGATGCTCGCGGTGCTCACACGGAAGCCCGACCGCCAGTTCAGCGAGCTCGACATCACCACCCTCGAGGACGTCCTCTCCGGGACGCGCCCGGCGCTCGAGACGTCGCTCGAGCTCCGCGAGCCGGATCCGGTGCCCGAGCGGGACCCGCTGACCGCGCTCTACGACCGGCCCGCGTTCCACGCCCTGCTCGAGCGCGAGATCGCCCGCGCGCGCAGGGCGGGCGAGCCGCTCGCGCTCCTCATGCTCGACGTCGACCGTCTCACGACGCTCAACGCGCGCATCGGCCATCTCGCAGCGGATGGCGTGCTGGCGCAGATCGCAGCGATGCTCAACGACGTCGCGGGGCCGCGCGACCTGCCCTGCCGCATCTCGGGAGGCCGCTTCGGCGTGCTCGTCTCCGAGGGTGACGGGCGCGACGCGGAGGCGCTCTTCGAGCGGCTGCAGCAGGCGCTCCACGAGCGGCCCATTCCCGAGGTCGGGCCGGTCACGGTCTCGGGCGGAATCGCCGAGCTGCTGCCCAACGACGACGGCGTCGCGCTGGTCGTCCGCACGGATGCCGCGCTCGGCCTCGCGAAGGGCTCCGGGCGCGACACGGTCGTCACCGCCGCGCGCCGCTGAGTCGCACGTCGGCCGCTGCGTTCCCGCCCGGCCGACGTGCGTGGTGCCCGGCTACCGATGCGTGGAGAGCGCGGCCAGCGTCTCCGGGGAGGTCTCGTGCAGCGAGAGGAACGGGGCGAAGGACGCCAGGCTCACGACGCCGAGCTCCGGCAGACGGTCCCGCTCGCAGACGAGACGGCTCGCGGCGCCCTTCTGCTTGGCGATGCTCCACGTCGCGTACGCGTCCACGCGCGCCTCGCTCCGGAGCTCGCGCTCGATCGCGGGGCGCGTCAGTCCCTCCGAGATGGCGCCGAGGGCGCTCGTCTCGTCGACGGCACGCACCCTGAAGCGCCCCTCGAGGGTGCGGATCGTCGCCGTGCGTCCGATCTCGAGGCGGAACACGGCCTCGGGCGCCGACGTGGCGATCGCGACACCGCTCCCCTCCGGGAGCCAGCTCGGGGCCGGGGAGACGACGACCCTCCGCGCGAGCACGGGCGCGAAGGTCGAGCGGAAGCGCAGGATCGCGGCCGCCGAGGGGCGTGGAGCGGCGAGCCGTCCGACGATCTCGCGCATCCTGAGCTCGTCGCCGATGACCGCACGCGCGAGCGCGCGGCCCGCATCCACGTCTCCGAGAGCGGCGAGGTACGCCCGCTCGCTTCCGCCGAACCGCGTCGACACGACGCGCCGCTCGACCGCGAGCACGTCGTCGGGCGACACGCTCGTTCGCTCCCGCTCGACGGCACGGACGAGCAACGCGGTCAGCGCGAGGTCACGATCGCCGGTGAGCTGCGCGAGCGCAGCGACGCTCGTCGCCCCGAGCGGGGTGTCCCCGTACAGGCAGCGGATCCCCGGGGCGAGGTCGATCTGGCCGGTCCGGCGGTCGGCGTCGAGCTCTGATCCGAGGGTCCCCGGCGCGTCGCAGAGCGCCGGATCCCGCGCCCAGAGCCACACGCAGGCGGCGTACGTCTTGTCCGGGTCTCGCGAGCGCTCGTTCCGCTGCGCCCATCCCCACGACCAGACGTGCGCGAGCCCGAGCTCGCGCGAGATCTGCCGCGCCGCCAGGCCCGACCACTTCGCGACGTCGAACCACCGCGAGCGCGGCTGCAACCCCTCGCGGCCTCCGGTGCCGGAGCCGGTCTGGAAGCCGATCATCAGCCCGATGCGGGTCGCGGGCACGCCGACGGCGAGGAGCTGGGCCGCCGCGCGGCGGTAGCTCGTCCGGAGGCGCCTCGAGCCGTCGATCACGCCGTCCCTCCAGATGACGTTCGCGTTCGCGTACTTCTCGATGACGACGTCGGAGACCTCGCCGACCGACTTCCACCAGACCTCGGCGCCGCCGCTCGTGAACGGGTGCCCGGGGACGAGCAGCGCGGGCCGCGCGCCCCTCGCCGCGAGCCTGCGGACGAGGAGGAGCACGTTCTGCCGGTACCGCTCCGCGGTCGGCGTGAGCGGCATCGGCATCGACGAGCCCCAGAGCTCGTTCAGGGCGATCAGCGGCGTCTGGCATCCGGTCACCGCCACGGCGCGGTCGTACTCGGCGTCGGCGCGGCCTTCCATGAGGCTCGGATCGGCGGGCGCGACGAGCGTTCCCACGAGCGTTCGCAGGTGCATCTCCCAGTGGACCGTGCCGGCCCCCGCCGCCCTCGCCTCTGCCGCGATCTTGGCGCCGCCCGTCGCGATGACGACTCCCGGACGCGCGAAGCGCTCGCGCCAGAACGTCACCGATCCCTCGGTGTACTCGATCCAGACGGGCTGCGTCTCCGGGAGCCCGCAGGAGAGCGCCGCGGGCGCGGACTGCGGCAAGGCCGCGAGCCCGAGCAGCGCGCCGCCGAGCGCGATCAGGAGCCGTCGCATTGCTCTCCTAGGTAGCAGAAAGAGGTAAGGAACACCTGGTGCCGTCCCTTCGGTGACCAGTCACCTACTGTCCGGACGGTCAACTATCGCCGAAGGGTGACCGTCACCTGCTTTCGGACGGTGCCTGTCTCCAAGGCCCCGGTGCCGGTACACGGCGAGCGGGTGACCGTCCCTTGCGGGGACGGTCACCCGCTGTTCGCTACTCCTCTTCTGCGGGCGGCTCGGGCTCTGCGGCGGGCTCGGCGTCGCCGTCGAGCGCGAGGCTCTCGTCGAACGAGAGGCCGAGCGCGTCGAGGTCGAACCCGTCGCCCTCGCCGATCTCCTCGAGCGCCGCGAGGAGCTCGGCCTCCGCCTCCGGATGCGCGTACGTCACCGGGAACGGCTCGGTCGGCTCGATCGCGATCTGCCGGTACTGCTTGAGCCCGGTCGCCGCCGGGATCAGCTTCCCGATGATCACGTTCTCCTTGAGGCCGTTCAGGCGGTCGATCTTGCCCTCGATGGCCGCGTCGGTGAGCACCTTCGTCGTCTCCTGGAAGGACGCCGCCGAGAGGAACGACTCCGTGGCCAGCGAGGCCTTCGTGATGCCGAGGATGATCGGCTCGAAGGTCGCCTGCTCGCCCTTCGCCTTCTTGACGCGGGCGTTCTCCCGCTCGAGCTGCACCTTGTCGACGAGCTGGCCGGGCAGGAGCTCGGTGTCGCCGTTCGTATCGACGCGCACCTTCTTCAGCATCTGCCGGACGATGAGCTCGATGTGCTTGTCGTGGATCTCGACGCCCTGCGACTTGTAGACCTTCTGGACCTCACCGACCAGGTACAGCTCGGTCGGCGTCGCGCCCTTCAGGAGCAGCAGGTCGGCCGGGTTCACCGAGCCCTCGTTGAGCGCGTCGCCCGCCTCCACCGTGTCGCCGTGCGCGACGCGGAGCCGCGTCCGCCGCGGGAAGGCGTACTCCTTCGGGTCGGGCAGCTCGCCGTCCGAGCCCAGCTCGGTGCCGGTGACCGTCACCTTGATCGTCCGCTCGGAATCGTCGATCTCGACCTTGCCCGCGTGCTCCGCGAGCGCCGCGGCGCCCTTCGGGTTGCGAGCCTCGAAGATCTCGACGACGCGCGGGAGGCCGTGCGTGATGTCCGCGCCGGCGACACCGCCGGTGTGGAACGTCCGCATCGTGAGCTGCGTCCCCGGCTCGCCGATCGACTGCGCGGCGATGATGCCGACCGCGTCGCCGATCTCCGCCGGGCCGCCCGTCGCGAGGAACCTGCCGTAACACTGACGGCACAGCCCGTACTCGCTCCGGCACTTCAGCACCGAGCGCACGGGCACCACGGCGGTGGCTGCGTACTCCCCGAACTCGTCGACGAGCATACGCAGGCCGCTCACGGTGATGTCCTCGCCCTTGCGCACGAGCACGGTCTTGCCGGGCTTGCCGTCCTTGATCGGCTTCATGATGTCGGCCGCTGCAACGCGTCCGGCGACGCTCTTGTTGGGAGCCTCGTCGAGGAGCAGCGAGAGCTCGATGTACTCGGTCGTCCCGCAGTCCGAGGGGTTCTTCCCGGGCTGGTCGCGGACGATCACGTCCTGGGAGACGTCGACCAGGCGCCGGGTGAGGTAGCCCGAGTCGGCGGTGCGGAGCGCCGTGTCCGCGAGGCCCTTGCGAGCGCCGTGCGTCGAGATGAAGTACTCGAGGACGGTGAGACCCTCCATGAAGTTGGCCTTGATCGGGCGAGAGATGATCTCGCCCTTCGGATCCGCCATCAGCCCGCGCATTCCGGCGAGCTGGCGGATCTGGTTGAACGACCCGCGCGCGCCCGAGTTGGCCATCATGAAGATCGGGTTCGTCTTCTCGAGGTTGTCCATCATGCGGTCGGCGACGGCGTCCGTGGCCTCGGTCCAGATCGCGACGATGCGCTCGTCGCGCTCGTCCTCCGTCATCAGGCCACGGTCGTACTCCTTCCCGACCGTCGTGACCCGCCCCTCGTAGTCGGCGAGGATCGCCTCCTTCTCGTCCGGGATGACGATGTCGTTCTTCGAGATCGTGATCCCGGAGCGGGTCGCGAAGCGGAACGTGAGCGACTTGATCACGTCGAGCGCCGCGGCGATCGTGTTCGGCCCGTGACGCTCGACGAGATCGCCGATGAAGCCGTCGAGCTCGCGCTTCGTCAGCGTCCGGTTGAGGAACGGGTGCCCCTCGAAGGTGCCCCCGGTCGCCTCGTCGAGGGCACGCTTGACCTCGGCGTTGAAGATGACGCGCCCCGGAGTCGTGAGGATGCGCTCGCCCTCCCACTCGTACTCGATCGGGTCCTGCGTCTTGATCGAGCCGCTCGGGTCGTCGATCGCGAATGCCACGTCCTCCTCCGACCGGAACCGCGGGAGCCCCTTGATACCGAGGCTCTTCGCGAGCTCCTCCGCGGACATGCCGTCGAGATCGTGCGCGCAGTACGTCAGCGAGTACGCACCGAGCACCATGTCCTGCGTCGGCGTCGCCAGCGGGCGTCCGCTGGCGGGCGAGAGGATGTTGTTCGCCGAGAGCATGAGCACGCGTGCCTCGGCCTGCGCCTCCGCGGAGAGCGGCAGGTGGACGGCCATCTGGTCGCCGTCGAAGTCCGCGTTGAAGGCATGGCAGACGAGCGGGTGCACCTGGATCGCCTTGCCCTCGACGAGCACGGGCTCGAACGCCTGGATGCCGAGGCGGTGCAGCGTCGGGGCGCGGTTGAGCAGCACGGGGTGCTCCGCGATGACCTCCTCGAGGACGTCCCAGACCTCGGGGATCATCGACTCGACCATCTTCTTCGCGGCCTTGATGTTCTGGACGGCCTTGCGCTCGACGAGCCGGCTCATGATGAACGGCTTGAAGAGCTCGAGTGCCATCAGCTTCGGCAGCCCGCACTGGTGCAGCTTCAGGTTCGGCCCGGCGACGATCACCGACCGGCCCGAGTAGTCCACGCGCTTGCCGAGCAGGTTCTGCCGGAACCGGCCCTGCTTGCCCTTGAGCATGTCCGAGAGCGACTTCAGGGGGCGGTTGCCCGGGCCGGTCACGGCACGGCCGCGGCGGCCGTTGTCGAACAGCGCGTCGACGGCCTCCTGGAGCATGCGCTTCTCGTTGTTGACGATGATCTCCGGCGCGCCGAGGTCGAGCAGGCGCTTCAGCCGGTTGTTCCGGTTGATGACACGGCGGTAGAGGTCGTTCAGGTCGCTGGTCGCGAAGCGACCGCCGTCGAGCTGGACCATCGGCCGGAGCTCCGGCGGGATCACGGGAACGGCCTCGAGGATCATCCACTCCGGCTTGTTGCCGGACTTGATGAACGCCTCCACGACCTTGAGCCGCTTGATCGCCCGCTGCTGCTTCTGACCCTTCGACGTCTTGATCACGTCGCGGAGCGTGCGGGACTCGTCCTCGAGGTCGAGGTCGCGTAGAAGGTCGCGGACCGCCTCCGCGCCCATCCCGCCCCGGAAGTAGATGCCGAAGCCATAGGGCGATCCGAACCGGTCCTTGAGCTCGCGGAAGATCTGCTCGTCGCCGACGATCATCTTCGGCTCCAGCTCCCTGAAGAGGAGCCAGGTCTGCTCGAGCCTCCGGACCGCCTCGACCGCGGCCTCGCGAGTGTCCTCGCGGCGCTGGTCCATGTCCGCGACCATCTCGCGCACCTTGAGCGCCCACTGACCGATGGCGTCGAGGTCGTCCTTGCGCGTTCCCTCGACGAGGCAGAGGTCGTACGCGAGCTCGCGGATCGTGGCCGCGTCCGCCTCCGGGTCGACGGCGGCGAGGACGTCTCCGAGCAACCCCGCGCCGACCTCGCGTCCGCGCTCGAGGTTCTTCTTGTCGACCGACTCGACGAGCGCCGCATCGTCCTCCGCCAGCTCGGCGCCAGCGAGGAGCGACTCCTGGAGCTTCTTCAGGTGCTTGGTGATCGCGCCCTTCTTCGAGCCGGACGCCTTGTCGAGCTCCGCGCGCAGCGGAGCGAGAGCCGCCTCGATCTGGAGGGCGGCCGCGGCGACCGACTCGACCTCGCGGGGCGCGAGCCGCCGATCCTCGCGCGTCGCGGTCTGACGCACGAGCTCCCGGACCTTGCGCGGGTCCTCGTTCGAGATCGTCTTCGCGAGGTTGACGAAGACCTTGCCGCCGAGAGCACGGACATCCTCGAGGGACGGCAGGCCGGACTCCTCGGCCCAGTTGGACAGGCCGCGCGCCCAGAAGTCGTCGTCCTCGTCGAAGTTGCGCTCCTTTCCGGCCGCGAAGTAGTCGCGCCGACGGCCCAACCGCTCGTCGAGACCGGAGAGGGCCTCGTCGCGATCGAGGTAGATGCGCTCGGTCTCGCCTGCGACCTTGTCCTCGAGGTCGGCGAGGTCCGCCTGACGCTTCTCGCCATCGACCGTCGTGACGATCGAGGCGGCGAAGTAGAGAACCTTCTCGAGCTCGCGGGGCGCGATGTCGAGGAGGTAGCCGATGCGGCTCGGCACGCCCTTGAAGAACCAGATGTGCGAGACCGGAGCGGCGAGGTCGATGTGGCCCATGCGCTCGCGGCGCACCTTCTGCCGCGTCACCTCGACGCCGCAGCGCTCGCAGATGATGCCCTTGTAGCGGACGCGCTTGTACTTGCCGCAGTAGCACTCCCAGTCCTTCGTGGGACCGAAGATGCGTTCGCAGAAGAGACCGTCCCGCTCGGGCTTCAGGGTGCGGTAGTTGATCGTCTCGGGCTTCGTGACCTCGCCGGACGACCAGTCGCGGATCTGCTTGCTCGACGCGAGCCCGATGCGGATCGCGTCGAAGTCATTGATGTCGATCACGTGTGCTTACGCCTCATTTCCTCTGGTCGTAGCGGTGTTCATTCAGTCCTCGACCTCGACGTCGGCGAGCTCCTCTACCGGCAGCTCGCT
>CAVVRG010000001.1:0-205879 GCA_963750595.1 uncultured Actinomycetes bacterium | reverse complement strand
GCTGGGCGCTGGCAGATGAAGTTTGATCCGGCCCTACTTCTGTTCGGAACGGCTGCCGAGCAGGCGGCGTATGAGGACACAGGCTCACGCGATGTGCCCAACGACTCCTACAGCGTCGATGAGAGTCGTCGCGTCTACACGTACACAGTCGCGCCGGGAGCGTCGATCACGATACTCGGGAAGTCCCTGAGGACGATCACCGTCGGCGTGACCGAGTTCACCCAGATCATGCGTGGCAAGAATCCGAAGGGCCGTCCTCTCTTCGGCGACCCTCGAACCGCCGGGTTCTGGATCGGAGTCGGATCGAAGTACCCCAACCCCGTCGTGTCTATCGACGAGCAGTACCACCCCTAGACCTCTCGAGTGCGGCCCGCAGGCAACTGCGCCTCCTTCGGAGCATCCGACCAGCACTGAGTAGCGGTGTCCTCATGGGGCACGGGAACGGTCGATGCCGGACCTGGGGTTGTGCCCGGAGTGCTGGGAGCGGGAATTCGGTAGTTCCGGGTCTGCGGCGACGCTGATGCGGTGATGGACGATCCGACCGCCTAGGCTTGTCGTGTGTTCTTCATCGTTGCGCTCGTCCTCCTGTTCCTGCTCCCCTCGCCCTGGAACTTCGTCGGCTTCATCGGTGGGATGATCGTCTTCGTCGGCGAGGTCCTTTTCTGGAACCGCAAGGTCCGCAGCGGTCGCAAGACGGTCGGTGCGCAGACCCTGATCGGGAGGGAGGCAACCGTCGTCTCTCCCTGCCGTCCAGGCGGTCAGGTGCGCATCGCGAGCGAGATCTGGGCGGCACGGTGTAGCGCCGGAGCCGACATGGGCGATACGGTCACCGTTGTCGGTCGTGATCGACTCACCCTCCTGGTCGAGCCTGCACGCACGGAGGACGCCGACCCGCTGTCCTCTCGACGCTGAAGCGCGGCTGACCCTCGGTAGTTCCGGGTATGCGGGGTCAGCGGCTGCCCTGATGCTCTGCACCGTGGGAAGGCGAGTTGCGGACTCGCGGGCAGCTGATCTCAGTCGGGCGTCCAGCGTTTGAGCCAGTACGAGGTGAGTAACCCGTCGAGGAGGAAAGGATCCGCCTCCACGGCGTGTCTCGCGGACTCCTCGTCGCCGGCATCGAATGTGATCAGCCCGCCTGTACGGTCCTCGAAGGGGCCACCGACGTAGCCGTCCAGCCGAAGCTCCCGCCAGTGCGATACGTGCCCCGGAACCGAGGCACCGACGCGGTCCGGCTCATCCTTCATGAAGTAGATGTATGCGAACCTCGGACTCAACTCTCCTCCATTCCTCTCCTGCCCTTAGCCACGGGCTGGCAGTCGATCAGGCGTGCTGCTCCCACGGACACATCCTGCGCTCTGGTTCACCAATTCCGGCAGGGACGAAGGTAGCGGCGTAGGCGACTCGATCGGGCGAATCACGACCGAGGGCACGATCACCATCTATCGGGACCAAGGCGGGTACCTCAGCTACCCGCTGGGGATCACGTCCGGGTCGGACGGCGCCCTCTGGTTCACCAACGGCTCCGGGGTTGGTATTGGGCGAGTGACCACCCAGGGCGCGGTCACGTACTACAACGAGGGCATCGACTCAAACTACGTGGGTGGGAGCCTCGGCCTACCCGTTCAGATCGCAGCCGGTCCGGACGGCGCCCTCTGGTTCACAACGACACGACGTTCAGGCCCCGCGATTGGGCGCATCAGCACCGGCAGTGGGCGAGCCATCCTTTACGTGCTGGCTGATCGCCCGTATGGGATCGCTGCAGGGCCGGATAGAGCCCTTTGGTTCACCAGTACCAGTGGCAACTCGATCGGACGGATTACGACTCGCGGCACAGCGAGGATCTACAAGGACAAGATGGTCAGGGGACCGTGGGGGATTGCCTCGGGACCTGACCGCGCGGTCTGGTTCACGATGTTCAACGGTAGGGCAAGCGCGATCGGACGAGTGCGAATCCTCAAGGGTGGCTGACCGACTGCTCGCGACCACAGCATCGAGCGCGTGCGCCCGCGTCAGCTCGCCTGACGCTCCCCTCAGTGCTCCCCTGAGGCCGCAGAAGCGGGCGAAGTGCAGGGTTGTCGGGGGTCAGGTGCGCCCATCCCTCGCTCAACGGCGCGGGTCAGCCCCGCACTCAGTTGGGATCGTCAACGGTGTCGCTCCGTCGACTGGCGAACTGTTCCATCGCTCGCTCGAGGTCACTCAGGTCGTAGTGCCCGTAGTACGCCTCTACCTCACGGGTGCGCTCGCCGTTGCTGATTGCCGTGAACTCGGGGAGCTCCGTAAGCAAATACGCCTCGGCCATCAGAACGAGCCGACCGCGGACGGGCAGGATGCGTTCCTTCTGTCCCTTCCCGAACACCGTGAGAATGCGTCGGCCGAGATCGAGGTCGCGAACCATCAGGCGGCCGAGCTCCGACTTGCGAACTCCGAGGTCGAGCAGGATCGCGAGTGCCAGACGGTCGCGCGCGGTCCGGGAGACCTTGAGCAGTTGCGTGTCGACGCGCAGTGGAAGCAGGTCGGGCATCCGGGGGTGGGCAAAGGCTCAATGCTTAAAAAAGCCTGCATATCGGTCAATTCTAGCGCCGAGCTGGACTCGCCCCGAAGCTGAAGAGGGGCAGAGAGCGGCGGTGTCGCGGTTGCAGCGGGAGATGGTCCGCAACCGAGCCACGACGGGTAGCCCGCGCCCGCCCTTCGATTCGCAGGCGCTGGACCTAGCGAAGCGCCCACAACAAGAGCACAAAGAGAACTACAAACACACCGACCACCGACCAGAGCCAGAACGCCATCGGCTTTCCGCGTTCCTTCGGCCTGGTCCCAAGAGCCTCACAGCCGCAGCGAACCCGTGATCAAGTGCCACTCGGACCAGGGCTTTGGGCGGTCGCCGCTGTTGACTGGTCGTTTCGCACTTCCGCGGGTGGTGTGAGCACTGGAGCATCGCTCTTAGACCTCGCCCGCTTTGCCAGCTTGTCCAAGTACTCACCGACATCCTTCGCCTTTGCGGGAAGAGGGCGTCGTCAACGACGGCGCAAACGATCATCGGCTTTCCACCGCAGTGCTCATTCGGGAAGCGCTGGGGTCAGATCCGCGGCGGCTCTAACCGTTCCGTCGCCCGCGATCCGCAGCAGCCGCCACGCGACGAGGCCGACCCAGAGGAACCACGTGATGCTTGCAGCGCGTACCCCCGCGCCGTCGCCGATCAGGCTGAACGGAATGCTCACAGCCACCACGACGGGCACGACGAGGAGCGTCGGAAGCCACAAGCCGCGCCACTGTGGGAGCCGCCGAAACGCGAACGCGAGCAGTAGCGGGACTACGAAGAAGAGTGCCGACGCGATACCGGATTCGAACCGGTGCCCGTCGGCCTGCCAGGACGTGTTCTCGCAGCCCTCATCCATGCCGCGGCAGTCGAGTCGGAGGAAGCCTTCGAGGAACCGGGTCACTCCGATAACCGCAAGCCCGAGAACGCCGAGCCTCGCAAGCCAGCCGGACCCGAGCGCACGCCAGAGGCCCAACGCGAAGGCGACGGTCAGGAGCCCGTTGAGGTTCGCTGCGATCTGGTTATAGAGCCAGGCCTGGCCGGCAGTCTGCGCGCCGAGGTCGCTGATGTCGTCGTGGGCCGGGCTGAACGCCTCGGGCTGAGCGAGGTCGCCGAGCAGGACGCCGACGATGAAGGTCACCGGCGCGAGCAGTCCGCAGAGCGCGGCGGCGCGGAGTGGCACCCGGCGAAGTCTCTCAGACCTACGCGCCAGGCCCGCGCCGGTCGATCGGCTGGTTGCATCCTCCAGCGACCATGATGACCTCCTTGGTCGCTGCGTCGATCGTCACCGACAGGCGCGACCGGCGAATCCGTTGCGACGCGGAGTCACATACGCGGAGTCCGCAGCGTGCGGGTTGTCAGGAGCCCTGGCCGCGGCGGCGGAGGTAGACGAACCAGTAGACGACGCCGACCATGATCGCTCCGCCGATGACGTTCCCCATCGTGACCGGCAGAAGATTGTCGTAAAGGAAGCTCCCCCACGTCAGTCCGCTCGCGTCCGGCACGCCACTCGTCGTGTCCATCCACGAGTCGTCGGTCGTGATGAGCAGCGCGACCGGAATGAAGTACATGTTCGCGACCGAGTGCTCGAAGCCCAGAGCGACGAACGCTGCGATTGGGGGGATCACAGCCAGGATCTTGTCCGCAGTCGTGTGCGCGCCGTACGTCAGCCACACGGCCAGGCACACGAGGGCGTTGCAGAGCAGGCCGAGCACGATCGCCTGGCCGAAGCCGAAGCTCGTCTTCGTCGAAGCGATCGTGAGAGCGGTGACACCGACCTGCCCGCCGCCAAACGTGTACTGCCGCGAGAGGAAGACGAGCACCGCTGTCGCAACTGCACCGACGAAGTTGCCCGCGTAGACGAGCCCCCAGTTCCTCAGGAGGCGACCGCTGCTCACGCTGCGGCTCGCCCACGCCATGACGATCAGGTTGTTTCCCGTGAACAGCTCTGCGCCCGCCACGACAACGAGGACGAGGCCGAGTGTGAACGCGAGTCCAACGAGTAGCCGCAGCAGGCCGTAGGGGACGTCTCCGCCTCCGCTGCCGACCGTGGTCGCGAAAGCGGCTCCGAGCGCGATGAACGCACCTGCGAGGACAGCGAGTATGAAGACGTCGAGCGCAGGCATGCCTGCCTTCGCGACACCGACCGAGGCGGCCTTGCGCGCGACGTCTGCGGGAGGCAGGGCATCCAACCCGGTCGGCGTGAACGGAGCGTCGCCAGCCGTGGGCGTGCGCGTGACGTTCATGTCGGGAGGAGCATGTCGCGCGACCCGGTCGGCACGGATCTCCGAGCGACATGTGGAGAAGTACGCGGGCGTCACACGCGTGCCCATGGTCAGTTTGGGTGACGATGGACGTCCTCACCGTCTTCGTGGTGGCGCTCGGAACCGCCCTTGCCACCGGCCTGGGCGCACTGCCGTTCGTCTTCGCGAGGCAGCCCGATCGCACTTGGGAATCCGTCCGAGCCAGGCGACTACTGCTCCGCGACCAGTCACCACCGCCCGAGCGCCATCGCGAGGGGGAGGAGCACGCCCGTACGACTCAAACTGACTTGGCCGGTAGCGAGGCGCAACAGGCGTCGTCGACGCGGAAGCTGAACCCCGCACTCGTGGTGCTCGAGATATGGCAGTGCGGCACAAACCCCCGGAGCACATTGCCGCAGGGCGGATACGTGAACCCCTGATTGCGCGGTGGTCTCGATGCACCACGCTGCTCCACGTCCGCAAGACGAAAGGAGTCGATTCAATGCGAAGGCTCGCACTTGGGATCGCAGCCGTCACAGCCGTAACTGTTTCCGGCTCCGTCTCGACTGGGGAGGCCGTGACCTCGAAGCCTCTCGTGGCCGTCCAGGTGGACGAGTTCAGTGTGTTCCCTGGCACGCAAGGTGCACCGAGGGGCAAGGTCAGGTTTGTGGTCACGAACATCGGCACCGTCGAGCACGAGTTCGTCGTCCTGAAGACCGAAAGGCCTGCGGGTAACCTGCTCAAGGGCAAGGAAGCGAACGAGAGCGGCAACGTCGGTGAGATCAGCGGCGTGCCCCCGGGTCAGGCGAGGACGCTGAACCTCATCCTCAAGCCCGGGCATTACTCCTTGATCTGCAATCTGCCGGGGCACTACAAGACCGGTCAATTCGCTGACTTCTATGTGCGGTAGGACTTCTCCACAGTCCGTCAGATGATCAGGCGCGCGGCAAGTCCGGCGCGCCGGTCCGGTCGCGCGAGAGAACGGGGGCTGAGATGACCGAACGTACGACCTTCACGTGCGAAGAGGCTCGCCGTGGTCGGGCAGCAAATCGGGATCGACTGGACTTCGGCTCCGTTCGATCTGGAGCAGTTCCGGATGGGGATGGACGTGGAGTTGGAGCACGGGCTCCAGGGTCCGCTCACGGATGTGTCGCACGATGACCCAGTTGTGACGGGAAAGATTGCCCTCGCGCATCTCAACGAGTTCCCCGACTACTACACCCGACTTGCCCGCATGGAGGAAGAGGCGACGCACGACATTCAGAGCCGAGAACCCACTCGGTTCTTCGTGGTGTAGGCGTGGGAAACGAGCCCGCGCCGCTTGGTCTGAGTCGAGGCCGACATGAGCCGATGCACAGTCCCGTAGCTGGTCGGCCCCGGCAGCGTCGCGATCGCGAGAAGGTGCCCGGCTAAACCGCACCTAGAACAGGGCCAGGAGCGGCCCAATCGGGGGCCGGAAGGCAGTCGCGTGTGGGTTCCCCCGCCCGTCGATCGGGGTTCTTCCTGATGCCTTCGCGCCTGCGGCGTGCGAGCGTCTGGGGCAGAGAGGCGGTGTGAGATGTCGAGCACTTCGCACCCGCCCGCCGGGGCTGCTCAGGAGCAGGGCTGGCCCTCGCTGCTCCGTCTCAAGGAAGTCTGGGCGTCGCTCGCGATCACCGCGATGTGGATCGCTGTCGCGGTGACTGCAGTCTGGGGTTCGGACTTCGTGGGGGCGAGCAACGATGGCAACAGCTCGACCATCCCGTCAGGCATCTTCGTGGCGCTCTTCGCATCCACCGGCACATGGGCGCTCGCGAAGTACGCCTTCGGCAAGGCACGTAAGGAGCATTGACTCCATTCGTGAGCACGAGGAGCCGTGGATCGGTAGTTGGCCACACCACACGACGCGTGTTTGCCCCGATACGCCAGGTGCGGCCGTGGGAGACCCTTGCCCCAGGAGGTGGTTTGTCATGCAGGTCGCGACGGAAAGGCCGCCGCTCGCCCTCGAGGGCGAGTTGGCGCCGCACCTGAGCCGCTGGCTGTGGCTCGTTAAGTGGCTCCTCGCAATTCCTCACTACATCGTCCTCTTCTTTCTCTGGGTCGCCTTCTTCGTGCTGTCGGTGATCGCGTTCTTCGCAGTGCTGTTCACCGGGGGCTACCCGCGGGGGATCTTCGGCTTCAACGTCGGCGTGCTGCGCTGGTCGTGGCGGGTCGCCTTCTACACCTTCGGCGCCCTTGGGACCGACGAGTACCCGCCGTTCACGCTCGCGGACGTGCCCGAGTACCCGGCGCGGCTCGAGATCGACTACCCGGAGAACCTGCGCCGCGGCCTCCCCCTCATCGGGTGGTGGCTGCTCGGCATCCCGCAGTTCTGCATCGCGGGGATTTTCGCCGGGGCCGGATGGTCACTCGGACTGGTCGGCCTCCTCGTGCTCGTCGCCGGCGTCCTACTGCTGTTCAAGGACCGGTACCCAACTGAGATCTTCGATCTCGTGCTCGGCCTCAACCGCTGGGTGCTTCGCGTCGTCGCCTACGGGGCGTTCATGACGCGCGAGTACCCGCCGTTCCGGCTCGATGCCGGCCCGCACGAGCCGTCCTTTGACATGAAGCAGAGGGAGACCGCGTGAAGCCCTGATGGACCTGCCTCCTCCCGCCGACGTGGTCGTGGCCTCGCAGACGGCGACCGCCCGACTCGTCGGGGTTCTGTTCATCGTGGCCACCGTCACCTCGATCATCGGTGGGTCGCTGCTTCTGCCCCTGGATGATCAGAACTACCTCATCGAGGTGGCGGCACACGACGGCCAGATCATCCTGGGGGTCCTCTTGGAGTTCAGCCTCGCCCTGTCGGTCATCGGGATCGCCGCTCTGCTGCTCCCTGTGCTCAAGCCACACGGCGAGGGCATGGCGGTCGGCTACGTCGCCCTGCGCACGGTGGAGGCGACCTTCATCCTCATTGCCTCGACCACCGCCCTCCTGGTGCTGACGCTGAGCCAGGACTGGGGCAGTGCAGGCGGCATCGGCGTGGAACCCGTGGGCAGCGCGCTGCTCTCAACGCGGGAGTGGGCCTTGTTCGTCGGGACGCTCATCGTGTTCGGCGTGAGCGCGGTGATCCTCAACGCCCTGCTCTACCGGTCCCGGCTCGTCCCCGTCTGGTTGTCGCTCCTAGGCCTCGTCGGGGGACTCCTGCTCATGACGAGCGCCGTAGTCCAGATGTTCGTGTACGGCGTCGACGCTCCAGTTGCGCTGCAGCTGCTCGGGGCTGCTCCGATCGCCCTGCAGGAGATGATCCTGGCGGTCTTGCTGATCTGGAAGGGGTTCGCTGCGCCGTCCTTTGAACTGAAGCATGGAAGAACCGTGTGAAGTAGCAGTCGAGCGGAGGTCTGTCCTCATGAAACCGCAGGTCTCCGAAGACGATCTCGGTCGGGAGCGCCGCTCCGCACGGGCTGCCGGCGCGTGGTACCTCGGCCTCGCCATCACGGGCATCGGGTTACTGCTGATCCGCCCGGCGGTCTACGACCCGGACGACGCCGCCAAGACGCTCGAAAACCTCACGACTGACGAGGGGCTCGCTCGCCTTGGTCTCGGAGTAGAACTTGCGATCGTCGTCACGCAGGCGCTCGCCGCGGTGTGGTTCTACAAGCTGTTCCGACCGATCAATCCGGTGGCCGCGTGGGCGCTGGGAGTGTTCGGAATGGTCAACGCGGTGGCGATCCTCGCCAGCAGCGCCGCAGTTGCGACTGCGCTCGAGGTCGCCGCCGACACAGGACTCGCGCCGGGCGACGATGCCGCAGCGACGACGCAGCTGCTGTTCCGGCTGAGTGAGAGCTTCTGGGGCGTCGGCGCCCTCTTCTTCGGGCTCTGGCTCATCCCGATGGGATGGGTCGCTGCGACGTCCTGCCGCTTCCCGCGGGCGCTGGGCTGGATCCTCGTCGCCGGCGGCCTCGGCTATGTCGTGAGCGCCTTCGTCGACTACGCCGCTGATGCGCCGACCTGGCTCGTTGACGCGCTCGCGATCCCGGCGACGGTCGGCGAGCTCTGGATGATCGGATACCTGCTCGTGGTCGGCATCCGGCCCGCAGCTGAACGGCTTCTGAACCAATGACGGGATCAACTGCTGTGAAGTAGCTCTCTGGTGGCCGAGTGCTCAGGAATGTCGCTCGAGCGGCGTGTCCCGTTCGAGAAGATGCTTCAGGCTCGTCCAGATCGTCCGCTCTTCACGTCGCCCTATGAGGCCGATGACCGGCGTCGCCAGCCTGAGGATTCCACGGGGAGCGAGATCCCATGACCAACGCATGCGCGTTCCCTCGGGAACAGGGTCGAACGTCAGCGTCCCCTCGATCTCCATATTGGTCAACTTGCTGACTGACGTGAGTCGCCTGGGTCTGTCGTACGCGGTGAGTTCCACGCTCATCTCCGCCGTCCGCTGTCGCGCCTTGACCTGCGTGCGGAACCGGGTGCCCTTTCCCACCAGGCCGGGTGTGACCTTTTCAACCGTGAGCATCTTCGAATTGAACTGGGACTCGTTCCTCTCGTCGGCAACGAAGTCGAACACCTGCTCGACGGGCCGGTTGATCACGATCTCACCCACAACGTGCGGCACTCGCGGCCTCCTGCTCGTGTCCCCAAGGTATGGCCGTCGGTGCGGTCCAGCATCAGGGTTTTCGCGCAGCACGCGCGACCGCCCCGACGACGCGAACGTCTGAGTGGCCTGCCAACAACCCGTAGCTCCTCTCGGTGAGATTGCTGATGAACGTGAAGGTGCTGCGATGGGAGACTCGGGTCAAGAAGGAGGCCTCATGCAGAGCACAATCGACAGCTCGAAAGCCCGCGTCTCCGGGTTCGTCGCTCCAGGCTTCGAAGAGGTACGCGCCGAGTTCGAGCGTAACTTCGACGAGCGCGGCGAGATCGGCGCTGCCGTCGCAGCGTATTGGCGCGGCGAGAAAGTCGTCGACCTGTGGGGTGGCCGCCGCACGCCCGAGGGCGACGCGCCTTGGAACGAAGACACGCTGATCGTCTTCATGTCCAGCACCAAGGGCCTGGCTGCCATGACGCTTGCGCTGGCGAACTCGCGCGGCTGGCTCGACTACGACGCACCGGTCGCGCGCTACTGGCCCGAGTTCGCGCAGAACGGCAAGGCCGACGTGACCGTGCGCCAGCTGCTTGGCCACGAGGCGGGGCTGGTCTTGCTCGACGAGGAGCTGCGTATCGCGCAGATGCGCGACCTCGATGCCGTCGCGACGCATGCTCGCGCGCCAGAAACCGGCGTGGCCGCCCGGCACACGCCACGGCTATCACACCATGTCGCTCGGGCTGTACATGCAGGAGCTCATCCGCCACGTCGACCCCGAGCACCGCACGCTCGGGCGCTTCTTCCACGAGGAGATCGCGGTGCCGCTCGGCATCGAGTTCTACATCGGTCTGCCGCCTGCGATCCCCGACGAGCGCCTCGCCACGGTCAAGACGCTCTCCATCGCACGTGCGCTCCTAGCGTTGCCCAGGACACCTCCTGCGATGCTGAAGAAGTACTTCCAACCGCGGTCGATGATCCGCAAGTCGTTCCTCTTCTCGGATCTGTCCTGGAACGATCGGCGCACGCTCGAAGTGGAGTTGCCCGCCGGCAACGGCGTGGGCACGGCTCGCGCTATCGCGCGCGCCTATTCCGCTTTCGCCGAGGGCGGCGCCGAGCTTGGCCTCACGCCCGAGACGTTCGCCCGCATCACCGCATTGCCCCCGACCGATCATCCCGAGGACGAAGTGCTCGGCATCCCAACGTACTTCTCCCTCGGCTTCCTGCGACCCGGGCCGACGGTCTGGTTCGGCTCGAGCCCGCGCGCCTTCTGCGCACCAGGCGCCGGCGGCTCGTTCGCGTTCGCCGATCCGGACGCCCACCTCGGGTACGCCTACGTCATGAACAAGCTCGACTTCTACTACAACGATGATCCGCGCGAGAAGCCGCTGCGCGATGCGGTGTACCGCGCTATCCGCCGGGCCGAGCCGAGCCCGTCTCGATCGATTCGGGCTGGAACCCCTGAAAGAGAGCTTGTGTACGAGGGCGGTCGGAGAGGAGGTGTCCGATGACACCGAGAGTGGAAGGCGCGACGAGGCGCATCCGCGTTGTTGCGGCGCTTCTGATTGTCGGGCTGGCCGCGGGGCCGGCGGCGTCGCATCTCTACTGGCTGCTGGGCGGCACCTGGGGGCTCTATACCCGCGGCGTCCGCGACGAAGTGGCGACGACGGGCGTGCGCGTTGTCGCCGCCGTCGTGGTCGTGCTGCTCGTCGCCGCGGTGTTGGTCGTCCTGGCGCGGGTCGGGTTGTGGCAGCAGGCGTTTGTATCCGACCGGATGATTCGGTTCTTCGCTTGGGCGTTGGCAGCGGTCTTCCTGCTCGAGACGCTCGCGGCCTTCACCTGGAGTAGGGATGAGGAGTTGTGGTGGATGTACGGGCCGGTCTCGTTCGTGATCGCAGCGCTGGCGCTCGTCGTGGCGGGCTCGGGCGGCGCGTGGCCTCGTCTTCACCGGCCACACCGGACGCGGCCATCACACTGAAGGACGCAGAAGGACGAATCGCGGCATCCGGCGTTGCCGCCGCCACCCGCTGCCGTCGCCGAGTCACGCGTCGTCCTTGCCTTCCAACGGCGGCGCATAGAAGCTGACGTCCGTGTTGCGAGGCGCGCGTAGCAGAGACTGTCGCTCGCGGCCGTCTGCGCTTGCGGCTGGGTGCCTGCTCGGCGGCTGGCTGCTCGGTGCTGCAGCGCGCCGGCTGAGTGTCCGCACCGGCGTCTCGGATGCGGAGGCGTACGGATCGCTGCCCGGCGACGACATCATCCGGCACCCGATGGTCGAGTGGACGCGCGGCGTCACCGTGCAGACGACCGCGGAGCGGGTGTGGCCTTGGCTTGCGCAGATGGGCTACGGGCGTGGCGGCTGGTACACGCCGGAGTGGGTCGACCTCTTCGCCAACCGTTGGGTGTTCGGCGTCAGAGCTCCCTTCCCGAAGAGCGCCAACCGGCTCCTGCCCGAGCACCAGCACGTCGCGGTCGGGGATCTCATCTGCGACGGCCCCGACTACGCGTCGTACTTCCGCGTCGAGCACGTCGACCCAGCCCGTGCGCTCGTCTACCGCTCGATCCGGCACCCGCGGCGCGGCAGCCCGATCGAAATCGACGACCCGGAGTCGCCGGCAAGGGTCGAGCAGCAGCTCCTCGCCGGCGGCACGTACGTCGACTTCACCTGGGCGCTGACGCTGAACAGGCTTCCGGGCGACCGGACGCGCCTGCTCGTGCGGACACGCGCGAACTACGCGCCGCGGTCGCTCCGGCTCCTGGTGCTGCCGCTCGGGCTCGTCGACGCGACGTACGGCGTCGCCATGCTGCGCGCGATCGCCAGGCGTGCGGAAACGATCGACTCGGCCGCGCGATAACTCCCTCAGGTCTGCAGCGAGGTTGCGTTGCCGCAACGACACCAGACCGCGGCGCCGAAGGCGCAGACGTGACTAGCACCTCGGGATCTTTCCCTGGTTCGATCCCAGGTGCGCCCATCGAGGAACCGCGGGGTCGAGGGCACGCACCGTCCTCTCGCCGTGTGCGGTACGCACGCGTCGCCTGCTCGAGCGGCTCAGGTCGCGAGACGGGCGTACTCGCTGCGCCGGCGCCGATCGCGCAGGACGGAATCGCGCTTGGTGCGCTCGGCAGGTGTCAGGCCGGCATCGAGCTTCGCGCTGCGCTTCGCCCACTTCGCCCGCTCGGCACGGGTCATCTGACGGATCACGAGAGACCCGGAGGACACCTGCTCGCGCAGGTGCGCGAGCTTGGCCTCGCGCAGTTCGTGCTCGTGCTCCCGCCGCGTCCTCACCTACGAAGTGTAGGGGCATCCTCCCTCGTCTGGGTTAACGCATGCGAACCGGGCGAAGAGGAGTACAGTGGTGGGACTGGCCCTGCTGGCCAGAACCCCGGCCGAAAGCCCACAGGCCGCCGACGCGCCTGGCGCGCGAGGCGAGGAGCCTAGGCGAACAGAGTTCTACCTGGCAGGGCCAGCGTGCTGTTCTTCCACCGGTTGCTCTCTGAACGGATCGACGCCATGCACGCACGGCGGCGGAATTCGACCCAGAGCGATCCGTTTGATGGCCCGTCGTTCGTGGGTGGTGGGCTCTCCTGTACGTCCGAGCGGGCCGGCTTCGCGGCAGCGGCTCTCCAGGCCCGCGATCACCGCACCGGGCCCAGGACGAGCCTCGCGACGCGGGAGGCGCGCTGCCGCCACGGTGCGGGGCGCTCCTCCTTCGTCGCGGGCCCCGGCGACCCGGGGCGATCGCGACGAGGCGGGCCAGGCTCGGGCTCAGGCGACTCCGGTCGCTCCTCGGCCTCCGCGCACACCAGGTGCAGGCGGCCAGCCCGGTCCTCCGCGGCGAACTCAGAGTCGATGAGCGCGTCCACGGCGCGACGTCCCCGCGGCTGGTCGTTCGGGCAGACGAGATCCTCGATCGTCTCGCGGCGCTGGCGAGGCAGGAGCTGGAGCAGCGTGGCCGCCCTCTCCACCAGCTCGCCGTCGACGGCCAGGGTCGAGCGCACGTCGTCGACCAGCGCGACGTCGTACGGAGCGAGGCGCTCCACGACGCCCTCCACCCGAAACTCCTCCGACCGAGCGCGCCGTCCCATGGCTCGCCCCCCTCATGTCGCCGTACGTGTCGACCGACGATGGTAGGGACGCGGTCGGCTGCAGTCGCCCATCGCACGGGCAACTCTTCGCACGGACCGTGTCGCACGCCCTGCTACCCTCCGCCTGCCCGGTCGCGCTAGGTGGGGAGTCAGCGGTTCCCTGAACCCGAAATCCGCTCCATGCGGGACCGAACGCCGTCCGAGGGACGGTTCGTCGGGATTGGGTCTGCGCACGCAGCGTTGACAGATCGGGTCCCGCGCACTGGGAGCGTCCGAACCGCGTCAGGTCCGGAAGGAAGCAGCGCTAAGGACTCCCTCTCAGGTGCCGCGGTCTCGCCCGATCCGAGCAGGCGACGCAGGCACCTCCGGTGACGCCGCACTCGACGACGGAGCGCGTGACCGGGCATGTTTCTCCGCAGAGACCGGATCCGCGAGTGCGGACTCCGGTCTCGCGGAACACCCCGAAGGCGTCCGCTTCGCTGCCGCGTGCTCGCGTGCGCCCCACGCCGGGGCAGAGTCGCACCTGATTGAATCCGCGGGGTGACCGCCCTCTACCGCAAGTACCGCCCGCAGGGGTTCGACGAGGTGGTCGGTCAGGAGGCGGTCGTCCGCACGCTGACGAACGCGATCGAGCACGACCAGGTGCGGCAGGCCTACCTCTTCGCGGGGCCGCGCGGGACGGGGAAGACGTCGATGGCGCGCATTCTCGCCAAGGCCCTCAACTGCGCGGGGACGCCCGGACCCTCGCCGAGCCCGGACAAGACCTGCCACACGTGCGTCGCCGATCGCGAACGGCACCTCCCTCGACGTCGTCGAGATGGACGCCGCCTCGCAGCGCGGCATCGACGACATCCGGGAGATCCGCGAGCGCGTGGTGCTGCAGCCGGTCGAGGGCCGATACAAGGTGTACATCCTCGACGAGGCGCACCAGCTCACGCGCCGCGGCCTGGAACGCGCTCCTCAAGCTCATCGAGGAGCCACCGCCCCATCTCCTCTTCGTCTTCTGCACGACCGAGCTCGGCCAGGTGCTCCCGACCGTGCGCTCGCGCTGCCAGACGTTCGTCTTCCAGCGACCGCGGCTTCCCGGAGCTCGTCACGCTGCTCCGCCGGGTCGCGGAAGGCGAGGGAATCCAGGCGCCCGACTCGGCGCTGTCGCTGATCGCCCGCAGCGCACGCGGCTCGTTCCGGGACGCGGTATCGACGCTCGACCAGCTCGCCGCCGCGACGAACGGCGCGATCGACCCGCAGGCGGTGCTCCAGCTCGTCGGCGCCGTCGAGGAGGAGTCGCTGCTCCGGATCTGCGACATGGTCGTCGACCGCGACACGGCAGGCGTGCTCACGTTCCTCGAGGAGCTCGCCGAGCAGGGGCAGGACCTCGGCCGGCTCGTCACCGACCTCCTCGAGCACCTGCGGCACCTCCTGCTCGTCCAGCACATGGGCCACGTGCCCGAGTCGCTCCCGGTCACCGAGGAGACGAAGGACCTCCTCCGGCAGCAGGCGAACCAGCTCCCCGAGCCGACCGTGCTCCGGCTGATCGACCTGCTGGCCGTCGCGGTCGAGGACACGCGGCAGGGAGGCGATCCGCGGCTCCCGCTGGAGCTCGCGCTCGTCAAGGTGACCCGGCCGCAGGCCGATCTCTCGCGCGAGTCGCTCGCGCACCGCGTCGAGCTGCTCGAGAGCCGGCCTCACGGCGCGGCCCAGGCGGCCGTGGAGGCGCCCGCTCCCGCGAAGTCGACCGCGCCGTCGGCCCCGCCCCGGCCTACGCCGGCAGCCGAGGAGCCGCCGGCCGCAGAGCCTCCGAGCCTCGAGCTCGAGCAGGTCGCCGACGCCTGGCAGCGCAGCGTCGTCGAGACGGTGCGCGAGCGCTCCATTCCTGTCGCGAGCCTGCTCGCGGAGGCGACGCCCACCGAGCTCGCCGGCGACACCCTCACGCTCGCCTTCCCCGCCGGCGCCGATTTCCACCGGCGCCAGGTCGCGGAGCCCCAGAACATCGGCATGCTCCGGGATGCGCTCTACGAGGTCACGGGTCGCAAGCTCGCCGTGGTGCTCGAGACCGGCGAGGGCGAGGCGAGCGCGGAGGAGGACGAGGAGCCGCCGGGCGAGGATCGGTTCATCGAGGCCCTGAAGGACACCTTCGACGCGAGAGAGGTCGATACCGAGTGAAGTTCGACATGAACAAGATGCTCCAGGAAGCCCAGCGGATGCAGGAGGAGCTCGCGAAGGCGCAGCAGGAGGCGGCGAACGAGGTCGTCGAGGCCTCGGCTGGCGGTGGGATGGTCACGGTGAAGGCGAACGGCGCGGGCGAGGTCCTGTCGATCACGATCGACCCGCGCGCGATCGACCCCGACGACCCCGAGCTCCTCGCGGACACCGTGCTCGCGGCGGTCAACGAGGCGCTGCGCTCGGCCCGCGGGCTGATGGAGTCGAAGATGTCCGGCCTGATCCCAGGGGATCTCGGCGGGTTGGGCGGCCTGCTCCCGGGGAGCTAGCCGGCGTGGCGTCTCACGCTCGCAGCGCTGCCCTGCAACCCCCGGCGGTCGCATGATCTCGCACGAGCGTAGGACCGGAACTTGCCGTCGGCTTCGAGATCAACGACCACGCCCGCCCGCAGAGCACGCTCTCCGCCCCGACGAGTTCGGGGCGAAGCGGCCGTACCGCCTCGATCGGTATGCGCCCCGCTGCCGCGACGACGGCTTCATGCCACCGCGTTCCTGAGAGCGCCCCGGGCACGAGCAAACCTTCCGGCTCGACGTCCTCCGCAGGGCGGGCGTAGAACCCCGCAAAGCACTAGCCGCGCGATCCGCTCGACCTCGGAAGCGGACAGCAGGCGCGCTGAGTCGCCGACTAGGGTGAGCCCGTGACTCCGGAGACGACCGTGTGCCGCGTCTGTGGCTCGGCGCGGCTCTTCGACGTCCTCCACTGGCCCGAGGTGCCGTCGAATTCCGGGCTCTTCCTCCCGACCCCAGAGGAGGCGCAGGCCCACCCCAGCGGCTCCTTCAGGCTCGTCGGCTGCCACGCGTGCGGCACGCTCTTCAACGCCGACGCCGACGCGACGCTGATCGAGTACTCGGAGCGCTCCCTCGAGACTCAGTCGTGGTCGCCGCACTTCAACGAGTTCGCCGTCGAACTGGCAGCCGAGTGGGTGCGCCGGTACGACCTCGCGGGGAAGACGACGCTCGAGATCGGCTGCGGACGGGAGGCGAGGTTCCTCGAGCTCCTCTGCTCGCTCACCGGAGGGCCGGGAGTCGGGATCGACCCCGTTGTCGACACGTCGGCGGGCACCGGCCTTCGACTCGTCCCCGAGCACTTCGACCGGAGCTTCGTCGACCTCGACGCAGATGCCGTCGTCTGCCGGCATACCTTGGAGCACGTCGTCGACGTGGCCGGCTTCCTCGACGACCTGCGCGGCTGGGCGGCGCGCCACCCCGGTGCCGTGCACCTGTTCGAGGTCCCGGACGTCGAGCGAATCATGCGCGAGACGGCGTTCTGGGACCTGTACTACGAGCACGCGAACTACTTCACCGCGTGCTCGCTGCGGGCCGCGTTCTCCCTGCACGGGTTCGCGGTGGAGGACGTCCGGCTCGCATACGACGACCAGTACCTGGTCCTCGCGGCCCGACCCGGGCGAGTTGCGGACGACAGAGACTCGGCGCACTGCGGATCGTCGATCCACCGTGCTGCCATGGCGTTCTCCGGCCGCGTCGAGCGCGCAGTCTCGGCCGCCGCCTCGCGGCTGCGGTCCATTCGAGCGGAAGGCCCGCTCGTCCTATGGCAGGCCGGGTCGAAGGCTGCCGGGCTCCTCGCCGCCACCGGTGGGGCACACCTCGTGACCGCCCTCGTGGACGTCAACCCCAGAAAGCACGGCACGTTCCTCGTCGGGTCGGGGCTACCGGTAGTCGACGCTTCCGCGCTCCGCGACATCCGCCCCTCGTACGTCGTCCTCATGAACGAGGTCTATCTCGACGAGGTACGGGATCAGCTCCACGAGCAGGGCGTCGACTGTGTCCTCGTTACGGCGCGGGACCTGCTCGTGGGCGAGCCCGACGTAGCCTGAGCGACCGCGGCAGCGAGGCCTCAGCGGCCCGCGGCCGCCTGCTTGCTCGCCCAGCGGAGATCCTCGCCGAGCGCCCCGGTGTCGAGCAGATGCTTCAACTGTCGCAGTCGGAAGTACCGCCGGCCCTCGAAGAGCTCCTGCGTCATCCCGACCTCCCGATAGGCGTCGACGAGCTCACGTGCGCCGCGACGCGCGTCCCACTCGAACGCGAGCTCCGGAAACGTCTGTGCAAGCTTCGAGAAGTCGACGCGATACGACCGCGGATCGGCCGCAGCCTGGTCGGCGACGCTTACGGCGCAGCCGGTGATCTCCGCCAGGAGCTCTGCGAGATCCCGGATGAGGTAGTTCTGCTCGTTCGAGCCGACGTTGAAGGCCTGGCCGCTCGCGACCGAGGCGGGCGCCGCGAGCAGGAGCTCGGTCACGCGCGCGAGGTCACGGACGTGGACGAGGGGACGCCACGCGCTGCCGTCGCTCAGCAAGCGGATGCTCCCCTCGCTGACCGCCCACCCCGCGAGGTTGTTGAGCACGATGTCGAGCCGGAGCCGCGGCGACACGCCGTAGACCGTGGCGTTGCGCATGGACACGACGGCGAAGTCGTCGTCGGCGAGGCCCCAGAGCGCCTCCTCGGCTCGCACCTTCGACTCCGCGTACGGTGTGAGCGGCCGCAGTGGAGCGTCCTCGTCCAGCGTATCGCCGGCGCCCGCCGCACCGTACATCGAACATGACGACGCGAACACGAAGCGGGCGACACCCGCCTCCTTCGCCGCTCGCGCGACCGCGAGCGTGCCGTCGAGGTTGATGTCGAACGTGAACCGGGGCTGAAGGTCGCCCAGAGGGTCGTTGGACAGTGCCGCGAGGTGCACCACGGCGTCGAAGCCCCGGAGCTCGGTGGGCGTGACGTCTCGCACGTCGGCCGTGAGCCCGTCCGCCCACGGAGCGAGGGGGCCGAAGTCGCACCCCTCGTAGAGGAAGGTGTCGAGCCCGGCGACCTCGTGCCCCGCCTCCGACAGGACGGGCACGAGGACGGACCCGATGTAGCCGCCGTGCCCGGTGACGAGGACCCTCACGGTGCGAACCTCAGCTTCCTGCACGTGAACGCCTCCGCGTAGCGGGTCGCGGACTCCATCCCACGCAGGCGCAGGAGGCCGCGGAAGACCTCTTCGTCGAACCAGTGCTTACCGGCCTGGCTCGCGTAGTGCTCGCGTAGCAGCCGGAGCTTCTCCTCGACGATCGACTCCTCGAGCGGCACGAACACGTTCGGGGCGCCGAGGTCGCCGTCGTACTTGGGGATCTCGAACTCGAGGATCAGGTGGTCGCGGAACGTGTTCCAGGTCGAGCTCGCAGGCGAGGCGGTGGTCCTGGTGCAGGTCGTCGCGCGTGTGCGTGAGGACGAGGTCCGGCTCGAACGTCCTTGAGTCGCTCGAACACGTCCTTCACCTCTCCGCCCACGTAGGGGAGGTAGCCGTCGCGGAACTCGTGCACCCGCACGTCGGCGTCCGCCGCGCCCGCGAGGAATGCGTCCGCGCTGGCCCTGGCCTCGTCACCTCGGGCGCCGTCCGCTGCGAGCACGACCCAGGTGACCTGGACACCCGGTCGCGCGCGGGTGAGCGCGAGCAACGTCCCCCCGCAGCCGATCTCGAGGTCGTCGGCATGGCAGCCGATCGCGAGCACGCGCTCGAGAGGGCGGTCGGCGACGAGCGAGAGGGCGAGCATCAGGAGGGAGGCTGGAGGTCCCGCCTCCAGGGCGCGCGCCCACGCTCCACGAGGGCGTCGAGCTTCTGCTTGTCCTTGATCGTGTCCATCGGCTCCCAGAACCCGTCGTACGGGTATGCGAGGAGCTCGCGCCGTTCGATGAGCCGCGTGAACGGCTCCTCGACGAGCTCCTCCCCCGGCTCGATGACGTCGAAGATCCCCGCGCGGAAGACGAAGTAGCCGCCGTTGATCCGGACGTCGGCGTTGCGTGAGGCTCTCGATCGACTCGACCACTCCCTCGGCATCCGTGCGGACGACGTGGTATTCGAGGCGCGGGCGGACGGAGACGAACAGCCCGGTCTTCCCGCTCTGCTCGAGCGTCGCGATCATGTCGTCCAGGGGCGCGTCCGTGAGCCCGTCGCCGTACGTCGCGAGGAACATCGCCTCGCCGGCGACGTAGGGCTCGACACGCCTGAGCCGTTCCGCCGATCGTCGACTGGGCGCCCGTGTCGACGAAGGTGACCCTCCAGTCGGAGATGTCCGAGCCGAGGAGCTCGACGTCCCGTCCTCCGTTCGAGAGGACGAAGTCGTTGGCCAGCGCCTCGTTGTAGGAGAGGAAGTACTCCTTGACGATCTCCGCTCGATATCCGAGGCAGAGGACGAAGTCCGTGTGACCCCACGAGGCGTACCACTTCATGATGTGCCAGAGGATCGGGTGCGTCCCGACGGGGATCATCGGCTTGGGGATTCGCTGGGTAGCCTCGCCCATCCGGACCCCGAGCCCGCCGCAGAAGATGACGACCTTCACGCCACCCTCACCGCCGCCAGGCGCTCACGCGCGCCTTCACCGGGGTCGATGACCGTCGCGAGCGGAATCGGCACGATCAGCTTCGCACCCCATTCCGCCACGTATTCGAGTTGGGCGGAGATCTCCTCTACGAGGTTCCAGGGAAGCACGAGCAGGTAGTCCGGCCGGGCTTCGGCGATGTGCTCGGGGGGATGGATCGGGATGTGCGTGCCCGGCGTGTACAGGCCGTGTTTGTAGGGGTTGCGGTCGACCGTGAAGTCGACGAGGTCCGTGCGGATCCCGCAGTAGTTGAGGAGCGTGTTGCCCTTCCCGGGCGCACCGTAGCCCGCGACGCGTTTCCCCTCCCGCCGCAGCCGGATGAGGAGGTCGAGCAGGGCGCGCTTCGACTCCTTGACGTCCTCGGCGAAGCGCGTGTAGCGCTCCGCCGAGCGCAGTCCCTCGGCGTCCTCGCGAGCGAGGAGGTCGGCTACGGCGGCGGTCGGCGCGTGCGGGCCGCCTTCGTGCTGCGCGTAGACCCGGAGCGAGCCGCCGTGCGTCCAGAGCTCCTCGACGTCGTAGACGTCCAGGCCGTGATGTCCGAAGATCTCGCCGATCGTCGCGAACGAGAAGTACGAGAAGTGCTCGTGGTAGATCGTGTCGTACTGCAGCTCCTCCACAAGGCGCAGGAGGTGCGGAAACTCGAAGGTCGCCGTCCCTTCGTCGCGCAGCAGGATCTGCACCCCCGAAACGAAGTCGTTCAGGTCGGGCACCTGCGCGAGAACGTTGTTTCCCAGGACGAGGCTCGCCCGCTTCCCCTCGGCGGCGAGACGGCTCGCCGACTCGCGCCCGAAGAACTCCACGAGCGTGGGCACGCCACGTGCCTCGGCGGCTTCCGCGACGTTCGCCGCCGGGTCGATCCCGAGGATCGGGATGCCGGTGCCGACGAAGTGCTGCAGTAGGTAGCCGTCGTTCGAGGCCAGCTCGACGACCAGGTCGTCCGGCCCGAGCGCGAGTCGCGCCCGCATCAGCTCGACGTAGTCGCGTGCGTGCTCGACCCAGGCCGTCGAGTAGGCCGAGAAGTACGCGTACTCGGTGAAGATGTCCTCCGGAGGCACGAACGCCTCGAGCTGGACGAGCCAGCAGCGCTCGCAGCCGAAGACGTGGAGAGGATAGAAAGGCTCCACCGTGCGGGTCTGGTCCGCGCGGAGGAAGCTCTCGCAGAGCGGCGACATGCCGAGGTCGACGAACGTCAGCCGCAGCTCGGCGCCGCAGAAACGGCACGTCGGACCGTCACCCGGCACCCCGGCGCTCCCACCCATGCTCACAGCGTAGTGGGGAACGGAGTGGCTGCCACCCGCAGCGGGACGTCGGCAGGCTCACGGTCCCGTGGCGCCCTCGAGTGCGGCCTCGTACACCTCGAACATGCGCGCCGCGACCGCACTGGTGCGGAAACGCTCGTCGGCGTCGGCCCGACCGGCGGCGCCGTATGCCTTTCCCCTGGCCGGATCGCCGAGGACGTCCGCGACACGCGCCGTGAGGGCGTCCACGTCTCCGGGCGCGACGAGGTTCCCCGTCACTTCGTCCTGGACGAGGTAGCGGACGCCGCCAACGTCCGTGGCGACGACCGGGACGCCTGCCGCCATCGCCTCGCCGATGACCATCGGGCTCGTCTCCTGATCCGACGGAAGGACGAGGAGCGCAGCGCGCGCGTACTCCTCCGTCGCTCCGATCGGAGAGACCGGCCCGAGGAAGGTCACACTCCCGTCGAGCCCCAGCTCGCGCACGCGCCGGCGGACGCCCTTCCCGTACTCGGAGTCTGCCCCGCCGCCGGCCACCCGCACGTGCGCCTCCGGCACGCGCTCTCTCACGAGCGCGAGCGCCTCCACGAGGTCGAGCAGACGCTTCCGCGGGATGATGGAGCCCATGTAGAGGATGCCGCCCGTCTCGGGCCTCGAATCGATGTCGAAGAACGCGTCGGCGATTGGGTTGCCGATGTCCCAGAAGCGCCCGCGCAGCTCGTCGCCGAAGTACTCCCGTGCGTAGCGGGTCGGCGAGACGACGAAGCTGGCGTGACGAACGCAGTACCGCTCGAGCGCGACGCCGGCAAGGCCGATCTGCGCGCGCGCGCGGATCCCGGATGCGTAGCGGCGCTCCTCCCTGACGATGCCGTGTACCGAGACGACGACCGGGGCACGGCGCTCCGCTCGCAGGCAGACGTAGCCGTAGCGAAGCGCGTCCTGCGCATGCACGAGGTCGGGCCGAATCTCCTCGAGAGCACCCGCGAGCGCACGCCGCTCCGCGAGATGGCGGGTCACGTTCGCGAGCCGGCGCGTGCCTGGCAGCCGGAGCACCGGCACTCGATCGACCAGCGTGCGCTCAGGTCCTTCGAGGCCGGGGACGAACGTGATGACGTGAACCGTCGACTCGTGCGACGCCGAGAGCCCCGCGACGAGGCTCGAGAACGACGTCTCGACCCCCCCACGCGCCGTCGAGTCCTCCGGGTAGGGTCCGACGAGGGCGATGCGCACTATGGCTGAAGGTCGGAGACCGTCTCTCGCAGGCAGCGACGCCGCACCCGGCGCATTCTAGGTCAGCGAGATGCCGCAGGAGGACGTCACCGGGGCCTCGTTGCCGGACGCCCGCGTCGAGGGGCTGACCGAGACGTACCTCCAGCCGGAGAGCCTCACCCCGGCGGTCACGACCGGCATCAAGTGGAAGCTGGCGTCGCTGCTCGTCCGCGAGGGGACGCGCGTCGCCGTCGGGATCCTCCTCGCCCGGCTGCTGACGCCGGACGAGTGGGGCATCGCCGGCATCGCCCTCGTCGTCGCCGCCGTGTTCCAGATGATTCCCGACCTGGCGCTCGGCCACGCGCTCGTCCAGCGGGCCTCGATAACGGAGAAGGACCGATCGACGGTGTTCTGGCTATCGCTCGGGCTCGGGATGGGCGTGACCGTCGTCGGAATCGCGCTGTCGGGGCCGATCGCCGCCGCCTTCTCCGAGCCCGAAGTCGAGAACCTCTTCCGCGCCGTGTCCGTCGGGTTCACGATCTCCGCGCTCGCGACCGTGCCCGCGGCGCTCCTGACACGTGACCTCGCCTATCGCAGCCTGGAGCTCCGCCAGATCGCCGGAACGATTGCCGGTGCGGTCGTAGCGGTGACGCTCGCCCTGGCGGGTGCCGGGCCATGGGCGATCGTCGGGAACTCGCTCGCCGCCCTCTCCGCGTCGACCATTCTCCTCTGGATCCTGACCTCGTGGCGCCCGAGGCTCGTGTTCTCGTCCGCCAGCGCTCGGACACTCGGCCTGTTCGGCGCGACCGTGTTCGGCTCGCAGCTTCTCCTGTATGCCCAGCTGAACGGCGACAAGCTCCTCGTCGGCCGCTACCTGGGTGCCAACGCACTCGGGCTGTACTCGTTCGCGTACAGCCTCATGTTCGCGCCGATCCTGAACATCGCCTTCCCGCTCCAGCAGGTTCTCTTCCCGGCGCTCGCCACTATCCAGGGGGACGAGGGCCGCCTACGAGAAGCGTGGCTTCGCGGCAAGCGGCTCTCCGTTGCCATCGTCGCCCCTTTGTTCCTGATCGTGGCCGTCGTCGCTCCGGACCTGATCCCCGTGGTCTTCGGTGAGCGGTGGGAGGATGCTATCCCTGTCCTCCAGATGCTGTGCGTCGCGGGCGTCGCGTACTCGCTCGGCACGCTCGATTGGAGCCTTCTCGTCGTGCGCGCCAAGGTGCGAACGCTCCTCCGCCTGTCGCTGCTCGTCACGGCCACGGTCATCGGAGCTGTCGCCATCGGCCTGCAGTGGGGAATCGTGGGGGTTGCCGTGGCGTATGCGATCGCCATGTGGACGCTCGCGCTGCCGACCATGTGGATCACGACCCGCGCGGGCTCGGTCCGGTTCTCCGAGACGCTTCGGGCCGCGACCTCGTGCCTGCCGTTCGCTCTTGCCTCCGCTCTCGCCGGATACGGCGTACGCCGAGGCTTGCTCGAGGTCGGGACTCCGGTCGGACTTCGCATCGTCGCAACCGCGGCGACGATCACCTCGGTCTATGTCGCCGGCGCCTGGCTCGGATCACCACCGCTGCGCGCCGAGATAAAGCGTGCTGCAGATCGAGCTCGGCGCTGGCGGGCAGAGCGCGTTGCGTGACGTCGTTCGACTGCGCGCTCGCGCAAAGCCTGGTGCGGCGTGAGCTCGTGCGATACCCTCGCCGTGAGCTCATGCGGTAAACGTCGCTGAGTGCGGGACAAGGGGAGGGTGACCGCTCGCCAGTGAAAAGGTCTGCTGGGAACAGGCTGCATCGAGGCGTCGGACGAATGGCCGTCCTGAGCGGCACGGCTGTGGCCGCGCTCCTCGTAGGCAGCGTGGCCTTTGTCTCGAGTGCGGCGACCTCGGAGCCCGCTCGCATGCATGCCGCGGCACCGGCCGCGAAGCCGAAGCCGAAGCCAAAGCCGACTCCGAAGCCGACGCCGGGGCCTTTGCTGAGAGGCGCCGGGATCGTCCGCTGGGGCGAGAGCTACCCAGCCGCGGCGAAGCCCGAGCGCTACTCGTACGTCCTCGTGAGCCATCAGTTCGCACGGCAAGCCGGGCGGCTCGCCGGGAAGTCACTGGCGTACATGTCGGGAACGAGTATCCAGCAGGAGTGGTCGACCGGCGTGTCCTACAAGGAGGCGCTCGCAAACGGCTGGCTGCTCACGGATGCGAACGGCAACTATGTGACAAACGTTACGTACTACGCGCTCGTCGGCGACATTGGCAATCGCGCATACCAGCAGCGGTTCGTCGCCAACGTGGCCTCCTTCCTGAAGTCTACGAAGAGCGACGGCGTTTTTCTGGATGACGTCATCGCGACACCGGACGTCCTGACCCACGGCGTCTATCCGGCGAAATACCCGACGCGCGAGGCCTGGGAGGACGCGATGATCTCGTTCATCTCGTACGTCGGCCCCGCGCTCGAGGCGAAGGGCTACTACATCGTCGCGAACGCGACCAAGTTCATCCCGGGTGATCCGCGATCGAACACCGTCGAGCCCACGATCGAGTTCTGGCGTCGCGTGGCTCCGCATGTCAGCGGCCTCATGAACGAGTACTGGATGCAGGATCCCACCGACGTCACGCGCCTGCGGGCGGTGGGGTCCAACTGGTGGGAGCACTGGGACGGGTGGCAATCCCTCATGAGAGTCGCCCAGGGAGCCGGCGTCGACTTCTTCGGGTTGAGCTACGGCGCTTCGACCGACGTGAGGGCGATGCGCTATGGCCGAGCGTCATTTCTCCTGGACTGGAATGGGAAAGGGGGCGCATTCCTATACGAGATGACCGATCGCGCCGACCCGTATCACCCCGCCTGGGTCACTCAGTTCGGCCTGCCCACTCAACCGAAGGTCGAGCGCGCACCGGGCATCTGGCAGCGGAAGTATGCGAAGGGCATCGTCGTCGTCAACGCGACGAACGCGCCCGTCACCGTCCGGGTAAACGGGGCCGTGCACGCGATCGGAGCGACCGACGCGCTCTTCTCGCGAACGCCGACACGCTGACCGGGCATCTGCTCGCGAGCACCCCGGTCCTATACTGAGCGCGCAGTGACCGCTCTCCCACAAGCGCGCCAGTCGGCGCTCGTCTACGCCTGCGTGGCGGCGCTCAGCCTTCCAGTGGGCCTCCTCGTGGCTCGTGGCGGGGGCACGATCACGATGCCGCTGCTGGCGCTCATCGCGCTCGCGGGAGCGGCGCTCCTCACGAGCATCCCGCCGGGTGCGCTGTTTCTCGGGTGGCTCTTCGTCGCGCCGCTCGTCCAGCTACCGCCCAACCCGACGGCGTTGGGTCAAGCGCTCAACTGGGGCGTCTACATCGCGCCGATACTGCTGTTCGTCGCGCTTACGGTCGCCAGGCCGGACCGGTCGCGTCGCTCCTCGAAGGTCGACTGGCTCCCGGCGGCCTACGTCGCGTACGTCTTTGTCGCGATGTACCTCACGAGCGACCTGGTGCAGACGAATCCGTTCGGAGCGCTGAAGGCCCTCGTGACGATTGTCGGAATCGGGGCAATCCTGTACTACTTCCTCGTCATCGGCCCGGGGACCGTCGTCACGCCCCAGGGAGTCGTGGCGACGCTGATGGCTGCGGCCGTTCTGCAGGGGCTCATGGCCATGATCGAAGTGGCCACCGGCTGGAACCTGTGGAACTTCCGGGATTGGCAAGAGGCAGGGGGTGCAGCTCGTGCGGTGGCGACCCTCTCCAATCCAGGGGTTCTGGGCATCTTCCTGGGTACTGCGATCGTCTACGCGGTGACGGTCCTCACGTGGGATGGTCCGCGCTCGCTCCGACGGCCGTCCTGGGTCGTGCTCGCCGTGTGCGTCCCGGGTTTGCTCGCCACGCTCACAAGAGGACCGATCCTCGCAACCGCGGTCGTCGTGATCCTCCTTCTCCTCCTGGGGCAAGCGCGGATCGTCGGCTGGAGCGTGCTCGCCGGGTTCTCGATCGCGTTCCTGTTCTTGCTGCCGACCCTCAGGGAGACGGACCTGTATCGCGAGCGCGTCGCGGAGACCGCGAACGTGAGGTTCCGAGAGGCGGTGCGCGACTGGTCACTCCGTCTCGCTGCAGACAAGCCGCTCTTCGGCTGGGGTTACGGGTCGTTCGATCGCGCCAAGAACACGTCCGGGTTCTACTCCCAGGGCGTGCCGATCCGGAGCATCCTCGCGTACACGAGCCACGACACGTACCTGACGTTACTCGTCGAACTGGGCGCCATCGGCCTGCTCCTCTTCGCCAGCCCCTTCCTCGTCCTCGGATACATGGGTGTCGCGCGCGCGCGCGCGCCAGGACCGGATCGCTGGCTGATCGTCGGCGCACTCGGCTCGCTGCTCGTGATCCTCTTGACGGGGAACACGCTCGACTTTCGCTTCTTCTCGATTGCTCAGGCGCTTCCGTTCCTCTTCCTCGTCATCCTCCGACGCACGGTCGCGGCTCCGCCGGCCATCAACTAGCCGCCGCGCTACTGATCTTGCGGATCCTGTTCCTGTACTCCGGGCTCGCCGTCGGTGGTGCGGAGCGACAGCTGTCGCTCCTGGTTCCTCGCCTTCGGGAACGCGGTTTCGATCCGCTCGTGGCAACCCTCCGCGTCCGGGGCCGCTACTTCGACGAGCTGCAACGGGCAGGCGTACCAGTGATGCACGTAGGCATGCGGACACGCTGGGACGTCCGGGGGATGATGCGCGCCATCCGTCTCTCGAGCACGCGGCCCGACATCGTCATGACGCAGAGCATCGATGCTCAGCTCATCGGTCACGCTATCGCCCGTCGGGCAGGTGCAGTGCACGTGGCGGTCGAACAAGGCGGTCCCGGCCTGGATCGGCACCGACCAAGCCACCATCGTCTTGCGGGCAGGCTCCTCGCCCCACGCGTAGATGCGGTCGTCGCCGTCACCGCGGCCCAGCGGCCCGATCTCAAGCGGATCGGGTACCCAGACGACGCAGTTCGAGTGATACCTAATGCTGTACCCGAGCTCCATCCGGCCCGTTCGGCGCGAGAAGTGCGATCGGAGCTCGGCCTCGATCAGGAGGACTTCGTCGTAATCCTGGTAGCGGCCTTGCGGAGCGAGAAACGCGCGGACCGCTTCGTCGACGCGGCCGCGATCGCTCACCGTCACAACTCGAGCGTGAAGGGTCTGGTCGCAGGCGGCGGACCACTCATGAGCCAGGTGCGCTCGCAAGCCGCCAGTCTGGGAGCCGGCGTCCGTATTCTCGGTGAGCGGCAGGACATCCCGGACCTCGTCGCCGCATCGGATGTCCTCTGCCTCTCGAGCGACGTCGAGGGGATTCCGCTCGCCGCCCTCGAAGCGATGTCGCTCGGGAAACCAGTCGTCGCCACGGACGTGGGAGGAATGCGAGATCTCGTCGTCGACGGTGAGACGGGCATTCTCGTCACGCCAGCCGACAGCGTTCCACTGGCCGAAAAGCTGCTGGAGCTTGCCGAGGATCGGCCTCGCGCCCAGACGATGGGGGCTGCGGGGTATCGCCGCTACTCCGAGCTCTATCGAGTCGATGCGATGGTGGAGGCTTACGTTGCGCTGTTCCACGACATTACGAGCGGGCGCCAGTGACGTCACTACTGCGCTCGTACACGCAGCTCTGCCGGAGCGATGAACTGCTCGTGCCAGAGCTCGAACGTGAGGAGCGCGAACAGGATCCGCTTGTGGTCGTGGCGCCCGTTCGCGTGCTCCCCGATCGTTCGCCGCACGACCTCCGGGCGGAAGTACGTCCGGCACGCTGAGCCCTCCGACAGCAGGCGCTCTTCCAGGTCACGACGAAGCGCCCCCCGCAACCAGGCATCGACAGGGGTGGAGAAGCCGATCTTCTTCCGGGTGAGCACCCGGGGAGGGACCCACGGGGCGATCGCCTGCTTGAGGATGTGCTTCTGGCGGAGTCGGCTGATCTTGAGCCTCGCGGGCAAGCTCTCTGCGAGCTGCATCAGCTCGAGGTCGAGAAATGGCACGCGCGCCTCGAGCGAGACCGCCATGGACATCTTGTCGCCCCACAGGAGCAGGTTGTCGGCGAGCGAAGTGCGGGCATCGACGTACATCATCGCCTCGAGGCCGTCGAGATCGGCGACGTCGGCTTCCCAGACCCGGGCGGGATCGCCGGTGCCGTTCACGATCGGCTCACGCAGCAACGCGACCTTGTGCCGCTGGTCGACAACCTGGTGAATGAGGCGGCTCCGCTCCGCGCGATCGTCTGTCCCGAGGGAGCGTACGGCCCGTTTCAGCTGCTCGTTGCGCGGCAGCAACCCGATGAGAGGCGCGATCGCGCGTCGACGCAGCCGTCGCGGAAGGGCGCGGTAGAGATGTCCGTAGCGCTCACCGAGATAGCGTGGATAACCGGCGAAGGCCTCGTCGGCGCCCTGTCCGGTCAGCACGACCTTCACGTGCTCGCGCGCCAGCGCGGAGACCCGGTAGAAGGCGAGCGTGGACGTCACAGCTACCGGCTCTTCCAGATGCCAGATCGACTCGGGGAGGAAGCGCGCGTACTCCTCGGCAGAGATGACGATCTCGTGGTGCCGGCTTCCAAGGCGACGTGCCGTCTCGCGCGCGTTCGCGAGCTCGTCCTCCTCGAAGCTCTCGCCGAACCCCACGGTGAACGTATCGATCGGCCCGTCGGCGACCTCGGTCATGATCGTCGCCACGGTGGTGGAGTCGATCCCGCCCGACAACATCGCACCGACGGGGACGTCGGCGACCATCTGGCGTCGCACGGCTTCGGCAATCGCGTGTCGAAGGTCCGCGACGACGTCCTCGTCGGCAACCCGACGCGGTCGCGGAACTGCTCGGTAGAACCGCTCCACGGTCGTCCCGCTCCCTTCGACGACGAGCGCGTGGCCCGGAAGCAGCTTGCTGATTCCGTCGAACGCTGTTCGAGGCGCCGGCACATAGCCGAGGTCGACGACGTCCTCCAAGGACCGCGTGTCGACCGCACGTCGAACCTCAGGTGAGCAGACGATCGCGCGGATTTCCGAGCCGAAGAGCAGCGTCCGGCCGTCGTCCCAGTAGTAAAGCGGTTTGACGCCGAACGGATCGCGCGCGAGGACGAGCCGCCTGCGCCCCGAGTCCCAGACCGCAAGGCCGTACATGCCGTTGAGGCGAGCAAGTCCCTGCACCCCCCACTGCTCATAGGCATGGACGATCACCTCTGTGTCGGACTTCGTCCGAAAGACGTGCCCGTGGCCCCGGAGCTCCTGTCGGAGCTCGCGGTAGTTGTAGATCTCGCCGTTCTGGACGACCACCACGTTGCCGGTCTCGTTCGCAATCGGCTGGGCCCCACCTTCCAGGTCGATGATGCTGAGACGCCTCATTCCGAGCCCAAGCGCACCGTCGACGTGGAAGCCGTCGTCGTCGGGGCCTCGATGAGCAAGCGCCTGGGTCATGCGCCGCAGCAACTGCTCGGCGGCCGGCTCTCCGCTGCCGTAGTGGTAGATGCCGCAAATGCCGCACATCGTTCAGTGATCCGCCGCGACGCTGGCGAGCGCAAGAAACGCTGGGGCCTGAGCCCACCTGTGGTAGGGAACCCTGTTCGGGCCGAGCGCGGACTCACGGGTTACGAAGTGCCCGTCGGGGAGCTGCCAGCGAGCGACGAGATCCTCCACGAGGCGCTCGCGCACCGCTTCCGCCTCGGGAAGCTCGAGCCGGAGCAGATGGGCAAGTGAGATGCCCTCCGCGTAGTCGTACAGGTCGCGGCGATGGAGTGTCAGACGCGGACGCCTGGCGAACGGGACGGGAAGCCCGCTGTCATCGAGCAGGCGCCGACGGTAAAAGGCATACCCGTCGACGATGGACTTGCGCAGAGCGACGTCGCCGGTCAACGCGAACACCTTGAACAGGTTCTTGAGGACAAAACAGGTGTGGAAGTTGTCGATGAAGTCGGCACGAACGTCGGTCGCGTACGGCCACGATCCGTCCTCGAGCTGGCTCAGCAATACGTAGGCGATGTTGCGCCGAGCAGCGTCGAGCCAGTCATCGCGAACGAAACGGAGGCCCGCGGCCGTCAGCAGAAACGCCCGGTACGCGCTTGCGTTGACGACCTGCGTGCGATCGAACGGCGTGTACGCGGACGCATCCGCATCGTCGCCGACCCGCGTGGTGGGTATCCCTTCGTAGGCGAATCGAGCGATCCCTTCCATCGTTGCGACGTACGACGGGTCTCCCGTTGCATCGTGTCCAGCCTCGAATGCCTCGTAGCAGTAGGGCATCGTCGTGATGAGTGGGGTCCCCGCACGGAAGAGCCCATAGCGGCTCGGCCAATCGAATGGATAGCCCCACGCGGGCTGAGCTCTGGGCCGCGAGCGCTCGAGCGCGTCGAGGAAGGCCCGACCTCGTTCGACGAGCTCCCCGTCCGCTCGACGCGCAAGCACGAAGAAGCCGAGAGCGTAGTGCGCATCCGCAATCGGCGAGCGCGAGCGACGCCCGAGGTGCGCCCGGACCCGCGGCGCGATCGCGTCGAGCGCGACGAACGGTGTCACGGCGACGGTGCCAATGAGCCGCTTGCGGTAATAGAGCTGCTTCGCCTCTCGACCCAGTCGACCCGCCCAGATGTGATGTGGGTCGGGTGACAGGTCTCCGTACGAGTCGAGCCACCGGATGAACGCCTGGACTGCGGTCCATGAGGCCGCCTTGAGGCGATCCAGCCCTTCGCTCGGGGATGTTGGGACGCTGGTTGGAGTGGTTCGGGTCACGCTCGCACATTACTGCTCGCCTCGACGGGCGCCGCGGTGAAGACAGCGGCCCAGGCTGTCCGTTCCATACTGTTCGCGACCGTGCCGCTGTCTGGACGCCTCGGAAGACGCTGGCCGCCACGGGCCGCGGCGGGCCGCGACGGCGGGCGCAGCCGGGTCCTGATGGTAGGGCCCGGACCAGGCGGCAGCGGCGGGATTGCGGTGGTCATCGACACGTTGATGACATCGCCTCTCGGAAACCGGTTCGACCTCGTCCGAGTCTCGACGCATCGCGATTCGGACCGAGCGCGCAAGGCGCTGCACGGCCTCGCAGGCATCTTCAGGGCGGCGTTGCTGCTCGCGCTGCGCCGCGTCGACGTCGTCTACCTCCAGACGTCCTCAGGGTTCTCCTTGCGGCGGAAGGGGACGGTCGCGATGTTCGCTCGGATCATGCGTCAGCCGTACATCGTCCATGTACACGCTGGCGACTTCGACCAGTACCTCGAGCAGGCGCGGCCTTGGGAGAGCTGGTTCGCCCGCAGCACGTTGCGCGGTGCGGCACTCGTGGTCACGCTCACGCCCTCGTGGGAGCGGAGGCTGCAGGCTCTCGTCGACTGCCAGACGACGGTCATCCCGAATCCTGTCCTCATCCCCGCGAGGCCGGCGAGCCTCGACGTCTCGCCTCCGATCGTCGTCTGCCTGGGCCGCCTAGGCGAACAGAAGGGATCGCTCACCCTCGTAAATGCTCTGGCCCTGCTCGACGGCGCACATGCCGACACGCGGCTGGTACTCGCCGGCGACGGCGATCTCGCAGGCGTCCGCGCAGCTGCCCAGCGACTCGGAGTCAGCGACCGTGTCGAGGTGCCCGGATGGATCGGGCCGAAGGAACGAGATCGTGTACTGCGTGGGGCGCGGATGTTTGCACTTCCCTCCAGGGGTGAAGGCCTTCCGATCGCGCTGCTGGAAGCGATGGCATACGGTCTGCCATCGGTTGTCGCGCCAGTTGGAGGCGTGCCCGACATCTTCGAAGACGGACGGCACGGCTACCTCGTCCCACCCGACGACCCCGTTGCCCTTGCCACCCGGATTCGCCTCCTTCTGGACGACAGCGGAGCCGCTCGCCGGATGGGCACTCAAGCGCGCCAGTGGGCAGAAACGTACGTCGCGGTCGATGTCGTGGCCGGCCAGGTCGCCGCCGCGATCGACTCGGTGCTCGAGCGAAGTCAGAGCGGAAGCTGAGCTCGTTCGAGTCCGAGTAGGTCAACGAAGCCCGCGCGGGCCTACGCTTCGCGTGCAGCCGCTTCGAGCGCTCGAACGATCCGGCGTAGGATCCCCTCGGCCCGCGCTTTTCCGGCCTCGGAGTCTCTGGGCTGCTTCTTCTCGAGGGCGACGCGGAGGCTGCCTTGACGCATGTCGTGCAGGAGGCCACGCCGCATCAGCTCCACGTCGACGGCCGCCACGCGTCCCGCAAAGACGGTGTACGTCGGGGTTCCGAGAAGTGCAGCCTCGCGATTCATCGTCCCTCCGGCACCGATCATCACGTCCGCATGGAAGAGGAGTGACCTCGCGTCCACGGCCGTATCCGGAACAATGAGACCGGACGTCGCACGGTACGTCGCGGCCTGATCCACAGAGCGCGGTAGGACGACGGCCTGTACGTCGTTGCGCGCGGAAGCCGCGGCGACGAGCTGTTCGAAGCGGTCGTTGCCGGAGCGATGGTACAGCGCGCCTCGTGGGGGCGGCCGCATTACGACGATCACCCGCAGGGGATCCAGCGCAAGCTCCGAGAGAACGGCGTCATCCGGCTCGAAGGTCGCCAGGTAGAGCTCCTCCTTCAGGCCGTCATAGCGGATAACCTTGCGCTCAGCAGCGCCGAACCGGCGAAGCGCCCGAGCCGGGAAGACCGTCGGCACGATGACGCGATCCGCCAGACGGAAGCTCAGGTGATTGGCGGGCTGGTACTCGTAGTCCATCATCGTCACGGCGGGGACTCGTGCGGCCCGCGCAGCGAGCACCTGAGCGTACGACCCGTGCGACAGCGCGACGTCCGGTCGGGCGTCGTGCGCAAACCTTCTGAGCGCCTCGGAACGCGCGGCGATCGTGGCTCCCTTACGCAGGATGCCGTTCGGACTGGGCCCTCCAAGGACGTGAACCTCGTCGAATGCCCGCCGCGCGAGTGCAAGGGTTTGGGCGTGGTCGCGAGCGGTCAGGACAAGCGACGAGCCCAGCGCTCGAAGGCGCTCGACTACCGGCTCGAAGAGCGGCACGTGCGGCGAGTTCGCGAGATCGATCCAGACCCGCATGGTTCCGATCATCGCTCCAGGTAGTCGACCACGACATCGGCGATTCGTTCCGCCGCGCGCCCGTCCCAGAGCGGTGGTCGGACCGAGACCGAACGTGTCGCCCCGTCGAGCATCGACGGGATCGCAGCTACTCGATCAGGCTCGAGCCCCAGGATCGTGTTCGTGCCGCTCCTCACGGTGACCGGGCGCTCGGTCGTGCTTCGGAGTGTGAAGCAGGGAACGCCGAGGTAGGTCGTCTCCTCCTGGACGCCACCAGAGTCCGTGAGCACTGCTGCAGCGTCGGCCTCGAGCGAGAGGAATTCCAGGTACCCGAGCGGCGGCAGGAAGCGGACGCAGGGGTAGGCCGCTTCGTCGAGGCTTCGCCGTGTCCGAGGGTGGACCGGGAACACCACAGGGAGTTGCGTGGCGACCGAGTCGAGATGGCGGAGCGCCGCCGACAGCCCATCGCCGTCGACGAGCGCGGGACGGTGCAGCGTGACGAGGAGGTAGCTGCCAGGCTGGAGGCCGAGCGCGCGCGCCGCACCGAGTTCGCGGAATCTCGGCTCCAGGCGGACGAGCGTGTCGATCATCGTATTGCCGACGAAGTGGACGCGTGACGAGTCGATCCCTTCCGCGGCCAGGTTGTCGAGTGCCTCGTCCGAGTGGGCGAAGAGCAGCGTCGCGAACTCGTCCGCAACGATGCGATTGACCTCCTCGGGCATCGAGCGGTCGAAGCTGCGAAGGCCGGCCTCGATATGGGCGTAGGGCACCTCCAGCTTCGCGAGTACGAGCGCAGCTGCCAACGTGGAGTTCACGTCACCGGGAACGAAGGCAAGTGTCGGTCGCTCCACCGCCAGCACCTTCTCGAGCTCCAGCATCGCGCGGGCGGTCTGCTCTGCGTGGGTCCCGGCACCGACCCCGAGACGGTGGTTCGGCGCGGGCATGCCGAGCTGCTGAAGAAAGAGCTCGGACATCTCCTCGTCGTAGTGCTGCCCCGTGTGCACGAGCACGTGCTCGCTCGAGCCGAGCCTGGTCCGCAACTCCTCGACGACCGGGGCCGTCTTGACGAAGTTCGGGCGTGCTCCGACGACGTACAGGAGTTTATTGGTACGACGATTCGTCATCGAGTCTCCAAGGCCAGCCGAACACTACGCAGGCAGCCCGTCGACGCTGACGCGGCGCTGCGGCCGGGTCCCCGCCGTCGACCCTTGCTAGGCCATGCGCTTCCACATGATCACTGTGCCGCCGATCTGCGTCAGGGCCAGGGCGCGCAGCCAGGGGCTCCTCTGAACCCGAGTCAGCAGCCACCGTTTCGCCGGCTTGGCGCGCATGGTTTCGTCGTTCGGCCGCACGAGATCGACGTGCGAGTAGAAGTGCGCAAAGCCTGCGGCGCGACCGAGTGCGCACAGATCGTCGTACGTGAACCAGTGAACTGCCGGCCTCGGCGTGTAGTTCGCGAGCTCTGGCCGAAAGTGAAGCTGCTCGAATACGTAGCTCTCCTTCACGAGCCGTGGGAGCCAGTTGTAGAAGCGGACGTTGAACTCCGCGCAGGCGCCCGAGGGCGAGAAAGCAAGGCGATTGGTGGTGACGATCACCGCGACGCCCCCGGGAGCGAGCACGCGATAGACCTCGTTCATGCTCTTGATCGGTGAGTCGACGTGCTCGAGGACGCTCTCGAGGAAAACGATGTCCTGTGAGGCGTCTTCGACGGGAAGGTCTTCGGCGGAGCCGAGATGCACCACCCCACGTCCGTCCAGCGATGCTCTTGCCTCGTCGACGTAGGCCGGCACCGGTTCGACCCCGGTAGACGTATACCCAAGCTCGGCGAGGAGCCGGACGGTCTCGGGCCACGGGCCGCAGCCGACCACTGCGACGGTGCGTACTCGATCGAGGTCGATCAGACGGCCGAGCAGGGCGAGCATACGGTCGAGGCGCGCTGGATGTCCGGTGTCCTGTCGAAGGAAGTCGACGACGACGTCGGTCGATGCTGACTCGAGATCCGGGAACCCGTCGACGAGCGGGCGGTCCGTGTACAGGGCCTCGCGCCGGAGGGGGTTCACCCTGAGCGTGCCCGGGCTGCGCGCACTCCCACCATCGTCGAAGGATAGTCGTCGCTCACCTCGTGCGGCTCCTACCCGAGAAGCTCGGCGAGGTTCACTTGACGAGGTCCAGTGACCGCGTAACATCTGTCGTCGAGGGCGCGCTGCGCAGGGTTGCGCACGCCGAGCGCACGGGGAACGGGGAATCGAATGGGGTGGCGTCCGACCGGTTGGCGGCGCTCGTCCGGCAAGAGACCGGACGCGGCGAAGCGAGAGCAAGCGCTCGTGGCGACGGGCCACCGTCACGACATCCAGGGGCTGCGAGCCGTCGCCGTGCTGCTCGTCGTGCTCGACCACGCGGGCGTCCCCTTCATGCGGGGAGGCTACGTCGGGGTGGACGTCTTCTTCGTCCTCTCGGGCTTCCTGATCACCGGCCTCCTCCTCTCCGGCGCCGCCAAGCACGGCTACGTCTCGCTCGTCGACTTCTACGCACGACGCGCGAAGCGCATCCTCCCCGCCGCGACGCTGACGCTCGTGGTCACGATGATCGCCTCCTACTACCTGCTCAACTTCGTCCGCGCGAAGCAGGTCGTCGTGGACAGCATCTGGGCGTCCCTGTTCCTCGCGAACGTTCGGTTCGCCGAGCAGGGCACGGACTACTTCGCCCAGACGCAGCCGCCCTCCCCCATCCAGCACTACTGGACGCTCAGCGTCGAGGAGCAGTTCTACTTCGTCTGGCCCGCGCTCCTCGCACTGACCCTGTTCGGCGCCGCACTGGGCCGCCGCTCCGGCGCCGCGCGGCTGGGACGGCGTGCGCCGGTCCTCGGCCACTGGGCGATTCGCCGGCTCCTCGTCGTCGTCGTCGTCGGGGCTGCAGCGTCCCTTGCGTGGTCGATCCAGCAAACGGGCATCGAGCCGGTCGCCGCCTACTTCTCCACGTTTACGCGGGCCTGGGAGCTCGCGCTCGGCGCCGGGCTCGCCATCGGCGCAGCACACGTCGCGCGGATCCCGGGAGCGGTACGGGCCGTCGCCGGCTGGGTGGGGCTCTCTGCGATCGCCCTCGCCGGCGTCCTGTTCTCCGCCACCACGGCGTTCCCCGGCTACGCCGCGCTCCTGCCGACCGTCGGCACGGCACTCGTGATCGCGGCCGGCATCGGCGCGACCCGCCGGTGGTACGACGTGGGTTGCCCGCTCTCGACCGCGCCACTACGCTACGTCGGTGATCGCTCGTACGCGTACTACCTGTGGCACTGGCCGGTGCTCGTCATCGCCGCCCAATACGCCGGTCGGGAGCTCTCGGTCGGAGTGAACCTCCTGCTCCTGGTCGCCGCATTCGCTCTCTCCATCGTGTCGTACAAGTTCTTCGAGAACCCGATCCGACGCGCGAAGTGGAGGGTTCCAGCGAGTGCTGCCCTGGTACCCGCGTCGGTGGCGGCCGTCGCTGCCGTGGCCGTCTTTGCGGTCGTGTCGCTAAATTCGAAGTTCGAGGTCATCGACACCGCGACCGCCGCCCAGCCCCCCGCGTATGTGGCGACGCAGGCCACTCCCACCGCCGCTCGGAGCAAGACGCTGCCGGAGGTGATCGCCGCGGTGAAGGCAGCCCGGCGAGGGGCGAAGATCCCCTCGGGACTCGTGCCGCCGGTCAGCTCGCTGCTCGACGACAAGAACATCTACCACTTCCCTGAGGGCTGCGTCCCGGTCGCGGACAACGATACGTCGAGCGAGATCTGCCGCCTCGGCGACCCGACCGGCCTCAAATCCATCGTCGTCGTCGGCGACTCGCACGCACAGATGATGATGCCGACGATCCTCGCCATGGCCGAGCGCGACGGGTGGGTCGTCATTCCTCTCGTCAAGTCGGGATGCAATCCCAGCGCGTGGATCGAAAAGGGGTACCCGGGCACACCTGCAGCCACGGTGCGTCAATGCCATGCCTGGTACAGCTGGGCCGTGCGCAAGGCAAAGTCGCTCCGTCCGGACGTGACGCTGATCACGGGCTGCTGCGGCGCCGCCGACGACGGCAGCAAGAAAGCGTTCCTCTCCCTCGCGGCCTCGATGAGACGCGCCTCGAAGAGCGTGGTGCTCCTGGCCGACAACGCCGGGGTAGACCGGGAGCCGGTCGACTGCCTGCTCTCCCGGAACGCGACAATGAGGACCTGCACGACGGTCTGGCCACCGCTGAGGTTCGAGTTCAACGACGAGCTCGCTCGTCTCGCCCCGGCTCGAGGCTTCGGCTTCCTCCAGACCAAAGGCTGGTTCTGCTTCGAGAGGGCATGCCCGATGGTCGTCGGTCGCAACGTCGTCTACCGCGACATCAACCACATCACGGTGCCGTACGCGCTGAAGCTCGTGCCGCAATTCCGGACCGAGTTCCGGCGCTGCGTCCTCGACGCCTGCGCACGTTGACGAGCGCGGAGGCTCGCGACCCCGCCGAGCTCGGCCCGCGGGCAGACGTGCTGGTCGATGTCGGCGATCACGGCGTACAAGCGAGCGAACTACGTCCGCGACGCCGTCGAGTCGGTGCTCGCCCAGACGTTCGGCGGGTGGCGGCTGACGATCTTCGAGAACGGGCCGGGCGGAGGTGAGATCGAGGCGGCGGTCCGTCCGTACCTGTCCGACGAGCGCATTTCCTTCGAGCCCAGCGGAGAGGAGCTCTCGCTCGCTGCCAACTGGACGAGAGCGATCCGGGCGGGCTCGGCGAGATACGTCGGCCTGCTGCACGACGACGACCGCTGGCACCGGGACTTCCTACGCGCGCGTGTCGAGGCCTTAGAGTCCAACCCGGAGTGCGGCTTCGCGTACTCGGAGTGGGTCGTGGTCGACGAGAGGGGAGCCGAGACGACCCGGGCGCCGATTCGCTTTTCCGAGGGCATGCTGCCGAGACGGATGCTCGCCCACGAGCTAGGGAGGTCCAACGTGATCGGGGGCGCGACGATGCTCGTGCGTCGTTCTGCGTACCAGGCCGTCGGGTCAGCGTTCGACCCCCAGTGGTTCTACTGCGACTGGGAGATGTGGGCACGACTCGCCTCGCGCTTTCCCGCCTACTACCTCGCTCGACAGGACAACGACTTCCGGAGGCACAGCGAGGCAAACACGTTCGCCACTCCCGAAGACCCGGGTCGCCTCCTCGCGATGATGGATCACATCGAACGGCTCTTCGCGAGCGAAATCGAGGGGTTTCGGCTCACGCGCCGCGAGCGGGCCGAGGCTCGATCCCTCGCGCTCCTCGCCGGCGCCAGCGCGATCCATCAGGCCGGTGGGTGGAAGACCTCTGCCGCTCTCTACCGCCGAGCGCTCCGTGAGTATCCGCCGTCCGTCCTTCGCTACGCCTCGCTCGCGATGCTCGGCAAGTCGCTGCTCGGAAAGCGGGGAACGGCCGCCGTGGCGCACGCCCTCCGCACCGCGCGCGCACGCTAGCCAGGGTCGCCGCGCCGCGAACGGCTACGCCGGGACGGTAGCCGGCTGCACGGTGATGTCGAGCGGGGTCATCCGCTGACGCCGCTCGCGCCAGCGAATGCCGCGATCGTGATCACGCTGTTCCCAGAGCTCGAGCGACAGCAGCCCCCATAGCGTCCATCCGAACCCGGTCTCTGCTCGGACGAGCTCCTCGACGGAGAACGTCGGATCGAGGTGGTCGCGACGTCACTGGCCGGCGAACGTGTCGAGCACGTACTCGGAGCGGCTCTTGGAACCACTCAGTGCGCGGCACGGCAACCCCATCTTGTCGTTGCGCTCCGCGATTGCGGCCGACAAGACATCGACGAGGGCGAGCTTCAGCGATCGCTTGAGCTCTCCGCCCTTGAACTTCAGTAGCGCGGGCAGCGTCGCGGCGAACTGGGCGACCTCGTGGTCGACGAAGGGAATCCTCGACTCGAGGCCATGGGCCCCTGCTCACTCGATCCTCCACCTGCTACCGACGGAGAGCGCGCCCGGCTCCCGGCGAAGATCCGGGTGTTGTAGATCTCGCCGTATCGGTGCAGCTCCCGTCCCCGTCGGTCATCGGCAGGTGGCCCGCGCTCGAGGTCGACGATGTTCAATTGGCGGTTGGCGAAACCGACGTGACGCTCGCGATGAGCCCAGACGCCTTCGCCGTCGCGATGCGCGAGCAGCTCGCACATCCCGGCGAGAGCCGTCTGGAGATGAGGAACGCGGTGCTGCTCGAGAGGGATGACCGCGCCAAAGCCGCACATCTACCTCGTGCTAGTGCCCCAATCCGAGGCAGAGGGCCAACGCGGCATCGGAGGGCGTCGGGCCGCGAGATGAAGGGGCGGCTGATCATCTCGTCGCCCTGAGTCTCGGCACCAGCACAGGGGTGGAGCGGCCTTGGCGGCGGCCCAGCGAGAGCTCGCCATCGATCACTCGATCGGCGGAAGAGAGCGGTTCTTCCCCATCCGGGGGATGGGTGACCCCGGACCGGCATCCGACTTCCTGGGGGATCCGACCTAGCCGATCGGCTGGGTAGACCGACAGAGGAGGAGCCGCCACTCCATGAGCCGCCACCTGACAACTCGCTCGATCGATCTCCGAACGTTGCTTGCAGCGCTCCCGCTCGTCGCGGGGCTCATAACCTTGCTGGCACTCGTGATCCAGCCGACCGCCGGAGCTGCGGGTGGGCCTATCCCCGGCACGGGAATCATTCGTTATGGAGACAGCTGGCGTACGGGCTCTGGGTACGACCGCTACTCGTATGTGACCGTCGGCATCGGCGATGCCGCCGCTGCGGGTTCGCTGCCGACGACGTCGCTCGTCTACATGTCCGGGACGAGCGTCCAGGAAGAGTGGTCGACCGGTGTCCCGTACGCGGAGGCGCTCGCCAACGGCTGGCTCCTGAAGGACGCGAGCGGCAATTACGTGCGAAACGTGACGTATGGCGCGTATGTGGGCGACATCGGTAACCCGGCCTACCAACAGCGGTTCGTCGACAACGTCGCCGCGTTCCTCGCGGCAAATGGAAACGAAGGAACGTTCATCGACGACGTGCTGGCCACACCAGAGGTCCTCACAGGCGGAGCGTGGCCGGCGAAGTATCCAACGCGTTCAGCATGGGAGGACGCGACCGTCTCGTTCGTCGCGTCTGTCGGATCGAAGTTGAGAGCCAAGGGCTTCTACGTGTCGATCAATGCCACTGGCTTCATTCCTGGCGATCCCGGCAGCAACGATGGAACCACGACACATGCGTTCTGGGGACGTCTTGCACCCCACGTGAACGGAATCATGTCCGAGTATTGGGAACAGCTTCCGACTGACCCGAGCCAGCTCCGCCCGTCGGGGACGTCGTCCTGGACCCAACACTGGGACAACTGGTTCGCGCTCATGCAGATCGCGCAGGGCGCCGGAGCAGACTTCTTCGGGCTCATGGAGGGCTCCACGGCGAGCGTCAACATCATGCGCTACGGGCGCGCATCGTTTCTCCTCGGCTGGGACGGGTCCGGCGGCGGATTCGTCTACCACCCCGAGGGCGATCCGTGGAACACGGAGTGGACGATGGACGTCGGCCAGCCATCCGGCAGCAGGTACCAGGTCGGCGTCGGCTGGCGTCGCGACTACTCGGGTGGCACGGTAGTCGTCAACCCGAGCCCCGGCTCGAGCCAGACGTTCAATCTCGGCGGGACCTACACGCGCGCCGACGGCACCGCCGTCACGGCGGTCACGCTCGGCCCGACGAGCGGTCTCGTGCTCAAGCGCGACGGCGCACCGCCGCCGCCTCCCCCGCCTCCGCCGTCCACGCCTCCGGCCAACACGGCGCTTCCCGCGATCACGGGGGCGGCGCAGCAGGGCGCGACGCTCGCCGCGTCGACGGGAAGCTGGTCGAACTCCCCGACCGGGTACGCCTACCAGTGGAAGCGGTGCGACACGGCGGGCGCGAACTGCGCGTCGGTCTCGGGGCGCATCGGGCCAGCAGTACACGCTGGGCGCCGGCGACGTCGGCAAGCGCATCCGAGTGACCGTGACTGCCTCGAACGCGGGTGGCTCGGCGTCGGCGACGAGCAATGCGACGGGCATCGTGAGCGCGGCACCGCCGCCCCCGCCGCCCCCGCCGCCGAACGCGGTCCCGCCGGTGAACACGGCCCTACCCGTCATCACCGGAACCGCGCAGGAGGGCATGACCCTCTCGGCCTCGACCGGCAGCTGGTCGAACTCCCCAACCGGGTACGCGTACCAGTGGAAGCGGTGCGACTCGGCGGGAGCGAACTGCACGCCGATCGCCGGGAGCACCGGCCCGCAGAACACGCTGGGCGCGGTCTCCGTGGGCAAGACGCTGCGGGTCACCGTGACCGCGTCGAACGCGGCGGGCTCCGCATCCGCCACGAGCAATGCGACGCCCGTCGTCGCTCCCGCGCCCGCTCCGAAGCCGCCGAAGGTCTCCGTTCGGCCGACGATCAGCGGGACCGCGGAGCAGGGGCTCGCCCTCACTGCGACCACCGGGACGTGGTCGAACTCGCCGAGGTGGTACGCGTTCCAGTGGCGGCGTTGCAACACGCGCGGTGGCGGCTGCGCCGACATCGGCGGAGCGACGGACTCGCGCTACGTCGTCGCTTCGGGCGACGTCGGGCATGCCCTCCGAGTCGTCGTCGCCGCGGCGAACGACAGCGGCGTATCGTACGCGAGAGCGGACGAGACCGCGGTCGTCGCCTCGCGCAGCGAAGGGCTACCGCCCGAGGTCACGACGCGTCCCGCAATCACCGGAATGGCGCGCGAGGGCATCGTCCTCGCGGTGACGACCGGGACGTGGTCGAACTCTCCGGCGCACTACGCGTTCCAGTGGCGACGTTGCAACGTCGACGGCCTCGCCTGCGTCTCGATCGAGGGCGCGACGGAGCCGCAGCGTGTACTGACGAACGCGGACGTCGGCTGGACGCTCCGGGTCGTCGTCACGGCTTCGAACGAGTTCGGCACCTCCTACGCGAGAACGGACGCGACGGCGGTCGTCGCGCCGAGACCCGTGGCGCCCCCGCCCACCGGGCCGGGCGGCTAGCACTACCGTGTCGCCCTCCGCCCGCGGCCGCGGGCGGAGGGCGATGTTCTCGTACCTTCTGGAGACGAAGCGGTGATCTGCCGATAGCTCGCAGCGTGGATCGAATCAGCCCGGAGCTCGCGCTCGTCGACGACCGGCTCGACAGCCTCGCGCGGCAGACCCTGCCCGACGCGCCCGACTGCCTGACGGCGATCGAGCACGCCGCCGCGCCCCGTCCCGGAGCGAGGCGGCGCAGGTCGCGGGCCGCGCGCCTCGCCGCGGCGATCCTGGTCGTGTCCGCGACCGGAGCGGTTGCTCTCGTCGTCGCCCGTCCGGGGACCGACACCCCGCCGAAGGCCGCACCCGGCGCTGCGGGCTCTCCGCAGCGACCGGCCGGCGAGCAGATCCGCCTGAGCTGGAGGCCGGTCCGGGGGGCGACCTACTACAACGTGATCCTCTGGCGCAACGGGAAGCGCGCGCTCGACCTATGGCCCAAGGCCACCTCCGTGCGCGTCCCCGAGGACGAGCTCGACCCCGGGTCGTACCAGTGGTTCGTCTACCCGTCCTTCGGCAAGGGGAACGATCGCCGGTACGGGCAGGTCGCCGCCCGCGGCACGATCACGCTCTAGGACCTCCTTCAGCGCCGAGATCGCGGGCGGCGAGCCAGCGAGGCGGACCGCGCGAACCGGCGGAGGCTCATGCGGTCCCGCGCGCGCGGAAGATGACGACCGGCGTCCGCAGCAAGAGCTTCAGGTCGAGACCGAGCGACCAGTCCCGGGCGTACGCAGCGTCGAGGTCGAGCATCTCTCGGAACGTCGTCCGAGCGCGCGCGGTCACCTGCCACAGGCCGGTCATGCCCGCCGGGACGAGGAAGCGGGGGAGGTGCTGCGGCTCGCAGAGCTCGCCCTCGTAGGGCAGGCAGGGGCGTGGGCCGACGAGCGACATGTCGCCACGCAGGACGTTGATCAGCTGCGGCAGCTCGTCCAGGCTCGTCCGGCGAAGCCAGGCGCCGGCCCCCGTCACCGCGTCCGAGCGATCGAGCTTGTACAGGTTGTTCTCGTTCGGAGCCTCCAGCGTGTCCATGATCGTGCGAACGTACTCCCGGTGCGGCGCGTCGTCCGTGTCGATGTACATCGTGCGGAACTTCAGCAGCTCGAACGGCTCCATGTTCTGGCCCAGCCGCTGCTGCCGGAAGAAGACCGGCCCAGGAGAGGTGCGCTTCACGCGAATCGCGATGTAGAGGAAGAGCGGGCTGAGCAGGACGAGACAGGTCGCCGCGCCGACCACGTCGATGAGCCGCTTCGTCGCGCGCGCGACGTGCGACGGTCGGTTCGTGGGGAGCGCGACGAGTGGCAGCCCCTCGACGTAGTGCATACCGACCGTGGGGCCGATCGCCTCGAAGAGCCTCGGGACGAGATCGATCTGGACGTCGAGGTCGCGAAGCGCGTGCACCCGGTCGAGCTGGTTCCCGTGGGACTCGTTCGAGAACGAGATGATGATGCGCTGTACGTCGTAGCGGTCGACGACCTCTCTGATCTCGTCGGCAGTCCCGAGAACCGGGATCTCCGTCAGCTCGCGGCGCATCTTCTTCGGATCGTCATCGACGAAACCGACCAGGCGGAGCCCGAGCTCGGGGTGTTGGACGACCTTCCTCCCGAGCAGCTGTCCGACGTCGCCTGCGCCCACGATGAGCGTGTTCTGGAGGAACCGCGGGTGCCTCCGCGCGACTGTGCGCGCAACCGTTCGCGCGAGCAGCACCGACAACACCGCGGCTGCCCACAGGCCGACGAGGAACGTGACCGGGATATCGGTTCCGGCGATGGTCGAGGCGACGAGGATCGTCCAGACGGCGAGAGAGACGAGGACGAGCACCGGTACGACGTCGTCTGCCGCAGTGAGGTCCGCGCGCTGCTCCTCCCGGCGGTAGAGCCCGTACACGCCTGCGAGCGCCCCCCAGAGGAGCAGAGTGACGGCCGCGATGAACACCGGCGCCCAGATCGCGCCGCCGAGAGCGACGTCGCGCTCGAGCACGACCCAGACGCCCACGAGGATGGACGCGCCGACGAGCCCGATGACGTCCGCTCGCATCACGACACGTCGGCGCATTCGACCGCCCTGGGGCGGCCTCCTCTTTCTGGCCAGTGCCAGGGTCTCGCCGACGTCCTCGGCGAACGCCGGCCAACCAGGTTCCGCGTACACGGTCTCCACGGCCTGGCCGCCGTCTTGCTTAGCCGCCCCGATCCCCATCCCAGGTTCCCCCAGTCCCCTCGCTGAACTCTCCCCAACACCCGAAGACCACATGTCGTCTCCGGACCCCATCCCACTGTACGCGCGGCGGAGCGTCCCTGCAATAGCCGGGTCCGAGCGTTCGACCGGCCGGGCGCGGGCAACCGGGTCCGCGCGACGGAGCGCGCCGGATGCCCGGGGCCTCCGGACCCGGAGCGGGCAAACGTCCCAGTGCGCGCCTCCGCTTGCGCTGGCGCCCCGAGAAGCCATGCGTACTATGGGCCTTGATGATACGCATCGGTGTCATCGGCCTCGGCTACTGGGGCCCCAACTACGCACGTGTCCTCCGCGAGCTGGGCAGCGCGGACCTCGCGTGGGCATGCGACGCCCGGCCGGAGGCGCTCCACCTCATGCGGAGTCGGTATCCGGAGGTGATCCTGACGACGAGCCCGGACCAGGTGCTCGCCGACCCGTCGGTGGACGCCGTCGTGGTGGCGACGCCGAGCTCGACACATGCCGGGCTGACATTGGCCGCCCTCGAGGCCGGGAAGCACGTGCTCTGCGAGAAGCCTCTCGCGTTCACCGTCGCCGAGTGCGATCGCGTCATCGAGCGCCGCCCAGGAGGCCGACCGGGTGCTGATGGTCGGCCACACGTTCATCTTCAACCCGGCCGTGCGACGGATGAAGCAGCTCATCGACGACGGGACGATCGGGTCGATTCGCTACTGCCACTCTGCGAGAACGGGCCTCGGGCCCATTCGACAGGACGTGAACGCGCTGTGGGACCTCGCCCCGCACGACATCTCGATCATCCTTCACCTCGTCAACCGCGAGCCGGTCCAGGTCGCGGCCTTCGGCGAGTCGTACCTTCGCGACCAGACCGAGGACGTGGTCTTCGTCACGCTTCGTCTCGAGGGCGGTGTGCTCGCGAACATCCACGTGTCGTGGATCGACCCCTACAAGACGCGCCGCCTGACCGTGATCGGCGAGCAGAAGATGCTCGTGTTCGACGACGTCGTCGCCGACGAGAAGCTTCGCCTGTACGACCGGGGAGCGAGCTACGAGACGTCGGCGATCGAGGCACGCGGAGCCGAGTACGGCGAGTACAAGGCGATGGTGCGAGATGGGGACATCCTGATCCCCAAGGTGCCCGCAGCCGAGCCGCTGAAGGAGCAGACGATGCACTTCCTCGCCTGTTGCGAGAAGGGGTCGACTCCGGAGACGGACGGCTTCGCTGCGCGTCGCGTCGTCGCGGTGCTCGAAGCAGCCGGGGCGTCACTCCGCGACGGGGGCGCGGTCGTCGAGACGTCGTGGCGCGAATCTTCGAGAACGTAGAGCTCGGCGAGGGTGCTCTCGTCGACGAGACGGCGACGATCGGCCTGCCGCCGGCGGGAGCCGCAGACGGCGAGCTGAGAACGGTGATCGGCCCCGGCGCCGTCATCCGGTCGCACACGGTCGTGTACGCCGGGACGACCATCGGAGCCCGGTTCAGCACCGGGCACGGGGCCCTCGTGCGGGAGGACAACGTCCTCGGGGACGACGTCTCCGTGGGGACGAACGCGACGCTCGAGTACGGCAATCGGGTCGGCAACGATGTCCGGATACATACGGGCTGCTTCCTGGAGCGTTGCATCATCGAGGATGGTGTCTTCCTCGGACCGCACGTCGTGTTCACTGACGATCCTCATCCCGCTTGCCCCCGTTACCGCGACTGTGTCGGAGGGGCGACGGTGCGGCGCAACACGAGCATCGGCGCGAACGCGACGATCCTCCCCGGGGTGGAGATCGGTGAGGAATGCCTCATCGGGGCGGGTAGCGTCGTCGCAGGCAGGGTCCCCGCTGGGGTTGTTGCGGCAGGGAACCCGGCACGGGTGATAAAGAAGGTGGAAGAGCTCGTCTGCTGGCCCGGGTTCTTCGAGCGTCCCTACGCATGGCGTGACCGCGACTGACAAGACCACCGTCCCGTTCGTCGACCTCGAGCGGATCCACCTGCCCCTCCGCAGCGAGATCGACGCGGCGATCGCGGGGGTTGTCGACTCGAGCGCGTTCATCCAGGGTCCCGAGGTAGGCGCCTTCGAGCGCGAGTGGGCGGCTTACTGCGGCGCCGAGCACGGCGTCGGCGTGGCCTCCGGCACGTGCGCGATCGGGCTTGCCCTCGAGGCGCTCGAGATCGGCCCGGGGGACGAGGTGATCGTCCCTGCCCTCACCTTCATCGCCAGCGTCCTTCCCGTCCTGCGGCTCGGGGCCACACCCGTGTTCGTCGACTCCGACCATGCAACGGCGACGATCGACCCGGCCGCCGCCAACGCTGCCGTCACCTCCCGAACGAAAGCGATCATTGCGGTTCACCTCTACGGCCAGCCGGCAGACATGGACGCCCTGCAGGCGATCGCGGACCCCGCGGGCATCGCGCTGCTCGAGGATGCGGCCCAGGCGCACGGGGCCCGCTATCGCGGTCGCAGAACCGGCACCTTCGGCCGGGCGGCGTGCTTCAGCTTCTACCCGAGCAAGAACCTCGGTGCATTCGGCGACGCCGGAGCGGTCGTAACGAACGATGCCGAGCTCGCCGACCGCGTTCGCTTGCTGCGCGACCTGGGCCAGGCTCGGAAGTACGAGCACGTCCTGCTGGGCCACAACGAACGCCTCGACACCCTCCAGGCAGCGGTCCTCCGCTGCAAGTTGGAGCACCTCGACCGCTGGAACGAGTCACGACGCGCGGCGGCCGAGCTCTATGCGGAGGCTCTCTCCGGCCTGAACGTGGAGCTGCCGGTCGTAGCGGATGATCGGGAGCACGTGTGGCATCTCTACGTGATCCGTCGGGCAGACCGCGACGATCTGCGCTCGGCGCTGGCCGAGCGGCGCGTGGCGACGGGGGTGCATTATCCACTCCCTCTTCACCTCGAGCCCTCGCTGGCATTCCTGTCCCACCGACGCGGGGACTTCCCGGTCGCGGAGGATTGGGCGTCGCGAGGACTCTCGCTGCCGATGTTCGCCGACATCGAGGCCTCGGAGATCGCGCGAGTAGCGGCCGCACTCCGAGACACCGCCTCGTAGCGGTCGATTACGGGCTGGAGTCGGGGCCGAGCTCCGACGAGGACCGTCCGCGCTCACCGAGACGCCAGCGATCGCGCACGTAGAGCGCGAGCCCGAGCGGGTACACGGCGAGCCAAGCGGCCTTGGAGGGGGCCTCCTCCAGCTGCTGTCGGATACCAACGCCCGCGTGATGCGAGAAGCGAACGTACCCCGTGTGCGCGCGGATTCGCCGTCGCCGCGTCAGGGGTCGCGGAAGACGGGCCTCCTCGAGGAAGAACTGCCGGGTCGCGGGTGCTCCGCGGACCACGTGCCGGAGCCCGCTCGCGCTGATCCCCTCTGGGAGGTACTCCTTGATCACGACGATCTCGTTGACGTGCCGCTCGCGGAACTCCAGCGCCATGCGATTCCAGACGAGCGCTTCCGTAACGTACGCGCGCAGGTCCTCGAACGGAAACGGGAACCGACGTAACACGTCCGCGCGCAGCAGGCTGTGCTTGTCTCCCGTCACTCCGTGCACGTAGGTCAACTCGGCGGGGTCGCAGTCGAGAGGGTCGCTCGGATAACGGTCGCCGATGACGCGACCGTCCTCGTAGGCGCAAAGCCCGACCACGCCGGAGAACCCCTGCCGCTCGGCTGTCGGTATGCGATGCCAATGGCCGAGGAGGAGCTCGAGCGCGTTCGGCACGAACCAGTCGTCCGAGTCGATGATCGTGACGAGCTCGCCACGGGCCATCTCGACGCCTCGGTTGACGGCGACATGCTTCCCGCGGTTCTCCTGCCTGCGATATCGGATGTCCAGCCGGCCCTCGTCCATCCAACCTTGGACGAGAGCCGGCGTCTCGTCCCCAGACCCGTCGTCGACGATCACCCACTCGAAGTCCGTGAAGGTCTGTGCGAGCAGCGACTCGTACTGGCGGCCGAGCGTGTGTGCCCGGTTGTACGTCGGGGTGAGGACGGTGACGCGCAGAAGCCGCTCGTCTCTCGCCGCTACGACTCAGCCCGCCCCGCCGTCGATCAACGCGATCGAGGCGACGACGGCTGCTCCGGAATCAACGGAGTCGTCTCGGAGCGTTCCAGGGGCGTGGGTTCGGATCGCCCCGGCCGCTGAGCTGGCGGGCTGCCCCTCCCACGTGTTCCGTATGCCATGCCGTAGGTTTCGGACACACCCGATCCGGCCATGACGAAACCGAGCTTCGGCGCCGGGCTCGCGTCGAGCTCCCGCGCCAGGTCGCGGAGCATCGACCGGTTCACGACGCCGAGCCGCACCACGACCACGATCGCATCGACGCGATTCGACAGCGTCGCCGCATCGCTCACGGTGAGCATGGGCGGAGCGTCGATGAGGACGAAGTCCATCTGCTCGCGCAGCTTGGCAACGATCCCCGCCACGGCCTGCGTCCCGACGAGCTCGCCTGGGCTGGCGGGGAGGAAGCCGGCTGGAAGGACAAACAGCTGTCCATCGCCTCTCCCGTCCACGAGCGACTCGTCCGCGGTCGCCAGACGCCGCGTCGATCGAGCGAGCGTGATCGGCTCTGTCGCCCCCAGCCTGATGGGGAGGAGCGCCTGCTCCAGCTCGACGCGCTCGATCGCGGCATCGGCGAGCCCGGGTCGCAGCTCGAGGCCGAAGAAGCGACCGATCATCGGCTTCCGGAGATCCATGTCGACGAGTGCGACACGGTGCCCGGCGCGCGCGAGGGCGATCGCGAGGTTCGAGATCGTCGTGGTCTTCCCCTCGCCGGCGACACTGCTCGTGACCATGATCACCTTCGCCTTCACGTCGAGATTGGCGAACTCGATGCTCGACCGCAGTCGACGAGTCGCCTCGGCATCGGCGTCGGCGGGGTTCTCGAGCATGATCAGGCGCTCGCTGCGAGGCTCCGGTAGCCGCGCAAGCAGGGGAATGTCCAGCGCGCGGTGGATCTCCTCCTCGTCGCGAACGCGTCTGTCGAGCGCCTCCCAGAGGAAGACGGCCCCGATGCCGAGCAGGAGGCCGAGTGCAGCCCCGAACATCGCGTTACGGCGAGGCAGCGGAGCGACCTGGGCGCCGCTCTCGGCGGCTTTCACGACCTCCGCGCGCGTCTGCAACAGCTCCATGGTCCGGAGCTCCTGCGCTTTCTGGGCGAGCGCGCGATAGAGCGCTGTTTCGGTCGCGCCCTGCTCCCTCAGGTCGGCGAGGTTCTTCTCCAGGTCCTTCCGGGCGCTCGCGAGCGCCGCCGTGTCGAGCTCGAGACGGTACGCCGTGAATCCGCGGGCGTACGCCGTCGCGAGCCTGGCTGCGACGTCGGGGTCACCGTTCTCGACCATGAACGACAGCAGGTCGGCGTTTCCTCGGGGTGTGACGCTCGAGTGGAGAAGCAGATCGCCCGGGGTGACGCCACGGACCCCGGACAAGGCGACGGTTCTCCGCGCGACTTCGGGGACGCGCGCGAGCGCCGCCTGGGTCGTGGCGAAGCGATCGGCGTCGGTGAAGATGTCCGCGTTGGTGACCCCGGACAGCGACGAGCCGAGATCCTGGCGGCTGAGGAGCACCTCCGACGACGCAGCGTAAACGGACGCCTGCCCCGACGAGTAGACGTAGGCGACGATGGGCACGAGGAGCAGGGGCACGACGACCACCCACTTGCGCCGCCGCAGGATCGAGAGGTAGTCGGCCAGCGTTCGTTGCCTGCTTGGATGATCGGTCGGCGTCATGCCCTCAGTGTGCGTGGAAGCTATCGAGAACGCCAATACGGAGGACGGGCCGGAACGGGCACCGAACGGGCCGAGGACATGTCGAGACGATAGAGGAAGCACGATGGTTCGGACCTCGACTTCCGGGTAGTGAGAACCAGACGATTCCGATAGAACCGCGTGGATGGCGCCGGGTCACGACAGCACCGACCCATTCGACGTCGTCTTCGTCTGCACGGGAAACCGCGCGCGGAGTCCGCTTGCGGAGGCGCTGTTCCGCAAGTACGCCGCGGACGTCGGCGCGACGGCCAGCTCGGTGGGCACCCTCCACGCCGAGGGAGACCTCGCGCTCCCCGAGGCGGTCGAGGCCGCACGGCGCCTCGGCGTCGACCTGTCCGCACACTCTTCCCGCTCCATCGTGGCGGCAGACCTCTCGCGAGCCGACCTCGTCCTCGGCTTCGAGCCAGTGCACCTGTCGATCGCGGTCGTCGAGGCAGGGGCAAGCATCGGACGGACCTTCCTCCTCGGAGAGCTCGTCGCGCTGCTCGACCTCCCGAAGACACAGGAGGATCCGCGCGCGAACGCCAGGTTCGCGGTCTCGGTCGCCGACTCGAGGCGCATCCGTTCGCGACCCGACCCCGCGCGGGCGATCGCCGACCCCTACGGTGCTTCGGCAAAGGTCATGCAGGCGACGGCGAACGAGATCGACCGGCTGGTGCGCGAGCTCGCGATCGGGCTGTTCCACGGGCTCCGCTGACCGGCCAGCGCTCGACGGCCTTGGTCGGTTCCGTCCCGGCGCACTCCGCGTCGTTCAGGACGTCTCGGACGCGGGTCCACGGCCCGAGCCCGCAGGCGCGACGCTCCTGCAACCAGACCACGAAAGACCTGGCTAGCGCAGACGGCTAGGCTGCGCGCGTGCTCAGCCCGGCCGTGGAGAACCTCGTCACGCAGCTGACGAAGCTGCCCGGGATCGGCCGGCGCACGGCTCAGCGGCTGGCGTTCCATCTCCTGTCCGCCCGCCCGGAGGACGCCCTCGAGCTTGCGCGCGCGATCGAAGAGGTCAAGGCACGCGTGCGGTTCTGCCGCGAGTGCGGGAACCTGACGGAGAACGAGCTCTGCGAGGTCTGCACGGACCCGCGGCGAGACCGCTCCGTGATCTGCGTGGTCGAGCAGCCGGTGGACGTCGTCTCGCTCGAGCGCACCCACGAGTACCGCGGCCTCTACCACGTGCTGGGCGGGGCGCTGTCCCCGCTCGACGGGGTCGAGCCCTCCGACCTACGTATCGAGGAGCTGCTCGCGCGCATCGAGCGGGACGGCGTCGAGGAGGTCGTCCTCGCGACCAACCCGACCATGACCGGCGAGGCAACGGCCGCGTACATCGCCGACCGCGTCCGCGGTAGGGCGAGGGTCACCCGGCTCGCGAGCGGCCTCCCCGTGGGCGGAGACCTCGAGTACGCCGACGAAGTGACGCTCGGGAGAGCACTCGCCGGTCGCCGCGAGATGTGACACGTCGACGCTTTTTCCGGAAATTGCACACTTTCCGCATTCGACCGGCTTGCGCTCCGGCCGCTCTCCTTCTAGATTCCGGCTACTGAAACCGGCGGGCCCTCGGGTCAGCCGGTTTCAGTGTTTTCAGGGGTCGTCCTTCGGATCGTCCTTAGACTTGCGTGGTGCCGGCTGCTGCGGAATCCGAAGCCCTGCCTCATTCCGATCCTCGCGGGGCCGGGCCCCGAGCGCGTGTCCTCGTCATGAGGTTCGGCGAGGACGTCGTGGCCGACGTGGAAGACATCCGGAGCGCCGCACGCCGCCTCGCCGCAGCCCGTGACCGTGCGGAGGCTGTCGTCGGCATCCTTACGGCCCTGGGCTCGACGACGAGGGGGCTCGAAGAGCTCGCCCGGGAGGTGTCGCCGCGGCCTCACGCCCGTGAGCTGGACATGCTGATGTCGATGGGTGAGCGCGCTTCGTGCGCGCTCGTCGCGATGGCGCTCGTCGATCTCGGTTTCGCCGCCGTCTCGCTGACGGGCTCGCAGGCCGGAATCGTCACCGACGGGGCTCATGGGAACGCGCGGATCGTCGCGGTGCGCGCGGACCGTGTCCGCGACGCGCTCGAGCGCGGTGCAATCGTTCTCGTAGCAGGGTTCCAGGGCGTCTCCAACGACGCGGAGGTGACGAGGCTCGGTCAGGGCGGAGGCGAGGCGACGGCGGTCGCACTCGCGGCAGAGCTCGGGGCGGACGCGTGCGAGCTCCTCACCGCACTCCCCGGCGTCCCTACGGCCGACCCGCGTGTCGTCCACTCCACTCGAACGATTCCCGCAGTCACCCACGACGAACTGCTCGAGCTCCAGTCGCACGGAGCGCGTGTCACCCCGCTACCCTGCTTAGAGTTCGCGCGAAACAACGGGGTTACGCTCCATGTGCGCTCGTCGTCCACCGACGCCGAGGGCACCTGGGTGGTGATGGAGGAGGACGGGCGGATGCTCGAGCGAGCGATCATCTCCGGTGTGTCCCACACGATCGATGCGACGGTCTACCGCGTCGAGGGGGCGTCCGCCTCCTTGCTCTTCACCGCGCTCGCCGAAGCGGGGGTAAACGTAGACACGATTCTCCAGGCAGGCGACGGGCTCCTCTTCTCGTCACCGAGCGTGGACGGCGGCCCCACCTCCGGCGTGCTCGACGCCCTCGGGGTGAGCTGGAGCGCGGACGCCGATCTGGGCGAGGTAAGCATCGTCGGCGCTGGAATGAAGAGCCATCCGGGCATCGCGGCGACCGCGTTCTCGACGCTCGAGCAGCACGGAATCGAGCCGGTCATCGTCACGACCTCGCCCATCAGGATCAGCTGCCACGTTCGCCGGGAGGCGGTCGAGCGGGCGGTTCGCGCGCTGCACCACGCGTTCGGGCTGGACCAGGCGGAAGGAGCGACCGCGTGACCGAGACCGGCCTCCGCATCGGCGTGGTCGGCGTGACCGGGGCGGTCGGAGGCGTCACGCTCCAGCTCCTCCTTCTGCGCGGCTTCACGAACATCCGCACGTTCGGGTCCTGGCGGTCGGCCGGTGGACGAATTGGGGACTTCGAGATCGAGGAGGCGACGCCGGTGGCGCTCGGCGTCGGCGACCTAGACGTCTGCTTCTTCTCGGTGGGGGCGGAGACGAGTCGCGAGCTCGTGCCGGCGGCCGTCGCCGGCGGTACCCTGTGCGTGGACAAGTCCTCTGCGTTTCGGCTCCAGGACGGCGTCCCGCTCGTCGTCCCCGAGGTGAACGGCGAGCGGGCGCTCGAGAACACGGGCATCGTCGCGAACCCGAACTGCTGCGCGATCCCGCTCAGCATGGCCCTCGCCCCGATCCACGACGCGGCGGGCCTCAAGAGGGTCCATGTAGCCACGTACCAGTCCGCTTCGGGCGCCGGGAACGAGGCGGTCGAACGCCTCCGCGCGGAGCGCCCAGAGGAGCACGAGCTGAGGATGGATTGGCCGTTCGACGGCGTCGAGTTCGACGAGGAGGTGAAGCTGCGCGAGGAGACGCGCAAGATCCTCGAGCTTCCGAATCTCCCGATCAGCGCGACGACGGTGCGCGTTCCAGTCATCGTGGGTCACGCCGAGGCTGTCTGGGTGGAGACCGAGGAGCTGCTTTCGCCGGCCTCCGCGAAGGAGATCCTGTCCGAGGCCCCGGGACTGCAGGTCGAGCAACACTCGCCGAGGCCGGCACGGGCAATCGGCATCGACGACGTGCTTGTGAGCCGGATCCGCGCCGACGCGACGGCCGAGCACGGGCTCGCCTTCTTCCTCGTGTGCGACAACCTGCGCAAGGGCGCGGCGCTCAATGCCGTGCAGATCGTGGAGCTGCTGATTGGGGCGTCGCTGCCGGCCTACTTCGGGCACCGCGCCACGTAAGGGCCCGGCGCCCTAGCCGGGCGGCGCCGGCGCGGGCGCCGGCTGGAGCGCCTCGGAGACCACGCGCAGCACCTTCTCGCGCGCGCCCTCCTCGACGGGCTGGAGGCCGCCGAGCTCCAGCCGGGCCAGCTCGATCCGGCCGGAGGAGCGCACCGTGCGGAACCCGAAGTCCGCGAGGAAGTCCCGGGGGAAGACGGTGCGGTGGACCAGGAACCGGTCGCGCGTCGGGGTCGTGTCGCGGTAGCGGTAGGCGAACGCCTCGAGTGCCCGGGCGCCCTTGTCGCGCGCCTCGCCGATGGCCGCCAGGAAGAGCGACTGCTCGACCCACGGCTGGGTATCCGAGAGCAGGTAGGCGCACGTGACGAGAACGGCGTCGTCGGACGGGGGGCCGGCAGGGAGATCGGCAGCGCGGGGGAACAGCGCCGCCGGCCCGTACTGGATCGACCCGATCACGCGCCCGTCGTCGTCACGGTAGATCGTCCCCCAGGCGCCCCACTCCTCCTCGGCACGCTCGATCCACTTGGCCTTGTCGGGCTCCCGGTTGCCACGCGTCTGCCACCACACGCACGCACGGCAGACCGCCGGAGCGGTCTCGATCGTCGCCCCCGTGAGACCCGCGAGTCGAGGCGTCATTGCTTGGCGGGGGGCGCGCCCACGCCGTCGACGACGACGTCGACCGCCGAGAGCTCGACACTCGCCATGCGCTCGAGGTACTCGGCGACGCGCCGCTGCACCTCGCCGGCCACCTCGGCTGCGTTCCGGCCCCAGCCGAGCTCGACGCGGATCTCGATCGTCGGAGCCCCGTCCGTGCCTCGGACGTCGACGCCGGTGCCGCGGTGCAGCGCCCTCTCGGGCAGCGCGACGCCGTCGACCTCGCGCGCGGCGTCCGCCGCGTAGCGGGCGAGCACGTCCGGGGAGATGAGCGACTGCCCTGTCACCTCACTCCGATCGTACAACGAGCTCCGTGACCTCCGGCCTCGCGAAGAGCCGGAACGGGACGAAGGTCGTCCCCAGGCCCGGTGAGACGTGGAGCGCCGTAGGCCCGTACCGGTAGACGCCCTCGACGTCCCGGGCGCGGAGGTGGGCGAGCCGGAGCTTCCCGCCCGGGAACGGCACGACGATCTGGCCGGCGTGCATGTGCCCGGCGAGGACGAGGTGGAAGGCGCCCTGCGGAAGACGCCGCGCGATGCCGGGGAAGTGGCAGAGGAGGATGCGAAGGTCGGCGTCCCCCTCCGCGAGCTCCGCCGGCTCGGCTTCCCGCCGTGCATACGTCCGCGGATCGACACCCACGAGCTGAATCCGCCGGCCCCGGCGCTCGATCCCGACGGACTCGTCGCCGAGCACGGTCGCGCCGCCGACGCGAGCGAAGGCGGACGGGTCGACGTGCTGCGAGAACGGGTCACGGGAGTCCGCGAGGTCGTGGTTCCCGAGCACGACGTAGCTCTCCCCGAGCTCGCCGAGCAGCCTCTCGAGCAACGCGATCCCGGCGCGGCGCGAGACGAGGTCCCCCGTCACGCAGACGAGGTCGGGCCGGCGCGCCACGACCCAGGCGATCGCATCCTCGGTAGCTCGCCGCCCCCGGGAGGGAACGCCGAGGTGGAAGTCGGAGAGATGCGCGATCCGCAGCCCGTCGAGCTCGGGAGGGGCACCGACGAGCTCGAGCTCGACGACGCGCCTGCGCAGCCACCCCGCCTCGAACCAGCCCCAGGCGACCGCCGCAGCGGCGACGGCCGCGAGGACGAGGAGCACCCAGGTCATGGAGCGCCCCGCACACGGGCCAGGTGACACGGTGTCACTTGGCCATCCTCCTCGTGCGGATGCCTAGACGGCGAGCTTGTCCGTCACCGGCTCGACGGAGACGACGTGCCGCTTGAACTTCAGCTCCGAGTCGTCGAGGCCAGCGGCCACCCCGATGAGCTGCGAGAGGTGGAGCACCGGCATCTGGAAGTCCTTCCCCGTCTGCTCCCGGAGCTTCGACTGCCAGGCGTCGAGCGAGAGATGGCAGAGCGGGCACGGCGTCACCATCGCGTCCGCCCCCGCCTCCCTGGCCTGCTCGATCGGCTGGATGAGCTCCGCCAGCGCGACCTCCTCGCGCGCCTGGATGATCGGGAAGCCGCAGCACTTGATCTTCGCGGGGTAGTCGATCGGCTCCCCCCCACAGGCCTCGATGATGCGCTCGAGCGACTCCGGGCGGTCCGGGTCCTCGAACCCGAGGAGCTTCGAGGGGCGGAGGATCTGGCAGCCGTAGAAGGGGGCGACCTTGAGCCCCTTGAGGCCCTTGTGGGCCGCGTCCTTCAGGAGCTCGTACCCCTCTCCGGCGGCGACCAGCCAGAGGAAGTGGAGGACGTCCACGCCGCCCGTATAGCGGGGCGCGCCGACCGACACGAGGTTCGCGTTCACGCGCTCCAGCAGGGCCGCGTCCCCCTGCAGCTGGTAGTTCGCCTGCCTCAGGTTGAGGGTGCAGACGTTGCACACCGTCATCAGCGTGTCGCAACCGCTCGCCTCGGCGTAGGCGAGGATGCGCGCGTTCAAGTGGAGGTAGTAGTCCGGCTCCGCCTCGTGGATGTCGCCCGCGCCGCAGCAGGTCACCCGCTCGAGCTCGACGAGCTCGAGGCCCACCTTGGGCGCGAGCGCCTGCGTGGCGATGTCGAGCTCCTTCGCCGACAGCGACGCGAGGCAGCCCTTGTAGTACGCGACGGTCCTCACGCGCTCTCCTCCTTCTCTTCCGGCAGGTACGGCCTCGCGAACGACCCCTCGCCGTACGGCTCGCGCGGGCCGTCTCCGTGCGCCTCCGGCTCGAGGTGCCCGAGCGCCTTCTCCCCCTGCACGATGCCCTGGGCGCCCTCGCGCCCCTGCTCCTGCACGAGGTCGTAGAGCGCTCGGGCCTCGTTGACGTCCTTCGCGACGTGCGGCGGGATCGGCGGCGGGACCTTCCCGCGCCGGAGGAGCCCCATGGCGAACTTCACTTCCTTGAGCGACTTGGCGATGCCCTGCGTCTTCGGCACGAGCTCGGTCTCGCGCAGCCAGCCGGTCGTCTTGGCGGAGGTGACGAACCATTTCGCGTGCTTCGCCCCCATGTCCGAGTCGATGCCCGCATGCATCGCCTCGGCGCCGAGCTTCGCGATCGCGTCGCGCGGGTCGACGCCCTTCGGGCAGCGCTCCTGGCAGAAGTAGCAGCGCGTGCAGTCCCAGATGCCGTGCTCCTCCGAGTACGCCTGCAGGCGCTCGACCGTCGCCCGGTCGCGTGGGTCGCCGACGAAGCGCATCCCCTTGGCGAGCGCAGCCGGGCCGAGGAAGTCCGGGTCCGCCTCCATCGAGTTGCACTCGGACACACAGCAGCCGCACATGATGCAGAGCGACTCCTTGTGGATGACGTCCATCCGCTCCTGCGGGACGACGTGCTCCTTCTCGCCGGGATCCGAGTAGCCGGGCTCGAGCCAGGGCGTGACGCTGCGGATCTTCCCCCAGAACGGCTCCATGTCGACGACGAGGTCCTTGACGACGGGGAGGTTGCCCATGGCCGAGACCACGGGGACCTCGCCCGCCTGGGCGATGTCGTACATCCGCGTCTTGCACGCGAGCACCGCGGCCCCGTCCATGCGCATCCCGCAGGAGCCGCAGATCATCATGCGGCAGCTCTTCCGGAACGCGAGCGAGCCATCGACCTGGTCCTTGACGATGTCGAGGACGTCGAGGAGCGTCGCCTCCTCGGGCGCGGAGACCTCGTATTCCTTCAGCGCCCGCTCCCCGGCAACCGGGTCGTAGCGCCAGATCTTGAGTGCGACCTGCATCGCCACGGGCTAGTAGCTCCTCACCTCGGGCTGCCACCTCGTCATGCGGACCTCCTTGTGATCGAGCTCGGGGCCGTCGTCCGTCCACCGAGTCAGCGAGTGCCTGAGGAAGCGCTCGTCGTCGCGGTCGGGGAAGTCGTACGGCCGTGAGTGCGCGCCGCGGCTCTCCTCGCGGGCGAGCCCGGCCTGCACCATCACCCAGGCCAGGTCGAGCATGTAGCCGAGCTCGAGCGCCTGCGTGAGGTCCGTGTTGAACACGTCGCCCTTGTCCTCGACCACGACGTGCTCGTAGCGCTCCCGAAGGCCCTCGATGACCTCGAGCTGCCGTTCCATCTTCTCCCCACGCCGGAAGACGCCGAAGTTCTCGAGCATCGAGGCGCCGAGCTCGTCCCGGATCCTCCACGGCCGCTCCCCGTCCCGACGGTCGAGCAGCTGCCGGAGCTCGCGCTCGGCGTCCTCGAGCGGAGCGCTCGAGATGCTCGGCCGCACCCCTTGCAGCGAGAGCGCGTGCTCGGCGGCCGCCTGACCCGCGCGCCGTCCGAACGTGATCGTCTCCATCAGCGAGTTGCCGCCGAGGCGGTTCGCGCCGTGGACGGAGACGCAGGCGACCTCGCCCGCCGCGTAGAGCCCGTCGAGCTCCGTCTCGCCCCAGTTGCCCGTGTCCACGCCGCCCATGTGGTAGTGGGCCCCGGGGCGAACCGGGATCGGCGCGAAGATCGGATCGACGCCCGCGAACGTCATCGCGAGCTCCCTCGAGCCCGGGAGCCGGTCGCGGATCCGCTCGCCGCCGAGATGGCGGAGGTCGAGGAATACGGAGCCGTTGATGCCGCGCCCGGCCTCGATCTCCGTCGTCTCCGACCGGGACACGACGTCGCGGGACGCGAGCTCGAGCGCGTTCGGCGCGTAGCGCGCCATGAAGCGCTCGCCGTCGGCGTTGATGAGGTACCCACCCTCCCCGCGGCAGCCCTCGGTGATGAGGACGCCGCTCGGGTAGAGCGTGGTCGGGTGGAACTGCATGAACTCCATGTCCTTCAGCGGGAGGCCGGCCCGGAGCGCCATGGCCATGCCGTCCCCGTTACAGGCGTACGCGTTCGTCGTCGCCCGGTAGATCCGCCCCATGCCGCCGGTCGCGAGGACGACCGACCTCCCCGTGACGAGCTTAAGGCCACCGGACACGAGGTCCCAGCAGACGACTCCGACGCAGCGCCCGTCGTCGACGACGAGCTTCCACGCGAAGAACTCCTCGTGCACCGTCAGCGGGCCCTGCTCCATGCGCTTCATCAGCTGCTCGTAAAGGACGTGGATGAGAACGTGCCCCGTGATATCGGCGGAGAAGACGGTGCGGGGCGAGCCGGCAGCTCCGAACGGACGCTGCGCGAGCTTCCCGTTCATGTCGCGCGAGAACACGCAGCCCCAGTGCTCGAGCTGGTAGATGTCGCCGGGCGCCTCGGTCGCCAGGATCTCGATCGCGTCCTGGTCGCCGATGTAGTCCGAGCCCTTGACCGTGTCGAACGCGTGCTGCTCGGGGCTGTCCTCGGCGCTGTTCCCGAGTGCCGCGTTGATGCCGCCCTCGGCGGCGCCCGAGTGGCTGCGGGTCGGGTGGAGCTTGGAGACGACGCCGACGGTGGCTCCCCTGTCGTGCGCCTCGATCGCCGCGCGCATGCCCGCGCAGCCGGCCCCGACGACGACCACGTCGTAGGTCGCGAGGCCCGAGTCCATGGACGAGGACGCTACCTGATGACCCAATGCCCCGACCCACGAAGCATCGGGATCCGCGGTGCGCCCGCAGCCGCGGAGCGGCTGCGCTCCAGAGATCTTTGGGTGGACCGGGATCTGCGAGAGCGGGTCCCGGTCTTGCCCATGTCAGGCGCTACGGCGTCGCGGCCGAGACCGAGACGCGACCGAGCGCGCCGGACTGGGTCACGCGGACGAAGAGCGAGCGCCGGCCGCACACCGTGGTGTCGATCCCCTTGGACCGCTGCCCGGCCCACTGGGCGCGCCGGATGACGGTCCTCCGGTTCGCTGCGACCAGCGCGACCTCGTGCCGGCCGCCGCGCGGAAGCACCGCGGTGATCCGGAGGTTGCCGTCGAGCGGGGTCGTGAGCGGGATCCACCACACCTTCGCTGTGCGCTTGCCGAACGTCTTCCTGAACCCGGCGATGCTGCCCTTCGTCCACGGCTGGAGCACGTCCTGCTCCGCAGCGAGCAGCGCCGCGTCGTCCGGGAAGAAGCTCGGCGCGATGATCTGCCACGTGCCGGTCGTGATCCCGACCTTCCGCTCCTCGAGCAGCCGGTAGACCTCGGCCCAGGCCTCGCCGGGGTTCTGCGCGTAGTTCGATCCCTCGTCGCCGGGATGCGCCTCGCCCCGGGCGACCTTCGGGCAGACGGTGGCGGCGGTCGCCCAGCGCTTGGGGCCCCAGTCGATCGCGCGCCAGGGGGTGTTGTCGCGGTACAGGGCGATGTGGTGGCCGTACTCGTGGCGAACGACCTCCTCCGGGGTCGTGCCGTCGAGCGCCGGCTCCGCGATCGAGACCATCGTGTTCCGGGAGTAGCAGCCGAGCGCGCGCGCGCCGCAGAGCTCGCGCACCTCGGCGATGGGCGCGTGGTACGAGGCCACGGACGCAAGCTCGCTGCCGTGCGTGAGCTTCGCGAGGAACTCCGCCCAGTACTCCGGGGTCACGGTCTCGACCGGCAGGGCCTCGGAGACGAACACGTCGACGACGTCGCCGGTCGACGTCGTGATCGCCCCGCCCCGCCAGGTGGCGGCAGAGGCGGCGAGTCGATCGGCTCGAAGCGCGGTCCCGGGCTGGGCGTCGATCGAGCGCGCCAGTGTCGGCTCCGCGACGCGCGCCGGGGCGGTGCCATGGGGGCGACCGGCCGCGACGAGTGCGACGGCGAGCAGCCCCGCTGCGAGGAGGACGGCGACGCGGAGGCGCGAGAACGCCCGCACCCGACCCCTTATACCGGCGCCCGCAGGTCGCCGGCTAAGGGTTGGCTAAGAGCCGCGGGTCGCCTCAGACGAGCGGGCCGGCTGACGCGACACCGGGGGCCATGTCCTGGAAGCGCAGGAAGTTGTCTCGGAACATCGCCGCGAGCTCGCGCGCCTTGACGTCGTAGGCATCGGGGTCCGCCCAGGTCGAGCGCGGATCGAGGAGCATGGCGTCCACCCCGGACACGCGCACGGGCACCTCCACTCCGAAGACCTCGTCGACGCGGTATACGACGCCGTCGAGCTCGCCCGAGAGAGCGGCCTGCAGCAGCGCCCTTGTCGCCGCGATCGGCATCCGCTGCCCCTCGCCGTAGGGCCCTCCGGTCCAGCCCGTGTTCACGAGCCAGACGCTCACGTGCGGGTGGGCGTCGAGCTTCTCGCCGAGCAGGTGCGCGTACACGGAGGGAGGCTGCGGGAGGAAGGGCGCGCCGAAGCACGCCGAGAAGGTCGGCTGCGGCTCCTTGACCCCGATCTCCGTGCCCGCGAGCTTCGACGTGAAGCCGGAGAGGAACCAGTACATCGCCTGCGCGGGCGTCAGGCGCGCGATCGGCGGCAGGATCCCGAAGGCGTCGGCGGTCAGGAAGACGATCGCGTTCGGGTGGCTCGCACGCTTGGCGGGGAGCGCGTTGGCGATCTGCTCGAGCTTGTACGCCGCGCGCGTGTTCTCGGTCTTCGAGTCGTCGTCCAGGTCGAGCACCCCGCGCTCGTCCATTACCACGTTCTCGAGGACCGTCCCGAACGAGCGCGTGGTCGCGTAGATCTGCGGCTCGGCCTCGGGGGAGAGCCGGATCACCTTCGCATAGCACCCGCCCTCGAAGTTGAAGATGCCCTCGTCGCCCCAGCCGTGCTCGTCGTCGCCGACGAGGTGCCGCTCCGGGTCGGCCGAGAGCGTCGTCTTCCCGGTGCCGGAGAGCCCGAAGAACACAGCGACCTTGTCCTTCGCCCCGACGTTCGCGGAGCAGTGCATCGGGAAGACCCCTTCCAGCGGCAGCCGGTCGTTCATCAGCGTGAAGATCGACTTCTTGATCTCCCCCGCGTAGTACGTGCCGCCGATCAGAACCTCGACCCGCGACGGGTGGAGCACGACGAACGTGCCGCTGCGCGTCCCGTCCTCCTCCGGCACCGCCGTCACCGAGGGCGCGTGCAGGACCAGCGCCTGCGGCTCGAGCCGTGCGAGCTCCTCCGGGGTCGGGTCGATGAACAGCGTCTTCGCGAAGAGCGCGTGCCACGGGCTCTCGGTGACGACGCGCACGGTGAGCCGATGTGCGGGATCCGCACCGGCGAAGGCGTCGACGACGTAGACGTCGCCCTCGGCGAGCCGCGCGGCCAGCTTCTCGCGCAGACGCCCGAACGACTCCTCGGGGATGTCCGCGTTCACGTCGCCCCACCAGATCCGGCCCTCCGAGCCCGGCTCGCGCACGACGAACTTGTCGTTCGGCGAGCGACCGGTGTGCTCGCCGGTGTCGACGACGAGCGCCCCGCCCTCCGCCAGCTCGGCCTCCCCGCGCCGGAGGGCGTGTGCATAGAGCTGGGACGTCGACGGGTGCCAGAAGACCTGCCCGCGGACGTCGTCGATACCGTGCTCCGCCAGAGCTCCCCGGTCCGGAACGGTGGCGATCATCGCCCGCTTCTCGTCGTCGCGCCCATGAGAACCGGGCCTATGGTATGCGCGCCGCCGCATCGGGGGCGAGACGTCCGTCGTCCCGTGCGGCGAGCGCCGCGAAGCGGCCGCCCTGCTCGATCAGCTCGTCGTAGCGCCCGATCTCGACCACCAGACCGCGATCGAGCACGACGATCTGGTCGGCGTCCCGGACCGTGGAGAGCCGGTGGGCGATCGCGATCGTCGTCCGCCCCTCGGAGAGCCGCTCCAGGGCCTCCTGCACGTGTTGCTCGGTCTGGGTGTCGAGCGAGGAGGTCGCCTCGTCGAGGACGAGGACCGGCGGGTTGCGCAGGATCGTGCGCGCGATCGCTATGCGCTGCTTCTCCCCTCCCGAGAAGCGGTAGCCGCGCTCGCCGACGACCGTCTCGTACCCCTCCGGGAGCGTCGCGACGAGCTCGTGGATCTGGGCCGCCCGCGCCGCCTCCTCGATCTCGGCGTCGGTCGCCTCGGGGCGCGCGAAGCGGAGGTTCTCCCGGATCGTGGCGTGGAACAGATACGTCTCCTGCGAGACGACCCCGACCGTGGAGGAGAGCGACTCGAACGTCAGCTCCCGGACGTCGACGCCGTCGACGGAGACCGCGCCTCGGGTCGCGTCGTAAAGCCGGGCGACGAGGTAGGCGCACGTCGTCTTGCCCGATCCCGTCTCGCCGACGAGAGCGGTCTTCGTCCCCGGCTCGACGATGAAGGCCACGTCCTGGAGCGTCCACGCCGAGTCGTCGTACCGGAACCAGACCGAGTCGAGCCGGACCTCCCCGCGCGGTGCCTCGAGCTCGCGCTCGCCCTCGACGATCTCGACCCGGTGATCGAGGTACTCGAAGATCCGGTCGAAGAGCGCGAGCGAGCTCTGCACTTCGAGCTGCACGCCGAGCAGGCTCCCGATCGGGAAGAACAGGCGCGCCTGGAGCGTGGTGAAGGCGACGAGCGTCCCGATGGTGATCGTCGTCGAGCCCTGCGCGATCGTGAAGCCCGCGAACCAGTAGACGAGTGCGGGCATGACCGCGAAGGTCGTCTGGATCGCCGCCATCACCCAGCGCCCGGTCATGCGGCTACGCACCTCGAGCTCGGCCAGGCGGCTCGACTCCTGCTCGAAGCGCCGGGCGAGGTCCTCTGTGCGGCCCATCGTCTTCCCGAGGAGGATCCCGGACACCGAGAGTGACTCCTGGACGATCGAGGACACGTCCGCCAGCGAGGCCTGGCGCTCCGCCGTCACCTTCTTGCGCTCGGCCCCGACCCGCTTCGTCAGCCAGACGAAGAGCGGGAGCAGCGCGAGCGCGAAGGCGGCGAGCCGCCAGTCGAGGAGCACCATCGCGGCGACGGTCGCGAGCACCGTGGTCACGTTCGCGAGCACCGAGGTCGCCGTGGAGGTGACGACGGTCTCGATCCCCCCGATGTCGTTCGCGATCCGGCTCTGCACCTCGCCGGTCCTCGTGCGGGTGAAGAAGGCGAGCGAGAGGCGCTGCAGGTGCCGGTACACCTGCGTGCGCAGGTCGTGCATCACGGCCTGGCCGACCTGGTTCGAGAGCAGCGTCTGCCACACGCCGAGGGCTCCGGTCACGATCGGGATGGCCACCATTCCCGCGACGAGCGCCGTGAGCAGGCCGACGTTCTCGTCCGGGATCGCCACGTCGAGGACCTCCCGGAGGAGGAAGGGCGAGATCGCGCCGAGCGCCGCCGAGAAGACGATGAGCACGCTGACCGCGCCGAGCCGAAGCCGATAGGGCGCGAACAGCGAGACGATGTGCCTCAGGTTGGCGCGGCGGACCGCGGGGTCGGCGGGCCGCTCGGGCGCCTCGGCGGCGGCGAACGCGTCGAATCTACGGCCCGGCATGGCTGAAGCGTGCCTGCCGGAAGGCGAGCCCCGCACCGCGGCGAACTGCGAAGCCGTGGACGCAACCGCAATCGACCGCTTCCTCGAGAGCGGCGCGCTCTCCGATTCGACACGCCGCGCGTACGGCTCCGACCTGCGAGCGTTCGCGGAGTGGCTGGAGAAGCGCGACCTCGAGCTCGAGGACGTGGACGTGCGCGTCCTGGCGGACTGGGTCACCGCGCTCGGCAGCGGACGCGGCCGACTCGCGCCCGCCACGATCGCGCGGCGCCTGTCCGCGGTCAGGTCCTTCCTGCGCTTCACCTACGGCCCGGCGAGGGTGCCGGACGCCGCGCTCGCGCCGCGCCGGACGAGGCGGCTCCCGGAGGCGCCGAAGACGACCGAGATCGAGGCGCTCCTGGAGCTCGCGGGCGGGAACGCGCCCCTCGACCTGAGGAACCGCGCGCTGCTCGAGCTCCTCTACTCTGGGGGGCTCCGGAGCGCGGAGGCCGTCGGGCTCGACCTCGGGGACGTCGACTTCGAGCAGGAGGCCGTCCACGTCCGCGGGAAGGGCGGCAAGGAGCGGGTCGTGCCGCTCGGGGAGGAGGCGGCGCACCATCTCTCGCTGTACCTGCGGGACGCTCGTCCCGCCCTCGCCCGCGGCGCGGAGAGCGCGGTCTTCCTCTCCGCGCACGGCCGGCGGCTGGACACGAGCACCGTCCGGAGGATCATGCGCCATCCACACCGCCTTCGGCACGCCTTCGCGACCCATCTCCTCGAAGGAGGCGCCGATCTCCGCGTGATCCAGGAGCTTCTCGGCCACTCCTCCCTCTCGACCACGCAGGTCTACAGCCACGTGGACGCGCGACGCCTGCGGCGCGTCTACGACCGCTCGCATCCGCGGTCGTAGTGACGCAGGGCTGACTGTCACCTCCGGAGAACCAGGGTGACTGTCACCTCGGTGACAGTCACCTGCTTTGCGCGGGAGACTCCGCGCGGCCGCTGGCAGTCACCGGCTTCTTCGCGCGAGAGCTAGCTGTGGCAGGGCCTCGAGCCCTGCGCGATCTCCTGCTGGAGCGCGTTCATCCGTGCCTCGAGCTCGCGGTCGCCCGGGTCGTTCGGGCGGAAGTCGTGGAGCGCGGCCCCTTCCCAGGCGACGTCGGGCGTCACGCCGGGACCGCTCGTCGCAAGCCGGTAGCGCTTGCCGACGCCCGGAGGGCGAACCTCGCCGGAGGCGAGGCGGTGAGGAACGAAGCCGTAGCAGAACGTGCCGTCCGGAGGTCTCGCGAGAAATCCGTTCTCGCGCTGCCACCCCGATCCGTATGGCGAGTCGAGCGTGTCGAGGCTGAGGACGCGGCCGTACGTGTCGACGGGGTCGCCCTGCGGTGTCCACGCGAAGCCGTGTACCGGCCTCCCGAGATACGTGTAGCGCCCGAAGAGATGGTGCCAGCGACCGGAGTAGCTCCAGTCGAGCCACACGTCCAGCTGCGCCACCGGGCCACGCCAGTGCGAGAGCCGGAGCTCCCAGGCGTCGTGCCCCGGCTTCCAGGGCGGGACGCCGTAGTTCGCGCGGTGCCGCTGCCAGCGCTGAACGGCCCAGTGGGAGCCGTCCGGCGCGGTGCACGCCGCGAGGACGAACGAAATCGCCGGGCCCCGGTACGGCCCGCAGGCGTTCCGCATCGTCTTCCAGAGGGGGCGGCCCGTGCTCCGCCAACCGCCGGAGCGATCGATCCGGAAGGCGACCTGTTGCCGGGTCGTGCTCGGGAAGCGGGCGCCCACGGCGCCCCACGCCAGCACGCGCCAGACCCGTCCCCGGCCGTGGTAGGTGAGGAGCGCCTTGCCGCCCTTCGAGACGATCAGGCTCTCGCTCGACGTGTTGCGCGCGATGAGCTGCGACGCGTGCGCCGTCTCGGGCAGCAGAAAGAGCGCGCAGACGAGGCAGAAGAGGACGGCGGCGACCCTGACCGGCAAGCCGCCGAGGATAGCCCGCAAGAGGAGCCGGCGCTCTCCCGGCGAATCCCTCCGCGCGCCGTGCGTGCACCCGACCCCGATGTCGATCGCTTCCTGCTCCACCTCGCTGCCAGGCGCTCGCCGCGCACGGTGGACGCCTACCGTCGCGACCTCGCCTCTCTCGCCGCCTCGCGCGATGGTGCGGTCGCGGACGCGACGCTCGAGGAGCTCGAGCGCTGGCTGGCGGGGATGCGCGCAGCCGGGCTCGCTCCGGCGACCATGGCACGGCGCGCCTCGGCGGTGCGGACGTACTTCCGACACCTGGTGCTTATCGGCATGCGGGACGAGAACCCCGCTGCCTCGCTCAAGCTACCCCGGCGCGCACGGCGCCTGCCCCGAGCGCTCTCGCCGTCTGAGACCGAGCGGCTGATCGACGCCGCCGCGGGGACGACACCGCGCTCGTTCCGCGACCGCGCGCTCGTCGAGCTCCTCTACGGAGCAGGCCTGCGGGTGTCGGAGGCGGTCGGTCTCGACAAGACCGGGGTCGACCTCGACGCGCGCATCGTGCGGGTGCTCGGGAAGGGCGGAAAGGAGCGCCTCGTACCGCTCGGCAGGCCGGCGGCGGAGGCGGTTCGCCGGTACCTGGCTCTCGGTCGCCCGCACCTCGACCGCCGCTACCGGCCGGAGCTCTTCCTCAACGCCCGCGGTGGCCCGCTCACTCGCGCCGGCGCGTTCCTGGTTCTCCGGAAGCTCGCGGAGAAAGCGGGCCTCGAGCCCGAGCGGGTGCACCCCCATCTCCTCCGGCATTCCTTCGCCACGCACCTGCTCGAGGGCGGCGCCGATCTGCGCTCCGTGCAGGAGATGCTCGGGCACGCCGACCTGGGGACGACCGAGCGCTACACGCACGTGTCCGACCGCCGCCGGCGGGAGGCCTACTTCTCGGCGCACCCGCATGCGCGCCGGAAGACGCCACGGCAGGGCGCTTCGTAACGACTTCGAGCCGAGTGCGGTGAGCACGCCGGGCCGCCACCTATACTCGCGCGCCTGACGGAGCTCACCACCCCACTCCGCGAGCTCTTCGGCTTCGAGCGGTTTCGCCCCGGGCAGGAGGAGGTCGTGCGCGCCGCGGTCGAGGGCCGCGACACCCTGGCGCTCATGCCGACGGGATCCGGGAAGTCGCTGACCTACCAGCTCGCCGCGATGCTGCGGCCGGAGCCCACGCTCGTCCTGTCGCCGCTCATCGCGCTGATGAAGGACCAGGTCGACAAGCTCCCGCCGCGCGTCGCTCCGGCCGCCACGTTCGTGAACTCGTCGCTCGCCGCCGACGTCGTCGCGAGCCGCCTCGGCGAGGTGGCCGCCGGACGCAAGCGCATCGTCTACGTCGCCCCCGAGCGCCTCCGGCAGGCAGGGTTCCTCGAGCTCCTCCGGGGCATCGGGATCGGGCTCGTCGTCGTCGACGAGGCGCACTGCGTGAGCATGTGGGGGCACGACTTCCGGCCGGACTACCTCTTCATCCGGCACGCGCTCGCGGCGCTCCGCGAGCCGGCCCTGCTCGGGATGACGGCGACCGCGACGCCCGAGACCGCCCTGCAGATCGGCGAGGCACTCGGGCGAGCACCCGAGATCGTGTCCGCGAGCGTCGTGCGAGCGAACCTGCGCTACGACGTCGCGGAGGTCGCGAACGAGAACGACCGGCTGCAGATCCTCGTAGACCGGCTCGGCCGCCTCGACGGCGGGTCGGCCATCGTGTACGCGCGCTCGCGACGCTCCACCGAGGAGATCGCCCGCGTGCTCCGCGGGCACGGCCTCCGCGCAGAGCACTACCACGCCGGGCTGGAGGCGGAGGAGCGGACGCGCGTGCAGGACGCGTTCGTTGCCGGGCGCACGCAGACCGTCGTCGCGACGACGGCGTTCGGCATGGGGATCGACAAGCCCGACGTCCGCCTCGTCTGCCTGCACAACTACCCGGGGTCGCTCGAGGAGTACGTGCAGATGGTCGGCCGGGCGGGGCGAGACGGGCGGCCGAGCGACACGCTCCTCCTCGCCGGCGCGGCCGATGCCCTCTCCCTCCGGCGGTTCGCGCTCTCCGACGTGCCGGCGCCTGGCGACCTGCGCGCCGTCTACCGCGCGCTCAGGGACTCGGACGGGGAGATCGGCCCCGACGAGCTCGCGGCCCTCGTGCCCGACCACGATCCGCGCGTCCTCGTGGGGATGCTCGAGCAGGCAGGCCTCGTGGAACGCGGCTTCGACCGCGGCAGGAGGATGCAGGTGAAGCTGCGACCCGTCCCCGACGACGCGTCCGGGCGGGTCGACAGCCTTCTCGAGCGCGCTCGCCTCGTTGCGGAGACGCGCGCCGACCGCGTCGTGGCGTTCGCCGAGACCCGCCGGTGCCGGCACGGCCAGGTGGCCGAGCACTTCGGCGAGACCTTCGCTCCTCCCTGCGGCTCCTGCGACGTCTGCGCGCCGCGCGAGGCGACGCGGGCAGCGACCGGAGCTGCTCCCCCGCTCCCGGAGGACGTCGGAGCGGCGATCGTCGACGCCGTCGCGTCCCTGACGTGGCCGCTGGGACGACGGAGTCTCGTCGCGACGTTCCGCGGCTCCATGAAGGCTCCGCCCTCGGGCCGGCGCTCGGCCGCCCACCGGATGCTGGCCGCCGCCTCGGACGCCGACGTCCGCCGCTGGGTCACGCTCCTCGAGAGCGCCGGAGCCCTTCGCGAGCAGGTGACCGCGGAGGGGTACACCGTGCTCGTCGTCGACCCGGCCGTCCCGCCGCCGGAGATCCGCACGAGCCCGCACGCGGATGTCGACGATGGCATGGTCGAGCGCCTTCGAGCCTGGCGTCTCGAGCGCTCGCGCGAGGACGGGGTGCCGGCCTACGTCGTGCTCCACGACGCGACGCTGAACGAGCTCGCCGCAGTCAGACCGGCGACGGCGAGCGAGCTGGCCGGCATCAAGGGGCTCGGTCCGGTGAAGGTCGAGCGCTACGGCGACGAGCTGCTCGCCGTCCTCGCCCTAGTACGGCTACGCGCTCGGGTCCGGCTCGTCCAGGACCTTCTGGGCCTGCTCCTCGCGGAACCGGCGGAGCCTGGCCGTGAGCTCGTCGTCGCTGCACGCGAGGATCTCGGCCGCGAGCAGGGCGGCGTTGACCGCCCCCGCGCGTCCGATCGCAAGCGTCGCGACCGGGATCCCGGCTGGCATCTGCGCCGTCGAGAGGAGCGAGTCCAACCCGCCGAGCTGCGTCCCCATCGGCACCCCGAGCACCGGCTTGAGCGTCTTCGAGGCGACGACGCCCGCGAGGTGCGCCGCCCCGCCGGCTGCGGCGACGAAGATCTGGGCGCCGCGCGACTCCACGTCGGCGACGAACTCCTCGAGCGCCTCGGGCGTCCGGTGGGCAGAGAGGATGCGCACCTCGTGCGCGATCTCGAGCGCCCGGAGCGTCCGGACGCAGTGCTCCATCGTCTCCCAGTCCGAGCGCGAGCCCATGACGACGGCGACGAGCGGGCTCACGGGCCAACCCTGGTTGGACTGTGAGCGTGGAGGGGTGTGGGGAACCGGGAGGTTCCCCACGTTCTCAAGAAGGGGGCACGTGGGGGAAACATGGTTTCCCCCACGAACGCGAGACGCAGGCGAGCGTTGCTCATCGCGCCGTCTTCTTTCGCAGGGCAGCATGGACGCCGCGCGCCGACTTGCGGAGCTCGGGGTCCTCGTCGTCCGACTCGGCGATCCCGAGGAGGAGCTGGAGCGTGTCGGGCCGCGGACTGCCGTTTCGGAGGCAGACGACCGCGAGCCGGCGAACGGCGACGTTCGGGTCCCGCGCGGCCAGCTCGTGCAGGAGCGGCCGGAAGGAGTTCACGTCACCGGGGTGGTCCCGCGAGAGCGACTCGAGCGCGATGAGCGCGGCGCCGCGGGCGGCGGGGCTCTCGTCCTCCAGCCCGCGTCGCAGCAGCTCGAGCTTCTGGCGGAAGCGGAACTGCGCGATCGCGCGATAGGCCTGCGCCCGCACCCGGTAGTCCGCGTTCCGCGCGTCGGCCTCGATGTCCTCGTCCCACCGCGCGCGCAGCTCGGCGACCGCGCGCTCGTCGCCGGTCCGTGCGAGGGCGTCCGCCTCGGCCGCCGCCTCGGCGAGGCTCATGCGACCGACGAGAGCGAACGGGGCGAGGGCCCGACGTAGCGCGCCGAGGGGCGAAACAGCCTGCCCGTCCTCTTCTGCTCGAGGATGTGCGCCGACCAGCCGGCGACACGCGAGCAGGCGAACATCGCCGGCGCGAGCGGCGGCGGGATCTCGGCGACGTCGAGGACGAGCGCGGAGTAGTACTCGACATTGGTCTTGAGGGGACGCTCGGGATGGCGCCGCTCGAGCTCGACGAGTGCCGCCTCCTCGAGCTGCTCCGCGATCTCGATCTGCGGAGAGCCGAGCTCCCGCGCGGTGCGCTTGAGGATGCGCGAGCGCGGATCCTCGGCGCGGTAGACGCGGTGTCCGAAGCCCATGATGCGCTTGCCGGAGTCGAGCGCGTCGCGCACCCACTTCTCCGGGTCGCCCATCGCCGTGACCTCCTCCAGCATCGGCTTCACGTACGCGGGCGCGCCACCGTGCAACGGGCCCGAGAGCGCGCCGACCGCCGAGGAGAGGGCGGCGCCGCAGTCCGCACCGGTCGAGGCGGTGACACGGGCAGTGAACGTCGACGCGTTGAGCCCGTGCTCGGCCGTGCAGATCCAGTACGTGTCGATCGCCTGCACGTGCCGCAGGTCGGCCTCGCCCCGCCACTGGAGGAGGAACTTCTCGGCAGCCGTGCGGCCGGCGGCGACGACCTCGTCGGGGACGGGGTCGGTTGCGCCGTCGGCCACGCGGGCCGACCGGGCGACGATCCCCATCATCTGCGAGGAGAGTCGGCCGAGGTCCTCGCGCGCCTGCTCGTCGGAGATCTCGTTCAGCTTGCCGAGCTGCCACTCGCCCGCCAGGCGCGCGGTCTCGGCCTGGAGATCGGCCGGCGCGTCCCCCGTCAAGCGCGCCGGCTCGTAGGGCTCGGGCTCGGGCATCACGGAGTGCAGGTCGTTGTCCACGAGCAGGCCCCACACCTTCTCGTAGGGGAAATGGCCGACGAGCTCCTCGATGTCCACGCCGCGGTAGCGGAGGACGCCACCCTCGCGGTCGGGCTCGGCGATCTCCGTCTCGACCGCGACGACGCCCTCCAGGCCGGGGCTGAAACCGGGCTCGCTCATCTCCACGAGGACGCTACCTGACCGCGAGCACGGAACGGGCAGGTAGGACACCGACCTGCGAGCGCGCGAGCGGTCGCCCTCGGGGATTCCCGGAAGGAAGGCCTCAGCTAGGATCGCCGCGCCGATGGGCCACCGCGTAACCCTCATCCCGGGCGACGGGACCGGCCCCGAGCTCACCGAGGCGACGCGTCGCGTCCTCGAGGCGACGGGGGTCGGCTTCGACTGGGACGTGCGCGAGGCGGGAGTCGACGTCATGGAGAAGGCGGGAACGCCGCTGCCCGACGAGACGCTCGAGTCGGTGCGGCAGAACGGCGTCGCCCTCAAGGGCCCGATCACGACGCCGATCGGCACCGGGTTCCGCTCCGTCAACGTCGCGCTCCGCCACGAGCTCGAGCTGTACGCGTGCCTGCGCCCGTGCAAGACGTACCCGGGGGTCCGTACCCGCTACGAGGAGGTCGACATCGTCGTCGTCCGCGAGAACACGGAGGACCTGTACGCGGGCATCGAGTACGAGGCCGGGAGCGACGCGGCGGAGAGGGTCATCACCGACCTCAACGCTCTCCAGGCGAAGCAGATCGCGCCGGGCTCCGGGATCTCCGTGAAGCCGATCAGCGAGGCCGCCTCGGAGCGCATCATCCGCTTCGCGTTCGAGTACGCGCGGGCGAACCACCGCCGCGAGGTCGCAGGTGTGACGAAGGCCAACATCATGAAGTTCACCGACGGGCTGTTCCTCTCCGTGTTCCGCCAGGTCTCGAAGGACTACCCCGAGATCGGCTCGCGCGAGGTGCTCGTCGACGCGCTCTGCATGCAGCTCGTCCAGCGGCCAGAGGAGTTCGACGTCCTCGTGCTCCCGAACCTGTACGGAGACATCGTCAGCGACGTGACCGCAGGCCTGGTCGGAGGCCTCGGCGTCGCACCTGGCGCGAACATCGGGACGAGCGCCGCCGTCTTCGAGGCGACGCACGGGTCCGCCCCGCGTTACCAGGGGCTGAACAAGGTCAACCCGACCGCGATGATCCTGTCCGGGAAGCTCATGCTCGAGCACCTCGGCGAGCGCGAGGCCGCGCAGCGACTCGAGCGGGCGGTCGCCGCCGTGATCGCGGAGGGCAGCTGCGTGACCTACGACCTCAAGCCGACGCGGGACGACCCGACCGCGGTCGGCACCTCGCAGTACGCGGACGCGATCATCGAGCTGCTCGCCTCGGGCGAGGCTCGCTAACCGAAACGGAGACCGACAATGAGGAAGAAGGTGACCGTCGTCGGCGCCGGGAACGTCGGCGCGACCTGCGCGCAGGAGATCGCGCGTCGCGACTACGCCGACGTCGTGCTCGTCGACATCATCCCGAGCTACCCGCAGGGGAAGGCCCTTGACATGAACCAGGCGGGGTCCGTGCTCGGCTACGAGCCGACCATCACGGGCTCGAACGGGTACGAGGAGACCGAGGGCTCGGACGTGGTCGTCATCACGGCGGGCAGGCCGCGCTCGCCGGGGATGAGCCGCGACGACCTCGTCACGACGAACGAGGCGATCGTCACCGCGGTGACGAAGGAGGCGGCCCGGCGCTCGCCCAAGGCGGTCCTCGTCGTCGTCTCGAACCCGCTCGACGCCATGTGCCATGTCGCCCGGGCCGTCTCCCGCTTCCCGAAGGCGCGGGTCGTCGGGATGGCGGGCATCCTGGACACGGCCCGGTTCTCGGCGTTCGTCTCGCAGGAGCTCGAGGTCTCCGTGAAGGACGTCACCGCGGTCGTGCTCGGGGGCCACGGCGACCAGATGGTGCCGGTCGTCTCCGCGACGACCGTCGGCGGTGTCCCGCTCCCCGAGCTCCTGCCGAAGGGCCGCATCCGCAAGCTCGTCGACCGGACGCGCTTCGGAGGGGGCGAGATCGTGAACCTGCTGGGCACGTCCGCCTGGTACGCGCCCGGGGCTGCCGCGGCGCAGATGGTGGACTCGATCTGCCTCGACGAGAAGCGTGTCCTCCCGTGCACTGCCTACCTCGAGGGCGAGTACGGGATCACGGGGCTGTACATGGGCGTTCTCGCGAAGCTCGGCGCCGGCGGCGTCGAGGACGTGGTCGCGCTGAAGCTGACGATGGACGAGAAGAGGATGCTGAAGGCGTCGGCCGCGGCCGTGCGCGAGGTCGTCGGCATCCTGAAGAGGTCGTAGGGCGGCCGCGGGTCGATGGATCTCCATCTCGAAGGGCGGACGGCGGTCGTCTGCGGAGCGTCCGCGGGTATCGGCCTCGCGATCGCGGAGGCGCTGGCGGAGGAGGGCGCGAACGTCGTCATGTTCGCCCGCGGCCGCGAGCAGCTCGAGCGCGAGGCCGCGAGGATCGGCGGGATCGCCGTCACCGGCGACGTGGCGAGCTCGGACGACTGCGAGCGACTGGTCGCCGCCGCGGTCGCCGCCCACGGAGGAGTCGACGTCCTCGTCAACAACTCCGGCGGCCCGCCGCGCACCCCGGCCGTCGGCCTGACCCCCGAGCAGGTCGAGGATGCAGTCCAGCTCCTGCTCGTCTCCGTGGTGCGGCTCACGGGCCTGTGCCTCCCGTATCTCGAGCGCAGCGAGCACGGCCGCATCGTCAACATCACGTCGAGCTCGGTGAGGGAGCCGATCGAGAACCTCGCGCTCTCGAACGCGGTCCGGCCCGGGGTGATCGGCTGGGCGAAGACACTCGCGCGCGAGCTCGGCCCGAAGGGCATCACCGTGAACTCCATCGCTCCAGGCCGCATCGACACCGAGCGGGTCCGCGAGGTCTACCCCGACGGCCCGACCGAGGACGACCTCCGGACCATCCCGCTCCGGCGACTCGGCAGCACGCGCGAGATCGGGGACGTCGTCGCCTTCCTCTGCTCCGACCGCGCGGCGTACGTCACCGGGACGGTGCTGCCGGTCGACGGCGGCCTGACGCGCGGCCTCCTCTAGATGAAACGCCTCTCGCTGACCGCGGTCGTCGTCGGCGCGCTCGGGCTCGTCCTCGCGTTCGTCCTCTGGATGTCGCCCGCGGACGAGTTCATCTTCGCCCCCGATCCCGCGGAGCCGCTGGCGGGGCGCGTGACCGTCGAGGGTGCCCGCCCCGCAGGAACCGACAGCGTCTACTTCGTCGACGTCTTCGTCCGCCGGATGTCCCTGCTCGAGCGGTACCTCCCGTTCACGCGACCGGACGGCTCGACCGTCGTGCCTGCGGAGCAGCTCCTTCCCACCGGGACCTCGGAGCAGGAGCGCGACCAGCAGAACGCAGAGGACATGCAGCGGTCGGAGCAGGTTGCGGCCGCGGTCGCCCTGAGCGCGCTCGGCTACGACGTCCGGGCGATCCCGCGGGGGGTCCTCGTGACCGGGGTCGCCGGCGACGCGCCGGCCGCCGGGAAGATCGAGAGCGGCGACGTCATCGTGGGGGTGGACGGCACGGGGGTGAAGACTCCCGACGAGCTCCGGGCGCGCATCGGCCGGCACTCGCCCGGGGAGAAGGTCGACCTCGTGGTGCGGCGCGGCGGCGAGCGTGTCGCGCTCACGGTCGGAACGATCCCCAACCCTGCTCTCCCGGATCGCCCGATCGTCGGCATCCAGGTCGACCAGGCGGCGGACATCGAGCTGCCGATCGACGTGGACATCGACCTCGGCCCCGTCGGAGGCCCCTCGGCCGGCCTGCCCTTCGCGCTCGAGATCGCGCGAAAGCTCGGACGCGACGTGACGGGCAGCTGCCGGGTCGCGGCCACCGGGGCGCTCGCGCTCGACGGGTCGGTCATCCCCGTCGGGGCGCTGGAGCAGAAGACGTACGGAGTGCGTCGAGCCGATGTGGATGTCTTCGTGGTACCGGCCGGCGAGAACGCGGCGATCGCCAGGCGGTACGCGGACGACGTCCGGATCATCCCTGTGGACAGTTATCAACAGGCGTTGCAACGCCTGGCAACGGCCGACCTGAAATGCTGATTTTGCAGGACTTTAGTCCGTTCTGAGAACACGCCCAATTTGCGGCCGATTTGTCCGGGCGGGGGTTGTCTCTTCGGGACGACCTCGCCACAATGCGGGCTGGTCGACGAGGGGCGACCTCCCGAACACGATGGCGAAGAAACGCTCAGAGGTCACCTGCGACGACTGCTACTTCCGGCGCGAAGGGCTGTGCGCGCTCGCCGGCAACGTGCCCTGTCCGACCTTCCGCGCCGCGACGACGGGCTCGCTCACGCCCCCGCATCAGCCGCAGCTCGTGCCACGTCCGGTCCCGCGCGTCGCGGTCGGGCGGGCCGCGTAGGATCCTCCGCATGGAAGGGCGCTCGCAGGCCGGTCGGCAGAGCGGCCCGCCCTGGAAGCTGATCGTCTTCGGCGCGCTCGCGGTCTACGCGATCCTCATCGTCCTCTTCAACCGCAAGCAGGTCGAGGTGAGCTTCGTGTTCTTCTCCGCCCGGATCTCGCTGCTCGTCCTGATCCTGCTCTGCGTCGGCATCGGGTTCGCGGCCGGGTACCTCTTCGACCAGCTGCGCGCACGGCGTCGGTCGTCGTCTTCGTAGGCTCCTAGAGGAGCGCGGCCAGACGCTCGACGCCCTCGGCGATTCGAGCCGGCGACTCGAAGCTGAAGGCGAGGCGCGCCGCCGAGCCACCGAGGCCGGAGCCGGGCGGGAAGAAGTCGGCGCCTCTCACGATGACGACCCCGTCGGCCTCCGCGCGCGCCGCGAGCGCCGCGGTGTCGACGCCGTCCCCCGCCTCGAGCCAGACGAAGTAGCCGCCGTCGGGACGACTCCAGGACGAGGATCCCGGGAAGAAGCGCTCGAGCGCCCCGAGCATGGCGTCCCGCCGGGTGCGGAGCTCCGCGCACACGCGCGCGAGGTTCGGCTCGAAGCGGCCCCGAGCGATCAGCTCCGAGATCGCCGCCTGCACCAGGAAGGGGGGTGAGATGTACGTGGACACGACCCGGGCCTCGAACCCGGCGGCGTCGTCGCCGGGGAGCACGAGGTAGCCCGTGCGCAGTCCCGGCGCCACGGTCTTGGAGAACGACGACGTGTACGTGACCAGCGCTCCTCCCTCGAGCTCGTGGAGCGACGGCGGCGCGTCGCCCTCGAAGCGCACGAGACCGTAGGGGTCGTCCTCGAGCACGGGGACGCGATACCCGGTGACGAGCTCGGCGATCCGCTGCCTCCGCTCCCGGGTCAGCGTGCGGCCGCTCGGGTTCTGGAAGGTCGGGATCGTGTACAGGAAGGACGGGGGGTCGGGTGCGCGTCGCAGCTCGGCGTCGAGGGCGTCGGGATCGAGCCCGTCGTCGTCCATCGGGACGGCCACGATCTCCGCGCCTGCGCGTTCGAGCACCCTGAGCGGGCGGTCGTAGCTCGGCGCCTCCACGAGCACGCGGCCCGGCCTCCGCTCGAGCATCTCCGACGCGTACAGGACGAAGCCGAGGAGGCCGCCGACGGTCAGCACGACGCGCCCGGCGTCGACGCCGTGCCGGTCCGCGACCCACTCGCGAAGCGGGGCGTACCCCCCACCCGGGCCGTAGGAGAAGAGCGGTGCACCTTCGCGGAGCGCGACCGCGTGCACGCACTCCGCGAGCTCCGCGGCGGGGATCAGGTCGGGCGCCGGAGCACCGCGGGCGAAGGAGATCGGCGCCTCGGCCATGCCCAGGAGCGTATCCGGGCGCCGCGCCGGAGCCTCCGCGCACCGGCCGCGTGGCGCCGCCCTCGGGCGCGATGTCGGCCGCGGGGCTCCCGACCCGGAACCGGCTCGAGCCAACCTCCCTCAGGTCCGCACAGCCCGCAACCTCCCCCAGGGGACCCCCGAGATCCCTGTGGTCAGCGTATCGAGGGGCGGCTCACGGATGGGCCACGGCTTCGCGCCGAGTGCATGCCGCCCCGGCACCCGCTCGCCGTCGCCGGCACGCACTGTCGAAGACGCCTACCCGCGCGCGATCTCGCCGACGATCTCCGCCGTCTCGGTCGGCGTCGTCCCGACGCGTATCCCCTTCGCCTCGAGCGCGTCCTTCTTCGCCTGCGCGGTCCCCGCGGAGCCGGAGATGATGGCGCCCGCGTGGCCCATCGTCTTGCCGGGCGGGGCCGTGAAGCCGGCGATGTAGGCGACGACGGGCTTCGACATCTCCGCCTCGATGAACGCCGCGGCCTTCTCCTCCTCGTCGCCCCCGATCTCGCCGACCATGACGACCTGCTCCGTCTGAGGATCGGCCTCGAAGCGCGTGAGGACGTCCACGAACGACGAGCCGACGATCGGATCGCCGCCGATGCCGACGATGGTGGAGTTCCCGAGCCCGAGCTGGGTCAGCTCGTGGCCGATCTGGTACGTCAGCGTCCCCGAGCGGGATACGAGCCCCACCCCACCCTCGCGAAAGATCTCCGCCGGGATGATCCCCACGTTCGCCTTGCCGGGCGAGAGCGCGCCGGGGCAGTTCGGGCCGACGAGGGTCACGTCCCGTGGGCGGACGAAGGCGTGAAGGCGCAGCATCTCGTGTGCAGGGACGCCCTCGGTGATGCAGACGATCGTCCGGATCCCCGCGTCGACGGCCTCGTAGATCGCGTCGGCGGCGAACGGAGCGGGAACGAAGATCATCGACGTGTCGGCCCCGGTCTCGCGGACGGCGGCGACGACCGTGTCGAACACCGGGATGCCGTCCACGTCCTGCCCGCCCTTGCCGGGCGTCACGCCCGCGACGACGTTCGTCCCGTGCGAGCGGTTGCGGAGCCCGTGGAACCTGCCCTCCGAGCCCGTGAGCCCCTGAACGACGAGCCGCGTCTGCGAGTCGACGAGGATCGCCATGCCTACGCCCCCGCCAGCTCGACCGCGCGCCGCGCGCCGTCGAGCATCGTCGCCTCGGCATGGAGGTTCGGCGGCGCGGCCTCCTGCAGGATCCGACGGCCTTCCTCGGCGTTCGTCCCGTCGAGGCGCACGACGATCGGGTCCTCGATCGCCATCTGCTCCAGGGCCTGCAGGATCCCGCGCGCGACCTCGTCGCAGCGCGTGATCCCCCCGAAGATGTTGAAGAAGATCGACCGCACCTGGGGGTCGCGGGTGATGACCTCGAGCGCGTCGACGACACCCTGGGCGTCACCGCCGCCACCCAGGTCGCAGAAGTTCGCGGGCCGGCCGCCGACGAACGTGACGACGTCCACGGTGGACATCGTCAGGCCGGCGCCGTTGCCCAGCACCCCCACCTCGCCGTCGAGCTTCACGTACGTGACGCCCTTCTCGCGCGCGAGGGCCTCGAGCGGGTCCGCGGCGGCCACGTCGCGCATCGCCGCGATCTCCGGAAGCCGGAACAGCGCGTTGTCGTCCACCGTGAACTTCGAGTCGAGCGCGCGCACCTCCCCCTCCGGCGTCACGATGAGCGGATTGACCTCGCAGAGCATCGCCTCGGCCCCCACGAACGCCTCGTACAGCTGCCCGACGATGCCGGCGATCTGCTTCCGCTCGCCCGGGTCCTCGACGCCGGCGTCGTGCACGAGCCGCCGCCCCTGCCACGGGTGATACCCCTCGAGCGCGTCTACGTGGAGCCGGACGAGCGCGTCCGGGCTCGACGTCGCGACCTCCTCGATGTCGACGCCGCCCTGCGTCGTGAACATGAAGAGCGGCATCTTCGCGCTCCGGTCGAACGTGATCGAGAGGTAGTACTCGCGCTCGATGTCGGACGCACGCTCGATCCACACCTTCGCGACCACGTGCCCGCGGATGTCGAGCCCCAGGATTTCCCGGGCGCGGGTCTCCGCCTCGGCGGGCGTCGCCGCGAGCTTGATGCCCCCGGCCTTCCCGCGACCTCCGGTCAGAACCTGGGCCTTGACGACGACGGGGCAGCCGAGATCCTCCGCGGCGTCGCGGGCTTCCGCCGGGCTGGTCGCGAGACGGCCCTCGGACACGGGGATCCCGTATCGGCGAAAGAGCTCCTTCCCCTGGTACTCGTAGAGGTCCAAAGCGCGGGCGAGTCTACCCGCCGAGTGCGGGTCGAGGAGCGCTCGGCGGGGTATGCGAGCATGGGCCGGTGAGCCGGACCACGATCATCGTGCTCGTCGCTCTCGGCGCCGCGGCCGCCGGATTCGCCGTCTCCTCGGTGGCGGAGAGCCTGCGAGGCGACGACGACGAAGGGAACACGAGCGTCGCGGCCGGGCCCCAGACGGCAGCGCTCGGGTGGCGAGAGACGTACGGCTCGCCCGGCGAGCAGCTCGTGTTCACGGTCGAGTCGCTCGACGTCCTGCGGGCCGGGTGGCGCGCGCGGGTGGGCATCGAGAACGACACGAAGGTCGCGTGGGAGCTGAACGACCCGCGCGCGACCCTCGATCGGTCGTTCGGGCTCATGCTCTTCACGACCGGGGAGCAGGAGGAGCTCGACGAGCTCAACTCGAGCGGGGAGCTGCCGGAGCCGCGGACCGCGACGAGGTTCTCGCCCGCGCTCCCGACGATCCTCGAGCCCGGCGACTCCTGGGAGGGGGCGATGTCCGCGTCGGGCTCCCTCGTCGCCGGGAGCTGGGTGCGGGTCGTCTTCGGGACGCTCGTCGCGGTCGGCAACCCACCCGAGGAGCTCTCCGACACCGTGGTCTGGATCACCGATCACGCCTACGAACTGGAGGAGTGAGCCCGGCCGTCGGGCGAAGCGCGCGGTGACAGTCACCTTCGGTGACAGTCACCCGGTGACTGGCACCCGGCGAAGCCGGAGCCTGTCACCGCGGCGCTCGGAGCTCATGCGTCGCGGACGACGCAGATGAGGTCGCCGTGCGCGACCTGCTGGCCCGGCGTGACAGTGAGCTCGGAGACGACCCCGTCGCGGTGCGCGACGATCTCGTTCTCCATCTTCATCGCCTCGATCACGCAGATGAGCCCACCCGTCTCGACCGGCTGACCCTCGGCGACCTCGACCCCGAGCACCGTGCCCTGCATCGGGCTGAGGACTGCTCCGCTCTCCTCACCGGTGAGGCCCTTCCTCCGCTCGCGGTGCCGGCGGGCGAGCTCGGCCCAGGGCGGCTCCTGCGTGTGGACACGGAGCTCGTGGCGACGGCCGTCGAGCTCGACGACGAGCCGGCGCTCGCGCGTCGACCCGGGACGGCCGTCGGTAGCGAGGGCGACCGCTCCTTCCGAGGGCTCCTCCGCGAGCTCCCGCGCACGGGCCGCGAGCTCCTCGGACTCCGTGACGCCGCGGCACGTCCCGCCCTCGACGAAGCAGGGGGACGAGAGCAGCGCGCGGTGGAACCCGAGAAGCGTGGTGGGGCCTTCGATCACGAACTCCTCCAGGGCCCTGAGCATGCGCCTGCGCGCGCTCTCGCGGTCGACGTCGTGCACGACGAGCTTCGCGATCAGGGGGTCGTAGAGATCAGAGATCCGGTCCCCCGCGCGCACTCCCGAGTCGACCCGAACGCCGATCCCGCCCGGCTCGCGATACGCGGTGACGAGCCCCGGCGCCGGAAGGAAGCCACGGCTCACGTCCTCGGCGTTGATGCGGCACTCGATCGCGTGACCGCGCAGGACGACCTCGTCCTGGGCGATCGAGAGCGGCTCGCCCGCGGCGATCCGCACCTGCTCGCGGACGATGTCGATGCCCGTGACCGCCTCGGTGACCGTGTGCTCGACCTGCACGCGCGTGTTCATCTCGAGGAAGTAGTACGAGCCGTCGGGAGCGAGCAGGCCCTCGACGGTGCCGGCGGAGCGGTAGCCGACCGCCCTCGTCGCGTCGACGGCGATGCGTCCGATCCGCTCGCGGAGCGCCGCGTCGACGGCCGGGGACGGTGTCTCCTCGACGAGCTTCTGGTGCCGCCGCTGGATCGTGCAGTCGCGCTCGCCGAGGTGGACGACGTTCCCGTGGTCGTCCGCCAGCACCTGCACCTCGACGTGGCGGGGATCCTCGAGGTAGCGCTCCACGTAGACCGCCGGATCGGCGAAGTACGCCTCCCCCTCGCGCCGGGCCGACTCGTACGCGCGCTCGACCTCGTCCGCCGAGAACGCGACCTTGAACCCCTTCCCGCCGCCGCCCGCGGAGGCCTTGATCGCGATCGGGTACCCGATCTCGTCGGCGGCCGCGAGCACCTCCTCGACGCTCGCCGCGGGCTCCGTCGTCCCGGGGATGATCGGGACGCCCGCCTCCCGCATCCGCTCGCGCGCCGAGGTCTTCGAGCCCATCGCCTCGATCGCCTCCGGCGGCGGGCCGATCCACACGAGCCCAGCTTCGTCCACCTGCCGCGCGAACGACGCGTTCTCGGCGAGGAACCCGTAGCCGGGGTGGATCGCCTCCGCCCCCGAGCGGAGTGCCGCGTCGATCACCCGGTCCGCGCGCAGGTAGCTCTCCGAAGCCGCCCCCGGGCCGATCAGGTGAGCCTCGTCGGCGGCCGTGACGTGCAGCCTCCCGCGGTCCTCCTCCGAGTAGACGGCGACGGTGCCGATCCCGAGCTCGCGCAGCGTCCGGAAGATGCGCACCGCGATCTCGCCGCGGTTGGCAACGAGGATCTTCGAGAACGGCGCCACGGGACGCGTATTCTCCACCACGGTGAGCCTCCCGGATCAGCTGACGGTGGCGCGCGTCGCGGCCGTGCCCCTGGTGGTTCTCCTGTACGCCTGGGACTTCCCGAACCACGCGTACTGGGCGACCGCCGTCTTCGTCCTCGCGATGGCGACCGACCAGATCGACGGCTGGCTCGCCCGGCGCCGTGGCATCAGCTCCCCGCTCGGGAAGCTGCTCGATCCCGTCGCGGACAAGGTCCTCGTGCTGGCGGCCCTCGTGATGCTGATCGGCGAGGGCGTCGCTCCGGCGTGGATGGTCGCGCTCATCGTCGTCCGCGAGATCCTCGTGTCCGGGCTCCGGCTCGCGGCCGTCGAGCGCGGCGTCGTGCTCGGAGCCCGCGACCTGGGGCGGCTCAAGACATGGGCGCAGGCCCTCGCTGCCACGATCGCGGGCCTCGCCGCGGCAGGCGCGTGGAGCGAGGACGTCGCCTGGTGGGCGCTCCTCGTCGCGCTCGTCGCGACCTGGGTGTCCGGGCTCGACTACGCGCGCGTCGCGCCGCGGGTGCTCCGCGGCGAGGGCGCGTAGCGCATCGGCGCGGGGACGTTGTCGACCGCCTCCTGCGCTCGCCGTGCGCCACCACGCGCCCGCATAGGCCTCGGGACGCCCGTCGAGGTGCACTCCCGCCCGCTCGAGCGCCTGGCTCAGGGCCTTCCTCTCTGCGTCGGGGAGCGGAGGGGAGATCTCCAGCGTCATCGTGCCGAGCCTATGCCCCCGAGAGAAGCCGCGCTCCGGTCGCCTTGAACGACGCGACGACGACCTCTCCTTCCCGGAGCCCGAGCCGCTCGCACGACTGCGCAGTCACCTCGGCGGTCACCGGCCCGATCTGGACCCGCACCCGGTTCCCGAGCGTCACGAGCGACGCGATCGGCGCGCGCACGTGGTTGACCGCCGAGTCGTCGAGCGCGTCGCGGGCCACCGAGACCTCCCACGGGTACACCGCGAGGGCGACCCTCCCGCTCGCCGCCTCGACCGAGTACGCCGTGAAGCCCGCGTCGAGGGCGACCTCCGTCAGGCCGTTCGGCGCGGCCCTGGCGACGCCACGGAGAAGGTTCGCTCCCGTGAACCCGGCGACGAAGGGATCCGCCGGAGCCGCCACGAGCTCGGACGGGGCGCCGACCTGGAGCAGGCGCCCGTCCACGAGGACGCCAACACGATCCGCGAGCGCGGCCGCGTCCTCGAAGTCGTGCGTGACGACGAGCGTCGGCAGGCCGAGGTCGAGCAGGAGCTCGCGAAGCTCCTGCCGGACTCGCGAGCGAGTGTGGGTGTCGAGCGCCGAGAGAGGCTCGTCGAGCAGGAGCACTCCGGGGTCGCGGGCGAGCGCCCGCGCGAGCGCGACGCGCTGGCGCTCGCCGCCCGAGATCGTGGCGGGGCGAGCGTCGGCGAGGGCGGCGATCCCGAACCGCTCGAGCAGCTCGTCGACCCGCTCGCGACCGCCGAAGGCGACGTTCGCGCGCACCGTCATGTGCGGGAACAGTGCGTACTCCTGGAACACGAGCCCGACGCGCCGGCGCTCGGGCGGGACGTCGATCCGACGCTGCGTGTCGAGCCACGTGTCGTCCCCGAGCGCGACACGGCCCCGGTCCGGGCGGAGGAGCCCGGCGACCGCGCGCAGCACGCTCGTCTTCCCGGCCCCGGACGGCCCCATCAGGGCGACCGTCTCCACGCCGACCTCGAGCGCTAGCGAGAGGCGGAAGGAGCGGAGACCGTGATCGAGGGCGAGGCCGAGCGTCTCCACGAGGGGATCGTCTTGGCTGCGAGGAGGACGAGGGCGCTGCCGAGCACGAGCAGCGCTCCGATGGCGAGGGCGGTGTCGAAGTCGACGTCGAACTCCTGGTAGACGGCGAGCGAGAGGGTCTGGGTCACGCCCTGGAGCGAGCCGGCGAACATGATGGTGGCGCCGAACTCGCCGAGTCCACGGGCGAACGCGAGCGCGGCGCCGGCCCCGAGCCCTCCCGCGGAGAGAGGGAGGGCGACACGGAAGAACGTCCGCGCGGGCCCGGCACCGAGCGTGCGCGAGGCCGAGACGAGATCGCGATCGACGGCCTCGAAGGCGGCGATCGCGGTCCGGACGTAGAACGGGCTCGCGACGAACGTCACGGCGAGCACGACGGCGGTCTTCGTGAACGCAACGTCGATGCCCAGCCCCTCGAGCGTCCCGCCCAGGAGCCCGAGACGCCCGAACGCGGCGAGGAGCCCGATGCCCGCCACGGCCGGCGGCAGGACGAGCGGGAGCTCGACGAGCGTGACGAGGAGCGTCCGGCCCCGGAACTCGCGCGAGGCGAGCAGGTAGGCGGTCGGCGTGCCGAAGAGCAGGATGAGCGCCATCGCGACGAGGTTCGTCTCGGCCGTCACGCGCAGCGCGTCCTTCGCGACGTCGCTCGTCAGGCCGGCGCGGAGCTCGCTCAGGGTGAGCTCGGAGAAGATCGCCACGATCGGTACCAGGAGGAACCCGAGCGCGACGAAGGAAAATGCCCACAGGGCGATCCCGAAGGCGGACGGCCTCACGGGATCCCGAAGAGCGCTGCACGGAGCTCTCGTCGTCCGTCCGGCCCGAGCACGGCGATGACGAAGTCCTGTGCGGCCTCCAGGTCCGCCGGGCGGGAGGCGATCGCGAGCTCGTAGGTCACGGTCGGCTGGGCCCTCGCCGGGATCGTGATCGCCCGCACGCGGGAGGAGGCCGGCTTGACGTCCGTCAGGTAGACGAAGCCCGCGTCCGCCTGGCCGAGGGCGACCTTGCCGACGACGCCCTTGACGTCGGGCTCCAGGCTCACGGTCTTCTTCAGGACCCTGAGCATTCCGAGGCGCCTGAGCACCTCCCGCGTGTAGAGCCCGATGGGCACCTGGGGCCCCGCGACGACGAGCCGCAGCTTCGGCCGCCTGGTCAGGTCGGCGATCGTCTTGATCTTCGCGGGGTTCGACCGGGGGACGATGACGACCAGGGAGTTGGTGGCGAACGCGACCGGCTTGCGCACGAGGCCTTGCTGGTAGAGCGACCGGGAGTAGATCGGGCTCGCCGACAGGTACACGTCGAACGGGGCTCCGCGCCGGACCTGCTCCGCGAGGGAGTTGGAGCTCCCGAACGAGTAGCGGCCCTCGGAGACGATCCTGGGCAGCACCTCCGTCAGGGAAGCGGCCGCGAGGACGATCGGGCGGTCTGCGGCCGACCGCTCGGGCGCTCCCCGCGCCGTGCCTGCGAGCAGGGCGAGCGCGGCCGCGAGGGCGAGCGCGACCCGCGTCATGCCTCGACCATCACGGAGGTCGCCTTGACGACGGCGGTGGCGCTCATGCCCGGCCTCAGCCCCAGCTGCTCCACGGAGTCGCGGGTGATGATCGCGACGACGCGCGTCGGCTCGGTCACGTCGACCTCGACCTGCGCCAGCAGCCCCTCCACGGTCACCGAGCGAACGACTCCCCGGAAGCGATTCCGGGCCGAGAGGTGGTCCGACCCCTCGCCGCCCTTCAGGCGCTCGACCTCGGAGACCGGCACGACCCTGCGGTTGGCCGAGTCGCGCTCGACGCGGAGCTTTCCCGTCCGGTCCCAGCGCCTGAGCGTGTCCAGCGAGACCCCGAGAGCGCGTGAGGCCTCGGCTGCGGAGAGATACTGCTTAGGCATCGCCTATGTATAGCACGGCGGAGGTGGCGTTACGATGGCGCGGATGGCCGGCCTTCGGAGCGCGCTCCTCGTGGCGGTGCCCGAGGCTGCTGCGGTCGTCGAGCCCTGGCTCGAGCGGACGGCATCCGCGAAGCCGTCGCAGGGCGTCCCGGCGCACGTCACCGTCCTCTTCCCCTTCGTCCCCGCCGACGAGGTCGACGACGCGCTGCTCGAGGGCCTGAACGCCCTCTTCGTCCGGATGCAGCCGTTCGACTTCGAGCTCATCGCGTGCCGCCGGTTCCCTGCCGTCCTGTACCTCGCCCCCGAGCCGGCGGAGCCCTTCGTCACGATGACCGAGGCGGTCGCGGCCGCGTACCCGGACTTCCCGCCGTACGAGGGCGTCTTCGACTCGATCGTCCCGCACCTCACGGTGGCCGAGGGCCTGCCCACGATCCTGAATCGCGCGGAGGGCGAGGTCCGACCCCGGCTGCCCGTACGCGGCGAGGCCCACGAGGTCCTGCTCCTCGAGGAGGTCGAGCCGGAGCACGTGCGCTGGCAGGTGAGGGCGCGCATCCCGCTGGGCACGGCGTAGCCTGTCGCCGTGGCCGACCGTCTGCGAGCCCTCTGGGACTTCGGCGACCTCGACGCGTCGGAGCGGCGCCTGCGCGAGGCGCTCGACGAGGAGCCCTCGGCCCCGGCAAGAGCCGAGATCATGACCCAGCTCGCCCGCGTCGAGGGGCTGCGAGGCGAGTTCGAGGCGGGTGAGCACCTCGTCGCGGAAGCCGAGCGGCTCGCGGGCGACAGCGCCGTCGGCGCGCGTGCGGATCGACCTCGAGCGCGGCCGCCTGCGCCGCTCGGGCGGAGACGCGACGAGCGCGCTCCCGCTGTTCGAGTCCGGCGTACGAACGCGCGCTCCAGGCGGGCGAGGGCTTACCTCGCCGGCGACGCGGCGCACATGGCCGCGCTCGCGGCACCGGACCGCGACGGCTACCATCGCGTGGACCGAGCGCGGCGATCGACGCTCGCCGAGTCGAGCGAGGAGGCAAGGTACTGGCTCGGGCCGCTCCTCAACAACCTGGGCTGGGAGCACTACGAGGCGGGCGAGCACGCCGAGGCGCTCGCGGCGTTCGAGCGGGCGCTCGCCGCGCGCGAGGAGGATCCGGAGAGCCCCGAGCCGATCGCGCTCGCCCGCTACGCGGTGGGCAAGGCGCTGCGCGCGCTCGGCCGCTCGGAGGAGGCCGTGCCGCTCGTCGAGCAGGCGGTCGCGTGGGCCGAGAGCGAGGGCGCCCCGGACGGCTGGTACCACGAGGAGCTCGCGCTCGAGTACGAGGCGATCGGCCGGGCGGACGACGGGCGCGAGCAGGCGCGCCTCGCCGTTCCGCTGCTCGAGGACGCGGATCCGTCCTTCGCCGAGGACGCGGAGCGCGCCTCGCGCCTGCGCGCGCTCGCGCGCATGGATTCCGTGCCGCCGCCCGAGTAGGCTCGAGAGAGTGGAAGACGGGTCGGAAGAGCCCGACGGCTCACTCGAGGAGTTGCGCGCGGCCGTTCGGCAGCGTCCACAGGACGCGGAAGCGCGCACACGTCTCGCGGCCGCGCTCCTGACCGCCGACGCCGCGACGGCCCTGGATCACGCGACTGCCGCTCTGGCCGTGGTGCCGGATCACACCATCGCTCTCGGCATCGCCGCCGAGGCGGCGGATGCGCTCGGAGATGCCAAGCGCGCCGAGTCGTACCGGCATCTACTGCGCGCGCTCGGCGACAGCGCGACCCCTTCGGTCGCCGCCGAAGCCACTACGCCCGCAGAGACCGTTCGACTCCACGCAGTGCGGGGCGGGCGAACGCGCGATGCCTCGACCGCCGACTCCGAGCGTCCCGAGTTGACCCTAGAGGACGTCGGTGGGATGGAGAACGTCAAGCGTCGCCTCCGGACCGCGTTTCTCGCACCGCTCGAGAACCCCGCCCTCCGAAAGATGTACGGCAAGTCCCTGCGCGGGGGTCTCTTGCTCTGGGGCCCGCCCGGTTGCGGAAAGACATTCGTCGCGAGGCAACCGCAGGCCAGCTCGGAGCACAGTTCGTCGCAGTCGGTCTCCACGACGTGCTCGACATGTGGATCGGCGAGAGCGAGAGAAAGCTGCATGAGCTCTTCCAGCACGCGCGGAGAATCGCGCCGTGCGTCCTCTTCTTCGACGAAGTCGACGCCCTCGGTCGACGCCGCACGCAACTGCGCGAGTCTGGCGGTCGTGAGGTCGTCGTTCAGTTCCTCGCCGAGCTGGACAGCTTCGGGGCGGACAACGAGGGCGTTTTCGTTCTCGCAGCCACGAATCACCCTTGGGACGTGGACCCGGCGCTCAGGCGACCCGGTCGGTTCGACCGGACACTCCTCGTCCTGCCGCCCGACGAGCCGGCCCGCCGGCGCATCCTCGAGGTCCACCTGCGCGAGAAGCCGGTCGGTGAGGTCGACATCGACGCGCTCGCGCGAGGACCGACATGTTCTCGGGCGCGGACCTGGCCCACCTGTGCGAGGCCGCAGTCGAGCGGGCGATCGAGGAGTCGATCGAGACCGGCACGGCCCGGCCGCTCGCGCAGGACGACTTCGAGCTCTCGCTCCCCGAGATCAGGCCGAGCACGATCGCCTGGCTTCATACGGCGCGCAACTACGCGAGTTCGCCAACGAAGGCGGCGCGTACGACGATCTGCTCGAGTACCTCCGCACCCGGAACGTTTGACCGTGGACCACACCGCAGCCGACAAGGCGGCAGCCCTCTTCGAGATGGGACGCCCGCACCTGGCGATCCCGATCCTGCAGCGAGCCCTCACCCACGACCCCGAACGATGTCGTCCTCTTGATGTGGCTCGCACGCGCGCTCCAGCTCTCCGGTTACCTGCGCGAGGCTTTGCGCACGGCCGAGCGCGCCGTCGCCGCAGATCCCGAATACGCCCTCCGCGCAAATCATCCGCGCCTGGGTGCTTTTCGACCACGGGCCAGCTCCACCCTGCGATCGATGCCGCTCGATCGGCGTCGAGCTCGATCCCTGGGATCACGATGCCCTGCACACGCTCGCGCACTACCTCAGCTGGGCCGGCGAGGGCGACCTCGCCGCCGAGATCTCCGATCGTAGCGATCGCCCAGTTCCCCGACGATGCCGGAGGCGTGGAATTCACGGTGCATGAGCGCTGGTCACTCGGCCAACTCGCAGCTCGCAGAGCGCAGTGTCGAGACAGGCTCTCGCGCTCGATCCATCGGTAGGCCGTCTACCACACCAACCTCGGGTGGTCTCTCGTCGCTCCAGCGCAGATTCGACGCCGCCCTTCCGAGCTTTCGACGAGCCGCCGAGCTCGATCCACCCCCCAGAGTTCCAGTTCATGAACCTCGCGTTCTGCCTTCGTCGCCGTCGGCGAGGACGCCGAGGCAGCCAGCGTCGAGGGCTGGGCGTCGACGCCTACGCTGAGCGACCTCGACCAGCGACTTCACGGAGCCCCGAGCTCCAGCCGATTGCTCTTCGAGCGAGGCATCTTTCGTAGACTGCCAAGGACTCGACCGACGAGTCCCTCGCCGACTTCGAGATGCGCTGATCACCGCCGAAACCCCTGCCGAGGAGCTTCCTCGCCCAGCGCTTCCTCTGGTCGCTCACGAGATGGTCCTCGGGAGAGACGACGATGCCCGTCGCGATGCGCAAATCTGCTTCGTTTCCCAGACATCGACTGGATCCCGTGCAGCACCGTCGCGCTCATCGGATGGTTGACAGGCGACATTGCGCTTGCACGTGCCGCGTTCGACACCGCCGGAAGGCTCGTCGAGGCACCCAATGTTCGCGGCTCAGGCGGCCGGCTTCGTTGCGCTCGCCGAGTCGCGCTGGGACGACGCGATCGAGATGCTGGAGCTGGCGGTCCGGCGGGGCGCCAGCCGCTTCACATGCTGCGAACATGCCGGCCTGGCGCTCGCGCAGCACCACCTCGGAGACGTAGCAGGTTCACGAACGCGTACAGCCTTGCCAGCGTGGATGGCCCCACGGTGCATCACGGTGGTCAGATTGCAAGCCACGCTCGAGGCCTGACCACAACCCAGGATCTTCCGGTGGACGGGCGCGCTAGCTAGGCGAGAGCCTCGAGCCGGTCGACGAGCGAGGCGAGGACGGCGAAGGTCTCCTCCACCGGCTTCGTGGACGCCAGGTCGACGCCGGCCGCTCGCAGGATGTCGAGCGCGTAGCCGGAACCGCCGGCGCGCAGGAAGTCGAGATAGCGCTCTGCGGCGTCCGGCTCGCCGTCGAGGACTCCGCGAGCGAGCGCGTGCGCTCCGGAGATGCCCGTGGCGTACTGGAAGACGTAGAACGGCGCGTACAGATGGCTGAACTGGGCCCACGTGATCCCGACCCGCTCGCGGTCGAAGGAGAAGTCCGGGCCGTACGCCTCGGCGAAGAGCTCCGCCATCCGCTCCTCGAGGACGTCGGAGGTGAGGCCCTCTCCGCGCTCGACGCGCTCGTGCGCGTCCTTCTCGAAGCGCGCGAGCGTCGGCATGAGGAAGAAGTACCGGTGGAAGTTCGCCATCGCCTCGTCGAGCACGGCGAGCTGGAGCTCGCGGTCGTCGATCACCTCGAGGAGGTGGGCGCGAAGCATGGCCTGGTGGAAGTTCGACGCCACCTCGGCGACGAACAGCGAGTACCGGCTCGAGATCGGCGGCTGCGTCTGCCAGGAGAGATACGAGTGCATCGAGTGCCCGAGCTCGTGGGCGAGCGTGCCGAGGCTCCCGGCCGTGCCGTCGAAGCTCATCATGATGAAGGGGTGCGTGCCCTGCGCGCCGGCGGAGAAGGCGCCGCTCATCTTCCCCTGGTTCGGGTAGACGTCGACCCAGCGCTCCTCCAGGCAGCCTCGGCGCACGGTGGCCACGTACTCCTCGCCGAGAGGAGCGAGCGCCTCGCAGATCCACTCGACGCACTGCTCGTAGGAGAGCGTGGCTGCGTCGGCGCCGAGCGGCGCCCACAGGTCGTACGGCTGGAGCTCCTCGAGCCCCAGGATCTTCGCCCGCACGCCCCAGTAGCGATGCCAGGTCGGGAGATTGCGCTCGAAGGTCGCGAGGAGCCCGTCGAACACCTCCGGCGGGACGTTCGTGCCATGGAGCGCGGCAGCACGCGTCGTCGCATGACGCCGGGCCTTCGCCGAGAACGCGTCGTGCTTGATCGCCGTCGCGTACGTCGCGGCGAGCGCGTTGCGAACCGTACCGGTAGCCGTCGGCGTAGCTCTCCCAGGCGGTTCGGCGCAGGTCCCGGTCGGGGCTCGCGAGCAGCCCGTGGATCGAGCCCTGCGTGACCTCGGCCGTGTCGCCGGACGCCCCGGTCGCCGGGGCGAAGGCGAGGTCGGTGTCCGTGAGGCCGCTGTGGATCAGGTACGGGCCGGACTCCACGTCGGCCAGCATGCCCAGGAGCTCCTCGATCTCCGACGAGCGCACGTGCTCGCCGCGGCGGAAGAGGTCGTCGAAGTAGTGGGAGTACTGAGCGAAGGCAGGATCGGCCTGCGACCACTCGAGCAACCGCTCCCGTCCGATCGCGAGTAGCTCCGGCTCGACGAACGCCGCCGCGGCCGCGACCTGGGCGCCGACGCTCTCGGCGCGCCCGAACCGTGCCACCGCCTCCTGGTTCGTCGTGTCGACCGCGTAGCCGACGCCGGCGTACGTGTACACGTGGCCGAACCGCTGCACGAGGGCGTCGCGAGCGCCGAGCGCCGCGAGCGTCACCTCGGGGCCGTCCGCGAGCCGTCCGGCGTACTCCCCCAGGCCCGGACAGGTCCGCGACGATCGCCTCCACCTCGGCCTCCCAGGCCTCGACGGTCGGGAAGACGCTCTCGGCGTTCCAGGTGCGCTCCACCGGGACGGCGCTGCGCGGCGGTGTGGTCGTCGTGGTCTCCATCGCCTGCCTTTCAGAGAGGGATGTTGCCGTGCTTGCGCTTCGGCTTGGGCTCACGCTTCGACAGTGCGGTCTCGAGGGCCGACGCGAGGACGGGCCGGGTCCGCCGCGGCTCGATCACGTCGTCGACGTACCCGCGCTCCGCGGCGGTGTACGGGTTGGCGAAGCGCTCCTTGTAGTCGGCGATCAGCTCGCTCCTCCGGCTCTCCGCGTCGTCCGCCTGCTCGAGCTCGTGCCGGAACACGATGTTCACCGCGCCCTCGGGGCCCATCACGGCGACCTCGGCGGTCGGCCAGGCGACGTTGAAGTCGGCCCGGATGTGCTTGGACGACATGACGTCGTATGCGCCGCCATACGCCTTGCGCGTGATCACCGTGAGCTTCGGCACGGTCGCCTCCGAGTATGCGTACAGGAGCTTCGCGCCGTGGCGGATGATCCCGCCCCACTCCTGCGCCGTTCCCGGGAGGAACCCCGGCACGTCCACGAACGTGACGAGCGGGACGTTGAAGGCGTCGCAGGTGCGGACGAAGCGCGCCGCCTTGACCGACGCGTCGATGTCGAGGACGCCGGCGAGCGCTCCGGGCTGGTTGCCGACGACGCCGACCGCGTGCCCCCCGAGGCGGGCGAAGCCGCACACGATGTTCTCGGCCCAGTGCGGCTGCACCTCGAGGAACTCACCGTCGTCGAAGACGCGCTCGACGACGTGCTTGATGTCGTACGGCTTGTTCGGGCTGTCCGGGACGATCGTGTCCAGGGAGGGGTCCTCGCGGTCGACGGGATCCGCCGGCGGCGCGTACGGCGGCGGCTCGAGGTTGTTCTGCGGCAGGAACGAGAGCAGGTAGCGCGCCTCCTCGAGGCACGTCTCCTCGTCCTGCGCGGTGAAGTGCGCGACGCCGGAGCGCGTCGCGTGCGTGGCCGCGCCGCCGAGCTCCTCGAAGCTCACGTCCTCGCCGGTCACCGTCTTCACCACGTCGGGGCCGGTGATGAACATGTACGAGCTCTGCTCCACCATGAGCACGAAGTCCGTGATCGCCGGCGAGTACACCGCACCGCCCGCGCACGGCCCCATGACCAGCGAGATCTGCGGGACGACGCCCGACGCCTGGACGTTGCGCCAGAAGATCTCCGCGTAGCCCGCGAGCGAGACGACGCCTTCCTGGATCCGCGCGCCGCCGGAGTCGTTGATTCCGATCACCGGGCAGCCGTAGCGCACGGCCATGTCCATCACCTTGCACACCTTCTCCGCGAACACCTCCGAGAGCGAGCCCCCGAAGATCGTGAAGTCCTGCGAGAAGACGAAGACCTTGCGACCGAAGATCGTCCCGTATCCCGTGACGACGGCGTCACCCCAGGGGCGCCTGTCGCGCATGCCGAACTCGACCTCGCGATGGCGGACGTAGCGGTCGAGCTCGACGAACGAGCCCGGGTCGAGCAGCTTCTCGATCCGCTCGCGCGCGAGGAGCTTTCCCCGCTCGCGCTGCCGGGCCACGTGCTTCTCGCTCGCGGCCGTCAGCGACTCCTCGCGGAGCTCCTCCAGCCAGCGGAGCTTCGCCTCGGTCGTGTCGTGCGTCTCCGCCACCGCTGCGGAGCCTAACTGTGGAGCGATTGTCGCCAACTCGGTGCCTTTACAGTGCCAGGCACTGTTAATGACCATGGACATGCCGCCGCAGGATCATCTACGCGACCGACGTCGCTCGCGATCTTCGGCTCGTGACCGGGGATCGGCGCCTCGCTCGCCACGATCCGGAGCGAGTCGTGTGGGCGAGCGACGGTGAGCGCGCCGCTCGACCGCTCGACGACCTGGCCCTACGAGGGCGGCGAGCCGGGGCCGTTCTCCTACGCGCGCTTCTCCGGCCCGACGGTCGCCGAGGCAGAGCGGGCGCTCGGCCGGCTCGACGGAGGCGAGGCCCTCCTCTTCGCGTCCGGCACCGCGGCCTCGGCGGCGGTCGTGCTGGCGCTGCTCGAGCCCGGGGACACCGTCGCCCTCGCCGAGGGCGCCTACTACGGGACCGGCGTGCTCCTCGACGAGCTCGGCCGCTGGGGCGTGCGGCACGTCGAGTTCGACCAGGCCGGAGCGCCTCCCCGGGAGGCGGCGCTCGTGTGGCTCGAGGCGCCTACGAACCCCTTCCTCACGCTGCCCGACTTCGAGGCCGCGGCGGCGCATCCCGCACCGGTCGTGTGCGACTCGACGGCGGCCACCCCTCTCCACGTGAGGCCCCTCGACCGCGGCTGCGACTTCGCGCTCCACTCCGCGACGAAGTACCTCGCCGGCCACGACGACGCGCTCGTCGGCGCCGTCGTCTGCCGCCGCTCCGAGGACGCCGAGCGCCTGCGGGAGTTCCGCTCGCGAACCGGGTCCGTGGCGGCGCCGGACGTCGCCTGGTTGCTGCTCCGCGGGCTCGCGACGCTCGAGGTGAGGGTGCGGCGCCAGACGGAGAGCGCACGCGTGCTCGCCGACCGGCTGCGCGGGCATCCGGCGGTCGAGCGTCGTGCGCCACCCCGGCTTCGGGGGCCTCCTCTCGTTCGACGTCGCGGACGCCGAGGCCGCCCGGCGCGTCGAGACGGCGACGACGCTGATCGAGAACTCCACGAGCCTCGGCGGGGTGAGCTCCCGGATCGAGTCCCGCGCGCGCTGGGAGGGCGACCGCGTGCCACCCGGGCTCCTCCGGCTCTCAGTCGGCCTCGAGGACGTGGACGAGCTGTGGGCCGACCTCGAGCGTGCGCTCGACGAGGCCTAAGCCGTGCGCCTCGTCGTTCGCCCGAGCCGCTACCTGCACTACAACGCCGGTGCGTTCGTCTCCGACGGGGAGGCGTGCCTCGTAGATCCGGGGATCACCGCGGACGAGGTCGCCGCGCTCGTCGCGGAGCGTGGGCGACGCGCAGATCCGCTTCGTGGTCCTCACCCACGCCGACTGGGATCACGTGCTCGGGCCCGAGCACCTGCCGACGACGACGATCGTCGCGCACGCCGACTTCGCCGACGGCCTGGACCGGGATGGGATCAGCGCGGCGCTCGCACGCCTCGAAGAGCATGCCGGGATCGCGCGCGACGCGCCGTTCGAGCCACCGCTGCCCGCACGTGACCTTCACCGACGAGACGACGCTCACCGTGGGCGGTCTCGAGCTCCGGCTCGCCCACGCGCCCGGCCACTCGCCGAACATGCTCACGGTCTACGAGCCGGCGAGCGCGACCCTCTGGGCCGCGGACGTCCTGAGCGACGTCGAGATCCCGTCGATCATCGACGACCTCGCGAGCTACGAGCGCACCCTCTCCGCGCTGGCCGGGCTCGAGATCCGCACGCTCGTCCCCGGCCACGGGACGGCGACCGACGACCGCGCGGAGATCGCGAGACGGCTCGACGAGGATCGCGCCTACCTCGCGCGCGCTCCGCGAGACGATCGGCTGCCGCGGTCCTCGAGCGGGCGGTCGCTCGACGAGACGGTGGCCGCCGCGGGCGCGATCTCGCTTCGGCGCTCGGAGGGTGACGAGGAGCTCCACCGCCTCAACGCCGAGAAGGTGTACGCCGACCTCGGCGGCGACGCCGACCCGGCCGCGGTCGGCTTCGCGAGAGCCTGGAAGGAGGCGACCGGCTCGTGAGCCTGCTCGACCGGTTCCGGCAGAAGCGCCCCCCGGCGCGCGGAGCTCGACCTCCTGCTCGTCCGGAGGCTGCGCTCGGTCGGCGACGACCTCACGCGGCCGAGGCGGATCGTGCACTTCCTCGACTTCGCGCGTGAGGACGACGCGCGGAAGGCCGCGCTCGAGATCGAGGAGGCCGGCTACGACGTGACGGTCGCCCCACCCGGCCCCGACGCCCCGCACTGGTCGGTCCGGGCCGAGGGCGCCCGCGTCGTGGACGAGGCGACGATCGCCGCCTTCCGCGCGTGGTTCGAGCGCGTCGCGGCCGAGCATGCCGGCGAGTACGACGGCTGGGAGTCCCCCTCCCCCACGTAGCGCGGTTGCCGGCCGGCGCCGGCGCCCAGCCTCAACCGCGGCTCAACCGGCGCTGGCGCCTCCCGGGTCTACCGCGATGGCCAGCGGCTCCCACTCGTCCGCGTCGGGTCGCCTCACGAACAGCCGGCTGGCCGTGAGCCTCCACCCGCTCGGCTCGGGCGACGGCGGTATCTCCTCGCGCTCGCCGACGGAGCGGAACTGCTCGCTCAGGTCCTGGCGAGCGCCGCGCATGCTCCACTGAGCGATCAGGCCGTGTCGTGTTCATTGCGCTCGCCACTCGCGTCGGTGCCGAGCGAGCGGCACCTTCCTTCCGTTCGACTTCGGTTCCTGTTCTCAGGCTATGCCCCGGTCGGGGGATGGCAATCCCTGGAACGAGGGCGGCAGGACGACTGCTGACTTACTCGGAGCCGCCGAAGTCCTGTTGCTTCACGAGCGCCCAGTCGCCCGCCCCGTCGGCCCCTTCGAGGTCGACGCGGTAGAAGGAGATCATCTGCTGCGTCGAGTCGCCGTTGCCGTCGAACCCCACGAGTGCCAAGCACCGTCTCGTAGCGACGGGCGGGGTCGACGGCACGCACACGAACGGCCTCCCGGAGCTTCGTCCGCGGCAGGCCCGTCCTCGGCTGCCGCCTCGAGGGACGCCAGGATGACCTGCGCGCAGGCGTACGCGGCGGCAGCCCACTGGGTCGGCTCCTCACCGAACGCGGCTCGGTAAGCATCGACGAAGTCCGCTCTCGGCGGGGCGATCGAGGTGAGCCCTGCGTACGTCCCGGCAGCGTCTTTCCCGGTCTGCTGCAGATACGACTCCTCGCTGGCGCCGGAGCCGTCGAGGATCGTGTCCCAGCTCACGAGGGGCGTCGACCCGACCCCGACGTCGCGCATCGCCTTTCGCACAAGCGGAGCGCCGGTCCCCGTGTCCGCGGCGAACACGACGACGTCGGCACGCGCCGCGCCCCGGAGCAGTTCGCGGGCGTCGGCCATGCTCGGGTCGGCGGGAAGCTTCGCCTGCGCGACCTGCCCCCCGAGGGCCGTGAACGCGTCGATGAAGGAGCCAGGGAGCTGCCGCCAGGCGGGATGGGTGACGACCAGAGCCCTCTCGGCGCCGAGGTCATGGGTCGCGAATCCGGCCAGCGCGCGACCGAGGACATCGGCGGACGGGGAGAGCCGGACGTAGTTGATGCGCCCGGGGTGTGCCTTCCGCACCTCGAGCGCACCCTGGTCCGGCTTCGTCAGGCGCGGATCCGAGTTGGACGGGCTGCATTCGAGGAGCCCGGCACGGTTCGTGATGGGAATCGTGGCTCCCGCGGCATACGACGTGTACGGACCGACGGCCGCAATGGTGCGTGGATCACGCGTCATCCGGCGTACGGCCGCGGCCGCTCGATCAGGCTCCTCGATCTCCTCGCCGGCGGTGTCGAATGCCTTCAGGACAAGCTCCGCGCCGGCGGAGCCTTCGCTCGCCTGGTCGATCGCGAGCTGCACGGCGTTGCGCACGGCGATGCCGTCCGCGGCGAACAACCCGCTCAGGGGCATGTGCACGCCGACCGTCCAGGGCCCGGCCGGAAGCCCTGTGGACGGGCGCAGCGCCAACCAGCCGGCACCTGCGGCGGCGGCCACCGCGATCGCCGCACCCCCTGCCAGCGCGACACGCGCTCGACGCGACGGTCGCCGGCGACGTGTCGCCGGCCACGCGGTCGCCCCGTCGGGAGCCTCCTCGACCACGAAGAGCTCGATCGAGTCGGCAATGCCCTTGAGGTGGGGCCGGCCCCGAGACTTGAACCGGACCGGAAGGACGGTCGCCGTGAGCGTTCGGACGGTCTCGCTCACCAGCATCTCGCCCGGACCGGCCTGAGCGCAGATCCGCGCTGCGATGTTGACGGGCGACCCGACGAACCCGCCGTCGGCCTCGATCGTCTCGCCCGCGTGAACGCCGACCCCCACGCGGATCGGCTCGTCTTCCGCGGACCGTGCGGCCGCGACGATCGCGAGGCCGCAGCGAACTGCGCTGCTCACGGAGTCGAAGACGACGTAGAAGCTGTCGCCCTCGGTCTTGATCTCCGCGCCGCCGAATCGCCCGATCGCCTCCCGGGCGAGTGTGCGGTACCGCGTCAGAAGCGTCGCCGCCGCCGCCGCGCCGTGCCGCTCCACGAAGTCCGTATAGCCCCGGAGGTCCGCGAACAGGAAGCCGCGGGTGATCGTGCCCATCTCGTCGGCGGACATGCCGGCGGATCCTAGACAGGAGCAGGTCGCGATCGCTACCGAGCCGCCGGAGCGGCGTCGGCGTCGGGCAGAGACCAGCGGATACGCTCTAGGGATGCTGTTCACGCGCAAGGCGAACGCCATGCCGACTCCGGACGAGGCGCTTCCGGGCCGCGACACGCCGATCCTCGTCCCAGGGCGGCACCTCGTCCTCGGCACCCCGATCGGCCCGCCGTTCCCCGAGGGCACCGAGCTGTGCGGTCTTCGGGATGGGCTGCTTCTGGGGCGCCGAGCGGATGTTCTGGCAGGCGCCGCACATCTACACCACGGCCGCGGGCTACGCCGGCGGCTTCACGCCGAACCCCACGTACCAGGAGGTCTGCTCGGGGCAGACCGGGCACACCGAGGTCGTGCTCGCGGCCTTCGACCCGGCGAAGACGAGCTTCGAGGAGATGCTCCGCATCTTCTGGGAGGGCCACGACCCGACCCAGGGCATGCGCCAGGGCAACGACGTCGGCACCCAGTACCGCTCGGCGATCTACTGGACGAGCGAGGCGCAGCGCGAGGCCGCGCTCGCGTCACGCGACATGTTCCAGGGGGAGCTCTCGCGGGCGGGCTACGGCGAGATCACGACCGAGATCGCGGAAGCAGGGCCGTTCTACTACGCCGAGGACTACCACCAGCAGTACCTCGCCGCGAACCCGAACGGCTACTGCGGGCTCGGAGGAACGGGCGTCTCGTGCCCTGCCCAGCGGCAGCGGCGAGCGCCTGACGACCGGGGTTCCGGCGGGCATCGTGCCCAGCCGAGCTGCCTCGGACACGACCGGCTCCAGGACGTAGCTCGCACCGACTACCAGCTCGGCGTACACCCGGCGCGGGTGCGGGTGACTCGACGCGGTGCAGGACGAACCCGTCGAACACCCGGCGTCAGCCGCACTTCCAGGAACCGGTGTATCGCTCCTTGCCGGGTACTCCACCGCCCTTGTGCTTAAGAGAACGAACATGCCCCGCCTGACGGGGCGTTCCTGAACGTGAGCCGTACCCAGTACGGCGATGTCGAGCTTGGGAAGGCTCAGCACACCGTCCTCGATGTCGAGGACGGTGGGATCTCCCTTGAGCCTCTCTCACGACGATGGACATGTACGACGAGACGTTTGCGGTTATGGACCCATTGCGCCGAACCGCAACCGGCCCGCGCGTGGCCCGAAGTTGCAGATGCTGCCGCGGATGACGTGCGACACACCGTCCGGCGTCTTCACGACTGCCTTTCCATTGGGGTTCCAGGGCATATGGGTCTCCGAGGACAGCGTCCATGCGCCGAGCAACAGCGGCATCGCAGCGAGAAAAACGACCGCACGAACGCGCATCGCGCAAGTATCTCTCGCACTAGGGGCCAGCTGCAACGACGCGCCGAGCGCCCAGCCCAAAACGGAGGCTGGCGGGCTAGGTCACTTCCACTGGGATCGGGGCGAACAGAACGGCGTTACCACAGGGTGATGGTGCTAGCCCGTTGCCCTGCGGCGTCTGACGAAGTAGTAGACGATGACGCACATTTCATCTCGAGCCAGGTAGGTTCGTGTGCGACCCCGAGCGGAAGGGATCCGATGAGCATCGAAGTAACCCAAGAGTTGGCCGCTCGTTATGGCGCTGCCTGGGCTGAGCACGATCTGGACGCGATCCTCGCCATGCACACCGACGACACGGTGTTCCATCTGCATGGGTTCAGCGAGCCTGCGACAGGACTCGCTGCGGCACGCGACGTCATCGCCGCCACGTTCGCCCGATCGCCCGACCTGCGCTTCGATAAGAGCAGGGTCTACATCGGCGATGGACACTTCGTCAGCGAGTATCGGATGAGTGGAACCTCGGACGGCAGGCCTTTCGCGTGTGAGGGCGTTGACGTGATCGCAGTGTCCGACGGTCTAATCGCGCGGAAGGACACGTACCTTGATTGGGCGGGCATGCAGCGGCAACTCGATGTGGAGCTGACAGCCTCGCCATAGCCGACAACGAAAGGGAGGCCCGGTGGGCCTCCCTTTGACGAGCGCGTTGGTGCCGGGTCAGCCGGTGACGGCCACGGGGATCGGGGCGAACAGGACGGCGGATACAAAGGTTGATCGTGCCGACAGGATGCGCGAGTATGCGGGATCTCCGGGCGATCTCACGTTGGCTCCGTGGTTGGCGGCGTGAACGGCGACCACTCGTAGACGTTGACCGCGCAGACCACCCGGAAGCCCAGCCGCTCGTACATCGGTTGCCCCATCGGTGACGATCCGAGCACGCCGACGTCGAAGCCGAGCTCGAGTGTGGCTGCGAGCGCCTCGCGGCTGATCGCCGCGCCGATCCCGCGGCGGCGGGCGTCCGGCACGGTGCAGACGAAATAGAGACCCGCCACGCCGGCCGCGAGGAACACTGAGGCGCACGCCACCGGGTCCCCGCTAGCTAGGCCCACGTAGTGACGCCAAGCCACGTCGTCACCAACGCCGATGCGTGCATACATCTCGCGTACCCACGCCGCCTCCGGAGGTCCCTCACCGAAGCCAAGCGAGAGCACGTGCTCGTATGCGTCCAGACCGGAGTCGGTCACGACACGCGAGATCCGGACGTCCGTCGGCGCCTCGACCTCCGGGAGCGTCCGGAGGTCCGCGGCCATGCCGGGCTCCGGGCCGCCCTCGAAGCCGTGCGCTTCGAGGCGCGTTCCGAGGTCGGTTGGACGCATCGACGGCCCGACGTGCCACGAGCCCGCGACGCCGCTCGTGCGCATCAGATTCTGCGACTCGGTTATCGCGACGTCTGCGCGCTCGGGCTCGAGATCGGCTCGCACGACGCAGTTGTGGTAGGCGATCGGCGACCCGCCTATTACCGACGTGATCTCCGCGTCGTCGCGCTCGCGACCTCCTCCCGCCCGTCCGAGCGCGAGCAGGAATTCCGCTTCGTTGTCCTCGACCGCCCGTGCGACCCAGGCGGCGGACACGTCCGTCATGTCTCCCATGCTACGAGTCGCGACGGCGAGGCCAGCGCGAGGAGTCGAGCTCTATGTCGCCGGGGTCAGCTCACGGCGACGGGGATCGGGGCGAACAGCACCGCGGCGGAATCAAACCTTGATCGTGGTGACCGACTGAGCGCGGCGAGCACTCGGCCTAGCGGCGAGGGTGGCGTAGGGTGGACGGCACCCCAAACGTTCCGATAGAGGAGGAGACAAATGGTCCTGGCCACAGCGAAGATCGAGGATTTCGACCGCTTCTGGAATACGTTCTCGACCAAGGGCGCTGAGAAGCGAAAGCAGTACGGGTCCGAGGGTGCGCAGGTCTTTCGCGATCCCAACGATGCCGACAGGGTCTGGGTGGTCTTCGACTGGGACGAGGCGGGTTGGCAAGACTTCACCTCCGACCCCGATGTCCCGGGGATCTTTCAGGAAGCCGGGTTTACGCAAGGTCCGCCCAAGGCCGCGGAGTTCATCCGCCAGCACGACGCCTAGCCCGAGACCCGTAGCGCTAGCACCAACCAAAGGGAGGCCCGGTGGGCCTCCCTTTGACGAGTGCGTTGGCGCCGGGGTCAGGCGGTGACGGCCACCGGGATCGGAGCGAACAGCAGCTCGATGGCGGATGCAAAGGATGGCCAACCCGAACGGCTATTGCGGGCTCGGCGGGGACGGGCGTCTCCTGTCCAATCGGTGTGGCAGCCTCGGCGAAGACCGCGTAGCGCACGACGGTACGGAAGCCCATCGCCTCGTACATCGCGTGGGCCATCTCCGACGATTGGAGCACTGCGGTGTCGAGCTCCGCCTCCCGACCCGACGCGGCCGCGGCCCACGTCAACGCTCTGCCGACGCCTCGACGGCGGGCATCCGGGAGCGTGCCCACGTTGTAAACGCCGTTCGCCCGTCGGCTCCGGATCGCCAGGGCGTATCCGGAGGGGGCGGCCCCGTAGCCGTCCGACGAAGGCGCGCACGTCGGGATCGCCGAGAAACGCGGGCGAGAACAACCTCTCCGCCAGGTCGCGAGGTAACCCCGAGCCCATCCCGACGCTCAGCAACTCCTCGATGCCGGCATCGTCGACGGAGACGACGACAACGTCGGGCGACGACGCGGGCGCCGCCGGTACCGGATGGAGCATCATGCCGGGGTACGGTGCGGAGTTGCGCTCGAGGCCGTGCGCATGCGCCACACTGGCCAGACCCGCCTCGAAATCGGGCGCGACGAACGCGCGAAGCGGGACTGCGTGCGCGCGGACCCAGCGGAGCGCCGTGTCGAGCTCGTCCGGCGTGCACGGCTCGACGACCACGCAGCCGTTGAAGAGCGCGATCGGGAGCCCCGAGACGTAGGCGAAGATTCCGCCGAGCCGTCGATGCTCGCCGGCGACGCAGTGCTCCGCGAGCTTCGCGAAAGAGGCGATGAAGTTCTCGTGCGCGAGTGCGACCAGCTCCCGGTCGCTCTTCATCCCCGAGCCTACGGCGCCGCGAACCCGAACGGCTACTGCAGGCTCAGCGGAACCCGCGTCTCCTGCCCGGTCGGCGCCGGCGTCACCGCGTCGAGCTTACGACCTACGGCGCCGCCTCGACCGAGGCGGCGATTTCCCCGCGGGCCGGCTTCTCCGATGTGACTGCCGCGCCACCTGCGCCGCCGAGTCGCACGGCGAAATAGACCGGGATGATCGAGACGAGGATAACGAAGAGAGCGACGACGTTCACGATCGGCAGCTCGGCGGGCGCGCGAGCGTCGCGAAGATCCAGATCGGGAGCGTCTGCTGCGGCGCCCGACGTGAAGACCGTGACGATGACCTCGTCGAACGAGAGAGCGAACGCGAGCAATCCGCCGGCGAGCATCGCCGTCTTGAGCTGCGGGAGCATCACGTACCGGAACGTCTGCCAGCTGTCCGCGCCGAGATCGGTCGAGGCCTCGTCGAGCGATGCCCGCCGTCCGCCGCATGCGGGCGATCACGTTGTTGTAGACGACGACGACGCAGAAGGTCGCGTGGCCGACGATGATCGTCGTGAGACCGAAGCCGACGCCGATCGGGCCGAGCACGTCGAGGATCGTCGCCTGCAGCGCGAGCCCGGTCACGATCCCCGGGAGCGCGATCGGAGGATGACGGCGAACGTGATCATCTCGCTGCCGAAGAACCGGTAGCGCGACACCGCGATCGCCGCGAGCGTGCCGAGCAGCGATGGCGATCGCGGTCGCGCCGAGCGCCGCGAGGACCGACGTTCTTCAGGCGCCGCGCGCACTCCTCGTTGTCGATACGCGACCGAGAACCACTTGGTGCGAGAGTTCTCGATCGGCCAGGCCTGCGTCACGTTCTCGTTGAACGCGTACAGGCGCGATGACGCAGGAGCGGCACGTAGATGAAGCGCGAGCGTCAGCAGCGCTCCGCCACGCAGCAGGACCCTCGTGAGCCGCGCGACTCGACCATCAGAGCGACTCGAACGCCCGAAGCTCTGCGCGCCACGAGCAGGTAGACGATGATGACGACGATCGGCACGACGCGATACGCCGCCGCGGTCGGCAGCGCCCCGCCGCGGATGTTGTAGATCACGGTTCCGATGAACTGCTCGCTCGTGATCGAGTCCCGGCGCGATGTAGTCGCCGAGCGTGAGCGAGAACGTGAAGATCGAGCCGGCGACGATCGCCGGGAAGGCGAGCGGAAGGATGACGCGCGTGAACGTCGTGAACGAGCGTGCCGCCGAGATCCGCCGACGCCTCGAGCAGCGAGCTCGGGATGCGCTCGAGCCCCGCGTAGATCGGGCAGGATCATGAACGGGAGCCAGAGGTACGTGAAGACGAGCCAGAGCCCGACTTGTCGAGTAGCCCGTCGAAGTGGAGCCCGAGCGGCTCGAGCGCCCAGTTGATGACCCCGCCCTCCGAGAGGATCGTCCGCCAGGCATACGCCTTCACGAGGTAGCTCGCCCAGAGCGGCATGAGCACCGCGACGACGAGGAGGCTCGCGCGTCGCGGGCGACGCCACTCGGGCCATGTAGTAGGCGATCGGAAACGCGAGCACCACGTCCGCGAGCGTGACGAGCAGCGCCATCTGGATCGTGCGCCAGGCGACGTCGCGGTAGACGGGCGTCTCGACGATGCGTCTGGAAGTTCTCGAGGGTGAGCTCGTGGATGACCTCGCGCGTAGCGGGTCGGTGTCCCAGAACGCCGACGAGGAGCAAGACGACGAGCGACCCGAAGTACACGACGCACGAGCCATCCGATCGGCAGCGCGAGGAGCAGCCGCAGCCGGAGCCGTGGGTGACGGTAGAAGAAGGTGGAGAGCCGCCGCCCCGGGCCCTCCCGGGGCGGCGGCTCGGCGTGGGGACCGAGTCTGCGTCCGGCAGCGTCAGTCTACCCCCGATCTCGGTCCAGGCCGGCCTTCCACTCCTCCTGCGGTCTTGCACATCGTCGCCGTCGTCGTCGTCCCCGCAGTCCTCGAGCGGCGTGCTCCAGTAGTAGACGTCGTCCCACCAGGCCTCGTCGTCCGCGTGGTACTTGTCGCAGTGGTCCGGATCCTTCGTGAGCTCGCACGCCTTGAGTTCGCAGGCGCCTCCCCGAAGCCCTCGGCCACCGCCGCCTTCGCCTCCGGCGAGATCATGTGGTTCATCCAGAGGTACATGCAGTTGGGATGCGCGGCCTTGCGAGTTGATCATCCACGTGTCCGACCATCCCGTCGTGCCCTCCTTCGGCTTGATCGACCTTGACCGGCACCGGCGGTCGCGCTTCAGTCAGCTACGTACTGTACGGCCACGTCGTGCCCACGACGCTGTTCGCCGTTCGTGAACGACGCCGATCTGCTCGCCGCGTAGCCGGACCAGTACTCACCGACGATTGCGGCCCTGCTTCTTCAGCAGATCGACCGCCGCGTCGAACTGCTCCTCGTCGAGCTCGTACGGGTTCGTGATCCCGAGGTCCGGCTGCGTCGCCTTCAGGTACACGGCAGCGTCGGCGATGAAGATCGGAGTCGTCGTACGATCGACATCTTGCCCTTGTACTTCGCGAGTTCTCGTCCCCCAGACACGACGCTCCAGCTGTCCGTGTCCTCGGGCGACGATCGTCCGTGTCGCCACATGAGCTACGTTCGCTCCCCGCCCGTGCGGGATCCCGTACGGCACGCCGTCGACGCGTGTTGTACGGCTGGCCCTTGAGATCCTCGAAGACGTCCGCGTAGTTCGGGACGAGGTCGAGTGTTCACGGGCGCGACGTCGCCGCCGGCGACCAGCCGGACGCTCGCGTTGCCGGACGCCGACACGCCGTCGTACTGACCGGTCTTCATGAGCGCACTGATCATGTCGCTCCGACCGACACGTCGCGCCCCGAGTCCTTCGTGTAGTCGGTGCACCCAGTCGGCCGCCGTGAACTCGTCGAGCCGACCTGCGACGTAGTCCGCCCACGCCACCAGGTCGACCTTGCCCTCCGTCTTGCCGTTCGCTGCGATCTCCTCCAGGGTCGAGCCGAGGCCCTCGATCTGCCAGTCCGCCCCGCTCGCCTCGTCGTCGCCGCCGCCGCAGCCCGCGGCGACCACGCTCAGAGCCGCCACGAGCAGCCCGAGCGCGGCCCAGACCGCGATGCGCTTCCGTCTCATTCCGTTCCTCCCTCTGGCTCGTCGATGACCGACTCCTGCTCCGGACGCCACGCCAGGGCGACCCGCCGTCCCCTGGCCTCGAGCACCTCGCTCGAGCCCTCCTCGAGGTTCTGCGCGAGAACCTGCAGCTCGCCGCCCCGATCGAGCGTCACGTGGTACCGGGTCACGGGCCCGACGTACTGGACGTCGCCGACGACGCCCGCGCTCGACGTGTGACCCGTCCTGCGGCTCCGCACCGTTCATGAGGAGCGTGATCTTCTCAGGTCGCACGGTGTATCGCCGCCCGTCCCGCTCGATCACGTTCGAGACCCCCACGAAGCCTGCGATGAACTCGCTCTCGGGGTGCTCGTACACCTCCGCGGGCGGGCCCACCTGCTCGATCCGTCCCTGGTTGAAGACCGCGATGCGGTCGGACATCGTCAGGGCCTCCTCCTGGTCGTGCGTCACGTACACGAACGTGATCCCGACCTCGCGCTGGATCGCCTTCAGCTCGATCTGCATCTCCTGCCGGAGCTTGAAGTCGAGTGCGCCGAGAGGCTCGTCGAGGAGGAGCACCTTCGGGCGGTTGACGATCGCCCGGGCGAGCGCGACCCGCTGGCGCTGCCCACCCGAGAGCTGGGCGGGCTTGCGCTCGCCGTACCCGGCCAGGCGCACCATCTCGAGCGCCTCCCGCGCACGCGTCGCGGCGGTCGCCCTTCTTGACCTTCTTCACCATGAGCCCGTACTCGACGTTCCTCTGCACGGTCATGTGCGGGAAGAGCGCGTAGTCCTGGAAGACCGTGTTCACGGGGCGGTCGTACGGAGGGAGGCGCGACACGTCCTCGCCGGCCAGCTCGATCGTTCCCTCGTCCGGGATCTCGAACCCGGCGATCATCCGCAGCGTCGTCGTCTTACCCGAGCCGGACGGCCCGAGCATCGTGAAGAACTCGCCGGAAGCGATGTCGAGATCGATCCCGTCGACGGCTGTGACGTCTCCGTAGCGCTTCGTCAGGCCCTGGACGCGAATGTCCGGCACGCCGTCAGGCGGCAAGCGACTCCTCCAGGATCGCGAGACCCTCGTCGAGCTCCTCGGAGGTGATCGTGAGCGCCGGGAGCAGGCGGATCACGTTCCCGTAGAGGCCGCAGGAGAGCAGGATCAGCCCGCGCTCGAACGCCGCTGCCGACGACCGCCTGCGCGCGGTCGGGCGAGCGCTCCGCGAACTCGAAGGCGAGCATGGGCCCGAGCCCGCGGACCTCGCCGATGTCCGCGTGCCTCGACGCGAGCGTCTCCAGGCGCGCGCGCAGCGAGACGCCGAGCTCCCTGGCGGCGGCGAGGAACTCCGGGTCGGACACGGTGTCGAGCACGACCGCCGCCGCAGCGCAGGAGAGCGGGTTGCCGCCGAACGTGCCGCCGAGGCCGCCGGGCGGAGCGGCGTCCATCACCTCGGCGCGCCCGGTGACGCCGGCGAGCGGCAGGCCGCCGCCGATCGACTTCCCGGAGACGAGGAGGTCGGGCTCGGCGCCGTCGTACTGCTCGATCGCCCACATCGTCCCGGTGCGCCCGACCCCGGACTGCACCTCGTCGTCGACGTAGAGGATGCCGTACGAGCGGCAGACCTCCTGCAGGCGCGCCGGGTAGTCGGGCGGCATGGTGACGAAGCCGCCCTCTCCCTGCACCGGCTCGAGGACGACGCACGCCACCGTCGACGGGTCGACGTCGGCCTTGAACAGGTGCTCCAGCGCGGCGATCGCGTCGTCCGACGAGATCCCGTGGTACGGGTACGGCACCGGCGCGCGGTACACCTCGGGCGCGAACGGCCCGAAGCCCGCCTTGTACGGCTTCACCTTGCTCGTCATCGTCATCGCGAGGAGCGTCCGGCCGTGGAACGCGCCGTCGAAGACGACGACGGCGGGGCGTCCGGTCGCGGCGCGCGCGATCTTCACCGCGTTCTCGATCGCCTCCGCACCCGAGTTCACGAGCAGGGAGCGCTGCTCTCCGTCGCCGCAGGGGGAGAGCTCCGCGAGCTTGCGGCAGACGTCGACGTACGGCTCGTAGGTGCCGACGATGAAGCACTGGTGGAGGTAGCGGTCGGCCTGCTCCTTGATCGCGTCCACGACGGCCGGGTGCCGGTGCCCGGTGTTCTGGCAGCCGATGCCGCCCGCGAAGTCGACGAACGTGCGGCCGTCGACGTCGGTGATGCGAGCCCCCTCCGCCTCTGCGACGACGAGGCGGGGCGTCGTCGCGCCCGGCGCGACGTAGCGGGCGCGCTCGGCGAGGATCCGCTCGGCCGCTGTCGTGTCAGTGGGCTGCATCGCGCGATTATCGGCGGTAGCACCGCTCGTAGCAACCGGCATCTGTATCGGCCCCGCGACCGCGTACTCTGTGCGGGGCGCCGGAGTAGCTCAGCTGGCAGAGCAACGCCCTTGTAAGGCGTAGGCCGAGGGTTCGAGTCCCTCCTCCGGCTCTCACCGGGCCATGGTGACCGTCACCCGGGGTGACTGTCACCCGGGCGGTTGGAGCGCTGTCACGCGACGCTCGGCTAGCGCTACGCGAGCTCGGAGCGCTACGCGAGCACTTCGCGCGTCTTCTGGTGCGCGAGGATCTTCCGCTTGACGCGCTGGAGCGCGTTGTCGATCGTCTTCGTGTCGCACCCGAGCTCGTCGGCCATCTCGTCGTACGAGTTGCCCTCGAGGTAGAGGCGGAGCGCCTCCGACTCGAGCGAGGAGAGGCCGGTGCCGAGACAGAACACGAGGCTCTGGAGCTCCTCCGTCGAGACGACGCAGACGGAGGGGTCGTGCACCCCCGGCCCGGGGAGCGCGTCGCCGAGCGTGCAGTCGCCGTCCGACTCCTGGCCGGCGGGGGTGTGGCTGAACGAGACGTACGTGTTCAGAGGGGAGTGCTTGAAGCGGGTCGCAGTCTTGATGGCCGTGATGATCTGCCGCGTGACGCAGAGCTCCGCGAAGCTGCGGAACGAGGTCTCCTTGTCGGTGCGGAAGTCGCGCACCGCCTTGTACAGCCCGATCATCCCCTCCTGGACGAGGTCGTCGGAGTCACCGCCGGCGAGGAAGTACGAGCTCGCCTTCAGGCGCACGAAGCCTGCGTAGCGGCGCATGAGCCCGTCGAGTGCCTCCTGGCTCCCGTTCCGGGCGCGGAGGACGAGCTGCAGGTCCTCGAGCTCACGCTGCTGCCTCTGAGCGGATCTCGGTGCTGCTGCGGCGCGAACGGCCATTCGTGCCCCCTATCGGTCGGGAGTTGTGGGGAGGATCGACCTCGCCGCATCACCGTTCACGGCAAGTCTCACCTTGAGGTTGAGGGAGAACCTAGCACCATCGGGCAGGCGTTACAAGGGGTTTGCGAACATTGCAGATTGCTAAGAACATATGTTCGCCCATGCTCGCACAGGAGAGTCGTGGCGACCTGTCCGATGGGCTCGCCCGCACGATGCGTCCGCGGAGCGGCGGCCTTCAAGGGTGTTCGCGCGAGCAGAACCTGCGCGAGCAGATTCTGATCTGCGCACGTGGGCAGCGCGACGCGGCCCCGGAGCGGCCGGCTTCAGGGTCTTCCGCGAGCGGATTCCGATCTGCGCACAAACGGTGCGGTTGCCCGCACTGCGCGCCCCTTCACGCCTCTGCGATCATCCGCGTATGGCGCAGACCGTCCTCATCGTCGACGACCACCCGAGCTTCCGCGCCTCGGCGCGCGCCGTGCTCGAAGCGAACGGGTACGACGTCGTCGGCGAGGCGCAGGACGGGGCGTCGGCGCTCTCGGCGGCACGCCAGCTGAAGCCCGACATCGTCCTCCTCGACGTGCAACTCCCGGACGCGAACGGATTCGACATCTGCGAGTTCCTCTGCGGCGACGGCCCCGAGCCGAGGATCGTGCTGGTCTCGAGCCGCGACGCCTCCGACTACAACGGCTTGATCCAGACAAGCCACGCGAGCGGGTTCATCTCGAAGGCCGACCTCTCCGGCGACACCCTCAGAGCCGTCCTGGCTTGAGCCGAGTCACACTGGTCTTCGGGCTCGCCCTCCTCGTCGTGGAGGCGTCCGTGGCCACCGTGCTCGTGGCGACCAGCGACCACGTGACCGAGACGGGCTGGACGATCGTGCTCGCCGTCGCCGCGGGCGCCGCCTTCGTGGTCTCGGGGCTGATCGCCATGGCGCAGCGCCCGGAGAACCGGACCGGTCTCTACCTGGCCGCGGTCGGGTACGTGTGGTTCATCGGGTCGCTGACGGACTCCAACAACCCGTGGCTCTTCGGCATCGGGATCCTCGTCGGAGGGTTGGCGTTCGTCCCCTTCGCCGCGCTCCTCCTGACCCACCCTGCGGGTCGGTTCGACTCGCCGCTCGAGCGCGCGTTCCCGGTCGTCGTCGGGGTCACGCTCGTTGCCTTCGCCACCGCGATCGTCATGTTCGACTCGACGCCGCTCCCGGGGTGCGAGAACTGCCCCGAGAACGCCCTGCTCGTCTCCGACCGCCCGACGCTCGCCGACGCGCTGCAGTCCGGCGCGGCCGCAGCCGCCATCGTCCTGTCGCTGCTCGGCGTCGGGCTCCTGGTCCGCCGCTGGCGGCGCGCGACGCCCGTGCTCCGCCGCGCCCTGCTGCCGGTCTTCCTCGCCGGGGGCGCGGTGCTCCTCGGCCTGGTGGTCGATGCAGTGCTCGAGGAGCTCGTGTCGACGGGCGCCTCGGACGCGGTCACGCCGTTCGTGTTCGCCGCCTTCGCGGCCGTCCCGGTCACCTTCCTCGTCGGGATCCTCAGGACGCGCATGGCGCGCTCCTCCGTCTCGGAGCTGCTCCTGGCGCTCGATCGTGGCGAGCCCATTCGCAACGCGCTTGCAGCCGCGCTGGGCGATCCGAGCCTCGACGTCGCGTACCGGGTCGACTGGCGGAAGGGTGCCGGGTGGGTGGACGATCAGGGTCGCGCCGTTCCCGATCCTGCGCCTTCCCGCGACGCGGGCCGTCAGGTTCGTGGAGCGGGGCGGCGAGCAGATCGCGGCGCTGCTCCACGACGTGGCGCTCGACGCGGAGAGCGAGCGCGTCGACGCGGTGACGTCGGCTGCGGGGCTCGCGCTCCTGAACGAGCGCCTCCAGGCGGAGCTTCGCGCCGAGGTCGCGTTCATCTGGACGGTGACGGACACGGCGCCGAGCCTGCTCGTGAACGTCGACGTCGAAGGGCGGATCCGGAACGTCAACCACGCCGCCCTCGAGGCGTCCGGGCACGAGACCGCGGACGCCGTCACGGGACGCCCGTTCTGGGACGTGTTCATCGCCGACGACGAGCGCGAGGCCGTGATCCAGCGCTTCGCCGAGGCCGCGCCGGACTTCCCGCCCACGGAGTACGAGAACACGTTCACGAACACGCGGGGCGAGACCCGCACGATCTACTGGCGCGGAGCGCCGGCGGTGGACGACCTCGGCAACGTCGTGAGCATCGTCGCCGGGGGTCTCGACATCACCGAGCGGCATCGCCTCGAGGCCGAGAAGGAGCGCGAGCGCGCGTTCCTGAACGCGATCGCGAACAACGCGCCGAGCCTCCTCTGCCTCGTCGACGAGCAGGGACGGCTGACCGACCAGGGGGCCAACATCGCCTTCGAGCGGACGCTCGAGCGGGACCCGTCCGACATCGGCGGGGAGGTGTTCTGGATGCGGTACGCCCATCCGTCGGACGCCGACGAGGTACGCGACCGGATCGAGCGCGTCATCGCGGGCGAGGAGCTCGGCGAGCACGACAACCACTGGGTGACGGGCACGGGCCGCAGGCTGCTCGTGGCCTGGACGTGCACGCCGCTCCCGCGTCTCGACGAGCGGACGCTCTACCTCATCACCGGGGTGGACGTGACCGAGCGCACGCGCCGCGAGTCGGAGATCCAGGAGGCGCGGGACTTCCTCCAGACCGTCGTCTCCACGATCCCGAGCCTCCTCGTCGTCGTCGACTCCGAGGCACGAATCGAGGAGGACGGAATCAACCGGGCGTTCACGGAGACGTTCGGCTGGTCGGGCTGGGAGTCGACGGGCAGGAGCTTCCTGGAGCTCGTCCATCCGGACGACGAGTACGCGGTGCGGATGGCCATCGCGGCGGCGGCGAACGGCGTCCCACGGACGGACCTGGAGGCACGCTGGCTGCGCCAGGACGGCGAGGCGGCGATCGTCGCCTGGACGGCCACGCCGAGCCGCGACCGCAAGGGCGAACCCCGCGTGCTGCTCTCGGGCATGGACGTCACCGAGCGGAAGCGGCGCGAGGAGGAGATCCGCGTCGGGCGAGGAACGACTGCGGGCGGCGATCGACGGCGCTCCTGCGGCGATCGTCGAGGTTGGCCTGGACAACCGCGTCCGGCTGTGGAACCCGGCGGCCGAGCGGATCTTCGGCTGGAAGGCCGAGGAGGTCATCGGCCAGCCCGTGCCGGTCGTGCCGCCCGAGAAGCAGGACGAGTTCGACGAGCAGCTCGCGAGGATCCGCGAGGGCCGCGCCTACACGGGCTTCGAGACGGTGCGCATGCGGCGGGACGGCTCGCGCCTCGACGTCGCCATCTCCGCCGCGCCGATCCGCGACGGCGCCGGCGCCGTCGCCGCCCACATGGCGGTCTTCACGGACATCAGCGAGCGAAAGCAGCACGAGGAGGAGTTGCGCGCCTCGCGCGCGCGCATCGTCGCCGCGGGCGACGATGCCCGCCGGAAGCTCGAGCGGAACCTCCACGACGGCGCTCAGCAGCGCCTCGTCGCGCTCTCGGTCTCGCTGCGGCTCACCGAGTCGAAGCTCACGGAGGACCCCGCCGGGTCCGCCGCGCTGCTCGCCGCCGCGCGCGGCGAGCTGACCCAGGCGCTCGAGGAGCTGCGCGAGCTCGCGCGCGGCATCCACCCGGCGATCCTCACCGATCGCGGCCTGGAGCCCGCGATCGAGGCGCTCGTCGCGAGGACGCCCGTCCCGGTGGAGTTCGAGGTCTCGAGCGAGACGCTCCCGGCGGCCGTCGAGGCGGCGTCGTACTACGTGGTCGCGGAGGCGCTCACGAACGTCGTCAAGTACGCGGGCGCAACCACGGCCAGCGTTCGCATCGCCCGGGACGACGGCTGCGTCGTGATCGAGGTGTCGGACGACGGCGCCGGAGGTGCCGACCCGGCGCAGGGAAGTGGTCTCCGCGGGCTCTCCGACCGCGTGGCCGCCCTCGACGGGACGCTCTCGGTCGCCAGCCCGGCCGGCGGCGGCACGGCGGTTCGCGCCGAGATCCCACTCCCGGGCACGTCGCCCGAGGAGTAGCTCCCACAGGCCTCGACAGCGTCCTCGACCGGTACCTGCTCGGCGAGGACTCGACCGCTCGTACACTCGCCGTGTGACCTCGCCCGGCACCGTCACGTTCCTGCTCGCGGACGTCGAGGGATCCTCGATTCTGCAGGGCGACGAGCGGGTCGACTACCCCGTCGTCATCGGCCGCATCCGGAGCATCCTGCGCCACGCCGTCGATGCCAACGCGGGTCACGAGATCGACGCCGTGGGCGACGAGCTCCTGGCCGGCTTCTCGGACGCGAGCCGGGCGGTGAGCGCCGCCTTCGAGGCACAGCGCGCGATGCGCGACGAGGACTGGCCGGAGTTCCTGCGCGTGCGCATCCGCATCGGCCTCCACACGGGCACGCCTTCGATCGGCGTGGAGGGGTACACGGGCATCGACCTCGTTCGCACCTCCCGCATCGCGAACGCGGGGCACGGAGGGCAGATCCTGGCCTCGGCGGCGACCGTGTCCGCCGTGGACGGGGTCGTCACCCGCGATCTCGGGCAGCAGCAGCTCGAGCGACTTCCCCAGCCGGAGCACATCCACCAGCTGCTCGCCGACGACCTGCCGCAGGACTTCCCGCCTCTTCGAAACACGAGCTCGACGGTCGGCACCTCGATCCGGGTCGCGCTCGCGGACGACTCGGTCCTGCTGCGCGAAGGTGTGGCGCGGCTGCTGACCGAGTCGGGCTTCGAGGTCGTCTCGCAGGCCGGGGACGCCGAGGACCTCCTGCGCCACGTCGGCCTGTACAAGCCCGACGTGGCGGTGGTCGACATCCGGATGCCTCCGACCCACACCGACGAGGGGCTCCGGGCGGCTCGCACGATCCGGGAGCGGTTCCCCGGCACGGGCGTCCTCGTCCTCTCGCAGTACGTCGAGTCGGGCTACGCGCTCGACCTGCTCGCGGAGAGCGCGGAGGGAGTCGGATACCTCCTCAAGGACCGGGTCTCCGACGTCGAGCAGTTCGCCGAGTCCGTGCGGCGCGTCGCCGAGGGCGGGTCCGCGCTCGACCCCGCGGTCGTGAGCCAGCTCGTCGGCCGGCGGCGCGTCGACGACCCCCTGGACGAGCTCACTCCGCGCGAGCGCGAGGTCCTCGAGCTCATGGCCGAGGGACGCTCGAACCAGGCGATCGCGGACCGCATGTACGTCACGCTCCGCGCCGTCGAGAAGCACGTGACGAGCATCTTCTCCAAGCTCGACCTGACCGCGAGCACCGACGACCACCGCCGCGTGCTCGCGGTGCTCCTGTACCTGCGCGGCTGACCTATCAGTGCGCAAGGCGGGAACCGGCTCCCGCCGGTTCCCGACCGCGCCGAAAACCCCTGAAGGCGACCGCTTCGCGGTCGCTGCGTGCGCTTGCAGACGAGCGTCGCGACAACCGGCGCAGCCGGTGCGGTTTTCCGAACCGCGAGACGCCTGACCGCCGCACTGTGCCGCGGCCCCGTGAGTGGGAGCCTGGGATTCGTCCACTCGACCCAGGAAAGGAACCGAGATGTCACCTCTGAAGCACTCACAGAACGTCGCGGCCCGAATGGGTCGCTGGAGCGCGAGGCACCGGAAGACCGCGATCTTCGGCTGGCTCGCCTTCGTCGTCGCCGCCTTCGCGGTGGGGATAGCGGTACCGCTGCAGTCGATCGACGAGACGGACTGGAACGTCGGCGAGGCCCGCAAGGGCGACCACATCATCCGCGACGGCGGGTTCGCCCTCGACGAGCAGTCCGAGTTCGTGCTCGTCCAGTCGGATACGAAGACCGTCGGACGACGCCGCCTTCCGCGCCGTCGTGAACGACGCGGTCGTCACCCTCCGGGGCTTCGAGCAGGTCACGAAGCTCCGCTCTCCGCTCGCTCCGGGCAACGAGGGCCAGATCTCCGAAGGACCGTCACTCGGCGCTGATCCAGTTCAGCCCCGAGGGCTCGTACGACGACGCCGTCGCCTACATCGACTCGATCACCGACGCGACGCGAGCAGGTCCAGGACCGGAGCCCCGGCTACTACGTCGGCGAGGCCGGCTCCACGTCGACGGGCAAGGCGCTCGACGAGATGTTCACGGGCCAGCTCGCACGGGCGGGCCTGCTCTCGATCCCGCTGACGCTGGGGATCCTCCTGCTCGTGTTCGGCTCGCTCGTCGGCGCGTCGATCCCGCTCCTGCTCGCGCTCACCTCGGTGTTCGCGACCATGGGGCTCGTCGCGCTTCCGAGCCAGATCGTGCCGATGGACGAGTCGATCTCGGAGGTCATCCTCCTGATCGGGCTCGCCGTGGGCGTCGACTACTCGCTCTTCTACATCCGCCGCGAGCGTGACGAGCGGCGGGCGGGCCGCAGCGAGTCCGCGGCGCTCGAGGCGGCGGCGGCCACCTCGGGCCGGGCAGTGCTCATCTCCGGCATCACGGTGATGATCGCGATGGCCGGGATGTTCTTCTCCGGCGACAAGACGTTCATGTCCTTCGCGATCGGGACGATGATGGTCGTCGCCGTCGCGATGCTCGGCTCGCTGACCGTTCTCCCGGCGATGCTGTCCTGGCTCGGCGACCGCGTCGAGAAGGTGCGCGTGCCGCTCGTCTGGCGGCTGAAGCGGGACGACGGCGAGCCGCGCGTGTGGGGCGCGATCCTCGATCGTGTCCTCCGCCGGCCCGTCGTCTCCGTGGTGGCCGCCACGGCCGTGCTCCTCGCCATGGCGATCCCCGCGCTGACCCTGCAACACCGCGATCTCCGGTCTCGACGCGCTGCCGGCGTCGCTGAAGGAGCTCCAGTCCTACAACAGGGTGAACGACGCGTTCCCCGGCGGCGCGACCCCCGCGGTCGTGGCGATCGCGGGCGACGCGTCCGACCCGGACCTGCAGGCGGCCGTCGCCGACCTGCGCGAGCGCGCGCTCGCGTCGGGCCAGGCGCTCGAGCCGATCCACGTCGAGGTCGCGCCGGGCGGGAAGGCGCTGCAGGTGCAGATCCCGCTCGCGGGCGAGGGGACGGACAGGACGTCGACGGACGCGCTCGCCACGCTGCGCGAGGACGTCATCCCGGCCACCCTCGGCACGGTCTCGGGCATCGAGTACGCGGTGACCGGCGACACGGCCGCTTCGAAGGACTGGAACGACGCGATGCAGCTCGGCCGTCCCGATCGTGTTCGGCTTCGTCCTCGCGTTCGCGTTCGTGCTCCTGCTCGTCTCGTTCCGGTCGGTCGTCATCCCGCTGAAGGCGATCCTGATGAACCTGCTCTCGGTCGCAGCCGCCTACGGCGTGGTCGTGGCGATCTTCCAGTGGGGCTGGGGCGAGGGCCTGCTCGACTTCAACTCGAACGGCGGCGTCGCAGCCTGGCTGCCGATGTTCCTGTTCGTGATCCTCTTCGGCCTCTCGATGGACTACCACGTGTTCATCCTGAGCCGGGTGCGCGAGTACTACGACCGCGGCCTCGACACCGAGCACGCGGTCGCGAAGGGGATCAAGTCGACGGCCGGCGTCGTCACGAGCGCCGCGATCGTCATGGTGCTCGTCTTCGGCGTCTTCGCGCTGATGCCGATCGTCGACATGAAGGAGATGGGGATCGGCCTCGCCGCGGCGATCCTCATCGACGCGACGATCGTCCGGGCCGTGCTCCTGCCCGCGACGATGAAGCTCCTGGGCAAGTGGAACTGGTACCTGCCGACCTGGCTCGAGTGGCTCCCCAGCCTCGAGCACGAGCGGTCGCCGGAGCCGGCTCCCGCGGGCGCTTCCTAGACGTTCGCCCTCCTCCGCAGCGCCCCCGGTCGCGCGAGCGCAACCGGGGGCGCTGTCGTGCTACTCGCCCCGGCGGAGCCGCTCGAGCCGCTCGCGCGTCTCGGGATCGAGCCGGTCGCCGACGCGACCGCCGGCTCCGGCCTGTTCGTGGTCGTGGTGCTCCGCCGCGCCGAGATCGGCGAGGAAGGAGCGAGATCCGCGCTTGCGCACCTCCTGCCCCGCGGTCCCTCTGACGGCGGAGTCGGACGTGACGACAAGAACCGCCTCGTCTCTTCTGTTCACGGCTGCGAGGCGCTCCAGCAGATCGTCCGCGTGCGCTGCGTGCCGGATGGAAAGCGAACCGATGTCGCGATCCTCCCCGGCGCCGTCGAACACGACGACCCCGCGAGCGCCCTTCAGCGCGACGAAGCTCGCCAGTGCGTCCACGAGCTCGGCCGGGCCCGAGAAATCGCCCGCGTGGAGCAGGTTGTAGCCGTCGAAGAGGTACAGGGTCGGCTCGGGCAACGCTACCTGTCAGCATGCGCTCCGAGACCGGTCAGACCAAGTGACACGGAGTCACGAGTCATCCGGCCGTCGCTGGCGCGCCGCCTCGAAGAGCAGCACGGCCGCGGCGACGCTGACGTTGAGCGACCCGACCTTCCCGGTCAGGGGTATCGAGACGACCGCGTCGCAGGTTCGCCGTACGAGCGGGCGGACGCCCTTCCCCTCCGCGCCGAGGACGAGGGCGACGCCGCCGCGCAGATCGGCCTCCCACAGGGAGAGCGACCCCTCGGCGTCCGCAGCGTACGCCCACAGCGCGGGGCCCTTGATCTCACCGAGGTAGCGCGCCAGGTTCGGGGTCACGGCGACGGGCAGGTGCTCGACTGCGCCCGGCCGAGGCGCGGCAGACCGCTGGCGTCACCCGAGCGGACCCGTGCGCAGGGACGACGACACCCGTCGCGCCCGCCCCCTCGGCGCTTCTCACGACCGCTCCGAGGTTGTGCGGGTCGGTCACCTGGTCGAGACAGACGAGAAGCGGCTTCTCCGCGGCGGCGAGCTCGTGCGCGTCGGCGTAGCGGAACGGCTCGCACCACGCGACGACGCCCTGGTGGTCCCGCGTGCCGGCGGCCTCGGTGAGGAGGCGCTCCGGCTTCACGTGCGCGCGCGGCCCGGAGTCGAGCCACGGGATCTGCGCGGCGGCGCGTTCGGTCACCCAGGTCTCGAGCGCCTCGCGCGGACCGCGGTACAGCTCGCGCACGGGATTTCGCCCGTAGACGAGCTCCCGCGTCACCGGCGTGGCACGAGGCGGTAGCCGCCGTTCTCGTCGCGCGCCTCCCAGCCCGCGTCCTCGAGCTCGGCTCGGAGCCTGTCGGCCTCCTCGAAATCGCGTGCGCGATCGGGCGCTCTGCCTGCGCTGGGCGAGCTCGACCACCTCCGGCGGCGCTTCCTCCTGCGCGGCGAGGGAGTCCAGGCCGAACACGGCGAGGGCGCGCCGCAGGAGCTCGTGGTCGCGCCACTCGTGCATGACGGCGAGGGCCGCAGGCGTGTTGAAGTCGTCGTCGAGCGCGGCCGCGAACCGCTCCCACGCCCCCTCCGGCGCCGGCTCGCTCTCCCCGCGGAGCACCTCGCGGAAGCGCTCCGCGCGCGCGGCGGCCGCCTCGAGCGTCGCGTCCGTGTAGTCGAGCGGCTTCCGCCAGTGCCCCGTGAGGAAGAAGACGAGCAGCGTCTCGCGGCCCCAGCGGTCGAGCGCGTCCTTCAAGCGAGACGTCGTTGCCGACCGACTTGTGCATCTCCTCGCCCCCGAACCGGAGCATCCCGTTGTGCATCCAGAGGCGCGCGAACGGGCGGCCGAGCGCTCGCGACTGGGCGATCTCGTTCTCGTGGTGCGGGAAGACGAGGTCGAGACCGCCGCCGTGGATCTCGAAGGCCGGGCCGAGGTGCTTCTCGGACATCACGGAGCACTCGATGTGCCACCCGGGCCGCCCCTTCCCCCAGGGCGAGTCCCAGGACGTGTCCTCGCCGGGCTTGTTCGCCTTCCACAGCGCGAAGTCCCGCGGATCCTCCTTGCGCGGGTTCGGCTCCTGCTCCTCGACCTGGTCCGGCCGCTGCCCGCTGAGCCGTCCGTAGTCCGGGAAGCGGGCGACGCGGTAGTAGACGTCGCCGTCCGACTCGTACGCGAACCCTCGCTCGACGAGCTCCTCGATCATCGCGATCTGGTCGGCGACCGTCTCGACCGCGGTCGGCTCGACGTCGGGACGGCCGAGCCCGAGCCGGTCGGTGTCCTCGACGTACCAGCGGGTCGCCTCAGCCGCGAGCCGTGCGCTGGCCCCCGGCGCCGCGTCGTAGATCTTGTCGTTGATGTCGGTGATGTTCACCACGAGCTTGGTCTCGTACCCACGCTCGGTGAGCCAGCGTCTCAGCCAGAGCGGGAGGATCGAGACCGCGTACGCGTTCCCGACGTGGATGCGCCGGTAGACGGTCGGGCCGCACCAGTAGATCCCGACCGGGCCGGGAGGCGGCGCGAGATCGACGAGCGAGCGCGTGTAGGTGTCGTACAGGCGCATCGCGCCGATCGTAGTCAGGCAGCGCGGCCGAGCGCCTCGTCGCGCGAGATCGCGGCCAGGACTGCGGCGAGCTCGGGGCCGCGTTCGGCGCCGGTCAACGCGAGGCGGAGCGAGCGCAGGTCGCCGCCCGCGACCTTGAGCTCACGCAGGAGCGCACCGGCCTCGTCGAGCGAGAGTCGGTCGGCTGCGGCTGCGCGCAGCTCGACGAACCGCAGGAGCGTCGGCCGCGCGTCCTCGCCGAGCGCGACCGGCTGTGGCTCGAGCACGAGGCGGGCGTACTCCCGCGCCTCGACCAGGGAGCGTGCGCCGCGGAGCGCGGGAACTACCTCGACGCGCGCGCCCGCGGCGCCGGCCAGTTCCTCGTCGCTCATCGCCGCGATCGCGTCCACGGCGAGCCGGGCGAGCCGGGCGAGATCGAGGTGCACGTCGTGCTCGGGCAGGTCGAGCTCCTCGAGGTAGGCCCGCACCGCCCGGGCGGGCATGCCTTCGTCGCGCAGGTCGGCGATCGACGAATGCCCATGCCGCTTCGAGAGCTTCTTGCCGTCGGGCCCGAGCACGAGGCCGTGGTAGATGACGACCGGCAACCGGCGCCCTAGCGCGGTCGCGATCCGCGTCTGGACAGCGAGGTTCGGACGGTGATCCGAGCCCCTGATGACGTGGGTGATGCCGAGGTCGAGGTCGTCGACGACCGAGGCGAGCTGGTAGGTCGCGCTGCCGTCTGGACGAAGAAGTGTGGTTCCGGTCGCGGCCATGCGGACGGCTCCGTCGTCGTCGCGCCGTGCCGAGCCCGACTCGAGCGCCTGCCCGGCGGCGGAGGCGTAGAGCTCCCCGCGCTCGCTCTGCCGCACCAGGCCTTCCTCGAAGCCCACCTCGAGCCAGGCGAGGTCGTCGAGGATCGCTTCCTCGCCTCCTCCGACCGTCCGCGTCGGGTCCGTGTCGTCGATCCGCAGGACGAGGCGTCCCTCGTGCTCGTCCGCGAAGCACCGGTTCGCGACCGCGGTCAGGGCGTTCCCGATGTGGAGCGAGCCGGTAGGGCTGGGCGCGAAGCGCACGCGGACGGTCACGCGCCGACTCTACTGGGGTCTGCCACGGGCTCGGTCGCGAGTGGAGAAGGGGCCTCAGCGAGGCCCCTTCTCCGACTTCGAGCGGGTGGTGCCTACGGAACGATCACGACGCTCGACGTCGACGACGCCGTCACCGTCGGGAACCCGCCGGAGACGATCTCGTTCACGTTCGGGTCCGCGTAGTCCCACGTGTCGCCCACGGTGTTCTGGGCAATGACGCGGTACTGCGCAGTCCCCGGCAACGCTCCATCGCCGAAGTCGACGGTGGATCCCGCCGCGTTCGGCAACAGCCCACCGGGAAGCATGACTGCATTCAGCGGGTCGCTGAACAGCCGCGACACGACACCGAGGTCCTCCCAGGTCGTGCCGCCGTCCGTCGACTTCTGCACTAGGAACGACGTCTCGTTGATCGAGTTGTCCGTCCACGTCAGCGTTCCCGCGGTGAACGCGAGCCCGCTCGGCGCCTTCGGCGGAAGCACGAAGGACACCGGCCGCATCATGTCCATCTCCTCGTGGCTCAGGATGTGGCAGTGGTACACGTACTCGCCGCCGTAGTTGACGTAGTGGTTCACGACGTCGATCGGCTCGGCGGCCCCGTTCGACGGAGGGATCCCGAGTCCGAGCAGGTCCGACCACGTCGCACTCGCGATCACACCTGCCTCCTGCAGCAGCGGAGGTGCATCCCTGTCCCCTGCGTACTCGGGCAGCATCGGGCTGAGCAGCCGAACGCTGTTCGGTAGGTCGAAGGGCAGCGTCGGGATCACCGGTCGCATGGCCACGATCGTGTCCTGCAGCGGACTGATCCGCACCGTGTCCTTCCACCCGAGCTCCGTCGCGTCCGGCGGGATGATGATGTTGTCCCACGTGACCCGGTTCAGGACCTGCACGTCCATGGCGTGGAAGTGGATCGGGTGCGTGTCCACGCCGTTGTGCGTGACCTTCCAGATCTGCGAGCCGTCCGTCGCCGACGCGATGGGCGTCACCTTCACGTCCGCCTTCGGCAGGTTGCTCGTGTCGATGAGCTCCGTTCCCGGGAACGTGTACGGGTGCAGGTTCGCGTTCGTCAGGCCCGGCGTGGCCGGGACGGTCGTGATCCCGAGGAACGCCTGCATCCTCCCGAACTCGTCGAAGCTCGTCGAGTTCATCTCGTCGTGGATCGCCTTCGGCTCGAGCGGGATCGAAAGCTTCGCGTCCCGCAGCGTGTCGAAGGTGAACGGCTGGCCACCCTGCTGGTTGATGCGGGCGAACCCGTCGCACTTGATGGTCGAGGTCGGCGACGAGCAGTACCCGCTGGCCGTGAAGCTCTTGCCGTAGGCCGAGTTGTAGCCGGCCTGCCCGACGACGATCGGGTGCTGGCCCTCCTCGAACACGCCGGAGCCGTTGGCCTTGTGGCTGAACGCCGTCTTCAGCGCGTTCAGGTTGAACGCAGTCTTCTGGCCGGTGCCGATCGTGACCTGCATGATCGTGCGGGTGTTCGGCCCGTACCCGGGCAGGGTGCTCGGCGCGCAGGCCGGCCTCAGGTCGGGGCCGCCCGTGTAGTAGTCGTAGCAGGCGATCCTGGCCGGGAATGCCGCCGGCGCGTCGTTGTAGAGGATCAGCGTCTTGCCCGCGAACTTCGAGAAGTCGACGATCGTGTCCGCCCTCTCGGCCGGAGCCAGGAGCAGCGCGTGCTTGTCGACGTTCCCGACGTCGAAGCGAGTCGGGTCGGTGATCCATGTCGTCGGCTGGTTCGGAACGACGACCGGGGCCGGCAGGAAGCCGCCCTCGGTGCCGATCTGGATCCAGTCCGGGCCCACCGGGCTCTTCGTGGTGTCGGGCGTCGGGAAGACGACCGGGTCGGTCTGCGCCGCCTCCACCTCGGCGGCCTTCAGCGCGACCTCGGTCCCGGTGGAATCGGCCACGTACCACTGCAGGTTCCAGAAGCGGTCGTTCGCCGCGTTCAGGATCCGCAGCCGGTAGGGCTTCGGCTCCAGGGCCGTCTTCGGGTACGCCGTCCCGTTGACGATCGGCGTGTCGTTGAACTGCTCCATACCGACCGAGATGTTCGGCGTGCCGGGGATGAGCTCCGGCTCGCAGAACTCGGCCGTGTTGGGATTGCAGGTCGGGTCGAAGTATGGATTCGCGATCGGCCCGTACTTCACGTCAGCGGCCGGCGGCCAGAACCACGGCCCGTACATCCAGCGCCCGAACGAGCTCATGCCGCTCGGGTCGCCGGGGTTCTGCGCCGGCATGTACACGTGGTGGTACCAGAGGCTGCCCTTGCCGCCCCATCTGGTTTTGTCCCAGGTCGGGTCCTGCTGGGCCAGTTGCTCGTCACTCGGGACGAACGTCCGGTCCTGGATGACGAGCGGGATGCCGTCGCCGAGATCGGCGAAGGTCCCGCCCGGGCCGAACAGCTTCCGCTCCGTGGAGTCGCGGATGATGTAACCCGCGGCCTCGCCCGCGTACACGTTGAGGCGCGTGATGCCCCAGGCGTGGTCGTGGTAGAACATCAGCCGCGCCGACTGCTGGTTCGTGTAGTAGAAGGTCTGGCACCCGTCGTTCGCGGCAGAGCAGTCCTCCACGTTCGCAGGCTTGTCTGCCCCGATCATGTCCGGGACGCTCTCGACGCTGACGCCCTCGGGCCACGGAGTGTCTTCACCGGCCGGCGTGATCCACTGGTGCGGCGTCCCGTCCGAGATCCACGGGGTGTTCCCGCCGTGCAAGTGGAGCGTCGCCCGGTTGTCCTTGAAGCAGTCGTACATCTTCGGGTAGGTCGTGCACATCGGGTTGCGCGCGGCATCATCGACCGTGCCGCCGGTCGTCGGAGCCGGGTCGTAGCCCGCGGTCATATTGCCCTCGCCCGAGCCCATCAGCGTGGAGTCGACGGGGAGGAACAGGTCGCCGTCGGCCCCGGTCGGGAGCAGGTTGTAGAACGTGATCCGGACGGGCCGGCCCCTCTGGGCGACGATCGTCGGCCCCAGGAAGTGCGGCTTGTCGAGACCGACTTTGCCGTTGGGCAGCGGGAAGTTGACGGCTCCGTCCACGACGTTCGTCTCGAGCTGCACGTAGCCGCGCATCTTCGTCGGCGGCAGGTTGGAGTGCATCTTCTCCTGGTACTCGACGAGGCCGATCTCGTAGTAGTCGGCTCCCGGGAACGTCGTCGTGTCCGGCACCGCCGAGCGGGATGTACTGCCCCAGGTTGTTCGCGCCGGCCGGCGTGAGACCCGGCAAGCGTGTCGACGAACTTCTTGATCCCGCCCGGGGTCACGTACCCCGAGCCCGGCTTCTTCAGCGTGATCGCCGAGATGACGCCGTTCGCGATCGTCGCCGTCGCGGCGGCCCCGCTCCCGGCAGGGTTCCCGGTCGGGTCGGTGATGACCACGCTCGGGGCCCTCGTGTAGTTGGCCCCCGGCGTGTCGATGACGATCGACTGGATCGTCAGCGTCGCCTTGGCAAGGGCCTCTGAGTTCGGCTCGACGAACGGAACCGGGTCGAACTGCGTCCCGTTGAGGATCGCGACGCCGGGCGCCGTGGAGTACCCGGACCCGGGCTCGTCCACGACGACGCCGGTGATGGTGACGGCTTCACCGTCGGCCGCCGGCGCGCAGTTCGCCTCGACGCATGTGACGTGACCCGTCGCCGGGACACCGTTCGGGTCGTCCGGCTGGTCGAAGTTCACCGTCGGGAACGTGTAGCCGCTTCCGACGTTGGACAGCGTGACCGCGCCGACGCCGCCGAAGGCCGTCGCCGTGGCTCCGCTGCCGCCTCCGTTGGCGTTGATGGCCACGACGGGCGCCGTGTAGCCGCTCCCGCCGTTCGTGACCGCGATGTCGGTGACGGCTCCCTTCTTGATGATCTCGCCGTCTGCCGTCGCACCAGTCCCGGGCCCGACGATCTCGATCTTGACCTGGCCGTAGCCGGTCCCGCCGTCCGTGACGGTGATCCCGGTGACGGAGCCGTTGGCCCCGACCGTTGCCTCGGCCGTGGCGCCCGTGCCGTTGCCGATGATGTTCACCGTGGCAGCGGGCAGTGTGAGTGGGCTGTTCGCCCAGTTCGGGTACGGCCCGAAGTAGTGCGGATTCTTCGTCGGATCCTGCGCGGACGCAGTGCCGCCGATCACGAGTCCGACGACGCTCAGAGCCAGCACCGTCGCGGATACGAGTTGCCGTGTCCTCGACCGTGTGCTTCCTGTGCGTCCCTCCGCCGCCGCTCGCCTCCGGGCTCGCCCGCGAGTGGTTGTGCTTGTGCCGCAGTACATCTCCCTCTCCTTCCCCTGACGAGTGATGCCCGCATGCCTCCCCTAAGGCTCGTCTTCACGCGATTCCGTCCGGAACCGCGCTGACGGCGGGCTACCAAGACCCACCCAGCGTGTCTCTGTCAGGCCCACCTCCCCTTGTATCCCGCAGCACGTACTAGGCCTGGATTGTTTCGAGGCAGGTCCAGCCGAGAATCTGGACGAACCCTGATTCGAGGTACGTGCTTTACCGCACGATCTCTGGTGGTGCAGATGCCTTCGATGCGCCGCGAGTTGGACGTAGAGGCGGCGGCGAGCGGTCGTTCGGGACCTACACGAGCCCACCCTTGTGCTCTGGTCGGATAGCAGTACGCTCCGAACAGCGACGGGCGTTCCGTCGATGGGGAGAGTCAGTGGGGAGAGTTGGCATGGTGCGCCTTCCGACGGCGAGGACCGTGGTGGGTCGCCCGCCCTCCGTGGGCCAGACGATGGGCGTGGCTGCGGCGCTGCTGCTTGCTCTTGTAGTCGGTGTGCCGAACGCCGGAGGACGCGCGCTCGCGGTCTCGACGGTCACCGTCCAGGTGATCGGCAAGGGGGCTGTCACGAGCAACCCGGCCGGGGTCGATTGCGGAAACGGGAGCAAGGCCTGCCACATCGCCTTCTCCGGCAGCGGGATCGCCACGCTAACGGCGACCGCGGCGAGCGGCTGGAGCTTCGACAGCTGGGAGAGCTGCCCGAGCGTCCCCGTCGGGAACACGTGCGGCGTACCCGTGGACGGCACCACCTCCGAGGTGACGGCGACCTTCAGCGGGCCCCCGACGACGACGAGCACCCTCTCGGTAGCGAGCTCGGGCGCCGGCAACGTGGGCGGAGGCAGCATCGATTGCGGTTCGGAGCCCATCGGGTCCCAGTGCGAGTGGACGGTGCTGACCGGCTCGACGTTGACAGTCCTCGAGACGCCCGGCTCGGGAGCCGTCTTCACGGGCTGGGGCGGCGCCTGCAGCGGAACGAGCGTGGCGTGCACGGTCGAGCTGTCCGCCGACAGCTCCGTCAGCGCGACGTGGACGAGCTCCACCGGCTTCCTGCTCTCGGTCTCCGTGTCAGGCAGTGGGACCGTCACAGGCGGAGGCATCAACTGTCCGGTGAGCTGCACGGCGACGCAGGCCGTGAACTCGACCGTGGTCCTCACAGCGACGCCGGCCGACGGGTTCGTCCTCACCCGCTGGGATGGGGCCTGCTCCGGCACCGCACCGACGTGCGCGGTGCTGATGGATGCCGCGAAATCCGTCACCGCGACCTTCGCGCCGGTCGTTCAGCTCACGGTTACCGTCAACGGAAACGGCAACGTCCGAGGCGAGAACGGCGCGATCAACTGCGGCGACAACGCGAACGTCTGCTCGGCGAGCTTCGCCCTCGGCGACACGGTGTCGCTGACCGCGACGGCGGCGACGGGCGCCGCGTTCACGGGCTGGAGCGGCGCCTGCGGAGGCACGGCCACGACGTGCACGATCCTGATGAATTCGTCGAGGAGCGTCACCGCGACGTTCTCGGCGGGCCCCCCCGTGCCGCTGACCGTCTCCGTCAGCGGCCCCGGCAGGGTCACCGGCGGAGGGATCAGCTGCGGGAACGGCGCGACGGCGTGCACGGCTAGTCAAACCCCCAACGCGAGCGTGACGCTGACCGCGACACCGGCCTCCGGGGCGACGTTCACCGGCTGGGGCGGGGCATGCGGCGGCACCGTGTCGACCTGCACCCTCTCGATGACCAGCGCGAGGACCGTCACCGCGACGTTCACGACCGGCACACCCACGACCGTGCCGCTGACCGTGACCGTCAGCGGCCCCGGATTGGTCACCGGCGGAGGGATCAGCTGCGGGAACGGCGCGACGGCGTGCACGGTCAGTCAAACCCCCAACGCGAGCGTGACGCTGACCGCGACACCGGCCTCCGGGGCGACGTTCACCGGCTGGGGCGGCGACTGCAGCGGCGCCACGCCCACCTGCACGATCTCGATGAACGCGGCGAAGAGCGTCTCGGCCACGTTCGGGGGTGCGGCCGCGGGGACGCTGGCAATCGCCGTCAACGGGCGTGGCACCGTCAGCACGTCGGCCGGAAAGTGCGTCGGCAGCGGCCCGCGGAAGACGTGCGTTCAGCGTTTCGCTGTGGGCAGGAGTGTCGTCCTGACCGCCACTCCCGCCTCGGGCGCGATGTTCGTCGGCTGGAGCGGCGCGTGCACAGGTACGAGGCGCACGTGCACGGTAAACCTGAGCACCGCGAAGAGCGTGACTGCGACGTTCTCCGGGTCTGCCGGCAACTCGGTGCCGGTTGAGGATCTCCGGGCGGCCGGCGATCGCCTCGTCATATCGGAGGTCGTGTTCACCCCGAATCCCGTGACCAGCCGGACCGAGCCGATCAGGGTACGGGTCCGCATCACTGCTCGGCAAGGCACACCGGTCCGTGGCGCGCTCGTCTTCGTCCGGGCCACGCCGAGAGTCGTTCAGGGACAGACGCGGAAGACCGGCGCGGACGGTTGGGTGACGCTACAGCTCGTCCCGAACCGGGCGTTCCCTCAGCCGCGGGACGGCTTCAACGTGCAGTTCTTCGTCAAGGCGTACCGCGCGGGAGACCCGACGCTCGGCGGCATCGCGGGGTACCGTCTCGTGCAGGTCCGGCTGGCCGACGCGTAGCCGCGGAGGGCTCAGGCGTCGATCATGACGTGGCCCGGCTGCGCCGCGACGCGTTCGAGCCAGGCGCGGATCGCCGGATACGCGTCGAGGTCGAAGCTTCCCTCGTCCGCGACGTGCGTGTAGGCGTAGAGCGAGATGTCCGCGATCGAGTAGGCGCCGCCGACGAAGAAGCCGTGCTCGCGGAGATGAGCTTCCATTCCGTCGAGCGCGGCGTAGCCGCCCTTCATCCGGCCCGGGATCCGGTCGGCGAAGAGCTCGGGCGTGCCCGAGTACGCGAGCCAGAAGCGGACGACCGCGAGATAGGGCTCGTGGCTGTACTGCTCGAAGAACATCCACTGGAGCACTTGTGCTCGCTCGTACGGGTCGGTCGGGACGTAGGCCGACCCGTCCCCGAAGTACCAGAGGATCGCGTTCGACTCGGCGAGCGGGCGGCCGTCGTCGAGCACGAGGGTCGGCACCCGCAGCGCGGGGTTCAGGTTGCCGAGGAGCTCGTGGCGGTTCGAGCGGTCGACCACGCTCACGTCGACGAGCTCGTACTCCAGGCCGAGCTGTGCGAGCAGGAGGCGCACCTTGTAGCAGTTGCCCGAGACCGCGGAGTTGTAGAGCAGCATCGCTAGCGGTGCTCGGGATTCGGGAAGTCGAAGCGGCAGCCCGCATCCCACGACGTGCGCTGGTTGCCATGGGCGGGGACCCCTCCTGCGTCCTTGAGGATCCGCGCGAGGTGGAGCACGTTCCACGTCATGAACGTCGTGTTCCGGTTCGTGAAGTCGTTCTCGGGGCCACCCGAGTCGGGGTCGAGGTACGACGGGCCCGGCCCCGCCTCGCCGATCCAGCCCGCGTCTGCCTGTGGCGGGATCGTGTAGCCGAGGTGCTGGAGCGAGTACAGGATGTTCATGGAGCAGTGCTTGATCCCGTCCTCGTTCCCGGTGATCAGGCAGCCGCCGACCTTCCCGTAGTACGCGTACTGGCCGTGCTCGTTCAGCAGGCTGGAGCACGCGTACAGGCGCTCGATCACGCGCGTGCAGACCGACGACTTGTCCCCGAGCCAGATCGGAGAGCCGAGGATCAGGACGTCGGCCGCCCGCACCCGCTCGTACAGTTCGGGCCAGTCGTCGCTCTTCGCGCCGTGCTCCCGCATGTCCGGCCACACGCCGGGCGCGAGGTCGTGGTCGACCGCGCGCACGAGCTCCGTCTCCACACCATTCGCGTCCATGATCGCGAGGGACACGTCCAGCAGGCCCTGCGTGTGCGACGTCTCCGGTGAAGGCTTGAGCGTGCAGTTCACGTACAGCGCCTTCAGGTCGGAGAAGTCCCAGGAGCTGGTCGTACAGAGCTCCTGCTGGAAGTCGGTCAGGGTCACGAGCGCCTCCTCGGGTCGCGGGAACCGTGCAGGACGCTACAGCGCGGAGCCTAGAGGCGCGCTCGCGCGAGCGCGTTCGCGCACTCGTCGTCGGGTTGCGACCCGACGCGGGGGATCGCCGCACGAAGGAGCTCCAGCAGCCGGTCGTGACTCTCCTCGAGCACGCGGTCGATCGTCTGGCTCGTGACGCCCCCCGCCCCCGCGATGCCGACGTCGTGGTCGGTCACGAGCGAGAGGTTCGCGTAACAGAGCTCGAGCTCCCGGGCGAGGTGCGACTCGGGGTACGACACCATGTTCACGGTGTCCCAGCCCATCGCGCGGAAGAACTCGGACTCGGCCGTCGTGGAGAAACGCGGTCCCTGGACGACCACGGTGGTACCCCCGTAGTGGACGGGAGCCCCGAGCTCGCGCGCCGCATGCACGAGCAGCGTGCCCAGGTCGTCACAGAAGGGCTGAGCCGAGGCCACGAGAACCGTCCCGGGGCCGGTGTAGTAGGTGTCCTCCCTCCCCCAGGTCCGGTCCACGAACTGGTCGCAGACGACGAGATCACCGAGCTCGTACTCGAGATGGAGCGCGCCGCACACGATCGGCGCGATGATCCGCCGCACGCCGAGCTCCTTCAGCGCCCAGACGTTCGCGCGGCTCGGGATCTGGGGTGGTGGGATCTCTCCATCGGCTCCGCGCCGCGGGAGGAACGCGACGGCCGTCCCGTCGACCTCGCCGATCGAGATCGGCGCCGAGGGCACGCCGTACGGAGTCTCGACCTCGACCTGCTCCGCATCTTCCAGCGGCGAGGACGTCGCAGTGATGCCGATCACGGCGATCTCGGGCTCGGCCACCCCGTCTCCTCTCGTCGACGCCGCCAGCCTACGGCGCATCCCGCGGCCGCACAACCGGCGAGTGCCCGTACGATCGGCACCGATGGAGAGCATCCTCCTCGCGTGGTACGCCCGGGTCGGGCGCGATCTCCCGTGGCGGCGGACACACGACCCGTACGCCATCCTCGTGTCCGAGGTCATGCTGCAGCAGACCCAGGTCGAGCGGGTCGTCCCGCGCTACCTCGCGTGGCTCGAGCGCTGGCCGGGCGTGCGGTCGCTGGCAGCAGCATCCCCGGGGGAGGTCATCCGCGAGTGGCAGGGCCTCGGCTACAACCGGCGCGCGCTCAACCTCCACCGCGCGGCGCGGTCGATCGCCGAGGACGGGTGGCCGGACGACCTCACTGCGCTCCCCGGGGTTGGCACGTACACGGCCGCGGCGATCCGACGGTTCGCGTTCGACGAGGAGGTGCTGCCAGTCGACGTGAACGTCGAGCGCGTGCTTCGACGAACGCGTTGGGGCTTCTCGCACGCGTCCGCGCACGCATTGATGGACCTCGGCGCGACCGTGTGCGTCGCACGCGTGCCTCGCTGCGGCAGCTGTCCCCTCGCCGGGCCGTGCCCCTCCCGCGGCGTCCGCGAGGAGCCTCGCCGGAAACAGGGCCCGTTCGAGGGCTCGTTCCGAGAGCGCCGCGCGACGACCCTTCGCGCCGTCGTCGAGTCGCCGCAGGGCGTGTCGGGCCTCGACGGCGCGGCTGTCCGCTCGCTCGAACGGGACGGCCTCGTCGTGGTCGATGACGGCGTCGTCACCCTTCCCGCGTGAACAACCGGATCAGAGCCGGTGGAGCACCCAGACGTTCGGCTCGACGTACGTCCCCCGATCCTGCTCGCGGTCGATCGAGACGGGCACGAGGGCGCCGGGGACGACGTACTCGCCGCTCTCGGGGAACAGCAGGTCTGTCCACGTCTCCCACTCCGAGACCGCTCCGGTGATCGTCATCGATTCCGAACACGGACGGACGATCTCGCCGCCTAGGCGTACGTGCACCCGGAGCCACGGATCGAGCGGGAGACCGTCGTCGGTCTCCCAGCCGATGTAGCGCTCGATCGAGACGAGCGGGTACCGCGCTTTCCAGCTCGGCCGCACCGGCGCGACCAGGTGGTCGAAGCCGTGGTCGAGAACGTTCGCGCGCATCTTCTCGAGGCAGAGCGTGCTGAGACCCCGTCCCTGCCGGCTGGGTGCGATCATCACCTGGAGTGCCGAGACCGCGTTGGGTGGTTCCAGGCCGTCGGTGCCGCGCGTCATGACCTCGTCCCAACCACGGTCCGGCAGCGCCGCCAGGTCGACCTGAACCGGAAGCGAGTTCACCTCGGCGACGACCTCGTCGGACTCCTCGTCGAGCAGGAAATGCTGAAAGCCCCCGTAGCGCTCGTACAGCAGGTGCCAGCGCTGACCAGCCACGGGATCCTCGAACATGAATGCCGGCCATGCCTCGAGCAGCGGGCGCTTGCGCCGCTCGAGGTCAGGTCGCTCGTCGAACGTGAAGAACCGGAGGCTCACGATCGCCTCACGAGCGCGACGGCGTGCGCCGCGAGCCCTTCGCCCCGCCCGGTGAAGCCGAGCTGGTCGGTGGTCGTCGCCCGCACCGTCACGCGTCCGGGCTCGAGCCCCAGGGTCGACGCCAGGCGCTCGCACATCTCCTCGCGAATCGCTCCGATCCTCGGCTCCTCGCCGACGAGCACGCAGTCGGCGTTCACGAGCTCCCAGCCGGCCTCGCGCACCTCCCGGTAGGCCTCCCACAGGAGGTCGAGCGAGGACGCGCCGCGGTACTGCTCGTCGCCGGAGGGAAAGAGCGAGCCGATGTCGCCGAGGTTCGCCGCGCCGAGGAGAGCATCGATCAGCGCGTGAGCGATGACGTCCCCGTCCGAGTGCCCGGCGAGGCCGCGCGGGAAGTCGACGGCAACGCCGCCGAGGACGAGCGGCACGCCCTCCACGAGGGCGTGCGCGTCGAAGCCGATGCCGACCCGGGCATCCGTCACGCGAGCGAGGCTAACGCCTCGGGGAGCTCCGCGAGCGAGTCGACGCCCAGGACTCCGTCGGGCGTCCGCTGCAGCCTGCCCCAGGGGCCACGCCGCACGTGCACCGCCACGAGCCCGGCGGCGCCCGCGGGCAGTACGTCGTTGTCCACGCGGTCGCCGACGTAGGCCACCTTCGCCGCCGTGAACCCCATCAGCTCGACGACCTTCGCGAAGAACGCGGGCTCGGGCTTGCGCACGCCGAGGCTCGCCGACGAGGAGATGACGTCGGCGGGAAGCGCCGCGTCGCGCGCCCACGCCTCGAGCGCCGCGGTCTGGTTGCCGACGATCCCGGTGCGGAGCCCGAGTGCGCGCGTTCGCCGGAGGCAGTCGAGCGCGTCGGGGTACAGGTCCTCCAGCGAGTACGGCTCGCCGTACCAGCCGGTCGGCTCGTCCATCCCGAGATGCCCCCAGAGCGCGGTGTGCTCCTCCCCGCGCGCGATCGTCACGCCCAGCGCGGCCCACACGACATGCGGCTGCAGCCCACCGTGGTCCGCCAGCCGGCGCCACCAGCGCTCCTCGTCGACGAGCGTCTCGCCGACGTCGAAGCAGACCGCCCTCAGCGCCACCGGCGGCCCTTACAGTGCCTGGCACTGTAAGGCTGACGATTCGGTGACGATCGTTCCACGGGCAGACCGGCCTAAGGAGACGTGAGCAGCGCCTCGACGAGCGCGAGATCCGCCGCGTTCGTGACCTTGAGCAGGCGCGGGTCTCCGTCCACGACCACCACACGTCCTCCCGCTCGCTCGACGAGGGACGCGCAATCGGTCGCGTCGGGAAGCTCCCCCGCGTACGCGCCGCGTAGCGGGCCCGCGAGGAACGCCTGCGGCGTCTGGACAGCGACGAGATCGGCGCGGGGGACGGTCTCGACGACGCGCTGCCCCTCGATCCGCTTCAGCGTGTCCGGAACCGGCAGCGCCGGCACGACCCCGTCGTACCCCTGGGCGAGGGGGCCGAGGACGCGCTCGACGACCACATCCTCGACGAGCGGGCGCGCGGCGTCGTGCACGACCACGACGAGCGCCTCGTCCACGACCTCCCCGAGCGCCAGGCGGACGGACTCCGCACGGGTCGCGCCCCCGGTGACGCAGGCGACGACCTTCGAGGCGGCGAGCTCCTCGGAGAGCAGGATGACGGGCTCTTCCCAGCCGGGCGGCGCGGCGACCACGATCGCGTCGACCCATGGGCACCGGTCGAGCCGGTCGAGGCTCTCCGCGAGCAGCGGACGACCGGCGAGCTCCGCGAACGCCTTCGGACGGTCGATAGCGAGGCGCGCGCCGGCGCCCGCCGCGACGAGCAACGCCCAGGTGGCCCCGGCGACGCCGGAACCGCCGGGCGCCTCACGCACTCGCGGTGGCCGCCTTGGGCTTCGCCCGTGACTTCGGCTTGGGCTGGCCGGCCCTGGACAGGACGTCGTCCAGCCAGGCGGCCGCCTCCTCCTCGTCCATGTCCTTCGCGTACATGAGCTCCGAGGCGAGGATCTTCTTGGCTTTCACGAACATCTGCTTCTCGCCCGTGGACAGGCCCTTCTCGTTGTTCCTGACCGCGAGATTCCGGACCACCTCGGCGAGCTCGAAGATGTTGCCCGTCTTCATCTTGTCGCGGTTGTGCTTGAACCGGCGATTCCAGTTCTTGGGCATCTCCGTGGAGCCGCCCGACAGCGTCCGCACCACCATCGTCACCGTCCGCTGGTCGATGACCGTCCGCAAGCCCACCCGCTCCGCGTTCTCGCACGGCACGTTGACCGTCATGTCGTTGTGGAGGATCTGGATCGTGAGGTACTCGCGGACCTCGCCGAGCACCTCCCGCTTCTCCTTCTTCACGACCGTGCCGGCCCCGTGATGCGGATAGACCACCTTGTCGCCGATGTCGAACAAAGCAGCCTCCCCGAAGTCCGTATCCATGTGGTCAGAAAAAAGTGCCGGCAGTCGATTTCCCTGCCGGCCGCCGTCGAATGATAGCGGGTTTCTCACGCCCCCTTAACGGAACCGCAACGGCGGTTGAGAGGCCCCGGGGAGCCTAGGCGGCGGCCACGCGGCGCTCGCGCGCCTGCGTCTCGAGACCCGCCGCGAGCGCTTCCCGCAGCGTCTCGACGGGAACCACCCGAGGGTCGTGCTCTCGTGACGGCGTGCCCTCGGGGACGACGACGGTCCCGATGCCGAGCTTCCCGCACTCCTCGAGGCGCCGCTCCGCCTGCGCCGCCGGACGGAGCCGGCCCGTCAGCCCGATCTCGCCGAAGGACGCGGAGGCTTCGATCACTGCCACGCCCCGCGCGGCGGACGCGATGGCGAGCGCGACCGCGAGATCGCCGCCGGGCTCGTCGATCCTGACGCCGCCCGCGACGTTGACGAAGACGTCGGCGCTCCCGAGCGCGAGGCCCGCGTGGCGGCCGAGCACGGCGACGAGCATGGCGAGCCGGCGAGGATCGACCCCGGTGCCCACTCGCCGGGGCATCGCCAGGTCGCTGGGGGCGACCAGGGCCTGCACCTCGAGGAGGAGCGGCCTCGACCCCTCGAGGACGCATCCGACCGCGGCCCCGACCTCTCCCGGATGTGTCGCGCCGAAGAGCTCCGACGGATCCGGTACTCCGACGAGCCCCGCGCCGGTCATCTCGAACACGCCGAGCTCGTTCGTGGAGCCGAACCGATTCTTCGCGGCGCGCAGCACCCGGTAGGCGTGGTGGCGGTCCCCCTCGAACTGGAGCACGCAGTCGACCAGGTGCTCGAGCACCCGCGGCCCCGCGACGGCCCCGTCCTTCGTCACGTGGCCGACGAGGATCGTCGCGACCCCCGCCTGCTTCGCGACCCGGAGGAGGCGTCCAGCAGCCTCGCGAACCTGGGCGACCGAGCCCGGCGCGGAACCGAGCTCGGACGCGTGCAGCGTCTGCACGGAGTCGATCACGCAGACGTCCGGCCGTTCCTGCTCGAGCGTCGCGCACACGGTCGCCAGCTCGGTCTCTGCGAGGATCCGCACGCCCTCCGCGCCTCCGAGCCTGGCGGCGCGCAACGAGACCTGCGGCGCCGACTCCTCGCCGGTGACGAGCAGGGCGCGCCCGCCGGCGCGTGCGATCGCACCCAGTGCGGTCAGGAGCAGCGTGGACTTGCCGACCCCCGGCTCCCCGCCCACGAGCACGAGCGAAGCCGGGACGAGCCCCCCGCCGAGTACGCGGTCGAGCTCCGGAACCCCGGTGGAGATCCGCTCTGCTTCGCTCACCGACACGTCGCCGAGCGGCACGGTGGCGCCGGCCGCGGCCACCGGCGCCTTCCCCGCGTCGGCGTTCCGCTCCTCGACGAGCGTCCCGAACGCGTCGCACCCCGGGCACTTCCCGAGCCAGCGTGGCGTTGCCGTCCCGCACTCCGAGCAGACGTACTTGACGGCGCCCCTGGCCATGGACCCGAGCCTAGCGACGGGTCCCGACGGGGCCGTCACGCGCTTGCGCCGGGAGCGTGCCGAGTCTGCGAAGCGTGGAGAGACCCACCCGAAGTCGGTTCCCGGCTGGCCGGCCACTTCCGGGGCGCTCGAGCCGTTCTCCGGTGCCGGGCCGTCAGATGCGCCGAGTAGGGTCGGCACACCGGGTTGCAAGTCGGGCGAAGGTCGATAAGAGTCCCGGTGACACCGCTGCACGACTGACGACGGAAAGGACGGGCCGCATGGAACGATTCAACGCCCTCGGGCGCGGGATGCAGCTCATGCTCATCGGAGCGGTGCTGCTCCTCATCTCGACCTTCTTCCACTGGCAGGAGATCGACTTCGACCTCGGGCCGCTCGGGGAGGGAAGCGCCGGGCAGAACGCCTGGCACGGGTTCTGGGGCGTTGCGATGGGGCTGCTGACGATCGTCCTCATCGCCTGGATCGTCGCCCGCCTCGCCGCCGTCGACATCCCGATCCCGGTCTCCGCGGCGATGACGGGCGCGGTGCTCGCCTTCCTCGTCTTCGCGTTCGCGCTCATCAAGAATCTCGCCGACGACTACTCGACGTTCTGGTCGTACATCGGCGTCGCCCTGGCCGCGCTGATCGCGGTCGGCGCCTGGATGCAGATCCAGGAATCCGGTGGGATCGAGACGCTGAGGAGCGAGATCCCGAGCATGTCCTCCTCCTCTGCAGGGGCGCAGACCGCGCCTCCGCCGCCTCCACCCGTCGAGCCCTCCGCGGCCCACGACCTGCCTCCGGAGGCTTCGAGCGAGGCCGCGGCGGAGGACGCCGCGGAGCCCGCGAAGCCTGACGAGCCGAGCGACCGCGAGCTGTAGAAGCGACCCGTGCCGTCGTCCCTCGACGCAGGCCCCCCGAACGGGGGGCCTGCTCGTCGTCGGGTGACTCGCACAACGGCCGTCCGGCGAGTACCCTGGGACGAGGCCGTCGAAAGCCAGAACGAAAGGAACGCCATGGAGAGGTTGAAATCCCTCTCGCCGGGCCAGAAGCTCGTCCTCTTCGCCTCGCCCCTGTTGTTCGTGAGCCTGTTCCTCACGTGGCAGAAGCTCGAGGTGAGCTTCGGCGCCGCGGGGCACGCGGTGGCACTGCTCGACGGCTGGGACGGCTGGGGCCTCCTGATCGGCCTGCTCGCGCTCGCGTTGACCGGGTTCGCGGTGGTCGCCTACCTGACCGACGTCGAGCTTTCCGAGGACGTCCCCTGGGAGCGCCTGCTCCTCGGTTGCGGAGTCGCCGTCCTCGTCATCACCGTCGTCAAGAACGTGCTGGACGCGGACTCGGCCTGGGCGAGCTATCTCGGGGTCGTCCTCGCCGCGCTCGTCGCCCTCGGGGCGTACGAGACGTGGGCGGAGGCGCACGGGCGCCAGTCGCTCCTCGCCCGTTTCCTCCGCCGGCGCGGCCTCAGCTCAGCCGCTTGACGAGAAGCGTCCTGTCCTCGCCGGGCCCGTCGTAGTCGGTGACCACGCGGTCGACCTCGAAGCCGAGCGCTTCGTGGAACGCGATCGAGCCCTGGTTCAGAGGTGAGGTCACGCACCGGACGAGCGAGCGCCCCTGCGCGCGAACCGCGTCGAAGAAGCGCTCGTAGAGCAGGCGGCCCACCCCCTCGCCACGGTGCTCGGGCGACACCCCGACGAAGTGGATGTAGGCCTCCTCCGGCACGGTCTGCGAGAGGAACCCGCAGAGGAACGCGACGAGGTCGTCGTCGTCCGACTCAGCGACGAAGCTCGTCCCCTCGAAGTGCAGGAAGAAGAGCTGGGGGAGCATCGGGGCCATCTCCCGGCCGCTCCACCAGACGTTGATCCGGCCGATGACACGGCCGTAGTCCGACGGCCTCGCATGCCGGATCGAGCACGACCACGCAACGAGTCTGAGGGTCGGAGGCAGGCCTTGCCGCCGGCGGGCGCGTTAGCCCTCCGGAGCGCTCGTCTCCACGCTCCTCGGCCTCGAGCCCTTCCTCGGGGCCTCCGACGGTGGCGGGAACCGGAGCTCCCTCGACGAGCTTGATCTCGACCGGTGGCTCGTCCTCGCCCGGGTTGTCCCGGCGGTCGATCACGACCGTCGACGACGTCGTGAGCTCCCGGCCGAGGATGAAGTCCGCGAGCGGGTCCTCGATCAGCCGCTGGATCGCGCGCCGCAGCGGCCGCGCTCCCATGGCCGGGTCGTAGCCCTGCTCGACGAGGAGCTCGCGGGCGTCGTCCGTGAGCTCGACGACCGTGCCGTGCTTCGCCATCTCCTCGCGAACGCGCTTCATCATCAGGTCGACGACGCGGAGGATCTCCTCCTTCTCGAGCTTGTGGAAGACGATGACCTCGTCGATGCGGTTCAGGAGCTCGGGCCGGAACACCTTCTTGAGCTCCGACATGACCCGCTCTTTCATCTCGTCGTACGTCAGGCCGCCCTCGTCTCCCAGGGAGAAGCCGAGCGTCTGGTTCTTCGAGATCTGCGCCGCGCCCAGGTTCGAGGTCATGATCACGATCGTGTTGCGGAAGTCCACCTTCCGCCCCTGCGAATCGGTCAGCTTCCCGTCCTCGAGGATCTGGAGGAGGATGTTGAACACGTCCGGGTGCGCCTTCTCGATCTCGTCGAGCAGGACGACCGAGTACGGCTTGCGACGGACCGCTTCCGTGAGCTGGCCGCCCTCGTCGTAGCCGACGTAGCCGGGCGGTGAGCCGACGAGTCGCGACACGGAGTGCTTCTCCATGTACTCCGACATGTCCACCTGGATCATTGCGTCCTCGTCCGAGAACAGGAACTCCGCGAGCGTCCGGGCGAGCTCGGTCTTACCCACGCCCGACGGCCCGAGGAAGATGAACGAGCCGGTCGGCCGCTTGGGGTCCTTGATGCCCGCGCGCGCGCGCCGGATCGCCTTCGACACGGCGACGATCGCCTGGTGCTGGCCGATGACGCGCTTGTGCAGCTGGTCCTCCATGTGAATGAGCTTCTCCGACTCCGCTTCGGTCAGCTTGAAGACGGGAATGCCGGTCCACATCGAGACGATGTCCGCGATCTCCTCCTCGCCGATCTCCGGCTGCTCGTCGTCCGCCTGGTTGCGCCAGTCGTCCTCGAGCTCCTTCTTCTTCTGCGAGAGCTTGCGCTCCTTGTCGCGGAGCTGGGCCGCCTTCTCGAACTCCTGCGCCTCGATCGCGGCCTCCTTGTCGGCCCGCACCTTGTCGATCTCCTCCTCGAGCTCTCGGTAGCGCGGCGGTGCGGACATGGTCGCGATGCGGACACGCGAGCCCGCCTCGTCGATCAGGTCGATCGCCTTGTCGGGGAGGTGGCGGTCCTGGATGTAGCGGTCGGCGAGCATCGCCGCCGCCTCGAGAGCCTCGTCCGAGATCTTGCACCGGTGGTGCGCCTCGTAGCGGTCGCGGAGGCCGCGGAGGATCTGCACGGTCTCGTCGATCGTCGGCTCCTCGACCCGCACCTGCTGGAAGCGCCGCTCGAGCGCAGCGTCGCGCTCGAGGTACTTGCGGTACTCGTCGAGGGTCGTCGCGCCGATCGTCTGCAGCTCCCCGCGCGCGAGCGCCGGCTTCAGGATGGAAGCGGCGTCGATCGCGCCCTCGGCGGCGCCGGCGCCGACGAGGTTGTGGAGCTCGTCGATGAACAGGATGATGTCGCCCCGCTGCATGATCTCCTTCATGACCTTCTTCAGCCGCTCCTCGAACTCGCCGCGGTACTTGGAGCCGGCGACGAGGGCGGCGAGGTCGAGCGAGTAGATCTGCTTCCCCTTCAGGAGCTCGGGGACGCCGCCCGAGGCGATGCGCTGGGCCAGGCCCTCGACGACGGCGGTCTTGCCGACGCCCGGCTCCCCGATGAGGACGGGGTTGTTCTTCTGGCGGCGCGACAGGATCTGCATGATCCGCTCGATCTCCGTCTGCCGGCCGACGACCGGGTCGAGCTTGCCCTCGGTCGCCTGCTTCGTGAAGTTCCGGCCGAACTGGTCGAGCAGCTTCGAGCTCTTCGTCTTCTCGCCTGCGGGAGCGCCGGCACCCGCCTGTCGGCGGCCGGGCCCGGAGAGCATGCGGATGATCTCGTTGCGGATCTTCTCCGCGTCTGCGTCGAAGTCGAGAAGGATGCGCGCAGCGACGCCCTCGTTCTCGCGCACGAGGCCGAGGAGAATGTGCTCGGTGCCGATGTAGTTGTGGCCGAGCGACAGGGCCTCGCGCAGCGCCAGCTCGAGGACCTTCTTGGCGCGCGGGGTGAAGGGGATCTGGCCGGTGGTGACCTCGTCACCCTGGCCGACGATGCGCGCGACCTGCGCTCGGACCTCCTCCACGGTGATGTCGAGCGACTCGAGGACGCGGGCGGCGAGCCCCTCCTCCTCGCGCAGCAAGCCAAGCAGGATGTGCTCGGTCCCGATGTAGTTGTGCTTCAGCGCCCGCGCCTCGTCCTGCGCGAGAACGACGACCTGCCTGGCTCTCTCGGTGAATCGCTCGAACAACTCCTCCGACCCTCCTTTCCCAGATCCTCCGGAGGCCGACGTCATTGCCGCACTCCGGGTCGAAGGTTCAGGTCTGATCGTAGCCGACGCGTCTCGTGACAGGTCTCGGCCCCCGGTTCGCCCGACGGCCCCGGTACCCTTCTCGGCCGTTGCGTAACAAAGCCTTAGTCACCGGGGGCGCGGGCTTCATCGGGTCGCACCTCACCGAGCTCCTGCTCGACGGAGGGGACGAGGTCTGGGTCCTCGACGACCTCTCGACCGGGTCGCTCGCGAACGTCGAGCATCTACGTGACCGCGAGAGCTTCCATCTCGTGGTGGACTCGGTGCTCCACTCGTCCGTGGTCAACGAGCTCGTCTACAAGTGCGACGTCGTCTACCACCTCGCGGCGGCGGTGGGGGTACGGCTCATCGTCGAGCAGCCCGTCCGGACTCTCGTCACCAACCTCCGCGGCACCGAGATCGTCCTCGAGCACTGTCACCGGTTCGGGAAGCGCGTGCTCGTCGCCTCCACGTCGGAGGTGTACGGCGACCACCGCGAGGAGCGCCCGCTCGAGGAGACGGATCGGCGGATCTACGGTCCGACCACGCAGAAGCGCTGGGCCTACGCCGACTCGAAGGCGATGGACGAGTTCCTGGCGCTCGCGCACCACATCGAGCACGACCTCGACTGCGTGATCGTCCGGCTCTTCAACACGGTCGGGCCGCGTCAGAGCGGCCGGTACGGGATGGTGATCCCGACGTTCGTCCAGCGCGCGCTCGCCGGCGAGTCGCTCGAGATCCACGGGAGCGGCGAGCAGACCCGCTGCTTCTGCCACGTCGGCGACACGATCCGGGCGCTTGCCGGGCTGATGCAGCAGGGACGGTCGGGAGAGATCTACAACGTCGGCTCCGAGGAGCGCATCTCGATCGACGGGCTCGCCCGGAGGGTGCTCGAGCTCACCGGCTCGACGTCGGAGATCGAGCACGTCGCGTACGAGGACGTGTACGGGATCGGGATCGAGGACATGCTCCACCGCATTCCCTCGACGGCGAAGGTCAGGGCCGAGATCGGCTGGGTGCCCGAGCGCACCCTCGAGGACATCCTCGGCGACGTGCTCGTGTTCGAGCGCGACCGCGTCGAAGCCGCGGCCTGAAATCCTCGCGCGAAAGCCCCTGAAGCGGCCGCGTCGCGGCCTGAGTCGCGGGCGAGGCAAGTCTCGCGCCTACGAGCGTCGGTCCGGGTTCTCCGGGTCGTCCGCCCACCGGGCCGGGTTGGAGTCCATGTACTCACGCACGCGCAGGAGGTCTGCTTCGTCGCGTATCACGTGGTCGTAGTAACCGCGCTGCCATATCGGGACACCCCATTGGCGGCGACGGCGGTTGATCTCCCGAGCGGAGGCGGGCTTGAATGATCCGACCACGGTGTTGGGGCGGGGCATGCCCCGCCCCTACGAGAACGACGATCCCGTGAACGTGGTTGGGCATGACGACGACCGCGTCGAGCTCCCCCGGAAAGTGCGCTGGTATCTGGCTCCAGCATGCGGTCACCACCTCTCCGTCGGGGTTGACACCGACTCCGTCACAGCGCGTCTCACCCAGAAGCAGCCGTCTTCCATCGTGCAGACGGTGACGACGTACGCGCCCGCGAGGGAGTAGTCGAACCCGTCGAGCCGTAGGCGCTTACGCCGCTGCAGGCTTCGATCGTGGCTCGCCGTCGGTCACGTCTTCGCGCCGCAGCTGCGCCGGATGAGGCACGTGGTACGGGGCAAGCCTCGCCCCTACAACGAGCGCAGCGCCGGAAAGAGGATCACGTCGCGGATCGTCTCCCGGCCGGAGAGCAGCATCGTCAGGCGGTCGACCCCGAGCCCAAGCCCGCCGGTCGGAGGCATGCCGTACGAGAGCGCCTCCACGTAGTCGGGATCCCCGCGCTCGCCCTCCACGTGCTCAGACTGCATGTCGAAGCGGGACTGCTGCTCCTCCGCGTCGTTGATCTCCGTGAACGCGTTCCCGAGCTCCATGCCCCCGGCGAAGTACTCGAACCGCTCGGTGAGGGCGGGATCGTCGTCCGTCGGGCGCGCGAAGGGCGAGAGCTCGACCGGATAGTCGTGGACGATCGTCGGCTCGATCAGGTCCGGCTCGACGAAGTGGCCGAACGCGTGGTCGACGAGCTGCGGCCAGTCCTTGTCCGCGGCGGTGTCCACACCGCGCTCCTCGAGCCAGGCGCGTAGCTCGGCGGCGTCCCGTGTCCAGAGCTCGAGCCTCTCGAGCGCGTCGACGAAGCGAACGCGGCGCCACGGAGCCTTCAGGTCGAGCTCGTACCCCTTGTAGGTCACGCGGCTCGTCCCGAGCACGTCGAGTGCGACCCGCTCGACGAGGGCCTCGATGCGCGCCATCGTGTCCTCGTAGTCGGCATACGCCTCGTACCACTCGAGCATCGTGAACTCGGGCTGGTGCTTGTAGGAGACACTCTCGTTGCGGAAGTCCTTGCCGATCTCGTAGATGCGCTCGAGGCCGCCCACGACGAGGCGCTTGAGGTAGAGCTCGGTCGCGATCCGCAGGTAGAGCTCGGCGTCGAGCTCCTCGGAGCGGGTCACGAAGGGCCGGGCGAACGCCCCTCCGTAGCGCGGCTGCAGGATCGGCGTCTCGACCTCGACGAACCCGGCGTCGTCGAGATGGCGGCGGAGCGCGGAGACGACCCGCGCGCGGAGCAGGAAGAGCCCGCGCGTCTCCTCGTTCATCAGAAGGTCGAGGTAGCGCTTCCGGTAGCGCGTCTCCGTGTCGGTGACGCCGTGGAAGGTGTCGGGAAGCGGGCTCCGGTTCTTCGCGAGGACGATGAGCTCGTCGACCGCGAGCGACGGCTCGCCACGGCGCGAGCTCGCCGGAGCGCCCACCACGCCGACCACGTCGCCGAGATCCACGTCCACGGCACCTGCCCGGCTCTCGTCGCACATGAGCTGGATGCGCCCCGAGCGGTCGACGAGGTCGATGAAGGTCAGCTTTCCGTGGCCGCGCCTCGCCATGACCCGGCCGGCGAGCCGGCGCTTGCCGGCGGACTCGGTGCCCGGATCGAGCCCGGCCGCCTCCTCGCGAACAGCCGCGATCTCGTCCCGGTCGGGGAAGCGCTTCGGCGCAGCCATGCCGGCCGAGTCTAGAGCGGCGAAGCGGTGGCGGCCTATGCCGCCTTGATCTCCATGATCTTGAACTTCACCTTCGAGCCCCGGGGCGTGACCACCTCGACCGTCTCGCCCTTCTTGCGGCCGATGATGGCCTTTCCGACCGGCGACTCGTTGGAGAGCTTGCGCTCGGCCGGGTTCGCCTCGGCGGAGCCGACGATGAAGTACTCGACGGTCTCCTTCGCGTCCACGTCGCGCAGGCGGACCACCGAGCCGATGGAGACGACGCTCGTGTCCACGTCCTTCGTGTCGATCACGCGCGCGTCGGTGAGGCGCTCCTCGAGCTGCGCGATGCGGTGCTCGAGCATCATCTGCTCGTTCTTCGCGTCGTCGTACTCCGCGTTCTCGGCGATCTCGCCGAACTCGCGCGCGGCCGCGATGCGCTCCGCGATCTCACGCCGCTTCTCGGTCCGCAGCCGGTCGAGCTCCGCCTTCAGCTGCTCGTAGCCCTCGGGAGTGAGGATCACATCCTTCACGCAAACGCCTCCAGAGACGGGATTGCGGGGCGTGCAGCCCCGACAACGGCCCGGAATGGTAGCGACGCCCGAAGACGCTCGTCAACAGGTCTGCCATGCGCAAGGCCGGGATCCGCTCGCGCGGGATCCCGGCCGCGCGACGACCTCTGAAGGCGACCGCTTGCACGGTCGCTGCGTGGTCTTGGAACGACCTGCGCGGCTACGATCCGAGGGTCGTGATCGACCTCCGAACGCCCTGGTGGATCGGCCCCGTCGAGGTGCCGACCCGGCTCGTGCTCGCCCCGATGGCGGGCGTCAGCGTGCAGGCGTTCAGGCGCCAGGGACGGCGGTACGGCGCCGGGCTCGTGTGCTCGGAGATGGTGAGCTGCGCGGGGATCGAGCACCGCAACGAGCGCACGCTCGGCTACCTGCGGGTCGCAGAAGACGAGCACCCGCTCGCGATCCAGCTCTTCGGCTCGGATCCGCGCTCGCTGGCGGACGCGGCGCGGATGGTAGAGGCCGTCGGAGCGGATCTCGTCGACCTGAACTTCGGCTGCCCCGTGAAGAAGGTCACGCGCACCGGCGCGGGAGCGCACCTCCTCGAGGACGGCGACCACGCGTGCCGGATCGTCGAGGCGGTGGCCGAGGCCGTCGACCTCCCGGTGACGGTCAAGCTCCGCCGTGGCGTCCGGAACGGCTCGCGAGCGTGTCTCGAGCTCGGTCCGAGGCTCGTCGCGGCCGGCGCGCGGTCGCTCACGCTCCACCCGCGCTCCGCCGTGCAGATGTACACCGGCATGGCCGACCACGCGCTCACGGCCGAGCTCGTCGCCCTCGTCGACGTGCCCGTCGTGGCATCGGGGGACGTGACCTCACACGCTCGAGCGCAGGCGGTCCTCGCCGGCACCGGAGCGGCCGCCGTGATGGTCGGCAGGGGCGCTCAGGGCAATCCCTGGGCGCTGCGCGAGATCGTCGACGGCGACCCGCTGGAGCCCAGCCGCGAGGACGTCGCCGCCGAGCTCGTGCTGTTCGTCCGCGAGGCCGTGCGGGAGCTGGGCGAGCGGCGCGCGTCCGGGTTCCTGAAGAAGTTCTACGGCTGGTATCTGGGCCGCGGCCGCTTCCCGAAGGAGTTCAAGCAGGAGCTCGTCCGGCTCGACTCGACCGAGGAGGTCGAGCGTCGCCTGCTCGCGGCCGCGCCCGGAGCTCGCGAGCTCCTCGAACGGCTGGAGGAGGAGTTCCCGACCGGCGACGAGATGACGCTCGAGCTGCCCATCTCCGTCTACGGCGGCGGCTGAGGCGCTGCCTCAGTCTTCCGCGGAGCCGGCGAGCGCGGTCGCCACGCCGAGGCCCACGTACACCGTCCCGGTCACGTAGCGCTGGACGCGCACAAACCGGCTCGAGCTCCGAAGCAGCCCACCCGCGGTGCCCGCCGCCATCGCCCACAGCGAGTCGGTCACGAGCCCGAGCGCGGCGAAGAGGAAGCCGAGGAAGGCGATCTGCGCGGCCGGGTGGGCCGCGTCGGAGTCGACGAACTGGGGCAGGAACGCGAGGAAGAAGAGCGCCGTCTTCGGGTTGAGGACGTTGACCACGACGCCCTGGGCGAACGCGCGCCGGAGGTTCCGCTCGCCGCCGAGCGCGATCTCGGGCTCGGCCTTCCGCGAGAAGAGCGTCCAGAGGCCGAGACCGACGAGGTAGAGGGCGCCGGCGACCTTGACCGCCGTAAACGCGACCGCGGAGGAGACGACGAGGGCCGAGAGGCCGAGCGTCGCCGCCGTGATGTGCACCAGCGTGCCGACGTGGATCCCGACGACCGAGGCGACCCCGGCGCGACGCCCCTCGCTGATCGACCGCGCCACGACGTACAGCACGGCCGGGCCCGGGACGAGGAGGAGCGCCAGCGCCGCGACGACGAAGAGCGCGAGGCTGTGCAAGTCGGGAATCAGCGGTTCAGCTCCCAGACGAGCCGCAGGCCCTCGAGGGTGAGGAACGGGTCGACGAGCTCGATCGCGCGCGCGTGGGGGGCGACGAGGTCGGCCAGGCCGCCGGTCGCCACGGCCCGGGCGTCCGCGCCGAGCTCCTCGCGGATCCGGCCGACGATGCCGTCCACCTGCCCCGCGAAGCCGTAGACGAGCCCCGACTGGAGACCGCCGACCGTCGTCTTCCCGATCACGGCAGCAGGCGCCGCGTAGTCGACCTTCACGAGCCGCGCGGCACGCGCGAAGAGCGCCTCCATCGAGATCTCGATGCCGGGAGCGATCACGCCTCCGACGTACTCCCCCTCCGGCGACACGACGTCGAAGTTCGTGGACGTGCCGAAGTCGACGACGACGACCGGAGCGCCGTAGCGCTCCTTCGCGGCGACCGCGTTGACGATCCGGTCGGCGCCGACCTCACGCGGATCGTCGTAGCGGATCGGGATCCCCGTCTTCACGCCGGGACCGACGACGAGCAGGGGCGCCTCTGCCCACTTCGTCGCGAGGAGCTCCCACTCGCGCACGAGCACCGGGACCGTCGACGCGAGGCAGATCCCGTCGACCGCGTCCAGGTCGAGCAGGCCGGCGAGCACGACGCCCAGCTCGTCGGCGGTGGTCGAGTGCCCGGTCGCGAGCCGCCAGTGGTCCGCCAGCTCGCGGTCGGGGTAGAGCCCGAGGACCGTCTGCGTGTTACCCACGTCCACCGCGAGGAGCACGGCGCAAGTGAATCAGAGCGGGTCGCGAGACGGTACCGCGCGTCGGTTGTCGCAGCCCGGACGAGGCAGTAGAGTCGCCCCTACGGTGTTTCGACGGCGGAGCGGTGGCCGGACGACGTTCGGGGTCGGTCTCGTCCTCGCAGGAACAGCACTCGCCGTGCTCTCCGCGTTCGAGCTGCACCGGCGCCGCCGAGCGAAAGGACCGTCGATGGCAGATGCGAAGCTCCGCGTTCAGCGCCTCTTCGAGGAGCCGTGGCGTGGGAACTGGGACGTGATCGACGAGGTGGTCGCCCCCGACTACGTCGGCTACGACACGGGTCAGGTCGAGCCGATTCGCGGGCCCGAGGGTCTTCGCGAGTACCTCCGCGCCTATAGCGACGCGTTCCCCGACGCGCGCGTCACCGTTCACGAGCAGGTGGCGGAAGCAGGGAAGGTGGCGACGCGCTGGAGCGCGCGCGGCACGCATGCGGGCGAGATCGCCGGGATCCCGGCGACCGGCAAGGAGGTCACCGTCGCCGGCCTGACCATCTCGACCCTCTCGCACGGCAAGGTTTCCGAGCAGTGGACGACCTGGGACCGCCTGGGGATGCTCGTCCAGCTCGGCGCGGTTCCTGCGGCGGCGGAAGCCTGATCACGCAGGAAGGAGGGCGCAGCGCGAGGGCCGATGGAAGGCGGCCCTCGCGCCTCTTGCACGTCATCCCGACCGGCGCGCAGGGACGCGAGCGGAGACCGCGAACTACGGCTTCCGCGGCCATGTCCGGGTCCTTCCTCCAGTCGAGCCACATGCCCTGCACGGAATGCGGTGCGTCGGTCGTGGTCGCGGACCAGGACGGTCACACGTGCGACCCCGGCCGGCTGCTCGAGTACCGCATGTTCCAGATGCGCGACGAGGTCGCGGGCCTCGAGGACGGCCTCCGCGGCTACCTCGACTCCGCGCAGGGACGGTTCGCGCAGTGGCTCGCCGAGCGCGAGCGCGGCGGGCAGTTCCCGTAGGGGCCGGGCATGCCCGGCCCGGGCGAGGCTCCTCGCCCTACGCGGTGTCGTCGTCCGTCGGCAGCGACTGCCCGATGCGCTCGGCGAGCGCCTCCGCGGTCAGCCGCGGCTCCTCGCCCTCGGCGCGCAGCTCCTCGACCGTGACGTCACCCGAGGTGTAGACCTCGGCGCGCGGGATGATGCGGGAGGGCCGGTTCTTGTCCCAGACCCAGACATCCTCCATCCGCACGTGGAAGTACGGATAGCTCGCCTGCGGCAGCGCCTCGAGCTCGAGCTTGTTGCACAGGTAGGTGGCGTCCTGGGTGAGGACGCAGTAGCGGAACAGGCCGAAGACGGCGGAGTACTCCCGCTTGAGGGAGATCTCGAGCTCCGCCTCGAACTCGTCGAGCTCGTCGAGGTGCGACATGCGGCGTCAGTGTAGACGGTCGAGGAGGTCCGAGACCTTCCCCCGGCCCGGAAGCTCCAGGTCGGGATCCAGCTCGACGAGCGGCTCCAGCGCGAAGCGTCGCTCGTGGACGCGCGGGTGGGGCACGCGCAGGCCCGGCTCCTCCACGACCTCCGAGCCGTAGGCGAGCAGGTCCAGGTCGATCACGCGTGGGCCCCAGCGCGTCCCGTCGCGCACCCGGCCGAGCTCGCGCTCGACCCGCAGCAGGACGTCGAGCAGCTCCCGCGGGCCGAGCGTCGTCTCCAGCAGGGCCGCGGCGTTCAGGAAGCGCGGCTGGTCCTCGACCCCCATCGGGTCGGTCTCGCGAACGCTCGAGAGCGCGACTGCCTCCACTCCGTCCTCAGCCGCGAGCAGCTCCACCGCCCGGAGCAGCGTCTCCTCGCGCCGGCCGAGGTTCGCGCCCAGCCCGACGAACGCACGCACGAGCTCAGCCGCGAGTGCGCTCGATGACGACGGCCGCATGGTCTACGGGCGGGTCGAGCACGACGTCCGGCTTGCGCACCCGCACCCGCACGTGCTCGACGGCGTGGAAGCGCGCGACGATCCCGTCCGCGACGGCGCCGGCGAGCCCCTCGAGCAGAAGGCGCTCCGGCCCGGAGAACACCTCGCGGACGAGCGCCGCGAGGCCCCGATAGTCGACCGTGTCCTCGATTCGGTCGCTCGTCGCCGCCGCCTCGTCCACCTCCACCCAGAGGTCGACGAGAAAGCGCTGCCCGAGGCGCCGCTCCTCCTCGAGGTAGCCATGGCGACCGAAGACGACGAGGCCGACCAGCTCGATCGTCATGCGTGCCCTGCCCGTTGGGGCGAGGCATGCCTCGCCCCGGTCTTTGGCCGCCGCCCGGAGGGCGACGCAGGCGTCGCCCCTACGATCTCGCACGCCGACCGGAACGTCATGACGACACCTTGCCACGCTCGACCGCCGCGGCGACGGCGAGCGCCTCCACCGTCTCGCGCACGTCGTGGACCCGGAGCATCCACGCGCCGCGCTCGAACGCGGCGACCGCGGCTCCCAGCGACGCCGCGAGCGTGCCGGTCGTCGCCTCCGGATCGCCGAGCGCCCTGCCGAGCGTGCTCTTGCGGGACAGGCCGACGAGCACGGGGCGACCGACCTCCACGAGCGCGTCGAGGCGGCGGACGAGCTCGAGGTTCTGGTCGGGCGTCTTCCCGAACCCGATCCCCGGGTCCACGCAGATCGACTCCTGCCGCACGCCGCGCTCGACGGCGAACGCCACCCGCTCCTCGAGGAAGGCCGCGACCTCGGCCACGACGTCGCGATACCGCGGCGCGGCCTGCATCGAGCGCGGCTCCCCCTGCATGTGCATGAGACATAGGTACGCGCCATGCTCGGCCACCACGTCCACGAGCTCCCGGTCGGCGCGGAGCGCGGTCACGTCGTTCACCATCTCCGCCCCCGCCTCCAGAGCGCGCCGCGCGACGGCCGCCCTGGACGTATCGATCGACACCGGCGTCCCCGCGAGCGCCTCGAGCACGGGCACGACGCGACGTAGCTCCTCGTCCGCCGCGACGGGAGCCGCGCCCGGGCGCGTGGACTCACCGCCCACGTCGACGAGGTCGGCGCCCTCCTCGAGGAGCCTGCGTCCGTGCGCGATCGCGGCGGCGGGCGAGACAAAGCGGCCGCCGTCGGAGAAACTGTCGGGCGTGACGTTCAGGACGCCCATTACCGCGGGCCGCGGCCACCGCTGCTCGATCGGGGGCTTGGGCTTCGTCGGCATCACGACGGCGAGCCTAGCGCCGTCGTCCGGCGGGAGACGCAGAATCACGGGCCATGAGCACACCCCCCTCGACCACCGGCCCACTCGGCCAACCGCGAGGCATCGGCTTCGCCATCCTGCTCACGATCGTGACCCTCGGCTTCTACACGCTGTACTGGGTCTTCAAGACCCAGGAGGAGGTCAAGGAGCACTCCGGGAGCGGCGTCGGCGGTGTCCTCGCGCTCGTGATCTACATCCTGGTCGGCCCGATCACCTGGTTCCTGATCCCCTCCGAGGTCGGGAAGATGTACAAGGCCGACGGCCGTGTCGCGCCGTTCTCGGGCTGGACGGGTCTCTGGATGCTGCTGCCGCTCGTCGGCATCTTCATCTGGTTCGTCAAGGTCCAGGGCGCGCTGAACCGCTACTGGGAGAGCAAGGCGCTCGACACCGCGCCGCTGAACGACCCCGGCGTCATCGCCTAGCCACCGGAACCCATGCGCGGTAACGCCGTGCGCATGCTCCTGCCCGTCGCGGCGGTGCTCGCCCTGATCGGCGTCGTCGCCGTGGCCTCGACCGGCTCGACGCCGTCGGGCTCGGCCGACGGTCGGCCGCCCGCCGACGCGCTGCTCGACACCCTGTTCAGCCTCTCGCTGCTCCTGTTCCTCCCCGCCCTCGCCATCCTCGTCTACGGGCTCGCCCAGCGGAAGGAGATCGCGCGCGAGATCGCCTCCGGCCGCTACAGGCGCACGAGCGTCTGGTCCTTTCTCGCGTTCATGGGTTTGCTGTCCCTCGTGGTGTACCTGCGGCTGACGAACTCCCGGTTCGACCTCCGCGGGGACCAGGGCGACGTCGTCGGCAGAGGCGACGGAGGGCAGGCCGTGTCTCCGGAGGGCAACCCCCCCGACGCGAGGGTCTACGAGCCCGAGTTCGCCTGGATCCCGGTGCTCGTCGTGCTCGTTCTCGCGGCAGTGGTGATCGCGGCCTACGTCATCGCGTCCCGGCGTCGGAGAACGCAGGCGACCACCGAGGGCGAGCTCGCCGAGCACGTGGCGGACACGCTCGAGGACACGCTCGAGGACCTCCGCGCCGAGCCGGATCCACGACGCGCCGTGATCGCCGCCTGGGCCCGCCTCGAACAGGCGCTCGGCTCGTCGGGCCTTCCTCGGCGCCCGGCCGAGACGCCCGAGGAGTACGTGGCCAGGATCCTGGACCGGCTGGACGTCGCCCCGACGCTCGTGCGCACCATGACCGGCCTGTACGAGACGGCCAAGTTCTCCCAGCACGAGGTGGACGAGGCCATGAAGGAGTCCGCGATCTCCGCTCTCGTCGCGATCCGCGACGGGCTGCGCGAGGCAGCTCGCCGGCGTGGAGACGAGCAGGAGAGCTCGTCGGGGACTCCTGCGCCGGCGGCGGTGGCGCCGTGAAGCAGGACCTGCGGCTGGCGCTGCGGCTTATCGTCGTTCCCGCGGTTGCACTCGCCGTGGTGATCGCGTTCCTCCCGGGTCAGACCGGCCTCGCGGTGCGGATCTTCGCGCTCGTCCTCTGTGCCGCCGCGCTCCTGCTCATGCTGGCGGCGCTGCGCCGTGCCTACCCGCGCGAGCGGCCCCTCCGCCGCCCGGAGGCTCGGGCGGGTCGGGGTCGTGCGCGACCGGGGAACCTGGCGAGGCTCGAGCAGGAGACGGCGCTCGGCATCGCGGGCTCGTTCGACCTCCACTTCCGGCTCGCGCCGCGGCTGCGCCGCCTGGCCACCGATCTCCTCGCAGCGCGGCGCAGCGCATCGCTCGACCGCGACCCCGAGCGAGCACGCACGCTCCTCGGGGAGGAGACGTGGGAGCTCGTTCGTCCCGATCGCCCCGCCCCCCCGGACCGGCTCGCACGCGGGATCCCCGGCAGCGACCTCCGCCGCGTAGTCGAGTCACTCGAGCGCCTGTGAGCACGAGCCTGGATCGCGTCCGCGAGCTCTCGGGACTCGTGCTCGACGAGGTCGAGCGGGCGGTCATCGGCAAGCGGGACTCGCTCGAGCTCGTCCTCCTCGGCTTCCTCGCCGACGGCCACGTCCTGCTCGAGGACTTCCCGGGGCTCGCGAAGACCCTCGCGGCGCGCTCGTTCGCCCAGGTGCTGAGCATGCGCTTCACGCGCATCCAGTTCACGCCGGACCTCATGCCCTCGGACGTCACCGGGTCGTCGATCTGGAACCAGCGGGACGCCGACTTCGAGTTCAGGCCGGGGCCGATCTTCACGAACCTCCTCCTCGGCGACGAGATCAACCGCGCGCCTCCGAAGACCCAGGCGGCGTTGCTCGAGGCCATGCAGGAGCGCCAGGTGACGATCGAGGGTGTCACGCATCCCCTCGGCCCGCCGTTCCTCGTCATCGCCACCCAGAACCCGATCGAGTACGAGGGCACCTACCCGCTGCCCGAGGCGCAGCTCGACCGCTTCCTCCTCCGCACCGCGTTCGGCTACCCCGACCGCGCGGACGAGGTCCGCGTGCTCGACCAGCGCATCGAGCGGAAGGCGGACGAGATCGAGCTCCGGCCACGGGTCGACCGCGAGACGCTCCTCGAGATGCAGGCCGCGATCGAGCACGTGCACGTCGCGGACAGCGTTCGGGCCTACTGTGTCGACGTCGTCGCCGCTACCCGCGAGGCCCAGAGCACGGTGGTCGGCGCAAGCCCCCGCGGGAGCCTCGCGCTGCTGAAGCTCGCGCGTGGGAAGGCGGCGCTCGCTGGCCGCGACTTCGTGCTCCCGGACGACGTGAAGGACGTCGCCGTCCCGGCGCTCGCGCACCGTCTCGTCCTCCGCCCCGAGCTCTGGGTGCAGAAGATCTCCGCCGTGGACGTCGTCCGCGAAATCCTCGACACGGTGCCGACCCCGAAGGCCGAAGACGTCACCACCGCACGATGACGCGTGCGGCCAGCCCTCGACTCGAGGGGTACGTGGTCGTCGTCGCCGTCGCGCTCGTCGCCGCCCTCGCGCTCAGGCGTCCCGAGCTGGCGATCGTGGCGGTGCCGTTCGCGCTCTGCCTCGCCCTCGGGCTGCGCACGACGGGGGAGCCCGTGGTGGTCGCCACCCTGGCGCTCGACGACGAGCGCGTGGTCGAGCGGCAGGACATCCCGGCGCGCGTCGAGGTCCACGCGACGAGCCGCGTGGAACGGCTCGAGCTGCTCCTCGCGCTCCCGGACGGCATCGAGGTCGCGGACGGCGTCGAGGCCTTCGCCGTCCGCCTCCGAGCCGGCGAGGAGCGCTCGCTCCCGGTCACGCTCCGCTGCAGCAGGTGGGGCATCTACGACGTGGGCGAGCTCGAGCTCCGTGCGCGGGACGCCTTCCGCGTCGTCACCTGGGAAGGGACGGTCGGCGAGACCCGTCAACTGAAGGCATACCCGCGGGCCGAGGCCCTGAGCCGCATCCTCCCCCCGCGCGAGACGCAGGTCTTCACCGGGAGCGAGGTCGCCCGGTCGAAGGGCGACGGCATCGAGTACGCGGATCTCCGCGAGTACGTCGTGGGCGACCGTCTGCGCTCGATCAACTGGCGAGCGACGGCGCGCCGCGGGGCACTCGTCGTCAACGAGCAACACCCCGAGCGGAACACCGACGTCGTCCTCTTCGTCGACAGCTTCGCGGACGTGCAGCGCGATGGCCGCAGCACGCTCGACGACGCCGTTCGGGCGACCGCCACGCTCGCGTCCCGCTACCTCGAGCGTCGCGACCGCGTCGGCCTCGTCACCTTCGGAGGGATCCTGCGCTGGCTCCAGCCCGGCATGGGGACGAGCCAGCGCTTCCGCCTCGTCGAGACGCTCCTCGAGACCGGGGTCGAGCCGACGTACATGTGGCGCGACGTGAACGTCATCCCGGCCCGGATCCTGCCGCCGAAGGCGCTCGTCCTCGCGATCACGCCCCTGCTCGACCGGAGGTTCGTGGCGACCGTGGCCGACCTGCGGGCGCGCGGCTTCGACCTCGCCGTGGTCGAGGTCGACCCGGTGTCCTTCGTGGAGCCGGGCCGCACCGAGCCCGAACGGCTCGCCTACCGGCTCTGGCTCCTCGACCGGGAGGCACTCCGCTCACGGCTCGCCCGGCTCGGCATCGCCGTCGCCCGCTGGGGTGACGACACGGAGCTCGACGCAGCGCTCGAGGGGGTGAGGACGTACCGGCGCCGCGCCAGGGCAGCGCACGTCTAGCGACGGGAGCGGGAGCCACGCTCGCGGGCCTCGCGGTGGGCGTCCTCGCGCTCGTGGACGCGGGCGACGTCGCGGAGGCGGTCGGCGTGCGTCTCGTCGCGCTCGCGCTCCTCGCGCTCCTCGCGGCGATCGTGCTCGGATGGAGCCCGCTCGTTCCCGTGTCTTTGCTCCTGCTCGGCGCCGCCTACGCGACGCACCTGGCCGCCGACGATCCGGCGCTCGACACGACCGCGCCGCTCGTCGCCGCCGGCCTCCTCGTCACGGCCGAGCTCGCGTACTGGTCGCTCGAGGAGCGCGGTGCGATCCGGGTGGACCCCGGGGAGAGCCTTCGACACCTGGGGCTCGTGACGCTCCTCGCCCTGGGAGGGCTCGTCGCGGGCGGCGCGCTCCTGGCCGTCGCGGACGTCGCCCGCACCGACGGGCTCGCAATCGACCTGCTCGGCGCGACCGCGGCGGCCGGAGCGCTGCTCGTCGTCGTGCTCCACGCGCGCCGCACCGACTGACGAGCGGGTGCGCGGTTCGGCCGGGTCAGCCGGCCGCGCCCTCGGGGGGCGGCGGCTGCATGGTCGCGCCCGGGAAAGCAGGGCGCGGCGTCGGCTTCGGGATCGGGCGGTCCTTCTCGGGCTCGCCTTCGACGACCGGCTCGGGCTCCTCGGCCGGGAAGACCGACTCCTCGGACTCGCCCGCGAGGAGGCGCTCGAACTGGTCCTTGTCGATCGTCTCGCGCTCGATGAGGATCGCCGCGAGGCGGTGCAGCTCGTCCATGTGCGCGCGGAGGACGGTGGTCGCGGAGGCGTGCGCCTCCTCGATGACGCGCCGGATCTCGTCGTCGATCTCCTTCGCCACCTCGTCCGAGTAGTCGGGCTCGGAGCCCATGTCACGGCCGAGGAAGGGCATGTCGTGGTTGCGGCCGAGGACGCGCGGGCCGAGCTTCTCGCTCATGCCGAAGCGCATGACCATCTGCTTGGAGGTCGCGGTCACCTTCTCGATGTCGTTGGCCGCGCCGGTCGTGATCTCGTGGAAGACGAGCTCCTCGGCCGCCCTGCCGCCGAGCGTCATCGCGAGCTCGTCCATGAGCGCCGACTTCGTCGTCAGGTAGCGGTCCTCCGTGGGCAGCGAGATCGTCAGCCCGAGGGCCTGGCCGCGCGAGACGATCGTGATCTTGTGGACGGGGTTCGTGTTCTCGAGGTAGTGGCCGACGAGTGCGTGCCCCATCTCGTGGTAGGCGGTGATCTTGCGCTCCTTCTCGGAGAGCAGGCGGGCCTTCTTCTCGGGGCCGGCGATCACGCGCATGATCCCCTCCTCCAGCTCCTCCTGCTGGATCATCTTCTTACCGCGACGGGCGGCGAGGAGGGCGGCCTCGTTGATCAGGTTGGAGAGGTCGGCACCGGTGAAGCCGGGCGTGCCGGCCGCGAGCGTGTCCAGGTCGATCTCGCGTCCGAGCGGCTTGCCGCGCGAGTGCACCTCGAGGATCTTCTTCCGGCCGAGTCGATCCGGGCGATCGACGACGATCTGGCGGTCGAAGCGGCCCGGGCGGAGGAGCGCCGGGTCGAGGATGTCCGGCCGGTTCGTGGCGGCGATCAGGATGATGTTGTCCTTCATCTCGAAGCCGTCCATCTCGACGAGGAGCTGGTTCAGCGTCTGCTCGCGCTCGTCGTGGCCGCCTCCGAGTCCCGCGCCGCGATGGCGCCCTACGGCGTCGATCTCGTCCATGAAGATGATGCAGGGCGAGGCCTGCTTGGCCTGCTCGAAGAGGTCACGGACGCGCGAGGCGCCGACGCCGACGAACATCTCGACGAAGTCGGAGCCGGAGATGGAGAAGAACGGCACGCCCGCCTCACCCGCGACCGCGCGGGCGAGAAGCGTCTTGCCGGTGCCGGGCGGCCCGTACAGGAGCACGCCCTTGGGGATCCGCGCTCCGAGCGCCTGGAACTTCTTCGGGTTCTCGAGGAACTCCTTGATCTCGTGCAGCTCCTCGACGGCTTCGTCCGCCCCGGCGACGTCCTTGAACGTCACCTTCGGCGAGTCCGGGGACATCCGCTTGGCGCGGCTCTTCCCGAAGCTCATGACCTTCGAGCCGCCGCCCTGGACCTGGTTCATGAGGAAGATCCAGAACGCGATCAGGATCACGAACGGGAGCACGTTGATGAGGAGCGCCCACCAAGCCGACGAGCCCGTCCCCTTGGAGTCGAACTTGACGTTCTGGCGCTGGAGAAGGTTCTGGAACTGCGTCGCCGACTGCGGCGTCGGGTAGTTGACCTTGATCTTGTCGCCGCTGACGAGCGTCAGGCTGATCTGCTGCCGCGTCGGCGTGAACAGCACCTCGTTGACGTTCCCGTTCTCGACCTCGGCGATCGCGTCGGAGTACGTCGCCTTCCGCTCCTCGGCGCGGCCGGGCAGGAGTGTCCGGCTCGCCAGGAAGACGAGCAGGACGATGATGATCAGCGGAAAGAGCGCGCTTCGGAAAAAGCGGTTCACGTCAGTGGTCGCAGGGTAGCACCCTCCTTCTTCGGCACTAGGTTGTGATTCCGCAAGACCAGAATCCGCGATCGTGCAGCTCAGTGGCGGAAAGCCCCGGAAAACAGCCGCTTCACGGCCGCGGGCTTCCCAACGCTCGGGATCGGCTCTCTCGCAAGCAGGTGACAGGCACCGGCTTCGCCGGAGCCAGTCACCACGGTGACGTCACCGCATTACGTGGCGCTCGGGACGAGGTCCGCGTGCAGCACGGCGACGTACGGCAGGTTGCGGTAGCGCTCGGCGAAGTCGAGCCCGTAACCGATGACGAAGCGGTTGGGGATCTCGAAGCCGACGTAGCGGACCGGAACCTCGATCTCCCGGCGCTCCGGCTTCGTCAGGAGCGTCACGACCTCGAGGGAGGAGGGCTTTCGCGCCCGAAGGTTCCGCATGAGGTACGAGAGCGTCAACCCCGAGTCGATGATGTCCTCGACGACGAGGACGTCCCGTCCTGCGACGTTGATGTCGAGATCCTTGAGGATGCGGACGACGCCGGAGGAGTCGGTCGCCGCGCCGTAGCTCGAGATCGCCATGAAGTCGATCTCGCAGGGGACGGTGAGCTCGCGCATGAGGTCCGCCATGAAGAACACGGCTCCCTTGAGCACGCCCACGAGCAGGAGGTCCCGCCCCGCGTAGTCGGCCGAGATCTCGGCCCCGAGCTCGACGATCCGCGCCTGGAGCGCGGTCTCGTCGATCAGGATCTCCTGGACGCCCTTTTCCAGCTCGGCCTGTGTCACGCGTCTACATCTTTCCATGCGCGGACGGCCGCTTCCCAACCAGGCGCCTCGGCGATCCCGGGCACGGCCACGACGTCGTCGCCGGCGACGACGACGGGCCACGCGTCGCGCTCGGCCCGCGGCACCTTCGCGTCCACGAAGACGTCCTGCAGCTTCCTGCTCCGCCCGGCGAGCCGGTCGCCCGGCCGGCGCGTACGGACGACGAGGCCGGGCTCGTCGCTCTCGATCAGCCAGGGGCCGAAGCGGACCGTCCCCACGAGACGCAGCACGCCGTACTCGCGCACGGCGCGCACGCCGCCTCCGAGGTCCGCCGACTTCGAGCCCGCGGTCGAGGAGAGGAGCTCGGCGAGCGTGCGCTCGAGCGTCCGCGGCAGCCGGTCGCGCTCGTCCGCGAGCGCGAGGAGATTCCGCTCGGCTCCGGGATGGAGGCGGCGGAGCAGCGGCAGGATCTCGTCGCGCACGAGGCCCCGCTTCGTGCCCGCGTTCGAGGAGTCGACACGGTACGCCAGGCCGTGCTCCCGGCAGTAGCCCTCCGTCTCCTCGCGCCAGACCGGCAGGAGCGGGCGGACCACCCCGTCCTCGCGACGCACCTTGATCCCCTTGATGCTGCCCGAGGAGACGATCCGGTAGAGGACGGTCTCCACCTGGTCGGACGCGGTGTGCCCGGTGGCACGGAGCCCGCGGTCCTCCGTGAGCCCGTACCGGAGGTCGCGCAGGACGGCCTCCGACGCTCCTCGAGACACCGTGTCGCGTGGCCGAAGGACCTCCGCGCCCAGGGCCTCGCGACAGAAGCGGGCGTCCCCGTCGGACTCCGCCCCGCGCAGCCCGTGGTCGACGTGGAGCGCGGAGACGCCGTAGCCGAGCGCCCTGAGGAGGTGCCAGAGGCAGGTGGAGTCGGCGCCTCCCGAGACGAGGCACGTCACCTCGCCGCCGGGAGGGATCAGCTCGTGCCGGCGGATCCAGGCCTGAACACGCTCCGGAAGCGCACTCGACATGCGCCCATTGTGCCCCGCCTACCTCTTCAACGCGGACGCGTCCACGACCTCGGACGCGGGCGGCGGCTCGATCGCCACGGGCTCGCCGTAGTCCCACAGCTCGACCGAGAGGGACGACTCCGCGGTGCCCGTGCCCCCGGAGGCCGTCGCGGCGAACGCCATGGTGACCTTGCGGACCATGCCCGTCGCGTCGAGCCAGAGGTCGACCGGGACGTCTCCGATCCCGGACCGCTCCACCAGCTCGTCGACGAGGGCGTCGCGCTGCTCGTGGGCCAGCGCGAGCTTCGCGTACTCGGCCGGGTCGATCGTGGCACGGTAGTGCGTCGTCTCCTCCCCGCGAAGCTCCTCGGTGCCGACGACCTCGACGTCGCCGGAGGCGGCACGGAGGAGGCCGAGCAGCTCCCGCGGGTCCACCTGCGTGAGCTCGTCGAGGTCGACGCCCTGCGGGCCGGCGCCTTCGTAGTCGCCCCGGACCCACGACTTCCCGTCCGGGAGCTCGTCGGCCATCGCCGGGAAGCGAACGTAGGCGTCCTCGCCCACCTGGACGACGTCGATCTTCCAGGCGTCCGGGTCGCCGAAGTCGGGCGCGTCCGCGCCTGCCGTGGCCCCGAAGATTCCGCCGAGGAGCGTCGCGAACGACGACAGGTCCACCGACATCGCGCTCCGGTCGGCGTCCGCGTCGAACTCCCCCTCGCCCGTGAGCGCGAAGGGATCGTCCGCTCCCGCCAAGGACATCTCGACCGAGAACGCGAACCGACCCGACGCCGCCTCCGCGCTCGCTCTCGCGGCGCTCGTCAGCTGCTCCAGGCTGATCGCCTCGGCGGTGGGAACCGCGTCCCGGGCGCCACCACAGCCGACGACAGCGAGCCCGGCCAGACCGAGGCAGGCGAGGACGACCGTCGCGCGCAGGCGAAGCGTCATCGAGGCGATCGTCGGCCGGCCGCGGGCCCGGCCGTCCCCCCGGACGAGGGATCCCTGAACCGCGGAGCGGGGAGCCGGCTCCATTCCTCGAGCAGACGGGCGGCGCCCTCTGCCTGCGTCGCGCTCAGGACGTGGGGTCGCGCGTGCTCCACCGGGGCCATCCGCGCAGCGGGCCGGTGCGCGTTCGCGGCGTCCAGGACGTAGCGGAGAGCGAGCGCGTGGCCGACGAGGAGCACGATCTCCTCCGGCCGCGAGAGCAACAGCCGCAGCCCTCTCGCGAAGCGGCCCGCGGCGGCCGCGCGGCTCTCCCCGCCCCCGGGGGCCGGGACGAGCGGGGTCTCCGCCACGGCCCACGCCCGGTAGGCGTCCAGCGACCCGCCGTCGAAGCCACCGAAGTCGATCTCGTCGAGCTCGGGGATGACGATCGTCGGGACCTCGCGGCCGTCGAGCGCGAGGTCGAGCGTCTCCCGGGTCCGGGCGAAGCTCGTCGCCACGCCCAGGTCGACGCGCGTCCCGGCCAGCTCCTCGCGCAGGCGCTTGGCCTGCTCAATCCCCTCGGGCGTGAGGCCGCCTCCAGGCGGGCTGGACGAGGCGAGCACGTCCCGGTTCGACTGCGCGAACGCGTGGCGCGCGAGGACGAGCAGCTCCACGATCAGAGCAGGATCGAGCGGTAGTCGAGCACGTGCCGCATGCCGATCGTCTCGTACAGCCGGATCGCGGGGATGTTCTCGGAGCGGACGAAGAGGCACACGACCGGCACCCGCTCGAGCAAGAGGCGGCAGAGGTCGCGCAGGCCGCGGCCGCCGTAGCCGCGGGCACGGACCTCCGGGTCGACCCAGACCTGCTGCAGCTGCACCGCCGTCGGCGTCCAGGCGGACGCCTCGGCCTTGAAGAGGATGGCGCCGTCCTCGACCCAGAGCCACGACCTCCTCTCCTCGATCTGCGAGCGCGTCCTCCACCGGAAGCCGTCCGGGTCGCGGGTCAGCGGGTCGACCCCGAGCTCCATCTCGTGCGCCGCTGCGCACGCAGGCACGAGGAGCTCGAGGTCCTCGAGCGTGGCCGGGCGGAGGGCGCTGCCCCCCTGGGGCGGCGCCTCCCGGATCTCGAAGACCGGCTGGCCCGGACGATCCTCGCGCGGCGTCGACAGGCGCGGCTGCGCCTCGCCCCACAACTCCGAGACCGCTCGCGCCTCGCCGATCAGCATGCGGGGCGAGGAGCGCACGACGTCGCGCGCGAAGACGCCGCAGCCCGTCCCCGACGGGACGACGTTCACCCCGACGTGACAGAGCGCCTGCAGCTCTCGCCCGCCCGCGAGGGCGACGAAGCGCCCGAGGCCGCGTCGGGCCACGTCCTCGAGAAAGACCCGCTCGACCGGGTCCTCGTCGCAGAAGCGAAGGACCTGCCCGAGCCTGGGCTCGATGAGCTTGGGGGTCAAGGCCGGCCTCACTCTACGGCGGAAGGTTCGCCGGTCGCCGAGCGGGTCGAATCCGTAGGGTTCCGCGCATGCCGATCCACCTGCGAGCCGATCCCGGCGACTACGCGGACGCCTGCCTCCTCCCCGGCGACCCGCTGCGCGCGAAGTACATCGCGGAGACGTACCTGAGCGACGTCCGGCAGGTGAACGAGGAGCGGTGCCTGCTCGGCTACACGGGGCGCTGGGAGGGCAAGGACGTCTCCGTGCAGGGGACGGGGATGGGCTGCCCGGGAGCGACCATCGTGTTCGAGGAGCTCATCCAGCTCGGGGTGCAGCGGCTGCTGCGCGTGGGCACCTGCGGCGGCCTCCAGCCGAGCCACGCGCTCGGCGACCTCATCGTCGCCCTCACCTCCGTGCCCGCCGACTCCACGGCGACGCATCTCGTCGGCGGCGAGCCGCACTGCCCGACCGCGAGCTGGGAGCTGATCCACGAGGCCGTTCACGTCGCGAAGACGGCGGACGAGCCGCTCCATGTCGGGCCGATCGTCTCCAGCGACGTCTTCTACAACCCGGACAAGGGTCAGTACCAGCGGTGGTCGGAGCGCGGGATCCTCGCGGTCGAGATGGAGGCGTCCGCGCTCTTCACGGTCGGTGCGCTCCGCGGCGTGCTCACCGGCTGCCTCCTGACCGTGAGCGACATGGTCGTCGAGGGTGAGTTCGTGCGCATCACCGACGAGGAGCTCCGCGCCGCGGTCGACCGGATGACCCGGATCGCGCTCGACACGGCGACCGCGGGCAAGCACGGCCATTAGCGCCGGGCGCACGGTCTTCCTCGTCAACCCCGCCTCGGGCGGCGGCTCCACGGGCCGGCGCTGGCCGGAGATCGCACACCGGGCGGCCGCCCTGGGACTCGTCGGGGACGCGCTCCTGTCGGAGGAGCAGGGCCAGCTGACCGCCCTCGCCGAGCGGGCGGTGCGCGACGGAGCGACACGGGTCGTCGTGGTCGGCGGCGACGGATCGGTGCACGAGGCGGTGAACGGCCTGGCGGAGGCCGAGGAAGTCGAGCTGGCGGTGATCCCTCGCGGCACCGGGCACGACTTCGTCCGCACGTTCGGAATCACCAGCGACCTCGACTCCGCCATCCGGACAGCGCTCCACGGCGACGTCCGGACGATCGACCTCGGCCGGGTGACGTACCGGTCGTGGGCGGGCAGCGAGGGTCGCGCGTACTTCGCGAACGTCGGCAGCGCGGGCATCAGCGGTGCGATCGCGCAGCGGGCGAACGAGACGTCGAAGGCGCTGGGCGGGAAGATCTCCTACTACTGGGCGACGTTCGCGGTCTTCCTCGGCTGGCAGACGGGCGAGATGCGCGTCTCGGTGGACGACGAGATCCGCGGCGGGCGCATGATCGACCTGATGGTCGCGAACGGTCGCTTCCTCGGCGGCGGGATGATGATGTGCCCGGAGGCGGAGCCCGACGACGGCCTCTTCGACGTCATGCTGATCGGCGACGTCACGAAGCGCGACCTCCTGTTCGTGCTGCCGAAGACCTACCGCGGAAAGCACCTGCCACACCCGCGCCTCGAGGTGCTACGGGGCCGCGTGGTGACGGTGGACGCGGACGAGCCGCTTCCCGTCGAGCTCGACGGAGAGCAGCCCGGGACGACGCCGGCGAGGTTCGAGGTCGTGCCGCGCGCGCTGCGCCTGCGCGTGCCTGCGGCCGGCTAGCCGTCGGAGCCGTCGGCGGCCCGGCGGGACTTCTTCAGCGCTGCCAGCTCCTTCTCGAGCTTCGCCACGCGCGCCTCGAGCGCGTCGATCCCGCGAACCTTCTTCGCGAGCTCGTCCACCCGGCTGCGGAGGTCGTTGAACGCGGTGACGGCCCTCTGGCCGCCCGGGAGGTCGGTCAGCCGCTGGAGCGCCTCCTCGCCCGCGTCGGCGAGCTTCGTCATGAAGTCCTTCTCGCCTGCGCCGGGAGCGCCGCTCGGCTTGGTGGTCTGTGTCATGGCGCAAGTCATACCAGCCCGGAGCCATGCGCGCTGCAACGCGACGCGCGACTCTTGACACGAGCCGGGGGCGATGAGAGGGTCTCGCGCGCACGATGAGCACTGCGGCCCGACGCTCTCGACCGGTAGCGACGCTGCTCGCGGGCGGCGTCGCGGTGTGCACGCTCGCGTCGTCGGCGGGCGGGGCGCCGGCGGCGGTCGACATCCATCTCGACATCGTCGTCGGCTCGTCCCCCAGGACCGGCAGGCCGGTACCGAACGGCGGGACGGCGACGGTCGCGAGCCTGAGCTTCGCCGCGGGCGTCGAGGTGAGCCTCGTCACCGCGCTGCCCGCGTCGGCGACGGTGCGGCTGACGCTCCCCGACGGGCTCACGTGGGGCAGCGACCTTCCCGACCCGACGGAGTCCTGCACGAGCACCCCTGCCACCGGTCAGTGCCAGACCCCCCCGCTCGAGCCGATCGCCGGACGCAACAGCGTCGGCTGGGGCTGGGACGTCGTCGCGGCGCGAACCGGGAGCTACGTCCTGCGCGCCCAGATCGTGTCCGCCTCCGAGCCAGATCCAGAGCCGTCGAACGACAGCGCCTCGGTGACCGTGGTCGTCACCGAGGCGCCGTCGCCTCCACCGCCGCCGGGCGCCGGAGGCACGAGCGTCGGGGCGGCGAAGCTCGCTCCGGCGAGGCCGAAGGCCGGCTCGACCGTCGTGGCCTCGGTCCGCATGACCGTGGGAGGCTCCCCCGTCCGACCGAGCGGGGTCGTGTGCACCGCGACCGCGGGGGCGACCAGGCTGAAGGGCGTCGGCAGGGCCGGGAGCGGCTCGGCCACGTGCACCTACAAGACGCCGAGAGGCGCGAAGGGCAAGGTGCTGCGAGGCGCCGTCTCCTTCACCGCGGCCGGGTCGAGATACGCGCGGCGCTTCTCGGCGAGGCTCGGCTAGCCGAGCGCCTCGACGACACCGGCGAGCGTCTCTCCCGCCGGCGCGTCGATCTTCAGGAGCGCGCGGTCGTCGAGCGCCGTCGGGCCGAGGTTGACGATCGCGTACGCGCGCGCCTCGAGCGGCAGGCCCGCAGCGGGCCAGACCTCGAGCGACGAGCCGACGACGAGCACGAGCCCGGCGGCCCGGGCGAGATGCGTGGCCCGTTCCAGCGCCGCCGGCGGCAGCAGCTCCCCGAACATCGTCACGCCGGGCTTGAGCACCTCGCCGCAGTGGGGACAGAGCGGGGCAGGCTGCTCCCTCAGCTGCTCGAGCACCGCGTCGGCCGGCTCCGTCCACAGGCACCCGGGGCACACCGCGGAGCGGATGGACCCGTGGAGCTCGACGACGTCGCGGCTCCCCGCACGGGAGTGGAGCGTGTCGATGTTCTGCGTGACGACCGCCTGGACGAGGTCGCGGCGCTCGAGCTCGGCGAGCGCGCGATGGGCGGGGTTGGGCTCGGCCTGGAGGAGCAGGTCGATCCGGTCACGGTAGAACGCCCAGACGCGCTCCGGGTCGCGCCTGAACGCCTGGATCGACGCGACCTCGAGCGGATCGACGTTCGCCCAGATCCCGGTCGGCGACCGGAAGTCGGGGATCCCGCTCTCCGTCGAGACGCCGGCCCCGGTGAGGACGACGCACGGCTGGCGCGCGAGCAGGAGCGCGCACAGGTCGGCAGCGGGCACGCGGCGATTCTAGGGTTGCGTGCATGGACGGCTTCTCGTTCTCGACCGAGGTCCGTGTGCGCTTCGCGGAGACCGACGCGCAGGGGATCGCGCACCACGCGGCCTTCCTCGTCTGGTTCGAGGTCGCGCGCGTCGCCTACCTCGAGCGTTACGCGGACGGCTACCAGTCGATCCGCGACCGCGGCCTGGAGGCGCTGACGACCGGGGTGGAGATTCGCTACCGACAAGCCGCCTACTTCGACGACGTGCTCACCGTGTGGGCGCGGTGCGGCGACCTCCGGGGAGCTCGCTTCCGCTACGTGTACCGGATCACCCGGGACGGCGAGGTCGTCGCGGAGGGCTCGACGGACCACGCGACGGTCGACGCCGGAACCTACCGCCCGACACGGGTTCCGGCGTGGCTCACCGAGGCGATCGCGGAAGCCGAAGGGACCGCGGGCTAGCCGTTGCCGGCGGGGGGAGCCGAGTCGCCGGGCGGAAGAGGCCCACGTGGATCGTCCGGCGGCGCCTTCGGGTCCTTCGGCGTCGGGTTCGCGGGCTTCGGCTTCGTGCCTACGTGGACGACACGCGTCTCGCCCTTGTAGGAGGTCGTCCAGGTCTCCGTCCGCAGGAGGGTGCCGTCCGCCGCGTACACCGTGCGCGTGACGGACGTCCTCGTGGGAGCCGTGCCCGGCGCGTCCACCACCGTCTTCCCGACCGGGAGCTCGGGGTCGTCGACCTTCTCGACCGGCGCCTTCCCCGTCACCTCCATCGTCCCGGGCGAGCTCTCCACGCGCCGCGACTCGCCCCCGTAGATGGAGACGCGGATCCCGTCCCACTCGGCGGCCCCCTTGACCAGCACCCAGTGCCGGGTGTCGTTGACGAACTTGAGGTCGAGCGACGGCCAGTACACGGTCGCGTCCCGGCCGAGCTGGTAGCGGCTGATGTAGAGGGAGTGCGGATTTCGCTCCGTGATCCGCAGGCCCGCCTCCCACGCGGCGTTGAACACCGTCGTCGCCACCTGCGACGTCCCGCCGCCGACCTCCTCCTCGTACTCGGTCCCGATGATCACGGGCGCCGAACGAAACCCGCGCTCGAGCGTCCTCTCGCCGATCGCCTGGTTCAGCGAGAAGGTGCCCCCGGGTGCAACGAGCGTGTCATCGAGGAAGCCCACGCCGAGCCGGAGGTTGGTGATCCGGTCGGTCGTCCCCGAGTTGTACGTCTTGTACGCCGACATCCGGCGATCGATGCCCATCGCGACCGCCTCCCTCGTCGTGCGCTCGGGGTTCGCGCGGGCGATGGTGAGGGGTGCGACGCGACTCGTCGGGGAGGTGGCCGCGCGGAGGAGCGCCTCGGCCGAGCGGGGCACGTTCAGAGAGACGCCCGCTCTCGACGGGACCACCCGGATGCTCTCGCCGGAGACCGCCCACGAGGCATTGCGAGCCGGCTTCCCGACCAGTCGGCCGAGCGCATGGAAGTAGGCGGCCGCGCCCGGTCCGGCGAGCTCGAGCTCCCTCGAGCCGTTCCGGGGCAGGGCGAGCATGCTCGCCACCTGCCCGCGGGAGAGGCGCCACCGGTGGCCGGCGCCCTTCAGGACGACCGGTCGTGAAAGCGCCACGCGCGCACGACGCGCCACGGGCTCGAGCGAGACAGCGGTCACGGGAGGCGGAGCTGCGACCACGGGCAGCGGCGTCGCCCCCGTGCCGCGCTCGAGCGCGGCGAGCGCGCGCACGACCACCTCGGCTGCAGCCTCGCGCTCGAGCGCCTGGCCGGGCCGCCCGGGAACGACTCGCACGGTCAGCCCACGGCGCGCGAGCGCGGCACTGACCGGCTCCTGGTCGACGCTCGCAGCCATCCTGTCGAGCGCGAACTCGAGCGCGGCGTTCGAGACTCCGATCCGGGGCAGCACCTCGGCGCCGAAGAAGCGCGTGCGCAGACGACGGAGCCCACGGAAGGGGCCGAACCCGTCACCCGACTGCGCGGCCGCCGCTACCGCCCCGCGCCAGTCCGGGCGGACACCGAGCTGCTTGGCCGCGAAGGAGAACGATCGCGGCCCGGCGCTGAACGCGACAGGGTCGCCCGCGAGCGTGCCGAACCGGCTGTCGAGAGCTGCGACGGCCTGCGTCTGCGTGAGCCCTCCCACGTCGATGCCGGCGACGCGCGTTCCCTCTGCCAGCTCCCGCCTCGACCCCGAGAACGCGAGACCGATGAGCAACACGAGAAGCGCGGCGAGACCCGCCGCGCCGAGGAGCGTCACGAGCGTCGAGCGGTCGCGACCACGTCGACGCGCGGGGGACGCGACGAGGGAAGGATCGACGCGCACCGGACCGGGAAGTCTAGCTCGGCGAGGGCGAGGCGTACCGCACCTCACCGCCCCGCCCAGCCGCCCGGGGTTGGCACGATCTCGTCACCTATCCGGTCAACACGCGCACGCTCTTCGCCGATAGGATCGGCAGTGGGTGGTGGGCCGGGGTGCCCCGTCCGCGATGTGTGTCAGAAGACGAACAGCTCGACGCCGCCCGAGACGTACAGCTCCACGCCGGTGATGTAGGCGGCGAGATCGGAGCACAGGAACGCGATCGCATTCGCGATGTCTGCGGGCTCGCCAGGGCGCCTGAAGACGGTCCGGTTCGCGATCCGCTCGTTCATCGCCGCGTTCGCCGAGTGGAAGATCTCCGTCCCGATGATGCCGGGGACGATCGCGTTGCACGTGATCCCGTGCCGACCGCCCTCCATGGCGAGCGTCTTGGTCAGCCCCAGCACGCCCGCCTTCGTCGTCGAATAGCTCGCCTGGCCGAAGCCCCCGAGCGTCCCCGCGACGGACGCCATGTTCACGATCCGCCCCCACTTGCGCTCCCTCATGTGGGGCCAGACCGCCTGCGCGCAGTTGAACGAGCCGGTGAGGTTGACGCGCAGGTCGCGATCCCACAGGTCCGGGCTCTGGTCGTGGAACTGCCCCACGTGGTCGAGCGTGGCCGCGCTGTTCACCAGGATGTCCACGGAGCCGAGCTCGTCGACCGCTCGCGCGACCGTGGCCGCGACCTGGTCGCGGTCCGTCACGTCGCACTTCAGCGCGAGCGCGCGCCGCCCCATGCCACGGATCTCCTCCGCGGTCTCCTCCGTGTGGACGAGGCCCTGCGCGCGCGCGACGAGGGCGAAGCCCCCGACGCTCTCGGCAGCCTCCCCGGACTCGTCGGACTCGACGAGGAGATCTGCGATCACGACGTCCGCGCCGGCACGAGCGAGCGTGAGCGCGTCGGCGCGCCCGAGACCCCGGGAGCCGCCGGTGACGAGCGCGACGCGTCCCGCGAGATCGATCTCGAGTGCCATGCGGGCGATCCTATCCGGCTCGGTCCGCTCGGCTGATAGACACCCACCCGGTGGGGCGCATGAGCGTATCCGAGCGCCGGGCCCGACTCGTCACGAGACACCGGCTCGATCCGGCCGGCCCCGCCGCGACTGCCCTCGAGGCAGCGCGGGCCGTCGTCGCGCTCCACTCGACCGACCCGGCGACCGTCTTCCTGTCGGTGCGCGCGCGGACCTCCGGCCTCTCGCCGGCCGACGTCGAGCGTGAGCTCTACGAGGAACGCTCGCTCGTGCGGATGCTCGGGATGCGACGTACGCTCTTCGTGGTCCCGCGCGAGCTCGTACCCGTCGTCGAGGCCGCGTGCACGCGTGCGATAGCCGAGCGCGAGCGCCGTAGGCTCGAGCAGATGGTCGCGGGGAGCGGCATCTCGAAGCAGCCGGCGGCGTGGGTGCGGCGCGCGATGTCGACCGCGCTACGCGCCGTCGAGACGCGCGGCGAGGCCTTCACCGCCGACCTGACGAGGTCGATCCCGTCGCTCGGCAAGCGCCTGCGGGTGGGCCAGGGAACGCGGTGGGAGGCGACGCAGAGCGCGGGATCGCGCATCCTCCCTCAGCTGGCGATGGAAGGCAGGATCGTGCGGGGCCGTCCGCGCGGAGGCTGGGTCAACGGCCAGTACCGCTGGACACCGCTCGCGGCCTGGCTCGGCGGCGCCCATCCCGCGCTCGACCCCGCTCCGGCACGCGCGGAGCTCACGAGCCGCTGGCTCGCCGCGTTCGGGCCGGCGACGGAGCTCGACCTCCGCTGGTGGACCGGCTGGACCGCCCGCGATGCGCGCGCCGCGCTCGCCTCCGTGCCCCACGCGAGCGTCGAGCTCGACGGAGGCGTGGGACTCGTGCTCGCGGACGACGTCGCTCCCGTCGCCCCGCCGGCGCCCTCCGCTGCGCTGCTCCCGACGCTCGACCCGACGACCATGGGCTGGAAGGAGCGGAGCTGGTACCTGGGCCCGCACGAGCGCATCCTCTTCGACGCGAACGGCAACGCCGGCCCGACGGTCTGGTGGGATGGGAGGGTCGTCGGAGGCTGGTCGCAGCGCCGCGTCGGGGAGATCGTGTTCAAGCTGCTAGAGGACGTCGGCGCGGAGGCGATGGCCGCCGTGGAGGCCGAGGCCGGGAGGCTCGCCTCGTGGGTCGGCGGGGCGCGCGTCGCGCCGGGGTTCCTCCCGCCCTTCCAGCGGGAGCTCTCCGCCTGACCCTCAGTCGCGCGGCAGGAAGATCTCCTTCGCGATCACGAGCCGCTGGATCTGCGACGTCCCCTCGTAGATCTGGAAGAGCTTCGCGTCGCGCATGAGCTTCTCCACCGGGTACTCCTTCATGTACCCGTACCCGCCGAAGACCTGCACCGCGTCCGTGGTCACCTTCATCGCGGTGTCGGCCGCGAAGCGCTTCGCGAACGACGACTGCAGGGTCGCGCGCTGGCCCTGGTCGTGCAGCCACGCGGACTGCCAGACGAGGAGCCGCGATGCCTCGATCTCGGTGGCCATGTCGGCGATGAGGAAGTTGACGCCCTGGTGCATCGCGATCGGGACGTCGAAGGTAACCCGCTCCTTCGCATATGCGACCGCGAGCTCGTAGGCCGCCTGCGCGACGCCGACCGCGCCGGCCGCCGTCCCCGGACGCGTGAAGTCGAGGGTCTTCATGGCGATCTTGAAGCCCTCGCCCTCCTCCCCCAGCCGGTTCGCCGCGGGGATGACCACGTCGGTGAGCGCGAACGCGGACGTGTCCGTCGCGCGCTGGCCCATCTTGTCCAGGTGCTGCTCGATCTGGACGCCGGGGGTGTCCATCGGCACGACGAACGCCGAGATGCCGCGGTGCCCCTTGCTCGCGTCGGTCTTCGCGAAGACCACCGTCCACGTCGCGTAGCCCGCGTTCGTGATGAACGTCTTCGAGCCGTTGATGACGTACTCGTCCCCGCGCCGCTCCGCGGTCGTCTTCATGCGCGCGACGTCCGAGCCGGCGTCGGGCTCGCTGAGCCCGAAGGAGCAGAGGATCGGCTCCTCGAGGAGCCGGGGCAGCCACGTCTCCTTCTGCTCGTCCGTGCCGGCGATGAGGACGGGTGCGGCGCCGAGGCCGTTGGCGCCGATCGACGTGCCGATCCCCGAGCACCCCCAGTTGAGCTCCTCGCCGACGAGCATCCCGTCGAACGCCGGCAGGGCCGCTCCTCCCATCGACTCGGGGAGGTGGAGGTTCATGAGGCCCAGCTCGTGGGCCTTCGCGATGACGTCGACCGGGTGGGTCGAGTGCTCGTCGTACTCGGCCGCCTTCGGCCTGATCTCCTTCTCCGCGAACTCCCGCGCCAGGGCGCGGAGCTCGCGCTGCTCGCTCGTCAACGCGAACGAGACACCGCCGGCGACACCGGTCTCAATCGTGGTCATGCGCTCCGCCCTCCGTCGATTGACTAGTCAGTCAAAGCCGAAGTGTAGGGGCCCGGCCGCCGCGGGGTCAAGGCGCGGAGGCCGTCTCGTAGGATGTGCTGCATGGCGACCACCACCGATCTTCCCGCGCTCGACCCGCTCGACTACCTGGGGCTCGACGCCCTCCTCGACGACGAGGAGCGAGCGATCCGCGACACCGTGCGGCAGTTCGTGCGGGAGAACGTGCTGGAGGACGTCGGGGACTGGTTCGAGAAGGGGATCTTCCCGCGCGAGATCTTCGGTGAGCTCGCGAAGCTCGGCCTCCTCGGAATGCACCTCGAGGGATACGGGCTGCCGGGGGCGAGCTCGGTGGCGTACGGCCTCACGTGCATGGAGCTCGAGGCCGGCGACGCGGGTGTCCGCTCCGCCGTCTCGGTACAGGGCTCACTCGCGATGTTCCCGATCTGGAGGTGGGGCTCCGAGGAGCAGAAGGAGCGCTGGCTCCCGCCGATGCACGCGGGCGAGGTCATCGGCTGCTTCGGCCTGACGGAGCCCGACGCCGGCTCCGACCCCGGCTCGATGCGGACGCATGCCCGCCGCGACGGCTCGGACTGGATCCTGAACGGCGCCAAGATGTGGATCACGAACGGCTCGATCGCGGACATCGCGGTCGTCTGGGCGCGCACCGACGACGGGTCGATCAGGGGCTTCATCGTGGAGAAGGGGACGCCGGGCTTCTCGGCGCCCGACATCCACAAGAAGCTGTCGCTCCGCGCGTCGGTGACGTCCGAGCTCGTGCTCCAGGACGTACGCGTCCCCGAGGAGAACGTCCTCCCCGGCGCGACGACCCTCCGGGGGCCGCTCTCCTGCCTGAGCGAAGCGCGCTACGGGATCGTCTGGGGCGCCGTCGGCTCGGCGCGCGCGTGCTTCGAGGCCGCGCTCGAGTACGCGAAGGAGCGCATCGTCTTCGGCAAGCCGATCTCCGCCTACCAGCTGACCCAGCAGAAGCTCGCCGAGATGGCGCTCGAGATCAACCGCGCGTCGCTCGTCGCGCTCCACCTCGGCCGGATGAAGGACCAGGGCACGCTCCGCCCGGAGCACGTGAGCCTCGGGAAGATGGGGAACGTGCGCGGCGCGCTCGAGGTCGCGCGCTCCGCCCGCACGGTCCTCGGCGCGAACGGCGTCACGCTCGAGTACCCGGTCATCCGGCACGTGAACAACCTCGAGTCGGTGCTCACGTACGAGGGTACGCACGAGGTGCACACGCTCGTCGTCGGCCAGGCGCTGACCGGTCAGAGCGCGTTCCGCTAGTCGGCCGCCGGGCGGGCCGCGGATCCCCGCGACCCGCCCAGCGATGTCGACCTACTTCACCGGCCGGAAGTAGTTCTGGTCGAGCCAGCGCGAGACGTCCTTGCCGATCTCGGCTCCCTGGACGTCGGGTGCCCGGAAGTGGATGCCGATGTAGACCCGCGCGTCGATCGTGTCGTCGATGACGTCGGTGAACTGCCTGTAGGTCCGCGTCTGGTTCGGCTCGCCCGCGACGATCCGCACCATGTCGAACGTCACCGGCTTCTTGCCGAAGAAACCGGCGGCCGTGTGCATGAAGGCACCGGTGATGCAGTTGTACCCGGACGGATGATCGGGATACGGGGGAATCCCGGACAGCGCCGTCCAGGTCGGATCCGCCGCGGTCTTGCGATTTCCGTCGAGGTCGCCCTGGCGGATCGCCGTCGTCGGACGCCAGAAGCTCCAGTGCGCCTTGTCGTCCCAGCAGTTGATGAGCGCGTCCGCGCCGGCCATGTTCAGCATCGCGAACAGCCGGGCCTGCTCGACGAGCGTTAGACCCTCGCTCGCCGCGACCGTGCGGAACGTGCGGTTGTACATCTCCGGCGGCGACGTGGTGTTCGTGAAGAACCCGGCGAGAGCGGCCTGCTCCGGCGTCCGCTGGCTTCCGACCGCACCGAGCTCCTTCACCTCGTTGTAGTCCTTGGCGTACGCCCCGCTCGTCAGGTCGTACGGCCCCTTCGACCGGAACTGCGACGTGCTCTCGAGGACGAAGGGCTCGACCCTCGCGACCCAGGCGTTCGGGTCGCTGGGCCCTGACGGCGTCGTGCAGACGAGAGACCCCGCCGGACGCCATTCCCCCGGATCCTCGCCGCACGTGAACCGGAACGGCCCGTACCGGCCGTCGGCCGCTCGCTCCGAGAGCATCTTCGCGGCCGCGGCCTGGCCAGCGGCGATCCCGGCGGCGACGTCGGTCGCACCGTCCTCGAGCAGGGCCGCGTCGATCGAGTCGTCGTAGTGGTCGTCGAGGCGATCGATGATCGCCGACGTCAGCGGCGGGGCCATCGACACGCCCAGCAGGACGCCGTGTGCCGCGGTCGCCACCGCCGCGGACTTCGAGGCCGACGACGGTGCAGCCGGCAGATCGTCGAGATAGGCCGCGTGACCGCCGTCGATCATGTTGACGGCGTCGTAGACGGCTCCCTGCACCATCGCGAGGTGCAGAATCGCGACCGTCGGACCCTGACCCAGACCCGGCGTCGGCGCTGCCGGAGCGTTGATGAGCGCCTCCGCCGCGTACCGGTTCCAGTCGAGGACCGCGTCGTCTGCCACCACGGCCTGCGCCGGCGCGGCGGCGCCTCCGAGCAGGATGACGATGGCGAGCGTCGCTACGGCAGCGAGTGCTGCCGTCCATGCGTGATACGGCTTCGTTCGCATTTCCCCCTCCTCTTGCGTGACGAACAGCTCGATCATCCTCGTTCGCATCGACGTTTACAAGAGCCGTCTCAGCCCGCATCCACTGTTCGCTCCGGATCGGACGCCTCGACGATGCGGTACGCGTCGAGCTGCGCGAGCTCGACGACAAGCGCGGTCTCACGTCCCGAGGCGGCGTCGAAGACGAACCGGCAGAGCCCGTCCTCGGGCGCGGCGATGACCCGGTCGAGGCGCACGCGCAGGCCCTGCCGCCTCAGCTCGCCGGTCGCCGACCGGACCCGCCACTCGCGGGCCCTGCACTCGACGTGCGCGCCCGGCGCGACGAACGTCTCCACCATGAATGTCGGCATGGCCCGACGGTACGCCGGAAGGACCGGCGAGAAACCGTGGAAACCCCCCGACTTTGGCCGCTCCGTGCCCGGAGCGCGCAGACACGTCGAGACGAGACCCAGCAGCCGGACGCCGCTGCCGACCGCGAAGCCGCACAGCAGGCTCCGGGCCGCGGGAGGGAGCTCAGTCCTCGCCCTCCCAGTACTCGGCGTCGGGGCCGCGGAACTCGCGGAACAGCCGCTCGCCCTTCGCGTCCACCACGGAGACCTTCCCGCTGTCCAGATACTCGACGACGTCGGGTGCGAGGAGGGTCGAGAGCATGAGGACGCGCAGCGGCTCGGCCGTGTGGTTGGAGATCTGGTGCGCGCCCGCCTTGCCCCGCGGGAACGCGACGACGTCGCCCTCGGTCAGCTCCTGCTCGCCCTCCGGCGTGCGCAGCGTCGGGCGCCCGCGCAGCACGATGACCCACTCCTCGTTCGCGTGGTGCGTGTGGTACGGCCAGAGCCGGTCGCCGGGCTCGAGCTCGTACATGCTCGCCCCCATGAGCTCGGCGTCGACGTGGGCGCCGACCCAGGCGTCCCTGCTCCGCCAGCCCGGGCGGTCCTCGACCCGGTCCCACTCGTCGCCGTTCAGGTTGAAGACCTTCACGAGCGCGGAGACTAGGCGCTGAGACCGCGCAGCGCGAGGTCGATCGCGGTCCGCTCGGCGCGCTCGACCTCGGCGTCGTCGGCGGGCAGGCCGCCCATCACCCAGCCGGTCAGGACCTCCTCGAGCCCGCCGTACAGGATCCAGCTCGCGAGCCGGGCGTCGAGGTCCCGCCGGAACGTCCCGTCGCGCTGCCCCTGCTCGACGACTCGCTGGACGATCGCGAACGCCTCCCGCACCTCGACGACCTGGCTCTCGAGCTGCGGGCTGCGGGCGACCTCGCGCACCATGACCGTGACGAGGTCGGGGTCGTTCCGCCACGTGCGGAGGAGGATCTTCGCGATCCCCTCGAGCTTCTCCCCCGCCGGCTCGTCGACCGCCTCGACCGCCCGGAAGCGCTCGATGAGCTCCCCCCAGTTCTCGCGGAAGATCGTCTGCAGCACTTCCTCCTTCGAGGGGAAGTAGTGGTAGAGGAGGCCGTGCGCGACACCCGCCTCCTCGGCGATGTCACCGACACGCGACCCGTGGTAGCCCGTCCGTGCGAAGACGCGCACGGCCGCGTCGAGCAGCGTCTTCCGCTTCTCCTCGGATGCGATTGAACGGTCAGTCAACGCGCGCGAGGATAGAGGTACGCTCCGCCCCGGTGCAACCGCTCGTGGGAAAGCTCGTCGTCGACCTCACGCGCCTCCTCCCCGGCGCGTACGCGAGCCGGGAGCTCGCGCGGCTCGGTGCGCGCGTCGTACGCGTCGAGGCACCGGACGGCGACCCGATGCGGACGACGGCCCCTGCCTGGGACGCCGCGCTCCGGGCGGGCACCGAGTCGGTCGTGTGCGACCTCAAGTCGGACGCGGGGTTCGCGCGCGCCCTCTGCGCCCGGGCGGACGTCGTCCTCGAGGGCTTTCGGCCGGGGGTCGCCGAGCGGCTCGGGGTCGGTGCGGACGACGTGCCCGGGACCGTCGTCTACTGCTCCATCACGGGGTTCGGGCTCGATCCGGCGCACGTGGCCCGCGTCGGCCACGACCTCAACTACCTGGGCTGGGCCGGCGTCCTCGAGGACACGCCCACGGGGCCCCCGCCCGTGCAGGTCGCCGACCTCGCCGCGGGAGCGCTCGAAGCCGTCACCCGGGTGCTCGCGGCGCTGCTCGAGCGGCAGAGGACGGGGCTCGGTGGCCACCTCGTGGTCTCGATGACGCATGGCGCGCACGGCCTCGTCGCGCACCGCGTCGCTGGCGACCCCGTGCCGCGGTTGCTGACCGGAGGCCTGGCCTGCTACCGGGCCTACGCCACCGCCGACGGCCGGCACCTCACGGTCGGCGCTCTCGAGCCGCGGTTCTTCACACGGCTGTGCGAGCTCCTCGAGCGCCCTGAGCTCGCCGAGCGCCAGTACGCACCCGACCAGGAGCCCCTCGCCTCCGAGCTCGCCGGGCTGTTCGCGGCCCGATCGCTCGACGACTGGCTCGCGCGCTTCGACGGGGAGGACGTCTGCGTCGGGCCTGTCTGGACGAGAGCGGAGGCCGCGGAGGCGTTCGGGGCGGACGACCGGGGCGAGCACGTGCCTCTCGGGGCGCACACCGAAGCCTGGCGGGATGACCTAGCGAACGAGCCCGAGGGCGGCGGGTAGCGCGAGCAGCGTGTCGATCCGGTCCTCGGCGTCGAGGTAGAGCCCGTCGCGGTCGAGGAAGATCGCGCGGATCCCGAGGGCCCGTGCCCCCTCGATGTCGTCCTCGAGCGAGTCCCCGACCATCGCCGCCTCGTCCGGGGCGACGTCGAGCGCCTCGAGCGCGGCGACGAAGATCGACGGGTGCGGCTTCGTCCTGCCGTGCGCCTTCGAACCCACGATGGCGTCGACGCCAAGCGCGTGGTGCCGGGCGAACTCCTCCAGGTCGCGCTGCCCGTTCGACACGAGCCCGATCTTCAGGCCCTGGCGCCGCAGCTCCTCGAGGACCGGGAGCGAGTCCTCGTAGAGCGAGAAGTTCTCGTGGCGCTCCCACTCCCGGACCATGTCCGTCGCGCACGCGCGCGCGCCGGACGCGTCGCCCCCCATCCCGAGCACGATCTGCTCCGTGAACGCGATCCACACCTCCTCGTCGTGCACGAAGTCCCTGCTCGCCTGCAGCGTCGCGATCGCCGCGGCGCGCGCCTCGCCGTAGCGAGCAGGCTCGAGGTCGAGCCCGTGGCGCTCCCCGACGCGCCGGTAGCCCTCCGGCCCCAGCTCCGGCCCGGGCCGGAAGAGGGTGAAGTCGACGTCGAAGAGGACTGCCTTCAGCATCGTCAGAGGATAGGTCGTTGCTGCCATGCAGCCGCCGTCTCGGGGGGCGGAGGCCGGCTTTGCCGGCCGGGAGGCCAAGTGCGGCACCTTCCGTGCACAGCGGACAGGAAAGGGGGGTACGTGGGGGGAAACGTCGTTTCCCCCCACGAGAAGTCGGGGTGCCCAGATTCGAACTGGGGACCTCTCCGACCCGAACGGAGCGCGCTACCAGGCTGCGCCACACCCCGAGCGCGGAAAGGGTAGCGGCTGGGGGCCAACGAGGCCGTTGCGCAGGTCGCCGGGGCCGGGGTATGCTCAGACCGATGACGGAAGCTCTCGGCAGGCGGGACGTTTGACCCCGCCCGAGACGCGAGGTACACCGGCCCGATGCGCGCGCGATTCGCGCCAGCGGGCCTTTTTCATGCCGCGACCTGTACCGCCTAGGAGGCACAGATGGCCAATCACCTGACGCCCGACGAGCTCGCCAAGGAGATGGGGATCGACCGCGACGAGGTCATCCGCATCTGCATCGAAGAGGGAGTGCCGATCTACCACGGGAAGATCGACAAGACGCTCTTCCAGGCGTCGCTCGAGTCCGTCGGGACGGCAGGCTCGGCCTCGCGGCAATAAGCGCGGGAAGCTAGGAGGCGCGGCTTCGCGCCTTGCGCTTGGCGCGCGCGGGCTTGGCTTCCGCCGAGGCCGGCTTCTTGGCCGCGGCGACGCTCGCCTTGAGCGCCTCCATGAGATCGATCACGGGAGCCTCCTCGACGGGCTCCGGGACGGCGATCTCCTCGCCGCGCAGCTTCGCCTCGAGCATCACCTTGAGGTCTCGCCGGTAATCACTCGCGAGCTCCGAGGGCTCGAAGTCCCCCGCGAGGCTGTCGATCACCTGGCGGGCGAGCTCGAGCTCGGAGTCCTTGACGTCGGTCTCACCGACCGCCTCGGAGATCTCCGCCTGCGAGTGCACGTCCTCGGCGAGGAAGAGCGTCTCGAGGGCAAGAGCGTCCTCCTTGGCACGGACGAGGCAGAGGCTCTCCCGGCCCGCGCGCACGAACCGTCCGATCGCCGCGGTACCGGTCTGCCGCATCGCCTCCAGCAGCAGGACGTACGGTCGCCGCTGGGCCGGAGCCGCTGCGGGGACGAGGAAGTACGTGCGGTCGAAGTAGATCGGGTCGACCACGTCCTCCTGCACGAAGCGCGTGATCTCGATGGAGCGTGAGTCGTCCGAGCGCTCGATCGCCTCGAGATCGGCGTCCTCCACGATCACGTACTGGCCCTTCGCGATCTCGAAGCCGCGGACGATCTCGTCCTGCGTCACCTCGCGATCGTGCGTGGGGCACCAGCGCTTCTGCTTGATCGGCGTCGAGCACTCGCGGTGGAGCAGCCGGAAGGACACGTCCGACTGACGGGCGGCCGGCTTCGTCGCGGGCGCGAGCCCGACGGGGATGGAGACGAGGCCGAAGCTGAGGGATCCGTTCCAGGTCGTGCGCATCAGTAGAGGTAACTCTAGAGGGACCAGGCGAATTCGCCGTCTCCGCGCGAATCCCTCGCAGTAAGCTGAAACGAATGACCGAGACGTTGCCTGCGGCGCGCGAGCCCCGTCCGTCGAGCGGACGGCGCACCGTCGCGCGCCTGTGGCGCGACGCCGTGGCCGCAGAGCAGGACGAATGCCGCCTATCTCGTGGAGGCGGACGGTGGGTGGCGCGAGATCTCCTGGGCCGAGGCGGACGAGCGTGTCCATGCCTACGCCAACGGGCTGCTCGCACGCGGCATCCGGAAGGGAGACCGCTTCGCGCTCCTCGCGCAGAACAGCCTGGAGTGGGCGCTTTTCGACTTCGCCCTCGCGCAGATCGGCGCGGTGGGTGTCCCGGTGTACGCGAACAGCTCCGCGAAGGACGTCGGCTACCTGCTCGCCCACTCCGAGGCCGTCGGCGTCGTCTGCGACGACGCCGGTCAGCGCGCCAAGGTGGAGGCCGTGGCCGACGAGGCACCGGGCCTCCGGCACGTCCTCGTGTTCGGCGACCTCCCCGACCTCGCCGCCGAGGGGCGCGCGTTCGCGGCGGACAACCCCGGCGCGCTCGAGGACGCGGCGGGCGCCCTGGACGAGGACGACCTGTTCACGATCATCTACACGTCCGGGACGACCGGGCCGCCCAAGGGCTGCATGCTCAGCCATCGCAACTACTACGTGATGGCGACCGTCGTCGACCGGATGGAGACGAGGTACTACCGCGCGGACGACGTCATGCTCCTGTACCTGCCGCTCGCGCACAACTACGGACGCCTCATGCTGCTCCTCGGCGCGCACGTCGGCTTCACGATCGCGTTCCTCGGCGACCCGCTCCGCGTCGCCGAGGCGCTGCCGCAGGTGCGCCCGACGTTGCTGCCGAGCGTCCCCCGCGTCTTCGAGAAGGTGCACTCCGCGGTCCTCGCGCGCTTCGACTCGGCCACTGGCCTGAAGCGGCGCCTCGTCGACTGGGCGCTCCCGATCGGTCGGGAGGTCAGCCGCCTCGAGAGCGCGGGGAAGCCCGTGCCGGCGAGCCTCCGGGCGAGGCACGGGCTCGCCGACCGCCTCGTCTTCAGCAAGGTCCGGGAGCCGTTCGGCGGGCGGCTCCGCATGCCGGGCTCTGGCGGCGCTCCCCTCGCGAAGGAGATCATCGAGTTCTTCGACGCCGTCGGGCTCCGCATCACGGAGGGCTACGGCCTCACCGAGTGCACGACCGCCTGCAGCACGAACCGGCCCGACAGCTACCGCTTCGGCTCGGTCGGGCAGCCGCTGCCGGGGTTCGAGGTGCGGATCGCCGAGGACGGCGAGATCCTCGTCCGGAGCGAGACGGTGTTCCAGGGCTACTTGAAGGATCCGGAGGCGACGGCCCGCGTGCTCGACGAGGACGGCTGGCTCCGCACGGGCGACATCGGCTCGCTCGACGAGGACGGCTTCCTGCACATCACCGATCGCAAGAAGGACATCCTCGTCACCGCCGGCGGCAAGAACGTCGCGCCGCAGAACATCGAGAACGACCTGAAGACGTCGAAGTACGTCTCGCAGGCGCTCGTCGTGGGCGACCGCCGCCCGTACGTCGCGGCCCTGATGACGCTCGACCCGCTCGAGATCGGGCGCTGGGCCGCCGAGCGCGGTCTCTCGGCCGATCTGTCCGAGCTCGCGGGGAACGAGCTCGTGCACGCGCTCGTCCAGGGGATCGTCGACGACGTCAACCGCGAGCGGTCACGCTACGAGCAGGTGAAGCGCTTCGCCGTCCTGCCGCGCGACTTCACGATGGAGGACGGCGAGGTCACGCCGACGCTGAAGCTGCGACGGCGCGCCGTGATCGAGCACTTCCAGGACGAGATCGAGTCGCTGTACTCCTCTTCCTAGCGCAAGATCGGGATCCGCTCGCGCGGATCCCGATCGCGCGACCATCCCTGAAGGCGGCCGCTGTTGCTGCTTGCTACGCCAGCCCCGGTAGCCGAGAGACGCTGCTAGAGGATCCTGCGGGCCCCGACGTAGGAGCCCCAGCGCTCGGACATGCTCGAGATCCGGACGACGTCGCCCGTGTGCGGCGCATGGATGAACTGGCCGCCGCCGATATACATGCCCATGTGCCCGAGGCCGCTGAAGAAGACGAGGTCTGCGGGCTGGAGGTCGTCGTAGGAGACGGGGACGCCGTACCCGTACATCGACGCCGCGTGGTGCGGCAGGGAGATCCCGATCTGCGCGTACACGTAGGCGACGAGGCCGGAGCAGTCGAAGCCGGACGGGCCCATGCCTCCCCAGACGTACGGCGTGCCGAGGTACTGCATGGCGATCGAGATCACCTGCGACGCCTTGCTCCCGTCGGGCGGGGGTGCCGGTGCCGCGACGGCGCCGTAGTCGGTCGAGGACTCGATGATCGTCTGGGACTGGAGGTTGGCCTGCTGCGCCTCGAGCCTCGCGGCCTCGAGCCGGGCGCGGGCCTGGGCTGCGAGAGCCGCCTGGCGCCGCTGCTCCTCGGCCTGCATGCGCGCGATCTCGTCCTTGACGGAGGAGAGCATCTGCTCGCGCTCCGCCAGGCGCGACTCGATGGAGCTCCGCTGCGCAGCGCGCTCCTGGACGATCCGCGCCTGGTCGGTGCGTGCCTGCCGGAGCCGCTCGCGCCGCGTCTCGACGGCATCGCGGAAGCGCTTGACGGCGCTCAGGATCCTCGTGTCCTCGCTCGAGACGCGCTGGATCGCGTCGAGCCGGGCGATGATGTCGTCGAGGCTGCTCGACCCGAAGATCACCTCGAGCGCGGAGTCGCCCTCGCCGTTCACGTACAGATCGCGCAGCCGCTCGGCGATGCGCGACTGCGCGATGCCGAGGCTCTTCCGCGCTGCCTTCAGGTGGCGCGCGTTCGACGCCAGGTCGCGGTCGATCCGGTCGAGCTCGACGTTCGCGTAGTTGTAGGCCTCGATCGACTGCTCGAGGCTCGCGTCGAGCTCCTGGACCTGGGCCATGATGGCCTCTGCCTGGGCCTGCTTGGACTGGACGGAGGGGTCGGCCGAGGCCGAGCCGACGGCAAGCAGCAGCCCCGCGGCGAGTGCCACGAAGAGCATGATCATCGGCGCCCATCCGGTGGTCGAGCCCCTCACGAGAGCTCCACGTCGACTCCGGACAGACCCGCCGGTGGCGGTCCAGCCCGTCACAAGTCGGAGACCCTAGCAGCGTCCGCGGACGCCTGCAACGGGAACCGTTCCAAAACTGCTGCAAAGTGACACCTCGTTGGCGCACGGCCTGCCGCGGCCTGTTAACGTCGCCCTTCGTGCTCAGGGGAGAAGCGAAGCGGGGACCCGTACTGCTCGCGGTCCTGGCCGGAACGTTGGCCCTGGGCGGAGGCCTGGCCCGCGCCGACGGCGCGAAGCTCCAGCCGTACCAGCTGAAGGTGGACGCGGTCGCCTACCACCTCCCCGGCAGCACCGCGCTCGGCATCCCCGTGCGGAAGGGCGTGGTCGCGGTCGACCCCAGGCTCATCCCCCTCGGGACGAAGCTGCACGTGCCCGGCTACGGTCACTCGATCGCGGCCGATGTCGGAGTCGCGATCAAGGGGCGGATCATCGACCTGTGGATGCCGAGCACGAAGGCCGCCCGCAGCTGGGGCAGACGAACCGTCACGATCACGGTCTACCGATAGCGATGGCGCCGCCGTCGGCGGCGTGCGCTACACAGCGACGATGTCGCGCGCCGTGAGGTCACTCTCCGTCCTGCTCGCGGTCGCGACGCTCGCCGGCGGGGCAGCGGTGCAGACCGAGGCGGCCGCGCCGAACCTCGCGCCGTCCCTGGCACGCGCTCTCCGGGCGCCCGGGCTCGACGCCCGGAGAACCGCCGCTCTGGCGATCGACCTGCGGACGCGAGAGGTCGTGTTCCGCTCGCACCCCGATCTCGCGCTGGCTCCCGCCTCCGCCGAGAAGCTCGCCGTGTCCTTCGTCGCCCTCCGGCGCCTCGGCCCCGAGTACCGCTTCCACACCCAGGTCTCGGGCTCCGGGGAGCTCTCGGGCCGGACGTGGCGCGGCGATCTCTTCCTCGTCGGCGGCGGCGACCCGACGCTGGCGCGCCCGGATCTCGACGCCCTCGCACGGGACGTCGCGGGCTGGGGCATCCGTCGCGTCACGGGGTCCGTCCGCGGCGACGAGACGCACTTCGACGCGCGGCGGGACGCTCCCGGCTGGAAGCCCGGGTTCCTCGGCCTCGAGTCGCGCGCGCTCTCCGCGCTCTCGGTCGACGGAGCTGAGCCCCGCGGCGCCAACGGCGCAGCCGCCGCGGCGGCGGTCGCGTTCAGGCAGGCTCTGAAGCGGCGAGGGGTCGCCGTCGGCGGGCGCCCCCGTACCGGGCGGGCGCCCGAGGACGCCATCCCGCTCGCCCTCGACCTCTCGGAGCCGCTCGCGTCGATCGTGCGTCACATGAACCGCGAGAGCGACAACTTCGTCGCCGAGCTGCTCCTGAAGGAGCTCGGCGCCGTGGTCGGCGGGCAGGGCACGACCGCGGCTGGAGCGGAAGTGGTCGCGTCCGAGCTCGACGACGCGGGGGTGCCGCTCGAGGGCGTCCGCATCAGCGACGGCTCGGGGCTCTCGCGGCGCGACCGCCTCACGGCAGGGGCGCTCGTGGCGACGCTCCTCGCCGGCACGTCCCACCCCGGGATCCGCGGAGCGTTCGTGGACTCGCTGTCCGTGGCCGGCATCTCCGGCACGCTGAAGCGGAGGCTGGTCACGCGGCCGACGCGAAGCCGGGTGATCGCGAAGACCGGCACCACGTCGCAGGCGTCGGCGCTCGCCGGGTTCGTCCGCCGCCGATACGTCTTCGCCATCCTCCAGAACGGCTCGCCGGTCCCCTACTGGACCGCCCGGGCGGCACAGGACCGGTTCGTGACGGTCCTGGCCCGTCAAGGCTGATCGTCGCCTCCGAGCGGAGCTCGTACCTAGCGCGCGCCGATCAGCTCGCGCAGGTCGTCCTCGGAGAGCAGGGGCACGCCGAGCTCCTCCGCCTTCTGTGCCTTCGAGCCGGGGCTCTCGCCCACGATCACGCCGGAGGTCTTGCCCGACACCGAGCCCGTGACCTTGGCGCCGAGCACCTCGAGCGCGGCCTTGGCGTCCTCGCGTGTGAAGCCCTCGAGCGTCCCGGTGAGCACGTACTGACGTCCCGTGAGCGGGCCTTCATGCGGTGCCTCGGCCGGGGCCGCCGTCAGCTGCAGCCCCAGGCTGCGGAGCTCCTCCACGAGCGCCCGGTTCTCCTCGTCGGCGAACCACTCGCCGATGAGCACCGCTCGGTCGGGGCCGATGCCCTCGACCTCCTGGAGCTCCTCCTGGCTCGCCGCGACGAGCGCGTCGGCGGAGCCGAAGTGCGACGCCAGGCTGCGGGCGATGACCCATCCCACCTTCGGGATGTTCAGGCCGAAGAGCACGCGCGAGAACGGCTGCTCCTTCGAGCGCTGGATCGACTCGTATGCGCGACGGGCGGAGAGCTCGGCATATCCGTCGAGGCCGGTGAGCTGCTCGACGGTGAGGCGATAGAGATCCGGCAGCGAGCGCACCTGGCCCTCGTCCCAGAGCTTCTTGACGGTGTTGCCGCCGACGTTCTCGATGTCCAGCGCCGGCCCCACCCAGTGGTAGAGCGTCTCGAGGCCGCGCGACGGGCAGGCCCGGTTCGGGCACCGGTGCATGACCTCGCCCTCCGGCTTCACGACCGCCGTAGCGCAGAGCGGGCAGCGTCTGGGCATCCGCCACGGCTTCGTGCCGGGCTCGTGCTCCCCCGCCGGCCCGACCACCTGCGGGATCACGTCCCCGGCGCGCTGGACGACGACGAGATCGCCGACGCGGATGTCCTTGCGGCGGATGTCGTCCTCGTTGTGCAGCGTCGCGCTGGAGACGGTCACGCCGCCGACGTGCACGGGCTCGAGCTCCGCGAGCGGGTTGAGCACCCCCGTCCGGCCGACGCGGACGTGAATCGCGACGAGGCGCGTCACGGCGGCCGTCGGCGCCCACTTGAACGCCCGCGCGAACCGCGGCCGTCCGTGGAGCGACCCGAGCTGCTCCTGCTGCGCGAACGAGTCGACCTTGATCACGATCCCGTCGATCTCGTAGCCGAGGATGGCCCGCCGAGCCTCCCACGAGATGCAGGCCTCGGCCACCTCCTGGATCGTGTCGAACCGCTCGGCGTCCGGGTTCGTGCGGAACCCGCGCTCGTGCAGCCACGCGAGCGTCTCCCACTGCGTCCCCGGCGCGGCGCCCCCGTGGACGCCGACGCCGTACACGAAGATCGCGAGCGGCCGGTCCGCGGTCACCGCCGGGTTGAGCTGTCGCAGTGAGCCCGCCGCGGCGTTCCGCGGATTCGGCGCGGGCTTCTTCCCCGCGGCGACCTGCGCCTCGTTGAAGCGCGCGAACCCGTCGAGCGGGAAGTACACCTCGCCGCGGACCTCGAGCACCTCGGGCGCCTCCTCGCGGCCGGGCAGCAGCAAGCGCAGCGGGACGGTCTCGAGCGTGCGCAGGTTCGCCGTCACGTCCTCCCCGCGTAGCCCGTCGCCGCGCGTCTCGCCCCGTGCGTACACGCCCCGCTCGTAGACGAGCGAAACCGCCGACCCGTCCACCTTCGGCTCGACGACGTACGCGACGGGCTCGTCCGTTCCGAGCCGCTTCCGCACGTCGTCCGCCCACTTCTCGAGCGCCTCCGTCGTGGTGACCTTCTCCAGCGAGCCCATCGGCGAGAGGTGCTCGACCTTGCGGAAACCCTCCGCCGGCGGCGCTCCGACCCGCTGGGTCGGCGAGTCGGGCGTAACGAGCTCCGGGTTCGCTTCCTCGAGCGCCTTCAGCTCGTCGAAGAGCACGTCGTAGGCCGCGTCGGAGAGCTCCGGCTCGTCGAGGACGTGGTAGCGGTAGTTGTGGTGCTCGATCAGCCGTCGGAGCTCGGCCGCCCGCTCGGCGGGTGCCTTCGCCCTAGAGGACATCGAGGAGCTGCGGGACGGTGTGGACGAACGCGTCCGGTTCCTCCTCGAGCAGGCGTTCGTCGGGGTGGATGCCGCCCCAGGCGACGGCGACCGCGAACGCCCCCGCGGACTTCGCGGCCTGGATGTCGAACGGCGAGTCCCCGACGTACGCGGCCTGAGAGGCGTCGGCGCCGAGCTTCCGGAGCGCGACGAGCACGGGCTCGGGATCCGGCTTGTGCCGCTCGCTGTCCTCGAAGCCGACGACCACTTCGAACTGCTCCGCGAGCTCGGGGAACCGGTCGAGCGCGAGCTGGACCGTGCGGTGGCGCTTCGCCGTCACGATCCCGAGCCGCCGCCCGCCCGCGCGAAGCCGCGGGAGCACCTCGAGCAGCTCGTCGAAGGCCTCGAGCGTCTCGTGCAGCGGATCGTTGTGCTCCTTGTAGACCTCCACGAGCTCGTCGACGCGATCCGGGTCGAGCGCCCGCATCTGGGACACGAGACCCTGGCCGCCGACCGTCGCTGCGAGCTCCTCGTACGCGATCTCGCGCCCGAGAACGGTCCTCGTGGCGTGCTGCATCGAGGCGAGGATGATCGGCCCCGAGTCGATGAGGGTGCCGTCGAGGTCGAAGAGGACGACCGGGAAGCGCATCCCGGCGATCCTACCCAGCGCCCGGCGACCGACCCCGAAGGGGACTGTCAGCGCCTGGTGACTGTCCCCGAACGGGGCTGTCACCTGCTTTCAGCGGGCGGTACCAGCTCTCAGTACTCCACGTGCTCCAGGTACAGCCCCCAGGGCGGCGCAGTGAGCCCCCCGTCGGCACGCGGCCGCCCGTCGAGCAACCCCTCGATCCGTTGCGGTGCCTCCGGGCCGGCCTCGAGCATCGTCCCGACGAGTGTCCGCACCATGTGCCGGAGGAAGCCGTCGGCGGTGATCGTGAAGTCGAGCCGGTCGCCCTCACGCGTCCACGCCGCCGCGCGGACGTCCCGCACGAGCACCTCGTGCTGGGTCGCGGTCGGGGTGAAGGCCGTGAAGTCCTGCCCACCGGGAAGGAGCGCGGCGGCGGCTGAGAGCGCGTCGACGTCGACCGGCCGGAGCCACCGGAGCGCGCGCCGCGCCTCGAGCGGTGACGGCGCGCGCCGCGTGAGCACGCGATACCTGTAGGAGCGGGAGACGGCCGAGAAGCGCGCGTGGAAATCTGCGGCTACTTCCTCGGCGGCGACCACGGCGACGTCGTCGGGAAGCACCGCGTTCAGCGCCTCCGCCGCGCGCTCGGCCGGAGGACCGCCCTCCACGCCGACGCTCGCCACCTGCCCCGTCGCGTGCACTCCCGCGTCCGTCCGGCCGGCAACGCCGAGCCCGTCCCAGTGCGGGAAGACCGTCTCCAGCGCCCCGCGGAGCACGCCCTCGACCGTGCGCCGGCCCGGCTGCCGCGCCCAGCCGTGGAAGCCGGTTCCGTCGTATTCGAGCGTGAGCTTGAGCTTCACGACGTGACATCATGGCGCGCGGATGTCCGCCACCCAGCGGTACGACCTCTACAGCCACGAGTTCCGCCTGACGACCCACGAGACGTACACGCGGATGCGGGAGGAGAGCCCCGTCCACCTGCAGCCGGGCCTCGACGGCGAGACGCCGATCTGGTTCGTCACGCGCTACGACGACGTGGTCGCGCTCCTGACCGACAACGAGCGCTTCGTGGTCGATCCGAAGCTGGCGCTGACCCCGAAGGAGCTCGCCGCGCTCCAGGGCAGCGGGCCCGAGCCCGACGAGCGGGTGAACGAGAACCTCCTGGCGAAGGACGGCGAGGACCACCGCCGGCTCCGGCGGCTCGTGTCGAAAGCCTTCACGCCGCGCATGGTCGAGCAGCTGCGTCCGCGGATCCAGGAGATCGCGGACGAGCTGATCGACCAGGTGGCCGGGCGCGGGCACATGGAGCTGGTCGACGACTTCGCGTTCCCGCTCCCGATCACGGTCATCGCCGAGCTCCTGGGGATCCCGGTGGAGGACCAGAGTCGATTCCGCGTGTGGTCTAACTCCTTCGTGCTGCCGCCCGTAACGCCCGAGCTGCAGGAGCAGCTCGCGCTCCACACCGACGAGTTCGTCACATACCTCGACCACCTCTTCGCGGCGCGTCGCGCCGAGCCCACCGACGATCTCGTGAGCGCGCTCGTCCGGGCCGAGGACGAGGGGGACCACCTCTCCGAGAACGAGCTGTACAGCATGGTGGTGCTCCTGATCGTCGCCGGGCACGAGACGACCGTGAGCCTCGTCACGAACGCGGTGCACGCGCTGCTGACGCACCCGGAGCACCTCGACGCGCTCCGCTCGGACCCGGGCCTGCTCTCGACGGCCGTCGAGGAGCTGCTCCGCTTCGACAGCCCGGTGGAGCGCACGATCACGCGCTGGGCAACGGCCGACGTCGAGCTCGGCGGCAGCACGATCCGACGCGGCGACCTGGTAATCGCCGTGGTCGGCTCCGCCAACCGCGACACGGAGCAGTTTCCGGGCGCGGACGCGCTCGACCTGGGGCGAGTCGAGAACAAGCACGTCGGCTTCGGGCGTGGGCCGCACTACTGCCTGGGCGCGCCGCTCGCGCGCCTCGAGACGGAGATCGCGCTCGAGACCCTCCTCCGCAGGCTGCCCGACCTGCGGCTCGCGATCACCGAGAACGACCTGTACTGGCGTCCGATCCCGCTCTTCCGCAGCCTCGCCGAGCTGCCGGTCGCCTGGGACCCGTAGGGGCGAGGCTTGCCTCGCCCTATGGCAGCTCGAGCGCCTCGTTCGCCGAGCTGACCGTGAGCCCGGGCTCGGGGCCGCCGCCGATGACGAACACCGTCCCGCCGAGCGCCGCGACTCCCACACCGTGTCGTGGCGTCGGCAGATCGTCGAGCTGCACCCACCGGCGCTCCGCGACGCGGTAGGCAAGCACCTCTGCGATCGTCCCGGCGGGCTCCTCGCCTCCCGCGGAGACGACGAGGCCCCGCTGGCCCGCTGCCCCCGTGCCGCCGCGTGGATCCGGGACCGGCTGCAGGCGGCGCCAGGAGGCGTCGCCCGGGCGATAGGACTCGAAGTCGAGGAGGTTCGTGTCGTACCCCGACGTCCGGCCGCCGACCGCGTACACGACTCCCGCGAGCGACGTGACTCCGAGGTGCTCGCGAGGAGTCGGGCCGGGCACGATCGACCAGCGCCGCTTCGCGATGTCGTAGGAGAGCGCCTTCCGGGCGAGTCGTCCACCCGTCGTGACCCCGCCCGCAACGACGATTCTGCCGCGTGCGACGGCGGCACCCGCCGCGGCTCGCGCGAACGGCATGCGCGGGAGCGCGCGCCAGCGGCCTCGCTCGAGCGCGTGCACCGCGCGGAGCGGCATGCCCGGGCCCGAATAGCCGCCGAGCAGGTACAGCCGCCCCTGGTGCCCGACGGCCATCGCGTGGTGGACGCCGACCGGGACGTCGGGAAGCCGCCGCCAGCGGTCGCCTGCGGGTGAGTACGCGTCGGCTCTCGTCGAGGCGGAGCCGTCGAGCTCGAAGCCCCCGACGACCGCGATCTCGCCCCCGACGGTCGCGGCAGCGACCTCGGTGCGCGCGACCGGTAGCGGCGAGCGGGGCTCCCAGTCGGCCGAGCCCGCGAGAGCGACGAGGAGAACGGCGAGCAGCGCCGTGCGCATGTCGAATCAGTCTACGGAGCTAGCCTCACGTCGAATCGACGACGAGGGTCAGCCCCTCGATCGCGCGGACGACCACCTTCGTGCCCGCGTCGCACCCGCCGTCGCAGCGTGCCCTCCACGTCTCCCCCGCGATTCGCACCTGCCCGTCCGGCCAGAGATCGGTCGACGCGATGCCGGACTTCCCGACGAAGGACTCGACTCCGACGGCCGCGCGCCGCCGCTTCGACCACCAGAAGAAGAAGCTCGTCTCCGCGATGTCGAGCACACCGCCCACGATCACCGCGACGAGGCCCCACGGCGACGGGAGCACGAACACCGCCAGGAGCAGCCCGATCAGGAAGAGCACGGGCGAAGCGTAGTGGTGTGCGCTACGGCCTCTGGTCCGAGCGACGAGCGGGCACGGGGCGCTCGTCGAACGCGCCTACTCCTCCGGCGCTTGCTCCTCGCCGCGGCGTGCGCGCGAGAGTGCCAGCGGGGAGGCAGCCGGCTCGTGGTCGACGAGCTCGAGGTAGACCATCGCCGCGGCGTCGCCCTGCCGCGGGCCGAGCTTGACGATCCGCGTGTAGCCGCCCGGCCGGTCTGCGAAGCGGGGCGCGACCTCGGCGAAGAGGCGGTGGACCACGTCGTTCGAGCGCAGGAAGGCGAGCGCCTGACGGCGCGCGTGCAGGTCGCCGCGCTTCCCGAGCGTGATCATCTTCTCCGCGAGCGGCTTCACCGCCTTCGCCTTCGCCTCGGTCGTGTGGATCCGGCCGTGGTCGATCAGGGCGCCCGCGAGATTCGAATAGAGCGCCTTGCGGTGGGCGGAGTCCCGCCCGAGCTTCTTGCCGGATCGCTGGTGTCTCATCCGTGGGTCTCGAGGGCGAGGCCGCTCGCCCCTACGCGAGCTCCTCGCCCTTCAGCGTCAGCCCGTGAGCCGCGAGGGAGGCACGGACCTCCTCGATCGACTTCCGGCCGAAGTTCGGGATCGCGACGAGCTCGTTCTCGGACTTCGAGGTCAGGTCGCCGATCGTCTCGATGCCGACGCGCTTGAGGCAGTTGTACGAGCGCACGCCGAGCTCGAGCTCCTCGATCGGGAAGTTCTCCATCCCGTGGGTCACCGGCGCCTCGGCCGCGGCCTCGGCAGAGACCTCGCCGAAACCCTCGATCGCGTCGATGTCGGTGAAGATCGCGAGCTGCCGGATGAGGATCTCCGCAGCCTGCGCGATGGCGTCGCGCGGGTCGATCGAGCCGTCCGTGGTGACGTCGAGGACGAGCTTGTCGTAGTCCGTGCGCTGCCCGACGCGGGCGGCCTCCACCTCGTACGCGACGCGGCGCACGGGCGAGAAGATCGAGTCGATCGGGACCACGCCGATGGTCGTCTCCGGGCCGCGGTTCAACTCGGCGGGGACGTAGCCCCGGCCGCGGCCGATGGTGAGCGTCATCTCGAGCTTGCCCTTGTCCGAGACGTGGGCGATCTCGAGCTCGGGGTTGAGGATCTCGAGGTCCGCGGGGGCCTCGATGTCCGCCGCGGTGACGACGCCCGAGCCCTTCTTCGCGATGTACACCTCGATCTCCGGCGACCCGCCGTGGAGGCGCACGATCAGGTTCTTGAGGTTGAGGATGATGTCGGTGACGTCCTCGCGCACGCCCGGGAGCGTCGTGAACTCGTGGGCGACGCCCTCGATCTTCACCGCGGTGACGGCCGCGCCGTCCAGCGACGACAGGAGCACGCGACGGAGCGAGTTCCCGAAGGTGTGGCCGAAGCCACGGTCGAGCGGCTCGATCGCGAAGACGCCGCGGTGCTCGTCGGCCTCCTCGTGGACGATCCGCGGGATCTGGAACTCCATCAGACTGGTTCGTGTAGCCAAGTCGATCCTTTCGTGGTTCTGCCGCGGGCCGGCATGCCCGGCCCCTACGGCGTTATTTCGAGTAGAGCTCGACGATCAAGGATTCCTGGACCGGCGCGTCGATCTCGTCGCGCTCGGGCCACTTGAGGACGGTCCCGGTGAGCCCGTCGTGGTCCGCCTGGAGCCAGGGGGCGACCGAGGCGGTGAGGTCCGTGGCCTCGCGGACGAGCGCCTCGACGGGGCTCCCCTGCTTCAGGGAGACGACGTCGCCGGGGCGCACGCCGTAGCTCGGGATGTTGACCCTGCGGCCGTTCACGTGGAAGTGCCCGTGCCGGACGAGCTGTCGCGCCTGCGCGCGGGAGCCGGCGAAGCCGAGCCGGTAGACGACGTTGTCGAGGCGCGTCTCGAGCATCCGCAGCAGGTTCTCGCCCGGGGCGCCCTGCCGGCGGCTCGCCTTCTCGTACGTGGTCCGGAACTGCTTCTCCAAAAGGCCGTAGTAGCGGCGCGCCTTCTGCTTCTCGCGGAGCTGGAGCAGGTACTCGCTCTGCTTGATCCGTCCCCGTCCGTGCTCGCCCGGCGGGTAGCTGCGACGCTCGACCGCGCACTTCTCGGTCAGGCAGCGCTCGCCCTTCAAGAAGAGCTTGAGGCCCTCGCGGCGGCAGAGGCGGCACTTCGGCCCGAGGTCGCGTGCCACCTACACCCTCCTCCGCTTGCGCTGGCGCACGCCGTTGTGGGCCTGCGGGGAGACGTCCCGGACCCCGAGGATCTCGAGCCCGGCGGCCTGCAGCGAGCGGATCGCCGTCTCGCGGCCGGAGCCGGGGCCCTTCACGAAGACCTCGACCTTCTGGAGGCCGTGCTCCATGCCCTTGCGGGCGGCGTTGTCCGCCGTTACCTGCGCCGCGAACGGCGTCGACTTGCGGGATCCCTTGAACCCGGCCGAGCCGGCGGACTCCCAGACGATGACGTTGCCCTCCTGGTCGGTGAGCGTGACGATCGTGTTGTTGAACGACGTCTTGATGTGCGCCTGGCCGATCGCGATGTTCTTCCGGACGCGACGCCGCGTGCGACCGCGGGCCGCGGATCTGCGAGGGGGCGCCACGCTACTTCGCCTTCTTCCCGCGGCCGACGGTCTTCTTGATGCCCTTGCGCGTGCGCGCGTTCGTCTTCGTGCGCTGGCCGCGCACCGGAAGGCCGCGGCGGTGGCGGATCCCGCGGTAGCTGCCGATCTCCGTCAGGCGCTTGATCGCCTGGGCGCGGTCGCGCCGCAGGTCGCCCTCCACCTCGAGCTCCGCGTCGATGTAGTTCCGGAGCTTCGTGACCTCCTCGTCGGTGAGGTCGCGGATCTTCTGGTCGGGGTCGAGCTCGAGCGCCCGGATGACCTTCTGCGACGTCGAAGGGCCGATCCCGTAGATGTAGGTCAGCCCGATCTCGAGCCGCTTCTGCGTGGGCAGGTTGACGCCTGCGATCCTGGCCATGCCTCAGCCCTGCCTCTGCTTGTGGCGGGGGTTCGAGCAGATGACCATCGTCCGCCCGTGACGCTTGATCACGCGGCAGCGCTCGCACATGGGCTTGACGGAGGGGCGTACTTTCATCGGATCCTTACTTGAGTCGGAACGTGATCCGGCCGCGGCTGAGGTCGTACGGGGAGAGCTCGACCTTGACCCGGTCGCCCGGCAGGATGCGGATGTAGTGCTTGCGCATCTTCCCGGAGATCTTGGCGAGCACGTCCGTCCCCGAGTCGAGCTGCACCCGGAACATCGTGCTCGGAAGGGCCTCGACGACCTCGCCCTCGACCTCGATCTTCTCTTCCTTGACTGCCACTTCGCGCGCTAACGGACCTTTCGATAGGCGGTTTCCTGTGAGTGAAGCGGCGCAGCGAATCGCCCGCGCCGCGGCGGGTCATCGTAGCAGAGACGTCCCATCGACACGTCTCGGGCGGGGTGGCGATCTCACGCGCGGATCGATCGCGATGTGGGTCCCCGCCCCGGCCCTCGCGGCCCTCGTGTCGGGAGCGCCGACGGCTCGGCATGATGTTGGCGGTGGAGTCGACTCAGGCGGCGACCATCGTCTCCGCGCTCGCGGCGTTCACGGGCCTGCAGGCGCTGCGGATCTCGCGCTCGCTCGACCGGGTACACGCGACGCTGGACCGCCTCGACACGAGGCTCGACCGTGTCGCGGGCGTCGTGCTCCGGGATCACGGGGAGCGCATCGCGCGGCTCGGGCCGCCCGTGCCGACTGAGACCGCGATCTCTCGCTAGACCTCGACGCCGCCGGGAACACCCAGGCGAGGCGTAAGGATGCGCGGGCCGTCGTCGGTGATCGCCACCGTGTGCTCGAAGTGCGCCGAGAGCGAGCCGTCCTCCGTCGAGATCGTCCACCCGTCGTTCGCGAGCACGACATCGGAGCCCCCGGCCGTGATCATGGGCTCGATCGCGATCGTCATCCCCTCGGAGAGGCGGGGACCGCGCCCCGGCTGGCCGAAGTTCGGGATGTGCGGGTCCTCGTGGTAGTAGCGGCCGACGCCGTGGCCGACGAGGCTCCGCACGACCGAGAACCCGGCCTCCTCGACCACGGTCTGGATCGCGTGCGAGACGTCGCCCACACGATTGCCCACGCGCGCCTCGGCGATGCCGGCCGCGAGCGCGTCCTGGGCCGCATCGAGGAGCTCCTGCGCGCGCGGCGCGATCTCCCCCACGCCGAACGTGTACGCGCTGTCCGCGATGTACCCGTCGATGGTCACGCCCACGTCGATCGTGACGAGGTCTCCCTCGGCGACCTCGTAGGCGCCGGGGATGCCGTGTACGACGACCTCGTTCTGGGAGATGCAGATCGCCTTCGGGTACCCCTTGTACCCCTCGGAGGTCGGGACTCCGCCGTGCTCGCGGATGAAGGCGCCGGCGGCGGCGTCGAGCTCGTCGGTCGTGACGCCGGGTGAGAGCAGCGTGCCGACGTGTGCGATCGTCTCCGCGACGAGCCCGCCCGCCACGGCGATCTTCTCGATCTCGCGCGCGCTCTTGCGGATGATCACGCCTGCGCTCCCACCTGCTCGAGCGCGACCTCGATCGCGCCTGCGACCTCCTCCACCGTCTGCTCCCCGTCGACGGCGACGAGCCTTCCCTCCTCGCGGTAGCGGGCGACGGCGGGCTCGGTCAGCTCGTGGTAGAGGCGCAGGCGATTGCGGATGGCGTCGGGCGCGTCGTCCGTGCGTCCCTCCTCGGCACGCCGGTCGCGCAGTCGGGCGAGCGAGACGTCGTCCGAAGCCTCGAGCAGGAGCACGACGTCGAGCGGCTTCCCGATCTCGTCGAGCATCGCGTCGAGGGCCTCCGCCTGGGGCACCGTGCGCGGAAAGCCGTCGAGGACGAACCCGTCCTCCGCGGAGAGACGCGCCCGGATGAGCTCGACCATCAGGTCGTCCGGTACGAGGTCGCCCCGCTCGAGGATCGGCTGCACGCGGAGCCCGAGCTCGGTGCCGTCCGCGACCGCCGACCGGAGGATCTCCCCCGTCGCCACGTGCGGCGCGCCGTGCGCGGCCGCGATCAGCCTCGCCTGCGTGCCCTTGCCCGAGCCTTGCGGGCCGAGAATCAGGATCCTCACGAGCGAGCCCCCGTTATTTCAGGAAGCCCTCGTAGGAGCGCATCATCATCTGGGACTCCATCTGCCGCATCGTGTCCAGCGCGACGCCGACCGCGATCAGGACGGACGTGCCGCCGAGCGCTCCGGCGCTCGCCTGCGAGAAGCCGCCGTAGGCGATGAACAGGCTCGGCAGGACCGCGACGGTCGCGAGGAACAGCGAGCCGGGCAGCGTGAGCCTGCTGAGCACGCGGTCGAGGTAGACGGCGGTGGGCGGCCCCGGGCGGATCCCGGGGATGTACCCGCCGTACTTGCGCAGGTTGTCCGCCTGGTCGACCGGGTTGAACTGGACCGCCGTGTAGAAGTACGTGAAGACGACGATCATCAGCCCCTCGATCAAGAGGTAGATCCAGTCCCCTGGCTGGAAGTACTCGTTGACGAAGTCCCGCGTCGCGGGAAAGTACTGCGCCATCGTGGGCGGGAAGGCGAGGATCGCCGCCGCGAAGATGATCGGGATGACGCCCGCCATGTTCACGCGCAGCGGGAGGTAGGTCGACCCGCCCGCGGTCATGCGGCGGCCGACCATGCGCTTCGCGTACTGGATCGGGATGCGGCGCTGCCCCTCCTGGACGAAGACGACCGAAGCGCAGACCCCGAGCGCGATCACCGGGTAGAAGAGCTTCTCCATCGGGCCGCCGTTCCACCAGGCCGCGATCGCGATCGGAGCACCGACGAGGATCGAGGCGAAGATGAGGATCGAGATGCCGTTGCCGACGCCGCGCTTCGTGATCAGCTCGCCCATCCACATGAGCAGGACCGTGCCCGCGGTCAGGCTGGTGATGATGAGGACCATCTCGCCCGAGCCGGCGTCGAGCGCGCCCTGGTTGCGGAAGAGGAACGCGTACCCCGTTGCCTGGGCCGCCGCGAGGATGACCGTCAGGTAGCGCGTGTACTGCGTGATCTTGGCGTAGCCGGCCTCACCTTCCTTCTGGAGCTCCGCGAGGCGCGGGATGACGACGGTCATCAGCTGCAGGATGATCGAGGCGGTGACGTACGGCATGATCCCGAGCGCGAACAGCGAGAACTGCGAGAGCGCGCCGCCCGAGAAGAGGTTGAGCAGGCCCAGGATCGTGCCCCCGCGGCCCGAGAAGTAGTTCTCGATCGTCTCCGAGTCCACGCCCGGCGCGGGGATCCACGAGCCCAGCCGGTAGATCGCGAGGATCATCGCGGTGAAGAGGACTCGCTGCCGGAGCTCCGGCACGCGCCACGCATTGGCCAACCAGGAAAACATCTCTAGTTGCGCGCAAGACCGGGATCCGCGAGTGCGGATCCCGGTCGCGCGAAGACCCTTGAAGGCGTCCGCTTCGCGGCCGCTCGGTCCGTGGTTGTCACGATTCGTTCTCCTGCTCCGCCGCCGCTGCCTCCTCGGGCTCGGGCTCCGCTGCGTCGCCCTCGACTGCCTCGGGCTCTTCGGCGACCGGCGCGGGCGCCTTGTGGCGCTTCTTCTTGCGCTCGACCGGCTCGCGGAGCCGCACGACCATGCCGCCCGCCGCCTCGATCTTCTCGACCGCCGAGCGGGAGAAGCCGTGCGCCGTCACGGTGAGCGTCTTCGTGAGCTCGCCGTTGCCGAGCACCTTCACGTCCACGGAGAGCTTCCGGACGAGCCCCGAGGCCTTGAGCACCTCGGGCGTGACCTCGGCGCCTGCCTCGAAGCGGGCCTCGAGGTCGCCGACGTTCACCGGCTGCGTGTAGGTGCGGAAGGGCCCGATGGGCATCGCGTCCGCGGACGTGTTCCCGCGGAGCTTCCCGAGGCGCATGTCGATGGGCATCTGCCCGCCCTCGAAGCCGGCGGGCATCTTGTGCGAGCCCGAGCGCGACTTCTGGCCCTTCGTCCCGCGCCCGGCGGTCTTGCCCGTGCCCGACCCGACGCCACGGCCGACCCGCTTGCGGGCCTTCCGCGCCTGCGCGGGCTTGAGGCTCGAGAGGTTCAGCTCGTCCGCCATCGTCCTACGAGTCCTTCCCGTCCACGCGCACGAGGTGAGCGACCTGGCGGAGCATCCCGCGCAGCTGCGCGGAGTCCGCCTGCTCGACGCTCTTCCCGATCTTGCCGAGACCGAGCGCGCGCAGCGTGCCGAGATGCCGGTCGGACTGCCCGATCGTGCTCCGGACCTGGGTGATCTTGACGGAGCTCACGCGCTCTCCTCGCCGGCATCCGCGGTGGCACCAGCGTCGTCCGCGGCCTGCGCGGCGGGAGCCTCCTCGGCGGTCGGCTCCTCCTCGGCGATCCTAGCGACGGGCTTGTAGGGCAGCACGTCGACGATGCGCTTGCCGCGGAGCTCCGCGACGTCCTCGGGCCGGACCAGCCGGCGAAGTCCGTCGACGGTCGCGCGGGTCATGTTGATCGGCGTGGTCGTGCCGAGGCTCTTCGCGAGCACGTCCCGGATCCCGGCGAGCTCGAGCACGGCGCGGACGCCGCCGCCCGCGATGACGCCGGTCCCCTCGCTCGCGGGGCGCAGGACGACGCGGGCGGCGTCGAACCGGCCGAGGATCTCGTGTGTGATGGTCTGACCGTGCTTGGGCACGGTGAACATGTTCTTCTTCGCGTCCTCCACGGCCTTGGAGATCGCGAGCGGGACCTCTCGAGCCTTCCCGTACCCGAGCCCCACCCGGTCGGTCTCGTCGCCGATGACGACGAGCGCGGTGAACGAGAACCGCCGACCGCCCTTCACGACCTTGGCGACGCGGTTGATCTCGATCACGCGCTCCTTGAGCTCGCGTGAGTCGGCGACTTCCCTGGTGCTCAAAACCGTAGCCCTCCTTCGCGCGCACCGTCGGCGAGCGCCTTGACGCGTCCGTGGAACAGATATCCGCCGCGATCGAAGACGCACTCCTCGATCCCGGCCTTCTTCGCCGCGGCCGCCAGGGCCCTCCCGACCTCGGCCGCCTGCTCGGACTTCGAGCCCGACGCCTTGGCGAGCGCGTTCCAGCCGGCGGAGGCCAGCGTCCGCCCCGCGTCGTCGTCGACGAGCTGCGCGAAGATGCCCCGGTTCGACCGGAATACGGCGAGGCGCGGCCGCTCGGCCGTGCCCGAGACCTTGCCGCGCACGCGGCGGTGCCGGCGGAGGCGCGCTTCGCGCTTGGTGAGCGTCGTCATGCTCGCTTGCCCACCTTCCTGCGGACCTGCTCGCCCACGTAGCGGATGCCCTTGCCCTTGTACGGCTCGGGAGGTCGGACCTTGCGGATCTCCGCGGCCGTCTGGCCCACCATCTGCTTGTCGATGCCCTTGACCACGATCTGCGTCGGCGTGGGGACGTCGAAGGAGATGCCTGGGCGGGGCTTGACCGTGATCGCGTGGGAGTATCCGACGGCGAGCTCGAGGTCGGTGCCCTTGAGCTGCGCGCGGTAGCCGACGCCCTGGATCTCCAGGTGCTTCTCGAAGCCCTTGGTGACGCCCTCGACCATGTTCGCGATCAGCGTGCGCGTCAGCCCGTGGAGCGCGCGGTCCTCGCCGCGCTCGGTCGGGCGGGTGACGACGACCTCGCTCTCGGACTTCTCGATCTGCATGCGTGCGGGAACGACCTGGCTCAGCTCGCCGAGCGGGCCGTTGACCTGGACGCGGCCGGGCGAGAGCGCGACCATGACGCCGGCCGGGAGCTCGATGGGTCTGCGTCCGATCCGCGACATCGCTACCAGACGAACGCGATGACCTCGCCGCCCACGCCGCGCTCCGCGGCCTGGCGGTTCGTGATCACGCCGGTCGAGGTGGACATGATGGCCGTGCCGAGGCCCCCGAGCACGCGCGGCAGCCGGTCCTTGCCGGCATAGACGCGCCGGCCCGGCTTGGAGACGCGCTTGAGGTCGGTGATGACGCGCCGGCGGTCCTTCGCAAACTTGAGCTCGACCACGAGCGTGCGATAGGGCAGCGCCTGCTCCTTGTCGTCCTTCGTCTCGATCACGCGGTAGTCCTTGATGTAGCCCTCGTCCTTGAGGATGCGTGCGATCTCCTCCTTCATGCGGGAGGTCGGCATCGAAGCGGAGTCGTGCAGTGCGCGATTCGCGTTGCGAATGCGCGTGAGCATGTCGGCGATGGGATCCGTGAGCACCGTGCCCTCCTACCAGCTCGACTTCGTCATCCCGGGCACCGCGCCCTGATGCGCGAGCTCGCGCAGGCAGATACGACACAGGCCGAACTTCCGGTAGACCGCACGCGGGCGACCGCAGCGGTTGCAGCGCGTGTACCCCCGCACCTTGTGCTTGGGCTCTCGCTGCTGCTTGACGACGAGCGACTTCTTGGCCACTTACTGATCCCTTCTCTCTTCTCCGGCGAGCGGCAAGCCGAGGGCGGCGAGAAGCGCGCGCCCGTGCTCGTCGGACTCGGCCGAGGTGGTGATGGTGACGTCGAGACCGCGGATCGACGGCACCTGGTCGTAGTCGATCTCGGGGAAGATGATCTGCTCCCGGATGCCGATCGAGTAGTTCCCGCGCCCGTCGAACGAACCGGGGTCGAGCCCGCGGAAGTCGCGGATGCGCGGCAGGGCGATCGACGCCAGCCGGTCGAGGAACTCGTACATGCGCGCGCCGCGGAGCGTCACGCGGGCACCGACGGGCATCCCCTCCCGGAGCTTGAAGGCCGCGATCGACTTCCGCGCGCGGCGGACCTGCGCGCGCTGCCCGGTGATGATCGTGAGCTCGTCGATCGCCGCGTCCAGCGCCTTCGCGTCGGTCTTGGCGTCCCCGACGCCCATGTTCAGCGTCACCTTCGTCACGCGGGGCACCTGCATGATCGAGTCCAGGCCGAGCTCCTCCTGGAGGCGCGGCCGGATCTCGGTCTCGTAGTGCTCCTTGAGGCGGGGCACGTAGGTCTCGAGTGTCGGCGCGCTCGTCATTTGTCGATCTCCTGCCCGCAGCCCTCGCGCTTGCACACGCGGACGCGATGGACCTCGCCCTTGACCTCTCTCTCGACGATGCCGACCCGCGTCGCGTTCCCGCACACAGGGCAGACGACCATCACGTTGGCGACGGGAACCGCCGCCGGCTTGTCGAGGATGCCCCCCGGCACGACCTGCGCGCCGCCCATCCGGGAGGAGTCCCTGATCGGGCGCGGGCGCGTGTGCCGCTTCGCGACGTTGAGGTTCTCGACGATCACGCGCCGCTCCGACGGGCGCGCCTCGACGACGCGGCCGCGCTTCCCGCGGTCCTTGCCGGAGATCATCTGGACGAGGTCGCCCTTCTTCACCTTCATCTTCGCGGACACGAGCTAGAGGACCTCCGGGGCCAGGCTGACGATCTTCATGTAGTTCTTCTCTCGGAGCTCCCGCGCGACGGGCCCGAAGATTCGCGTCCCGCGCGGGTTGGACTGCTGGTCGATGAGGACGGCGGCGTTCTCGTCGAACCCGATGAGCGTGCCGTCGTCCCGGCTGTAGGGCTTCTTCGTGCGGACGACGACCGCCTTCACGACCTCGCCCTTCTTGACCGCGCCCTGGGGCGTGGCCGACTTCACGGTAGCAACGATCACGTCGCCCACCCGCGCGTACCGGCGGTGCGAGCCGCCGAGCACGCGGATGCACAGGATCTCGCGCGCTCCCGTGTTGTCCGCCACCCGAAGTCTCGACTCCTGCTGGATCACTTGGCCGCCTCGACGATCTCCTGGAGTCGCCAGCGCTTCAGCTTCGAGACCGGCCGCGTCTCGACCAGGCGCACGATGTCTCCGACCTTCGCCTCGTTGCGCTCGTCGTGCGCGTGCAGCCGGGTGCTCCGGCGGATCACCTTCTTGTACATCGGGTGCGCCTTGGCCGTGTCGACGCGGACGACGATCGTCTTGTCCCCCGCCGCCGACACGACCGATCCCAGGCGCTCCTGGCGACGCCCGCGCGCGTGCTCGGGCTTCGGGAGGCGTGTGATCGGCTTCCGCTCGGCCGGCTTCTCGCGCTTCGGCCTCGTCCGCTGCGGCCGAAGGGCTCGCGGCAGCCGCTTCTTCTTCTGCTTGCGGGCAGGGGCGGCCGCCTCCGCGGGAGCTTCCTCCGCCGCCGGCGCGGCCTCGGCAGTGCCCGCTGCCTCGGCAGCGGGCTCCTCGACCTTCGCCTCCGCGGCAGGCTCTTCGGCCTCGGGCGCAGCCTCCGCGGCGGGCTCGTCCTCCGCTACAGGCTCGGCGGCGGCCTCCGCCTCGGCCACCGGCTCGACCTCGGCCTCTGCAGCGTCTGCCTCCGCGGCGGGCTTCTCGACGGCTTCGACCTCGGCGTCCGCCTGCGCGGGCTCCGCCTCCGCCGCCGCCTCGGCCACGGGCTCCTCGAGCTCCTCGGCCTCGGTCACCTCGTCCTGCATCTCGTTGTCCAGCTTCTCGTCGGCCATCTAGCTCAACCCTCGTTCTCGTTCGTTCTTCACGGTCAGGATGCGTGCGATCTCGCGCTTCGCCATGCGCAGGCGCGCGCTGTTCTCGAGCACGCCGGTCGCGGTCTGGAAGTGGAGGTTGAAGAGCTCCTGCCGGGTCTCGGCCATCTTGCGATCGAGCTCCTCGTTCGTCATGCCGCGCAGGTCCCTAGCTCGCATGGCTTCCTCCGATGGCGGCGGCGCGGCCCTTCGCGGGTGAAGCCGGGCTTCGCCCGGCGGGAGCCTCGGCGAGCGCCGGGCGGGTCGCTACGAAGAAGGAGGGGGCCCGCGCGGGGACCATGGGTTCCCCCGCGATGAATCTAGCTTTCAAAGAGATCGGCCTCCCGGCGGACGAACTTCGTCTTCAGTGGCAGCTTCTGGCTGGCGAGGCGAAGCGCCTCCTTGGCCAGCGGCTCGGGGACGCCGCCCATCTCGAACATCACGCGACCGGGCTTCACGACGGCGACCCAGCCCTCGGGCGAGCCCTTGCCGGAGCCCATCCGCGTCTCTGCCGGCTTCTTCGTGTACGGCTTGTCGGGGAAGAGGTTGATCCAGACCTTCCCGCTCCGGCGGATCTTCCTCGTCGCCGCGATCCGCGCCGCCTCGATCTGCCGGTTCGTGACCCAGCCGGCCTCGAGCGACTTCAGCCCGAAGTCGCCGAACTGCACCGTGGTCTGGCCCTTGGACGTGCCTGCGCGGCGTCCGCGATGGTGCCGGCGGTACTTGGTCTTCCGCGGCATCAGCATCAGCTCTCGGCCCCCGTCTCCGGCGCCCGCTCGGCGGTCGGCTCGGCGCTGGGCTCGGCGGGCGCGTCCGTCACGGGCTCCTGGACGGCCTCGATGGCCTCGGTCGGGGCTTCCGTCACCGGCGTCTCGGGCTCGGGAGCGCGCTGCTCCGCCACGTCGCGCCGCGGGCGCTGACCGGGCCGGCCGCCGCCCGGGCGGGAGCCGCGACGCCGGCGCGGAACGATCCCGAGCCCCTCGCGGTCCTGCTGGCGGCCACGTCCCTCGCGCGACGCGCCGAGCCCCTCGGACGAGGTGCCGCGCTTGCGGCGAGCCTGGTCCTGGTCGCCCAGGCGGACGTCTCCGCCGCCGGCGCCCTCGTAGCCCTCGGGCATGATCTCGCCCTTGTTGATCCAGACCTTGACCCCGATCTGGCCGGCTGTCGTCTTCGCCTCGGCCTGGCCGTAGTCGATGTCCGCGCGGATCGTGTGCAGCGGGACGCGCCCCTCGGAGTACATCTCGCGGCGGCTCATCTCGCCGCCCGTCAGGCGCCCGGCCGCGGAGATCTTGATCCCCTGAGCGCCCGACCGCATCGCCGAGGCGAGCGAGCGCTTCATCGCACGCCGGAAGCTCACGCGGTTCTCGAGCTGCTCCGCGATCGACTGCGCGACGAGCTTCGCGTCGAGCTCCGGCCGCTTGATCTCGTTGATGTTGATGTGGACGTTCTTCTGCGTGATCCCGTGGAGCTCGCGGCGCAGCGCGTCCACCTCGACGCCGGACTTCCCGATGACGATGCCGGGGCGCGCCGTGAAGATGTCCACGGTGATGCGCTGCTTGTCCTTGCGGATGAGGATGTCCGAGAGCCCGGCGTGCGAGAGCTTCCCGAGGATGTGCCTGCGGATCTTCACGTCCTCGAGGAGGTAGGCCGCGAACTCCTGCTTCCCGGTCCACCAGTTCGACTTCCAGTCGTGGATGACGCCGACGCGGAATCCGCCGGGGTGCACTTTCTGGCCCATCAGGCGGCCACTCCTTCCTTCTTCTTGCGCCGGCTAGACGCCTTCGGCTTGGTCTCCTCCGCCGCGGGTGCGGCCTGCTCGGTCGCGGGCGTCGAGCGCGCGCGGCGGCGCGGCGCCTCGGACGGAGGCAGCTCGGCGAGGACGAGCGTGACGTGGCACGTCCGCTTCTTGATCCGGTTGACGCGGCCGCGGGCACGAGGCCGCCACCGCTTCAGCGTCGGCCCCTCGTCGGCGTAGGCGGCCTCCACGACGAGCTCGTCGCCGTCGAGGCCGTGGTTCGCCTCCGCGTTCGCGACCGCGGAGCGCAGCACCTTCGCGATGTCCGTCGCCGCGGCGCGGGACGTGAACGCGAGGATGGTGCGCGCCTCCGGGACGCTGCGCCCGCGAATGTGGTCGAGCACGAGCCGCGCCTTCCGCGCGGAGGTGCGGACGTACTTCGCCTGCGCCCGCACGCTCATGACGTCCCGGTCGGCCATCAGCGCTTCTTCACCTGTGTCTGCCGGTCGCCGGCGTGGCCGCGGAACGTACGGGTCGGGGCGAACTCGCCGAGCTTGTGCCCGACCATCTGCTCGGTGACGAAGACGGGCACGTGCTTGCGGCCGTCGTGGACCGCGATCGTGTGCCCGACCATGTCGGGGAAGATCGTCGAGGAGCGCGACCAGGTGCGGATCATCCGCTTCTCCCCGGAAGCGTTCATGGCCTCGATGCGGCTCAGCAACCGGTCCTGCACGAAAGGCCCCTTCTTGGAAGAACGTGACATCGACTAGCGCTTCCTCTCCTTGCCGCGGCGTCTGCCGCGGACGATCAGCTTGTCCGAATCCTTGTGCTTCCGGCGCGTGCGCTTGCCGAGGGTCGGCACGCCCCACGGCGTCACCGGGTGGCGGCCGCCCTTGGTCTTGCCCTCGCCACCGCCGTGCGGGTGGTCGACCGGGTTCATGGCCGAGCCGCGCACGGTGGGCCGCTTGCCGAGCCAGCGGCTCCTGCCCGCCTTGCCGCCGGACTGGTTCGCGTGGTCCGAGTTCCCGACCTGCCCGACCGTCGCGCGGCACGTCAGGAGCACGCGGCGCAGCTCGCCCGAGGGGAGCCTCAGCACGCCGTGGTCACCGTCCTTGGCGACGAGCTGGATGGAGGAGCCCGCGGACCGCGCCATGCGCGCTCCCTGCCCCGGCTTGAGCTCGACGGCGTGGACGAGGGTGCCGGTCGGGATGTTGGCCAGTGGGAGGGCGTTCCCCGGCTTGATGTCGGCGTCCGGGCCCGACTCGACCATCGCCCCGACCCGCAGCCTGGCGGGCGCGAGGATGTACGACTTCGCGCCGTCCGTGTAGTGGAGCAACGCGATGCGCGCGGACCGGTTCGGGTCGTACTCGATCGCGGCCACCTTCGCCGGAATGCCGTCCTTCGTGCGCTTGAAGTCGATCGTCCGGAAGCGGCGCTTGTGGCCGCCACCCTGGTGGCGCGTGGTGATCCGGCCGCGGTTGTTCCGGCCGCCCTTCTTGGGCAGCGGCTCGAGGAGCGACTTCTCCGGCTCCGACTTCGTGATCTCCTCGAAGCCCGAGGTCGCCATGAAGCGGCGCCCGGGGCTCGTCGGCTTGTACTTCTTGAGGGCCATCAGACCGACGCCCCCTCGAAGATCTCGATCTCGTGGCCTTCCTTCAGCTGCACGATCGCCTTCTTCCAGCCCGGCCGGCGTCCCTTCGTCAACCCTCGCCGCTTCGGCTTGGACTGCACCTTGAGGATGTTCACGCTCTGCACCTGCACCTCGAAGAGCTCCTCGACGGCCTGCCGGACTTGGGTCTTGTGCGCGTCCTCGTGGACGCGGAACGTGTACTTGCGGTCGGTGATGAGCGAGTAGCTCTTCTCCGACACGACCGGTGCGAGGAGGACCTGGTTCGGATGGAGGCTCACTCCGCCGCCTCCCCACCGCCGGCGGCGCCAGCACGCGCGAGGACGAGCGGGAACGCGGCCTCGGTGACGAGGACGGACCGCGCCCAGACAATGGACACGACCTCGAGCTCGGACGGGACGGTCACGAGCACCTTCTCGAGGTTGCGGAAGGACTTGACGACGACCTCCTCGTCCTCGGTCGTGACGACGAGCGTCGGGCGCTCCCCCCAGCCGGCAAGGAGCTCCGCGGCCGCCCGTGTGGAGGGCGTCTCGAACGCCGAGCCGTCGAGCAGGGCGAGCGTCCCGTTCGCCGCGTGGCCGGAGAGCGCTCCGCGCAGCGCAGCGCGGCGCGCCTTGCGGTTGACCTTGACCTCGAAGCTCCGCATCACCGGCGGGAAGGCGACTCCACCGCCCGTCCAGTGCGGCGCGCGGGTCGTCCCGGCGCGGGCGCGGCCGGTCCCCTTCTGGCGCCACGGCTTCGACCTGCCGCCGGCCACGAGCCCGCGGCTCTTCGCCCCGCGCGTTCCCGCGCGGGCGGCGTTGAGCTCGGCCCGCACCGTCTCGTGGACGAGGTGTGGCTTGACCTCGACGGCGAAGACCGAGGGCTCCAGCGAGACCTCCTTCTTCGACCCGCCGAGCACGGGCGCCTTCGGTGTCGTCGCGGCCACCGCCTACGCCCCCAGGATCTCCAGGAGCCCGCTCGCCGCGCCGGGCACGGAGCCCCGGACGAGCAGGAGGTTGCGATCCGCGTCGACCTCGTGCACGACGAGCCCGGGCTGGGTGACGCGGTTCCCGCCCATTCGGCCGCTCATGCGCGTCCCCTTGAACACCCGCGACGGGTACGCCGAGGCGCCGATGGAGCCGGGCTTGCGGACGTTGTGCGAGCCGTGGGAGACCGGTCCGCGGGTGAACCCGTGCCGCTTGATCGTCCCCTGGAAGCCCTTGCCGATCGAGATGCCGGCCACCTTCACGCGGTCGCCCGGTGCGAACGACTCGACGGTGACGGTCTCTCCGACCGTGAGGTCGCTCTGGCCGCGCACCTCGACGAGGTGACGGTGCGGCCCGGCGCCGGCCTTCTTCAGGTGGCCGACCTCGGCCTTCGAGAGCTTCCGCTCGACGACGGGCTCGAACGCGAGCTGGACGGCGTCGTAGCCGTCCGTCTCGACGGTCTTCACCTGGACCACCGGGCACGGCCCCGCCTCGATGACGGTGACGGCGGTCATCGCCCCGGTCTCCGGGTCGAAGACCTGGCTCATGCCGAGCTTCCGGCCGAGGATGCCCTTCGCCGCGGTCACAGCTTGATCTCGATGTCGACCCCGGCCGGCAGGTCCAGGCGCATGAGCGAGTCGACCGTCTTCGGAGTCGGGCTGTGGATGTCGATCAGCCGCTTGTGCGTCCTGACCTCGAAGTGCTCGCGCGAGTCCTTGTCCTTGAAGGGGCTGCGGATCACGCAGTAGACGTTCTTCTCCGTGGGCAGCGGGACCGGGCCCGTGATCGTGGCGCCCGTGCGCTGCGCCGTCTCGACGATCTGCGACGCGGAGCGGTCCACCTGCTGGTGGTCGTAGCCCTTCAAGCGGATTCGGATCTTCTGCTGTGCCATGTGTCTAGATGCGCGTGGGATGGGGGCGAGGCATGCCTCGCCCCTACTTGATGATCTCCGTCACGACGCCCGCACCGACCGTGCGGCCGCCCTCGCGGATCGCGAAGCGGAGGCCCTGGTCCATTGCGATCGGCTGGATCAGCTCGATCTCCATGTTGGTGTTGTCGCCCGGCATGACCATCTCCTGCCCCTCGGGCAGCTTGATCGAGCCGGTGACGTCGGTCGTGCGGAAGTAGAACTGGGGCCGGTAGCCGTCGAAGAAGGGCGTGTGGCGGCCGCCCTCGTCCTTCGAGAGGACGTACACCTCGGCCTTGTACTGCGTGTGCGGGGTGATCGAGCCCGGCTTCGCCAGGACCTGGCCGCGCTCGACGTCCTCGCGCTTGATGCCGCGGAGGAGCGCTCCTGCGTTGTCGCCGGCCTGCGCGTAGTCGAGCGTCTTCTGGAACATCTCGAGGCCCGTGATGACGGTCTTCTCCACCTCCGGGTGGATGCCGACGATCTCGATCTCCTCGCCGACGGTCATCTTCCCCTGCTCGATGCGGCCGGTGACGACGGTACCGCGACCGGTGATGGTGAACACGTCCTCGATCGGCATGAGGAAGGGCTTGTCGACGTCGCGGACGGGCTCGGGGATGTACGAGTCGACCGCCGCCATGAGCTCGAGGATCTTCGGCGTCCACTCGGGGTCGCCCTCGAGCGCCTTGAGCGCGGAAACCTGGACGACGGGGATGTCGTCGCCGGGGAACTCGTACTTGGAGAGGAGCTCGCGCACCTCCATCTCGACGAGCTCGAGGAGCTCGGGGTCGTCGACCATGTCGGCCTTGTTCAGCGCGACGACGATCGAGGGCACCTCGACCTGGCGGGCGAGGAGGATGTGCTCGCGCGTCTGCGGCATCGGGCCGTCCGCGGCCGAGACGACGAGGATCGCGCCGTCCATCTGGGCAGCGCCCGTGATCATGTTCTTGATGTAGTCGGCGTGCCCCGGGCAGTCGACGTGGGCGTAGTGCCGGTTCTCGGTCTCGTACTCGACGTGCGCGGTGTTGATCGTGATCCCGCGCTGCCGCTCCTCCGGTGCCTTGTCGATCGCGTCGAACGACGTCGCCTCGGTGTTGGTCCCCGCCTCCGCGAGCACCTTCGTGATCGCGGCTGTCAGCGTCGTCTTGCCGTGGTCGATGTGACCGATGGTGCCGACGTTGACGTGCGGCTTGGTGCGCTCGAACTTCTGCTTGGCCATCTGCTCCTACCCTCCGAACCTGGACTCTCGGTTTACGCTGTCTTCTCGCTCGCCACGAGCGACTCGGCAATCGAGGCGGGCACTTCTTCGTAGCGGTCGAACTGCATCGTGAACGTCGCTCGACCCTGGGTCATCGAGCGCAGGTCGGTCGCGTAGCCGAACATCTCCGCGAGCGGGACGCTCGCGCGGATCGACTGCGACCCGCCGACCGGCTCGAGCTGCTCGATCCGGCCGCGTCGCCCGTTGAGGTTACCAATGACGTCGCCGAGGAAGTCCTCGGGTGTGACCACTTCGACCGCCATCACCGGCTCGAGCAGCTTCGGCTTCGCCCGCTTCATGCCCTCCTTGAACGCCATCGAGCCGGCGATCTTGAAGGCCCGCTCGCTCGAGTCGACCTCGTGGTACGAGCCGTCGACGAGCTCGATCTTGATGTCGACCACCGGGTACCCGGCGAGGATGCCCGAGCTCATCGCCTCCTCGATCCCCGCGTCCACGGCCGGGATGTACTCCTTGGGGATCTTGCCGCCGACGATCTTGTCGTCGAACACGTAGCCGGCGCCCGGCTCCTGCGGGTAGAGGTTGATCACGACGTCGCCGTACTGCCCTGAGCCACCCGTCTGGCGCACGAACTTGCCCTGGATCTTCTCCGCCGGCCGCCCGATGGTCTCCCGGTAGGCGACCTGCGGACGCCCGACGTTGCCCTCCACGCGGAACTCGCGCATGAGGCGGTCGACGATGATCTCGAGGTGCAGCTCGCCCATCCCGGCGATGAGCGTCTGCCCCGTCTCCTCGTCCGACGAGACCCGGAAGGTCGGGTCCTCCTCGGCCAGCCGCTGGAGCGCCTGGCTGAGCTTGTCCTGGTCGGCCTTCGTCTTCGGCTCGATCGCGACGGAGATGACGGGGTCCGGAAAGGACATCGACTCGAGGACGATCGGGTCCGAGTCGACGGCGAGCGTGTCGCCCGTCGTCGTGTACTTGAGCCCGACCGCCGCCGCGATCTCGCCCGCAGCGATCTCCTCGCGCTCCTCGCGGTGGTTCGCGTGCATCTGGAGGATGCGGCCGATCCGCTCGGTCTTTCCGTTCGTCGTGTTGAGGACGCGGCCCCCCGCCTTCACCTGGCCGGAGTACACGCGGAAGTACGTCAGCTTCCCGACGAAGGGGTCGGTCATGACCTTGAACGCGAGCGCGG